>NC_017390.1:1276999-4026286 GCF_000026985.1 Erwinia pyrifoliae DSM 12163
TCATCCCGGCCAGCGCGGAGGAATGGCCGGTGGCATCGCCAACGCGTGCGGCTTCACTCATGATAAATTCCTTTTATTCCTGGCGGATATCCACAGGCTGACGGTAGCTTGCCAGCACCTGTTGCAACAGGGCTTCATCCTGCGGCGACGGCTTACGCGGCTGCGCCAGGGTAAACACCAGTACGCGCCCTTCCGCCAGCGCAAACACCGCCTGGCGCTGCCAGATTCGCTGGCCGTCGCGCAGATAGCTGGCCGACACGCTTTCGCCGGGCAGCTGTTCCCCGCCCAGCGTCGCCGGTTCGCGCCCCTTCAGCACCCAGCCTTTCAGGCTGGCGGACAGGGTGGCAAGCTGGCGGGTGATGTAGTCCGCCACGGCTTCACCGGGCTGNAGCGTGTCGCGCGAGATATTGAGGGAGGGGGACGCATCGTCGCCGGCCAGCAGCACGTTNACGGTGCGGTCGCTGTAGCCTTCCGGCAGCGTCACGCTGCCTTCCGTGAAGGTACAACGGGAAAAATCGGGCATGGCCTGCATCCTTTTGATTAACCGGGTTTAAGCATCGCATAAGACAGGCGCAAATAAAATCCATCGTTCGGTTTTGAGCAAAAAAACGGCTGACAAAACAGATGAGAAAGCCGGTTTCCCGGCTTCAGATTGTTGTCCTTGCAGACGGCTTTTTGTTGTGTGCCGGTTATGCTGACCAGCCTGAGGAGAAAGTCCCGCCGTCAAGCCGGATCATGACGAAGCACAGGTGACGAGCTGCCGATGACACAAGCGCCGTATCAGGGCGATACGGCGCTTGTGCGCAGCAGGTTAGTGACGTGACGTCAGAACCTGACTGATGCGCTGCGCCAGCAGACGGCGGTTTTCCTTATCGCTCATCATGCTGGCATGATCGCCATTTACCCTCTCAACGCTCAGTTGACCATCATTGTACAACGCGCTCCAGCCCAGATCCTCCAGGCGGGCCGTCTGCGCGACAAACTGGTTAAACCTGGCTGCATCGGCGAGCAGCAGCGGATCGACATCCGGCACCGGTAAGGTTTCCTCCGCCGCAATCAGATGAACACGCGGCAGCACCGGGCGCTGCGACGCGCCGCTGCACAGTTGTTGATAATGATAGCTTTGCTGCCAGCGTTCAGGCGATACGGCAAACAGCTGCTGTGTTTCCGGCAGATTTAACTGCTTAACGCGTTGATAAACCGCATCCCTGTCCAGCTGCATCAGCTCTTCAATCAGCGATCTATCCCACTGCTGCGCCAGCACGGGTGCATTAAACAGGAACATATTCACCAGCCACGGGTTAAAGGCAGGCGCGGGCGCAGCCCCGGCGAGCGTATCGATCAGGCCGAGTAGCGCCACCTTCTCTCCGGCCTCCTGCAACTGCACGCCGACTTCATGGGCCAGCAGCCCGCCGGAAGAGTAGCCGAACAGCGTATAAGGCCCTTTCGGCTGAACTTCCCGCACGATTTCCACCATGTGCCTTGCCAGCGCACCCAGCGTTTTCGGCTGGGCCGATGCGTGTTCAGGCCAGGGCAGGGCATAAACTGGGCAGTCAGTGCTGATGTCACGCGCCAGTCGGAAAGCGTAGGTATAATCGCCAAGGCCGGTAGGCATAAAGAAAACCGGTGGCTCTTTTCCTGCACTGCGCACGGCAACCGCGCGTGACTGCACGCTTTCATCGTGCGCGGCCACCGCTGCGGCAAATTCCCACAGCAGCGGTTTAGCGAACAGGGTATCTACACCGATACTGCCATACGGACGCAGGCGTTCGACCACGCGCACCGCCAGCAGCGAATGGCCACCGAGGTCGAAGAAGTTATCGAAGCGGCCAGGCTGCTCAACATCGAGCAGGTCACTCCAGATATCGGCCACAATCGCTTCGGCCGCCGTGGCGGGAGCGGCGTTTTCTGCCCGAATGAAGGCGTGCTCATCCGGCAGCGGCAGTCGATCGCGCGCCAGCTTGCCGTTAGGGGAAAGAGGCAGGCTGTCCAGCATCACCCAGGCGGCTGGCACCATATAATCCGGCAGGCTGTCATTCAACGATTGACGCAGATCGGCAGCGTTCAGCAGGCTGTGTGGAGGTAACACCACATAGGCGACCAGCTGCGGCTCCCCACGGCGATAATCGACGATCACCGCCGCTGCATCCACCTCAGGATGCGCCTGAATCGCCGCCGCAATCTCCCCGGGTTCAATACGCAGTCCGCGAATTTTCACCTGGTCATCGTTGCGGCCGAGATAGACCAGACTGCCATCGGGCTGGTAGCGCGCCAGGTCGCCGGTGCGATACATGCGTGCACCGGCAAGCTCGCTGAACGGATCGGCCAGGAAGCGCTCCGCCGTCAGCTCAGCACGATGGTGGTAACCGCGTGCAACCGGCGTGCCGGCAATATACAGCTCGCCGCAGGCTCCGAAAGGCACAGGCTGCCGTTCGTCGTTCAACAGGTAGATGCGGCTGTTGGCAATCGGGCGGCCAATGGGCACCGGCTGCTGCTGCTGTAACGCGTGACAGCGCCAGGAGGTGACATCAATCGCGGCTTCGGTAGGGCCGTAGTGGTTGAAACAGGTCACCGTTGGCAATGCGGCCAATACCTCTTTCAGCAGTTCGGCGGGCAGCGCCTCTCCACTGAAGACCAGGCGGCGCAGGCAGTCATCGCAGCGCCCGACCGGGTGATGTAAGAACAGCGCCAGCATGGAAGGAACAAAGTGGGCAGTGGTCACCCGCTGCTGTTCAATCAGTTCAGCCAGGTAAGCGGGATCTTTGTGACCGCCGGGCCTGGCAATGACCAGCGAAGCACCGACGATCAGCGGCAGGAAAAGCTCCCAGACTGAAACGTCAAAGCCGAAAGGCGTTTTTTGCAGGATCCGGTCGCTGGCGTCCAGGCCGTACTCATCCGCTGCCCACAACAACCGGTTGATCAGGCTGCGGTGGCTGTTTCCGGCTCCCTTGGGGTTGCCGGTAGAGCCGGAGGTGTAGATCACATACGCCAGATCGTCCAGCGAGTCCTCATCCGCAATGTGCTGAGGATTGCTGAGCGGCCACTCTCCCTCCAGTGGAATATCGAGCGCAAGGGTATCGACCTGATGTTCACCCAGCGCTGCACATCCGGCCGCGTCGGCCAGCAGCAGCGGCGCGGCAGCATCCTGCAAGATATAGTGCAGGCGCTGCTGCGGATAGTCCGGATCGAGCGGTAGATAAGCGGCACCGGTTTTCAGCACCGCCAGCAGCGCAACCATCAGCTGCGGGCTGCGTGCGGCGCAGATAGCCACCAGGCCATCCGGCCCGACGCCCCTGGCCAGCAACGCATGTGCCAGTCGGTTTGCCCGGCTGTTAAGCTCGCCATAACTGAGGGTTTGCTCCTCAAAGGTCAGCGCCAGCGCAGCGGGGTTTTGCGCCGCCTGCTGCTCAAACAGCACCTGAACCGGCTGGCTGGTCGGCCATATCACCCGGGTCTGGTTCAGCTCTTCCAGCATGAAATGCCGCTCCGCCGCCGGCAGGATATCCAGCGATTTCACCGCCGTATCCGGGGCTGTTTCCAGCGCATCCGCAATAGAGGTTAGCGCCTGGCTCATCCAGCCGCAGACCTGTTCCGGCGTTGCCATCGCCGTGGTCTGCGCGGTAAGGCCGAGCGCATCGCCGAAATCTTCCACTGACAGCACAAACGGATAGTTAGTGCGCTCTTCCGCGTCGAGTATCTGCATGCCCTCCGGCGTTTGCTGCATGTTGCGTGCATCGCTATGGCGGTAGTTCAGCAGGGCGCTGAACAGCGGNGCCGGGGCGGCGATGCCGCTGCANCGCTGCGCCAGCGCCAGCGAGGCATGTTCGTGCATCAGCAGTTCGCTAAGCGCCTTATGGGTCTCCTCTACCGCCTGGCGAATGCCGCGCTGGTCGATATCCAGCCGCAGCGGCAGCGTGTTGATAAACAGCCCCATGGTGCTTTCCGCGTCGCGGCCACCCTGCAGGCGACCGAGCAGCACGGTGCCGAACACCACCTGGCTGTTGCCGCTGGTGTGCGCCAGCACCTGGCCCCAGGCAAGGTGGCACAGGCTGGCGAGGCTGACGCCCAGTCTGCGTGCCAAATCGCGTAAGCGCTGGTTAAGCGCCACCGGCAGACGCTGGTGCGCTTCTGTTACCTGGCAGGCATCGTTGTACTCCCCGGTTAAGCCAAACGGCAGCGTTGGCGTATCGATGTCGCCCAGCATTTTGCGGAAGAACTGCTCATGATCCTGCTGACTGACCCCCAGCCGCGCCAGGGCAATCAGATTGCGGTAAGGCGTCGGCGGCGGCAGGCTGTCACCCTGTCCGGCATAGATTGCCGCGATCTCCTGCTGCTGAATGGCCAGCGTGGAGTGATCGCCGATCAGGTGGTGCCACATTTGCAGCGCATACCAGCGGCCATCATCCCCGCGGGCGGCGATCAGGCGCACCAGCGGAGGCTGGCTGAGGTCCAGACGAAAGTGCGCCAAATCGTAGCGCGACAGCAGCTGCGCCAGCGCCGGGGTACCGTCGTCCAGTTCCACTTCGGTCAACACCGAATCTGCCTCGCGCAGCACCACCTGGGCCGGCTCGCTCAGTCCTTCCCAGANGAAAGCGGTACGCAGCACGTCGTGGCGCGCCACCACCTGGTCAAGCGCCGCCGCATAGCGCAACAGGGCGGCGTGGCTGTCAAAGCTGAGCTGAACCAGCAGCAGGTAAGGATCGCCACCCGTCGCCAGCAGATGGTGGAACAGAATACCTTCCTGTAACGGCGACAGGCCGTAGATATCCTGGATGGCGGCTACGCCGCCGGGCATGCGCGCCGTCAGTCGGTCAATGGCGGACTGGGTAAGGGCGATCAGCGGCAGCATCTCCGGGGTGACCTGACGGCAGTCCGGCGTCAGCAGCAGCGGCGGCACGCTGACCTCCTGCTGCTGCTGGCCGAGGGTGGCGGCCAGCTCGGCGAGCGTGCGGGTAGTAAACAGTGCCTGCACGCTGGCGGACAGCTGCAGACGGCGCAGCCGCTCCATCAGGCGCACCGCCAGCAGCGAGTGGCCGCCGAGGGCGAAGAAGTTGTCAAAGCGACTGACGCGCTCCACCGCCAGCAGCTCTTGCCAGATCCCGGCCAGCGCCTGCTCGACCTCGCCCTGGGGTGCTTCAAAGGCGCTGCGGGCAAAGGCGCTGTCGTCCGGCCCCGGCAGGGCGCGCTGGTCAAGCTTGCCGTTGGCGGTCAGCGGCAGCTGCGCCAGGGCGATATAGGCGGCCGGGATCATCCAGTCAGGCAGGCGCGTTTGCAGATGGTCGCGCAGGGTTTCGGCCAGCGTGTCACACGGCTGATGCAGAGTCACCCAGGCGAGCAGCTGCGGTTCGCCGTGCCGTGTACGGGCGAGCACGGCGGCCTCGCGCACGTCCGGGTGTTCGCACAGGCGGGCGGCGATTTCNCCCGGCTCGATGCGGAAGCCGCGAATTTTCACCTGGTCATCGTTACGGCCAAGATAGGCCAGGTTGCCATCGGGCAGGTAGCGCGCCAGGTCACCGCTGCGGTACATCCGTGCGCCAGGCTGTGGGCTGAACGGGTCGGGCAGGAAGCGTTCCCCGGTCAGTTCTGGCTGGTTGATATATCCGCGTGCGACGCCCAGTCCGCCAATATAGATCTCGCCGGTTGCGCCCGTCGGCACCGGCTGCAGATCGTCATTCAGCAGATAAATGCGGCTGTTGGTAATGGGCTGTCCGACAGGGATATAACCCTCCTCGCACGGGCGATCCACCACCCAGGCCGTGGCGCAGACCGCCGCCTCGGTCGGGCCGTAAGCGTTGAGCACGCGGGTGCGCGGGCCAAGCGTATTGAGCAGTGCGGCGCTCGGCGCTTCACCGGCAAACACCAGGCACCGAGCGTGAGCCAGCGGCGCAGCATCAACGCCCCTGAACAGAGCCGGAGGCAGCGTGGCATGGGTGATCCCCTGCTGCTGAATAAATGACATCAGCATGGCGGCATCACGGCGCACCTCTTCGCCGATCAGCGTCAGCCTGGCGCCCTGACTGAAGGCCATCGCCACCTCAAACACGCTGGCGTCGAAGCTGATGGAGGCAAATTGCAGCACCCGGCTATCCGGGGTGACGGCCAGCATTGGCTGCTGGGCAAAGCACAGGTGAGTGAGCTGTTGGTGCTCTATCATCACCCCTTTGGGGCGCCCGGTGGAGCCGGAGGTGTAAATGACGTAGGCGAGATGGTGCGGGGCAACGGCGCAGTCCGGGTTTTCCGCCGGCCAGGCGTCGTCGTCGGCCGCACTCTCCAGCGCGATGGCGTTCAGGGCGGTGTCGCCGAGNGCTGTGCGTCCGGCCTCATCGGCCAGCAGCAGCGCGGGGCGGGCATCGTCGAGAATATAGGCCAGGCGCTCTCCGGCATAGGCGGGATCGAGCGGCAGATAAGCAGCGCCGGCTTTGAGGANCGCCAGCAGGCCGATCATCAGCTGCGGCGAACGGTCGGCGCACAGCGCCACCAGGTCATCGGGCTGCACGCCGTCGGCCAGCAGGCGGTGGGCGAGGCGGTTGGCGCGGGCGTTAAGCTCGCCGTAGCTGAGGGTGCCGCCGTCCCAGGCCAGCGCCACGGCGTGCGGGCAGCGGGCGGCATGCTGCTCAAGATGCTGATGCAGGCAGCGCGTGTCGCGTCCGGCCGGGGTGACGTTGGCGTCCAGCAGCAGCCGGCGGCGCTCCTCTTCCCCGAGCATCGGCAGGCGCGTCAGCGGCTGCTGCGGCTGCGCCAGCATTGCTTCCAGCACGCGCAGCAGATAGCCGGCGTGGCGCTGCGCCGTGTCGGCGTCAAACAGCGCGGTGGCATAGCGCAGCGCGCCGTGGATGCCGTGCGCGTCGTCGACCAGCGACAGCTCAAGGTCGAACTTGATGCGGGCGTAGGCGTCCGGCGCGGGGCTGGCGTGCAGGCCGTCAAGCGCGGGCTGCGCCGGGGCGGTCTGCCAGGCGAGCAGCACCTGGAACAGCGGGGCGTGGGCGAGCTGGCGCGGCGGGTTAAGGCGCTCCACCACCTGCTCGAACGGCAGTTCCTGATGCGCCTGGCCGTCGAGCACCTGCCGGCGCACCTGGTCCAGCAGGGCGGGGACGTTGGTATCGTGCTGCGGGCGGATGCGCAGCGCGAGGGTATTGACCAGGAAGCCGATCATCGGCTCCAGCTCGGCGCGGTCGCGGCCGGCAACCGGGGTGCCAATCACCAGGTCGTCGCAGCCGGCGAGGCGGCCGAGCACCACCGACCAGGCGGCAAGCACNGTCATATAAGGGGTGACGCCGTGCTGGCGGCTGAAGCGGCGCAGCGCGGCGCTGAACTCAGGGCCGAAGTCGACGGGCGCGGCCGCACCGGTGTAGCTTTGCTGCGGCGGTCGCGGGCGGTCGGTCGGCAGCGGCAGCAGGTCAGGCGCACCGTGCAGCTGCTGATACCAGTAGTCGGCCTGCAGCGACAGGCGCTGCGGGGTGAGGAACCGGCGCTGCCAGGCGGCATAGTCGGGGAACTGCAGCGGCAGCGGCGGCAGGGCGGCGACCTGTCCGGCGCGGCGGGCGTTATAGCAGGCGCTCAGNTCGCGCCACATCAGGTCGACCGACCAGCCGTCGGAGACGATATGGTGCTGGGTGACCAGCAGGCAGCAGCGTTCAGCGGGCAGGCGCACGAGGCGCGCGCGCACCAGCGGACCGCGCGACAGGGAGAAGGGCTGATGGGCTTCTTCCGCGCAGAGCCGCTGCAGCTGCGCCTGATGGTCGCAACGGTCGCGCAGGTCGTGGTGCACCAGCGGCGGTACGGCGTCCGGCGGCAGCAGGCGGGCGAAGGGCTGGCCATCCTGCTCGCTGAAGGTCATGCGCCAGGCCTCGTGGCGGGCGAAGAGGTCGCCGAGAGCGAGGTGCAGGGCGTCGGCGTCGACATCGCCGTGCAGGGTGACGGCGGCGGGCATGTTGTAGGTGGCGGGGTCTTCCTCAAGCTGCCAGAGGAACCANAGGCGCTGCTGGGCAAAGGAGAGCGGCAGCGGGCGGTCGCGGTCGGCGCGGATAAATGCGGGCAGGGCGTCACGCGGCGCGTCGCTGACGGCGGCTGCCATCTCTGCCAGCAGCGGGTGGGCGAAAATCTGCTGTACCGACAGGGNGCTGTCGTTGAGCTGGCGCAGGCGGCTGCTGAGTTTCACCGCCAGCAGGGAGTGGCCGCCGAGGGCGAAGAAGTCATCGCGGCGGCCTATGCGGCTGACGCCGAGCAGTTCGCTCCACAGGTCGGCAAGGGCCTGTTCGGCCGCGCCGAGAGGCGCTTCGAAGTCGGCGCGGGCAAAGGCGTCGTCGTCGGGCGCGGGCAGGGCGCGGCGGTCAAGCTTGCCGTTGGGGGTCAGGGGCAGGGCGTGCAGGGTGAGCCAGGCGGCGGGCAGCATATAGTCGGGCAGACGTCCGGCGAGGAAGTCGCGCAGCGCGGCGGCGGAGGGATTATCCGCCGTCGGGCGTGGGACGACGTAAGCCACCAGGCGCGGCTCGGNGCCGGGGCGCAGCTGAGCGGTGACGGCGGCTTCGCGCACGTCCGGGTGCTCGCTGAGCCGGGCGGCGATTTCGCCCGGCTCGATGCGGAAGCCGCGAATTTTCACCTGGTCATCGTTGCGTCCGAGGTAAATCAGGCTGCCGTCGTTAAGGTAGCGGGCGAGGTCGCCGGTACGGTACATGCGCGCGCCGGGCAGCGGGCTGAACGGGTCGTCAAGGAAGCGTTCTGCGGTCAGTTCGGCGCGGTTAAAGTAGCCGCGCGCCACCCCGGCACCGCCGAGATAGAGTTCGCCCACCGCGCCAAATGGCACCGGTTCTCCCTGCTCGTCAAGCACGTAGGCGGCGGTCCAGCCCATCGGCCGGCCGATGGCAATCTGGCTGCCGTCGTAATGATCCGGGCACGGCCAGAAGAGCGCATCGATCGCCGCCTCCGTGGGGCCATACATATTTCTGAACGCCACGCGTGGCAATACCGACTGGCACTGTTTCAGGTGTTCCGGCGTCAGCGCCTCGCCACCAAAAATCACCAGCCGCAGCGGGCTGGCGTTGTCAGCCGACTGGGTTGCAAGGAAAGGTGCCAGCGTGGAGGGAACAAACTGCGCGATGGTGACCTTTTCACGGCTGACAAGATCCGCCATGCGCTGCGGATCCTTAACGTCTGCATCGCTGGCCAACGCCAGGCGTGCGCCGCACTGCAGCGAACAGAATATCTCCCAGACGGACAGATCGAAATTGAAGGTGGTTTTCTGCAGGAAAACATCGTCAGTGCAGAACCCATAGGCCTGCTGCATCCAGTCCAGACGGCACTGCACGGCGGCATGGTCGAGCATCACCCCTTTTGGCTTGCCGGTCGAACCGGAGGTATAGAGGATATAGGCCAGGTGATGCGCAGTGAGTGCGGTATCACGACGCAGCGGGTTATGTTGCGGCCAGCTCCCCGGCAGACTTTCCTCCAGCGACAGGGCAGGGACATCCACCTCACCCAATGCTTCACGTCCGGTATCATCATGCAACAGCATGACCGGCTGGGCGTCTTCAATAATGTAGGCGAGTCGCTCCGCCGGATAGCTCGGATCAAGCGGCACATAAGCGCCGCCCGCTTTCAGGATCGCCAGCAGAGCGACGATCATCGACGGACTGCGCGACACGCACAGCGCAACACGGCGATCGGGGCCGACGCCGGCCTCCATCAGATAGTGCGCCAGCCGATTAGCGCGGGCATTCAGCTCGCCATAACTGAGCCGCTGTTCACCACAGGTCAGTGCGATCGTCTGCGGGTTAGCGGCTGCCTGCATTTCAAACTCATCGTGCAGGCAACGGTTCGCCGGATAAGGCCGGTTCGGCTGGTTTAAGGTTTCCAGCAGCAGCGTGCGCTCTGCGGCAGGCACCACGCGCAGTTGACGCACAGGAGCCAGCGGCTCTTTCTCCAGCGCCGTAAGCAGTGAGGCGAGCGCCTGGGCCATCCAGCCACAGGCGTGTTCAGGATCGATCTGAGAGGTGACCTGGGCGCTAAGGCCGAGCGACAGGCCATCATCATCCACGGCCATCACAAAGGGATAGTTGGTGCGCTCTTCACCGCTCAGCAGGGTGGTGCCGGCTGGCATTGGCAGGCTGCCATCGCTTTCCTGATTATGACGGTAATTCAGCAGGGCGCTGAACAGCGGAGCCGGGGCGGCGATACCGCTACAGCGCTGCGCCAGCGTCAGTGAAGCATGTTCATGGCCCAGCAGGCGGCTCAGGGCGGCGTGCGTCTCCTGTACCGCTTCACGCGTGGCGCGCTGGTCGATATTCAGCCGCAGCGGCAGGGTATTGATCACCAGACCGAGGATGCGGTCCGCTTCCGGCCCGGCCTGCAGGCGGCCGAGCAGCACGGTGCCGAATACCACCTGGCTGTTGCCGCTGGTGTGCGCCAGCACCTGGCCCCAGGCGAGGTGGCACAGGCTGGCCAGNCTGACGCCAAGCTGGCGCGCCTGTTCGCGCAGGCCACGGCTCAGGGCGTCCGGCAGCGTAAGATGCGCCTCGCTCACCCCCTGTCCGTCGGCGTGCACGTCGCTCAATCCGAAAGGCAGCGTGGGTGTGTCAATATCGCCAAGCATATCGCGGAAGAATGCCTCATGCTCCTGCTGGCTGACGCCAAGGCGAGCCTGGGCTATCAGGTTACGGTAAGGCGTTGGCGGCGGCAGGCTGTCTGCGCGACCGGTGCAGAAAGCTACAATTTCTTCCTGCTGGATCGCCAGCGCGGCATGGTCGCCAATCAGGTGATGCCACAGCTGCAGCGCGTACCAGCAGCCGTCACCGTCGCGTGCGGCGATCAGGCGCAGCAGCGGGGCCTGGCCGAGATCCAGACGGTAGTGGCGCGGATGGAAGCGTGCCAGCAGCTGATCCAGCGCCGGGGCGTTGTCGTCCAGCTCCAGCTCGGTCAGCACCGACTCCACCTTGCGCAGCACCACCTGGGCCGGTTCGCTCAGGCCCTCCCAGACAAAGGCGGTGCGCAGCACGTCGTGGCGCGCCACCACCTGGTCAAGCGCCGCCGCATAGCGCAGCAGGGCGGCGCGGTCGTCAAAGCGCAGCCGGGCGACCAGCAGGTAAGGGTCGCCTTTGTCGCTCATCAGGTGATGGAACAGGATACCTTCCTGCAGCGGTGCAAGGCCGTAGATGTCCTGGATGGCAGCAACGCCGCCGGGCAGGCGCGCCGTCAGGCGATCGATTTCCGCCTGGCTGAGGGCGATCAGCGGCAGCATCTCCGGGGTTATCTGACGGCAGTCCGGCGTCAGCAGCAGCGGCGGCACGCTGACCTCCTGCTGCTGACCGAGGGTGGCGGCCAGCTCGGCGAGGGTGCGGGTGGTAAATACCGCCTGCACGCTGGCGGGCAGCTGCTGGCGGCGCAGCCGCTCCATCAGACGTACCGCCAGCAGCGAATGGCCGCCGAGGGCGAAGAAGTTATCAAANCGGCTGACGCGATCCACCGCCAGCAACTCCTGCCAGATAGCGGCCAGCGCCTGCTCAACCCCACCCTGTGGTGCTTCAAAGGCGCTGCGGGCAAAGGCGCTGTCGTCCGGCCCCGGCAGGGCGCGGCGGTCAAGCTTGCCGTTGGCGGTCAGCGGCAGCTCAGGTATGGCAATATACGCCGCCGGGATCATATAAGCCGGCAGGCGCGTTTGCAGGTGGTCGCGCAGGGTTTCGGCCAGCGCGTCGCACGGCTGATGCAGGGTGACGTAAGCGACAAGCTGCGGTTCGCCATGCCGGGTGCGGGCGATCACCGCCGCTTCACGCACGTCCGGGTGTTCACCCAGGCGGGCGGCGATTTCGCCCGGCTCGATGCGGAAGCCGCGAATTTTCACCTGGTCATCGTTGCGTCCCAGATAGGCCAGGCTGCCGTCGGGCAGNTAGCGGGCCAGGTCACCGGCGCGGTACATGCGTGCGCCGGGATGCGGGCTGAACGGGTCGGGCAGGAAGCGCTCCGCGCTCAGTTCGGGGCGGTTCAGGTAGCCGCGAGCCACCCCGGNTCCGCCGACGTACAGCTCACCGGTAGCGCCGGTCGGCACCGGCTGCTGCCGTTCGTCCAGCAGGTAGAGGCGTAAATCGGCGATGCGCTGGCCAACCGGGCTGTGCGTCAGTNCGGTATCGGCGCGGGTCAGCAGGTGCCAGGTAACGTGCACGGTGGTCTCGGTGATGCCGTACATATTGACCAGCTGCGGCGCATCCTCCGCGTNGCGTTGATACCATTCGCGCAGGCTGGCGGTTTCCAGCGCCTCACCGCCGAAAATCACCCAGCGCAGCTGATGGCTCAGGCCGCTGTTGGCCTCGGCGCGGGCAAAGGTTCTGAACGCCGACGGCGTCTGGTTAAGTACCGTGACCCCGTGCTCGCACACCAGGCGCACGAAGTCGGGGGCNGAACGGGTGACCGCCGCCGGGACGATCACCAGCCGTCCGCCGTAGTACCACGCGCCCCAGATCTCCCAGACGGAGAAGTCGAACGAGAAGGAGTGGAACAGGCACCAGGTATCGCGCTCGCTGAAGCTGAAGGTTGGTGCGGTGGCGTGGAACAGGCGATCCACCTGGCGGTGTTCGACCATCACGCCTTTCGGCTGGCCGGTGGAGCCGGAGGTGTAAATGACGTAGGCGAGATGGTGCGGGGCAACGGCGCAGTCCGGGTTTTCCGCCGGCCAGGCGTCGTCGTCGGCCGCGCCCTCCAGCGCGATGGCGTTCAGGGCGGTGTCGCCGAGGGCTGTGCGTCCGGCCTCATCGGCCAGCAGCAGCGCGGGGCGGGCATCGTCGAGAATATANGCCAGGCGCTCTCCGGCATAGGCGGGATCGAGCGGCAGATAAGCAGCGCCGGCTTTGAGGATCGCCAGCAGGCCGATCATCAGCTGCGGCGAACGGTCGGCGCACAGCGCCACCAGGTTGTCGGGCTGCACGCCGTCGGCCAGCAGGCGGTGGGCGAGGCGGTTGGCGCGGGCGTTAAGCTCGCCGTAGC
Source organism: Erwinia pyrifoliae DSM 12163 (assembly GCF_000026985.1). Taxonomy (NCBI): domain Bacteria; kingdom Pseudomonadati; phylum Pseudomonadota; class Gammaproteobacteria; order Enterobacterales; family Erwiniaceae; genus Erwinia; species Erwinia pyrifoliae. The sequence goes on from NC_017390.1 coordinate 1,289,969, forward strand.
TGAGGGTGCCGCCGTCCCAGGCCAGCGCCACGGCGTGCGGGCAGCGGGCGGCATGTTGCTCAAGGTGCTGATGCAGGCAGCGCGTGTCGCGNCCGGCCGGGGTGACGTTGGCGTCCAGCAGCAGCCGGCGGCGCTCTTCCGGCGGCAGGATGTTCAGATGGCGAACGGGGGTTTCGGGCGACTGCTGTAGCGCGGTAAGCAACGACAGCATCGCCTGCTGCATCAGGGCGCAGATGCGCTCCGGCGGCACGGCCGCCACGCTCTGGGCGGTAAGCCCCAGCGAACGATCGTTGTCCTCGACTGAAAGCACGAACGGATAGTTGGTGCGCTCTTCCATAGTCAGGATGTCAACCCCGTTAATCAGGGGCTGCGTGACGTCGGTGTCATTGTGACGGTAGTTCAGCAGGGCGCTGAACAGCGGAGCCGGGGCGGCGATGCCGCTGCAACGCTGCGCCAGCGCCAGCGAGGCATGTTCATGACCCAGCAGGCGGCTCAGGGCGGCGTGCGTCTCCTGGACCGCTTCACGCGTTCCGCGCTGGTCGATATCCAGCCGCAGCGGCAGCGTGTTAACAAACAGGCCGAGGATGCGGTCGGCTTCCGGCCCGGCCTGCAGGCGGCCGAGCAGCACGGTGCCGCACACCACCTGGCTGTTGCCGCTGGTGTGCGCCAGCACCTGGCCCCAGGCGAGGTGGCACAGGCTGGCCAGNCTGACGCCAAGCTGGCGCGCCTGTTCGCGCAGGCCACGGCTCAGGGCATCCGGCAGCGCGAGGTGCGCCTCGCGCACTCCCTGACCGTCGGCATGCACGTCGCCCAGCCCGAAGGGCAGCGTGGGCGTGTCAATGTCGCCGAGCATCGCGCTGAAAAAGTCCTCCTGCGCCTGCTGGCTGACGCCAAGACGGGCGTGAGCCACCAGATTGCGGTAGGGAGCCGCCGGCGTCAGGCTGTCACCGCGTCCCTCGCAGACTGCGGCGATCTCTTCCTGCTGGATCGCCAGCGCGGTATGGTCGCCGATCAGGTGATGCCACAGCTGCACGGCGTACCAGCGGCCGTCACCGTCGCGNGCGGCGATCAGGCGCAGCAGCGGGGCCTGGCCGAGATCCAGACGGTAGTGGCGCGGATGGAAGCGTGCCAGCAGCTGATCCAGCGCCGGGGCGTTGTCGTCCAGCTCCAGCTCGGTCAGCACCGACTCCACCTTGCGCAGCACCACCTGGGCCGGTTCGCTCAGTCCTTCCCAGATGAAAGCGGTACGCAGCACGTCGTGGCGCGCCACCACCTGGTCAAGCGCCGCCGCATAGCGCAGCAGGGCGGCGCGGTCGTCAAAGCGCAGCTGGGCGATCAGCAGGTAAGGGTCGCCTTTGTCGCTCATCAGGTGATGGAACAGGATACCTTCCTGTAGCGGCGAAAGGCCGTAGATGTCCTGGATGGCAGCAACGCCGCCGGGCAGACGTCCGGTGAGGCTGTCAATATCCGCCTGGCTGAGGGAGATCAGCGGCAGCAGGTCGGGGGTGACCTGACGGCAGTCCGGCGTGAGCAGCAGCGGCGGCACGCTGACCTCCTGCTGCTGACCGAGGGTGGCGGCCAGCTCGGCGAGGGTGCGGGTGGTAAATACCGCCTGCACGCTGGCGGGCAGCTGCTGGCGGCGCAGCCGCTCCATCAGGCGTACCGCCAGCAGCGAATGGCCGCCGAGGGCGAAGAAGTTATCAAANCGGCTGACGCGATCCACCGCCAGCAGCTCCTGCCAGATAGCGGCCAGCGCCTGCTCGACCTCGCCCTGTGGTGCTTCAAAGGNGCTGCGGGCAAAGGCGCTGTCGTCCGGCCCCGGCAGGGCGCGGCGGTCAAGCTTGCCGTTGGCGGTCAGCGGCAGCTCAGGTATGGCAATATACGCCGCCGGGATCATATAGGCGGGCAGCCTGTCGGCGAGGAAGGTGCGCAGTACGGCGGCGAGATCCTCCAGCGGCTGCTGCGTGACGATGTAGGCCAAAAGCTGCGGTTCGCCATGCCGGGTGCGGGCGATCACCGCCGCTTCACGCACGTCCGGGTGTTCACCCAGGCGGGCGGCGATTTCGCCCGGCTCGATGCGGAAGCCGCGAATTTTCACCTGGTCATCGTTGCGTCCCAGATAGGCCAGGCTGCCGTCGGGCAGNTAGCGGGCCAGGTCACCGGCGCGGTACATGCGTGCGCCGGGANGCGGGCTGAACGGGTCGGGCAGGAAGCGCTCCGCGCTCAGTTCGGGGCGGTTCAGGTAGCCGCGAGCCACCCCGGCTCCGCCGACGTACAGCTCACCGGTAGCGCCGGTCGGCACCGGCTGCTGCCGTTCGTCCAGCAGGTAGAGGCGTAAATCGGCGATGCGCTGGCCAACCGGGCTGTGCGTCAGTNCGGTATCGGCGCGGGTCAGCAGGTGCCAGGTAACGTGCACGGTGGTCTCGGTGATGCCGTACATATTGACCAGCTGCGGCGCATCCTCCGCGTNGCGTTGATACCATTCGCGCAGGCTGGCGGTTTCCAGCGCCTCNCCGCCGAAAATCACCCAGCGCAGCTGATGGCTCAGGCCGCTGTCGGCCTCGGCGCGGGCAAAGGTNCTGAACGCCGACGGCGTCTGGTTAAGTACCGTGACCCCGTGCTCGCACACCAGGCGCACGAAGTCGGGGGCNGAACGGGTGACCGCCGCCGGGACGATCACCAGCCGTCCGCCGTAGTACCACGCGCCCCAGATCTCCCAGACGGAGAAGTCGAACGAGAAGGAGTGGAACAGGCACCAGGTATCGCGCTCGCTGAAGCTGAAGGTTGGTGCGGTGGCGTGGAACAGGCGATCCACCTGGCGGTGTTCGACCATCACGCCTTTCGGCTGGCCGGTGGAGCCGGAGGTGTAAATGACGTAGGCGAGATGGTGCGGGGCAACGGCGCAGTCCGGGTTTTCCGCCGGCCAGGCGTCGTCGTCGGCCGCACTCTCCAGCGCGATGGCGTTCAGGGCGGTGTCGCCAAGCGCTGTGCGTCCGGCCTCATCGGCCAGCAGCAGCGCGGGGCGGGCATCGTCGAGAATATAGGCCAGGCGCTCTCCGGCATAGGCGGGATCGAGCGGCAGATAAGCAGCGCCGGCTTTGAGGATCGCCAGCAGGCCGATCATCAGCTGCGGCGAACGGTCGGCGCACAGCGCCACCAGGTTGTCGGGCTGCACGCCGTCGGCCAGCAGGCGGTGGGCGAGGCGGTTGGCGCGGGCGTTAAGCTCGCCGTAGCTGAGNGTGCCGCCGTCCCAGGCCAGCGCCACGGCGTGCGGGCAGCGGGCAGCATGCTGCTCCAGATGCTGATGCAGGCAGCGCGTGTCGCGTCCGGCCGGGGTGACGTTGGCGTCCAGCAGCAGCCGGCGGCGCTCCTCTTCCCCGAGCATCGGCAGGCGCGCCAGCGGCTGCTGCGGCTGCGCCAGCATNGCTTCCAGCACGCGCAGCAGATAGCCGGCGTGGCGCTGCGCCGTGTCGGCGTCAAACAGCGCGGTGGCATAGCGCAGCGCGCCGTGGATGCCGTGCGCGTCGTCGACCAGCGACAGCTCAAGGTCGAACTTGATGCGGGCGTAGGCGTCCGGCGCGGGACTGATGAGCAGGCCGTCAAGCGCGGGCTGCGCCGGGGCGGTCTGCCAGGCGAGCAGCACCTGGAACAGCGGGGCGTGGGCGAGCTGGCGCGGCGGGTTAAGGCGCTCCACCACCTGCTCGAACGGCAGTTCCTGATGCGCCTGGCCGTCGAGCACCTGCCGGCGCACCTGGTCCAGCAGGGCGGGGACGCCGGTATCGTGCTGCGGGCGGATGCGCAGCGCGAGGGTATTGACCAGGAAGCCGATCATCGGCTCCAGCTCGGCGCGGTCGCGGCCGGCAACCGGGGTGCCAATCACCAGGTCGTCGCAGCCGGCGAGGCGGCCGAGCACCACCGACCAGGCGGCAAGCACNGTCATATAAGGGGTGACGCCGTGCTGGCGGCTGAAGCGGCGCAGCGCGGCGCTGAACTCAGGGCCGAAGTCGACGGCAGCCGCCGCACCGGGGTAGCTTTGCTGCGGCGGTCGCGGGCGGTCGGTCGGCAGCGGCAGCAGGTCAGGCGCACCGTGCAGCTGCTGATACCAGTAGTCGGCCTGCAGCGACAGGCGCTGCGGGGTGAGGAACCGGCGCTGCCAGGCGGCATAGTCGGGGAACTGCAGCGGCAGCGGCGGCAGGGCGGCGACCTGTCCGGCGCGGCGGGCGTTATAGCAGGCGCTCAGNTCGCGCCACATCAGGTCGACCGACCAGCCGTCGGAGACGATATGGTGCTGGGTGATCAGCAGGCAGGTACGGTCGCCGGGCAGCAGCACGAGACGCGCACGCACCAGCGGGCCGTGCGCCAGCGAGAAGGGCTGATGGGCCTCTTCTTCGCAGAGCCGCTGCAGCTGCGCCTGATGGTCGCAACGGTCGCGCAGGTCGTGGTGCACCAGCGGCGGTACGGCGTCCGGCGGCAGCAGGCGGGCGAAGGGCTGGCCATCCTGCTCGCTGAAGGTCATGCGCCAGGCCTCGTGGCGGGCGAAGAGGTCGCCGAGAGCGAGGTGCAGGGCACCGGCGTCGACATCGCCGTGCAGCGTGACGGCAGCGGGCATGTTGTAGGTGGCGGGGTCTTCCTCAAGCTGCCAGAGGAACCANAGGCGCTGCTGGGCAAAGGAGAGCGGCAGCGGGCGGTCGCGGTCGGCGCGGATAAATGCGGGCAGGGCGTCACGCGGCGCGTCGCTGACGGCGGCTGCCATCTCTGCCAGCAGCGGGTGGGCGAAAATCTGCTGTACCGACAGGGNGCTGTCGTTGAGCTGGCGCAGGCGGCTGCTGAGTTTCACCGCCAGCAGGGAGTGGCCGCCGAGGGCGAAGAAGTCATCGCGGCGGCCAACGCGGCTGACGCCGAGNAGTTCGCTCCACAGGTCGGCAAGGGCCTGTTCGGCCGCGCCGAGAGGCGCTTCGAAGTCGGCGCGGGCAAAGGCGTCGTCGTCGGGCGCGGGCAGGGCGCGGCGGTCAAGCTTGCCGTTGGGGGTCAGGGGCAGGGCGTGCAGGGTGAGCCAGGCGGCGGGCAGCATATAGTCGGGCAGGCGTCCGGCGAGGAAGGCGCGCAGCGCGGCGGCGGACGGATTATCTGCGGTCGGGCGCGGGACGACGTAAGCCACCAGGCGCGGCTCGGTGCCGGGGCGCAGCTGAGCGGTGACGGCGGCTTCGCGCACGTCCGGGTGCTCGCTGAGGCGTGCGGCGATTTCGCCCGGCTCGATGCGGAAGCCGCGAATTTTCACCTGGTCATCGTTGCGTCCGAGGTAAATCAGGCTGCCGTCGCTCTGGTAGCGGGCGAGGTCGCCGGTACGGTACATGCGGGCAGCGGGCAGCGGGCTGAACGGGTCGTCAAGGAAGCGTTCTGCGGTCAGTTCGGCGCGGTTAAAGTAGCCCAGCGCCACCCCGGCACCGCCAATCCAGATCTCACCTACCGATCCTGGTGGCACCTGCTGCATCGCCTCATCCAGCAGGTAGATTCGGGTATTGGCTATCGGGCGACCAATGGTCTCGCTTATCGCTCCGTCCCGCGTATAGCGGTGCCATGTTGAATAGGTGGTGGTTTCCGACGGGCCATACAGATTGCACAGCTGCTGAATGTGGGTTTCAGCAAAAATGCGTTTAATCAGGCTGGCACTCAGGGCTTCGCCCGCCAGGTTCAGGCTGGCTAATGCTTCAGGGAACTGCCGGTTATTCAGCAGCGCCTGGGCGGCGGAAGGAACGGTGTTCAGCAGCGTGATATCACTGTTGGCGGCCAGCGCCAGCGCGTTTTCACCGATATGCACCGCCGCGCCGCGTATGAGCGGAGCAAAACATTCATAGACTGAAAGGTCGAAGTTAAGCGAGGTGGCACTGTAGGTGCGCATCATCTCCGCCTGACTGAATGCGCTTTGGCTCCAGCAGAGGAAGTTAACCATATTCTCATGGCTGATCATCACGCCTTTCGGTTGCCCCGTCGAGCCTGATGTATAGATAATGTACGCCAGACTTTGCGGCGTCAGGGCAGGATGGTGCAGTTCGGGATTATGGTCGGGATAGTCGCGCAGCAGAGCTGCGTCCAGCGCCAGCGCAGCAACGGAAGAGTTTGCCATCGTCTGACGTCCCAGCGCATCGGTCAGCAGACAGACCGGCGCGGCGTCCTGCAGAATATAGTGCAGGCGTTCGCCCGGATAGGCGGGGTCGAGCGCGACGTAAGCCGCCCCCGCTTTGAGAATGCCCAGCATGGCGATAACCATATCAACGCCGCGCTCCAGGCAGAAAGCGATACGTTGCTGCGGTGAAACGCCACGCGCCAGCAGGCAATGAGCCAGCTGGTTGGCGCGCTGGTTAAGCCCGGCGTAAGTGAGTTGCTGCCCGCCGCTCACCAGCGCAACGGCTGTGGCGCTCCGCTCCGCCTGGGCTTCAAACATCTGCGTCAGGTATTGCGCCGGGGGGGGAGCGCTGGCAGGCGCGTGCCAGCTATCCAGCAGCTGGCGATCGGCGGCGGTCAGTAGCGGTAAAGCCGCTGCGGGCATGTCGGCGTTTTCGGTGCGCGCCGCTGCGCTTAGCAGCGCTTGCAGACGAGGCGTCAGACGCTCTGCTTCTTCAGTGCTCAGGAAGCTGGCGTTATAAACCCAGCGTGCCGCTTTCAGCTCGTGGTGCCACTGCAGCTCCAGCAAACTGACCGGCGGACAATCTGTGTCCACCGGGGCGGTATTATTCACCACGCGGAGGGCGAAAGCGCGGGATTTCTCATCGTTGCTTTGCAGCCACTCCGCCGGGCAGGGGAGATGACTGTGCAGAGCGCTGTATTCCTCACTGACGGCATCGGCGATCTGGCTGAATGGTAAGGAGAGATCGACAGGAACGGCAAAGGGGACGACCGCAGCAAACAGCGCTTCAGGCGCGGGTTGGCCTTGGGAACTTAACCGTACGCCGACAGGTGGCAATGCCAGCCGGGTATCTCGTGCGATATAAACCAGCCAGGCTGTAAGCAGTGCAGGCAGTGCATTCTCCTGTTCAGTGTCGATCGTTGCCCATTCCGTTGTCTGCCAGCGCGGCAGTACATGAGGTTGTTCAGGCCGTGCCGCTGATAACCAGCCGCCGTCACGCTGCTTCAGGCGTTCGCTCCACCAGGCCTGGCGTTCAACCGAATTCTGCCATTGCCGGGTTAGCTGTCGGGCTTCATTTTCGCTGATGATTTTCAGCGTCGATCCGGGTCTGATACCTGAGGCTTGCGCCAGGGCAACCGGACAGCAGGCGGCTCCATCAAGCGTGGTAAAGCCCTGAATGTGCACTGCACCATCGGCGACGGCAATCTGCCAGCCGTGGCTATCCGCCGCCAGCAGGGTGCCCGGCGCAGCCTTAACCGCATTGGCTACCGGATGAAGTTTACTGAAGCTGACAAGGGTGTTATCCAGCCATATTTTACTGACCGGCAGCGGGCCGTTGCCCGCGCCGACACACTGACCGGCATAAAACTGGCTCAGCAGCTGATTAACCTGTCGGTCCCAACGCAGTACACCGGCATCGGCAGGGCGACGGCGCAGGGCATAAAAACTCTGCGCCAGCTGCGGATGAGCGTGCAGTTCGGCCGCTTCGTCCAGCTGTGAAAGCGGCATATCCGCCGCCCCGGCGAGCTGTTCAAGGTAAAAGTCGAGCTGGCTGCCAACGGCGGCAAGCTCTCCTGGCCGATGACCTTCAATCGCGTCATCCAGCAGGATGTCCACTCCACCATGCCGGGAGTCGCCCCAGAAAGTAAAGTGCATGTCACTGCTGTCGATATGGCGTCCGAAATGCGCTTGCGTCTGGCAATGCTGGAAAGTGGCTCCCTGGTCAAACAGCATAATGTTCACATGCGGTCCGAACCCCTGTCGGGCGCTTATCCCGGCGTGGCGCTGGATGGCCTGTGCGCGGTAGCGCTGATGTGGCAATACCCGTCTTAGTTCTTGCCCAACGGTCGCCAGCACTTGCTTCACGGTTGCCTGTGCAGGGAGGTTGAGGATCAGCGGAACAACGTTAGAGGTCATGCCGGGCTGTTCGGCGTTCCAGGTGCCTTTCACCGGCAGGCTGAGACTGACCGTTTCTTGACCGGTGAGATGGCGCATCAGCAGCGCAACCGCACTGAGGTAGATAACAGGCTCTTTGACTTCCTGCTGGCTGGCCGCTGACCGTATACGTGCGCGTTTTTCTTCCTGCAGGCGCTGGGTATGACGTACGTTTAGCGCTCTTCTCTCTTCGCCAATAATACGCTGCGTCATGGCCGCAGAGGGCAACCTGCTGACGTATTGCTGCCAGAATACGGCATCTTCCTTGCTGCTGGAGGAGGTCAGCCAGGCTTGCTCCTCCCCGGCCAGCAGGGAAGGATTCAGCCAGGGAAATGTCGGCAGCGACGAGCCAGTCATCAAGGCGTTGTAGCTGTCTGCCAGCAGGGATTTAAGGATTGTCCATGAGCGCACATCGATCAGGCTGTGATGAAGCCAGGCTGCGAGGCTATAGCGTGCGTCGCCAAGCTGGCATAGTTTGAAATGCGAAAGCGAGCCGTCTGTGCATCGTTTGCCCGGCGGGGTTTGCACCAGCAGCTGCTGAAATTCCGCTTCAGGCGCAGCGTGGCCGCGCAAATCGGTCAATTCCAACGCTGGCAGACTTGCCGGAGCAGGCTGTTGCCATAAACGGCCATCCTGATACAGCAGACGCGTTTGCAGCAGGGGAACCTGCTGACACAAATGTTCCAGCGCTTGTGCCAGCTTATCGACGTCCAGCTGCCCGTTGATATCCAGTGCAAATGAAAGCCAGCAATTCGCCTGCTGATGCGTCTCTTCTATCAGGAAAATTTCTTCCTGCGCGAGGGTTGATGAGGTCAGTTTCAAGTTGTTACTGTCAAAAGTAGAAGGTGAGGCTGGGTTATTCGCATTCATACTGATGTTATGACCTTATTTATAGTTTGCGATATTTAATCTGCATGACAGAGCACGAAGGGGATAACGCACCGACAGCGGCGTTTCTGCATTGATGTCTTGTTGACCGTTTCATCGGCGAAATGGGTTTTTCTGTCAGTGGGGTAAAGGATTCAGGCTGGTTTTTACCGTGCCGGACAATAAGTGGCGCAAATACGTAAGCGGATAGGATAACATCCAGTTTCTCCATATTTATCTATAAGTAAAACCAGCGTTTAATTTCGTAGGACTCTGGCTCGGCCTTGGTTCACAGGTTTATTTGCTAAATTATAGGTGGTAATACATAAGAGAAAATTCCCTTTTTCCGAAAACTTTTATTCGTCACTTACGCGTAAAGGGGGAGGCGTGTGGGGGCATGCAGGAAACTGAAAAACGTGGTGTGGTAAGAAGGAGTCAGGTGAGTTTTATCAGGAGCTATGCAGGCAAAGACGAACAGCGTTCAGCCGGGATGCGGCAACCCGGCGTCAAGGGGCCGGTAGGGCGTTACCCCGGCAGTGATACCGGGGTTGGGTATGGGATCATTAAGAGAAATGGATTGGGAAATAAAGCGTTATGGCTTCTTAGGCCAGTCGTCTTCGTCATCCCATTTATCATTAAAATCACGATGCGGCGGCAGATCAGGCTTGTTTTCCATGTACTTTTTCGGATCGATGCGTTTCAGATCTTTATAAACGTTCATCAGAATGCCGACCATCAGCAGGATCACCAGAACCCACCAGTACTCTTTTAACCATGCCATCTTTTCACCTTTAAGCGATCAGCTGTTCCATGATCCGTTGATACATGCGGCTAAGCAGCTGCAGATCGGCGGCCTTTACGCATTCATTGATTTTATGAATGGTGGCGTTTACCGGACCCAGTTCAACCACCTGCGCTCCCGTACGTGCAATAAAGCGCCCATCGGAAGTACCGCCGTTAGTAAGCAGCTGGGGTTTGATTTCATTATAGTGCTCAACCGCGTTGACCACCGCATCGACCAGCTTGCCGCGCGGGGTAAGGAACGGCTGGCCGGAGAGTTTCCACTCAATGCTATAGCGCAACTGATGGCGGTCGAGCAGTTCCTTCACCTGCTGCTGGATAATGACATCAGTCAGTTCGGTGCTGAAACGGAAATTGAACTGAACGAAGCAGTCACCGGGGATCACGTTGTTGCTGCCGGTTCCGGCCTGCACGTTGGCTATCTGCATACTGGTGGGCGGGAAAAATTCGTTGCCTTTGTCCCACTCGGTTGCCACCAGTTCATTCAGGGCAGGGATGACACGATGCACCGGGTTGTCGGCAAGGTGTGGATAGGCCACATGGCCCTGAACCCCGTGAACGGTCAGATTGGCGGTGATGGAACCACGGCGGCCATTTTTCACCACATCACCCACCACTTCAGTGCTGGAGGGTTCGCCCACCAGGCAGTAATCCAGGCGTTCATGTCGCGCCATCAGCGCCTCGACGACTTTGACCGTCCCGTTGGTGCCGCTGGCTTCTTCATCAGAGGTTATTAGAAACGCCAGCCGCCCCTTGTGGTGCGGATTGCTGGCAACAAAACGTTCAGCAGCCACGACCATCGCTGCCAGCGAACCTTTCATATCGGCCGCACCACGGCCAAACAGCATACCTTCGCGGATAGCCGGTTCAAACGGGGGGGTTTGCCAGTGCTTTACATCGCCGGTGGGGACGACGTCGGTATGGCCGGCAAAGGCCAGAGTTTCACCTTCACCACGCCACGCCCAAAAATTGAGCGTATCGCTGAAATTCATTGGCTCAATGGTGAAGCCCAGCGCCTGCAGGCGAGCGATAAGGATCTCCTGGCAACCGGCATCATCGGGGCTGAGGGAAGGGCGACGAATAAGCTGATGCGTTAGCTCAATGACCGGACAATGCATGATTATGATTTCTCCATGATAAACGATTGGTAAGTGGTTTCATTGAAGCCCAACAGCATAGAGCCGTCCGGGGCGCAGAGCAACGGGCGTTTAATGATTGCGGGCTGCGCCAGCATTAATGCCAGCGCGCCGGCGGGGGTATTCACCGCTTTACGTTCTGACTCATCCAGTTTACGCCAGGTGGTTCCACGCGTATTAAGCAACGCTTCCCAGCCCAGGTTATCGATAAAGCCTTGCAGTAATTCTGCGTCCAGCCCGTTAACGCGATAGTCATGGAATTGGTAATCCACGCCGCTGGTTTCAAGATACCTGCGCGCCTTCTTTATCGTATCGCAGTTTTTTATGCCATAGAGGGTGAATTTGGGTTCTATGTGGTTTGTCATGATAATTACCTTGTCCTGTCCGATCAGGGTTGTAGCATACAGGCGATCAAAAAGCATGAAAACCACAATGAAAATCCATATGAATCATTGTGTTTATTATTTAGTCGAGCTTGAGGTAAAAATCGTATATGTAGATTTCGTTAGAAGCATGGCGATCTTATATGGCACCGGGTTAATATAAGAGGGCGTTGTATCAATGAGTTATCTTCCAGTTGATTTTGTTAATGTGACGTCTTTATTTACTGGTTCGAAGGAAGTATTAAATAAGTTCCCGCTCGGGCCGTCTGGTTTTGACCAGTCGTCATTCGCCTCCAGCTTTCTGTTTTATTTTTTTAATCCCAGAGGCAGGAGATATTGATCTAATGAACTGACTGCATCACTGTCATTTGGCTAATAGTGGTAATAATTGTCAATGTGCGTTATTCAAAATGGTATTGAATGTTGGGATGATTATGGCTGCTTTATGCTCATTGTGGAAAGCCAGATCAACTCATTGTTCTGCTGCCATTATTAATGGCGTGCTGTGCAGAATTTTCAAAGGCGAATTTATAATCGGGCATTCATTCTGATCCGCTAATTTATAGTGATTACAGGGGGAGCAAACTTGTTTTCATTTTTTTGGCGTTAATTTCTATAACATGCTCATATTGGCTAAGACTTTCCCCGATCGCAAAGGGGGTTTAAAGCGGTCCGGCTAACCTGATAGCAATCAGGCTGATAAAGTTGCTGAACGGCGGCAGAAAGCTTGATGGCTGAATGCTAAACCAGACTTTTTACGCTTTGTCAGGCAAAGTCAGACTGACGTACCCTTCTGTTTCTTGTGGGTTTCATCTATATTCTGATCGACTTAATGGTGCATTATCGTTAAAAGCACCCCTCAACAGGGGGGTAAGAACCCGTTTCAGGAGGAGCGCGCGATGAACTACATGAAAGAGTCTGACGCACATGTGGTCGAAGAAACCCGGTCGACTATCGTATTGACCCGAAAAAAAGCCACCCGCTGCGTGGAGTTTACTCATATCGTCGAGGCGGTGTTGAAAGAACACCCGGATGCGAAGACGCATATCGACAGCGACAGCGGCGGTTATGACAAAGTGGTTATTCTTAAATAATTGACTTCCCGGCCGCCACGGCGTGCCGGATAGCCTTTTTTTCCTTATCCGGGTGACGCGAACGCTGCATGACCACCTTTCCCGTGGTTATTTTCCCCTTCAGAGAATCAACATCGGCAGGTGGTGTCGCCGCTATTAAAAAGGCCGTGTGAGACGGCCTTTAAGCAGGGCTTAAATACCTAATGCCCTGTTTATTTTCTCTACAAACTTTTCGTCAACGAAAACGCCAACCAACGTCATTATGAAAGCAAAACCCAAAATTCCAATCGGCGTTGCAAGAATAAGACTGTATGCAAAAGCCGTCAGAGCGCTTGCTCCTTTACCGGCTAACAGGGTTTCCAGCTTGACATAAAACGGCCTCCAGTTGTGGCTATCAATCGCTTTCTTAAATTCCATAGCCGTTTCATAAACATCAATCCCGGAACTGACTAAACCCAACCCCTTACTGAATCTGACAAAGTTTTTTGCTATTTCAGCTTGGGTAAGTGATTCAAGCGCTTTGCTGATGGCTTCTCGATCTTTAAGACTGAATTTTTTGCTCAGAACATCCTTGTATTTTTCGAAGGAATCCAGTGCTTCATCGGCGTTGCGTATCTGCTTTCCTTTGACATCCCATGCCAGTTCTTGCGCGATTTCTGCTGACTTTCCCCCCCATTTTTCGGTTAACTCCTTATAAAAGTCTGCGGTGAATTTAACGGCACTGATAGTTTCGTCGTTATCTTTGTCTTCTTCGGCAAGCGGTTTGAAAGGTATAAGTGGATGGACGGGCGGTGGGCGAAGTGGGGTGGTTTTTATCGGCACAAAGGGTATCAGGGCTGCCGGTTTTTGCAGGGCCAGGTCTGGAATGATGGTGATAAAGGGGGTTAAAGGTGGCTCTATAACTACCGGCTCAACAATAACGGGCTTAATGACAACCGGTTCCGGCATCAGTGGTTTGATCGCCACATCGGTAAGCGGATTTTTCGCATCAGCTATCGGGGTTGGTCTGTTTTTATGTTCTTCAAGTTCTTTTATGACCTGTTCTTTTTTTTCAATACGTATTTTTTCGTTATTAAGATGTTTTGTCTTGTTGATAACATCATCACAAATTATTTTCACCCGATCTAAATAAGTAACAAGATTATTTTTTTCTTCCATTTCTTGCTGTAGTTTGGGCAGGTAAAACCTATTCCAAAGTTCTATAATATGGTGATAGATCGGGCTGATGCTTAATACGAAATCAAATACAAACGGACGTGCATCTTTGAAGTTATGCATTTTAACATCGTCACGCGCAATAAATTGCTCAAAAGCCGTTGTCGTTGCCTGGGTTTTGGCGCTTACGTCCTGCTCCGCATTATTTTTTAACGCCATGTTAGCCTGCAACGCCTTTAAGGCTTCTTCCAGTGCTGCTACTGCTGTGTTGAGTTCTGCGTGATGAATAAGTCCTGATTTTCTTAATGAATCCAGTAAGTCTGTTGATTCTCGTACGATCTGTTCGCCATTTTGATGATAAGCACTTCTCGCTTTGGTCATCAATTGGTTTATTTGCGCTTGCCCTTCCCGAATGGATGTCAGGCTGTGATGGCCGAGTTTGTTCGAATCGTAGTGAGCGACGGGTCCGGTTCCGTGCGACATTTGGCTACCCATGCCTGGCCAGCCAACATAAACCGGACGTGCAGTGTTGCTGCCGATAAGAGAACCAGCACCTACAGGGTCGCCGGTGATGGTGATGATAACATGCCCATCGGTGCCGTAAGGGATGCCGTCCCGGTAATAAGCCAGAGTAGCCATAGATTGCTTCCTCATATAATTATGCGAATGAAATGTTTTTTATTTTCCCACAGCCTTTTATAAAAATGGCACTGCCAGTGTTAACTCGTGCATCAGGCTAATTTACAGCCCTGTGGTTTTTATTTTGAATAAAATTGATCTTATATATAGGATTGTGGAGCGCGTGGTTTGAATAATGCCGGAATGAAAATCTGTGTAAGCTGTTAATCTGAAAAGTTTATGTCCCCTTCACCCAGCGTCTGATGCCTGCTGCTATTCTGGTGTGGGGTAAAATAGCATAACGAGCATATAATCAAATTATTGCGCTGATAAAATCCACCGCGTCATCTGTTTCTTTATTTATACGCATCATATAAGGGGTGAGATATTTCCAGCAGAATCGCTGGTGATGAAGAGGGAAATATTAACATAACAATAATTTTCTTTCTTCCATGGCCGTTGGATATCGTAAAATGGCTATCTGAACAGGATTGATGCGATATTTCTCATCTCTTTATTAACGCGGTATGGTTAATGTATGGTTGAAAATTTCAGGTTGTTGCCGCAGATTCCCTTATGTTGATGAAGGGAAGGCTAAACGCGACTCTTGTTGCCTGCTCATGCCGATGCGGCTGCGTGCAGAACTGTCAAGGGCTTGCAGGCGCGGTGCCATCGCCAGATAACGCGATAATATTGGGTTCGCTGACCAATATCGCCATTTTGTCAGACAACTGGCCGTATGCCTTGTTATCCATTGAGTAAATACCTGCCATAAGTTTCACTGCCGCCAGCGAACGAGATCCACATCTGGTATTTTTATAAGGTTAATCTTAAAATAGGCCAGAAATTAATGGGAGGTTATGATGATTGATTTAGAACTGGGGAACTGGAAAGACTTTATTGAAGAGATGTTACGTAAGTAGCGCGTTCAACAAGAACAGCGCGTCAACACTGATGCGTTTCTACTTTCAGTAGCAAAGTGAAAAGGCAGCCATTAGCAGGCTGCCTTTTTACTGTGCTCATTGCGGCTTATCTTTTAGCGGGAAGCGCCGCCTTACCAGCACAAAGAACAGGGGAACAAAGAAGATGGCCAGCACCGTGGCGGAGATCATTCCACCTAATACGCCGGTACCTACCGCATGCTGGCTGCTGGAACCTGCCCCCTGACTGATGGCCATCGGCAGCACGCCAAAGATAAATGCCAGCGAAGTCATCAAAATCGGGCGCAGACGTTGACGCGAAGCCTCCAGCGTCGCCGCCATCAGTTCGCTGCCACGGCTATTGATCTCATTGGCGAACTCAACGATCAGAATGGCGTTTTTCGCCGACAGTCCGACTACCGTCAGCAGACCAACCTGGAAATAGACGTCGTTTTCCAGCCCGCGCAGCCAGGTGGCAATCAGAGCGCCCAGCACGCCTAACGGCACCACCAGCATCACCGAGAAGGGGATTGACCAGCTCTCATAGAGTGCTGCCAGACACAGGAATACCACCAGCAGTGAAAGCGCATACAGCGCCGGAGCCTGCGCGCCGGTCATCCGTTCCTGCAACGATGCCCCGGTCCACTGCAAACCGATGCCGTTTGGCAACTGACTGACCAGTTTTTCCATCATATCCATGGCTGCACCATTGCTGACGCCCGCTGCCGACTCGCCAACAATCTCCAGCGCCGGATAGCCGTTATAGCGCTCAAGACGCGGTGAGCCATTTTCCCAATGCGAACGAGCGAAAGCGGTAAACGGAACCATCCCTCCGCTGGCATTGCGGACGTACCACTTGCTGATATCGTCAGGCAGCATGCGGAATGGCGCATCGGCCTGCACATAGACTTTTTTCACCCGCCCACGGTCAAGGAAATCATTAACGTAGGTCGATCCCCAGCCGGTTTGCAGCGTGGCGTTGATATCATGGAGGGATACGCCCAGCGTCTGCGCTTTACGTTGGTCGATATCAATACGCAGCTGCGGGCTGTCATCAAGCCCGTTATGACGCACACGCGTCAGCGAGGGGTTTTTCTGAGCCATTTCCAGCAGTGTATTGCGCGCATTCATCAATGCGCGATGCCCCAGTCCGGCGTTGTCCTGCAATTCCATATCAAACCCGGCCGAGTTACCCAGTCCGGTGATGGCCGACGGGCTGCTGGCAACCACTTTTGCTTCGTTAATTCGGCTAAATGCTTTGGTGGCGCGGTCGATAATCGCAAAGGAGGTGTTATCACTGCCGAGGCGATTCTGCCAGTCTTTCAGGCGCACAAAAAGGCGTGCCACGTTTTGACCATTTCCCCCCGGCCCCGCACCCACGGTGGCAAATACCGACTGCACGTTATCTTGTTCATGGGTCAGATAGTAGTGTTCGACTTTTTCCACTACCGTCATGGTTTGTTGCAGCGTTGAGCCAGGTGGCAATTGAACCTGGGTGGTAAAGAGACCGCGATCTTCCAGCGGCAGAAACGAGGTGGGCAGGCGCATAAACAGCAATGCCATGACGGCGATAAGTGCCAGATACACCACCAGCCAGCGTCCACCTTTGACGAGCATTCTCCCTACGCCGCGCTTATAGCGTTCGGCGTTGTGGTTAAAGGTGCGGTTGAACCAGCCAAAAAAGCCGCGTTGTCCGTGGTGATGTCCCATGGCCAACGGTTTTAACAGGGTGCAGCACAGGGCAGGGGTGAGGATCATCGCCACCAGTACTGACAGCACCATGGCGGAGACAATGGTGACGGAAAACTGGCGATAAATGGCACCGGTAGTACCGCCAAAGAAAGCCATTGGCACGAATACTGCCGACAGTACCAGCGCGATACCGACCAGCGCCCCCTGAATCTGACCCATCGACTTACGCGTGGCGTCACGCGGGGAGAGACCTTCTTCAGTCATAATTCGTTCGACGTTTTCAACCACCACGATGGCATCATCTACCAGCAGTCCTATTGCCAGTACCATGGCGAACATGGTCAGCGTATTGATGCTGTAGCCAAAGGCATAAAGCACGCCGAAGGTGCCGAACAGCACCACCGGTACGGCAATCGTGGGGATCAGCGTGGCGCGGAAATTTTGCAAAAACAGGTACATCACCAAGAAAACCAGCAGCACGGCTTCAAGCAGGGTTTTCACCACATCTTCAATGGATGCCTTCACAAAAGGCGAGGTCTCAAAAGCGATCTCGGCTTTCAGGCCGTGAGGGAAAAAGCGTGACAGCTCGTCAAGACGCGCGCGTACTAAAGTATCGGTTTGCAGCTCATTAGCACCTGATGCCAGTTTGATACCCAAGCCGGAGGCGGCCATGCCGTTGTAGCGGCTGAGGTAATCATACTTTTCTGCGCCAAGCTCAATGCGGGCGACTTGCCCCAGCGTCACCACCGATCCATCGGCATTCACGCGCAGGGTTATCGCACGAAATTGCTCCGGAGTTTGCAGTAACGACTGTGAGTTAATCGTGGCATTCAGCGCCTGGCGATCTACCGATGGCAGACCGCCTAATTGCCCCACCGCCACCTGGCTGTTTTGCGATTTAATGGCGTCGACCACCTCCGTGGTGGTCAGCGCATAGTTAATAAGCTTGTTCGGACCCAGCCAGATGCGCATGGCATACTGTGAGCCATAGGCATCCACCTGACCCACGCCATTGATGCGGCTGAGGGGATCCTGAAGATGGCTGGCCACGTAGTCGGCAATATCCTGCTTATCCATACTGCCGTCGGTCGACACGAAAGCCACCATTAATATATTGGTGTCGCCGGTTTTATTCACATTGACGCCTTGTGCCTGCACATCCTGGGGTAATTTGCGCAAGGCGGTTTGCAGCTGATTTTGTACCTGCTGGCGAGCTTCATCCGGATTGGTACCGGCCTCGAAGGTCAAGGTAACGGTGGCCTGCCCGGTATGACTACTTTGTGACGACATATACATCAGGTTGTCAAGGCCGGTCATGTTCTGCTCAATAACCTGGGTCACGGTGTTTTCCAGCGTTTCAGCCGAGGCACCGGGATAGTTAGCGGTGATACGAACGTTAGGGGGGGCCAGATCGGGATATTGTTCTATCGGCAGAGAGACGATTGCCAGCCCTCCGGTTAAGCACAACAGAATCGCCAATACCCAGGCAAAAATGGGGCGGTCGATAAAAAAATTCGCCATTTAAACTCACTCCACAGCTTTTAGCCGAACAAAATCAATGCGTGCCCCTGTTCCTCGCTCACCGTCGGCATATTGAGTCTGGAGCGCGGCAAATATCATCAATTATTCAATACGCTGCGGCAGCGAATTACTCTACCTGCCGCAGCGCCAATAATCGTGAAGAAATTGAGGAGATAATGTAAATTATCGTGCGCAATTCACCGCCCCACCCGCCGTCTTTAACGACAGAATTCCAGCCAAAGTACGGTTGCCGCCACGCGCGTTCTGACATTGAGTTTACGCAGCACGTTACGTATATGCACTTTTACCGTTTGTTCCGAGATCGCCAGATTCTCTGCGACCTGCTTATTTGTCAAACCGCTGGCCACTTCCTTCAGCACTTCTTGCTCACGCACGGTGAGGAGGGCAAGCGGGTCGCATTTCCAGCTTTCCAGAGCGCCCGGAGCCTGCAGACGGTGGCTCCAGGCCACTCCACCTTCAGCCACCTTAATAATTTGCGCCAAAAGCTCTTCGGGGTCGCTGTCTTTGAGCAAGTATCCTTCTGCTCCGGCTTCCTGCAGCGCCGTGAAGTCCCGGCGTAGAGCCGAAACGGTCAGCACGACAACCCGGGATGCAATGCCGCTTGCATGGAGCGCATTCAAGGTTTCAAGTCCGGACATTCCCTGCATTTTCAGGTCAAGCAGGATCAGATGTGGGTGCAGTTGCCGGGCCTTGAACAGGGCTTCTTCGCCATCACCTGCTTCGGCGATGAGGTCAAAACGCGGCTCCATCGCCAGCAGATGATGCAGACCACGGCGCAACAGTGGATGATCGTCCACAATTAACACTCTGTATTTTTGTGCTTCCATGCCAGTATTTCCTTGTTTTAAAAGATCTCAGTCATCGGGGTAAAGTGCAAAGATACGCTGGTACCTCCTTTCGCATGTCGTTCAATTAACAGCGTGCCGTTTAAACGTGCGGCACGTTCATTCATGATATTCAGGCCGTGATGCCCGTCCGGCTCTTCCAGGCTGGCAATGCCGACGCCGTTGTCTTTTATCGTAATAGCGATGCCGCCTTGGGGTAATGGCCTGCTGCCGACGCTGATTTCCGTGGCGGAGGCGTGACGAACGGCATTAACCAGCGCTTCACGTACGATGTGCACGACATGAATTTGCTGTTGTGCCGCCAGCTGCCCGCTAAACTGACAGGCTAAAGTGATATGTGCGCTGCTTTGCTGGTGAAGCGGGGCGACGGCCTGTTCCAGTGCGTGCGCCAGGCTGGCGGGGGCGACGGTAAGACGGAAGTTGTTCAGTAGCTCGCGCAACTGGCGACTGGCACCGGTGAGGGACTGCTCCATCCCGGCGACGATGTCCAGCGCGGTCGTGTCATCAGGCTCTATCGCGCGTCTCAGCCTGACCAGTTGGATGCGCTGAAAGGTCAGTTCCTGCGCCAGAGAATCATGCAGTTCAGCGGCAATGGTTGCCCGTTCCTGCTGTATCAACAGGCCATGTATTTGCTGCTGATTGCGCCAGCGCTCCAGCGCGTTGGCCAGCATTGCGGCGAGGCTTTTTATGATCGGTCGCAGTGGGCGCGCGCCCTGCCAGCGCAGTTTGCCACCGGGTGGTCGCGATGGGTGGCGCAATGACAGACTGTGCCAGCGCGTTTGGCCGGCTTTTTTGCCAGCACTGAGTACGCCAAATTCCGGGGCAGATAGCTCAAGCCAGGCGAGTTTTTCGTGGCTGACTACCAGCGCCAGGGTTTGCTGAAAGGCCCGCTGGCCTTGAGTGCTGTGGCTGAGCAGTTCAGAACAGGCAATAAGCAGCCGGAGACGGCGGTTAGCCTGCCTGACATTGGCATGTTTCATGACCTTCCCTGTTATGACTTCAATTTACCCGTTACGTGGCAGGTTATACACAGTCAACGAGTTGTAAAAAAGTGCCCGGGCAGGCTGCTGGTGACGCAACGCTGAATGACCCAGGTAACATTAATTGCTTTAGTTACGTGATTATAACTTCTAGTGGCAATTTACTGAAGGGGTAGTTTTGATGGCTGATAACTGGCTATATCAGCCTTGCTCAGACATATCTCTTTACGTTCAAACGATATTCTCCCGGGTTAGTCGACAATACTAATGAAGCCTTTACTCGGGGTTCACGCTGCTTTGCATTTAACGGGTAATAATCAAACGTGTCACTAACCCGCACAGTTTGAGAAGAAAAAATGAACAAAAAATTATCTGCTCCGATCGTAGCCACTCTGCTTGCTGTTACGTCATTCTCAACGCTGGCCGCTACTCAGGTTAATGAGAGCCAGGCCAGCAGTTTGCATAGTATGGGCACCGTGTCGATATCCGGTGCCAGAGGCACTTTAGATGACGCTACCCATAAGCTAGCCAAGAAAGCCGATGCGATGGGGGCCAGCAGCTACCGGATTATCGGGGTGACTAATCCTGCTGATTCCAGTCTGTGGTTCGGCAACGCCGAGATCTACCGCTAAGTCACGCCTCCTCTTTACCCCTTCATCCCTGTGTAGTCATTCGTGTTGTCACTGACCGACCGCCCTTTGCGGTCGGTTTTTTTATGTGCAATTCGACAAAGATGACACAAGTTCACTATTTCCAGCGTGGATTTTTTGCGTCAATTAATCAGAAGAGTTAGGATGCATCGCCGCATTTTCTCTGACAGAGGTTGCGAGAAAACTCCGGCAGCAGGGGGATTGTTAAGACATGTGCCGACAAAAGCAAACGATTGGTTGGCCTATAAGAAAAAGGATACCGGGGACAGGTAACCGCATCACACAGTGAACAAGACAACTAGGATTAAAAATGAAAGCAGACAAAAAAACGGGTGCAGAAAAACGTGCAGCAAGAAGACGTTGGTTAAATTCCCATGATTCCGGTTACCATAAAGCGATGGATAATCGTCATGTTCAGATGATTGCCATCGGCGGCGCCATCGGTACGGGCCTGTTCCTTGGCGCTGGCGCGCGTCTGCAGGCTGCTGGTCCGGCGCTGGCGCTGGTCTATCTGGTTTGCGGTATTTTCTCTTTCTTTATTCTGCGCGCGCTCGGTGAGCTGGTATTGCACCGACCTTCCAGCGGCAGCTTTGTCTCTTACTCCCGCGAATTTCTTGGTGAAAAAGCCTCCTATGTGGCTGGCTGGATGTACTTCGTTAACTGGGCGATGACCGGCATTGTTGATATCACCGCCGTAGCGCTGTATATGCACTATTGGGGAGCGTTTGGCGACGTGCCGCAGTGGGTGTTTGCGCTTGGTGCGCTGGCCATCGTTGGTACCATGAACATGATTGGCGTGAAGTGGTTCGCTGAAATGGAGTTCTGGTTCGCGCTGGTCAAGGTACTGGCGATTGTCGTATTCCTGGTGGTGGGCGTGGTGTTCCTCGGTAGCGGTAAGCCGCTGGATGGTAACGCAACCGGTTTCCACCTGATCGCTGATAACGGCGGTTTCTTCCCCAACGGCCTGATGCCTGCACTGGTACTGGTTCAGGGGGTGGTGTTTGCCTTTGCTTCCATCGAGCTGGTGGGAACCGCTGCAGGCGAGTGTAAAGACCCGAAAATCATGCTGCCAAAAGCCATTAACAGCGTTATCTGGCGTATTGGTCTGTTTTACGTTGGATCGGTGGTGCTGCTGGTTATGCTGCTGCCGTGGAATGCTTATCAGGCAGGACAGAGTCCGTTTGTGACCTTCTTCTCCAAACTTGGCGTGCCATATGTTGGCGGCATAATGAATATTGTGGTACTGAGTGCGGCACTTTCCAGTCTGAACTCGGGTCTTTATTCAACCGGACGCATTTTGCGTTCGATGGCGATGGGCGGTTCAGCGCCGAAGTTTATGTCCAAAATGAGCGGTCAACAGGTTCCTTATATGGGAATTCTGGTCACCGTGTGCGTCTACATTATCGGCGTGTATCTTAACTATATAGTGCCTTCCAGCGTGTTTGAAATCGTCCTGAACATAGCGGCGCTGGGTATCATCTCCTCCTGGGCCTTTATCGTGGTCTGTCAGATGCGTCTGCGTAAAGCGATAAAAGAAGGCAAGGCGGAAGAGGTGAGCTTTAAATTGCCGTGGGCTCCGTTTACTTCATGGTTGACGCTGCTGTTCCTGTTCAGCGTACTGGTACTGATGGCGTTTGACTATCCGAACGGCACCTATACCATCGCATCGATTCCGCTGATAGCCGTGGTGCTGATCCTTGGCTGGTTTGGTGCACGTAAGCGTGTCCATGCGCTGGCGCAGGAACAACATAAGCATTGATGAACGCCGGGCGGTGCTGCACAGGCACCGCTCTCAGGGTGATTATTCCATCGCCCCATGCGACAAAACGTACCAGAATCAAAGGCTGCCGATTACCTTTACGGAGCCTGTATGTCAGCCAAGATTAACGTCATTAAAAATAAAATCCTGTCAGAAAACGGGTTCATCCTGCGCAATTACACCTACGATCTCACCGCTAAAAACGGCACTGTCCTGCAGCATAAACGCGAAGTCTACGACCGTGGCAACGGGGCTACCATCCTGCTTTATAACCGCGACAAAAACAGCGTGGTGCTGACGCGCCAGTTTCGTATTGCTACCTGGGTAAACGGTAATCCCGCAGGGGAACTGATTGAGGCTTGTGCCGGGCTGCTGGACGATGACTCCCCGGAAGAGTGCATCCACAAAGAGTCTATAGAGGAAACCGGTTACGCCATTGGCGAGGTGGAAAAGCTGTTTGAGCTGTATATGTCCCCCGGTGGGGTCACTGAATTGCTGCATTTCTTTGCTGCGCAATACAGCGATGCTCAGCGCGATAATGCGGGCGGCGGGGTAGGGGATGAAGCGATTGAGGTGCTGGAAATGACGTTTCCACAGGCCTGGCAGAGGGTCAAAGATGGCCACATCAAAGATGCGAAAACGGTCATTCTGTTACAGCATGCCTTGCTGGCGGGATGGCTGCATTTGGACTGAACGCTTGCCGCTATCGACTATCCCGTTCACTTAACCCGGTTAAGCGAACGGGATATTTTATGGGCTTAGCGCCGCGATCAGTGCGGTTTCAGCAGTGCTTCCGCATGACTGACGATGTTTTCCACCGTAAAGCCAAACTCGGCGAACAGTTTCTCTGCCGGGGCAGACTCACCAAAACCGGTCATACCGACGATCGCGCCATTCAGTCCGACATATTTGTACCAGTAGTCCGCAATACCGGCCTCGACCGCCACGCGCGCCGTGACGGTGGATGGCAGCACCGATTCGCGGTAGGCAACGTCCTGTTTATCAAACAGATCGGTGGATGGCATTGACACTACGCGTACCTTGTGGCCGCCGGCCGTCAGTTTCTCTGCCGCACCAAGCGTGATTTCCACTTCGGAACCGGTAGCAATCAGGATCACTTCCGGCTTGCCGTCACAGTCTTTCAACACATAGGCACCGCGCGAGATATTCTCAAGCTGTTCCTTGCTGCGTGCCGGCTGTGCCAGATTTTGACGCGACAGGATCAGCGCGGTCGGTCCGTGATGGCGCTCGATGGCATGTTTCCAGGCCACGGCGGTTTCCACCTGGTCACAGGGACGCCAGACGCTCATATTTGGCGTGACGCGCAGGCTGGCAATCTGTTCTACTGGCTGATGCGTCGGTCCATCTTCACCCAGTCCGATAGAGTCGTGGGTATAAACCATAATCTGGCGCGCTTTCATCAACGCTGCCATACGCGCTGCATTACGTGCGTACTCCACGAACATCAGGAAAGTCGCGGTATAGGGGATAAAGCCGCCATGATGGGCGATGCCGTTGGCAATCGCCGTCATGCCGAATTCGCGCACGCCGTAGTGGATGTAGTTGCCGCCGGTATCCTCTTTGATCGACTTCGAACCGGACCACAGCGTCAGGTTGCTTGGCGCCAGGTCGGCAGAGCCACCCAGGAACTCTTTGATCAGCGGACCGTAAGCTTCCAGTGCATTTTGCGAGGCTTTACGGCTGGCAATTTTCTGCGGGTTAGCCTGTAAACCCTCGATATATTTTTGCGTTTCTGCCTGCCAGTTATCCGGCATGCCGCCTGCCATACGGCGGGTGTATTCCGCAGCCAGCTCGGGATACGCGGCTTTATAGGCCGCAAATTTTGCGTCCCAGGCTTTCTCGGCTTTCGCACCGGCTTCTTTGGCATCCCAGCGGGCGTAGATCTCTTTCGGGATGTCAAACGGCGGATAGTTCCAGCCCAGCTGTTTACGCGTCAGCGCCACTTCTTCTTCACCCAGCGCGGCACCGTGCGACTCTTCCTTGCCGGCTTTGTTCGGAGAACCGAAGCCGATAACGGTCTTACAGATAATCAGCGATGGCTTATCGGTGACGCTCTGCGCTTCTTTAATCGCAGCGGCGACCGCCTCCGGGTTGTGGCCATCAATCTCGTGGATCACATGCCAGTGATAGGCCTCAAAGCGTTTGGCGGTGTCGTCGGTAAACCAGCCTTCGGTTTCGCCATCAATGGAGATACCGTTATGATCGTAAAAGCCGATCAGTTTACCAAGGCCCAGCGTGCCCGCCAGAGAACTGACCTCGTGGGAGATGCCCTCCATCAGACAGCCATCGCCCATAAACACGTAGGTGAAGTGGTCAACAATTTGATGATCGGCACGGTTAAACTGCGCTGCCAGCGTACGCTCGGCAATAGCCAGCCCAACGGCGTTTGCCAGCCCCTGTCCCAGTGGTCCGGTGGTGGTTTCAACGCCAGGCGTATAACCAATTTCAGGGTGACCCGGCGTTTTTGAATGCAGCTGACGGAAGTTTTTCAACTCCTCAATCGGCAGATCGTAGCCGGAAAGATGCAGCAGGCTGTAAAGCAGCATCGACGCATGGCCGTTGGAAAGAATAAAACGGTCCCGGTCGGCCCAAGCCGGATTATTCGGGTTGTGATGAAGAAAGTCACGCCACAGGACTTCAGCAATGTCAGCCATCCCCATGGGCGCGCCCGGGTGGCCCGATTTGGCTTTTTGCACCGCATCCATACTCAGTGCGCGAATGGCGTTAGCCAGCTCTTTACGTGAAGACATAGTTTCTCCCGAAATTCACAGGGCGGAGCGGCGCTCCGCCCTGTCAGATGATGTATTGACAATAAGGCGTATTACAGTCGGGCGGCCAGCACGTCTTCCATCGACTGCTGGTCAACGGCGAACTGACGGATACCTTCTGCCAGCTTATCTACCGCCATCGGATCCTGGTTGTGCTGCCAGCGGAACTGGGCTTCGGTCAGCGGCGTTGGCTGGTTGAATGCCTCAGTAGAGGGGATGAGCTTACGCTCGACCGGTGCCGTGCTGGCCTGCAGTTCTTCCAGCAGGTTCGGTGAAAGGGTCAGGCGATCGCAGCCCGCCAGCGCCAGAATCTGCTCAACTTTACGGAAGCTGGCTCCCATAATCACGGTGTTATAGCGGTGCTGTTTGTAATATTCGTAGATGCTGCGCACTGACTTCACGCCAGGATCTTCATCGGCAACATACGGGTCAAGCGGTTTACGGCTGTTGTACCAGTCGTAGATACGGCCAACGAACGGTGAAATCAGGAACACACCGGCTTCGGCGCAGGCGCGGGCCTGAGCAAATGAGAACAGCAGCGTCAGGTTACAGTGAATGCCGTTTTTCTCCAGCTCTTCAGCGGCTCGGATCCCCTCCCAGGTGGAGGCCAGTTTGATCAGGATACGCGACCTGTCGATACCGTGCTCTTCATACATCCGTATCAGTTTTTCGGCTTTGGTGACGCACATGCCGCGATCGTAAGAGAGGCGGGCATCTACTTCCGTTGAAACCCGGCCAGGGATGCTTTTCAGGATCTCCATGCCAAGATTAATATTCACTTTATCACTGGCATTAATAATCTGAGTCTCTTTGCTGCCACCCTGCTTTTTCGCGTAGTCGATGGCATCGGTGATCAGGTGTTTGTACGAGTCAAGGGCGGAGGCTTTCAGGATCAGAGACGGGTTGGTCGTGGCATCTTCGGGATGATAATGACGGATGGATTCGATATCGCCACTGTCAGCCACCACGGTGGTGAATTGTTTCAGTGCGTCTAACTGGTTCATGTAAGCTCCTTGGTAAGCAATCTGAGGTGCAAGGGTAAGCGTGACGCTGTCGATGCGGTCGTTACGGGTCAGAGAAAACAACAAGGCTGCGCGTCACGGCTGAATATTTTCAGGCGAAACATTGCATCAGACGGGTAACAATAGAAATGCGTTTTCTCTGATTGTTGCGATGGGTTCACCCAATGGTCCGGCAGCAGAGCCAAAAATACCGCAACCAAAAGTGTAGCAGTTACGGGAAAAAACGTGACGCTACTAACTTGCAGGCGGCACACAAGGCTTCATTTTGCGGCGCGGGTTGAATCCGGGCGGTGGCCGACGGCTCAGCGCCTTACAGCCACTCTTTAACAACGATAAAGTCGCGGTACAGCGCCGCTTCCGGGCTGCCCTCAGGCGGCTGGTAGTCATATTCCCAGCGCACCAGCGGCGGCATTGACATCAGAATCGACTCAGTGCGGCCGCCGGTTTGCAGGCCAAACAGCGTGCCGCGATCCCATACCAGATTAAATTCAACGTAGCGGCCACGGCGGTAGAGCTGAAAATCGCGCTCGCGCTGGCCCCACGGCAGCCCTTTACGGCGCTCGACAATCGGCAGATAAGCATCGCTAAAGCCACGGCCGACCGCCTGCATAAAGCGAAAACTTTGCTCGAAGCCATCCGCATTCAGATCGTCAAAGAACAGCCCGCCAATACCGCGCTGCTCGTTGCGATGCTTGAGGTGGAAATAGTCATCGCACCATTTTTTATAGCGTGGCCAGACCTCCGGGCCGAAAGGCTGGCAGAGGTTAAAGGCGGTCTGGTGCCAGTGAACGGCATCCTCTTCGAAACCATAAAATGGTGTCAGGTCGAAACCGCCGCCAAACCACCATACCGGCTCGGCACCGGGTTTTTCCGCAATAAAGAAACGCACGTTGGCGTGGCTGGTGGGAATATAAGGATTCTCAGGATGAATAACCAACGAGACGCCCAGCGCTTCAAAGCTGCGCCCGGCCAGCTCAGGGCGGTGGGCGGTAGCGGAGGCCGGCATCGCGTCGCCGTGCACATGAGAGAAGTTAACGCCTGCCTGCTCGAATACCCGCCCGTGGCGCAGCACGCGGCTGCGTCCGCCGCCGCCGCCAGGGCGCTGCCAGCTGTCCTCGGCAAAGCGGGCGGCGCCGTCTGCCTGCTCCAGCTTATGGCAAATTTCATCCTGAAGGTTAAGTAAGAACTGTTTGACCTGGGCGATATCCGGTGTGTTCATAAAAGGATCCTGTGTAAAAAGACGTATGAATTATATGTCATTTACCTCAACCTGTGCGTCTGGCGGTTTCGTTCTGGCTAAAAAAGCTGACAATCCCGTCGGCGATGGCTCCGGCAATTTTCTGACGAAATGCGGTGGTGCCCAGGAGTTTTTCTTCGGCGGGATTGGTGATAAACGAGGTCTCTACCAGTACGGACGGGATGGACGGCGATTTTAACACCGCGAAGGCAGCCTGCTCGGTATGCTGGCTGTGCAGATGGTGAACCGGGCGGATCTGACTCAGCAAATGGTGCCCGAGGATCAGGCTATTGTTGATGGTATCCGTTTGCACCAGGTCGAACAGCACCTGCTGTAAATAGGGGTCTTTTGTCGCAGCCGTCACACCGCCCACTTTGTCAGCGGCATTTTCTCTTTGCGACAGATAGCGGGCCATGCTGCTGCTGGCTCCGCGATTTGACAGGGCAAAGACGGAAGCACCGTTGGCGCTCGGGCTGGTATAGCCATCGGCGTGCACCGACATAAAGAGGTCTGCGCCATGCTGATGGGCGATCTCGACGCGTTGACCCAGCGGAATAAAGTGGTCACTTTCGCGCGTCAGGCGCACCTCAATATGCGGATGAGCGCTCAAATGCTGGCGGATGTGATTGGCAATCTCCAGTACCACATGTTTCTCTTCCGATCCTTCATGCCCCACTGCACCGGAGTCAATTCCACCGTGGCCCGGGTCGATCATCACGATTTTTTTGCCGTTGGCCCGACCTGCTGGCATTGAAGCAGACGGTATGGGCTGGTGCGGGGCTAATTCTGCTGCGCGTGCGCCAGAGGGTCTGTTTGCCAGCAGCGCGATCCCCATTGCGGAGAGCAGTAGCCGGCGTCGGCTGGTCAGCAGCGTCATTGGAACATTTTTTTTCATTGCACCATCCATTAGCCAAAAGTGCTTATTGTTATATCGTAACCTTGTTAAGGCGGCGAGAAGTGAACTATTTCAGCCTTTTACCAATTATTTCGGCAGACTTACCCGCCTTATAAGCGCTTTTTTTCCTTAAGGTGCACCAACGGACTTGCACCGACGGAAGAATGCGTGATAATCAACAAATTAAGCTAAGCACAGGCCAAATCTGATGGAAATTCGCGCATTCCGGCAAGATGATTTTGAAGAAGTGATTACCCTTTGGGAGCGTTGCGATCTGTTACGTCCGTGGAACGATCCGGAGATGGATATCGAACGTAAGCTCAACCACGATGCGGATCTGTTCCTGGTGGCCGTGGCCGGCGGCGAAATTGTCGGTACGCTGATGGGCGGCTACGACGGTCATCGCGGTTCGGCCTACTACCTGGGCGTGCATCCCGATTACCAGGGGCGCGGTTTCGCCAACGCGCTGATTAATCGCCTGGAGAAAAAGCTTATCGCCCGGGGCTGCCCGAAAATAAATGTAATGGTGCGTGAAGAAAACGACGCGGTGACGGGCTTCTATGAAAAGCTCGATTATGAGACTCAGGACAGCCTGTTATTAGGCAAGCGCCTGATTGAAGACCGCGAATACTGATTTCTCTTCACCCTTAACGTGGCGGCACACCTTATTAATCAGTGCCGCCACGTTAATGATGCAGAGAATTACGGTATTCATTCTATGAAACTGATCGGTGTGAAATATCTCCCGGATGATTATGACAGTAAAGGCCAGCTGCGCTTACCGCTGTCTTTTTGGGCGATCCTGCTGCTGCAGGCGCGTACCTGGCTGCTGTTTGTGATGGCAGGTGCTTCAGGGCAGCAAGGTTCGCCGCTGCTGGAACTGTTCTACCCCGATAACGCGGGTTTCTGGCTGGGGTTGTGCCTGGGCGTGCCTGCCGCGCTTGGATTGCTGTTAACCGGCTATCGTCAACGTTTGCCGCGCCTGTGGCAGGCATGGCGTTGGGTATTGCTGTTGACCCTGCTATTGGCGCTGTTGCTACAGTTTTCCCAACTCTGGCACAACCGCGTTTCCGATCTGCTGTTGCTGACATCCCTGGCCGACGGTACGGCGCTGCTGGCGCTGTTGTATTCCCGGCGTTTGCGCGACTGCTTCGACCCCGCTGAAAATCATTGAGTAAAACTTTTGTGCGGATTAGTACTCTAACGCGTTAATAAATAAATCCTGTACATTCTATCTGGAGTTGTCATGAAAGCTATTCGACCGGCGTTGCTGGCAGCCTGTATGCTGCTAACGGGCTGCGCCAGTTCACCTTCCCAGCCCGAAAGCACCTCGTCTTCAACAGGGTGGAACCCCGTTTCATGGTCGTGGTCCAGCCTGTCACCGTTGAACTGGTTTTCTTCACCGTTACAGGTCAGTGAACGGGGGGTGGGCGGCATAAATGGCAATACCCCGCTGCAACAGCAAGCGCTGAGTGACGGCCTCAATGGCAACTACCAGTTACGCCAGGGGATGCGCACTGCGGACGGTAACATCGTTCACTTCTGGCAGGCGGTGAACAGCGACAAGCAGGTCAGGCTGGAGTTAACCGGGCAGAGCACCGTCAGCCGCGTTGATATCTCCGACCGTGCGATTGCCACCGTCAGCGGGGTGAAAATTGGCACGCCGTTCAGCGACCTGTTTAAAAAAGCCTTCGATAACTGCCAGAAAGGGAGTGGGGCAGATAGCGCCAGCGTTGAATGCAAAGCGCCGGGGAGTCAGCACATCAGCTATGTGTTTAGCGGCGACTGGCACGGTCCGGACGAGTTGATCCCTGCAGACCAAACCCTGAAAAACTGGACGCTGAGCAAAATTATCTGGCGGCGTTAATTTAACCGCTAACCGCCGGATATCAGCATCTCCTCT
Organism: Erwinia pyrifoliae DSM 12163; assembly: GCF_000026985.1. Classification (NCBI taxonomy): domain Bacteria; kingdom Pseudomonadati; phylum Pseudomonadota; class Gammaproteobacteria; order Enterobacterales; family Erwiniaceae; genus Erwinia; species Erwinia pyrifoliae. Next base: position 1,320,295 of record NC_017390.1, read on the forward strand.
GGCAAGCCAGTCAGGCTGTGGCGTCACGTTGCAGGTTGGGTGACTGGGGAGAAAATTCCACGGCATGTTAAATCTTCACTATTCAGGCCGGGTTGTTTCCCATCTGCGGCATAACCAATGCCACAAGCTTATAGCGTTTTATCATGGCAAAGCACCAAACGGTATATAAAACCGCTACGTCTTTACGGCAGGTTATCAATAAACTTAACAACTCACTTTCCCGCTTAACCGGCTCATCTTCAGGGTACATAATGGCGCTACCGACGATAAAAAAAGTAATCACGGCCTGTGCATTTTCGTTGGTGCTGAGTCCGGGGGCGCAGGCCACCGAGCTGCTTAACAGCTCTTATGATGTCTCGCGCGAGCTGTTCGCCGCCCTGAATGCGCCGTTTGAAAAGCAGTGGGCGCAGCAGCATGCAGGCGATACGCTGACCATTAAACAGTCCCATGCGGGTTCCTCTAAACAGGCGCTGGCGATGTTGCAGGGGCTTAAAGCGGACGTCGTCACCTATAACCAGGTCACCGACGTGCAGATCCTGCATGACAGGGGCAGGCTGATCGCAGCCGACTGGCAGCAGCGTCTGCCGAACGGCAGTTCGCCGTTTTATTCAACCATGGCTTTCCTGGTGCGCAAAGGGAACCCGAAGCATATCCACGACTGGAACGATTTGGTGCGCGATGATGTGAAATTAATTTTTCCTAACCCGAAAACCTCCGGCAACGGGCGCTATACCTGGCTGGCCGCCTGGGGCGCGGCCGAAAGAGCCGACGGCCACGATAAAGCAAAGACTGAAAAGTTTATGGCGCAGCTGCTGAAAAACGTGGAGGTGTTCGATACCGGTGGCCGTGGAGCAACGACCACCTTTGTTGAGCGTGGCCTGGGTGACGTGCTGATAAGCTTTGAATCCGAGGTAAATACTATTCGCGACAGGTACGCGCAGGATGGCTATCAGGTGGTTGTGCCGCCCACCAATATTCTGGCGCAGTTCCCGGTGGCGTGGGTCGACAAAAATATCAGTCACAACCACACCGAAGAGGCGGCTAAAGCCTATCTGAACTATCTCTACACGCCATCTGCCCAGCAAATCATCACCCGCTTTTACTATCGGGTGAACAACCCGCAGCTGATGGCGCAACAAAAAAATCGTTTTCCGCACACCGAGTTGTTCGACGTGGAGCAGGCTTTTGGCGGCTGGGATCGGGTGATGAAAACGCATTTCGCCAGCGGTGGCGAACTGGATAAGCTTTTAGCGGCGAGGCGTGATTGATGTTGGCAACACGAAGTAAACGCGTACTGCCCGGGTTTGGTATCAGTCTGGGCAGCAGCCTGTTTTTCACCTGTCTGATCCTGCTGCTGCCGATCAGCGCACTGCTGATGCAGCTTGCGCAGATGTCGCTGGCACAGTACTGGGAAGTGATCACCAACCCGCAGGTGATGGCCGCTTACCAGGTGACGCTGGTTGCCGCCGGGGTAGCCTCTGTTTTCAACGCGCTGTTTGGCATGCTGATGGCGTGGATCCTGACGCGCTACCGCTTTCCGGGGCGTGCACTGCTCGACGGTCTGATGGATCTGCCCTTTGCACTGCCTACGGCGGTAGCCGGCCTGACGCTGGCCGGGCTGTTTTCCGTGAACGGCTGGTACGGTCAGTGGCTGGCGCAGTTTGATATCAAGGTCTCTTACACCTGGCTTGGCATCGCCGTGGCGATGGCGTTTACCAGTATTCCGTTTGTGGTGCGTACCGTACAGCCGGTACTGGAAGAGCTGGGGCCGGAATATGAAGAAGCCGCTGAAACGCTCGGTGCAACGCCGTGGCAGAGCTTCCGGCGCGTGGTTCTGCCCGAAATAGGCCCGGCGCTGCTGGCGGGGACGGCGCTGTCGTTTACCCGTAGCCTGGGCGAGTTTGGCGCGGTCATTTTTATCGCCGGTAATATTGCGTGGAAAACCGAAGTGACTTCGCTAATGATTTTTGTCCGTTTGCAGGAGTTTGACTATCCGGCAGCCAGCGCGATTGCTTCCGTGATCCTTGCCGCTTCGCTGCTGCTGCTGTTTGCCATTAACACCTTGCAGAGCCGCTTTGGCCGTCGTATTGGAGGTCACTGATGGCGGAAATCAGCGATTTTAAAGACGTGCGCCGTGCACGCATCCCGTGGGGTAAATGGATGCTGATAGGACTCGGCGCATTGATTTCTCTGCTGCTGCTGGTCATACCGCTGGTGGCGATATTTGCCACGGCGTTTTCTGAGGGGCTGATAGCGGCGCTCGGTAATCTGCGCGATGCCGATATGCTGCACGCCATCTGGCTGACGTTACTGATTGCCCTGATTGCGGTGCCGGTTAACCTGGTATTTGGTACGCTGCTGGCCTGGCTGGTAACGCGTTTTACTTTCCCCGGCCGCCAGCTGCTGCTGACATTGTTCGATATCCCGTTTGCCGTTTCGCCGGTGGTGGCAGGCCTGATGTACCTGCTTTTTTGGGGAGTGAATGGCCCGGCCGGCGGGTGGCTTGATGCGCACAGTATCCAGCTGATGTTCTCGTGGCAGGGCATGGCGCTGGTGACGATTTTTGTTACCTGTCCGTTTGTGGTGCGCGAGCTGGTGCCGGTCATGCTGAGCCAGGGAAGCCACGAAGATGAAGCTGCGGTGCTGCTGGGGGCTTCCGGCTGGAAGATGTTCTGGCGCGTGACCTTACCGAATATTCGCTGGGCGCTGCTATATGGGGTTGTGCTGACTAACGCCCGCGCCATCGGCGAGTTCGGTGCGGTTTCGGTGGTGTCAGGGTCTATTCGCGGCGAAACCTATACGCTGCCATTACAGGTTGAATTACTGCATCAGGATTACAACAGCGTGGGCGCATTTACCGCTGCTGCCTTGTTAACTCTGATAGCGATAGTGACGCTGTTTCTGAAAAGCGCGCTGCAGTGGCGATTAGAGAGCCAGCAGCAGCGTTTGCAACGGGAGGGGAACCATGAGCATTGAGATCGGCAACATCAATAAATTCTTCGGCCGGACAAAAGTCCTCAACGATATCTCTCTGGAAATTCCTTCCGGGCATATGGTTGCGCTGCTGGGGCCTTCCGGCTCGGGAAAAACTACGCTGCTGCGCATTATCGCCGGGCTGGAGAACCAAAACAGCGGTCGCCTGAGCTTTCACGGTAAAGACGTCAGCCGGGTACATGCCCGTGACCGCCAGGTGGGCTTTGTGTTCCAGCATTATGCGCTGTTCCGTCATATGACGGTATTCGACAATATCGCCTTTGGGCTGAACGTATTGCCGCGCCGCGAACGTCCGTCGTCTGCTGAAATTAAGCAGAAGGTAACGCGTCTGCTGGAGATGGTGCAGCTGGGTCATCTGGCAGGGCGCTTCCCGGCACAGCTTTCCGGTGGGCAGAAACAGCGCGTCGCGCTGGCGCGTGCGCTGGCGGTGGAGCCGCAAATTTTGCTGCTGGATGAGCCTTTTGGCGCGCTGGACGCCCAGGTACGTAAAGAGCTGCGCCGCTGGCTGCGTCAGCTGCATGAAGAGTTGAAATTCACCAGCGTGTTTGTTACCCACGATCAGGAAGAGGCGATGGAAGTCGCGGATCGCGTGGTGGTGATGAGCCAGGGCAATATCGAGCAGGTCGGTACGCCGGGTGAAGTGTGGCGCGACCCGGCAAGCCGCTTCGTGCTGGAATTCCTCGGCGAAGTGAACCGCTTTGACGGCGAAGTGCACGGTTCTCAGTTTCACGTTGGCGCACATCACTGGCCGCTGGCTTACACCCCGGCGCATCAGGGAAAAGTGGAGCTGTTTCTGCGACCGTGGGAAATTGACGTCAGCCGTCAGGGCAGCCTCGAAACCCCGTTGCCTGTGAGGGTTTTGGAGATCAGCCCGCGCGGGCACTACTGGCAGCTGGTTCTGCAGCCTGCCGAATGGAGCGCCGATCCGTTGACCGTGGTGATGGACGGTGACCAGGTGGCTCCGCAACGCGGCGAGCGTTTATTCGTTGGCCTGCAAAATGCACGCCTGTATCGCGGCGATGCCGCATTACGACCGGTTGCCTTTGCTGAAAGCGCCTGATATTTTCCTTCTCTGACGCTCATTTCTTCAAGGGGCTGGTTGATACCAGCCTCTGCTATTTCATGCCGGGAAGGCTGACGTGACCACACTCGAAAACACCATCGGTAACACGCCGTTAGTCCGGCTGCAGCGCCTGATCCCGGATAACGGCAGTGAAATCTGGCTAAAACTGGAGGGCAACAACCCTGCCGGCTCGGTGAAGGATCGGGCAGCGTTATCGATGATCCAGCAGGCGGAGCTGCGGGGGGAAATCCACCCCGGTGATGTGCTGATCGAGGCAACCAGTGGCAATACGGGTATTGCCCTGGCGATGATTGCCGCCATGAAAGGCTATGTGCTTAAGCTATTGATGCCGGAGAGCATGAGCGTTGAGCGCCAGGCGGCGATGCGCGCCTACGGCGCTGAGCTGATCCTCGTCAGCCGCGAGCTGGGCATGGAAGGGGCGCGGGATCTGGCGCTGGAAATGGCCGCTCGCGGTGAAGGTAAGGTGCTGGACCAGTTTAATAACCCCGATAACCCGCTGGGCCATTTCCTCACCACCGGGCCGGAAATCTGGCAGCAGACGGCGGGACGCCTGACGCATTTTGTGTCGAGCATGGGCACCACGGGTACGATTACCGGCGTCGGGCGCTTCCTTAAGCAGCAGAATCAGGCCGTGGAAATTGTGGGGCTACAGCCGTCCGAGGGTAGCAGCATTCCAGGTATTCGCCGCTGGCCTGCTGCCTATGTACCGGGTATTTTTCGTCCTGAACTGGTGAATCAGATGCTGGATATGTCGCAACAAGAAGCGGAAGAGACCATGCGTCTGCTGGCAAGGCATGAAGGGATATTTTGTGGCGTCAGCTCCGGTGGTGCCGTTGCCGGGGCGCTGCGTATTGCCCGTGCTTATCCCGGCAGCGTGATTGTCGCTATTATCTGCGATCGTGGTGACCGCTACTTATCTACCGGCGTTTATTGATCATTTATCCACAAACCGGCATGGAAGGGCTTTTTTCTGGCCCAATGTATATTTCCCACTATGCGCCTGGTGGATGGCGTACGCATGGTTTTCACCTGCCATACTGTAAGGATTGGGTAAAAGCGGCTGCGTATTGCCCGTTAACAGGTGAAAATGGCGTCTGTATCATTGTGAGATCGCCTATGAAAATTTTACTGGTCGATGACGACCCTGAGCTGGGCACCATGCTCAGTGAGTACCTGATTGCCGAAGGTTTTGATGCATCATTAGCGTTAACCGGCAAAGCGGGCGTGGACGGGGCGCTTTCCGGCGACTACAACGCCATGATCCTCGACATCATGCTGCCCGATATGAGCGGCATCGATGTGCTGCGCCAGGTGCGACAGCACGGCCGCCTGCCGGTGATTATGCTGACGGCGAAGGGCGATAATATCGACCGCGTGATTGGCCTGGAAATGGGGGCGGATGACTACATGCCCAAACCCTGCTACCCGCGTGAACTGGTTGCCCGCCTGCGCGCCGTACTCAGGCGCGTTGAAGAACCGCCTGCTGCAACGAAAAACAATGAGATGATTGTCTGGGGTGAACTGACGTTAAACCCGGCAACGCGCATCAGCGAATGGCAGGATAAGCCTTTCGATTTCACCGCTTCAGAGTTCAATTTGCTCGAACTGCTGCTTCTTTCGGCTGAACGCGTGGTGTCTAAAGATGAGCTGTCGGAAAAAGGACTGGGGCGCCCGCGCGAGGCTTACGATCGCAGCGTGGACGTGCACATCAGCAATATTCGTCAGAAGCTGGCGGGGCTGACTAACCACGCCATCAATATTGAAACGGTGCGCAGTATCGGTTACCGCATCCGATGAAAACGGGTTTGCCTGGCTTTTTGTTCTGGAAAATTCTGCTGGGGTTCTGGTTAACTTTTATTGCCATTACGCAACTCCTGTGGCTGGGGTTTAGCCTGTATGGCAAACACCATGACCCCCCGGAAAATCAGGCTACCAGGCGTATTATTAACCTGCAAATGACCTCGGCCGCTTCGGTGCTGCAGCGCGGTGGCATGGAGGCGCTGAATAATATGATGATCGACTGGCCGGCGGGCGATCGGCGGTTTTTTTCGGTGCAGCTGACGGAGGGTTTGCCGTCTGCGCAAAGGCCGCATAATGAACTGAACCACTTTCTGCCGCCCGGCGAATTCCCCGAAGACATCACCGCATCGGTGACAGGTGCGGATGGTCGCCACTACCAACTGCGTTATGACGTGGCTGGAATGCGTGCGGACAGCGGAATGGCACATCGGCCGCACAGTATTCTGAACATGCCACTGCCGCTGTTTATTGTCGGCGGTATTTGCGGGCTGTTATTCAGTCTGTTTCTTGCCTGGAATCTGACGCGCCCTATGCGTCAGCTGCGTGCAGGGTTTGCCCGCGTCGCGAAAGGCGACCTTTCCGTGCGCCTGTTCCCGCAGATGCGTCTACGCCACGATGAACTGTCGGCAGTGGCGCGGGACTTTGATGCCATGGTGGAGCGCCTGTTGGTGCTGGTCAGCGCGCGCGAAGAACTGTTGCACGACGTATCGCATGAGTTACGCTCGCCGCTGGCACGCCTGCAGCTGGCAACGGGGCTGGCGCGCCAAACCCCAGGATCCGTCTCTGCTTCACTTGACAGGATCGATGAAGAGGCTCGTCGACTGGATAAGATGATCGGTGAGCTGCTCACTTTGTCACGAACGGAACACCAGAATTTGCCAGATGAACAGTACTTTGATTTGCTGGGGCTGCTGGAGGCGGTGGCCAACGATGCGCGCTATGAGGCGCAGATACCCGGCGTTAAGATCCTGCTGGACGCCGACAGGCTGCATGATTACACGGTGAAAGGGGATGCCAACCTGATTCGCTCGGCGGTAGAAAACGTTGTACGCAACGCGCTGCGTTTCTCAACCCAGGGACAGCAGGTGCTCATGACTCTTCAACATGAAGACGGCTGGCTGGCGATCTGCGTTCGCGATCGAGGGCCGGGAGTGGAGCCTGATAAACTCTCCAGCATTTTTGACCCGTTTGTGCGCGTTAATTCTCCGCTGTCAGGTAAAGGTTACGGACTTGGCTTGTCGATCGTGCGTAAAGTTGTGTTAGCCCACGGCGGTGAGGTTAGCGCGATGAATGCTCGCGAAGGGGGGCTGGAGCTGACAATCCGTCTGCCACACTGGGAAATTTCATTGGTGTGATGAAAGCCCGTTTTTTCGCTAACCGGGCGCGTTCAGACAAGGCCGGTCGCATTGGATGGACAGACATAAAAAAAGCCCCCGGTAATTAAGGAGGCTTTTTCATGATGGGCGCGATTATTTTTTAATACGAATAACCGGGGTCTCACCGACAACAACGCTGCCTGTTAATTTAACCAGCTCTTTGATCTCATCCATATTGGAGATCACCACCGGCGTCAGCGTTGATTTCGCTTTCTCTTCCAGCAGCGCCAGATCGAATTCGATCACCACGTCGCCTTTCTTCACTTTCTGACCTTCTTCGGCGATTCGCTTGAAGCCTTCACCCTTCAGCTCGACTGTATCGATACCGAAGTGGACAAACAGCTCAATACCGCTGTCAGACTCAATGGAAAACGCGTGATTGGTTTCGAAAATTTTTCCGATGGTGCCATCAACCGGCGCAACCATTTTATTGCCTGTAGGTTTGATAGCGATACCATCGCCAACAATTTTTTCCGCAAATACGACATCCGGTACGTCTTCGATATTGACGATTTCACCCGATAACGGTGCTACGATCTCGATAGCACCCGATGCGGAATCTGACTTATCGCCAAAAAGTTTTGAAAACAACCCCATGTTCTTCTCCTAAGCAGTAATGTTGTGCCAGCGTTTTTCAGTCTCAGCAGAGTGTTTTTTCTTCAATGAACTTATTCACCAGGTTCATCAAATCATCCGCTGTCGGCTGAGCCAGAGCTTGCTCTGCCAACGCCTTCGCATCTTCAAAATTGGTATTACGAATAATTTTCTTGATGCGTGGGATAGAAATAGCACTCATGCTGAATTCGTCCAGCCCCATTCCCAGTAACAGTAGTGTAGCACGTTCGTCACCTGCCAGCTCACCACACATACCGGTCCATTTTCCTTCAGCATGAGAAGCATCAATAACTTGCTTGATCAACGTCAGTACAGAAGGGGACATGGGATTGTAGAGATGCGAAATCAGGTCATTACCACGATCTACTGCGAGAGTGTACTGCGTCAGGTCGTTTGTTCCAATACTGAAAAAGTCGACTTCTTTCGCCAGATGATGAGCAATCGCGGCGGAAGCAGGCGTTTCCACCATAATACCCACTTCGATTTTCTCGTCGAATGCTTTACCTTCAGTGCGCAGTTGGGCTTTCAGTGTTTCCAGCTCCGCTTTCAGGGTGCGAACTTCCTCAACGGAAATCACCATCGGGAACATGATACGCAGCTTGCCAAAGGCAGAGGCGCGCAGGATAGCACGTAGCTGCGCATGCAGGATTTCTGGACGATCCATAGCAATACGAATGGCGCGCCAGCCAAGGAACGGGTTGTCCTCTTTCGGCAGGTTCATATACGGCAGGTCTTTATCACCGCCAATGTCCATGGTTCGTACGATGACAGCCTGAGCGCCAACCGCTTCCGCCACGGCTTTATAAGCCTGGAACTGCTCATCTTCGCTTGGCAGCGATTCGCGATCCATAAACAGGAACTCGGTGCGATACAGGCCAACGCCTTCAGCGCCGTTACGTTCAGCACCCGCGACGTCGCGTACGGTACCGATGTTTGCGCACACTTCAACCTGATGACCATCGAGAGTGATCGCCGGCAGGTCTTTCAGTTTCGCCAGCTCGTTTTTCTCGCTGAGGTACTGATGCGCCACGGCTTTTAATTCTTCGATTTTTTCCGGCGTCGGGTTGACGTACACCTGGTTATTTACGCCATCCAGGATCAGGAAGTCGTCGTTTTTCACCTGGCTGGTAACGTCACCGGTACCGACAATGGCTGGCAGCTCCAGCGAGCGCGCCATGATCGAAGTGTGTGAAGTACGGCCACCAATATCGGTGATAAAACCTAAGACTTTTTTCAGGTTGAGCTGAGCCGTCTCGGACGGAGTCAAATCTTTGGCAATCAGCAGAACTTCTTCATTAATGGCGCTAAGATCGACAATATGCAGGCCAAGAATGTTTTGCAGCAGGCGCTTACCGATGTCACGGACATCGGCAGCACGCTCTTTCAAATACTCATCATCCAGCTCTTCCAGTGCTTTCGCCTGGCCATCGATAACAGAATAGGCAGCAGAATCAGCGGTGGCGTGCTCATCTTTAATCAGAGCGATGATTTCCTGCTCAAGTTCTTCATCTTCAAGCAGCATGATATGCCCTTCGAAGATCGCTTCTTTTTCTTCGCCGAAGGTTTCACCCGCTTTGGTTTTGATCGTTTCCAGCTGCGCGGCAGCCTTTTTACGACCGTCCAGAAAACGCTGAACTTCCTGATCGACCTGGTCGGCAGAAATCTTTTTCCGGTTAATAACAATCTCATCTTCTTTCAGCAGAAGCGCCTTGCCGAAAGCGATACCCGGTGATGCTAAAATTCCTGAAATCATAACCCTACCTTTTGTCTTTCTGATTATCGTCTGAGGGGGAAAGCGCGGATTAACATGGCGTTTATTCCTCCCAGCGAGCCAGACGTATTATGCAAATCAACGCGTAAGCCTGCGATAATTTTACCAAGGCAACAACGCGGACGCTCGATCCGCGGTCAATATTGCATTTATTTGCCTGATACAGCTGTGCTGGATAGCGAACTGATTACTCGAGTTCGGCCATCAGTTTGACCAGATGCTCGACGGCTTTCTGCTCGTCTTCGCCTTCTGCAGACAGGGTCACCACGGTGCCCTGAGTCAAACCCAGGGTCTGTAATTTGAACAGGCTCTTCGCGCTGGCAGACTTGCCGTTAGAAGTAACGGTGATGTCAGAAGCAAATGCTTTAGCTTCTTTAACGAACTGAGCTGCCGGACGCGTGTGCAGGCCGTTTGGTGCGGTGATGGTGACTTCTTGCTGGAACATAATATTTCCCCAACTTAATAAGTTTTGGTGTTGTTGATCTAAAGCCCGGTGGATGACGGGGCATTAGCCTGTAATGAGCCGCGCAGACCAAGATTCGAGGCTGATTGAAAATGCGCTTGTAAGGTGGAGCAAAGGTAAAGAGAAAACCAGGGATTTTCGTCTCACTCATCCACTTCTCATTATGCCGCGATTTGTCTTGCTGCGCCAAACCGATAAATCGATTCAGCCAAATCCATTTTGTGTTTCGATTAATTTTTCGGATCGAATTAATTGCCAGCTTAAATACCAGACGATTGAGGGTAAAATCAATCTTCAGGGTGCTAAAAGTTTGACGTACTCCACAAAAAAGCACCCATGAGGGTGCTTTTTCATACAAATTAGCTATGTCAAAATTATTGTTGTAGCTCTTTCTCGGTAAACAGATCGGCAAACAGCGCGGTGGAAAGGTAACGTTCTCCGGAAGAGGGGAGCACAACCACAATATTTTTTCCCGCGAATGCGTCATCTTCCTGTAGCTTTAATGCAGCAGCCACGGCGGCACCGGAAGAGATACCGGCCAGAATACCTTCTTCTTCCATCAGGCGGCGCGCAGTTGAAATGGCTTCTTCATTCGTGATGGCAATAACGCGGTCTATCAGGTTGAGATCGAGGTTGGCCGGGATGAAACCTGCGCCAATACCCTGGATCTTGTGCGGGCCTGGTTTAAGCTCCTCCCCGGCCAGCGCCTGAGCGATGACCGCCGAATCGGTGGGTTCAACCGCGACCGAAATCAGATCTGTCTTCCCTTTCGTGTTTTTGAGGTAACGGCTTACCCCGGTTAACGTGCCACCGGTGCCCACGCCGGCGATAAACACGTCTACTTCGCCATCGGTATCTTCCCAGATCTCCGGGCCGGTGGTTTTCTCATGAATTTCCGGATTGGACGGATTGCTGAACTGCTGCAGCAGGACAAATTTATCCGGATTGCTGGCGACGATCTCTTCCGCTCTGCTGATGGCACCTTTCATACCCTTTGCACCCTCGGTCAGCACCAGATTCGCTCCCAGTGCTTTCAGCAGCTTGCGGCGTTCAACGCTCATCGTTTCGGGCATCGTCAACGTCAGTTTATATCCGCGAGCTGCCGCGACATAGGCCAGGGCAATACCGGTATTACCGCTGGTCGGTTCGACCAGTTCAATACCCGGCTTAAGAATTCCGCGCTTTTCCGCATCCCAAATCATATTGGCACCGATACGGCATTTGACGCTGAAGCTGGGATTACGCGACTCAATTTTTGCCAGAATGCGTCCATTACCGATGCGGTTCAGTCGAACAAGCGGCGTATGACCGATTGTTAAAGAGTTGTCTTCATATATCTTACTCATAGCCCGTCCTTAACTGTATGAAATACTGGGAACGCACAGAGCATACCTTGTTCACTCTGCCCGTGAAGTGATGAAATCGTATATAGATATGTTTAGCAGAAATAAGTCCTGCAAAAAGGGCATAAGCCGCATCAAATGGCTATCCAGGCGCTTTCCTGGCTCACCGACTGGAGGGCCAGACGCCAGTAAAAGCGGCCGGCGTCAGACACCAATGCGGTTAGCGATTCGAGGCCAGCAGTGGGCGATAACGATCCACCCACATTGCGGTGGCTCCGCACACCGCAACCGGCATGATGACAAGATTGAGTAGCGGGATCATGGTGAACAGGCTGACCAGCGCACCAAACTGCAGATTCATCGTTTTGTTCTGTCGCATGGCCGAACGCATCTGGCGAAAGTTCACTTTATGGTTATCAAAAGGATAATCACAGTACTGGATGGCCATCATCCAGGCGCTAAACAGGAACCACAGCACCGGGGCAACGATCTGACCAAACCCCGGTAAAAAATAGAGCACCAGCAGCACCAGCGCGCGCGGAAGATAGTAAGCCAGCTTCTGCCACTCACGCTTGATAACGCGTGGCAGGTCCTTAATCAGTCCACTCCAGCCGTTGTCAGGCAGAGGGTTACCGGTCAACCTTCCTTCCAACTGTTCGGCCAGTAGCCCACAAAAGGGGGCGGCAATCCAGTTGGCCACCGTGGAGAATAAATAGCTAAAGACCAGGATGATTGACAGCACCAGCAGTGGCCACAGCAGATAGCTCAGCCATTGCAGCCAACCCGGAACCATCGCCATCAGTTCTGGTATCCATTGCCCGAGACGGTGGAACAGCCAGATAAATGCACCCGCCATCAGAACAATATTGATAACCAGTGGCAGGATCACAAAACGGCGTATACCCGGCAGGCGAATCAGTTTCCAGCCGATGCTGAAATAGTGAACGCCGTTAGGCGAATGGTCAAAATTGTGATGTGGCATGAACTGCTTTTCTCCTTTAAACGGGAAGGCGGTGGCTATCATACCCCAGCTTTTTCTGCTCAATACAGGTCGGGTGTGCGAAAAATCAGCAAATAAGCCGCCTTAAAGCGGGATATTTGTCAGAAAATACTGCACGGACTTGCACTTGTGTACTCTGGCAAATACAGTTAGAGGATAAAGTTTGCCGCGGTGGCAAGGTACTGGAACAACAGAGAATACAATGATGCAGGATTTGCGTCTGATATTAATCGTTGTTGGCGCGATCGCCATTATAGCGCTTTTACTACATGGCCTGTGGACCAGTCGTAAAGAGCGTTCATCCGTTTTTCGCGATCGCCCGCACAAGCGTTTAAAACAGGACAGAAAAGAAGCTTTCGAAGATGACGAAGAAGGCGTGGGTGAAGTGCGTACGCGACGCCCCCCTCCTGAAACATCGGAACCTTCCCTGGGTGAAATTGATACCGGGGATGCGCCGCCGCGTCACAGTAAACCGCAGCCTGAGCCGGTATATCACCACCAGCCGCAGGATCGGGACGATGAGCCGTCTGCTGAGGATCCGCTGTTCGGTGCCGCACTAGCACAGAACCCTGCGGAGCCTGAAGTGATTCAGCCGGCTCTCCAGCCGGAAAAAGTTCGGCCGACCACCGCTCCGCCAGCCGATAAGGTTGAATCGGCTGTGGCAGCAGCGCCCGAGCACAGCCCGCAAGCACCGGCAGTAGACACGCGTCAAAAAGAGACCGTGCTGGTGCTACACGTTTCGGCTCATGCTGGCGGTAGCCTCAGTGGTGAAGCACTGCTGCAAGGCGTTTTGCAGGCAGGATTCCAGTTTGGCGAGATGAATATCTTCCACCGGCATCTTAACCCGGCAGGCAGCGGCCCGGTGCTGTTCAGCCTGGCGAACATGGTTAAGCCCGGTTCGTTCAATCCAGACAATATGTCGGAATTCTCTACCCCGGGCGTGTCCATCTTTATGATGGTGCCTTCCTATGGTGATGCTCATCAAAACTTTAAGCTGATGCTGCAATCCGCTCAGCGGATCGCCGATGATGTTGGTGGCGTGGTGCTTGATGATGAGCGCCGCATGATGACGCCACAGAAGCTGGAAACGTACAAAGCGCGTATTCGCAACGTCATCGACGCTAACCACTAATTTGCCCCGGTTAATCTTTTCAAACCCCCGACAGCCGGGGGTTTTTCATCTCTGATGGTGCCGCTATGGAATCTGTGCAAGACAAAATCACCCATCTGCGAACCCTGCTTCGCCACTATGAATATCAGTATCATGTGCTGGACGCACCGGCAGTGCCCGATGCAGAATACGATCGTCTGATGGGTGAATTGCGCGATTTGGAAGCGCAGCACCCTGAACTGCTGACCTCCGACTCACCAACCCAGCGCGTAGGTGCAGCACCACTGAGTGTTTTCGAGCAGGTGCGCCACGAAGTGCCGATGCTGTCGCTGGACAATGCCTTTGATGAAGAGAGTTATCTGGCATTTAATAAGCGCGTGCAGGATCGGCTGAAAAGCACGGATGACATCACCTTTTGCTGCGAGCTGAAGCTGGATGGGCTGGCGGTCAGCCTGCTGTATGAAAAAGGCGAGCTGGTACGGGCTGCGACCCGAGGTGATGGCACCACGGGAGAAAATATTACCGCTAATGTGCGCACCATCCGGGCTATTCCGCTGCGTTTGAGTGGTGACAACATTCCTGAGCGCCTCGAAGTGCGTGGTGAAGTTTTTATGCCGCTGGTCGGATTCGAGCAAATGAATGAGCAGGCGCGTAGCAGCGGTCAAAAGGTGTTTGCTAATCCGCGCAATGCCGCCGCCGGTTCTCTGCGACAGCTTGATCCGCGTATCACCGCGAAACGTCCGCTCACTTTCTTCTGCTACGGCCTGGGTCTGCTGGAAGGCGGCGAAATGCCGCGCAGCCATAGGGCGCGCCTGCAACGTTTTAAAGCCTGGGGGCTGCCGGTCAGCGATCGTGTGCGCCTTTGCCACAGTCCGGCAGAGGTACTGGACTTCTACCACCAGGTTGAGGCGGCTCGCCCGACGCTGGGCTTCGATATTGATGGCGTGGTGATTAAAGTGGACAGCCTGGCGCTGCAAGAGCAGCTGGGCTTTGTTGCGCGTGCACCACGTTGGGCAGTCGCGTTTAAGTTTCCCGCGCAGGAGCAGATGACGACAGTGCGTGATGTCGAATTTCAGGTTGGCCGCACCGGCGCCATTACGCCGGTTGCCAGGCTGGAACCGGTGCTGGTTGCCGGGGTCATGGTGAGTAATGCCACCCTGCATAACGCCGATGAAATCGAGCGACTGGGGCTGAAAATCGGCGATCGTGTGGTTATCCGCCGGGCTGGCGATGTCATTCCCCAAGTCATGAGCGTGGTGGAGACAGGCGACAACGCGCGTGAGATTGCATTCCCGACACGCTGCCCGGTATGCGGCTCGGACGTCGAACGCGTCGAAGGGGAAGTGGTGGCGCGCTGCACCGGTGGTCTGATTTGCGGCGCGCAGCGTAAAGGTGCCTTGAAACACTTTGTTTCTCGCCGGGCGCTGGATATCGACGGTATGGGTGAGAAAATTATCGATCAGCTGGTGGACAAAGAATATGTCAAAAATCCGGCGGAGCTGTTTGAACTGACGGCAGGCAAGTTGACCGGGCTGGATCGGATGGGGCCGAAATCGGCGCAGAATGTGGTGAACGCGCTGGTAAAAGCGAAGCAAACCACCTTTGCACGGTTCCTTTATGCGCTGGGCATCAGTGAAGTCGGCGAAGCCACTGCGGCAAATCTGGCGGCTCATTTTGGCACGCTGGACGCGCTGATGGCGGCCGATCTGGATGCGTTAATGGCGGTGCAGGACGTCGGCAAAGTGGTCGCCAGCCATGTGCGCAACTTCCTTGACGAAGAGAGTAACCTTGAGATCATTCGCCTGCTGGTGGACAAGGCCGGGGTAAACTGGCCGCAGGTGATGGTGGTTAAAGCAGAAGAGATCGACAGTCCGTTTGCCGGTAAAACCGTGGTGCTGACCGGTTCACTGAGCATCCTTTCCCGTGACGAAGCCAAAGACCGTCTGCAGGCGCTGGGGGCGAAGGTCAGCGGCAGCGTATCGAAGAAAACCGATCTGGTCGTTGCCGGAGAAGCCGCAGGTTCCAAACTGGCCAAAGCCCGGGAGCTGGGCATTGATGTGATAGATGAGCAGGAAATGATACGTTTACTCGGTGAAAAGTATGGAAAAAAAACACCTGATTGAAATGGCGAATACCGTTATGCCCTTTGGCAAATACAAAGGGTGCGTGTTAATTGAGCTGCCGGAAGAGTACCTGCTGTGGTTTGCCCGCAAGAATGAGTTTCCTCAGGGCCACCTTGGGGAACTGATGCAGATGACTTTGGCTGTCAAGATTGAGGGATTAGAGGGATTGATCAATCCGTTAAAGCAGCCGCATTAAAACCTGGTGTTTCAGCGATAAGCAGGCGTAACCCTCAATGACCGGCGCAGGCGTCATCCCTGCACCGCTTTGATCTAGCTTGACTTCCCGGATCCGCTCACCGCCCGGTTGGCGGACTCCTGGCGTGCAACGGCCTGCTTCTCTCCGGCTTTTCTGTAGCGTTGCGCAAGCATTGAACAGACCATCAGCTGTACCTGGTGGAAGATCATCAGTGGCAGCACGATAATGCCCACTGCGGCGGATGGGAACAGGATATTGGCCATCGGCACGCCGTTGGCAAGGCTCTTTTTAGAACCGCAAAACAGAATGGTGATTTCATCGGCACGGCTGAAGCCAAACAGGCGGGCGGCGGTCAGGTTAATCGCCAGCACCACAAACAGCAGGCCAAGGCTGCCGACGACAATCCATACCAGCGTCACCACGCCTACCCGGTGCCAGATACCGTTTACCACCGCTTCGCTAAAGGCCGAATAGACCACCAGTAAAATCGAAGCCTGGTCAGTTTTGCCGATCAGGCTGCGGTTTTTCTCGACCCAGTTCGCGATCCAGCGGCGGGAAAGATGCCCGACAACGAACGGAACCAGCAGCTGCAGCATAATCTTACCGATCTGTTCAAGGCTGCCGCCCGGAACGTTGCTGTGCACGTTCATCAGCAGGCTAACCAGCAACGGTGAGATAAACACCCCCAACAGGCTGGATGCCGATGCGCTGCACACCGCCGCCGCAACGTTGCCTCCGGCCAGCGAAGTCAAAGCTATTGACGACTGAACGGTAGCAGGGAGGATCGACAGATACATAAATCCGGTATAGATCTCGTGGCTCACCTGCAGAGGATGCCACCAGACAAAAATGGCTCCCAGCGCCGGAAACAGCACGAAGGTGCTGAACATCACCCACAGATGCAGACGCCAGTGGCCGCCACCGGCAATAATTTTTTCGCGTGACAGCTTGGCGCCGTGCATAAAGAACAGCAGCGCGATGGCGGCGGTGGTTAACCACTCGAAGAAATCAACAAAATGACCACGAGCGGGCAGGAACGATGCCAGCAGCACGGTGATAATCAGTTTTAACATCAGAGGATCGATACGAAAAATACCCATTGTTTATGCCTGGTTAAACAGAGATGTTGCTATTGTGCGCTGGACGGTTTTATAAATAAAATTAATTTATTAAATTCATATATGAGAAAAACAGATGAATTACACCTTACGCCAGCTGCGCGTCTTCGTTGCTGTTGCCGGGCAGGGGAGTTTCAGCCAGGCGGGGCAATTAATTGGGCTTAGCCAGTCCGCAGTCAGCCATAGCATTAAAGAGCTGGAGAATGAAATGGGTATTCGCCTGCTTGACCGCACCACCCGTGAAGTGTTGTTGACGGAAGCAGGAAAACAGCTCGCCAGCCGTCTTGAACGGATGCTGGAAGAGCTGAATACCACTCTTCTGGACGTGCGCAGCTACGGGCAGCAGCGCAGCGGCACGGTGCGCGTCGCCGCCAGCCAGACCATCTCCGCGCATCTGATGCCACAGTGCCTGGCCAGCGGGCAGATACACTATCCTGAAATTAAAATCATGTTGCGCGACCGCCCGCAGCAGTGGGTGTTGCAGAGCATTCGTAATGCCGAGGTTGATTTCGGGATTGTGATAGGGCCGTTGCAGGCAGACGATTTACAGTGTGAAGCGATCCTTGAAGAACCTTTTTTACTGCTGTGTCGGCAGGATGATCCGCTGGCGCAGCGGCAAACGGTTTACTGGAACATGCTGAATCAACGTACGCTGGTATTACAGGATTACTCATCCGGTAGCCGGGTATTGATCGACGACGCGCTGCGTTTGCAGCAGGTGCAGGCAGATATCGCCCAAGAAATTGGCCATCCCGCCACGCTTTATCCCATGGTGGAAGCCGGAATCGGCATCAGCATTCTGCCCGCACTGGCGTTGCCGTTACCGCAGGGCAGACCGCTGATGGTGAAACGTATCACGCCGGAAATTAACCGTACTATTATGCTGGTGAGACGTAAAAATCGCTCATTGACGCCAGCCGCAGAGGCAATCTGGCAGGAAGTGCGCCAGCAGGCTGAAGTGCTGACAAGGCAACGTGCCAGCACCTCGCCGTTTTAGATATAGGCGTTTAATGTATTTTTTTGCGTCGGGCGATTGACGCCATCGGCTACTTTGCTGCTACCGCTGTCTGCCGCTTTGCTTTCCTGCAGTTGCTCGTCGACCTGCTGCTGCTGGATCTGTGCCAGCTGAGCTTCCAGCATGGCTATCTGGTTTTCTATCATCTGCTGCTGTTTTACTTTCTGATCGTCTTTCAGGGACGTCTCATCGCTAAGGCTTTTCAGCTGCTCCTGCAGTTTGACGATCTGCTTATTGATACTGGCGGTTTGCGAAACTGAACTGCTTCCGCCCGAGCTGACGGATACGCGGGCACTGCCATTAATTGTTGTCATGTTTGTCTCCATTGCTATTAACCGTATGGGTTATCGGTGGGAAACGCTGCAGACTTGAGGTGGAAAATCGTAAAATAAGTGATAAGAAAATGAAAGGTAGGGGTTATGACGGGGTGTTGCCTCACAGCGCTCGACCCGAACCTGCTGCAGGTTCGAACCCCGCCCGAATCACGCATAGCAAAAAGGCGCCTTTCTACATTGGTGGGTCGTGCAGGATGACTTCGGCTNCGCCTCGCCCTGCGGGCCGTTGCCGCTGGCAACGTTGTCTCGCTACGCTCGACTCGACCTGCTACAGGTTCGAACCCCGCCCGAATCGGCATAGCAAAAAGGCGCCTTTAGGGCGCCTTTCTACATTGGTGGGTCGTGCAGGATTCGAACCTGCGACCAATTGATTAAAAGTCAACTGCTCTACCAACTGAGCTAACGACCCGATATGGTGGGTGATGACGGGCTCGAACCGCCGACCCCCTCCGTGTAAAGGAGNTGCTCTACCAACTGAGCTAATCACCCATATCGTTACTGATGCCAGAATAAAGATTTGTGGTGGGTGATGACGGGCTCGAACCGCCGACCCCCTCCGTGTAAAGGAGATGCTCTACCAACTGAGCTAATCACCCACACCTCAATATCCGGGTACTGCTTTTCAATCTTAGCGGGCATCACTCATTAATGAGTGGTGGGTGATGACGGGCTCGAACCGCCGACCCCCTCCGTGTAAAGGAGATGCTCTACCAACTGAGCTAATCACCCCCGCTGTGTGGAGTCGCATTATAGGGAACCATTGAGCTGAGTCAACGCTTTTTCAGCGTAAAATGTGTGTTCGTCGTAAAAATAACCATCATGCCTTCATTTCAGCCAAAAACAGAGAGTTGCCAAAACAATTACGCCCCAGGGGCAGCCAGCAAACGGGGATTGGCGTTGAGGATTCGCACGCAGGTGTTAGAATGTGTGCCACTAAAATTCTGTGCTGACTCAGGCCAAAGCCTGCGCGTAATAAGGCATTCATTAATGAAAATCAAAACCCGCTTCGCTCCCAGCCCAACTGGCTATCTGCACGTTGGCGGTGCTCGTACCGCACTGTATTCTTGGTTGTTTGCCCGTCACCACGGCGGTGAATTCGTGCTGCGTATTGAAGATACCGATCTGGAGCGTTCAACGCAGCAGGCTATCGATGCCATTATGGATGGCATGAACTGGCTCCATCTCGACTGGGATGAAGGCCCGTACTACCAGACTAAACGTTTTGACCGTTATAACGCGGTTATCGACCAGATGCTGGAAGCAGGTAGCGCCTATAAATGCTATTGCTCAAAAGAGCGGCTGGAAGCGCTGCGTGAAAATCAGATGGCCAATGGCGAAAAGCCGCGTTATGACGGCCGCTGCCGTGACGGCCATGAACATCATGCGGATAACGAGCCTTGCGTCGTGCGTTTCCGCAACCCGCAGGAAGGTTCAGTTATCTTTGACGACCGGATCCGTGGCCCGATTGAGTTCAGCAACCAGGAACTGGACGATCTGATCATTCGCCGTACTGACGGCGCGCCAACCTATAACTTCTGTGTGGTCATTGACGACTGGGATATGGGGATTACCCATGTTATCCGTGGTGAAGACCATATCAACAACACCCCGCGTCAAATCAATATCTTGAAAGCGATTGGCGCAGATGTGCCGGTATATGCGCACGTATCAATGATCCTTGGCGACGACGGCAAGAAGCTGTCAAAACGCCACGGCGCGGTAGGTGTAATGCAGTATCGCGATGACGGCTATCTGCCTGAAGCATTGCTGAACTATCTGGTGCGCCTGGGATGGTCACATGGCGATCGGGAAATCTTCAGCATTGATGAAATGAAACAATTGTTCGAACTTGATGCGGTAAGCAAGTCTGCCAGCGCCTTTAATACTGAAAAACTGCAGTGGCTGAACCATCAATATATCAATTCTCTGGCACCTGAATATGTGGCTACTCATCTGCAATGGCACATTGAACAGGAAAAAATTGATACCCGCAGCGGCCCGCAGCTGGCACATTTGGTGAAACTACTGGGTGAGCGTTGTAAAACGCTGAAAGAGATGGCGGCTTCCTGCCGCTATTTCTATGAAGATTTCGACCAGTTCGATGCCGAAGCGGCGAAGAAACATTTGCGCCCGGTGGCACGCCAGCCGCTGGAAGTGGTGCGAGGGAAGCTCGCAGCCATGACTGACTGGACGGTAGAAGGTGTCCACCACGCCATTCAGGCAGCGGCTGATGAACTGGAAGTGGGAATGGGTAAAGTCGGCATGCCGTTGCGCGTAGCGGTTACCGGTATTGGACAGTCGCCAGCACTGGACGTGACTGTACATGCCATTGGCCAGGCGCGCAGCGTGGCGCGCATTGCAGAAGCGCTGGTATATATCGCCAATCGCGAGGCGTAACTCAAAAGGCAATAAAAAAAACCGGCCATCAATCTGGCCGGTTTTTATCAAGCGCCAATTCCTAGCCGCTGCAATATTCCCTGAATGCCCTCACGTAGCAGCATGGCTGCCAATTTTTCCTGTTCGTCACTGCTCAACTGCTGTACCGAGGTGACTAACAATGTAGGCAGGGAATTCTGATTGACGCGGTAGTGAGCACCAGGCTCTGCGGCATGGCGAGTGGATTTAAGGAAAAGTTTCACTCGTTCATCAATATGAATCATGCGAGCTTTTCCACCCTGAACACCGGGTTTCGGTGCGGTAGTCCAGTTCTCTTTCTTAACCCACTTATTAATTGTCTGTCTGCTAAAACCTGTTTGCTGTGCCAGTTCTTCCGGCGTTAACCAATCCTTTTTCACTTTTATATCCCTTTTGCCGAATAAGTCCTCAAGTATATTACAGTAATTCATCACATGAACAACTAACACAAATCATTAACGTTGACATAATAGATAGCAAAAAAAGCAAGAAAAGGAAAATTAGCCCCTGCCGTGACAGGGGCGGGGGATAATTAGCGGGAAAAAGTGTTTTCTTCGGCTGGTGCACGGAATGCGACAAAGTAAGCCAGCCCAACAAAGATGGCGCCACCGACTGCGTTGCCAAGGAATACGGCGACAAAATTAGGCAGATATTCGCCCCAGCTAAGATAACCGGCAAATATAGCGGCAGGGACAATAAACATATTTGCGACAACGTGTTGGAAACCGATGGCCACAAAAGCCATCACCGGGAACCACATGCCGAAAATCTTGCCCACCACATCTTTACTGGCAAAAGCCAGCCACGTCGCCAGGCAGACCAGCCAGTTACAACCGATACCGGAAATAAAGGCGTGCAGGAAATCTGCATTCACTTTCGCACTGGCAACGGCCACCGTTTTCTTCAAAAAGTCACCTTCGGTTAAACCCAACATATGGCCGAAGAACCAGGCAACGGCGATACTGCCAATGAAATTGGCGATGGTCACCCAGAACCAGTTACGTATGACGCTGCAGGCACCGATCTGGCGGGCGAACCATGCTATCGGCATGAGCATCATGTTCCCGGTAAGCAGCTCGCCGCCGGCCAGCACGGTAAGGATTATGCCAACCGGGAATACCGCCGCACCCAGCAGTGTGCCAAATGAACCCCATTCTGGCGGCAGCTGAGTCACCACGCGGATGAACAGCAGAAAGCCGAATGAGATAAAGGCACCGGCAAGAAAACCGAGAATAAGTAAAGAAGAGACTGGAGTACGACTTTTAATAACGCCTGCCTGAACTGCGACAGCCGAAATTTCTTTTGGTGTGTGTAAAGACATAATAACTCTGGTGTGATAAATAACGGGAAAAGTGCCAGATTCCGCAGCTAACGAAGTGACGCACGCGTCCCGCGCAGCATAGGGCTGGCAGCCAAAATCCGCCGCAGTTTTGCATGGTGGATTCACAAAAACAAGTTTATTCCGAAGGGTTTTTAACGCGTAATTAACAAGAATTCAGTCAGGGTGGGAAGCCGAAAAACGAGACAACGAATTAACAGCAGGATTGCGCTTTGTTCAGCGCTTTGGCGGCTTTTTCGGCAATCGCACGCAGATAACTAAATTGCCGTTGACACCAACCCCAGCGTTTCATATTATCCCCGCCGTCAACACGACACGGTTTTTCGGCTTGGGGGTATAGCTCAGCTGGGAGAGCGCTTGCATGGCATGCAAGAGGTCAGCGGTTCGATCCCGCTTATCTCCACCAAATCTTATCCAGCAGATTAGGTGGCTCCGAAAAACTGATACTTTCTGTAGTGGGGGTATAGCTCAGCTGGGAGAGCGCTTGCATGGCATGCAAGAGGTCAGCGGTTCGATCCCGCTTATCTCCACCAAATCTTCAAAGCCTTATACATTATTAATAATCTGCTCAGGCGGATTTTTTGTATTGGGCTGTCTTCTTGTCAACGCATTGCCATCCCATCCTGTTCCATGCAATCTGCCTTACCGCGCTTACCTGTTCCGTCCGCAGACGATCAGAGCGCAGTAAATGGATTATTGTAGCGAGGCGTTCAGAACAATCAGGATGGCACTGGCTGCGAAGAGAATAGCGGGGCCAGGCAACCCCGCCCGTGGTTTACAGCACCAGGCCCGCAATTGAGGCCGACAGTACACTGACCAGCGTTGAACCGTACAGCAGTTTCAGGCCAAAGCGCGAAACCACATTTCCCTGTTGTTCATGCAGCCCTTTAATCGCGCCGGCAACGATGCCAATTGACGAGAAGTTGGCGAATGACACCAGGAATACCGACAAGATGCCTTCAGCGCGCGGCGACAGCGTGCTGGCGATTTTTTGCAGATCGATCATCGCGACGAACTCATTGGAAACCAGTTTAGTTGCCATGATGCTGCCCACCTGTAAAGCCTCACTGCTCGGGACGCCCATCACCCACGCGAAGGGGAAAAATGCGTAGCCAAGAATGCCCTGGAAGCTGATGCCGAAAAGCGTGTCAAACAGAGCGTTAATGGCGGAAATCAGCGCGATAAAACCAATCAGCATTGCTGCAACGATCACCGCCACTTTGAAACCGGCGAGGATATACTCCCCCAGCATTTCGAAGAAGCTTTGTCCTTCATGCGTATTACCCAGCTTCAGGTCTTCTTCACTGTCGACGCGGTAGGGATTGATTAACGATAAAACGATAAAAGTACTGAACATATTCAGTACCAGCGCCGCGACCACATACTTTGGCTGTAACAGGGTCATATAAGCGCCGACAATCGACATGGAGACGGTCGACATAGCGGTGGCAGCCATGGTGTACATACGGCGTTCAGACATCCTGCCCAGGATATCCTTATAGGCAATAAAGTTTTCTGACTGCCCCAAAATCAGCGAACTTACCGCATTAAAAGACTCCAGTTTACCCATTCCATTGATCTTCGACAGTACGGTACCGATTGCACGGATGATGACGGGCAGAATGCGGAAGTGTTGCAGAATACCTATCAGCGCGGAGATAAATACGATAGGACACAGGACGTTAAGCCAGAAAAAGGCCAGACCTTTGTCGCTCATATTGCCAAAGACAAAATTGGTTCCTTGCGCCGCGTACTTGAGCAATTTTTCGAACAGGTCTGAAAACCCTTTAACAAATCCCAGACCTGCTTCAGAGTTGAGGAAGAACCAGGCCAGCAGAACTTCAATGACCAGTAGTTGGATAACAAAGCGGATACGGATATTTTTACGGTCACGGCTGACCAACAGAGCCAGCAATGTGACCACCACCAGTGCTAAAGCAAAGTGCAGAACACGGGACATATTTGCTCCAAATTCGAGGGCTATTATATTTGGTTGCACATTCTATGTAACAAGAAGAGGAAAAACGAGTTCTGTACCATAATATAATAATTACGTATCGTCGCAGAATTCAGTCATTTGACGTTCGTCACATCATTTTACTTTAATTTAACAAACTCGCTCTCTTCGGCGGTGTAGAACACCGCCATTCCACCGCCGTGATGCACCCCTGTGCTTAAAAGATAAGCAGTAGGCTGGTAAGTCATTTCCGAATATCCTACATTTTAAGAGGTTGCCTGGCGTGTAACATTGACGCACCTGTGCTAAAAGTATAGCTAATGCTATATCTTATAGCGCTGGCTATCACAGTGATACCCGTAACCATTAGCGATTTACTGGATAATCATTGTCCATTAAAGGCGACATTGCCGTCAGGCGTAAGGCAGCAGGAGTCAGAATTATGTCGGAAAGCCGCACAGTGGAGCAGAGCGTCCGCAGCAATCGTAAAATCAAGTTTGCCTTAATGGGGCCTGCTTTCATCGCGGCTATCGGCTACATCGATCCGGGCAACTTCGCCACCAATATTCAGGCGGGGGCTTCCTATGGCTACCAGCTGTTGTGGGTCGTGGTCTGGGCCAATGTGATGGCGATGGTCATCCAGCTTATGTCCGCCAAACTGGGTATCGCCACCGGCAAAAATCTGGCCGAGCATATCCGCGATCGTTTTCCGCGCCCGGCGGTCTGGTTCTATTGGGTACAGGCGGAGATTATCGCTATGGCAACCGATCTGGCGGAGTTTATCGGTGCCGCCATCGGCTTCAAGCTGGTGTTCGGCGTGAGTCTGTTGCAGGGCGCGATGCTCACCGGAGTGGCAACGTTTCTGATACTGATGCTGCAAAACCGTGGGCAGAAACCGTTGGAGCTGGCGATCGGTGGCTTACTGCTGTTTGTTGCGGCGGCCTATGTGATTGAGCTGTTCTTCTCACAGCCGAAAGTGGTCGATCTGCTGCAAGGTATGGCCGTGCCAGCGTTGCCAACGGCGGATGCGGTGCTGCTGGCGGCGGGCGTGCTTGGGGCGACCATCATGCCTCATGTTATCTATCTGCACTCTTCGCTGACGCAAAACAGCGGCGATAACGGGACGCGTGTTGAACGTTACTCTTCGACAAAACTCGATGTGGCGATTGCCATGACGATTGCCGGTTTCGTTAATCTGGCAATGATGGCCACGGCGGCGGCGGCTTTTCACTTTAGCGGCCACAACGGCATTGCCGATCTCGACCAGGCTTATCTGACGCTCGATCCGCTGCTGGGGAAAGCGGCGGCGCTGGTGTTTGGCCTGAGTCTGCTGGCGGCGGGGCTGTCCTCGACCGTGGTAGGCACTATGGCCGGGCAGGTGGTGATGCAGGGCTTTATCCACTTTCACATACCGCTGCTGGTGCGGCGTGTTATCACCATGCTGCCGTCATTTATTGTTATCCTGGCGGGCTGGGAACCCACGCGCATCCTGGTTATGAGTCAGGTGCTGTTAAGCTTTGGTATTGCGCTGGCGCTGGTGCCGTTACTGGCGTTTACCGGCAACCCGGCGCTGATGGGCGATATGGTGAATTCCCGGCTGATGCAGAACTTTGGCCGCTTTATTGTTGCGGTGGTGGTGGCGCTCAATGGCTATCTGCTGGTCGCAACCACCCTGAATGGGTAAATGCATCTACGGCGGGCAGGCCCGCCGCGTAGAGGATTACCAGCGGTCGCGACGATCGCGTTCATGTTGCCTGAGTATTGGCGGGTGTGGGCGCCATTGATGATGGTGCCCGTGTTGACGCCAGCGACGTTCTCTTTCCCATTGATGATGGCGAAGCATCTGCTGATGGCGGCGCCATTGCTCATGCCGCCACCAGCGCCCCTCATTGTAGCGATAGTTAGTGCGCCACCAGTGGTAATCACGCCAGCGGCCGCCGTCCCAATAGTGACCATGGCGGTCGCGGTCGCCCAAATGCAGTGTCATCCCTGGTGCCAGCTGAATACGTGCGCTATCTGCGTAAGCTGTCTGCAAGGCTTGTGGCGCTATACTTGCCAGCAAAGCCGCCACAAGCAATAAACATTTCATGATGTCTCCTTTATCAGCAGGCAATTCTCCGCTGCAGCAGCATAATATAAAGATATCTCTTTCGTTATGCTTGGGAAATTCTGTAAATTTAGGAAAGGACGGGTATTGGAGAGGTTTCTGAGAAGCATGTCACGGTAGATGCAGATAAGCCTGCCAGCCTCATCGCTTTTAACCGACGGCTGGCATGCCCGATTTTTCACGCCGTTGCTGGCGCAAGCTGTTTGCTGTTAGCCCAGGATAGCGTCAATGTGCGCCAGCTCGGCTGGCGTAAAGTCGCGATTCGCCAGCATCTGTACCGCATCATCAATCTGACTGGTTTTACTGGCACCAATAAGTACGGAGGTCACACGGTTATCCCTGAGCACCCAGGCCAGCGCCATCTGCGACAGTTTCTGTCCGCGCTTGCCAGCCAGCGCATTCAGGCGCGCTACTTTGTCCATTTTCTCCGGCGTCAGCTGTTCACTGCTCAGGAAGCGGCTGCCGCTGGCGGCGCGGGAATCTTGCGGAATACCGTTCAGATAGCGGTCGGTAAGTATGCCGCTGGCCAGCGGAGAGAAGGCGATACTGCCCACTCCGCTGTGTGCCAGCACGTCCAGCAGACCCTCTTCTGGCGCACGGGCAAACATCGAATATCTGGGCTGGTGGATAAGACAAGGCGTACCCAGCTCTTTCAGCAGCGCAATGGCTGCTGCGGCCAACTCCGCCGGATAATTGGAAAGGCCAACGTACAGCGCTTTCCCCTGGCGCACCAGATGATCGAGGGCGGCCATGGTTTCTTCCAGCGGCGTTTCCGGGTCCGGGCGGTGGTGATAAAAAATGTCCACATAGTCAACCCCCATACGTTTCAGGCTTTGGTTGAGGCTGGAAATCAGATACTTGCGTGAGCCCCAGTCGCCGTATGGTCCCTCCCACATGGTATATCCTGCTTTACTGGACAGCAGCAGCTCATCACGATAGCTGGCGAAGTCTGCGCGCAAAATACGGCCTAAATTCTCTTCTGCCAAGCCGGGAGGCGGCCCGTAATTATTCGCTAAATCGAAATGAGTGATGCCGTTATCAAACGCGTGGCGCAGCAGGTCACGACTGTTATCCAACCGCGAGCCGTCACCAAAATTGTGCCATAAACCGAGCGAGATGGCCGGCAGTTTCAGCCCGCTGCGCCCGCAACGATGCCAGGTCATTGTATTATAACGTCGGGTATTTGCTTGATAGACCATGAATAAACCCTGTAGTAGAACCGATAGAATAGTCAAACGGTCTGTCAGTGTATAGGGTTACCATTGGCTAAAGCGCGTGATGGATTGCAACTAAACGGTAACGTCACGTTCGGTTGCCATATTATCCTGATAATTCCATAAACATATCGAAAATATCGCCAATACTCAGATCACATACCAGAAAGGAGAGGCGTGATGACAACTTATACCGTTGGCGATTATCTGCTTACACGTTTAAACCAGATCGGTATTGGCCATCTGTTTGGTGTACCGGGTGATTACAATCTGCGATTTCTCGACCATGTTATCGATCATCCCGATTTAGTCTGGGTCGGCTGCGCCAATGAACTGAATGCCGCCTATGCCGCCGATGGTTATGCCCGTTGCCGGGGGGCTGGCGCGCTGCTGACCACTTTTGGCGTGGGGGAACTCAGCGCCATAAACGGTGTGGCGGGCAGCAGTGCGGAGTATTTGCCGGTGATCCACATTGTTGGCGCGCCGTCACAAACTTCGCAAAACAAGGGAGAGCTGCTGCATCACACCCTTGGTGACGGTGACTTTGGTCACTTTTTTCGTATGCAACAGGAGATTTCTGTCGCCAGCAGCGTACTGACCCCCGGCAACGCCGCCGCTGAAATCGATCGGGTGTTGATTGAGGCGCTGACAAAGCGCCGCCCGGTCTATTTGCTGCTGGCGACAAATGTGGCTGAAAGCCCTCTCTCTCCCCCTTCTTCGCCGCTTCAGCTGCGGCTGGATTGCGATAAGGCTCAGCTGGCGGCCTTTGTCGATGCGGCAGAATCCCTGCTGGCGGCAGCGCGCAGCGTGGCGATGCTGGCCGATTTTCTTGCCGATCGTGCTCAGCAGCAGCATAGGTTGCAGCGCTGGCTTGAGGAAATACCGATGCCCTATGCCACGTTACTGATGGGGAAAAGCGTGCTGCCGGAAATGCTCTTTGGCTTTGCCGGGACCTATGCCGGGGCATCCAGCGCTGACAGCACGCGGGCGGTGATTGAAAACAGTGACGTGTTAATTAGCGTGGGCGTTAAGTACACCGATAGCATTACCGCCGGTTTCACCCAGCAGATTACGCGCAGTAAGAATATTGACGTCGGCCTGCATGCCAGCAGCGTGGCGGGGCGGCAATTTGAGCCTGTACCGATGGCGGCGGCGCTTGAGGCACTGCATCAGCTGGCGCTGAAATATGGCCAGGGCTGGCAGCACGGCATTGTCGCTCCACCGGTCAGCGAACAGCAGCCGTCAGACAGCCTGACGCAAAATACCTTCTGGCATGCGCTACAGGACTTTCTGCGCCCTGGCGACATTGTGCTGGCCGATCAGGGAACGGCAGCTTTTGGCGCGGCCGCCCTGCGCCTGCCGCAGGATGTTCGCCTGCTGGTACAGCCGCTGTGGGGGTCGATAGGTTATACGTTACCCGCAGCGTTTGGCGCGCAAACAGCATTGCCGCAGCAGCGGGTGGTGCTGATTATTGGCGACGGCTCCGCCCAGCTGACGGTGCAGGAGTTAGGCAGCATGCTGCGGGATGGTCAACATCCAGTGGTCTTCCTGTTAAATAATGACGGCTATACCGTAGAGCGGGCGATACACGGGGCGCAGCAGCGTTATAACGATATTGCCCGCTGGGACTGGACCCGCCTGCCGCAAACGCTGGGTGTTGACAGCCAGCCTCAGAGCTGGCGAGTGACGCAAACGGTTCAGCTACGCGAAGTCATGAAGCTGCTGGAAGAGGCCAGGCAACTCTCATTGGTGGAGGTGGTACTGCCAAAGCTTGATGTGCCTCCGCTGCTGGCGTCGGTGAGTCGCGCCCTGAACCAGCGCAACAATAGCTGAACCGTTCTTTTACCCGCAATTCAGACTGTTGCCCCTGGGCAACAGTGGCGAACCCCGTTAATGTAGCGCAGGCATTTAACGCTCACCTTTTTTCCGGTGGGCGTTGTTGTTTTAACGGGGGAAATTTATAGTGTGTCTAATTGACGTAAGCGGAGCAACATAACAATGACTAAGTATGCTTTGGTGGGGGATGTCGGCGGCACGAATGCGCGCCTGGCACTATGTGAAATTGAAAACGGTGCCATCTCCCAGGCCAAAACGTTCTCCACTGCCGATTATGGCAGCCTGGAGGCGGTGATCCGTGCTTATCTGGCGGAACAACAGCAGGATATCAAACACGGTTGTATTGCCATCGCCTGCCCGATTACCGAAGACTGGGTTGAAATGACCAACCATGACTGGGCATTTTCAACCAGTAGCCTGAAAGCGAACCTGGCCTTTGATTCGCTGGAGATCATTAACGATTTTACCGCCGTCTCAATGGCCATCCCGATGCTGACAGAGCAAGATCTGATGCAGTTCGGTGGCAGCGTGCCGGTAGCGGATAAACCCGTTGCCGTTTATGGTGCCGGAACCGGCCTCGGCGTTGCGCATCTGGTGCATGTGGACAAACGCTGGGTCAGTCTGCCTGGCGAAGGGGGGCATGTTGATTTTGCCGCCAATAGCGAGGAAGAAGATCTGATACTTGAAGTGCTGCGCGAAGAGTTGGGCCACGTATCCGCCGAGCGAATTCTCTCCGGCAGCGGCCTGGTTAACCTCTATCGGGCGATTGTTAAGTCAGACCATCGCCTGCCAGAAAATCTGAAACCACGCGATGTGACCGAGCGCGCATTGCAGGACACCTGTACCGACTGCCGTCGGGCGCTGTCGATGTTCTGTGTGGCTATGGGGCGCTTTGGCGGCAACCTGGCGCTTAACCTCGGCACCTTTGGCGGCGTCTATATTGCCGGCGGCATCGTGCCGCGCTTCCTTGAATTCTTTAAAGCATCCGGCTTCCGCGCGGCGTTTGAAGATAAGGGGCGCTTCAAGGATTATGTCGCGCCAATCCCGGTCTATCTCATCACCCACAATTATCCTGGGTTACTGGGTGCCGGCGGGCATCTGCGTCAGACGCTGGGCCGCGTGCTGTAACGCCCGGCGCTTTACTGTTGCGGCCTTTTACCGCCGCATCAGCTGGCGAAGCTCCTTCACCCTACTGCGGCTGACCGTCACCTGAAACGCACGATCGCGCCGTTTGAGGATCCAGGTGTTGTTAAACCAGGGTTCGGACTCGTGGATTTTACTGAGGTTGATGCAGTATGAGCGGTGACGGCGGAAAAAAAGCTCGCCCGGCAGGCTGCCGCAAAACTCGCTCATATTCATCGACATGACGTACTCTTCATGCCGCGTGTAAACAAAAGTCAGCTTCTCATGCGCTTCGGCATAGTAGATATCGTTGATATAGCTGACGTCACCACGCCTTTTCCCCGGCAAGGATGGATGCCGTGAACAATGGCATTTTTCACCAGCGGCTGAATAAACAGGCTGGGCAGTGAAAAATCCGGCTGATTAAAATATTTTATTCTGCCTCTCGACAAGGGAAGTGCGGGCAAGTTATGTTCATGATTCGGCCACGTTAATGGCCTGCGTCGCTCGGACGGTCCGGGCGCTTACGTGAATCAGAGGACGCCATGACTGACAACTCATCCCCACGCCGTTTTTCCCGTATTGAAAGACTGCCGCCGTATGTTTTTAACATCACCGCAGAACTGAAGATGGCAGCTCGCCGTCGTGGTGAAGACATTGTCGATTTCAGTATGGGCAACCCTGATGGCCCGACGCCCCCCCACATCGTGGAAAAACTCTGTACTGTGGCACAGCGTGACGACACGCACGGTTATTCCACGTCGCGCGGTATTCCTCGCCTGCGCCGTGCTATTTCGCGCTGGTACGCCGACCGCTATCAGGTGGAGATTGACCCGGAATCTGAGGCCATAGTGACTATTGGCTCGAAAGAGGGGCTGGCGCATCTGATGCTGGCTACGCTCGACCACGGTGATACGGTACTGGTGCCGAATCCCAGCTATCCTATCCACATTTACGGCGCGGTGATTGCCGGTGCTCAGGTGCGATCTGTACCGCTGGTGGCAGGCGTAGACTTCTTCAACGAGCTGGAGCGCGCCATTCGTGAAAGCTACCCGAAGCCGAAAATGATGATCCTCGGTTTCCCTTCCAATCCGACCGCGCAATGCGTGGAACTGGATTTTTTCGAAAGGGTTATCGCGCTGGCGAAGCGGTACAACGTGTTGGTTATTCATGACCTTGCTTACGCTGACATTGTTTATGACGGCTGGAAAGCGCCTTCGATTATGCAGGTACCCGGTGCGCGCGATGTGGCAGTTGAATTCTTTACCCTGTCGAAAAGTTACAATATGGCCGGCTGGCGCATTGGTTTTATGGTGGGGAACAAGGAGCTGGTGGCGGCACTGGCGCGTATAAAAAGCTATCACGACTACGGTACTTTCACCCCGCTACAGGTGGCGGCCATCGCGGCGCTGGAAGGGGATCAGCAGTGCGTTCTTGACATTGCTGAACAGTATAAACGCCGTCGTGATGTGCTGGTAAAAGGGCTGCATGAAGCAGGCTGGATGGTGGATAACCCGAAAGCGTCCATGTATGTCTGGGCAAAAATTCCCGACCGCTACGCGCATCTGGGATCGCTGGAATTTGCCAAACTGCTGTTGCAGGAGGCAAAAGTGTGCGTGTCACCAGGCATTGGTTTCGGCGATTACGGCGATACGCATCTGCGTTTTGCACTCATCGAAAACAGCGATCGTATTCGTCAGGCGGTCAGAGGGATCAAGGCGATGTTCCGTGCTGAAGGCGTGTTTCCAGCAGCGGACGGAACTGGCGAAGAGTCGCTTTAAGGTCAACAGGTGCCAGCCGGGCTATATGCCTGGCACCTTAACCGACGCGGCTTTTCCAGCCTCGGCCAATAAAAACGTTCGCTCAGGCTAACAGAAGAAAAGTGAGACCCGCTGAAATACAGGCTTGAATGGGTGCTATCTCCAACCCGGCGGCGTGATCTTGAATAAAACCGCCGGGAAATTAGCCTCTGCATGTTCGAACATTTGTTGGTGAATATTGTACGTACATGTTTCTCGTTCATAGCCACTTTCTACAGACCCGATTAGCGCATTATTCCATTTATCAAAATTACCCCCTGTGACTTGCGGATCTAACAGGTTGGCTTTATGCATCAATGCATTGGCATAATCCCTCAATGCTTTTGGTGAATCAAATTCCGCTCCAAGAAAGTATTTGGATGAGTACCTGGTGAACAACGTGGCAAGACTGAACAGAATTCTGGCATTTTCCCTGTGATTCATATTGCTAAGACCGTAGGCTTTGATGATTTTTTCAAAATGCGCTTGCTCAAGATTGCACAGGTAGTTTTTGTCTTCATCCACAGTATAGGTCAATACCTTCTCAAATATTTCTGTCAGCTGCCGCATATCCTCTGCAGTTTTAATTTTGTCTTTATCATCCGCATACATGCGCGATAGCGTTGATTCAAATCGATGGCGATAAATACCAAGATCGAGGATTTCTATGAGCTTTTTAAAACTGCTTGTTGACAGTTCCTTTTGAAATTCATCCTTAAATATTCTGAACTCGGTAAAAAAAATATCCTCATGATTCAGCTCACCTTGCGTAACGATTTTATTATTTTCATATAGAAAGAATTTATTCCAGTTGGCATTTAAATTACTATTATTTACATGTAGCATTGCGCAAAGATTTTCATGGTCAATAATCATGGTTTTATGACCATTGATAAGGATGAAATTAAAATTACCCCTATCAGACCAGTCAGGCTCTGTTTCACTGTTGCCGAATTCTGTTTTTGCTGTAAAGGGTTTTACAGCATCCAGTTGAAGATACTTATTATAGGTTTCTCTGGCGCTTGCCACTAGTTCTGGGTCTTCATGATGAGTGCAAATAGCCATTAATTGAATGAAGAACCCATTGCATTTAATCATATACTCTTTTGTTTTGACGTCATTTGAGAATGAGTCAAATCTCTTTATGAGACTTGACAGGATTTTGGGGGACAGTCTTTTTAGATTGACCTTTTTATCAGCATTTTCAATCACGTTTTCCACTAGCTTTTTAAAAAAAAGATAAATTTCACCATCGTCTAAATAGCAGTTTTCAGATGCGATGTTATTGAGTAGTGAATCCAAAACGAATGGAATTAAATTGATATCTACTCTGGATCTGACTATCAGGTTGACTATTTCTTTAATGATTTTTGTCTTTATTCCAGAGTATTCTCTACTTATGGTTTTTAACATATGAAAAAGAGAGGCGTGAGGTCCGTAATCATTAAGTAACCAGTCCGCTTCCGAAAGGCTCAAGACAGAGGGGAGATGAAGATTGATGACGGCCTTGTCAAGTATAGTCCCTGTAAAGTCACCATCACATAAGCCGAAATGGTGTGTATTTTGAAATGGATTTGTTAGCCGGATAGTAAATTTTGCTCCTATCATACTGGCATTCTTGAAAACAGGGTTGAATAAAAAGATATCGCTTAAGTCAACGCCATCTAACGTGGAACCTGAAAAATCAGGCCTTTTCTCTAATAATATGTCAAACTCACCTGGGTTTTTCATCTCATTTGAACCCCGAAAATCACAACTTCTCAAGTCTTTGTTTTTAAGATTTGAATAAGACAAATTTGAACCGGTGAATTTTTCTCTTATTCTTATATTTACCCTGGCGCTCCCGGCTGGTGATAAAAAACCGCTTCGTACTATTGAATGGATGCCTTCTGCCTTATTTATAGTGATGGATTCAAGTTCGTCCAGCAGATGCATGCAGAGGAATAAGCGAGCCTGGGCCTGCGTTTCATTTGATGATTTTTTTCGTCGAAATAAGGCATTTTCGGCTTCTACATTCAAAATTTTATTAGCAAATTCTATGTTTTCAACAGTGGGGGATTTATTTGCAAGTCGCACGACTTCCTTTGGTTTTTTTAAGATATTAGCTGTGAGGTAAAGTAGTGGGCTAATCATGTGATTATCCAAAGTTAAAAGTATAAATATACCCTAATTTAGCCGTGTTAATATAAATAAACGCTCAGGGTCTGTTATTTAAGATTATTTAATCGGACTTCATTTTCCTGTTGCTGTCAGGTAAGTTATTCAATTAAATAAACTGTGTAAAAGGCCGTTGCTTAATCTTACCCAACAGCTTTCGGTATTATGACTTACTTTATACCAACGTTTGACGGACATAGATTGCTGATGTTACGCATCAGATTTTTATTATTTATTCTCACCCACCCTTTACGGTGTTATCGCGATATCATCCTCCACATGACCGGGCAGCAATACGCTGCAGTATGCCCACCATGCCGAACAGTGCTACAGTTATGGTCGAATATGCTGAAACCCTCGTCTTATCGAAAGCATATGCATTGGCATTATTCAGGCCATTACCCGCATGGAAAAAATGCAAAGTCACGTTGCTTAACGAGCCAGGAAACTCGCTAAAGCCGACTGACAGGAGACGCAGATGCAAACGCTTTTAGTCGCCATTGATAACTCGGTGATTGCCCGTAAAGTGATTGCGCTGGCCAGCATCCAGGCGCTGGCTTTACAGGCGCAAGTGGTGGTGGTGTGCTGCATCGACAGCGATTACGCCTGTGGGCCGTTGGAGATTAAAGCGGGTGAGGACCCCGGCGATCCTGGACTGACGCGGGATGAGCAAAACACGGCAGAAGCGGTCGTGCGTCAGGCGCTGGCCGAGCTGCAGCGTGCCGGAGTCACGGCGAGCGGGCGCATAGTGGCCGGCAAATCGGCACAAACCATTGTTGCCGAAGCGAATAGCCTGCAGGCGGCGATGATTATCATGGGCCGTCGTCATCTGTCGCCGGTTAATCGCCTGCTAAAAGGCTCGTGCAGCGCTGCCGTTATCGAACGCGCCAGCTGCCCGGTACTGGTCGATGTGCGCGTTGATTAATCGAACCGGTGACGCGTCCTGACCGATGATTGCAGGAAACCATTTTGACTTCAAACGTGATTCTGGCCTCTGTCTTCTCCACGGTGTTTTGGCTGGTGTTGACTGGCTGGCTGTGGAAAGGCAAAAAACTGTCCGCTCCTGTGGCCATTTTGCTGTTTTTGCTGCCACCGCTGGTGGGCAATATCGGGTATTACCACTGGATAGCTCAAGAGCGTCAGCAAGATGCCATGATTGCGGCTGCCCGCACGCAGCTGGCCTCTTCCCCCGTCTGGCGAACGATTAAACAGCAGCAGCCCGCGCTGTATCAACAGGCCGGCGATGAGCTGGCAGGCCTGCTGCGTGCAGGGACGCCACTGCGGCAGGCGGTTGCACAATTGCGCCCGCTGGCCGCAGAGCTGCTGAACCAGCGTATTGATGCCGCCCGTGATGAAGATTTGATTGAATATATGAAGATCTCGCTGGAGGAGATGAAATTGATCCGACAGCGCAGCCCCGACGCGTGTTTCCGCTTCCTGTTTCCACAGGTTAAGGGCGGAGTGAATATCAGTGAACTGCTGCTGCCGGCTTTAATGGAGCGTGAGCTGCTGGCAATGGATCGCCTGCTGCAGCACAGTAATGGTGCCGGGCAGCAGATTGATTTACCTCGCGGACGATTGCAGCTGCAAAAGGTGGTTCAGGGGCTATATGACCGCTGGGGAAGCGATCTGCAGATGATGAACCTGCCGGGTGAGGCGGGTGCAGATGAAACTAAACTGTGTGACATGACGATTGATCTGTACCAGTCTGTTCTGGCACTTACTGATAAGGATTCGGCAAGTGTTCTGCGTATCATTATTGGCGGTACAGGTCACTAAAGAAAAAAAAAGCCCGCTTATGGCGGGCAGAAATATTTTTAGTTTTTTTGGAAATAATTCCCGGTGTTGTGCAGACATATCGTCGTGTCTGTAAGCATATTCTCATTGATATCCAGACAATGCCATACGGCTCCCTGAATCAATTCAATCGGTGAAACATTGCATAAGTTAAGTAAAATTGTGCAAATGCGCCGGTGTCTGATGGCCGCCGCCGTGGGGGTTGTTATGATGCGCCACCGGAAAAAAGGAGTCATGATGAAAAAAGAAGCGATCGGTGCATTAGCGCTGTTACTGTTAGCTGGCTGCACTTCCAGCAAGCCAGGGGCTTATGAAAAGGTCGATGAAGATCCGGCCGTCAATAGCGTACAGTACCGTTTCAAACCTGGGCAGGTTGATAAATCCGCTATGCTAAAAGACGTCGAGCAATTCTGTTCCGAACGGGGCTTTGATAAAGTAGAAGCGCTTAATCCGCAGGAAAGCCACGTTCCCGGATTAATGAAAGCCTGGTACCAATGTAATTACCGTATTAAAAGCTAGTATGGGGGCGGGCAATATGCCCGCCCATGATGGCATAAGCTAACTGCCTGTTATTATCTTGCCGTACGCAGGCCTTGCCCGCTGACGTCAGCCTTACCTGACCCGGTGCGGGTACCCACAATAGTAATCACCGTGATAATAGCC
Organism: Erwinia pyrifoliae DSM 12163; assembly: GCF_000026985.1. NCBI lineage: Bacteria > Pseudomonadati > Pseudomonadota > Gammaproteobacteria > Enterobacterales > Erwiniaceae > Erwinia > Erwinia pyrifoliae. Next base: position 1,357,045 of record NC_017390.1, read on the forward strand.
ACCATAGCAACTCATGCGATGATAAGGCCGGGCAACAACACAGCCACTTGGCACAAGAATCATCGCGATAACAGTGATTGCTTTAATGAGACTCGTCATGACGATTCTCCTGTTCTTATTTACTGGCTACAAGGCAACGTAAGAAACATGGAGGAACGATGCCGCGAGTGTAGGGGCTGTCCCTCAGGGTATTGCAAATTAATTCATTAAGCTGAAGTTCTTCCTTCATCGCGACCCTGTTTGCAGGGCTGGCTGCCAAATCGGTCTGCTTTATCCTGCTACAGCCTGTAAAAAATAACCTAGACTTTAGCCGAATAAACATACCAGCAAGGAATTGAAGATGGCCTACCAGGTAGAAAATGTTTTATCCGTACAGGCTGAATTAGGGGAATGCCCGCTGTGGAGCGTAGAGCAACAGGTGCTGTGGTTTGTTGATATTATTGCCCCTGCTTTACATCGCTTCAACCCGTCCAGCGGTGAACATCAGGTCTGGCCGGTTGCAGAGGATATTGGCTGTATTGGCTTGTGTAAAGACGGTGGACTGATAGCCGCGCTGCGTAGCGGCGTTTGTTTTCTCAATCAGCGTGGCGAAATTACCCGGCGTATCGCCAGCAACCCTGGGGATGCTCCGCGCAGTCGCTTTAACGACGGCCGGGTTGATCCGTTTGGCCGTTTCTGGTTTGGCAGCCTGTGGGAGCCGCAGGATCGCAACGGAGCAAGGCTATACCGCGTAGACAATCAGCTCAAACTTACCGAGCAGGCCGACGATATTATGATCTCTAACGGACTGGCTTTTACTCCCGACCGCCTGTGGATGTATCAAAGCGATACGCCACATGGGGTGCTTTACCGTTATCCGCTGGATGCCGTTACTGGCGAAATCGGCCAGCGTGAGGTATTTCGGCGTTTTGATGCGCAGCAGGGGGGAAGCCCTGACGGTGCGGCGATGGATAGCGAGGGATATTACTGGGCGGCGATGTTTGACGGCGGGCGTGTTGTGCGTATCGATACGCGCAGCGGGGACATTGTTGATGAGATCCGGCTACCGGTACGTTGGCCAACGATGGTCGCCTTTGGTGGCCCGGATCTGAAGACTCTGTATATCACCACGTCAAGAGAGGATCGCAGCGCGGAGGAGTTGGCGCAGTACCCGCAATCCGGCGATCTGTTTGCCGTACGGGTTGCGGTTGCAGGTCTTCCTGAGCCGCTGTTCCATCAACATTAACTCCCGCTAAAAACGTTGAAACGCCCGCTGCGGCAACCGGCACGGGCACATTGATTTTCAGCGGGTAGTCAGGAGATTTTCGCTTTCCTTTTACGCCGATATTGATGGGCAATGGACAGTGGCGGACAGCAACGGACAGTGATAATGATATCATCAGCACTACCCTAAACAGACTAAACGTCACGGTAAAACCACTAAACAGTGAGGCGACAAGCGATCCCATTACGCTGCCGATAACAAAGCCCAGGTAAACCCCCCCGTAGTTTTCGGCCAGGTTATTTAGTCCGAAGAAGTCGCTCACCAGTGACGGGTAAACGGTGATTGTGCCGCCAAAACTAAAGGCCACGCAGGCAATATCGATGCGCAAAATACCCCCTTTTTTCCATGGTGATAACTGCATTCAGACGCGGAGGTTATCAACTATCGCCGACAAGGGTTGAACCTGTCCGCTTCTCAGGGCATGATCGCCGCTGGTTTTAAGGAGACGCTATGAAGCAATTGATTGCACAACTCAAGCAGTACGGTATCGAGCCTAATCACGCCATTTCGCTGACGATTATTTTCGCTATTATTTTTCTGACGGCCGTCGTCATTCACTTTATTCTGCATCGCATCGTTTTGGCCGCCTGTGAAAAACGCGCTCAGGCCAGCCAGCATCTTTGGCTGCACATCCTTACGGAGCATAAGCTGTTTCACCGACTGGCATTTACCCTGCAAGGGGTCATCGTCAATGTTCAGGCGGTGCTCTGGCTGCAAAAAGGCAGTGATGCAGCCGCCATTCTGACAGCCTGTGCACAGTTATGGGTGATGCTCTACGCCCTGATGTCATTTTTCTCGCTGCTGGATGTGGTGAACAGTTTATCGAACCGTTTCTCATTTGCCGCACATTTCCCGCTTAAGGGATTGCTACAGGGCGTTAAGCTTATCGGTGCTATTGTCGTTGGCATTATGATGATCTCGCTGCTGATTGGAAAATCTCCGGCAATTTTGATCAGCGGGCTGGGCGCGATGGCCGCCGTCCTGATGTTGGTATTCAAAGACCCAATCCTCGGGCTGGTGGCGGGTATTCAGCTTTCTGCCAACAATATGCTCAGGCTTGGAGACTGGCTGGAGATGCCGAAATACGGGGCTGACGGCGCGGTGACGGATATCGGGCTGACCACGGTAAAAGTACGTAACTGGGATAACACCATCACCACTATCCCGACCTATGCACTGGTTTCCGACGCGTTTAAAAACTGGAGTGGCATGTCGGCCTCTGGCGGCCGTCGTATTAAGCGTTGTATTAACATTGATACTACCAGCATCCACTTTCTGACCACGGACGAGCAGGAAAAACTGGCTTATGCCCGCCTGCTATCGCCTTATATGGCGTCCCGTCAGGAGGAAATTGCCAGCTGGAACGGACAGAATGCGGGGCCAGCCTCGGTGCTGAACCAGCGTAAGATGACGAATGTCGGCACTTTCCGCGCCTATCTCACCGAGTATCTTCGTCAGCACCCGTCCATTCGGCAGGACATGACATTGATGGTGCGCCAAATGGCGCCGGGAGCAGAAGGCTTACCGCTGGAAATCTACGCTTTTACCAATACCGTGGTATGGCTGGAATACGAAAGCATTCAGGCCGATATTTTTGACCATGTGTTTGCCGTAGTGGGCGAGTTTGGCCTGCGCATTCACCAGGCACCTACCGGCAGCGATGTGCGCGCCATAGCAGGCAAGAGCTTATATTGAGTAAGCCGCTGGCAATGGTATGAGGGGGGGATGGCCACGTTCCCCTTCGGTCAGCTCAGCAGAATACACGATCCATAAGGCCATTATCAGCGTTTAATGGTGTCTGAGTGCGTAACCAGTGACCCTCCCGCAGTTGGCTTACAGCCTGCGCCCGGCCTGCAAGCGTATCTTTCAGTTCAGAATCCGCATTTGAGCGTTTCCTGTTACTTTTAACCCTATCCCTTTGACGGTTAACCGATAGCATTAATAACCGCTGGCTATGCGGTGGTGATTTTTCGACCACAGGAGGTGGCGACATGATAGGTTTAACCAGAGAAAATCCGGCATCAGAATCTCGGCTCACTGCCGTCAGGGTTCATTCAAAAGTACCTCGCAGGGATAGCGAGACATCACCACTCACCATTGGGCTTGAATCGGTAAAAAAAAGTACGTGAGGGCCTGTCACGTCAATGCAGCAACAGTTCAGGCAGTAAACCTGCATGCGGGCTACTGGGAGCTTTGAAGAAACGGCTGCTACGCGGTGATAGCAATCTCGGCGGGGAGGATATTGAACTGGCGGAGGTGGCTACTCAGGGCAAAATACTTTATCAAAAAGCGCAAGCCGGGCGCGATGCTCAGAGCGAAAACCAGTTTCAGACACTTCCCTTTTCACTTAACAGTAAGGCTGGACGCATCATCGGCGCTGTCACGCTGTTAGCCGGTATCGGGCTGTGTTGGAGGCAGTTCAGCCAGGGTGAGGAACCCTCAGCGACTTTGCCCCCGGATAAAGCGGGTGCAACCCCTGTTTCCTCAGCAATGACCGATACAGTCGGTTCATCCGGGTCAGTCAACAATCATACCGACCCATATCATAGATCGATAAATGCACACAGACATGCGCGGGCGAATCAGCCCAAACCACAGACATTCACCACAACAGTGACGGAATCCGGCATAAGTAAAAAGCGGTTGTTTGATTTTTCATGTGCAAAAGAGCGTGAAATATTGAGTTTCTCAGACGTTCTTCGCAACATCGCTGATACTTTGAGTAGTCCTGCCAAAAAAATGGGGGAAGAGTGGCAGATCGTCTACGATTATTCTTTACTGAAGGTAGGGTGCCCAAAAGCCTCGGAAAAAATGTTTCTCCTGAATATATTGCATTACGTCGACGCAGTCTCTGAAACAATACTTCATTCATTCCCGGAATTTATTCCATTAATGATTTTGCAAAACATTGCGCCTCCCGTTCTGAAAACAATAGCAGACAAACTGGAAGGAAAAAAAATTTCTTTTGATGTCATTATTGAAGTTAACAAAGAGTTATTATCTGTTTTCCAAATGCTTTCTGCATCACTTGATGCACATGGTATAAATTTGCTAAGCAAAGAAAGAGATGGAAGGCCAGGAGGGATAATTCCTGAGAAATTGAAAATTGAAAAAGGGGCTGTAATAGTAGAAGTTAACGGCGGTGAGTTCAAAATGAACAGGGATTCATATGGAGTCTACATTTATGAATTAGAGCAAAAAAGCCTGGCGTTAAGAAAGCAATACATCAATTATCTTCGCGATAAGAAAATCTGGGTACACCAAAAAAACTCGGTAATATTGAGTCCCGTCAATCCAGGTGATGAATCAGTTTTTGAAGTAAGCCGTAAAATACTGAACGCTTCCACGAATGTAGCAAAAAACGTGGGGAAAGATATCTCATCGGTGAACTTCATTACTGCAGTGCTGGCCAGGTCTGGTTGGGTGGAAGGTGAAAGTCTGGAATTAATGCGTGGAAATAGTGAACGGTTAAACCTTATTATAAATCATATCGAGAATAAAGTTAGCATTAAAGATACCAACCAATTATTACATCTCAAATCAGGGCAGGTTGTCGTCTTCACGCAAAATAAAGGCAGTGAAGTAGAGGCCAAATACGCCATGCTGGCTGCTGGGAATGGTTTGTTTACAGGTGTTCATAATGAGATATTTTCCGGGGAATTTGCTTGTGAAGATATTACGTTGACAGCAGAGCAGTTGGGGGGGTTCGAAGGTGGATCGCTTTTAAGCATTAAAGGAGAGATGTTTCAGGTGTCAGCCGGTTTTGTAAAAAACACTCAGTTACCCTTTTATAAAAGCTATAAAGATTCAGTATTAAATTTGGGAAAAGAAGCCTACAGTGAGGGTAATGCTCATGCAATAGCGGTGGTTTTATCAAGAACCGGGGATATACCACCCGATTTGGTATCAGCCCTGCATAGTGAAATGCTCAACAAAGGCTCCGTACGTCAATATATCAAGGGTAAGAAAGGGTGGTTGAACGGTGAGGATATAGCATCCAATATCCCACCCGGCGGCATGATCTTCCTGACTCAAAAGCCGGGGGAAAGTTATGAGGACGGCATTTTTTCTTTGCGCCTCAATGAGGATGAATTTTTTATCCCCGAACTTTTGGAACCCGCACTGAAAGTCGGCGGGGCAGGAACAATATATAAATTAGCCGAGCTTAAAGGTAACATTAAAGAAAAAAACCTTTGGGTAAAGCCAGTTGCGTTCGACCTCGAAAAAACCAGAGTTCAGGCATTGCTGGGAAGAGACTCAAGATTTTATATATTCGGTGATAGTTTGCGCATTCGGGCGCATGGAGGCCCCAATAGCATTAACTACAAATCCCCTTCCGAGATTGTCAGTATTATAAGAGGTCTTGCAATATCAAAAGATATTGACCTCAACAGAATCAATTCCATTGAGATTGAATCCTGTTTTGGCGCCACCGGTTTTCCCTCCAGTGGAAGAATCATCTCAGCTAAAATGGGTAAAAAAGTGGTGGCCTGGCGTGGTAAGTATCGCACGGGGCATGACGCAGCTAACAAAGACAGAGTTGTTTATTTTCCCACTCCCTTAAATCACCTGGAGAATATTTCAGCAGAAATTTTTGAAAGAAACATTAGTTTTATAAATAAAATAAAGGCTATATACTTCTATCTGGTCAATACAATTTTTGAGCCATCACCTTTAATAGCGCCAAGGATAAAACGGAATTCACGCTATTTTAATCTTTTCCTGCTTGATCTGGGTAAGTTGGTTTTGGGGAAAACAGATACGGAGAATTTTATCAAAAACAATGAATTTTTCTACGGTCTCCGTGATGGTGATAAAGCGATTATTCGTGATGAAATCCTCATATACAAACCTAAAAATAGCCAGGATTTCTTCGAGCTTTGCATGGAGGTTTTATTTGTCAGCCCAGAGGCCAGCGAGTACCTCGATTCATATATTAGTAAAGCACTAAACGATGATAATTTTTCTTTGACTTTACAATCTACCAGCCCGGACAAGTCATGTATTGACGCGGATTTTATAAAAAAAATCAACACTACCGAATTACTTGACCTTGCATATGTTCTGGGAATATCCAGCGAAAATATGTATCTTTCTCCCAAAGAATGGCATGAGTTTGGTTTTGTTGGTGATATTTTTATCAATACCGAGCGCAACACATTCTTTGAATTAAGGAAGGAGGGAATCCCTTCAAGTCATTTCTGGCACTATCCAGATGATGCGCTTAACGATGAAAACTGGCTGTACGCAGGCCGTCATCCAGGAACATTGGCACAACCTAAAGACTGGTACGAGTATGGCAAGACAGGCTCCGTATTCTATGCCGAGAAACAGGGCTATTTTAGCCTCAAAACCGACGGCAGACCTTCCGACCTTCAATGGTACTTTCCGATGAACGCCCAGTCTGATAAACACTGGGAATTTATCACCCGTGAGGCTGGCACCTTCAAAACGCCCAGAAAATGGAATGATAACGGCGATGCCGGTGACGTCTATTTCTTAGCCGATAGTGAGTCTTTCTATATATTGAGAAAAGAGGGTAATCCACCGAGTCAGGGCTGGCTCTTTCCAATTGGCAAGACGGATAATGCTTACTGGATATACGCCGGAAATAATCAGGGTACACTTGACTCCCCCAAGCACTGGAATGAGTATGGGAAGGCGGGTTCAGTATATTATGAAGATAAAAATGGCTATTTTTCACTCAAAGCCGATGGCAACCCTTTGAGCAATAACTGGTCATACCCTAATGTGGGGCACTCCAATGAACACTGGAATTTTATATGCTACGAAGTGGGTTCATTCAAAGCACCTAAACTGCCGGGTGTTGAGGGCTCTGCTGGAGAAGTCTATTACTCCACCGAAAAAAAATTATATTACATTCTGAGAAAAGATGGCAAGCCAGCTCGACACGGCTGGCATTTCCCTCCCGATAAAACCGATGATGAGAACTGGATTTACGGCGGGGAAAACGCCGGAACGGCAGAATTCCCCAAAAACTGGGGCGAGTACGGTAAAGCCGGTTCAGTTTATCATCAACCCGGCTATGGCTATTTCAGCCTTAAAACCGAAGGTCGGCCATCTGAAAATAAATGGAAATTCCCCAATGGCGGCAAGTCCAATAAACACTGGAAGCTGATATCCTGGGAACAAGGTAGCTTTAATGCCCCCAGGCAACCCGATACCCCGGGCAGGGCCGGAGAAGTTTATTACTCTCATAAATACCAGCTGTTTTATATTTTGAGAGCCAGTGGTAATCCATCTTTGCAAAACTGGCCTTTTCCTGCGAATGGACAAGATGACGAGAACTGGATTTGTGCCGGGAAAAACAGAGGAACCCCGCAATCACCTAAGGCATTGAACGAGTATGGCAAAGCGGGTTCTTTATACTACCAACCTGGATATGGCTATTTGGCCCTCAAAACGGAAGGTCGGCCGTCATCAAGTCAATGGAATTTGCCTAATGGCGGCCAGTCTGATAAACACTGGAAATTCATATCTTTTGATCGGGGTTCCTTTATCGCCCCCAAAAATCGGAATTTGCAAGGCAAGGCCGGAGAGGTCTATTTTTCTGTAGAAACAGAGTCGTTTTATATCCTAAGAAATGAGATTACTGATTCCGCCAACAGCTGGTCTTTCCCTTCTGGCAAGGAAGATAACGCTAACTGGTTCTACGCAGGAGAAAACAGGGGAACCCTCGACTCACCTAAAGCATGGAACGAATATGGAAAAGTAGGTTCAGTATACTATCAGGCTGAATATGGTTATCTAACGCTAAAAAAAGAAGGTCGCCCGTCCAAATATAATTGGAGCTTTCCACATCCAGGTAAGTCCAACGACTATTGGAAATTCATTTCCCTGAAGATGGGATCCTTCATTGCCCCTAAACATTTGTATGAAGAAGGCATTGCTGGCGAAGTTTATCATTCAGATAAAAACCAGCCGTTTTATATCCTGAAAAAAGCGGGTAAGCCCTCCATCGAAGGATGGCAATTCCCGCCTGATGAAGAAGATAATGCTAACTGGATCTGCGCCGGGGTAAACAGGGGAACTCCGGACTCACCTAAAGCCTGGACCGATTACGGAAAAGTCGGCTCGGTCTATTATCAACCTGAGTATGGCTATCTGACCCTGAAAAATGATGGCAGGCCGTCAGATTATCACTGGACTTTGCCAAGTGAAGGAAAGTCGAACGAGTATTGGGAATTCATATCCCATCAGTCTGGATCCTTCAGCACCCCCAAATGTCAGAATGATAAAGGTACGGTTGGAGAAATTTATTACGATGATGAAAAATTGTCTTTTTACATCTTGAAAACAGAAGGAACTCCTTCAGCCGCCGGCTGGTCTTTCCCTCACGACAAGACGGATAACGCCCGCTGGATTTACGGCGGGGAGAACAAAGGTATTCTGCACTCTCCCAAAGCATGGGGTGAGTATGGAAAACGGGGATCTGTATATCATAGTTTCAGACACGGCTATCTGATTCTGCAAACAGAAGGCCGTCCATCCGACAATAAATGGTATTACCCGCCTGACGGTCAGTCTGACGAACACTGGCAATTTATTTCCTGGGAAGCCGGTTCCTGGATCGCCCCCAAGCGGCAGAGTGACGAAGGTATGGCGGGGGAAGTCTACTATTCCGACAAAAATAGTTTATTTTATATCCTGAAAAAAGCGGGGAAACCCGCGAAACTCGGCTGGTATTTTCCTGCTGACAGGGCAGATAACGCTTACTGGATCTACGCCGGGGATCATAAAGGAACCCTGCAATCGCCTAAAAAGTGGAATGAATATGGAAAAGCTGGCTCGGTATATTATCAGCCCGGGTATGGGTTTTTGACTCTGAAAGCTGAGGGCAGGCCCCCGGACAATCACTGGCTTTTCCCAGCTGTCGGTAAGTCTGATGGACACTGGAACTTTATCTCTTTCGAAGCGGGTAGCTACACCGCTTCTAAAGGTCTTGATGACAAAGGCGTTGCTGGTGAAGTCTATTATTCTTCCGCCAGCAATCTGTTTTATATTTTAAGAAAAGAAGGAATACCTTCGTCCAACGGTTGGGACTTCCCTTCTGGCAAGATGGACAACTGGTACTGGCTGTACGGTGGGGAAAACCGGGGAACCCTGGCTAACCCTAAAAATTGGTCTGAGTATGGAAAAGTGGGATCGGTTTATTATATTGCTGGAAATGGCCACTTTCTTCTGCAAACTGAAGGGATCCCCTCAGTCAACAAATGGTATTTTCCGCTTAACGGCGGTTCAAATGTCCACTGGCTTTATATTAAGCGATGAGTGGATGCTGGCGCGCACGCGGCAGGGAAATATTAAAGCCACACCGCCATCGATACGTCTGACGGATCCTGTAAATGCCACCCTGTTAAAAGCGATCGCTCAGGCGGTCACCGNACTCGATAATAAAACGGCTCATNGCCAGCCGCCAGTTCTGGATCGGCATANTCCATTTTTAAGCACCCTTGATCGCCAGATAAATAACCTTTCACACCGAGTCGTCTGTCGGAAACACCTTTCGCTTTTTNATGGCTGCGCGGATCACGCTGTTCAGCGATTAAATGGCGTTTGTGGTGTAGATAGCCTTGCGGATATCTGGCGGATAGCCGAAGAACTTATGAAGACTTTCACAGTTGTCATCCCTAAACATGCGCGAAATCTCATCTGCATAGGAGGCAGACCAAACCTGCTTTTTATGCTCATACCATTCAGTGTAGATTGTTGCAAAAGTAAAGTTGCTAACAACCTACTTTTTCTTCTCGCTTGGGTCTGTACCTCCCGAGGCATCTTTTCTTGCCAGCCACGCCAACTCTCTGGTTTTTTGCAATGACGTGAACTGATCCTACCCGCCAATAGTGGACACGCGACTAAGTGAGTAAACTCTCAAGCAAGAGGTGACTCATGACAAAACCAGCATCAACCAGCAAAAAGCCACGCAAACAACATACGCCTGAATTTCGCAACGAAGCCCTGAAACTTGCTGAGCGTATCGGTGTGGCTCCAGCTGCCCGTGAACTCCGTCTGTATGAATCGCAGCTTTATGCCTGGCGCAGCAAGCTCAAAAATGCACATTCCTCTTCTGAACGTGAGCAGGAAATGTCTGTTGAAATTGCCCGCCTTAAGCGGCAACTGGCGGAGCAGGCTGAGGAGCTGGCCATTCTCCAAAAGGCCGCGACATACTTCGCGAAGCGCCTGAAATGAAGTATGTCTTTATCGAAAAAAATCGGGCTGAGTTCAGTATCAAGGCCATGTGTCGTGTGCTTAGAATTGCCCGAAGCGGCTGGTATGTCTGGTGCCTGCGTCGCCATCAAATCAGCCCGCGCCAGCAGTTCCGCCTCATCTGCGATAAGGCCGTCGGTAAGGCATTTACTGAGGCAAAACAGCGTTATGGCGCACCTCGTCTTGCTGACGAGCTGCCGGAGTACAACATCAAAAACCATTGCCGCCAGCCTGCGACGTCAGGGGCTGCGGGCGAAAGCGGCCCGCAAGTTCAGTCCGGTCAGTTATCGTGAACACGGCCTGCCCGTGTCAGAGAACCTGCTGAAACAGGATTTTTACGCCAGCGGCGCAAACCAGAAGTGGGCAGGTGACATCACCTACTTACGTACAGATGAGGGCTGGCTGTATCTGGCGGTGGTCATTGACCTGTGGTCGCGTTCCGTCATTGGCTGGTCGATGTCGCCGCGTATGACCGCACAACTGGCCTGCGACGCACTGCAGATGGCGTTGTGGCGGCGAAAACGTCCTGAAAAAGTGATTGTTCACACTGACCGTGGTGGGCAGTACTGTTCATCGGATTATCAGAGCTTGCTGAAATGTCATAATCTGCGCGGGAGCATGAGCGCAAAAGGCTGCTGTTATGACAATGCCTGCGTGGAAAGCTTCTTTCATTCGCTGAAGGTGGAATGTATTGAAGTGGTTTACTGAATTTGGCCATCTGAACAGAGGTGATATGCTCACCTCAGAACAACACAGGTGCTCCAATGAAAAGAAGAAATTTTAGTCCTGAATTCAAACGTGAATCCGCTCAGTTGGTTGTTGATCAAAACTACACCGTCTCTGATGCCGCTAAGGCTATGGATGTCGGTCTTTCCACGATGACAAAATGGGTCAAGCAACTGCGTGATGAGCGGCAGGGCAAAACACCAAAAGCCTCTCCGATAACACCGGAACAAATCGAAATACGTGAGCTGAAGAAAAAGCTACAACGTATTGAAATGGAAAACGAAATATTAAAAAAGGCTACCGCGCTCTTGATGTCAGACTCCCTGAACGGTTCTCGATAATCGGGAAACTCAGGGCGCGTTATCCTGTGGCCACTCTCTGCCATGTGTTTGGGGTTCATCGCAGCAGCTATAAATACTGGAAAAATCGTCCTGAAAAACCAGACGGCAGACGGGCTGTGTTACGAAGTCAGGTACTTGAGCTACATGGCATCAGCCACGGTTCGGCCGGAGCAAGAAGCATCGCCACAATGGCAACCCAGAGAGGCTATCAGATGGGGCGCTGGCTTGCTGGCCGGCTCATGAAAGAACTGGGGCTGGTCAGTCGCCAGCAGCCGACTCACCGGTATAAGCGTGGCGGTCATGAACACGTTGCTATCCCGAATCACCTTGAGCGACAGTTCGCCGTAACAGAGCCAAACCAGGTGTGGTGCGGTGATGTGACCTATATCTGGACAGGCAAACGCTGGGTATACCTCGCTGTTGTTCTCGACCTGTTTGCAAGAAAGCCAGTGGGCTGGGCAATGTCGTTCTCGCCGGACAGTAGACTCACCATGAAAGCACTGGAAATGGCATGGGAAACTCGCGGTAAGCCCGCAGGAGTGATGTTCCACAGCGATCAGGGCAGTCATTATACGAGCAGGCAGTTCCGGCAGTTACTGTGGCGCTACCGGATCAGGCAGAGTATGAGCCGGCGTGGAAACTGTTGGGATAATAGCCCAATGGAACGCTTCTTTCGGAGTCTGAAAAACGAATGGGTGCCAGTGACAGGTTACGTAAGCTTCAGCGATGCGACTCACGCCATAACGGACTACATCGTTGGATATTACAGCGCACTCAGGCCGCACGAATATAATGGTGGGTTGCCACCAAACGAATCAGAAAATCGATACTGGAAAAACTCTAACGCGGTGGCCAGTTTTTGTTGACCACTTCNGACACAGCCCTAAGCGAGGTTCTGGTTTTCAAATTGTTCAGGACTAAGGCCGCCACAGGCACTGTGACGACGCCACCGATTGTAATCACACTCGATATAATTAAACACCGTTGTCCGCATTATTTCCCGGCTGGCAAAGCGTTCTCCGTGGATACATTCCACCTTCAGCGAATGAAAGAAGCTTTCCACGCAGGCATTGTCATAACAGCAGCCTTTTGCGCTCATGCTCCCGCGCAGATTATGACATTTCAGCAAGCTCTGATAATCCGATGAACAGTACTGCCCACCACGGTCAGTGTGAACAATCACTTTTTCAGGACGTTTTCGCCGCCACAACGCCATCTGCAGTGCGTCGCAGGCCAGTTGTGCGGTCATACGCGGCGACATCGACCAGCCAATGACGGAACGCGACCACAGGTCAATGACCACCGCCAGATACAGCCAGCCCTCATCTGTACGTAAGTAGGTGATGTCACCTGCCCACTTCTGGTTTGCGCCGCTGGCGTAAAAATCCTGTTTCAGCAGGTTCTCTGACACGGGCAGGCCGTGTTCACGATAACTGACCGGACTGAACTTGCGGGCCGCTTTCGCCCGCAGCCCCTGACGTCGCAGGCTGGCGGCAATGGTTTTTGATGTTGTACTCCGGCAGCTCGTCAGCAAGACGAGGTGCGCCATAACGCTGTTTTGCCTCAGTAAATGCCTTACCGACGGCCTTATCGCAGATGAGGCGGAACTGCTGGCGCGGGCTGATTTGATGGCGACGCAGGCACCAGACATACCAGCCGCTTCGGGCAATTCTAAGCACACGACACATGGCCTTGATACTGAACTCAGCCCGATTTTTTTCGATAAAGACATACTTCATTTCAGGCGCTTCGCGAAGTATGTCGCGGCCTTTTGGAGAATGGCCAGCTCCTCAGCCTGCTCCGCCAGTTGCCGCTTAAGGCGGGCAATTTCAACAGACATTTCCTGCTCACGTTCAGAAGAGGAATGTGCATTTTTGAGCTTGCTGCGCCAGGCATAAAGCTGCGATTCATACAGACGGAGTTCACGGGCAGCTGGAGCCACACCGATACGCTCAGCAAGTTTCAGGGCTTCGTTGCGAAATTCAGGCGTATGTTGTTTGCGTGGCTTTTTGCTGGTTGATGCTGGTTTTGTCATGAGTCACCTCTTGCTTGAGAGTTTACTCACTTAGTCGCGTGTCCACTATTGGCGGGTAGGATCAGGTGACCGTGTCAACGCTGAGTAAAGTAAGACATATCATTGGATGGTATCCCTGGTGTCAACAATTATGCACTACCCTGTTGCCGTCTGGCTTCCCTTGTTTTCTGGTATATTCTAAGAATTATTATGATGTTTCGAACGCATACTAACATCAAAAAAGAGAATGAATCGAGTAGGATTTGAGTGTCATTTTGTGTTCTTTTTGAGTGATAATATCAATATGCAATAAAATCAATGAGATAGGTTAGTAAAAAAAATTTATTCTCACAGGCCAATCCTGTAAGATTTGCTAATGCATTGCGGTAGACACTCAACTGCACTCACACTCATAACCCTTCAACTGATGACGATAATGGACAAAAAAACAACAAACCTTGAAAAAGTCCGCGATTTGCTTGAAAAAAAAGGTGTGGATAAAAGAAAACAATCTTCAACCCTGGCAGAAATACTCGGCATCAAATACAACAGTGCCAAGCAGAAGCTCGATGAAAAAAGAAGTATATCGATTACGGAGATAAAGAAAATATATCGATATTTCAACGACTCATTTGATGGCAGCAGGGATTATAACTGTGTTTTTGTCATGAACGATATGCATGTAAGATGCAATGTTGATGTCGATCCAGAAGTCGCAGTAACGGTCAGTACTGACGAAAACTATGCTGTCAAAGATGGCCAAAATTATGTTATTGACGCCAGCCAAAAAAGAAAAAACGCCAATACGCACCGGGTAAAAAAACTTGAATTCTTGCCCGCGCCTAAAATAGCAATACTCGATAACGATGCGGATATCCTTGAATTATTACAGTCAGTTTGCAGCAGATTTGGTATTGAAGCAGAGACGTTTCAGACCAAAGATGAAATTCTGAAAGTCATGTCGAAACAGACTTTTGACTGCTTCATTATTGACTGGCTATTGGATTACGGAGAAAACTCAGAACAGGTGATTGAAGCTATCAGAGAAAAGAATGAAAAGTGTACTATTATCCTGCTTACCGGCCAGTTAAATCAGCATGAAAAAGACATTGGTAAAGCTATAATGAAATATGGCGTAGAAATAATAGAGAAGCCAACCAGAACCTTTATTATTTCTTCCATCCTTTTGAACAACTTATTTTTCAAAGACTGAGGCACGTTAATGAGCATCACTTTTCATAAGTTAACTGAGCAGCATCTGAAAGACATCTACGAAATCAGATTTTCAGTGCATGAAAATCAGCTGCACGACCATCAAATCGGCTATATGCAGAGGCAACAGGTTCTGGAAGACATCAACCAGGGTGGCGGGTGGATCTGCAAAGCAGGTGATGAATATGTCGGATACGCACTTGGCATATTTGTTCCAGATCCTTTGGTGGGCGGGCTTTTTGTTAAGCCTGAATATCACAATAAGGGCATAGGATCGCAGCTTTTATTACTGGTTACCCAATGGTTTTTTGACCAGGAAACGGCAGAGATCAGTTTAACAACCGATCGTGGATCAAAAGCTGAAATTTTCTATCAGCAAAGAGGATGGCAACCATCGGGAACGGATGAGTTTGGTCAGCTAATTTTAAAAAAACACCGGTGAAAATAATGAAATATATTTTTTTCATACTTTCAATATTATTCAGCAGCTTCGGGTTAGCTGAAGAAGACACGTTGGTATTAATCAATCAGGGTACTAAAATTAACATCACTACCGCTGATCTAGAGAAATTACCGTCTTTGAAAATCAAGACTTCAACCAACTTCACGCCACAGAGCATATTTACCGGGGTAAAACTCAGCGATCTGCTAAAAAACTATCACGTTAGCTCAGACGTGATACGCGTGTTCGCATGGGATGATTATAGCTACACATTGCCTGTTGCGGAGCTTCTTAAATATCAAGTCATACTTGCCTATAAAAAAAATAATGAATATATGGATATGTCTGAAATGGGACCCTATGCAATTATCTATCCAAGAGACATTTACCATGAGCTGAAAACCTTAGAAGTTAACGCAAAAACCGTTTGGCAGGTTAAAACCATCGAGGGTTTCTAATGAAAAGAACGTATCTTTATGTCATTATCCTTGCATTGATCTTTACCGTAATGATTTTCAGCACGATCAATAAATTTAATGGCGTAAGAGAACAGTATAAAACTATCGAGCCTAATCTGGATAACTATTCAACTGCCGAAATTACGATCCTTGCATTTGAACGCATGAAAGTGGCATTACTGGGTACTGATAACGGTGATGAATTTTTGATTAAAAAGAAAATTTTTGATTCTAAATTAAAGATTATTGAAAACAAATCTAATGAACCCGAAGATTTTTTCTACGATGACGAATTTCTTATTTTATTAAAAAAACTAAAAAACCAAAGTAACCTGTTAGGCACTCTCTATTCTGAATATTCAACGGGCGCAATTGAAAAAGCAAAGATCCTTGCTTTTATGAATGATATGCAACCGACCCTGACAGACCTGCAGGAGATTATTTACAAAATTCAAATAAGTCACTTCAACGCAACTAAAGACATTATTAAAGATAACTCGTCCTACACTAAATACTATGCTTTGTTATGTATATTTCTCTCTTTTATACTGATTATGCTTTTGTGGCGATACATTACTAAATTGAAAGAAACGCTGCTAAAGAAAAATGTATTCATTTCAGCAATATATCATGAACTATCCAGTTCCATTCAAAAAATACAGCTATCTTCAGAAATGATAGACATTCACAACGATGTATTCGGTGCTACCAGATACATCAACAATATCAAGCTGCATTCAAATAAAATATTTCATCAGACCAGAGAAATCCTTGAATACTCAAAAATTGAGATAGGTAATATACAACTCAACGAATCCACCTTTTATTTGAAGGATCTGATTCATGAAGTGACATCGTCCTTTGATAATACCAATGGCAACGCGATAACCATCAATTGCACATCAAAAAACGGGCGAATCCGCTCTGATAAACAGAAGCTGCTGTCGATTATCATAAACTTAATGGATAATGCTAACAAAAACACTAAAAATGGCACTATTTACCTATCGCTGAAACTCGTTAATTCCTTCCTTTATCTGTACGTGAAGGATAACGGATGTGGTTTTGATATAAAGAATATCAACACGCTTTATCGCCCTTTCAATCAGGGTGCTGAAAAAGAGACCCGGCAAGGACTGGGTTTGGGACTGACCATTATTAAGAATTACGTCAAAATTTTTAATGGCAAAATCAGAGCCAGATCGCGCCTGAATACGGGTTCAACATTTCTGGTGCGCATTGCTGTAGAACCTGAATAGCTTTACATCTGTGACAGATATGTGGGCGATAAAAGGTTAAGCTTGAAAAAACATGAGCTTTTACGCTAAGATATCGTCCCGGTTGAGTAAGCAACTCACCGTAGCTCAACGTCTCCTTAGTTAAATGGATATAACGAGCCCCTCCTAAGGGCTAGTTGCAGGTTCGATTCCTGCAGGGGACACCATTTGTTAACCTCCCAAAGTATCTCAAAGTCTATTAGCACTATCTATTTCAATAAGTTAGATCCTTTCTATAGTATTCCTGCGTCTCTAAATAACTGTTCGGAATAGTAGATCACTTATGGGGAACTCAGTCCGGATTATGCGATCTGATCAATCGCTGAATATCTCAAATCACCANCCGGACTGAGCAATGCCGATCATAGCACCAATACCCAGAACTGAACGACGCTTCATGCAGAAAACGATCCATAAAACAAAGGACAAAAACCACGCCCGGCGGCTCACCGCCATGCTGATGCTGCATCGTGGTGACACCGTCAGTCATGTTGCCAGAACGCTCTGCTGTGCCCGTTCGTCGATTGGTCGCTGGATTAACTGGTTCACGCTGTCTGGCGCTGAAGGACTGAAGTCATTGCCGTCAGGACGTGGGAGGCGCTGGCCGTTCGAGCATATTTGCGCATTGCTGCGTGAGCTTGTTAAGCATTCTCCCGGCGATTTTGGTTATCAGCGTTCNCGCTGGAGTACCGAACTGGACTGACCCCACAACGGTAGACAAATTCTGTCCTCACGACGAGGCCTGTTCAAAGGCCTCCGGGCTGACGCCACCGAGATGGCTGTGACGCCGGGCCCGGTTGTAGAACACTTCAATGTAATCGAAGATATCCGCGCGGGCCAGATCCCGTGTTTTATACATCCGCTTTCTGATCCGTTCTTTTTTCAGTGAACTGAAGAACGATTCGGCCACGGCATTATCCCAGCAGTTACCACGCCGGCTCATACTCGGGACCAGGTTATTGGCCCGGCAAAACCGTTGCCAGTCGTCGCTGCCGTACTGGCTGCCCTGATCGCTATGCACAATCACCTCGCCGTCCGGTTTTCGTCGCCAGACCGCCATCATGAGCGCATCCAGTGCCAGTTCGCGTGAGAGGGTGGGCTTCATCGACCACCCCACCACGTTACGGGCAAAGAGGTCGATAACCACCGCCAGATACAACCAGCCCTGCCAGGTGCGGATGTAGGTGATATCGGTCACCCAGACCTGATTGGCCCGGACAACAGTAAACTGCCGCTGCACGCGATTAGGGGCAACCACTGAAGGTCTGCCAGCAATACGACGCGGAGCTTTATAGCCGCGCACGGCTTTAATCCGGTTCAGTTGCATAATACGGCCCACCCGGTTTTTACCGCAGGTTTCCCCGATTTCGTTCAGGTCGCCATGAACCCGCCGGTAACCGTATACGCCTCCGCTCAGTGAATATGAGTCACGGATAAGCGTCAGCAGACGCTGGTTATCTTTATCACGCGCCGAGACCGGGTTGTGCAGCCACGCATAGAACCCGGCCCGGGCGACATGAAGTACCCGACACATCGTCATCACACCCCATACAGTGCGGTGCTCATTGATAAAGCGGTACTTCAGTCGGGCTCCCTTGCAAAGTACCGCGCGGCCTTTTTCAGGATATCCCGTTCTTCTTCGGTGCGTTTTAGCTGCGCCCGTAGTTTCAGGATCTCGCTTTTGGCTTCCAGTAAATCCCGGGCATGCTGTTCGCTGTTATCAGGTTTGACAGCCCGAAGCCACTTGTAGAGACTGTGTGCAGAGACGCCCAGACGGTCNGAAACTTCAGCGACGGAATAGCCGCGTTCCGTTATTTGACGGACGGCTTCTTCTTTAAATTCAGGTGTAAATCGTGGTGTGCCCATACGTTCCTCCTATGCTCAAAATATACGGTAGGATCGTCTACTGGCATAGGGGCAGTCCAAATATACGGTAGGATCGTCTACTGGCATAGGGGCAGTCCANAATGATTAAGGCAGGATGACATGAATAATATTTTTAGGTGGGATCTATGAATGATAGTTATTATTGGTGGGGCTTAGAAGAGTCTATCTTTAAAGGAGTCCTTTATGATTCAATAAATACTTATTTTTTACATGATCATCCTTATAAGAACTGGAAAGAGTTTTCTGAAGCAGATCCTCATATGGCTTACGCACATTTAACTTATGTAAGATTTGAGGCGTTAGAGCAACAATTTGTTGATTTAAGAGTTATTCCACAAATGCTTGGAGTTCAAGACTTACCTATAAAATCCATTGTCAAAGACATTAATAGGTATGAGTGGCTGAAATCTATTGTTGATTTAACGCTATTCAGATTTTCAAGCCTAAGAGATATTTGTTTTCACTTTGTAAATGAAGTTCTTGAGTTAAAAATTAAAGACCATGAGTTAAATATAAAAAAACTCAAATCTAGACTAAGAGATTCTCATCCTAATGTTTTGATGAATTTAAAGGTCTTGGATTCTTCTGGCCTACCATTACGCGAAGATAGAAATGAAAGAGCTCATAAAGGCTTTTGTAAATTGTATACAGAAGATGATGATTTTTTTAAAACCGCAGCCTGGATGGAAAAACCTGGGCAAGTCATGGAAGGTTATGACTTAATATCAGTTTTCAATTCAGCGAGAGATAAAATAAGCTCCATTGTAATTAATGAAGTCGAAACTGCTCTTAAATCTTGTATAAGCTTAGTCAATGAGCTTTATGACTATTATCGTGACCATCATGACTTTCTATCTAAGAACTCCAGAAGTGGCGTTTCAGGACATTTTCATGATTATCATAGGAAAAAACAATAGTTAAATATATTGTGATTAATAAATAGAGCGGTTGGCCGCTCTACTTGATTCACAGTCCATTATGTACAGAATTATTTCCCTCTGATAAGGACCAAGTCGCCACCCTTCCATTTTTAAAGATTATGCTTAATGTTTTAGTTTTCATTTCTGTTCCATTCGAAAATAATCCAACAATGGGAATGTATGTTGCGANCCTGTAATTTAAATTGTGTATCTGCCTGTTTTTGATATGTTCATTCCAACAACGGAGACAGGCACATTATGGACGAAAAGAAACTCAAGGCCCTTGCGGCTGAACTGGCTAAAGGCCTTAAAACCGAAGCCGANCTCAATGCGTTTTCCCGCATGCTGACGAAGCTTACCGTTGAAACAGCACTCAATGCTGAGCTGACTGACCACCTCGGGCACGAGAAAAACGCCCCAAAAGCAGGCTCCAATACCCGCAACGGCTATTCGTCAAAAACTCTGCTGTGCGATGACGGCGAGATTGAACTCAGCACACCGCGTGACCGTGAAAACACCTTTGAACCTCTGCTGATAAAGAAAAACCAGACGCGTATCACGCAGATGGACAGCCAGATTTTGTCCCTGTACGCCAAAGGCATGACGACCCGAGACATCGTCGCCACGTTCAGGGAAATGTACGATGCGGACGTGTCGCCCACGCTGATTTCAAAAGTCACGGATGCCGTTAAAGAGCAGGTTGCTGAATGGCAGAACCGCCCGTTGGATGCACTTTATCCCATTGTTTATCTTGACTGTATCGTGGTGAAAGTTCGTCACGATGGCAGCGTGATTAACAAGGCCGTCTTCCTCGCTCTGGGCATTAATACCGAAGGCCAGAAAGAGCTGTTGGGCATGTGGCTGGCAGAAAACGAAGGCGCGAAGTTCTGGCTCAGCGTGCTGACAGAGCTTAAAAANCGGGGCCTTCAGGACATCCTGATTGCCTGTGTGGACGGACTGAAGGGCTTCCCGGATGCGATAAACAGCGTTTATCCTCAGACGCATATCCAGCTCTGCATCATCCATAAGGTGCGCAACAGCCTGAAGTACGTGTCATGTAAGGACTACAAGGCCGTCACCGGCGGGCTGAAAACGGTGTATCAGNCTCCGACGGAAGAAGCCGCGCTGATGGCGCTGGATGCGTTCGCGGACGTCTGGGATGACAAATACCCGCAAATCAGCAAAAGCTGGCGTGCACACTGGGAAAATCTTAATACGTTCTTCGGCTATCCGCCCGATATCCGTAAGGCTATCTACACCACGAACGCCATCGAATCACTGAACAGCGTGATCCGCGCAGCCATCAAAAAGCGAAAGGTGTTCCCGACAGATGACTCGGTGAGAAAGGTCATTTATCTGGCGATCCAGTCGGCGTCAAAAAAATGGAATATGCCGATCCAGAACTGGCGGCTGGCAATGAGNCGTTTTATTATCGAGTTCGGTGANCGCCTGAGCGATCACCTTTAATACGGTGGCAGTTACACAGAATTATTTACAGGNTCCTTAGGGCTGTGTCCACATTACGTGGGTAGGATCACACCACCCATGTCGCACGGGGGCGGTAAGTCAGAGGATTTAACAGCCCCATGCCACCCAGCTCCGGGGTGCTTTCACCCGACAGAACGCCTTAGAGCAGCGTCCTTTTAGCCTTCTCTGCATCTAATGGCACTGCTTACATCTGCTTAACATGCCGCTCACAACTTAATCATCCTCACCTGTTGCCTTTTCAGGGTTTTGCTTTGCTTCTGCCTTCGCTTTCTACCTGGTTGTTATCGTTCTGTGTGCTATGCATTTTTCTACTCTAAAGCAATGGGTTTGCATCTCAGCGTAGCGGGTAATATGCCGCTCGCTAAGCTGTCAGCGCTTAAAGCCAGAAGGGTGATAACGTGGCGGTGGAATGCGGCGTTAATCTAATGGGTAAGGGTTAAAGCGTGCTGAGCCTGTGTCTGGCCTGATGCAGTAATCACAATGTTTGTGCTACTATCCACCAATAAATTTAACAAGATACGACTTACCTTCTATGCTGGCAGCCCGAAATCTGACATGTCTGCGCGACGAGCGAGCCCTGTTTAGCGACCTCAGTTTCACCGTATCGCCGGGCGATATTGTGCAGGTTGAAGGGCCTAATGGCGTGGGGAAAACCTCTCTTCTGCGTATTCTCGCTGGCCTGAGCCGTACCGAACAGGGCCAGGTGCTCTGGCAACGGCAGCTTATTCAGCGCCAGCGTGAGAATTATTATGCCAGCCTGTTGTACCTTGGCCACCGGCCCGGAATTAAAGCGCTGCTGACCCCCTTCGAAAACCTGAGTTTCTGGTATGCACAGCGTCCGCAGCATGAACTGTGGCACGCGCTGGAGCAGGTAAACCTGACCGGTTATGAAGAACTGCCCGCAGCACAACTTTCGGCCGGTCAGCAGCGTCGTGTAGCGTTGGCCCGGCTCTGGCTAAGCCAGGTGCCGTTGTGGATCCTTGATGAGCCGTTTACGGCGATAGATAAATCCGGGGTGGAAAAGCTGATGGCGCTGTTTGTGCGCCATACGCAGCTGGGCGGTGCCGTGGTTCTGACTACCCACCAGGAGCTGCCCGCATCGGTACGCGATATGCGCCGCATCTGCCTCAGCGCGGGGGGCTATTGATGTTCCTGCCCGTGCTGAAACGGGAGTTGCGGATTGCTTTTCGCAGCTCTGCGGAAATCCTTCACCCGCTGTGGTTTTTTCTGATTGTAATAACGCTGTTTCCCCTGGGATTGGGGGCGGAACCGCAGCTGCTGGCGCGTATCGCTCCTGGTATCGTCTGGGTAGCGGCGCTGCTCTCCTCACTGCTGGCGCTGGAACGGATGTTCCGCGATGATTTTCTCGATGGGTCGCTGGAACAGCTGCTGCTGCTTCCCCTGCCGCTCCCCTTGACGGTAATAAGTAAAGTCACCGCCCACTGGCTGGTTACCGGACTGCCCCTGCTGCTGCTGTCGCCGCTGATTGCGCTGTTTCTGGCGCTGGATTTCGCCAGCTGGCGTGCGGTGGCGCTAACATTATTACTCGGTACGCCAACGCTCAGCCTGCTGGGCGCGATTGGCGTCGGCCTGACGGTGGGGCTGCATCGCGGTGGAGTTTTACTCAGCCTTCTGGTGCTGCCGCTGGCGGTACCGGTGCTGATTTTTTCCAGCGCGGCCATTGATGCCGCAGCGCAGGGGCTGGCGATAAACGGCTATCTTGCAATTCTCGGAGCTATCTTGGCAGGCAGCGCCGCGATTGCGCCTTTTGCCACTGCAGCAGCATTGCGCGTGAGCTTAAACTAACTGGCCGATAACGAAGTATGCGACATCGCATGCGGTTAGTAGCGTTGGTTAATCAGCACGTATCAACCTTTATGGTGAGCAATAAAAACAATGTGGAAATGGATACATCAACTGGGTAAGCCGGAGCGGCTTTACTCGTTATGCGGCCGTTTTTTGCCGTGGTTTGCCGTTCCCGGCGTAGCGGCATTGCTGCTTGGCTGGGCGTGGGGATTCGGCTTTGCTCCTCCTGATTATCAGCAGGGCAACAGCTATCGTATTATCTATATCCATGTGCCTGCCGCGATATGGTCGATGGGTATTTATGCCTCAATGGCGATAGCCGCGCTGATCGGGCTGGTCTGGCAGTGGAAAACCGCCGACCTCGCTGCAATGGCGATGGCCCCGGTAGGAGCCGTGTTGACCTTTATCGCGCTGGTAACCGGCTCCGCCTGGGGAAAACCGATGTGGGGAACCTGGTGGATCTGGGATGCGCGTCTGACCTCCGAACTGGTGCTGCTGTTCCTTTATATGGGAGCGATAGCGCTCTATCACGCGGTTGACGATCGTCGTATGGCAGGGCGTGCGGCGGGTATTCTGATCCTGGTCGGCGTGGTCAATTTGCCGGTGATCCACTACTCGGTGCAGTGGTGGAATACGCTGCATCAAGGCTCTTCCGGCGTTTTACAGCAGGCTATCGATCCCAGCATGCGCATGCCGCTGCGCTGGTCTATCCTCGGCTATCTGCTGGTGTTGATCGCCCTGACGCTGATGCGTCTGCGCAATCTGCTGTTGCAGGCTGAACGCCACCGCCCGTGGGTATGGGAACTGGCCGCAAAGGGAGGGCGTAAAATATGACGCCTGCTTTCTCTTCCTGGCAAGATTTCTTCGCCATGGGGGGCTATGCTCTCTACGTCTGGCTGGCCGTCGCCTTTACCCTTATCCCTCTCGCAGCCCTGGTTGTGCATACCTGCTGGCAGCGCCGTCGTCTGCTGGACGATATCCGTCAGCGTCGGGCGCGTGAGCAGCGCATTCAGGCGGCAAAAGTGAAAAAAGCGACACAGGCCGTTAGCGGAGAGCAAGCATGAATCCCCGTCGTAAAAATCGCCTGGTACTGGTGATGGTGGTACTGGCCGGACTGGGGCTGGCAACGGCGCTGGTGATGTACGCGCTGCGTTCCAACATCGATCTGTTTTATACCCCAGGCGAAATGATTAATGGCAAAGGGCAGCAGCAGCTGAAGCCGGAAGCGGGCCAGCGTCTGCGCGTGGGGGGGGTGGTGATGCCGGGCAGCGTTAAGCGGGATCCGAATACGCTGCAGGTGGCATTTAAACTGTATGATGCCAGCGGGGTGATTAGTGTCAGCTACGATGGCATCCTGCCGGACTTGTTTCGGGAAGGGCAGGGCGTGGTGGCACAGGGCGTGTTACAGGACGCAACTCTCGTTATCGCCAAAGAGGTGTTGGCGAAGCATGATGAAAAATACACCCCGCCGGAAATAAAAGATGCGATGAAGCCGCCCCTTCCAGCCAAAGTGGCCGGCGATAACAGCGCGAGGCCGTCATGATCCCTGAGATTGGAAGTTTCCTGCTGTGTCTGGCGCTGGCGCTGTCATTACTGCTTAGCGTTTATCCGCTATGGGGCGCGGCGCGCCAGGATTTGCGGCTGATGGGCATGGCACGGCCACTGTCATACGCGCTGTTTGCCTGTATCGCCGCCGCCTTTTTGATCCTCGTGCATGCTTTTGTGGTGAATGATTTTAGCGTCACCTATGTGGCGACGCACTCCAACACGCTGCTGCCGGTTTATTACCGCATGGCTGCTACCTGGGGGGCGCATGAAGGCTCGCTGTTGCTATGGGTCCTACTGCTCAGCGGCTGGACGCTGGCGGTGGCGCTGCTCAGCCGCACTATGCCGCTGGAAGCGGTTGCCCGCGTGTTGGCGGTGATGGGTATCATCAACCTCGGTTTCCTGTTGTTTATCACGCTTACCTCTAATCCGTTTAGCCGCACGCTGCCGGATTTTCCGATCGAGGGCAGCGATCTTAATCCGATGCTGCAGGATATCGGACTGATCTTCCATCCGCCGCTGCTGTATATGGGCTACGTCGGTTTCTCCGTGGCATTTGCCTTTGCCATTGCTTCGCTGATGTCCGGGCGGCTGGATACGGCCTGGGCGCGCTGGTCGCGTCCGTGGACCACGGCAGCCTGGGTCTTTCTCACTATTGGCATTGTGTTGGGTTCAGCGTGGGCTTACTACGAACTCGGCTGGGGCGGCTGGTGGTTCTGGGATCCGGTAGAAAACGCCTCGTTTATGCCGTGGCTGGCCGGTACAGCGCTGATCCACTCGCTGGCCGTTACTGAAAAACGCGGCACTTTCAAAGCCTGGACCGTGCTGCTGGCGATTACCGCTTTTTCCCTCAGCCTGCTGGGCACCTTCCTGGTGCGCTCCGGGGTGCTGGTGTCGGTGCATGCCTTTGCCTCCGATCCGGCGCGCGGCATGTTTATTCTCGCTTTGCTGATCATCTTCATCGGCGGGTCGCTCCTGCTGTACGCTATCAAAGGCGGCAAGGTGCGCAGCCGGGTGCAGAATGAAGTCTGGTCGCGTGAATCCTTCCTGCTGGGGAATAACGTGCTGCTGATTGCCGCCATGCTGGTGGTGCTGCTCGGCACGCTGTTGCCGCTGGTGCATAAACAGCTTGGTTTGGGCACTATATCCATCGGCGCACCGTTCTTTAATACGCTGTTTACCTGGCTGATGGCCCCGCTGGCGCTGCTGCTGGGCATCGGGCCACTGGTGCGCTGGCGGCGTGACGAGCCGCAGAAACTGTGGAAACGGCTGTCGCTGGCGCTGGTGGTGACGCTGCTGCTGTCGGTTCTGCTGCCGTGGCTGATGCAGGATCGCATTGAGGCGATGACGGTAGTCGGGCTGTTGATGGCGCTGTGGGTGATTATCCTGACGCTGATGGAGCTGCACGAACGCGCCACCCACCGTCATCGCTTCGTCAGCGGTTTGCGCCATCTGTCGCGCAGTCACTGGGGCATGGTGCTGGGCCATCTCGGCGTGGCGGTGACGGTGATTGGCATTGCCTTCAGCCAGAACTACAGCGTGGAGCGCGATGTGCGTATGAAGACAGGGGACAGCGTGGATATCAACAATTATCACTTCACGTTTCGCGATGTCGATCGCTTACAGGGGCCAAACTATTCCGGCGGCGTTGGCCTGATTGACGTCACGCGCAACGGCCATTACGAAGCCACGCTGCGCGCAGAAAAACGCTACTACAGCGTGGCGCGCACCATGATGACAGAGGCGGCGATTGACGGCGGTTTTACCCGCGATCTCTATGCCGCACTGGGCGAAGAGCTGGACGGTAACTCATGGGCAGTACGCCTCTATTACAAACCTTTCGTACGCTGGATTTGGTTTGGCGGCGTATTTATGGCGCTGGGTGGCGTTTTATGCCTGCTGGACCCGCGCTACCGCACGCGTAAACAAACGCTAATGGAGCCGCAATGAGCAAGAAAGTTCTCTCTATTCCGCTGGTGCTATTTTTGCTGCTGGCCGCCGCGCTGCTGTGGCAGCTCAATCGTAATGCCGACGGCGACGATCCGACGCGTCTGGAATCGGCGCTGCTGGGAAAGCCGGTGCCGGTATTTAAGCTGGAATCGCTGGGGGAGCCAGGGAAAACCTTTGACCAGTCGGTGCTGAAGGACGGTAAGCCGCTGCTGCTGAACGTCTGGGCCACCTGGTGCCCGACCTGCCGTGCGGAACATCAGTATCTCAACTCGCTGGCCGCCCAGGGAGTGCGCGTGGTGGGGCTGAACTATAAGGACGATCGTCAGAAAGCCATTCACTGGCTCAACACGCTGGGAAATCCTTATGGCTTAAGCCTGTATGACGGGGACGGCATGCTCGGGCTGGATCTCGGCGTGTACGGCGCACCGGAAACTTTCCTTATCGACGGTCGCGGCATAATCCGCTATCGCCATGCCGGTTACCTGAATGAGCGGGTGTGGAACCAGGAAGTGAAGCCGCTGTGGCAAAAGTACAGTCAGGAGGGCGCAGCATGAAGCGTTACCTGATCCTGCTGGTCACGCTGTTGTTCAGCAGCCTGGCTCAGGCCGATAACGGTGATATTTACCCGTTTGACTCCGTTGCCCAGGAGCAGCAGTACCGTCATCTGACCGAATCGCTGCGCTGCCCGAAATGTCAGAACAACAGCATTGCCGATTCTAACGCGATGATCGCCGGGGATATGCGGCTTAAGGTGTATCAGCTGCTGCGCGCCGGGCAGACGCCAGAGCAAATCAAAGCCTATATGGTGGCGCGCTATGGTCATTTTGTCTCCTACCAGCCGCCGCTCACCCCATCAACGCTGATCCTCTGGGCTGGCCCGGCGCTGTTTGTCCTCATCGGCGCGCTGGCGATCGTTCTGCGCAGCCGCCAGCGGCGGACAGCGCCTGTACTGGATGCAGAGCAGCAACGGCGGCTTAATGCGCTGTTGCACAAAAACGGGAAGCAATCATGAGCGGGTTTTGGCTCCTTATTGCGCTGCTGCTGCTGGCGAGCTGCACACTGGTCGTGCTGGCAGGCAGCCGTAGCAGCACCGGCAGCGCTCCCGATCGCGACACGTTAAACCAGCGCTTTTATCATCAGCGTCTGCGCGAACTGGAAGACGATGAAGCACAGGGCGTGGTCGATGGCCGGCCGGAAATAATACACGAACTGCAACAAGCCCTGCTGATGGACATACCCGAACAGCCAGCCGCCCAACGGCGCCAGATTAGCCGCTGGGTATTGCTGCCCGGGGTGCTGGTATTGCTGTTAGTCTGCTGCGGCGTCTACTTTAAAGCAGGTGGTCTGCAACAGCTGCTGGCCTGGCAGCAGGTGCAAAACGAGCTGCCCGTACTGCGCGCCCGGGCGATGAACCCCAATGCTCGTCCGCTGACGATGGAGCAGCTGGCAAGGCTGGCTCTTGGGGTTCGCAGTGAGTTACAGCAGTCTCCGGATAATTTTAACGACTGGATGCTGCTCGGACGCCTCGGCATGGTGCTGAATAATGCCTCCACTGCCTCGCAGGCCTTTCGTCGCGCATTGCAGCTGTCACCTAACGATACCGGCGCGAGGATGAGCTATGCAGAGGTGCTGGCCCGTTCCGGCGACCCGCAGGATAACCGCGAGGCGAGCGCCATACTAAACGAGATGGTCAGCCACGATCGGCGTAATCTACAGCTGCTGGGATTATTGGCATTTAATAACTTCAGCCTGCAAAACTACGCCCAGGCGATGGATATCTGGCAGAAAATGCTGCAGCTGTTAGCGGCTGACGATGGACGGGTTGCCCTGATCCAGCGCAGTATTGCCGAAGCCAAAAGCGCCCTGGGAGGGCAGGAAAACCGGCTGGCATTAACGGTGAGATTGTCAGATGCGGCAGAAAAAATGTTGCCGTTGCGCGGAGTGTTGTATATTTCTGTTACTGACGGCAACTCGCCGATCCCGGTAGCGGTAAAAGAAGTGCCGCTGAGTCATTTTCCTTTATCACTCACGTTGGACGACAGTAACGCCATGATGCCGGATCGGCTGTTATCCGCGCAGCGTCAGTTGCAGGTGCGCGTCCGCATTTCACGCGACGGTAGCGCTCATCCGCAACCGGGTGACTGGTACGGTCTGAGTGCGGTAACACCATTCACGGGGCAGCAGCAGCTTGCCGTTGACATAAACCGGCAGTAGCGGGCGAGAATACACAAAAAGCAGTACGGGGAGACAACTATGAACTATCGCCTGACGGGCTTAGCACTGGCAAGCATACTGATGGTGGGCTGTGCCAGTTCGCCAACGGCGGATGAACCAGCAGGTCATGCCGATCCGCTGGAAGGCTTCAACCGCACCATGTTCAACTTCAACTACAATGTACTGGATCCGTATGTTGTGCGTCCGGTTGCCGTTGCATGGCGTGATTATTTACCGCTCCCTGCCCGCAACGGGCTGAGCAATTTCACCAGTAACCTTGGTGAACCCGCCTCAATGGTCAACTATTTCATTGAAGGTAACCCGTATAAGGCGATGGTTCACTTCAATCGCTTCTTCCTTAATACCCTGTTAGGGATGGGCGGACTGATTGACGTAGCGAGCATGGCCAACCCGAAACTGGCGAAAGAAGAGAACCGCGCTTTCGGTAGTACCCTTGGTCATTACGGCGTGGGTTACGGCACCTATGTCGAAATCCCAGGCTACGGTGGCTTTACGCCGCGTGAAAACGTGGGTGGCTTGGTGGATTATGTTTATCCGCCGTTTAGCTGGATGACATGGTGGATGTCTGCCGGTAAGTGGGTGGTGGAAGGGATTGAAACCCGCGCCCGGCTGTTGGACTCGGATGCCATCGTCAAAAACTCAAACGATCCCTATGCGTTTATACGCGCCGCCTACTTCCAGCATCATGATTTCCTTGCCAGTGACGGCAAGTTAATCCCGCAGGAAAACCCTAACGCGGCGGCGATCCAAAGCGATATTGGCGATATTGATGCTCAGTAATTGATGCGCAGTAAATGATGCGCCATAAAAAGCCCCGCGAAATGCGGGGTTTTCTGTCTGCTATGTTGGGCTGAATCAGAACTTATAGTTAAAGCTTGCACCATATAACCAGGCTTTGCCGCTGGAATTAAAGACATAAGGGGTCGGCTGACCATTCAGGCGGCTGGCAACCGGATCGTTGCCTTCTTTAATCGTTACCTTCTGACCATGCATATAAGAGACGCCGACATCTACCGAGGCATTTTCATTAAATGCATAGGAGGTGCCGGCGCTTAGCCACAGACGATCCTGATCGGGAATGGAAATGGAGCGTTTATCTGCCGGAACCGGGCTGTCATCGAATGCAATACCGGTGCGGAAGGTCCAGTTTTCATCGTAGAAGTAACTGGTGCCCAACGCAATGCGCCAGGCATCGTGGTAGCTCTCATCTTTATAGAACAGTTCCTGGCCATTGCTGCCGGTGGCTTTCAACTCCTGGAACTGGCTCCAGCTGGTATAGGCCATACTGTAATGTACCGCCCACTGAGGTGCGACCTTATGGTAACCGGAGACTTCCCACATTTCCGGCAGATGCAGCGACAGGGAGCCGGGGATGGTATTGCCGCCGGTTCCCGTCGGTAAGCCAAACTGCGAGCCAATCGCGTTATACGCTACCGGAACAGCGCTGCGGTAATTACCGTCAAAATCAATTTTAACTTCCGAGCGGTAGCTCAGGCCAAAGCGGTTATTATCGTCAACTTCGTACAGCACTCCGGCGTTCCAGCCGTATCCCCATTCATCGCCTTTCAGATGGGCAACCTGGGTATCTGCTGGCGCAGCAGGCAGGCCGTAAGCGGGCAATAACCCCCCCAGTTCACCGATAGTGCGTTCGATTTTTGCCCGGGCATACACGGCGTCAAAGCCGATGCCGAAGCTAAAGTGCTGATTGAGACGATAAGCGGTGCTCAGATTAAGGTTCATGGTCATCAGATCGGTTTTGCCGGCAAACGGACCGCCCGCATAACCATCGTTAAATTCTGTCGCCAGACCATAATTGCTGGTAGCAGAAGCACCCACCCACCAGCGGTCATTAAGAGGTTGCACATAGTGGATATTGGGAACCCACTGCGTAGGGGCGATGTTATTGGCTCTCAGGCTATTACCGGAACCGGACTGCCCGTCAACGTTGACATCCGGATCGATAAACACCGCGCCGATGGAAAACATCGGGCGATCCATTAATGCCATGGTGGCCGGGTTGCGGCTGGCGGAAGCCGCAGTATCTCCCATTGCGCCTTCGCCAGAGTAAGCACGGCCTAAACCAACGGTTGAGAATTCGTTAAGCTGGAAGCCAGCCGCCAGAGCATGGGAAGAAACTAACGCCACTGCTGCTGTGAGGGCAGATTTAGCAAGCAGGTTTTTATGGTTCATAACCACAACCTCATTATTTGATTATTATTAAGATCTGTTACCATAAGTAACAAAGAAAAGGGATTGTAGGGACTGGAACACGGCGAACAAATCAGACCAGTGCTGCCAGTATAGGTATGACCAGTAAGCAAGTTGCAATATGGTTTTTTTCATTAAGGCAAAATGATGTTGAAAAAGAGATCTGCTTAACAAAAAACTGACATCTGATAGCAGTTCCTTTCCTACAGAATTGTTTTGCATCAAATAAGAGTGTGATTTCTGTCACTCAAGTGCCTGATGACCGCTCAGTGCCGGAGACGAAATTATGCCGGGTCTAAACGGTCACCTTTACAAATTACGCTGCCGCCTCAACTGTGTGCGTTCCCGCACTTTTATCATCCCGCCGTAGCGTGCGCTGTTATTTTGGTTAACACTGACCGGACCAGACCTCTCTGACAGTGATGGCAACAGGATACAGGTGATAAACATGAGTAAGGCATTCCCTTTGCTGGCGCGTCAGGCCGACCGCATCGCTATCACCCACGGGCTACGCACCCCGTTTGCCCGCCAGGCGACGGCCTTCCACGGCATCCCGGCACTGGAGCTGGGGCGCATGGTGGTCAGTGAACTGTTGGCGCGTAGCGAAATCCCTCCCGAAGTGATTGAACAACTGGTTTTCGGTCAGGTGGTACAGATGCCGGAAGCGCCCAATATTGCCCGTGAAATCGTGCTTGCCAGCGCCATGAGCGCCCACACCGACGCTTACAGCGTCAGCCGCGCCTGTGCCACCAGTTTTCAGGCGGTGGTCAACGTGGCGGAAAGCCTGATGGCCGGCACTATTCAGGCGGGGATTGCCGGCGGCGCGGATTCGTCATCGGTGCTGCCGATAGGCGTCAGCAAAAAACTGGCGCGGCTGCTGCTGGATGTCAATAAAGCGCGTAGCCTTGCACAAAAGCTAAAGTTGTTCAGCCAGCTGCGCCCACGCGACCTGCTGCCGGTAGCGCCAGCGGTGGCCGAATACTCCACCGGGTTGCGCATGGGCGACAGCGCCGAACAGATGGCGAAAAGTCATGGCATCACGCGTGAACAGCAGGACGCGCTGGCCTGGCGTTCTCATCAGCGCGCCGCAAGCGCCTGGCAGCAGGGCTTGCTGAATGATGAGGTGATGATGGCCTGTGTCCCGCCGTGGGAACAGCCGTTCGAACAGGATAACAATGTGCGTGCTGATTCAACGCTGCAAGATTATGCACGTTTGCGCCCGGCGTTTGACCGCCGCCACGGCACGGTGACCGCCGCTAACAGTACGCCGCTTACCGACGGCGCGGCGGCGGTGATCATGATGACGGAATCGCGCGCCAGGGCGCTGGATATCACGCCACTTGGCTATCTGCGCAGCTATGCTTTCTGCGCCATAGACGTGACCAGAGACATGCTGCTGGGGCCGTCGTATGCCTCGCCGCTGGCGCTGGATCGCGCTGGCATCACTCTCGCCGATTTGAGTCTGATCGACATGCACGAAGCCTTCGCGGCGCAAACCCTTGCCAACCTGAAGATGTTTACCGATCGGCGCTTCGCCCGTGAGGTGCTGAATCGTCCGCAGGCTCTGGGAGAGGTAGATCCGGAGCGGTTCAATGTGCTGGGCGGCTCTATCGCCTATGGCCATCCGTTTGCCGCTACCGGGGCGCGAATGATTACCCAGACGCTAAACGAACTGGGTCGTCGCGGTGGCGGGCTGGGGCTGGTGACCGCTTGCGCGGCCGGTGGGCTGGGTGCGGCGATGGTTCTGGAGGTTGCATAATGGATCTGCCATCTGCATTGACTCTTACTCTGCGCCCGGATCGGGTCGGCGTCATCACCATCGATGTACCGTATGAGAAGGTTAACACCCTGAAAGCTGAATTTGCCGCAGATATTCTGGCGCTTGTCCAGCAGGCGCGGGCCAACCCGCATCTGGCCGGGCTGGTACTGATTTCCGGTAAGCCCGACAGTTTTATCGCCGGGGCGGATATCAACATGATCGCCGCCTGTCATAGCGTACAGCAGGCGACCGCATTGGCTCAGGCCGGTCAAAAGGCGATGGCGGAGATAGCCGCACTGCCGTTTCCGGTCGTCGCGGCGATCCACGGTGCCTGCCTTGGCGGCGGGCTTGAACTGGCGCTGGCCTGCCATCGCCGCATCTGTACGCAGGATGACAAAACCCGGCTTGGCTTACCGGAAGTTCAGCTGGGCCTGCTGCCGGGTTCCGGCGGGACGCAGCGCCTGCCGGGCGTGACGGGCATCCGGGTGGCACTGGATATGATATTGACGGGCAAAACGCTGGGGGCGCGTGCCGCATTACGCTGCGGGCTGGTGGACGAGACGGTGGATCACGCTATTCTGCTGGAAGCGGCGGTACAGCGGGTGCTACAACCGCTTGCGGCAGCGAAGCCTTTACCCTTTAGCGAACGGCTGTTAACCCGCGCGCCCGGCCGCTCGCTGCTGTTTATGCTCGCACAGCGCCGGACGCGGTCGAAAACCCACGGCAACTATCCGGCTACGGAAAAAATTCTCAGCGTGGTGCGCTGCGGGCTGACGCCAGGCAGCAACGGCTATTTAGCCGAAGCACAGGCCTTTGGTGAACTGGTGATGACCCCGCAGTCTGCCGCGCTGCGCAGCCTGTTTTTTGCCAACACTGCGCTAAAAAAAGCGCATTTTGGTGTTGAACCCCATGAACTGAAACGCATTGGCATACTGGGCGGTGGCCTGATGGGCGGGGGGATTGCCTGCGTTACTGCGACGCGTGCCGGGTTGCCGGTGCGCATCAAAGACGTCAATGCCAACGGCATTAACCATGCGCTGAAAACCAGCTGGCAGGTGCTGACCCGCGCGGTGGAGCGCCGCCGCCTGAGTGCGGCACAGCGCCAGCAGCAGATGGCATTAATCACCGGCAGCACCGATTACCAGGGCTTCCGGCAGTGCGATATGGTCATCGAAGCGGTATTTGAAGACCTGGCGCTGAAGCAGAAAATGGTGGCGGAAATCGAAGCGAACTGTAGCGTACAAACGCTGTTTGCCTCCAATACCTCTTCGTTGCCGATAGCGGATATTGCCGCCGCCGCGCAGCGGCCAGAGAACGTTATCGGCCTGCATTACTTCAGCCCACCGGAGAAAATGCCGCTGGTGGAGGTGATCCCGCATGCGGGCACCTCCAGAGAAACCCTCGCCACAGCGGTGATGCTGGCACGAAAACAGGGCAAGACGCCAATCGTCGTCGCCGACCGGGCGGGCTTCTACGTTAACCGTATTCTTGCCCCCTATATTATCGAAGCGCTGCACTGCCTGCTGGAGGGGGAGCCGGTTGAATATATCGACCGGTCGCTGGTGCAGTTCGGTTTCCCGCTTGGCCCGTTACAGCTGCTGGACGAGGTCGGGCTGGATGTGGGTACACAGATTATGCCGATCCTTCAACATGCATGGGGCGAACGTTTCGCGCTGCCAGCGGGACTGGAAGCGCTATGGCAGGATGGGCGCAAAGGACGGAAAAACGGGCGCGGGTTCTATTTGTATCAACAGAAAGGCAGAAAAAAACGCGTCGACAGCACGCTGTACCGCCTGCTGCCCGTCAAGGTAAAACAGCATCTTAGCGCGGCGCATATCGCCCAACGCTGTGTGATGATGTTGTTGAATGAGGCAGCACGAACGCTGGATGAGCAGGGGATCGCCAGCGCGCGCGATGGTGATATCGGCGCGGTATTGGGCATTGGCTTTCCGCCTTTTCTTGGCGGGCCGTTCCGCTATATGGACCAGTTGGGTATCGGTGAAGTGGTCAATCGTTTAACGCTGCTTGTGCAGCAGCACGGTTCGCGTTTTGCGCCTTGTTCACTGCTGGAAAAAATGGCGGTTGAAGGCAAAACCTTTTATCAAAGCGATGTTAAATCTGACAAACCCGCCGATTCAGCTGGTTAGACTCACCGCTGCGGCAAGTGGGGGGGAGTGCGGTGATGTCTGGCGCTCATTAAGTAAACAATCGGTTGACTCACGTCAAGGCATTGGGGTACAACACAGCGTTCATTCTCAGAATGAAGAGTCGGAAGGCGTTGCCCCCGGCGTTTTTGTTTAACAACATCGGTGCTATATGCAAGTTTTTATAATGCGTCACGGCGATGCTGCCTTAGAAGCAGCGAGTGATTCGGTTAGGCCTCTGACCCACTGCGGCAGTGATGAAACTCGTCAGATGGCGACATGGCTTAACGGCCAGTCCGTGGACATCGAGCGGGTTTTAGTCAGCCCTTATCTACGTGCACAGCAGACGCTGAGCGCAGTGCGTGAGGCGCTGCCCCTGCCTGACGGAGAGGACGTACTGCCGGAACTGACGCCGGGTGGCGACCCGGAGCAGGTGGCATGCTACCTACAGGTGCTGGCTAATCAAGGGGTAAAATCAGCGTTGGTGATTTCTCACCTGCCGCTGGTGGGTTATCTGGTAACAGAACTTTGCCCACAGGAAGCACCGCCGATGTTTGCTACGTCTGCTATCGCCTGTGTTGCTTTTGATGCGGTTAACTCGGCGGGCGAGCTGGAATGGCAGGTTTCTCCGGCAAAACTGGCTAAGGCTATCTGACCGCATTGCGGAGCGCGCCCCTGAAGGGGTGCTCCGCGAGCTATATGTCGGAAATCAAGCACAATGATGCTGCGCCGGTGAAGTCTAAAGCAGCTCCGGCGGCAGCCACTCTTCAACTTCAATCAGCACCAGCAGCGCGGCGTCACCCCCGAACAGCTTAGGTGCCTGATGAAAAGCTATCACCCACGGATGCTGTGCCAGCCACAGCGGCGTCTGTTGCTTGAGAATATGCTTGCCGTGACCATGCATGACGCTGGCGCAGAAGATGTGTTCGCGGCGGCAGGCGGCAATCAGCGCGCCCAGTTCCTGTTTTGCCTGCTGCTGCGTCAGACCATGCAGATCAAGAAAAATCTCTGGCGTATAATCCCCCCTGCGTAGTTTTTTCAGCTCATAGTGGCTGACGTCACTGCGTACATAACGCACAGGGCCTTCACTCGGCAGCAGCGGTTGAAACTGATCGGAAAAATAGTGGCTGGCGTTCATCTGTTCAGACAGCAGGCGTTTCACCGGTACCTGATTGAATTTTTTGCGCGGCGGCCTGTGGGCAATTGTATCCTGTACCAGCTGACGGGTGCCGCTCATCAGCCCGCGAAACAACGTCCTTTCTTCCGCACTGAGCTTCTCTTTTTTACTCATTTCTGGCAATCGCTACTCTGTGAAGGCTGAATTTTCGGATGGCACACTTCGCCATTCCCTCAATTTGATACGCTAAGTCTACCTTTTCCTCTGATCAGGCTAAAACAAATCTTACCTTTTTCACACCCCTGCGCTGAATTATTGCCGGCTTCGTGGCAAACTAGCGCCCGGGTTTAACAGAACGGCCTGCGGAGGGCACCTTGGACAAAATTTTCGTCGATGAAGCAGTCAATGAGCTGCACACTATTCAGGATATGTTGCGCTGGTCGGTCAGCCGCTTTGCCGCTGCTGATATCTGGTACGGCCACGGCACCGATAATCCCTGGGACGAAGCCGTCCAGCTGGTGCTCCCCACGCTCTATTTGCCGCTGGATATCCCGGAGGATATGCGTACTGCGCGCCTTACCCTGAGCGAGCGCCAGCGTATCGTTGAACGCGTGATCCGCCGGGTTGACGAACGTATTCCGGTGGCTTACCTCACCAATAAGGCCTGGTTCTGCGGCCACGAATTTTATGTCGACGAACGTGTGCTGGTGCCACGTTCGCCGATAGGCGAACTGATTAATCAGCATTTTGCCGGCATTATCGGCCACCAGCCGCAGCATATTCTGGATATGTGTACCGGCAGCGGCTGCATCGCGATTGCCTGTGCCTGGGCTTTCCCGCAAGCAGAGGTTGATGCAGTGGATATCTCCGACGATGCGCTGGCGGTGACCGAGCAGAATATCAGCGCGCACGGTCTTGAACAGCATGTGACGCCCATCCGCTGCGACCTGTTCCGCGAGTTACCGAAAACTCAGTATGACCTGATTGTCACCAACCCGCCGTACGTTGATGCTGATGATATGGATGACCTTCCCAACGAGTATCGCCACGAGCCGGAACTGGGCCTGGCGGCAGGCAACGATGGTCTGACGCTGACGCGGCGTATTCTGGGCTGTGCAGCGGAATACTTGAGCGAGCAGGGGGTGCTGATCTGCGAAGTCGGTAACAGTATGGTGCACCTTATCGAGCAGTACCCTGATGTGCCGTTCACCTGGCTGGAATTTGAAAATGGCGGTGATGGCGTATTTATGCTGACCAGACAGCAGCTGATCGACGCGCAACATCACTTTAAAATGTATAAAGACTGAGACTCAATTTTCGCAAGGAGCCAGCATGGCGGGTAATACCATTGGACAACTATTCCGGGTCACGACGTTTGGTGAATCCCACGGCATCGCTCTTGGCTGCATCGTTGATGGCGTTCCACCGGGCATTCCGCTGACCGAAGACGATTTGCAGCACGATCTCGATCGACGTCGTCCGGGCACTTCACGCTATACCACTCCGCGTCGGGAGCCGGATCGGGTGAAAATCCTCTCCGGGGTGTTCGAAGGACGTACCACCGGAACCAGTATTGGGCTGCTGATCGAAAATACCGATCAGCGCTCGCAGGATTACGGTGCGATCAAAGAACTCTACCGTCCCGGTCATGCGGATTTTACCTACGATGGTAAATACGGTTTCCGCGACTATCGTGGCGGTGGCCGCTCTTCAGCCCGCGAAACGGCGATGCGCGTCGCGGCCGGAGCGATAGCCAAAAAATACCTGGCTATGAAACATGACATCAAAGTACGCGGCTATCTGGCGCAAATGGGCGACGTAGTCTGCGAGTTGAAAGACTGGCAGCAGGTGGAGCAGAACCCGTTCTTCAGCCCGGATGTGGACAAGCTGGATGCGCTGGATGAACTGATGCGTGCCTTAAAGAAAGAGGGCGACTCCATCGGAGCCAAAGTGGCGGTGATGGCAGAAAACGTGCCGGTGGGCCTCGGTGAACCGGTATTTGACCGTCTGGATGCCGATCTGGCTCATGCGCTGATGAGTATCAACGCCGTTAAGGGCGTTGAAATCGGTGATGGCTTTGCCGTGGTTAACCAGCGTGGCAGCGAGCACCGCGATGAGATACGCGCAAACGGTTTCCAGAGCAATCATGCGGGCGGCATTCTCGGCGGCATCAGCAGCGGCCAGACGATAACCGCTAATCTGGCGATGAAGCCGACCTCCAGCATTACCGTGCCGGGTAAAACCATTAACCGCAGCGGTGAAGAAGTGGAGATGATCACTAAAGGCCGCCACGATCCTTGTGTGGGCATTCGCGCGGTGCCCATTGCTGAAGCGATGATGGCCATTGTGCTGATGGATCACCTGTTGCGGCACCGTGGGCAAAACGCCGACGTTAATGCCGATATGCCACGCGGGTAACACCATGAAAAAGACGCTGACTGCGCTGTGTGCGCTGTTGATTTGCACCACCACGGTGCAGGCCGCCACGCCGTGGCAGACCGTTCGCCAGCCGATTGCCGATGCGCCGCAGTCAATAGGGGGGTTTGCCAATGGCTGTATTATCGGCGCGCAGCCGCTGCCGCTGGATGCGCCGGGTTATCAGGTGATGCGCAACGATCAGCGTCGTTTTTTTGGTCATCCTGATCTGATCGCCTTTATTCTGCGTCTCAGTAACCACACTCATCAGCTGGGACTGGGGGAAGTGCTGATCGGGGATATAGGCATGGCGGCAGGAGGGCGCTTTAGCAGCGGTCATGCCAGCCACCAGTCCGGCCTTGACGTTGATATCTGGTTGCAGCTGCCGAAACAGCGTTGGACCCGGCAGATGCTGCTCAAACCCCAGCCGCTGGATCTGGTGACCGCTGACGGAAAAAACGTGGTGGCGCGTCACTGGCAGCCGGAAATCGACAGCCTGATCAAACTGTCGGCACAGGATAACGACGTCACGCGTATTTTTGTTAACCCGGCGATCAAACAGCAGCTGTGTACCGGTGCCGGAAGCGATCGCGCCTGGCTGCGCAAGGTGCGGCCATGGTTCCAGCATCGTGCGCACATGCACGTACGCTTGCGCTGTCCGGCGGGCAGTTTGCAGTGTGAAGATCAGCCCGCGCCGCCACCTGGCGACGGCTGTGGAGCCGAACTGCAAAGCTGGTTTGCGCCGCCAAAACCGGGCAGCACGCCGTCAGTGAAACGCGAACCGCCGCCGCTACCGCCTGGCTGTCAGGCATTGCTGGATAACCATCAACTGTAAGGCGTTAAATGGAATGGCTTAGCGTTGCGCCAGGTTTACTGTGCGTACTGTTTCTGGTGGCGTTACTGGCGGGTTTTATTGATTCGATTGCCGGAGGCGGTGGGCTGTTGACGGTGCCCGCCCTGCTGGCGGCGGGGCTTTCCCCGGCCCAGGCGCTGGCAACCAATAAACTGCAATCGGTGGGTGGGTCGTTTTCCGCCAGCCTGTACTTTATCCGCCGTAAAGCGGTGGATCTGCGCGAGCAGCGGCTGAATATTGTGCTGACCTTCGTCGGTTCTCTTGCTGGCGCACTGCTGGTTCAGCATGTACAGGGGGGCATTCTGCGCCAGCTGCTGCCGCTGCTGGTGATTGCCATTGGGCTTTACTTCCTGCTGATGCCGCGTATTGGCGAAGAAGATCGCCAGCGCCGTCTGCATGGCCTGCCGTTTGCGCTGGTGACCGGCGGTTGCGTGGGCTTTTATGACGGTTTTTTCGGCCCCGGCGCGGGGTCCTTCTATGCGCTGGCCTTTGTGACGCTGTGCGGCTATAACCTGGCGAAATCGACGGCGCATGCCAAAGTACTGAACTTCACCTCTAACCTGGGTGGTCTGCTGCTGTTTATGCTGAGCGGCAAAGTGGTGTGGCTGGTGGGGCTGGTGATGCTGGCAGGGCAGGTGTGCGGTGCACGCCTGGGCGCCAGGATGGTGTTAAGTAAAGGACAGAAGCTGATCCGCCCAATGATTGTGATTGTCTCGGCGGTGATGAGCGCCAAACTGCTGTATGACAGCCACGGAGCAGAGCTGGCCGCATGGCTGCATGCGCTGTGATGGCCAGGCTTTGCCGCAGAATATCGCTCGAAACGCGGCGGGCAAAATGCGACAATTGCGCGTTTTTTTACTTTGACGACTGACGGCTATGAGTACGCAACATCACTATCAGGATCTGATCGACATTTTCGATCGCTGTTTTATGGATCAATTCCACACCCGCCTGATTAAAGGCGATGACGAGCCGATCTATCTTCCGGCGGATGACCGTTCTCCGTGGCATCGGGTGGTGTTTGCCCACGGCTATTATGCCAGCGGGCTGCATGAAATTTCCCACTGGTGCATTGCCGGTGAGGCGCGCCGTAAGCGGGTGGATTTTGGCTATTGGTACTGCCCGGACGGACGCGATGCGGCTACCCAGGGGCAGTTTGAATCGGTCGAAATCAAGCCTCAGGCGCTGGAATGGCTATTCAGTGTTGCCGCCGGCTTTCCCTTCAACGTAAGCTGTGACAACCTTGAAGGTGACTGTGAGCCGGATCGCATCGCGTTTCAGCGCAAGGTTCATGCCCAGGTCATGGAGTATCTGCAAAATGGCATTCCTGCTCGCCCGGCGCGGCTGATTGCCGAGCTTAGCTCGTTTTACTCAACTCCACCGCTGACGGCGGCACGGTTTCCCTGGCCGGAAGATCTGTGTTAAGCGCGGAGCGAATCGTTTACAGAGGAAATTTATGATCGTTGAATTCGAGGCGCGCATTCTCGGCCTGATTGATGACATGGTGGATCACGCCAGTGATGACGAGCTTTTCGCGGGCGGCTATCTGCGTGGCCACTTAACGCTTGCGGTCGCCGAGCTGGAGCTGACCGGCGAACATACCCCGGAGGCGTTGCAGATCGAGGTACAAAGAAGCCTGCAAAATGCCATCCAGGCCGGGGAACTGTCACCGCGTGACCAGGCGCTGGTGATCGGCATGTGGGACAACCTGTTTCTGCAGGCGCGTCAGGCGTCTTAATCCGCACCTTATCCGGGGGCGGCCTGCTTGCCGCCCTCAGACTCCGTTGTTGACCATCTTAATATCCTTATTGTTCGTGTCATTCGTCGGGCAGCTATTTCTGCGTAGAAATAGCTGCCCGCGCCTGTGGTGAAACCGCTGCAGGCGTGATGCATGAGAACCTGAGTTTGACATCATGCTAAAAGTCTTTTTTTTTATATTGGTGGAAAGTTGGTTTCACTATAATCCGTTTCATTATTTCCTTTTAAAAAACCGGGCGAAATTTTCGTTTTTTTTCTGTTGATATGTTTGCCTTGGGTGTTAGTGAAATAAGTTTGATTCGCGCTGTCATGTTATTATATGTGGGAAATTCTGTGGCTGACGGCTGGTTTTTTCTCATCGGTCAAAATAACTTTTCCAAAGGAGTTGGTGATGCTCGGCTTTATAATCAATACGTTTTTTTCTTCGGGAGTTGGCTCTTCTAAGGGTACTAATGCAATTAGGCTAGGTTCGGATGAGAAGAAAATCATTGAAAAGATCTTTACATTGCAAAACTCTAATCAATTGTTAGAAACTAACCAGCGTGTCCCGACCCTGTTTACCTTAGCCGCAAAAAGTTTCGTTGAGGGAAAATACTCAGATGCTTGTTCACTGAAATCCACATTCCGTAACGGATATTACCGACAATAAAGAGTTATTACCGGAAAACAAAGCAGCTTTGAAAAAGCAATTATCGGATAAACTGCGAGGTATTCCCTTTGACAAGTCGCCTGACTTGGTCATTGATATTATTTCTTCGCGAATAAAGTGCGGTGAGTATTGTAGCTCAGTGATTAAGGATCATGATGTGTACAAAAGTGTGCTACTTAAGTTTGCGATAGATGGGCCAGCGGGTGAACGTGTTCGCAGCGGTGAATCCTGCAAGAATGTGGCTCCTGAATACGACATACAACCCGGTACTTTTTACATGCACAAGTTGCAGATGGTTGCGGTAAATGGGCCAGCGGGTGAACGCGTTCGCAAAGGTGAATCCTGCGAGTTAGTGGCTTCTGAGTTCGGCATAGAACCCGGTAGTAAAGCCATGGCTAAGTTGCAGAGGATTGATTGTCGCGGTAAATGGTTCTTCTGTTGCATGCGTTGACGGCGGTGAATCCTGCCTGATAGTGGCACAGGATGCAGGTATAGGAACTTCTGATAAGGCCTTCCATGAGCTTCAGATGATTGCGGTAAATAGTCATGCTGGTGAGCGCGTGTGGAATGGTGAAGCCTACGAGTTAGTGGCACAGGAGGCAGGTATAGAATTTTGGCATCAGGCCTTCCATGAGCTTAAGATGATTGCGGTAAGTAGTCATGCTGCTCAGCAGGTGAGCAACTAATGCAGTGGAGAAGGCGCAGGGCGCATTTTCTTATTATAACCCGATGAATATACTGCGCTGGCTATTTGGTTTTCCCGTCCGGCACTAAATAGCTGCGTCTAATAGCGCTCCACTTTTGCCAGTCCGTGTTTACCGCCCGGGAACGGGCTGACCGTTTTCATAAAGTGGCGTACTTTTTTCAACAGTTGCCACATTGACCGGCACTGATGATTGCGTGTAATGGTATCGTGCAGCGCCTGCCACAGGCGCTCAACATGATTGACCCACGGCGAGTAAACCGGCTGGTAAATCACCCTGAACTTTGGATTCTGTTTCAGCCAGCTCAGCGTTTCACGGCTTTTGTGGATGATATAGTTATCGACAATCAGCGTGATCGTTTTTGCCCGGCGGTAACTCGCTTTCAGGTGCTTAAGCAGGCTGATAAACA
Organism: Erwinia pyrifoliae DSM 12163; assembly: GCF_000026985.1. Taxonomy (NCBI): domain Bacteria; kingdom Pseudomonadati; phylum Pseudomonadota; class Gammaproteobacteria; order Enterobacterales; family Erwiniaceae; genus Erwinia; species Erwinia pyrifoliae. The sequence continues at coordinate 1,399,854 of NC_017390.1, forward strand.
GCACCGAACTTTTGCTGTTACCGCCAACGTAACTGACTTTGCCCGTTCCGCTGTGCAGCGCACCCGCCAGGTAATATTTTTCATTTTGACCCGGTGTTACCACGCGTCTTTGCTGCCCGCGCAGTTGCCAGTCAGCACCGATTTTTGGATTGAGGTGGATATCCACTTCATCTTCATAAAATACCGGATGCTCTGCGCTGCATTTGTCCAACGCCTGGCGGATCACCGCCATCTTTTCATCTTTGTGCGGGTCACGGATCCGCAGGGTTGGCGCAGCTCTGCGCCACACCAGCCCGGCAGCGGGCAACCAGCGACGGACGGTTCCTGCATGCAACCGGCAGCCGGTTATGTCTTTAATTTTTATAGCCAACAATTCCGTACTCCAGCGTGAACGCTGATAACCAAAATCGCCGGGAGAGTGCTTTATCAGTTCACGTAACAGAGTGCAGATATGCTCAAATGGCCATCGGCGGGAGCGCCCTGCGGGCAACGATTTCAGACCTTCAACACCGGACAACGTAAACCAGTTAATCCAGCGCCCGACGGATGAACGGGCGCAACAGAGCGTTCTGGCGACGTGGCTGACACGGTTTCCCCGGTGCAACATCAGTATGGCCGTCAGCCTGCGGGCATGATTTTTATCGCGCGTTTTATGGATAGCTTTTCGCATCAGGCGTCGTTCTTCACGGGAAATGGGTGCTATGATCGGCATTGCTCAGTCCGGTTGGTGATTTGTTTTGATTTGGCGATTGATCAGATCGCACAATCCGGGCTGAGTTCCCTCAAAGTGATCTACTATTCCGCGCAGCTATTTAGTCAATCTGCGTTAATTTGCCAACTGCATCACGTTGGTAAAGATAATCCTTGATTCAGTTCAGCGCCCTGCCTTTTAGCAATTTGCGTATCCATAAGCGATTGGGGCTGGTGGTCGCCAGCGTGGCGCGATCCAGCGGGATGGGTTCCGCGCACAGCTGCGCCGCCAGCACCTCCGCCGCCAGCGGGGCGCTGCACAGGCCGCGTGACCCCAACGCGCCCAGCACAAACAGCCCCTTATGCACAGGTGCAGGCGGAGCCTGCTGTGGCTGCTGTGCCAGGTCAGCATACTGTTCAAGCGTGGCGGCGTAGTCCGGTAATGCGCCAATCATTGGCAGGTGGTCGCGGGTGGCGGCACGTACGCCGCTGCGCGCCTGTGCGCCGCTGATGTCAATCTGCCTGGGCCACTCTGCCGCTGGCAGGCAGCGGAGCAGCCGCTCGCGGTTCTGCTGCTGGTCGTCGGCGCGATAGGTGGTGCTGTCGTCGCCACGGTGATAGCTGGCGCCGATGCTGTGCTGCTGAAACTGCGGACTGAGTGGGGTGAGATAGCCGTCATAGCACAGCACCTGTTTCAGCGCCGCCAGCGTATCATTGGTCGGCACATGGCTCACCTGGCCTCCCACCACATTGACCGGCAGTTTTGCGCTCTGCGCGAATGCCGCCAGGCGATGACCGGTGGCCAGCACCAGATTGCGGTGGGTGGCGGCAGGCTGCGTGGCAAAGCTCAGCTGCCAGTCATCCTCGTGCGGCGTCAGCTGCACAATTTCATGCTGCCAGTTCAATTTTGCCCCTTGCTGTTCGGCAAGCTGCCACAGGCCACAGGTGAGTTCGGCGGGGGAAAGCCAACCGCCCCTGGGATAGGTAATGCCGCCGCAGCCGGTTTCCACTCCGCATAGCGCCTCGGCTTCCTCTGTGGTGACACCTGCCGCCAGGGAGGCTGGCAGGCCCATTTGCAACATCTTACTGATTTTTTCAGCGCTCTTTTCATCCCATGCCAGCTGGGTAACACCGCACCACTGGTGTTCAAAGGGCACGTTTACCCCATCGTATAATCGGCGGGCAAAAGCAAATGCGCCTGGGAAAAACTGCGCCAGCGCCGGGTCATGCTGGTTGAGCAAGGGATATAGTGCGGCCTGGCGATTACCAGAAGCCCCCTGTGCCGGACTGGCATCGGCGCAGTAGAGCGTTACCTTTTTACCGCGTCGCAGCAGCGCCAGCGCCAGCAGCGCACTGGCGATACCGCCGCCTGCTATGGCGATATCATCGCCGTCGGCAGCGGGGCGGGCGTACCACGGCGTTCGGAGTTGCGTGTTGACAGGCTTCGGCAAATGGCCCGCCAGCATCTCGCGTTTTTGCCCAAATCCTTTACGTTTGCTTATTTCAAACCCGGCCTGTTGCAGGCCACGGCGCACAAATCCGGCGGCGGTAAAGGTCGCGAGCGTCGCACCGGGGCGCGCCAGCCGAGCCATGCAGTCAAACAGTGCGGCAGTCCACATCTCCGGGTTTTTTGCGGGTGCGAAGCCGTCCAGCAGCCATGCGTCAACCTGCTGATTCAGCGTGTCATCAAAAGTGTGGATAAGCTGGTTTACATCGCCAAACCACAGGTCGAGCGTAATGCGCCCGCCATCCAGCAACAGACGGTGGCAGCCTGGCAGCGCTTCAGGCCATTGTTGATGCAGCTGGCTGGCCAGGGATGCAAGCTGGGGCCAGCCAGCGTGCGCGGCTGCCAGGTCGCTGGTACTGAGAGGGAACTTCTCGCAGCTGATAAAATGCAAACGCTGAAGCCGGGCATCCGGCTGCTGTTGCTGAAAGTCGTTAAATGCCTGCCAGAGTGCGAGAAAATTCAGCCCGGTGCCAAATCCGGTCTCGGCGGCCACAAACAGGCTACGCGGATGGGTCGAAAAACGATCGGGCAGGCCATTTCCGTTGAGAAACACGTATTGCGTTTCTTCAAGACCATTCTGGTTAGAAAAATAGACGTCATCAAATGCTCGAGATACAGGTGTACCGCATTCATTCCAGCTTAGCTCTGCATAATCTATTGGGGCGATTTTCACGACAAAGGCTCATTGCTCAGGCAGTGGCGGGATTTTAACGATGAGCTTGCCCCTACGCAAATTTACACAGTAATAAGCTGATCGGACTTGTTCGGCGTACAACTGTAAGCTAAAGTGTTTCCCGAATCCTATTAGAATAAGTGGAAGAGGTATTGAATGAAACGTGCTGTGATTACTGGCTTAGGGATCGTTTCCAGTATTGGTAATAACCAGGAAGAAGTTCTGGCATCATTGCGTGCAGGGCGCTCCGGTATTACCTTCTCGCAGGAGCTGAAAGATTCCGGCATGCGTAGTCACGTCTGGGGTAACGTCAAGTTATCTGAAGAAGACATTAAAGCGCGTATTGACCGCAAAATGCTGCGTTTTATGAGCGGTGCGTCCGTTTATGCTTTCCTTTCCATGCAGCAGGCGGTGCAAGATTCAGGTTTAACCGACGAGCAGTATCAGAACAACCCGCGCGTAGGGCTGGTAGCAGGTTCTGGCGGCGGCTCGCCGTTCTACCAGGCGGCCAGCGTGGATGGTATGCGCGCCAAAGGTCTGCGTGGCGTTGGCCCGTATATGGTGACCAGAGCGATGGCTTCCGGCGTTTCAGCCTGCCTGGCAACCCCGTTCAAAATTCAGGGCGTTAACTACTCCATCAGCTCGGCCTGCGCGACATCCGCGCACTGCATCGGCAACGCCGTCGAACAGATTCAGCTGGGCAAACAGGACATCGTTTTTGCCGGCGGCGGCGAAGAGCTGTGCTGGGAAATGTCCTGCGAGTTCGATGCGATGGGCGCACTGTCGACTGATTACAATGACACCCCGGAAAAAGCCTCCCGCACTTACGACACCGCGCGTGATGGTTTCGTGATTGCCGGCGGCGGCGGCATGGTAGTGGTTGAAGAGCTGGAGCACGCGCTGGCGCGCGGCGCACATATCTATGCTGAAGTGGTTGGCTACGGCGCGACCTCTGACGGTGCTGATATGGTGGCACCATCGGGCGAAGGTGCCATGCGCTGTATGCGTATGGCGATGGAAGGCGTGGACACGCCAATCGACTATCTGAACACACACGGCACCTCAACGCCAATTGGCGATGTAAAAGAGCTGGGCGCCATTCGTGCCGTGTTCCCGGGCAAAACCCCGGCGATGTCAGCCACCAAGGCGATGACCGGTCACTCACTGGGGGCCGCTGGCGTGCAGGAAGCGATCTACTCATTGCTGATGCTGGAGCACGGCTTCGTGGCACCAAGCATTAATATTGATGAGCTGGACCCGGCTGCGGAAGGTCTTGATATCGTGACTCAGCCTGTTGAGCGCCAACTGACCACCGTGATGTCTAACAGCTTCGGCTTTGGTGGCACCAATGCCACTCTGGTGATGCGCAAGCTGGCATAACCGCTTCAGGGGGGCGAACCCATCGCCCCCTTGTGTACTTTCCGCACCACGGGCTGCTGCCCTGGCCTGCCCGCAGTGAACCTCCGATTGAATGCTCGCCTGGCGCTCCTCGATCCCGCTCCGACAGCCCACCATCAGTTCATGCTGACTGAATTTTAAACGTAAACAACATTTAACCTTACTAATAATATGGTCTTAATGTATCATGAGGTGATGATATCCGTGAGGGTATTAAGTTTTGATTTCGTGCGCCGCTCTTTGCCGTTCCTCCTGGCCATTTTTGCTTCCAGTATCAGGTTCCTGTGCAGATGGGAAGAAAAGGGTCTTAACACCAGAAACCGGTGACTAAGCGCCCGCTATTATTTCACCCCCTAAACGGATTTAAATCATGAGCATGCGACAGCACACCCTGCCAGGCGAATCAGAAAGCCTGCAGGCCGTCATCGACTTCACGCAGGATTTAGACCGCCATGTGCAGGATCGCGCCCGCGCCAGCCAGATCGGGTTACCCGAGCTGGCTTTTGCTCCCGCAGCGCTTGGCAGCCTTGGCCCTAAGTACCCGGCGCGAACCTTCTGCTGGCGGGATGAACTTGATGGCGACCAGCAGGACGCCCCAGCCGGTGATGCTGAATTGCTTGACGAGGTGGCGCGCTTCTTTAAGGGAGCAATCCGCCCGCAGTCAGGGCACGCCTTGTTTAACATGGTGCCAGCACCGAGCGTGGAGTCCACTGCCGCTGCATGGCTGACAACCGCCTATAATGCCAACAGCCTGATGGATTTTTTTGGCGGCGAGTCACTGCTCATTGAACAGAAGGTGGCTCGCTGCATCGGGCGCTGGGCCGGCTGGCCACAGGCGATGGGCATCTCCAGTAGCGGCGGCAAACTCACCATCATGTACGCCATTAAATCAGCGTTAAGCCGCATCGCACCTGAATCCTTATGCTCTGGCCTGCCAGGCGATCTGGTGATTTTGTGCAGCGAAGGGGCGCACTACTGCGTTGAACATGCTGCCAGCCTGCTTGGATTAGGTTCTGACAACTGTCTGCGCGTGCCCGGCGACGGCGACGGACGCATGTGCCGTCACGCGTTGCTACGCATTCTCTACCAACAACATGCTCGCGGGCGTCGGGTCGCAGCCATCGTTTGCTGCGGTGGAACCACCATTAATTTCAACTGTGACAATACGCAGCAGATAGTAGAAATCGTCGATCTGTTCGTGCGTGAGCAGCATTTGCAGCAACGTCCGTGGCTGCATCTGGACAGCGTTATCGGCTGGCTGTATTTAAGCCTGCTCAACGTGGGTGAAGAACAGCTGCGGCATGTGATCCCCGATGCGCGTAGCAGACAACGTATGACTGAAGTGCAGCAGCGCCTGCAGGGTTTGCGCGGGTTTGATTCACTCGGCGTGGATTTCCACAAAAACGGCCTTTGCCCGTATGCCAGCAGCTTCTTTATTGCCCGCGATCGGCATTTTATGGATCTGCTCGGCGATGGTCATTACCACTACGGCGAGACGGATTTCCAGTCGGGCAAATTTCGCGCCTACCGCTATATCTTTGAAAACTCGCGGTCGGGCCAGGGGATCCTTGCGGCTTGGATCAATCTGCGCCGGCTGGGACGCGCTGGCTACGCAGATTACCTTGTCAGTCTGCATCAGGCGCGCAACGCGTTGGTCGATGCGCTTGAGCGTCACGGCCTGTTCCGGGTGCTTAACCAGGCAAGTCTTGGTTGGGAAGTGGTCTTTGAGGTACCGTTTGCCCCGGATCTGATCGCGCTGGCCCCGTCCCGTCAGGAGCTGGCGCAGCGCTTTATGCAGGAGTGCTGGGATCGGGTCAATGCGGGTTACGATCTGCCGCTGTTCAGCATCGTACCGGGCTATCAGATTGGTAACGATGCTAATGCTGTGACTACCGGCTTTCTTCTCTATCCCATGCGGCCACGCCAGGATGCCGAGTGGGATGAGACGGTGGCGCTGATTGCCGCACAGTTTGATCACTTTCAGACACGCATGCGCGCGCAGCAGCGTAAGCCGGCAACAGTGGCGTTTGAAAAACCCATCCGCTGATCTGCGGGCTGGCCTTAACGGTCAGCGAAACCGGGTATACGCTGCCTCTGCGCTGGCGGATATGCACGGCTAATGTCAAAACGACGGCATGTGTTTTGCCAGCCGGGAATTCAGTCGCTTAGCCGGGCGAGTTTATTCACTGCCTGCACCAGCTCAGCGGGCTGTAATGCTGAAAAACCGAGCAGCCAGCCTTCACGCGCAGGCTGCTGACGATACAGCGGCGACAGGCGCGGCAGCAGCAGCCCGTGCCGTAACGCCTGTCGGGTCAGCCTTTGTTCATTCCCGGTGTTTAAAGCCACCGCCAGCTGTAATCCGCCCTGGTGCGGAAACAGACTGAGGCGATGCGCCAGTTTATTGTTTAGCTCGTCAATCAGCAGATTGCGGCGGCTGGCATACAGCTGGCGCATCAGGCGCAGATGGGCAGCAAAGTGACCATGCTGGATAAAGTCGGCGGTTACGGCCTGCATCAGCTGGGCGCTGTGGCCGTCCATCAGGCTGCGCAGACGGCGTAGCGGGTCGACCAGGGCATCCGGCACCACCAGGTAAGCCAGCCGCAGTGAAGGGAACAGGACTTTGGAAAACGTGCCGATGTACAGCACGCGCGCCCGCTCCTCCAGTCCCTGTAACGCCGGCAGCGGTCGCCCGTCGTAGTGGAACTCGCTGTCGTAATCATCCTCAATCAGCCAGCACTGGTGACGGCGGGCGAAATCAAGCCATGCCAGCCGCCGTTGGCCACTGAGCGTGCAGCCGGTCGGATACTGGTGAGAAGGGGTGAGATACACCAGGCGCGGCGCGGCAGTACGGCCAATTATCGCCCCCTGTTGGTCGGTGGCAATGGTGCACACTTCTGCCCCCGCGCTGTGAAAGGCGTGATAAGCGCCGGGGTAGCCCGGATCCTCCATCCATACTATGTCGCCCTGGTCGCAGAGTAGCAGGGCGATCATCTGTAGCGCCTGCTGTGAACTGGTGACAATCACCACCTGGTCTGCCGTACAGCGCACCCCGCGAGACTGGCCGAGGTAATGCGCCACCGCCTGGCGTAGCGCCGGCAGCCCCAACGGGTCGCCGTAACCCATCAGCGACTCACCGCCAGGCGCCAGGCGCTGTTGCGTCAGACGCCGCCACAGCTGTTGCGGAAAGGCGCGCAGATCGGGGGAGCCAGCGGCAAAGGCCTGGGGAAACGGCGGATCGTCACAGCCCCCTTTTGCGATAATCCCTTGACCGCGAGCTGATAACACCGGTACCGGCGCGGGCAGGCTGCGGCGCACCGTGCGCCCGGGAAAGAGGGCAACGAATGTTCCCTTGCCGCTTTGGCGCGTCAGATATCCTTCGCTCTCAAGCTGGCTATAAGCAGCCTCAATGGTGACGCGGGACAGGGAAAGATCGCTGGCCAGCAGCCGCGATGACGGCAGGCGCGTTCCCGCAGTTAAGATACCGCTGGCAATGGCCTGACGCAGCATAGCGCAAACTCTGGCGCGCAGCGTGGCGGCAGGTTGCGTGTTGAATAAGGCGAGGAACGGGACGTTGGTTTGCGCCATATGGGTCTTATCCGGGTGGCTGAATGGGTCTTATTATTAAGACCTGTTCCGTTTATGATAGCAAGACACCCCATCTCTCAGGAGTTCCTTATGCGTCACTTTTCTGCGGTATTACAATTTCCCCCTCCTTCTCCACGGCAGAGCGAGGCATGGCTGGCGGAGAAGCTGGCTTACTATGCTGATGCCTGGGACTTGGCGCAGGATTTGGCAAGCGGCGTGGCGGAAATTGTGGTGATTGATACGCGCTCATCGCAGCATTATCACGCCGGACATATTTGCGGCGCCATCAGTTTTCCTCATCGCACCATGCTCGCTGACAGCCTGGCGGCGCTGGATCGTGACAAAGTGTATGTCACTTATTGCGACGGTATCGGCTGTAACGGCTCCACAAGGGGGGCGTGGAAGCTGGCGGCGGCAGGATTTAAGGTGAAGGAACTGATTGGCGGGCTGGATTTCTGGCGACGCGACCAGCATCCGGTAACAACAGGGGATGAGCCAGGCTGCTGGCCAGAAGCGACCATGCAGCCCGACTGCGGCTGCTAAATTATAGCAGCATCCACAGCACCAGCCCCAGCAGGATTAACGCCGCAAAGGCGGTCAATACCGGCCGGCTGGCCAGCGGTTGCAGTACCGGCGGCAGCGCCCCCCAGACCGGCATGGCGATGGGTTTCGGATGCCGTTCGCTGTCGGCAATGGGGTGCTCCAGCAGGCGCTCGGCGCGGCGGCTGAACAGCAGATTGAGCAGATCCTGTATCTGCGTTGCACTGAGCACCGTCTGCGGCGTAGCGTTAAAACGTTGCTGGCTGTAATCCTCCAGCAGCCGCTGTTCGCCCGTGTCCAGAGGCTGCTTCAACGTGGCGGTCAGCTGTGACAGCGTAGAAGTCGCGTGCTGCGTGCTGGTCTGGCTGGCCTGTAAATACTGGTTCAGCAACGGGAATAAGCGCGATGGGATCGGGTCGCCGCTGTGCAGATTGACCACTTTCAGCAGTGATGCCCATAGCTTGACCGGCTGTTCCCCGGTAGCGGCAGCGAGACGCGAAATCTGCTGGTTGAGGGCGTGATGTTCCGCTGGCAGCAGGGTGCGATCGGTCGCATGGCCTTGCTGCGGCTGTGGAATGGCCATCTGGCCGTTTTGCAACATGGTCAGCGCCTGGCGCAGCTGATCCGGGTTAAGCGAACTGAGCACCGTGTGACCAAACTGCTGACGGATGAAATCGCTCACCGCCTGACGGTTATTACCGGTAGGCAGCAGGTCGCTTAGCTGTTGCAGCAGCTGGCGTGTGGCGTGGCTATCCTGTACCTGTGCCAGGCGGATATTAAGAAACTGCTCGGCCTGGGGAAAGTGACGAGCCTGCAGCCCGGCATCATTTTTTACGCCGACCTCATGGCGCAGACCCGCCCACAGCTCGGCAGATTTCAGCGAACTGAGCGACATGATTTTGACGATAAGGCGTTCCAGCGTGGTGCGCTGTGCCGGCGTTAATGGCCGATCGCCAATGCCAGGGCGTGCAGTGGCGGATGGGGCATCAATCGCCGGGCGCTCGCCGGGTAACGGCGTACCGGGGCCGCTTAAAGGTTGCATGGCGAAGTCCTTCAGTCAGATTCAACGTCCGGGGCGCACCGGAGCAAAAGAGTAATTCACTATGATAACAATCCCGCCCGGCGATAGGTAGAGAATGGCGAAGTATTCGCGCCGTTTGACGCAATTTATTTCATCATTTCGCTGATTTATTGCCAGGCGCACCAGATGACTTGCGTCCGGTCAATGGCGTGCGCAGACGCTGTGCCAATATGACCCCCGCCAGTGCGATACCCCCACCAATAAAATGATAGCTGTGCAGCGCCTCATGCAGAAAGCTGACCGCAATCACAGCGGTAAAAATGGGTACCAGATTCATATACATGCTGCTGCTGCTGGCCCCAAGGCGCATCACGCCCTGAATCCACAGGAAGGGGGCAATGACCGATGCCGGGATAGCGGCAAACAGCACCAGGGGAAGATTATGCGCATTGAGCGAAACATCGGATGCCAGCAGGAAACCGGGCGTCAGTAACATGACGCCGAAGAAGATTTGCATCCACAAACTCTGCCAGTTGGGCAGCGGGATTGCCCAGCGCCTGGTCAACACACCATATAAAGCATAGGATGTTGAAGCCACGAACATCATCAACTCGCCTTTACCCAGCCCGTGAGTCAGTAATTGTGCCGGGTTACCCTGGCTGACCAGCCACACCAGCCCGCAAAACGACAGCAGGCTGCCGAGCAGGATCCCCAGCGTCGGAGCCAGGCGAATCACCACTACGCTCAGCAGCACGGTGAGCAGCGGGATCAGGGCGGCAATGATGCCCATAAACAGGGCGCTCACGCTGTGTGCGGCGTAATAAGCCAGGCTCTGGTACATCACCATGCCTAACAATCCCAGCACCAACAGTTTCCACCATGATTGCTTAACCTGCTGGCGATGACGCCAGACGCCGGGCAGGGCAAACGGGGCTAATACCAGCAGCGCCACCAGCCAGCGGTAAAAGGAGATGGCCGCCGGATCGATTGCCGCCGCCGACAGTTTGCTGACAATGGCGTTAACCGACCAAATCAGCACGGCCAGCAGCGGAAAGAGAAAATTCATCATTGTGTTCTCGGGTGGGCAGGAAGAGAGGGGGCAGTTTATACTTGTCATATTCAAAACAGATAACGAAAATCAGACAAATTAACTCGTCGGGCAGATAAACGATCCACCCGCTGACGCCTGGCGCCCCAAAGATGGCGAACGATTGCGGATCTTAACCGCTACGAACAGGCGAATGCCCGCACCGAGTATCTGCCACACCATCACCGCTGGGGACAGGTTGTTGTTGTGAAATGCAACGTGCTGGAGATGCAGGTTGAAGGGGAACGCCTGCTGACGCCGCCCGGTCTGCCCATCTGCATCCCGCCTGGCCACCATCATGCCAGTGACAATCATAAACAGGCGCTTTTCGCCGCTTGTGCCATCTATCCCGGCGCTGAAGATGCCTCTGAGCCGTGCTTTATGGCAGAATACCCCCTCCTGAAATGAGCTGGAATCCGATTGTGAAAATCCTCGTTGATGAAAATATGCCTTATGCCCGTGAACTGTTCAGCCGTACTGGCGATGTGGTAACGGTGCCCGGCCGGCCGATCCCGCAGGCGCAGCTGGACGATGCCGATGGGCTGATGGTGCGTTCGGTGACCCAGGTTAATGCCGGCCTGTTGAGTGGAAAACCGGTGAAATTTGTCGGCACGGCGACTGCAGGCACCGACCATATCGACGAGGCATTCCTGCAACGGCACGGGATTGCCTTCTCTGCGGCACCGGGCTGCAATGCTATCGCGGTGGTGGAGTATGTCTTTTCTGCCCTGCTGCTGCTGGCCGAGCGCGACGGCTTTCAGTTAACCGATCGCACCGTCGGTATTGTTGGCGTGGGCAATGTCGGCGGCCGTTTACAGGCCAGGCTTGCTGCGTTGGGCATTCGCACCCTGCTGTGCGATCCTCCTCGTGCCGAACGCGGTGATGAAGGAGAATTCTTGCCGCTGTCACAGCTGGTGGCGCAAGCGGACGTGCTCACCTTTCATACTCCGCTGTTCAAGGATGGACCATATCAAACCCGGCATATGGTTGATGAAGCGCTGCTACAAAACCTGAAGCCGGGAACCATTGTGATTAATGCCTGTCGTGGCGCGGTGGTGGATAATGCGGCCTTACTGAAGGTGCTGGAGCAGCGTGATGATCTCAGCGTGGTGCTGGACGTCTGGGAGCCAGAGCCGGAGCTGTCGCTGCCACTGCTGGCGAAAGTGGATATCGCCACCGCCCATATTGCCGGGTACACCCTTGAGGGCAAAGCGCGCGGTACTACCCAGGTGTTTGAAGCCTGGACGCAGTTTATCGGGCAGCCACAGCAGGTTGCGCTGAATACGTTATTACCCGCGCCGGAGTTTGGTTGCATCACCCTGAGTGGCGAACTTGATCAGGCAACGCTGAAACGTCTGGTGCATCTGGTGTATGATGTGCGCCGCGACGATGCGCCGCTGCGGCGCGGTGCGGCCATTCCCGGTGAGTTTGACCGTTTGCGCAAGCATTATCAGGAGCGCCGGGAATGGTCCTCTTTGCGGGTTGAATGCGATAACGCGGCAACGGCTGCGCTGCTGAACAGGCTGGGTTTTAACGCCTGGCACCCCGTAAACTGACCGGCATTACCGCGTTTGCATCACTCCCTTTCTGTCACGGGAAAAATCTGAATCTTCGGGCGGTGCACTCACCGCCCTTCATTTTGTGTCATTGTCTGGAGTAAACCAACATGTCTGACGGCTGGAATATCGCTATCCTGGGGGCGACTGGCGCAGTAGGGGGAGCTTTACTGGAACTGCTGGCGCAACGCCAGTTCCCGGTTGGCGAGCTGTATGCGTTGGCAAGTGAACGCAGCGCGGGTGAAGTTCTGCGCTATCAGGGTAAATCACTGCGCGTGAGCAATGTGGCGGAATTTGACTGGTCACAGGCTCAGCTGGCGTTCTTCGTCGCCGGGCGTGAGGCCTCCGGGCGCTACGCTGACGAAGCGGCCAATGCCGGTTGCCTGGTTATCGACAGCAGCGATCTGTTCGCCCTGGAGCCGGACGTGCCGCTGGTGGTGCCAGAGGTGAACCCCCAGGTGCTGGCCGACTACCGCAATCGCAATATTGTCAGCGTGGCCGATGCGTTAACCAGCCAGCTGCTGTGCGCCATTAAGCCGCTGGTTGAACAGGCCGGACTGAGCCGCTTACAGGTGACGAACCTGCTGGCCGCCTCATCGCACGGTAAAGCGGCGGTGGATTCGCTGGCCGGAGAAAGTGCGCGTCTGCTTAATGGCCTGCCGGTGGAACAAGGCTATTTTGGCCGCCAGCTGGCATTTAACATACTGCCACTGCTGGCGGACGGCGAAGGCAGCGTGGCCCAGGAGCGCCAGCTGGTTGAGCAAGTGCGCAAGGTGTTGCAGGACGAAGGTTTGCCGATTGCGGTCAGCAGCGTTCAGGCTCCGGTTTTCTACGGCAACGGGCAGATTGTGCATATTGAAAACCTGCGCCCACTTTCAGCGGAAGAAGCGCGCGATGCGCTGGCGCAGAGTGAGGATATCACTCTGACGGAAGAGAATAACTTCCCGACCCAGGTGGGTGACGCTTCCGGCAGTGCCCACCTCAGCATCGGCTGCGTACGTAACGACTACGGTATTCCGGAGCTGCTGCAATTCTGGTCAGTGGCCGATAACGTGCGCTTTGGCGGGGCGCTGATGGCGGTGAAAACTGCCGAGAAGCTGGTGCAGGAGTATTTTTACTGATGTCCGACATCGATGTGCTGCAGCCAACTCATAAACTGGCGCTAGGCATTGAATATGACGGCAGCCGTTACTATGGCTGGCAGCGGCAGAATGAAGTGCGTAGCGTGCAGGAAAAACTGGAAAAAGCGTTGGCGAAGGTCGCCGATCGTCCGATCGCTGTTTTCTGCGCTGGACGCACGGATGCCGGAGTTCATGGCACCGGCCAGGTGGTGCATTTTGAGACGACTGCGCAGCGTAAAGATGCGGCCTGGACGCTGGGGGTGAATGCCAACCTGCCAGCAGACATCGCCGTTCGCTGGGTCAAAGCGGTAGCGGATGACTTCCATGCCCGCTTCAGCGCCACCGCCCGGCGCTATCGCTACGTTATTTACAACCAGCGACTGCGCCCGGCTATTCTCGCCGGCGGCGTCACGCATTTTTACCACCCGCTGGACGTGGAAAAAATGCAGCGCGCCGGGCAGTGCCTGCTGGGAGAAAATGATTTTACGTCATTTCGCGCCGTGCAGTGCCAGTCGCGTACGCCGATGCGCAACGTAATGCATCTGAAGGTCAGTCGCCACGGTGCCTATGTGGTGGTGGATATTAAGGCCAACGCGTTTGTTCATCATATGGTGCGCAATATCGTCGGTAGCCTGATGGAAATTGGCTGCGGTAATCAGCCAGAGGGCTGGATGCGTGAGCTGCTGGTGGCGAAGGATCGCAAGTTGGCAGCAGCAACAGCGCGTGCGGAAGGGCTGTACCTGGTTGCGGTGGACTATCCTGCCTGCTATGAGTTACCCCGCCCACCGATGGGACCGCTGTTCCTCGGTGACTAATATTCGTTTGAAGTATTCAAGGAATCCCGTATGGATTTAGTTCGTTTTGTCGTCGACTTTATTCTGCACATTGATATTCACCTCGCGCAGCTGGTGGCACAGTATGGTATCTGGATCTATGCCATTCTGTTTTTGATCCTGTTTTGCGAAACCGGCCTGGTGGTGACCCCATTCCTGCCGGGGGATTCCCTGCTGTTTGTTGCCGGAGCGCTGGCAGCGCTGCCGGGTAACGACCTTAACGTACATACTATGGCGGCACTGATGGTGGCCGCCGCAATCCTTGGTGATGCGCTGAATTACACGATTGGAAGACTGTTCGGCGATAAGCTGTTCAGTAACCCGGATTCGAAAATTTTCCGCCGCAGCTATCTGGATAAAACCCACGCGTTTTACCAGAAGCATGGCGGTAAAACGATTATCCTGGCGCGCTTTGTGCCGATCGTGCGTACCTTTGCGCCGTTTGTTGCCGGTATGGGCAACATGTCTTACCGCCATTTTGCCCTGTATAACGTGTCGGGCGGGCTGCTGTGGGTGCTGCTTTTCACCTATGTCGGCTATTTCTTTGGCAACCTGCCGGCGGTGCAGGAAAACCTTAAGTTATTGATTGCGGCAATTATTCTGCTGTCGATTTTGCCCGGGCTGATTGAAGTATGGCGTCAACGTCGGGCGACAGATCAAAACAGGGTTTAGTAACCTGAATTTATCCTTCCACCCGTCATTTACAGCACAAAGCTGGCTGCCCCGGTAGGAGCAGCCAGCTTGAAAAAATCATCATACGGATCTCCTGCTACAGTCAGTGCAGCGTTCATCATTAGGCGTAATGCCCGGCGTAATAGCGCCTCCTCAGATAATCCCCATACCAAAAAACGGCCCTATTCGCCAGCCATGTATAAGTCTGTTGGCACAATTAACCTGCTAATGGCGTTTTTGGATATTATTTCTCTTTAAGAATGACCTTAATAGTAGGGCGACATCGACCGTTAGCTGCCGCCGTTGTGGCAGAGAATATAACCGTGGAGTCTTTTCATGCCTGAAACGTCGATTTTGACCGATATTGACTGTCAGCACGTTAGTACCCCTCTCAAGTCTGAAGATAAAAATACGTCATCAGAAAAGGTATCAATGGCTGGACATGTTATTTCCGTATCGGAATGTTCGGATCCTCTTCTCTTTCATTCCTCAATGCCGATCTCACCGCCGCAGGCAGGGTTGCTAAGGCGATTAACCTGCTGGCTACCCTATATGAGAAATAGCAAACCCGTGGATGAAGGGGAGGCCGGGGTGACAGAAATGATGACTGAAGGAAAGGAACTGCACCAGCTGGCTGAAAATTGTGCCTGGCAGAATGATGCTCACCCGGCATCCACTTCTCCGTCAGCGCTAAGGTTAACAGGAAAAATGGGATTGCTGATAGGCGCCGGACTGCTGGCAGGTGCTGTCGGTAGCGTGGCCTGTCAGCGCGCCCGGGCAGCAGACCGCAACAACAACAGCACGGACTTGTATCGCACGGAGGTTCCCCCCCCGTTAAATCATCACGATGCACAGATGGCTTATCGCTCAGCGGATTATGATACGGGTGAACATGTTAGTCAGAGCGAACCTTTACCACAACCCGCCGCCAGAGCCTCTCCACGTAAGCTAACGACCAGCAAGCCGCCTGAGCGCGATGATGTAAAAAAAACCGCAATCGCCGATCTGATTTGTTACGAAACCGTGGGCGCGGGGCGAATGGCACACAGAAGAATAGCGCCCTGCAAGAATACTACCTCTCAGGTTCTGCAACATAAGCCCCGACCACAGCCGCTGAGAAAGTATTACTATACGAAAAACCAACCTGATATATGCAAATCGACGCAGTTTGAACAAAGATGTCAAAAATTTCATAGTGAGCAAAAAAAACAAAGTAAAGTTTTTAAAAATGTTGTTTTAAATGTCGGTAAAACAAGATGCTTATGCCCCCCGCCCGTAGGTGAGAAAGTTGAACTAATTCGCCCTCTTACGTTCGGGGAAGTTATAAATCGCAAAGGGAAAACAAAAAGGCCGGAAAACAGGATAACTTCTTCCCCCCACACGAATATAGCAATAACATCACAAACTGAAATCAGCACTCATCTGGTTATTGAAGATGATAACACGACGATAAGTACGCTTGACGATGATGTGAAAGATGATGTGAAAGATGATGTGAAAATAGAAAAGTTATTTGATTTTTCATGTATTGAAGAGCGCGAATCTCTATCATGGATAGATATTGTCAGGCAGGTGGGGAAAACGCTGGCATCTCCGGTAAAAACGCTGGGGGATGAATCACTTATTATTTATTATCACAATACGCTGGGGCAGGGATGTCCAAAAAATCAGACAACCGAACGGATTGACAATATAACCAGTAAAATTGATCCTTTAACGACGCAAATACTGACCCTGCTACCAGGATCTCAGGTTATTGCCGTGACTCAGCTCATTATTGCTCCTGCACTGCAGATACTTGCAGATGATTGGTCAGGTAAGCCTGTTAACGTGGAAAATATAGCGGGGCTTAACCAGCAGTTAATGTTTATGGTAAGACAAACTATTCCAACACTTTCTGGATCGGAGATAGCCTCTCTCTACGATGCAACGGCGAAAAAAAAAGGCGAAAAAGGTATGGCAATAGGCAAGCCTGTTCGAAGATTTACCTTGAAAGATAATAAGCTGGCGGTAAAAATCGGAGGGAAATCCTATTCCTACCTAAAACGTAAAACGGGAGAGTCTTATATTACTGATGGTGATGATACGCATATTGTTGCCTATAATAAGGCCAGGGCGAGATGGGATTTTATTAGTAAAGAAAAGGAGATGGTTTATTCAAAGCACAATATTAATAACAGTAAGCTTTTTGGTATTCCGATAAAAGATTTCATAAAAGATAAAGATACTCTGCTGAAGGCTGATAACGAGAATGCAGACATCATAAGCCTGAAAGAAAAGGATGGTAAATGTTCGCAATACGTCCTTACGGGAGGGCTGCTGGTGCCAATAGAACAGTATGATATTTCCGGAAGCATAACAAGTGTTGCAGTTTCACCTAAAGGAAAAGAGAGGAATATCCTGCTGGCAACCGAATATGGCTGGGTGTTTGAAAAAGACTCTACCCAGATTGATGAGAATCTGGACGTTTTGCTTGGCAGTGATGGAAATGGGCAATTTATCAGTCAGGATCGTTTGTTCGGTAATATCATGGCGGACGGGTTTAGCTATGATCCCGAAGGGAAAATGTATCTTAAATACAAGCAAAAATATTACGAGGCCTATCAGCCATTTAGTGATATCTATAATCTGATCAACAGGCCAGAGAGTTTATTCGTCAAAGAGAACGGCATTTTCAAACTAAGAAATTCACCTGATGTTATCTTTGGCTACAGAAACCTGGGCGTAGGCTTCCCTGACCTTGAACCCGTAACAGAAATTTTGCCGCGAATTGAAGAAGATGCTTATGATTTTCTTTGCGCTCATGGCGAAATCGCCGATACCACTCCCGTAAGAAAAATCGGCCCAGGGGTTTACGTTGATGAAAAAGGTAAAATGCTGTTCACCGTAAATGACAAGCATTTTTCCGTGTTCAGTTATTCCAGGAATCATGTTGTAATCAATAATGCCATTGATATGGCTGGTAATAATAATATCGGTCTTTTTCTAAGCAGGGATATCTACCTGAGAGAACGAGAAGCAAATAAAGAAAATATGCTCAGCTACATTGAGTTGGGCCACTGTGATTTGAAGCGCTCACCGGAGGCAGGCTCCAGTTGCACTCCGCTTGTTATCACCGACAGCTTAGATGCATTGCTCAAGCATAATATTGAATTGGGCCATGCAAGCAAGAAAACGATTTTAAATACCAGGCTTGTCCAATATAAAATGCTGGATTTTCCAGGATTGTACGTCAATCCTGAAAAAAGTAAGTATTACTATCTTTACAATGGGCATTTCTTCAGGGCTGAAATTGTTTCTTCTGACAGCAAAGTGAATGCTGCCAGTAGGGTTATGTTGCGTATTTTCACAAAAGGAGATATTTACAGGCGCAAAAAGGATATAGCCTATATCATCTTTGATAGTAAAAACGAGAGGATAGAGTTAAAAACTCAGGTCGATTTTTTGGCCGAAAGGCTGGGTATGAGAAAAGGGGCGGTCAGCAATTATTTGAGCAAAAGAGTATATAACAGTATTGGGGGGCTGGATGCGATAGAAAATGTCGTGAATCAGGTGCTAATGTCGAAGCGGTTCATTATGCCTATTCCGCGAGAAAAATATATTCCTTTTATCGATGACGAGAACGTCAAAGAGTTAATTGGTAAGCATTTTTATTCATCCCGAGTCAGATTCAGTGAAAACACGGTTGAGCTTTCCGCAAGTACAAAGATCACCGATTCATTTCCGCTCTATTTACGTGGTGCAAAAGTCAACGTTGAAAATGCTGTTAAGCATCTCAATCTTGAGATCATCCCTGCCGTTATTAAAGAACTGAGCAACTTCAGTCCGAATTGCGAATATTATCTTCGTGAACTATTGGAAACTGATAATGTGGAATTTCTGCGAAGTTTTGCTCTTGCCCTTAAAAAATATCTTGTCAGGACGCGAGCTGCGCTGAAGCTGAACAAGATCTACTTAGCCAGTTTGGTTAAAGAGCCGCTAACCGATCATATGTTACCGGGTGACGAAATTGTTCATCATCGCCCGGTTCTGACCGAAGAAGAAAGGCATTTCGGCACGCTGGCTTTTGCTCTGCTTGACAGAAGTGGCAGAATCTTTATCAATGCCGATAAACTCTATTTTGTTGATCCTACTCACCCTGATCACAGCATGAGGAAGGCTCCCGTTTTAACCCTGAGCAGCACCCTGTTACATGAGGCTTCGCACGTCGGCATGATGACCAGCGATATCGTCTACTTTCCAATCGAAAACGGGGATTTTATACCGGTGCTCGATGCCAAAGATGATATGATCGAAAAAATTATGGCGGGTAAGGTTGTTGAAAAACAAGATTTTAAAGAATTGAACAAGCAGTATCTCAGCCGAATATCCTTGTACCGTGGTCGGATGGAGCATTTTATGCAGCCTGAAAATCTCGCTTACCTCGCTTCGCACGATCCAGGCTATTTAGCGCACCTTTTATTGAATACCGCAGACGGTGTCGCTCTTCTGACGCTGGATATTTATCGCAACAGACTGGTAAAAAGAAACTAACTGCGGCCATGCTGGCGCGCGCTCACGCATAAAATTCCTGTGCTCCCTTTCGCCAAACTTATTCCTGCAATACACAACCTTAAACGGGATGGGCTGATTATTATGTCTCTCTATGAGTATCGCCTACTGCATACGCAGGGAGTCCAGGATATCATCATGAAATTTCTCCATAAACGCGGCAGTTTGCCTCATTGACGAATGTGTAGCGAAGTGGTGTATTTTATGGTGTAATAATGCCTAATTCTCAGGCGATAATCTGTGTTAAGTATCTGATTTAGCACAAAAACAACATAACAGGTCATCAATGAGCTGGATTGAACGAATTCTTAATAAGAGCACAATTACCCCATCGCGCAAGGCAAGCATTCCTGAAGGGGTCTGGACCAAATGTGATAGTTGTGGTCAGGTTCTTTACCGTGCCGAGCTGGAACGCAATCTGGAAGTTTGCCCCAAATGTGACCACCATATGCGGATGCATGGCCGCGATCGTCTGCACAGCGTGCTGGACGAAGGTTCACTGATTGAACTGGGTAGCGAGCTGGAACCTAAAGATGTGCTCAAGTTCCGGGATTCAAAAAAATACAAAGATCGTCTGTCAGCGGCTCAAAAAGAGACCAGCGAAACGGACGCGTTGATTGTGATGAAAGGCACTCTGCACGGTATGCCGATTGTCGCGGCAGCGTTTGAGTTTGCCTTCATGGGCGGCTCAATGGGTTCCGTGGTCGGTGCACGCTTCGTGCGCGCCGTTGAGCAGGCGCTGGAAGACAACTGCCCGATGATCTGCTTTTCCGCATCGGGCGGAGCGCGCATGCAGGAAGCGCTGATGTCGCTGATGCAGATGGCGAAAACCAGCGCCGCGCTGGCAAAAATGCAGGAGCGTGGCCTGCCTTACATCTCCGTACTGACCGATCCCACCATGGGCGGGGTTTCAGCCAGCTTCGCGATGCTTGGCGATTTAAACATCGCGGAGCCTAAAGCCTTAATCGGCTTTGCGGGTCCTCGTGTGATTGAGCAGACCGTGCGAGAAAAGTTGCCGCCTGGCTTCCAGCGCAGTGAATTCCTGATTGAAAAAGGGGCGATTGATATGATCGTGCGCCGCCCGGTCATGCGCTTCAAGCTGGCCAGCGTGCTGGCGAAAATGATGAATCTGCCTGCTCCCCAGGAAGATATCGTTGCTGAAGCCGCTGCTGAATCAGAAAGCCCCGAGGCCTGATCGATGATGAGAAGGGGATTTCGCGTCCCTTTCACCAATGAACCGTAACTTTGTGAACGGGACACATGGATAATCTTCCTCAAGCCACGTCGCCTCTTGCCGCGTGGCTTCATTATCTTGAACATTTGCACTCCCAGGCCATCGATCTGGGTCTGGAACGCGTTCAACGCGTTGCTGCTGCGCTCGACTTGCTTACCCCAGCCCCTGTGGTGATCACCGTTGCCGGGACGAATGGCAAAGGCACCACCTGTCGCACCCTTGAAACCGTCTTGCTGGCCGCCGGCTATCGCGTTGGCGTTTACAGTTCGCCGCATCTGGTACGCTACACGGAACGGGTACGCGTTCAGGGGGCCGAGCTGGCAGAAACGGCGCATACGGCTTCTTTCGCGGCGATTGAAGCCGGACGTGCCGCCACCTCACTCACTTACTTTGAATTTGGCACGCTGTCGGCGCTGTGGTTATTTAAACAGGTGCAGCTGGACGTGGTGATCCTCGAAGTCGGCCTGGGCGGGCGGCTGGATGCCACCAATATTGTGGATGCGGACGTGGCGGTAGTCACCAGTATTGCGCTTGATCATACCGACTGGCTTGGCCCGGATCGCGAAAGCATTGGCCGCGAAAAGGCGGGAATTTTTCGCCAGGGTAAGCCAGCGGTGGTTGGCGAGCCGGATATGCCAGGCACCATTGCCGACGTCGCGGCGGAAAAGGGCGCGCAGCTGAATCAGCGCGATCGTGACTGGTCGTATCAGGTCGACGGCGACAGCTGGTCCTTCCACGATGCCAGCGGCAGTATTGAGCATCTGCCGCTGCCGCAGGTGCCCGTCCCCAACGCGGCTACCGCACTCGCGGCGCTGCGTGCATCAACCCTCAAGGTTGATGAGGCCACCATCCGCCGCAGCCTGCACCAGGCGCTCCTGCCGGGACGTTTCCAGAGGGTGAGCGAGTCACCCCAGGTTATTCTTGATGTGGCGCACAACCCCCATGCGGCGAGCTATCTGGCGGGGCGTCTGGCGGAGATCAAATGCGGGGCCAAAGTGCATGCGGTGGTGGGTATGCTGCATGATAAAGACATCGCCGGTACGCTGGCATATCTTGCCCCGCAGGTTGATTACTGGTACTGCGCACCGCTGGAAGGTCCCCGTGGTGCCAGTGCAGCACAGCTGGCGGCGCATCTTAACGCGGCGCAGTCCTTTGCGTCGGTAACCGCAGCCTGGCACCGTGCGTTAACCCAGGCGGAACCACAGGATATTGTGCTGGTGTGCGGCTCTTTCCACACCGTTGCGCAGGTCATGGAAACGATGGCAACGGAGAATGGAAGTGGCAAGTAAGTTTCAAAACCGTTTAGTCGGCACCGTGATTATTGTTGCGCTGGGGGTGATCGTGCTGCCAGGCGTGCTTGATGGCCAGAAGAAACACTATAAAGAAGAGTTTGCGGCCATTCCCCTGGTGCCAAAAGCGGATGAGCAACCCGAAACCGAGCTGGTGCCGCCGGTAACCCAGTCGCTGCCTGCACAGCCTCCGGGAAATGGGGGAGCTGTCGCTGCAGGCAATGATAACCCTTCGCAGGCGGAGAGCGGCTCGACCATGCCGACGTCGCACAACCAGCCAACGGTGGTGACGCCGCCGCCGGTGCAGCAAAAGGTCCAGCCGCCTGACGTGGTGGAGAGGCCTAAACCGCAACCCAGGCCTGAACCGATTGTAAAACCCGTTGAGAAGCCGGTGGAGAAATCCGCGCCGGTTGAAAAACCAAAGCCGGTTACTAAACCGGAAGCGAAGTCTGAAGCGGCGGTCGATAATTCCCGCCCGCCTGCAGAAACCGCGCCCGTTGGCCTGGCGTATGTCGTACAGCTCGGCGCATTGAAAAATGCCGCCAAAGTGAATGAAATCGTCGCTCAGCTGCGTCTTTCAGGCTATCGCGCCTTTACCGTCCCGGCAACGCCGGTACAGGGGCAGATTACCCGTATTTACGTCGGGCCGGATGCGTCGAAAGCGAAAATGCAGGCGGCGATCGGCGCACTGCAGGGCATATCGGGGCTGGGTGGCGTGGTGAAACCTTACGCTGTGCATTGATGGTTTTGCCGGTCATGGTTCACAGGTCAGGGCTATTATTGCGATAGCGATCGTCATATACGCCCGAAGTTGCCACACGGCAACTTCGGGCGTTGTGCATGATGACAGAGCTAATTCAAGGTATTGCGTCAGGGGGCGCGGGTGGGTGAGAAAGGCCGCCGCCAGCGGTTTTTTAAACCCCGGGGTTAATTTGAATCCGCACGGTAAAACCCCTACGCAAACGTTTTCTTTTTCTGTTAGAATTCGCCGCGAACTGAGGCTGAGTCTCTGAAGATTCAGTCCGGGGCAGGGGCACTGGAAGTGTTTATGATCTGGATAGATTACGTCATTATTGCGGTTATCGGTTTTTCGGCTCTTGTCAGCCTGATCCGTGGGTTTGTTCGGGAAGCGCTTTCCCTTGTAACCTGGGGATGCGCTTTTTTTGTCGCCAGTCATTACTACTCCTTCCTTGCCGTCTGGTTCACAGGATTCGAAGACCAACTGGTTCGGAATGGGATCGCCATTGCGCTGTTGTTTGTTGCCACGCTGATTGTTGGGGCGATCGTCAACTACGTGATTGGTTCTCTGGTTGAAAAAACCGGCCTGTCGGGCACCGACAGGGTTTTGGGCGTCTGTTTCGGGGCATTACGTGGCGTGCTGATTGTTTCCGCCATGCTGTTTTTTCTCGATACGTTCACCGGATTTGCCAAAAGCCCGGACTGGCAGCAGTCCCAGCTTGTTCCCCAGTTCAGTTACATCATCAGGTGGTTTTTTGATTACCTGAAAAGCACGTCGAGTTTTTTGCCCCGGTAATCGCACCGGGGTCGCGGCTTATGAGGAAATATCAATATGTGCGGTATTGTCGGGATCGCCGGTTTTATGCCGGTCAACCAGTCGATTTATGACGCGTTAACAGTGCTTCAGCACCGTGGGCAGGATGCCGCAGGCATCGTTACCATTGATGCATTGAATTGCTTCCGTCTGCGTAAAGCAAACGGCCTGGTCAGCGATGTATTTGAAGCCCGCCATATGCAGCGTATGCAGGGTAATATGGGCATTGGCCATGTGCGCTACCCGACGGCTGGCAGCTCCAGCGCTTCTGAAGCTCAGCCCTTCTATGTGAACTCACCGTACGGTATTACCCTTGCCCACAACGGCAACCTGACAAACGCCCACGAGCTGCGTAAAGCGCTATTCGAAAGCGGCCGTCGTCATGTCAATACCACGTCGGATTCTGAAATTCTGCTCAATATCTTTGCGCAGGAAGTAGACCGCTTCCAACAATACCCGCTGGAAGCAGACAATATTTTCGCTGCTATTGCTGCGGTGCATCAGAAGGTACGCGGGGCTTACGCCTGCGTAGCGATGATTATCGGTCACGGGCTGGTGGCTTTCCGCGATCCTAACGGCATCCGCCCGCTGGTTATCGGCAAACGCCCGATGGCCGATGGCCGCATCGAATATATGGTGGCCTCGGAAAGCGTGGCGCTGGACACGTTGGGCTTTGAGTTTCTGCGTGATGTGGCGCCGGGTGAAGCGGTGTACGTGACGGAAAAAGGCCAGCTGTTTACCCGTCAGTGCGCGGACAACCCGAAGTACAATCCGTGCCTGTTCGAGTATGTTTACTTCGCGCGTCCGGATTCGTTCCTCGACAAGATTTCCGTCTACAGCGCCCGCGTGCGCATGGGCACCAAGCTCGGTGCCAAAATCGCCCGTGAATGGGAAGATCTCGACATCGACGTGGTGATCCCTATCCCTGAAACCTCCTGTGATATCGCGCTGGAGATGGCGCGCATTCTGGATAAGCCTTACCGTCAGGGCTTTGTGAAAAACCGCTACGTCGGCCGGACTTTTATTATGCCCGGCCAGCATCTGCGCCGCAGCGCGGTTCGCCGCAAACTGAACGCCAACCGTGCCGAGTTCCGTGGTAAAAACGTGCTGCTGGTGGATGACTCCATCGTGCGCGGCACCACCTCTGAGCAGATCATTGAGATGGCGCGCGAAGCGGGGGCGAAAAAGGTTTATCTGGCTTCAGCCGCGCCGGAAATTCGCTTCCCGAACGTCTATGGCATTGACATGCCGAGCGCAACGGAGCTGATTGCACACGGGCGCGAAGTTGAAGAGATCCGCCAGCTGATCGGTGCCGACGCGCTGATTTTCCAGGATCTCAGCGACCTTATCGAAGCCGTGCGCGAAGAGAACCCGGATATCTCGCAGTTTGAGTGTTCCGTTTTCGACGGTATCTACGTCACCAAAGATGTCGATCAGCAGTATCTTGAGTATCTGCAATCCTTGCGTAATGATGATGCTAAAGCGATGCAGCGTCAGAATGAGGTAGAAAACCTGGAAATGCATAACGAAGGCTAAGCGCTTTGGGGTGTAAGCAGGTAACATGGGCTGGAAGCGATTCCGGCCCATTTTTTATTAAGGATAGAGTATGAAACGACTCATTATTGGCATCTCTGGCGCCAGTGGGGTGATTTATGGCATACGCGCGCTGCAAATTTTGCAGCAGGTCAGCGATATCGAGACGCATCTGATCATGAGCCAGGCGGCGCGTCAGACGCTGGCGCTGGAGAGCGATTACTCGGTACGTGACGTACAGGCAATGGCTGACGTGGTGCACGACGCGCGCGACATCGCGGCCAGCATCTCCTCCGGCTCCTTTGACACTGACGGCTTGGCTATTCTGCCCTGTTCAATGAAAACCCTGTCCGGCATTGTCCATAGCTACAGCGACGGGCTGCTGACGCGCGCCGCCGACGTGGTACTGAAAGAGCGTCGCCGACTGGTGCTGTGCGTGCGTGAAACCCCGCTACATCTGGGTCACTTACGCATGATGACCACGGCAGCGGAGCTGGGTGCGATTGTCATGCCGCCGGTGCCGGCGTTTTATCATCGTCCGCAAAACGTGATGGAAATTGTCGACCAGACGGTGAACCGCGTGCTCGATCAGTTCGATATTCAACTGGATAATGACCTTTTTACGCGTTGGCAAGGTGCAAAACCCTGACCGGCTGCGCTAAAACGGTGCAAATCCAGAAGCTGAACCGCTTTCTGTGCATGGTGTGCACCAGCCTGAAACATTGCCACTCATCTGCAGCAAAAACCTGCTATAAGTTTCTCAGCACACCGCGTATACACAGCGCCGGGTGAAACGCATTTTAAATATAGAGGGATGCCGCATAAAGTGGCACGAAACCTGCAAATTAAACGGTGTCAGTCACCGCGCAAAGACATCACGCACAGCATAAAAATTTAATCTTAAAGGGGTTTCTATGAAAAAGCAGGTTCTGGCTCTTTCCCTGTTAATGGCCATCACTGCGGCAGGCAGCGCTTTTGCCGCTGGCCCAAAAACGCTGCGCATCGGTACCGATCCGACATACGCTCCGTTTGAAATGAAAAATGCTCAGGGGCAGCTAACGGGCTTTGATATCGATCTGGCCAACGAAATTTGTCAACGCATGGAGACGAAATGCACTTTCGTTGAAAGCGATTTCGACGCGCTGATCCCTTCGCTGAAAGCAAAGAAGGTTGATGCCATTATCTCCTCCCTGTCCATTACCGCTAAACGCCAGCAGGAGATCGCCTTCTCTGAAAAGTTGTATGCGGCGAACTCCCGCCTGATTGCGCCCAAAGGCTCTAAAATTGAGCCAACGCTGGCTTCGCTGAAAGGCAAAACTATCGGGCTGTTGCAGGGCACCACTCAGGAAACTTACGCTAACCAAAACTGGCGGCCAAAAGGCGTCACCGTTACGCCATATGCCAACCAGGATTTGGTGTACCAGGATCTGACCGCTGGTCGCATCGACGCGGCATTCCAGGATGAAGTCGCTGCCAGCGAAGGTTTCCTCAAGCAGCCAGCCGGCAAAGACTATGCGTTTGCCGGCCCGGCGGTGAAAGATGAGAACATCTTTGGCGTGGGCACCGGTATTGGCCTGAGCAAAGATAACCCTGAACTGAAGTCGGCCATCGATAAAGCGTTTGATGAAATGCGCAAAGATGGCACCTACGCGAAGTTAGCGAAAAAATACTTCGACTTTGATGTGTACGGCGGTTAATGAAACCTGTCTGCGGGCCTCACCGTTTACTCCGGTGAGGCTGATGCCTGGTAGTCACGATTTCTGTACCCATCATCACTCATCTTGCCGCCATGCCGCTTGCAGCTGACAACATTCTCATGCGATATAAACGCGTGGTTTCGGCTGTGAAAGCGCAAGAGCCGGGCCATTGCCAGGCAAGGTGAGGGATGACGGGTATAACGACAGGATATTGCCCATGCTGTATGGCTACTCTGAAGTGATTTTTAAAGGCGCGCTGGTGACGCTGGAGCTGGCGCTCAGCTCGGTGGTGTTTGCCGTCATACTTGGATTGATTGGCGCCGGAGCCAGGCTGTCTAACCGCCGTCCGCTGGCGGTGATTTCTGAAGTCTACACCACGCTGATCCGTGGCGTTCCTGACCTGGTACTGATGCTGCTGATTTTCTACGGTTTACAGATTGCGCTTAACCAGGTGACCGATTTCTTCGGTTTCGCCCAGTTTGATATCGACCCGATGGTGGCCGGCATTATCACCCTTGGTTTTATCTATGGGGCCTACTTTACTGAAACCTTTCGTGGTGCCTGGATGGCGGTGCCGAAAGGGCAGGTCGAAGCGGCCACCGCCTTTGGTTTCACCCGCTCCCAGACTTTTCGCCGTATTCTGTTTCCGGCCATGATGCGCTTTGCGCTACCGGGGATCGGTAATAACTGGCAGGTGATCCTGAAAGCCACGGCGCTGGTATCGCTGCTGGGTCTGGAAGATGTGGTCAAGGCCACCCAGCTGGCCGGGAAATCCACCTGGCAACCGTTCTGGTTTGCGATTGTGGCGGGAATTATCTATCTGATATTTACCACGCTCTCCAATGGCGTGCTGTGGTGGCTGGAACGCCGTTACACGGTGGGTGTGAAAAGGGCTGACTTATGATGGAGATTATTCAGGAATACTGGAAGGCCCTGCTGTGGACCGACGGTTACCGCTTTTCTGGCGTGGCGATCACCCTGTGGCTGCTGGTGGTTTCCGTGGTGCTGGGCGGCTGTATGGCGCTGCTGCTGTCGATAGCGCGCGTCTCGCCCCACAAAGCGGTGCGTTTCCCGGTATGGCTGTTCACTTACGTATTTCGCGGTACGCCGCTTTACGTGCAGCTGTTGGTGTTCTATTCCGGTATGTATACGCTGGAAGTGGTCAAAGGTACGGAGCTGCTTAACGCCTTTTTCCGCAGCGGCCTGAACTGTACGCTGCTGGCGCTGACGCTGAATACCTGTGCTTATACCACCGAAGTTTTTGCCGGTGCCATTCGTGCCGTACCGCACGGTGAGATTGAAGCGGCGCGCGCCTACGGCTTTTCGACATTTAAGCTGTATCGCTGCATTATCATGCCTTCGGCGCTGCGTACCGCACTGCCCGCCTACAGCAATGAAGTGATCCTTATGCTGCACTCCACGGCGCTGGCGTTTACCGCCACGGTGCCGGATCTGCTTAAGGTCGCCCGTGATATTAACTCAGCCACCTATCAGCCTTTTATTGCTTTTGGCATTGCCGCCGTGCTGTATTTGATTATTTCTTATGTGCTGATTAGCCTGTTTCGTAAAGCGGAAAAACGCTGGCTGGCGCACGTTAAACCTTCATCGTCACATTGAGTACACTATGGCTGAAAAAAAATTAAGCGTGACTGAACTGCACAAACGTTATGGTGAGCATGAGGTGCTGAAAGGGGTTTCGCTACAGGCAAACGCCGGGGACGTGATCAGCATTATTGGCTCGTCCGGCTCAGGTAAAAGTACCTTCCTGCGCTGCATTAACTTTCTTGAAAAACCGAGCGAAGGCACGATTTCGGTTAACAACGAGTACATCAAGCTGGTGCGAGATACCGACGGGCAGCTGAAAGTCTCCGACAAAGAGCAGTTACGCATGCTGCGTACCCGCCTCACCATGGTATTCCAGCATTTTAATCTGTGGAGCCATATGACGGTGCTGGATAACGTCATGGAAGCGCCGGTGCAGGTGCTGGGGCTGAGCAAAGCCCAGGCGCGTGAGCGGGCCATCCACTATCTGGACAAAGTCGGCATTGACCAGCGGGCGCAAGGTAAATATCCGATGCATCTGTCAGGCGGTCAGCAGCAGCGCGTCTCCATTGCCCGTGCGCTGGCGATGGAGCCGGAGGTACTGCTGTTTGATGAGCCGACGTCGGCGCTTGACCCGGAGCTGGTCGGCGAGGTGTTGCGTATTATGCAGAAGCTGGCAGAAGAGGGGAAAACGATGGTGGTGGTCACGCATGAAATGGAGTTTGCCCGCCATGTTTCCAGCCATGTGATTTTCCTGCATCAGGGCAAAATTGAAGAGGAAGGGCCGCCGGAAGCGCTGTTCAGCCAGCCAAAAAGCGCGCGCCTGCAGCAGTTTCTCTCGGGGGCATTGAAGTAGTCGGGGCGTGGCGCGGATTAAGCCAGGATGGCCGGGCAAAGGGGCGCATCATTGCCCCCTTGCTGTTGTCTGAACGGTTCCTTTCCGGGGGGGACTTACACCACGTCCTGCAGTGCTTTTTCCAGATCGTACCAGCGGAAAGCGAAGCCGGATGCTTCCAGCCGTTGGGGGATCACATGCTGTCCACCCAGTACCAGCACCGCAGACTCGCCCATCATCAGCTTAATCGCCATTGCCGGGGTGCGCATAAATGCAGGGCGATGCATGCCATGACCGAGGGCGGCGGCAAACTGTTCGTTGCGCACCGCGTAAGGAGCCACGAGGTTAAACGGACCGTGCAGCTCAGGTTTATCCAGCAGCCACAAAATGCCGCTAATGGCATCTTCCAGATGGATCCACGGCATATACTGCTTGCCGCTGCCCAGCGGCCCCCCGATGCCCAGCTTAAACGGCAGTTTCATTTGCGCCAGCGCCCCACCCTCTTTACTCAGCACCACGCCGGTACGGATCAGGCAAACGCGGGTCTGCTCACTCTGCGCCTGCTGTGCCAGCTGTTCCCAGCGCGCGCAGAGCTGATGAGTAAATTCATCATGCCCGGGATCGTCCTCGGTAAGAACCTGGTCACCGCTGTTACCATAGTAGCCGGTGGCAGAACCGGAAATCAGCAGCGCAGGAGGGCGACTGGTGGCCTTAATCAACGCGACCAGACGTTCGGTTATCTGCCAGCGGCTTTCGCACAGCAGGCGCTTTCGCTCGTCGCTCCAGCGTTTGGCGGCAATCGGCTCCCCGGCCAGGTTAATCACCGCATCAACGCCATTCAGATCCTGCTGCTGCTCAAGCCTGGACCACAGCTTAACCTGCTCACCCAGTTTGCTGCGGGCAGAGGCGACGTCGCGGGTGACCACGCTGACCTGATGGCCCAGCTGCAGCAGGCGGGCAGTTAATGGGCGGCCAATCAGTCCGGTGCCGCCGGTAATCAGAATATGCATGTGTTTATCCTTTCAGAAAAGTCAGTAGCGCATCTGCCCTTTATCATAGGTGAAGTTGGCGAAATTGCGTGTGAAGTTCTGCACGGAGATCGAGGTTGTGAATTGCGCGCCGCGCACGCAACCGGGATTGCCTTGATGGGAAAAATCGGTAAACAGGAAGCTCCTGATGCGAGAACGCCAGAGGACGCACCGATGTGTTAACCCCCGCTTGTTTTGTGGTCAGATGCCCACTTTTTCAGCCCTTATGTGATGTCGGTATAGGTTGTTCTGAATGAAAAGTGACGGCCTTTTACCGTGAAATGCGTGGATCTGGCGAGTGCGGATCACCAGCTGCAGGCCTGCGCGGAGGTGTCGCTGACGCGCCGCGTGCCGACGCTGGCTGGCTGACCACGGATAGCGCACAAATTGGAGATTGCTTCATACGCGGTTACACATTAATTTAGTGCGGCTCGCGCTATCAAGCGCGAAGACGAATGATTTAACTTTGCGCCAGGCGCCAGAACAAAAAAAGGGTTACGGATGGTGGAGCAAGATCAGGGCACGGAGTGGGTGGATATCGTTAACGAAGATAACGAGGTGATTGCACAATCCAGCCGTGCACAGATGCGGGCGCAGTGTTTGCGCCATCGCGCAACCTACATCGTGGTTCACGACGGCATGGGTAAGATTCTGGTACAGCGACGTACTGAAAACAAAGACTTTATGCCGGGCATGCTGGATGCCACGGCGGG
Organism: Erwinia pyrifoliae DSM 12163; assembly: GCF_000026985.1. Taxonomy (NCBI): domain Bacteria; kingdom Pseudomonadati; phylum Pseudomonadota; class Gammaproteobacteria; order Enterobacterales; family Erwiniaceae; genus Erwinia; species Erwinia pyrifoliae. Next base: position 1,430,511 of record NC_017390.1, read on the forward strand.
TGGGGTGGTACAGAGCGGCGAAGAGATGCTGGCATCGGCGCGGCGTGAGGCGGAAGAAGAACTGGGCATTGCCGCAGTGCCGTTTGCCGGGCATGGCCAGTTTTACTATGAAGATGCGCACTGCCGGGTATGGGGCGGGTTATTCAGCTGCGTGTCTCACGGCCCGTTTGCGATGCAGGAAGAAGAGGTGGATGAAATTTTCTGGATGACGCCGGAAGAGATCACCGCCCGCTGCGATGAGTTTACCGCAGACTCGTTGAAGGCGCTGTCGCTGTGGCTGACGCGCAACAACGAGTCCGGGCGCGCCGCCCAGCAGTAACTATCGGCGATGGTGCCACCAGCGCGCACCATCGCTTTTAACCCGCTTACCCGGTGACGGGTTCAGTGTGCCGGAGCGGACTGGCGCATTTTCTCACCACGGCGGCGCAACATCTCCATGACGATCAGCAGGATCAGCGAAGCGCCGATCATCAGGCTGGCTGCGGCGGCAATGGTGGGGTCAAGGTTTTCACGGATACCGGCAAACATCTGGATCGGCAGCGTGCGCTGGCTTGGGCTGGCGAGAAACAGCGTCACTACCACCTCGTCAAATGATGCCGCAAAGGCAAACAGCGCGCCGGAAAACACCCCCGGAGCAATCAGCGGCAGCGTCACCTTACGAAATACCCGCAGCGGTGAAGCCCCGAGGCTGGCAGCGGCGCGTGACAGATTAGTATCGTAGCTTTTTAACACCGCCACCACGGTGATCACCACAAAGGGCACGCCGAGCAGCGCGTGTGCCAGCACCAGACCAAGATAGCTGTTAAGCAGTGAAAGCCTGGCGAAAAAAAAGAACATGCCAACGGCAATAATCACCACCGGGGCGACCATCGGCGAGATGATAATCGCCATTACTACCCCTTTGCCCCTGAATTCACCGCGCACCAGCCCCATCGCCGCCAGCACCCCGAGCGCCGTTGCCAGCAGGGTAGCCAGCGGCGCAATCAGCAGGCTGTTACCCAGCGCGCCCAGCCACTCCTGCGAATGGAAGAAGGTTCGATACCAGCGCAGCGAGAAGCCGCTAAGCGGGTAGCTGAGAAACGAGCTGGCGTTAAACGACAGCGGCACGATGGTCAGTACGGGGACAATCAGAAACAGTAACACCGCCGCCGCATAGAAGTTAAACAGGCCTTTCCACAGGCGCAGGATCAGAGTGCCTTGTTGTCGCATCAGAATCTCCTTAATGGGCTGCCGCTTCGGCAGAGGTACGGGTCACGCGTACGTAGACGATATAGAGCAGCAGGACGATAACCAGCAGCTGGCTACCCAGCGCCGCAGCCATCCCCCAGTTCATCGTGCTGTTAGTAAAGAAGGCGACGAAGTAGCTCACCATCTGGTCGTCCGGCCCGCCCAGCAGGGCAGGGGTGACGTAGTAGCCGATCGCCATCATAAACACCAGCAGCGCACCGGCGGCGATGCCGGTATAGGTTTGCGGCACGTAGACGCGCCAGAAAGCGACAAACGGATGTGCGCCGAGCGAGACGGCGGCGCGTACGTAGGCGGGCGAGATGCCTTTCATCACCGCATAAAGCGGCAGTACGATAAACGGCAGCAAAATATGGGTCATGGAGATAAACACGCCGATGCGGTTAAATACCATCGTCAGGGGATGGTCGATAATGCCGGTGGCCATCAGGGCGCGATTGATCAGGCCGCCGGACTGCAACAGCACAATCCAGCTGGCGGTACGCACGATAAGGGAAGTCCAGAACGGCAGCAGCACGAGGATCATCAACAGATTAGCGCGGTTAGCGGGCTGCTTTGCCAGCCACCAGGCCAGCGGGTAGCCGATGCCGACACACAGCAACGTCACCACCGTTGCCATCCACAGCGTGCGCAGCAGCACATTGACATACAGCGCCTGGTCAGCTGGCAGCGGCCGTTCGACGCCGGTTTTTGCGTCCACTTTTCGGTCAAACACCGACAGCAGATAGTAGCTGGTCACCGGGTTAGCCACGCGTTTCAGGGTTTGCCAGGTGCTCAGTTCGCCCCATAACGGCTGTCTGGCGACCAGAGCCGCTTTCACCCCGCTGCCGGAGGCGGGCACCAGCCGTGGAGCGGTCATAATCAGGCGGCGGTAGCTGGCGTCTTCGTAGCTCAGACGTTTGGCGATGATCGCCAGGCGGCCGTCTTTACGCGCGGCGATAAGCTCTTCCCCAAGGACCGCGAACAGCGCCTCGTCCGGCAGGGTTTTTCCCGACCACTGTTGCAGCGCGGCACTGGTCTGCGGCAGGTTGTCATGCAGTTGCGGATTATCGACGCTTTTACTCAGAATGGAGATGATGGGAAACAGAAAACAGACCACCACGAAAACCAGCAGCGGCGCAATCAGCAGCAGGGAGCGCCGGGTTTTTAGCCCATCGGCCTGGCGCAGGCGCTGATGGAGGTCGGGCAACGCCGCCCCGTCAGTCGGGGGGACAGAGGGGGCCATCACGAGGTTTTGACTCATAGCTGCTTCCTTATAGGTTTGATGGCCGCTGTCACCCGGCCGGGGCTACCCTGATGGCTTTTACCTGGCGGCCCACGCATTGAAACGCTGCTCCAGATCCTCGCCGTGTTCCAGCCAGAAGCTGCTGTTGACCTGCAACGAGACGGCGAGGTTTTCCGGCGCGGTGGGCAGCTTGCTCAGCCGCTGTGGGGTGAGCAGTGGGTTGGTATTGATATTGGTCGGGCCATAGGGGATATTTTCGGCATACACTTTCTGGTTTTCCGCCCGATTGCTGAAGGCAATAAACTGTTCCGCCAGCGCCTTATGTTTTGAGCCTTTGACGATCGCCCAGTTGTCGAGATCATAAAGCGCACCGTCCCAGACAATGTTGAAGTTATGGCCCTCGTCCTGTGCGGCGCCAATGCGGCCGTTATAAGCCGAACTCATCACCACATCACCAGATACCAGCCACTGCAGCGGCTGTGCGCCCGATTCCCACCACTGAATATGGGGCTTCAGCTGGTCGAGTTTTTTAAACGCGCGTTCCACCCCGGCAGGGGTAGCCAGCACGCGGTAAACCTCTTCGCGTTTTACGCCGTCGGCCAGCAGCGCAATTTCCAGCGTGTATTTCGCGCTTTTGCGCAGTGCGCGCTTGCCGGGAAACGTGTTGACATCCCAGAAATCGGCCCAGCTTTTCGGGCCGGTTTTCAGCCTGCTGGCGTCATAAGTCAGGGCGGTGAACCAGACGAATATCCCGGCACCGCACTCGCTGACCGCAGCGGGCATAAAATCGGCTTTATTACCCAGCTTGCCCCAGTCCAGCGTTTCCAGCAGCCCCTCTTCGCAGCCGCGTTGCAGCTCGGGGGTTTCCATCTCCACCAGGTCCCAGCCGACCTGGCCGGTTTCCACCATCGCACGCAAACGCGCCATTTCACCGTTGTATTCGCCCGCTTCAATACTGCCTTTACCTGCTGCCGTAAACGGCTTGTAGAACGCTTTCTCCTGGGCGGCTTTATTGGTGCCGCCAAAGGAGACCACCGTCAGGCTCTCGGCCTGTGCCTGTAGCGCAAACATGGCGATAGTCATTGCTGCCAGTTTCTTAACCATACTCACCTTCTGATTGTTTTATATTTATCGATGCAGTTTTCGTGTTACCCGATGGTTTCAGTCGCGCAACAGTGAACCGAGCAGATTAAGGGCCGCTTTGAACTGTGCATCGGGGATGGTTAGGGGGTAGAGGAAGCGAATAACGTTGCCGTGCACGCCGCAGGTCAGCAGAATTAACCCCTGCTCCAGCGCACGCTGCTGGATGCCGCGTGCAATGGCGGCAGAGGGCTTGCCGCTGAGTGGGTCGTTAAACTCGGCCGCCACCATTGAACCGCGCGCGCGCACTTCCGCCAGCGCCGGGCAGCCGCTGGTATTCAGGGTTTCTACCAGCTCCGCGCCGAGGCGTAAGGCACGGGCGCACAGCTGCTCATCTTCAATCACTTCCAGCACCGCCAGCGCGGCGGCGATCGCCAGCGGGTTACCGGCGTAGGTGCCCCCCAGCCCGCCAGGCTCCGGCGCATCCATCAGTTCGGCGCGGCCGCTTACCGCAGAAATCGGCAGGCCACCGCCGAGGCTTTTCGCCATCGTCATCAGGTCAGGTTGGGCATCCGGGTAGTATTCGCTGGCAAACAGCTTTCCACTGCGCGCAAAGCCGGTCTGGATCTCGTCGGCGATCATCAGGATACCGTGCTGGTCACACAGTTTGCGCAGCGCGCTGACGAAGGCTTCAGGCGCAATATTAAAGCCGCCTTCGCCCTGAATCGGCTCATAGATGATGGCGGCAACCTGCTGCGGACTGATATCGCATTTGAACAGGGTTTCCAGGCTCTGCAGCGCATCTTCCACGCTGTAACCATGCAACGCATTTGGGTATCGGGCGTGAAACACCGATGCGGGAAACGGACCAAAACCGGTTTTGTACGGCGTCACTTTGCCGGTCAGGCTCAGCGTCAACAGCGTGCGGCCGTGGAAGGCTCCGCTAAAGGCGATTACGCCCGGGCGACCGGTGGCGGCGCGGGCGATTTTCACCGCGTTTTCCACCGCTTCAGCGCCGCTGGAGAAAAAGGTGGTTTTACACGGCCCGGCGATGGGAACCCGCTGGTTAAGCTGTTCGGCGAGACGGATGTAATTCTCGTAGGGGATCACCTGGTAAGCGGTATGGGTAAAGCACGCCAGCTGGGCGCTGACCGCTGCCATCACTTTCGGGTGGCGGTGGCCGGTGTTGAGCACGGCTATGCCGGCGGTAAAGTCGGTGTACTCGCGTCCCTGCTGATCCCACAGCGTGGCGTTTTCCGCTTTGGCAGCGTAGAAATCGCACATTACGCCCACGCCTCGTGGGGTGGCATTCAGGCGGCGTTTTTCTGTTTCACGGTTGTTCATGGTTTATCCCTTAGCAAAATTTGACGCGGGCTTTCCCCGTGGTGACTTCAGGCCGCTTCTGTGTGCCGTTGTCATGCTATCTGAGACGGGTATTAACGCCACGCACGCCGGGTACTTCTTGCTTTTTAGCCTTTTCAGGGTTTTATAATCCAGAGCCAGTTTTTAAAATTTCAAGGAACCAATTTTGCTAACCTTACTCGGTGACCTGCTGGCGCACCGCCTGGCGCGGAACCTTAACGGTACGCTGGGCAAGCGTTTGTATGATGCATTGCAGTGCGCCATTCAGGATGGCTCCATCGCCACCGGCAGCCGCCTGCCCGCCTCACGCGATCTGGCCAAAGACCTGTCGGTATCGCGCAATACGGTACTGACCGCCTACGAGCAGCTGCAGTCGGAGGGCTATCTGCAAACCCGTGCCGGCAGTGGCACCTACGTCTGTGATTCGTTACCGGAAAGCGCGCCTGAAGTGGATAACCCGCCGCCAGCCGCCGGGCGGACGTATAACTTTGTGCGCTTCTCCAGCCGGGGGGCGCGCCTGCTGGCACGTAGTGGGGCGGGGCGGCACCAGTGGGGCGCATTTATGCCCGGCGTACCGGACGTTAGCCATATGCCGCATGATATCTGGCGCAAAATTCGTCTGCGCATCAGCCGCCGCATGCCGGAGGAGGCGCTGAGCTACTCCGGCCACGGCGGATGCCTGCCACTGCAGCAGGCGCTGGCGGACTATCTGCGGGTGATCCGCTCGGTTAACTGTACGCCGGAGCAGATCCTGATCACCGCCGGAACCCATCAGTCGCTGGATCTGCTGGCGAAAATGCTCTGCGATCCCGGTGACCGGGCGTGGATTGAGGAACCGGGCTACTGGGGCATCCGCAACGTGCTGGCGGTTAACGGCATTGAGCTGCTGCCGACCGAGGTGGACGAACAGGGCATGATGCTGCCCGCCTTGAGCGGTGAGGCGCGGCCGCCGCGTCTGATTTGCGTTACGCCTTCGCATCAGTACCCGCTGGGTTCAGTGATGAGCCTGCAACGCCGTCATCAGCTGCTGGCGCTGGCAAAAAGCATTGGCAGCTGGGTGGTGGAGGATGACTACGACGGCGAGTTTCGCTTTGCCGAAACGCCGATCCCGGCGTTGCAGGGGCTGGCACCCGATGCCCCGGTGATTTATCTCGGGACTTTCAGCAAAACCCTTTACCCCGGCCTGCGACTGAGCTACATGGTGGTGCCTAAGCCGCTGGCGGCACGGATGAAAATGGCCCATTCTGAGCTGTACCGGGGCGGTAACGGTCTGGAGCAGCTGACGCTGGCCGAGTTTATTCGAGAAGGGCATTACGCCGCGCACGTACGGCGCATGCGCCAGTTGTACAGCCGCCGTCGCGCCGCGTTGGTGCGCGTTATCCGGGAAAATCTGGGGGAAAGCTTTATTGCCCGGCAGAGTAACGCCGGGCTGCATCTGATCCTCGCGCTGCCGGATAACATCGATGACGTGGCGCTCAGCGCCGAGCTGGAACAGAATGGCGTACTGACGCGCCCGCTGTCGGCTTATTACCTGCTGGGCGCCACGCGGCGCGGGCTGCTGCTGGGCTATGCCTGCGTGGATGAGCAGCAGATGGCGGAGAAGTTCGCCCCGATCCTCGCCTGCCTGGCGCGCCGCCTGCAAAACTGATTGCACCGTGCTGGTGCAGGCCGTTCAACTGGCCTGATTGCGCACGGTTTTCTGTGATGTATTTTGGTGCAAGATTAAAAAGGCGATATAAAACAATAGCCTGCCAGGTTCTTCTTTCAGGCTTTTTTTTATTGATTTCGCAAATTCTGCTTGTCGGAACGAAATTTGTTGTGGTAGAGCTAAAAAGAGCCTCCCGACAGATGCGCCCGGTTTCAGTGATGCACAAAGCGCGCCCGGGATGATGTTTCCCCGTTTGACGAGAGAATGCGATGAGACAACTGGTGAGTTTTAGACATATCAAAAAGAGCTACGACGGCGAAAAGCTGGTGGTGCGCAATCTGAACCTGGACGTGCAGGAGGGGGAGTTTCTCACCCTTTTGGGGCCTTCCGGGTCGGGGAAAACCACCAGCCTGATGATGCTGGCCGGTTTTGAAACCCCGACCGATGGCGAAATTTTTCTGCGCGATAAGCCGCTGCATACCCTGCCACCGCACCAGCGCGATATCGGCATGGTTTTCCAGAATTACGCGCTGTTTCCCCATATGACGGTGGCGGAAAACCTGGCGTTTCCCCTGTCTGTCCGCAAGATGAGCAAGTGCGATATCAAACAGCGCGTGGCGCGTATTCTTGACATGATCAAGCTGACCTCGCTGGCCGATCGCTACCCGGCGCAGATGTCCGGTGGCCAACAGCAGCGCGTGGCGCTGGCGCGAGCGCTGGTGTTTGAACCGAAGCTGGTGCTGATGGATGAACCCCTGGGGGCGCTGGATAAGCAGCTGCGTGAACATATGCAGCTGGAGATTAAACAGCTGCATGAGCTGCTCGGGCTGACCATTGTCTATGTCACCCACGATCAGAGCGAAGCGATGACCATGTCGGACCGGGTGGCGGTATTCAACGACGGCATGATCCAGCAGATAGACAGCCCGGGCAAGCTCTATGAGCAGCCAGCCAATGCCTTTGTCGCGCAGTTTATCGGCGAAAATAACAGCCTGCTGGCCACGCAAATTTCTGCCAATGGCGACTATTATCGCATGCGGCTGGACGACGGCAGCGAGCTGGATGCGCTGAAGGTGCGGCCAGGTTCGCCGGGTAAAAAAATGCAGCTCAGCATCCGCCCGGAACGGATTAACGTCAATGCGCCACAGCCGGGCGATGGGCAGCTTAAAGCGCGCATTCAGCAGTTTATCTACCTGGGCGATCATGTGCGTATGCTGACCGAGGTGGCGGGGCAGGGCAACTTTATGGTCAAGCTGTCACCGGACAAAATGGACGGCCGCTGGCGGGCGGGCAGTGAAGTGATGCTGTCGTGGCAGCCGCAGCATTTGCGGGCGCTGGATGTGGTGCTGCAATAGATAAAAAAACGAGCCTTGAAGCAGGCCCGCTCCGCTGTGGGGGGAATAACCCGATGCGGTGCGGGCGATGCATGTGCATCGCCCGTTATGGCTTAAGCTTCAGCCTGTTTCGACTGAATGGCCGTCAGCGCAATGGTATAGACGATATCGTCTACCAGCGCCCCACGCGACAGGTCATTAACCGGCTTGCGCATCCCCTGTAGCATTGGCCCGATGGAGATCAGATCGGCAGAGCGCTGTACCGCTTTGTAGGTGGTATTACCGGTGTTCAGGTCCGGGAAGATAAAGACGGTAGCACGGCCCGCGACCGGTGAATCTGGCGCTTTTGATTTCGCCACGTCGGCCATGATCGCGGCGTCGTATTGCAACGGCCCATCTATCACCAGATCGGGACGTTTTTCCTGGGCGATACGCGTAGCTTCACGCACTTTTTCCACGTCGCTACCGGCTCCCGAGTTACCGGTGGAGTAGGAGATCATCGCCACGCGCGGCTCGATACCAAACGCCAGCGCTGAATCCGCAGACTGGATAGCGATCTCTGCCAGCTGCTCCGGGTTGGGATCCGGATTGATGGCGCAGTCACCGTACACCAGCACCTGCTCCGGCAGCAGCATAAAGAACACTGAGGAGACCAGCGAACTGTTTGGTGCGGTTTTAATCAGCTGCAACGGCGGGCGAATGGTGTTCGCGGTGGTGTGTACCGCCCCGGAAACCAGACCATCCACTTCGCCGCGCTCCAGCATCATGGTGCCGAGCATCACGTTATCTTCCAGCTGCTCCTGCGCCACCACTTCGGTCATGCCTTTGCTCTTACGCAGCTCAACCAGACGCGCCACGTAGTTTTCGCGTGCGCTGGCCGGGTCAACAATCTCAATGCCCGCGCCCAGTTCGACACCCTGAGCCGCCGCAACGCGTTGAATTTCTTCCGGGTTGCCCAGCAGGACACAAGTAGCGATGCCGCGCTCGGCGCAGATGGCCGCCGCTTTGACGGTGCGCGGTTCATCACCTTCCGGCAGCACGATACGCTTGCCAGCAGCACGCGCCAGTTCGGTCAGCTGATAGCGGAACGCCGGTGGCGACAGACGACGGCTGCGCCCGGAGGTGGCGGTCAGGGACTCGATCCACTCGGCATCAATATGGCTGGCCACGTACTCCTGCACGCGTTCGATACGCTGGGTATCATCGCTCGGGACTTCCAGGTTGAAGCTTTGCAGGCTCAGTGACGTCTGCCAGGTGTTGGTATCAACCCGGAATACCGGCAGGCCGGTCTGGAAGGCGCGTTCGCACAGCTTCTGAATCGGTGCATCGATGGCGTAACCGCCGGTCAGCAGGATGGCGCCAATTTCTACCCCGTTCATCGCGGCCAGGCAGGCGGCGACCAGCACGTCCGGGCGGTCTGCGGAGGTCACCAGCAGGGAGCCAGGACGGAAATGCTCCAGCATGTTTGGCAGGCTGCGCGCGCAGAACGTCACCGATTTCACGCGGCGGGTAGCGATATCCCCCTCGTTAATCACGCTGGCGTTCAAATGACGGCACATATCGATAGCGCGTGTGGCGATCAGCTCAAAGCTCCAGGGTATGCAGCCCAGCACCGGCAGCGGGCTGTTAGCGAACAGCTGTTTTGCATCGATATGCGCCACGCTGGCTTTGCTGGAGTCATCAAAGATCTCAGACAAATCAGGGCGGGTACGGCCCTGATCGTCGACCGGAGCATTGAGCTTATTGATGATGACGCCAGTAATGCTTTTGTTTTTGCTGCCGCCAAAGCTGGCCTGGGTTAGCTCAATGCGCTCTTTCAGCTGATCCGCCGAGTCATTGCCCAGTGCCGTTACGAAAACGATTTCAGCGTTCAGCGTTTTGGCAATTTCATAGTTCAGCGCAGAGGCGAACTGGTGCTTACGCGTGGGAACCAGACCTTCCACCAATACCACTTCAGCCTCTTTGGTATTTTCATGGTAGCTGGCGATGATCTCTTCCATCAGCACGTCCTGCTGGTTGGAACCCAGCAGGGACTCAACGCGGCTCATCGCCAGCGGTGCAGCAGCCGGAATGTTGGCGTGCTGGCGAACGATGGTCGTGGTCTGATCCGGGCTGTCACCGCCAGAACGTGGCTGGGCGATGGGCTTGAAGACGCTTAGCCGCACGCCTTTGTGTTCCATGGCACGAATAACGCCGAGGCTGACGCTGGTCAGGCCGACGCTGGTGCCGGTTGGGATCAACATAATAGTTCGGGACAAGGTAATTCCTCCTGTGACCTGGCCATAAACACCGCGCTGTATTCCCCCGATCCTACAACCCGGGGACGCCCTGAGTCTGTCAGCAGCGCAGTCGGTCAGTGATGGTTGAAGCCGTTATCGCTTTTTCCTACCTGAGTGATATTGGCCAGATAAAACGTGGTGTCTGCAACAGCTCCGTCAGCCAGAGCTGACGGAGACAAAAGTGATTATGCGGTAAGACGGCTGGCGTCCTGAGCGATAACCAACTCTTCATTGGTTGGCAGCACCAGCACCGGGCGGCTGCCTTCTTTGTTGATGAAGCCTGACTTGCCGAAACGGGCGGCGAGGTTACGCTGCTGGTCGACCTCAATCCCGAGCAGAGCCAGTTTGTTCAGCGTCAGCTCACGCACCAGAGAGGAGTTTTCCCCAATGCCGCCGGTGAAAATTACCGCATCCAGACGACCATCCATCAGGGCGCTGTAGGAACCGATATATTTAGCCAGACGGTGACAGTAAACGTCCATCGCACGTTTGGCGTCGGCTTTGCTTTCGTAGTTATCTTCAACGTAACGGCAGTCGCTGGTGACTTCGGTCAAACCCAGCAGGCCCGACTCTTTGGTCAGCAACGTGTTAATTGCGTCTACGCTCATGCCCAGCGTGTCGTGCAGGAAGAACACGATGGCCGGGTCAATGTCACCGCTGCGGGTGCCCATGACCAGACCTTCAAGCGGGGTCAGACCCATTGAGGTGTCAACGCATTCGCCGTTACGGATGGCCGAAACGGAACCGCCGTTGCCCAGGTGGCAGGTGATGACGTTCAGTTCAGACACGGGTTTGTTAAGCGCTTTAGCCGCTTCCTGGGTCACGTAGTAATGGCTGGTGCCGTGAGCGCCGTAGCGACGCACGCCGTGCTCTTTATACAGTTTGTAAGGCAGGGCGTAGAGATAAGACGCTTTCGGCATGGTCTGATGGAAAGCGGTGTCGAAAACGGCGACATTCTTATCTGACAGGTGAGGGAAGCTTTTCAGCGCCTCATCAATACCGATCAGGTGCGCCGGGTTGTGCAGCGGAGCAAAAGAAGAAGCGTCTTTGATACCCTGGATGACCGACTCATCGATGATCACGGACTGGGTCAGTTTTTCGCCACCGTGAACAATACGATGACCGATGGCAGCAATTTGTGCCGACAGTTCTGGTTTTTGTGCCAGAATAGTTTTAACCATGAAGTTCAGCGCTTCGCTGTGTGCAGCGCCGGCACCCAGAGCCGCTTCTTGTTTAGCGCCATCCTGTTTCCATTTGATACGGGCTTCCGGCAGGTGGAAGCATTCTGCTAAACCCGACAGATATTCATCGCCATTTGCCGGATCGATGATGGCAAATTTCAGGGAAGAACTACCGCAGTTCAGAACCAGTACTAACTTACTCGACATGGAAGGTCCTATATGTTTAATTTGGCGAAAAAAGTCAATCCGACTATCAGCGTTACGCATGAAAGCTGGTACATTAATGTTGGACATCTGGCTTTTGAAAGTGTTGTCCGAAAGCAAAAAATTTTGGAGTTATGATGGTCTGCATTCTGTCGCTGTGCGCGTTTTTACCGTGGCCTCGGCAGCATCGCTCCCGATCCAGGGCAATAAATGCGCACAGGATAACCAGAGTCACTCGCAAAAACAAAATATTTTGATTTCTTTAAGGTAAAGTTGGTGCGTTGTGTGTTTCTTTTAAAATTTATCTCTGAAGTTGAGGTTTGCCATGGCTAATGAATCCGGCTCCGTCGGTTGGTTCAAATTGTTCCAGCATGGGCAGCACTATATGAAGACATGGCCTGTTGATAAACGTCTTGCGCCGATGTTTCCTGAAAACAGAGTAGCGCGCGCAACGCGTTTTGCTACCCGCTTTATGCCGCCGCTGGCCGTTTTTTGCCTGAGCTGGCAAATTGCCCTTGGTGGGCAGCTCGGCCCTGCTGTCGCCACTGCCCTGTTCGCCTGTAGCCTGCCGATGCAAGGGCTGTGGTGGCTGGGTAAGCGCTCGGTAACGCCGTTACCGCCAGGTTTGCTGGGCTGGTTCCATGATGTGCGCCAAAAGTTGCAGGCGGCAGGCCAGGCGCTTGCCCCGCTCGAAGGTAAACCCACCTATCAGTCACTGGCAGATGTCCTCAGGCGCGCATTTAAGCAGCTGGATAAAACCTTCCTTGACGATCTTTAAACACGATGCGGAGTTGCCTCGCTAACCCGCCTTGTGCGCATCATATGCGCTATTAACAAAACCTAAGAAGGAAGACGCAGTGAAGTGTAAAGGTTTTCTGTTTGATCTGGATGGTACGTTGGTTGATTCCCTTGCGGTGGTTGAGCGTGCCTGGAAAAGCTGGGGTGAACGCCACGGGATAGCCGCTGACGAGTTGCTGAACTTTATCCACGGCAAGCAGGCTATAACGTCACTACGGCACTTTATGGCGGGGGCCAGTGCGCAGGAGATCCAGCAGGAGTTTATCGAGCTGGAGAAAATGGAAGCAGGGGATACCGAGGGCATTGTTGCTCTGCCGGGTGCGCTTCAGCTGCTGGCGACGCTGGATGAATTATCGATCCCGTGGGCAATCGTGACCTCCGGTTCTGTGCCGGTCGCCAGTTCACGTCATGCAGCGGCAGGTTTACCCGCTCCGTTGGCATTTGTTACCGCTGAGCGCGTAGAGCGCGGTAAACCAGAGCCGGATGCCTATTTACTCGGCGCCCAGCTGATTGACCTTGAACCTGAAGAGTGCGTGGTGGTGGAAGATGCAGCTGCCGGTATTCTCTCCGGACTGGCAGCAGGCTGCCATGTGATTGCCGTTAATCCTCCTGAAGATGCTCAACGGCTGGAAGATGTGGATATGGTGCTCAGCTCGCTGGAGGAACTGATTATTCACAAAAACGCCGATGGCAGCGTCAATATTTATCGCCGACATTAAATCCTGCTTAAATGCTTTGCCCGCGCTAAAGGCCCTCTGAAGTGCGGGTAATTCACACCTTAATTCAATGATACACTCTTGCCGACACCGATCCCGACTTCTTGGCGCTGCTCTTCTTCTGACTCTGTCAAAACCTGGCTTGCCGCCAGATTAGGCGGGCGAAAAGTCTAAAAATGACGCCATTTTCATAAAACAACTTTATACCCTTGTGTGGTCGTATATATATTGTTAATTTGGCTTGTGTATAATTTAATAGCTATTAGCGGATGTCTGAAATGAATAAGATAAACAGGATGTTGGATTTACCACCCATCTATCAGTAATTTATTCTTACTATTGAAAGATGGCGAATCTGGAAGGTAAATGTTTTTCGGTGATGCCTGATATCGAAGGTTGAAAATCAGCTAAATAAAGATGTTTACCGTAAAGTATTTATGGAGTGAAGTCAGTAATGAAAAATAATTTATTATACCTCATTCAACAGGAGTTTTATTATGCCAGCAAACATCACCTTTTCTGAATTACCGCCCCGTACTCAGTCTGCCCCCCCCCCTGAAAACAGAGCTAAAACCGGTAACCTACCCGACTGCGATCACAGTTTACTGGGAGGTGTTTCTTCAGTCGACAATACCCCAAGCAGACTGAGCGCTCCAGGTTTTGGCATTCCTGGCGCAATAAAAAATGTCGACGGCAGCTTTAGTGAGTCGCTTTCGGATAGTTCTGGAAGTGGAAGGGATTACCGCGCAGACGGGATTGAAGGCTGTGGTGATAATAATATTGGCGATGCGGCGCGTCATCCTCGCGGCACGGGGTCTGGTGATGGCGTGGATTCTTATCAAGTGGCGCGTGACTATGTTGTGTCTCTACTCAAATCGCTTACGGAGCAGATAAAAAAGGAACCTGTGATCGTGGGGGGAATAATTTTAATTTTTCTTAAGTGGATTTGTGAGACGATCTATGAATATGGCAGACAGAACGGCGAGTGCCCAATAGATCAGTATCGAGCACACGGATTTTCTTATCCTCCACACAGACTTCATGGCGCGCTCCGTGAGCATGTGAGCGTGCCTCAGCTAGCCGCTCCCTGTACTGAAAGCAGCACAATCCAGACCAGCTCAATACGTCACTACTATACTGATACCCGGGTTGAAGATGTAAACTACTCCCCCAGGTACTAATATCTTGTGACTAGCGTAAATCCATAGAAATAGCGGTTGCATTACTTAGGTCAACCATCCATTTTCGAATTTGGAAGATATGAATGAATGGCTTCTGTGATAGCTCCGCTATTCAATATTTTAAAATTTCACGCTCATCCCATTATTTATTGCTGATTAATGATAGGGGGGAAGTGGTTTTTTTTAAATGGTTTGATAATCCGGAACGGCAGCCAGACGCCTATTAGCGCATCTGTGCCTGTTTTTTTTATTTTCGCTTATCCATAAAGCTTTCTTCTTAAAATAGTGGCTAATAGCGAGCAGAATAACAATTCTTACCATGCCAGCCGTAAATTTACCTCCACTGTTACCTCCGTGTCACGTTCAGATATTATGATAGCTAATCATCTTCTGATTGTTAAAAAAATAAAACTCGTCATTAATCATCAATTCTCACTGGGGCGGACGGGCCTACTGGCACCGTGGTGCTGGATATAATCCTTTTTTCACAAAACGCTTTCTGTTGCCATTTAGTTAGATTCTTCTGTTGAAATAATCCGCATATACTGAAAAAGTGTTAATCTAAATTCTTATTTTTAAGTAAAGGGATCTTATAAATGCAATGTCAACTGTCTGAATTATCGACTGCAGCGAATTTTTCGGCGATGAATGTAGTTTCAGATTGTCCTGAGGACAAGAAAACCCCCCAATCCAGCCGTGATGGACTCTCAGCGAATATTATTTCTGTTTCCAGAATGCCTAACGAGATACTCGCGTCTGGCCACCAGCGCCGGTTTCAATCACGCCAGCAAGGACTGGGTTCTTCAGTCCGGAGATTATCACGGCATCACCCAGATAAATCTGACGAATACGATACGCAATTGCAGGAAGTTTGTGTTGAAGGAGGGGAGCTACAACGGTTGGCTGAAGATTATTCCCGGGCTTGTCTGGAAGCGCAGGCGCTACAAACCCCAGCTCTCAAACTGTGCGGTAAATCAGGCTGGATTGCTGGTGCCGCGCTGGCAACCTTTGGGATCTCTGTGTTCGGCTGTAGCCGCTACCCTTTTGGTACAGGTGGCGCGAATCGCCCGGCAATAAACATGAACAAAAATCTTCTTGTCTTCCCGACAAACGTCGGCACTACAACAATGCAGCCGGAGCCTCTGCCCGAAGCTGCCGGAATATGGGCAGCCAAAATGGCTAATCCCAACGAAATAACGCATGTTGGTGATGTAAAGATAGGAAAGCTGGATTTCTCATGTCTGGAGGAAAGACGAACACTGACGCTGGCAGATATTTTCCGACAGATAGGCAACACATTGTTAAACCCGATTGAAGAATTAGCAAAAGAATCCCAGGTGATTGACTATTACAATAGTTTGCGGCGTTGCCCTGATGATGAAGAAATCAAATTCCTGTCGGCAGTGACAAGCAAAGTGGATCAGGTTGTTAATGCGCTGATTTCGATGGTTCCTGGGGTAATGCCGGCCGTCATTATACACAGGGTGGGGGGGGCTTTATTCCGCATTTTTGCCGATGATTTAGAAGGTAAACCTGTTGATTTTTATAACGTTCAGTCAATAAATGAACAAGTACTGATGATGGCAAAAATGATCGCTGACTTTTCACCTAAGAATGAAAACGGTCAGCTGATTAATAACAAATCCTTGCTGCCGGAGAATACCTGTCTCGAAGATGGATATGTTAAAGCCTGGATTGGAAGTGCTAAGTATACAATAACCAATAAGCATGGGGAATTCATTGCGCGCGATAATAAAGGTGAGTTTCCCGTTAATTATGCTTATAAAGAAAAATCCTGGTATTCGGTACTAAACGAGAAGAAGTTGCTATCTCTGGCTACATCCTCTGCCGGGGATAAAAAGCCAATGAGACTCACTCACTCAGACAGGATTGACTTTGAAATTGCTGATGCTTTGAGAGATGTGCAGCCACTGAGTAGCAGGCTTTTCGGCGCCTCACGCCCAAATGTCAAAGGAATTTACCGATACGCTGAGAAAAACAGAGAAGCGATGCTTGCTGTAAAACTGAACGGAAAATTCTATCGCGTCAGTACCGGTACGACAAAAAACAGGATGTCAGTTTATGATAAACCAGAATCAGAAATCGTCATGTATGACGGCACCTGGTATCTTGCTACTGACGATAAAGACGTTGAGGTTAAATCTGTTTCTTGCAGAGCGAAAAGATCGCCCCCCTCATTTTGCATGAGTTACTCGCAAGAGTTGGATAAAATCCTGGCAGATAATCATGATTACGGCTTAAGTCCACTGGAACTCACCTGGTTGCGGAGTGATGTGAAGAATCCTGCCATTCTGGTGTCCGCGAAAAGTAATAAAAAATATATCCAGCACAATGGTGTTCTCTTTAAAGTTAAAGTGGTTTCAGCTACGTCTTCTGGCAGCGTGGATAGCAGAGAAATACGTATTTACGGTAAAAAGAGGATGGGCGTTTTTAAAAGGAAAACGGATTTTCATATCGCCAGTGGTTATTTCAGTGAATCTAAGGGTGATGGTTTCTTATACAGCAAGGTTGAAAGTATTATGGAGTCGCTTTATCTGACCAGGCCGACGGCAGAAGCCTACCAGTCAGTTAAGGATTTTGAGAGCAGGAACGGCGAAATTACAGCAGAAGAATATAAAAGCATTCGTGCATATGGTGGGGTAAGGTATCGTGATATAAATGATTTTATTTATAATGGCAGGCTGAATGACTATACTGATGATGAACTCAAAGCGACAGTGGTTGCTGATATAAAAAACATCAGGGGTCTGTTAAAGAAATTGCCCAGTATTGATGGTGTGGTATACAGGGGTAGTCAACTCAATTCTCACGGGGTTAAAGCTCTTTCCGACCTTAAAGCAGAAGATATTATATCAAGCCGGAAATTTATTTCAGCCTCAATGGACCCGGCTATAGCAAATACTTTCGCCGCCGGGCCTAATGCTGTCCGCTATACAATTTACGTAAGAAAGGCTGCTCATCCTATACTGACTTTTACGGGGAAATTTAGGGAGGCCGAAGTATTGATAGAGGATAATACCGTATTCAGATGCGTTTACATTTACGGTAAGGACGTCGTTCTGGAAGAATTAGTTAATCCTTCTGGCTATGATTTAAGACGATTAAAACATCTCTATATTTGATTGTCAGTCAGATCCGCAGGGTTTCTGCTTTGGTTAATACTCATGCTCATGGCCGAAACAGAGAGATTACATCGTTGTTTTATGATTTTTATTTTATTTATTATCATTCGCCACTGAAGCGCCAGTTGATTAATTTCAATGAGTATACAGGAATTCAATAATGCCGCGCACTATATCTGAAGCCGCATCTGCGGATCGAACTTCTTTGCTCATTATTCCCCATCAAAGCAGAGGGGATGATGACAAAACAGACTGTCCCGATCGGGGACTTGCTTTGAGTATTTTCTCGGTTTCAGGTTCTGCCATTGAAATGATAACCCCTCATCATTCTTCTTTCATTCAGTGCTGGCAACAGGCTGTTAGCGGGCTGAACGGATGGCTATGCGCCAGCGAGTCAAAAACAAGTTCAGCAGATGAGGCTGAACTTCAGGAAATGCATATCAAAGGAGCAGAACTGCAACTGTTGGCAGAAGATTGCGTCCGTAACGGGCAGCGGCCCGGTGCAATTGCTCCTCCAGCTTTCAGGATGAGCGGAAAATTTGCCTGCTTTGCAGGTGCAGCGCTGGTCACTGCGGGCGCGGGTGCACTGGCTTACACTCACCATCTTTTCAGTTCGGGTGGCATGACAGAGCCGGCGGCCGATCGGCATACGGACAGCACAGCATCTGTTACCGGTAAGGCAATGAGTTCTCTACAGCCGGAGCCTTTACCCATGGCGGCTGCGATCTGGGCGCCAAAAGAGGCTGCCACGACTAAAAAAATACCGACTGATGATGTGAAGAGAGTGAAGATAGATTTTTCTTGCCTTGAGCAACGACAGTCTTTGGGGCTTAGCGGTATTTTAAGACAAATAGGCAAAACGCTGTCAAATCCTGTTGAGGCGCTGGCGCATGAATCGATGATCATTGCTTACTATAATAAGCTGGGTCGTTGCCCGGACGATTTGGCTATTCAGCATATGGCAGCGATAGCAGGCAGAGTGGATCAGACGGTCAGCATGTTGCTATCACTCTTTCCCGAAATGACCCCGTTGGTGATTATGCAAAGAATAGGGGGGAAGTTATTCATCATGCTGGCAGATGATTTGGAGGGGAAATCTCTTGATCCGCAGGATGTTATTGATATCAACAATCCAGTTTTGATGGTAGCAAAGGTGGTAGCGGATATTTCACCTAAAGATGAATATGGTCATATTATTGACCAACACGTCGTGCTACCCGAACAAACCTTTATCAGATACGGCCGTTTACATATTTATCTTAATGGTGAAGAGTATCTTCTGGTTCATCATGGGGAAAAATATCTTGCGATCGGCGATCGCGGGGAAGTGGAGGTCAGCTATTCGGTTGAAAATCAATCATGGAGCCTGGTTAGTAAAAAAGATGCTGTCAGAAACCCTGTTTCCAGCCTGGATAAGAAAACGTCAAAGAATTTGATATCTCACCTGGATGTCTTCGATCTTGAAATGGCGGCCCGTTTAAAAGGTGTGCGGAAACTTGACGCCAGACTCTTCGCACATTTAAATCCAAATAAAAAAGGAATTTATCATTATTCTTTGCCCGGTAAAAAACAGCACCTGCTTGCCTTAAAACTCAATGGCAAGTTCTATCGCGTGAGTAAGGGGTCAACAGAGCGTCATCTGGCTATTTATGCCCGACCGGAAAGCGAAGTCTTTTTATTTCATGGCAAGTATTACCTCGCCAGTAAGAAGCAAAGCATCGGGGTAACGTATTCGTCCTGTCGTTTGAAAAGAGCGCCTGGTCTGCCCTGTATGTCTTTTTCTGCAGATGTAGGGAAGATTCTTGCGGATAACCATGAGGCAGGAGTGATTCTGATCAAATCGGGCGAACTTCATCCCGATAAAAAATATCCTGCTATTCTGGTTTCCAGTAATGGAAAAAATTATATCAAGCACAATGGTGTGCTGTTCAGGGTCAAAATAGTCCATAAGGGAACGGCTGAGCACGCCTCTGATGCAGAAGTTCATATTTATGGCAGGAAACCCTCGGGTCTTTTAAAGAGAAAAAAAGAGTTTTACATAACCAGTGGTTTTTTTAGTTTAGTCAACGGTGAGAATTTTTTAACCAGCAAAATTGAAAACACGATGGAACTCTTCAATTTCTCTAGGCTGACGGCGGAAGCCTATCATCTACTCGAGGATTTCGATAACAATATTGGAGGGATTACCTCTGATGAATATAAAAGTATTCGCACTTATGGCGGCAATAGCTACGCCAATATCAATGGATTTATGTTGGAAAATATGCCTGAGCAGTATAAAAGCCCCCCTGTGAGAGAGCAGGCATTTCAACATGTGAAAAACATCAGAACGCTGTTAAAAAAGTTGCCCAGTATTCACGGTGTGGTTTACCGTGGAAGCAAGCCTGACTGTCATGGGATGATGGATCTAGCCGAACTGAAATCAGGAGATATCATTGCAAGCAAAAAGTTTATCTCTACCTCTACTGAGCAGCAAGTTGCCAGAAATTTTGCGGCTGCCGCCAACGGCATCCGTTATAAAATTAATGTTGTGAAAGCGGCGCACCCGGTGATGCTCTACACGGGTAAACTGACTGAAGCAGAAATTTTAATTGAAGATAATACCGTCTTCAGATGCAAAGCCATTACTGGTCGCGATATCGAACTGGAGGAAGTAGTTAATCCGTCAGACGATGAAAAGGACAGATTGAAATACCTCTTTATCTAGCTGTATCGCCGGCCAGTCAAAGATGAAGTCAGAAACGGCCGGCTGTCTTTAGCCAGGCAAAGACCGATCCTGAGCCTGCCGTCAGAAGGAAGGATTACAGCGATTCCTTGCTGATTTCATCCAGAGAAAGGCTAAAGCTTGGAACAAACACTTCGACAAAATAGTCCATTTCCGGGCTGTGGCGCTGAGCCAGAGTCTTCTCCAGACGCGCTTTTGCCAGCAGGAACTCGTTATTACCAGCAGACAGTTCTTCCAGACATTTCAGATAGGCACAAAGCGCATCCGCCTGCTTAACAATAGCCGTCTCTGCCTCGCTGTGCTGGTGTTCATCGATTAATGGGGCATAGGCTGAACGCAGTTCTTCGGGCAACATCTCAATCAGCTTGTTCTGGGCGATTTTCTCAATTTTTTTGTACTCATGCGCAATTTGCGCATTGTAATACTTTACAGGGGTAGGCAGATCGCCGGTCAGCACCTCGCTGGCGTCATGGTAGATTGCCATCAAAGCAATGCGTTCGGCATTGAGATTGCCGGCGAATTTGGCGTTTCTGATCAGTGCCAGCGCATGAGCGACCATGGCAACCTGCAGACTGTGTTCAGAAACATTTTCAGTACGCACGTTACGCATCAGTGGCCAGCGGTTGATCAGCTTCAGACGGGAGAGGTGAGCAAAGAAATGGCTCTGGGTCATCGTACTTTTTCCTATGCGGCATAAAACAGAGAGCGGCCTTAACCGCTCCGGGGGAGAAGCTTTAACGTTGGCGGTATCCGCTCAGGAAACGGTCAAATTTGCCAATCGCCATTTCCAGTTCATCGACGCGCGGCAGGGTAACAATACGAACATGATCCGGCCACGGCCAGTTAAATGCGCTGCCCTGTACCAGCAACACTTTTTCCTGTAGCAGGAAGTCCAGCACCATCTTCTGGTCGTCATGGATATTGAACTTCTTACTGTCAATTTTCGGGAACATGTACAGTGCCCCATTGGGCTTTACGCAGCTCACGCCCGGGATCTCGTTAATCAGCTCCCATGCACGGTTGCGCTGCTCGTACAGTCGGCCACCGGGCTGGATAAACTCACTGATGCTTTGATAGCCACCGAGTGCGGTCTGAATGGCATGCTGCGCCGGTACGTTAGCGCATAAACGCATTGAAGCCAGCATTTCCAGTCCTTCGATATAGCCTTTAGCGTGTTTCTTAGGACCGTTCAGTACCATCCAGCCCTGACGGAAACCCGCCACGCGATAGGTTTTCGACAAACCATTAAAGGTGATGGTAAGGAGATCCGGTGCCAGAGCAGCAATCGAATGGTGTTGCGCGGCGTCGTACAGGATCTTGTCGTAAATCTCGTCAGCAAAAATGATCAGATTATGCTGGCGCGCCAGTTCAACAACTTCTAACAGTAGCTCTTTGCTGTAGACAGCACCGGTTGGGTTATTCGGATTAATAATCACTATCCCACGCGTGCGAGGGGTGATTTTGCTGCGAATATCGTCAAGATCGGGGAACCAGCCTGCGGACTCATCGCACAGGTAGTGCACCGCTTTGCCGCTGGATAACGAAACGGCGGCCGTCCAAAGCGGGTAATCAGGGGCCGGAACCAGCATTTCATCGCCACTATTG
Source organism: Erwinia pyrifoliae DSM 12163 (assembly GCF_000026985.1). Classification (NCBI taxonomy): domain Bacteria; kingdom Pseudomonadati; phylum Pseudomonadota; class Gammaproteobacteria; order Enterobacterales; family Erwiniaceae; genus Erwinia; species Erwinia pyrifoliae. The sequence goes on from NC_017390.1 coordinate 1,452,237, forward strand.
AGCAACGCCTGCATAGACTGCACGATCAGCTCAGATACCCCATTACCGATATAGATATCTTCCACCGTGACGTCGCGCATACCCCGGGCCTGATAATGCTGCATGATCGCTTTGCGTGCCGAATACAATCCTTTTGAATCACAGTAGCCCTGCGCGCCCGGCAGATTACGGATCACATCGACCAGAATCTCATCAGGGGCTTCAAACCCAAACGGGGCAGGATTTCCAATATTGAGCTTGAGGACTTTATGACCTTCTTCTTCGAGTCGCTTAGCTTCTTTTAATACCGGGCCTCGAATGTCATAACACACGTTATCCAGCTTGCCGGATTTATCAATTGGGGTCATATCTGTTGCCTTTACTGGCGGAACCGCGTTCCAGCCGTGGAAAACTTAATAGGGCACAATGTACTCTTCTCCTTTGCGGTTTTGAAGGGCAGGAAGGGGCTTTGTTGAGTTAAAGGGTTTTTTTTTACTTTGTTGATGAGGTGAGGACGCCAAAGTATTCATGGCAAAATATTATGCTGTAAATTAACTTAAAAGCGAGTCTATCGTCTGATTGCGGTTTTATGACCGCTATAGCGTGGCACCGGTCGCACTCAACCAGAAAAACATTAATAATTAGTGCATTGATGATCGGGGTAACAGTCAAGTTATGCTTATTTGTTAGTGCATTTTTTGAGCAGAACAAGGATAGGGTCTGGTTAGAGTGACTAAGCTAATTTCCAGCCTGCTTTTACTGAAAGCCGCGTCGTGTTCGCCCTAACAAGTCGTTTTTATGATGCAGGACGCTGTATTTTGTGCCACAGCCGCTAAAATCTCGCTTTAGTGAAAAGAATAATCAGGTTTGGGCTTAAAAAGTGAACGGCAGTATGTCAGGATAACGTTCAGAGTACCTTGCACTAAATGCACAGGGCTTTGCAGGGATAAAAAAACGTTTTTTGTTCCTTTTATTAGTAAGTGTTACTTAATATTTTACGCTGTGATCCAGCGTGTTGGTAATTGAATTTTCAATGGTTGTTTTAGACTAACAACACTCGAACTCATCTCGTAATGAGTTTTGTCAGTGTTAATTAACTTAAACGACGCGGCTTCCTGCAACTTATGGGTTTGTGCAGCGTGCATGGGTGATGTATCAGACGGAAGAATCTTTACGCAGCAGCCTGTCCTGCTTTAGCCGAACAGAATGAGCAGAATTAAGAATTCTTATTGTCTGAAAATCAGGTATGCATCGGGTAATTTTTTTTGATTGCTAAACACTGTAGCCATTATGCAATTGTTACTCATTTATTATCTCATTGATAAATAGAGTAATAACACCAGGGTAGCTGTTTGTAAAAACTTATAAAGTGAAGATATAATATGACTAGTACAACTCGTTCGATACTCAATCTTGACCTTGATCTGCTGAGAACTTTTGTTGCCGTTGCCGATCTGAACACCTTTGCAGCTGCTGCAACATCGGTGTTCCGAACGCAGTCGGCTGTCAGTCAGCAAATGCAGCGACTGGAACAATTAGTAGGCAAAGAACTGTTCGCCAGACATGGGCGTAACAAGTTATTAACTGAACATGGTATTCAGCTGTTAGGCTATGCCAGAAAGATACTGCGCTTTAATGATGAAGCCTATACCTCTTTGATGTACAGCAATATCCAGGGCGTACTGTCCGTTGGTGCCTCTGATGATACTTCAGACACCATCTTACCGTTTATGCTAAACCGTGTGACCTCGCTTTATCCAAAGCTTGCCATCGATGTTCGTGTTAAGCGCAACCCGTTTATGATGGAAATGCTTAATCAGGGCGAAGTCGATCTGGTGGTCACCACTTCCAGTCCGATGAATTTTATCTGGCAGGTACTCCGCACGTCACCCACCCTGTGGTATTGCGCGGCAGACTATATCTTCCAGCGTGGGGAAGCGATTCCACTGGTCCTGCTGGATGAGCCAAGCCCCCATCGCGATATGGCAATAGATCATCTCAATCAAGCGGGCATTCCGTGGCGTATTTCGTATGTGGCTTCAACGCTTGCTGCAGTACATGCTGCGGTGAAAGCTGGTCTGGGGGTCACGGCTCGCCCGGTAGAGATGATGAGCCCTGAACTGCGTGTCATGGGCGCTGCCGAAGGTCTGCCAATGTTACCTGATACCAAGTATCTGCTATGTCGCAATCCGGACAGTGATAACGAGCTGGCGCTGGCGATCTTCGAGGCGATGGAGCCCGGCAACGATCTGTACCCGCTGAGCACAGAGGATAAAGGCAGCGCGATATTACAGGATAATGAAGAAGAGTAATCTGCTAAATGTAAACGATGACTTTCATCATTTAACGTTGATGAATTTCAATTTTACTTGATAAAAAAGGCCTTTCAGTCGGATTTTAGACTGAAGGGCCTTTTTATTGATAAATATATAGCCTAATTCATGTTCAGATGGCCCTAAAAGTTTATCCTTGCCTCTTTCCAATTGCCTTGTGGTAAATTAAGAGATTTCTTAATTTTCAGCCGTTAAGTTCTTACCGGGAAATCCATTTTACCCAGCAAAATCTGGCTGTTTTTTTATCATAAAACCCTAAAGTGTGTGCTGGATCAAAAAAATAGCCCTTACAAGGGGAAGGAAAAAGAGATTATTCCTGCCAAAATAGACCAGGCTAATAGCAACTCCCACAAGATTTTACCCGCTACACTCTGGATGCACGAAGTGACTGACTCGATTTAGCTCGCTTAATGCGTTTCCTGTGTTAATTTAATGTTCTTTATGTAAAATAATGTGCTGATAGTTTTGTCAAAGTTGACAAAAGGTGAGTTAAAGGAGTAAAAACCACATAAAACTACTGGCTTACTGCTGAAGTCAGTATAATTTTTAAGGTTTTTTCATTGTTCCCTTGAATCGATGTGGTGTGTGAGCTGCCATTTATTAGAGCAGGACGCGTAACGCCACTTTTGGTGAGTAAGTCAGAGTATGTCAACAACCACAGAAGTCGTCGCCCATCACTGGGCATTCGCTGTTTTCCTGATCGTCTCGATAGGTCTTTGCTGCCTGATGTTGGCGGGAGCATGGTTTTTAGGCGGAAAAGCGCGCGGAAGGCATACAAATACACCTTTTGAATCCGGTATTGCTTCCGTTGGCACTGCGAAATTGCGCCTGTCTGCCAAGTTCTATCTGGTCGCCATGTTCTTCGTCATTTTTGACGTTGAAGCGCTCTATCTCTACGCATGGTCGACCGCCATCCGCGAAAGCGGCTGGGTTGGCTTTGTCGAAGCCGCTATCTTCATTTTGGTTCTGCTTGCTGGTCTGTTTTATCTGGTTCGCATTGGCGCGCTGGATTGGGCGCCTGCCCGTCGTCAGTTTGACGTCAAGCCAACTACCATCTCGCACGCCAACCGTCACAAGCAGTAACAGCGAGGCTAAAACACATGGACTATACGCTCACCCGCATAGACCCGAACGGTGAGAATGACCGTTATCCCCTGCAAAAACAGGAGATTGTTACCGATCCCCTGGAAAAGCACGTTCATCAAAATGTCTATATGGGCAAGTTAGAACATGCTCTGCACGATATGGTGAACTGGGGGCGTAAGAACTCCCTTTGGCCGTTCAACTTCGGTCTTTCCTGCTGCTATGTCGAAATGACCACCTCGTTTACGGCGGTGCACGACGTGGCGCGCTTTGGCTCGGAAGTGATTCGTGCTTCGCCGCGCCAGGCTGACTTTATGGTGGTGGCGGGGACCTGTTTTACCAAGATGGCCCCGGTGATACAGCGCCTGTATGACCAGATGCTGGAACCGAAATGGGTGATCTCAATGGGAGCCTGTGCCAACTCCGGCGGTATGTACGATATCTATTCCGTGGTGCAGGGCGTTGATAAGTTCCTGCCGGTAGACGTGTATATTCCTGGTTGTCCACCGCGCCCCGAAGCCTATATGCAGGCACTGCTGCTGCTGCAAGAGTCGATCGGTAAAGAGCGGCGTCCATTATCATGGGTGGTCAACGATCAGGGCGTCTATCGCGCCAATATGCAGTCCGAGCGCGACAGGAAAAACGCAGAGCGTATTGCCGTGACCAATCTGCGTACCCCTGACGAAATTTAACCCAGCAGTTTATGGGTGCGGTCAGAAAAAGCGCGAAAAAAACACAATGTAAGATGCGCTGACCCCCTTGACGCCAACACTGAGCGCCTGTCAGTCAGGCCAGAATGGTGAACAACTTATGACAGATTTAACCACGCAAGATCTCGCTCAGCCGTTATGGCAAACCCGTGATCACCAGGATGACCCGGCGATCGGCGAGCTGCGTAATCGTTTTGGGCCTGATGCCTTTACCGTGCAAGCAACCCGTACCGGCGTGCCGGTAGTCTGGGTGAAACGTGAGCAGTTGTTAGAGATAGTCGAGTTTCTGCGCAAGCTGCCAAAACCCTATGTAATGCTGTATGACCTGCATGGCATGGATGAGCGCCTGCGTACCCACCGTGCCGGGTTACCGGCGGCGGATTTTTCCGTTTTCTACCACTTTATCTCGATTGAGCGCAACCGCGATATCATGCTCAAGGTGGCGCTGTCAGAAAACGATCTGCATGTACCGACCCTGACGAAAATTTTCCCCAATGCCAACTGGTATGAGCGGGAAACCTGGGAGATGTTTGGTATTGATATTGTCGGCCACCCTCATCTGACGCGCATCATGATGCCGCAGACTTGGGAGGGGCACCCGTTACGTAAAGACTATCCGGCGCGTGCGACCGAATTCGACCCTTTCGAGCTGACGAAGCAGAAAGAAGATCTGGAAATGGAATCCCTGACCTTCAAACCTGAAGACTGGGGCATGAAGCGCTCTACCGCCAATGAGGACTTTATGTTCCTCAACCTCGGCCCCAACCATCCGTCTGCGCACGGGGCGTTCCGCATTATCTTGCAGCTGGATGGTGAAGAGATCGTCGACTGCGTGCCGGATATCGGTTACCACCACCGCGGTGCCGAAAAGATGGGCGAGCGCCAGTCCTGGCACAGCTATATTCCCTATACCGACCGTATCGAATACCTCGGCGGCTGCGTCAACGAAATGCCGTATGTGCTGGCAGTAGAGAAACTGGCCGGGATTAAAGTGCCGGAGCGCGTGGACGTGATCCGCGTGATGCTATCAGAGCTGTTCCGTATCAACAGCCACCTGCTGTATATCTCCACGTTTATTCAGGATGTCGGTGCCATGTCACCGGTGTTCTTTGCCTTTACCGATCGCCAGAAAATTTACGATGTGGTGGAAGCCATTACCGGCTTCCGTATGCACCCGGCCTGGTTCCGCATCGGCGGCGTGGCGCACGATCTGCCGAAAGGCTGGGAACGTCTGCTGCGCGAGTTCCTTGACTGGATGCCAAAACGCCTGAAAGCCTATGAGCAGACCGCGCTGAAAAACTCGGTGCTGATTGGCCGTGCCAAAGGGGTTTCTGCCTACAACATGGAAGAAGCGCTCGCCTGGGGAACCACCGGTGCCGGGCTGCGCGCCACCGGGCTCGACTTTGACGTGCGTAAATGGCGTCCTTACTCCGGTTATGAAAACTTCGACTTTGAAGTACCCATCGGAGACGGCGTCAGCTGTGCTTACAGCCGCGTGATGCTGAAGATGGAAGAGATGCGCCAGAGTATGCGCATCCTGGAACAGTGCCTGAACAACATGCCGGCCGGCCCGTTCAAAGCTGACCATCCGCTGACCACGCCGCCGCCAAAAGAGCGCACGCTACAGCATATCGAAACCCTGATCACCCACTTCCTGCAGGTTTCCTGGGGCCCGGTGATGCCGGCCAATGAATCCTTCCAGATGATTGAGGCGACCAAAGGGATCAACAGTTACTACCTGACCAGTGACGGTAGCACCATGAGCTATCGCACCCGCGTGCGTACGCCGAGCTTCCCGCACCTGCAGCAGATCCCTTCGGTGATCAACGGCAGCCTGGTATCCGACCTGATCGTATACCTCGGTAGTATCGATTTTGTTATGTCAGACGTGGACCGCTAATTATGCACGATCAAAGAATTGCGATCGAAACGATCGATGAATCCGGTGCTTTTGTGCTGAGCGCGAGCGAGCGTGACGCCATCGAGCATGAAAAACATCACTATGAAGACGCGCGCGCTGCCTCGATTGAAGCGCTGAAAATCGTACAGAAGCAGCGTGGCTGGGTGCCCGACGGCGCGATTGACGCCATTGCAGAGGTGCTCGCTATTCCTGCCAGCGATGTGGAAGGGGTGGCAACATTCTACAGCCAGATCTTCCGCACGCCGGTAGGGCGCCATGTGATCCGCTACTGCGACAGCGTGGTGTGCCATATCACCGGCTATCAGGGCATTCAGGCCGCGCTGGAAGCAAACCTCAACATCAAGCCGGGACAGACCACGGCGGATGGACGCTTTACGCTGCTGCCAACCTGCTGCCTCGGTAACTGCGACAAGGGGCCGACGATGATGGTGGATGAAGATACTCATGTCCATCTGACGCCGGAAAATATCGCCAACTTACTGGAGCAGTATCAATGAGACAGATTGTGCGTACTGCCGAAATGCATCCGCTCACCTGGCGCATGCGCGAAGATAAGCAGCCGGTATTTCTTGAGGAGTACCGCAGTAAGAACGGCTATGCCGGGGCCGAGAAAGCGCTGAAAAGCATGGCACCGGATGAAATCGTTAGCCTGGTGAAAGACTCGGGCCTGAAAGGGCGCGGCGGGGCAGGTTTCTCCACCGGCCTGAAGTGGAGCCTGATGCCGAAAGATGCGTCGATGAACATCCGTTACCTGCTGTGTAATGCGGATGAGATGGAGCCGGGCACTTACAAAGACCGCCTGCTGATGGAGCAGATGCCGCATCAGCTGGTGGAAGGCATGCTGATCAGCGCCTTCGCCCTGAAGGCCTACCGTGGCTATATCTTCCTGCGCGGTGAATACATTGAGGCCGCGGTTAATTTGCGTCGGGCGATTGCCGAAGCCACCGAAGCGGGTCTGCTGGGCAAAAATATTCTCGGCACCGGCTTTGATTTCGAGTTGATAGTGCACACTGGAGCGGGCCGCTATATCTGTGGTGAAGAAACCGCGCTGATTAACTCGCTGGAAGGGCGTCGTGCTAACCCGCGTTCCAAACCGCCATTCCCGGCCTCCGCCGGCGTCTGGGGCAAGCCAACCTGCGTCAACAATGTGGAAACCCTGTCCAACGTGCCCGCTATCCTCGCCAACGGCGTTGACTGGTACAAGGGCATCTCAACCAGCGAAGATGCCGGAACCAAGATGATGGGCTTCTCCGGCCGGGTGAAAAACCCGGGCGTATGGGAACTGCCGTTCGGCACCACCGCACGCGAAATTCTCGAAGAGTACGCCGGCGGCATGCGCGATGGCCTGAAATTCAAGGCGTGGCAGCCGGGCGGCGCGGGTACTGACTTCCTCACCGAGCAGCACCTCGACCTGCCGATGGAATTTGCCAGCATCGGTAAAGCCGGCAGCCGTCTGGGGACGGCGCTGGCGATGGCGGTAGACCACGAGATCAATATGGTGTCGCTGGTGCGCAACCTGGAAGAGTTCTTTGCCCGTGAATCCTGCGGCTGGTGTACGCCATGCCGCGATGGCCTGCCGTGGAGTGTGAAAATTCTGCGCGCGCTGGAACAAAAACAGGGGCAGCCGGGGGATATCGAAACCCTGCTGCAACTCTGCCGCCAGCTTGGCCCGGGCAAAACCTTCTGCGCACATGCGCCGGGTGCCGTAGAGCCACTGCAAAGCGCCATTAAATACTTCCGCGAAGAGTTTGAAGCGGGTATGGCACCCCAGGTATACAGCAACGCACACGCGATTAGCGGCATCCAGCCCAACCTGTTAAAGGCGCGCTGGTAAGCAAAGTTTAACGCTCGTGCCAGCACGAGCCTTATGGAAGCATGTTCACTATGGCTACAATCCATGTAGACGGTAAAGAATATGATGTTGACGGGGCAGACAACCTGTTACAGGCCTGTCTCTCCCTCGGCCTTGATATTCCTTATTTCTGCTGGCATCCGGCGCTCGGTAGCGTCGGTGCCTGCCGCCAGTGCGCGGTAAAGCAATTTCAAAATGCCGAAGATACCCGTGGACGTCTGGTCATGTCCTGCATGACTCCGGCGTCTGATGGCACCTTTATTTCGATTGATGACGGCGAAGCGAAAGAGTTCCGCGAAAGCGTGGTGGAGTGGCTGATGACCAACCATCCGCACGACTGCCCGGTGTGCGAAGAGGGCGGTAACTGCCATCTGCAGGATATGACGGTGATGACCGGCCACAGCTTCCGCCGTTACCGTTTCACCAAGCGTACTCACCGTAATCAGGATCTGGGGCCGTTCATATCTCATGAGATGAACCGCTGCATCGCCTGTTACCGTTGCGTGCGTTACTACAAAGATTACGCCGACGGCACGGATCTCGGCGTCTACGGTGCGCACGATAACGTCTACTTTGGTCGTACCGAAGATGGTGTGCTGGAAAGTGAGTTTTCAGGCAACCTGGTAGAAATCTGCCCGACCGGCGTATTTACCGATAAAACCCACTCTGAACGCTACAACCGCAAATGGGATATGCAGTTTGCGCCCAGCATCTGCCAGCAGTGCAGCATCGGCTGTAACACCAGCCCGGGTGAGCGCTATGGTGAACTGCGCCGTATCGAAAACCGCTATAACGGCACGGTTAACCACTATTTCCTCTGTGATCGTGGCCGCTTTGGCTATGGCTACGTTAACCTGAAGGATCGTCCACGCCAGCCGATGCAGCGCCGTGGCGACGACTGGATTGCGCTGAACGCTGGCCAGGCGATGCAGGGTGCGGCCGACGTGCTGCGCCAGGCGAAGAAGGTGATCGGCATCGGCTCGCCGCGCGCCAGCGTGGAGAGCAACTTTGCCCTGCGCGAGCTGGTGGGCGCGGAAAACTTCTCCACCGGTATCGCGGCAGGGGAGCAGGCGCGGCTGGAGCTGATGCTACAGGTGCTGCGTGACGGCGGCATTCATACCCCGGCGCTGCGTGAAATTGAAAGCTATGATGCAGTGCTGGTACTGGGTGAGGATTTGACCCAGACCGGTGCGCGCGTGGCGCTGTCGGTGCGCCAGGCGGTGAAAGGCAAAGCGCGTGAGATGGCGGCGGCTCAGAAGGTAGCCGACTGGCAGATCGCGGCGATCCTGAATATTGGTCAGAACGCCAAATATCCGCTGTTTGTGACTAACGTCGATGAAACCCGGCTCGATGATATCGCCGCCTGGAGCTACCGCGCGCCGGTGGAAGATCAGGCGCGTCTCGGCTTCGCCATCGCCCATGAGCTGGACGCCAGCGCACCGGCGGTGAGCGATGTGGATAAAGCGCTGTCCGGCAAAATTGACGTTATCGTACAGGCGCTGGCCGGAGCGAAAAAACCGCTGATTATCTCGGGAACGCACGCGGGTAGCGAGGCGATAATTCAGGCGGCGGCCAACGTGGCTAAAGCGCTGAAGGGGCGCGGAGCCGATGTGGGGATCACCCTGCTGGCGTCGGCGACCAACAGCGTAGGCCTGGGGCTGATCGGCGGTCATTCACTGGATGCGGCGCTAGCCGAACTGACCAGCGGTGCAGCCGATGCGGCGATTATCCTCGAAAACGATCTCTATCGTCACCTGCCAAAAGCCACCGTCGAGGCGGCACTGAGCAACACGCAAAACGTGATTGTGCTCGACCATCAGCGCACCGCGACCACGGAAAAAGCCGGCCTGATCCTTTCTTGCGCCAGCTTTGCCGAAAGCGACGGCACGGTGGTCAGCCAGGAAGGTCGCGCCCAGCGTTTCTTCCAGGTTTACGATCCGGCGTACTACGACGAAAAAGTCCAGATGCTGGAAAGCTGGCGCTGGCTGCACTCGTTGCAGAGCACCATGAACAGCCGTGAAGTGGACTGGAGCCAGCTCGACGATGTGATTGATGCCTGTATCCTGGCCCTGCCGCAGCTGGCCGGAATCAAACAGGCCGCGCCGGATGCCAGCTTCCGTATTCGTGGCCAGAAGCTGTCACGCTCTCCGCACCGCTCCAGCGGACGTACCGCGATGCGCGCCAATATCAGCGTGCACGAGCCGCGCCAGCCGCAGGACAAAGACAGCATGTTCGCTTTCTCAATGGAAGGGAATAACCAGCCGGGTGCCGCCCGTTCACAGATCCCGTTTGCCTGGGCGCCAGGCTGGAACTCACCGCAGGCATGGAACAAGTTCCAGGCCGAAGTGGGCGGGCAGCTGCGCAACGGCGATCCGGGCGTGCGCCTGATCGAAGCGGGTACACCGCAGCTGAACTGGTTTGAATCTGTCCCTGCCGCTTTTACAGCTCAGGATAACAGCTGGCGCGTGGCACCGTATTTCCATCTGTTTGGCAGTGAAGAGATGACCCAGCGCGCCCCGGTGATCCAGCAGCGTATGCCAGAGGCCTACGTGATGGTGAATGCGGAAGATGCGGCGAAGCTCGGCGTTAACGCAGGTACCACCCTGGCGTTCAGCTGCCGGGGCGAAAATCTGCGTCTGCCGGTGCGCTTCTCCAGCACGCTACAGGCAGGGCAGGTGGGTTTACCGCTCGGACTGCCGGGTGTTCCCGCGTTCCTGTCCGGGGCAAATGTTGACAATCTGCGGGAGGCTGCACAATGAGCTGGCTGACACCGGAAGTGATCGACGTCATTATCGCCGTGGTTAAAGCCTTAGTGATCCTGTTCGTCGTCGTCGGCTGCGGCGCGTTTATGAGCTTTGGCGAACGTCGCCTGCTTGGCCTTTTCCAGAACCGCTACGGGCCGAACCGTGTTGGCTGGGGCGGCTCGTTACAGCTGGTGGCCGACATGATCAAAATGTTCTTTAAAGAGGACTGGATCCCGCCGTTTACCGACCGCGTTATTTTTACCCTGGCACCGATGATCGCCTTTACCTCGCTACTGCTGGCGATGGCGATCGTGCCGGTCACCTCCACCTGGATGGGCGCTGACTTGAATATCGGCCTGCTGTTCTTCCTGATGATGGCGGGGCTGGCGGTGTATGCGGTGCTGTTCGCCGGCTGGTCGAGTAACAACAAATACTCGCTGCTTGGCGCGATGCGCGCCTCGGCGCAGACGCTGAGCTACGAAGTGTTCCTCGGTCTTTCGCTGATGGGCGTGGTGGCGCAGGCTGGCTCGTTCAACATGGTCGACATTGTTAACAGCCAGGCGCACCTGTGGAACGTGATCCCGCAGTTCTTAGGCTTCCTCACCTTCTGCATCGCCGGGGTGGCCGTGTGTCACCGCCATCCGTTTGACCAGCCGGAAGCCGAGCAGGAGCTGGCCGATGGTTACCACATTGAATATGCCGGCATGAAGTTTGGCCTGTTCTTTGTCGGTGAATACGTTGGTATCGTCACGGTTTCTGCACTGATCGTCACGCTGTTCTTCGGCGGCTGGCAGGGGCCGTGGCTGCCACCGGTTATCTGGTTTGCGCTGAAGACAGCCTTCTTTATGATGATGTTTATTCTGATCCGTGCTGCGTTACCGCGCCCGCGTTATGACCAGGTGATGTCGTTCGGCTGGAAAGTTTGTCTGCCGTTGACGCTGTTGAACCTGCTGGCGACTGCCGCAGTGATTCTGTACACGGCGCAGTAAGGGGTTAAGAACATGACGTTAAAAGACATTGTCGTTGGATTTGGTACCACGGTACGCAGTATCTGGCTGATCGGCATGAACGCCTTTGCCAAACGCGAAACCCTGATGTACCCGGAAGAGCCGGTCTATCTGCCGCCGCGTTATCGTGGGCGCATTGTGCTGACGCGTGACCCGGACGGTCAGGAGCGCTGCGTGGCCTGTAACCTGTGCGCGGTGGCCTGCCCGGTGGGCTGCATTTCGTTGCAGAAAGCCGAGACCGCCGACGGTCGCTGGTATCCGGAGTTCTTCCGCATTAACTTCTCGCGCTGCATTTTCTGTGGCCTGTGTGAAGAGGCCTGCCCGACCACTGCGATTCAGCTTACCCCAGATTTTGAACTGGGTGAGTTTAAGCGTCAGGATCTGGTGTATGAAAAAGAAAACCTGCTGATTTCCGGCCCGGGCAAGTACCCGGAATACAATTTTTACCGGATGGCGGGTATGGCGATCGACGGCAAAGACAAAGGCGACGCTGAAAACGAAGCCAAACCCATCGACGTCAAGGGCTTGTTACCTTAAGGAGCCAGGCATGGAATTTGCGTTTTATCTTTGCGGACTGGTCGCGGTGCTGGCGACATTGCGCGTCATCACCCATACCAATCCGGTACATGCATTGCTGTACCTGATCATCTCATTGCTGGCGGTGTCCGGCGTGTTCTTCTCGCTCGGCGCCTATTTTGCCGGTGCGCTGGAAATTATCGTTTACGCCGGTGCCATCATGGTGCTGTTTGTCTTTGTGGTGATGATGCTGAACCTCGGCGGTGCCGAAGTGCAGCAGGAGAAAGACTGGCTGAAACCGGGCATGTGGATTGGCCCCGGGCTGCTGTCACTGTTGCTGCTGGTCACCATCGTCTATGCCATTCTGTCGGTTAACGACCAGGGCATTGACGGCACCATGATTGACGGTAAGCAGGTCGGTATCAGCCTGTTCGGGCCTTACGTACTGGCGGTTGAACTGGCCTCCATGCTGCTGCTGGCGGGGCTGGTGGTGGCGTTCCACATCGGCCGCGAACAGCGTGGCGGTGAAGTGCTGGCTAACCGTCCGGCGGACGCGGCGAAAAGCAAGAAGGAGGAGCGGGCATGATCCCTCTGCAGCATGGACTTATTCTGGCGGCCATTCTGTTTGTCCTTGGGCTAACGGGCGTGACTATCCGCCGCAATCTGCTGTTTATGTTGATTGGTCTGGAAATCATGATCAACGCCGCCGCGCTGGCATTCGTGGTGGCGGGCAGCTACTGGGGGCAGGCTGATGGTCAGGTGATGTTTATCCTGGCTATCAGCCTCGCCGCGGCAGAGGCCAGTATTGGCCTGGCGCTGCTGTTGCAGCTGCATCGTCGCAGTCAGAACCTCAACATTGATAAAGTGAGCGAGATGCGCGGATGAACCTTCTTTATTTAACCATTCTGTTTCCGCTGATCGGCTTTTTACTGCTGGCGTTTTCGCGCGGTCGCTGGTCAGAAAACCTGTCTGCTGCCGTCGGCATGGGTGCCGTGGGTCTGGCAGCGCTGGTCACGGCGTATGCCGGGCTTGACTTCTTCCATAACGGCCAGCAGGTGTTTAACCAGGCGCTGTGGACCTGGATGCATGTGGGTCACTTCAGAATTGACGTCAATCTGACGCTGGACGGCCTGTCGCTGACCATGCTGTCGGTGGTGACCGGCGTGGGCTTCCTGATCCATATGTTCGCCTCCTGGTATATGCGCGGGGAGGAGGGTTATTCGCGCTTCTTCGCCTATACCAACCTGTTTATCGCCAGCATGGTGGTTCTGGTGCTGGCCGATAACCTGATGCTGATGTATCTCGGCTGGGAAGGCGTGGGCCTTTGTTCTTATTTGCTGATTGGCTTCTACTATACCCACCCGGCTAACGGGGCGGCGGCGATGAAAGCCTTTATTATCACCCGCGTTGGTGACGTGTTCCTCGCGTTTGCGTTGTTTATTCTCTACAACGAGCTGGGGACGCTGAACTTCCGCGAAATGATGGCGCTGGCTCCGGCACACTTTGCTGCCGATAATCCTATGCTGCAATGGGCCACCCTGATGCTGTTAGGCGGTGCGGTCGGTAAATCTGCCCAGCTGCCGTTGCAGACCTGGCTGGCCGATGCGATGGCGGGTCCAACCCCGGTCTCCGCATTGATCCACGCGGCGACGATGGTGACCGCAGGTGTCTATCTGATTGCCCGCACCCACGGCCTGTTCCTGATGACGCCGGAAGTGCTGCATCTGGTGGGGATTGTCGGCGCGGTGACGCTGGTGCTGGCGGGCTTTGCCGCGCTGGTGCAAACCGATATCAAGCGCGTGCTGGCTTACTCAACGATGAGTCAGATTGGCTATATGTTCCTGGCGCTCGGCGTGCAGGCCTGGGATGCGGCGATCTTCCACCTGATGACCCATGCCTTCTTTAAGGCGCTGCTGTTCCTCTCTTCCGGTTCGGTGATCCTCGCCTGCCACCACGAGCAGAACATCTTCAAAATGGGCGGTCTGCGTAAGAGCATCCCGCTGGTGTATGTCTGCTTCCTGGTCGGCGGTGCGGCGCTGTCGGCGCTGCCGCTGATTACCGCAGGCTTCTTCAGTAAGGATGAGATCCTTGCCGGGGCGCTTGCCAACGGCCATCTGAATCTGATGCTTGCCGGGCTGGCAGGGGCGTTTATGACCTCCCTGTACACCTTCCGCATGATCTTTATAGCTTTCCACGGCAAAGAACAAATCCATGCGCATGCAGGGAAGGGCATCACCCATCATCTGCCGCTGCTGGTGCTGTTAATGCTCTCGACCTTTATTGGCGCAATGATCGTGCCGCCGCTGCGTGGCGTACTGCCGGAGACCAGCGAACTGGCGCACGGCAGCGTGCTGACGCTGGAAATCGCCTCTGGCGTGGTGGCGATTGTCGGCATTCTGCTGGCAGCCGCGCTGTGGCTGGGCAAACGCACGCTGGTTACCGCTGTAGCCAACAGCGCGCCGGGGCGTTTCTTCTCCACCTGGTGGTTTGCTGCCTGGGGCTTCGACTGGCTGTACGACAAAGTTTTTGTGAAGCCTTATCTTGGCATCGCCCGGCTGCTGTCGCGCGATCCGCTGAATTCCCTGATGAATATCCCGGCTCTGCTGGCACGCGGCGGCAACAAAGGGCTGGCGTTCAGTGAAAACGGCTATCTGCGCTGGTATCTTGCCTCAATGAGCATCGGTGCCGTGGTGGTGCTGGCGCTGCTGATGGTGATGTAAAGGTGAGTGGGGTGGCATATTGTTGCCGTCCCGGAAAGAAAAAATCGAAAATTTCTCCTGAATGATGGGCGTTATCGGCGAAGGGAGTTTGTTTACCGCCAGCGCGCAGCAAGCGGAGCATACTTAAGTATGTGAGCATTGCGAGCACTGCCGGGAAGCAAAATACCGAGCAAGATAGCCCAAACAAAGGACACAATAGGGAACAAACCGCCATGTTACTACCCTGGCTTATCATACTACCCTTCGTCGGCGGCCTGCTGTGCTGGCAGTCGGAGCGCTTCGGCGCGAAGCTGCCGCGCTGGATTGCCCTGATCGCAATGGGACTGACGCTGGCGCTCTCGTTGCAGCTATGGCTACAGGGCGGCTATTCACTGTCACAGGCTGAAGGCGGCCCGCAGTGGCAGGCGCAGTTCTCCGTGCCGTGGATCCCGCGTTTCGGCATTGCTTTCCATCTGGCTCTTGATGGCCTGTCGTTACTGATGGTGGTGCTCACCGGCCTGCTGGGCGTGATGGCGATCCTCTGTTCGTGGAACGAAATCGAGAAATGGCAGGGCTTTTTCCATCTGAACCTGCTGTGGATCCTCGGCGGCGTGATCGGCGTGTTCCTGGCTATCGACCTGTTCCTGTTCTTCTTCTTCTGGGAGATGATGCTGGTGCCGATGTACTTCCTGATCGCGCTATGGGGCCATAAGGCCTCCGACGGGAAGACGCGTATTACCGCAGCGACCAAGTTCTTTATCTATACCCAGGCCAGCGGTCTGGTGATGCTGATTGCCATTCTGGCGCTGGTGTTTGTGCACTACAACGCCACGGGCGTGTGGACCTTCAACTATGAACAGCTGCTGAAAACCCCGATGTCGCACGGCGTTGAATACCTGCTGATGCTGGGTTTCTTTATCGCTTTCGCGGTGAAAATGCCGGTAGTACCGCTGCACGGCTGGCTACCGGACGCGCACAGTCAGGCACCGACTGCCGGTTCGGTTGACCTGGCGGGCATTCTGTTGAAAACCGCCGCCTATGGCCTGCTGCGTTTTGCGCTGCCGCTGTTCCCCAACGCTTCCGCTGAATTTGCTCCGATCGCTATGTGGCTGGGGATTATCGGTATCTTCTACGGCGCGTGGATGGCGTTCTCGCAGTATGATATCAAGCGTCTGATTGCCTACACCTCAATTTCCCATATGGGCTTTGTGCTGATTGCTATCTACACCGGCAGCCAGCTGGCGTACCAGGGGGCGGTGATCCAGATGATCGCGCACGGTCTGTCAGCGGCAGCACTGTTTATCCTGTGTGGTCAGCTGTATGAACGCCTGCATACCCGCGATATGCGTCAGATGGGTGGCCTGTGGTCGCGGATCAAATGGTTGCCAGGCCTGTCGCTGTTCTTCGCGGTAGCCAATCTGGGGATGCCGGGCACCGGTAACTTCGTCGGTGAGTTTATGATCCTGACCGGTAGTTTCCACAGCGTCCCGATGATCATCATCATTGCCACCTTTGGTCTGGTGTTTGCTTCGGTTTACTCGCTGGTGATGATGCAACGGGCTTACTACGGCCCGGCAAAATCAGAGACGCCGCTGCGCGGCATGTCAGCGCGTGAGTTCCTGATGATCATGGTGTTGGTGGTGCTGCTGGTGCTGCTGGGGGTTTATCCACAGCCGATTCTGGATACCTCCCACGCTGCGATGAGCAATATTCAGCAGTGGTTTACTGCTTCAATTTCAACTACAAGGCCGTAATTCGCCATGACAATAACTCCTCAACAATTGATCGCGCTTCTGCCGCTGCTGATCGTCGGATTGACGGTGGTAGTTGTGATGCTGTCCATTGCGTGGCGACGCAACCACTTCGTCAACGCCACGCTTGCCGTCGTCGGTCTTAACCTGGCGCTGTTTTCCTTATACTTCGTCGGCCAGGCAGGGCCAATGGACGTTACCCCGCTGCTGCGGGTAGACGCGTACTCGATGTTCTATACCGGACTGGTTGTCCTCGCCAGCCTCGCGACCTGTACCTTTGCCTATCCGTGGCTGGCAACCTACCCGGATAACCGTGAAGAGTTTTACCTGCTGGTGCTGATTGCCGCTCTCGGCGGCGTGGTGCTGGCCAGTGCCAATCATCTGGCGTCGCTGTTTATCGGTATTGAGCTGATCTCGCTGCCGCTGTTTGGCCTGGTGGGTTACGCCTTCCAGCAAAAGCGTTCGCTGGAAGCGGCGATCAAGTACACCATCCTGTCTGCTGCGGCGTCCTCGTTCCTGCTGTTCGGTATGGCGCTGGTGTATGCGCACGCCGGAAGCCTCGGGTTTAAGGAGCTGGGCAACAGCCTGAATGACGGTCTGATTCATCAGCCCCTGCTGCTGGCCGGACTGGGCCTGATGATCGTCGGCTTTGGCTTTAAGCTGTCGCTGGTGCCGTTCCACCTGTGGACGCCGGATGTTTACCAGGGCGCGCCTGCGCCGGTGTCGACCTTCCTCGCCACCGCCAGTAAAATCGCTATTTTTGGCGTGCTGATGCGCCTGTTTATGTACGCGCCAATGGCCAACAGTGAAGGCGTACGTACCGTACTGGGCATTATCGCCGTGGCGTCGATGCTGTTCGGTAACCTGATGGCGATCTCGCAGAGTAATATCAAACGTCTGCTGGGCTATTCGTCCATTGCCCATCTTGGCTATCTGCTGGTGGCGCTGATTGCGGTGCAATCCCATCAGCTGTCGCTGGAAACCGTGGGTGTTTATCTGGCAGGTTACCTGTTCAGCAGCCTCGGTGCTTTCGGCGTGGTTAGCCTGATGTCCAGCCCGTACCGTGGCCCGGATGCGGAATCGCTCTACTCCTATCGCGGTCTGTTCTGGCATCGCCCGATCCTTGCGGCAGTGATGACGGTGATGATGCTGTCACTGGCGGGTATTCCGATGACGCTGGGCTTTATCGGTAAGTTCTATGTGATTGCGCTCGGCGTGAGCGCGCAGCTGTGGTGGCTGACCGGGGCGGTGGTGCTGGGCAGCGCCATTGGCCTTTACTACTATCTGCGGATGACCGTCAGTCTGTATCTGTCGCCACCTGAGCTGATGCAGCGCGATTCCCCGGCAAACTGGGCGTTCACCGCCGGGGGCGTGGTGGTGCTGATTTCGGCGATCCTGGTGCTGGTACTGGGTATTTACCCGCAGCCGCTGATTTCGCTGGTGAATATGGCGCAGCCGCTGCAATAAGATTAACGCAGCTAATGCATCGTCAGTAATCGGGCTATCAGTAGCCCGATTTTTTTTGCGCGGTTAACCGCGTTTTAAGCACAGGTTAAGCTTTCTGGCGCATTGTAGAAAATGCCTGACGGTGACTAAATGACATCGCGAATGCCATCATGGCGCTGGAACACAATCTCACGGGCGCGGTCTTCAGCTGATACCAGGTGCGTTAGTGTTGTCACGCCCTGTGATGCTGGAGGATAACCTTGCTGAGAGGGTTATTGTTCTGAGTGGGTACACCGGAGCTGAAAGCGCGCCGGGGGCGCTGTGCTGGCCTCTGGCTGGGTATCAGTGCGGTAAGCACTGAATATTGGAAGAGGGTATTTCGCAGCGAAATACCCGTGACTGAAGCGCTTATCCACCCTCATGCAGCAGGAGCCATGCGGCCCCTGCCGATGATGTTGGATTTAGCCGGCGGTCATCACCCGGTCATCAACATATTTGCGCTTATCCGGCGGCGGTGGGAAATACTGATACAGCCAGGTTTCACTCAGCGTTTCATCCTTAGTGCGCAGGAACAGGCGCATATCCACCGGATGCACTGCATCGCCATCAGGATACCAGTCAAACAGGATGCGGTAGCCGTCAATCGGTTCGACGTAGAGGATCTCCACCTGCTTAATGCTGCCTGAAGAAATATTGATCACCGGCTCGATGCCTTTCGGTGCGGCAGCTGTCAAATTACCCCCGACGAAATCCACCGCGAAACGACGCGCCCAGACGGCAGGGTATTGCTCGCCCGGCGCCCAGCCTTCCGGGAAGCCACCCATGCCGGAGCGGGTGGCATTCACCCGCGACAAACCGCTGCGTACCGGCGGCAGTCCGCTCCAGTAGAGCTTGTAGGAGAAACTGTGCTCGCTTCCGGCCTTAATTGCCTCGGCAGGCTGCCAGCAGCAGACGATATTATCCAGCGTTTCGCCCGTGGTCGGGATCTCCATCAGATTGATAGCGCCTTTGCCCCACTTGCCCACCGGTTCGACCCACAGGCTTGGCCGTTTGTTGTACCAGCCAATCACATCCTGATAGCTGTCAAAGTCATGATTGAGCTGCAGCATGCCAAACCCGCGTGGATTTTCGTCCTGATAGGCGTTGTACGTCAGGCGCTGCGGGTTATTGAGCGGACGGCAGATCCATTCGCCGTTACCGGTCCACATCGCCAGGCGATCCGAGTCGTGGATCTGCGGGTGGATGGTATCGCACATGCGGCGTTCAACGGTGCCGCAGCTGAACATGGTGGTCATCGGCGCAATGCCCAGCTGCTGGATATCCTTACGCGCATAGAGATGATTTTCCACCTCCATCACCACGCGTTTTTCTTCGCAGTGAATGGTGAATTTAAATGCGCCGGTGCAGCTGGGGCCATCGAGCAGGGTATAAACCACAAATGTGGTATCATCCGCTTTTGGCGTTTCAAACCAGAAAGCGGTAAAGTCCGGGAACTCTTCCTTGCCATTGCTGAAGGTATCGATCGACACACCACGCGCAGACAGGCCGTACTGAAAGGTTTCATCCACTGCCCGGAAGTAGCTGGCTCCGAGGAAAGAGACGATATCGCGTTTGGCCAGTTCCGGTTTCTTAAACGCGCGGAAACCGGCAAAGCCGAGATCGGTTTTGCCTTCCAGCTGTTTGGTATCAACATGGGCATCGTTATAGTTGAACAGCTGCGGGCGGAAGTGGATCTCACGCGCCTCGCGGCTCTCCCCGTCAACGGAGAACATACGGATACGGCGTTTGAAGCCCATGCCAACGTGGAAGAACTGGACGTCAAGCTGGCGGTCGCTGCCATTCCACAGCGAGTGGTTAGCATCGTACTGGATTTCGTTATAGGCCTGTGGGGTCAGCGTTGCCAGAGTTTCTGGTAACGGAGCGGGCGCTCCGCCATAAGCTTTACCCGCCATGCCGGCGGCCATTTTTTTAAGCACGTCAAAATCAAATCGCTTTGCGCTGCCGTCGGCAATCCCGTCTTCCGCCCAAGCAGCCTGGGAGAATAACGTGGATAGCCCGGACATCCCACTTAAGGTCGCGAATGCCATTGACGCTTTCATAAACATTCTTCGATTCATGCCGGAAATCATTTCCTCTGGTAGAACGGAGTTTGTAGTGGTCGCTACGCCTTTCATTTTTCAGGTGGGTTGGGTTATTGAAACTCACTCGCACCGGCTAAATCACCGCGATCCGGCATCCTGAAATCCGTCGGGCATATTCACATTCGCTCAACCGGATTTTGCCCGGTTACAGGGAGTTACGACACCAAACCTGATGAATAATTCGATCCAGCCAAAATTTATCAGATTAATCTAATCAGCGCAGAAATTTCGACTGTTTGTCCATTCTGCGACTTGATTTTGTACCGTTCTTTTAGCAGTCGATGGTAAATTTGTCGGGGATTACAGCCAATTGCTGACCTTTGTCAGGCAAAACGGCAAAAACTGTCTATAGTTAGTCGACATACTTTTATTCGCCCACGGAGGAACAAATGGCTACTAAGAATGAATCACAAGATACCCGCCTTGATGACGACCTGGCTCTGCTGGCAGAAACGCTGGAGTCGGTGTTGAAATCGTCCGGCGACTCGGCCGATGAGAAGTACATTGAGCTTAAAGCTAAAGCGGAAAAATCACTTAATGAAGTTAAATCTCGCCTTGGCAGCGCGTCTGATTCTTACTACGCACGAGCGAAACAGGCCGCGTGCTGCGCGGATGATTACATCCATGATAAGCCCTGGCATGGCGTAGGCGTTGGTGCCACGCTGGGCCTGGTTATCGGCTTACTGCTGCGCCGTTAATGTCGTTGGTTAACACAGACGCCCGGTTGGGCGTCTGCTCTACGTCCGCCTGTTATTTCCCCGTCCGATTCTCACGTTAATCTTCTTCCGCTTTGACCGCCTGCGTCACCAGTAGAACTGACCAGACGATAAAACCAGTTTGGAAAACCGCCAACCGGCATCATTGTGGCCTCGGCCATCGTTCTGCGGGCAAAGCGTATTCGGGCAGGGCAATCCGGAGCAGACAAAAGCTCCGGATTGGGGGGATTGCAGGCAGCGATCAGAACTCTTTCTGCCCACCCAGCTCAATCACCCTGTTAGGGGGGATCATAAACTGTGCGTGAGCGCGCAGTGCGTTGCGCTGGAAGAAGTGGAATATTCCACCGCTTATGCGTGCCAGACCTTTCCTTTTTTTCATCACTAAGGTGTCGTGCGACGTGAAGAAGGAGGCTTCGTTGACCGTACATCCAAATCCTTCCAGTCCACAGAGGTGGAGAATATCCTGCATCGAAGGCACTTCCTGCCAGCCATAGGAGGCAACGATCTGCCAGAAGGAGGGGGACAGCTGCCGCAGAGTTATGCGCTGCTGGTTATGCACCCTTGGCGTGTCACAGGTCCTGATATGCAGCAGGACAACACGTTCATGCAGCACCCGGTTATGCTTCAGGTTATGCAGCAACGCCTGCGGAATTTCGTGTTCTTTCCTGGTCATGAAGATGGCCGTACCTTCGACCCGCTTGGGAGGTAACTTCTCCAGCGAGCGAACCAAGGCATTGAGTCCTTCGGCATTATCAGTCAGGCGACGAATAATCTTAGAGCGCTCAGAACTCCAGATGTACATCAGAACCAGCATAACCAGCGCCATCAGCACCGGAACCCATCCTCCGGACAGCAGTTTGCGCAGGTTAGCGCCGAACAACGGAACGTCGACGGCCAGCAAGCAAAGGATAAAAGGAACCGAGGCGATTAAAGGCCACTTCCAGTTTTTCACTGCAACCACCCCGGCCAGACAGGATGTCAGCACCATCGTGCCGGTGACCACAATGCCGTAGGCAGACGACAAGGAAGAAGAGTGCTGGAAAGCCAGAATAACCGCAGTGACTGCGGCAAACAGCAGCCAGTTAACCACCGGAATGTAGATCTGGCCCGATTCCGTGGCGGAGGTAAACACAATGCGAACCGGGGGCAAAAAGCCCTGGCGTATTGCCTGCTGGGTCAGGGTGAAAATACCGGTAATGATCGACTGGGCCGCAATAACGGTTGCCAGCGTGGAAAGAACGATTAACGGGATCTGCGCCCACTGCGGTGCCAGCAGGTAGAAGGGGTTCCTGGCGGTGGCGGTATCTGCCAGAACCAGTGCTCCCTGGCCGAAGTAGTTCAGCACCAGCGCCGGCATTGCCAGAACCAGCCAGGCCAGCCTGATTGGGCGCTTACCCAAATGCCCCATATCAGCGTATAACGCCTCAGCACCGGTTACGGCCAGCACGACCATCCCCAGCGCGGCGAGAGAAATCGCTTGATTACTTAACAGGAATTCCAGCGCAAATGCCGGATTAAGCGCATGCAGTATAGCGGGGTTCATCAGTATTCCCCTGATACCCATGGCGGCGAGCGTGATAAACCAGACCACCATGACCGGCCCGAATACCCGGCTGACCTTTTCAGTTCCGTGTTTCTGAATGATAAAAAGCACAGTCAGGATGACGACCGACAGCGGGACGATAAAACGGTCAAGAGCCGGCGCAACAACCTCAATGCCCTCAACAGCGGACAGCACCGAAATAGCCGGGGTGATAATGCCATCACCGTAGAAAAAGGCACCGCCCGTCAGTCCGGCCAGCACGATCAACCGTGAGGCACGGCTACCCACCTTCTGTCGCGCAAGCGACATCAGCGTAAGAATACCGCCTTCACCATCATGGTCGGCACGCATAACAAAGCAAACGTACTTCACCGTTACGATAAGCGTAAGTCCCCAGAAAATCAGGGAAAGGAACCCCATCACGGCCACTTCATTCATGCCGCCGTCAGGTAGTATGGACAGGCATTCTTTAAGGGTATAAAGCGGGCTGGTTCCGATATCACCAAATACGATGCCCGCTGCCGCCAGCATGGCCGTGGGCAAGGGTTGTTTATCTGAAGTTTTCATTTACCGGTCTTATTGTGAGTTAAGTATGACGACATCTGATTCTCAACTGGCCCCCCTGAACGTTCGGTAGAGTGCGGCCGATAAGCTATTCGTATTGCCGCTCTGGTTTCAGGATAGTGCCGAGAGACGCTGTAACAGCATACATAAGTACAATATTATTTACGTGATTTATAGATTTATGGCAAAATTTTTACGCCTTTTTTACACCAAAAGCAGTTTAATGCCTGGCACTAATGATATCTGAACCCTCAATCGGGAAAGCCATGAACACTGATATCCCCTCCACTGGCGCAGCGCGTATAACAGCCAATTTTCTGCGCTGTTTAGTGTGCAACATGCAGGATAAAACCCTGTTTCACGCTCGGATGCCAGAACAGCATTTTGCGTTGGAACCCGGTTTTTTGGCGTCATCACTGAATAATTGCTCCCAACGTGACAGCGAGGTGTGAAACAAGCGGCATACGATTGAAGATGTCAGCTCCCGTGCGTATTCACTCCGTCTTATTTCATCTGCCTGCGTTGTAACAAGAGGTAAGCCTGATGTCTGGTTTAATCCTGGTATCACTCAATCAGTCCGGTCACTCAACCCTTTCCACGATTTATGCGGGTATTCTGGCACGCCGCAAAGGGACGTGGATCAGCTGGGACGGCACAAGGGAAACAGCCCGGGCAGACGCCTTACGCCAGCTAACCTCCCGCTGCGACAGTGACTTTAACACCCTGACATTCCCATTGACTGATGATGAATACGAACAGGGCTATCACGGTTATGTACATAAAGGGATGTGGCCAGTATTCCACCAGCGGGCCGATTTGGCCCACTTCACCGCTGTATATCTCGTTCAATATCAGAGTCTTAATAAAGCCTATGCCCGTGCGGTGACAGAATGCGCCGGTCCGGATGATGATATCTGGATACAGGATTATCACCTGATACCCTGTGTAAGACTGCTCCGCGATGCTGGCCTGAATAATCCCGTTGGCTTTTTCCTGCATCAGCCCTTTCCCCCAGGGCTGGGTATCGAAGCCATTCCCGAGTGGCAGTGGTTGGCCGAATCATTGCTTTGCTGCGATCTGATCGGTTTTCAGACGCAGCGTGATATGAACAGTTTTCTGCTGTGGATTGAATCAACTTTCCGCGCCGAGCGGATTGCTCCCACCGCCTTCAAGGTTCGTGGCCGTACGATTAGCATTGGCGTATTTCCCGCCGGCATCGATACCCGTGACGCGTTGACGTTGAGCGAAAGCGAAGGATGCAGCACCATTGAGCAGCAGTGCCGGGACACATTGCCAGAAAGTATCATCCTCAGCGGCGGGCATCTCGATGACAGTGCCGGGTTGCCTTACCGCATCAGCGCGATGGAGGCGCTTTTGCAGGCGCACCCTCAATATACGGGTAACGCCACGTTGCTGCAGTTAGCCTCACCGGCGGCGGGCCATTCGTGCCTGTCGCGGGACATTAGCCATCACCTGGAAAGCCTGTGTGGTGGAATGAATGGCGCGCACGGCACGCTGAACTGGTACCCGGTGAGCTGCCTGACCACGTCTTATAGCCGTGAGCAGCAGGCCGGAATATACCGCGCAGCACGGGTGGCGCTGGTTACGCCGCTGGTTGCGGGCATGAGCCTGATGGCCAAGATGTATATTGCCCTGCAGGACCCGGACGACCCGGGGGTTCTGGTTCTGTCAAAGTTTGCCGGCGCGGCAGAGCAGATGAAGGAAGCGATGATTGTTAACCCTTACGATCCGCAGGAGATAGCCGAAGCCATACATTCCGCCTTGCATCTTCCTCTGGCGGAACGCCGTAAACGGCACGGGCGTCTGTTAAGACAGCTTACCCTTCACGATAGTCATTGGTGGGCAGAGGCATTTTTGTCGCGCTTGCACCAAACAAAACGGGGCGAGCCAGACTGGCACGGTGAAAAACATCTTCCTTCGCCCGTCACCTATGGCAAAACGTGATATTGACTGGCCGGATAAGGCTGCACAGCACCGTTTTTAACCGTTATTAAAGGATAGATGACATGGTATTTTTGACATTTCTTACGCTGGCGCTGGTGCTGTTAACCCTCGCCCCACTTCTGCATTATCAAGCCTGGTGGATACGCGTTTGGGACTTCCCCCGGTTGCAGCTGGCCATTATTGCGGCGTGCATGATGCTGGTCTGCCTTTGTTTCAGCAGCCAGCACGGCTGGGCGCTGTTGCTGGCACTGATTAATGCTGGCTGTGCCGCTTATCAATGCAGGTGGATCTACCCCTATACGTCTTTCAGCCCAAAGCAGGTCAAGGATCACCGTGGTTATAGCGATGCTCCCCGTTTACGGGTGATGGTGTCGAATGTCCTCACTCCCAACAGACAGGCACCACGGCTATTGGCTCAGGTGCAGGCGGAGCAGCCAGATGTACTGATTGCGCTGGAAACGGATCGCTGGTGGCAATCGCAGCTGGACGTGCTGTCAGCAGACTATCCTTACAGCCTGAAATGCCCACAGGATAATCTCTATGGTATGCACGTTTACTCGCGCCTGCCGCTAAAAGATGCCGAAATTCAGTATCTGGTCGATGATGAAATTCCTTCGATGCATATGCTGGTTCAACTGGATGAACAGACTGATGTCCGGCTGCACTGTGTGCACCCGATGCCGCCCAGCCCGACGGAGAGCGACGAATCGACAGACCGGGATGCCGAACTGGTGATGGTGGGTAAAAGCGTGGCATCGGCGGCGCAACCGGTCATTGTTACCGGCGATCTTAATGATGTTGCCTGGTCACGCACCACTCAGCTGTTTTTGAAAATCAGTGGCCTGCTTGACCCGCGCCGTGGCCGGGGAATGTTCTGTACTTTCCATGCGGGCTATCCCTTCTTACGTTGGCCGCTGGATCACGTTTTCCACAGTCAACATTTTGTTCTGGCAGGCATTCGTCGTTTGCAAAATATGGGATCGGACCATTTTCCTATTCTTATCGATCTGGTCTACGCACCGCTCAAAGGTCAACAGCAGGAAAGCCTTGAAAAAGATGCCGCAGACGAAGCCGATGCGCAGGAGATAATGGCGGCAACGGAATCCACGGCTGACGAGGTGCATGTACCCGGTGAGCCAGACAAAATGCCTCCTGGGAATGTGACGGGCGCGACGGACTGACCCCCGTTCAGCGACGGTCCGGTGATTCTGCACCCCGCCCGGCCCACCCGCGCGGGGTGTAAAACGATGAGTAATTCTCCGGCAGAAACTGATTCCATTAGTTAAAATTGAATTGTGTTTCTGACTTGCGCTTCATACAGTGTGAAGAATGGCTTATATCCGGAGATAAAAATGATCAGAGTGGAAATGCTCGCGACAGGCGATGAAGTACTGCACGGGCAGATCGTCGATAGCAATGCGGCCTGGCTGGCCGCGCTGCTGTTGGAGCAGGGCTTAGCGATGACGCGCCGTCAGACGGTGGGTGACAGTCTGGAAGAGCTGGTCGCGGTACTGACCGAACGCAGTCAGGTGGCTGATGTATTAATCGTTAACGGCGGTCTCGGGCCGACCAGTGACGATCTCAGTGCGCTGGCGGCCGCCACTGCCGCTGGCGTGGCGCTGGAATTTCAGCCCGAATGGCTGACGAAAATGGAAGCGTTCTTTGCCAGCCGTGGCAAAGTGATGGCGGCCAGCAATCGCAAGCAGGCTGAAATCCCACAGGGTGCGGAAATGATCGATAACCCGGTTGGCACCGCGTGCGGCTTTGCCATGCAGCTGAACCGCTGTTGGATATTCTTCACTCCCGGCGTGCCATCCGAATATAAGGTGATGGTGACGGATCAAATCCTGCCACGTCTGAAAGCGCGTTACGCGCTGCCGCACCCCCCACTGTGTTTACGCATGACCACCTTTGGCCGTGGCGAGAGCGACCTGGCTTCAGCCATTGAAGCGTTAACGCTGCCGGAAGGCGTGGTGATGGGCTATCGCGCCTCAATGCCCATCATCGAACTGAAGCTGAATGGGCCGGTGGAAAAGCGTGCTGAAATGGAACGGTTCTGGCAGCAGGTGCGGGAAATCGCCAGCGACAGCGTCATTTTTGAAGGGCTGGAAACGCTGCCTGAACAGCTGGCGCGGCGTTTAAAAGAGCACAAGCTGCTGCTGTCGGTCAGTGAACAATTCAGCGCCGGTTTGCTACAGTGGCAGCTCCATTCAGCAGGAGCCGCGCTGGCCGCAGGCAATGTGCTGCCCGCCCAGGCCGAGACGCTTGGCTTACTGGCGGCGCGCAGTCAGCAGTTGGCCAACAAGCATCATGCCCATCTGGCGCTGGTGGTCGGAGCAATGGAAGACCAGCGTTTGGGCCTTGCGCTGCATACGCCGGAAGGAACGTTCGCGCAGAAAGTGAAGTTCGGCGTCAGCCGTCACGGGCTGAAAGCACGTCAGGATATGGTTGCCATGCTGGCGATGAATATGCTGCGCCGCTGGCTGAATGGTCAGACGGTCACCAGCGGGCACGGCTGGATTGAGGTGGTGGAAACCCTGTAGTCCGTAGTCCAGTCAGAGGAAGCTGACGCCTGCTTAACGGGGTTTGGCTTCCTGCTGTGAAAGTCGATGCACTTGATGAGTGGGTTATCTCAGTCAGGCGCATCTGCCCGGCTTAACGAAGTATCTCTGACTGAAAGTTTTTAGCTTCACTGATAAGAAGCGAGTACACCTTCAAAATAACCCTTAGCAAAGGCAGCCTGAACGCTTTTGTGCCTTACAGTACCTGCCTGACTATTTGGTAATGTAGTGTAATCAATATTCAGGAACTGAGCCTTAGAACGCCCTTGTTCGAAACCCTTTTCATAAGCACAACCCGCACACTTATGTCGGCCATTAAACTTACTTTGATCGTATGGGAGACTGCCAAAATCAGGGGAGTAACGATGTTGTAGCCGGCAAGTCATATTCATCTCCTGTGTAATCTGATTGATAAATCTGCTTAAGTTTTATCGGCTTACCTTATAAAGAGGCCATTACTTACAGCTCGATCTCAATATCACCGCTGGCCTGGCAGCAGCAGGGTAGAATTTCCCCTGCCTGCACAAAGGCCAGCGGTTTAGTGCTGTAACAGACTTCACCTTTTAACAGACGGGTTCGGCAGGAGCCGCAATAGCCTTCCCGGCACTGATATTCCACGCACACGCGGTGCGACTCCAGTGCAGCCAGCAGGGAAGGGTGCTCGTCATGGCATTCAAGCTGCATACCGGAAGCACGCAGCGTAATGGTCGAACGTGCCATGGTTACAGCTGGAAATCGCTGAGGTCATCAGCGTTGACTTCGGAGTCAATCTGCCCGACCAGGTAAGAACTGACTTCCACTTCCTGTGGTGCGACCTGCACGTTATCTGAAACCAGCCAGGAGTTAATCCACGGGATGGGGTTCGAGCGCGTTTTGAACGGCAGATCCAGACCCACGGCATTCATGCGGATATTGGTAATGTATTCAATGTACTGACACAGAATGTCTTTATTCAGGCCAATCATCGAACCGCCGCTGAACAGGTACTCGGCCCACTCTTTTTCCTGTTCTGCTGCCAGCACGAACAGGTCATAACACTCCTGGCGACACTCTTTGGCGATTTCCGCCATTTCCGGGTCATCCACACCGCTGCGCAGCAGGTTGAGCATATGCTGAGTGCCGGTCAGGTGCAGCGCCTCATCGCGGGCGATTAGCTTGATTATCTTGGCATTACCCTCCATCAGCTCGCGCTCGGCAAAGGCAAAGGAGCAGGCGAAGCTGACATAAAAGCGGATCGCCTCCAGCGCATTGACGCTCATCAGGCAGATATAGAGCTGTTTTTTCAGCGCGCGCAGGTTAACGGTGACGGTTTTGCCATTGACCTGGTGCGTTCCTTCACCCAGCAGATGCCAGTAGCTGGTCATCTCAATCAGATCGTCGTAGTAGCCGGAAATATCTTTGGCGCGCGACAGGATCTGTTCGTTGGTGACGATATCGTCAAACACCAACGCCGGATCGTTCACGATATTGCGGATGATATGGGTATAGGAACGTGAGTGGATCGTTTCGGAAAACGCCCAGGTTTCAACCCAGGTTTCCAGTTCTGGAATAGAGATCAGCGGCAGCAGCGCCACGTTCGGGCTGCGCCCCTGAATCGAGTCCAACAGCGTCTGGTATTTCAGATTGCTGATAAATATGTGTTTTTCGTGCTCCGGCAGCGCCTGGTAGTCAATGCGATCGCGCGAGACGTCAACTTCTTCCGGACGCCAGAAGAAGGAAAGCTGCTTTTCGATTAGTTTCTCGAAGATATCGTATTTTTGCTGGTCGAAGCGCGCAACGTTAACCGACTGACCGAAGAACATCGGTTCCAACAGCTGGTCATTTTTATTCTGCGAAAACGTGGTGTAAGCCATGATTCATTCCAAAAAACGGGGGAGCAGGCACGCCTGCCCCCGGGATAAAGGTTAGATTTTGCAGGCACCGCTTTCGCAGCCGTCATCTTGAATAGAGGGTACGAGGTCGTCCTGTGAATCTTCTGCTCCATCACGGGTGTTCTGGTAATAGAGCGTTTTTACGCCGAATTTATAGGCGGTGAGCAAATCTTTCAGCAGCTGTTTCATCGGCACGCGACCGTTAGCGAAGCGGGTCGGATCGTAGTTGGTGTTCGACGAAATGGCCTGGTCGACAAACTTCTGCATTACGCCAACCAGCTGCAAATAGCCGTCGTTATTCGGCATATCCCACAGCAGCTCATAGTTATCCTTCAGGCGTTCGTACTCCGGCACCACCTGGCGCAGAATACCGTCTTTAGAGGCTTTAATGCTGATATGGCCGCGCGGAGGTTCAATGCCGTTAGTGGCGTTAGAAATTTGTGAAGAGGTTTCTGACGGCATCAGAGCAGACAGCGTGGAGTTACGCAGACCGTGGTTTTTCACTGACTCACGCAGACCTTCCCAGTCGAGCAATAGCGGGGTATTACAGATGGCATCCAGATCTTTTTTGTAGGTATCAATCGGCATAATACCCTGAGCGTAAGTGGTTTCTGCAAACCACGGGCAGGCACCCTGTTCGATTGCCAGCTCGTTGGAGGCTTTCAGCAGCCAGTACTGAATGGCTTCAAATGTCTGATGTGTCAGGATGTTGGCGCTGCCGTCAGAGTAACGTACGCCATGCTTCGCCAGATAGTAGGCGAAGTTGATCACGCCGATACCCAGGGTACGACGTCCCATTGCACCCCGTTTGGCCGCCGGGATGGGGTAATCCTGGTAGTCGAGCAGTGCATCGAGCGCACGAACCGCCAGCGTTGCCAGCTCCTGCAAATCGTCCAGGCTCTCGATGGCACCAAGGTTAAACGCAGAAAGCGTACAAAGCGCGATTTCACCGTTTTCGTCGTTCACATCCTGCATTGGCTTGGTAGGTAACGCAATTTCCAGGCACAGGTTCGACTGACGCACCGGGGCGATGGCCGGATCAAACGGGCTGTGAGTATTGCAGTGGTCAACGTTCTGAATATAGATGCGACCGGTCGAAGCGCGTTCCTGCATCATCAGGGAGAACAGATCGACGGCCTTCACGCGCAGCTTGCGGATGCTGTCGTCTTTTTCATATTGGGTATACAGGCGTTCAAACTCGTTCTGGTCGGCGAAGAACGCATCGTACAGGCCCGGCACGTCCGACGGACTGAACAGGGTAATGTCTTCGCCTTTCAGCAGGCGTTGATACATGACTTTGTTCAGCTGAACCCCGTAGTCCATATGTCGTACGCGGTTACCTTCCACGCCACGGTTGTTCTTCAGTACCAGCAGGCTTTCCACTTCCCTGTGCCACATGGGGTAGAACAGCGTAGCCGCGCCACCGCGCACGCCGCCCTGAGAGCAGGATTTCACCGCCGTCTGGAAGTGTTTGTAGAACGGAATACAGCCGGTGTGGAAGGCCTCACCGCCACGGATCGGGCTGCCCAGGGCGCGAATACGGCCAGCGTTAATGCCGATACCGGCACGCTGGGAAACGTACTTTACAATGGCGCTGGAAGTGGCATTGATAGAGTCCAGACTGTCGCCGCACTCAATCAGCACGCAGGAGCTGAACTGACGCGTAGGGGTGCGTACACCGGACATGATCGGCGTTGGCAACGAAATTTTGAAGGTTGAAATCGCATCATAGAAGCGCTTGACGTAATCCAGGCGGGTGGCGCGCGGGTAACCGGAGAACAGGCAGGCGGCCACCAGGATATACAGGAACTGGGCGCTTTCATAAATATCACCGCTGACGCGGTTCTGCACCAGATACTTGCCTTCCAGCTGCTTCACGGCGGCATAGGAGAAGTTCATATCGCGCCAGTGGTCAATAAAGCCGTCCATCTGCTCAAACTCTTCGGCGCTGTAGTCCGTTAACAGGTGCGGGTCATATTTACCCATTTCCACCATGCGCGTCACCTGGTCAATCAATTTTGGCGGCTCAAACTGGCCGTAGGCTTTTTTGCGCAGATGGAAAATGGCCAGGCGTGCGGCCATATATTGATAATCAGGCGCATCGCGAGAGATCAAATCAGCGGCTGACTTGATGATGGTTTCATGGATATCAGAAGTGCGGATACCTTCGTAGAACTGGATATGCGAACGCAGTTCAACCTGAGAGACGGAGACGTTTTGCAGATCTTCGGCAGCCCAGTCGAGAACACGGTGGATTTTATCGAGATCGATACGCTCGGTGCGGCCATCGCGTTTGGTTACAAGCAGACTCTGATTCATGTCGCGTTTTACCTGTCCTTAACAAATAATCCCCACGCTTATACACAGGTGGCTCTTTGTGAGTAACTCTGTGGATAAACACTACATATAGGGGGTGAGAGATGTTTTAACAACAATATAGTGAGTATTCTAGTAACTTCCACGCGGTTAACAAGGCTTGATTTTCGTTTAAAAGTGGGAGTGCCAGGCCGGCTTTTTTCCTAAGTCCGCGTTTCTCAAGGCCATGTGTCGTTGTCAATGGGGTAAGAATATTTTTAGTTTTTTGACCAGGCGCGGGTTTCTTGTTCAGCTGTGCAACCGGCAACTTTACTTTGCCGGAAAAGTGCGCGCGCTGAAAGCGCCTTACCGCCAGCAACAGCATGACGTATAAATACGGGCGGGTTAGGTAAGGGGTAAAACGAAAATACGTTGAAATAGCCAGTATTTGATAAGCGCCAGTGAGATTTCACCAGGCGGAAGCGCCCCCGCCTGATGAAGATAACAGGAAGAATTAACCTGTAACAGCGCGGTGCGTATGCACCATATAGTTAACGTCGACGCCGGGTGCCAGCTTGAAACGGTTGGTCAGGGGATTATAGTGCAGGCCAATAATATGACGTTCACGCAGCGGTGTTTCATCCACCCAGTTAAGCA
Organism: Erwinia pyrifoliae DSM 12163; assembly: GCF_000026985.1. Classification (NCBI taxonomy): domain Bacteria; kingdom Pseudomonadati; phylum Pseudomonadota; class Gammaproteobacteria; order Enterobacterales; family Erwiniaceae; genus Erwinia; species Erwinia pyrifoliae. Next base: position 1,484,591 of record NC_017390.1, read on the forward strand.
GTTCGCCCGGACGAATAAACTTTTTAATGTCATGCGTACCGCGTGGCACCATGCGCAGCACGTACTCTGCGCCGATAATCGCCATCAGCCAGGATTTGCTGTTGCGGTTAAGGGTAGAGAAAAATACCTCGCCACCGGGTTTGACCAGCTGTGCACAGGCATGAACGACGGAACGCGGGTCCGGTACATGCTCCAGCATCTCCATACAGGTGACCACGTCATACTGCCCGGCAAACTGAGCGGCGTGCTCTTCTACCGTTTGCTGGACGTAATCAATGGTCACGCCGCTTTCAAGCGCGTGCAGACGCGCAACCTGCAACGGCTCTGCGCCCATATCCAGCCCGGTCACGTTCGCGCCTTCACGCGCCATGCTTTCGGAAAGAATGCCACCGCCGCAGCCGACATCCAGCACCTTCTTGCCAAACAGGCCGTTAGCGTGTTGCGCTATCCAGTTGAGACGCAGCGGATTGATCCGGTGCAGCGGTTTAAATTCACCTTCCAGATCCCACCAGCGTGACGCGACGGCTTCAAATTTGGCGATTTCACTGTTGTCAACATTGTACGCGTCTGTATTTTGTTCTGTTTTCATGGGGGTATCACTCCAGCCAAAGTTGGTTGCAGTATACATCTTAACGCTTTGTGATGGGCAGAGCAGCGCTAAGCTAATCATGCAGAAAGTAATTAAGCGCCTGCAGCCATGCTTTCCATTCACCACCAGGACGCAATGTGATATACTTTCGCACCTTTGAATCCGGGATTAAATAGTAAGGAAAGCGCGTCCATGAGCGACCTCGCCCGCGAAATTACACCGGTCAATATCGAAGAAGAGTTAAAGAACTCCTATCTGGATTATGCAATGTCGGTCATCGTTGGCCGTGCGCTGCCAGATGTCCGTGATGGCTTAAAGCCGGTTCACCGCCGAGTGCTTTTCGCTATGAACGTGCTCGGTAACGACTGGAACAAAGCTTATAAAAAATCCGCCCGTGTCGTCGGCGACGTTATCGGTAAATATCACCCCCACGGCGACAGCGCCGTCTATGACACCATTGTACGTATGGCGCAGCCATTCTCGCTGCGCTATATGCTGGTCGATGGCCAGGGTAACTTTGGTTCCGTCGATGGCGACTCCGCCGCAGCGATGCGTTACACCGAAGTGCGCATGTCCAAAATCGCTCACGAACTGCTGGCGGATTTGGAAAAAGAGACCGTTGATTTTGTACCGAACTATGATGGCACCGAACAGATCCCTGAAGTGATGCCCACCCGCATCCCGAACCTGCTGATTAACGGTTCTTCAGGCATCGCCGTGGGCATGGCGACCAACATTCCGCCGCACAACATCACCGAAGTGATCAACGGCTGCCTGGCCTACATCGCCGACGAAAATATTACCGTCGAAGGCTTGATGGAGCATATACCCGGCCCGGATTTCCCCACCGCCGCCATCATCAACGGTCGTCGCGGCATTGAAGAAGCCTACCGTACCGGGCGTGGCAAAATTTATATCCGCGCCCGTGGTGAAGTTGAAGTGGATGCTAAAACCGGCCGCGAAACCATCATCGTGCATGAAATTCCCTATCAGGTTAACAAAGCGCGACTGATTGAGAAAATCGCCGAGCTGGTGAAAGAGAAGCGTCTGGAAGGCATCAGCGCCCTGCGCGATGAGTCCGACAAAGACGGTATGCGCATCGTGATTGAAGTCAAACGCGATGCGGTGGGTGAGGTGGTGCTGAACAACCTCTACTCGCTGACGCAGCTGCAGACCTCTTTTGGTATTAATATGGTGGCACTGCATCAGGGCCAGCCGAAGATCATGCCGCTGAAGGATATTCTTGAAGCCTTCGTGCGTCATCGCCGGGAAGTCATCACCCGCCGTACCATTTTCGAACTGCGCAAAGCGCGTGACCGCGCCCACATCCTTGAAGCGCTGGCCGTGGCACTGGCCAATATCGACCCGATTATCGAGCTGATCCGTGCCGCACCAACGCCTGCGGAAGCGAAAGCGGGCCTGATTGCCCGTCCGTGGGTGCTGGGTAACGTTTCTGCCATGCTGGAGCGTGCGGGCGACAACGCCGCGCGTCCGGAGTGGCTGGAAGACCAGTACGGCATTCGCGACGGGCAGTATTATCTGACCGAGCAGCAGGCCCAGGCGATCCTCGATTTACGCCTGCAAAAACTGACCGGCCTTGAGCACGAAAAACTGCTTGATGAGTACAAAGAGCTGTTGACGCAGATTGCCGAACTGCTGCGTATTCTGGGCAGTTCAGAGCGTCTGATGGAAGTGATCCGCGAAGAGTTGGAGCTGATCCGCGATCAGTTCGGTGACAAACGGCGTACCGAAATCACCGCCAACACGGCCGATATCAATATCGAAGACCTGATCAACCAGGAAGATGTGGTGGTCACCCTGTCGCACCAGGGCTATGTTAAGTATCAGCCATTGTCTGATTACGAAGCGCAGCGCCGTGGTGGTAAAGGCAAGTCGGCAGCGCGAATCAAAGAAGAAGACTTTATTGACCGCCTGCTGGTGGCCAACACCCATGACACGATTCTGTGCTTCTCCAGCCGGGGCCGTTTGTACTGGATGAAGGTTTACCAGCTGCCGGAAGCAAGCCGTGGTGCGCGTGGGCGTCCTATTGTCAACCTGCTGCCGCTGGAAGCCAACGAGCGTATCACTGCCATTCTGCCGGTGCGTGAATATGCTGAAGGCTGGAACATCTTTATGGCGACCGCCAGCGGAACGGTGAAGAAAACCGCTCTGACTGACTTCAGCCGCCCGCGCAGCGCCGGTATTATTGCCGTCAACCTGCGTGATGACGATGAACTGATCGGCGTTTCGCTGACTAGCGGTAGCGATGAAGCGATGTTGTTCTCTGCCGCTGGTAAAGTGGTGCGATTCGCGGAGAGCGCGGTGCGTACTATGGGCCGTACCGCCTCCGGGGTGCGCGGTATCAAGCTGGCCGAAGGCGACCGCGTGGTATCGCTGATCGTGCCGCGTGATGATGGCGCTATCATGACCGTGACGCAAAACGGCTACGGCAAACGTACGGCTAACGTCGAATATCCGACCAAGTCGCGTGCGACTCAGGGGGTTATCTCGATCAAGGTGACCGAACGTAACGGGCCGGTGATCGGTGCGGTACAGGTGGTCGACGGCGATCAGATCATGATGATCACCGATGCGGGTACGCTGGTGCGTACCCGCGTGTCCGAGGTCAGCGTGGTGGGGCGTAATACCCAGGGCGTTATCCTTATCCGTACTGCCGAAGATGAAAACGTAGTAGGTCTGCAACGCGTGGCCGAACCGGTTGCCGAAGAAGAACTCGACGCTATCGACGGCAGCGCTGCGGAAGGGGACGATGAGATCGCCCCTGAAGTGGACACCGATGACCAGGCGCCAGAAGCCGACGACGAATAATCGTTCAATGCCAGTCCATATAGCAGAGCCGGTTCTTTTGAACCGGCTTTTTTTATCGCTAAATGTGGCCAAACAAGATGCGAATATCCCTGTTGGTGCCATGAGGCAAGGGGCAGAGGGTTTCTGCCGCAATTCCCTATTGGCGCATCAAGGTAGTTTGCGCACGCTAAGTTGGGGTCAGCAGACGGCGATTGAGGTGATGGAAAGGATTGGTTTTAAGAGCAAAGCTAACGTTAACCGCGAGTGATGGCGCATAACCGGAAAACGTCCTCTCAGTAGCACGAACGCCTGGGAATAAGATGAAAGCGGAGACAATATCTGCGGGGGATGGCCGGGATAACTGGCTTTTTTTGCCTCCTGACGCTACTGTATCGGCACTTATTTATCTCTTGTCCGCTATGGCTGCCAGTGGGTTTCGCTTGAAATATCCTGTCTCTTTCCGCACAACGTTAAAGATCTCCCGCTATTTGTTCCGCATTCTTGCACTGATGCTGTGGACGCTGGGAGCGTTATTGACGGTCTTTTATATTAATAATTTATTACGGGAAAGAGAATCTCAGGTTCGGCATGATTTCACCGCCAGCTACCAGCAGGCTCAGTGGTATGTCCGCCACTCGGTGGATGTGATGCGAGAGATGAAATTTATTGCTGACAACCACCTGAATGCTTCAGGGAACAGCGGCAATCAGTCGGGCGGCGATCGGCATTCCGGCACGCTCTTGCAGCCGCAGATCGACCCGCTGTATGCCGCATCTGAATGTAATTCGATGCGTCATACTTTGTACAACACTCTGAGTTCGTTCGGTTATTTTCTTGACTATTGGAGAGATAACTTCGCTTCTTACACCCGCCTTAACAGGGTGGTTTTTGTTGGCGAAGAGGATCAGTGCCTGGCAAGCTTCGATCTGGCGTCGACGCCAGCAGACCGTAGCAGAATGATGAAAGTGTTGCGTGAGCGGATTTCCCTCTATCGTGATGGCTCTAAAGAAGAGCGCAAAAATAACCTGTCGTGGGTCGCTCCGACGGTGCAGCCGGGCGTGGGTTACTACTACATGATCACGCCGGTCTATCTCACCAGTAAGGTCACTGCGCTGCTGGGTATTGAGCAGAGTATCCGCATAGAAGATCTGATGATGCCCGGCAGCCTGCCGATGACGGCAATGCTGGTCGATCAGAACAACAGGCGTATCCTTTCTACAGAGCAGGGTGCAGTGAGCTTCTCAGCAGATGACCTGCCCGGTGATGCCGCATGGTTTGGCTATATTTCGGGTTATAGCCAGCTGATAATGAAAAAGAAGCTGCCGTCCTCTTCGCTCAGCGTGGTTTATGCCGTCTCGACCAGCGCAATGATTGACAGGCTGAAAATGCTGATGGTTAATTCCGTCCTGCTCAATCTGATCAGCGCTATCCTTATGTTTATTTTTGCCCGCATGTTTGAGCGGAGAATGTTCCTGCCTGCTGAAGAGAATGCTTACCGCCTGGAAGAACAGGAGCAATTTAACCGCAAAATCGTGGCTTCGGCGCCGGTTGGGATTTGCATTCTGCGCACCAGTGACGGCACCAATATTCTTAGTAACGAGCTGGCGCATAACTATCTGACTTTGCTGACACAGGAGGACAGACTGCGCCTGACCGAAATGATCTGCGGCCAACAGGTCAATTTTGTTGATGTTCTGACCGGCAGTAATACCAACCTGCAAATCAGCTTTGTCCATTCACGCTATCGTAACGAGAACGTAGCAATTTGCGTATTGGTTGATGTCAGCGCACGCGTGAAAATGGAACAGTCTCTGCACGAGATTGCCCAAGAGGCAGAGCAGGCAAGCCAGTCTAAATCCATGTTCCTGGCGACCGTCAGCCACGAATTACGCACCCCGCTGTACGGGATCATTGGTAACCTCGACCTGTTAAAAACCAAAGCGCTGCCAGCGGGTGCCGATTCGCTGGTGACGGCGATGAACAACTCTTCCAGCCTGCTACTGAAAATTATCAGCGATATTCTTGATTTCTCTAAAATTGAGTCGGAACAACTGAAGATTGAACCACGGGAATTCTCACCGCGAGAAGTGATAGCTCATATCACCGCGAATTATCTGGCGATGGTAGTAAAAAAACGCCTCACGCTGTGGTGCTTTATTGACAGCGATGTGCCGGTTGCACTGGATGGTGACCCGATGCGTTTGCAGCAGGTCATTTCTAACCTGCTCAATAACGCCATCAAATTTACGCATACTGGCGGTATTATCCTGCAGGCTTATGTTAAAGGCGACTATCTGGCTTTTCGCGTACGCGACAGCGGGGTAGGGATACCGGCGAAGGAAATTACGCGCCTGTTTGATCCTTTTTTCCAGGTCGGCAGCGGCGTGCAGCGTCATTTTCAGGGCACCGGGCTGGGATTGGCGATCTGCGAAAAACTGATGAACATGATGGATGGTGATATTGAGGTGGAGTCTGAGCCGGGCATGGGGAGTCAGTTTATCGTCCGCATTCCGCTCTATAACAGCCGGGTGGTGACGCTGGAGCCGCGTGATGGCCTGCAGGATAAGCAGTGCTGGCTTCAGCTGCGTCATGCTACCCTGGCCACTTTCCTCAGCCGCGTATTGCATGAACAAGGAATGCAGGTTCAGGACTATGCCGGTCAGGCGGCGGTTGACGACATCATTATTACCGATCATGAGTTCCAGCCGCTACAAAGCGTGCGTGCGGTGATTCGCTTTGACGGGCGTCATAACGACGCGCCAAGAGAGCTGGTACCAGGGCGCTGGATCTGTGCAACCACCACCCCTAATGAACTGCCTCTGCTGTTAGGGCGCATCTATCGGGTCGAGGTGGCAGTGCCTGAAGGCATACAGGCGGTACTGACGAAAGCCGGGGAAAACGTCGGAAACGACGATATTCTCATCCTGGTGGTAGACGACCATCCAATCAACCGCATGCTGTTGTCCGATCAGCTTGGATCGCTGGGCTACCGGGTGAAAACCGCTCAGGATGGCATTGATGCACTCAACGTGATCGGCCGCAACGAGATTGATATTGTACTGACCGATGTCAATATGCCGAATATGGATGGCTATCTTCTCACGCAGCGCCTGCGCGAACTGGGGCAGACCTTCCCGGTGATAGGCGTAACGGCCAATGCATTAGCGGAAGAGAAACAGCGCTGTATCGAAGCAGGAATGGACAATTGTCTGTCCAAACCGGTCACGATGGAAACATTGCAGCAGGCATTGTCATTTTATGCCGGGCGGGTCAGAAAGAGCCGTGAAAGCGTTGAGTAACAGGCGGAGCACAGGGTGGGTAACAGTCAACCCGCCGTAAGACGGCGGGTTGTCAAGAAATCAGGGCCGCCTTATTACGGCGTATGACCCTTTCAGAGAGCGAGTTCGATTTTCGATAATGTCGCTACGGCAAATTTGGCGTGGACAACACCTTACTTATCAATCGGCATCATGCTCACCGATGACAGATAGTTTAGCAAAGCAATATCATTATCTACGCCTAATTTCATCATCGCCGATTTTTTCTGACTGCTGATGGTTTTAATGCTGCGGTTAAGCTTTTTGGCAATTTCGGTCACCAGGAAACCTTCGGCAAACAGGCGCAGAACTTCGCTCTCTTTTGGTGACAGGCGTTTATCACCGTAACCACCCGCGCTGATTTTCTCCAGCAGTTTCGCCACGCTTTCCGGGGTATACTTTTTGCCTTTCTGCAGGGCTGCCAGTGCCTTAGGCAGGTCAGTTGGTGCACCCTGCTTCAGCACGATGCCTTCGATATCAAGATCCAGTACGGCGCTGAGAATGGCCGGGTTGTTGTTCATGGTCAGAACAATGATCGACAGGTCAGGATAATGGCGTTTGATATATTTGATCAGCGTGATGCCATCGCCATATTTTTCGCCAGGCATAGAGAGGTCGGTGACCAGCACGTTAGCATCGAGCTTGGACAGGCTGTTAATTAACGCCGTAGAATCTTCAAACTCGCCAACCACATTGACCCACTCAATTTGTTCGAGTGACTTACGAATGCCGAACAGAACAATAGGATGGTCGTCGGCAATAATGACATTCAGATTATTCATATTATTGGTTACCTTGCTGCAGGAGATCTTTGACATAAGTGTCAACTTCACTGGTGGTATTTTTAATGTTAGTTTCATCACAATGTTGAATGTGACGCTCTAAAGTTTCACAAAGCTGCTTGCCGGGTAATAAATTTAACATGGCAAACACACCTTTCAGACGATGTGCGGTCTGCGCCAGCGTACTGTAATCCCTGTCTGCAGCTTCATTATACAGTCTCTTGATATCATCTGGTACTGTCTCAATAAAAAGCTGCAGGTAGCCACTGGCAAATAGTTGAGCAGTGTCCTGCTGCTCGACGCCATCATCAGCCAGCTCATCCTGCGCCAGCTGTTGTTCAATCAGCATCAGCAACGCATCCTGCATTGCGCTACTGATATTGAAATTTACCCGATACTGGTTTCCAGTTAACGCTGTAAAACCGGGTTCATCATCCGTGACCAGAAGTGACCACGGGGTTAAATGCTCTGGTTCGTCGGTGATCAGAACATCGTGCAGCTGACCGGAGAAGCGCTCATCGGGAGTGATGCAGCTGGCCCCCCAGTTTTCTAACTGGCGTATGACGATTTTACGTACGTCCTCAACGGTAATATCAATCAGCGCATTAACCCCGTCTAATAGCTTCTCTTCATAATCCTGCTGTGGCTCCAGCGGAGCCTGAATTTCGATGCTATAGCGCGTGCCAATGTCCGGACGGGCGCCAATCTCCAGGCGCCCCCCCAGCTGTTTACACAGTTGCTTACACAGGAAAAAAGCCATTCCCGACGCCTGACCGTAACGATCCTGATGAGTATCACCGAGAAATGGAAATTCCGCGTTGGCCATTTCTTCAGCGGATAGCCCTGCTCCCGTATCTACAATCTCAATCAGTAACCGGTCGAGGCGATCGGTTGGAGAGGTGACGGTGACGCTTATCCGCCCCCAGTTGGTCGTGGTGACGGCATAATGCAGCAATGTAGAGAGGATTTTTGCTAAGGCTTTGCGATCGCCAAAGCGCGTTTCATCGCTGTTGAGATGATTGGAAATGGTCAGCGACAAACCCTTACGGCGAATCATCGGCAGGATTTCGCCCGCCCGCTCATCCAGCAGGGATTGCAGTTTGAAACTGCTGGCATCCGGCGTCCAGTCAAAGGTCTCCAACTGGTTAAGCAAAACGATATCGTCAACCAGACGGCTCAGGGCCTGAGAGGCTTCCAGAGAAGCGTCCAGCTGCTCAGATTCTTGCTCGTGGCCGAGCAGCTGTAAATTGGCAATCACAGCATGTAGCGGTCGCTGCAAAGCCTGGCCCAGATGCTGTAGCAATTGCTGGCGCGACTGGTGATTTTTATCTAATACCTGCTGGGCTTTTTGCAGCTTTTTATTGACCAGTAATTCCCGGTCCTGGTCGCGCATCATAAACAGCTGGGTATGCGGTGACAGCTCGCTGCGCGCATGGCGGATTTCGTAGACCTCGTTATTGACCGTAGCCTGCAAAACGCCCTGATGTTGATCGGACATATTGATAATTTTTTGCAGGTTAAGATGAGGCAACAGATGGTCGGCAATTTTATTACTGATGAGGGTACGGTTATTGACAAAATCATACACCATTAGCCCGAGGGGTAGCCTGCCGACTATTTCTTCATTGAGCAGACGTGCAGCTTCAAGCTCTGTGCTCAGGTTTTCACTCGGGCGCAAAGACTGCTGGCGCAGCAGGAACAAACCCGACAGCGACAGTAATAATAGGCTCAGATTAGCCAGTAGCGGCCAAAGCAAGTTATGCAGGGTATCTGCCACCAGGCGGGTGATCGGGACGCGGTAAATAAGCTGAAGTGGAGTACCGGGCAGGGCGGCAGTAATGCCAATATTCGGATTCATCCAACTGATATGCGTGCTGGCCCCCAGATTATCTCCGTCTTCAGGAAGCGGGGCAGCATCCTGCTTCAACTGGAAATTATCCAGCGGCAAATTGCGCTGAATAATGTCATTTACCGGCAGATCAAAAGCGACCACCGTAGCCAGATGGCCTGGCTGATTGAAGGTGGTGCGCACGGTAAAATAGTGATCGTTCTGCCAGGAAAAGCGACGTAATGGTGAAAAGCTCTCGCGCTCATCCAGCGCGTTGGCCATCTGGAGCATTTCCGCTCGTCGGGCCTCAACGATATTGCTAATGGCATTATCTTTGTCGCGTGTTGCCATATCTTTCAGCGGGAGAGTGGAAATGAGGATCAGGCTGTTATCCTGGCCATTGAGAAAATACATTGACCAGGTGCTGTTTTCCGCCCCCCAAAGCGTATCAAGGTAACCGGACATGCGCTGCGTCATATCCAGCGCGGTAGTTTCATGCGGGCCAAAAATCAGGGCTTCTGTTTTGCGCCGGGTTTTTTCCACATAATAAACATCCGGGTGCAGAGGAGTTTCCTGCAAATTGCTGTTCATCGCCGTACCCACAGCGTTGGCCGCCAGATTTTCGTATATCTGCCAGGCGGCCAAACGGTAGGTATCAATGCGTTTCTGCATGGCATGAGTGATATCTTCTACAGCATAACGCTTTTCCGTTAACCAGGTGTTGACCGCATTATGGATCATAAATCCGGTGGCCAGCAGCTGCAGCAGGATAAACACCACAAAAAAGCGTGTTACATTGCCGGAAGTTAGCGGAAATTTATATGGCAACATGCTGTAAAACCCCAATTACCTTGTCAATAGTCGGGCGTTGGCCGCCCCAACTAAAAGCAGCCTTGCCGTGGTGCTGAACGGCAAAGTGCGGCGGGCAAAAAAAAAGATAAATCCGACCAAAATGGGGCCAGTCAGAATACCCGTATACTATGATTGTAATGATCGAAATGGTGAGATTTGACGGCATTTCATGGCGCTTCACCACCGCATCGGGCAAGGCTGGCAGCGCGTTATCTGCACCAAAAATCATCAGGGCGTGAACCCGTCGACAGGCAGCAGACAGGGTGGCTGACAGAAATAGCAGCAGCCTGACACGGCCGTTGGCAATAGCGCGGTTACAGACACAATCGCCTGGTAGCTTGCCGATGTCAGCAAATAACAATACTGCGCGTGGCGCATGTTCGGTCACCAGTGATCCACTCACAAAAAACGGTACGTCCATTTTATACATTTATCCATTTGCGTGTCATGTAATCAGTGCCAACTTCTATCACAAGTACGACCAGTTAAAAAGAAAATCCCTTAGTTGAAGAGGCATTAGTTCAACCCTGTGAGTTGTGGTAGCTTAATACCCCAAATAATTCTTCTTGTTTATCGGAATATTCCTTTAAAGGCACTTTGTTTATCGCTGTCTGGATGACATTACCTTATGGAAACTGACCCAGGCATGTGAGCAAAAAGGGAAAAGTGCTTGATCCTTGCGCCTTTAACCTACGATGATTGCGGGCAGGATTAAACATGGCCTTCCGGCTGAAGCAACGCGGCTACACTCTCCTGATGCGCATCCGGCACCACTTAAACGCCTGTGAGTGCTTAACTTGTATTAAGTGGGCATAAACTCCCGGGAAACTGGGTGCATGTTTTAGAGCGAGCCAACGTCATCACTGTGCATGGCCCTTCTCTGGCGGTGGCGTTTATCCCGCTGCGCGGCATTAACCCTGTAAAGCTTTTAATACGCCAATGCATAAGTTCAGCCCGATCTTTTTTTCGTCTTCATATAGAAGCGGAAGCAGGTAAGAGTTAATTAGGCTTAAAAATAGCCGCTGCAGTGATGCGTTTTTCTAATAATAGGGTATATTTTTTGTCTGAATATTGAGCAGGTGTTAACGCGAAAGATCTGACTAAGTCATGGTATAATTTTTGCAGGATAACATTAAGCGTGTAAAAAAACGCCAGGCATTAAGCCTGGCGGGAATATGAAGTCATACAGTTCATTTCGGCAAGTGAAGGTAATTATGAAATAAAAAATGATGATAGCGCGGAAATAATACTTTTTCGTATCAGGAAATTTTTATCATTCAGTGCCTATCATAGATATTGAACCTAAGTTCATGAATTGAATCTGTTTTGTTTTTTATTGGCTTTGCGTGCCATTATTACCGTTATCTGTTTAGATCAGAGGGTTCTTATATTTACACATGTCGCAATGACTTCCTGACTGTATGAAACACTTTTGGAAATTTAGTAGCATTTTCCTGATGGATTATTACCCTTTGTCCCTTAATATGGCACTAAGTGCTTAATATTGATGTTTAGCACGCAGTGGCATTATAAAACGAATAATACAGAGGTAGTAAAATGAAACTTCGCGTTCTTTCCCTGCTGGTTCCGGCACTACTGGTTGCTGGTTCAGCAGGTGCGGCTGAAATTTATAACAAAGATGGAAACAAGCTTGACCTGTCTGGCAAAGCTGCAGGACTGCACTATTTTTCCGACAACTCTTCTTCAGATGGTGACAAGTCGTATATGCGTCTTGGCTTTAAAGGCGAAACGCAGATTTCCGATCTCCTGACCGGCTACGGCCAGTGGGAGTATCAGGCGGCATTGAACACCACTGAAGCAGAGGGTACCGCTAACAGCTTCACCCGCTTTGGCTTCGCCGGTTTGAAGTTCGGTGATGTGGGTTCCTTTGATTATGGCCGCAACTATGGCGTGCTGTACGACGTCGGAGCCTGGACCGACGTACTGCCGGAATTCGGTGGGGATGCCTACGGTGCGGATAACTTCATGTTCCAGCGCGGCAGCGGCATGGCGACCTATCGTAACAACAATTTCTTTGGACTGGTTGATGGTCTGAATTTTGCCATTCAGTATCAGGGCAAGAACGATAGCAACGTCGAAGTGGCCGGTAACCGCAGTGCAGTTGCGCAAAATGGCGACGGCTATGGTCTTTCTGCCACTTACGATTTGGCTCCCGGTTTTAGCGCGGGTGCTGCGATGTTTTCTGCCGATCGAACTGATACCCAGAACCGGGTTGCGCTATTGGGTAATGGTGATAAAGCAGAAGCCTACTCCGCTGGTCTGAAGTACGATGCCAATAGCATCTACCTGGCAGCCTTGTACACCAAATCCTTTAACGCCACGCGTTTCGGCAGCAGCAATAACCCGGCCGCGTACGGTTTTGCGGATAAAGCGCAGAACTGGGAGCTGGTGGCGCAGTACCAGTTCGACTTTGGCCTGCGTCCTTCGCTTTCCTACGTGACGTCGCGCGGTAGCGATATTCAGAACTGGGGAACTCAAAACCTGAAGCAGTACATCGATGTCGGTGCGACTTACTACTTCAACAAAAACATGTCTACTTATGTTGATTATCAGATCAACCTGCTGGATGAAAATGACTTTACTAAAGCGGCCGGTATCAATACTGACAATGTGATGGCAGTGGGGCTGGTGTATCAGTTCTGATCTGAGCCGGTCTTCCGGCGACTGCTGATCTTAAAAAAACGCCCGATGCATACAATGCAACGGGCGTTTTTGTCTGGTATTAAAACCTTTCTTTAGTCTGTACTGGATGGCATAACCACACCGCCCACCATTGCGCGCCACAAACAAGCATCACCAATTCACTGGTGAGCGATGATCAATCGTACCATGCCGAAATTGGCCTGGATCATGCCAGCATATCGCCCGCAGGTTTTTTCACAAGTTGATCCTCTGCGGCTTGCAGATAGCTGCCTTCCAGGCCAACGCCACCCAGAGTGAAGGATAAGAACCGGAGCAGCCGCTGCCGCTTCAGGTTATCTTTCAGCTTATTTTTATTGCGCATATCCTGCTCCTCGGTTTATTTAACGTCAGCAGGAGAGAAGCACTAAACGTGCCAGCTGCAAAAGAGTGATAAAGGGGGGGATCAGGTTGCTGGTGGCACAATGTCTGCGTCAATCAGGTGCAGTCTGCGCCGAAGTGGTGCCCACAGGACGAATACGGGCCAGCTGACCCGTTGCTAATGTTGACAGAAGCCATGCAGGCGATTCATGCGGGTCTGCTTGTAATGCTTATAGCCCGCAAAGATAATTACGGCAGCTGCTATCACTGGCAGTAGGTAGCCAATCTTTTTGGCTCTCCAGTTAAGATGGGGTTAACGGCGCGGTTTGCACTCGGTCTGAGACTATTGTGATGTGCAACTAAGGTGAGATAAAAGGGGGGGGAATACCCTTTTTTCGGCGAACTTGCGCGACAGGTACCAGCTTTTGATTAAGGTTGCAGATAACAAATGAACAATTTTTGGCGGTGTTTCACAGGCTTTATCGTGGTTTACCTGCTGGCGTCCTGTAACGACTCTCAGCTTTCACCAGCACCTGAAGGAATGGTGTTGCAAGGTCACACAATGGGAACAATTTGGCGGGTAAGCCTCGCGGGAGTGGATCGGTCGCGGCAAAACGCGTTGCAAAATGCCATACAGCAGCGTCTTGACAACGACGATCGCCAGTTGTCCACCTGGAAAAGTGACTCGGTTCTGTCACGTTTCAATCAATATCGCGGCAGTGAACCGCAGCCGGTCAGCGCGGAGATGGCCGATATTGTCACCCAGGCGTTACGTATCGGCCAGCAGACCGCTGGCACGATGGATATTACCATCGGGCCGCTGGTGAATCTGTGGGGATTTGGACCGGATAAACAGCCGCTGAAGACCCCGACGCACCAGCAGATTGATGGCGCCCGGAAGCTGACTGGCCTGTCCCATTTACACGTTATCAATCGTGCTGACCAGTCATATCTGCAGAAGGACTTGCCGGAGCTGTACGTGGATCTCTCCACCGTTGGCGAAGGGTTTGCCACCGACCATCTTGCACGGCTGATGGAACAGGAGGGAATCAATAACTATCTTGTCTCAGTCGGTGGCGCAGTACTGACGCGGGGTAAAAATGCTCAGGGCAATGCCTGGCAGGTGGCGATCCAGAAACCGACCGATCGCGAAAATGCGGTGCAGGCGATCGTTGATTTACAGGGTCACGGTATCAGCACCTCCGGCAGCTACCGCAATTACTATGAACTGGACGGCAAACGTATTTCTCACGTTATTGACCCGGCAACCGGGCGGCCGATTCAGCACAGGCTGGTCTCTGCTACGGTGATTGCCACCACCGCGCTGGAAGCCGATGGCTGGGATACCGGGCTGATGGTATCAGGCCCGAAGCAGGCTAAAGCGCTGGCGCTGCGTAATAAACTGGCGGTCTATCTGATTTTCAAGCAGGGTGATACATTTACCGGCTGGATGTCGCCTCAGTTTGCGGCCTTTATTCAGCCCTCTTCCCCGTAAGAATGGTTAAGGAATCAATATGCTCGATCTGTTCGCGGAAGACGAACCCTGGCAGGAACCGCTGGCAGAGGGCGCGCTGATCCTGCGCCGCCGCGCCCGTGATATGACGGGGCAGCTGATGGCGCAGATCGAACATATTGCCGCCCACAATCCTTTTCACTACCGTATCACGCCGGGTGGACATCGTATGTCGGTGGCGATGACCAACTGCGGCGATTTGGGCTGGTCCACCGACTCACGCGGTTACCAATACAGCGCCCAGGATGAGGCCAACGGGCAGCGCTGGCCGGCGATGCCGCCGCAGTTTCGCCAGCTGGCTCAGGAGTGCGCGCGTGAGGCGGGGTTCAGTGGATTTAATCCCGACGCCTGCCTGATAAACCGCTATGAGCCAGGAGCGAAGATGACCCTGCATCAGGATAAAGACGAGCGCGATCTGCGTCAGCCGATTGTCTCGGTATCGCTCGGGCTGCCAGCGGTATTTTTATTCGGCGGGTTTGAACGGGGTGACGCCAGCCAGCGCGTGCTGTTGGAACACGGCGATGTGGTGGTGTGGGGCGGGCCATCGCGTTTGCGCTATCACGGCATTCTGCCGCTTAAAGCCGGCATTCACCCCCTGACCGGGGCATTTCGTTTTAACCTGACCTTCCGCCGGGCGCGCTGAAATACGGGCTGCATGGAACACGGATGAGAATTGTTATTGATCTGATGGGCGTTGTGATTACACTGCGGGCTGCTTTCTACCTGCCGGGATGTCCTGATGGAGCTGCTTCACATCGTCTATAAACAGTATCGCTGGCCGTTTATTCTGGTCATCGTGCTCAGCCTGCTTAGTGCCGCGCTGGGCATTGGCCTGATTGCCTTTATCAATCGCGAACTGATCGTTACCCTGAACTCTTCACTAACAGTGCTGCCGCAGTTTCTCGGCTTGCTGCTGCTGCTGCTGGCGGTCACGCTGGCATCTCAGCTGGCGCTCACCCTGCTTGGACATCATTTTGTCTATCGCCTGCGGGGTGAGTTTATCAAACGCATCCTTGATACCCAGATCGAGCGCATTGAGCAGATTGGCAGCGCCAGCCTGCTGGCGGCGCTGACCGGCGACGTGCGCAACATCACTTATGCCTTTGTGCGTCTGCCCGAGCTTATTCAGGGGATTATCCTGACCGTGGCGTCGGCGGCTTATCTCGGCTGGCTTTCTCCGAAAATGCTGATGGTGACCGCCACATGGGTGACTGTCACCCTTATCGGTGGCTGGCTGGCTGCTGGTGGCGCGCGTCTACCGGCATATGGCTACGCTGCGTGATACTGAAGATCGCCTTTACGCTGATTTTCAGACCATCATTGAAGGGCGCAAAGAGCTGGCGCTGAATCGCCAGCGTGCGCAGCAGATCTTCGACAACGTGTACGGCGAAGATGCGAAAACTTACCGCCATCACATCGTGCGCGCCGACACCTTCCACCTCAGCGCGGTAAACTGGTCGAACATCATGATGCTGGGAGCCATCGGGCTGGCTTTCTGGCTGGCAAACGGTCTCGGCTGGGCGGATACCGCCGTCGCGTCCACTTACTCCCTGACCCTGCTGTTTTTGCGTACCCCGATGCTGTCGGCGGTAGGGGCATTGCCAACCTTGTTGAGCGCTCAGGTGGCGTTTAACAAACTCAGTACGTTTAAGCTGGCAGAATATCAAGCTGATTTCCCACAGCCGGCGGCGGCAAGAAACTGGCAAACGCTGGAGCTGCGCAATCTGTCGTTCCACTACGGTGACCAGGGTTTTAAGGTCGGGCCGGTTAACATGACGCTGAAACGCGGCGAGCTGGTATTTCTGATTGGCGGCAACGGCAGCGGTAAGTCAACGCTGGCAATGCTGCTTACCGGGCTTTATCAGCCGGTTTCTGGCGAAATCCTGCTTGATGGCCAGGTGGTGCATCCTTCTGCAATCGATAGCTATCGTCGGCTGTTCTCGGCGGTTTTCACCGAGGTGCATCTGTTTGACCGCATTATAGACGATCGCGGGCAGCCTGCCGATCCGGCTTTGGTGCAGAGCTGGCTGGCGCGCCTGCAAATGCAGGACAAAATTACGCTGGAGGGCAATCGCGTCCTGAACCTCAATTTATCAAAAGGTCAGACCAAACGGCTGGCGTTGCTGCTGGCTATCGCCGGGCAGCGCGATATTCTTCTGCTGGATGAGTGGGCTGCGGATCAGGACCCGCATTTTCGGCGTATCTTCTACCGCGAGCTGCTGCCGTGGTTGCGCGAGATGGGTATAACGGTGTTTGCCATTAGCCACGACGACCACTATTTTCTGCATGCCGACCGCCTGCTGGAGATGCGAGCCGGAGTTCTGACAGAATTGACCGGCATTGAGCGTGAGCAGGCAACGCTGGATGCGGTGCAGCGTACCGATACGGCAGAGAACTGATGCGGCTTCGGGGGATTATCCCCCGGATAGCGATTTCTCACAGGACTTTGGCGAGAAAATGACGGGTACGCGGATGCTGCGGATGATTCAATACCTGGCGGGCGCTGCCCTGCTCAACGATTTTCCCCTCAACCAAAAAGACTACGTGGTCGGCCACCTCGCGGGCGAAACCTATCTCGTGCGTCACCACCACCAGCGTGGTGCCGGAACGCGCCAGCTGCCTGATGCTGCCCAACACTTCCCCGACCAGCTCCGGGTCGAGCGCGGAGGTTGGCTCATCAAACAGGACAACCTTAGGGTTGAGCGCCAGCGCACGGGCAATCGCCACGCGCTGCTGCTGCCCACCAGAAAGATGCCGTGGCCAGGCGTGGGCCTTATGACCTAATCCGACCGATTCCAGTAGCTTCCCAGCATGCGCTTCGGCGGCCGTGCGCGTCATGCGCTTATGTGCCAGCGGCGCTTCAATGATGTTTTCCAGCACCGTCAGATGGGGAAACAGATTGAAGTTCTGAAAGACATATCCTACGCCGGCGCGCTGTTTAAGGATGGCTTTCTCTTTCAGCTCGTAGAGTTTATCACCTTTGCGGCGGTAACCAATGTAGTCACCGTCGATACGAATAAAGCCCTGGTCAACGCGCTCCAGATGATTAATGGCGCGCAGCAGGGTGGATTTCCCTGAACCGGACGGGCCGAGGATCACCGTCACCGATCCGGGGGGGATTTCCAGCGAGACATTATCCAGCGCGTTAAAACGCCCGTAGCTTTTGCTGACGCCAGAAATCGAAATATGGCCAGCGGCCGGCGCGTTATGCAGAACGATAGCTTCAGACATGATTAACTCCTGATGGGGGTGATGGCCGCGCGCTGTGGTGACGCCGGCTGCCGGTTGCCGGATTGACGCGTGGTGCCCCGTGCCAGCCAGCGTTCAACATAGTGCTGTACCACCGACAGCAGGGTGGTGATCAGCAGATACCAGACGGCGGCGACCATCAGCAGCGGGATCACCTGCTGGGTGCGGTTGTAAACCATCTGGATGGTGTAAAACAGCTCCGGCATCGCCAGCACGTAAACCATTGCCGTGCCTTTCGCCAGGCTGATAATTTCATTAAAAGCACCAGGAATAATCGCGCGCAGCGCCTGTGGCAGGATAATACGCAGGGTGCGGCGCGATGACGGCAGGCCAAGGGCGGCGGCGGCCTCGAACTGCCCGTGATCGACCCCGGCGATGCCGCCACGTACGATCTCGGCGGTGTAGGCCGCCTGCACCAGCGTCAGCCCGATAACGGCAGTGCTGAACTGACCGAGCACGTCGATGGTTTTCCAGGTCGCCAGGGTTAACGGAGTAAAAGGAACGCCCAGTGACAGCCGATCGTAGAGATAAGAGAAGTTGTAAAGAATAATCAGCACCAAAATCAGCGGCAGCGAACGGAACAGCCAGATATAGCTGAACGCCAGCCCGGACAGCAGCCAGGAAGGGGATAGTCGGGCCAGCGCCAGCAGCACGCTCAGTACGCTGGCTGTCAGCGTCAGCAGCAGGGTCTGGCCCAGCCCGGACAGGATCGCCGGGGCAAAGAACCAGTGGGCAAATACCGACCACTCCCAGCGCGGGTTGAACGCCACGGACTGCACGACGATGGCCAGAATAAACAGCGCGATGGCCGTACCGGCCAGCCGCAGCGGGTAGCGTGCGGGCACCACGCGCAAGGTTTCACTGGATTTCATCGGCGGCTCCGGTAGTCATTGTTTGATACAGCGATTTAGTAAAACGCAAACGACCGTCGAACGGCGGCTTGCTGTAGTCCTCCGTATCGCGCGTGGTATCAAACTGGGGCTGATAGCCGTGTGACAGATACAGCCGCACCGCCTCCGGCTGGCGGAAGCCGGTGGTCAGGTAGATGTGACGGTAGCCTGCCCGTTGCGCCCGTTGTTCCAGCTCCACCAGCACCTTCTGCGCCAACCCCTGGCGCCGCAGATCGCCGCGCGTCCAGATCCGTTTCAACTCGGCGGTTTGCGCGTCGAATGACTTGTAAGCCCCCATCGCAATAATTTCTCCGTGCCGTTCCAGCACCACAAACATCCCCTGTGGTGGCAGATACCATTCGGTCAGCTCAATTTCGGCATCTCTTGCGAAGAAGTCGCCATAGCGGGCGCTGTATTCCCCAAACAGCCCGGCAATAATCGGTTCCAGCTCTGGCGCTTCCGGAGACAGCTGGCGGAAATTCTCTTCGCTCATGTCAATCTCCGCTAATCGCCCAGCCCGGACGGGTTAATTTCAGAATGATCGAGACGCTCAATGCCTTCTCCCCAGCGATTCAGCACTTTGTCGTATTCGCCACCTTTGATCACGCCGTTCAGCGCGGCGTTAACCGCCGTCACCAGTCCGCTGTCTTTCTTCAGCGTGACGGCAATATGGGCCGCTTTTGGCCAGCCGCCGTCCACGGTGCCCACCCGTCTGGTCTTGCCGGTCAGAGCCGCTTTCCATGCACCAATCACGTTGGGGCCGAAATAGGCATCGGCGCGGCCGGACTGTCGCGCCAGCGTTTGCGCAGCATCGTCTTTAACGTAGTTGGGGACGAACGGCTTCAGCCCTTTCTTCTGATTTTGTTCCTCCCACGCCAGCAGGATAGCTTCCTGATTGGTGCCGGAACCGACAATAATCCGCAGCCCGGCGATATCTTCGGCTTTGGTTATCGCGGCGATCTTGCTGTCAGATTTAACGTAGAAACCCAGTGAGTCACGGCGATAGGTGGCGAAGTCAAATTTCTCTTTGCGCGCTTTGGTCACCGTGACGTTGGTTATCGCCGCGTCATATTTACCGGAACTGACGCCAAGCGGCCAGTCTTCCCATGAAGTCGGCACCACATTCAGCTGTAGCCCGAGACTGTCTGCCACCAGCCGGGCAATATCCACTTCGCTGCCCAGCAGGGTTGTGTTGTCATCGGAAAACAGCGTGAGCGGCGGGGAGTTAAGGGCGGCAACGGCAACGGTAAACTTACCCGGCACCGCCAGGCTCAGGTTTTTCGGCAGCAGGGCCACGGCCTGTGGGTTGAGCGGGGCATGAACGGGGGCGCTGTTGGCCTCTACGCTGATGCCGGTGTCGTTGATCTTCACCGTTTCTGCGTTTGCCATCGTTGCGATCGGTAATGCGGTGGCCAGCAGAGCGAGTAATGGCAATGTGTTTCATAGTGACCTACGCTGATATGAGTTAACAGGCAAATGAGCAGGGCAGCGGCGCTGTCCTTCAGGCGATGTCGTGTAGTGCCGCTTCGGCCAGCTGGCTGAAATAGTGTGCCGCCGGGTAGAGCAGGTCTTCATCCGGGTTAAATCCGGGATGGTGTAGCCCAAACTCGCTGGCGCTGCCGATGCTGACGAAGGCTCCCGGGACATGATGCAGATAAAAGGCAAAATCCTCGCCGCCCATTTGCAGCTCGGCGTGCTGAACCTCGTAGCCCTCGCGTGCTGCCACCTGCTTGCTGAATTCCGCCCAGCGTTCGCTGTTGATCAGGGCAGGTGGGCCGGGATGCCAGCTCAGATCGGCGCGTGCGCCAAAGCCATTGGCGATACCCGTAATCAGCTGCCGCAGACGCTGCGGCAGCTCGCTGCGGATCTGTGCGTTATAGGTGCGCACCGTCCCTTCCAGCACCACCTGCTGTGGCAGCACGTTCCATGTATTGCCGCCTTCAATGCGCGTTACGCTGACCACCACCGTTTCCAGCGGACTGTAGCTGCGGCTGACTAGAGTTTGTAGTGCGCCAACAATCTGGCTGGCGATAACAATGGCATCAATGCCTTCCTGTGGACGTGCGGCGTGCGCGCCTTTGCCGTTGACCTCAATAGCAAAACGGTCGACGTTGGCATAGAACGGGCCGCCGCGTGTGGCAAAGATGCCTGTGGGTAGCTCCGGGGCATTATGCATACCGAAAATAGCGCTCACGCCCTGGAGTGCGCCCGCATCGATCAGGGTTTTCGCCCCGCCAAAGCGCTCCTCCGCCGGCTGAAACAGCAGGCGCACGCGGCCTGGCAAGGTCTTCTCGCGCGCCTTCAACAACTGCGCCGCACCGAGCATCACCGACGTATGCAGGTCATGGCCGCAGGCATGCATGACGCCCTGATGCTGCGAGCGGAACGACACCTCGGCAACTTCCTCAATCGGCAGGGCGTCGATATCCGCGCGCAGAGCGATTAAAGGTTCCCCCTGTCCGATCTCCGCCACCACACCGGTGGTGAGATCCCAGGGCAGTGGGGTGATACCCGCCTCATTCAGCCAGCTTTTAATGCGTGCGGTGGTGGCAAATTCCTCGTGGGACAGCTCGGGAAACTGATGCAGTTCACGACGCCAGGCAATCAGCTGCTGTGCAAGGGAATGACTCATAATGACGGACTCCTTACGCGGCGACGCGCAGATGGTTGGCCAGTAACTGCAAGGATTTAAGACGTGACGTGCCGCTGCCGATTGGCGTATCTATGATGAATTCCTCCACGCCAAAGCGTTGGTGAAGCTGCTCCAGCTGGTCGTGTACCTGTGCGGCAGTGCCTTTCAGCACGGTAAGCGTGCGCGGTTCAATGCGATACTCGGTTGCACCCGACTGGCGGATATAAGCTTCTGCCTGTGCGATGCTACCAACGGTAACGCTCTGATCACGATCGGTGTGCACGCGGTAGTGCTGCAAATCAGCCGCCAGCAGCGCCGCCTGTGCCGCCGTATCAGCGGCAACGACCTGTACGGCCAGCAGCGCACTCTGGCCGCCGCTGCGCGTCCGGTATGTGGTTAATGCGCGTTCCAGCTCCTGCTTATCGCCGTTAAGATGCGCGGCAAACACGAACTGCCAGCCCAGATCTGCTGCCAGGCGAGCGCTCGCTTCACTGGCACCGAGCAGAAAACGGCTGGCGGGATGCGGGGGAAGCGGGGTTGCCAGTAGCCGATCTTCACTCTGTTCAGTCGATGGCGTGGGGTTAAGCCAGCCGTCCAGCGCCGCCAGCTGGCTGGCAAAATCGCCTTTTTCCTCCGCGTGCATGCCTGCCTGCAACGCCTTTGTCGACAGCGGCAGGCCGCCCGGCGCTTTGCCAACGCCCAGATCAACACGGCCGGGTGCCAGCGAGGCCAGCAGATTAAAGTTTTCGGCCACTTTATAGGGGCTGTAGTGCTGCAACATGACGCCGCCGGAGCCGACGCGGATGCGGCGGGTATGCGCCAGAATCCAGGCAATCAACACCTCCGGTGACGGGCTGGCCAGCGCCGGGCTGTTATGATGTTCAGCCAGCCAGAAACGGTAATAACCCTGCTCCTCCGCCCGTTGCGCCAGCGTTAGTGTACGTGCCAGCGCCGCCGCCGCGTCTTCGCCCTCATCCAGCGGGCTTTTATCCAGCAAGCTTAATCGGTAAGCCATCACATCTCCTTGACAGGTTCAGATGCTGGCAATTATTGGCGGCGGGAACAGCGGCTGTAAAACAACATATCCGGCTTAAATCAGTCGCTAAACGGGATTACGCGCTATTGCCGGGAAGCGGCAAAGGCTGTGCAAAATGCGTATTTCATCCGGGAGAGAATTCGGGCTAACTACAGGTTCACTCTACAGAGGAGCACAAAGATGAACGGTATTTGGCTGCACTTTATGCGTTATTTTCAGGCACCTTCTGGCATGGCACCGCTGGACAGCTGTCGTATCGTCGAGGCGCTG
This sequence comes from Erwinia pyrifoliae DSM 12163, assembly GCF_000026985.1. Classification (NCBI taxonomy): domain Bacteria; kingdom Pseudomonadati; phylum Pseudomonadota; class Gammaproteobacteria; order Enterobacterales; family Erwiniaceae; genus Erwinia; species Erwinia pyrifoliae. The sequence continues at coordinate 1,507,378 of NC_017390.1, forward strand.
ATACCGATGGCGGAGCTATACGGCGGCGATTTGCAACAGCTGTGGGTCAACGATCGGTGCGTTGAGGATGAACCTCACTGATTCAGCGCGGCTGCGGTTCGACAATCCATGTCAAAACCCGATCGGATTGCAGCACGGCATGACCTGTGAACACCCTACCAGTCACCATTTCTGCGGAAAACGTCTGCGTTAAACGCAGGCCAACCTGCCGCATATCGGGATGGCACTCCACCACTTCAGCCGCACTGAAATCCATAAACTGCTTCAGGTGCGGATAGAGCGCCTTGTACAAACTCTCTTTTAAGGAAAAAACCACCGTCAGCGCGGTATTAAACGGCATTGAGCATTGCTCAAGCCGTTCTCTTTCTTGCTGATTAATCAGCATACTTTGCGTTTCTTTGCCGACTGAAAGCGTCATTATTTGCTCACAGTCAATTCCCAGCAGCAGATTGCGATCGCGCGTCAGCAAAGCGCATACCTGCTGCTGGGTGTGTGACAGCGAGCCGGTTATTCCCTGTGGCCAGACTGGTGCGCGATCCGCAGCATTACCCAGCACAAAGCGTTCAACGCCAAAGCTGGCCAGCGCCTGCTGCAGGCCGTAGCGGCTGACCAGATATTCCGCACGACGCTTGCTGACCGCGCGGTTCAGATGTACAGGCATGGGGATCTCAAGTGTGCTGAACAGGGATGGCGTGAAATGGTCGGCATCAAAACGCACATCAAGCTGCTGAACGGACGGGTAGCCGTCGAGCGGTTGCAGTGAGGCGCGAGTGATAAACGGCGGCAGCAGGGGAATAATCGGGAGGGGCATAGCGACTTACCCGTAATGAAAAGACGAAACAGTTAAGCAGGTTAGCGGGCAGAGATCAAAATAAACTCTTGATTTCATTCATTGGGTGCGATGGTGAAACCCTTCAACGATACCCCAAAATATCGGTCGGCTTTAGAGATAGTTGCACCACGCTGGCCCCCTTTTCTGGCAAGGCGCAAGAACTCGTCGCAGCCGATATCACAGGCCAGCGCGACTTTATAAATAGCTGAATAAAGCAGTTCTTGCGCATCTTTGAGGTTACGGGCACTGATAACGGTCATTGGAATGATTCCATATTGAGAAAGCCAACAAAGTGTCGTGGTTGCATTTGACAGATTAATCTTAATAGTAACAGTCCAGGTTTGGCAGGATGATCTGGTTGATAAAATGAGCGATGACTGCTTATGCAAGCTGGATTGAGCATAGCAGACCGATAGTAAATGTCACCTTAGTTCAATATAAACCCTCTGGATTTCACGGATGGAGGAATATAACAATGTCAGTAACACTCTTTTCAGTGCCGGGGATGGGAATAGTCCGGAATAATATGAAAGAAGCGCGTTAGCACGGGTAGTTACGCAATATGGCGCTGCCCCTACTTATTACTTGTTTTATCACAACTCAGACAATAAAGGTCCTTGGGGTTATAAACAAGCAGATGCTTACTGGGTTGAATTCGGGAATATAATTGGTGTGTGAAGCTAATCTGCTACATAGCGAATAAAAAATTAAGGATAGAATTATTCAGCAATTACTTCGCGATTGGATCGTGAAATCACGGATATTTATATATGATGATATGCTCTCAAATAATTAAATAAACTATAATTCGGATGTATCTCCGCAGGGTATAATTTTTGATGGGTTTTTTATACAAGCTCAAAATCAGAAACTACCTTGACAAAATCTCAAAATGAAATATTCAATTCATTTTAAAAAAGGCGTTTAATAATAAGCACTCCACCTCTTTCGATAACACAAAAATCATGAGGGAAAATATTTATCTTAATTGCTACAAAGTTATCGTGATAATTATGCCAACCATATGATTGTTATCAGAAGCATACCATGACTTCATAAACGAATTCGATTCTGACTATCTTGTACCAAAATTATCCAGAATAAAAATAAGTAATGATAAAAATTATATTCTTGTTTTACCTCCTGAACGCATGAGCGTACTTATTCAAGATAACCCTGCATTGGGAATAGACTTTTTTGTCATGCGGAAGAGTTTATTGAGGGCCGCCTGGCGATGCTGGATGTTGAGCTGGAGATGGATGCGGGAATTTGACAAATCTGCCCACAGCGATGTGGGCAGTTTTGCTAAATTGATAATTTTTGCTTACCGGACCACAGATAAGATAACGGCAGCTAATACAGAAATCAGGTAAAACGCAGTTGCAGTCATCCACATGGCAGATAAATATCTCATCCACGGTTGAATTTTTAAATCATTCTCTTCAAAAAAATTATAAGCAGGGTCGTTCTGCTGGAGTAAGAAAATCTTCTTTTTCTTACTCAATTTGATAAAAAATCTGCTAACGGGGAAAACACCAAAAAAACCAACCATATGGTTAAATGAGCTTGGAGCAGGGAATGTATATTTTTCCTTGAAAAGAGAGACTAAATTTTCATAACTACTTTTATTAGCCAGGTAGAGAAAAAATGATACAAAAATAAGCGTGCTGGCGAATAGCCCAAAGAATAATCCTGCTTTTGCTAGTATATGTTCAATCACCGGTTGACTCCAAAAACATGTTGACCAGTTTCTCGCCAGCCACACTACCAGCGTAACCTCCGGCGACAGATCCGACTGCCGCGCATGCTACGCCGCCAACTCCTACTGTAGCAACACCGACTGCAGCACAAACCCCTATCATAGCGCTACTGCCCCAGGCACCACCAGCTATGCCTCCACCCGTACTCAAAGCAAACTTTGAGTATTCCTGGAAAGCAATCTTCCCGCATTCGCTTTCCCGTCCCGTGGAACAGCTATTGGCAACTTCGTTACTTGTACCAGCAAAAGAGAAAGCAATGCCAATATACCCCCCGTACTTGAGGAAGCGCGCGGCTTTTGCAGCGTTGCCAACATAGGTGGAATAACCCGGTATTCCAGTCACACCTGCCGTTGACCATTCATGCACGATAGAACGACTGGAGAGNTTTAACGCCCTGCGCATATCTTCGTAGGGTCTGAATTTCACGGAATGGCGGGCAAGGGATTTGAGCAGCGGCTTGTTGACCAGCTCTTTTAGCTGGTTCAGTAGCTGATTGCGCTCAGCGTAAAACTGTTGACCGATGAGCGTGCCCTGTGTGCGGTACTGGTTCTGATAGCTGGCTTCGATTTTCTTCAGGGTCTGCTCAATGGCAGAAAAGTATTTTTCGCCCACGTCTCCTGCGGTGCCGAATATTTTATCACCGGCGCTGGTCAGCCCGGCAATCATGCCGTAGTGCTTTTGAAGAAAGCCGGCATCCTCTGTACTGACGCCGATAAGGGCGTTATTGGTATTTTGTTTTGCCTGTCTGAGNTTGTGCAGCATCTGCGTTGTCACCGGTGCCGTGGTATCCGGATCGGCAACTATCAATAGCTGACCCGGCTTCAGCCACTGGGTATCCGCATTGAGTGTCATAAACAGGCTGGCGGCAGGGGANCGGATATCCCTGAACAGCTCCCGTGCCTGGAAATCAAGGTTCCCGGGGCGTTCCACAACACAGTAACCTGGGGCAATCTGACGTGCCATGCATCCGTTCTCCGTTTGAGTCTGAGCAAAAGCGTGGCATCAGCTGGCTGTGGTGCTCAGTTATAAAAGGCAGTTGCAGAGCGATAGTAAATAATTCCACGGCGTTACGCAAAAATTTCNACGGCAACAAAAATAGCGGAGACAAGAATGCGTGATATTTAGCTGATACTGGCGCGCTGGGNCAACTGGTCAAAACACCGGATTGAACATGATGTGGGCTATTCTGCCATTGCTGCCGGATTTAAAGGGCTGTTGCCTGAAAACTCTGTGGGTATAAGTTGCACCGAGAATGATGCGCTGATTATTGATGGTTGCGTGGGCAGACTAAAGCAGAAACGCCCGCATGAGTATGCTTTGCTGGTGGATCACTATATCATAGATATCTCAAAACGCGCGCTGGGGCGCAAGTTGAAGCTGTCGGAGGGCATGATCCGCATAAAGTTTCAGATGACGGAAGGGTTTATTGAGGGTTGCCTGGCGATGCTGGATGTTGATTTGGAGATGGACAGTTAAATTAATGAAAGAAGGAATGGCCCACTTTGTGGGCTTTTAACGTTACGTAACAACCATTTTTATCAGGGTCATTACAACAAAAACCATGTACAAAATCATTGCTGCAATTGACATGCAATAATAAGTATCGATCCACTTTGTGAGGTTCACGTCAATACGTCTCAGGAAGTTGGAAATATCAAGGTGTTCTTTGGGTTGAAAGATTTATTTTTTTTCCTTTTTTAATTCTTGAAAAAAAGTATGCCATTCCAAAAGAACCAAAAAAACCCATTGAACCGTAAAATTGATACAGGGGAGGGAGTTTAAATTCTTTACTGTGGTACATGGATAACAAAGTGTTATATTTTTTGGTATTGATAGAAAAAATAATGAACTGTATAACAAGAATGAAGAAAGGAACGATAGCAAATGCAAGGCCGGTGTAATAAATAATACTTTTCATGCTATTTTAACCATGTCTCAATAATATAATCGTTTGCAGAACTGGCAATAGTTCCACCGACTAATGAACCCACAGCGGCGCAAGCAACACCTCCGGCACCAGCGGTTACTATGCCTACCGCAACGCAAATGCCCATACCAGCAGATGCACCCAGAGCACCTCCAGCTATCCCGGTAACAGTACCGGTTGTGAATTTAGTATATTCTTTAATAGCTATCTTCCCGCATTCACCTTCACGCCCTTTGGTGCAGGCATCTGCCACATCATTAGTCGTTCCGGCAAAAGCGAATCCGATGCCGATATATCCCCCGTACCTGAGGAAGCGTGCGGCTTTTGCGGCATTGCCGACATAGGTTGAATAACCCGNTATACCCGTAACGCCGGCCGTTGACCATTCATGCACGATAGAACGACTGGAGAGGTTTAACGCCCTGCGCATATCCTCGTAGGGTCGGAATTTCACATAATGGCGGGCAAGTGATTTGAGCAGCGGCTTGTTGACCAGCTCTTTTAGCTGGTTCAGTAGCTGATTGCGCTCAGCGTAAAACTGTTGACCGATGAGCGAACCCTGTGTGCGGTACTGGTTCTGATAGCTGGCTTCGATTTTCTTCAGGGTCTGCTCAANGGATGAAAAGTATTTTTCGCCCACGTCTCCTGCAGTGCCGAAAATTTGATTACCGGCGCTGGTCAGCCCGGCAATCATGCCGTAGTGCTTTTGAAGAAAGCCGGCATCCTCTGTACTGACGCCGATAAGGGCGTTATTGGTATTTTGTTTTGCCTGTCTGAGTTTGTGCAGCATCTGCGTAGTGACAGGTGCTGTAGTTTGCGGATCGGCAACAATCAATATCTGACCGGGCTTCAGCCACTGGGTATCCGCATTGAGTGTCATAAACAGGCTGGCGGCAGGGGAGCGGATATCCCTGAACAGCTCCCTGGCCTGGAAATCAAGGTTTCCCGGGCGTTCAACAACACAGTAACCTGGGGCAATCTGACGTGCCATGCATCCGTTCTCCGTTTGAGTCTGAGCAAAAGCGTGGCATCAGCTGGCTGTGGTGCTCAGTTATAAAAGGCAGTTGCAGAGCGATAGTAAATAATTCCACGGCGTTACGCAAAAATTTCNACGGCAACAAAAATAGCGGAGACAAGAATGCGTGATATTTAGCTGATACTGGCGCGCTGGGNCAACTGGTCAAAACACCGGATTGAACATGATGTGGGCTATTCTGCCATTGCTGCCGGATTTAAAGGGCTGTTGCCTGAAAACTCTGTGGGTATAAGTTGCACCGAGAATGATGCGCTGATTATTGATGGTTGCGTGGGCAGACTAAAGCAGAAACGCCCGCATGAGTATGCTTTGCTGGTGGATCATTATACAAAGATATCTCAAAACGCGCGCTGGGGCGCAAGTTGAAGCTGTCGGAGGGCATGATCCGCATAAAGTTTCAGATGGCGGAAGAGTTTATTGAGGGCCGCCTGGCGATGCTGGATGTCAGGCTTGAGATGGAGTAACTTTACTTAAAAAAGTGGCTCCAATATGAGCCACTGTTGTAATCAAGGCAAAAGCAGGCCAAAAAAAGCGAATAAGATAAGACACGCCGTTGCCGCCAGCCACAGGAAAGAAAAGAACCTCATCCATGTATGTATTTGGATTTGATTATCATCAAAGAAAGAATATGCTGGATCGTTGCGATCCATAAAAAACACTTTCTTTCTCTGGCTTAATTTTATAAAGAATCGAATCACCGGAAAGGCACCAAAGAAACCGACCATATGATAGAAAGAACATGGAGCTGGGAATGTATATTTTTTCGCAAAGGATGAGACTAGCTTATAATAATCTTGCCTTTTTACTGCATAGATTAAAAATGAGATGAATATGAGGCCACTGCCTGCCAGTCCAAAAAATAACGCTGCATGAGCTAATATTTTGTTAGTTATCATAATATTCTATTACTTTGTTGATTATTGCCTCTGCACCTGTGCTTCCGATATACCCACCAGCTATAGAACCAACGGCTGCACACGCAACACCTCCTACTCCGACGGTGACGATCCCTACGCCTGTACAGACACCCATCATAGCTGCACCACCATATACTCCACCTGCCATCCCCCCGGCGGTACTAATGGCAAACTTTCCGTATTCCTTGAAAGCAACTTTCCCGCATTCACCTTCACGCCCTTTGGTGCAGGCATCTGCCACATCATTAGTCGTTCCGGCAAAAGCGAATCCGATGCCGATATATCCCCCGTACCTGAGGAAGCGTGCGGCTTTTGCGGCATTGCCGACATAGGTTGAATAACCCGNTATACCCGTAACGCCGGCCGTTGACCATTCATGCACGATAGAACGACTGGAGAGGTTTAACGCCCTGCGCATATCCTCGTAGGGTCGGAATTTCACATAATGGCGGGCAAGTGATTTGAGCAGCGGCTTGTTGACCAGCTCTTTTAGCTGGTTCAGTAGCTGATTGCGCTCAGCGTAAAACTGTTGACCGATGAGCGAACCCTGTGTGCGGTACTGGTTCTGATAGCTGGCTTCGATTTTCTTCAGGGTCTGCTCAANGGATGAAAAGTATTTTTCGCCCACGTCTCCTGCAGTGCCGAAAATTTGATTACCGGCGCTGGTCAGCCCGGCAATCATGCCGTAGTGCTTTTGAAGAAAGCCGGCATCCTCTGTACTGACGCCGATAAGGGCGTTATTGGTATTTTGTTTTGCCTGTCTGAGTTTGTGCAGCATCTGTGTTGTTACAGGTGCTGTAGTTTGCGGATCGGCAACAATCAATATCTGACCGGGCTTCAGCCACTGGGTATCCGCATTGAGTGTCATAAACAGGCTGGCGGCAGGGGAGCGGATATCCCTGAACAGCTCCCTGGCCTGGAAATCAAGGTTTCCCGGGCGTTCAACAACACAGTAACCTGGGGCAATCTGACGTGCCATGCATCCGTTCTCCGTTTGAGTCTGAGCAAAAGCGTGGCATCAGCTGGCTGTGGTGCTCAGTTATAAAAGGCAGTTGTACAGCGATAGTAAATAATTCCACGGCGTTACGCAAAAAGTGTTGTAGCGTGTTAAGAGTGGTGACAATGACAACAGCTTACCATCTTAAAATTCACAGCCCTGGCCCCTGCCGGGGCTTTTTTTTTCAATATATGCAATATCGCTTGCTGTGAAATTGAACAAGAGTTATCTGTGTGTCATCAAACACGGGACGGATAAAAAGACATATGAAAACAGCAGGATATAACCGAAACCGTCAGCATCATTCACCGCTGCCTCGATAGCCGAAGCTGGTCTGCGGTGAGGCATCTAGCTTGCCTTATGCGCATTAGCGAATGCCGCTGCCAGCTGGTACTAAACAGCATATTATGGCGGGGATGGCGGTTGAGGATGCTAACAAGGAAATGCACAAATGCTGCCTTTAACAGGCAATTTTAGCTGTGAAATGGGCGGCAGATGTGCAGCCACTGGTTCTCGCGGTCGCAGTGGTAACTTCACAGCAAAGAGCAGTGCGAGAGCCTGCAACGCCTTTTCGCCAACAGGGCGGGAGAAAAGGGATTAGTCTCTCCACTGAGTGATGATTATTCAGGCCTGACAAAGTGGTGAAGCCATCGCTTCGAAAGCAGATGGCGCAGGATGCTGTCAGGCGTCGCAATATCAGTGTACGTTTTCCTGCCGGCTGTTTGTTGTCAGCGAAAGTTGCTATCGCTATCAGGCTAAACTGCGTGAAGATAATGACGCGATTGCTGACTGACTGCTCCGCATCACCGACAGTCAGCGCAACCGGGGGGTCGGCCTGTGTTTTTTGACCCTGCGTAACATAAAAGGCTTTCGGTTTAACCACAAAAGGCTGTACCGGATTGACTGCGAGTTGTCGCTGAACATGCGGATCAAACCGAAAAAACGACTGAAACGGAATAAACCTGAACCGCTGGCTGTGCCTGAAAACAGCAACGAATGCGGGTCGATGGCTTCATGCATGATCGGCTATCGGATGGCCGTTCCGTCCGTTTACTGAATGTTATTGATGACTTTAATCGTGAAGCCCTGGCCACTGAGGTGGATTTTTCTCTGCCTGCAAATCGTGTGGTGAGGACTCTCGAGCAGCCCATTGAATGGAAAGGTAAACCGGCAGCGATACGATGCGATAACGGGCCAGAATATACCGGCAATCTACTGATGTTATGGGCAGCTCAGCAGAACATAACCCTGCATTTTATTCAGCCGGGTAAACCTCAGCAGAACGCTTGTATTGAGCGATATAACCGGACAGTGCGTTATGACTGGCTGGGGCAGCACCTGTTTACCTCACTGGATGAGTTGCAGAACTATGCCACGCGATGGCAATGGTTTTATAATCACCAACGTCCGAATATGGCGCTGAATGGCCACACGCCGATGCAGCATAGACAACGCACGATCTGATTCTACTTATCCACTCCGTTTAAAAATGGGGGGATTACCGTCATNCCTTTGGCGTACAGAGATAAAATCTGGCTGTCCATCTGCGTGATACGCGTNTGATTTTTCTTTATCAGCNGAGGTTCAAAGGTGTTTTCACGATCGCGGGGTGTGCTCAGTTCAATCTCGCCATCGTCGCAAAGCAACGTTTTTGACGAGTATCCGTTACGGGTATTCGAGCCTGATTTTGGGACATTTTTCTTGTGTCCGGGGTGCTCAGTCAGCTCTGCATTGAGCGCTGTTTACACGGTAAGCTTCGTCAACATATGGGAAAAAGCATTNAGATCGGCTTCGGTTTTAAGGCCTTTAGCCAGTTCAGCCGCAAGGGNTTTGAGTTTCTTTTCGTCCATAATNTGCCTGTCTCCGTTACTGGAGTGAACATATCAAAAACAGGCAATGACACAATTTTAATTACAGTCTCCCGGCGCGGTGGTCAGGTTGGGCTCATAGAGATTGTTTTGCGAAAGAAATTATTGATAGTTCATCATCGTGTTTGAAGTGAGATATATGGTGCCTGTCGAATGTTCTTCGAATCTCGTCCATGGCTTTTGCTTCTGCTGCCAATGGTTTCTTGTGTCCATCGATGGTGAATAGTACGTTGGCAAGGTTGAGTATGTTCTCGTTTGCCGCCCTTGTAACACGAGCCACCCAAGAATCGCAATGTTCCATCATCTTCCCGGGTTCTTTCTGTCCAAACGATAACGGCTTTATGGCGCAAAGTATTTCATCATCATTTTTGGCAACAAACGGCATAGCAAATCTCGTTAAATCACCACCAAGGGTTTCTTTCATGAAAGCATTTTTAAGGTCAGAGTATGAATTTAATCTTGACTTAAGTTCCTTGGCTAATATGTCCTCTCTTCTTTCCTTGCTGTACTCAGCGTGGTTGATGAACTTATCATAAATTAAGGCTAACTCATGCTCAGGGTCAGAGGTCAAGACTACCCGGGTAGAGCTAAAATGGAATATAGACTCTTTTTTTGCCGTTAGGTAGCTGAAAAATTGAGCTAATCCTTCAGGGCTATAAAAGTTTCTAATTTGCTCTTTGGCAAGCCTAAGTTCTCTTGCTACGGCATCTTTTGCATAAGGAAATATTGTATCGTCTCGGAAAAATGCACTTATTCTGGCGTCATTGCTTTGCGTCAGTTTAAAGTGGAATGCGTATTTTTTAGGCGCGCACAAAACTACCCCTATGTTTGCGAACTCTTCAGTTTCTGCATAAGGCGCATATCTTACGATGCTGTATAGACATGGCGTAGTCATGTGATTTTGCTCCAAAATCCTTCGTTTTCTGCTCGGTTAAGTGTTTCTTCGATAAATTCTAAAAATTCAGTATGCTGTACGATCTCTTCCAGTTCCCAGTCTTGCGGAATGCAGCTAACTACGGCTGGAAGAAGAGCTGTAACCCGCTTAATTTGATCTTCGCAAAGCTGGCGGTCTACCAAGTCGAACTTCCAAGAACGATGTCTATTGCCGTAAACGTGGTAATCAAACTCGCCCTCTAGCTCATCATGATCGAAGGCAAGGTTGTGGTCAATTAGATAGTATCTATTGTTTTGGTAATCAAAAATAATGTTAACGTTTCCGCCAAGAGGTGATAGTGATCTGTCTGAATTATTTATCCATTTATCAAGTAGATAAATCTTCTTTTGATCCTGTACATCAACGTTTGAGTGCGCTTGTGTAAATGTTATTGGTGCCGCGCCTGTCACGTATCTCGTTGCGAACGCATAGCCTTCCTGTAGCGCAGTGCGCCACTCTGGTTTGAACTCCGTCAAGGCCTGGTCAACATAGACGACTCCAAACTCTGGAATTGAAAGATCCATTTCTTTGGCTAAAAATGCTGAAATCCACTCGGCGATGAGCTGTTTTTTAGGGACGCATTGCATCCCTTTAACAACATAAAGCTCGCCATTATCACATCGGCAAAGAAATGGCTGAGTCGCACAATCAGGTATGCGGCGAATGATTTCAACTACATGTAGTATGTCACTTTGCATGCTGTAATTGCGTGTCCTTATTGCTCACCAAGCTATGATACAACCACCTCAACCGAACGTCTCCTCCGGCCACCATCTATGCGCTCATGATAACCCGGGCTAATGAATCGTAGCTTCTGTGGATTTGTTCAGGCTGGATAGGTGAACAGGATGGGAATAGGCCTGAATGTCGCCAAAAATAGCGAAGCCGGCGGGAGGCGAGCCAGTGATCATTACCGCGATATCAACATGAAGCAGGTGAGGTTTTACCATCGTTTTACCATTATTTTACCATCGGCAAATCTCAAACATAAAAAAACCAACCGCAAAGGGTTGGTTTTTAAGGGATATTTTGGTCGGCACGAGAGGATTTGAACCTCCGACCCCCGACACCCCATGACGGTGCGCTACCAAGCTGCGCTACGTGCCGACAGATGCCACTATCTTACTCAAATGAAACATGAATGCAAGCTGCTAACGCGTTGACCGCTCTAGATTTATACAGCTAATTAGCGATAAATCGTTTCTCGTCGGTCAATACCTGTAACAGCAGCGCCAGCTGGGGTTTACGATCCTTCAACTGGTTGCCTTGCAGATCCCATGCGGAATAATTGCCGTTATTATCCAGCGACAGCGTCTCTTCCGGCGTGGTAATCAGCAATTGACCGGCGTTCCTGCTGGTTACCCAGTTATGACGGCGTTGAGCTGCAAACAAGTCTTCGCCCTGGGAATAGTCAGAAGACGGTGTATTCACATGCAACAGGCGCTGCATCAGGGTGGTCATAATGTCCTGGTGATCGGTCAGTTTATTCACCGTTTGTGCCGGGGTAGCTGGCCAGTGCACCACCAGCGGAACTTGCAGCATGGCACGATGACTATCATGAGTATTATCGTCCAGTACTACGCCATGCTGTGCGGTAATCACCACCACGGTGTTTGCCAGCAGGCCTTTCTGCTGTAGCGTGTTCAGCACATTCTGGATCTGCTGGTCGACGTCAGCCGCAGCGCGCTGGTAGCGGTGCTCGTTCGACTGTGGCAGCTTACCGCTGGTGGCAGAGGTCGTCAGCGAAAGATAAGAGAACCACGGAGCCGCTTCATTTTTATGCCCGTTTAGCCAGTGCATCCACTGAAGGGTGGTCTCTGCATTAGACTGATTTTTCACCGTTGGCAGTGAGAAATCTGACAGCAGGGCCTGGCGATAAAGTGGAGAACTAAAACCGTCGCTGGCAAATATTCCAAACTGGTAGCCGCGCTGCCCAAGCGCATTTATCAGCGCCGAGGGGGTACGCGATGACAGCACGCCATCCATGTAGCCTGGCGAGATACCGTAAAACAGGCCAAACAGCCCGGCATCATCACTGGTTCCGGCACTGAAGTGCTGGCTGAAGCGCACGTTACTATCCGCAAAGCGCGTCAAATTGGGTAACGCTTGCGCCATTGAGCCTTGATTGAGGCCATCAACCGTAATCACCAGCAGATTATTGTGCGTGGCATTATCGCGGAAGGTGATGTCACTGAGCGGATAGGCGACTGACAGCGCCTCCGGACTACCCTGTTGCACCAGACGTCGCTGATACTCTTTTGCGTCCAGTAGCCCGTGTTTCTCCAGAAAACGTCGGGCAGTCATGGGGTAGGAGAGCGGCAGATTTGAGCGTTGCATGGTGATCGGGCGGTAGAAATTGGCATCCGCCCAGATATACATCAGATGGCTGGCAAAGAAGGCGCTGATTAACAGCCCCGCCAGGGGTTTGCCGAAGTTGCGGCGGTTCAGGCTGCGCAGCTTCTGCCAACTCCAGGTAGCAAACAGCATTTCCAGCAAAAAAATGACCGGTACGCTGATAAACATCAGCTGCCAGTCGCGTGCCATCTCGCTCTGATCGGGGTTAACCACCAGTTCCCATACCACCGGATTGAGGTGCAGATGGAAACGGGCAAATACCGCGCTGTCGACCAGGATAAGGGTCAGTCCGGCAGTGGCTATGATCGCCGACAGGAAGCGCAGCAGACGCTGTGACGTCACTACAAAGGTAAGCGGGAATATAATCAGCAGGTAGGCAGCAAAAACGATGAAACTAAAGTGCCCGATCCAACTGCTGTAGGAATAGATGCGCCCGGCCAGCGACGCTGGCCAGTCGGAAATAAAAAGGTAACGACTACCCAAAATAACAGCAAAGATAATATTAAACAGGGCGAACCAGTGCCCCCAGCCGATCATCTGGGACACTTTTTCACGGTAGCGCTGTCGATTGGTTACCATAATGGAGTCAGTATTATCTCATCAGTGGGAGCGGTCATTGCGTACCGAGGCCTGCAAGGCATCGGCAAACGAGCGAGCCATTGCCTGGCGTTGAGCCGGAGCCACGCTGGTGTTGAGTAAGTTAGTCACCATATTTCCCAACACCATCAGGGAAAGGTCGGTTGGGGTCTGGTTTTTCTCCAGCACCTGAACCAGTTCTGCGAGGATCTTCTCCACGCGTTCGTTGCTGTAACGGGATGATTGTGCCATGAAGTCAGTTTTACTAAAGTTTAAAAGGCGCTATCTTACCGTAAGAGCGCGTTTTTTTCTGCTTTTTTATCGTCATCAACCCCGAATGAATTGAGCAGTGTTGTTGCAGTTGATCGTAAAGACGCACAGTGTTTGAATACGCGCCTGTGTCTAAAGGAGAGTTTACCATGAGTCTGGATATCGATCAGATCGCCCTTCACCAGATGATTAAGCGCGATGAACAAACGCTGGAACTGGTTCTGCGCGACTCGTTGTTGCCGTCTAACCCAACCGTCACGGCGTTGATGGAAGAATTACATCGTGTTTACAGCGCCAAAAGTAAAGCCTATGGCCTGTTCAATGAAGAGAGCGAACTGGCCGATGCGCTGCGCAGCTGCCGCAAAGGTGAAAACGATTTCCTTGCTTTCAGCCGCGCTGCCAGCGCGCGTTTGCGCGATGAGTTAGGCAAATATCCTTTCGCCGAAGGCGGCATTGTGCTTTTTAGTCATTATCGCTATCTGGCGGTTGAGTATCTGCTGATTGCGGTGTTGAGTAGCCAGAACAGCATGCGGGTTAACGAAGAGCTGGATATCAGCAGCACGCATTATCTGGATATTAACCATGCGGATATCGTTGCGCGTATCGATCTGACCGAATGGGAAACCAATCCTGACTCAACGCGCTATCTGACCTTTCTGCGCGGGCGGGTAGGGCGCAAAGTCGCCGATTTCTTTATGGATTTCCTTGGTGCAAGCGTCGGTCTGGATACCAAAGCGCAAAACCGTGGCCTGCTTCAGGCGGTGGACGATTACTGTGCACAAGCCAGCCTGGACAAAAATGAGCGGCAGAATTACCGTCAGCAGGTTTACAGCTACTGCAATGAGCAGCTGCAGGCCGGTGAAGAAATTGAACTGCAGGATTTATCGAACGAACTGGCCCCGCTGAGCGAGAAAACCTTCCAGGCGTTCACTCAGGAGCAGGGCTATGAACTGGAAGAGAGCTTCCCGGCAGATCGCACGACATTGCGCCAGCTGACTAAATTTTCCGGTAGTGGTGGTGGTCTGACGCTTAACTTCGATGCGATGTTGTTAGGCGAGCGTATCTTCTGGGATCCGGTCACGGATACCTTAACCATAAAAGGAACCCCGCCCAATCTGCGCGACCAGCTGCAGCGGCGAACCGGCGCGAAATAATTGATGTATATCTGGCGAAGCCTGACTCGCTGAATGCATGATTGCCCGGAGTAAAACATTGCCGCCGGGCGTGAAAATGACGCAAAAAAAACGCCGCATTACGCGGCGTTTTATTCACATCAGTGACGGACGAGCGATTAAGCGCGAACGAAGTCGATGTGGTGCAGTTTTGGCTTGAACGGGTGACGCTGTACAGCCTGCACTTTTACTTTGGTTTCTTTACCATCTACAACCAGAGTCAGCACTTCTTCGTAGAAACCAGGCTTAGATTGCAGGTTCATTACGGAGTCGTGATCCAGTTCGATAGCAACAGCTGCTTCATTTCCGCCATAGATGATTGCCGGGAATTTGTTAGCTGTACGCAGGCGGCGGCTCGCACCCTTGCCCTGCTCTTTACGGGTTTCAACATTAATAGTGAACATTTTAAGTCTCTTCAGGTTTTATTCCTGCTACAGGCGACCCAGCAGCAGGTAGTCTTGTTCAGCTTCCACAGAGCAAAAGCGGGCGGCATTATAACGATGTTTGCCGCAGTGGGCAATGCATTAACGCTAGCGCAGCTCATTTGCCCGGCGGAAACGCCCCTGGTAATCAAAGACTTTCTCGCGCACTGACCAGAAGTGTCGCTGTTTACGCGCGACAATAAAGTCTGGATGGCGCAGCAGCGGCTGAAGTACCACGATATCCGCCGCATTCTTCCAGCCGAGTGGAACGCCGGGCGCGCGCTGATGCGGGCGCAAAAAAAGCTGCTCAAATGCGGTGCGCTGCGCCGGGGTTTTTAAGCGGAAGCGCTCACTGACTTCGCTGGCGTCCTCGTCATAATATCGTGCTTTCAGCCATTCGCCGTGTTCGTCACTGCCGCTTTCCAACACCATTGCCGCACAGCGTAGCACCAGCGCATCCTTCAGCTTCAGCGCTGCTTTCAGCATATCGTCCGGGTCAACCAGAATGGCGTCACACTCGCGACAGCGGCGTGCGGCAATGTCATTCTCGCCATCACATTGCGGGCAGCTTTTGAAACGAAAACGGTAATCGCATTGTTCACGTTGGCCGTCATCGTCTTCCAGCACGCCCTGACAGCGACGCCCAAAGTGTTCAATAACGGTGCCATCGCTGGTGGTTTTCCCCCAGAAGGTATTGGCAAAGCCGCAGCCGGGACAAAATACCTG
Source organism: Erwinia pyrifoliae DSM 12163 (assembly GCF_000026985.1). Lineage (NCBI taxonomy): Bacteria > Pseudomonadati > Pseudomonadota > Gammaproteobacteria > Enterobacterales > Erwiniaceae > Erwinia > Erwinia pyrifoliae. Next base: position 1,523,170 of record NC_017390.1, read on the forward strand.
TACCGGCTGGTTATCGCTCTTGCCCTTCGGCGTACCCACTTCCGGCGTGAACAGATCGTGAGGATTACCGGCATAGTCGAGGATCAGGCAGTCGCTTTTTCCCGGACTGAGGCGCAGCCCGCGCCCGACAATTTGCTGATACAGACTGACCGATTCAGTGGGGCGTAAAATGGCGATGAGATCAACGTGTGGCGCATCGAAGCCGGTGGTCAGCACCGCAACGTTGACCATATACAGCAGTTTGCGTGCCTTGAAAGCGTTAATCAGCGCATCACGCTCGGCGGCAGGGGTGGCCGCGCTGATCAGCGCTTTGCTGGCCGGTAACAGATCCAGGATCTCGCGCGCATGTTCTACGGTGGCGGCAAAAATCATTACCCCTTTGCGCTGCTGCGCAAATTCGACAATTTGCCGGATAATATGCGGGGTAATACGCTGCTGCTGTTTCAACTCGCGATTGAGGTCGGCTTCACTGAACAGGCCGCTTTGCTGCGCCTGTAACCGGCTGAAATCGTACTGTACCACCGGCATATCGAGCCGCTCTGGCGGCACCAGGAAGCCACGTTTAATCATGTAGCGCAGCGGCAGTTCGTAAATGCAGTCGCGGAACAGCGCCTTTTCATCGCCTCTGACCATGCCGTGATAGTGGAACTGATAAATCCAGCCTTTCCCCAGTCGGTAGGGGGTGGCGGTCAGCCCAAGTAGCCGCAGTGCGGGGTTATGTTGGCGTAGCCTGCTAATAGTTTGCTGATACTGGCTGTCGTCTGAATCACTGATACGATGGCATTCATCAACAATCAGCAATGAAAACGCCGCGCTGAACTGCTCAAGGTTGCGCGCCACCGACTGCACGCTGCCAAACACCACTTTCGCCTGGCTTTCCTTACGCTGTAGTCCGGCGGCGAAGATATCTGCCTCCAGCCCGTACGCGAGGTATTTGGCATGGTTCTGCGCCACCAGCTCTTTGACATGAGCCAGTACCAGTACGCGGCCACGCGCAACGCGCGCCAGTTCGGCAATCACCAGACTTTTTCCGGCACCGGTAGGCAAAACGATGACCGCTGGCTGAGTGGAGCGGCGAAAGTAGCTGATGGTGGCATTCACCGCTTCCTGCTGATAGGGGCGTAAAGTAAATGACATGAATACTCGAAAAGGGTCAACAATAGCTTATTATGTCATGAAAGCATGATAAGTGTGTTCCTCCTATGGCCTTCAAGGGTTCTGCAGCTATAATACCCGCTCCATTCAGGATGAGCGCCGTGCGCCATACCACCAGACGTTTAGCGTCAGTTTTCACTTCAAACCAAAACAGGCAATGCAGAGTTAATGCGACTTGATAAATTTATCTCCCAGCAGCTGGAAGTCAGCCGCGCCATCGCCGCGCGTGAGCTACGTGCAAGAAAAGTTACCGTCGATGGCGAGGTTGTTCGCGAAGGTGCATATAAATTAAGTGCGGACAGCACGGTGGAATACGACGGCAACGTGCTGGAACAGCAGTTAGGGCCGCGCTACTTTATGCTCAACAAGCCGGTGGGCTATGTCTGTTCTACTGACGATCCGGATCATCCGACCATATTGTACTTCCTTGAAGAGCCGGGCGCGTACAGGCTGCATGCCGCCGGGCGTCTGGATAATGACACCACCGGGCTGGTGCTGATGACCGACGATGGTCAGTGGTCGCATCGTATTACTTCTCCACGGCATCACTGCGAGAAAACCTATCTGGTCACGCTGGAATCGGCAATCAGTGATGACAACGCGCAGCAGTTTGCAGACGGCGTTCAGCTGCACAATGAAAAAACGCTGACCAAACCGGCAATGCTGGAAGTGATAGAGCCGAATGTGGTGCGTCTGACTATCAGCGAAGGGCGCTATCACCAGGTTAAACGTATGTTTGCCGCCGTGGGTAACCGCGTGGTGGGCCTGCATCGTGAACGTATCGGTGCCATCCGCCTGGACAGTGATTTGCAGCCGGGCGAATATCGTCCGTTAAGCGCCGAAGAGATTGCCAGTGTCGGGCTGGCGCGCTAAAAAACGAATCAGCGGCAGGCAGGGGGTAGCAATGGCTATGGAAAAAAATTCGCCCACGGGACTGGTGGTGATCCTCGGACTGTTGGCGATGTTAATGCCGCTATCGATCGATATGTATCTGCCGGCCCTGCCGCAGATTGCGCGAGAATTCTCGGTGTCGGCAGGCAGCGTGCAGATGACGCTTAATCTGTATATCCTCGGCTTTTCTCTCGGCCAGATAGTTTATGGTCCACTGGCTGACAGCTTTGGCCGCAAGCCGGTGATCGCCATCGGTACTTTGATTTTCGCCATCGCGGCAGCAGCCTGTGCCATGGCACAAACTATCGAACAGCTTATGCATTTACGTTTTCTGCACGGTCTTTCGGCAGCGGCAGGCAGCGTAGTGATCAGCGCCCTGATGCGCGACAGCTACTCGAAAGAGGAGTTTTCCCGCATGATGTCTTTTGTGCTGCTGGTGATGACCGTAGCCCCGCTGGTGGCACCGATTCTTGGCGGCTGGGTGCTGCTGTTATGGAGCTGGCATGCCATTTTCTGGATTATCTCCGCAGCGGCGATTATCACCACGCTGCTGGTGGTGACGCGGATCAAAGAGACGCTACCAAAGGATAAGCGGCAAAAATTCAGTTTGCGTGCCACTCTGTATAATTTTCTCGTGCTGTTTCGTCATCAGCGCGCGTTCAGCTACATGCTGGCGAGCGGTTTCTCTTTTGCCGGACTGTTTGCGTTTATCAATTGCGGGCCGTTTGTTTATATTGAGTTGAACCACATTTCCCCACAGAATTTTGGTTATTACTTCGCGCTGAATATCGTATTTTTGTTCCTGATGACGCTGATGAATAGCCGTTGCGTGCGCCGTTTCGGGCCGGTGCTGATGCTCCGTCTGGGGCTGCTGATACAGTTTTCCATGGGCATATGGCTGGTAGGGGTCAGTGCGTTAAACCTCGGTTTTCTGCCGCTGGTATTTGGCGTAGCGGTATTTATTGGCTGTGTTTCGATGGTTTCCTCCAATGCAATGGCGGTGATTCTGGAAGCATTTCCCCATATGGCAGGTACGGCTTCATCGCTTGCCGGCACCCTGCGTTTTGGCGTAGGAGCGCTGGCCGGAGCATTACTGTCAGCCCTTGATTTCACCAGCGCATGGCCAATGGTCGCAGCAATCTTTATCTGCTCCACGCTGTCGATATTGCTATTTCTGTACGCTTCGCGTCCGACATCCACCCCGTTGGCGTAAGCGGCGAAACCCCGGGAGCCTGTTCGCCACAAGCCCGGCGTTCGCTCCCTGTTTTCATCACCGCTTTGCGGCATTTCTTCCCCCCTGCCATATCAACCAGTGCGGACTCAAACCCCCTCTGCCATGTTAATTTTTTGTGAATAACTATCGAGAAAAACAACTAATTTGCGGCAATAAAGATTGTTATCCGTGCATCAACGCGGTAGATATATCAAATAAATGAGAAATACCTCTCAAAAAAACGGTAGAAAGCGGCTTTTTACCAGGTGAAACGGTAAAAGGAAAAGCAAATATACCGATAATAATCAGTGAGTTAATTTCATTCTGCAAATTGATGATTTACCTTGTGAACTAAATGTGAAATTATTGTGCAAATTTTGCTCTGGGGGGAACTATGTTGAATACGTTGCAACATTCGGTAGTACATCGGTTACCGCAAAGTTATCGCTGGTGTGCCGGCCATGCGGGTTTGGTTCTGGAACCCCTGGCGCTGAACCACCTTAACCGTGACGACGATCTTATCGGGCTGCGTTTGCTCAGTCATAATGGTGCCAGTGCCTGGGAAATTATGCACAAAATTGAAGCCGCGCTGGCAGACATTCGGCTGGCGTGTTCGGTGGTGGAGTGGGAAGGAGAACCGTGCCTTTTTGTTCACCGCGCCGATGAAAGCTCTGCCACCTGCCGCCTGAAGAATTTTGGTGTGGGTATTGCCGAGCCATTTGTTGCTGAGCGCCCGTCCTGGTAACTACGCCAGTGCCAGTAGCTCTCGCGTGTAGCACTGGCTGGCCGCGTTAAATATTGTTTCGCAGCACCCCTGTTCCACAACTTCCCCATGACGTAAAACCACCAGTTGATGGCACAGCGACCGCACTATGCGTAAATCATGGCTGATAAAGATGTAGGCCAGCCTGTGCTGCTGCTGCAGCTTCTTAAGCAGCTCCAGGATCTGTTTCTGCACCGTACGATCCAGGGATGACGTCGGTTCATCCAGAATCATTAACTGCGGTTGCAGAATAAGCGCCCGGGCAATGGCAATACGCTGTCGCTGCCCCCCCGAAAACTCGGAAGGATAACGCTGGCGCGTCGCCGGATCGAGTCCGACCTCTTCCATCGCGCTAATCACCTGCGCTTCACGCTCGGCGGCATTCAGCTGCGGATGGTGAACCTGCAGACCTTCGGCGATAATCTGCAATACGTTGAGTCGGGGATTAAGCGCAGAGTTGGGGTCCTGAAACACCACCTGGATCTGGCGGCGCACCGGCAGCATTTTTTTTCGCCCCCACAGATGCAGTGGCGAGTCATTAAACCAGATCTCACCCTGTGAGCGGATCAGGCGCAGCAGCGCCAGGGCAGCGGTAGTTTTGCCGGAACCGGATTCGCCCACCAGACCAAGGCTTTCCCCCGGGCGCAGCGTAAAGCTGAGTGACTTTAGCGCATGATGGTAGCCCACAGTGCGTTTCTTCAGCCCTTGCTTAACCGGAAAGGCCACCTGCAGGTTGTTGACGCGTAGCAGCGGTGCTGCCTGTTCATCAGCCGGTTCAGGATAACCTTCCGGCTCGGAATTCAGTAGTTGCCGGGTATAAGGGTGCTGAGCCGCGCTGAACAGCTGCCGGGTGGCGCTGTGTTCCACCGCCTGGCCGTTGCGCATAACGGTGACGTTATCGGCGATTTTGCGCACGATATTCAGATTATGGGTAATGAACAGCAGCCCCATATTCAGCTCCTGTTTCAGCTCTTTGAGCAGGGTAAGGATTTGCGCCTGGACCGTAACGTCCAGCGCGGTGGTAGGCTCATCGGCAATCAGCAGGTCAGGCTGTGTCAGCAAAGCCATGGCAATCATCACGCGCTGGCGTTCACCGCCGGAGAGCTGATGCGGGTAATCATTCAGGCGTTTAGCCGCCTGGCGAATGCCAACCCGCTCCAGGCAGCTTAGCATCTCACCGCGCGCGGCCTGACGCCGCATTCCCCGGTGCAGCGAAAGCACCTCATACAGCTGCTTCTCAATATTGTGCAACGGATTCAGCGAAACCATCGGTTCCTGGAAAATCATTGCTATGCGGTTGCCACGCAGGCCGCGCAGCGTGCGCTCATCGGCGCGCAGCACGCTTTGACCAGCAAACAGAATATCGCCCTGTGGGTACAAGACTGGCGGGGTTGGCAGCAGGCGCATCACCGACAGGGCAGTGACGCTTTTCCCGCTGCCGGACTCACCGACCAGCGCCAGCGTTTCTCCGGCATCCACCGACAGCGACAGCCCGTCAACCACCAGGCGTTGCTCACCCTGTTGACGGAAAGCGATGCTAAGATCCTGAATTGTCAGAAGCGCCATATCAATATACCTTGCTCGGGTCAAAGGCGTCGCGTACCGCTTCACCAATAAAGATTAACAGTGACAGCAGGATCGCCAGCGTGAAGAAAGCGCTCAGACCCAGCCAGGGTGCCTGCAGGTTATTTTTGCCCTGCAGCAGCAGTTCCCCCAGTGAAGGTGAACCCAGCGGCAGCCCAAAGCCGAGGAAGTCCAGCGAGGTCAGGGTAGTGATGGAACCACAAAGAATAAACGGCAGATAAGTCAGGGTTGCCACCATCGCATTAGGCAGCATATGGCGGGAGATAATGCGCCAGTCATTCACGCCCATCGCCTGTGCGGCACGAATGTAGTCAAAATTACGCGTGCGCAAAAACTCGGCGCGCACCACGCCGACCAGACTCATCCAACCAAAGAGCAGGGTGATGGCCAACAGCCACCAGAAACCGGGCTGGATCACGCTGGAAAGCAGGATAATTAAGAACAGCGTTGGCGTGCCGGACCACACCTCAATAAAACGCTGCCCCCACAGATCCACACGGCCACCAAAATAGCCCTGCACCGCCCCGGCAAAGACACCTATTACGCTGGAGGAGAGGGTGAGCATTAAGCCGAACAGCAGTGAGATGCGCGTACCGTACAGAATACGCGCCAGCACATCTCCCCCTTTATCATCGGTACCCAGCCAGTTTTGCGCGGAAGGCGGGGAAGGGAAGGGCGTGCGGGTGGCGAAGTTAATGGTGTCATCGCTGAAGCGGACAGGCGCCCAGACCGCCCAGCCATTCTGCGCCAGTCGCGATTGTAGCCACGGATCCTGATAATCCGCAGGCGTCGCCAGCGGGCCGCCGAAGTCGCTCTCCTGGTAGTTCACCAGCAGCGGGAACCAGGTGCGTTCCTGATAGCGCATTAACAGGGGTTTGTCATTGGCCAGCAGCTCCGCACCAAGACAGAGAATAAACAGCAGCGCAAAGATCCACAGTGACCAGTAACCGCGACGGTTGTGTTTAAATCGCGCCCAGCGCGCCTGGTTAATCGGGTTTAAACGGCTCATTGGCGGCCCTCAAAATCAATGCGCGGATCGACCAGCGTATAGGTGATATCGCTCAGGATATTCAGCAACAGGCCAATCAGGGTGAAAATATACAGCGTGGCGAACATCACCGGATAATCGCGCTGGATAGTGGCGTCGTAGCCCAACAATCCTAGGCCGTTCAACGAGAACATCACTTCGATAAGTAGCGAACCCGTGAAAAACATACTGATAAACGTGGCCGGGAAACCGGCGATCACCAGCAGCATGGCATTACGGAAGACGTGACGATAGAGGATTTTCTTTTCATCCAGCCCTTTGGCGCGTGCGGTTACCACGTACTGTTTGCGGATCTCATCCATAAATGCGTTTTTGGTCAACATGGTTAACGTGGCAAAGCCACCGATAGTGGTGGCCAGCACCGGCAGGCAGATATGCCACAGATAGTCGGTTATCTTGCCGTACCACGGCAGACTGTCAAATTGCGGCGAGGTCAACCCGCGCAGTGGGAACCAGTCGACATAGCTGCCGCCAGCCAATATCACGATCATGATATTGGCGAACAGGAATGCCGGGATGGCGTAGCCGATGATAATCAGCGTACTGCTCCAGAGATCAAAGGCGCTGCCGTTGCGCACGGCCTTTTTTAATCCCCAACGGGATTGAAACCAGGTAAATAATCAGCGTGCTCCACAGCCCAAGTGATACCGAAACCGGCAGGCTTTCTTTAATCAGCTGGATAACCGAACTGCTGCGAAACAGGCTGTCGCCAAAGTCAAAGCGTATATAGTTCCACAGCATAGTGAAATAACGCTCATGCAGGGGTTTATCAAAGCCGTAGCGTTTGGTTATCTCGGCAATCACTTCCGGATCCAGCCCGCGCGATCCGCGATACTGGCTGTCGCCCGGCTGGGCGTTCAGCGCGCTGCGCCCGTGCGCTGCACCCTCACCGGCAGCGCCGGGCATGCCGCTGGTCTGACCGAACTGAATATTGGCCAGCGCCTGGTCTACCGGCCCCCCTGGTGCGACCTGCACGATAAAAAAGTTAATAGTAATAATCGCCCACAGCGTGGGAACGACCAATAATAAGCGACGGACTAAATAAGCACCCACGGTCAGACTCCTTAACGACGTTGTGCCGGCAACCGTGCGGCTTTATTGGCATCATACCACCAGTTATCGAAACCTTGCGTATAGGTGGGGCGTGTCGTTGGCATGGAAAATTTATTCCAGTAAGCGTAGCGATCGTCAGCGGTATACCACATCGGGATCATATAATAATTCCACAACAGCACCCGGTCCAGCACCCGGCCAAGCGTTAACAGGGCGTCTTTATCGCCCTGATGCTGAACAATCTGGTCGATCAGATTATCGACCAGCGGACTGCTCACTCCTGGAGTATTCCATGTCGAATTGATATAGGCCGATGCCCAGATAATCTTCAAGTTAGTATCGGGGGTGGCGAAAGCGAGGTAACGCGTTGGTGTCATATCGAAGTCGCGCTTGCGTAAACGTGCCAGATACTGCGAGCTGTCCACCTGGCGCAGATCCATCGTGATGCCGATACGTGCCAGATTATGCTGGAAGGGTAGCACCCACGAATAGTTACCACCGCCCGGCAACAGCAGTTCGAAGCGCAATGACTGACCGCTTTTCAGATTTACCAGCCGCTGATTTTTCAGCACCCATCCCGCCTGCTTCAGCAGATCCAGCGCCTGTAACAGTTTTTCACGATCGTAGCCGGAGCCATCCGTTTTCGGTGGCTGATAAATTTTGTCGAGTACCTCCGCCGGAAACAGGCCTTTTAACGGTGCCAGAATGGCGCGTTCTTTCGCATCGGGATAATCGCGCGCCGCATATTCGGTATTCTGAAAATAGCTGTCTACGCGTTTATAGGCGTTATAAAACAGCGCTTTGTTCATCCATTCAAAATCAAACAGCAGCGTGAGCGCTTCGCGTACGCGCCGGTCGGCAAATTGCGATTGCTGGATATTAAACGCCAGCCACTGGGTATCGGTGGCAACCGTATCAGGCTGTTGTTGTTTAACGATGTAACCGTCTGCAAAATTGCTGCCGCTATACTGGGTTGCCCATTTTTTGGCGGAGCCTTCGCTACGAAAATCAAATGCTCCGGCCTTAAACGCTTCAAACGCAACGTTATCATCGAGATAGTAGTCGTAGCGGATGCTGTCAAAGTTATAACGGCCTTTATTCACCGGGAGGTCGGCCGCCCAGTAATTTTTTACCCGCGAATAAGTGATTGACTGGCCCATTTTCCAGGCGGTAATCCGGTAAGGACCGCTTGAAGGAGGGGGGACTGACAGCGGGTCGGCAAGGTTATGATCCGTCCAGAAATTTTGCGGATAAACCGGCGTGGAAAGCAGGGAAAGCATCTGGTCGCGATCCGGTTTGGGTAAATCAAAACGCACCTTCAACCGAGAAATCACCTTTGCAGTCACGCCTCTATAAACCAGGCGGTATTGAGGAGTGCCCTGGGTCATAAACATATTAAATGTGAAGGCCACATCTTCAGCGGTAATCGGCGAACCATCCTGAAAACGCGCCTGCGGATTAAGGGTGATTTCTACCCAGCGGTAGTCGTCCGGATAGCGGGCAAATAGCGCAATCAGCGGATAGAGGCTGCCCGCTTCATCGTTTGAAAAGACAAACAGACGATCGTACAGCGTTTCAGTGCCCACGCCGGGATTACCACGCAGTGCCGAACGGTTGAAGTTATCGAAGGTTCCTATTGCTGAGAGCGTCACCGCGCCGCCTTTTGGCGCAGCCGGATTGGCATAATCAAAGTGGGTAAAGCCGTTGGCATACTTTGCCGTACCAAGCTGGGCGAAGCTTTCACCCTGATTGATTTTTTCAGCGTGAAGATAGCCAGCGGGCAGGCTGAGCAGGGCAAGTAGAGCAATACGCACGATCATGATTTGACTGGCTCCGGCAGTGATGAATTCACTTTGTGTTATATAAAAACGTGTGGTTCAGAGAATGATATTAACCGCTATTTTTGATCAGTGTGGCACGGGCGAAATGTTCGGGCCAGCGCAATCCGGGGCAGGAGCTTGCCACTGAATGAAATACTCGGTTAGCCGCGCCACGGTAAGAGGGCGGCTGTACAGATAACCTTGCAGATGGGTGACCCCACGGTCGATCAGCCATAAAGCCTGCTCTTTGGTTTCAACGCCTTCCGCAACCGTTTTCAAATTCAGTTTTTTCGCCAGTGCAAGCACCGTATCCAGCACCTGAGAAGTGACCGTCTTGATGCCGACACTCTGTACAAAGCCACGGTCTATCTTGAGGTAGTCAAAGTGGAACTTTTCCAGATAGAGCAGGGCGCTGTGACCGGTGCCAAAGTCATCAATGGCAATTTTAATATTTTGTTCACGGATCCAGTCAAACATTTCATTGGCGTTGCTGTCCGACACCATCGTGCGTTCCGTTATTTCGAAGATATATTCAAAATGGTCAACGGGCATCATCGCCAGCCATTCATGCACATCTTTGCAAAAGCCCGGGCTGGTCAGGTGATTAGGGGAGAGATTAAGCCCCAATTGGGTACCGGCTGGCACCACATGGCGCAAACTTTGGGCGTCCTGAGCAATCAGGGTAAACAAATGGCGCGTGAGCGGCACAATCAGGTTCTGCCCTTCGGCATAACTGATAAATGCATCGGCGGGTATCGGTCCCTCAGTGGGATGGGTCCAGCGCAGCAGAGCTTCCAGTCCGTAGGGTTTAGCGCTGTGGGCGGCAATAATGGGCTGGTATTCTACGTGAAATTCACCGCGCTTGATCCCCTGTAAAATCTCTTTGCCATGGCGCGAGCGCAACGCAAACAGCAGGTAGCAGCCGCAGGCGATAATTATCCCGATTAACAGCCCGGACAGTACGATAATATGCAGATCGCGGTTGGGCAGCGTTTCACCGTACAGGTACAGCGTCATTGGGTAGCCGGGAATGACAACACGCCGTAGCGGATCGGGCGGCAGCGCGCGCGCGTTCACTACCTGTTCGTTCCAGGTAGTGATGGCCGTATCACCGGTGACAATGGCCACTCCGCTGTTCTCATGCTGACGCGATGTCAGCAGCAGATAGGGGGCCATATTGATATTCAGGGTGGTCAGAATGCCGCTGCCGGGAAGCGCGGCGTTTTTCAGCCACAGCACCATGGCTGGTTTATCCTTTTGCATTGGCGTAGCGGAAATCAGGTGAGTATCCGTCGATTCATTTGCATTGGTATAAGGGGATATCTTATGGATATCCATGCTCATCGTGCCGGTAGCCGATGAGCAAACGACATTATTGTGATTTACCAATAAAATAGCGCGGATATTGGACGTCAATGCTGCCCGCTCGGCTAAGTTGTCGCGTACCCGGTCGCAGTTGGCATTGGTTTCCGCCTGCAAAGGCAGCAGGGTTTGTTGCAGTTCTCTCATAACGCGAATGAGGTAGTTCTTGCTATAGTTGACCAGTCGGTCGTGATCTTCAGAACGTTTGTGCGAGGTGACGGCTATTGAGCAACAGATAAAGAGTAGAAAAACAATAAAGCCGATACTCATACTCAGAAAGGTGACTCTGCGCGGCTGGATAACATGCCGTCTGACGGTGGTAGATAATGGCATAGAGTCATTTCTCTTGTTTTAGCCTGTATCGGGTGCAAATTACTTATGCGAGCGCCATTAAACGAGGATATAACGCGGTGGGCAGTTTGTCTCTAACTTATTGAAGCTTATCAATACCTTTAATTTTGTTCGCCTAAAGCGATAACAGTGTTAAAGACGCATTTATCTGGTGCTATCGGACAAATACAGGTACATCAGAATCGAAAAAAGTTCCAGCAATAAAAAAACGCTGCCACAGGCAGCGTTTTTTATCTCGGTTTCGCAGAGTTCAAGGGGTGGAAATCAACTTTGCGTTCGGCTCAGTACCCGACGTGCTTCACGGTATCGGCTTTTCCAGTAGGCGTCATTTAGATTGGAAATCATCACGCCACTACTGGTAGAGGCATGAACAAAATTGTCGTTACTGAGATAAATACCGACATGTCGACCGGTGGAACCGGCACGAAACATCACTAAATCGCCGGGGCGGAGTTTGGTGCGCTGAATGCTTCTACCCGTGTCTTCCTGCTGCCATGTTGAACGTGGCAGTTCAAGAGCAAACTGTTCACGGAACGTGGTCTGGACAAAGGCGGAGCAATCAATGCCGCTTTTACTGGTACCGCCAAGACGGTAACGTACACCTTTCCAGCTGGCATATTGATCCATCAGGCGGGATTTAATATCCACATTCTGAACCATCTGTTCGAATTCATCCTGAGACGCTTGCAGTAAAAAACCGTTTTGGTTTTTAACTGCATGAGTATCAGTTTGTACATTGTGTCCGCTGTTCGAACTACATGCTGACAACAGTGTCGCTAATGCGACAGCGGGGAGCGCCCGCAGGATATATCTCAGAAAAGGTTGAGACGTGACCATTATATGTGTGATCCCTTGAAGTCCTTAACGACGGAGTCGTTAGAAAAGAGCGAAAACGAAACGAGATTAAATGAGTACATCGTGGTAAGACAATTCGTAAAAGGTTAAGAAGTGTAAATAAGCGCACTTCAAAATGTAAATTACCGCAATAATTTAGCCTGCATTATCTGACCGAAGTCGAGATTACCCGATTGCAAGCCGCATGGCGAGAGCTTTTAAGCACTTTCTTAGAGTTTCTTAGCTGTGAAATCGCAATGCAATAAATTGGCTGCAATAACGCGCGCAACTCGCGCTATAGAGCCAGTTTGAGGACAATTCTTGCTCGAATGGGGGAGTGGCGGCGCATGACCGGCCTGCATCAAGGAAGAGGTGAAGAGGCCATCAGCCGCTGGTGATAAAATGTGGCTGTCAGCAGCGCGAAAGCCGCTGAGGATGTCAGGTAAGCGGGGGCAGCGGGCCATAAATATGCCAGCGCCCGCTGCGGACGAAATATTATTTCACCGGTTTGTATTTTCCCGGCAAATGGCGATATAGCCAGTTCACCAGATAATCGCTGGCCGGGGTAAGCAGCCACCAGCTCATACCAACCAGCGCAATCGAGAGAGATCCGACGGCAATATCGGTAAACCAGTGCGCGCCGATCATCACGCGTGGCAGGGCAAAGAGCAGCACAATTAATACCGCGACGGCAAAAGCGCCACGGGTGAAATAGCGCAGCATAAAGCAGGCGAATATCATCAGCATTAAGCCGTGGTCGCCGGGGTAGCTGTCAGCGGAAGAATCCTTGGTCGGAATGCCGGTCAGCTCTGCCACATGGTTCACGTCCGGGAAGAAACGGGTTGGGCTGGGGTGCGAAACGGGGATCAGATGGCCGAGCTGGTTTAAACCTACCGCACTGATAAGCATAGTGATGCCGATGGCGAACATGCGGCGACGACCTGCGGGCGTCTGCCTCCGCCAGAACCAGAGATACAATCCGCCCATCGCCAGCAGCGATACGCCGTCGAAAGCCCGGAAATTGGTGATCGCCACCAGCCACAAAAGAGTCGGACTGGTGACCATATGCCTGTTGAACCAGTAGAAAATCGTTTTATCTATGATAAACCACAGGCCATGATCGGCTGGCAGATACCAGGAGAAAAACAGCAGCAGGCCGACTGTATTCAGCAGCAGGATGATCAATATACGTTTAAGAGTCATATCTGTTCAGAAATCTTCAGCAAAATCCGTTATTGGAGTATACGCGAGATAATAAACCAATATTAAGGCGAGAACTTGGCAAAAAATTCCAAAAGAGTGACGGATTATCACGTTAAACCAAAGGCGGCATTGGCGATGCCGCCTTTCGGGCTGGCTAGTCTGCGCGGCTCATATAACGGCGTTCCGGAACGTGAATGCGAATTTTGTCCCCGTTACTGAGGTACTCAGGCACCTGAATAATCAGGCCGGTGCTCATGGTGGCTGGTTTCGTGCGTGCACTGGCTGAAGCGCCTTTAATGCCCGGCGTCGTTTCGACGATTTCCATGTCTACCGTTTGCGGCAGTTCCAGCGCCAGAATTTGTCCATCCATGGTCAGAACCTGAATCCCCGGAATGCCTCCTTCAGGCAGGAATAGCAGTTCTTCTTCGATCTGATCCTGCTTGAAGTTATAGGGGGTGAAATCCTCATCATCCATAAACACGTATTCGTCACCATCAATATACGAGAAGGTCACCTGACGGCGGCTCAGGGAGATGGTGTCGATAATCTCATCGCCTTTAAAACGCTCTTCAACTTTCAAACCGGTACGGATGTCGGTGAAGCGCATTTTGTAAAGCGTGGATGCGCCACGGGCGCTGGGGCTTTGAACGTCAATATCCTTAACTAACAGCAGTTTGCCATTAAGGTTAACGGCCATACCCTTTTTAATTTCGTTGGCTCTTGGCATAAAACAGGTCTCGCGAACAGGTAAACAGGAATTGATGGCGACACGTTACTCGCGCCCGCGCCGCCAGGCAAGATCTGCCTGTGTCATCCAGAGTAAAGCGCAGCTTTCTGCGGGGTGACAGGAATAGTATTCGCCCTGACGGGCTGCTATTGTCGCGCTTTGCATAGGGAGATAATTTGTGGAGTGTCGAGCCGCATGTGGGGCCTGTTGTACCGCCCCTTCTATTTCATCGCCTATACCGGGTATGCCGCATGGCAAACCGGCGAATACGCCTTGCATACAGCTGGACGCCCGGCTGCGCTGCAAGATATTTGGTTCTGCGCTGCGGCCAAAGGTCTGTGCCGGGCTACGGCCGCATCAGGAAATGTGCGGCAGCAGCCGCGAGCAGGCGATGGTGTTTCTGCTGGATCTGGAGGCGCAAACGGCTCCCTGAAGATGCGGGCTTGCGCATCAGCTGCCCGTCTCTGTAAATCTCGCAGCCGGGGCCGATCGCGCCCTTCAGCCAGGATCGGCCACGCCTTGCCGGTTAGCTGCAGTTTTCATTCCTGACAGGCGCATTTTTCCGAAAATGCACGATAAAATGTGCTGGCTGTCAAAAATCTGCTAAGTCGATTACGTTAAAACTTGCAACGAAACTGATAACCGTAACAAAATAATTGAAACGTTTCAGCGCCGTCTCTTCAGGTTGTTACTGACGTGGTTGCGCTTTTTTTCTCAAATAAGCTGAAACGATTCAAATTCAGCAACGGGGAGAACTATGTTCCAGCTAGAACTCAATGCCATCAAGCCCGGAGCACGGGCTGGCGACAAACAGGATGCGATTCGCCAGGTTGCTGCGGCGTTAACCGCCGCCGGAAACGTCGGCGCAGGCTACGTTGACGGTATGCTGGCGCGTGAGCAGCAAACCTCTACCTACCTGGGTAATGGTATTGCCATCCCGCACGGTACAACCGATACCCGCGATCTGGTGCTGAAAACCGGTGTACAGGTGTTCCAGTTCCCGCAGGGGATTGCCTGGGGCGAAGACCAGACGGCGTATGTGGCGATCGGCATTGCAGCGAAATCGGATGAGCACCTGGCGCTGTTACGTCAGTTAACCCATGTGTTAAGCGATGACAGCGTGGCGGAACAGCTTAAAACTACCGATTCAGCTGAAACCTTGCGCAGTATCCTGATGGGAGAAAAGCTGGCCGCTGAATTTAAATTTGATACCTCGCTGATTGCGACCGACGTGGCCGCCAGCGATCTGATGACGCTGCAGGCGCTTAACGCCGGACGTTTACAACAGGCTGGTGCAGTAGATGCCTCCTTCGTCACGGGCGTCATTTCGACTAAACCACTCCATCTCGGCCAGGGCATCTGGCTAAGCGACTGCGCTGATGGCAACCTGACCAGCGCCGTCGCGGTCAGCCGTGCGGCTAAACCCGTCGATATACAGGGTGAAGCGGCAGCGCTGCTGATCACCGTTTCCGTTGCCGACGACCAGCCAATGACCGTGCTGAACTACTTAAGCGACCTGGTGATTAAACAGCAGGCCGACCGCCTGTTGCGTGCAGATGCCGCCGGCATTCTGGCCTTACTCACCAGCGAAGTGTCCGTGCAGGCTGATTCGGTGACCGAAGAGTTTACCATCCGCAACGAGCACGGCCTGCATGCCCGTCCGGGCACCGCGTTGGTCAGCGTTATCAAGCAGTTTAACTGCGAGGTCAGCGTGATAAACCTTGACGGCAGCGGCAAACCGGCCAACGGCCGCAGCCTGATGAAAGTCGTGGCGCTGGGCGTGAAAAAAGGCCATCGGCTACGCTTTACCGCCAGCGGTGAAGATGCGCGCCGCGCGCTGGATGCGGTCGGTGAAGCCATCGCCGCAGGCCTGGGCGAGGGGGCAGCATGAGCAGACGCGTAGCCACCATCACCCTTAATCCTGCCTATGATCTGGTCGGATATATCCCGGAAATTGAGCGCGGCGAAGTCAACCTGGTGAAAACCACCGGGCTGCACGCGGCAGGAAAGGGGATTAACGTTGCCAAAGTGCTGAAAGACCTGGGGATTGACGTTACGGTCGGCGGCTTCCTCGGGAAAGAAAATCAGGACGGCTTCCAGCTGCTGTTTAGCGAACTGGGCATCGCTAACCGTTTTCAGGTGGTGGAAGGGCGAACCCGGATCAACGTCAAACTGACGGAAAAAGAGGGCGACGTGACCGACCTGAACTTTTCCGGTTTTGAGGTGACGGCGCAGGACTGGGAACGTTTTACCACCGATTCACTGACCTGGCTTGGCCAGTTCGACATGGTCTGCGTCAGCGGCAGCCTGCCGGCCGGGGTCGATGCGGAGGCATTCACCGCGTGGATGACCCAGCTACGCAGCCACTGCCCGTGTATCATTTTCGACAGCAGCCGCGAGGCGCTGGTTGCCGGGCTGAAAGCCGCTCCCTGGCTGGTAAAACCAAACCGCCGCGAACTTGAAATTTGGGCCGGGCGTAAATTACCGACCTTACAGGATGTGATCGCCGCCGCCCATGCGCTGCGCGAACAGGGTATTGCGCATGTGGTTATTTCGCTGGGTGCCGAAGGGGCGCTGTGGGTCAATGCCTCTGGCGAATGGTTAGCCAAGCCACCAGCTTGCGAAGTGGTGAGCACCGTAGGAGCAGGCGATTCGATGGTCGGCGGGCTGATTTACGGACTGCTGATGCGTGAATCCAGCGAGCACACGCTGCGCCTGGCGACCGCCGTGGCGGCGCTTGCCGTCAGCCAGAGCAATGTCGGCGTCACCGATCGTACGCAGCTGGCCGCGATGATGGCGCGTGTCGACTTACAACCTATTAACCACTGACAGCAGGAGACACATAATGAAAACGCTGCTGATAATTGATTCTTCACTGGGACTGGCCGCAGGTTATCTGGCCAAAAAAATCACCAGCGCGGCAGCAGCCAGCGCCGGGATCGCGCTGACTGATAATCCGGCAGAAGCCGACCGTGCGATCGTTGCAGGTAAAAACATACCGGCAGACAGCGCGCTCAATGGCAAAGCCATCTATCTGGCGGACATCGAGCGGCTGATACATCAACCGGCGCAGGTGCTGGCACAAGTGCAAACGGATGCCCAGCCCTACAGTGCACCCACGGCCACGGCGGCAGCTCCCGTGGCTGCAGGCAACGGGCCAAAACGTGTGTTGGCGGTGACCGCTTGCCCAACCGGCGTGGCGCACACCTTTATGGCGGCAGAAGCGATTGATACCGAAGCGAAAAAGCGCGGCTGGTGGGTCAAGGTTGAAACCCGTGGTTCAGTGGGTGCAGGCAATGTCATCACCGCTGAAGAAGTGGCGGCGGCCGACCTGGTGATCGTCGCGGCGGATATCGAAGTGGATCTGGCGAAATTCGCCGGTAAACCGATGTACCGCACCTCAACCGGCCTGGCGCTGAAGAAAACCGTGCAGGAGCTGGACAAAGCGGTAGCGGAAGCCAGACCTTACCAGGTGCAGGGGGGCTGTCAGAGTGCTCAGCCAGAAAAGAAAGAGAAGGCCGGTGCTTATCGTCACCTGTTGACCGGCGTCTCCTATATGCTGCCGATGGTGGTTGCGGGGGGGCTGATCACCGCCCTGTCATTCGCTTTCGGTATCACCGCGTTTAAAGAACCGGGTACGTTGGCAGCCGCGCTGATGCAGATTGGCGGTAACACCGCCCTGGCACTCATGGTGCCGGTGCTGGCGGGCTTTATTGCCTTCTCAATTGCTGACCGTCCTGGCCTGGCACCGGGCCTGGTAGGCGGAATGCTGGCCACCACGATTAATGCCGGTTTCCTCGGCGGGATCATTGCCGGTTTCATTGCCGGTTATGCCGCGAAGTTCCTCAGTTCGAAACTGAAGCTGCCAACCAGTATGGAAGCGCTCAAGCCGATATTAATTATCCCGCTGGTGTCCAGCCTGGTCACGGGTTTGCTGATGATCTACGTGGTCGGTAAACCGGTTGCCGGTATCATGTCTGGCCTGACTGGCTGGCTTGCCAATATGGGCACCGCCAACGCCGTGGTGCTGGGGGCTATCCTCGGTGGCATGATGTGCCTTGACATGGGTGGCCCGTTGAACAAAGTGGCGTACGCTTTCGGTGTGGGGCTGCTCAGTTCGCAAACCTATGCGCCAATGGCGGCGATCATGGCTGCTGGTATGGTGCCACCGCTGGCGATGGGCGTGGCAACGCTGGTTGTGCGTAGCAAGTTCAGCAAAAGTCAGCAGGAAGGAGGCAAGGCGGCATTGGTACTGGGGATGTGCTTTATCTCTGAAGGTGCCATTCCGTTTGCCGCCCGTGACCCGATGCGCGTACTGCCCTGCTGTGTTATCGGTGGCGCGGTGACCGGGGCGATCTCCATGACTATCGGCGCCAGGCTGATGGCACCACACGGCGGCCTGTTCGTGCTGCTGATCCCTGGCGCCATCACGCCAGTGGTGGGTTATCTGCTGGCTATTGTCGCCGGTACGCTGGTGGCTGGCCTGTCTTACGCGCTGCTGAAACGCCCGGAAACCGAGCTGGCTCAGGCCTGATTGCTGCATAAAAAGGGTTGGCCGTATAGCACACCCTTGATACAGGCTTCAGCCTGATAATGACGGAGCGTTATACGCTCCGTCATTTGTTATTTCTGTTCTGACTTCAACCAGGCAATTTCATCTTTCCAGATATCCGGATTGACCGTTTCCAGAATCATTGGAATACCATCAAAGCGCTTATCCTTCATCAGCCAGCTGAATACCGTCTTACCGATATTGCCCTCGCCCAGACTGTGGTGACGGTCGACCCGGCTGTTAAACTCACTTTTAGCGTCGTTAAGATGCATACCGCGCAGATACTGGAAACCCACGATGCGATCGAACTCGGCAAAGGTGTTGATACAGGCTTCTTCGTTGCGCAGGTCGTAACCGCCGGCAAAAGCATGGCAGGTATCAATACACACGCCAACGCGCGATTTATCTTCCACGCCGTCAATAATCGCCGCCAGATGCTCGAAGCGAAACCCCAGGTTACTGCCCTGACCGGCGGTATTTTCGATCACTGCGGTCACGCCAGCGGTTTTATCCAGCACGATATTGATCGACTCGGCGATGCGCTTCAGGCACTCATCTTGCGTAATCTGCTGCAAATGGCTGCCGGGATGGAAGTTAAGCAGCGTCAGGCCCAGCTGCTGGCAGCGGGTTACTTCATCAAGAAAGGCGTCGCGTGATTTCTCCAGCGCTTCCGCCGTCGGATGCCCCAGATTAATCAGATAGCTGTCGTGGGGCAGGATCTGCGCCGGGGTATAGTGGTGTTTTTCACAGGCGCGGCGAAAGGCGGAAATCACTTCATCAGTGAGCGGAGCCGCGCGCCACTGGCGCTGGTTTTTGGTAAAAAGGGCGAAAGCCGTGGCTTCCAACTCCGCAGCGCGTTCTACCGCCCTATCCACGCCGCCCGCTGCGCTGACGTGTGCGCCAATATATTTCATGCCGTTCTCCTGTTAATGACCTGCTTAATGGCAGGCAGGCCATGATAACCGGAAAAAGAGCGAAATTATGCCATCAAATGCCGCACCAGCAGATTGATTGCACCGCCGCCGCCCATCAGCCAGATAAACAGCACCAGTCCCAGCAGCAGCGGTTTGAAACCGGCACGTTTCAGCGCGGCGATGCGGGTGGTTAGCCCCAGCGCGGCCATCGCGGTGGCCAACAGCAAATTATCCAGCTGATTAATGTACGCTATCCAGTGCGCTGGCAGCAGATGCAATGAGTTAAACAGCGTGACGGCGATAAACAGCAGGGCAAACCACGGGAAGGCAATCGGGCCGCTGTGGCCGGGGCCGTCGCTGCGCTGTACCCGGGCGGCCAGCAGCAGCAGGAAGGGGGCAAGCAGCATCACGCGCAGCAGTTTGGCTATCACCGCAGAGTTTTCAGTTTCGGCGCCAACCGCGTGCCCGGCGGCGACCACCTGTGCCACCTCATGCATCGTGGAGCCGATATACACACCATATTCACTGGCGCTCACCAGCGGTAACAGGTGGCTGACCAGCGGCCACATCAGCGGATAGATAAATATCGCCAGCGTGCCGAAAATCACCACGGTAGCAATCGCCACGGCGACTTTGGCCGTATCGGCTTTGATCAGCGGTTCGGTGGCAAGAATGGCGGCAGCGCCACAGATGCTGCTGCCGGCACCAATCAGCCAGCTGGTATCGCGGTCGAGTCCCAGCAGGCGCTGGCCTAGCCAGCAGGCGAGAAGGAAGGTCGAGCCGAGCGTCAGCACATCGATAATCACGCCGCTTATCCCAACATCGGTAAGCTGTTGTAGCGTCAGACGGAAGCCATACAGCACGATACCGGCGCGTAACAGCTGCTGTTTCGCCAGCTGCGTACCGCTGTCACAGTGCGACGCAAGGCGTGAATAAAAAGTGTTACCCACGATAATGCCGCCGATAATCGCCAGCGTTAACGATCCCACCCCCAGTGCGGCTACGTGCGGCAAATGACCCAGTGAGGTGGCCAGTACGGCGATGGTCACAGCCAGCAGCAGGCCGGGTATATGGCGGGCGGGATTTTGCGCGGGTGGGTTGGTGGTCAGTACGCTCATGATGCTTCTCCGGTGGCAATACCTTCATCATGAGCGCTGCTGGCTTAAAAGAGAAATTGATTATATATTTATAACCAACCACTATAAGCGATAAAGCGGCGTCCGCAGCGTCATCCAGCCTGGCTGATGCTGTGCAGCGGCAGACGATGAAAGGACAGGAAATGCACATTACTTTGCGCCAGCTGGAAGTATTTAGCGTAGTGCTGAAAAATAGCTCCACTACTCAGGCGTCACAGGTGCTGGCGCTGTCGCAGTCGGCGGTCAGCGCGGCGCTGGCGGATCTGGAAGGGCAGCTCGGCGTGCTGCTGTTTGACCGGATAGGCAAACGACTGGTGATTAATGAGCACGGTCGTTTGCTCTACCCACGCGTGGTGGCGCTGTTGGAGCAGGCGCTGGAAATCGAGCAGTTGTTTCGTGAAGACAACGGCGCGGTTCGTCTCTCGGCCAGCAGCACTATTGGCAACTATCTGCTGCCGGGCATGATTGCCCGCTATCGCCGCGATTATCCCCATCTGCCGCTGGAACTGAACGTGGGTAACAGTCAGGAGGTGATCGCCGCCGTTGCCGATTTCCGCGTCGATATCGGTCTGATTGAGGGGCCTTGTCACAGGCCGGAGCTGGTCAGCGAACCCTGGCTGGAAGATGAACTGGTGGTCTTTGCCGCGCCGGGCGCAGACATTCTCAGCCGCCCGGTATCGCTACAAAGCCTGGCCGTTGCGCCGTGGATCCTGCGTGAACAAGGCTCCGGCACGCGCGAAATCGTTGATTATCTGCTGCTGTCGCATCTGCCGCAGTTTACGCTGGCGCTGGAGTTAGGGAATTCCGAGGCGATCAAGAATGCGGTACGCCACGGGATGGGCATCAGCTGCCTGTCGCGCCGCGCGATTGCCGAACAGCTGGAGCTGGGGACGCTGGTTGAAGTGGCTATCCCGTTGCCCGAACTGAAACGCACGCTGTACCGCATTCATCATCGTCAGAAACATATTTCCAAAGCTCTCAGTCGCTTTCTTAGCTATTGTACGGAAGAGGCAGATTAAGTACGCATTACGCCGATGTTGCGCTCATTTCTCACATCGGGCGCACGGCTCTTCTAATAATCTGTAGCGGATCATGAAGCAAACTTATAAAACGGTGTTAGCGCTATACCACCGGCAGCAGGTTGCTATAATCGCGCCTCATTTTGCTAGAGCGCAGCGTTAAAACATGGATCATGACCTAAAAACAACACAACAGTCTGGCTTAAGGCGCGAGCTGAAAGCTCGGCATTTAACGATGATCGCCATTGGCGGTTCGATTGGTACCGGTCTTTTTGTCGCCTCTGGCGCAACCATTTCCCAGGCAGGGCCGGGCGGAGCGCTGCTGTCGTACGCGCTGATCGGCCTGATGGTCTACTTCCTGATGACCAGCCTTGGCGAGCTGGCGGCATTTATGCCGGTCTCCGGCTCTTTCTCCACCTACGGTGCCAAATATGTTGAAGAGGGCTTTGGCTTCGCGCTGGGCTGGAACTACTGGTACAACTGGGCGGTGACCATCGCCGTCGATCTGGTGGCATCGCAGCTGGTGATGACCTGGTGGTTCCCGGACACCCCAGGCTGGATCTGGAGCGCCCTGTTCCTCAGCCTGATTTTCCTGCTCAACTACATCTCGGTAAAAGGTTTTGGTGAAGCCGAGTACTGGTTCTCACTGATAAAAGTGACTACGGTTATCGTATTTATCGTTGTTGGCGTAATGATGATCGTCGGCATCCTGCGCGGCGCGGAAAGCGCCGGCTGGCAAAACTGGCAGACAGGCGATGCGCCGTTCTCCGGCGGTTTTTCCGCCATGATCGGCGTGGCGATGATCGTCGGCTTCTCGTTTCAGGGCACGGAACTGATTGGTATCGCAGCCGGTGAATCTAAAGATCCGGCGAAAAATATTCCGCGTGCGGTACGTCGGGTATTCTGGCGCATTTTGCTGTTCTACGTCTTCGCCATCCTGGTGATCAGCCTGATCATTCCCTATACCGATCCCAGCCTGCTGCGCACCGACATCAAAGACATCAGCATCAGCCCGTTTACCCTGGTGTTCCAGCATGCCGGCCTGCTGTCAGCGGCGGCGGTGATGAACGCGGTTATCCTGACGGCGGTGCTGTCGGCGGGCAACTCGGGGATGTACGCCTCCACGCGTATGCTTTATACCCTGGCCTCTGAGGGCAATGCCCCGCGAATTTTCGCCAGGCTGTCTAAAGGCGGCGTGCCGCGTAACGCGCTGTACGCCACCACCGTGGTCGCGGGTCTGTGCTTCCTGACCTCGATGTTTGGTAACCAGACCGTTTACCTGTGGTTGCTAAACACCTCGGGTATGACCGGGTTTATTGCCTGGCTGGGCATTGCCATCAGCCATTACCGTTTCCGTAAAGGTTATATGGCGCAGGGGCGCTGTCTGGCTGAACTGCCTTATCGTTCCGGTTTCTTCCCGCTGGGGCCTGTCTTCGCCTTTGTGCTCTGCCTGATGATTACCCTCGGACAGAACTATCATGCGTTCCTTGCCGATCGTATTGACTGGTACGGCGTTGTAGCAACCTACATCGGTATTCCGCTGTTCCTGCTGATTTGGCTGGGCTTCAGACTGACGCGCAAAAGCCGTTTCGTGAAATACAGCGAGATGGAGTTCCCGACGTCGAACCTGTAGCAGGTTTACCGTTATCAGTGAAGGCGCGGATCCCGCGCCTTTTTTTTGCTGCATGATTCAATATGACAAATTATGTTGATAAGTATTATCATTTGCCCTCTTTTAATCGGTATTCACCAGGCTGAACAGGTATTGATAATGAGTTTAACTGACCAGGTTGTGCAGCAGTCAGACAATGTACCGCCGCAGGGCGTGATGAGGCGCTATCATCAGTTACTGCGTCACCGGGTGCTGATTATGGGCGTGCTTGTCGTGGCGATTGTCGCTTCGCTGATGCTCGACTTTACCCTCGGCCCCTCCGGGCTGTCCTTGCCTGTGCTGTGGCAGACGCTGCTGTCGCCAGAAACGGTGGATGCCGGTACGCGGGTGATCGTCTGGGATATTCGTCTGCCGTATGCGCTGATGGCGGTGGTGGTCGGGCTGGGACTCGGCCTCGCCGGGGCAGAAATGCAAACCATCCTCAATAACCCGCTGGCCAGTCCTTTTACCCTCGGCGTTTCTTCCGCTGCGGCTTTCGGCGCGGCGCTGGCGATTGTGCTCGGCATGGGTATTCCGGGTATTCCCGAACAGTGGTTTATTTCGGCTAACGCTTTCGTGTTTGCGCTGCTGGCCGCGCTGATGCTGGATGCGGTCACGCGCTGGACTCAGGTGTCTACCTCCGGCGTGGTGCTGTTTGGTATTGCGCTGGTATTTACCTTTAACGCGCTGGTTTCGGTGATGCAGTTTATCGCCAACGAAGACACCTTGCAGGGGCTGGTTTTCTGGACCATGGGTAGCCTGGCGCGGGCATCATGGGAAAAACTGGCGGTGCTGTGCGGCGCACTGTTGCTGCTGCTGCCGTTTTCAATGATCGGCGCCTGGAAGCTGACCGCGCTGCGGCTGGGGGAAGATCGCGCCGTCAGTTTTGGCATTGACGTGCGCCGTCTGCGGCTGGTGACGCTGCTGCGTATCAGTATTATCTCTGCTCTGGCGGTGGCGTTTGTCGGGCCGATTGGCTTTATCGGCCTGGTTGCGCCGCATATCGCGCGCATGATATTTGGTGAAGATCACCGCTTTTATCTTCCGGCCAGCGCGCTGACCGGGGCGCTGGTGCTGTCTGTGGCTTCGGTGGTATCAAAAAATCTGATCCCCGGCGTGATCATTCCGGTCGGCATTGTCACCTCGCTGGTCGGCGTGCCGTTCTTTCTCAGCATTATTCTGCGCCATCGGGGGATCGTCTGATGCAGGGGTTGAAAATCAGCGGCTTCAGTGCCGGATATGCAAAACGTCAGGTGATCGGCAACCTGAACGTGGAGCTGCTGCCCCGTGGCAAAATTACCGTACTGCTGGGGCCGAACGGCTGCGGCAAGTCGACGCTGCTACGTTCTCTGGCCGGGCTGAACCGTGCGCAGGGGCAGCTGTGGCTGAACGGCGAAGAGCTGACGGCGCTGCCGTTTGCCCGTCGCGCTTCACGCGTGGTGTATCTGCCGCAGTCATTGCCGGCCGGGGTGCATCTGCATGTGCTGGAGTCGATTATCGTGGCGCAGAGGGCCAGCGGCGGGCGCAGCAGCGCCGCCAGTGAAGCCGAAGTGATGACGCTGCTGGAACAGCTCGGTATTGCGCACCTGGCGCTCAGCTATCTCGACCAGCTCTCGGGTGGACAGAAACAGCTGGTCGGGCTGGCGCAGTCGCTGATCCGTCGCCCGGAACTGCTGCTGCTCGATGAACCGTTAAGCGCGCTCGATTTGAACTATCAGTTTCACGTCATGGATTTAGTGCGGCGCGAAACGCGTCTGCGCCATATCGTTACCGTGGTGGTGGTGCACGACATCAATATCGCGCTGCGCCACGCAGAGCATGTGCTGATGTTGCAAAACGGTGAGCTAATCGCGCACGGGCAGCCGGAAGAGGTGATTACGCCGCAAAGTCTGGCGCGGGTTTATGGTGTACAGGGGCGCATTGAGCGCTGTTCGCAGGGCACGCCGCAGGTGCTGGTTGACGGGCTGGTGCAGCAACTCGCCTGACAAACGGTGCCGACCGGACTATCGGTCGGCACCGTCACCAACGATGACTAGGCTAACAAATGCTTCGCGTGGAAGCGCAGGTGATCGTCGATAAAGCTGGCGATAAAGAAGTAGCTGTGGTCATAACCCGGCTGAATGCGTAGGGTCAGCGGATAGCCCAGCTCGTGCGCCAGCGAACCCAGCCGTTCTGGCCGTAGCTGGTCGGCCAGGAACTGATCGCTGTCCCCCTGGTCGACCAGCATTGGCAGCACCGCACCGCCGTTGCGCATCAGCCAGCAGCTGTCATACTGCCGCCAGGCGCTGGTGTTTTCACCCAGATAGGCGTTAAAGGCCTTTTGCCCCCACGCCACCTCCATCGGATTAACGATTGGCGCAAAAGCGGACACCGAGCTGAATTTCCCCGGATTACGCAGTGCCATCATCAATGCACCATGCCCGCCCATCGAATGCCCCATCATCGCCTGGCGATCGCTGACGTTGAAGTTCCCGGCGACCAGCGCCGGAAGTTCGCTGTTGATGTAATCGTACATGTGGAAATGGCTGGACCACGGGGCTTCGCTGGCATTGAGGTAGAAACTCGCCCCCTGGCCAAGATCGTAACCATCGTCGTTGGCGACATGTTTACCGCGTGGACCGGTATCCGGCATCACCAGCACCAGCCCCAGCTCTGCGGCCACGCGCTGCGCCCCGGACTTGACGCTGAAGTTCTCATCGCTGCAGGTCAGTCCGGCGAGGAACCAGACCACCGGCGGCGGCGTGCTGCCTTTCGGCTCCGGCAGGAAGATGCTGAACGTCATCGCGCAGTTCAGGCTGGTGGAGGGGTGGCGGTAACGCTGCTGCCAGCCACCAAACAGGCGGTGTTCTTCTAAAAGCTCCAGTGAAGATGGCATCCTTATCTTCCTTATGATTTAGCGAAATGCACCACGGTACGAATCGATTTACCTTCATGCATCAACTCAAACGCATCGTTGATCTCTTCCAGCGGCAGATTGTGGGTAATAAAGTCATTAAGCCGGAACTCTCCGTTCATATAACGCTCAACGATACCCGGCAGCTGCGTGCGGCCCTTTACGCCGCCAAATGCGGAGCCGCGCCAGACCCGGCCGGTGACCAGCTGGAACGGACGGGTGGCGATCTCTTCGCCCGCGCCGGCCACGCCGATAATGACTGATTCGCCCCAGCCCTTGTGGCAGCACTCCAGCGCAGAACGCATCACGTTGACGTTGCCAATGCACTCGAAGGAGAAATCAACGCCGCCGTCGGTCATTTCGACGATAACGTCCTGAATCGGCTTGTCGAAGTCTTTCGGGGTTATCAGGTCGGTGGCGCCAAGCTTGCGCGCCAGATCGTATTTGCTGGTATTGATATCAATGCCGATAATGCGGCCGGCTTTGGCCATTTTCGCGCCAATAATCGCCGACAGGCCGATACCGCCAAGACCGAAGATGGCGACGGTATCACCTTCCTTCACTTTAGCGGTATTCATGACCGCACCCATGCCGGTGGTCACGCCACAGCCCAGCAGGCACACTTCTTCCAGCGGCGCTTCTTTACTGATTTTCGCCAGTGAGATTTCCGGCACCACGGTATATTCAGAAAACGTCGAGGTGCCCATATAGTGGTAAATTGGCTGGCCGTCTTTAAAGAAGCGGGTGGTGCCGTCCGGCATCAGGCCTTTACCCTGGGTGGTGCGGATGGCCTGGCACAGATTAGTTTTGCCGGAAAGGCAGAATTTGCACTGGCGACATTCCGGGGTATACAGCGGAATAACGTGGTCGCCGACCGCCACGCTGGTGACCCCTTCACCGACCGCTTCCACCACGCCGCCGCCTTCATGGCCAAGCACCGCCGGGAACACGCCCTCCGGGTCTTTGCCCGACAGGGTATAGGCATCGGTATGGCAAACGCCGGTGGCGACGATGCGTACCAGCACTTCACCTTTCTGCGGCGGCATCAGATCCAGTTCTTCAATTTTCAGTGGTTCACCGGCAGCCCAGGCTACGGCGGCGCGCGTTTTGATCATCTGCATATGTTGCTCCTGTCAGTGGCTCCGCGCCGGGATTAACCGGTGGGGAGCATAATGTGTGGTTAAGCCTAACCAGGATTGAGAAAAACGCCTCTAATCGCAGCCGTTAGCATCAAATTGTTCAATCATCAGGTATTTCAGCGCTTCAATATTGGCGCTGAATGCATCGCGCCGCCATATCAGCAGGGTTGTGGTTTCACAAATGGGGGGCGGCAGCGGATGCTGGCGCACGCGCTCATGGCCCGGCAGCTGTGCCAGAACCGCAGCGGGCAGCAGCGCCAGCCCGCTACCGCTGGCCACGCAGGCGAGCATCGCGTGATAAGACGGGATCTCGATCACGCTGCCCGGCTGGACTCCGGCGGCACGAAACCAGTTTTCAAAACGAGCGCGGTCAGAACAGCCGGGACGAAAGGCAAACAGGGTACTGCCTGCCGCATCTGCCGGACGGCTGATGGCGCGATGATCCGGGCTGGAAATCAATACTATCTCCTGATGAAACGCCACGCAGCCGTTGAGTTCTTCTACGTTGACCGGGCCATCCATCAGCGCGGCAGCCAGGGTTCCGGCGCTTACCCGTTCAATTAACTCGCCCGAGGTGCCGGTAAACAGCGCCAGCGTGACCGCCGGATAACGCTGATGAAACTCGGCCAGCAGCAGAGGCAGGCGCGTGGCCGCCGTGCTCTCCATTGCGCCGAAAGCGAAATGCCCGCCGGGTTTGCCGCCGTGGGCCATATTAAGCGCTTCTTCACTCAGCACCAGAATACGCCGCGCGTAACAGAGAAAATTGTGGCCCATCGGGGACAGGCGCAGCCGCTGTTTTTCGCGAATAAACAGGTCGCCACCCAGCTCTTCTTCCAGCTGGCGCAGGCGGGTGGTAAGGTTTGACGGCACGCGATGCAGCTGCTGTGCCGCCCGCGCCATCGAGCCGCAGTCAGCCACGGCACAGAACATTTTCAGCTGGGTCAGATCCATATATTCACTTATCGTAATTAACTTTGTGTTAATTATTCACATTCCGTAATTCTAACCTTAGTGCATGCGGGTGGCAATCGGCAATCCATTCAGGAGGTATGATGGCAGTACGTGTGGCGGTAAGCGCTTTTCTGGCGCTGTGGCTGCAGGCGATGGGCGTCTTTGCCGCCGATATCGTTCCAGGCATCGCCGGAGCGCTGGTCTGGCGGCGTGCGGTTGCGGCTGAATGAAACTGTTTCACTGCCTGTTAAAGGGATTCACTGGATTACACGCCGAATGTGTTCCAGAATAGCGCTCACGAAATTTCGCCGGGACTGTTAAGGTTATCCACTCGCTTATGCCGCCGTCACCGCCGTCTTACACAGGCAGGACGACGGCGAACGGCCGGGCTTGCCCGATATGGATAGCCAGCAGCCCCGCTACTGCCGGAGAAGAAAAACACATGGCGACGTTGAGTCAGGAAGCCACACTCGTTCATCAGGCGCTGGTCGCCCGTGGTCTGGAAACCCCGCTGCGTTCACCGGCGCGTGAAATGGACGACGATACCCGCAAACGGCTGATTGCCGGCCATATGACCGAAATCATGCAGCTGCTGAATCTCGATCTGGAAGATGACAGCCTGGCGGAGACACCGCAGCGTATTGCCAAAATGTACGTCAATGAAGTGTTTTCCGGCCTGAATTATGCCAACTTCCCGAAAATCACCGTAATTGAAAATAAGATGAAGGTTGATGAGATGGTGACGGTGCGTGATATCACGCTGACCAGCACCTGTGAACATCACTTTGTGATCATTGATGGTCAGGCCACCGTGGCGTATATCCCAAAAGACAAGGTCATCGGCCTGTCTAAAATCAACCGCATCGTGCAGTTTTTCTCCTCGCGCCCGCAGGTGCAGGAGCGACTGACGCAGCAGATCCTCGTGGCGTTACAGACGCTGCTCGGCACCAGCAACGTGGCGGTTTCGATTGACGCGGTGCACTACTGCGTCAAGGCGCGTGGCATCCGTGATGCCACCAGCGCCACCACCACCACCTCACTGGGTGGATTGTTTAAATCCAGCCAGAATACCCGCCAGGAATTTCTGCGCTCGGTGCGCCATCGTTAATTCATTATCTGTCCCCGGCGGGCGTGTCTCTAAAGCGCCCGCGATTAACTCTGAAACAGGGCGCTGATAAACAGCCATCGCCCCGGTGTGGAACCTGCTATGTCCCGTATTCTTCCGCTGGATTTTGTGCGTGGGGTGGCGATCCTTGGCATTCTTCTGCTCAATATCACCGCCTTTGGTTTACCAAAAGCCGCCTACCTTAATCCCGCGTGGAACGGGCTGCCTACCGCCAGTGACTTCTGGGTATGGGCCACGATGGATCTGCTGGCTCAGGCCAAATTTCTTACGCTGTTTGCCCTCCTGTTTGGTGCCGGGCTGCAACTGTTGCTGCCGAGGGGTAAACGCTGGCTACAGTCGCGTCTCTCCTGGCTGGTGATTATCGGTTTTTTGCACGGGTCACTGCTGTGGGAGGGCGATATCCTGCTGGCCTACGGCATGATCGGACTGATTGCCTGGCGCATGATCCGCGACGTTGCCGCCAGCAGTCAGTTGTTCAATACCGGCGTGATGCTGTATCTGGTCGGTAGTGCGGTACTGGTGGTACTCGGGCTGGCGTCCGAGCCGCATGGCAACAGCTCATGGCTACCGCGCGCGGCTGACGTGCAGTATGAAACCTTCTGGCGTACGCACGGCGGCTGGGAAGCGGTGACCAATCGGCTGGATATGCTGGGATCGACGCTGATGGCGCTGGCGGCGCAGTACGGCTGGCAGCTGGCCGGATTAATGATGATGGGGGCGGCCCTGATGCGCAGCGGCTGGCTGCGCGGCAGCGGCAGCCTGCAACACTATCGTCGCAGCGGCCTACTGCTGGTGCTGGCGGGGCTGCTGATTGAAATACCCGCCATTGCCCTGCAATGGTACTGCCAGTGGGATTTCCGCTGGGCCGGGTTTTTCCTGCAGCTGCCGCGTGAAATCAGCGCACCGATGCAGGCGCTGGGCTATGCCGCGCTGTGCTTTGGCTGGTGGCCACGGTTACAGCGTCTGCGCCTTACCCCGGCAATCAGTGCCGTCGGGCGCATGGCGCTGAGCAATTATCTGTTACAGACGCTGATCTGCACCACGCTGTTTAATCACTTTGCCCTGTTCAATCACTTAAACCGCCTGCAGCTGCTGGCGCTGGTGCCGGCGATCTGGCTGGTGAACCTGCTGTTTTCCGTATTCTGGCTGCGTTTATTCCGTCAGGGGCCGGCGGAATGGCTATGGCGGCGTTTGACCTCATTTAGTGTGAATGCAGAGCAAAAAACCTCTGACGGAAGATGACAGGGTTCACAAAGTCGGGAAATGCCGCTGTAACCCTTTTCATGGCTGTGATGTTTCTCACGTAGCCAGCCTTAAGTGCCTGACAAAACAGACCGCAGAATGTGTTTATGTCAGGAGTAACGATGCACCATCGATTTCACAGCGGCGCACGGCCATGTTGACCATACGGGATGTGGCGCGGGAGTCGGGCGTCTCTTTCGCCACCGTCTCGCGGGTGCTGAACAACAGCGCAGTGGTCACCGCAGATACCCGCGCGCGGGTAATGAAAACCATCGAACGGCTGGGTTATCGCCCTGATGCCAACGCCCAGGCGCTGGCTAACCGGCTCAGTGCTACCATCGGTGTGGTGGTGAGGGATGTCTCCGACCCGTTTTTGGCGCGCTGGTCAACGCGGTTGACGCCGTTGCCCAGTCGCTGCAAATGCAGATGGCCGAAATTGCCAAGGCATTCTCCTGGGACGCTAAAATAGTCATCATGGATGAGCCTACCTCGTCGTTAACGGAAAAAGAAGGATAGCGGCTGCGGTATTATCTATATCTCACACAAAATGGAGGAGATATTTCAGCTGTGCGATGAAATAACCATCCTGCGCGACGGTCAGTGGATCACCACTCAGACGTTGCAAGGACTGGATATGGATAAAATCATCGCCATGATGGTTGGGCGTTCACTTAATCAGCGTTTTCCCGACAGAACTAACGTGCCGGGCGAGACCATCCTTGAAGTCCGCAACCTGTCCTCGCTGCGCCAGCCGTCAATTCGCGATGTCTCTTTCGATCTTCGTCAGGGAGAAATCCTCGGTATCGCCGGGCTGGTGGGAGCAAAACGCACCGATATTGTCGAGACCCTGTTTGGTATTCGCGAAAAATCAGCGGGTACTATCCGCCTGCACGGTAAGGCCATTAATAACCACAGCGCCAATGAAGCCATTAATCATGGCTTTGCGCTGGTGACCGAAGAGCGCCGATCGACCGGTATTTATGCTTATCTGGATATTGGCTTTAATTCGCTGATTCAAACATCGCCAAATATAAAAACCGCATCGGGCTGTTGGATAACAGCCGCATGAAAAGCGATACCCAATGGGTTATTGATGCGATGCGGGTAAAAACGCCGGGGCATTATACCGCCATCGGTTCCTTATCCGGCGGTAACCAGAAAAAAGTGATTATTGGCCGCTGGTTGCTGACTTAGCCGGAAATTCTGATGCTGGACGACCCCACGCGCGATATTGACGTGGGGGCGAAGTTTGAAATCTATCAGCTGATTGCAGAACTGGAAAAAAAAGGTAAGGGATTATTATCATCTCTTCTTAAATGCCGGAATTTTTAGGTATTACCGACCGGATGCTGGTGATGAGTAATGGCCTGGTGGCAGGCATTGTCGAAACGAAAACGGCCACGCAAAACGAAATTTTTCGTCTGGCATCATTACACCTTTAATTATCCAGTGGATGTGATTATGAACGCGGTAAATAAGAAAAGTGCACTCGCCTGGTTAAAAGAGGGTGGGATCTACGTGGTGCTGATGGTGTTACTGGCCATTATTATTATTCAGGATCCGACATTTTTAAGTTTAATGAATCTGAGTAATATTCTGACTCAGTCATCGGTGCGCGTGATTATCGCGCTGGGCGTGGCCGGGCTGATTGTTACCAGGGGACCGATCTGTCCGCCGGGCGTCAGGTGGGTCTGGCCGCCGTGGTGGCCGCCACGCTGTTACAGTCGATGGATAACGCTAACAAGGTTTTTCCGCAGCTGGAAACACTGCCGATTGCGCTGGTTGTGGCGATCGTTTGTGCCATTGGCGCTGGTAGGGCTGGTTAACGGCATGATTATTGCCTGCCTGAAGGTCACGCCATTTATCACTACGCTGGGCACGATGATTATCGTTTACGGCGTCAACTCATTCTATTACGACCATGTGGGCGCATCGCCGGTTGCCGGTTTTGACGAGAAGTTTTCCACCTTTGTTTGGGCTTTCTGCGCTTTGGCGACTTCGAACTCTCTTATATTACCTTCTACGCGCTGATTGCGGTGTTGCTGGTGTGGATCCTGTGGACTAAGACGCGCTTCGGTAAAAACATCTTCGCCATCGGCGGTAATCCGGAGGCCGCGCACGTCTCAGGCGTCAACGTGCCGTTTAACCTGATACTCGTCTATGCCCTGTCCGGGGTCTTCTGTGCCTTCGGCGGAATGCTGGAAGCGGGGCGTATTGGTTCGGCCACTAACAATCTTGGCTTTATGTATAAACTGGATGCGATTGCTGCCTGCGTGGTCGGCGGCGTATCTTTTGCCGGTGGGGTAGGAACGGTGGCAGGCGTGGTAACCGGCGTGATTATCGTTACGGTGATCAACTATGGTTTGACCTGTATCGGCGTTAATCCTTACTGGCAGTACATTATTAAGGGCGGCATTATTATCTTCGCCGTGGCGCTGGACTTACTCAAGTACGCACGTAAGAAACAGGGATTAACCGGGCGATAATGCTGTACCAGAGGCTGGCCGTCACGCCAGCCTTTTTACTTCTTCTGCTGTAACTCCAGTAGCTGCTCCGGGCTGACCGCCGGGTAACTTTGCGCACCCTCCGGCACGTCATGGCGGGCTGGGATCGGCACCAGCGGGCCGAGGAAACGCGGCTCGCGCTTCATCACGTACAGATCGGACAGCGCCCCGAGACGCGCTGCCACTTCGCGCAGCCGCACGCTCATCATATTCTTTGGTGATGGCACCGCATAGCACTGAGCCTGAATCCCCATATGCAGCGCGATCAACAGTGCACGTTCGCAGTGGAAACGCTGGGTGATGATAATAAAATCATTGGTATCAAACACCTTGCGCGTACGTACGATGGAATCAAGCGTGCGAAAACCAGCATAATCCAGCACGATATCTGAAGGATCCACGCCGGCGGCGATCAGGTCGCGGCGCATGGTCATCGGCTCATTGTAGCTCTGCAGGGCATTGTCTCCGCTCAGTAGCAGGTAGTTGACCTTGCCGCTGTTATAAGCGTTCAGCGCGCCCTGCATACGATAGAGATAATACTGATTGATCCCCCCGGTACGATAAAACTTAGCGGTTCCCAGTACCACGCCAACCTGACGATGCGGCAGCGCTGTGAGATCGTCATACACATAGGGTGCGGTTTTCCAGCTGACCCAGCGATCGAGGCCGAGTGCGGTCGCTGATATCAACGTAATGATGATAATCAGACCATAAATCAGGCGCTTCAACATGATGAACGGCACTCGGGTTGGCAGGTAAGAGAGGGTCAAGGCTACTTGAGGCAGCAAGGTGAAGCAAGTCACTCCGTGCCGGGTGGGGTATTTCCAGGCAAATTCCCCATTATTGCTGGCATCACAGCGGGTTTGATTAAAGCACCTGCTTTGATACCAGCCACTCAGGGGAATAGCGTTATCAGATTGAGGTACGACGATAGTTACGGTACTGCGGCAGCCAGAAGTTGGCGGCAATGGCTTTCGACAGCACGTCTTCAGGGGTCACCACCGCCACGCCAGCCAGCTGGGCCGCTTTACCCACCGCCATTGCGATCACTTTCGACACGCCCTGGATATCTTTGACTTCCGGCAGTACCGGCCCTTCGCCATCGTTAACCAGCGGTGAGCAGTCGGCCAGCGCCCGGCTGGCTGCCATCAGCATGCTGTCGGTAACGCGAGTAGCACCGGAGGCAATCACGCCGAGGCCAATGCCGGGGAAGATATAGGAGTTATTGCACTGGGCAACAGGATAAGTTTTATCCTTCCAGCTAACCGGGGAGAAGGGGCTGCCGGTTGCCACCAGCGCGCTGCCATCGGTCCAGGCCATGATGTCATGTGGCGTCGCTTCCACCCGCGAGGTCGGATTAGACAGCGGCATAACGATCGGGCGCGCGCAGTGTTTGTGCATCTCGCGCACGATCTCTTCGCTGAACAGACCCGGCTGACCGGATACGCCAATCATAATGTCAGGTTTGGCGTTACGCACCACGTCCAGCAGCGAGAGCGAATCGCTGGCGCTGTCCCAGTTGGCCAGATGGTCACTTTTCTGCACCAGCCTGCTCTGGAAGTTCAGCAGGTTAGGCAGTTTGTCCGTTAACAGGCCGAAGCGGTCAACCATAAACACCCGTGCGCGTGCTTCCTCGTCGCTCAGACCTTCTGACTTCATCTGCGCAATGATCTGCTCGGCGATACCGCAACCGGCTGAACCGGCTCCGAGGAACACCACCTTCTGTTCGCACAGTTTGCTGCCTGCAGCACGGCTGGCGGCAATCAGCGTACCCAGCGTCACGGCAGCAGTACCCTGAATGTCATCGTTAAAGCAGCACACTTCGTCACGGTAACGCTCAAGCAGCGGCATGGCATTTTTTTGCGCGAAATCTTCAAACTGCAGCAGCACGTTCGGCCAGCGGTTCTTCACCGCGTGGATAAATTCATTGACGAAACTGTCGTACTCTTCACCGGTGATGCGCGGGTGACGCCAGCCCATATACAGTGGGTCGTTCAGCAGTTGCTGATTGTTGGTTCCCACATCGAGTACCACCGGCAGGGTGTAGGCCGGACTGATGCCACCGCAGGCGGTATACAGGGAGAGCTTGCCAATTGGGATGCCCATGCCGCCAATCCCCTGGTCGCCGAGGCCGAGAATACGCTCGCCGTCGGTAACCACGATCACCTTGACGTTCTGCTTGGTGGCATTCTGCAGCATATCTTCGATGCTGGCGCGGTTAGGGTAGGAGATAAACAGGCCGCGCGCGCGGCGGTAAATCTCGGAGAAGTGTTCACAGGCAGCGCCAACGGTCGGGGTGTAGATAATCGGCATCATCTCTTCCAGATGATTGTCGAGCAGGCGGTAGAACAGGGTTTCGTTGGTGTCCTGAATATTACGCAGGTAGACGTGTTTATCGTTATTGTTTTTGAAGTCCTGGAACTGACGCCAGGCGCGTTCTGCCTGTTCCTCAATGCTTTCAACCGTCTCCGGCAGCAGCCCGTTGAGGTTGAAGTCGTTACGCTCCTCAATCGAGAAGGCGCTGCCTTTATTCAGCAGGGGAAATTCCAGCAGGATAGGGCCAGCATAAGGGATGTACAGCGAACGTTTGCTTTCGTAGTCGAGTTCCATGGAATTCTTACTCTTTCTGGATCGGGATGTGGTGGCACCAATCCTAAAATAATTCATCCGAAAGTACAGCTTTTGTTAACAGCTGATAACAAAAGCGGTGGTTTTGTCTGCCTTACAGCATGTTTATTCCACTTTTACCAGTGGAATAGTGGTGAAGCTGTGGCATCCCAGCGCGGTCAGGGTTGCTGCACTGGCGCTCTGCTGGCTTAATTTTGCATCCGGCGCTTCGGCCAGAACCGCACGCCTGATATCACTCAGATTTTCTCCGGCCAGATTGAGTAAATTCAACGCGCCTTGCAACGGCGGCAGGCTGGGATTAAAGGCGGCATTTTCGGCATAGCGCCCGGCAAAGATCGCATCGCTGGCGGTTTGCAGCGCCACGCCGCTCCATGACCCGGTATAAGGCGCGTGACTGCGGTTGGCGGCAGCCAGCGCCGCCTGTTGCAGCACATCGCCCCAGGGCGCCACCCCGTGGTCGACATCGTCCATTAGCAGGGTAGAGATAGCCAGGTCGCGTGGTCCGAATGAGTCCGGCAGATAGTGGCCAAGCGTGGCGGCGGCGCGGCCCGGTAGCTCTATCGTCAGATCGGTGCCGCTGTTCAGCTCATTCATAAACTGGCGGCAGTGGCCGCACGGCGTGTAGTTAACGGTGATGCTTATCAGCGCGCTTTCCCCGCGCAGCCAGGCATGCGTGACCGCACTCTGCTCGGCGTGAACCGTTTGCTGCATCGTGGCGCCGACAAATTCCATATTGGCACCAAAGTACAGCGTGCCGCTTTTGCCACGGGCGATGGCACCGACGTTAAAATCAGACAGCGGCGCAACGGCGCAGGCAGCCGCCAGCGGCAGCAGGGCAAAGGCCAGTTCGCTGTCGTTGAATCCGCACTGTTTCTTTAGGGCAACGGCCTGTTCAGCGCGGATAAACCCGGCAAAGTCCGTCGCCGATAATATGGGTTCTAAGGTGTGCTGTAATCGGTGGGGAAGCATGGCAAATGCCGGCTGAAAACGTGGGTGCATAGTAAGCCTCTTGCGCTGAATGCAGCCCATATAACGGGCCGGCAGCCAGTTATATGTGATCTAAATCGCTCTATCAATGCAATAAGTGAAACGCATCACCAAAATGAGAGACTTATCGCAAGTTTTACCCGCTAAGTTTCAGCATTAGCGGGAAAATAAACGGTGACAGCAGCGAGGTGATAATGCCACACAGCACCAGCGCCAGCGAGCTGAACGCTCCTTCTTGATAGTCAACCTCGGCAGCGCGGGCGGTGCCCAGCGCGTGTGACGCGTTGCCAATCGCCAGCCCGCGTGCAAATTTGCTGCGTACCTGCAACAGATTGAGCAGCATATGGCCAAATACCGCGCCCAGCAAGCCCGCTATCAGCACACAAACGGCGCTGATGGCGGGGATGCCGCCGAGCGCAGCGGAAACCGCCATCGCGATGGGCGTGGTCACCGATTTGGGTAACAGGGTCGCGGCGATTTGCGGCGTGGCCCCCAGCCATAATGCGATGGCGCTGCCGGAAGTCATCGCCGTCAGGCTGCCAATAAAACAGATGCTGAGGATCGACTTCCAGCGTATGCGGATCTGGGGCATTTGCTCGTAAAGCGGCAGCGCCAGCGCCACCACCGCCGGTTGCAGCAGTTGGTTAAGCAACGCGCTGCCCTGAAAATAGCGGGCATAGGGCATGTGCAGCAGCAGTAACAGCAGGATAATCACCGCCATGGCAATCAGTAGCGGATTGCAGATGGCGCTGTTGACTTTGGCCGCCAGCCTGCGTGCCGCCAGAAATACCAGCACGGTTAACGGCAGTGACCACCAGATTTCATTCATCTTTAGCCCCCTGGCGTGAGTGATAACGGCGCGCCATATGCTGCGCGACCAGCCCGGTCGTCACCAGCACGATCAGCGTGCCCACCGTACTGGAAATGACAATCGGAGCGAACTGCGCGCTAAGGATATCCATATGATCCATGATGCCCACGCTGATGGGGACAAACAGCAGCGCCATATAGCGAATCAGCAGATGGCAGCCGGGTTTGACCCAGTAAAGCGGAAGGAGGTTGGAGCTAAGCAGGATAAAAAGCAACAGCATGCCGAGAATGCTGCCGGGGATAGCAAGAGGCAACAGCCCGGCAACA
This sequence comes from Erwinia pyrifoliae DSM 12163, assembly GCF_000026985.1. NCBI lineage: Bacteria > Pseudomonadati > Pseudomonadota > Gammaproteobacteria > Enterobacterales > Erwiniaceae > Erwinia > Erwinia pyrifoliae. Next base: position 1,561,053 of record NC_017390.1, read on the forward strand.
CCGCGACCGGCATACAGGCAGAGATAAATAATGAATATGGCACGCAGATATTGCCAGGTAACGTGCAGCACGGAACGCATATAAGCTCCAGAAACTGTCGGGGGCGGCGTAGTTGCCGCCGCCCCCGATATCAGATGACGATTACTTAACCAGCTGTCCGGGCAGCGCGCCGCTGTCCGGGCTGAGCAGGAAGATATCTTTTCCGCCAGGCCCTGCTGCCATCACCATCCCTTCTGACAGGCCAAAGCGCATCTTGCGTGGCGCCAGGTTGGCAACCATCACCGTCAGGCGACCCACCAGCAGCGCCGGATCGGGGTAGGCAGCGCGAATGCCGGAGAACACATTGCGTTTTTCGCCGCCGATATCCAGCGTCAGGCGTAGCAACTTGTCAGAACCTTTCACCAGCTCGGCATTCTCGATCAGCGCAATGCGCATATCTACTTTGTCGAAGTCGTCAAAGCTGATGGTTTCCTGCAATGGGTCGTCTGCCAGCGGACCACTCACTGCCGGTTGGGCGGTGGCGGCATCGTCCTTTGAGGCGGCGATCAGACCATTCACCTTATCCATTTCAATGCGGCTGTACAGCGCTTTAAACGCGGCGATATTGTGGTTCAGCAGCGGTTGTTCAATGCCTTCCCAGCTCAGTTGCTGATTGAGGAAAGTTTCAGCGCGCTCGGCGAGAGAGGGCATCACCGGCTTCAGCCAGGTCATCAGTACGCGGAACAGGTTGATGCCCATCGAACAGATAGCCTGCAGCTCTGCGTCACGGCCTTCCTGTTTTGCCACCACCCACGGAGCCTGTTCATCAACGTAACGGTTGGCGGCGTCAGCTAATGCCATGATTTCGCGTACTGCCCGGCTGAACTCACGGCTGGCCCAGGCCTGGGCGATGCTGTTGGATGCGTCGATAAAGGTCTGATAGAGCGCCGGATCGGCGACTTCAGCAGACAGCTGCCCGGCAAAGCGCTTGTTGATAAAACCGGCGTTGCGCGAGGCCAGGTTCACCACCTTGTTGACGATATCGGCATTGACGCGCTGCACAAAATCTTCAAGGTTCAGGTCGATATCGTCGATGCGCGAAGAGAGCTTGGCGGCATAGTAGTAGCGCAGGCTGTCGGCATCGAGATGCTGCAGCCAGGTGCTGGCTTTAATAAAGGTGCCGCGTGACTTGGACATTTTTGCGCCGTTCACCGTGACATAGCCATGCACAAACAGGTTGGTCGGCTTGCGGAACTGGCTGCCTTCCAGCATCGCTGGCCAGAACAGGCTGTGGAAGTAGACGATATCTTTACCGATGAAGTGATAAAGCTCGGCGTCAGAATCCTGACGCCAGAAAGCATCAAAATCGATATCACCGCGTTTGTCGCACAGGTTCTTAAATGAACCCATGTAGCCGATGGGCGCATCCAGCCAGACATAGAAGTATTTTCCCGGCGCGCCGGGGATTTCGAAGCCGAAGTAGGGCGCATCGCGCGAGATATCCCACTGCTGCAGGCCAGACTCGAACCACTCCTGCATCTTATTGGCCACCTGTTCCTGCAACGCGCCGGAGCGGGTCCAGGCCTGTAGCATGGCGCTGAACTCTGGCAAATCGAAGAAGAAGTGTTCCGAATCACGCAGCACGGGAGTCGCACCGGATACCACCGATTTCGGCTCAATCAGTTCCGTCGGGCTGTAGGTAGCAGAACAGACCTCACAGTTATCGCCGTACTGGTCCGGTGATTGACAGTTCGGGCAGGTGCCTTTCACAAAACGGTCCGGCAGGAACATGCCCTTTTCCGGATCGTAGAGTTGAGAAATGGTGCGGTTTTTAATAAACCCGTTTTCTTTCAGTCGGGTATAGATAAGCTCGGACAGCTCACGGTTCTCTTCGCTGTGCGTGGAGTGGTAGTTGTCATAGCTGATATTAAAGCCGGCAAAGTCGGTCTGATGTTCCTGACTCATGTCCGCAATCATCTGCTCCGGTGCCATCCCCATCTGCTGGGCTTTCAGCATGATCGGCGTACCGTGTGCGTCATCAGCACAGATGAAGTAAACCTGGTTGCCGCGCATTCGCTGGTAACGGACCCAAATATCGGCCTGGATATGCTCGAGCATGTGGCCGAGATGAATGGAACCATTTGCGTACGGCAGGGCGCACGTTACCAATATTTTTTTCGCGACTTGAGTCATAGTAAGACTTAGCTCATACCTGTTGAAAAAGGGGGTTAGATGGTAACCGATTGCCCGACCCGGCGTAAACAAGGGGTTCAGGCGGCGGGGGATTTTTCCTTACGGGTACGTGAGAGTAAACCAGATCTGATATGCTTAACCACAGAGTCGCAGCTGAACAACCCGCGAGAGCAAGGAAACCCGATGACGTTATCCTCCCGGCAGCCCCATACACCCGAAGCACTACGCGCTATCGTCATGAATGTGCTGGCCACATTTGAACACGCCAGCCTGCAGCATAATCTCACCACGCTGAAAGCGTTGCGCCATTGTGCGCTGATCGACAACCGTTTGCATATCGAACTGGGTATGCCGTTTGTCTGGCAAAGCCCGTTTGAACAGCTGAAAGACCAGGTCAGCGCTGAACTGCTGCGTCTGACCGGAGCCGGAGAGATCGGCTGGCGCTTAACGCTGAACGTGGCAACGCTGCAACGGGTAAAAAATCGTCCCGGCGTTAACGGGGTGAAAAACATCATTGCCGTTAGCTCCGGCAAAGGTGGGGTCGGTAAATCCACCACCGCCGTCAATCTGGCACTGGCGCTGGCGGCAGAAGGGGCAAAAGTTGGCCTGCTGGATGCAGACATTTACGGCCCGTCAATCCCGGACATGTTGGGTACAGAAGACCAGCGCCCAACCTCACCGGACGGTACGCATATGGCACCGATTGTTGCACACGGGCTGGCGACTAACTCCATTGGCTATCTGGTAACCGAAGATAACGCCATGGTCTGGCGCGGCCCAATGGCCAGTAAGGCGTTGCTGCAGTTATTGAATGAGACGTTATGGCCGGAACTGGACTATCTGGTGCTGGATATGCCGCCTGGCACCGGAGACATCCAGCTGACGCTGGCGCAAAACGTGCCGGTGACCGGGGCGCTGGTGGTCACCACGCCACAGGATATTGCGCTGATCGATGCGCGCAAGGGCATTGTGATGTTTGATAAGGTCAACGTGCCGGTTTTGGGTGTGGTGGAAAATATGAGCGTACACATTTGCAGCCAGTGCGGTCACCAGGAATCTCTCTTTGGCAGCGGTGGCGCGGAAAAACTGGCGCAGCAGTATCATACCCGCCTGCTAAGTCAACTTCCGCTGCATATCAGTCTGCGCGAAGATCTGGATAACGGTGAACCGACGGTCATTCGCCGCCCGGACAGCGAATTTACCGGGCTTTACCGCCAGCTGGCGATAAACGTTGCCGCCCAGCTTTACTGGCAGGGCGACGTTATCCCTGAAGATATTGCTTTTCGTACCCTGTAAACTGCCCTGTCGCGCGGCCGATGCTTTCCTGTTGGCCGCTAAACCAGGCGCACCAGACGCTGTTGGAAACCGTCCACCATCGAGTAGTCGTAATCAATCTTTCCGGCGTCAAACAACTGGTTGAGCAGGGTAAAATCATTATCCGGCGTCACGTTGCAGCGGTGGTTGAGCAGGGTATCCTGAATGGTAAATGTGCTATCGCCGCGAGCGATACGCTGCAGATATTGCAGCATTTCCCAGGCTACCTTGCTAACACCCGCCTGCTCATGAAGCGATCTGTTCATCGTCAACTGTCCCTTCTGTTTGATTTGAAAGCGCTATTAAAGCACATAGTGCATCAACAGATATTCGCCCCGATCGCTTTGCCCCTGTGCGGCCACCCGCCAGCCGTGCTTTTTATAAAAACTTTGTGCATGCAGATTTTCCGTCTGGCATTTGAGCGCGCCGGTCGAGGTAAAGCTGCTTTGCACCGCCTGTAGCAGCGCGCTGCCAGCGCCGCAGCCCTGGTATTCAGGGTCGATAAACAGGCTGTGCAGGAAATTATCGTTATCCAGCACGGCGGCGAAACCAACGCGGTGCCCCTGTTCTTCTGCCACCAGTATCCGTTCGCCCAGCGTGACGCGGTCGAAGTCCTCCAGCTGCCATTCGCTGGTATCGCACCAGGTCCAGTTGGTTTTACGCGCGGCGAGAAAAAGCGTGCGCAGAAACGGGCGATCGGCTTCATTAAAAGGGCGGATTTTCAAAACGAGACTCCTGACATCAATACGCCGTACGGCAACGGCGCGAAGTTTATCTCAAAATCGTCAAACCCGATGTACAAAAAAGCGTGCGGTCATGAGAGCGTTTATCTCAGCTTAGCGTATCAGGGCAGGAGCGTGGGATGAACGCCTTAAACCATCGGCCTTCTTACCTTTATCGACATTTTTGTATAATTTCAACGCTTAACGGGAACTGGGGCAGCAGCTTACACCACAAACCTTATAGAAAAGGCTGTGAAAATTTAACATTGATTGCTGGTGCGTACTGGCGACTGAGGATTGACAGAAAAGGTGGAATTCAATGGGTAATAAAGTTCCAATGGGGCTGGTGCTTTTGGCGGGACTGCTTTTCTCGGCAACGGCAATGGCGACGTTAGCACCAAAAGACGATGTGGCTGCGTTGATCAACCAACGTTTGTCCTACATGAAGGATGTGGCAGGATACAAAGCGAACAATCATCTTGCTATTGAAGATCTCTCCCAGGAAGTCAAAGTTTTGTCCGGCTCGGTGGATTTAGCGGTCAAGCTGGGGCTGGATGGCGAGTCGGTCAAACCCTTTATACAAGCGCAAATGGATGCTGCCAAGGCGATCCAATATCGCTACCGGGCTGACTGGCTATCCGCAGCGCAAAAAGGGTGGCAACCCCAACCGCTGGAGCAGGTGAGATCAAAAATCAGCGCCCTGAGCACCGATATTCTGACTCACATCAGTCAAAGATTAACCCGGGGCGATCTGTTTACCGACAAAACCGCTTTTACCAAAGGGCTTGACCAAACCAACTTAAAAGACAGTGATAAAACCCGCTTGTGGCAAGCCTTGCAGCAAATTACTTTGCATAAGTAAGTGGAAATAGTTCTTTTCAACATCGCCACGCCTCACAGAACGTGAACTGTCCCGGTCGTGAAACCTGTGGCGATGACAAGGCGCGGTTAAAGGCTCAGGGCATCACCATAATGACCTTTGTCAAAGGGCTGGGTTGCGCGACGGCGGCTGGCTAAAATGCGTTTTCAGCATTGGTGCCTGGCCCTGACGATGGTGTTTATCCGCCAGCATAGCTCACGATGTTAACCCGCTGAGAACAAGAATCCGCCTTGATAAGCTTTGAATACTCGCATCAGCATTTTTTGTTCCAGATCATCTTTTCATTAAAAGGGCAGAGATAACTTTTCTTTATGAGGTAAGATAAATCTTACAGGCCTGTAGTTTGTAGCTAATTTTATCAATTTACTGAATAAAGGTATTGATATGCCAATCAGCGATCATAACTACGTCAATTTTTCCGAAGATCACGAAATGAACTACCACGCGAGGAAAGTCGATAAGCGGGAAACGGCTATGAATCGGGAAACGCTCAGAACCATGGGTACGGAGCGTAAAGCCCAGCTTCAGCAGGCCCGGCTCAAACATTCTGAGTTCCACCCGTACGTCAAAGAGAATAAACATCGACTTGATTAACATGGCAAATTTTTTCACATAGCGTGCAGTTAACAATGAATGACGATGTGTATATCACCTGAATCTAACAGATCGTCATTCATCTTTTCAGCCCGCGTCAGGCGCAAGCGTTGCAGCACATTCTCCGCCAACGTCAGATAAGACATCACTCGATGTGATTTCAGGCTGTTAGCCTGATACTTCAGGTCTTACCCTCTATTTCAGCGTCACAGCACGGCAGTGGTCAGGTAGCCTGACCCGGATAGCCCGGTTTGCTGCTTGCCTTCGGCCAGTCACTTCCCTATGCTGATTCACTGATAAGCATGACCAATGACTCGGGGTGCCGTTCCTTCACCGGAACCGGCTGAGAAAAACCCGTTGAACCTGAACTGGATAATGCCAGCGGAGGGAAGTCAGATGCCCAACCGGCATCGCCTTCTTGATCGCCGGTTGGGAGTAGAAATGATCCAACCTCAAGCCCTTCGCCACGCCGACGTGGCCCGTTCTTTGACCCTGTTTCGCCAGCAACCTCCGCTCATTCACTGTATGACCAACGATGTGGTGCAAACCTTTACCGCTAACGTGCTGCTGGCGCTGGGCGCGTCTGCGGCGATGGTTATCGATGGTGAAGAAGCCGCGCAGTTCAGCGCAATAGCCGATGCGCTGCTGGTCAATGTCGGTACGCTGACACGCGGGCGTAGCGAGGCGATGCTGGCGGCGATAGCGTCCGCTAAAGCTGCCGGGCGCCCCTGGACGCTGGATCCGGTGGCGGTCGGTGCGCTGGATTTCCGCACGCGTTTTTGTCAGCGATTGCTTTCGCTTAAACCTGCCGCCATTCGCGGTAACGCTTCTGAGATGATGGCGCTGGCCGGGCAGCCCGTCAGCGGACGCGGCGTCGACAGCCTGCATGCGTCGGATGCGGCCATCAGGTCCGCCATCTTACTGGCACAGAAAAGTGGGGCAGTGGTGGCCATCAGCGGCGAGGTGGATTTCGTCACTGACGGCCAGCGGGTACTTCGCGTTAACGGTGGCTCTGCGCTGATGACGCGCGTGGTCGGCACCGGCTGCGCGCTGTCGGCGGTGGTGGCCGGTTTTACCGCACTGTCGGGCGACCGCCTGACGCATGTCGCCAGCGCCTGCCGGCTGGTTTCTCTTGCCGGGGAACGTGCTGCGGCACAGGCGCGGGGGCCTGGCAGCTTTATCCCGGCCTTTCTGGATGCGCTGTATCAGCTGGATGCGGAGGCGCGGGCATGAAACGTATTAATGCCATGACCATTGCCGGCACTGACCCAAGCGGGGGGGCGGGCATTCAGGCCGATTTGAAAGCGTTCTCCGCGCTGGGCGTTTACACCACCAGCGTGATCACCGCGCTGGTGGCGCAAAACACCACCGGCGTACAGTCGGTGAGGCGCATCGATGCTGATTTTGTCGGTGCGCAGCTTGATTCGGTGCTGTCTGACGTGCGCATTGACACGATCAAGATCGGCATGCTGGCGGACAGTGACATCGTCGAAGTGGTGGCGCAGCGGCTGAAAAAAACCAGCGCGCCCTGGGTGGTGCTGGATACGGTGATGCTGGCGAAAAGCGGTGATGCGTTACTTAGCGACGGGGCTGTCGCCACGCTGCGTGAACGGCTGCTGCCGCAGGTCTCGCTGATCACGCCAAATTTGCCTGAAGCGGCGGCATTACTCGACTGCGCCCCGGCAGGAGATGAAACGCAAATGCGGCAACAGGGCAGGGCGCTACGGGCGCTGGGCTGCCGGGCAGTCCTGTTGAAGGGAGGCCATCTTAGCGATTCGGAAAGCCCTGACTGGTTGTTTACGGCGGAAGGCGAGCAGCGCTTCAGTACGCCGCGCATCGCCACGCGCAATACGCACGGCACCGGCTGTTCGCTGTCGGCGGCGCTGGCGGCGCTGCGCCCACGCCATGATAACTGGGCAGACACGGTACAGGCAGCCAAACAGTGGTTACAGGGCGCGCTGGCGCAGGCGGATTCGCTGGAGGTTGGCCACGGACAGGGGCCGGTTCATCATTTTTATCAGTGGTGGTAGGTGACCAGCGATAGCGAGAACATATGAGTTTGCCCGGCGGGGGTACAAACGCCGGGCGTGCCATGCAGGGCTACAAAGCGCGATGTCAGTAACAGATTATGCCAGCAGTTCGCAGGAGGGTGGCAAACGGCATTCCAAAGCGGCGGGCAGCACTTCAATATGGAACTCGGTGCCGCTAAGCGGCTCGCCGTCGAGATTAAACGTCATCTCGTGCGGGGAGCGGATGGTCAACCACGGCAGGGATGCGGAAACCAGGTTAGGATTGTCGTCCCCACCACGGGTCAGTTTGTGCATCAGCGTGGGCAGCAGATCCTGTGAAGGGGCGATGCTCAGCGCCAGTTTGCCGTCGTTGATCAGTGCGGTCGGGCACAGGCGCTGACCACCGCCGGCCTGTCGCCCGTTACCGATGCCGATCACCAGCGCGTCACCCTGCCAGTGAAAATCCGGCCCTTCCAGCGTGCAGCTGTCCGCTTTCAGCGTATCCATGCGCGTCAGGCCATGAATAAGATAGGAGACACCACCGAGCGCCGATTTCAGTTTTTCCGGCGTTTCACTGGTAATGCGCGTGCCAAATCCGCCGGTCGCCATGTTAATAAAGTAGCGATCCTGATTAACCCGTGCCAGATCGATGGGCGTTGCTTTGCCGAGTATCGCCAGTCTGAGGGCGTTTTCCATCTCCAGCGGAATTCCCGCGCTGCTGGCGAGATCGTTGGCGGTGCCGAGCGGTACCAGCCCCAGCACCGGACGATGTTCCGGCGCGATCCCCGCCAGCGCGGTGGCGACCTCATTAATCGTGCCGTCACCGCCGGCGGCAATCACCGTGGCTGCGTTAAGTCTTACCGCTTCGCGTACGTAGCGCTCGCCGTCACCATGTTCCCAGGTGACGCGCACTTCCAGACTGAATCCCTCTTCACGCAGGGTAGAAATGGCCTGGCGCAGCTCTTCATTGCCCGCGTTTTTGCCGTTTAAAATCGCCAGCGTTACTAAATGTGTTTCCATATTTTGATCCCTGAAGGCAATTGCCGTTTGCATCAATCTATAGCATACCTTGCCGCCGTTGAGTAACCCAGGAGAAATGGAACTCCTGGATTACGCCTTTTTGCCGGGCGGGAATTTATGCGTGGCAACAGCCGCCGCAGCCGCGTCAGGGACTTTTCATCGCCTCTTTTTCAGCATCAGTGATGGTCGTTGAAAAGATAATCGAAGCTTCTGCCATAGTACTGACTGTCACGGGTGTAAGTGGTGCTGGGATCTGTATTAACCCGGACATCGAACGAGCCGAAGGAGTCATCGTTTAGCGCGTGACTCACCAGATCGGAGGAATGAAGGGCAGGTAATCCCTGTTCCCGCAGTTTTTTCTGCAACTTATCACTGCTCAGTACTTTAACATCACGTAATAAGGCCATATCACTGCGGCTGGCCGTATCAGACACATCCCAGGTTTCATTACGGTATTGACCCATCAGGTCGGTCAGCGCCATGTGCGTCCCCCTGCTTGCGTCATGCAACACCGTCTGGTCAAGGGTGCTGGCGCTGGGATGCTGGGGCCAGGCATCGACCACTACCGTATTGCGTTCCCCGTAATGCGAGTCGCGGTGATCGCCGAGCATGACAAATTCGTGACTGTTATCTTCCGGCAGGCGAATACGCATGCGGCAAATTGGCCGATCGACGCCTTTGCTTTTCAGCGCCGCCGCTGCGACTGACGCATGGACTGAACAGTTACCCCCCTGGAATTTTTGTGCACGCTTCAGGTGATTGGTTATCCCACCTCCCGAGTATTTTTCGTAGCCGAGGTGCATCCTCGCCCAACTCTCTCCTGATGTGGCGCGAATAGAGTGTTGCTGGTTGCCTGCACCATGTGGCAGCACATTTTTCACCACGCGATTAGCCCAGCTGGCATCGGCAAGCGCAGACATGGTTCCTGAACTCACCACAACTTCACGATGCTGATAGCCTGACAGTCCTAATGAACTTGCGTTGTGCGTTTCGTGAACTTTGCTGTCGGTTTCATAATTTTCAACAATGGCATTGTAAGAGGCGGAGGATGAGCTTCCTCCGAATATGCGGAAATTTGGCATGGGTTCTCCCGTTGGTGTTTAAAAATTCAAATCAATCTCATGCAACAAAATCAGGCTATACCGTCAACGGTTTTTTTTACTGCCCTGAGGGATTGTTTATTGTTGGCGGTCAGTTACTTGGGTTGTGTGGCGTCCCCACGGTACATTCCGTGTGCCAGATGAAAAATTTTCTGGAACAGTTTGACTGCGCTTTCTTCCTTCAGCTCGTTTAAAGGCTGGCGAGTGGAGATAACCAGCTTTTTCCTTTTGCTGTCCATGCCGAAAATGACCGCCGGATGTGTCAGTGAAAAGCTGTTTTCCGCCAGCAGGGATTCCATTCCATCGGGAGCAAACCAGACCTCTGGCGCCGGGAATGTTGCAACGATATTGATATAACCAGGCTGCGTACCGATCAAATGCATACTTAAATCATGGTCGAAAGTCAGGCGATAGACGTCATCATCCTGGTGTGCGGGCGGGGATGTTGCCGGCTGATATACCTTTGTGATGGATCGACAAAGAGAGTGAAACTCTTTATTGCGCATAGAAAACCTTTAGTTGTCTTAAAAACGCTAAGTGGAAAAATGTCAACAAAGGTTCCATTTATTCACCAATCGGGAATGCAGTCGTTGCGGCGACAGGTCGCTGTTGTGTTGCATCGATGGTAAAGGGATGTCCGGTCAGGTACGGCGGAAAAAGAAATGACCCGCACGGGGGAGCCGTGTGGGCCTAAGATGTGACGAGGATCGTTCATCCTGCATGCCTTTACAGACATGATTCAGAACAGATGATTATGCTATTTGGATTTAATTGTTAGGAGCCTGTGCATCTTGGCAGGAAACTGAGCGTATTACTGTGATCGCATTCTAAAATTAATCACCTGACGAAACTTTTTTTGTAAATTCCGTTGCCTGGGGCGGCACAAATAACCTTCGGTATAGCCACGATGCGCCAGTCCTGCCAGCGTGGTCAGCAGATTGGCGTTAAACGGCTTCCCTGATGCGGCATCATCGTTGCGGCCGAGAAAGCCGTTCCGGTTTAACCATAATGTCTCAGTCTTGATATCAGGTCCGAAATAGTGATGAGGGACAGAGGCTACAGCGAAATGCGGTATCAGCCGTGAATGACTCGCCAGGTGAGCGCATGGCCCGTGCTGGGCGCAGATGGTAAAGCGGGGCTGTCAGGAAACGCTGATCTAAATCAAGCGACAGCCATCTGCTTCCCAGCGATAGCCGATGCCGTACACCGCACGTATAAACGGCTGCTCGGCATCCAGTGACTCCAGTTTACGGCGCAGGTTTTTGATATGGCTGTCAATGGTGCGGTCGGTCACCACCCGATAGTCATCATATAAATGATTGAGCAGATGTTCGCGCGAAAACACTTTGCCCGGCTGCTGCGCCAGCGTTTTCAGCAGGCGAAATTCGGCCGGGGTGAGATCGAGCGGTTTATCATCCCAGCTGGCCTGAAAGCGTTTTTCATCGATCAGCAGCGGTGAAATATTGAGCGCCTCGTCCGTTTCGCGCCGGCAGCGCCTGAGGATGGTTTTGACGCGTGCCACCATTTCACGCGGGCTGAAGGGTTTACAGATATAGTCGTCTGCGCCGATCTCCAACCCGAGCAGGCGGTCGATCTCTTCGATTTTTGCAGTCACCATCACTACCGGCAACTCGGAAAAACGGCGCAGCTCGCGGCATACCGACAGCCCATTCATTCCTGGCAGCATCAGGTCCAGCAGCACCAGGTCGGGCGTATGGTGTTTCACCCAATCGACCACTTCATCCCCGCGTAGCAGATGATGGGTGCGGTAGTGTGCAGCCTGCAAATAGTCGATCATCAGCTGACCGAGTTTCGGCTCGTCTTCGACGATCAAAATCAGCGGAGTGGCAGGGACCTGGTTCATTTCATCAGCCCGGTTCAATGAGTTTTATACGGTAAGTGTATCGTAATTCTCACGCCTCCTGCAGCGGAGTGATCGGCGGTGATAGTGCCGTCATGGGCTTCGACAATATTCTGACAGATAGCCAGCCCCAACCCGGACCCGCCGCTGGCACGGTTGCGTGAAGCGTCCGCCCGGTAGAAGCGATCAAAAATATCTGCCCGCTGCCGATCGTTGATACCCGGTGCGCTGTCATCAAAGTGCAGCACGTTGCCGTGTGAATGCCGCAGTAAGGTGATATGCAGACTGCCGCCGGGATCGGTATAGCGCAGACTGTTTTCGAACAGGTTGGTAAACAGCTGCATCAGCCGGCCAGCGTCGCCGAACTGGGCGGCATGCGGCGGCAGATCCAGCGTTAACGTCAGCGGGTGCTGCGCAAGACGGTGACGGAAGTTGCCCGATACCAGTTCCAGCAGCGGTACGAGGTCGGTCTGGCTTTTACGATAGGCCAGCGCGCCTTCATCGGATAACGACAGCTGATGCACATCATCCACCAGCTTGGTCAGGGTGGCGACCTCGCCCTGCAGGGAGATAATCGACTGCGGGGTCAATTCACGTACCCCATCCTGAATGGCTTCCAGCTCGCCGCGCATGATGGCCAACGGGGTGCGCAGCTCGTGGGAGATATCGGCCATAAAGGCGCGCCGCATGCTCTCGTTTTTTTCCAGCGTGCTGGCCAGGCGGTTAAAGTCCTGTGCCAGCCTGCCCAGTTCATCACGGCTGGAATCCTCAACCCGGCTGGTAAAATCCCCGGCGGCAAGATGATGGGTGCCCGCGACCAGCCGTTTAACCGGAGCCAGCAGCCCGCGAGACATCAGCCAGGTGACCAGCGCGGCAAGCAGCATTGTCAAGCCAACAATCATCCAGCTGGTGCGTTTTTGCTGCTGGTCAAAGTTGATGTCGGCACTTCGCGTCAGCCGTTCAGGGGGCGAGCCGATCACCCAGCCCACCACCGTACCGTCGTTGCTGATAATACTCCGCCGCGAGCTTTCCGGCGGCAGCGGCATGCGCGGCCCGATCATGATTTGCGATTGCTGGTCAATAACCCAGAACGGCGTGCGCCAGCCGTGTGGCGGCAGCTGCGTACTGGCGTCCGGATTTTGCTCCATAGAATGCAGGATGTTATAAACCAGCTTGGTGTTATTACGCAGAAAGTCCCAGCTACCGTGCTGCTGGTACTCGTCACCCAGCGCATCGGCCAGCAAAATCAGCCGCTGCTCGTTGCCGCGCTTGATATAGTCAATAAAGCCATGTTCAAAACTCAGCCGCACTCCCCAGTGCATGGTGATCAACACCAGCATACAGGTAGAAAAAATGGCGGCGAACAGCTTGGCGGTAATGCCGATACGGATTTTTGCCAACATGCTATCAGCTTTCCTCTTGCACCGGCTGCAGCCGGGGTTTGCGCCGCAGTTTATCCATATACAAATAGATTACCGGCGTGGTGAACAGCGTCAATAGCTGGCTCACTACCAGCCCCCCAACAAGGGTGATACCCAGCGGCTGGCGCAATTCCGCGCCGTCGCCGCTGCTTAGCACCAGCGGCAGTGCGCCGAGCATCGCCGCCAGCGTGGTCATGATGATCGGACGGAAACGCAGCAGGCTGGCCTGAAATATCGCCTCGCGCGCCGACATCCCGCCCTGGCGCTGAGCCTGCAGGGCGAAGTCGACCATCATAATGGCATTCTTCTTGACGATGCCAATCAGCAGCAGAATGCCGATCAGCGCAATCAGGCTGAAGGGCGCGTTAAACAGCTTCAGCGCCAGCAGCGCGCCCATGCCCGCCGAAGGCAGGGTGGAGAGGATGGTTAACGGATGAACATAGCTTTCATACAACATACCCAGCACGATATACACCGTGGCAATCGCCGCGAGGATCAGCCACAGCTGGCTGCTCTGCGTCTGCTCAAAGACGGCCGCCGTGCCGGAAAAACTGCCGCGCACGCTGGCAGGCACGCCGAGCGCGGTCACGCTGCGGTCAATGGCGGCAGCGGCCTGTGACAGTGAAACGCCTTCCGGCAGGTTAAACGACAGGGTCGAGGCGGCCGACAATCCTTCGTGTTCGACCGAAAGCGGCGCATTAGCCGGCTGCCAGCTGGCAAAGGATGACAGCGGGATCGGCAGGCCCTGGCGGTTAATCACATACATCTGGTTCAGCGCATTGATATCCTGTGCGTAACGCGCATCGACCCCCATCACCACCTTGTACTGGTTGAGCGGCTGATAAATGGTGGAAATCTGGCGCTGACCAAAGGCGTTGTTGAGCAGGCCGTTGACGTCGGCAACGTTAATGCCCAGCCGCGCCATACTGGTACGGTCATAGGTCAGGGCCATTTCGGCTCCTTTATCCTGCTGATCAGAGTTCACGTCCACCAGTTCAGGCAGGGCAGCAAAAGCACGGCGTATCCTGGGTTCCCACTGGCGCAGATCGTCGAGGCTGTCGGACAGCAGCGAGTACTGATATCCGGCATTAGACTGACGCGCCCCGATCCGCAGATCCTGTACGGCCCTCAGCCAGAGGCTGGCTCCCGCTTCTTTCGCCAGCTTGCTGCGCAGGCGGGCAATCACCTGCTGAGCATTATCGCTGCGTGTGGATAACGGTTTTAGCACAATAAACATGGCCCCGCTATTGGCTTCCCAGCCACCGGTAAAGCCCACCACGCTTTCCACTGCCGGATCGGCATGAACGATGCGCATAAAGTGTTCCACCTTGCCGCGCATCGCCTGGAATGAAATGCTCTGGTCGGCCTGAATAAAGCCCATCAGCCGCCCGGTGTCCTGTTCCGGCATAAAGGTTTTTGGTATGGAAACGAACAGGTACATCGTCAGGCCGAGGGTGGCGACAAACACCAGAAGCGCCCAGCGCGCATGGTCGAGTACCCCGTGCAGCGCACGGCCGTAGCCCTGCTGAATGGCCACCAGCATCCGGCCGAAGCCACGCAGGCGTGGCTGCTGGCGCGGTGCCGTGCTGCGTAACAGCCGGGCGCACATCATTGGCGTCAGCGTCAGTGATATCACCAGTGAGATGGCAATCGACACCGACAGCGTGATAGCAAATTCCTTGAAGAAGCGGCCGATTATCCCACCAAGCATCAGCATCGGAATAAACACGGCGACCAGCGAGACGCTCATTGCTACCACGGTGAAGCCCACTTCACGCACCCCCAGCAGCGCGGCCTGCAAAGGTTTGAGACCCGCTTCAACGTGGCGCGAGATATTCTCCAGCACCACGATGGCGTCATCAACCACAAATCCGGTGGCCACGGTCAGCGCCATCAGCGACAGATTATTCAGGCTGAAGCCACACAGGTACATGGCGGCAAAGGTGCCGATCAGCGAAACCGGCACCGCAATGGCCGGGATCAGCGTGGCGCGGCCGGATCGCAGAAAGGCAAACACCACCAGGACAACCAGCCCGACGGAAACGGCCAGCGACTGTTCTACCTCATGCAGTGAAGCGCGGATGGTTGGAGAGCTATCCTGGGCGATCTCAAGTTGAATGGCGGCAGGGATGCTTTTACGCAGTTGTGGCACTTCACTGCGTATGCGGTCAATGGTCGCGATGACATTGGCCCGTGGTGACTTGCGGATAACTACCAGCACCGCCGGACGTGCATTGGACATCCCGGCGGTGCGCACATTCTCCACCGAATCAGTGACGGTGGCGACATCTTGCAATCGTACCGCCGCACCGTGGTGATAATGGATCACCAACGGCCGGTATTCGGCGGCGGTATGCAGCTCATCATTGGTTTTCAGCCACCAGCGCTGTTGATGATCCTCAATGGCTCCCTGGGGCTTACGCACGTTGGCATTGGCGATGGTGGTACGCACCGCATCCAGCGAGACGCCCTGATTAAACAGCGCCTGGGGATTGAGGTCGACGCGCACCGCCGGCAGCGAACTGCCGCCGACAGTGACATCGCCGACGCCGTCGATTTGCGCCAGTCGTTGCGCCAGCTGCGTGGAAGCATAGTCATAAAGCTGTCCCGGCGAATGATCATCCGAGGTGAGCGTCAGGATCATGATCGGCGCATCGGACGGATTGACCTTACGATAGCTCGGGCGGCGCGGCATGCCGCTGGGCAACAGGCTTTGCGCGGCGTTAATCGCGCCCTGCACATCGCGCGCCGCGCCATTAATATCGCGATCGAAGTCGAACAACAGCACCACCTGGGTACTGCCGAGCGAGCTGCTGGAGGTCATTTCGCTGACGCCGGCAATTCGCCCCAGCACCCGCTCCAACGGCGTGGCGACCGAGGAGGCCATAGTTTCCGGCGAAGCGCCGGGCAGTGAGGCGGTGACCACAATCACCGGGAAGTCCATCTGCGGCAGCGGTGCGACCGGCAGCATGCGCAAGCCAAGAAACCCGGCCAGCACCAGCGCCAGCGCCAGCAGACAGGTGGCAACCGGGCGATGAATAAACAGCGAGAAGAATTTCACTCTGCCCCCCGTGCCGGCAGACGACGGCGGGCAGCCCGCGCCAGGCGATCGAACAGCAGGTAAATCACCGGCGTGGTGAACAGCGTCAGCACCTGGCTGACCACCAGCCCGCCGACCATGGCGGTGCCGAGCGGACGCCGGAGTTCGGCACCCACTCCGTGACTCAGCATCAACGGCAGCGCGCCAAACAGCGCGGCAAGCGTGGTCATCAGGATGGGGCGGAAGCGCAGCAGGCAGGCCTGGTAAATGGCTTCATATGGCGTCATTCCGTGGTCACGCTCAGCTGCCAGCGCAAAGTCGATCATCATGATGGCATTCTTCTTCACTATGCCGATAAGCAGAATAATACCGATGACGGCGATCACATCCAGCTCGCTACCGGCGATCATCAGCGCCAGCAGCGCACCTGCACCGGCGGTAGGCAGGGTAGAAAGGATGGTCACCGGGTGGATAAGGCTCTCATACAGTACGCCGAGCACAATATACATCGCCACAATGGCGGCGACGATCAGCCATACGGTGTTGGAAAGCGCCGTCTTGAAGGCCAGCGTGCTGCCCTGGAACCGGGTGATGATATCTGCTGGCATCGCCAGATCCTGCTGCGCCAGGCTAATGGCATCCACCGCCTGTTCCAGCGAAGCGTTGTCGCTGACGTTGAACGAAAAGGTGGTGGACGGAAACTGGTCGAGGTGATTAATGCTCAGTGCACCATAACGCTGTTCAACGCTGGCAATGGCGCTAAAGGGAACGCTGCCGCCGTCGCTGCTTTTCAGCCGTACGCTCTGCAATGCCGCCAGCCCCGGCGTGGCCGCCGTGTCGTGTTCCAGCACCACGCGATACTGGCTTGCCTGAGTAAAAATGGTGGATACCAGCCGCTGGCCAAAGGCGTTATACAGCGCATTGTCCACATCGGCCAGCGAAATGCCGAGGCGGCTGGCGCTGTCACGGTCAACGCGAATGTAAGCTTCCAGCCCCCGATCCTGCCAGTCGCTGCTCACGTCCCGCAGTTCAGGCAAACCCTGCAGCGCCGCCAGCAGTTCAGGTACCCACAGGCTAAGCGCGTCGAGCGAGCCGGCCTGTAAGGTGAACTGGTACTGGGTGCGGCTGGCCTGGGTATCAATGGTCAAATCCTGCACCGGCTGCAGATAGAGCTGGATGCCGGGCAGCCGTGCAACCTGCTGTTGCAGGCGAGCCATCACTTCAGTGATATGGTCGGTGCGCTCATCCAGTGGTTTCAGGTTAATTTGCAGCCGTCCGCTGTTGATCGCCTGGTTGTTGCCGTCAACGCCGACAAACGAGGTCAGACTTTGTACCGCCGGGTCTTTCATGATAACCGAGGCCACCGCCTGCTGGCGCTGTGCCATATTGGCATAGGAGACCGATTGTGGCGCCTGCACCGTACCCTGGATGATGCCGTTATCCTGCAGGGGGAAAAACCCCTTCGGGATGGTGACCCACAGCAGTACGGTGATGGCCAGGGTGGCAAGCGCCACGCCGAGCGTCAGCCAGGGGTGGTTAAGCACGCGTTGTAGCAGGCGGCCATAACGGGCAATGACGCGGTCAAACAGCGCTTCGCTGGCGCGCGCGAAGCGGTTCTGCTGGCGCACTGACCCGGTGTTTAACATTCGGGCGCACATCATCGGCGTCAGCGTCAGTGAGACAAACGCCGAAATCAGGATCGCCACGGCCAGAGTGACAGCAAATTCGCGGAACAGGCGGCCGACGATATCGCCCATAAATAGCAGCGGAATAAGCACCGCAATCAGCGAGAAAGTCAGTGAAATAATGGTAAAGCCGATTTCGCCCGCTCCCTTCAGCGCCGCCGCCAACGGTTTCTCGCCCTTTTCGCGATGGCGTGAGATATTTTCCACCACCACAATGGCGTCATCGACCACGAAGCCGGTGGCGATGGTCAACGCCATTAGCGTCAGATTGTTGACCGAGAAACCGAGGAAATACATCGCCGCAAACGTGCCAATAAGCGACAGCGGTACCGCCACCGCCGGAATCAGCGTGGCCGCCGCGTTACGCAGAAAGAGGTAGATAATCATCACCACCAGCGCCAGCGCCAGCAGCAGCTCGAACTGTACATCACGCACCGAGGCGCGGATATGGGTGGAGCGGTCGCTCAGCAGCTTAACCTCGACCGATTTCGGCAGCGAGGCGGTTAGCGACGGCAGCAGGCGACGGATATTATCGGCGGTAGCAATGATATTGGCTCCCGGCTGGCGCTGTACGTTCAGCACGATGGCCGGCTGGCGGTTGGCCCAGGCACCCAGCCAGCTGTTTTCCGCTCCCTGTTCTACCGTTGCCACGTCGCCGAGGCGCACCGGCGATCCGTTTTGATAGCTGATGATTAGCTGGCGATAGCCTTCAGCGGTTTTGATCTGATCGTTGGCGGACAGGGTAATTGAGCGTTCCGGGCCATCGAGGCTGCCTTTTGCCGAATTCACGTTGGCACTGCCGATCGCGCTGCGCACCGTTTCGCTGGTGATGCCGAGCGCGGCCAGCGCCTGCGCGTTCAGTTTCACCCGTACCGCCGGGCGTTGCCCGCCGGAAAGCGTCACCAGGCCTACGCCGGTAACCTGAGATAGCTTCTGCGCCACGCGGGTTTCCACCATATCGGCCACCTGGGTCATGGGCATGCTGGTGGTGGTGACGGCCAGCGTCATCATCGGCGGGTCGGCGGGATTGACCTTGCTGTAAACCGGTAGATTGGGCAGGTCGCCCGGCAGCAGGTTAGTGGCGGCGTTGATCGCCGCCTGTACTTCCTGTTCGGCAACATCCAGCGCCAGGCTTAGCTGGAATTGCAGGTTGACCACCGAGGCACCGCCGGAGCTTTGCGAGGACATCTGCTTCAGGCCGGACATCTGCCCGAACTGGCGCTCCAGCGGGGCGGTGACCGCCGAGGTCACCACGTCCGGGCTGGCACCCGGGTACAGAGTGACCACCTGGATGGTGGGATAATCCACTTCCGGCAGGGCGGAAACCGGCAGGGCGCGATAGCCCATGATGCCGGCGAGTAACATGGCGATCATCAGCAGCGTGGTGGCGACCGGCCGCAGAATAAACTGACGTGACGGACCGCCGCCGGGCGATGGGGGCATAACCTGCATCAGTGGCTGGCTCCCGTGGCGGGCAGGGCGGTTTTGCCGGCGGGCGGCGTGGCCTGGGGGGGCACCACTTCTATCTGTGCGCCATCGGTCAGGCGATCCATGCCGTCGGTCACCACTTTCTCGCCGGCTTCCAGCCCGTCGCCGATCACCACTTTCTCGCTATCCTGCAGGCCGGGCGAAACGGTTTTTTTGCTGACCTGATTGTCGCTGTTAATCACCCAGACAAAATGACCCTCGTTGCTCATCTGCAATGCGGCTGTCGGGATGACAATGGCTTCTTGCAGCGTGCCGATCTTCAGGCGTGCGTTGACAAACTGGTTAGGGAACAGGCGGTCGTCCCGATTATCAAAGCGCGCTTTCAGCTTAACGGTGCCGGTAGTGCTGTCAATCTGGTTATCCATACTCAGCAGCACGCCCTGGGTCAGCCGTTTTTTGTTGCTGCGATCCCATGCTTCCACCGGCAGCTGGCCGTTTTTCTGTGCACTGAGGATGCTGGCAATATCGTTTTCCGGCAGGCTGAAGACCAGATCGATAGGATGAGTCTGGGCAATCACCACCATGCCGTTGCTATCGCCGCTACTGACATAATTGCCAACGTCGACCTGTTTCAAACCGACCCGACCGGAGATGGGGGCGGTCACGCGGCTATAGGACAGGTTGAGTCTGGCGCTGGCCACGCTGCCTTCATCCGCTTTGACCGTGCCGAGCGTTTCACTGACGCGCGCGCGCTGGGTGTCAAGCTCCTGAGCAGAAATCAGCTGGGTTTGCGCCAGTTTTTCATAACGCGCCAGGTCGCGCCGTGCATGGGTCAGCGTTGCCCGATCCTTCGCCAGCTGCCCCTCGGCCTGCATTAAAGCCACTTCGTATGGGCGCGGATCGATCTCAGCCAGCAGCTGTCCGGCTGTAACCTCTTGTCCTTCGTTAAAATGCAGGGCGACCAGGTCGCCATTAACCCGGCTGCGCAGCGTCACGGTATTGGCAGCGGTCACCGTGCCCAGCCCGGAGAGATACTGCGGCACGCTCTGATGTACTGCCTCAGCGGCCTGCACCGGCAGCGGTCTATCGCCCGCGTGCTGTGCGCTGGCTCGCTGCTGTTCTGAACCCTGGCGGGTTTGCGCCGTGGATGCCCTACTGTGGCTGTACCACCCGTAAAGCGCGGCAGCGGCCAACATGGCGGCGATCGTCATGGCGATAAGAGGGAAACGGCGGGGTATTTTCATCCTGTGTACTGCTCTCCGTGAAATTAATGCAGGGCGCTGGGCGGGATAAGGGACCAGCCTCAAGGCGGGTAAGGATAGCGAATTTCAAGCGCTGAAAAATGAAGGAAATAAGGATAACGGCTCAGATGCGGGCTGTCGCGTAGAGAAAATTCAATATTTGCAAATGATTTGCTACAAATCACCGCAGCGCGCTGAATGATGTTTGCTAGTCTTATCCACTGCGCCATCCACTTCTCATCAGGAGAATCATCATGAGTCATTCAGAACTGCGCCCGCTGGGCCGTTCCGCTATTCAGGTTCCGCGCCTGACCTTTGGCGGCAATGTATTTGGCTGGACTATCGACGAA
This sequence comes from Erwinia pyrifoliae DSM 12163, assembly GCF_000026985.1. NCBI lineage: Bacteria > Pseudomonadati > Pseudomonadota > Gammaproteobacteria > Enterobacterales > Erwiniaceae > Erwinia > Erwinia pyrifoliae. The sequence continues at coordinate 1,581,890 of NC_017390.1, forward strand.
AAGACGTCGTTTTCTCTGCTCGACGCACTGCTGGAGAAAGGATTGAATTTTATCGATACGGCCGACGTTTATTCGCGCTGGGCGCCCGGCAACCAGGGCGGCGAGTCAGAAACGATTATCGGCAACTGGCTGAAGCACAGCGGCAAGCGCGACCAGATTATCCTCGCCACCAAAGTCGGTATGGATTTGGGAAACGGTAAAACCGGGCTGGCGGCGAAGTATATTCGTCAGGCGGTGGAAGCCTCCCTGAAGCGCCTGCAAACTGACTATATTGACCTTTATCAGGCCCACCGCGACGATGAAGATACGCCGTTGCGGGAGTCGCTGGGCGCGTTCGACGCGCTGGTTAAAGAGGGTAAAGTGCGGGTTATCGGCGCTTCTAATTATTCGGCTGAACGCCTGAGTGAAGCGCTGCAAATCAGTGAAGAGCAGGGGTTGGCACGCTATGAAACCTTGCAGCCGGAATACAATCTCTACGATCGCGCCGGGTATGAGAGCGGCCTTGAGCAGGTCGCTATTGAACACGGGCTGGGCGTGATTAATTACTATTCACTCGCCAGCGGCTTCCTGAGTGGTAAATACCGTATCAAAGAGGATGCCGCGAAGAGCGCCCGTGGCCAGGGCGTGGTTGATCAATATCTGAATGAGCGCGGGCTGAAAATTGTTGACGCGCTGGTGCAGGTGGCCGAAACGTATCACGCTTCACCGACCCAGGTTGCGCTGGCGTGGCAGATTGCACGCCCGGGGATCACCGCGCCTATCGTCAGCGCCACGTCGCTGGCACAGGTTGATGAGCTGGCGAAGGCCGCCGTGCTGAAGCTGAAGGATGAGGATCTGCGCCTGCTATCGGATGCGAGCCGTTATTAAAAGCGATGGGTGGCTGCTGCCAAGCCCCGCCCGGAGGCGATCATCTGAACATCACCTGCGCCCAACGTGCCAGACCGGCGGTCACTGAACCGAAATCATCGCCGCTGGCCAGCGGAATGTGCGGTAGCTGCTGTTGCAGCGCGGCGCGCAGAACCGGAGATTTGGCGCTGCCGCCGGTCAGGTAAATGACATCGGGACGAGTGCCGCTGGTGGCCAGCGCCAGCGACACCTGCTCCTGAATGCGTTCCAGCGGCTGGCTGATAGCCGCTTCTAATCCCGCCACGCTAATCTCGGTTTCCAGACCGTTATCAATAAAGTCCAGCGCGGTCAGAACCCTGCTGCGCTGTGACAGGGCAATTTTGCTTTCTTCTGCCGAGCGTACCAGGCGATAACCAAGACGCTGTTGCCACACCTTGAGCAGCCGCTGCACTTTCTGCGGCTCGGCGGCATCGCGGATCAGATCCTGCAACAGCTTGCGCGATGCGGTGGCATAGAAGTCGCTTTGTGCCGGAACATCGTTGATCGCCACGGCATTCCACCACGGCAGGGCAGGCAGCCCGGTGCCTTTTATGGTTTCCCCGCCCAGGCCCAGCAGCGGCATCAGTTCCTTAAACGCCAGCATAATGTCCAGATCGTTACCGCCGACGCGGCAGCCGCTGTGGCCCAGCAGGCTGTCCGCGCGATGGGCCTTATCGTGCCACTGCGGCCCCATCAGCAGCATGGAACAGTCGGTGGTCCCCCCGCCGATGTCGATCACCAGCACGCGGTTTTCTTTGCCCAGCGTGGCTTCAAAGTCCAGCCCGGCCGCCACCGGTTCGAACTGGAAAACCACTTCCTTAAACCCTGCACGGCTGGCGGCGCGCGCCAGAATGCCCTCGGCCTGACGGTTGGCCTCATCGCCACCCAGCCCCTGAAAGTTTACCGGTCGCCCAATCACCGCCTGAGTGACGCTGTCATTTAACGTGTTTTCCGCCGTCTGACGGATATGCAACATCATGGCGCAGACCAGGTCTTCAAAAAAGGCCACCTGCTGTGGCTTTAAACCGCTGGCACCGAGGAAGGATTTAGGCGATTTTACAAACCAGACTTCTTCCGGGTCATCCATGTATTGTGCCAGCGAAGCCAGACCAAATTTGACGCTGCCGGGCAGGACATCAATATCTTCTTCACGGTTGAAAGCCAGAGCGCGGCGTAGCAGCGCCTGATTTTCTGCCTGCGGAGTTGGCACCTGATGATGACGGAACAGCCATTCACTTACCGCATCGCGGGTTGGCGCACACAGCATTGAAGGTAAATAAGGCGAGCCTTGCTCTAACGGCAGCAGCCTGGGTGCGCCGTTCTCCATATTGGCAATAGAGCAGTTTGCCGTTCCGTAGTCGAAACCGATAAACATCGTTTCCTCCGCTGAGTGTGAAAAAAAGGGAGGACTTTAGCCTGAGAGTGCAGGCCGTGCAAGCACCAGCGGCTTCAGCGTGCCAATAACCGCTCAGCGACGCTCTCAACCGCGTTGAGAAAAGGGTTAGCCGTGCGGAGCAAAGGAGGATGCCTTTTGCTGCTTCGCCCGACGATTAGCCGGCCACGGCCTTGAGGTGGGTGACGGTATTAATAGACGCAAAGCCGACCACGCCCGCCGTTTACTGGGATAGTTTAAGTAATTTCTCACGCGTCCAGGCCTGTTCAATGCCGGCAATCTGCGCAGAAATGTGCTGAAGGAATTGCTGAGTGGTGGCTTTGCGCCCCTGGCTAATCAGCAGTAAGGGGACGATCAGCACAAGGCACAGTTGTGTCGTGGGGATAGTGCGGCGAGAATTATGGCGCTGGCCAATCAGATAAACGCTGCTCAAGGTAAAGCCGAGTAATAATCCGCTGATGACTTCACTGTCTGAGTGGTAGTGGAGTACCAAACGTGAAACACCGACGCACAAAGGAATGAAATAGCCGATGATTATCGCGACACGACGCCACCCTCCGCTCAGGCGAGCGCTCATTAACCACAGCATCACTGGCCACAGGGTTGCGGACATGGCACTGTGGCCGCTGAAACCGGTAAAATTGAAACGGGCGCTGCCGATGCCATAACCCATGAAAGCGATTTTAGACAGGCTGGCCAGCGCGCCGGCCGTGCAAAATGTCAGTAGCCAGTACCAGGCGCTGCGTTCATCGTCACTCTTCCAGAACAGCAACAACGCAATGATCAGGGCGGTGGGTAGCAGCAACATGCTGTCACCCAAATAGGTAAGAAAGTGGATAAGAGGCCAGAACACACTAATTCCTTATAACTGTTTTCTGTTGCCCAGTTTAGCGGTGAAAGCGATTGCCGCCTAAGGGTAAAGTCTGAAAAGGCGAAGGTGCTTTTTTCTGGCATCATAAGGGGTTACTCCTTATAATTGCGCCGCTGTGCCCTTTATATTTTCAGCTGCAGATGTGTTGGTTGCTATCATTTGCCCGCTCATCTGACTTTACCGAGTTCAGGTGGACGGCCTGATGAGGCCATGCTGTATCCGGAAATTAACAGGGAATACTTACCCTTTATATTGTCTCAGAACCAGGTCTTTGAAATATGGCTGACAAGTCGCATCAGTGCGTCATCGTAGGTATCGCAGGCGCATCCGCCTCGGGAAAAAGTCTTATTGCCAGTACGCTATATCGTGAAGTTCGCGAGCGTGTCGGTGATGAAAATATTGGTGTGATCCCCGAGGATGCCTATTATAAAGATCAGAGTCATCTGACCATGGAAGAGCGGGTCAAAACCAATTACGACCATCCAAGCGCCATGGATCATAGCCTGCTTTTACAGCACCTGCAGATGCTGAAAGCAGGCAAGGCTATCGATTTGCCGGTTTACAGTTATGTCGAGCATACCCGTACCAGGCAATCCCTTCGCCTTGAACCGAAGAAGGTGATTATCCTGGAAGGGATCCTGCTACTGACCGATGCTCGCTTGCGCCAGGAGATGAATTTCTCCATTTTCGTTGATACCCCGCTCGATATTTGCCTGATGCGCCGTATGAAGCGTGATGTCAACGAGCGTGGGCGGTCGATGGACTCGGTGATGGCACAGTACCAGAAAACGGTGCGGCCGATGTTCCTGCAATTTATCGAACCCTCCAAGCAATACGCCGATATTATCGTGCCGCGCGGCGGCAAAAATCGTATTGCCATCGATATCCTGAAAGCGAAAATAAATCAGTTCTTTGAATAATCGAAGCGCCAGCCGGAGATCCTGAATGAGACTATGTGACCGCGATATTGAAGCCTGGCTCGACAATGGCAAGCTGGGTATCGATCCGCGCCCGCCTGTAGAGCGCATTAATGGTGCGACCGTTGATGTGCGCCTGGGTAACCAGTTCCGCACCTTCCGTGGCCATACCGCTGCTTTTATCGATTTGAGCGGCCCTAAAGATGAGGTCAGCGCGGCGTTGGATCGCGTGATGAGCGATGAGATTGTCCTGCCGCAAGGTGATGCGTTCTTTCTGCATCCGGGTGAACTGGCGCTGGCGGTGACGTTGGAGTCGGTGACCTTGCCGGACAATCTGGTCGGCTGGCTGGACGGCCGCTCGTCACTGGCGCGGCTGGGTTTGATGGTTCACGTTACCGCACACCGTATCGATCCCGGCTGGCAGGGGCGCATCGTCCTGGAGTTCTATAACTCAGGTAAGCTGCCGCTGGCGCTGCGTCCCGGCATGCTGATCGGTGCGTTAAGCTTTGAGCCGCTTTCAGGCCCCGCTGCCCGCCCCTACAACAGCCGCCAGGATGCCAAGTACAAAGGCCAACAGGGCGCGGTTGCCAGCCGTATAGATAAGGACTAAATGAGCGGAAGGTGCGCCTGTGGGTTAAGATTGCACAAGGTGGCAACCCGGTGAACCCCTGGCCTGGCACCGGGTGACGGGCAGTCAGTGGCAAAATAAAGAGTTAAGGAGCAGGCATGAAAAGGTTTATTACCACACTTGCGATACTACTGGTCGTGGTGGTTGCCGGAATGACCGCGCTGGTGATGTTGGTGAATCCGAACGATTTTCGCGCCTACATGGTCCGCCAGGTCGAGCAGCGTAGCGGCTATCACCTTGCGCTTAACGGCGATCTGCGTTGGCATGTCTGGCCGCAGCTTAGCATCCTGTCCGGTCCGGTCACCTTGACCGCTCCGGGGGCGCGGCAGCCGGTGGTAAGCGCGGCTAATATGCGTCTTGACGTGAATCTTTTGCCCCTGTTCTCTCACCAACTTTCGGTAAAACAGGTGATGCTGAAAGGCGCGGTAATACGTCTGACGCCGGACAGTAAAAGCCTTCCTCCCGTTAATGCGCCGATCGGCCCTGCCGGCAGCAGCACCTTTTCGCCCACTGATGATGTTGCGCGTGGCTGGAAGTTCGACATTTCCCATTTACGTATTGCTGACGGCCTGCTGGTATGGCAGCAGAGCAACGGCGAGCAGCTTAATGTACGCGATCTGAATCTGGCGCTTGACCAGAACCAGCCGCGCCAGGTGCACATTGAAATCAGTAGCCGCATTAACCGCGACCAGCGCGAACTGCAGTTAGATTTGAGCAGCGAGCTGGATATCACTGATTACCCACAGCGGGTGAAGGCGATCGTTCAGCAGTCAGATTATCAGCTCAAGGGGGTCGATCTACCGCTGGCCGGTATCCAGGGCAAGGCGCAGATGAAAGCCAACTGGGAGAGTCTGACCGGGCGCTTCAGCCTCGAAGACATCCATCTTAACGCCAATGACAGCCAGCTAAGCGGAACCCTGTCGGGGACGCTGGGCGCGCACCCCGAACTGCTGGCTAACCTGCATATCGGCAGTCTCGACCTTGATTCGCTGTTGGGTCTGTCCGGCGCTATGGATCAAGACGCCTTAGCGACTGAACCGCGTAGCGGCCATGCCCCGGTTATCGCCAGCGTACCGGTGACGGACAATGTCCATTCCGTTCTCAATGCTCTGGATGGGCAACTGACGCTGGCAGTGGATCAGCTTCGCTGGCGTCAGATGCAGATGAATCATGTGTTGCTGCACGCTGCCAGCCAGCAGGGTTTGCTGACCATGAACACCTTCAAAGGGACGGGCGAAGGGGGAAGCTTCTCGCTGCCGGGTACGGTGGATGCGCGCGGCGCGCCGACCAAGGTCACTCTGATCCCGGAGCTGAAGCAGATTGCCATGAGTTCGTTGCTGAAAGGATTTGAGCTTCCGGACACCATCAGCGGTTCGTTGTCGCTGCGGGGGCGTTTTAGTGGTGATGGACTGAACGTGGCCGCGTTTAAGCATCAGTGGCAGGGGCAGGCCGAACTGAGTCTTGATGACGCGCAGTTTGCCGGCCTGAATCTGATGCAGATGGTTCAGCGCGCGGTAGAAAATAATAGCGCTAAGGTGCGTGGAAAGAGCGACGACGGCACGCCAAATCCGCTACATCTCCAGGGAAGCGCTACCCTGAATAATGGCGTGATTGCTTTCTCCCGGCTTGACGCCAGCTCGGCGATGCTCACCTACAACGCCAGCGGCAGCATCGATTTAATTAAGAAAAATTTAGACGTGCTGTTTGGCGTGACGATCGCCGGAGGCTGGAGCGGGGACAGCGAGCTGGTGCAGCGTTTGCAGCAACTGCCGGTGCCCCTGAGGGTTTACGGGCCGTGGTCGGCTGTTAATTACAACTTGAAAGTGGACCAGCTGCTGCGCCAGCAGGTGCGTGACGAAGCGCGGCATCGCCTGCAAAAATGGATCAAGCGTAACCCTGACAAGTCTGATAGCAGTGACGTTAAAAAGTTGATCAACGAGCTTTGATGGCGGGCGGCCGAAAGTGAGCGCCGCCGCCATTATGCTGGCCGCCTTGATGCGGAAGGCGAAGGGCAGGGCCTATTTTTTTGGTTTTCAGAGCGATCCCGGCAACGGAATAATCTGCACCTTCTGCACCCTGTGGCTGGCAACCCGTAAGGTGCGAAACAGATAGCCACTCACCTCTACCTCTTCGCCTTCCAGGGGAACACGCTGCAGATGCTCCATCAGCAGTCCCGCCAGCGTATGATAGTCGCGCTTCTCACTGAGCTGTAGCGGCAGGTGCATCACAAGATCTTCCAGCGGCATATGGCCATTTGCCGTCCAGCTGCCATCGTTATGCTGCTGGATATCATGGCGCGGATCGGTTTTCTCACTTTCGTTTGGCAGGTAACCTGCAATGGTTTCCATCACGTCACTGAGCGTGACCACCCCTTCTACCGAGCCAAACTCATCCACCACAAAAGCAAAATGGGTGCGGGCGCTGCGAAATTGCTCCAGTGCCGGCAGCAGGGGCAGCCTTTCAGGAAAGACCAGCGGCTGGCGCATCAGCACGCGCAGATCGATGCGACGATCGTGAAGTGCCTGCTTCAGCAGATCGATCACATGCACGACTCCCAGCGGCTCGTCACCGTTTTCAGTTATCAGCAGGCGCGTATGCTGGTTAGCGTCAAGCTGTGCCAGGATTTTCTCCGGCGACTCGGCCAGATCGATATGTTGAATATCATGGCGGGTGGTCATGATGCTGCTTACGCTACGCTGACCCATTGCCAGTACGCGCGCGATCATCATACGTTCCTGTTTATTGAAAATGGCTTTACGTCCGTTGTGATCTGCCACCAGCGAAGAGGTTTCTGCATCCAGTTCGGCCTGGTCAGGATGCCCACGCAGTAGCCTGAGCACCGCATCCGCCGTGCGTTTCCGCAACGGATATTGTGCCGAAAGAAACCGACGGCGGTTGAATCGGGCCAGCTGATTAAGTGCTTCGATAATCACGGAGAAGCCAATGGCTGCGTACAGATAGCCTTTTGGAATGGCGTAGCCAAAGCCGTCTGCCACCAGGCTGAATCCAATCATCAGAAGAAAGCTCAGACACAGAATAATGATAGTCGGATGATCGTTAACAAAAGCTGTTAGCGGCTTGCTGGCCAGCAACATCAAACAAATGGCGATAATGACGGCTGCCATCATCACGGCAAGCTGGTCGACCATACCAACGGCGGTGACCACGGAGTCAAGGGAGAATACCGCGTCAAGCACCACGATTTGCGCGACGACCGGCCAAAAGCGGGCGCCGTACTTTTGCGGGCTATCCGCCTGATCTTTACCCTCCAGCCGCTCGTTCAGTTCCATCGTAGCCTTAAACAGCAGGAATAAACCCCCCAGTAACATAATGATGTCGCGAGCGCTGAAGGGGTGCCCGCTCAGGCTGAATAATGGCGAAGTCAGTGACGATAGCCAGGATACGCCAGCCAGCAGCAGCAGTCTCATTCCTAATGCCAGTGATAAGCCGGTCAGGCGTGCACGGTCGCGCAAGGCTGGTGGTAGCTTTTCCGCCAGGATGGCAATAAACACCAGGTTGTCTATGCCCAGCACCAGTTCCAGCACCACTAAAGTGACCAGGCCGGCCCAAATTGACGGGGCGGCGATCCATTCGAACATGACTTCACCTTAATGACATCTTTGATTAATCCATGATGGGCGGTATGTATGAATATTTCAACCTGATGATGGGGGCATTTAAAGTTCTGTCAGCCTGCTTAGCGGGCAAAACATTGTTATGGATGCAAAAGCTATGTTGACACTACTTATCAGGCATACCGCATTTCATAATTTACATATATCCAGGATTAATCGTATATCAACTGGGTTGATTAAGGAGGGGGGAGCTGGATTTAGAAGAAAAAACATTGAGAATAATCTCAATTTAAAGTGGCTAAAATGGGGGGTAAGTGGTACTGGCGCAACATGAAAGTAGTCTTATTCCTAAAAGAGTCAGCACGGGCAGAGAGACTCTTGTAAAGAGACCATTTATAACTAGTATAGCAACATATTAGTGAATGTCTGCGTGGGCGTTGTATTTGGCACAGTGCAGTGGGGGGGAATGATGAATTTTGTGAGGCAGCACACAATCCACTGATAAATGTTAGCGGGCGTCGGATATGACGGGCTTTTAACAGCAAACGGCAACATTTACAGCGCATTGGCAGCTACAAGCCAGGGGCGGTAGCGTGTCTTGATGAGTGATAAACCCGTTCAGTAAAATCCAGGAAACCATATAGTTAAGTTGTTTTTAACACCCAAAACCCTGCTCGTGATGCAGTTATGATGACCTTTTGTAGAATTTTCTGAATGAGTTCCCTGTGTAATAAAGGACGTGGTGCAAGCAATATCCCTCACTCCCGCTTCAAAACCAATAAATCACAGGATTCCTGAGATAAAATTAAGAGTTAATTATGCGCGAAATTGAATTCACCTTTAAAGGGTTGTTAATCAGATTGTCACTGGCCCTGTCAGATCTCATCTTTTTTAATGTAGCATTGGCACTCGCCATCGTGCTGATTAATGGCTTTTCAGGTGAAACTCTTACGGGGATTCCGCAACACGAATTAGATCTAAAAATAGCGACACACATTTTGCTGTCGGTGGTCTGTGTCGGCTGGTTTTGGGTGCGGTTACGTCACTACACTTATCGAAAACCTTTCTGGTTTGAGCTGAAAGAAGTATTAAGAACAATCTTGATATTTTCAATTGTTGACCTTTCTGTTAGTGCGTTATCTAAATGGGAACTTTCTCGCTGGATCTGGATATTAACCTGGATCCTGTCCATGGCGTTGGTTCCTGTTGGGCGTGCCTGCGTCAAACGTCTGTTAAATCGTAAAAAGCTATGGAAGAAGCAGTCAATCATTCTTGGCAGTGGGGATAATGCGCAAGAAGCCTGGCAGGCTTTGCAAAGCGAAGAGATGATGGGGTTTGATGTGGTTGCCTTCTACGATGTTGACGGGAGCCAGACCGCCCTTGAACTGTTTGGGGTTCCAGTCCTGAAAGAGGAATCGCAGCTGTGGGCATTGGTAGACAGCGATACGCAGTTTATCGTGGCGGTTGAATATGAGCAGAGTCAGTCGCGTGACTGGTGGCTAAAAAATCTGGCTACCCACAATTGCCGCTCGGTTTCGGTGATCCCTTCTTTACGCGGCGTTCCGCTTTATGGCACGGATATGGCCTATATCTTTAGCCATGAAGTGATGATCCTGAGGGTCAGTAATAATCTCGCTAAACACAGTTCACGCTTTCTGAAACGTACCTTCGATCTTGTTGGCGCGCTGGGCATTATCACCTTGCTGCTACCCGCATTAGTCGTATTGATTTTTATGGTTTCACGCGACGGAGGGGCACCTATTTATGGCCATGAACGCGTCGGTCGTGACGGTCGCAAATTCAAGTGTCTCAAGTTCCGCTCGATGGTGGTGAATTCCAAAGAGGTGCTGGAAGAGGTGCTGCGTAACGATCCGGTCGCGCGTGCCGAATGGGATGAAGACTTTAAGCTGAAAAACGACCCGCGTATTACTCGCATCGGCCATTTTATTCGTAAAACCAGTCTTGATGAACTGCCGCAATTATGGAACGTGGTACGGGGTGAAATGAGTCTGGTCGGGCCACGACCGGTGATTGAAGCCGAGCTTGAACGCTATGCGGGCGATGTTGATTACTATTTTATGGCTAAGCCAGGCATGACCGGATTGTGGCAGGTGAGTGGGCGTAACGATGTGAGTTATGAAACCCGCGTTTATTTCGACTCATGGTACGTAAAGAACTGGTCACTTTGGAACGATATCGCCATTTTGTTCAAAACGATTGGGGTGGTTCTGAAACGTGATGGCGCTTACTAATCAACGAGGGAGCGAAGGATAGTGATAATTATCAAGCCTGATATGATCAACTGATGACTTCCAGACGCGTACAGTGGCGGTCTTGCCACTGTCATTCAAATTACCGATAGCGATGAACCAGATGATTATAATCAAAACTAAATTGATACCTGTGTTGGTATCGGCAGCACTCCTTTCCGGCTGTACCGTCGTGCCGGGTAACCATCTTTCGACAATGGGCAAAGACGTTGTTGAGCAGCAGGATAGTGATTTTGACATTGATAAATATGTCAATGTTTTTCCGCTGACCCCGAGTCTGGTGGAACGCATGAAGCCTAAGCCGGTAGTGGCTCAGGCTAACGCTACGCTGCAACGGGAACTGCAGAACTACGAATATCGTATTGGCGTGGGCGATGTATTGATGGTAACGGTTTGGGACCATCCGGAACTGACCACCCCAGCGGGTCAATACCGCAGCGCCAGTGATACAGGTAACTGGGTTCACTCTGACGGCACCATCTTCTATCCCTACATTGGCAGAGTGCGCGTAGCAGGTCATACCGTACAAGAGATTCGTGATGAAATTGCCAGCCGGTTGTCCAGGTATGTCGAAAGCCCGCAGGTTGATGTCAACGTTGCCTCATTTAAATCGCAAAAAACATACGTGACGGGAGAAGTGACTACTTCAGGTCAGCAGGCGATCACCAACGTCCCCCTGACTATCCTTGATGCCGTTAATGCCGCTGGTGGTCTGACCGCCACCGCAGACTGGCGCAATGTGGTGCTAACGCATGACGGACGCGAACAGCCTGTCTCTCTTCAGGCGCTGATGCAAAATGGTGATCTGTCACAAAATCATCTGTTATACCCTGGTGATATTCTCTACGTGCCGCGTAATGACGATCTCAAAGTGTTCGTGATGGGAGAAGTCAAGCAGCAGGCGACGCTGAAGATGGATCGCAGCGGGATGACGCTTTCTGAAGCGCTGGGCAGTGCACAGGGGATGGATCAGAGCGTTGCTGATGCCACCGGCGTTTTCGTTATTCGTCCAGTTAAGGGTACAAACCGCAGTAAAATCGCCAATATCTACCAGCTTAATACCAAAGATGCCGCCGCAATGGTAATGGGAACTGAATTCCGTTTAGAACCTTATGACATTGTTTATGTTACCTCCACCCCTCTCACCCGTTGGAATCGTGTGATCTCGCAGCTGGTGCCAACTATTAATGGTGTCTACGATGCGACACGTAACGTACAGATTATTCATAAATGGTAAACGGCGGCTGAATTTATGATCAATTCAATCTTAGTGGTGTGTATCGGCAATATCTGCCGCTCTCCTACCGGGGAGCGGCTGCTGATGGCCGCATTGCCAGAGAAGAAAATCGCTTCCGCCGGCTTGAAGGCGATGGTAGGAAGCCCGGCTGATCAAACCGCCAGCGTGGTGGCCGATGAACGCGGCGTGTCCCTGCAGGATCATGTAGCACAACAGCTTACGGCAGATATGTGTCGTGACAGCGATCTTATTCTGGTGATGGAAAAAAAACATATCGACCTTGTTTGCCGTATTAACCCGTCAGTACGTGGCAAAACCATGCTGTTTGGACACTGGATCAATCAGCAAGAAATAGCGGACCCCTACAAGAAAAGCCGGGATGCCTTTGAGGCCGTGTATGGAGTTCTTGAAAACGCTGCCCAGAAATGGGTCAACGCATTAAGCCGATAGTTGGGATTTTCCATGAAATCAAATAGTAAGGAACCGTCAGCGAACGGTGGCGAGGCGATCAGATTCGAACTGGCGCACCTTGTGGGACAACTTATTGATCATCGTTGGATGATCTTGGCAGTGTCAGTACTGTTTACGTTAATGGGCACGCTATACAGTTTGTTTGCGACGCCAATTTACAGTGCAGACGCGATGGTGCAGGTTGAGCAAAAGAATGCCAACACGGTACTTAATGACCTTTCTCAGATGATGCCGAACGCGCAACCCGCTTCTGCCGCCGAAATAGAAATTATTACCTCGCGTATGGTTTTGGGCAAAACGGTGGCTGACCTCGGCCTTGATGCGCTGGTACAGCAGGACCACTTCCCGCTGATAGGCGCTGGCCTGTCGCGCATTATGGGAAAAAAAGCGCAACAGATAGCTGTTTCACGTCTCACTGTTCCGGCTTTCTGGGATAAGCGTGAGCTTAGCGTAGAAGTGAACGGGCCGGATAGTTACACCGTCAGCAAAGATGACAATGAGCTATTTAAAGGTAAAGTCGGTCAGTTCGAGCAGCACGGTGATGTCAGCATGCTGGTTAGCCATATTGATGCTGATGCAGGTACCCGTTTCACCGTCAGCAAACTGAGCACCCTGCAAGCGATCAAAATGATCGGCAACAATCTGGTTGTGGCCGATATGGGTAAAGATACCGGCGTTTTAGGGTTGACCTATAGCGGTGAGGATCCGCTGCAGATAAGCCGAGTGCTGGACCAGGTCATTAATAACTATCTGTACCAGAACATCGCGCGCAAATCTGAAGAAGCCGAAAAAAGCATCCAGTTTCTTGCCCAACAGCTGCCGGAAGTACGCGGTAAGTTGGATCAGGCTGAAGATAAACTCAACGTCTTCCGCCGTCAGCATGACTCGGTCGATATGTCACTGGAAGCTAAGTCTGCCCTTGATTCTTCGGTCAGCATTCAGACACAGCTGAACGAGTTAACCTTCCGGGAAGCGGAAGTATCCCAGTTGTTCAAAAAGGATCACCCGACCTATCGCGCCCTGCTGGAAAAACGGCAAACGCTGGAAAACCAGCAGAAACAGCTGAATGGTAAAATCAGCCAGATGCCGCAAACCCAGCAGGAGATTGTTCGTTTAACGCGTGATGTGCAGGCGGGGCAGGAGATATATATGCAGCTGCTGAGTCGTCAGCAGGAGTTGAATATCAGTAAGGCCAGCACCGTAGGTGATGTCCGAATCATCGATCATGCGGAAACCGCCGCAAAACCCGTTGCCCCGAAAAACCTGATAATCGTTGCCGCCAGTTTGATCGTCGGGCTGATGGTGTCTGTCGGATTAGTCCTGTTGAAAGCGCTGTTCCATCATGGGATTGATAATCCTGAGCAGCTGGAAGAGCTGGGTTTAAGCGTCTATGCCAGCGTGCCGCTTTCCGAATGGCAGCGTAAGAAAGATCAGGAGGTGCAGCTGAAACGAAAACTGGCCGCAAAAGTTGATCCGCATCACAGGTTACTGGCGTTGGGTAACCCTACTGACCTGTCAATTGAAGCGATCCGCAGTCTGCGCACCAGTTTACATTTTGCGATGATGGATGCCGAAAATAACATTTTAATGGTCACTGGTGCCAGTCCGGGGATTGGTAAGACCTTTATCTGCGCCAACCTGGCGACGCTGGTTGCGAAAACCGGCGAGAAAGTGCTGTTTATTGATGGTGACATGCGACGTGGCTACACCCACGATCTGCTCGGCGCGGAAAGCAAAACCGGCTTGTCAGACATTCTGTCTGGAAAACTTCCCTTCAGTACCGATCTGGTGCAGCGTGGAGATTACGGTTTTGATTTTATCGCCCGAGGTCAGGTGCCGCCCAATCCATCTGAACTGTTGATGCACAGCCGCATGAAAGAGTTGGTTGACTGGGCCAGTAAAAATTACGACCTGGTGCTGATTGATACCCCACCGATTCTGGCCGTAACCGACGCCTCGATCATTGGCAAGCTGGCTGGCACTTCACTGATGGTGGCGCGCTTTGAAACCAACACCGTCAAGGAAGTTGAAATCAGTTACAAACGCTTTATTCAGAACGGCATCGAAATTAAAGGGATTATCCTCAATGCCGTAGTGCGTAAGTCAGCGAATAACTATGGTTATGGTTACGACTATTACGACTACAGCTACAAACAGGGTGAGAAAAGCTAGCTGCCGTGCGGAACCTTTCTACACCCTGTCGAAAGGTTCCACGATTACGGCTAGTGTCAGTTTGAGAATGTTTAATAAGGTGCCTGGTCATGAAGGATATCTCCTTTTCGATTGTCATACCTGCATATAATGCATCAGAATCAATTATCACCACGCTTGATTGTCTGAACGAGCAAAGCTATAAAAAGTTTGACGTAATTATTGTCGATGATAAATCTGCCGATGCGCAAAAACTCGCGGAAGTGGTGAGAAGTGAACGCTACAGAGGATTAAACATCAATTTAGTACTCTCTGAGATAAAACTTAACGGGGCGGGTGCCAGAAACCGGGGTATCGACCTTGCTACCGGGGACTATGTCTGTTTTCTCGATGCCGACGATGAATGGCATAAAGATAAATTGCAACAGAACTTGAGTCTGATTGAACGGCTGGAAGGGCAGGGCAATCGGCGCTTTATTATTTATAGTCAGGTCAACATTATTCAGGATGGCAGCTTCCTTAAAGTCATGCCGCTAAAGCCGGTCGGTGAACATGAATCGATAGCCGAATATCTTTTTGGCTGCTACGGGTTTATCCAGACCAGTACCATCGTGCTAAAGCGTGAAGATGCGGCTGAAATCCGTTTTGATGAAAGGTACATCCGCCATCAGGATTACGATTTATGCATCCGTGCCGACAAATTGGGCTTTAATTTCGTGATGATAGACAAGCCGCTGGCTAATTATCATATGGTGACTCAATTTGGATCGAAGCATAAAGGGGAATCGGTTAAGTATTCTCTGTTCTGGCTGGACGCAATGAAGCCGTATCTCACCAGGCGTGATGTTCATACCTATAAAGCCTATAAGTTACCGCTGCGTTATAAGATGGACGGTAAACCATTGCAGGCCAGCCTAAGCTTTGCCCGCTACTTTTTCTTGACCAATAAAGATAACCGCACCGACTTCCTCAAGCGCCTTATGAATAAATTACGGGCGCGTTTGGGAGGAATGTAGCGGTCGCTGCAGAATAATAACGGGTAAATTTATGGCTATATATTGGATAGTTAGCTACAGCATTCTCGTTTTTTGCTTTTTTGAACTGGCGATGATTAATCAGGCCAGCAAAGCAGAAACGAAATTATTGATTAACTATTTCTTTCTGATAGGGGTGTTGGCGCTAATTTTGTTCGCTGGAATGCGCGGGCCAGATTCCGGTATGGATGATTCACAATATGTTGGATTTTTCCATGATTTTTCCCGTCAAACGGGCATGACCGGCTATCAGGCGGTAGCAGATATCTATCGCTATGAGAATTTTTTCATGTTGCTGGCGTGGTTAGCATCGTGCTTCACCCATGAGAGCTACTTCTTCCTGTTGTTTATCAGTTTTATCGCGGTGTCGACCAACGCCTGGGTTTATAAAAAATATTCGCCGCTGATCCTGTGCTCTCTGTGCCTTTACTCGGCACATCTGTTCATCAACAAGGATATGAATCAAATCCGTTTCGGATTATGTAGTGCGTTTGCTATTGCCTTTATATGTAGTCTGGTGGCGCGTAACTATTTACTCTCATTACTTTTTATTATTCTTAGTACCCAGTCTCACTCCACCGGGTATACCATCGTTATGATTATTCCTTTCTTTTTCATTCGGGAGCGTAAGTACTTGCCGCTGATAGTGGTTTTTGCATCTATCCCGTTGGGCATTATCGGTGGTAAAAAACTGTTCCTTGACTCTCTCGGAATAGTCCCAGTGTTGGGGGAGCGCGCTGCAAGCTACAGCGGAACCAATTTTGATACAACTTCCCCGGTATTCGGCCTGGCGAACCTGAAAAATATTGCATTTATTGGTGCTTTTACACTTTATTATTTCCGTAACGGAATCATGAAGGAAGACCGTTTTGTCTATATCCTTCTGGTTGCTTACAGCATAGGTGCTGCGGTACGCATCACTTTCTCTGATTTCAGTATTTTTGGTGGCAGGGTTGGTAACCTTTTTCTTCATACGGAACCGCTGTTATTTGCATTCCTGATGCTACGTATACGTAATTTATTACTGAACTTCATTATGTTGTTTTCCATTACGACTTATTATCTTGCTTATAACACGGTACTTTCTGCTCAGTCGATTCTGGGGTACAGCGTTGCGCCATTATTCAGGATTTTTAGCTAACCGCTACATATACAGATGAATGGATTGCAGAGAAAAATCTTTTAGCCAGGTGCAGGCTAGACAGATTGAGCGGCATATATCTTTTCTCTGTCATTTTGACAATATTTTTTTATCTGGCAAGTGATCAACCTGCAATTCGGGCTGAAATTATTAACAGGATGCTTAACATGTACAAGTTGTTAATCCTCATTGATGGAATATCCAACAGTGGTGGGACTGACAGGGTAGCCAGTACCTTGTCGAGTTTATTGAGTAACCATCAATATGAAGTGACCCTGTTTTCATTAAATCCAGGCGATCCCTTCTACCCTGTCGATAATAAAGTCTCTATTCGCTATCCGAAATCTTCAGTGCGTATATTAAAGCTGTTAGAGTTTATTCGTTATGCTAAAAATATGCGCCCTGATGGCATAATGATCATCTCAATGGGTAAACTTTCTGTTCAGGCACTCCTGCTGTCAAAGTTATTCCGTATTAAATCCAGGCTTATCTGTTGCGATCACGTTTCGATTGAGACTTTTAGCACTGCTGTGCGTAAGCTAAAGGTATTCTGTTACGGGCTGGCTGAGAAGGTGGTGGTACTGACGCACCATGATAAAAATTATCTTACATCATCGTTTTCGCTAAAAAACGTGCACGTTGTTGGGAACATGTCACCTTTCCATCACGAAAACAGCCTCAATCGCTTTGATGATGTTTTCGCACAGAAGCAGAACAGAGTGCTGGCCGTGGGACGCTTGACTTACCAAAAAAACTTCGGCCGTCTGCTTGATATCTGGAAAAATGTAAATAAACAGGGTTGGAAATTGCTTATTGTCGGTGATGGTGAAGAAAAGACAGAACTACTGGAAAAAATTAAAAAATATCAACTGGAAGAAAGTGCAGAGATAGTTAGCCCAAGCAAAAATATTAGCGAATACTATCGTTCATCTGGCGTTATCGCTATGACTTCACGCTATGAAGGTTTGCCGATGGTTTTAATTGAAGCTAAGAATTATGCCTTACCCGCGATAGCTTTTGATTGTAAAACAGGCCCGGCGGAAATCATTAAAGATGATGGTTATGTCATCAATTATGAAAGTGATAACGCATTTACCGATCGGTTAAATCAGCTTATTGAAAGTAACGACCTGAGAAAAGAATTCGCTCAAACCGCCTGGCATAATTCTGTGAACTATGGGCCTGAGTTAATCTTAAGAAAATGGAATGAAATCCTGAACTAAGGGGAAGGTGTCATGTTTTCAGTACTTATTTCACTCTATAATAAAGAGAAGCCAGATAATCTTGAGCAATGCCTTGAGAGTTTATATCAACAGACATTACCTGCTGATGAAATTGTTTTAGTCTATGACGGCCCGGTTAGTGAACCTCTTAAGGCGGTGGTAACCAGATGGGCTGTTTTATTACCGCTGGTTATCGTACCTCTGGAGAAAAACGTCGGGCTGGGTAAGGCATTAAATGCCGGGCTTGAGCGCTGTACGCACAATATTGTTGCGCGCATGGATACGGACGACATCTGTCTGCCCGAACGCTTTGAGAAACAAATTTCCTATATGGAATCGCATTCTGAAGTCGTTTTGTCAGGTGCTGCCGTCATCGAATTTGATGAGCATGGTAAAGAGCGGTTAAAACGTTTGCCTCTCAGCAATAGCGAGATCCATCAATTCGCCAAAATGAAAAACCCCTTTAACCATATGTGTGTTGTCTTCCGTAAGGATAAGGTGATTGCTGCAGGCAGCTATCAGCATCATCTGTTTATGGAAGATTACAACCTCTGGCTGCGGATGATGTCACAGGGCTACCCGGTGTCTAATTTGCCTGAAGTTCTGATGAAGGTTCGGGCAGGTAGCGAGATGGTGAATAAAAGGCGAGGGTGGGTTTATATCAAAAGTGAAGTTCAGCTCTATCGCCTGAAAAGGAAATTAAATCAGACCGGATTCATCCATGGCGCGATTTATTTTCTTATCCGTACCATGACACGCTTAATGCCGGTAAAAGTTATGAAGTTTCTTTATGAGAAAGACCGTAAAGGATAATAAGAAACTAACCTGTCCACATATAAAAATGCATCTGGGTGAATGAGCAATGAAACCTTGAATGAATTACGGGGCTAATTTTATGAAACGCAGAGAGTTAATTCGAACGGCATTTTCAACTATGGTGGCAACGGCGGCGCTAGGTGCTGTTCCTGCACGAGCGCGAAGCGAAGATTTGGATGCACTGACGCTAAAAAAAGTATCGGCAGATGCTATTCCTAAAACGGATGTTCCGATCTTTTCGCCTGATGATGTCTTTACAATGCCAGAGCAATTCTGGCGAGATTTTAAGGGAAAGCTTTATATTGGTAAGGCCGGAAGCGATCCCACAAAGCCGCAGAATGTGGTTGATGTGTTTGTGAAAAATGCCAATGGCGATGTTTCTCTACTTGCCCAACCCATTGTTCTGAACAGCGAGACGTTGAAAACTTTTGTTGCGGCTAAGGGCGCTCTGTGGTCTGAAAGCGAGTATTCGATGGCGTTGCATAATGACAATGACCAACAGCTTTTCTATGTTCCGGACGTAAAAAACAATGGCGTTTCAGAGTTCAGCCGCCGCCTGTCTCAACCGGGCGGTTACCAGTTAATCGGGGAAATTTCCTCTTTTGCCTCGCTGCGTCAAACCCGCCCTTTATTTTCTGGGGCGAAAGTTCGTCTCAAAGGCTGGCATGATGGTACAGAAGTAGGGGGAGGTGCTTTTATCGGCGAACTGACGGCGGCAGATGATGATGGCGGCTATATCGCTTCATCAGGGCAGGATTTCCACTGGCGACGGGTAAGTGACGATATGAATCGCATTACTCTGTTTGATTTTGGTGCCGTCGCTGATGGCCAAAAGGACTGCCTGCCTGCCGTGACTGCCATGTATCACTGGGCGCAGAATAATAACCAAAAACTATCGATCCAGTTTCCAGCCGGACGTTTCTTCATTTCATCACTTGATATTTCTGCTAAGTATGTCCGTTTTCTGCGCCTGGCAGGTGCACCGGTAAATTTTGGCTATTTTCCTGCAACCACGCTGGTCTCTGATGGGAAATCAGATTTTCTGTTTAAGGTTAATGCCCGTTGGGTGGAGCTAAGTAATATCAGTTTTGAAGGTCAGATCGAACATTCGCCTAACGGTCAGGGATTTTTCCATAATACTTGCCCGGCCGGGCAATATTTTCGCGGTTCCTGTCTCCGCTTTATCGGCGTTGGTGGTGTTTCGCTAAGCCTGATTGATACGCTCGATTGCAAGATCGATCAATGGTATGCCAGTAAATGTACCGGAGATGTTATCCGTGGCGCATGGTCATTCACTAAAAAAGGCAACTGGGATCATAACACCGCCATTGAGTTGTCCAATTTCAATGTGCAGCACTGTCGTCAGGGCAAAGTGCTTAATTTACCACGTTGTACCCAGTCTATTATCCATAATGGCTGGATTGAACATTCCGAATTTCCAGGGGATCTCTCTAACGGACAGTGGATTGTTGATGCCTTGAGTCTTGAGGCTTGTAAGAATCCACTAATAGCCCACTGTTCGCGGCTGAACATGCGTCAAACCAATTTACAGTCCGGTAGCTGGATTGATAATTCATTGGGCAATGATGAGTGGTTAAGTGCTTTTGAGCGTGGCTCCACGCGGGTGGAGTCTTATGGCATCGCCGTTGATGGCAGCATGAAATACAACTTCCTCACTTCCCGTTTCCGTATAGAAAATCACAGTTCTCAAGAAAAGTGGTATGAGCTGGGTAATATTCATACCCCCGATGTGGGAGACAGCTGGGAAATCGAAGTCTTTGGTCAGTCACAGTTCAGTAATGGCTCAGGCACTAAGGCATTAATGAACATGACCGACGATCGCAATACCGGCGGTAAAGCCATTATCAATCTGCAGCGTAAAGTGCATGGCTTTGAAGCCAGCTGGAATGTAGAAGGCAGCAGCCCGATTAACGACGTTGTGTATACCACTTTGAACGACACCGACACGCGGGTATTTATCAAACTCGCGCAGTGGTTAGGCTCTGCAGGCGTGATCATAAAAACCACCGCGAAGGATCGATTCGCTACGGGACAGTGTGCGCGTTTTGACAGCCGGATGTCGCTTTCCGAACCGCCAAAAGGGGGGAAGGTGCATTCGGCCGTACGCCGCTTCTCTCTTCATAATGGATTGGCAGGTGTCGGTGCTAACGAGCAGGGTGATTTGCTGGTCGAAACGCGGCATCTTGCTAGCGCTAAGGTCGACACCTCCAGGGCCGAAGGTTACATTTCGCTGGTGATTAATGGCCAGCAGGTGGCTGTACCCTATTTTGCACTGAAGCAGAAGACCTGATGACTGGCGGGATCATTCCGCCACGTCATTCGCGTATAAGCTCTACATTGCGCGCTGGCTCATCCGTTATTTTCGGATAACTCTATGTAGCTATTGGTTTATTATCGAAAAAGATAATTTTGTAGGATTACAATAAAACCGTGGGGTGTTATGAAGATTTTGTTAGTTGGCAATCACACATGCGGCAACCGTGGTGATGGTGCTATTTTGCGCGGAATTATTGATTCGCTTTACCTCGAAAGAAACGATCTGGATATCGATGTTATCAGTCGCTTTCCCACCAGCTCCAGCTACCTATTGCAACAGGATATTTTGCCGGATGAGCTGTTCCTGGAAACCAAAAAGTCGAACAGTCTGGTCACTAAAATTAAGCGTCGTCTGATGCCCAAAATTATGATGGCACATATCCGGGGCAGCGGTTTCTTTAAAAACTTTGCGGTACCGGAATATTTGCAGAAGTTTACCGATAAATTAAAGCAGTATGACGCAGTGATTCAGGTCGGCGGCTCTTTTTTCGTCGATCTGTACGGGCCCTTGCAGTTTGAGCACTCGCTTTGCGCCCTGCTGGCAAAAAAACCAGTCTATATGATTGGTCACAGCGTAGGACCATTCCAGAAAGAGAGATTTAACCAGATCGCTAATTTTGTTTTCTCCCGCGTAAACAGTCTGGTGCTTCGCGAAAGTGTCAGTCTGGAAATGATGGAAAAGGCGGGGATCACCACGCAAAAAGTCATCCCGGGGGCTGACACAGCCTTCCTGGTACGCACAAGAACGCTGGATGCGCCTGGCCACAACCTGATTTACTGGCAGAAACAGATAGCCGCAACTAAAACCATTGCCATAACCGTGCGTGAACTGGCCCCGTTCGACAAACGCCTGGGGGTGACGCAGCAGGAGTATGAAATGGCGTTTGGTAAGGTGATTAATGCCATGATTGACAGAGGGTATCAGGTGGTTGCCCTGTCGACCTGTACCGGCATTGATAGCTATCACAGAGATGACCGCATGGTGGCAATCACTCTGGGTGAATATGTAAAACAGAAAGATAAGTACCGCGTTATCATGGATGAATTCAACGATCTTGAATTAGGCATCCTGTTAGGTGAGTGTCATCTGACCATCGGCACGCGTTTACACTCCGCCATCATTTCGATGAATTTTGGCACCCCTGCAGTGGCGATTAACTATGAACACAAATCTCTGGGCGTGATGAAACAGCTCGGTCTGCCGGATATGGCAAGTGACGTACAGAGCCTGATGGACGGCAGCATCATTGCCAAGGTGAACGGTGTACTGGATAACTACGAGGCTGTAGAGCAGCAGGTTGCGCGGGCGGTGGAACAGGAAAGGAACCTTGGCAACAAAATCACTGCAGATGTTCTCAACAGTTTAGGGTGATCCGATGAAACTCACATTTTTCACCATGCAGTTTCCTGTTTCTTCGGAAACGTTTGTGCTGAACCAGGTGACACATTTTATTGATATCGGCTATGAGGTTGAGATTATCGCCGTTTTCCCGGGCGATTTGGTTAACCGTCATGCCGCGTTTGATCAATACAATCTTGCCGCCAAAACGCACTATCTGTTGCCTGATGACAAGGCTGGAAAGGTCGGTAAGCTGGCACAACGTCTCAAAATCATATTGCCGAAAATCTACAAACCCGGCACGCTGAAATCATTCCATATCGGGCGTTATGGCGCCCAATCCAGCAAGCTATTGCTGCCGGCCATTGTTGCCGCTAACAAAAAGCCCTTTGTGGCAGATATTTTCCTTGTCCATTTTGGCTATGCCGGTGCGTTGGCCAATAAGCTGCGCGAGCTGAATGTGTTGCAGGGCAAACAGGTGACGGTGTTCCACGGTGCCGATATTTCACGTCGCCATATTCTTGAAGAGCACAGGGACGACTATCCCAGGCTTTTCGCTCAAAACGAACTGCTGTTACCTATCAGCCGTCTGTGGGAGCACAAACTGATTGCTATGGGCTGTCCGGCGGAGAAAATTAACGTCACGCGCATGGGCATTGAGCCAGAGAAATTCAACCTTAAGCTACGTGATTCGCTGCATCAGCCGCTACGCATTCTCTCCGTGGCGCGCCTGACCGAAAAGAAAGGTTTGGCTGTGGCGATCGAGGCCTGCAAAATCTTGAAAGAGCAGGGCGGACAATTCGAGTACACCATCGTTGGCTACGGCGATCTTGAGAATCAACTGAAGACCGGCATCGCAGACGGTAACCTTGAAGACTGCGTCAAGCTGGTGGGTTTTAAGCCGCAGGAGGAGATTAAACGCTATCTCGATGAGGCAGATATATTCCTTCTTCCGTCACTGACTGCGGCCGATGGCGATATGGAGGGCATCCCGGTAGCGCTGATGGAAGCGATGGCGGTTGGGTTACCGGTTGTATCAAGCAGGCATAGTGGTATACCTGAACTGATCGAACACAATGTATCAGGTTGGCTGGCACCCGAAGGCGATGCACAAGCTCTGGCGGCTATTCTGCTGAAACTTTCCCGGGGAGAAGACGATATTGCCCAGGTAGTGCTGGCGGCACGCGCTAAGGTAGAAACCGAATTTAATCAGCATATTGCATACCGTCAGCTGGCAGAAATTTTGGAGCGGTTAGCGTGAGTAGCTTAAAAAGTCAGGCCATCTGGCTGTTCGGTGCCACCGGCTTTGCCGCTGCATTGCAGGTTGTGCAGCTTGGCGTGCTGGCACGCAAACTTGAAGCCCATGAGTTGGGTATTCTGGCCATCATTAACGCTATTCTGGCGGTGGCGATGGTGCTGCAGGATATGGGAATGAGCAGTTATATTGTGCATCGGCAGAATATCACCCGCAAAGAGCAGAGCACGATTTACTGGGTAAACGTCTTGCTGAGCCTGCTGACAGGCTTGCTGCTGGTGGCTATTGCCTGGCCAATTTCCTGGTTTTATCATCTGCCGCAGCTTGGCGGGCTGATTATGCTTACCAGCCTGAACTTTCTGGTGCTTGGGTCGCTATCGCAATATCAGGCACATTTTATTAAAGCCAAACGGATGATATTGCTGGCAAAAATCGAGATGGCGACCAAGTTACTTGCCTTTGCGTTTACGGTGATATTGCTCTATTACTCTTCACTCAATGTTGCGGCAGTGATCCTCGGTCTTTTCGCCAATGCGGCTATGCGCATTCTGTGCATGATCTGGCTCGGGGAGAAAGCGTGGCGGCCGACATTCGAATTTGATAAAGCCACGTTTTACAGCTCGCTCAAATATGGCATTTACCAGCTAGGTTCGCAGACCATTAATCAGCTGCGCACGCAGGCGGATTCCCTGATCGTCGGTAAAGTGATGGGCGCAGAGCTGCTAGGGGTTTACTCTCTGGCTAAAGAGTTGATACTTCAACCGCTTAAACTGGTGACGCCGGTGATTAACCGTCTGGCTTTACCGCGTTTTGCCGAGAAACAACACGACCCTGTCCGCCTGCAGCAGCTGTTTCTCAAGGGCACCTTCGTTATCATGCTGTTTAGCGCGATGATGTACCTGGCGATCGGTATTCTTTCTCCGGTGATTGTTCGCATGCTTTATGGACCGGCGCACGAAGCCGTGGCGCAGCTTATCCCGCTGATGTTAATGTTTGGCATGTTACGGCCGATGGGGGGCCTGACCGGAGCTATTTCACAAGCCAATGGTCGCACCAACATTGAGTTTTACTGGAACGTTGTGGCGAGCGGTATTGTGGTCATGGTGCTGGCTACGGTGTGGATCTGGCCAAATGTGTGGTATGTCGCGTTAACTTTATCGATTTCTCAGGTACTGATATCCGCTTTTGCCCACCCGTTCTTTATCAAACCGGTGATTGGCATCCGATTCTTGCCGTATGCGCGCCAGTGGATGTCAGTTTCAGCGGTGTTTATCGGAATTATAGCGCTGATTAGTCATTATAATTTGTTTATCATGCCTGAATGGTTCAGCCGCTGGTTCTAACCCAAAATTAATATTAGGGTCACTCTTATGCTTGCATTTTTATGACCAAGCCCCGCTGTAATTTTTTCGGATTAAGATTATACTTGCGAATCATCTCTTTAATGCATAATAAATTTAAGTTTTTGACATCATTCATATGGAAAAATTATGACCAAGCTGAAAGCAGTTATACCGGTTGCGGGTCTCGGAATGCATCTGCTCCCTGCGACAAAAGCTATTCCTAAAGAGATGTTGCCCATAGTCGATAAGCCAATGATTCAATACATCATTGATGAGTGCGTGGCGGCGGGTATAAAGGAAATCGTTCTGGTCACCCATGCATCCAAGAATGCGGTTGAAAACCATTTTGATACTTCCTATGAACTTGAAGCCTTGCTTGAAGCCCGCGTTAAACGCTCCCTGCTGAGTGAGGTAAAATCGATCTGCCCACCAGGTGTAACGATTATGAACGTGCGCCAACCCCAGCCGCTGGGGCTTGCCGATGCTTTGCTGTGCGCCCGTCCAATGCTGCATGATGAGGCGTTTGTGGTGGTGCTGCCTGATGTGCTGCTGGATAATGCCAGCGCCGATCCGTTGCGCTACAACCTGGCGGCGATGGTAGCACGTTTTGAAGAAACCGGACGTAGTCAGGTGCTGGCTCATCACATGCCGGAAGCCGATCTTTCAGAGTACTCCGTGATTACCACTGAGGAGTCATTGGACTTCCCTGGCAAAGTCAGCTCCATTCTGGATTTCGTTGAAAAACCCGAAAACCCAGAGATGCTGAACTCCGATCTTGCCGCTGTGGGGCGCTATGTGTTATCAGCCGATATTTGGCCCGAGCTGGAAGCGCTGGAGCCGGGTGCGTGGGGGCGCTACCAGTTAACCGATGCCATCGCCAGCTTAAACAAGAAGATGCCTGTAGATGCTCAATTGCTCAGTGGCGATAGCTTTGATTGCGGACGTAAACTTGGTTATATGAAAGCCTTCGTTACCTGGGGCTTGCGTAACCATAGTCAGGGGCGTGAGTTCCGCGACGAGATCCAGAAAATCCTGGCGAAATAATACCAAATCTGATCACCGCCGTGCCACTTGCGCGGCCTGACTGAAGGAGTTTGAATGTCTATTTTAGTCACGGGTGGAGCAGGCTATATCGGATCCCATACCGTACTTTCATTGCTGCAACGCGGTGATGACGTGGTCGTACTGGATAATCTGAGTAATGCGGCGCGCGAGTCGATTAACCGTGTTGAAAAGTTAACTGGTAAAACAGCGACCTTCATTGAAGGTGACATCCTCGATCGTGCCTGTTTGCGTCGTATTTTCAGCGCTCACTGCATTAGCGCCGTAATCCACTTTGCCGGACTTAAGGCCGTAGGGGAATCGACGCGCAAGCCGCTGGAATATTATCAAAATAACGTTACCGGTACGCTGGTGCTGCTGGAAGAAATGCGCAGCGCCGGGGTGAATCAGTTCATTTTCAGCTCATCAGCCACCGTATATGGTGCCGATGCGCCTGTACCTTACGTTGAAACCACGCCAATCGGTGGTACCACCAGCCCCTACGGTACTTCCAAGCTGATGGTTGAGCAGATACTGCGTGATTACGCTAAAGCTAACCCGGAATTCAAAACCATTGCATTACGCTATTTTAACCCGGTAGGCGCGCACGAATCAGGTCAGATTGGCGAAGATCCCAATGGCATCCCTAACAATCTGCTGCCGTATATTGCCCAAGTGGCTATTGGTCGTCTGGAAAAACTCGGCATCTTTGGTGATGACTATCCGACAAAAGATGGCACAGGCGTCCGTGACTATATCCATGTCATGGATCTGGCAGAGGGGCACCTCAAGGCGCTTGATCATCTGGAATCGATTGAAGGATACAAAGCCTATAACCTCGGAGCAGGGGAAGGTTACTCGGTGTTGGAGATGGTTAAGGCATTTGAAAAAGCGTCTGGCCGGCCGGTGGCATACCAGATTTCTCCACGACGCGATGGCGACCTGGCTGCTTTCTGGGCCGATGCCGCGCTGGCTGAAAAAGAGCTTAACTGGCGCGTTTCGCGCGGCATTGACGAGATGATGCGTGATACGTGGAACTGGCAGAGTCAGAATCCTCAAGGCTATAGCTGATTGATAGCAGTAACTAATGCAAAACCCAGCGAGTGCTGGGTTTTTTGTTAAATGAAGTTGTTGAATGTCTTTTGTTAAACATCAGGTAGTAATATCTTTTTAGTCTTAGATTAAGTATCTTATCCACTATGAAATATTAGCATTTATAATGCTGGAACGCTCAAAGCTATGCTGGTATTGCACCATTTTTCATTAGTTTTCAAAAAATGCGAATGATATAATCTCTACAGCGCATACCAGTTAGCGGCTTTTCACAACAGACAATAGTTAGCTGCATCGGCATGCTGAGAGCCTTAACTCAGGGGCGGTAGCGTGCTTTTTTTATGTGACTGCCCCTATCTTCTCCGCTACACGTCTAAACCTCAATAAAAACACAGTGTTGTGAGAAATACTATGAAAATTTTGGTAACCGGTGGTGCTGGCTTCATTGGTTCAGCCGTTATACGTCATATCATCAACAATACTGATGATGTTGTATTAAATGTTGATAAGCTTACTTATGCAGGTAATTTAGAGTCTTTGCAGGGTATCAGTGATAGCTCTCGTTATCATTTCTCTAAAACAGACATTTGCGATCCCGAGTCACTCAATCATGCATTTAATGATTTCGAACCCGACGTTGTTATGCATTTGGCTGCCGAAAGTCATGTCGATCGTTCAATCAATGGTCCGGCGGCTTTCATTGAGACAAATATAATTGGAACATATGTTTTACTCGAAGCAGCCAGAAGGTATTGGCTTGGGCTGCCAGTAGAAAGAAAAGAAGCATTTCGATTTCATCATATATCTACAGATGAAGTGTTTGGAGATTTACACGGCACAGACGATTTGTTTACCGAGCAAACCGCTTATGCACCTAGCAGTCCTTACTCTGCTTCAAAAGCGTCCAGCGACCATCTGGTCAGAGCTTGGCAGCGTACTTATGGCTTACCGGCACTAATAACAAACTGTTCAAATAATTATGGGCCATACCATTTCCCGGAGAAATTAATTCCTCTGACGATATTAAATGCGCTCGCAGGCAAGCCATTGCCCGTTTATGGTGATGGTAAACAGGTTCGAGACTGGCTTTATGTGGAAGATCACGCCAGAGCATTATATCGGGTAGCTACTGCAGGTATTGTTGGCGAAACCTATAATATCGGAGGTCATAACGAACGACAGAACATCGATGTGGTGAATACTATCTGCAGAGTCCTCAATCGTCTTGTAGTCGATAAGCCCCGCGGTATTACTGACTATTCTGTACTTATCACTTTTGTCCAGGATCGTCCGGGACATGATTTACGCTATGCGATTGATGCAACAAAAATTGAAAAAGAACTGGGCTGGTTACCCGAAGAAACTTTTGAGACGGGACTTGAGAAGACCGTCCGCTGGTATCTGGAAAATACAGAATGGTGGAAACGGGTTCTGGATGGATCCTACGCTGGTGAAAGATGTTTAGAGGTAAAGGATTTTTGATATGAAAGGAATTATCTTAGCAGGAGGATCTGGCACACGTCTACATCCTATCACTCGAGGTTTATCAAAGCAGCTCTTGCCGGTTTATGATAAGCCAATGATCTACTACCCTCTTTCAGTGCTAATGTTGGCGGGCATTAAAGATATCCTTATTATTACCACACCGCAGGATCTGAGTTCATTTCAAAGATTACTTGGTGATGGTGGTGATTTTGGTATTAACCTGCAATTTGCAATACAACCCAGCCCGGATGGATTAGCTCAGGCATTTATCATTGGCGAGAAGTTTATTGATGGTGACGAATGTGCTTTGGTTTTAGGTGATAATATTTTCTTTGGTCAGGGATTTGCTCCAGTTCTTGAGAATATCGCTGCCAAGAAAACAGGTGCAACCGTATTTGGCTATCAGGTAAAGGATCCGGGTCGTTTTGGTGTTGTAGATTTCGATCAGGCTTTTAAAGCCCTTTCAATTGAAGAAAAACCTGAGAAGCCAAAATCAAATTGGGCAGTAACAGGTCTGTACTTTTATGACAAAAATGTAGTCGAGATGGCAAAAAAAGTAAAACCATCTCACCGTGGTGAATTAGAAATTACTGCACTAAATGAAATGTACCTTCAGAATGGCTTGCTTGAGGTTGAGTTATTAGGGCGCGGGTTTGCATGGCTAGATACCGGGACTCATGATAGCTTGATTGAAGCATCACAATTCATACATACCATTGAAAAAAGACAGGGTTTAAAAGTAGCCTGCCTTGAAGAAATCGCTTTCAGAAAAGGTTGGATAACCAAAGCGCAACTAGCTGATTTGGCAAAATCGCTTGAGAAAACTGATTACGGCAAATATCTTCATACTGTCATTAGTGGCTAGATCTCAGGCAGACACTACTGAATTTTGAACACATTTTATTCAATTAAGAGCTAAATATAGCAGGATGCTGAATTTAATACATATTTGCAAACAAAGTAGGTGAGTTAAAGGAGTTACCATGCCAACGGTTTTGATATTAGGAGGTTCAGGATTTATAGGAACCAATTTGATTGCATTTTATTGCAATAAAAACTACAAAGTTATCACTTTTGGACGTTCAATGCCGGTAATTGAGCATCCTAATCTTGAGAAGATTGTGGGTGATATCAGAAACTTGACTGATTTAGAATTTGTATTTAATAATCATAAAATAGATTTTGTTTTTCACTCGTTGACAAGTATATCAGCAACGGATTCTTTTGGTAGCTGCCAAGATTTAGTGTCAGTGAACTTGTCTTGTTTAATTGATATTATCTCTTTGATGAGAAAGTACAGTGTATATAAATTGGTGTATTTTTCATCCGGCGGATCCATCTATGGCGTATCGGATGCCCCAATCGATGAGCGGCACGAACTATCTCCGGTCAGTTTCTATGGGTGGATAAAGGAAGTTTCAGAACGTTATCTGGCATATGAAAATCGAACAAATTCTACATTCAATTATTTGATATTACGTCCTGCTAATGTCTATGGACAATATCAAAAGTTGAACAGGATAATCGGTGTCGCCTTAAAAAATGCAATTAAAAAAGAAGATATGCATATATATGGCGATGTAGGTATTTGCAAAGATTATATACATATAGATGATGTCTGTGAGATGACGTACGCATTAGTCAACAATAATTACTCTTGGAACGATATATATAACATTGGTTCGGGAAAAGGGACGAGTTTGAAAGAAATATTGCACTACGCTGAAGTCATTAGCGGTAATAAATTGAATTTAGTAATGCACAATAAAAAGGTCGGAGATATTAGCTACAGCATCCTCGATACTTCTAAAGTTCAGACTAAAATTGGTAAAAGAAGCTTCATATCAGTCTATGAAGGGATGAAAAGCATGCATATGTATGTACATCATCAGCTAGGTACTGATTCTGTTACGAGCTAATCAATTTTAATGCTAGCTTGATTTTAAATCTGTAAAACCTTCCCCGTGAAGTAATCTAATGATGAGAAAATTATGAAGTTTAGTATAGGTTACCTTTATGATTTGGTAACAGTCATAACTGAAAAAGAACTTAAAGTCAGATACAAAAGCAGCTTCTTCGGGTATCTTTGGTCTATAGCAAACCCTTTATTGTTTGCCATGATATATTTCTTCATTTTCAAACTTATTATGAGAGTTCAAATACCAAATTATACCGTATTTATTATCGCTGGGTTATTTCCGTGGCAGTGGTTTGCCAGCTCGACCGTCAATTCACTGTTTTCTTTCTTATCAAATGCTCAAATAATAAAAAAAACAGTGTTTCCACGTTCAGTGATCCCGCTTTGTAATGTGCTTATGGAATGCCTGCACTTTCTCTGTACAATCCCGGTTATACTTGTATTCCTCTTTATCTATGATATGCGCCCAGCACTTAATTGGATCTGGGGTATTCCGCTAATTGGGTTGGCTCAGATTATATTAATGCTTGGTATTGCCCTGATTTTTTCAACGCTCAATCTCTTTTTCCGTGATTTAGAAAGATTTGTAAGTTTGGGGATCATGTTACTGTTCTATTGCACACCAATTTTATATTCTGCAGAAATGATACCTCAAGAATATAGATGGCTAATTGACTATAATCCTTTTGCATCAATGATACTTAGTTGGCGGGAATTGTTTATGCATAATACACTTAACTATGGCTTAGTGAGTGAACTTTACGTATACGGTGCAATTTTCCTACTTCTTGGCAGCTTGATCTTCAATAAGCTTAAACATAGATTTGCAGAGATTTTATAATGAGTGTTGTAATTGAATTCATTAATGTCACCAAATCATATCCGCTATACCATCACATCGGTTCAGGTATCAAAGAGCTTGTTTTCAATCCAATTAGGGCCTTGAGTTTATTAAGCGGTCGCAGTTATCTTGCAATTGAGGATATAAACTTCAGGGTGGAAAAGGGGGAATCCGTTGCTTTAATTGGCCGAAACGGTGCTGGAAAGAGTACGTCCCTTGGTTTGGTTGCTGGTGTATTAAAACCGACAGCAGGTGAAGTGAACGTTGTCGGACGCGTGGCATCGATGTTGGAGCTCGGTGGTGGATTTCATCCGGAGTTAACGGGTAGAGAAAATATACGGCTTAATGCCACTCTTCTGGGATTACGCCGCAAAGAGCTTAACGCTCGAATAAACGACATTATAGAATTTTCTGAGTTAGGTGAATTCATTGACGAGCCTATACGAGTTTACTCTAGCGGTATGCTGGCAAAACTCGGTTTCTCTGTTATTTCGCAGATTAATCCGGACATTTTAATTATTGATGAAGTGCTGGCAGTAGGCGACATCGCTTTCCAAAGGAAATGCATTAACACTATTAATGAATTCAAGAAGAAGGGTGTAACCATTCTTTTTGTCAGCCACAATTTATCCGATATCGAAAAAGTTTGTGATCGAGTTATTTGGATCGAGAATCATCGCTTAAAAATGACTGGCAAATCCAGTGAAGTTATCAGTGCCTATAAGATTGCAATGGCATAAAATTATATCAAGAGTCGACATTGAATGAAAATTTCTATCTACACATCACATCATAAACCAAGTGCTTTTTTGAGTTCTCCAGTAATTAAACCCCTTCATGTAGGCAAAGCTAATTCTCTTGATGAGATATGCTGCCCGGGAGATGACAGCGGGGATAGTATTTCGCTAAAAAATCCCTTTTACTGCGAACTAACCGCTCATTATTGGGTTTGGAAAAACACAGACATCCCTGACTATGTTGGTTTCATGCACTACCGGAGACATTTCAATTTTTCTGATGATCAGTATAAAGATGAAGATGTGTGGGGCATGGTCAATCGCTCTGAAATTAATACTGACTACGAAAATGAATTTGGTTTGAATGAAGATTCAATAAAAAAGTGCATTGGTGACGCAGACTTGCTTCTGCCTAAAAAGTGGTCGGTTAAAGCAGCTGGAAACATAAATAATTTTGAGCATTATAAAGCTTCTGATCACTTACACATTGAAGACTATCAAAACGCACTCGACATTCTAACTAATAAATACCCTGAGTACCAAACTGATGTAACTAAATTTAATGATGCACATAATGGTTATTATACTAATATGTACGTTATGAAACGTGACCTTTTTATAGAGTATTCAGAGTGGTTGTTCTCAATTTTGAGCGATCTGGAGGAAACTCTCTACTTTAGAAATTATTCACAGCAAGAAAAAAGAGTATTTGGACATTTATCTGAAAGACTCTTCAATATTTTCATTATCAAAAAGATTGGCGACTCAGCAATAAAAATAAAAGAAATACAGCGCACTTTTATTAATAAAGAAAAGTTTAATAGTTATCTTTTACCGCAGTATATCAACAACTCAGTACCTATAGTGATCTGCTCTGATGATAATTACGCAATGGCATTAGGCGGGCTGATTAAATCAATACTAAACAATGCAAGTAGTGTAAAAAACTACGATTTGGTTATTTTAGATAATGGATTGTCTGATAAAAACAAGAATCGAATACTCTCACTCATTAATAATATAGATAATTTCTGTATTCGTTTTTTCAGCGTACATGCTTTTGATGAAATAAAAGATGTTCACATCAGACCACCCTTTACTATCGCGACATACTCAAGACTATTTATTCCTCGCCTTTTTAGGGGTTTTAAAAAGGTAGTATTTATTGATACTGATACAGTTGTTGAAAGTGACTTGGCTGAACTTATAGATATTCCATTAGGTAATAAACTTGTCGCAGCTGTCCAGGATATCGTAATGGAAGGATTTGTTCAGTTCGGAAGTATTGCGGAGTCTGATGAAGGTGTACAAACAGCTGGGGAATATCTCAAAACCAAGCTCGCTCTAAGCAAGCCTGAAGAGTATTTTCAGGGTGGTATTATGGTCTTCAATATCGATGCAATGAATAAAGAGGATATTTTCTCCAGGTTGATGAATGAGCTCAAGGGACAAAAATTCTGGTTTCTGGACCAAGATATTATGAATAAAGTATTCCACGGGCGTGTACATTTTCTACCATTGGAGTGGAACGTATATCATGGTAATGGCCATACCGATACCTTTTACCCAAATCTTAAGTTCTCTACATATAGTCGTTACCTTAAGGCTAGAAAAAATCCAAAAATGATTCACTTTGCAGGTGAGAATAAGCCCTGGCATACTGATAAAGTGGATTATTACGATAACTTTATCAAAAATGTCCAAGGTACTCCTTGGGAGCTGGAAGTTTATTCGAAACTTCTTCATTTATCTGTCCCAACCGCAACAGTTCATACTAAAAATATTAAGATAGAATTATTGCAGACAAAGATAAAAAGAAAATTACTCCCATATCTCGATAGAATTGCTCCACGAGGAACACAGCGTCGAAGCGACATAGCCCGTATCTATTATAAAATTAGACGCAGAATTTTAGGTTAGGAAAAAAAATGAGTAAAAAAATATTAATCGTAGGCGCAGGTTTTTCTGGTGTCGTCATTGCC
This sequence comes from Erwinia pyrifoliae DSM 12163, assembly GCF_000026985.1. NCBI lineage: Bacteria > Pseudomonadati > Pseudomonadota > Gammaproteobacteria > Enterobacterales > Erwiniaceae > Erwinia > Erwinia pyrifoliae. The sequence continues at coordinate 1,615,833 of NC_017390.1, forward strand.
CGTAAACTGGCTGAAAATGGACATACGATTCGTATTATCGATCGTCGTAATCACATCGCAGGTAACTGCTATGACGCTCGGGATCAGGAAACGAATGTTATGGTTCATACCTATGGACCACATATTTTTCATACCGATAATAAGGAAGTATGGGATTTCGTAAATCAATTTACAGTTATGATGCCTTTTATAAATAGAGTCAAGGCGACTTACAAGGGCAGAGTTTTCTCACTTCCAATTAATTTGCACACGATTAATCAGTTTTTTAATAAAACATGTAGCCCTGATGAGGCAAAAAAACTGATTGAAAGTAAGGGGGATAGCTCAATCGAGTCTCCTGTTACCTTCGAGCAGCAGGCACTGAGGTTTGTAGGTAAAGAGCTATATGAGGCATTCTTCAAAGGATACACAATTAAACAGTGGGGAATAAAACCTTCTGAGCTACCGGCTTCCATACTCAAACGGTTACCGGTGCGATTCAACTACGACGACAACTACTTCAATCATAAGTACCAAGGTATGCCAGAAAAAGGTTATACTGAGATGATTGAAAATATGGCTCAGCACCCAAATATCACCATTGATCTTAATGTTGATTATAATAATGAAGAGCGTAGCTTATACGATCATGTTTTCTATAGTGGCCCTCTGGATGCTTTCTATAAAAATAAATTCGGTCGATTAGGCTATCGCACACTGGATTTTGAACGTTTTAGTTACAATGGTGATTATCAAGGATGCGCGGTAATGAATTATAGCGAGCAGGATGTACCTTATACTCGCATCACTGAGCATAAATATTTCTCTCCTTGGGAGAGTCACAAAAAATCTATTTGCTATAAAGAATTTAGTCGATCCTGTGAAGAGTCAGACACCCCATATTATCCAATCCGCCAAATGGGAGAGATGAAAATCTTGCATAAGTATCTCGACCTCGCCGAAAAGGAAGAAAATATTACTTTTGTAGGCCGTCTGGGTACATATCGTTATCTCGATATGGATGTGACGATTGCTGAAGCACTGAAAACTGCTGAGACTTATCTTGATTCAATCAATGATAAAAACAAAATAATGCCGGCGTTTACGGTATGTGTAAGATGAGAACAGTTGCATTAATTGTCACTTATAATCGGCTGAACAAGCTAATGTTGTGCTGGGCCTCAACGGCCCGCCAATCATTTGACGATATTGTTATTGTCAACAATGCTTCTACCGACGGAACTAAGGAGTGGCTTAATACTATAGTAGATACGAGACTACATCGACTTCATCTATCTGATAACTCTGGTGGGGCCGGTGGGTTTAAAAAAGGTGCTCAATTTATAAAAGATAATATCAGTGCCGATTGGGTTTTCATCTATGATGATGATGCTTATCCTCAAGAAGATATTGTCGAATGTTTTGATAATATATCCGAAGTTAACAGATACGATGCATATGCTGCAAAGGTGATTGATTCATCTGGCGATGTTTGTAAAATGAATGCACCTTGGATGAAATATCCCGTTAGCTTCAGAGAAAATATTGCGTATCTGCGAGAGCCTCATTCTTATTGTGTTAGTGGGGAGCGTCGAGAGGAAATCATTTCTTTTTCTTTTGTAGGTTTGATAATAAAAAGAGATCTTCTTTGCGATACTACTAATTATATTCACGACGACTTATTTATATACTTTGATGATATCTACTATTCATACCATCTTCATCTTCGTGGCTTTCGTCTACACTACTTGCCGGAGATAACTTTCACGCATGATATAAATACGAGTGCAAAGTCTATAGAGCCAAGCTGGAAAGTTTATTATCTTGTCAGGAACTTACTGCTTGAAAGTAAATATTTCGGTTCTGATGGGCCGTTCTCATTGTGTTTCATTTGCATGCGCCTGATAAAGTATTTTGTTATATCTTTCAGACAACCATCTCCTGTGCAGTATATCAAATACTTCTTTAAAGCTTTAGTTGATGGGCGTTCACTCAAAACGGGACGGCGTCATTGATAGGTGTTCTTTCATGCATAAGATCTGCTATTTTATCAATACTGACTGGTATTTTGATTTACATTGGTTAGAAAGAGCTTTGTCAGCCAGAGATAATGGTTATGAGGTTAATATTATCTGTAATTTTGATAATGAGATCATCTATGAAAAATTTAAAGGTTTGGGACTCAAATGCTACAAGCTTAATGTTCATTCACAGTCTCTAAATGTGATACGGTTCACGAAAAGTGTTTGTAAATTTTTTGCCATTATGAAGAGTATCTCCCCGGATATCTTACATTGCATTACTATTAAACCAATAATTATTGGTGGGTTATACTCATTTCTTAGAAAGAAACCTGTTGTTCTTAGCATTGTTGGTTTAGGTAGACTTTTTGATGGTAATACTCCATTTCTAAAAATATTGAAATATTTCATCACTAAAGTTTATAAACTTTTTTTCAAAAATCCCAAAGCTTTGTTCATTTTTGAACATAACTCTGACAGAGATAAGCTCTTGACGTTAACCCATGGATCCATTCATCAAACTGCAGTCATTGATGGAGCCGGCGTCAATACAGATCAATTTTGTTATCAACCTGAACCTTTAAATGAAGTTCCAATAATATTGTTTGCCAGTAGGTTGATTTGGTCTAAAGGTCTCTATGATCTCATTCAAGCAAAAGTAAAACTCAAAGATCAAGACGTGAATTTTAGGATACTTGTTGCGGGAATCGCTGTTACTGACGATAAAGATGCTATACAGGATTCTGTAATGCAAAAATGGGTGGAAAATGGATGGATTGAATGGCTGGGCATGTCTGAAGACGTTGCCCAGCTGATCGGGGGAGCTAATCTCGTTGTGTTACCTTCTGTCTATAATGAAGGGATCCCCAGAATTTTACTCGAATCATGCGCAATCGGCCGTGCTTGTATTTGCTATGATAGCGGCGGTTGTGGAAGCCTAGTTATCGATGGTGAAAATGGGTTCCTGGTGACTAAACACGATGTTGATTCACTTGCTGAACGCATCAGCTATCTGCTCCAATACCCTTTAGCTAGAAAAAAAATGGGCAGGCGTGGTACAGAAATCGTTTCAAAGAAATTTTCTTCTGAAATCATTATAGCTAGCACGCTTGCCGTCTATAAAAAATTAATATAACGCCATTTTAATGATTCTATTAATTGATTTATAATAGCGTTTATTAAATTTTAACGTAAAGTATCCTTTATTACTTTTAATATGTTTTCTGAAGCTTTTTTTATGTGTAGCAGTTCATTTAGGGTAATTTGGCGTTGTTGTTTGTAACAATCTTCTGAAGTTGCCATAAGAATGCTAATAGCTTCTTTTACGCCATTAAAATCAGATACTCGGCAAACGCTTTCTGCAATTATTTCGCCACTTGTTAAGAAGGGAAGGTGGTCATTACGTTCTAAAAACACTACTGGTTTTTCCAAAATCTGATATTCTAGCAGCCAACTTATACCATCTATTATCAATGCATCTGATGCTTTGAATAACGGCCCGTAAGTATTGTTCTCGAATAGCATGGTATTCGGTAGCTCATTCCATTCTTTGAAAAAGAGATCAATATCATGTCTGATATGATCATATTTCTCGTTTTTTAACGTAGTAAGTAAGGCCGGATGAGGACTAAAGACAATATCTATTTGAGAATTCTCCTTTGCCCATTCAAGCATTTGCGGGTAAATCTCCAGGAATGTACCGAAGTTAGACCAGTTGTTCTCAATACTATGATGAGCTCCCCATAGAACACGATAGTTCTTTCTCCCATCTGCCCAGGAAATGGGCCAGATGCCCTCTGAAGAAAGTAATTTCTCCACTTTAGGATGGCCTGTGATGAAAATACGTTCTTCACTTATGCCAGAGTTTTCCTTGAGTGAATCATATGCATATTTATTTGCGACGAACAGCATTGAGCAGTGTTTATGGAATACGCTGTTTTCAACGTTCGGATCTACGTTGCCGAGGAAATTCATGATTTCGTAAGGGACGTAAGCAAGGTGCGCGAAATTTAATTCTTGTGATGAGAATGCTGGAGGAACATCAGCATCCCATTGCGACTGCCTAAAAATTACTTCTGGTTTGATCGTTTTAATAATATCAAGGTCTTCATGAGAGTTTTCTGACTTAAGCCGGATATGTTTTATTTTTTCTTCACTTAAATAGTTATCAACGGCATCCTCGCCGGCAAAACTCATTTCGCCTGGAAATTTTTTATTTATACTTGCAACGATAGGATTGAAGCTTGGGTCATTTAGCATCGCGTCATACACCGGGCTTAAACTGTCCCATGCGCTGACATTGTGCACCAGAAAAACGCAAGTTATTTCATCCGATAGATTCTTAATCTTTTGGTGAAGCGTTTCTACGATTTTTTTTATAACTGAAACATCTCCTTTCAATTGAGCGTTTTGTTCAATTATTTTATTGATGATGACTTGAGAATTTTCTACGAATGTTATGTCGTTGTTATTCTCTATTTCATCCTTTTGATTTTTCACACATATCCTTAATTCTTCTAATTTTTGACACAATTCTTCATGCTTCTGCATGATGGCGTCTTGCTTCTGCAAACTCAGGTCTTGCCTTTTATACAGGTATGGGTAGATAAAAGATTTTATTTTTCTTATCAACATATTTTTGCCTTATTTAGCACTTTGTTCGCTCGATTGCATGGTTCCCACACAGGATTTATTATAATTTTTTTTTAAGTAAACACATACATTTCTATGCTTAATGCACCACATTTTTTTAAGGCAATTCTTAGGTGTCTTTGTGAGGAGTAACCCCTTTCTGGTTGTTTCTTAAACAGATTGCCGTGAGCAGCCTCGCGACCATTGTGTCTTCTAATGCTTTTTTCTACCTATCCCATCTATCGCTTTATGCATGTGTTCCATTTAAGTTAATATCAAGGCATCCATTTGCGAGGTGAACTTCACCCCGTTCACACTTCCTGACAGGAGTATGTAATGTCCAAGCAACAGATCGGCGTTGTAGGTATGGCGGTAATGGGCCGTAATCTGGCTCTCAACATTGAGAGCCGCGGCTACTCGGTCTCTATCTTCAACCGCTCACGCGAAAAAACCGATGAAGTCGTCGCAGAGAATCCAGGTAAGAAGCTGGTTCCACATTACACCATCGAAGAGTTTGTTAGCTCTCTGGAGAAACCGCGCCGGATCCTGCTGATGGTGCAGGCCGGTGAAGCAACCGATAAGACCATTGCTTCCCTCACTCCACATCTTGATAAAGGCGATATCCTGATTGACGGGGGTAACACCTTCTATAAAGACACCATTCGCCGTAACCGCGAACTGTCGGAGCAGGGCTTCAACTTTATCGGCACCGGCGTTTCTGGCGGCGAAGAGGGTGCGCTGAAAGGCCCTTCAATCATGCCTGGTGGCCAGAAAGAAGCTTATGAGCTGGTTGCGCCAATCCTTACCGAAATTGCAGCCGTTGCCGAAAGCGAAGCCTGTGTTGCCTATATGGGGCCAGACGGTGCCGGTCATTATGTGAAAATGGTTCACAACGGTATTGAATATGGCGATATGCAGCTAATTGCTGAAGCCTATTCCCTGCTGAAAGGCGCGCTAAATCTCAGCAATGAAGATCTGGCCAAAACCTTTAGCGAGTGGAACGAAGGCGAGTTGAGCAGCTACCTGATTGACATCACCAAAGATATCTTCACTAAGAAAGATGAAGAGGGTAACTACCTGGTCGATGTGATTCTGGACGAAGCGGCGAACAAAGGCACCGGTAAGTGGACCAGCCAGAGCTCGCTGGATCTCGGCGAACCGCTGTCACTGATCACCGAATCCGTGTTTGCCCGTTACCTCTCTTCGTTGAAAACGCAACGCGTTGCGGCGTCTAAAGTGTTGTCTGGTCCGCAAGTGCAGACCGTTAGCGGTGATAAAGCGGAATTTGTTGAGAAAGTGCGCCGTGCGCTGTACCTTGGCAAAATCGTTTCTTACGCGCAGGGCTTCTCTCAGCTGAAAGCCGCTTCTACCGAGAACAACTGGGATCTTAACTACGGCGAAATCGCCAAGATCTTCCGTGCCGGTTGCATCATCCGCGCCCAGTTCCTGCAGAAAATCACCGATGCTTACGAAGATAACGCCGATATCGCGAACCTGCTGTTAGCGCCTTACTTCAAAAACATTGCTGATGAGTACCAGCAGGCGCTGCGTGACGTGGTGGCTTATGCGGTGCAGAACGGCATCCCGACGCCAACCTTCTCTGCGGCGATCGCTTACTATGACAGCTACCGTTCAGCGGTACTGCCAGCGAACCTGATCCAGGCGCAGCGCGACTACTTCGGTGCTCACACCTACAAACGTACCGACAAAGACGGCGTGTTCCACACCGAATGGCTGGACTGATTTAGTCCGCATGTGATTTTAAGGCTTCCTCCGGGAAGCCTTTTTTGCGTCAGGGCACTAATAACTCTCCGCGCCTGCTGGCTTCATTCCCGGCCAGCCTGCTGACCAGCATCCCCGCCGTGGCGAATCGTACCCAGTGGCGTGCATACAGCCTGCCGCCAAATTGTGCCACCAGCGGCGTTAGTCGATCGTTGAGCGGGTCAAGAATATCAGCCACCACGTCTCCCGGATTGATCCACTCTCCAATGTCACGACGATGCAGTATCACTCCCGCATGGGGAGCGCTGAGATATTCGCAGCCCGCCAGCGGAACCGCAGCGTTTAATAGCGGTGGAAGAGTGGCGGGAGAAATAGTCAGCCAGCCAGCCTGTGCCAGAGCGTGAATAATCGCATCTGCATCCTGCTCTGCCTGCTGATGGCTTACATCGCGTACTCCGCGCAGCTCCAGCGTGACCGGCTGAAGCCCCTGAGGCAGCGGGAAGTCTGCGCCCAGTTCACGCTGTAGAAAGTTCCAGGGTTCGCGGCAGGCCTCATCAAAGGGTTCACCGCCGGAGGTTTCAGCAATCAGCTGTACCTCACTGCCCAGATAACGCGCCAGCGGTTCAATCGCCGGCCAGGCCTGCGGTGTGGTGTAGAGATGTGTTAGCGCCTCCCAGTCACAGTGCAGGTCAATCATCAGATCTGCCTGGCACGCCATTTCCATCAGGATATGGCGCTGCGACTGTAGCTCGGTTATTACACTCTGTTTGGCAAACCAGTCGCTGATAGCATGGCGAATCAGACGCTGATTCTGTTCAACGTTTTGCGTCAGCTTCGGGGCCAGCGCATCAGCCAGCGCCGGGCCAAATGCCGGGAAATGACGGTTAAAATCCTGGCCGGAAGCATTATCAAAACGTCCCAGATGAGTGCCGTGCCAGTGCTGGCCAAGCGCAATCGGGTTTGCCACCGGCACCAGGGTTATCTGCGAACAGACATTGCCCGCTGCTTCCAGTGCCAGTAACTTGTTTTTCAGATACCAGGCCACCGCCATACCAGGCAGTTCATCACCGTGCAGTGCGGCCTGGATATAGACCTGACGGGGCGATGGCTGACCAAAGTGATAGCTGATGATTTCACGCCGGGTGCCTGGCGAAGCGCTCAACAGGGGATGATGGCGTTGTTGCATGATGGGTTCACTGTCTGCAAAGGGTAAACAGCCGTACCGACGGGCACGGCCGAAAAGTTACTGTTTAATGGAAATATCAGTGGCGAAATACTTCTTCTGGATCTGGTCGAAGGTGCCGTTCTTCTTGATTTCGGCAAAGGCATTATCAAGTGCGGTTTTTAGCTCATCATCACCCTTACGCAGGCCAATCGCCGTGCCTGGCCCGATAATCGGATCCTGTACAATCGGGCCGGCCAGCTCGAAATCCTGTCCCTGTGGATGTTTCAGAAAGCCAATCGCTGCCTGGGCCGCATCGGTAAACACCACGTCGAGGCGTCCTGAAACCAGGTCATTTTCTACCTGAGCCTGGTCGCCGTAGGCCACCACGTTAACGCCGTGCGGCTGCCATTTCGCCAGTGCATAGCGTTCCTGAACCGTACCTTGTTCCACGCCAACGCTTTTACCTTTCAGCGAGTCAGCGGTGGGTAACAGCCCGGAGCCTTTACGCGCGATCAGCTGGGTGTGGGTATCGTACAGCGGCACGGTAAAGTTTATCTGCTTCAGGCGCTCTTCTGTTATCCCCATATCGGAGAGGATAGCGTCAAATTTACGTGCTTTTAGCGCCGGGATCATGCCGTCAAACTGGCTTTCCACCCAGACACAGTTGGCCTGCATCTGCGCGCACAACGCGTTGCCGAGGTCGATATCGAAGCCGACCAGCTCGCCCTTAGGCGTTTTCGATTCAAACGGCGGATAGCTTGCATCTACCGCGAAGCGCACCTGTTCAATTTTTGCCTGTGCAGTCAGGCTACAGCCTGCCATCAGCGCTAGTGCGGCCAGTTTGCCGACAGTTGCCCGTTTCATTTTTCTCATTATTCCCTTCATTTTACTATGTCAACGAGCATTAAACGTTACCTGTTGCAGGCGCGTATGTGAAGCAGCAAGGTGCTATCAGGTGAAATCGACCAGCTGTGGCTTGCTGATACGCCGGTAATCTTCAGTATTGAGCACCATCGATTTTTCCAGCAGTCCGGCATTAAACGCCAGCTCCTGATAGCGGCTGAACAGGCTGGGATCGGCCACCAGTAATAGTTGAGGATGAAAACTGAAAGGGGGGATAGCACCAAACACGCAGCCGGTTAAGTTATCGACTTCGGCCGGGCTGGCCAGCGAGGCACGGGTGCCGCCCAGCGCCTGGGCCAGCTGGGCAAGATTAGCCTGCTTATCAGCCGGCAGTACCGCCAGCACATGCTGTTTCACCCCGTTTCCCTTCACATGGCACACCAGCGCTTTCGCCCCCTGTCCCAGCTCGGTGCCACGTAATGCGGCCACCTCGGCACATTTTCCCGTGGCTTCATGTTCCATCACCTGGTAACGCGCCTGATGCTGGTCGAGCAGGGCGGTGAGTTTTTCAAATGTGCTCATGGTGGCTCCTGAATGCAAAAAGGCCGGATAACCGGCCTGACATAAGTGACGTTGGCTATTTATGGCGTTGACGCAGATTATCGATCACCGCCGACAGATTCAGGTTCCGATCCTGTAACAGCACCAGCAGGTGATAAACCAGATCGGAGGCTTCATTGGTCAGCTCATCGCGATCGTTAACCGTGGCCGCCAGTGCGGTTTCCACCCCTTCCTCGCCCACTTTCTGCGCGATGCGCTTGGTGCCGCTGGCATACAGCCGCGCAGTGTAGGAACTTTCCGGATCGGCATCTTTGCGCTGTGCCAGTAATTGCTCCAGCTGCCAGAGGAAGGTCCAGTCGGCGGCTGCAGGTGAGAAGCAGCTCGACGTGCCGAGATGGCAGGTTGCACCCGCCGGTTGCGCCAGTATCAGCAGCGTATCGTTGTCACAGTCCGGGGTGATGCTGACCACATGCAGAAAATGTTGCGAGGTTTCTCCCTTAGTCCACAGACGCTGTTTGGTGCGCGACCAGAAAGTGACCTTACCGCTGGTCAGCGTTGTCGCCAACGCCTGCTGATTCATATAACCGTGCATCAATACTTCGCCAGAAACGGCGTGTTGCACGATGGCTGGCATCATGCCGTCAGTTTTTTCCCAGTCCAGCCGGGACAGCTGTTGTTCTGTTAACACACGCGGATCTCCACACCTTTTTCAATCAGGAACTTTTTCAGTTCGCCAATATTCACTATCTGCTTATGAAATACCGAAGCGGCCAGCGCACCGTCAACGTCGGCGTCACGGAAGGCTTCATGGAAATGTTCCACGCTGCCTGCTCCGCCGGAAGCAATCAGCGGCACTTTACAGGCGGCGCGCACTTTTTGCAGCTGTATCAGGTCGTAACCACTGCGCACCCCGTCCTGATTCATCATATTCAGGACGATCTCACCGGCACCGCGCTGCTGGACTTCCCTTACCCAGTCGAGGGTCTCCCAGCGGGTGACGCGGGTGCGGTTCTCATCGCCGGTGTACTGGTTGACATGATATTTACCGCTGTCGCTGTCGTACCAGCTATCAATGCCAACCACAATGCACTGCACGCCAAAGCGGTCCGCCAGACGGGTAATCAGCTCCGGTTTGGCCAGCGCCGGGGAGTTAATTGAAATTTTGTCCGCGCCGAAAGAGAGCAGCAGCGCAGCGTCTTCAACGGATTTAATGCCACCCGCTACGCAGAAGGGAATATCGATGACCTCTGCTACCCGCGAGATCCAGCTTTTGTCTACCACACGGCCGTCCGACGATGCGGTGATATCATAAAACACCAGCTCATCAGCGCCTTCCTCTGCATAACGCTGCGCCAGCGGCACGATATCGCCAATGATTTCGTGGTTGCGAAACTGTACGCCTTTCACTACCTGACCATCACGCACGTCAAGGCAGGGGATTATCCGTTTTGCCAGCATGAAATCGCCTCCGATACGGTGAATTTATTTTCCAGCAGGGCGCGACCGACGATCACCCCCTGTGCGCCGCTGCCGCGCAGGGCGTTGATGTCTTGCAGCGAGCCGATACCGCCAGAGGACTGAAAGGCAATCTGCGGATAACCCGTTGATACTTCGCGATACAAATCAACATTGGAGCCTTTCAGCGTACCATCGCGTGAGATATCGGTGCACAGCACATGCTTCAGGCCATAGGGCAGGAACTGCTCGATTGCCTCTTCCAGCGTGATGCCAGCCGCCTCCTGCCAGCCGCTGATTGCGACTTCTTTGCGGTTACTGGCGTCGATACGCACGTCCAGCGCCAGCACGATGGCGTCCGCGCCGTATTGTCTGAACCACTGCTGCACGTCCTCTGGCTGTTTCACGGCGGTAGAGCCAACCACCACGCGCGTGGCACCGGCCTGCAGCAGGGCGTCCACATCGTCCTGATGACGAATGCCGCCGCCAACCTGTACCGGAACGTTGACGCCAGCCAGCAGCCGTGACAGCAGCGGGATCTGACGTGCTGCCGGATCTTTCGCTCCGGTCAAATCGACCAGGTGCAGCACTTGCGCGCCCTGGTCCTGGTAATCCTGTAAGCGTGGCAGCGCATCGCTGCCGTAGTCGCGCTGCTGGCCGTAATCGCCCTGATGCAGGCGTACCACTTTGCCATCAATCAAATCTAACGCCGGGATAATCATCCGCTTACATCTCCAGGAAGTTTTTCAGCAGCTGCGCGCCGACGGCACCAGAACGCTCAGGGTGGAACTGCACGCCGAAGAAATTGTCCTTGTGTACGGCGGCGGTAAATGGTTCACCGTAATTGCATTGGGCAATGGTGAACTCATTGACCGGCATCGCAAAGCTGTGCACAAAGTAAAAGTATGCGCCGTCCGCAATGCCGCGGAACAGGTGGTTGCCAGCCTGCGCGGTGATCTGGTTCCATCCCATATGCGGCAACGGCAGACCATGATCGGTCATGCGCTGAACCGGCTGGTCAATAATATTGAGCGTTGGCACGCCGCCGCTTTCATCACTGCCGCTGCCCAGCAGCTGCATTCCGAGGCAGATACCTAATACCGGCTGGGTACAGGCTTTGATCAGATCAACCAGTTCTCGCTCACGCAGCTGGTTCATCGCCGCCTGCGCGGTGCCCACTCCCGGCAAAAAAAGCTTATCGGCATTGAGCACGACATCCGCATCTTTGCTCACCACGGGCTGATAGCCCAGCCGCTGTACCGCCCATTTCACCGACGACAGATTGGCACAGCCGGTATCAAGGATGACGATATCCATCACAGCACTCCTTTCGAGCTGGGTAAGGTGTTACCTTCAACGCGGATCGCCTGACGCAGCGTACGGCCGAAGGCTTTAAACAGGCTTTCAACCCGGTGATGATCGTTTTTGCCTTTGGTACGCAGATGCAGGGTACTGGCCATGGTGTAAGAGAGTGAACGGAAGAAATGTTCAACCATTTCGGTACTCAGGTCGCCCACGCGCTGATAGCTGAATTCCGCTTTGTACTCCAGGTGCGGACGACCGGAGATATCCAGCGCGCAGCGCGCCAGGCACTCATCCATTGGCAGGACAAAGCCGAAACGGCCAATACCCCGTTTATCACCCAGCGCCTTGAGCAGCGCTTCGCCCAGCGCCAGGCCGGTGTCTTCAACGGTATGATGATCGTCAATATAAAGATCGCCTTTCACGTCGATATGCATGCGGAAAGCGCCGTGCGTGGCTATCTGGTCAAGCATATGGTCGAAGAAGCCGACCCCGGTATTAATTTTGCTGTCACCTTCGCGATCCAGCCAAACCTCAACTTTGATTTGCGTCTCTTTGGTGCTGCGTTCTACCAGCGCATAGCGGTCGCGCCGGGTTAACTGTTCTGCAATCGCGCCCCAGTTAAGTTTCTCTCTGGAGTACAACAGGCCGGTAATGCCCATATTGTCCGCCAGCTGCACGTCGGTGGTGCGATCGCCAATCACATAGCTGTTAGCGCAATCCAGCGCGCCCTCTGCCAGCCATGCGGTGACCATTTTGGTTTTTGGCTTACGGCACGCGCATTCATCTTCCGGGGTATGCGGGCAGATCAGCACGTCGCTGAAGGTGACGCCCTGTGAGCTGAAAATCTGCATCATCAGCTGATGCGGAGCGTCAAAGTCTTCCTGTGGAAAGCTGCTGGTACCCAGACCATCCTGGTTAGTGATCATCACCAGCTGGAAGCCCGCCTTTTGCAATGACAGCAGGGCGGGGATCGCTCCCGGCTCGAAGATCAGCTTATCCAATCGATCTACCTGAAAATCTTCCGGCGGTTCAGAAATCAGCGTGCCATCGCGATCGATAAAAAGGACTTTCTGACTCATGCTTGCTCCTGAGGTAGGGTAGATCCGGGGAGTAATTTTAATGCTGCAATGGCACGGTCGCACTCCTCACGCGTGCCGATGGAGATGCGCAGGCAGCCGGCCAGGCCCGGTTGTTTGTTCTGGTCACGCAAAATAATGCCCTGATCCCACAAGGTTTTAAATACCCGGCTGGAGTCGGTAAAGCGCGCCAGAATATAGTTTGTTGCACTGTTGAACACCTGTTCGACACAGGCGCAGCCGCGCAGGCCGGCAATAAGCTGTTCACGGGTGGCAATCAGCTCGCGGACGTGCTGGCGCATCAGGGCAATCCCCTCAGCGCTCAGCGCCTGTCCGGCGATATCCGCAACCGGCGTGGAGAGAGGATAAGGCGCGATGACTTTCATTAGCAATGCGATCGTTTCGGCGTTGGCAAGGGTAAAACCGCAGCGCAGGCCGGCAAGCGCAAAGGCTTTTGACAGCGTGCGCAGTACCACCAGATGCGGGTAATCTTTTAACCAGCCGACGAGAGAGGCCCGAGGGCAAAACTCAATATAGGCTTCATCGGCCACCACCAGCGCTTTACCGCGCGTTATTTCCAGCAGCTGGCGCATATCGTCGCGATCGATCAGGTTGCCGGTCGGGTTATTCGGGCTACAGACATAGACCAGCTTGACGCCGTTCAGCCTGTCGGCAATAGCTGGCAGGTTGAGCTGCCAGTTTTCACCGGCTGCTACCGTACGGTACTCGATGCCGATAGTTTCCGCACTGACGCTGTACATGCCGTAGGTGGGCGGACAGAACAGCACGGCATCTTTACCGGGTTCGCAGAAGGCGCGCATCAGTAACTCGATGCCCTCATCGGCTCCGCGACTGACCAGCACCTGATCCACGGCCAGCCCGGCATAGGCGGCATAGCGCTCGATCACCTGCTTTGGCTGGCATTCAGGGTAGCGATTCAGCGTCTGCTGGCTTAGCTCGAACGGCACCGCCAGCGGATATTCATTGGCGTTCAGCCATACATCACCGTTGCCACCCAGGCGGCGCGCCGACTGATAGGGCGTTAGCGCCCGCACGTTGGCCCGCGCCAGGTTTTCGATGCTGTTGCTCATGGCTTCTCCTTCAGGGCGGCAACGCGTAGCGTCACGGCGTTTTTGTGCGCGGCGAGCTGTTCGGCGGCAGCCAGGGTTTCAATCGTTGCCGCCAGCCCCATAAAGCCTTGCGGCGTCAGTTCCTGCACCGTCATCCTTTTCTGGAAGTCGGCCAGTCCGAGGCTGGAACAGGTGGAAGTATAGCCATAGGTTGGCAGGACGTGATTGGTGCCCGAGGCGTAATCGCCGGCAGATTCCGGTGACCAGTCCCCGAGAAACACCGATCCGGCGCTGGTGATGCTATCAACTAAATCACGCGCCTGACGGGTCTGGATAATCAGGTGTTCAGGCCCGTAGCGGTTGCTGATCTCCACGCACTGTTGCAGATCGCGGGCGACAATCAGACGGCTGCTGGCAAGCGCCCGGGCAGCAGTTGCCGCACGCGGCAGTTCAGCCAGCTGATTCTGGATGGCTTCGGCCACGGCGCTGGCCATTTTCACCGATGGCGTAAGCAGGATAACCTGTGAGTCCGGGCCGTGTTCCGCCTGCGACAGCAGATCGGAGGCGACAAAATCCGCCGTGGCCCCTTCGTCGGCAATCACCAGCACTTCCGAAGGCCCGGCAGGCATATCGATTGCCGCGCCGTCGAGACGTTGACTAACCTGGCGCTTCGCTTCGGTCACCCAGGCATTACCCGGCCCGAAAATTTTGTCCACTTTAGGCACCGACTCGGTGCCGAGGGCGAGGGCGGCAATCGCCTGAGCACCGCCAACCTGGAACACTTCTTTTACGCCACACAGCTGCGCGGCATAAAGAATTTCATCGGCAATCGGCGGTGGCGAACAGAGCACCACCCGACCACATCCGGCGATGCGTGCCGGCGTTGCCAGCATTAATACGGTAGAGAACAGCGGGGCAGAGCCACCGGGGATATATAAACCCACTGACGCGACCGGGCGGGTGAGCTGCTGGCAGCGCACGCCCGGCTGGGTTTCGATATCGACCGCTGGCAACTGTTGGGCAAGGTGAAACTTGTCGATATTGGCAACCGCCACGGCCATCGCCCGTTTGATCTCATCGTCCAGCCGCTCAGTCGCGTCGGCCATCTGCTGCTCGCTGACGCGCAGCACGTCAACCTGCGTTTTATCAAAAGCGGCGCTGTAGTCACGCAGCGCCTGGTCACCTTCGGCTTTTACCTTGTCGAGAATGCCACGCACGGTGGCGCTGATGCTGTCAGAAGCTTCAACTGCCGGGCGTGTCAGCAGCGCCTGCTGCTGCTGCGGGCTACACTGCGCCCAGATTATCGGGGTCATCGCGGTCGCCATCGGCTTACTCCATCATCTTCTCAATCGGCAGCACCAGAATGGAGCTGGCACCCAGAGTCTTGAGTTTTTCCATGGTTTCCCAGAACAGGGTCTCGCTGCTGACCATGTGCATGGCTACGCGGCTCTTGTCACCGGCCAGCGGTAGCACGGTTGGGCGCTCGGCACCCGGCAGCAGGGTGATGATCTCTTCCAGACGTTCGCTGGGGGCGTGCAGCATGATGTATTTGGACTCACGCGCCTGAATCACCCCCTGGATGCGCGTCATCAGCTTGTCGATCAGCAGCTGCTTGTTCGCCGGCATTTCGCCATCACGCTGGATCAGACAGGCTTTCGAGCGATAAATCACCTCCACTTCGCGCAGGCCGTTGGCTTCCAGCGTGGCACCGGTCGAGACCAGATCACAGATGGCATCGGCCAGGCCGGCACGCGGTGCGACCTCAACGGAGCCGTTCAGCAGGCACGACTTGAAGCTGACGCGTTGTTCATCAAGATACTTTTTCAGCAGGTGCGGATAAGAGGTGGCAATGCGAGAATTTTGTAAACACTGTGGTCCGCTGTATTTATCGTCAACGGGCATCGCCAGCGACAGACGGCAGCCGCCAAAATCAAGACGACGCAGCGTCTGGTAGCGCGGATCTTCGCCCTGAGCGCGCCGGGTCAACAGCTCTTCTTCCAGCACGTTTTCACCGATAATCCCCAGGTCGACCACGCCGTCCATCACCAGCCCCGGGATATCATCATCGCGCACGCGCAATATATCGATGGGCATATTCTCCGCAAAGGCAATCAGGCGCTGCTGCTGGAGGTTTATCTTGATACCGCAGCGTGCGAGCAATTCGCGTGATTCATCGCTTAAACGGCCTGATTTCTGCATAGCTATGCGTAAACGGGTGTTATCTAACATCGGTTGTCAATCCTATTTTCCTGTCTGCGTTTATCGTTATTAGCCAGCGCTGTTCGTCTCTCAGGGCCAAAAAAAAGCCCCCGGAAGGCGATCTTCCGGGGGCTGAGTTTGCGTTCTGCACCGCTGGAAGATCCTGAACGTCTTCCAGCACACATCGCCTGAAAGACTAGTCAGGGTGATGGTGGTGATGATGATTGAACTGAACGCGTGTCATAAAATTCTCTTGGATGAATGGATATTCATATCGTGAGAAATAACCTAACCAGAATAAGCGCGAGGCGCAACCCTTTTTTTTAATGTGGCTAGATTCTCTTATCAACCGACAGTTGTCTCTGGCTGACGCCTGGCGTAGCCTTGGGCCATTAAAGTTTGAGTTGACGGGAGCTAAGGGATGAAAAGAGTTGCCATTGTTGGACTGGGGTGGTTAGGGATGCCGCTGGCGATGTCGCTAACGGCGGCAGGTTGGCGGGTCACCGGCAGTAAAACCACCCAGGATGGAGTCGATGCGGCGAGAATGAGCGGCGTAGATGGATATTTACTCGAGCTGACGCCGGAACTGAACTGTGAGGCTGACGACCTTGAGGCGTTGCTTAAGGTGGATGCGCTGGTGATAACGCTTCCCGCCAGCCGCACTGCCGCTGGCGGTGAAAGCTATCTGCATGCCGTACAGCAGCTGGTGGACAGCGCGCTGGCATATAACGTACCGCGCATGATCTTCACCAGTTCGACTTCGGTATACGGCGAGCGTCCCGGAAATACCGGTGAGAGCACGCCGCTGGCTCCGGTCAGCGCTGCCGGCCGCACGTTACAGGAGCTGGAGCACTGGCTGCATCATCTGCCAGGCACATCGGTAGATATTCTGCGCCTGTCCGGTCTTGTCGGGCCAAAACGCCATCCGGGGCGCTTCCTCGCCGGTAAAACCGATCTGGCCAACGGATCACAGGGCGTAAACCTGGTGCATCTTGACGATGTGATAGCGGCGATAACCCTGTTGTTACAGACGCCGGAGGGCGGGCATATCTATAACCTGAGCGCCCCGCAACATCCGGCACGTAATCAGTTTTACCCGCAGGTGGCAAGCCAGCTAGGGCTGACGCCGCCGACTTTCCTCGCCGATGACAGCCAAAATCAGGGTAAGCTAATTGACGGCAGCAAAATTTGCCGGGAGCTGGGATTTACCTATCGTTATCCGGATCCGGCGCGGATGCCGATGTCGTAAACGAACAGCCATTGACTAACGGCATTGCCGTTTATAAGGTGTCATTTACTGCCATAAAGAATTTACTTCTGCAGGCCGGTATGACTTGTCATTCGGCCTGAGTATGGTGCAAAATATGCCTCCTGCAATATACCCGTCATTCTTCAGGCTGGTGCGTTGGCTGCATGCGTTTGCTGCCTTCCTGCAACCCGAATTATTCAGGGTATAAATAAATATGACCGACGCCGATTCTGTCACCGGCGGCGGTTATTTTTTTATATTTGCAAGCGGTACTCACTTCGTCTTTCAAGAGGCCGGTCCAGAACCGGATAGATAAACGCTTTTAAATACACAGTAATGTGTTTATTGAGGATACAAACATGGGGCTACACCATCTTACTCCGGCTGGAGCTGGAATCCGCCAGCGCGACGACTACGGCGCCGCGACAGGTCATTCTCTCACTCCTGACTGCCTGTTCCTTAATCCTCTGTCGAAAAGCTCACGCATTGAGCGAAGTTTCCCTGTGGTTCAACCCAGAAAGGTTGACGCTATGGGGAGGCTGAATCATGGCGCATAATACCGCAATCCCAGCCGCACAGCCGCGTGCAAAATTGAAAAAAACCTTGACGTTATTGCCTGTGGTGATGATGGGTCTGGCTTATATGCAGCCAATGACGCTGTTTGATACCTTTGGCATCGTCTCCGGCCTGACTGACGGCCACGTTGCCACCGCATACGCATTTGCGCTGATTGCTATTCTGTTTACCGCGCTGAGCTACGGCCAGCTGGTTCGCCGCTTCCCTTCCGCAGGTTCGGCCTATACCTATGCACAGAAAGCCATCAGCCCGCACGTAGGCTTTATGGTCGGCTGGTCTTCGCTGCTTGATTATCTGTTTATGCCGATGATCAATATTCTGCTGGCGAAAATATACTGGGAAGCGCTGGTACCCGGCATTCCGTCGTGGATCTTTGTGCTGTTGCTGGTGGGCTTTATGACCCTCTCTAACCTCAAAGGCATTAAAACCGTTGCCAACTTCAACAGCGTAATTGTGGTGCTGCAGGTGGTGGTGATGGTTACCATCATGGGGATGGTGGTTTGGGGAGTGGCACATGGCGTAGGTGCAGGCACCTTAGTCAGCAGTCAACCGTTCTGGTCGGAAAACGCGCATGTCGTGCCGATGATTACCGGGGCGACCATACTTTGCTTCTCGTTCCTCGGATTTGACGGTATCAGTTCACTGTCAGAAGAGACCAAAGATGCCGAGCGGGTGATCCCGAAAGCGATCTTTATGACCGCACTCATTGGCGGCCTGATCTTTATCGTGGTGTCTTATTTCTTACAACTCTATTTCCCCGATATCTCTCGTTTCAAAGATCCGGACGCGTCACAGCCAGAAATCATGCTGTACGTGGCAGGCAAGGCCTTCCAGTTCGGGATTCTTATTTTTTCCTGTGTAACGGTGCTGGCTTCCGGTATGGCGGCCCATGCGGGCGTATCACGACTGATGTATGTGATGGGCCGCGATGGCGTGTTCCCGGTGCGTTTCTTCGGCTATATCCATCCGAAGTGGCGTACCCCGGCGCTGAACGTGCTGCTGGTTGGTGCGATTGCGTTGTCATCAATCACTTTCGACCTGGTGACGGCCACCGCGCTGATCAACTTTGGCGCGCTGGTGGCGTTTACCTTTGTTAACCTGTCGGTGATTTCGCAGTTCTGGATCCGCGAGCGCCGTAATAAAACGCTGAAGGATAACTTCACTTTTCTGGTGCTGCCGCTATTGGGGGCCCTTACCGTGGGCGCTCTGTGGGTCAATCTGGAAGAGAGTTCCATGGTGCTTGGGCTGGTATGGGCCGCCATTGGCCTGCTGTATCTGACGTTTGTCACCCGCAGCTTCCGCAATCCGGTGCCACAGTGCAGTGAAGACATGTTGTCATAAAAAACGGGGCGACCTCAAAATAGGGGCCGCCCCGTCTGTCTCAGCCCTGAGGCATCGTTAGCCAGGCTTTCGCCGCGATCAACCCGTTAAGAGACCAGTTCCTGCATATAAGCAAACAGGGCCTTGAGCTGCTCCTGCCTGGCCCGATCTCCTTCGTACTGATTAAACAGCATCTCCAGCTCCTGCACATAGCCCTGTACACGTTCGGGGTTGAGCATCTGACGACGGTGCTGCAACCAGCGTTGTTGTTCCATATCGTCCAGCGTGCCGGGGAAGTTGCGCGCCCGGAAGCGAAACAGTAGCTTTTCGATACGCGCATCGTTAAAGGTGAGATCCAGCGCCGGCAAATTTTCCGCTGCGGTCTGGCGCACAATATTCATCGCGTTGCGGTCGGCATCGCTAAAGAAACCGTTGTAGAGCTGGGCATCCACATCATCTGATGGGGTAAAAGGTTGCGCGTCGGCAAACAGCGTCACGACTTTGTCACGCACTTCCGGATGTTGTCGCAGCAGGGCGAGGTTATCCAGACAGCGCTGGCGGTCAATGCCGATGCGTTCAGCATCTTCCGCGCGCAACGTATTTGCCGGAGCCACCACCGGGCATTTATTAATATGCACCAGCTTTAGCGGCACCGGGGATGCGCCGTCCAGTTCTTCACGGCGCGTATACAGCCGGGCGCGCAACGCATCAGCGTCAAGCTCCAGAAGCGGGGCCATATCTCCGTCCAGATCACAGGTTATCAGCGCGTTACGGTTATCAGGATGCCACGCCAGCGGAGCAATCCAGCTGGTATTGCCTCTTGCTGCGCCGAACATGCCGGAAATATGCACCAGCGGCTTCATCTGCGGAATGTCGATCAGTGTACTGATTTTCTGTTTGTTACGATGGCTGAACAGGAAATCATACAGGCGCGGCTGTTTCTCCTTCACCCGTTTTGCCATGGCAATCGTGGCATAAACATCCGACATCGCATCATGCGCATTTTCATGCGCGACTCCGTTAGCTTTCGTCAGATGTTCAAGGCGAAAGCTGGGAAAGCCGTCGTCATTTTCTGGCCACGTAATACCGTCCGGGCGCAGCGCGTAGCAGGCGCGCATCACGTCCAGCAGGTCCCAGCGGCTGTTGCCATGCTGCCAGCTCCAGGCATAAGGATCGTAAAAGTTGCGGTAGAAAAGGTTGCGGCTAACTTCGTCGTCGAAACGGACGTTGTTATAGCCCACCACGCAGGTATTGGGTACGCTAAACAGCTGATGAATACGGCAGGTAAATTCAGCTTCGCTCAGGCCGCGCGCGCGGGCAATCTGCGGCGTGATACCGGTGATCATCACGGCTTCCGGCTGCGGCAAATAGTCATCCGCTGGCCGGCAGTAAAAGACTTCCGGCTCGCCAATAAGATTAAAATCCATATCGGTACGAATAGCAGCGAATTGTGCCGGACGATCCAGCGACGGGCTTTTGCCGAAGGTCTCGTAATCATGAAAAAGGAAGGTGGGCTGTATCGGCTTGTCTTTCACTGTATCGGGTTGCCTGTGGTTGAGGTTATGCTTTGATCTTTAAATGAAAATTCATGCAGGGGCGATGGAGCTGTTGTTTATACCGGCGCATTGTGCGCGTTTGCTGGCATGTTGAGTACATCCACGCGCCATCCCCGGCGTTTAGCGCAGGATTAAAAGCGACCAGAATACACAACTCTCAATCACGTTATGGTAAACCATGTCCACTCACCACATAAATAACAGATTCAGCAAAGATGTCAGTCATCAGATCGTATCTCTTTGCTGACCTGAGCTATGAAAGCGTTACTGGTTTGCCGTCAGTTGAGGATGTATTGACCATCGTTGTATTTTTATTCACTCAGTGAAGGGTAATTTAGCAGCTTATTTCAAACGAAAAGGAATTATTTCATGAAATACGCACCGTTTACGCTATTGACCTCTTTTCTTTGCGGCTGTGCCGGGATGTTTCCCAGCGCCGATATGCCCACACCGGATCCCCAAGCCAATACCGTCTGTCAGGGGTTTGGCTGCAAAAGGGGGCCGGGAGCGTTCCCGGATAATAGAGCAACGCACAAGCCGACCAGAGATGAGAAGATCCGCGTCCGACAGGGGCTTCCCGCTGACTTTGGCTCGGAAAATATTTATATCAGCTTCCCGACCAAATTTTAGCAAGCCGGGGCTAAGGGCGTTATCAAGGCCAGGGAGCCACCCGTTCTGGCACGGCTAATCCGCTGAAATTTCGTATTTTCTTGCAATTTAGTCACGCAAAGCAGCCACAGATTCCGTACAACATGCGCACATTTCACCTGTTAACGTAACGATGCGTAGGCTGCGGGTAACCCGGTGTTTAAAGGTTCTTCACTGATGTTCCTGAAACCCGGAGAAAACACGCTGCCGCGTGATGACGTTCAGCACATTAAAGCCAGGTAGGTGATTGAGCGCAGAAACCTGGAGCACCGATTGGATTGCACGAACAGGTCGGCGTTATCCAGCTGCTGAAAGGGGACAAGCAGCTAGCCAGCTATCCGCTGGTGGCGTTGCAGTCGGTGAAGGAAGCCGGTTTAGTACCAAAATCAGGTAGAAATTTATATCCATTCCTGCTCCTCATGCCAGCTTAGGGTATGATGTCGCGTTAACCCCCTGCTTGCGGAGCCACTTTTGCGACCGGATAAGCCACTGTCGGCCTTTGAATTTAGCCTGTACCGTCATTACCGCATCGTGCACGGCGTGCGTATCGCGCTGGCGTTTATCCTCGCTTTTCAGCTGGTGCGGATACTGGCGATCCCGGAAGGCAGCTGGCCGCTGATCACGCTGGTGGTGGTGATGGGGCCGATATCCTCATGGGGAAACGTGTTCCCACGGGCTGTGCAGCGCATTGGCGGAACGCTTTTCGGTTCGATAGCCGGGCTTATTGCCATTAAACTGGAGCTTTACTCTCTGCCGTTGATGCTGCTGTGGTGCGCCATCGTCATGTTTATCAGTGGTTTTCTCGCTCTCGGTAAACATCCCTACATGGCGCTGCTGATTGGCATTACGCTGGGGGTTGTCTGCGGCGGTGTCCCCGGAGATATGGCTACCGCTCTCTGGCGCGGCGGTGATGTTATCCTTGGATCGCTGCTTGCACTGTTGTTTACCAGCATCTGGCCGCAAAAAGCCTATACCCACTGGCGCATCCAGCTTTCGGATCTGCTGCTGGAAACGGCGCGCATTTACCACGCCGGACTGACCCCCAACCTGGTCGATAAACCGCGTCTGGCGCGCCCGTTGCAGCATTTGCTGGGTAAAGTGATCAAAATGCGTGCATTGATCGAACCTTCCAGCAAAGAGACCCGCACGCCGCGATCCGTTTTTGAGGGGATCCAGACGCTGAATCGGAATCTGGTTTGCACGCTGGAGCTGCAACTCAACGCATGGTGGGCATCGCGTCAAAGCCATCTGATAATGCTTAACGCGCCGTCGCTACGCCGGGCGCAGCAGATGACGGAAAGCACACTGCGCGCCTTATCCGGGGCGGTAGTGGAAGGGAATAGCGAGAAAATCGCCGCTATTAGCGCAGAATTGGCGGAAATTGGCCGTGAGCTGCGGCAGCCGATCGCCGAATCATCGAGAGATGAACAGGTGGAAACCCCGATACAAGGCTATGTCTGGCTGAGCCTGGAAATGGCTCGCCAGCTGGAGCGGTTATCAGAGCTTATCAGTCTGGTACTGCGAAAATAGAGCGATTCAGCAACAACTTACTGCGATACGTTCAGCTTCAGGGTAAGATAGCAGGCATCCGGTTCCGCAAGTTAAAATTGCCATCGGCAGCGGTTGGCCGCTAAGCTGGTAGCAACAACAATGATGCCTGTAAGCGCAGGCCCAAATGAAAGGTGTCTTCATGGAAAACGCAAAGCAATCATTCCAGGACGTTCTGGAGTTCGTTCGTCTGTTCCGTCGTAAGAACAAACTGCAGCGTGAAATTCACGATAACGAAAAGAAAATCCGTGATAACCAGAAGCGCGTGCTGCTGCTCGACAACCTGAGTGAGTACATCAAGCCAGGTATGAGCATCGAGGCCGTTCAGGAAATTATCACCAGCATGCGCAGTGATTATGAAGATCGCGTTGATGAATACATCATCAAGGTGGCTGACCTGTCGAAAGAACGTCGCGACTTGTCCAGGAAGTTGAAAACGCTGGGTGAACTCAAAGGGTAGTTTACCCAGGGGCGTCTTCCCCTGATCTTCCTAAGCCGGGCTGGAGACAGTCCGGCTTTTTTGCTGTCTGCCCGGATGAAAAATCTGCAAAACGCGGTGTTATTGCCCACAGAAAACGCGGGCGAAATGAAATAAACCCCCTATATCATTACCCATACTTTGATGGCTTCCTGTTCGCTGCAATTTGAAACATAAAAAGACTTTGCACAATTTTAACGGCTTTACCATGCTGAAAGTGCCCCTTCCCTGGTGATAACTGGACTCCTCTTGCAAAAATTCATCGTCTCCGTGCTGCAAGCCATCAAAGGTAGCGCGTGGTATCCGAAACGGCGTGCCTGGCGGGTGATATTCTGGCGTGAAATTACGCCGCTAACGGTGCCTATTTTCTTTGAAAACCTGTGCGTTCTGCTGATGGGAGTATTGAGCACTTTTCTCGTCAGCTGGCTCGGTAAAGAAGCGATGGCCGGCGTGGGGCTGGCGGACAGCTTTAATATCGTGGTGATCTCCTTTTTTGCCGCCATTGACCTCGGCACGACGGTGGTGGTGGCTTTCAGTCTTGGCAGACTCAATCGCGACAGGGCGGTAGCGGCGGCACGTCAGTCACTGATTATTATGACAGGATTTGCCGTTTTACTGGCGCTGGTGATTGAGTTTATTGGCCCGCAGATCGTTGATTTGATTGCGGGAAAAGCCGACCCGCAGGTGAAAGTGCTGGCGCTTTCTTATCTGCAGGTTACGGCGTGGAGCTACCCGGCTGCGGCCATCGCCCTGATAGGCTGCGGCGCATTGCGCGGCGGGGGAAATACCAAAATACCCATGTTAATCAACGGCGGGATGAATATCCTTAATATTGCCATTAGCAGCGTGCTGATCTACGGCTGCTTCTCCTGGCAGGGTATGGGATTTATTGGTGCCGGTCTGGGGTTAACCATCTCGCGTTACATCGGGGCAGCAGCGGTGATCTACGTGCTGGCGATCGGCTTTGTTCCGGCGTTGAAAATCTCGCTAAAAAGTTATTTTACCCGCCTCAATGCCGGCATTTTGCGCGAAGTGCTGGGCATTGGTGTTCCGGCCAGCATTGAGTCGGTGCTGTTTAACGGTGGCAAATTACTGACCCAGATCTTTGTTGCTGGTATGGGAACCGATGTGATCGCGGGTAATTTTATTGCTTTCTCAATCGTTTCGCTGATTAACCTGCCGGGTAACGCGCTGGGTTCGGCTTCAACCATCATCGTCGGAACGCGTCTTGGCCGTGGTCAGCTGGGCCAGCCGGAGCGGGTGCTGCGCTATATCTTTTGGCTGTCGACTCTGGTTGTTAGCGCTCTTTCGCTGCTGATCGTGCCATTTGCCGGGCAGCTGGCGCGGTTTTACACTCAGGATGAATCGGTCGTCCACATAGTGAAATTATTGGTATGGCTTAATGCCGCCTTTATGCCTTTCTGGGCGGCGTCCTGGGTGCTGCCTGCCGGGCTGAAAGGAGCGCGTGATGCGCGCTACACCATGTGGATATCACTGTTGAGTATGTGGGGTGGGCGGATTATTGCCGGTTATCTATTGGGGATCGTGCTCGGATTTGGCGTAGTGGGTATCTGGCTGGGGATGGTACTGGACTGGATAATCCGTGGTGGGTTCTTCTATCGGCGCATGGACAGCGGGCGCTGGCTGTGGAAGTACAGGCCGCAGGCGAAAGCGGTTAGCGCACAAAACGATCCCTTTTAACCGCGAGGAGATGCGTTCAACACGGGTATTTAAGATATATCATAGCTATATTTCACCGGTCATTGCCATGCTAACGCTGCGCGCGCCCTTGCCTGGTGGCATCAGATATAACGTGATAAATCAGTCAGACTTATGGCTGGCGATGCTGATATGCGCGGCCATGTGCGCAAAAAGCGCCGGGGAAAAATGTACGCGATAATTGATGCGCTGCATGAGGCAGCGAAGAAAATGACCCGCTGTTCATTTAGCTCACAGCCGGTTTATCCGCACGACAACCGCTTAACGATTGCCGTACGGAGCTGCCTTAGATCAGCAACTATTCACCTAAACGGTAACGTTCCAGCCAGTGTGCGTAGGGTGCTGGCAGCAGCGAGGACGGGCGCTCTACCTTCAGCTGTTTCGCCAGATAGTACGGATAGTGCGGGTCGGCGAGCAGCGCACGGCCAATCATCACTAAATCCATTTGCTGTTCAGCTATCGCACGTTCCGCGACTGCAGGTGCTTCCATGCCCCAGGATGTTGCGACCGGTAACCCGGTTGCGTGGCGCACGCGCTGCGCGACCGGAGCGAGAAAGCCAGGCCCCCACGGGATATCGGTTTCTGCCACGGTGAAGCCGATACTGACGTTCAGCAGATCCAGACCGTTTTTCTGCATCAGTTGGGTCAGTTCAATCGACTCACTCAGCGTTTCTTCATCACGTCCGTCATATTCAATCACGCCAAGACGTGCGGTCAGCGGCAGATTTTCCGGCCACACCTCGCGCACCGCCGCAAGGGTTTCCAGCAGGAAGCGACTGCGCCCGGTGAAACTACCGCCATAGCGATCCGTTCGCTGGTTAGTATGCGGTGAGAAAAAGCTCTGGCCGAGATAGCCGTGGGCGAAATGCAGTTCAAGCCATTCGAAACCTGCATCACGCGCGCGGCGGGCTGCGGCGACAAAGTCACTTTTTACCCGGGTAATATCTTCTATCGTCATTGCTTTCGGCACCTTAGGTAGATGATGACCGAAGGCCACGGCGGATGGGGACAGGGTTTCCCAACCAGCGCTGTTACCGGCTGCGATATGGTCGTCACCTTCCCATGGACGGTTAGCACTGGCTTTGCGCCCGGCGTGAGCGATCTGAATAGCCGGTACTGCCCCGGCGGCTTTGATTGAGGCGGCGATCTGCGCCATGCTTTGCGCCTGTCGATCGTTCCACAGCCCGGTACAGCCCGGAGTGATGCGGCCTTCCGGTGATACCGCCGTAGCTTCAACAATAACCAGTCCCGCGCCGCCGCGAGCCATCGACGGATAGTGAACCTGATGCCATTCGTTAGTCAGGCCATCTTCAGCACTGTACTGGCACATCGGCGGCACGGCAATGCGATTACGCAAGGTGACGTCTTTCAATTTAAACGGGGTAAAAAGTGCGGACATATTTAACCTCAATGATGAATCGGTCAGGGCGACAGAGCATCAGAGTAGGCCAGTCAGGCTGGCAGCAATTAACCGCATGTGCTTCCGTCAGCGGCATTATCTATTGGCAATAACGCCCGCAGCCATCTGTTTCCAGGTTCGACTTAATACTGGACGGTTTATTCGCTGTTGTAGGGAAGAACATCTCCGGTTATCCCCTCCGCGTAAGCACACTTTCTTAGCGCAGGGGGTATTGAGCCGATCCCGCCGATGGACGTTTGCTGAACCCGGTGAAAACGCAATGACGCCTTATCTGGCGAGGAAGTTAACCAGCGCCTCTTTGAACTCCTTCGCGGGCTGTAAAAAGCAAAGTGACTGCTGTCAGGCATAATCAGCAGCCCGGCTTGTGGCATTGTGGCGGCAATATGTTCCCTATGTTAACGGATAATATTGTCATCATGATCGCCATCCGATCTTTTCTTCCGCTGCAACAGCCCGTGGCGTAAGCGCGGAGCCAGGCAGGGCGCAGCTCAGTAATAAGAAGAGATAAGTTTTTGTTTTCATTACGTACTCCCGGACAGAAGTGCTTATTGTATGGTACCAGCGCTGGCAGCTGGCAAAGTCATTGCAAACCTTATTTACACTGTCTGTCGGGTTGGTCAACTCATCTGTAAACCAACGGTATCTGTTTATCCCGCCTGTTTCACTGACGCTGCCGATAGTAAGGCTCAGAGCGTCTTCGCTACCATGCCACATGCAGCGAGCATCATAATAACCCCTGTTGTTTTGAACAGACGCTGTTGTGCCTTAGCGCTGGTAAGGAACCGGCGAACCTTAAGTGCCGCGAGGATAAAAACAGCCCCCACCGCCAGCAGCACCATTACGGTTAGCGGCACCAGCATCATCCCCCATATTTTCAATGATACGTTATCCAGAGAGATGACCAGCGGCAAGATAGCCAGATAGAATGCAACGGTTTTGGGATTTCCCAGCGTTATCGACAGTCCCGAAAACCATGCCGACGCCAACTCTCGCTTTGTCGCTTTTTGATCGACATTCACAGCCTTAGGCTGATAACGCCAAAACTGCCATGCAAGCAGGCACAGATAGAGCGCAGCTGCCCAGTTGATTAGCGTTAACAGCGATGTGTAACTATGCGCGATCACCGCCAGGCCAAAGACTGCCGTAGTAAGATAAACTATATCACCGAGGATCAGTCCGCTTAGCATGATAAAGCCAGCCACAGCGCCACCACTGACGCTGCGCGCCACTAACGCAGTCATACCAGGCCCGGGGATTGCCGCTGCCAATCCGAGCGCGGCGATGTAAGATATTATTTGTGCGGTTCCTAACATAGTTATTCCTGTGGAAAAGAAATGCGGGATGATGAATATTGGCAATCTCTTTTAAAGGATGCGTTGGTGTGATTGACGATTTCTCGGGCAAATACCAAATCCTGAACGGCAAGCCCCACGGATTTAAACAGCGTTCGTTCAGGTCTGGGGGCTGCATGTGTGTCAGTCATTAGCCATTCTCCCGGCTCAATGCCCACGTTGCGCTGGGGCAAAAATCCCTGTTCTCTCGCCTGCATCATACAGGTGGACGCACTCCATACTGCCTCACTGGAATCAACATAGAGTTCTACGGCGGTATAGACTTCGGGCGAGATTTCCTGAAAGCCGGGAGCGGAGGCACCAACCGCATTAATATGGCAACGATCCGGAAGGTCAGTGGCATGAAGGAATGCCTCTTTAGAAGCGGTCACGGTACAGATAATATCTGCGTCTGAAACGGCCTGAGCCGGTGTGGACGCAATGGTAACGGGCAGCCCTGACTGCTGGCGGCACCAGTTGGCAAACGCCGATGCACCCGCTTCACTTCGCCCCCAGATAGTAAGATGCACGATCGGCCGAACTGCCCGCAGCATCAGGAAATGCTTTCTTGCCTGTACGCCTGTGCCCAAAATCGCGAGACGGCTTGCATCCCTTGGGGCCAGAATATCGGTGGCCAGTGCGGAAGCGGCCGCAGTGCGTAACTCCGTCACCGAGGCGGCATCAACCAAAACCATATCGCCTTCCTCCGAAGCATCGTAAAGCAAAATACATCCTTCGTGGGATGTGCGCCGGTGAGCGTGACTGAAATCCACTTTTACCGTTTTGAGTCCAAAACCGGCGTACGGCCCCTCTGTAATGCAGGCGGGCATGGTGCCCATCAGACTACCGTCATCGGAGGCAATAACGCTGCGCAGTGTCTGCCTTACTTTGCCCTGGCTCATCAGGGCGAAAGCATCGCGGCTTAACTGTAAGCTTTTTGCGGGTGAAAGCGCCTGTTCAACCAGCTTACGGCCGATGAATTGCATGGTGAGTCATCTCTCTCTTAGCGTGTTGGAACAGACTGAAACTGTGGCTCAATCTGCGTACCTGCAATGCTGTTAAGCAGCGTTGACATGGTTTTCTGAGAAACACCCAGAATCACGTCCAGCACATTTTGCTGGCTGTAGCCAGCGGCCAGCATTTCCCTGACCGCCTGCTGCGGGATCTGGCCCTGAGCCAGAACCACCTGGCATGTAAAGCGATATAACACGGCCAGCTTGTCGGGAAGGGTTTCAGGCGCGTGGGCGAGTGCTTTTAGCGTTTCCTCGGCAACGCCTTTATGTTGCGCAATCCAGTTATGTGCCTGAACCGTATAGTCACATTGATTAAGGGTACCGGTCGTAATCCAGACAATAGCGCGCTCCTCTTCGTTCAGTGAACATTGTGAAAAGGCATCATGGGCATACTGGTAAGACGCGAGCAGGGCGGGTGACTCCGCCATATAAGCGCTTTGCCAGGGGATCCAGCCAAAACCATCAATGGAGCTTTGCAACAGTGGGCGGCTGGCCGCCGGGGCGCTGTCAAGAGTGTGCATTTTCAGGATTGTCATGTTCTTTCCTTGATGAATGATTAAATATGAGAAGCAAACACCGACCAGAGCATATGTATGGGGCGCGTGCGTGAAACAAAGTTAAGGTTGTGTATGCGGGCGGCAACTTCAGTTGTTAAAGCCATATCCACTTCACCGATGGCCACAGCATGTGCGGCCGCGCTGGTAGATGGCATTTCTACTATCCGTTCAACAGATATCCCCGCAGGTAATAACTCGTCTATTAACGGGATGGGAGCCGGGTGCGAAGCAATATATAATGGCCGGTCAGGTAAAGTTTTATTAGCGACTAAACCATAAAGCGGGGTGTCATAAAGAAACGTTGCCAGCAGCTTTAACCTGGTATCCATATAGAACTCATTAATATTGGGATAGGCATTAGCGACGATCAATAAACCCTTTA
Organism: Erwinia pyrifoliae DSM 12163; assembly: GCF_000026985.1. Classification (NCBI taxonomy): domain Bacteria; kingdom Pseudomonadati; phylum Pseudomonadota; class Gammaproteobacteria; order Enterobacterales; family Erwiniaceae; genus Erwinia; species Erwinia pyrifoliae. Next base: position 1,645,657 of record NC_017390.1, read on the forward strand.
CATCTTTAATATTGTCTCTTGCACGCTCGTAGGAGTCATTGAGATGAATTTCGCGCGGGCATTTTTCGTAGTTTTCATTCATCCAGCCATTGAAAAACTGCGAAGCATATTCACTGCTTGTTCCGGCCGGACCTAATGTGTGGACGGGAAAATCCACCGCACGGGCCAGCCCTATATTCATAAAATGGTAGCTCATTTTTTACCTAAATTGGTTATTTAACAAACGCGCGTTAGCCAGTGACTAAAAGCATTTAATTCACCACGAACCGCTTTCTCGTACAGTTTTTTCAGCGAGAGGGATATACTCTGCGAGTCCATACTGTTAAGCAGGTGGTGATCAATCCGGGCTACCGGGGATATTTCGACGCCTGTACCCGTCAGGAAACATTCATCAGCAGTCAATAACTCGGATGGTAAGATGTCGCGCTCTATCACTTCCAGACCAAGAAAGTGTGTGGCAAGCGTCATAACCGTATCGCGCGTTATGCCTTGCAAAATATGTGCAGTGACTGGCGGAGTGATCAGCTTTCCGTTCTTGACGATAAAGACATTCGATGTGGTCGCTTCAGCAACATAGCCGTGCTGGTTAAGCATAATGGCATCGTCATATCCGCCCCGGTGTGCTGCTTCCATTGCAAGGGCTGAGTTGACGTAACTGCCGGTGATTTTAGCCCTCGCAGGTATTGAGCTATCGGCAACGCGCCGCCAGGCAGAAATCGTACAGGCAATACCGTCCTGCTTAACATAGGCACGCATATTCAGACTGTTCACTGACAGTCCGCTGCTGACGCCTGAAAGCTTCACGCCGAAGCCACTGCCCGGCAGAAGATGGCGTTTATACGCAATCGGCCTGATGTAACAGTCATTACTGGCTTCGTTACGTTTCAGGAGCGTCAGCGTTAACTCTTTTAATGCCTGATGGTCTGGCAGGTCGTCAATTAACAGCAGCGAGGCCGACTGGCAAAGTCGGGTAAGATGGTCATCCAGCCGAAAGACGTTGACTTGCCCATCAGTCACGCTGGTGTAACCACGAATCCCCTCGAATACTGCGGTGCCGTAATTAAACGCCTGTGTTGTGACAGGCAGTACGGCAGCACTGGCCTCAACGAACTCGCCATTAAGATAACTCCAGCAGTGGTGGGCTGGTGCTGCCTGGCTGGTTTTGTGGGGCGTGTCCTGCTGCATTATTGGAACCCCCGATTGATCAAAGCAAGAGCCGCTTCACGATCGCTGTTGTCGGCAGCGGGTCGCAAATCATGGATACGGGCTGCTTTCCAGCTCACCATAGCCGAAGTTCCAGTCACACCGCTGGTTTCGCCATTGACGAGATTAATCTTAACACCGGCAATTTTATGCTCCAGATGGGCCTTAACTTGAGTAAGGACAGGGGCGACATCGGCCTCTTTGTTGAACATCTCAACCGTAATGTTCAGAACATCGAGATTATCGTTTCTGTCGATCTGAATGGCATAGTCCAGACAGCCGTTCAGATGCTCGAGAAGTGCCGCCTCTAAATCCCAGGCACAGTAAGCTGTACCATTAAGGGTAAGTACGTCACGCACGCGGCCAATGGGAACAATTTTTTGACTGCCGTCAGGCATGTAAGTCGAGCGAACCATATCGCCAGTTCGGTAGCGAATAAGGGGTTTCTGACCCTGATAAAGATGGGTAATGACCAGCTCACCGGTGACCTGACCTTTAGTGATGTCGTAACCCTTACCACTGACAGGATCGATGATTTCGTAGTAGTTATTTAACGGGATGGTATAAAGATGGCTGTCGCTGGCGCAGACCGCCAGAATGGATGACTCCTGCGAGGCATACATGCAGCTGTAAACCTGTGCGCCCCATACATCACCAATGTTCCTTAACAGCGATGGCGTGGTCAGCTCACCCACGGTGAGAATTAACCTCACGCTGGTGGTGGCCGGATCCTGCCCGGAATCTTTGATAAAGCGGGCCACTGAAATAGCCACGGCGGGTGTGCAGACCAGGGCGGTGATGTGTAATTCGTTGATCAATGCCATGACACGTTTCATGCCGACTACAGGCGAACGTGGCCACATTTTAACCACGCTGTGGCCCAGGCTGCGAAAGACATCTTCAAACGTATCACCCGTTGAATGAAGCTCGCTTGGCCCCATGACCCCTACAACATGATTTTCACCGTGCTGTTCAAATATATCCCGGTAATGGATAATCAGCGGCGTATTATTGTGAATTGAATCGGCCTCATTACGAGGGCAGGGGGTGGGCTTCCCCGTCGTGCCGGTTGTTTCGTAGTAAATCCAGCTTTGATGGAGGGGAGCAGAGGCTAATGATGCACCGTGGCTTCTCAGATCATCCTTGGTGGTAAAAGGCAGGGAACTTATTTTAGCGGTCGTCAGGGTATCGATGTCAGCTGCAGTTAAACCCTGCAAACGTTCACGATAAAAAGGGGAATTATTAATGACGTATTTAATATTCTCTCTCAGTGCATTGTTTTGCAGGGAGTGAAGTTGCTTTAAACTAATTTCTCCCGCTTCAAATTTTTGGTGTTGACTATAAGTTTCCTTTGCCTTCTCAACTACATCATCTTTAAATATTGCGTACATCTTGCGAGCCTCTATAGAGAAAGGTTTAATGTTAAATTTTGGGTGCGAAGATACAGTCAGCAGCATGTCTGCCGCTGACTTATCAGGGAATTTGATGTTAAAACTATTTATAAAGTGGCAGATTTCCTGTCATTTTGGTGATTTTCTTTTTGGGGCCGATTAACCCTATTGCCACTAATTCAATGTTGTTACTGTTTACAGAAGAGATTCGCTCTCCGTATTCATCATAATTCTTACACGACTGGGCTAATGCGCTGAATGGCATAACGTAAATTTCTTCATCGCTTTCAGCATTATTTAGCAGCTGGTGAATATAATCACCTGATGCGAGCAGGACGGGAAGGGGGCTGTAAATAACTCCCGGATAATTTACGGCATCCTGGCTTTGCAGATCAGGGCCGACAAGATTTTCAACAGTGCGGCCAAAACTAATGCCAATCACGCTGGCCGCGTTTATCGCAAGGCCGGCTGGGAGATCTCTGTCTATAACAATCGTGCAGCGATGTTGGCTGGCGTCAAATTTCATCTTCAACCCTTTATAAAACGTCTTTTCAGCAAACGGCAGTGAGTTCATTCAGTACCGAAAGCAAGCCACTGTTTAGCGTAGAATGACTGTTAAGCTCAATATCAACCACTTTCCAGTCTGCGATGGCATGCCATTTTTCTACGCCGGCCTGATGGTCAGGATCAACCAGATAGGCGTTAAGGTCTTCACGGCTTTCAAACAGACCCATTACCATAAAATCAGCAGCGATCTGACGTTGCGTAGTATTCCTGCCACACGTCCAGCCTTTGATTTGATGAATAAAATTTGGGTGTGCATGGGTGGCGCTCTCGGCTTCTAATACCTCGTAAGACGTCCAGTCAAGCTCTTTTTTCAGTGTAAACAGGACAATATGCATTAACACAGGATTCGTTTCCTCCTCATGTTGCTTGCGAAAAATCATTAAACAATCAAATGTATTATGCAGTGGCTTTAGGGGAAATTGTTACCTATATTGGGTTATTACAAAATGTTATCTGGAAAAAATTTCCTGTTTTAACCGTAAAAAAGAAAGGAATTTATCGGTATGGCACTTGGTCTGACAGAAATGAAGATCCTTAAACACCTGCAAGACGATGCTCGCGTAACCAACCAGGAGTTAGCTGAGAAGATAGGGATGTCGGCATCGCCCTGCTGGCGTAAGGTGCGCAAGCTTGAAGAGGAGGGAGTCATCCAGGGCTACCGTGCCGTGCTTAACCGAAAAAAAATAGGCCTCGGCGTGATGGTCTTTATCCGGGTCGCGATTGACAGCCACAGTGAAGCTGATGCTAAAAAGTTCGAGCAGGAGGTGACAGCACTGGAAGATGTGGTTGCCTGTTACAGTGTGGGTGGCGATGCTGACTTTCTCTTGCAGGTGGTCGCGTCCGATCTGGAATCCTACGCCGAATTCGCCATGTCTGTAGTGCGCAGGTTACCGGGGATCAAAGAGATGCAAAGTATGTTTGTATTAAAGGAAATCAAGCCTCTGGTGACCTACCCACTCAAAAAGAGGGTGGAGTGAAGACAGGGTAACCCGTCATAAATCAGGATTATGCTTATCCATCACCGGCGTTGATAACCTGCTACTGAACATTCAGAACTATTGCCATCAGCCAGGAGGGCTGAATGTCAGGGTGTTTTAAGCCCGGTTATCCGTTTAGCAAACCAGAAATCACCGGAACGTTTAAAGCAAAAAGCCCGCTCAGATTTCCCCGAGCGGGCTTTTCTAATATGGCTCCTCTGACTGGACTCGAACCAGTGACATACGGATTAACAGTCCGCCGTTCTACCGACTGAACTACAGAGGAATTGTCGTAACGGGGCGCATCATATCCAGCGTGCCTGGCGATGTCAAAGCCTGTTTTCGTCGTTTTGTATCAACTGCTGAATAAATCAGCATCTGTAGTATGGGTATGGGGGATCAAACTGCCCAGCGTACCCGGTAATCTGCGCTCGGACGCCGGCAAATATTTCAATTTTGCCAATAACAATTGTATGATAATAATACTAACCCATAAATGAGCTAACATAATGAAAAAACTCATTTCTTTTCCACTTCTTTGTGCTGTTCTGGTTGTTGTTGCCATCATTTTTGCTCTGACCATCCGCAGCTGTGCCACGCGCACGGCGGAGGCGCAACCGACCACGCACAGCACCACAGCGTAGCGCCTGATGAGTTAACCAGACAGAATCATGACCGGTTTTTAGTAAAATCAGGCAAGTGATTTTTAATCAGCGTATTCTGTTTGTGCCGATATAACCCACGTCCTCCCCGTTGCCCCAGGAGAAAGCCCCGTGAACCAGAGCCAACGCCAACATATTGCCACCGTGGTAGCCAGCATTGACGGTAACCTGCCGTCTATGGCATCACGCCAGCACGATCAGGCAATCCGCGACTCCTGGTTGCGCTGTGTTGAGTTACACAGGCTTGAACCAGGTCGGATGCAGGAAGCGCATATTCTGCCGTGGGCGCAACTTTGTGAACATCGTGAACGTATTGAAGCGTTTCGCTGCATCGCCCGTCATGCTTTGAAAGCGCTGTATCAGCAAATTGCCCCGGCGGGATATGTGGTGCTGCTGACCGATGTGCAAGGGGTGGTGGTGGATTTTCTCGGTGACGAGACGGCCGGGAACGGCTTGCGCCGTGCCGGACTGTTCCCTGGCGCTCAGTGGTCCGAAGCCTGTATGGGGACCTGTGCGGTTGGTACTTCGCTGGCGACGGGCAGGGCGCTGACCGTCCATCGCGGAGATCATTTTGACGCAACGCATATTGCGCTGACCTGCACCGCCGTGCCGCTGTTTGACTCTAAGGGCCAGCTTATCGCGGTACTGGATGTCTCGGCCCTGGACTCTCCACAGCCAAAGTCCAGCCAGCAACTGGCATTACAGCTTGCCCGACTGGCCGCGCATCAGATCGAAAATGCCTGGCTGATGCACTGCCATCGCACCGACTGGGTGCTGAAGCTTAGCCCATCGTATCCCTTCAACGAAGTCAGCGCTGACTTCCTGATTGCTTTCGACACTGCCGGGCGCGTAGCAGGCTATAACCAGCGCGCCCGCCGCATGCTGGAACATGAACTGGTAAACTGTCCTTCGCCTTACCACGGGCGCAGCACCCTGCTGGGCAGGCCAATCGACCAGCTGTTCACCACCACCATCGATAGTTTGCCACTGTGGTTGACCGGTGCGGACGGCAGCCAGAAAACGCTGCTTTTGTGCAATAGCGGGTCAGCCCTCTACGCCAGTGCGCGACAGCCGGACGGCCGAAGCGCGCATCAGAGATCCACGGAAGCGCGGGCGTTGCCCACTCCGCTGGCAGCATTGTGCGGCGGCGATGCAGATTTGCAGCAGCAACTGCAGCGCGCAGCACGTTTATTGAATACGCGTCTGCATTTGCTGGTGCACGGTGAAACCGGCTGCGGGAAAGAGTACTTTGCCAGAGCATTTCATCAGTCGGGCGAACGCGGCAACCAGCCGTTCATTGCCGTCAACTGCGCCGCCATCCCGGCAGAATTGATCGAAAGCGAGCTGTTTGGCCATCTGCCGGGCAGTTTCTCAGGTGCGGGCAGTAAGGGCCGGCGTGGCCTGATTCAGGAAGCTGATGGTGGCACGCTGTTCCTTGATGAAATTGGTGATATGCCGCTGATGATGCAGACACGTCTGTTGCGGGTACTGGCTGAGCAGGAAGTGCTGCCGGTAGGCGCATCACGCCCTGTTCCGGTCGATATTCGGGTCATTTCGGCTTCTCACCACGCGCTTGACCGGCTGGTTGAGCAGGGGCGTTTCCGTGCCGACCTGTTCTATCGTTTACAGGGGGCGCAAATATCGTTGCCGCCGCTGCGTCAGCGCAGCGATCTTGACTGGCTGATCGGCAATATGCTTGATGCACAGGTGCAGCTTTCGACGGCGGCACGGCAGCGCCTGCATCAGCACGGCTGGCCCGGTAACCTGCGTGAGCTGAGCAATGTGCTGGCCTACGCCACAGCCATGTGTGAAGGCGGGCGTATTGAGGTCATCGATCTGCCTGACAATATCGGGGAGCCGCAGTTTTCGCAGCAAAGCTTATGCAACAGGCCCGAACTGCCGCAGGATGCGCTGCGGATTATCCAGCATCTGCGTGCCGCCCGCTGGAATCACAGCGCCGCTGCACGTCAGATGGGGATCAGCCGCATGACGTTGTACCGCCGTATGCAACGCTATGGCATTACTTCTCCAGGACAACAATAAAGCGGCCCACCCCTGGGTAGACGGCGCACGCGGTGACACTACCCAGACGACAATCACCCGGTGATTATTGCGGTGGGCGTACCAGAATTTTCACCTGATTTTTCTCTTTCACCAGCGTTTCAAATCCCTCGGTCACCAGGTCTGCGAGATCGATACGTTTTGTCACCAGCTTTTCGGCCTGGAAATACCCCTGGGTCATCAGCTCTATCACCGCCGGGAAAATATGCCGGTAGGCGATAATACCCTTCACGTTACGCTCTGCCAGCACCACTTTATTGGGGTGGAACGAGGCTTCGCCTTCCCAGATGGAAACGATGATCGTTTCGCCTTCATAACGCGTACTGTCAATACACTGCTTCAGCACCACCGGTACGCCGGTCACCTCGAAAGCCACATCCACCCCGCCTTGACTCCGTTCACGGATGGTCGCCACCGCGTCCTGCTGGCTTGGGTCGATAACCACGTTTGCTCCCATCTCGCGTGCTTTCTCCGCCCGTTGCGGTGACAGCTCGACCACGTAAATCTCTGATGCACCTGCAGCACGCAAGGCTTCAATCATCAGCAAGCCTATGGGTCCCGCGCCGAAAACCGCCGCTTTATCCCCGGCCTTTAGTTTGCTTATTCGAACCGCGTGCAGCGCCACGGCTGCCGGTTCAACCAGCGCCCCTTGCTCATACGAAAGACCCTCTGGCATGGGATGCACCATATGTTCTTCGACCACGGTAAAGGAGGAGAACCCGCCGCCGCCGCCGGACAGACCATGAAAACCGAGATCCGCGCACAGATTGTATTTCCCTTCGCGACAGGCTTCACAGGTTCGGCAGGAGAGGACAGGCTCTACCACCACACGTTCACCCACTTTCACTTTAGTCACGCCGTTGCCCACCGCGACAACCTGGCCGGAAAACTCATGGCCCATCACAATCGGGGCAACGTCATGACTGATTTTGTGCGGCTTACCGACAGGTGCGAAGATCGGGCCTGCGAGATATTCATGCAGATCGCTGCCGCAGATGCCTGTCCAGGCAACTTTAATTTTGACTTTGCCTGCGCTGACCAGCGGTTCTTCGATATCTTCAATCCGAATGTCATGGGCCTTATGCCAACGTGCTGCTTTCATCTTCTTTTCCCTTGAGATTGGTTAATTGCCGTTCCGGTCACCGTGGCGGTGACCGGAACGGCTGCTCTGGCAGGCTAATGCGAAAAGCGTGCCAGGATCGGGAAGTGGATTATCAGGGGGAAGAGAAGGGCATTTTCCGCAGAGCGAACGCGAAAATGGCTCAGAATGTGACACCTGTAACGGTGACAGGTGTCACAGGGGGCGTGTATCGCCGTGGGAACCTGAAGCTGTTGAGATGAGTATGCTGGCTGAATCGGCATCCATCGGGCAATGAGTGACGGAGCGTTACGGCGTGCGCAACCTGGCACGTCAAACCGTCATGAGTAAGACCCGGGTCAGTATTCCGATTAATGCCATGTCTGATGCGTGGCTGGCCAGGCTATCTAACAGATCGTGTAAGGCATACTGATGATGTCGCTCATATTTGCCCGTTTTGAACTATTCAGGATGGAGCTAGTAACAGGATCAACGACGAATTTACCGTTTTAATTGGTGCCGTTTATGCCCGAATAACATTCGGGCATAAACGGCAGAGGCTCTTAAGCTGAATCAACGGAACGGCGGTTCGTCAAAAGTACGTAGTTTACGCGAATGCAGCCTGTCGCCTTCAGCGCGCAGCAGGTCGATGGCGCGAATACCGATCTGCAGATGCTCGGAAATTGCCCCTTCATAAAACCGATTTGCCTGGCCTGGCAGCTTAATCTCGCCGTGTAACGGCTTGTCTGAGACACAAAGCAGCGTGCCATAAGGTACGCGGAAGCGGTAACCCTGGGCGGCAATAGTCGCGCTTTCCATGTCTACCGCCACCGCACGACTGAGGTTAAAACGCAGTGCTGAAGCCCTGTAGCGCAGTTCCCAGTTGCGATCATCCGTGGTCACTACCGTCCCTGTACGAAGCCGCTGCTTCACCTCTTCGCCCGGCATACCGCTCACCTCTTTGGTGGCGTCGTACAGTGCGCGCTGAACCTCCGCAATACTCGGGATCGGAATATCCGGCGGCAGAACGGCATCCAGGACATGATCATCGCGCAGGTAAGCATGTGCCAGCACATAGTCGCCAATGGTCTGACTTTCACGCAGCCCACCGCAGTGACCAATCATCAGCCAGGCATGCGGACGTAGTACCGCCAGATGGTCACAGATGGTTTTGGCGTTTGAGGGGCCAACGCCAATATTGACTAACGTGATGCCTTGACCATGTTGGCCGGTCAGGTGCCAGGCGGGCATCTGGTGCTTTTTCCATGCCAGATCGGACACGGCCTTTTCCGGATGTAACGTGTCACGGGTAATGGCAGTACCGCCCGCGCAAGAGAGGGTTTGGTACGGCGAGGCGGGGTCGGCAATCTGTGTGCAGGCCCACAGCACAAACTCATAGACATAGCGTGTGTAGTTGGTGAACAGCACATAGGGTTGAAAATCCTCCACCGGGGTTCCGGTGTAATGGCGCAGACGCGCCAGCGAGAAATCCGTGCGCAGCGCATCGAAGTGCGACAGCGGGAAGGTTTCTGCCGCCGGCAGCAGCCCGTCGGCGTTCTCATCGCCAATCTGCGACAGTTCGGTGGTCGGGAAATGCCTGGCAATACCGGCGCTCATGCTGCGATCCAGCGTGAGATCGGAGCCATCGATCACGTACGGGAAGGGGATCTCCTGTTGTGACGGTAGCACCGCGATCTCGATCGGGTATTCGCCGTTCAGCATATTGAGCTGTTCACTAAGATAGTGGCGCAGCAGCGTCGGGCGGGTAATGGTGGTGCTGTAACAGCCTGCACGAGTGAAGCGGCCAAAGGCGCGGGTGAGGCGCTGCAACGGTGCGCTACCGTTCCAGCTAACGCGCAGCTGCGGATAAACAAACAGCCCGGCAGCGCGCCGGGCCGGATCGGGAAGGCTGCCGTTATCGATAAACGCGGTGATGGCAGCACGCAGGGCGTCTACCGCCGATTGGTACTGGCTTTCAAGGGCATCAAGCGCCTCGTTGACCGACAGGGATCGCACTTCGGGTTGAGTCATGAAAACTCCTTGCATGGTTTACAGGTTTGCTGCACAGACTAACTGAAGATGATAATAAAAGGATAGCGCCAGTCATATCGGCGTAAATGGCCAGTCGTGTTGAGACTTGAAGAGTATTAAACCTTACTCACATAAAGGTGATGGCACTAAAGTCACAGCGCGCTTTGGCGCTCGATCGGCCACACAACATCATTTTCCGGCAGCAAAAAAACATGGCTGGAGCACGGGGGGATATATAGTCAGAAAGGAAGCGAAAATGTTACTGGCATCCGAATAATGCCGGATGGCGTCCATTTTCATTCGCACTTTAAACCGACAGTTTTTAAAACTACGGGATAGAAAACACTACGCCCGCGCAGTCTTCCCGACGCGGGCTTTACAGTTCTGCTCCATTTAGCCTGAGCCGGGCATGTTATTCACTCTACGTCACGCTTTACATCACCATTTTTCAGTATGAACGTCAGCTTTCCATCCCAGAATTCAGCAATAAAAATGTCATCACGTTCAACGGCTATTCTCTCAAGCTTGCTGTTCAGCCAGTCTTCATCTTTCTCGATGCCGTTTAATTCCGAAAATCTGGGGGCGCCATCTTTCATTAAAATGATCGAGGGCATTTTCCCTCCTTCACAGACCACCGAAAGCGACCCGCTTGGCTCAATCTGCGCATAGCGGATCTCCTGGAAAGAATGAATGCCCTGAGAATGCAGTTGTGATGCAACATTCAATATATCAATTTTATTTTTTCTTTTTAAAATGTTATCCATCAGGAACTTACCATTTTTAATAATGGGTATTGGCTCGCCAATGGTAAAAGAACGGAAAAACCAAATATGCTTACTTACCCAATTTAGCAGGGATATCAGGCTTACACCGATCAGCAGAACCAAAATATACTGGTGCATAGGGATGGCATCACTATAAATAACACCGCCTATTATACCACCAAGAACAAAGTTGCCGATGAAATCGACGGGGGTCATCTGTGAGAGTTGAGTCTTACCGGAAAAGTTAAGATGCGAAATAACCACAACGAAACCGATAACAAATTTTGTCAGAACAATCGCATAATAAATCATATTTTATCCTTGCAAGAATAAGGGGGCATACAGCCTCCCTTAAAATGACGATTGAGCCAATGACGACGACCACCCAATTGCCAAAAGTGAACCCGATGACCTTAGCCAATCTGAGCGGGGTGCCACCCCAGCCCCCGCTGTGGCTTCAGGCAGGCCGGGGATGGACCAGGATAACATGCCCATTCCCGGCTCCTTGTCAGGCATTATTCGGCAATTATTGTTGTTGTGGGCTGTCAGCCTGTTTTGCCTTAATACTATCTTTAATTTCTTTTGCCTGGCCGGCTGCATCTGAAGCCAGAGTATTAGCCCCGGCAATGGCATTATCCTTGATTTGGCCTGCCTGCTGGACAATCCGATCGCTTTGCTGTTTTGCTTCGGTCTTGATGGCTTCAGCTTTGTTTTTGGCCTCGTCTGACAGCGAGGCGGCCTTGCTATCGGCTTCAGCTTTGATCGCTTTAGCCTTGTCGGTTAGCTGCAGTGCCTGGGTAGACGCTTCCTGCTTAATGGCATCAATATGCTTGTCCGCATCTTTTTCTACCGCACTGGCTTTATCTGTAGCGGCATCCTCGATCTGTGCAGCATTGTCTTTCGCTTTATCGAGGTTAGCATCCACCTTTGGCGCATCATCACAGCCTGCGATAAGCAGACAGATAACAGAGGCAAGCAGGGTTTTATTCCAATGTTTCATACATTTTCCTTTTGGATTATTGTCATGTTGAACGCAAAATATTCTGATACAGAAGTGACTCAGGGCAAGCGATCCTGGGATAAGTGGTACAAATGCCATCAGAAAGTGATTGTTCTGTGTTGGTGAGATTTATCCTATTGCCATGAATATAGTAAATTATTTCTCAGCGTCAAGTATTTTACCCGCGCCGTTCAGGTAGCTTTACTGGCTACAGATTTTGGCCTGCAGTGGAGAAGAGAGGTGCTTAACGGTCTTGTTAACTATCCTGCGGCTCAGACTATGGGCGTCTGGAATCATCCGGTACGAGAGGAAAAAATGCCATCAGCTTTGTCTGTATTAGATGCGTGGCGGAGATCCTCCGGTTAACGATAAAGTGAGATTTTAGTTTTTGGGTTGTTAATAACCGGCATCTGTCAGATTTACAGGCTGTATTGACTCGTGGTGTTTTATTTAATCGACAGTGACCCTGAATTACTCTATGCTGATTAATCAATCACGGTGGAAGTAAGAAGATATTGCCATTAATGATACAGCCGGCTATCAAATGAGACGTCAATAATTGAAGCCACGCTCTGTGTCACTCTTCGCTTTTTAGGCCGGAAAAGATGAATCAGATCTGGCGATTGATTTAATACCTAATGTACGGCTTTGCGGCTGGCAACTTCGCATCATCGATGTAAACAATAATTATGACCGCGAAGCACTTCCGTTTTGATGATTGAAAAGCCTAATCAAAACGGTATTACCCTCATGTTATCAACCTGTGCAATCGATCCCATACGTCCGCCATAGAGGTCGATCGACGTTGGGATGCGTGAGTAACGCAATGGATAAACGCAAAAAACCAGATGCTTTAAGGCATCTGGTTTCTTTAAATTGGCTCCTCTGACTGGACTCGAACACTACCTTAATCTCCTGTTTTATAGTGATAATTAAATCACATGATTAATTTGTTACATCATTTATGCCAACATGTTTATCTGTGAAGGATAAAAAAGTCAATTTTAATCAATGGCTTACTTCACCGTTCTCTGGCGGACGCTATCGAACCAATACCCTTTTTACCACCTTCTGTCAAATTGCGCCGATTTTTTACAACGGTAGTTGAATGACCACCTCACTGATAGTATCCGTGCAGGACAATATGTAAGTGAGGTTTTGATGAAGAACTGGTCTTCGGAATTTAACAAAAAAATCAGGAAGTGGCTGGATATAGATACTTACCGGAAGTTTGACGTCCCTGACGTTGCAGGAGCTGTACTATGAAATCTGGGTGAGAACACTTTTCTTTAAAGAATATCCGGATGAGGAGGAAAAACAGTTTTTAGGCATGTTTTATGGAAANTGATCCTACCCGCCAATAGTGGACACGCGACTAAGTGAGTAAACTCTCAAGCAAGAGGTGACTCATGACAAAACCAGCATCAACCAGCAAAAAGCCACGCAAACAACATACGCCTGAATTTCGCAACGAAGCCCTGAAACTTGCTGAGCGTATCGGTGTGGCTCCAGCTGCCCGTGAACTCCGTCTGTATGAATCGCAGCTTTATGCCTGGCGCAGCAAGCTCAAAAATGCACATTCCTCTTCTGAACGTGAGCAGGAAATGTCTGTTGAAATTGCCCGCCTTAAGCGGCAACTGGCGGAGCAGGCTGAGGAGCTGGCCATTCTCCAAAAGGCCGCGACATACTTCGCGAAGCGCCTGAAATGAAGTATGTCTTTATCGAAAAAAATCGGGCTGAGTTCAGTATCAAGGCCATGTGTCGTGTGCTTAGAATTGCCCGAAGCGGCTGGTATGTCTGGTGCCTGCGTCGCCATCAAATCAGCCCGCGCCAGCAGTTCCGCCTCATCTGCGATAAGGCCGTCGGTAAGGCATTTACTGAGGCAAAACAGCGTTATGGCGCACCTCGTCTTGCTGACGAGCTGCCGGAGTACAACATCAAAAACCATTGCCGCCAGCCTGCGACGTCAGGGGCTGCGGGCGAAAGCGGCCCGCAAGTTCAGTCCGGTCAGTTATCGTGAACACGGCCTGCCCGTGTCAGAGAACCTGCTGAAACAGGATTTTTACGCCAGCGGCGCAAACCAGAAGTGGGCAGGTGACATCACCTACTTACGTACAGATGAGGGCTGGCTGTATCTGGCGGTGGTCATTGACCTGTGGTCGCGTTCCGTCATTGGCTGGTCGATGTCGCCGCGTATGACCGCACAACTGGCCTGCGACGCACTGCAGATGGCGTTGTGGCGGCGAAAACGTCCTGAAAAAGTGATTGTTCACACTGACCGTGGTGGGCAGTACTGTTCATCGGATTATCAGAGCTTGCTGAAATGTCATAATCTGCGCGGGAGCATGAGCGCAAAAGGCTGCTGTTATGACAATGCCTGCGTGGAAAGCTTCTTTCATTCGCTGAAGGTGGAATGTATCCACGGAGAACGCTTTGCCAGCCGGGAAATAATGCGGACAACGGTGTTTAATTATATCGAGTGTGATTACAATCGGTGGCGTCGTCACAGTGCCTGTGGCGGCCTTAGTCCTGAACAATTTGAAAACCAGAACCTCGCTTAGGGCTGTGTCCACATTACGTGGGTAGGATCANATGAGTACGACCAGTAAATCAGTAGAAGTTTCCAGGCCTTCGGACGCTAACTACAACCACGAGCCTGAGAAAACAAAAGAGCCAGGCAAAACCAGCCAACCAGTGGCCTTTCCACCTTTACCAAAAGAAAGCAAAGTTCCCGCCAAATCAAAAGGTTTCAGCTTACCAAAGTTTCGCTTTGGTTTGAGAAAACCTAATAATCAATAAGTTATATTTGAAATGACAGTAAGTGGCATTAATTGACCACAAACTAAGATTGAACTACCCCAGTCCCAATGCGTGTAAAAAATTCTACGAACCCTTAACTCCTTACGTTAGCATCAACAAAAGAGTGCGACTAAGAATCTTGATATAAACACTGTATATATTTACATGATTTAAAATTTATCTAATAAAAAAATACCAGAACCCTCTGATTTATGATAAATATTTTAGACTATAATGAAGAAGAAGTTACATCGGAGAAAACGAATGGACTTTGAAATCTTGTTTGATGATACGGTTCTAACACTCTTTCCGCCTTTGGAAGCAAACAATTTTTGTAATAACAAATTCATTTCCATGATAAACGACTTTGAAGATGGTGGATGGCGACTCAAAAAATTTCATCGATTTGTTTGGGATAATATCATTGAGACTGCATTATCTTTTAAAGAAAGAGAAGCTTTAATTTCAGATCCCCATTCAGCCCTTGCTTCTGCAGCGCAGAATTTAAGATTAACTGATAAGCTCGATGATATTAGTCAAGGCAGTGAACTGGCAGAAATATTTTTATATGGATTGATGAAGCATCATTTTAAGGCACTACCTGTTGTACCCAAAATATTTTATAAACAGAATGTACAAGACAATGCAAAGGGTGCTGACAGCGTTCATATCGTTATTGATGAAGCAGGGGAGTTTACGCTATGGTTTGGGGAAGCAAAGTTTTATAATAGTATTGGAAATGACAGAATTAACTCAATAACTGAATCAGTTAAAAATTCACTTAACACTGATAAACTTAGAAAAGAGAATAGTGTAATCCTTAATGTAAACGATATAAAAGAATTAATTCTAGATGAGGGAATAAAAGATGATATATTTAAATGCCTTTCCAATGCCAATTCAATCGATAATATCAAAGGGAAAATAAACATCCCAATACTTATAATTCATGAGTGTAATACAACCAGTAAAGCCACCTGTATAAGTGAAGCATACAAGAAAGAGATAATTGATTTCCATAAAGAAAGAACAGTAGCCTATTTTAGGAAAAATAGACAAAAAATACAAAGTTTGTTTGGGTATGAAAACATTAAATTTCATTTAATACTGTTCCCTGTTCCAAATAAAAAATCAATAATAGACAACTTTGTAAAGAGCGTAAGTTTTTATAAGGAGCAATAGAATGGACTCTTTTAATAAAACTATCGGAGATCATCATGAATATATTTTTGATATCTGCCGTAAAATAAGCAATCTAATTCAAAAAAACAACGAAACGGAAGCCAGAAACACTTTAATTAAATTATTAGACTATCACTATCGAAATGAACTGGATTATACCCCCCTTGTGAATCACCTTATTAGAAACTTAGGGCTATATCCATATCTAAGAGTTAACACATCTGACTGGCAAGATAGACTTATTTATGAAGCATTTAAAGTAGATGTTGGACTAAAATTTCCAGTAACACTTCATCGTGAGCAATCCCTGGTATTAAAAAAACTTATTAATGGAACCGATTTAGCCATTAGTGCACCTACAAGTTTCGGCAAAAGCTTTATTATTGATGCATTCATTTCAATAAAAAAGCCTACCAATGTAATGATTATTGTGCCAACTATTTCTCTAACTGACGAGACTCGCAGAAGATTACATCGGAAATTTTCAGCAGAATATAAAATAATTACTACATCTGATGTTGAACTCGGTGATAAAAATATTTTTATATTTCCACAAGAAAGAGCCATTGGATATTTAGAAAAAATAAATCAAATAGACATTTTGATAGTGGACGAATTCTATAAAGCCAGTGAAGTTCACGATAAAGAAAGAGCATCCGTGTTACTCAAGGCAATTATAAAATTAAGCAAAAAGGCTACTCAACGATATTTTCTATCCCCCAACATTGATCAAATAAATTCCAATCCATTTACTAAAGGGATGGAATTTATTAAGATAGATTTTAATACTGTATTCTTAGAAAAACATGATTTCAGCTCCGAAATAAAAAACGATGATAGTTTGAAAGGTAAATACTTACTCGAAATACTAAATAAAAGTAAAGGGAAATCATTAGTATATGCTGGAACTTATAAAAACATTGACAAGATCACTGATGTTTTGACTAAAAGTTCAGTAAACAGTTCAAGTAATATTACAACTCAATTTTCCAACTGGCTTAGAGAGAACTATTCAACCGGATGGAAATTACCTAAACTCATTGAAAACGGAGTTGGCATACATAATGGAAGATTGCATCGTTCTTTAAGCCAATTGCAAGTAAAATTATTTGAAGAGAGCGATGGTCTAAATACCCTCGTTTCAACATCATCAATAGTTGAAGGTGTAAACACTAATGCCGAAAATATAATCATATGGCAGTCTAAAAATGGAAGTAGGAACCTCAAAGATTTTCTATACAAAAACATAATTGGCAGAAGCGGTAGAATGTTTAAACATTTCATCGGGAAAGTCTATCTTTTCTCTGCTCCTCCACAAGAAGAATTTTCTGAACTTGATCTCACAATACCAGACTCATTAATCACAGACATAGATGAGAAAGAGTTTTCAGATAGTCTTACGCCTGATCAAATTGCGGCTATAATTTCATATAGAGAGGAAATGTCTACTTTATTAGGCGAAGAAAAATTCAAACGATTACATAGTGAAGGCGCATTTAAATCAAATAACCCTTCACTTATAATACAAATCGCTTGGGATATTATTCAAAACCCAAGAGAATGGGAAAGAGTATATTTTTTAAATACTCAAAAACCTGATGATTGGGATTCTTATTTATATAAAATACTCAAACTTCAACCAGGTTCATGGGGTATTGAGTATAGTAAATTTGTAGCATACATAAAATCTGCCAGTGAAAATTGGTCAAAAACCATTCCTCAACAATTAATTGGCTTATCATCTAATAATATTTCAATAGACAACCTATTTGAACTCGAAAAAAACTTAACACATAAGTTAACATCCTTACTAAGTGATATAAACGTGCTTTTACGCGAACTAACTGCAAAAAATAACGCTGACATATCCTCTTTCATATTTAAATGCTCGCATGCATTTTTGCCGCCAATTGTTTTTCAACTTGAAGAATATGGTTTACCTCGCATGCTATCAAAAAAAATACAACTGAAGTTTTTACTCGATTTTGATAAGGAGAACTTATCAGTTCATCAAGCTATAGAGCACTTAAAATTTATAGACTCAATAATTGGATTGGCAGAGGCAATTAATGCCTCTGAGTTCGAAAGATATATAATTAGCAACTTTATCGATGGCGTAACATTGCAAAAATAAGCCCCCCGCTTTAGATGAAAGTGGGGATACTTAACATTATATTATTTTAAGTTTTTTTTGAAATTTACTCTCAGTGAATCATGCCATTTTGCATTTTAATCACTTTCGATGCCATATTGCCATTATTATGTGTGCCAAAGGTACGATCACCGATATCATAAATAACACCAGTGATATTGACCTTCTGCCCTTTCTTAAATTTTAAAATATCGTCATCCTGGCTTGGATAATAAGATAACAGTACAGCGCCACCGCAATATTTGGTATCAGCCGTCTGAAAAATGATGGCGTAAGTTTTATGGTCTCGCTGCGCACCAAGGTATTTCATGGTGTCGTAAGCTTCCTGCGCTTCCAGAACGGTGGCATTGCTTATGCTGATTTTCTTGCCAATCCAGTTCTCCTTTCCGGCCATCGCGTTAGCTTCATAATCACGACAGATAGCACCCAGACCATTAACGGTGTTAACCGGAAGATTATCCGCTACATCTGTATTACTTTTATTACCGGAAGGGCTTAAAGCATTACCCAGAGAAGATAATGACGAGTTGATCGACTGCCCCACCTTCCCTGTTGCATCACTCAGTTGCTGACAGCCTGCCAGCGCAAAAGAGGCAGACACACATAACACTGCAATTGTATTTTTCATTTAGAATTACCTGAACAGAATTATAAAAAAACTCACTGCCCTGAGTTTTTCATTCAGAACAGTGAGTCATTGTGTTTTCCCTGGTGCCAGCAAAAGTATTAACGTGCGGTTGGCCTGATCCAGCTAACCTTGTCTTTGTTTTTTAGTTTCAGTATCAACAGAGGGCCAAGCATAAGCCCCAGCATGGTCAGTACCATAAGCGGCGTTGAACCGGTGATATACGCAACAACAAATCCGGCAGGAATACCAACTATCGTTCCAATGGCTACCAGCCCTTTCATGGTCTGCTGGCTGACATAACCTTTTACTCTTTCAGCGCCACATCCCCTGCATACAAAGGCTCCCTCAGGCACTGCTGTACTACAAAACGGACATTCAGACATGTTCTTTTTCTCACCTGATACACCCTAAGTAATTGATATAATTGATAGAAAGAAAGAGGCTGTCATATCGTTTTTATCGATCAAATTGATACAATATGATAGCTATAAGCTATTAAATAATAATAATCGATCGATTTAAGCAATTAATAGCCGATCAATAAGAGCCTATTGATCGTTGTAATCTATCAAAATGCGTATATATATCGATTTTGCAGATCAATAAGTTAATGAAATGTGAGATTAATTGACTGATTTTGTTCTTCAAAAGATCGGAAATTGAACACATTGAGACCGTATAACCCCACTATGACGTTGAGTCATGCTGTCATTACGGATATGGTAAAGACATCAACTAAGTGTTCTGGCCATGACGGGACGATATCTCTATCAACGACATGGTTTTACGATATACTTTGTCAGAAAGGCGGTTTGTAAATTCAATTGCGATAACCCAGGTAACGGAGTACCCCCCAGTGAGCAATGCATTATTTCCTTTAACGATCTTCACGACCCAGCGCCGTTTCAATGATTTTTCTACGGACGATATGCGTTATGGCGACATCCCGGAAGACAGGCTGAGAAGAGAGTTCGGACTTAACAACATATCGAATGTGGTTGATCCCTATACCCTAACCCGACTGACAACGTTTGATAATCCACAATCAAGATTCGCAGGAGCTTATGGTAGCATTCACCGTGGCGATAAGCTGAGTGTCCAGCAATGTACGCAGCTATTGTTCGAGGAAATGCAGGTTACATCGCTACCTTTTTCTTTCATTGGCCCGCATAGATATTTAATCAATGAGATGCTAAGGAATTTTCAACTTTCACGAGGATTAGATTTCCGTAATCCACAGTTGAACATAGCTTATCGGGACAAGTTGCATTCTGACTACGCTGCAAAAAAAACAATCTCTGTTATGCAAGAAACTATTGGAACATTCATTGACTATACCAGCAAAGGATTTCCTCATGAACGACTGGGAAATTTAACTTCTGCCATTAAACTCTCTGTACTTCCAAAATTTGACTCTTTACTACTTGATAAAATTAATGGAATGGGAATTACCATCCACGACGTTTATGCAACCAAAATCGAAATTCTCCGCCTTGATGTTAATGATCATGGCTGGAAAGCAAGTGTCAGGTTTACAGGCCAGGATCATTTCGGCTTGGATGTCGATGATATTCGCAAGCAAAAATTCAATCAGTTTCAATTCTTCAGAATATGGTTTGTTCTACAACGATTTAATAAACTTGGCTTTCGCCCATTCCTGACAAATATGCAAGCTGTCATTAATATAGAAGGAAAACGATAATGCGGAGGTTATTAGTGTCAGTAATTTTATTGCTGTTAATATTTGCTGGCTATCTGATTATCAGGAAGCAACATATCTCTGTTGTTGATGCACATTATGATGGTAACACTGCACAGGTGATTGTAGATGAATTACCTTTCCTTAAATCTTACAAAATAGAATGGTGGAATGAAAACAAGGAAAGTATAATGAAAAAATACAACATTCCAACTGGTGATAAAATCCCCTTTCTTATTGTTATTTATGCCTTCGGTGATGGCTATCAAGTAGAGGATAAAGAAGACAGACTTTGCTTCTCAGATATAAAACCACCAAAAAACTGTATTGATAAAAAAATTCTTATGATGATCTGGCGCACGCGCGATGGTGGCGTTAAATATCAATTCTAATTTGTATTAGTTGCGACTTTATCTGACACATACCCTTGAATGGTTGAGAGTTACTGATTTTGATATGGGTATCAATCCCTTTTAAAAACACAAGGGAATTCTCTTTTTTTTATATAACCATTCCTGCTAGAAAATATAATAATAGTTTTTTCAATCATACTAAGAAACTTAGGTTCCATTTATGTATTCTGCTATTTTAATTTTATTACTTTATCCTATTTCTCATTTTGGCATGATTCGATTCCGTTAAAATATAGGATTTAACGAATGACAGGCGATCACCGTTGAACATAAAACTTGGATTAATGAAGTAGTAATTCTGGATCATAGTTTCTGCAATAAAGTTTTTTTCCACCAATTCTTTCATACCTTTAAAATACGTAGTTCTGGATATTTTCACTACCGTTTTATCTACAATATCATACGACATTAAAATTGTGTCAGTGTCCTTTTGCTCCTGCATTGCTCTGTACAGTATTTCGAAGACCTTAGTTCCTGCCGAAGATAACTCAGTGATCGCTCTGACGCCATTAACATATAGTTTTAAAAACTGCGTTTTATCCACTTCCTGATATTGAAAAAAACCGGCCCCACCTAAAAATTCTCCTGTGTTCTCATAGACAACCATAAGTCTGTCCTTCCCTGTTGATATTCTTTTTATCCCACCTTTTGTGTTATTGCTTGCAGACATTATAAATGGGTTTTTCACATGGCGCTGTAATCCTCTTCTTGATTTATTCGTTATCTCTTGTGTCATTTTATTTTCCTTTTATAATTGTTATTAGTTTTTAATTAACACATTTATTTTATTAGTCAATACTTAAAGTCCGTTTATTTTTAAATAAATAGTATTTCAAGTATCAAAGACTGACACTTGAAGTATCAAAATATTATTTAAAAATGAACTTACAGATTTTAAATGAGAATAATAATCGATTATAGTCTCCAAATCACGGACTTTAAGTCCCCGGATCGCGAACTTTGTTTTAAGCTATATCTGGTCTGAGAGCCATTTCCTTCTTCATTATTAATATAGAGCGAAGCGACAGATGATCGTGATTGTTTTTTTATGAGGTAAAAATACCTTATGATCTTCTTTATTTTATGTAACCCTACGCGGATTTATTCCGCGTCATTGGGTTTGAAGGATTTGATCATAATTCTTCTTTAACTAAAACACACATAGTCCCTAACTCATGCTTCTTTGCCCTTTGAGGGGCAACCAGCAGGTCAGGACGTAACTACGGTATTTTATGAATTGGTTTTCTGTGCAGCACATTCGCCTGCTCATATGCTGCTTTAAAATTAAAACCATTGATAAGGAAACTGTCTTGATTTCGCTGTTCGCTCAATCGCTATGCGCTCACGCGCACTGGCGACTCAAATAGCATAGATTTTCTGTTGAAACCATTTTCTTCATCGCGTGAAGATTTTTCTTCGCTTTTGTACTTAAAAATGAAGTAAACCACTTCATCAGATGAAGAAAAACATTCTGAAAGTTAAATTCAAAAGGGCGAGAGCCGGGTTTTAGCGATTGAGCGCATTAGCGAAATCAAGACCAGTCATTTACCCAAGGTTTTTAAGTTTTGCGTAGTGTGAGCAAGCGAGCATGTAGCTATGTAAAACGTTATTACTACAACATTCAGACCATACAGGCATTGCTGGTTGCCCCTCAGAGGCAAAGAAGCAAATGCCCTGTTATAGTTTTTTTTACTAAATAAAAGAAGAAGATCTTCCCTCCCCATGAACCCCACTGGCACAACATGAAGTTGTGAGGGGTTTAAGGACACAATTAAGAAAAACGTTTTTTAATTAATAAAAACTGGCGGCACGTCCAGTTTTAGTAAATATTTTTCAGTCGAAACCCACTGGTGAGATTTAAAATCTCACATGGTTGTAATCCTTTTTACTTTATTAATACTATTAAATATATTACCGGGCGTATTTGTCATTATATTCATAGAGTTACAGAAAAAAGGTTATGTTGAAGCATATCCTGGGTTATGAAATTACATAACTGCGGTGATGTTTAAAGATAACCATAGTTATGCTTCAACATAACTTTAATAATGTTGCGTTATTAACTGGCGTTCTGGACGAGCGTCCACTTTTATTAAACTTTTTCCATTTATTTTTGACTTTTTTATTGACAATAGTGTTAAATGTATTAATAACAAAATAAATATAATAATAAAAGGATAAAGTCATGCAGAATATAAACTTTAAAATAATTGAGCGAATGACACCGGAACAGTTACAGGATTATATAGATAAAAACCACTTCTCTGATACGCAAGCGCTTAAAATATACCAGCACCATAACAAAAACCATAAAAACGAAATGCGCTATATAGCCAGAAAAGAAGGAATAAGGTCTATTGCAAAAGGCATTGACTATGTTCATATGTTCACTAAAAACTTCGAACAACTCGCTAATATGGATATATCCAGCAACGAACTAAAAGTGATAGCTAAGATCCTTAATAAGATGGAGTTTGGTAACTGCTTTCATGTTTCACAGGCAAAGCTTTGCAAAGAACTCAATATCAAGAAATCAAACATGTCTATTATTTTCAAAAAGCTCAAAAGCAAACCGATAATCATTGACAAAGACGGAGATCTTTTTATGAACTCAAATATATTTCTCAAAGGTTAGTATCACGCAATTAACGAAAAACAGCGTCCTAACGTTCAGAAAGCGCAAGTATTCAATGTTGCCGACAATCCCATGTTCCAGAATGTTTACTCTTACCACTCAGAGAACGATATTAATGAGAGCCAGTCAGAAACAGAAAAGATCGCTTCTCAGGATCAAGATGAATCAACCAAACCAGTTTTAAACNTGATCCTACCCACGTAATGTGGACACAGCCCTAAGCGAGGTTCTGGTTTTCAAATTGTTCAGGACTAAGGCCGCCACAGGCACTGTGACGACGCCACCGATTGTAATCACACTCGATATAATTAAACACCGTTGTCCGCATTATTTCCCGGCTGGCAAAGCGTTCTCCGTGGATACATTCCACCTTCAGCGAATGAAAGAAGCTTTCCACGCAGGCATTGTCATAACAGCAGCCTTTTGCGCTCATGCTCCCGCGCAGATTATGACATTTCAGCAAGCTCTGATAATCCGATGAACAGTACTGCCCACCACGGTCAGTGTGAACAATCACTTTTTCAGGACGTTTTCGCCGCCACAACGCCATCTGCAGTGCGTCGCAGGCCAGTTGTGCGGTCATACGCGGCGACATCGACCAGCCAATGACGGAACGCGACCACAGGTCAATGACCACCGCCAGATACAGCCAGCCCTCATCTGTACGTAAGTAGGTGATGTCACCTGCCCACTTCTGGTTTGCGCCGCTGGCGTAAAAATCCTGTTTCAGCAGGTTCTCTGACACGGGCAGGCCGTGTTCACGATAACTGACCGGACTGAACTTGCGGGCCGCTTTCGCCCGCAGCCCCTGACGTCGCAGGCTGGCGGCAATGGTTTTGATGTTGTACTCCGGCAGCTCGTCAGCAAGACGAGGTGCGCCATAACGCTGTTTTGCCTCAGTAAATGCCTTACCGACGGCCTTATCGCAGATGAGGCGGAACTGCTGGCGCGGGCTGATTTGATGGCGACGCAGGCACCAGACATACCAGCCGCTTCGGGCAATTCTAAGCACACGACACATGGCCTTGATACTGAACTCAGCCCGATTTTTTTCGATAAAGACATACTTCATTTCAGGCGCTTCGCGAAGTATGTCGCGGCCTTTTGGAGAATGGCCAGCTCCTCAGCCTGCTCCGCCAGTTGCCGCTTAAGGCGGGCAATTTCAACAGACATTTCCTGCTCACGTTCAGAAGAGGAATGTGCATTTTTGAGCTTGCTGCGCCAGGCATAAAGCTGCGATTCATACAGACGGAGTTCACGGGCAGCTGGAGCCACACCGATACGCTCAGCAAGTTTCAGGGCTTCGTTGCGAAATTCAGGCGTATGTTGTTTGCGTGGCTTTTTGCTGGTTGATGCTGGTTTTGTCATGAGTCACCTCTTGCTTGAGAGTTTACTCACTTAGTCGCGTGTCCACTATTGGCGGGTAGGATCAACCTTCCCGGTTAGCATCCAGAAAATCAGCCCACCATTGCAGCATAAGCCTGCGCTCATCCAGATGTTCGGCCTGGTGGGTATAGGCTGCGCGAACATTATTGAGTTCCTGATGGCTCATCTGGCGTTCAACGGCATCCTTAGACCATTTACCCGACTCAATAAGAGAACTGCATGCCATTGTGCGAAAACCGTGACCGCAGACGTCTTTCTGCGTGTCGTAGCCCATAGTGCGTAGTGCTTTGTTGACCGTATTTTCACTCATGGGTTTGTCGGCATAGTGGTCGCCGATAAAGATGAAGTTATGGTCGCCACTGATTTCCTGTATTTCTCTCAGAATGGCAATGGCCTGCCTGCTGAGTGGAACTAGGTGCGGGGTTTTCATTTTGGCTCCGCGATGTGCGTTTTTTATGCCCGGCAGTGCTTCGCGCTCACCAGGTATCGTCCAGAGCGATTTTTTAAAATCAATTTCTGACCATCGTGCAAAACGGAGTTCGCTGGAACGAATAAAGGTCAGCAGGGTCAGTTTCACTGCCAGCCGAGTAAGTAATCTTTTACGGTAACTGTCAATGCGTTCTAAAAACTCGTGATATCGTTCAAAGGGCAGGGCGGGACGGTGAGCGCGTTTACCTGTGGTAATCGCACCTGACATTTCCTGAGCAGGATTATAATCAAGAATACCCTGTAGAACGGCGTAACGCATAATGGCGGTGGTGCGCTGTTGCAGCCGCATAGCCACTTCATTAAAACCCTTATCCTCAACCGCTTTTATCGGCACCAGCAGGTCGCGGGTTTTCAGTTCTGCGATATGGCGATTGCCGATTACCGGAAAAAGATAGGTTTCCAGCGTGCGCAGAATTTTCCCTTTGTACTCTTCTGACCACTTTTTATTGCCCGCATGCCATTGTCTGGCGACCGATTCAAACGAAAAAGTGCCGCTGTTTTCCCGTTTGTCGTCCTGCTTCTTCACAACAGGGTCGGTTCCTTTCGCCAGCAGCTTTTTTGCTTCGTCACGGCGCTGCCTTGCATCAGATAAAGAGACGGCAGGATACACGCCAAGTGCCAGAGTTTTTTGCTTACCGCCAAAACGGTACTGCATGCGCCAGTATTTTGAGCCGTTGGGGTGTATGAGCAGATACATACCGAAGCCGTCAGTGAGCTTAACGGCTTTCCCGGAAGGCTTTGTATTTCTTATTTTTATATCAGTAAGCGCCACAGGACAGCCCTCCGTCTGATGGTACAAAACAGATCGAACCGGATATACCAGCAAATATACCATTAAATGAGGGTGGATGGTGCCGTACTTTATCGGACGTGGTGGAACATGGGGGAAAGGATAACTGCCTGACTGAAAAGCGGAAAGCAGACGCTATGAAACGTCTGCTGACCTGAATATGGCTCCTCTGACTGGACTCGAACCAGTGACATACGGATTAACAGTCCGCCGTTCTACCGACTGAACTACAGAGGAATTGTGTGAACGGGGCGCATACTAACGGCGTGGCGGGCGAATGTCAAAGAACTATCGCTGGTGTGCGGTGCGTTTGCTGATAAAAGCAGCATGGGATTGCCAGAAAATATTTGGCTGAGCCGCGAGCCGGTGCAGTTCGGCTTCGTCGATCGTGCAAGCCTGAACCGCTCAACAAAGGCGAAGCTGAATATCAGCCTGCATGCGGAGCAAAGGGTCGGCTCGCTCAGCATCGCCTCTCAGCAGATGGTCGAAGCGGCGGTTGCCGCCAGTCTGGCCCAAACTTCAGAAAGCCTTTCTCCCCTTTTTCCTTGCCTGGTCAACATGCCGGCGGTACTGCCGGTGATGATCTTCCTGGCGGTGGCCCTCATCTTCCATATCGCCTTGAAACATACCCGCTACGGTAAATATGTTTATGTTATCGGCGGTAACGTGTTGTCGGCGAAGGTCTCGGGGATTTACGGCAATCAATATTTGGTGATTGTCTGTACCGTTGCGGGGGGCTGTCGGGTCTGGCGGGCGGATTACGGTTACCCTGATTGGTGCGTTAATCCCTGGGCTTATCCAGAGTGGTTTTACCTTTTTTAAGCGTAGATGCGTAGATGCAGGATATTATCAAAGGCATGATTATTGTTGCTGCGGTCTTCATCGACAGGTGCCGCAACCGTAAAGCGCACCAGGCCAGCTGGCATCAGGCTGCGATGAGCGTCTCCCGCACAGCCAGATCGCACCTTGTGCACCATCAGCGAGCAATGGCTGAAACACAGCGCTGGCATTGATAGCCAGCGGGATGCAGCAGGCCATCAGATCCTCTTATTTCACCGTCTGTCAGACGGCAAATTTTCATATCCGTATGCGCCATTCTTTTCTGGCGCGCTAATTGCATAAATCCCTGGGTCAGAATGAAAACTTATTATAATCGCCAGCATTACTGGCATTGGGGATACGCTACGGGGGCACCATTGAATTTAAGACGACTGAAGTATTTCGTTAATATAGTCGATACCGGCAGCCTGACTCAGGCCGCTGAAGTCCTGCATATTGCCCAACCGGCGCTCAGCCAGCAGGTAGCGACATTGGAAAACGAGCTGGACCAACAGCTGCTGGTTCGCACCAAGCGCGGTGTGACGCCAACCGAAGCGGGCAAAATCCTTTATACGCACGCGCGGATCATTTTGCGTCAGTGCGCACAGGCCCAAACGGCGGTGATCAACGCCGGACAGGTGATGGCCGGGCAGGTATCCTTTGGCTTTGCGCCGGGGCCGGCGGCGGCCTCGCTGACCGTGCCACTGCTGCAAACCGTACGTGAACAGTTCCCGGATGTAATGGTGTATCTGCATGAGAACAGCGGGGCGTCATTAAACGAAAAAGTGATGAACGGACAGCTTGACATGGCGATGCTATACGATCGTGCACCGACGGCCGGCATTATCAGTATTCCGTTGATGAAAGAAGAACTCTGTCTGGTGGGCGCCGGTTCTTGCCCGGGGCAGAGCATTGACCTGGCTGACGTGGCTGAAATGGCTATGTTTCTGCCGCGAGGCTACAGCGCGGTGCGTAAGCGCATCGATGAAGCTTTCACATTGCGTCGTCTTAGCGCTCGCATCGTCGGGGAAATTGAATCCATTGCCACTCTGACTGCCGCTATTTCCAGCGGGATGGGCGTATCGGTTCTGCCCGAATCTGCCGCGCGTACGCTGACCAGCTCCACGCAAGCCTGGATGGCGCGCATCACAAACCCAACGCTTAATCTGCCGCTGTCATTGAATTATTCCGCTAAACAGCCGCTGTCACCCTCTGCCCAGGCGGTGAAAAGCATCCTGTTAGCGCTGCTGCAAAAGCCGAAGGCAGAAGATCGCGAGCTGCAACTGGTGAGCTAATCTCCCCTGTAAGCCAGGCGTACCGGCGTACGCCTTATCACTAAAAAACATATAAAACTTTTTTTTATTATTTGTTGCTATCGATTTGCATCCTTAACATGTTGTCAACCAGCAGACAACAGATGGAGTGAATCGCGTGAATTTCCAGCAACTTAAAATTATTAAGGAAGCCGCCCGCTGCGAATTTAACCTTACCGAAGTGGCTAATGCGCTGTTTACCTCCCAGTCTGGCGTCAGCCGCCATATTCGCGATTTGGAAGATGAACTGGGCATAGAAATCTTTATCCGCCGTGGTAAACGTTTGTTGGGCATGACCGAGCCGGGCAAGGCGCTGTTGACCATCGCCGAGCGTATTCTCGATGAAGCAGGTAAGGTCAGGCGTTTGGCCGATGTGTTCACCAACGAATCCAGCGGGGTATTGACCATCGCCACCACCCATACGCAGGCGCGCTACAGCTTGCCGAAAGTGATTAAGGCTTTTCGCGTACTCTATCCTCAAGTGCGTCTTGAACTGAATCAGGGGTCACCGCAGGAAATTGTCTCGATGCTGATGACGGGTGAGGCAGATGTCGGCATTGCCAGTGAGCAGGTGGTGAACAATCCGGCGCTGGCCGCATTCCCGTGGTTTAGCTGGCATCATGCACTGCTGGTGCCTCAGGGTCATGAGCTGCAGCAGCAACAGCCGGTTTCGCTGGCCGCACTCAGCCGCTACCCGCTGATTACCTACCGCCAGGGGGTAACCGGGCGCTCCAGAGTTGATCGTGCCTTTCAGGCCGCCAACCTGCAGGCGGATATCGTGCTCAGCGCTCAGGACTCGGACGTGGTGAAGACCTATGTTGAACTGGGCTTAGGGGTAGGTATCCTGGCGGATCAGGCCTGCCAGCTGGAGCCACATTCGTTGCTGAACCGCCTCGATGCGAGCCATCTTTTTGAAACCAACACCGTCTGGCTGGGGCTGAAACGCGGTCAGCTGCAGCGCAACTATGTCTGGCAGTTCCTTGAACTGTGTAACGCCAACCTGTCTCTGGAAGAAATTAAGCGGCAGGCGCTATCGGCGAATGAGGAAGAGCCAGCAATCGATTTTCAGATCTGAGCACGCGGGTGCAAAGCTTTCCGGCGTCGGGCGTCCAGACTCCGGTTACGCAACCGAAGAGCACCAGGAGATGAATGTGTCTCACTTCGGCAGTCTGAGCTGAACAAAGCCATCGGACTGGACGGTACGCTGAATGTTGGACATGGCTGTGACATGCGATGAAACCGCGACCGGGTGTTGTCTGATTTCTGTTGTGGCGCTGGTGAGTTCAGCGTTCAACATCTAAAGTGGCAACCATATGGATCTCAATTTAGTGGGTTTTATTCCCGCACTGTTACCCGTCGCGCTCTCCCCCGGCGCGAGTTTTACGCTGGTGATGAACGGCGCGCTGGCGGGCGGGCCGAAAGGGCTGCTCACCACGCTGGCCGGAACCGCCCTCGGCATATACACCCACGCACTGCTGATTGGTTTGGGTATTACAGCGGTACTGGTCGCCTCTCCGGCCGTATTTGGCATGCTGAAGTTTGCCGGCACGGCTTATCTTCTCTGGCTGGGAATTCAGCTTATCCGTAGTGGCTTGAAAAAACAGCAACCCGAGCCTGATAGCGCGCTAACCGTCACGCTTCAGGGCGCGTGGTTGGCTAATGTACTGAACCCTAAAGCCATCATGTTTTATCTGATGGTGGTGACACAATTTGCCGGCAGTTACGGAGGAGTCGGTCACTATCTGCTTCTGGCCTCTGTACATATCATGGTGATGACTATCTGGCTTGTCGCTATCAGCTATGCGCTGGTGTTCTCGGCGAGAAAAGCCAATTCATTAACGCTGAAAAAATACGTCAATATCGCTGGCGGCATCATGCTGATTCTCTTTTCCGCTGGCAGTCTGTTTCATTAAGCGTGATTTACCTGCACCCCGTAGGCTTAAACCGTCGTTCCCTCCAGTCGTTGACCTCACCTTGCCATCATCTTGCCGCCAGGGATGTCACCGCGTATACGCCCGCGCATTTGTGCCGTTTTTGGGGTAATTCAGTTTATTATATCGCGCAAGTAACCGCCACGTTGTTTAATGTGGCGATGAAGCTGATGGATTAGGGGGTTGTGTCGATGGTGATCCACGGCATAAGGAGCCGGGCCGGGGCCGATAGTAAAGCCGTTGGGCGATCTCGTTGACGAGCGCCTGAAAGGTGCGGTGCCGGAGCTGCGTCAGGCTGGCTTGATGAACATGAAGCAGGGGATATTGCCTTGTCGTCAAACAACGACAGGCAAAGGCGGGTATAAGCGCCAGTTTAATTACGACCTGTTAGCAACAGTGAAGGGAAGGAGCAACATGCCCGCACCGATTCGATATGTACAGGACAGTTCGCATTTTCCGTCGGAGACCGACGTGGTGGTGATCGGCGGCGGCATTGCCGGAACGGCCGCAGCGTATGAGCTGGCAAAAAAAGGCGTCAGCGTGGTGCTGATTGAAAAAGGGCTGGTGGGTGGCGAACAGTCGAGCCGTAACTGGGGATGGTGCCGTCAGCAAAACCGTGACGAGCGTGAACTGCCGCTGATTATTTATGCCCTGCAACGCTGGGGTGAACTCGGCGCGGAGACCGGCGAAGAGCTGGGCTTTCGTCGCAGCGGTCTGGTTTACGCCACGCAAAACCAGCAGGATATTAACGCGTGGGAAGCCTGGAACACGATGGCGCAAGGCTACGGCGTGCACAGCGAAATTCTCAGTGCAGAACGCGCCAAAGCGATGACGCCGGGCAGTACCAGCCGCTGGCTGGGCGGCGTCTGTTCGCCCACCGATGGTCATGCGGAGCCAGCGCTGGCGGCTCCCGGACTGGCGCTTGCCGCCCGGCGTCTGGGCGCGAAGCTGTTTCAACAGTGCGCGGTGCGCGGGCTGGATATTTCAGCGGGTCAAGTCAGCGGCGTGCTGACCGAACGCGGCCTGATTAAAACCCGCCGGGTGATCTGCGCGGGCGGGGCATGGACGTCAATGTTCTGCCGCCGCCACGGCATCGATCTGCCGCTGGGGAACGTGATCGGCACGGCGTTCCGCACCGCACCGCTTGAACAGCACATTGCGCTGCCGCTGTATACGCCTGGCTTTGCCTGCCGGCCACACATCGACGGCAGCTACACGGTTTCCGTTTCCGGCCGTGGCCGCCTTGAACCGGGCGTACAGAGCTTGCGCTATGCGCGCCAGTTCTATCCAGCGTTCAGGGCGCGGCGTAAGCATCTGACGATTGCCCCAGGCCTCAGCCCGTTTTTCCGTGGACCTGAATCGCTGGCACGCTGGCAGATGGACGGCGTATCCCCGTTTGAGCAAGTGCGTATTCTCGACCCGCGTCCGGATCTGGCGCTGGTGGAGGAAGGACTGACGGCGATGCGCAATGAATTCCCGCAGATGGCGGCGGTGCGTCTGGAGCAGGCCTGGGGCGGCATGATCGACAGCACTCCGGATGCCGTACCGGTGATCTCCGCCGTGGGCAAACTGCCCGGCCTGATTGTCTCGGCGGGTTACAGCGGCCACGGTTTCGGCATCGGGCCGGGAGCGGGGCGGCTGGCGGCCGATCTTGCCACCAACGACAGTCCGGTTGTCGACCCGACGCCGTTCCGTTATGAGCGCCTGATCGATGGTTCCGGCCTTGACGCGCCGGGCATGATGTAAGGAGCAGAGATGACAATTAAACTGGTTTCCATGAACGAAAGCCATCTGGATGGCGCATTTGCCCTGACGCAGCAGCTGCAGTGGCCGCACCGCCGTACCGACTGGCAGCAGATGTTGCAACTGGGTGAAGGACTGGTGGCGCTGGAAAACGGTGCGCCGGTGGGCACCACGCTGTGCTGGCGCTGGGGGCGCGACTACGCAACCCTCGGTTTGGTGATCGTCGATGCGCGCTGCCAGCGGCGCGGTATCGCCAGGCTGCTGATGCACGCCACGCTGGAGCGCCTTGGCCACTGTCGCGTGCGCCTGCACGCCACGGCAGCCGGTCAGCCACTGTATGAACAGCTGGGTTTTGTCACCAGTGGCCAGGTTGTGCAGCATCAAAGCCGCGCACTCGCAGCGGTGAGCGCTATCCCGTGCGCAGCACGACAACGACTGCGCAGCGCAACGTCTGAGGATGCGGCGATACTGACTGAACTCGATCGCCAGGCGCTGGGGCCGGCACGAGCGCCGCTGATAGGCCAGCTGCTTGCCAGCGCGGTGCGCGTGCTGGTACTGGAGGAAGACGACAGGGCAGCGGGATTTGCCTGTCTGCGCCGCTTCGGTCACGGCTATGTCATCGGCCCGGTCGTTGCCGCCCGTGCGCAACAGGCACAACTGCTGGTCAGCGCGCTGTTAAGCCACCTTGGCGCGCAGTTTGTGCGCATTGACAGCCCTGTTCAGGCGGGGCTGGCCCCGTGGCTGGACAGGCTGGACATGGTGCAGGTTGATGCGCCAACGACCATGTACAAAGGCAAGCCGTGGCAGCCGGAAGCGGGCGGGATGCAAACCTTCGGGCTGGTGAGCCAGGCGCTGGCCTGATGAATATCGTCTATAAATCTGACCCCGAACGCGGCCGGCAATGGGCGGCACTGTTAGCCGAAATGGCCCCTTCTGCCCACTTTCGCCAGTGGCCGGACGTCGGCGATCCGCGTGAGGTGGATTACCTGGTGGCCTGGCAACCGCCGGACAATCTCATGCAGCAGTTTCCTGGCCTGAAGGTGCTGTTCTCGGTGGGAGCCGGAGCCGATCAGTTCGACTACGCCAGCCTGCCACCGCATCTGCCGGTGGTGCGCATGATCGAACCGGGGCTGATCGCTGGCATGGTCGAGTATGTCACCTTCGCCGTGCTCGGCCTGCATCGCAATATGCCGCGCTACCTGCAACAGCAGCGTAGCGGGATTTGGCAGGCGCACTTTGCTCCGTCAGCCGCACAGCGGCGAATCGGCGTGATGGGGCTGGGCAGTCTCGGCGAGGCGGTACTGAAACCCCTGCTGGCGCTGGGTTTCGACTGCGGCGGCTGGAGCCGAACCCCGCGCGAACTGCCCGGCGTGCACTGCTGGGCGGGCGACGAACAGCGCAACGAATTCCTCGCACGCAGCGATATTCTCATCTGCCTGCTGCCTCTGACCGCCAGCACCAGCGGGATGCTAAACGCCACACTGTTCCAACAGCTGCCAACGGGGGCGGGGCTGGTTCAGGTGGGGCGCGGGGCGCAGCTTAATCATCAGGATCTGATCGACGCGCTGGACAGCGGGCAGCTGGGTGCGGCAGTGCTGGACGTGACCGCGCCGGAACCGCTGCCTGACGGGCATCCGTTCTGGCAGCGGCCGGATATCTGGCTGACGCCGCATATCGCCAGTCAGACCCGACCCGAAAGCGCGGTGAAAGCGCTGCTGGAGAATATTCGCCGTTTTGAAGCAGGAGAAAACATGGTCGGCGTGATTAACCGGCAACAGGGGTACTAGCATGGATATCAATAAATGAGTGGCGCTGCGGCGCGATATTCACCCGTATCCTGAACGCGGCTGCCCGGAAACAGCGCACCCGCCAGCGACGGCAACGTGCGCCGTCGCTGGCGGGGCTTAATCTGCCGGAGCGGAAAAAACTGCTGGCGCGCTCATTACAGCCTGGCCAACAGCCTTGATGCGTGCCTGCAACAGCTGGCAGCGAACTCCGTGGCATCGGTTTTATTAGCGGCTATCAAGCGCATATTGACCTGACTAAAATCTCTGATTTGATGACGGTGTTCACTGAAATGATGCTTTACGGCCACCGTGGTGAAGATTTTTGTTAAGTCAGAAGGTGCCATCCGCGCCGTGGCTGGGCTGACGGATTACCCTCTGCTTACCGGGAGTTACGGCTATCTGTCGCGCCTTATCACCGGCAGTATTGAGCATGACCAGCAGGTTGCCGCAGCGCTGTTTAATGCCGGTATCGATGTTGATCGAGACTTCAGTGACACCGTTATTAAGTCGCCAGTAATGAACAGCAGCGCGCCGCGAAGATCGCTGATGACCCGTCATATACGGGTGAATGCTGACGTGATGGGGAATGGAAGTATCATCTGCAGTTGGAGTGAGGGACGGCTAAGTATTTTCGTTATTGCTCTCCTGAGTCAATCTGTTCGATGAGGCAGGAGAGCAAGGTCGATTTATTTATCGATTTGAACGTTGTTGACGCTATATTTTGTCGCTGGATCAAGCTCTACATGGGTCATTTTAACAATGATTTTCTGTTTAGCATTCTGTCCATTCAGATTAACCACACCGCTTCCTTTCGAGGTAATGTCCTGGTAGCTGATATTTTTCCAGTCTGCTTGTTGCGAACCGGACTTATTTTCATAAACCGTATCAATGACAATAGGATTTTTGACATTCGTCATGGTGACATTTTTATAGATGACGCCATCAACTTCACCGGCATTCGACCGATCGCTTTTAATCCGCAGGCCATTTTCCGTGCCGTTCAGGGTTAAATCATCTACCAGCACGTCATAAATACCGTTTGTTTCGCTGCCAATCGACATGCCGTGCCCGAAGCTAAAGGTATTATGGATAACGGAGATATTCTGCGCCGGGCCTTTGTGAGAATAAGCTTTGATAGCGACATTATCATCACCCGTGGAGATATTGCTGTGGGCGATAGTCACATTTTCAGACGATATCGGATCGATGCCATCGGTGTTTCTGGCATCACGCGGTGTATTAATGGTGGTATTCCAAACCGTCAGACCATTACTCTTGTCAAAGACAACATGGAAATTAGGTGAGTTGAGCAGGGTAATATCATATAAGGTAAAATCGGTACTGTTAGTGATTTGAATAAGGCGCGGAGCATTTTGCTTCATGGAGGTGTTTTTTGCCATTGCGGCAAGCTGCCACCAGCTGGTCTTTTTATCCTCCAGCAGCGCACCGCCTTGCCCGTCGATCGCTCCCTTGCCGTAAATGCCGCTGTTTTTGCCGTTGGAAACCGTGATAAGGGCGTGACATCCTTTGCCGCTTTTATCCAGCACGCCGCAAGAATTCCTCGTCTGATCAAACGCTGCGGCGTTGTTGACCGCTTTAAGACTGACCCCGCTGTCCACCCAGAGATTTTTGCCCGACGGCAGGCTTAACGGGCCGCTCAGAAAGACCGCACTGCTGGCTGATTTTTGCAGTTTTACCGCCTCGCCTGGCGCGCAGTTATTAAGCGCATTTTGTATCGCATCAGTACTTATTCCCGGGCCAGCCTGTAGAACGCTACAGACAGCGGGATATTCCGGCTCGGATACGCTTCGCATATCCCCGGCTTCACACTGTCCGCATGACAGTACGATCAATGCCGTTATTTTTGTAATATTATTCATGATGATAGTAATCCCTGGATATAAAAAACTTAATAAATAAGGTGGCAGACTAGTCATCAAAGATACCATTTTTAACTGGAAAATTCCTAAAAAAAGGATACGGGCGTCCAGTCGGGGTTTGCCCGTTACGTTAATTAACCGCTGGCGAAGTCAGGTGTGATTATCACCGCGTTTGATATAACAGCATAAATGGTTTTTTTAGTTTTTTTTGCGTAGCTGTGGGCGATAGCATATCCGGCTATCTCTGAACGATCGATATGAAGGAAACAGAGTTTGGAAAATAAAATGGAATAAGCGTTAATATCAGATGGCTTATGAGCTGAGCTATTTATTCCAGCTTCTATCCAGTGCGGATTCAACAAAGTTAGTAAATTATCAGATGGCGCGTTCGCAGTGCGAATAATTAAACAAGATTCAGGATTTATATAATAAATAACAGGATAGTCTTAGTGGTTAATGATGACTGGCGGCCGACCATCTTAGGGCTAATCTTCCCCAGGCAGTTGTTGCGCAACATCCCACCACAGCTTATTTAAGGCAAAGTCACGATCGGTCTTATCCCGAGGCTTTTGCCAGGGTTTATCAAGGATAAAGTGGATATTTTTGACCCGCGCAAGCTGCCAGACAGCAGGATGCTGATGCGGCAAGGTCTTAAGTGCATTATATATCCAGGGCAGCGGCCGCCAGCGCGCACGATAAAACTGATTAAGGAAATCTTGTTCGGGGAACCTGTATTCCGTCAGATCATCCATCGCTGCAAGCGCGATCAGCATGTTATCAAACACCTCATTGTCCGGCTTCAGCAGCAGAAAACCGCTGTTCAGGTAGTTATCTACCTTATCGGCTTGTTCAACGTGATCGACGCCCGTACACCAGCTGTAGAAACAGTTTTCAGCTATCCAGCTGGCCGGATAGCTGGCTAACTTTCCAGGATTACAGCGGCAGGCGTGGCAGGCGGCAATGGTGCCGTCCGCTAGCGGATGGCTGAAAAGCTCATCCATATTTTGCATCACCAACATGTCGGCATCAAGAAAGGCGACCTGCTCAAATTCAGTTAAGGCCCAGACCGCCAGCTTAGTCCAAACTTCAGAAAAACGCGCGTGGGCATAACGTTCTGACAGCTGTGGGTTGGGGCGGATTGGCGCAACGTCACGCAAAATGCAGCCTTGCTGCTCCAGCCGCTGACGTGCTGTGGCATCAATATTTCCGGTTATCATCACCACCAGCGGATAGCGGCTTTGTGACGCCTGAAGTGAGGCGTGCAGCGTTCGTACGCCCGGCAGATAATCTGGCTGCGTCAGTAAAGTGACCCAGGCTTTCATTGCTTACTCCTTCATCCAGCATTAACACCTGGGATGGATGACTGAAGCTGTGTTGTGAATCTCAACAATAGCTTATGGCAAAATTAGCCTGTCTCCGTTGCCTGACGTCGCACTTTTAATCGGTCATTAACAGTTCGTATCGAGGGTAATAACTGCGCTGAATAAAAAGTAAAGCGGGGAGACAGCTGCAAGCGTTAAGCGTAGAAGGGAAATCGTATTTTTGCCGAATAAGCGGACTAAAACCCGCCTGGTTCGTTTTTTTGCACCACGTATTCGACAGGACGCAGATAGCGCAAAGTCGCATCGATAACCAGCTGGCGGTTACGCGCAAGAATCTGTTGTTCGCTCTCATTGTTAGCGAACAGAGTATGGAAGGTGTAGCGGTTAGCCACGCAGTGTGTACAGATACTGCTGATCAGGCGATGCACGTCGACGGTGGCTATCCTTGGGTCAAATTCTCCACTCTGTTTACCGCGAACCAGAATCTCCTCCAGCACTTGCAGGGCGCTTTGGTTAAGCGTTTTGAACGCGTCTGACTGAGTGATATAGCGACCGCGTATCAAGTTTTCACTACAGATAAGTCGTATAAAATCAGGATGGGTAACGTGATAGTCGAAGCTGGATTCAGCCAGGCGAGCTATAGCTTGCGATGGGGTCATTGCTGACAGGTTAAGCCCGGCTTCATGTTGGCGCATTTCCTGATAAACAAGATGCAGCACGGCGATGTAAAGCCTTTCTTTATTATTGAAGTGGTAAACCACCATACGTTTGGTGGTTTGCGCGTGTGCCGCTATTTGCTCCATTCGGGCGCCCGTCAGACCGTATTCGGCAAACGTTTTTAATGCACTGGCAAGGATGCGTTTCTTTAATCCTTCAGGATCGTTTTTGCGTTTGGCAGGGATTAGCATAACCGTTCAACATCCGTCGTTCTTTCACTGAAATCTCTGCCAGAGTATCGCCAGTTGAGGCGGCTTACAAATCTGCCTGCTCTACAGGGTGTTAAACCAGGGATGAGTGCGTTCAATAACGCTGATATGGTGCTGTTTCATTCGCTCAGCCAGCTGTGCCGTTCCCGGCAGCGAATGGCCACGCAATAGCGCTTCTGCGGTAACGGCAAACGCAACGATGCCCCGGGCGGCAATATCGGCTGCGGCAATATAACCCGTTAGCAGGTGGTGATTGCCACAGCTCTCCTCCTGCTTGTGTCGGCAGCTCACCAGCAGATTGGCTAAAACCAGGTACAGATGATGCGCATCTCCCAATAAGGCGACACGGCAACTGGATCTGTTCAGCACTTTGTTGAGTTGGGCAAATACCGCCTGGTGATCTTCAGCACTGAACAGCATGGCCAACGTTTTTTGCCAGCATTGATAGGTAAGCAGAAATAGCCTGTATTGAACCAGTGACAGGCTGGCATGCTGCCAGGGGAAATGCTGGCTGAATACCGCGACGTTGTGCTGCAGCTGAGTAAACCGAGATGCATCGTTAGGCTCTTCAGCCAGCAGAGGAGCCAGCTGGTCAATAAACGCTGATATCTCCTTCTCTGCGTTGGACGTAAGCAGCGGCAGAGCTTTACGCTGCTGCAGGAGTTTCAATAACGTGAGGTCGTAAAACGCAGCGCTCACGACCTCCCCGGCTAATAATGCCCGGTTAAGTTGTTGGATAAGTTCGGCTGACTGCACCGTAGATCGCTGTTGCAGCAGGGTCTTATGCAGCTGGAAATAGGCCGGAGATGGGCTGAGTTCAGTATTCATCGTAAGCCTCGCATTGAAGGTGGCTCCAGCCGATGGCCGGAGAAGTGCCACAAAGTATGGCAGATAATACTTAGTGCTAAAGGCGTAAGGCTTTTTTCAGCAACAATCCATTCCAACGTTGAAGCATGTTGGCTGGTCGGGCTTTATCCCGTCATTAACCGGAGGTTGAGTCAATACTGCTTATTTATTGTAATGTTATAAAGTAGCATATATCATCCGCCGCGCGGGTCTGACCTGCAGGGTTCCATTTTACCGGAGAAAGGATTGATAACCTGATGCTCAAATTTGCTCTCTCGCCTCTGCTGGCTATGCTGCTCGCCGTGGTTAATGCTCCAGTCAACGCAGCCCCTGAGCGGGTCGCCGCACTGGTCGCCCCGTTTGAAATTAAAGGCAGTGACCCCACTTTGTCAGGGGATATCTTCCTGAAAATGTCCATCGTTGAAACGCTGGTCAATGCCGACAGTCACGGACAGCCGCTGCCGGGTCTGGCCAGCAGCTGGTCGGTAACAGAGAATGGTCTGGTGTGGCGCTTCACGCTGCGTTCCGGCGTGAAATTCCATGACGGCAGCACGTTGACGGCGCAGAACGTGGTTAACGCGCTCAACGTTGCCAGGAGCAAGCCGGGCCTGTTGGATAAAGCGCCAATAGCTGATATTCGTGCCGAGGGGCAGCAGGTTCTGATTGCGCTTACCCAGCCGTTTACCCCATTACTGAGCATGCTGGCGGAAAACCGGGCGCAGATCCTCGCTGCCGCCTCGTATAACGATGCGCATAAAGTGGTACAGGTCATCGGCACCGGGCCGTACCGTCTCACCTCGCTTCAGCCGCCTCAGAAATTGACCGTGGCGCGCTTCCACGATTATTGGGGTGCAGCCCCGTCTATCGAACAGGCCAGCTATATGGCGGTGGGCCGTGCAGAAACGCGGGCGCTACTGGCCGAGAGCGGCAACGCCGATCTGGTGCTGAATCTCGACCCGGCCAGCCGCAGTCGGCTGAATAAAAATGCCAAAGTACAGCTGCTGTCGATGGCCATTCCGCGCAGCGTACTGTTAAAAGTGAATGCCGGGCATCCGCTGCTGGCCGATGTGCGCGCGCGCCAGGCGTTGAGCATGGCGCTGGATCGCGATGGTATTGCCCGCGCCATTCTGCGTTACCCGGCGGCGGCTGACCAGCTGTTCCCGCCTTCCGTGGCGCAGTGGCATAACGCCAGCCTGGCACCACTGAGTCACAATTTGCCGCAGGCGCGGGCGCTGCTGGCTGAACTCGGCTGGAAACCGGGCGCAGAGGGTACGCTGCAACGTAACGGCCAGCTGTTTTCTCTTACGCTGACCACCTATCCCGATCGCCCGGAACTGCCGCTGATTGCTGCCGCCATCCAGCAGCAGCTGCGAGATATTGGCGTACAGGTGGCAATAAACACGACAAATTCCGGTGAGATAGCCGCCATGCACCATGACGGTACGCTGGAGCTGGCGCTGGTGGCGCGCAATTTTGCGCTGACGCCGGAGCCGCTCGGCACGCTGCTACAGGATTATGCGCCACGGGGCGGGGACTGGGGGGCAATGAACTGGTCAAATGCGACCTTTGATCAGACGTTAGCCAGGCTGGAAACCGGCAGCAATGCGGCTGACAGTCAGCAACAGCGTGAACTGCTGACGCGTATTCTGCAAAGCGAGCTGCCCACTATTCCGGTGGTGTGGTATCAGCAGAGCGCCGCCGTCTCTCCTCGTCTGAGTGGTGCCGTGCTCGACCCTTTTGAGCGCAGCTTCGGGTTGGAAAAAATGAGGTGGGCAGAATGATGCGGATGCTGGGTTACCGACTGCTGCAGGCCGTGCTGGTGGCGCTGCTGGTGGGCGGGCTGACTTTTGTCATGATGCGTGCGCTGCCCGGAGACAACGCCTGGCGCATCGCCGCCGGGCGCTATGGTTATGACCATGTTGATGCGGCTGCGGCCAGCGCGGTGCAGCAGGAACTGGGGCTGGATCGTCCGGCCTGGCAGGCGCTCGCCGACTGGTTTATCGCACTGCTGCATTTTAATCCCGGTAACTCGCTGGTTTCGGGCGCGCCAGTGATGCAAGAGATCGGGCCTCAGTTGGGGCAGTCCCTGCTGCTGGCGGCGGCGGCGCTGCTGCTGTCGTTGCTGCTCGGGCCACTGCCGGGCCTTATTGCCGGGCTGTTCCCCGGCGGAAAACTTGACCGCATACTGTTGGCGATGTCCACCGCGCTGCGTGCGCTGCCGCATTTTGTGCTGGGGCTGATTCTGGTGCTGGTATTCGCCCTCGGCCTCGGCTGGCTTCCCGCTGCGGGCTACGGTAATGCTGCGCATCTGCTGTTGCCGGCACTGACGTTGGCCCTCGGGCTGGCAGCGGTTTCTGGCCGCGTGGCGCGCAATGCAATGCATCAGGTAAGCGAATCGGCCTGCTATCAAT
This sequence comes from Erwinia pyrifoliae DSM 12163, assembly GCF_000026985.1. NCBI lineage: Bacteria > Pseudomonadati > Pseudomonadota > Gammaproteobacteria > Enterobacterales > Erwiniaceae > Erwinia > Erwinia pyrifoliae. The sequence goes on from NC_017390.1 coordinate 1,686,542, forward strand.
TTGGCCGCACCAAAGGGCTGAACGAGCGGACGCTGTTCTGGCGTCACGGGCTGCGTAACGCCAGCGTGCCGCTGATCGCCTACCTCAGCGTACAGTTTATCTATCTGATTGAAGGGGTGATTGTGGTGGAAACTCTGTTTGCGTGGCCGGGGATTGGCCATGCGCTGGTGCATGCCATATTTGCGCGTGATGTCCCTGTGATCCAGGGTACGGCGCTGATCATGGGCCTGCTATTTGTGCTGCTCAATGCACTGAGTGACGGGCTGTGCTACTGGCTGGATCCACGGAGGCACAACGCGTGATAAAAGAACTGATGTGTCGCACCTCAATGGCACAACGTGCCGGAGCGACCTTGCTACTGCTGTTGGGGATCTTCGCCTTTATTCTGCCATTACTGTGGCCACAGGATCCGCTGCGTCAGCAGTTGATGCTGGCGTTACAGTGGCCCGGCCCGGATGCTCCGCTGGGTTATGATCATCTTGGGCGCTCGCTGTTTGCACGCCTCACGGCGGCGATCCGTTTGTCGCTTGGGCTGGCGCTAATCGCCGTGTTGAGTGCGCTTATTCCGGGTATTTTTCTTGGCGTACTGGCCGCATGGCGCGGCGGAGTGGTCGATCGTGCTGTTTCGCTGCTGGCTGATGCCTTTCTGGCGCTACCGGGGCTGTTACTGGTTTTACTGTTAACCGCCCTGGTGCCGGACTCCGCCCTTATGCTGTATATCGGTATTTCGCTGCTGCTGTGGGTTGAGTACTTCCGCCTTAGCCGCGCCATCGCTCGCCCGCTGTTAATGTCCCCGGCGGTGCAGGCTTCTCGCCTGTTGGGCTTCAGCCCGTGGCTTATCTTTCGCCGCCATTTGTGGCCGGAGATGGCTCCGCTGGTACTGACCGTGGCCGCATTCGGTGCAGCCAGCGCGGTGATGGCGATTGCCGCACTCGGTTTTGTCAGCGTTGGTGTGCGTCCCCCCACGCCTGAACTGGGGCTGATGATGACCGAGCTGCTGCCTTATTACGAAGAAGCGCCCTATGCGCTGCTGCAGCCGGTGGTGGTGGTATTTTTACTGGTGTTAAGCCTGTTACTACTGGCAGGGAGAGAGAAATCATGATGCTGATGGACATTGTACAGGCAGCCGTCAGCGGAGGCGAAATGAATGTACAGCCGCTGTCATTCACGCTGCATGCTGGCCGGCCGTTTACTCTGTTGGGTGAGAGCGGTTCAGGTAAAAGCCTGCTGGCTCAGGCGGTGACAGGTACGTTGCCCGACGGATTGCAGGCAAGTGGGGCGCTGAATGTTAACGGCCAGCGTCACGATCTGGCCAGCCGCCCGGCACGCTCCCTGTGGGGACATACGCTGGGTATCTTGCCGCAGGAGCCGTGGCTGGCGCTTGATCCTATCATGCGAGCAGGAGACCAGGTGGCAGAGAGCTATCGGTTTTTACGCGGTATGACGGCGGCACGCGCGCGCGCGCTAGCCATCAACGATTTGCAGGCATTGGGGGTGGAACAGGCCGCTAATAAGCTGCCACAGGCGCTGTCCGGAGGTATGGCCCAGCGGGTGGCGTTTGCGGCTGTCCGTGCCGGTGGTGCGCAAATTATTGTTGCCGACGAGCCGACAAAAGGGCTGGACGTGGCACGCCGCGACGAGGTGATTACCTTGTTATTGCGTGCAGTTCAGGCCGGCGGCGGGCTGTTCACTATCACCCATGATATTGAACTGGCGCGGCAGCTGGGTGGTGAGTTAGCGATAATGCGGCAGGGTGAAATTGTCGAACGCGGCAGCGCACAGCAGGTGCTGACGCGGCCGCAACATCCCTACACTCAGGCGCTGCTGGCCGCCGATCCGACGCGTTGGCCCGTGCGTGAAACCGCAGTGCACCATCGGCAGGTGGTACTGGAAGCCCATAATCTCAGTAAAAAGCGCGGCGGTTGCCAACTGTTCAGCCGTCAGTCGCTGTGTGTGCATGCCGGAGAAGTGATTGGAATTACCGGCCCGAGCGGCTGCGGTAAAAGCAGCTTTGGCGATATTTTACTCGGGTTACTGGCTGCTGATAGCGGCGAGGTGGTGCGCGATCCTCTGCAGGCAGCGGTCAGGTATCAGAAAATCTTCCAGGATCCCCCGTCTGCCTTTGCCCCTCATGCCAGATTGCGCCAGGCACTTGACGATGTGGTTCGCCGTCACCGACTCGATGGTCAACGCATCGGGCAGCTGATGGAGCGGCTGCAAATCTCCCCTCTGCTACTTGACCGTTACCCAAAGGAAATCTCCGGAGGCGAACTGCAACGCTTTGCGCTGCTGCGCGTACTGCTGCTTGACCCGGTATTTCTGTTTGCCGACGAGCCGACTTCCCGGCTTGATCTTCTGACCCAGCAGCAGACCATCGAACTGCTGGTTGAAGTGGCCGCAGAGCAGAACTGTGCGCTGCTGATAGTCAGCCACGACGAGGCGCTTATTGACCGCATCAGCCACCGGCGCATCAGGTTGGGGGCTGAACAGGTGTTGAAACGCGCGGGAGACCAGCGCGCTTAGTAGACTTCCGATCGGCGCAGCGCTATTCAGGATGGTATTAGACAGGATTCGGATCGTCCCGCCGTTTAGTCAAGTGCGGTTAATAGCGTGGTAACCGGCAGTCGGGTTCAATTGTGTATCGCCAATCAGCACCGGAATATTCTGGGTGCTGAGCTGGGTCCGCCCGCCGCTCAAATACTCTCCAGCTGGAAGTGTAAGCATCCCGCATAATGGTGCNATTCACTTTTAGAGATCTTCCGGCATACTGATGATGCCTCCTGAGGAGACCGTTATGCGCAAAGCCCGTTTTACCGAACACCAGATCATCGCCGTTCTGAAGTCTGTGAGAGATATGTGGCTTCCTTATAATCAGACAGTCAATAACAATTAATAGTAGTAAAAATATTGAGATTAAAAACCTCCGCATTATCGTTTTCCTTCTATATTGAGCAGCATGGGTGTTGAAGGATTGAGCACAACAGATGGCTGATGTGAGGGCAGTTCACGCCAGTATTTTGAGCCGTTGGGATGGATGAGCAGATACATAGCGAAGGCGTTCGTGAGTTTGACGGCTTTCACGGAAGGCTCTGTATTTCTAATTTTTATACCAGTGAGCGCCACAGATCAGCCCCCTGTATGATAGTACAAAACGGATCGAACCGGATGTGTCAGCAAATATGGGTTAATGATGCCGTACTTTAAAGGATGGTGTCGAACATGGGGGAGAGGATAACTGCATGAATAAAAAGCGGAAAGCAGAGATGATGGAACGTCTGCTAACCTGAAAATGGCTCCTCTGACTGGACTCGAACCAGTGACATACGGATTAACAGTCCGCCGTTCTACCGACTGAACTACAGAGGAATCGTTTGAACGGGGCGAATAATAATTATCTCAGGCGTAGGTGTCAACGGGAAAAGTTACCCTGGTCAATTGATTGCTGATGTTTGCAGCAACCTGATGATTTGATATGCATTTTATCCTGGATTTCTTCCAATTCAGGCTGCAAGCTGTTTGCCATCCGCCTGATTATTGTATGGGGACTGATGAGCTGGGTATCAGCTAAACCGATCGGAGATGGCGTCCTCTGCCGACGCCATCCCTGCTAATCAGGTCAAAAGTATCTTGCGCTCGCGGCGCAGAGAATAAATAAACGCCATGACAAACAGCAGAGCGAACAGCACCACGATGGTGGGACCGGGAGCACTGTCGAGGAAGAATGACAGGTACGTGCCGCTAAAGCAGACCGCGATTGCCAACAGCAACGCACAGATCATCACCGATGAGAAAGTGCGCATAAGCAGAATGGCAATGGCCCCCGGGGCAATGAGCAGCGCAATTGACAACACGATCCCCACTGCTTTCAGCGTGGCGACGATGGTCAGTGCGATCATGCTCAGCAGGCCATAGTGCAGTAGCGTTGTGTTCAGCCCGCATGCTTTCGCCTGCTGCGCATCAAAAGCATGCAGCACCAAATCGCGCCATTTAATGCCAATGATAGCAGCGATAACGCCGGCAATGGCTGCGCTTTGCAGCATATCGCTGGGGGAAATACCTAACATATCGCCGAACAGGATGTGGTCGAGATGCACCTCGGATTTCACCGAGATATAGAGGATCAGACCAGCGGCGAACATCCCGGAAAAGATAATGCCCATCACGGTATCCTGTTTAATGCGGCTGTTCTCCGTCACGAAGCCAGTCGCCATTGCGCAGAACAGCCCGGCACAAAACGCGCCGACAGCCAGAGGGATGCCGAGTATCCAGGCCACCACCACGCCGGGAAACACCGCATGGCTCATGGCATCGCCCATCAGCGACCAGCCTTTGATCACCATGAAGCTGGAGAGCAGGGCGCAGGGGATAGCGACAATCACCGATATGGCCAGTGCCGTATTCATAAAGTCAAACTGAAACGGGCTAAGCAGCAGTTCTGTCAGGCTCATAATGCCCCCTGTTCTGACAGCGCTACACGTTTGCGCCGTGCCAGCAGGCCGTGTTTAGGTGCCAGCACAAAGGCAGTCAGAAACACCAGCGTCTGTGCCACAACAATAATGCCCCCGGTAGCGCCATCAAGGTAGTAGCTTACCCATGCGCCGAAGAAGCTGGTGACGCTGCCGATAACGACCGCAATCATCAGCAGCGACGGGAAACGGTCGGTAAGCAGATAAGCGGTGGCGCCGGGCGTCACCACCAGGCAGATCACCAGGAAAGCGCCAACGGTTTGCAGGGCGGCAATGGTGCAGGCTGCCAGCAGGGTGAAAAACAACAGCTTGAGGCGCGTCGGGTTAAGACCCACCGAGCGGGCGTGATTCTCATCAAAGAAAGTCACCATCAAATCTTTCCACTTCATCAATAATATCAGCAGCGAAGTGAAGCCAATGATGGCGAGCTGTAAAATATCCTCTGGCGCAATGGCCAGAATATTGCCGAGTACAATGGTCTGAATATTTACCGCAGTGGGATTAAGAGAAACCATAAATAGGCCGATGCCAAAGAAGGAAGAGAAGATTAGCCCGATAATCGCATCCTCCTTCAGACGTGTGCGCTGGTTCAGAAACAGCATACTGCCCGCTGCAAGACCTCCGGAGAGAAAAGCCCCGAGAGCGAAAGGCAGCCCCAGCATCCAGGCGCCAGCCACGCCCGGAACGATCGAGTGCGACAGCGCGTCACCGATTAATGACCAGCCCTTTAGCATCAGGTAGCAGGAAAGAAAGGCGCAAACGCCGCCCACCAGCGCTGAAACCCACATTGCATTAAGCATATATTGGTAGTGGAAAGGTTCAGTCAGCCATGCCATCAGCGGTCCCCCTGAACGAGTGAGAGCGCCGGCAGAGGGTCAGCGTCGTTAAACACCAGATCGCGCAACTCACCGCTAAAGGCATTCTCCAGGTTGCTACGGGTAAAGGTGGTGGCAGTGGGGCCGCAGGCCAGCACCGTACCTTTGACGATAACCGTGTGGTCACAATAGTCAGTGACGGAAGCCAGGTTGTGGGTAGAGACCAGCATGGTGCGCCCTTCGTCGCGCAGCTCATGCAGCAGGTTGACGATCTGGCGCTCGGTATTGACGTCGACGCCGGTAAATGGTTCATCCAGCAGGATCACCTGACCACGTTGTGCGATAGCGCGAGCGAGAAAGACGCGTTTTTTCTGCCCGCCGGACAGTTCACCGATTTGACGACGGCGGAAGTCTGTCATGCCAACTCGCTCCAGAGCCGCAGCGACCAGGCGTTTGTCTTCGGCGCGGGCAATGCGCAGCATGCCCATATGCCCGTAACGACCCATCATTACCACGTCCTCGACCAGTACCGGAAACGACCAGTCGACATCCTCGGACTGCGGAACATATGACACCAGGTTGTTTTTTAGCGCCCTGTGCCACGGTTGATCCAGCAGAGTAATCGTTCCGGACGAGGGGGGGACAAAGCCCATAATGGCTTTAAACAGCGTCGATTTCCCGGAACCGTTGATCCCGAGCAGCGCAGCAATGCTGGCGGTGGGGATCTGTAATGAGGCGGCGCGCAGGGCAGTGTGCCCGTTGCGATAGGTGACCGTCAGGTTAGCAACCTCAATGCCGTTCTGACGTGCGGCGCTAATGTTCATTTAGCCAACCCCTGATGAATACCGTTGACAAGAGTTTCACTGGTGACGCGCAGCAGGTCGAGATAGGTCGGAACCGGGCCATCTGCGGTGCTGAGCGAATCAACATAGAGTATGCCGCCGTAGTGGCTGCCGGTCTCACGCGCAACCTGACGGGCGGCTTTATCGGATACGGTACTTTCGCTGAATACGGCCGGAATTTGATATTGTTTCACTTTGTCGATGACTTTGCGCACCTGTTGAGGCGTTCCCTGCTGATCGGCATTGATTGGCCACAGATACAGTTCCTGCAAACCAAAATCACGCGTCAGATATGAAAATGCACCTTCACTGGTTACCAGCCAGCGTTTGTCTGCGGGTAGCTGTGCCAGCGCCTGCTGCACCGGGGCGATGGTCGCGCTAATTTTTTCTTTATAGGCAGCCGCATTTTTGCGATAGATGTCGGCATGGACAGGATCGTATTTCACCAGCGCATCGCGGATATTATCCACGTAGATCAGCGCATTGTTGGGCGACATCCACGCATGGGGATTAGGTTTACCGTTATAGGGGCCTTCGCTGATACCCAGCGGAATAATCCCGTCGGAAACCACCACTTCCGGCACCCCGGACAGATGTTGGTAAAAGCGTTTAAACCATAATTCGAGGTTAAGCCCGTTGGCCAGGATCAGCTGCGCACCCTGAGCGCGCTTAATATCACCGGGTGTTGGCTGATATTCGTGGATCTCGGCGCCCGGTTTGGTTATTGACGCGACTTCTGCCGCATCTCCGGCGACGTTCTGTGCCATGTCGGCAATAATGGTAAAGGTGGTGATCACCTTAAACTTATCCTGTGCCAGCGCGGGTGCCAGCGGCAGCGCGGCGAGCGCCACGCCACATAACCATCCTTTTAATCGATACAGATATGACATGAGCTCTCCCGGAGTGCTTAAAATACGCCTTAAATAGCAACTGCTATAATATATAGCATAAGCTATACCTCGTTGTGAATGATTTTTGCACAAAAGGTTGACTGGCGTCTTATCGAAGTCGGATGTGCGGGCAGCACTGAAAGGGGAAAGCGTTCTGGTGTCATCCGCCATAAAGCCGGCTGGAGTCCTGAGATTGACCTGTCATCTTGCGAAGAGTTAAAGCCTTATGGATTAGCCTATCCGTCAGCCTTTAACTCAGTGAAAACCCGGTAAGTCATCCTTACCGGGTGGTGTTTAGCCCAGGTCGAAGCGGTCGAGATTCATCACTTTGTTCCAGGCTGCAACAAAGTCGGTGACAAATTTCTGCCCGGCATCGGCGGAGGCGTAAACTTCTGCCACTGCTCGCAGGATGGCATTAGAGCCAAATACAAGGTCGGCGCGTGTGGCACTGTATCTGACTTCACCCGTTTTACGGTCGTAACCGGCGAACAGCCCGTCTCCGCCGTCAGCGGCACGCCACGCGGTACGCATATCGAGCAAATTGACGAAAAAGTCGTTGCTGAGTACGCCAACATGTTCGGTGAGCACACCGTGTTCGCTGGCATCGAAATTAGCGCCAAGCACGCGCAGCCCGCCAACCAGCACGGTCAACTCTGGGGTACTTAACGTCAGCTGCTGGGCCTTGTCGATGAGCAAAGTCTCGGTTGACGGCCCGTTTGCTATACGTTGGTAGTTGCGGAAACCATCCGCCAGCGGCTGCAGCAGGTTGAAAGAATCGATATCCGTCTGTTCCTGCCGCGCATCGACACGACCAGCGGTAAATGGCACTTCAATGCTGACGCCGGCCGCCGTTGCGGCTTGCTCAATACCGACTACGCCCGCCAGCACGAGCGTATCCGCTAACGAAATTTTACCAGATGCCTGCTGTATCGCCTGTAGCTGAGGCAGAGCGCGGCTGGCGATGGCATTAACCGGCCAGTCTTTTTGTGGCGCCAGGGCCAGGCGTGCACCGTTAGCGCCACCGCGTTTGTCACCGCCGCGAAAAGTCGAGGCGGATGCCCAGGCAACCGACACCAGTTCACTGACTGAAAGCCCGCTTAAGGCAATTGCTGCCTTTACATCGTCGATATCACCGGACGAGGGCTGGTGCACAGGGACTGGGAGCGGATCCTGCCAGAGCAGGTCTTCTTGCGGGACTTCAGGCCCCAGATAGCGCGCTTTCGGCCCCATATCTCGATGGGTCAACTTGAACCAGGCGCGGGCGAAGGCTTCGTTAAACGACTGCGGATCCTGCAGGAAACGCCGCGATATTTTTCCAAATTCCGCATCGAAGCGCAGCGTCAGATCGGTGACCAGCATGGCAGGCTTACGCTTTTTATTGGCATCGAACGGGTCGGGGATCGATGCTTCCGCATCCTGAGCCTCGAACTGAATCGCGCCGGCCGGGCTGTGAGTTTGTACCCACTCATATTTGAACAGGTTTTCGAAAAAGGAGTTGCTCCACTGGGTTGGCGTCTGTGTCCAGATCACTTCCAGACCGGAAGTGATGGCGTCTGCGCCTGAACCGCCACCGTAGCTGCTTGTCCAGCCCAGCCCCTGGGATTCAAGCGGAGCCGCTTCCGGGTCAACGCCAACGTGGCTGGCCTCTCCGGCACCGTGGGTTTTACCCAGCGTATGGCCTCCGGCTATCAGGGCGACAATCTCTTCATCATTCATCCCCATGTTGCCAAAGGTGGCGCGGATGGCCGGAGCCGCAGATGCCGGATTACCGCTGGCTTCAGGGCCTTCCGGATTGACGTAGATAAGCCCCATCTCCGTCGCGCCCAGTGGTGCATTGGCAAGACTTTCCGGATGGCGGTGCGTCAGCCACTCTTTCTCGCCCCCCCAGTTGATATCCAGGTCAGGCTCCCAGACGTCTTCGCGCCCGGCAGCAAAGCCAAAGGTACTGAAACCGGCGTTTTCCAGTGCAACGTTTCCAGCAAGAATATAGAGATCGGCCCAGGATATCTTCTGGCCATATTTTTGCTTTACCGGCCATAGCAGGCGTCTCGCTTTATCCAGACTGACGTTATCCGGCCAGGCATTAAGCGGTGCAAAGCGCTGCTGACCGCGTCCGGAGCCTCCACGGCCGTCAACGGTACGGTAAGTACCGGCGCTGTGCCAGGCCATGCGGATAAACAGCCCGATATAGCTACCCCAGTCGGCGGGCCACCACTCCTGCGAGTCGTTAAGCAGTGATTTGAGATCGGCTTTAAGCTGGGGATAGTTCAGTTTGCGAAACTCATCACGATAATTGAAATTTTCATTGAGCGGGTTGGAACGTTGAGAGTGCTGATTTAATAAATCAACACGCAGTTGATCAGGCCACCAGTCACGGTGACGGGTTCCGCCACCAGCACCTTGGGCCAGAACGCTTTTTTCCTCACTTTGGGCATGGAAAGGGCATTTTCCCGCCGGCGCACTGTCATTCGTATTATGCGTATTCATTTTCGGACTCCATCACTCATATTGACAGAGGCAGCTTAACGGGCACTGATGATAGTTGATATCTGAATTAATCAACTTGTTTGATAGGTAATACCTTTTATATTTCTGCTTCAATTTTTATTCCAGATCATAACGGGTGAAATAGCAGCCCGTTGCAGACCGCACGTTTTCATTTGATGATGCGGTCCCGGCAGCAGATTATTCCTGTTGTGTGATTGTAAATCATTTAGGGATAAATTCGTCATTAACAGTAAAAAGTCCTGTTTAGGAGAATGATTGTTTGCGACCGCCACAAGTTGCTGCCAATAACCCTGCCTTCACACCGAGGAGAAAATCATATCAATGCGAGGATTAAAAAAGATATTTTCTAGAAGTGAGATTATGTTTTATTGTATTTATCTTGATTACTTATCATGAAAAAGAAGTAAGATTTTTCACAAAATTAAGAAAATGAACTAGTGGCAGGGAAAGTGTATTCCCGTGCGAAATACATGAGCATTAACTAATAAGATAAAAATACTTTCAAAAAAGAGGTTTATTAGATTACACAGAATAGTTTTCTTTTGCTGCAGGGGAGATATTGTTTAAGTTCAGGAACGGCGGGGATTCTTCCGGCAGCAGGTAACTTTTGTGCCGTCAGGATTTATCAACAAACATATATCGACGCCATTGGTGAGCTTTACTGGCTTATTGGAAAGTGTAGCATGGCTTATATTTACATCATTGAGTGCTACGGGTCAGGCTCCCATGTGAGGGTATAAAACAAAGGAACCGATTGTACCAAAAAACATAACCTCAAATGTGGGGGAGTAGGGATCAGTGGGCGTTGCCGGACATGGTGATGAGGGTAACTACATAGCCTGAGATAAAAAAAGACGCCCGTAGACATCCACTTCCCTTAAATTGGCTCCTCTGACTGGACTCGAACCAGTGACATACGGATTAACAGTCCGCCGTTCTACCGACTGAACTACAGAGGATTTGTTTTAACGCGGCGAATTCTAGCGATCTGCATTCTGGCTGTCAACAGCAAAAAAAGTTTAGCTATCAACTGGCTGCGTTAACATCAACCCGGTGGATTAATGAACGGTTGTTCCACCATTGTGTACTTGCAGGCGCTGCCAGGGATCCTGGCGATAAAACTGGCAAAGACGCTGATAAAGCGATGGAAAACGGGAAACCAACAGTTCAGGGGCGCTAAAAAAATACTCTGAAAGAACAGCAAAGCATTCGGCCGGTTCGCTGGCCGCGTAGGGGTCAATACTGGCGGCATCTTCTCCTCGCTGGTCGACCTCTTCCTGAATCAGGTTCATCGCAGCGTGCAGATCGCGTTCCCAGCCCATCACATCGTGCAGAGCAATAGCAGGAATGCCGTTGGCAATACCGCTGCCGCGAGCATCCAGTTTATGCGCCACCTCGTGGATCACCAGATTGTAACCGGAGCGGTCAAAGGAAACCTGCACGTCCAGCCAGTTGAGAACGATCGGCCCCTGTTGCCAGCTCTGACCGGCATGTACCGTAGGTTCGCGGTGCACCAGTCCAAACTCGTCCTGCCATTCTTCATCGACCACAAAGGGAGAGGGATAGATCAATACTTCGTGAAAACCGTCCAGCCAGTCATAGCCGAGTCTCATCACCGGCAGGCAGAACAGTAAAGCCAGACGACAGCAACTGAGCGGATCCAGCACCAAACCCTGCAAGGGTACCAGGCGTTTCTGGCGTAGAAAACGATCGGCAAGCTGGCACAGCTCCTGACTTTCCGCCGTGCTCAGGGTTGTCAGTAGCGGTATATGCAGCGCCTGTGTCCAGGGGGGGGCAGCAACAGGTGCGTTTTTTTCACTTTTCCACGGCCACTTAAACATCTGTTTTCGCTCTTGTCTGCTAAAGGCTGTGATAACCGCCAGTCAGATCGGCTTAAATTCGATCACCCATACCCAGGGATTTGCTTCCCAGCTGTTGCAGCCGTATAGCGTGACCCACTGCTTGCGATAGGCGTCTTTTGCCGATCCAGCTTCGCTTTGCAGAGTGAAAAAATTGTTGAGAAAGTGAGTCTCAACCTGCACGCCTTCCGCCATCACATCGTCATCGCTGATATCCTGGATCTTTTCTACCCGGATATCGGTGATAAGCAGATCGATACGGCTGGCCCAGCGCGGCATATGAATGCCTGCCTGCCACCCACCCAGTTGTTCCTGATCGTCTGCACTATAAATGCTGCTGTCGGCCTGATACTGGCAATAATCTGCCTTTTTGAACTGCGACGGTGACTGCTGGTAGCGCACGATATCCTCTGCCGGTACAATCGGCCCACGCCATGTTTCACGTACCCACAGGCGATCACCAGGCTGTCCGTAAGGGCAGTGGTGGCTCAGATTATCGAGGCTCAGTACGCGGTTACCCTGCAGATGATTACCCAGCACGTCGATACCATAGCAGCCTTCGTGATTATCCTGACCTGGTTCAAGAGGTTGTGATTTCATGATACGCCGTGTTTGTCGTTGTTGGCCCGAGAGCAGGGCGCGCACCCGTTGATGGCTGAATAAAATCGGGCGTTCTTTCATTGTTTGGCCTCTAATAAAATTCCACATTCTTGTTCCAGGCCGGTGCATAGAACCGTCATCCTGTAAGGGTAATTCCTAACATTAGCTCAAATGAAAAGCTTGGGTAAATTTTTGGCTCACCTTCCGTGAAGATGATGAAAAAAGCACTGAAGTGATTGACGGGAATGAGCACTTTGCCAGGTTACAATTTGCCCTTAGCGCCCGGCACGTTGGACATTCCATTATGTCGTCAGCTTGATATTTTATACCAATACAATACGTTAGTGTTGAAATACCCGGTGTCCGGCGCAGTAACCTGTGGCTTAACAGCAGAAGACAGGGTGAAGCCGACAGGCATATACTGATGAGCTGTCTCAGGGCGTTTTACCCCGGCCACGCTATTTCATCACGGCAATTGATCATTAACGGGAATTGAAGATGCCTGAAACAGCACGGGTCACTGTCCAATATGAAAAAAGTGATGTACTGAGCAACAAATAAACCTATCAGTTTGATTTAGCTCAAATTATGCCGTCGATCGTTGGCGGCCGCAAATGGGCAATCACTCATGACATCTCAAAAACGTCTGAACATGAAGGAGAAGCCCATGACGCTGGCTCACTGGCAATCACGTTTTGAACACTGGCTTAACGAAAGCTGGCAGCATGATGACAAAGCCCATGACGTGGCACACCTTAAGCGGGTTTGGCAAACCGCGCAGCGCATCATGCAGGGGGTTGATGCGGATGCGCTGGTGGTGATGGCCGGATGCTACTTCCACGATATTGTTAACCTGCCGAAAAACCACCCACAGCGGCATCTCGCTTCGGCACAGGCTGCTGACGAGACGCGGCGCATTTTACGGCAGATATTCCCGGACTTTCCATGCAATAAAATAGATGCAGTGACGCATGCCGTCCACGCGCACAGTTTTAGTGCCGGGGTGGCGGCAGAAACAATTGAGGCTAAAATCGTTCAGGATGCTGACCGGATTGAGTCCCTGGGGGCGATTGGCCTTGCGCGCGTATTTTATGTCTCTGGCGCGTTAGGGCGGGCGTTATTCGATAGCAGCGATCCGCTTGGGCGCGAACGCCCGCTGGATGATGCCCGATGGGCATTGGATCATTTTCAAAAGAAATTACTCAAGCTACCGCAAACGATGCAAACGGCTGAGGGTAAGCGTCTTGCGCAATATAATGCCGACTTCCTGGTAACCTATATGGCAAAACTGTGTGCAGAACTGAAGGGCGATTTTTTCGCCCTGGATGAAAGCGTGCTGGCCGAATTCAGCCTTTAACCGCCTGACAGACGTTGAATAACTCACCGTCATATTACCCGGCGTCCCGAGCACAAGGACGCCAAATCATCGCTATTCCGCCTGGTCATCACCGTAATAGAGTACGCCCAGTTTGATTAACGGACGCCCCTGGCTTTTACGATGAAGGTTGGTGTCGCGTAGCGAATACACACAGCCGCAGTATTCCTGCTGATAGAAACGTTCGCGTTTGCTGATCTCTATCATGCGCGCCGAGCCGCCTTTTTTGCGCCAGTTATAATCCCAATAGCTGATGCCGGGATAGGGCGCGGCGGCACGGTCACCGCAGTCGTTGATTTGCTGCATATTTTTCCAGCGCGAAATGCCCAGCGAGCTGGAGATCACCGGGAAATCGTTTTCCCATGCATAAAGCGCAGTGCGTTCAAAGCGCATATCAAAGCACATGGTACAGCGCACACCGCGTTCTGGCTCCATCTCCATGCCTTTTGCACGTTCAAACCAGTTATCAGTATCGTAGTCGGCATCGACGAACGGGATGCCGTGCTGTTCAGCAAAGCGAATATTTTCTTCTTTACGCAACAGATACTCTTTCTGTGGGTGAATATTCGGGTTGTAGAAGAAAATGGTGTAGTCAATGCCGGATGCCTGCAGGGCCTCCATCACTTCGCCGGAACAGGGGGCACAGCAGGAGTGCAGCAGGAGTTTTTTTGCGCCGTCTGGCAGCGTCAGCAGGTCGCGTTGTGGTGCGCTCATGGGGACAATTCCAATGCTAATAAGAAAACCGCACCATTGTAGTAGCACCCTGCTGCGCTGTCATTACCCTTCATCACGTCAGGGATGAATTCTCCTGGTTAAGGACCAGTGAAGTGATAGACTGTCACCCGTTTATTCCTTTTACCGAGTGATTATGAGCGATTTTGACCGCGTGGCCGCCGGGCCAGGCCGACAGGCACAAGCACGGCAGAAAGAAGACGATGATCGCCAGCTGTTACTGCGCGTGCTGGAGATTTACGATCGGAAGACCGTAGCAGCGACCTTAGGTAAGGTCAGCCTTCGGGAATGGACGCGAGACTCCGTCAATCGTTGGATTAAAGGCAGTAGAAGCCACACGCTAAATGAAGCTGAAGTCAGCATGTTGCACAACATGCTGCCGGCACCTCCCGCACATCATCCTGACTATGCGTTTCGCTTTATCGATCTGTTCGCCGGAATTGGAGGCATACGCAGCGGTTTTGAAGCCATTGGCGGCCAGTGCGCATTTACCAGCGAGTGGAATAAGCACGCGGTGCGCACTTACAAAGCCAACTGGTATTGCGATGAACGGCAGCACCGCTTCAATCAGGATATCCGTGATGTCACCCTGAGCGGCAAGCCCGAAATCACCGACAGGCAAGCCTACCAGCATATTCAGCAGCAGGTGCCGGATCATGATGTGCTGCTGGCCGGTTTTCCTTGCCAGCCATTCTCGCTGGCAGGCGTATCAAAAAAAAATGCGCTCGGACGCGCGCACGGCTTTGAATGCGAAGCCCAGGGGACGCTTTTTTTTGATGTAGCGCGCATTATTACGGCGAAAAAGCCGGCGATTTTCGTGTTGGAAAACGTGAAAAACCTGAAGAGCCACGATAACGGCAACACATTCCGCGTGATTATGGCAACGCTGGATGAGCTGGGCTACGAGGTGGCGGATGCCGACGTCAGCGGGCCGCAGGACCCGAAAATCGTCGACGGTAAGCACTTTCTGCCGCAGCACCGGGAGCGCATTATTCTGGTCGGTTTCCGACGCGATCTCAAGCTGCCCGCTTTCAGTCTGAGCGCGTTGCCCGCATTGTACCCACTACAGCGTACCCCGCTAAAAGCGCTGCTGGATAGCCACGTTGAGGCGAAATATATTCTGACGCCGACCTTATGGAAATACCTTTATCAGTATGCAAAAAAACATCAGGCGCGCGGCAACGGTTTTGGTTATGGGCTGGTGGACCCGGCGCTGGAAAACGGCGTGGTACGCACCCTGTCAGCACGCTATTACAAAGACGGTTCGGAGATCCTGATCGATCGCGGCTGGGATAAGGCGACAGGAGAGCGGGATTTCGATAACCCCGACAACCAGCAGCGTCGGCCGCGCCGCCTGACGCCGCGTGAGTGCGCAAGGTTAATGGGCTTCGAGCAGCCCGGCGCACAGACATTCCGTATTCCGGTTTCGGATACCCAGGCTTATCGGCAGTTTGGCAACTCGGTGGTGGTGCCTGCCTTCGCAGCGGTAGCAAAACTTCTGCTGCCATGGATCGAGCAGGCGGTGCGCCAGCGTCAGTGACAGTCAGGGAATGTGAAGTGTTGCCGCTACTGCCGCGCCAGTTTTAGCTACACTTATTGTCATCATTGAGGGAATATCAAGATGGCCGACGTTCATACCTCAGCGGTGCGTAGCAAAAACATGCGCGCCATTCGTACCCGCGATACGGCAATTGAACAACGCCTTGCTGCGCTGTTGAGCGAGCTTGGCCTGCCTTACCGGGTACAGGACAAAGCGCTGGCGGGGCGACCCGATTTTATCCTGCCTGACTGGCGGGCAATTATTTTTGTCCACGGCTGTTTCTGGCACGGCCATCACTGTCATCTGTTCAAATTGCCCGCCACGCGCACGGCGTTCTGGCAGGGAAAAATTGACAGTAATGTCGCCCGTGACCAGCGCCATATTGCCGAGTTGACCGCCAGCGGCTGGCGCGTACTGTTGGTTTGGGAGTGCGCGCTGCGCGGAAAAACCAGGCTGCAGGAGCAGGAGATCAGCACGCGTCTGGAGGAGTGGATCTGCGCCGCAGCGGGCAACGGCGAGATCGACGAATGGGGTATTCGTCAGCTGTAAGGATTAAGGCTCGAAGGTTTTTACCACCGGCCTGGCCGGCAGAAAATATTTTCCCAGCGTCACCAGAATCACCGCCAATACGATAATGCCCAGCGCCTGCCATTCGCGCTCCGTCAGGCTCTCACCGGCAAAGGCAATACCTAACAGCACCGCTACCACCGGATTAACGTAGGCATAGCTGGTGGCGATTGCCGGGCTGACATTGCGGATCAGGAACATATAGGCGTTGATGGCAATCACTGAACCGAACAGGCTAAGGTAACCGAGCGCCAGCAGGCCATTAAGCGCCGGTGCCTGCGTCAAATGTTCGCCATTGATGGCGCTTGCCGTCAGTAACACGACGCCAGCGGCCAGCATTTCGATGGCTCCGGCCATCATGCCGTGCGGCAGTTCAACGCGCGATCCCCATACTGAACCAAACGCCCAGCTCATAGACCCCGCGAGGATCATCAACGCCGCCCACGGATTGCCCGCCAGATGTCCGCCGCTGTTAAGCAGGATAATCCCGACCAGCCCGATGCCGATCCCCAGCCACTCAACCCACCGTGTCGCGATGCCAAACAGCCGGCTGAAACACATGGCGAACAGCGGCACGGTGGCGACCATGACTGCTGCCAGCCCGGAAGGGACATGCTGGTGCTCGGCTACGGTCACCGCGCCGTTGCCCATCGCCAGCAGCAGTACGCCAATCAGCGCCGCATTTCCGGCCGCGCGCAGCGGGGGAAGCTTCTCTCCCCGCAGTAACAGCAAAGTCAGCAGCACCACGCCAGCCAGTAAAAAGCGCAGCCCGGCCATCATCATCGGCGGCCAGCTTTCAACGCCAATGCGGATAACCAGATAGGTAGAACCCCAAATAAAGTAGAGAGCAAACAGCGCTGCCACCAGAGGCAGCAGTTTGGGCGCACGGCGTAGTGTCATGTCAGGATCTTCCGGTTAAAATCAGGTTAACAGACTGCAATGTGGCGAAGATTTTGCCACTCATTGGCAATGAATAGGCATTTTTTTTTACAAAATTTGCACTTGTTGCTCATAATTGCTTAGATCGATTTCTTATTAATATAGCCAGCCAAAGGTGGGCCATGGGCAGTGTCAAACTGACGGTAAGACGTTTGTATAAACTCAGCGGCGAACGCATGGTGAACACCGAGGCTACGGCGCGTATTTATGTAGGCGAACATCTGATCGCTACTGAACAGATCGGTGGAATGACAGAGAGCCCGGTGAGTAAGTACCTGCACCATGCGCAAGCACAAGGCCAGTCGGTACGTGTTGAGTGGGACTGCGACGGCATCGCCGATATGGCGGTGAGTGAAGTAGAACTGTGCCCCTGTTGTCAATATGATGAACATAAATAAGGAATGAGATTTTGGCTGGAAGTAGCTTATTGACCTTGCTGGATGATATTGCCACGCTGCTGGACGATGTTGCCGTTATGGGTAAAGTCGCAGCGAAGAAAACCGCCGGCGTGCTGGGTGATGACCTTTCGCTGAACGCACAACAGGTCAGCGGGATGAATGCCAGTCGTGAACTGCCGGTAGTATGGGGCGTGGCGAAAGGCTCGTTCCTTAATAAGCTGATTCTGGTACCGCTGGCGCTGCTGATCAGCGCCTTCGCCCCGTGGGCTATTACTCCGTTGCTGATGGTGGGGGGCGCATACCTTTGCTATGAAGGCGTGGAAAAGGTACTGCACAGCCTGCATAAGAACAAAAGCGAGGAGACGCCAGAGGCGCGGGAACAACGGCTGCTCAAGGTCGCGCAACAGGATCCGGCCGCTTTTGAGAAGAAGAAAGTGAAAGGGGCGGTGCGTACTGACTTTATCCTCTCGGCGGAAATTGTGGCAATCACTCTCGGCATTGTCTCCGAGGCACCGCTGCTTAATCAGGTCATTATCCTGGCAGGCGTGGCCATCCTGGTGACCATTGGCGTGTATGGCATTGTGGCAGCTATCGTGAAAATTGACGATCTCGGCCTGTGGCTGAAGCAAAAAAGCGCGTCGTCCGCTCAGGCGATGGGTGGGTTACTGTTGGCGTCGGCTCCCTGGCTGATGAAAACCCTGACGGTGGTCGGTACGCTGGCTATGTTCCTGGTCGGCGGCGGGATAATCGTACACGGGCTGCCGCAATTGCATCACCCGATTGCTGAATTCAGCGCGGAGATGCCTGGCCTGATGGCAGCAGTGGTCAATAATCTGGCTAATCTGGTACTGGGCTTTATCGTGGGTTCGATTGTGCTGTGGGTGGTAAATAGGGTTGGCAAAATGCGTCAGTCATCCGTATAAAGGCGGGGCTGAAAGCCGTTTTATCCAGGCTGCCCTTTTTTGTGAGGTGGATAATGCAAGACGATATTTTCGAATTTGATATTGATGCAGAGCTGGAGCAGGCGCGCGCGCGCGCCGAGCAGAAAGCAGCAGAAGTTCCTGTCGACCTCGGTGACGAAGCCGATTGCGAAGGCTGTAAAATCTAGCCCATAAATGAGACGAGCTTCACATAAAAAGCGAGTGCTTAAACGCCTCGCTTTTTTTATTTCCTGCGTTTTTAACCGCTTAATTTTAATTAACACATGTTTAACCCGGTATTAACGGAACAAATAATGCTCAGATGCTATAACTAAGGCTTGGATACCCAGTCGGTTGAGAGGTGCTTGATGGACTTTACGATAAGCGATGAAGTGCAGCACAAGGAGGGGGGGCCAGCAATGATTGTGACAGGTTTCGCCAGCGGCATGGTTGAGTGCCGCTGGTATGACGGTTTTAGCGTCCGGCGTGAGGCCTATAGCGCGGAGGAACTGTTGTTGAAGGATTCAGCAGCGCATCTGATGAGCTAACCAAAGGACCTGACGCGATAGCCGCTTGCCGGTGGGCGATGCATGATCTGCTCGCCCGGCACGTTTAAAGTTCGTTTTTAAGACAAAATTCTTCCCAGCTCATCCCCAGCGCTTCAGCATGGGAGTGCAGATAGTGCTCAATTGCCACAACCATCACTTCTTTATCCGGCTCGGCCAGCTGGATAGCAAACAGCATGCCGTCGAGTTTCTTTTCGCGGACCCAGGCCGCATATGCGCGGTCTTTTTGCATGGACTGTAGCTGTTCCAGGCTGATACCGAGCGTGGCGGCCTGTTCGGTGGTGAGATTTTCAATGCCGGATTTCAGCGTCGGATGCGCTTCAAGAAACAGTTCTTTGGCGATGGCGTAATATTCTTCAACGGTTTTCATAGCGGTTCTGCCTGCATAAGTGCCTGGATAGATGCGGGTCACAGTGTACACGGGGCGCTTAATCGGTGAAAGCCGGGCAGGAGTGCGTCTGTCGCCCTGATTGCTCATTGTGGTCCGCACGGCGGAGAAATTGCCTGCGGCATGACGCCTGTTAGCGGAAATTAATGGGATATCGCAGAAAGAGCAAAAATGGCTGTGTCATGGCGCATCAGACTTGCGGCAGGGCAGTCAAAAATTATAACTTATCGCGTTATTAAGAAAATCAGGATGAAAGAATGAAAAAGTGGATTATCGCTACGGTGGGAGCCATGGTTTTGAATGGTTGCGCAGAGCTGCCAAACTATTCCGGAGCGGTGAAAACGCCAGCCCCGGCCGAGCTGGTGGGCAACTGGCAAACCTTCGGGCCACAGAGCGGTCTGGTCAGTGACCAGGCGAAAGCCAGCCTGCTTATCACCGCACAGGGCGAAACGCTTGACTGCCGCCAGTGGCAGCGCGTGCTGGCAAAGCCCGGAAAGCTGACCCGGGCTGATGACCAGTGGGTTAACGTCAATACCCAGCAGCGTGTGATGCCGCTGGAGCTGAAAGGCAACGAGTTGCATTACGACAGGTTAATTTTACAGAAGGTTGCGCAGCCCACGGCCGAGTGTCAGCAGCAGCTCGACGCCCTGAAGAAGCCGGCTGACAAGGTTAAAACGCGCTAAACGCCACGGCCAGTCGTGATAAATCAGTCTGCGACTGGCTGCTGTTCAATGACCCATACGCTGACGCTGCCGGGCTGGCAGCGAAACACCGCCGTACCCTGTTCGTCGCTGTTTATCCGATCCGCAACGTGACCGAGATAGTCATACCACTGCTTTCCGGCGAAGTTCCCCCCCAGTTCCAGCGTTTTCTCTCCCGCGCCGCTGTTCGACATTATCACCACGCAGCCGGGAAGTTCTTCCGTACCGCTGCGGGAAAAGGCGATACAGTCAGGATTGTCGAACCACTCGCGCTGCGCCCCGTGGGCGTACAGCTGCCTGGCGCGCACCAGCGCTTCAAGTTCGGCAATGATCGGGATATCAATTTGATACTGTTCGCCGTCGTTGCCTTCATCTTCGTAGCTGGCACCAAAGAGGTCGGGATAAAACAGCACGGGAACTCCATTTTCACGCAGCAGGATCAGCGCGTAGGCCAGCGGCTTAAACCAGGGTTCTACCGGTGCTTCCAGCGCCTGGAGCGGCTGGGTATCGTGGTTGGCAACAAGGGTCACCGCATGCCACGGGTCGGCCGCCACCAGCGTATTGGTGAATATCTGGCTGAGATCGTAATCGGCTCCCTGTTTTGAGGCACGGTGGAAGTTCATCTGCAGCGGAGCGTCAAACAGCATGGTTTTGCCTTCAACCTGATGAATATACTGCTGCAGCTTATCCACCTCGTGTGACCAGTATTCCGCGACGATAAACAGCGGTTCTTCGGCCACCTCCTGCACATGCTCAATCCACTCTTTATAAAACCAGGCAGGGATGTGCTTCACCGCGTCGAGACGAAAACCGCTGCAGTGCACTTCATCCATGACCCAACGCGCCCAGTACTTTAGCTCCTCGGTCACCGCGTGGTTGCGGAAATCGATATTGGCACCCATCAGATAATCGAAATTGCCCAGCTCGTCATCCACCTGCTGGTTCCAGCCTTCGCCGGTATAATCATTAACGATTTTAAACACGCCGTTCTCATCGGGGTTTTCAATATGATCGACGCCGCTGAAGCACTTGTAGTCCCAGGTAAACTGCGAATACTGACCACGACGTGCCGGAAAGGTAAAGCGCGTCCATGCCTCTGCCTCCAGCACCTCGGGATCGATTTCCTCGCGATTATCCGGATTAACGCGGTTAACCTGTATCTGCTCTTTTTCGTCGGCACCCATTTTATGATTCAGTACCACATCAAGGAGCACCCCCACGCCGTGGGCTTTCAGTGTTTCAACGGCGTGCAAAAGTTGCTGTTTGTCACCGTATTTGGTGGCGCGTGAACCTTTTTGATCGAATTCTCCCAGGTCAAACAGATCGTAGCTGTCGTAGCCCACCGAATAACCGCCGGATTCGCCTTTATACGCCGGGGGCAGCCAGACGGCGCTGATACCCATCTCCGCCAGCCACGGCGCACGTTCTGCCGCTTCCGGCCAAAGTTTGCCGCCTGTGGGGTAATACCAGTGAAAAAACTGCAACAGCGTGAGATTGCGCATAGACATGTTCCATTTTCAACCGAGGTGAAAATGAAGTATGCGCGAGAGCGGTGGAAAAGCGCGGGCCGGCGCGAATTTATTTTTTCGCGCCGATGCAAAACGGGCGCTGAGTCAGGCTGACCCAGCGAGAAATGAGCATTATCCGTGGGTACGGGTAGGAAATAACACCACTCCGGCGCTTTGGCTGTAGGCACTATTGACGGATTTCTGGCGGCCGGCTTGCTGGATTTGCGAGGAGATTTCCTCCTGACGATACTGGAGCAGTTGCTTTATTTCCGCTTCATTATCAAGGATGTGACGCAGCACCGGGCGCAGCAGATCCTGAGTGTGGGACGTAACGTGTTGCTGCTGCATCGCCTGCGTCAGCTTTTCCACGGCGCTGAGATAATGATTCACTTCCCTGTTGGTCAGTTCTTCCCACTGACTGTTCGCAGCCAAACGCAGCATAGACTGGCTGTGGGTCAAAATATCCTGATAGAGCGCGAACAGATACCGGGCATTATTCATGAGTAAAACGTCCTAAACCAAAGCGGTGGTGCCAGAAACCTCTTTCCAGGCATCGGCAATATTGCGCAGCAGCGCTTCAACTTCTTCAATACCTTCAGCATCGTTATCCAGGTTAGCGCGCAGCAGGCGGTACACCATATAACGGTACAGTTCTGCCAGGTTGCGCGTTAACTCGTCGTCACTGGTTGCATCCACACCCGGCTTCAAACCGTTATCGATGATGTTTATCGCTTTGGAAAGCGACTCTCCTTTTTTTACCGTGTTACCGTCCAGCAAAAACAGACGAGCGCGCACCAGGGCGCTAAGCGCCCCGTCGAACAGTAGGGTAATCAGCTGGTCGTTGCTGGCACTCATTACTGCACTTTCTACGCCGATTTTTGCATAGGCTTTCGTACCGCTGGCACTATACATTTTGGCTCCTTACCTTATTACTTACTGGAACTGCTTGAGGTAGAAAACTGCGACGTCAAATAGCTGCTGGTAGAGTTCAGTTTGCTAATGGTGACATCCAATGCGGTAAACTGCTTTTTCAAGCGCGCAATGGTGTCATCAATACGGTCGCTGACCTTTGTATACTGCGCGTTAAGGCTGGTCAGCGTCTTGCTGACACCGTCTTTTGCCGCTTGAACTTCACCGGTAGCAGATAACCAGCCGGTGAGGCTTTTCGCCATTTTGGTGGCGATCCCGGTGGTTTTTCCATCACCGAAAATCATCGCTTTGATTCCTTCAGGATCTTTGGTCAGCGCCGCATCGAGTGTGGTTTTATCGGTTTTGAGCTTGCCGGTGCTGGGATCGCTGGTGATACCGATTTGCGACAGCGTCTTAAAGGTCGACGTGCTGGAGGCGTTGGTTAGCATCGTTTTCATCTGCGACTGAATCGTACGCAGGGTGCTGTCGCCAAGCAGCGGGCCGTTGCTGCTGTCCTGAGTATCAGCATTCTTTTTCACTGCGGTGTATTTGGTCAGCGTGCCAAAGGTATCCAGCAGAGTGTTGTAAGCATTTGCCCAGTCGGAAATCACCGTCGAGGTACTGTTGGTGTCTTTATTAACCGCCAGCGTCTGGTTGCCGCTGGTCATATCGCTAAGGTTAAGGGTTATTCCTTCCAGTGCATCACTGATGGTGTTGCTGCTGTTTTCGATCTCAACGTTGTTTACCGTTAATTTGGCATTTTGCGCCGCCACGCTCTGCGTAAGATTGCTGCTGCCAGCACCATCATAATTAAGCATGCCTTGCAGCGCACTGTCGCCGCTAACGGACAGCGTCATCGCATTGTCGGTTCCGGTTTTAGCCGAGGTCAGTGACAAGCGATAACTGCCATCGCCGCTTTTGATAATGCTGGCGGTAACGCCTGCATTGGCTTTATTGATCGCATCACGCATGCCGTTCAGCGAAGAGTCCGTAGCACTGACTGCCACATTGACCACATTGTTGCTACCCGCCAGTTTAATGGCAATCGTGCTGTCGCTGCTAGCCAGAGCTTTACTGTTGCTGCTCTGTACCGCCGTGGTCAGGGTTTGCGCCCTGGCCAGGGACGACACGCTGATGTTGTATTTGCCCGCAGTGGCGGCGGCAGTGGTGGTTGCGCTGAAGGCGCTGGAACTGCTGGTGGTGGTGGTAGCGCTATACAGATCGGCATTATTCAGTTTAGCGTTAGCGGTCTGGAAGGTTTCCAGCGCGCTTTTCATGGTGCTATAGGCGCTCAGCCTGGCGTTTGATGCCGTTTGCTGATTAGTGATGGGCTTCAGAGCCTCTTTCTCTGCCGTTTGCATTTTATCCAGAATGCTATTCAGATCGAGGCCGGAGCCGATACCTAAAGTAGAAATACTAGCCATGATGTTTCCTTTTTATCGTCAGCACGGAGTATGGGTACGGAGGTTATCGGCTGTTATTGAGCAAAGTTTACGATTATTTAACTGGTGCAATAAAAAGAATAGCGGCAATAAAGAGGGGCATTTCGTGCAGTAGCAGGGAAAGAAAAAAATCAGCGCGAGTGTAAAAAAGTTCTAAAGGTTATTGAGAGGCAGACGATAACAACTTTGACGGCGATGAAGCCGGGGGCGAATAACCCTAACCCATACAACCGAACTGATTAAACAGGAACATCTATCATGGCACAAGTTATCAATACCAACAGCCTCTCGCTGATCACTCAAAATAACATCAACAAAAACCAGTCAGCGCTGTCATCTTCTATGGAGCGTCTGTCTTCTGGTTCACGCATCACCAGCTCTAAAGACGATGCAGCAGGTCAGGCGATTTCTAACCGCATCACCGCCAATATCAAGGGCCTGACTCAGGCTGCGCGTAATGCTAACGACGGTATCTCGCTGGCACAGACCACTGAAGGCGCTCTGTCAGGCATCAACAACAACTTACAGCGCGTACGTGAACTGACCGTTCAGGCTAAAAACGGCACTAACTCTGATTCTGACCTGTCTTCAATCCAGGACGAAATCAAATCACGTCTGGACGAAATTGACCGCGTATCGGGTCAGACTCAGTTCAACGGCGTGAAAGTTCTGGCTCAGGACAACGCCATGAAAATCCAGGTGGGTGCTAACGATAACGAAACGATCGAAGTTGGCCTGAAGAAAATCGACTCTGCTACCCTGGGTCTGGATAAATTCACCGTGGCGACGAAAGAAGCTGATGGCACCACCGCAGCAGCTACCACTGCCGATCCGCTGACTCTGCTGGACAAAGCCATTGCCAGCGTTGACAAACTGCGTTCAGGCCTGGGTGCGGTACAGAACCGTCTGGATTCTGCGGTGACCAACCTGAACAACACCACGACTAACCTGTCTTCTGCACAGTCACGCATCCAGGATGCGGATTACGCAACTGAAGTGTCCAACATGTCTAAGGCACAGATCATCCAGCAGGCAGGCAACTCCGTGTTGGCTAAAGCGAACCAGGTTCCACAGCAGGTTCTGTCTCTGCTGCAGGGCTAACCCTCGCGTTAACCCCTTACTGAACCCTTTAACCCCGCGCTTGCGGGGTTTTTTTTCTCTGGAGTGTTTTATGCGCTTCAATTATGACCTGATCCCCGGGGAACTGCTGCCGTTTGAGGAAATAAACGACCGCTACAGCAAAAAGTACCCTGATGATAAATCGTTAACCGCCCGTGGCCTGCTCAGTCCGTCCACTTCCAGCAAGAACTGGACGATCCGCGCCGTGTTTGCCAGTCAAGACAGCCATATTGCGTTGGAAGACTTGCTGTTTATTAGCCACGATAACGAGCGTAAAAACTACCTGCAGCGCTTCGAACACTATCTGCAATGCCAGCAGAGCTTTCTCTACTTTCGTCGACCGGCAGCCCCCGCAGCGTGGAATAGCTGGAAAGTCATGGGGGAAAGCAAGGTGTTGGCCATGCTCGATCCGGCGTCGATCATGGCACAAAGCCTGCTTCAGCAACGCGGTTACAGCCTGATGCTGTTGCGCACTGAAGAAGAGGATGAATACTGGCAGCTGTATGACCGCCAGTCGCACCCCTGCTTTGAATATGCGCGCCAGTTGCAGTTTATTGTGGTGCTGACCTCGCCGCTGCTGCCGCAGCCTGGCGGCGTCATTGCCGGCACTCAGGTGGGGCGAAGGGTGAAAGCACGCCTGTGGCATCGCGTCAGCCACCAGGAGTTCACCAGCGCGCTGCGCGAGCGCTACGGTGCCTGCGTGGTCACCGGGACGCAACTGACCGACGAGCATGCGTGGCCGTGGGTCGAAGCCTGCCATATCAACACGCGGGAGAACGAACAGGATTTTTTGCTGGATAACAGCACGGATAACGGTCTTTTCTTGCGTAGCGATCTGCAACGGCTGTTTGCCAGTAAACGGATGAGCATCGATCCGGTTCAGGGGACGGTGCATTTTCGCTGCATTTCTCCGCAAGATTGCGCTCTGTTGCCCTTTTATCAGCAGCTTGAGGGCCAGGTCTGCGCCCTGTGGGCGCTGGTGCCGGAAACCACGCGCCAGCGGCTCCTGAGCCACGTTTAACCTGACGGCTCCCCCGTGCCAGAGATGCGGATAGCGGGGAGCTATCAACCAACAAAAATGAAATAACCCGCGTTTTTAACCGCTATTCCCTCAATCAAAATAGCAACAGAAACCGATAATCATGCCGATAACTTAATTAATCCTGGGTAGGTCAGAGTGAACGATCTGTATACCGCCAATGGCGTGATGGACAAACATTCGCTGTGGCAGCGATACATACCGCTGGTGCGTCATGAGGCGCTGCGCCTTCAGGTTCGTCTGCCGGCCAGCGTTGAACTTGACGACCTGCTTCAGGCCGGAGGGATCGGACTGCTGAACGCGGTAGAACGTTACGATGCCATGCAGGGAACGGCGTTTACCACCTATGCCGTACAGCGTATTCGCGGTGCCATGCTCGACGAGCTGCGTAGCCGCGACTGGGCGCCGCGCAGCGTGCGTCGCAACGCGCGCGAAGTGGCAGGAGCCATGCACCAGGTGGAACAGGCATTGGGCCGAACGGCTACCGAACAGGAAGTGGCGGCACAGTTAGATGTTCCACTGGAGGAGTACCGACAAATTCTGCTGGATACCAATAACAGTCAGCTGTTTTCCTTCGATGAATATCGTGAGGAACATGGCGACAGCGCGGAACTGGTGACGGAAGGCCACGAGCAGGAAAATCCGCTGCATCAGCTGCTGGAGGGGGATCTGCGCGACCGTGTTATCGAAGCGATTGATGGCTTGCCCGAGCGCGAAAAAATGGTGCTTACGCTCTATTACCAGGAAGAGCTGAATTTGAAAGAGATTGGCGCAGTGCTGGAGGTAGGGGAATCCCGCGTCAGCCAGCTGCACAGCCAGGCGATAAAACGCCTGCGAGCCAGGTTATCGGGAGCGTGCTGACAAAGTCAGTTTTGCCCTTTCAACCTAACCGGGAACCTTAAATGGTAATGAAAATTCAAACCAGGCCGTTAAGCCGCTATTTGAAAGACTACAAACACAGCCAGATCCATTGCTCACATTGCGCTAAGGTACTGGATCGTATGGCGCTGGTGTTTCGCGGTCAAATCATCAATAAAGAAGCCATCGCCAGGATGGATCAGCCTGTGGATGAGCGGGTCTGGTTGAAGCTGCAACTTGAGCTGACTGCACTGTGTCGTTTCTGTAGCGACATTTATTGCAACACCAATCCAACCTACTTCGACATTATGGCGTTCAAACAGTATCTGTTTGAACAGACGGAAATGAGCCACAGCACCATTCGCGAATACGTTGTTCGCCTGCGTCGTCTTGACGGTATGCTGTCGGCGCGCAATTTCCCGTCGGAACGGCTTTACGGCCCGAGCTGGCAAGAATGTCTTAAAAACGATCTGCCGGACGCCGGTAACAACAATTATCGTATCGCGCTGCGTAAGTACGATCAATTCCTCGGCTGGCAGAGTAATAAGTTATCCGCTGCTGGCAGATGACCGACGGGGAATGTTTGTAACACCGTAGAGATAACTTAAGCGCCAGCTATACAGGCCAGCTTGTCTTTACACAATATCATTCACTTTCCCCGTATTGAACTACCGGGTGCGCCCACCGCCTCATAGCACCTTGCCCGTTTATCAAGCTTTCCTGGACGTGATATTGTCATCAAGCGTGACGGTGTCACGCCAGTGGCTTTCGGCGGTTCCACGCGCTGGGGGCACTGGGCTACATTGAATGTGCACAGAAATTGCCCATCACAGCGAGGGGGGGATTTTGCCGCCGTGGTGGTCTGCCGGCACCCATGGCTGGCTGGAACAGCCGCTGCCTGAATGCGAACTGGCAAGCGTGACGGTGTCATGCAAGGCGACCGGTCGGCGGGTGAAAGTGGAGGCCCTCCGCCGTTCGCTGGCGCTGGAGATCCGCGCGCCACTGAGCGCATGACTGGCTAAACGACAAAAAAAGCAGCCCGGTCAAAACCGGGCTGCCATCTGGCATAGCGTCAACGGCTCACCAACCCATCAGGCTGCCGTTAGCCGATGGTCATCAGGCTGGCATTGCCGCCCGCCGCTGCGGTGTTGACACTGAGCGAACGCTCCAGCAGCAGACGCTCCAGCAGCAGATTGGTTTCTCCGCGCGCAAATCCCTGTACCGAAACAATGGCGCCGTCCCGCGCGGCCACGGCTTCACACAGCGCGCGTAGCTGGTCGGCATCACCGTGCCAGATAACCGCGTCAAATTCACCCTGTTCCAGCGGTACTGCAGAAAAGTCGATGCGCTGGCGAACCTGTTCAGGCAACTGCCGCCACAGGTTACGATGCAGCTCATCGTCGCTCCACAACGCCCGACTGCCGACTGCGGTGACGGCTGCCAGCTGCACCAGCGCATCCTGTTCGTTGTCTGCCAGGCACAGCACCTGATTGCGTGGCAGCAGGGCAAAGGTATTACGCTCCCCGGTCGGCCCGGGCAGCAGGCGCACGGTGCCACCCTGACCCAGTTCCGCGTAGCGTGCGCAGCAGGCAGCCAGTTCAGGACGCTCGGCGGCCCACTCGCTCAATGCCTGATGCGGTTGCAGCAGAGCGGGGCGCAGCAGGGCATCCATCGGTCGCTCTTTATCATGGCGATCCAGCGTCACGCGCAGCGCGCCGTCCGGCCGGTGCGACAGCAGACGGTACAGATACAGCGGCCCACCGGCTTTAGGGCCGGTGCCGGACAGCCCTTCACCACCGAACGGCTGCACGCCAACGACCGCACCGACGATATTGCGGTTAACGTACAGGTTGCCAACGTGTGCCTTCTGCGTTACCTGGGCGATAGTTTCATCAATGCGCGTATGCACGCCCAGGGTTAAGCCGTATCCGGATGCGTTAATCTGCTGCACCAGCTGCGGCAGATGACTGCGCGCAAAGCGCACCACATGCAGCACCGGGCCAAACACCTCTTGAGTCAGGTCGGATACGTCATTCAGCTCAATCAGAGTTGGCAGCACGAAAGTGCCGCTTTGCCATTCACGGCAATCCTGTGCCTGCTGCTGGGCCGTCTGGAAGACGCTGAAACCCTTGCCCTGCATAGCCCGGATATGCTGTTCGATGCTGGCTTTCGCTTCGGCATCGATCACCGGGCCAATGTCGGTGGAGAAACGCTCAGGGTTACCCATACGACATTCGGCCATCGCACCGCGCAGCATCTGTAAGGTATGTTCCGCGACGTCTTCCTGTATGCACAGCAGGCGCAGAGCGGAACAGCGTTGTCCCGCACTGTCGAAAGCAGAGGCCACAATATCGGTGACAACCTGTTCGGTGAGGGCTGAAGAATCCACGATCATCGCGTTCATCCCGCCGGTTTCGGCCACCAGCGGCGTTGGGCGGCCTTGCGGGTCGAGACGGCTGGCCAGATTACGTTGCAACAGAGTGGCAACGGCGGTGGAGCCGGTAAACATCACACCGCGTACGCGTTCATCCTGAACCAGCTGTGCGCCCACGGTTTCGCCCGCGCCCGGCAGCAGTTGCAACGCGCCAGGCGGCACGCCGGCGTCATGCAGAATGGTAACCGCCTGTGCCGCAATCAGCGGCGTTTGCTCAGCCGGTTTAGCCAGCACGCTGTTGCCAGCCGCCAGCGCGGCAGCAATCTGCCCGCTGAAAATCGCCAGCGGAAAGTTCCACGGACTGATGCACACCACCGGACCGAGCGGGCGGTGGGTCTCATTATCAAAGTCGTCGCGCACCTGTCCGGCGTAATAGTTGAGGAAGTCGACCGCCTCGCGCACTTCGGCAATGGCGTTACTGAAGGTTTTACCGGCTTCACGTACCAGAATGCCGATCAGATGCTGCATCTGGCCCTCCATCATGACCGCAGCGCGCTCCAGAATGGCGGCGCGTTCCTGGGGCGGAGTGGCAAACCAGATGGCCCCTTCGGTGACCGCCGCATCCAGCGCGGCAGAAACTTCTCCGGCCGTGGCATGACGTACCTGTCCGACCACGTCCAGCGGCTCTGCCGGGTTTCGCACCGGCAGCAGTTCTCCCGTCTCCAGCGGACCGTCAATCAACGGCTGCGCTTGCCAGTTCTGACTGGCACCGCTTAACAAAGCGCTGGACAAAGAAGCCAGACGGTGTTCGTTGGCCAGATCCAGCCCGGCGGAATTCTGCCGATGTTTCCCGTACAGATCGCGTGGCAGCGGGATTTTCGGATGCGGCAAACCGACGGCGCCTTCGCTGTTGGCCAGTTTTTCCACCGCAGCCACCGGGTCTGCTACCAGCTCGTCAAGCGGCAAGGTGGCATCGGCAATGCGGTTAACAAAAGAGGTATTGGCACCGTTTTCCAGCAGGCGACGCACCAGATAGGCCAGCAGCGTTTCATGCGTACCTACCGGTGCATAGATGCGGCAAGGGCGGTTAAGTTTACCGTCGGCAACTTTCCCTACAACCTGTTCATATAGCGGTTCGCCCATGCCGTGCAGGCACTGGAATTCGTACTGGCCAGGATAATAGTTGTTGCCAGCCAGCTGGTAAATGGCCGCCAGCGTATGGGCGTTATGGGTGGCGAACTGTGGATAGACAAGGTTTGGCGCCGCCAGCAATTTGCGGGCGCAGGCGATATAGGAGATATCGGTGTACACCTTACGGGTGTACACCGGGTAGCCTTCCAGCCCGTCCATCTGGGCGCGTTTAATTTCGCTATCCCAGTACGCACCTTTGACCAGGCGGATCATCAGGCGGCGGCGGCTGCGCTGCGCGAGGTCGGTCAGATAATCGATCACCATCGGACAGCGTTTCTGATAGGACTGAATCACGAAGCCAATACCGTTCCAGCCCTCCAGCTCCGGCTCGAAACACAGTTTTTCCAACAGATCCAGCGACAGCTCCAGGCGGTCGGCCTCTTCGGCATCGATATTAATGCCGATATCGTAAGAGCGGGCCAGCAGCGTCAGCGATTTCAGCAATGGGTACAGCTCTTCCATCACCCGGTCGTATTGGGCGCGTTGGTAGCGCGGGTGCAGAGCCGAAAGCTTGATCGAAATGCCCGGGCCTTCGTAAATTCCGCGCCCGTTTGAGGCTTTACCAATCGCGTTGATCGCCTGCTGATAGGAGATCAGATAGGCTTTGGCATCCTGGGCGGTGAGCGCAGCTTCACCCAGCATATCGTATGAGTAGCGGAAACCTTTCTCTTCCAGCTTGCGCGCATTGGCCAGCGCTTCGGCAATGGTTTCGCCGGTGACGAACTGCTCGCCCATCAGACGCATGGCCATATCGACGCCTTTGCGGATCAACGGCTCGCCGCTCTTACCGATGATGCGATTGAGCGAACGCGACAAATTGGCTTCGTTATGGGTCGAGACCAGGCGACCGGTGAACAGCAAGCCCCAGGTCGCGGCGTTGACAAACAGCGACGGGCTGCGTCCGAGGTGCGAATGCCAGTTGCCGTTACTGATTTTATCGCGGATCAACGCATCGCGCGTTGGCTTATCGGGAATGCGCAGCAGGGCCTCCGCCAGGCACATAAGCGCCACGCCTTCTTGTGAGGACAGCGAAAACTCCTGCAGCAGGCTTTGCACCATGCCGGCGCGTCCACCTGCACCTTTTTGGTGTCTCAGCCGATCCGCAAGCTGCCAGGCAAGACGGTGCGTTGCCTCGGCAAGGTTAGCCGGTAAACGTGCCTGTTCCAGCAGCATGGGCACCGCTTCAGTTTCCGGGCGCCGCCATGCGGAGGTGATGGCAGCGCGGGCCACTGACTGCGGCAGGATATGCTCGGCAAAGTCCAGAAACGGCTGGTGCGCCTCTTCCGGCGGGCGTTCATCGCTTTCCGCCTGCTCGCCATTGACTGGCAGTTCAGGTAGCGCACTGCCTTGTTCTAACTGTTGCAGATAATTGAAAATGGACTGCTTGATCAGCCAGTGCGGCGTGCGGTCGATCTGCGCCGCCGCCTGCTTAATACGATCGCGCGTGGCGTCGTCCAGTTTCACACCCATAGTGGTCGTGCCCATGCCTTACAGCTCCCGAATCAGTAGATGGCTAACGATATAGACTGCAATATCACTGATGTTGCAACTTTGTGCAACCACGTTAAATGTGACCCCCGCCTCATTACTGATAACCTGACCACCGGTATCAGACAAAAAGCGGCATGAATATTGCTGTAAGATCCTTGCCGGCCACTGAAACCCGTGGCTGGCGGGCTTTTCACTGCAAAATTGTTGGTGCAACCTGGATAACTGTGACGCAGTGCAACCTGTGGCAATTTATAAGTAAATTCCAGGTGAAAACAATGTGCATGCTGTGTTAAATCGTTTGTGCGCTGTTGCTGATTACGGCAGGATAAGCCCCACCTTAGCCTTCAGTTCGCTGCTTCGTTGCAGCAATCTGCGAAGAATGCTTATGGTCAGAGGAAACTGATAATAAATGGAGAAGCTCAATGACTCTTAGTACACCAATGATGGTGACATTTTGTGTTTACATTCTCGGCATGGTGCTGATCGGATTTATTGCCTACCGCTCAACAAAAAACTTTGATGACTATATTCTGGGGGGCCGCAGTCTGGGCAGCATGGTGACGGCATTGTCGGCCGGGGCCTCAGATATGAGTGGCTGGCTGCTAATGGGCTTGCCGGGAGCGATCTTCCTGTCGGGCATTTCAGAAAGCTGGATCGCCATCGGCCTGACGCTGGGTGCTTACCTTAACTGGAAAATTGTCGCCGGCCGTCTGCGTGTGCAGACCGAACATCACGACAATGCCCTGACGCTGCCGGATTTCTTCTCCAGCCGTTTTGAAGACAGCAGCAAGCTGCTACGGGTGATTTCGGCGCTGGTGATCCTGGTGTTCTTCACCATTTACTGTGCTTCCGGCGTGGTAGCCGGCGCGCGTCTGTTCGAAAGTACCTTCGGTATGAGCTACGAAACCGCGCTGTGGGCCGGTGCTGCCGCCACTATCGTTTATACCTTTGTCGGGGGATTCCTCGCGGTGAGCTGGACCGATACCGTGCAGGCCAGCCTGATGATTTTTGCGCTGATCCTGACGCCGGTAATGGTTATCGTCGCCGTCGGCGGCCTGGGCGATGCGATGCAGGTGATTGCCGCCAAAAGCACGCAAAATATGGATATGCTGAAGAACCTTAACTTTGTGGCGATTGTTTCGCTGCTCGGTTGGGGTCTTGGCTATTTTGGTCAGCCGCATATTCTGGCGCGCTTTATGGCAGCAGATTCACACCGTTCTATTCGCACGGCGCGCCGTATCGGCATGATTTGGATGATCCTGTGTCTGATGGGAGCGGTGGCGGTCGGTTTCTTCGGCATCGCCTATTTCGAAAACCATCCTGAACATGCGGGAGAGGTATCCAAAAATGGTGAACGCATCTTTATTGAACTGACGCGCATCCTGTTTAATCCATGGATTGCCGGGATCCTGCTGTCGGCCATTCTGGCTGCGGTGATGTCGACGCTCAGCTGTCAGCTGCTGGTGTGCTCAAGCGCGCTAACTGAAGACCTCTACAAAAACTTCCTGCGTAAAGGCGCCAGCCAGCCAGAGCTGGTATGGGTGGGTCGGGTGATGGTGCTGTTGGTGGCGGTCATTGCTATTGCGCTGGCGGCTAACCCGGAAAACCGTGTACTGGGCCTGGTCAGCTATGCCTGGGCAGGCTTTGGCGCGGCATTTGGTCCGGTGGTCCTGTTATCACTGATCTGGCAACGCATGACGCGTAACGGCGCGCTGGCCGGAATGATTGTCGGTGCTGCCACCGTCCTTATCTGGAAGCAGTACGCCTGGATGGGTCTCTACGAGATTATTCCCGGCTTCCTGTTTGCCAGTATCGCTATTGTGCTATTCAGTCTGGCTGATAAACCCCCATCTGCCGCCGCACAGCAGCGTTTCGCCGCTGCCGAAGCGGAATATCAGGCCGATTAAGCCGTTCTTCTGCGCTGGTGCCATTTGGCCCCGGCGCATCATTACCCCGCATCTCAGTTAAGAGACTCTGATGACAGCGACCGGCTGTCATCAATCAGCATAAAAAAGATCCACTTCTGACTTGTATTTCCCTGCACGATAATGATAATCCCTATCGTTCGCATTTTACTTTTATTTACCCGTTTTGACGGTAATCTACTCTTTCGAGGTATGAGGCATGTTTGTCCCGTTTCTTATCATGTTACGTGAAGGGCTTGAAGCGGCGCTGATTGTCAGCCTGATTGCCAGCTACCTGAAACGTACCGGGCGTGGTCAGTGGTTTGCTACCCTGTGGGCTGGCGTGTTCGCTGCCGCCGCCATGTGTCTGGGTCTGGGCTGGTTTATCAATGAGACCACCGGCGAATTTCCCCAGAAACAGCAGGAGCTGTTCGAAGGTTTGGTCGCCGTCATCGCCGTAGGGGTACTCACCTGGATGGTGTTCTGGATGCGCAAAGTATCGCGTAACGTGAAGGCGCAGCTGGAAGATGCGGTGGACAACGCCTTACAGAAGGGGAGCAACAGCGGCTGGGCGCTGATCCTGATGGTGTTCCTCGCCGTTGCGCGTGAAGGTCTTGAATCGGTTTTCTTCTTGCTGGCCGCTTTTCAGCAGGACGTGGGTTATGCGCCGCCGCTGGGGGCGATGCTTGGCCTGGGCACGGCAATGGTGCTCGGTATGCTGATTTATTGGGGCGGGGTGCGCCTGAATCTGGCCAGCTTCTTTAAGTGGACCAGCCTGTTTATCATCTTTGTCGCCGCCGGGCTGGCAGCAGGTGCCGTGCGCGCCTTCCATGAAGCCGGCCTGTGGAATCATTTCCAGGAGGTGGCGTTTGACTTCAGCCAAACCCTCTCTACCCACAGCATCTTTGGCACGCTGTTGGAGGGCCTGCTGGGCTATCAGGAAGCGCCAAGCGTCAGTGAAGTGGCGATGTGGTTTATCTATCTGGTTCCTGCACTGCTGTTGTTTATGATGCCTGGGCGCGCTCCATCCTCTGCCGCCCCCGCTGCACGCTGATTCTGCCGGGCAGGTCGCCGACCTGCCGGTTTCAACTCTCTGACAGGAATGACATTATGACGACACAATTTCGCCGTCAGGCACTGAACGTGACGCTGCTGGCGGCTTTAACCTCATCTACCGCTGCGCTGGCGGCGGATATCCCTCAGGTTAATGTGAGTGTGAACGACCGGCAGTGCGAACCAATGACGCTGACGGTTGCTGCCGGTAAAACCCAGTTCATCATCAAAAATAACAGCCAGAAAGGTCTGGAGTGGGAGATCCTCAAAGGGGTGATGGTGGTGGAAGAGCGCGAAAATATCGCGCCGGGCTTTACGCAGAAGATGACGGCTAATCTGGAGGCAGGGGAGTACGACATGACCTGTGGCCTGCTAAGCAACCCAAAGGGCAAGCTGATTGTTAAAGCTGGCGACAGTCATCAGGCTAATGATGGCAAGCCGGATCTGCTGCAGCTGGTGGGGCCGATAGCCAACTACAAGCTGTATGTGACTCAGGAAGTGGCACAGCTGGTGGACGCGACGAAAGCGTTTACCGACGCGGTGAAAGCAGGGGATGTCAACAAGGCGAAAGCGCTATATGCGCCGACCCGTCAGCATTATGAGCGTATTGAGCCAATCGCCGAGCTGTTTTCCGATCTTGATGGTGCTATTGACGCGCGTGAAGATGACTTCGAGAAAAAAGCAGAAGACCCGGCCTTTACCGGCTTCCATCGTCTGGAAAAAGTGCTGTTTGCGGATAACACGACGGAAGGTATGGATAAGTTCGCCGACCAGCTGTACAAAAACGTGCTGGATCTGCAAACCCGTATCAACGAGTTGGCCTTCCCGCCGGGCAAAGTCGTGGGAGGGGCTGCCGGCCTGATCGAAGAGATCGCCGCCAGCAAGATTTCAGGTGAAGAAGACCGCTACAGCCGCACCGATCTATGGGATTTCAAGGCCAACGTTGACGGCGCGCAGAAAATTGTCAACCTGCTGCGCCCGCTGGTGGAAAAAGCTGACCCACAGCTGCTGGTAAAAGTGGACGGTAACTTCAACAAGGTCGATACCATTCTGGCGAAGTACCGCACTCATGAAGGCTATGAATCTTACGATAAGTTAACTGATGTTGATCGCAAAGCATTGAAAGGCCCGATCACGGCGCTGGCCGAGGATCTTTCGCTGCTGCGCGGTACCCTGGGTTTGGATTAATCAGCGATGGCGAAAACAGTCGAAGGCGTGGCATTAGCGTCACGCCGCCGTTTACTCAAAGGAATGGGCATTCTCAGTGGCGCGCTGGCGGTTGCGGGCGGTTGTCCGGTTCATGCCGCCTCTGCTGCTGACAACACCTCTTCGCCGGGAACGCTGCCACCCGGCGCGCGTGAAGAGCGGCAGCCGTTCTGTGGCGTTCACCAGGCCGGGATCGTCACGCCGCAACAGGCGGCGATGATGCTGGTGGCATTTGATGTGCTGGCCAGCGATAAAGCCGATCTCGAGCGTTTGTTCAGGCTGTTGACCGCGCGTATCGCGTTTCTTACCCGTGGAGGGAAAGCGCCACGGGTGACCAATCCTCAGCTTCCGCCGATGGATTCCGGCATTCTCGGCGAGGATATCTGGCCGGATAATCTGACCATTACCGTTTCTGTCGGCAGTTCGCTGTTTGACGAGCGTTTCGGCCTGCAGGCGTTGAAACCGCTAAAACTTCAGCGTATGACGCGTTTCCCCAACGATGCGCTGGACGGCAGCCTGTGTCACGGCGACCTGCTATTGCAAATTTGCGCAAATACTAACGATACGGTGATCCACGCGTTGCGCGATATTATCAAGCATTCGCCGGATCTGCTCAGCGTACGCTGGCGGCGTGAAGGGTTTATCTCTAACCATGCGGCACGCAGCAGGGGCAAAGAAACGCCGATAAATCTGTTGGGCTTCAAGGATGGCACCGCCAACCCGGATACTGCCGATAATCGATTGATGGATAACATTCTGTGGGTAAGTCAAGAGCAGGGCGAGCCGGCATGGGCGGTTGGGGGCAGCTATCAGGCCGTGCGCATCATTCAGTTCCACGTCGAGTTCTGGGATCGTACCCCGCTGCGTGAACAGCAGACCATATTTGGCCGCGAGAAACACAGCGGTGCACCGTTAGGGATGCAGCAGGAGCACGATGTACCGGACTATGCCAGCGATCCGGCAGGGGAGGTGATACCGATGGATGCGCATATCCGTCTGGCGAATCCGCGTACTGCACAAACGCTGAGCAGTCTGCTGCTGCGCCGTGGCTACAGCTATTCGCTTGGCGTGTCTCATTCCGGTCAGCTGGAGATGGGGCTGCTGTTTATCTGCTATCAGCATGATTTGGAAAAGGGCTTTCTGACGGTACAGCAGCGGTTGAACGGAGAAGCGCTGGAAGAGTATATCAAGCCTGTTGGTGGAGGTTACTTCTTTGCTTTGCCGGGAGTACCCGATGACCAACATTATCTGGCTCAGGGGCTGCTCTCCTCCTGATTTCAATGAGCGGATTGATATGCATCCGCTCATCATCTTTCAATGATATCGCTCTGTTAGCCTGTCCGGGCTGATTAACATAACGCCGTTTCAGCACGTAATTACGCCTTCAATATTTGTATAACTGACTGTTTTATAAAGTTACGGCTATTTTGTTATCACCGCCATGAAAAAAGTGTTGCAATTTTTAGCTATAATGAAGAATATGAAATTGCTGTTGTTTTTCGCATAGCGTGTTTCACTATGGAGAGAGCGGATGCAGAAGTCCTTTAGCGGACCATTAGCCAAACGGCGTTTCAATGCGATAACATGTGGGGAACAACTCTCCTCTCCCACCTTCACTTCTTTTATCTTCCAACGACAACCCTGTTCGTATCGTCCTTTACGGTGCATTGCAACGTTCTTTTGCCGTGCATCTGTTTTAACGGCCGTACATGGCTTAAAAGGAAGCCAAAACCTCTAAAGCGTTCACGTAATCGCGTCAATCACATTGATGCGGGAAATGAAACCAACTGTAAGGTGCCACTATGGGAAGACAGAAAGCAGTGATCAAAGCGCGTCGGGAAGCAAAACGTGTGCTTCGTAGCGATTCACGCAGTCACCGTCAGCGTGAAGAAGAATCGGTCACCTCGCTGGTGCAATTGGGTGGGTTGGACTCGATTGGTATGGCACGCGACAGCCGTGACCATTCGCCGATTGAAGCCAGAAATGAAGCTCAGGCGCACTATCTTAACGCCATAGAAAGCAAAAAACTGATCTTTGCCACCGGCGAAGCAGGCTGTGGTAAAACGTGGATCAGCGCCGCAAAAGCGGCCGAGGCTCTGATACACAAGGATGTTGACAGGATTATCGTCACGCGCCCGGTACTGCAGGCGGATGAGGACTTGGGATTCCTGCCGGGGGATATCTCAGAAAAATTTGCCCCTTATTTCCGACCCGTTTATGACGTTCTGGTTAAACGTCTTGGCTCTTCTTTTATGCAGTACTGCCTGCGGCCTGAAATCGGCAAGGTGGAAATTGCGCCGTTTGCCTATATGCGCGGCAGGACGTTCGAAAACGCTGTGGTGATCCTCGATGAGGCGCAGAACGTGACCGCTGCCCAGATGAAAATGTTCTTAACCCGCCTTGGAGAGAACGTCACGGTGATTGTAAATGGCGACATTACCCAGTGTGATTTGCCCGCCCACGTACAGTCCGGGCTTAGTGATGCGCTGGCGCGCTTCAGCGAAGATGATATGGTTGGCGTGGTGCGTTTCACTCAACGAGACTGCGTCCGTTCCGAACTGTGCCAGCATGCCTTGCTGGCCTATGGGTAAGTAACCGTTGTCACGGGGCTGATGCAGCCTCACATCCTGTTGGTATCGGAAGCCCGGTCATGCCGGGCTTTTTTGCCTTTATTTATTAACGCCAAAACCCTGTTTGCGTATCGCCGGTTGCACCTGCGGGAAGTAGATGTGCTGGTAATAGCTGGCGGTGTTGTTGCCCCAGTTATCCCCGTCTTGACGACCGGTTTGCTGCCAGTGATCCGTCAGCACCTGGTTGTAAGCTTCAATTACCCCTGGTAGTACGCTGGTGTTGTAACGCTCTTCATGACGGAAGCCGGCCAGCGACATGCGCGGTTTTTCAGCAGCGGGCTGGTCAATATAGCCCAGCACCACGCCCGCTACCGGGAAGGTCAGTTCCGGCAGCTGCAGCAGTTCAATCATCGCTTGCGGATCGCGGCGGATACCGCCAATCGGGACTATCCCCAGACCGTGTGAACGCGCGGCGGTCATCAGAGCGCCCAGCGCGATCCCGACATCGGTCGAGCCGGAGATCAGGCTTTCAATGCTTTCATGGGCAATCTGTTTTTTACCCTCGGCGGCAATGCCCTGCTGGCTTTTGTACATGTCCAGCACCACGGTAATAAATACCGGAGCTTGTGCAATCCATGGCTGGCCACCCGCCAGTTCAGCAATGCGCGCGCGGGCTGCCGCATCGCGAACCACTACCAGCGAGACCTGCTGTGAATTTACCGATGTTGGCGCACGCCAGGCTGCTTCGATAATGTCGTCCAGCACCTCTTCAGGAACGGGTTTATCTGAATAGCTGCGGTCGCTGCGGTGGCTTTTTAACAGTTGGGTTATTTCATTCATGGGACACCTGGAATTTTCGGGATTGGTAAAAATATGGAGATAAGATAGTCATTATTTTGCAAGAAATAATGGTTAGTTTGTGCGAGGTATCACATTTTTTTTGTTAAAAGAGTGCCGGAGCTGTCGCTCAGTCACTTTCTGAACCCGTATGAAGGTAAGCAACCCTTTTCCTTTTATGGCACCGCCAGCCCGGCAGCAGAGCATTGTGATTTGCCTTAACGACTGATAAGACTTATCGCAAAGCTGTTATGCTTAGTGAAGAAAGTTTGTTGGTGACAACCAATTTGAGCATTAACGGGATTTAGCGAGTATGGCCATTTTGAGGGCTGCTCAGGGGAAAAAGAAATCCTGACGAGGGTTCTTCACTCCCTCTCTCATCCGGGGAATATGCACAAAAAAAGCCCGAACGTGAATTCGGGCTTTCTTTTTNAAGATGGTGGTGAGAGAGGGGTTCGAACCCTCGATACGTTGCCGTATACACACTTTCCAGGCGTGCTCCTTCAGCCACTCGGACACCTCACCCTGTTTTTCCATCAACCACATGGGCTGACGGGGCGCTACTATAGGCAGTAGCAGCGAGTGGGTCAAGCAGTATTTGCCCTCTGGGCTGGCGTTCGCCTGACTGGTAAGCAAGCGGAATATCTGCTGCCAGCTGTGTCTCATTGCCATCTCTTTGTCATAGCTTTGACGCAAAAATGAAACAGGTGTATCGCAGACTGCCTCCTGAACTATTTCGCAAAATTTAGGTATGGAGATTGCCTGTATGAAACATGAAGTTCTGGCTCTTGCAATGATGAGTTCACTGATCTGTTCCTCTGCCGTTGCCGATGTGGCGACCTGGCACCGCGCAGCCCAGGGCGATATCACCCAGCCGGGTGGTGCTCGCCGCCTGGATAGCGACCAGACCGCAGCGATTAAGGCCGCTCTAAGCAATAGCAGGGCGAAAAATGTCATTTTGCTGATCGGTGATGGCATGGGTGATTCTGAGATCACTGCGGCACGTAACTATGCCGAGGGGGCGGGCGGTTTCTTTAAAGGTATCGATGCGCTGCCGCTCACGGGGCAGTACACCCACTATGCACTGGATAAGAAAACGCATAAACCTGACTACGTCACCGATTCAGCAGCATCGGCCACCGCCTGGTCGACCGGGGTTAAATCCTACAATGGTGCCATCGGGGTTGATGTCACGGGTAAGGATCATCCTACGCTGCTTGAACTGGCGAAGGGCGCTGGCAGGGCAACCGGGAATGTTTCTACTGCGGAGCTGGAAGACGCAACGCCGGCGGCGCAGATTGCTCATGTCACTTCACGTAAATGCTATGGTCCGGTGAAAACCAGCGAGCTGTGTCCAATCAATGCGCTGGAGAAAGGCGGCAAGGGGTCGATAGCGGAACAGCTATTGAATACGCGTGCAGACGTCACTTTCGGCGGTGGTGGAAAAACCTTCGCGGAGACGGCGCGCGGCGGCGAATGGCAGGGTAAGACGCTGGAGGAGCAGGCAAAGCTGCGCGGCTATCAGCTGGTCAGTGACCTCGACGGGATGAATTCGCTGGCTGGCGCCAGCAATGAGAAACCGGTGCTGGGACTGTTTGCCGACGGCAATATGCCGGTGCGCTGGAAAGGACCGAAGGCCAGCTATCACGGCAATCTGAACGGTAAACCGATCGCCTGTGAAGTCAACGCCGAACGCCCGGCATCCACACCGACCCTTGCGCAGATGACGGATAAAGCCATTACGCTACTGAGCAGCCATCCTCAGGGCTTCTTCCTGCAGGTTGAAGGTGCCTCAATTGATAAGCAGGATCACGCGGCGAATCCGTGTGGGCAGATCGGCGAAACGGTCGATTTGGATGAAGCGGTGCAAAAGGCGCTGGAATTCGCCCGCAAGGATGGCAATACGCTGGTGATCGTCACCGCCGACCATGCCCACGCCAGCCAGATTATCGCCAACGACAGCAAGGCTCCGGGCCTGACGCAGACGCTGATCACCAAAGATGGCAGCCCGATGACTATCAGTTACGGTAATTCGGAAGAAGAGTCACAGGGGCATACCGGTACTCAGCTGCGTATTGCTGCGTATGGCCCACATGCAGCGAATGTGGTAGGTCTGACTGACCAGACGGATCTGTTCTATACCATTAAGTCTGCGCTTGAGATCCGCTAAGTGATGTTTCCTGTGGTGGTCGTATCAGGATGAGACGTCTTCACGGATATATCCTGTTGCGGTAAATACCAGCGGAACAGGCACAAAAAAGCCCGAACGTGAATTCGGGCTTTCTTTTTGAAGATGGTGGTGAGAGAGGGGGATCACTCGCTAATTACTCGTCTCATCCATGAGACTCGCCCTTCGGGCCGACGCAAGCGTCGTTCAAAAACGCTCCCGGCGTTTTTGTCCCTGTGCCCCGCCC
Source organism: Erwinia pyrifoliae DSM 12163 (assembly GCF_000026985.1). Classification (NCBI taxonomy): domain Bacteria; kingdom Pseudomonadati; phylum Pseudomonadota; class Gammaproteobacteria; order Enterobacterales; family Erwiniaceae; genus Erwinia; species Erwinia pyrifoliae. Next base: position 1,728,563 of record NC_017390.1, read on the forward strand.
TTCGGGCAGCCTGCGGCTGTGCAAAACGGCCGTCCTGCCGTTTTGTCGAACCCTGACGAGGGTTCTTCACTCCCTCTCTCATCCGGGGAATATGCACAAAAAAAGCCCGAACGTGAATTCGGGCTTTCTTTTTNAAGATGGTGGTGAGAGAGGGGTTCGAACCCTCGATACGTTGCCGTATACACACTTTCCAGGCGTGCTCCTTCAGCCACTCGGACACCTCACCAGTTTGCCGCCGCAATCAAATTGCTGACGTGCGCTAATGTAAGTAAATCGTCTGCGGCGGTCAACCGTCATTGCAGGAAATTATGCGCGTTTAGTCACTTTTAAAGCAGTTTGCTGATTTAACCATCATCAGTGCAGTTTTATCAAAGCATTAACGCAAATCTGTCTCCACCATTTTGACGAAGGGTGCATAACGGTCGGTTTATTTTGACTAGAAAATTGAGGTTAGCTGTGGATCGTACCGACCAGATACCGCAACAGCGGGCGATAACAGGAACCGGCGCGCTGTTCTTTATTCAAACCTTTGCCACCATGGGCTTTGCGGTACTCTATTCCAGCCTGTTGCTGTATGCCACCAAACGGCTCGGTTTCAGCGAAGGGCAGGCCAGTACCATGATGGGAGTATTTGGCGCATTCAACTACGGGCTGCACCTGTTTGGCGGCTATCTCAGCGGGCGTTTTCTTAGTAACCGTCATCTGTTTGTGCTTGGTATGGTATGACAAATTGTGAAAACGGTGATATGCCATCGGGTCGTGTTGATATCGATCGTGGCTATTGATAAATGGCAATGGGGATGGCGCTGTTTCAATGCCCTTGCAGGGCTTGATTCTTTTTTTATCGCCCCTCATACTTATGCGCATATCTCCGCGCGCAGCAGCAGGAGTTCAGTTACCTCTCCCCGTCACAGCACCAAAAGAAGCACCAATGTGTATCTGACGGCTTCACTGGTTGATAAAGCCCGTAGCATGGATATGAACCTCTCGGCTACGTTGGATAACCTTTTGACGCAAGCTATAGAAGCCAAAAAGTATCAACGGGAGAAAGAAAAAGAAGATCTGCAAACGATGAATGTCTTTATGGCACAAGCCGGAATGCTTACGGATGATGAGTATTTCGGCAGCTTGTAATGCCTCGGCAATTCGATGTGTATCGCAATCCATCGGTCAAAAAGAACAGGCTTTGGCCGTTTTATCTTATTATCCAGAATGATTATTTTGATGATTTAACCTCCCGGATCGTTGTTCCTCTGGTATCTGAACGTGACATTCATCTCAACCAGAAACGAATCACTCCCCAGGTCGTCATTCATAAAGAAGCTTATTATGTATTCACCCCGGCCATCACTTTTCTGGAAACAAAGAAAATCAACCCATCAAATTTCGTCTGCAGCCTGGCTTCATCGGGAAATGAAATTATCTCGGCCCTTTACGCCATCATCACCAATACCTGAATCTTTTCTGAAATACGCTGCCGCCTTACGCCCTTTTTGTGACATTGTCACGCGTAACTTCTTACGGAACTGAAAGACATGAATGAATTTTCCATTATCTGCCGCCTGCTTGGCTCGCTGTATAACCGCCCGCCGCAGGATGCGCTGCTGGCACCCCTGTTCACACTGCTGCGTGAAGGTAAGCTTCAGCAGCACTGGCCGCTGGAGCAGGACGAACTGTTAACTCGCCTGCAGCAAAACTGCGATCCGCAGCTGTTGGCAGACGATTACCACGCGCTGTTTGTTGGCAGCGAATGCAAGGTGCCGCCATACGGTTCGCAGTGGGTAAACGGTCCGCAAGAAGCCGACGTGCGGGCTTTTCTTAGCCAGCGCGGGATGCCGCTGACCGACGCGCCCACCGACCATATCGGCGCGCTGCTGCTGGCCTCCTCATGGCTTGAGGACCAGTCAGAAGCCGACGAGTATCAGGCGCAGGTCACGCTGTTTGACCGCTATCTGCTGCCATGGGCAGGCGCGTTTCTCGGTAAGGTGGAAGCGCATGCCGCCACCGCCTTCTACCGTACCCTGGCGGCAATCAGCCGTGAAGCGATTCAGGCGATGCGCGACGAACTGGCAGAAGACGTTGATGATGCAGGAGATAACTGATCGTCCTTAGTGAATTCAACGGCGGCGGAGGAGCGCGTGCATTTTCAGATTGCGCAGATTGATCACCGCCACCGCCGTGCCGGCAATCACCAGCAGTGAACCAGTGACTTTGAAAAGGTTCAGGCTGTCGCCCAATACGAAAACGCCCATCAGCACCGCCAGCACTGGGGTTAACAGCGAATAAGGCATGATCAGATTCACGTTATAGTGCTTCAGCAGGCTGTACCACAGCGAATAGGCGATAACGGACGAGGCGATGGCGCTGTACAGAATGGCAAACCAGCCACGCCACGAAGCGTGCATCAAAAGCGTAAGCTGGTGTGATTCGTTCAGCCACGAGGCGCATCCGACCAGCGGAATGGCAAACAGAGAAAGCCAGGCGGTCAGGGTCAACGGCGGGATCGACGGTGAGATTTTCACAATCAAATTGCTGGTCGCCCAGCCGCATGCGCTAAGCAGCAGCAGCAGCAGAACCCCCCAGCCCGGGATGGTCGGGCTGCCAGACAGCACCACCACGCCGCTCAGTGAAACCGCAATGCCCAGCAGTTGTACCAGCCGCAGCTTTTCTTTCAGCACCACCATCGCCAGCAGCATGGCAATTGGCGTGCCCAGTTGCACAATGACGGCTGCGGTTCCGGCATCGGTGTAGTTCAGGCCAACAAACAGCAGGGCGAAGTGCAAAAAGCCGAAGGTGAAACCCAGGGTGGCCAGATAAGGGATCTGCTGACGGGTCACGCGGGTAAAGGGCAGCAGAATAAGTGCCACAACCACAAAACGCAGGGTGATAAGCAGCAGGGGCGGCAGGTCGAGCAGCCCCCATTTAATCGCAATGTTATTGAATGCCCAGATGGACACCACCATTAAAATCAGCAAAAAATGACGCAATGCCACCGCAAAATCCTCAGTAAAACAAAGTTGTTTGGTTAATCCTGGCACGAAATGGCACCGGTGAAATGCCCTGAGCTGGGGTTTTTCCGCTAATGGATACTCAGTTGTTAAAAACAGCCGCGTAGCTGATGAACGCCCCCCTGGCGTACCTCGTCACTCTTTTTCGCTCTCGATGCTGATAGCGTACACGATCCCCCGCCGTGTGACGTCACGTTTTTCAGCGTCCTGTCCTGTATTCCTTTCGACAACGTCACAGTTCCTGCCGGGCGATCTGACATTCTCGCCGAGGTCGAATAGGTTAACTAAAGGTTAACTGATTGTAACCTTCAACCCGGCCACAGCGATCGATACGCTACAGGAGAATGACCATGCGCTATGCCCGTCCAGGCAATGATGATTCACTGATTATCCTTAAGCCCAGGTATGATAATTACATCAACGGGAAATTTGTTGCACCGGTTAACGGTGCCTGGTTCACCAATAGCTCGCCGGTAAACGGTTCGGTCATCGGCGAGTTCCCGCGTTCGGACAAAGAGGACGTTGAAAACGCGCTGGATGCCGCCCACGCCGCCGCCGATGCCTGGGGCAAAACCTCGGTTCAGGCGCGTTCGCTGGCACTGCTGAACATTGCCGACCGGATGGAACAAAATCTGCAACGGCTGGCGGTGAATGAAAGCTGGGACAATGGCAAACCGGTGCGTGAAACCCTCGCCGCTGACCTGCCGCTTGCCGTAGATCACTTCCGCTATTTTGCCGGCTGCCTTCGCGCTCAGGAAGGAGCAGCCACGGAGATTGATGAGTTCACCGCCGCTTACCATTTCCACGAGCCGCTGGGCGTAGTGGCGCAAATAATCCCGTGGAACTTCCCGCTGCTGATGGCGGCATGGAAACTGGCCCCCGCGCTGGCGGCCGGCAACTGCGTGGTGCTGAAACCGGCTGAACAGACGCCGCTGTCGATTACGCTGTTTGTTGAACTTGTCGCCGACCTGTTGCCAAAAGGCGTGCTGAACGTCATCCACGGTTTCGGGCGCGAAGCGGGGGAAGCGCTGGCTGCCAGCCCGCGTATTGCTAAAGTTGCCTTTACCGGATCAACCGCCACCGGCGGCCATATTCTTGAACTGGCGGCGAAAAACCTGATCCCGTCTACCGTTGAGCTGGGGGGTAAGTCACCGAACATCTTCTTCGCCGACATTATGCAGGCCGAGCCATCCTTTATCGAAAAGGCGGCTGAAGGGGTCGTGCTGGGCTTCCTGAATCAAGGGGAAGTCTGTACCTGTCCTTCACGCGTGCTGGTGCAGGAATCGATATATGAACCCTTTATGGCGGCGGTGCTGGAACGCATAAAAACCATCAAACGCGGCGATCCGCTGGATACTGATACTATGGTCGGGGCGCAGGCCTCGCAGCAGCAGTTTGACAAAATCCTCGCTTATCTGGAGATCGCAAGGCAAGAGGGCGCGCAGGTGCTAACGGGGGGAGAGGTGGAGAAACTGCCCGGGGATTTGTCCGGCGGTTATTACATCCAGCCAACGTTACTCAAGGGCAATAACCGGATGCGCGTGTTTCAGGAAGAGATATTCGGGCCGGTAGTGGGGGTAACTACCTTTAAAGATGAAGCGGAAGCGATTGCGCTGGCTAACGACTCGGTCTATGGCCTGGGCGTAGGCGTCTGGACGCGCGATATTAACCGGGCGTACCGCGTCGGGCGGGCGATCAAAGCCGGACGCGTCTGGATCAACTGCTACCATCTTTATCCGGCACACGCGGCATTTGGCGGCTATAAAAAATCCGGTATCGGGCGTGAAACCCATAAAATGATGCTCGATCACTACCAGCAGACCAAAAATCTGCTGGTTAGCTATAGCGTACAGCCGCTCGGTTTCTTCTGAAAACGGGTCTTTACGGGCCGGATTGGCGGCCCGTTGCCGTATTCAGCCCTGCCATCATTACTCTTTCCTGTAGCGCTGAAAATTGCTGACTTATGCCGTTTATGGCACGGTGTTTTTTAGGTTGTACAGACAAGCGTGCACCACCTGATACGCACAAAATAGCCTCATCCACCTCGGGCTGTGGCTGTTCCTCCAGACAAGGAGTTGGTTATGTCCTTCAGTTCCACTTCGTCATCGGCTGAGCCGCAGTCACGGCGACTGATCGAAAGCCGCACGATTGATTATATCCCCGATGCCGAGCGCCATGGCCGGGTATTCAGCCAGTTCACCCTGTGGTTCGGCGGGAATTTACAGATCACCGCCATCGTTACCGGCGCGCTGGCGGTGGTGCTGGGGGGCGATGTGGTGTGGTCGCTGGCAGGGCTGCTGGTGGGGCAACTGATCGGCGCGGTGATTATGGCGCTGCATGCCATCCAGGGGCCGCGCCACGGCCTGCCGCAGATGATCACCTGCCGGACGCAGTTCGGCATCTACGGTGCCGCGATCCCGCTGGTGCTGGTGTGCATGATGTACGTCGGTTTTTCCGCTAGCGGCACGGTGCTGGCCGGCCAGGCGCTGGCCCACCTGGTCAACGTCAGCGACCGCAGCGGGATGATGATATTTGCACTGATTATCATTATGGTGGCCATAGCTGGTTACCGTGTTATCCACGCGCTGGGGAAGGTCGCCAGCGTGGTTGGCGTACTGGCGTTTGTCTATCTGTTTGCCCGCCTGCTGCTGGAAAACGATCTCAGTGGGCTGTGGGATAACCGCCATTTTTCACTGCCGATGTTTTTGCTGGCGGTGTCGCTCGCGTCCTCCTGGCAGATCGCCTTCTGCCCCTATGTATCTGACTACTCACGCTATCTGCCGCGCACGGTATCGGCGCACAGAACCTTTCTGGCGGTATTCAGCGGTAGCGTGCTGGGCGCGCAATCATCAATGACGCTGGGGGTGATGGCGGCGGGGCTGGCCGGAAGTGCGTTCTCCGGTCATGAAGTGGGTTACATCGTCGGGCTGGGTTCCAGCGGAATGATGGCGCTGGTGCTCTATTTTGCCATCTGCTTTGGCAAAATAACCTTCACCACCCTGAACGCTTACGGCAGCTTTATGTCACTGGCGACCATTGTGTGCGGCTTCCGCCAGCGCGCTGCGATTAGCGAAGGTATGCGGATGCTGTTTATTGTGCTGATGGTGCTGATCTCCTGTGGCATTGCCATGCTGAGTCAGCCTTCATTTCTCAAGTCCTTTACTCATTTCCTGTTGTTCCTGCTGGTTTTCTTTGTGCCCTGGAGTGCGATCAACCTGACGGACTACTATTTTGTCACGCGCGGGCAGCTGGACATGGCGGCGCTAAGCGATCCTGACGGGTGTTATGGCCGCTGGAATGGGGTGGGGATGAGTACCTACGCGCTGGGCGTGCTGGTTCAGCTGCCGTTTGTCGCTAACGAATTCTACCAGGGCGCGCTGGTGGGATGGTTTGCCGGCAATGATATTTCGTGGCTGATTGGCTGGGTATTTACCGCATTGTGCTGGCTTGCCGTTAGCCGTTGGCGCGGAGAAGCGGTGGTGTGCTCCACCAGGTAGCCAGCGCCGGACCTCGTATTCGCATCCTGAAATATCCTGTAGCCTGACGGCAGCGCGAGCACCATGTCCCGCTGCCGTACAGCGTGATAAGGATTAAACAGATAAATATCCCTTACTTTTATTGGCAATAAACCGCCGGCAACGGAGAGCGGAGGTTGTCATCGACAGTCTTATTTCTCACTGCATCCTCGCTATTCAGTACCTATAGGGTAGGGCTGTATGACGGAGCCGACCCTCTGAAAAAGGCCGCCAATTTAGTGCCGGAACAGACAGGTAACGCGTTTTTCCCGCGTGTCGGTCACCTGTTCCATAAAGACCGCGCTATGGCGGTTGCCGCCACGCGTAAAAGCATCACTTGCTCATTTTTGAACAGCCTGTCTATTGTGGTGTTTACCTTTTTCTTTGCAGGCTATGTGGTGCGCATCCTGCTGGGCGAGGCGTTTCATGATTCTGCCAATGTTCTGCGGGTGGCCGTCTGTGGCTTTATCTTCGGCAACGTTTGCTATCCTGCCGGATGACAAATCCTTATCCCGCACGGGCTGGCAAAGCAGCGTATGCATGTGATGTTTATCGTTTGGCTGATCAATATTCCAGTTTGCTACCTGCTGGCATGGCACTAGGGTGCTATCGGAGCCGCCAGCTCTCTGGTGCTGTCAGAGTTTCTGGTGTTCCCTGGCATTCTGCGCATTATGATTAAGTACGATCTGTTGAAACCTGTCTTGCCGAACCGCCGCAGTTTAAGCAGCCAGGCAAGCAACAGGGGTAAGCATGGGGTTACTGGCGGCTGCGGCGTGCCTGACGCCAGTTAAGTAGCGGCGTCACCGAGATGCCGTGCACGACGACGCTGGCGACGATCAGGGTGAAAGCCATATCGGCCATGCGCGTTGCCTCTGCGCCAGCCAGCCCGTGGGTGTAAGCCCAGGCAATGTAGTTAATACTGCCGATACCGCGTATGCCCAACCAGCCAATGGTGGCTCGCTGCAGGCCGGGGGTTTTCATGCCTGCTGTGGCAAGCCATACCGACAGCGGGCGGATGACCACAAACAGCAGCGCGGCCAAAAGCAGTCCATTCGGGTTCCAGTGCTGCGCGAGGGTGATGCCCAGCACGATAATAATGGCGGCGGCGAACAGGCGCTCAATAGTGTCGCCAAAAGACAGCGCATCGCTCACCACCAGCCCGGCGGAACTGGCCGGATTGGTCTCTTCAAACGCATGTCGGGCGTTGGGATTGACCAGTTCCTCGGCCGGTGGATGCGGGTTACCTTGCTGATAGTCCTGGTAAGGAAAACGCCGCACTACGCCAATTTCTGCGCGTCGCAGCCCGACACCGGCTGCAAACGCCGCGAGAAAACCGGAAGCATCCAGCGCCTGGGCCGCCGCATAGCTGAGGGCGATCAGCGCCAGCGCCAGAGAGTCGTTGGGGGCGACATCCTGCTGGGTATGACGCAGATACGTGGCATACTGCCCGATGAGCCGACCAAGGACAAAACCGATCGCGCTGCCGCCGACGACTGCCCACAGCACATCAACCAGCGCCCAGTGGCTGAAGAAGGCCCAGGACATTTCGCCACTACCGGTTAGCAGTGCCATCGCCAGCATCAACAGCGGCAGGGCGGTGCCGTCGTTCAGCCCGGCCTCACTCGACAGCGAAACGCGCAGATTATCACTATCACTGGCATCATTGACTGAAATCAGACTGGCGAGCACCGGGTCGGTTGGCGCAACGATAGCGCCAAACGCCAGCGCCAGCGGCCAGGAAAACCCGGCCAGCAGATGCGCGGCCAGCGTAACGCCCGCCACCGTCAGCAACATGGCGGGAAACGCCAGCCGCAAGCCCATGCGCCAGCCCGGGTCGTTAAGCGGCAACCGCAGTTTTAGCCCGGTAATAAACAGCGACGCGGCCATGGCGATTTCGGTCAGGTTTTTGGCAAGCTCAGCATGGTCTGCGATATCAACGTGTAATAAATCCAGCACCCACGGCCCGCAGACAATACCGGCAAACAGGTAGAGTGCGAATCCCGTTACCGGTCCCCGGCTAATCCATCCTGATGCCAGAGAGATCAACAACAGTAAGCCACCGGTAGCGGCGGTCCAGCCTAAAAACGCCATCATCACTCCTGAATCGATTTTTTTATCTGCTCAGTATGGACGGAATATGGGGAAAGGCTGCCGCCGTCTGCCATTTTTTTCGCGTCATCAGTGATCAATCCGTGTGGCGCGCAGCCAGCGCCAGCGTCTTCAGCTGGGCAGTCAGATGGTGGCGGGTACTTTCGTCGCTGATGGTGCCGTTCTCCACATCAATTCGGCTGCTGGCCTGGCCGATGAAAATTTCCGGCTTATTCAACACCCGGGCATTGAGAAACACCATGCTCTGGCGCAGATGGTACTGAGCGCGCGCGCCGCCAATTGCCCCCGGTGAGGCAGTCTGAATAGCGACCGGTTTATTAGCGAAAGGATTTTCCGCCAGGCGTGACAGCCAGTCGATGGCATTCTTCAGCGCGCCCGGCAGCGAATAGTTATACTCCGGCGTGACAATAATCACGCCGTCGGCGGCGGCAATCGCATTTCCCATCGCCAGCACCGCAGCCGGGAAACCGTTTGCCTCAATGTCGGCATTGTAATGAGGAAAGTCGGCAATGGAACCCAGGGCATGGATTTCAATGCCTGGAGGAGCCAGCGCGGGCAGGCTGTTGGCTATCACGGCATTAAGAGAGGCCTGACGCAGGCTGCCCAGCAGGGTGACAAACCTAAGTGATTCTTTCTCAGACATGATGGTTTCCATAAATTAACAGAAAGTGGGTAAGGTTAATAAGGCGCCATTTGTTGCCCTCTTGCAAGGGGAACCGTGTTTTCAGGACGTACCAGGTGACACATTCTGTGCCGCCAGGGGCGGCAATTCATGCTGAAAGATTGTCATCTGATACCCTGGGGTATACTGTTAGCACACGATTTATTTCATCATCACCGGTGCCGATACCCGGTGGATGCCCCGCTAAAAAAGAGGTTGTTTTGTCCAGCTATTTTCCTATCCAGCGTCCACGACGCCTGCGTCATTCCGCTTCTCTTCGCTCTCTGTTTCAGGAAAACACCCTCAGTCTGAACGATCTGGCGCTGCCGATCTTTGTTGAGGAAGGCCTTGACGACTATAAGCCGATTGCTGCCATGCCGGGGGTGATGCGCATTCCGGAAAAGCGCCTGGCGTATGAGATTGAACGTATTGCCAAAGCGGGCGTGCGGTCGGTGATGACCTTCGGTATTTCTCACCATACCGATGCTGACGGCAGCGATACCTGGAACGAGAACGGGCTGGTGGCGCGTATGTCACGTATTTGCAAACAGACGGTGCCGGAAATGATTGTGATGTCCGATACCTGTTTTTGTGAGTATACCAGCCACGGCCACTGCGGCGTGCTGCATGACCACGGCGTGGATAATGACGCCACGCTAAAAAACCTTGGCAGGCAGGCGGTGGTGGCCGCCGCAGCAGGGGCTGATTTTATCGCGCCGTCGGCGGCAATGGACGGCCAGGTGGCGGCGATCCGTCACGCGCTGGATGCGGCTGGCTTTACCGATACCGCCATCATGTCCTATTCTACCAAGTTCGCCTCCTCCTTCTACGGCCCGTTCCGCGAAGCGGCAGGCACCTCGCTGAAAGGCGATCGCAAAACCTACCAGATGAATCCGATGAACCGCCGCGAAGCGATTCGTGAATCGCTGATCGACGAAGCGGAAGGGGCGGATGCGCTGATGGTTAAACCGGCGGGTGCCTATCTGGATATTCTGCGCGAAGTACGTGACCGCACCCAACTGCCGCTGGCGGCCTATCAGGTGAGCGGTGAGTACGCGATGATTAAGTTCGGTGCGCAGGCGGGTGCCATTAGCGAAACCGAAGTGGTGCTGGAAAGCCTGGGGGCGATCAAACGCGCCGGTGCCGATATTATTTTCAGCTACTTTGCTCTTGACCTCGCCGAGAAGAATATTCTCTGATCTGGCGTAGCCTTCACCGTTTTGCCCGCTTCAACGGACTTCAGGACGGCGATGATTTGGTGTTCGGTGAAGCGGGCTTTACGCATAGCGATCTCCTCCGGGGCAGCGTCAGTATGCCGGAAGATCTCTAATAGTGAACGGCACTATTATGCGGGATGGTGACATTGCTCAGAAAAAATGGAAAAAGCACCAAGCCGATGATTAACGCCAGAAGTGGTTTTGCCAAAGTTGGGTGCTCAATCAATTTGCTCCAGGCTTTTTACGGATGGTAGCAACTGTCGTGGTCAACAAAAATTGGCCACGGCTTTAGCGTTTTTCCAGAACAATCGTTCTGATTCATTCGGCGTCAAACCACCATTATATTGATAAGGTCTGAGCTGGCTGTCATATCCCGTAGTGTAGTTGGGCTGTTTTTTCTCACTATTGACATATTACCCACTCAATAGTTTACTATTTGTTATTTTGTTAAACCCAGGGTGATTGTATGTCATCAAAACTAAACTGGCTTTTGCAGAACACTGCGCCTGGCTCCTTGGTATTACAGTCCTGGTTGACAAAAAATGGTATTAGCCCTTCTTTAGCCAATAAGTATATGCATAGTGACTGGTTACAAAAGCTACGTGCCGGTGTATACGTGCGGAGTGGGCGTGAACCTCAGTGGAACGATGCCGTCTTATGCCTGCAAAATCAGCTGGGGATTTCTGTGCATCTGGCGGGGCTTACCAGCCTGACCTGGCAGGGACGCTCTCATTATCTTCACTTAACGCGCCAGGCAATTTGGCTTTACGTAGAAGACAAAGCTTCGTTGCCAAAGTGGTTCAAAGAATTTCCCAATGTCGAGTGGCTTTTACTTTCTAATCAGAAGCTCAATATGAATGACGAAAAGTATCTGACAGCGGTAGAAATTAAGGGTGAGCGGTTGAAAGCGAGTGTGCCGGAATTAGCTGCTTACGAGATTGCTAATGCAGTCCCTGGTTCGCTGTCATTTGAGCACGCTGCGGAGCTGTTTCAGGGGCTGGTAAACCTGAGTCCACGTAAAGTCGAAGTGTTGTTGCAATCCAGTCGAGCAGTGAAAACTAACCGCCTTTACCTGTTTCTGGCCGATCATTATGCTCATGCATGGGTTACGCGAATAGATAAAGCCAACATTGATTTAGGGGCCGGGAAACGGCAGATCGTATCTGGTGGCAAGCTGGATCTAAAATATCAGATCACTGTTCCAGCGAGTTTTGTTAGCAAAGGGATCTCACATGGATAAGCAATCACCTTATTATCGGCAAGTTGCGTTGCTGCTCAGCGCATTGCCTGTTGTGGCAGCAGAGCGATGCTTTGCACTAAAAGGTGGAACGGCTATAAACTTGTTTGTCCGTGATTTTCCACGTTTATCGGTTGATATCGATTTGGCTTACGTTTTGCTGGAAAGCAGAGATGTGGCATTGCCAAATGTTCGGGCTGCTTTGATGCGTATTGCTGAAATACTGCAACAACAGGCTGGCATTTCGGCGGTGCTACAAACGAATCATTCTGATGAAATGCGCATTGTGGTTTCTTCTCAGGAGGCACAGATAAAGATAGAAGTTTCGCCTGTTGCGCGAGGCACACTCTATCCCCCAGAAGAACGTGATATTGTTGAAGCGGTAGAGGACGAGTTCGGTTTCGCTACTATTCAGGTTGTATCGCTTGCCGATCTCTATGGTGGCAAGCTTTGTGCTGCGCTTGACAGGCAACATCCCCGTGATTTTTATGACGTCAAAATGCTACTCGAAACGCAAGGCATTGATCGCCAGATCTTTAATGGTTTCATCACCTATCTATTGGGACACCAACGCCCATTATCAGAGGTGCTTAATCCCCGCTGGAAAGATATTTCTGAGCTATATGCGAATGAATTTAACGGAATGACATTCGATGCGGTTTCTCTGGAAGAACTCAATGCGATACCCAACTTAATGGTTACTGCTCTCAAAGCACAATTCACGCAGCAGGATTATGATTTTTTGATGTCTTTCAAAAGTGGTCAACCGGACTGGAGTCTGGCTCCTGAAGATCAGATTCAGCATCTACCAGCGGTTAAGTGGAAGTTGCAAAATATTGGGTGCATACCAAAAGGTAAGCATATTCAGGCGTTGGCGAAGCTTGAGGCTGTTCTTGCCGAGTGGATAAAGTAGTTTAGAATTTAACATATACATTTACCTTTAGTGTCACTCCGTGGTCTTTTTTAAACTGATGTGCTCATCTGTCACGCATCACTTCGCCACGGGAAGGTCGGCATAGCGCGTGGTGTAAGCGGGGGAGAGCATCTCCCGCTTCATCTTCCAGGCCTTTTCTATCCCCTGGCCGGCAAACCAGACCTTGCCTTTACCCGAACGGTTTAAGCTGTCGATGGTTTGCATCAGCGCGGCGCTGTTCGCCCACACGCGCTGTTCATCAAACAGGTTAAGTTGCGAAACCCCGTTACTGTAGAAATCTGCCAGCATGACGCCGGCTTTCATATAGCGGTGCCCGTCTATCCAGATACGCGCCAGCGATTCGGTTGCGGCACGAATAATGTCACGCGTGTCATTTGACGGTGTCATCAACCGGGTGGACGCCTGGTTGCCGTAGTACACTTCATTGTCCGCATGCGGGCTGGTGCGCACAAACACGCTGATAAAACGGCAGAACTGCCGCTCACCACGCAGTTTTTCTGCGGCTCGCTCGGCATAGGCACAAACGGCCTGATGCACGTCTGAATATTGCGTCAGGCGGTTGCCAAACGAGCGGCTACAGACGATCTGCTGCTTAGTCGGAGCAAACTCTTCCAGCTCCAGACAGGGGTCACCACGCAGTTCACGCGCGGTCCTTTCCAGCACGACGTTGAAATGTTTCCTGATCACCCACAGCGAGCTTTCTGCCAGATCGAGTGCGGTCTCAATGCCCATCAGATTGAGCTTTTTACTGATACGCCGTCCAACGCCCCAAACGTCTTCCACTGCCACCAGCGCCAGTAGTTTGCGCTGGCGGTCAATAGAGGATAAATCGACAACGCCGCCGGTAGCCGGCCATTTTTTCGCTGCATGATTGGCCAGCTTCGCCAGCGTCTTGGTTTGCGCAATGCCTACGCCAACCGTCAGCCCGGTATTTCTTAGCACCTGATTGCGCATCTCATGACCAAAATCTGCAAGAGATACGCAATTGTTGACGCCAGTCAGATTAACGAAGGCTTCATCGATGGAATATATCTCAATGGCGGGAGCGATATCGGTCAGCGTCTGCATAACGCGTTCACTGAGGTCGGCATACAGCGCATAATTGGAACTGAATACGTGAATTTCAGATGGGTATGTATTATTTTTTATTTTAAAAAAGGGTTCCCCCATTTTTATGCCCAGTAATTTTGCCTCCGCAGATCGTGAAATCACGCAGCCATCGTTATTCGATACCACCACGACCGCTTTTCCCCACAGGTCGGGGCGAAAAACGGTCTCACAAGAAGTATAAAAGCTGTTCACATCGACCAGAGCAAACATGATTACTTATGCGCTTTCAGGGTAAAAGTGACCACGCCAAAGATTTCCAGCTCTTCTGCATTTTGGAATGAAATGGGCGGATAGTGAGGGTTATGCGGCACCAGCTGCAGAACCGGATGGGTACGCAGCTCCTTAACGGTAAACTCACCGGCGATGGCGGCCACCACGATATCGCCATGAACTGCGTTCAGCGAACGATCAACGATCAGCAAATCACCATCGCCGATCCCTGCTTCGCGCATTGAGTCACCGCTGACTTTGATAAAATAGGTGGCGCTTGGGTGCTTAATAGCGAGTTTATTCAGGTCGATGCGGTCTTCCACGTAATCCTGGGCAGGGCTGGGAAAACCACAGGGTACGCGCTCGGAGAACAACGGAAGTAGCAGGGGGCAATCAATGTCGAGCGGACGGATAAACGGCATAACGGCAACCTCAATATAACTGTATTTATATACAGTATCAGCGATTAACCGGAACGATCAAGCCACCCGCCAGAGAATTTCAGGAAGCATTTGAACAGGCACGGAATTTAACTTTTTACAGTGGATCAAAGCCTGACGATGGCGCGCCGCTGAAGGAGAGTGGCCGGCGGGCTAGTATCGCGCAATGCGTACGGTGATCACGATCGAGCTGATGGCAATCAGCGCCAGGAACACCCCTACGGCGATCATTGAGCTGAAACTAAACTGTTCGAATAACAGCAGGCCGGCCATACCTCCGCTCAGAAAGGAAACAATGGTCACCAGGTGAGTCACAAACTGCTGGCATGCGGCGGCTATCGGCTGTGAGCGGTCACGCTGGAACCAGGCGGTCAGTACGGAACCGAGAGCGATCCCCGCATCCGTCAAAGTGCCGGTAACGTGGGTGGAACGCACGCGGCCGTTAGACAGCTGGGTGGACGTGGCATTGTGGATCCCCATTAGAAAACCGAGGCAGACAATTGCCTCGCGGTTATTGCCGGCAGCATAAAAAAACGTTTCAAACGCCGACAGCAGCATCAACATCACCCCTTCAATCAGCAGAACAATACTGAATATCGTTCGCAGCTTATTCTTAATACCCCAGATCACTATCAGACGAGATGTTACGCAGCCGATAACAAAAGCGGTAAGAATTGCCAGCAAAAATTTCAGATCCCTGATGTCGACGTTGGAGACCTCGGAGGATAATTGTGCAGCATTGCCGGACATATGCGATGGGAAAATACCGAATGCCCCCAACGCCATTGCATTCAGCAAGCCGGCGCTGGTGGCCAGTACCAGCGCCAGGTAACGGTCTTCAGCGTGCGTTCTTTCACGCTTTCTTTTAATCATCATGCGCAGCATTATCGCCCCTTATTGTTGCGGTTGGCGATCAGCCGGGCTGTTGCCAATTTTAACGCAATATAACGTTTTCACACAGGTTTAGTGAACATATGGGGAATGAATGCCAATATCTCAGACTGGTCTGAAAAATAGCGGTTTTTTTGCTTAAAAAGCGTGTAAAAAAAGCCCGGTTACTGGCGTTACGCATAATGTGTTTGGCCGCTGTGCAGAACCGTCCCGGTGATGCGCAGGCATGATGAAATGCGTTAGAGAGGCACAACGCAGAGCCACCGTAACGCCGTGAAGGGGGCGCGATGGCGATGCAGATCCGGTGAAACAGCCCCGGGCAGGCAGGCTGCTATTCAACACGCTTCACCAGCCGGCAGGGTAGCGTTTATTGAAAACTGTTATACTGGCCTGTCAGTGCAGAAAGTATCAGCCCGCTGAAATCGCAGGTCAGTATCGTCGAATCAAAAAATAGAAAGGCTGAATCGCTTTGAACTGAATTATCTTTTTTATCATGGGGTTATTTTGCATTTTTTGGTTTTATCTGGAAATTATCCTATAATAAGCTGCGATGTTGTCCGCACTTAAGGGGTTGACATGGTGAGAAAAACCACGATCCTCTCATCGTCGTCTGACGGCATGCGCTTCTCTCTGTTTTACCGTTCAGCGCGCGCGGTTACCCTTTATGGCCTGCAGCATCTTTCCTAACTCGTGACTCAGGAGGAAGATGTGCCGATACCAACAGATTCCGTTCCCTCGTTGCAAGCCGCAACGGCCTATGCCTTTTTCTTTGATGTGGATGGCACTCTGGCAGCGATCCAGTCGCGTCCGGATGAGGTATCAATACCTGCTTCTGTGCTGGATGATTTGCAATGGCTGGCGCAGCATTGTGACGGGGCCGTCGCGCTGATATCCGGCCGCCCGATTGTCGAACTGGACGCTCTGGCAGCACCGCTGGTTCTGCCGATGGCCGGCGTGCACGGTGCCGAGCGCCGTGATGTTGACGGCAATATCACGCGCGTGGCGCTTGCCCCACATACTGTCAGTACATTGCAGCGGGAGCTGGAACAGGCCATCGCGTCGCTGCCGGGCGCTATGCTGGAGACGAAAGGAGCCGCATTTGCTCTGCATTACCGGCAGGCACCGCAGCATCAGCAGCAGATAGAGCAGCTGGCCGCCTCAATGATGGCGCGTTTTCCTGAGCTGGCGCAGCAGCCGGGAAAATGTGTGGTGGAACTGAAACCGCAGGATGTGAACAAAGGCGCCGCCATTAACCAATTTATGCAACTGCCTCCGTTTGCCTGTCGCGTACCGGTTTTCCTCGGGGATGATTTGACCGATGAAGCCGGTTTTAACGCGGTCAATGCCATCGGGGGCATCTCAATTAAAGTCGGTACCGGTTCCAGTGAAGCGCGGGGACATCTGGCCGATGTTAACGCGGTTTATCGCTGGCTGGTTCAGGCTCGAAAACAACTGGACAACGGCGCAAAAGCGTCGCTAAGGAGTCAAAGTTATGAGTCGCTTAGTAGTCGTATCTAACCGTATCGCCATTCCTGATGGCAGTAAGGGCAGTGCCGGGGGCCTGACTGTCGGCATCGTTGACGCGCTAAAAACAACCGGCGGCGTGTGGTATGGCTGGAACGGTGAGATAAATGAAATTGGCGAAGATGACGATGAAGTCAACATTCTGCAGCAGGGCGGCATTACCTATGCCTCTTTCGGCTTGAATCAGAATGATTATGATCTCTACTACCTGCAATTTTCTAATGCCGTACTTTGGCCAGCGTTTCATTATCGCCTCGACCTGGTCAACTTCCAACGTGAAGCGTGGGAAGGGTACCACCGCGTGAATTCGCTGCTGGCCCATCGCCTGCAGCCGCTGCTGAAAGAGGATGATATCCTGTGGATCCATGATTACCATCTGCTACCCTTTGCCGCTGAACTGCGCAAGCTGGGCGTGACCAACCGCATTGGTTTTTTCCTGCACATTCCCTTTCCCACCCCGGAAATCTTTACTGCGCTACCGCCCCATGCCGAGCTGTTGCAGATGATGTGTGAATACGATTTGTTGGGCTTCCAGACGGAAAGCGACCGCGTCGCGTTTATCGAATGCATATCGTCACTCACCTCGCTGCAAAGCGATGGCAAACAGCATCGGGCTTTCGGCCATGCCTTTGCCACTGAGGTCTATCCGATTGGCATTGAACCCGACAGTATTAAAGAAATGGCCGAAGGCCCGCTGCCGCCGAAAATGGTGGCAATGAAGAGAGATCTCGGCGACGCACAGAATATTATCGCCTGTGAACGGCTGGATTACTCCAAAGGGTTACCGGAACGCTTCCTCGCCTATGAGGCGCTGCTGGAGCATTACCCGCAGCACCACGGCAAAATCCGCTATTCGCAGATTGCCCCCACCTCGCGTGGTGATGTGCAGGCTTACCAGGATATCCGTCACCAGCTGGAAACTGAAGCTGGGCGAATTAACGGTAAATATGGCACCTTAGGCTGGACCCCGCTCTACTATCTCAATCAGCATTTTGATCGCCGGCTGTTGATGAAAATCTTCCGCCTGACCGACATCGGACTGGTGACGCCATTGCGTGACGGCATGAACCTGGTGGCAAAAGAGTATGTTGCTGCTCAGGATCCTGACAATCCTGGGGTTCTGGTGCTGTCGCGCTTTGCCGGAGCAGCAAACGAGCTGACCTCTGCTCTGATCGTCAACCCGTACGACCGTGATGACGTGGCTGCGGCTCTGCATCGTGCTTTAACGATGCCGCGCACTGAACGCATCGCACGCTACAACGACATGATGGCGGTTCTGCGCCAAAATGATATCACTCAATGGCGCGAAAGCTATCTGCAAGATTTACTGTCAGTGACACCGTCACGCATATTGGCTGATAACGAAAAGTCTGCGAGCCACCTGTCAAAACTGGCCTGATTATAGAGGGGGGCCTGAATCAGGCCCATCTTTATATGTACCCCACCTCAGTTCCCCCCACGATCCCTTCACCAGCCGGTGAAGGTTGACATTATCTTACGCTTTACCGATGGCAAGCGGCGAGAAAACACCTCGTAAAGCATAAAGTTTGCACAAAAAGGGCATTTCGCTAAAGGTTCCCACGTTACTGCTGATGCTCATATCAGATAATCCAATGGTTTTGCCTAAAACATTTGCATCGCTTATGTAACACTCGTTTACAGCTGTTGTTATTCGCTAAACGAACGGTGTTATCTGCTGACAAAACGCTATCAATTCCTGTTGAAAACCTGCGATATATCACACTTCTGACAAGGTTTTCCGATCGATTACCCACCGTGAGTGATTGATCCATTACTACTGCTATGATGCGTTTGTATGGTGATAAATTTCTTAACTATCAAATATATTGACTTTTTTATGCTGCATAAATGCGTCTTTTGTAGTTTTTTTTATCATTGAATTTGTCGGGAGGTATTCAGTGACCGGTCATAATTATTAAAAGGACTAAAATTTCCAAAAAAAATCATTAATGATTAGTTAGTGAGCTAATCAACAGTGTTTCTGATGGTTTTTTAAGAAATAATTTTAGATAAAGTGTGATCTGCATCACACTTTATCTAAAATTGGGGTTGCCTCACGTTGTATGTCTAAATCAGAGGGGATAGAGTTGCCTTGCTTTAGGAATAGTCCTAGTAGAATGTAACAAGAAGTGATGAAGGAAGAAGTCAGGGAAGAAAAGGCTCAGGAATAGCCGCTGGCAAAATGAGTCTATAATTATCCCTGGCCTGGTTTCTCTGCATACTAAGAAACAAGTCAGCTTTAGCTCATCTTTGGCTCCTGCCACTAATTATTTTGCCATCTTTAGATCTACCAACCAGCAACCAGGTAGCGGTATCCACCGCACACGTTAAAAGTAGTGCCAGTCAGGATGGAAAAATGGGTACATCAGAATTACTCAAACATATTTACGACATCAATTTGTCTTACTTATTGCTTGCACAACGAATAATTAATCAGGAAAAAGCCTCGGCGATGTTTCGCCTGGGTATTGACGAAGCAATGGCTGATGCTTTGGCAAGGCTGACATTGCCAGAAATGGTTAAACTTGCCGAGACTAACCAACTGGTTTGTCAGTTCCGTTTCAACGACCACCAGTCAATCAGTCGCTTAACCAAGGAGTCACGGGTGGAGGACCTGCAGCAAATCCATACCGGTATCCTGCTATCCAGCCGTTTGTTGCGTGACGTAACGAAAGAACAAGAGACGCCGAAAAAAAGGGCCGCCAGTTAATGAGCGAAAAAAGCATTGTTCAGGAAGCGCGTGATATTCAACTGGCAATAGAGTTGATCACTCTGGGCGCACGCCTGCAGATGTTAGAGAGTGAAACTCAGCTAAGCCGTGGCCGCCTGATTAAGTTGTACAAGGAGCTGCGTGGTAGCCCGCCGCCGAAAGGCATGCTGCCATTTTCAACCGACTGGTTTATGACCTGGGAGCAAAATATTCATGCTTCCATGTTCTGTAATGCCTGGCAATTTATGGTGAAGAGTGGGTTATGTCACGGTGTCAAGGCGGTCATTAAAGCCTATCGACTCTATCTTGAACAGTGCCCGCAACAGGACGAAAGCCCGCTACTGGCGCTCACGCGCGCCTGGACCCTGGTGCGGTTTGTCGAAAGCGGAATGCTGGAATTAACCGATTGTAAATGCTGTGGTGGAAGCTTTATCAGCCACGCACATCAACCGCGCGGAAGCTTCACCTGCAGCCTTTGCCAGCCACCTTCCCGGGCGGTAAAAAGACGTAAACTTTCGCTTGAAACTGCCGATAACAACTCACAACTGCTGGATGAACAGGTTAAACAAGCCGTTTAATCGCGTCTGCCACACGGAGTGAATCCAGCAGCGGTCTTTGACCGCTGCTTTTTTTTGCCCCGTATCTGGCGCACAGACCTGTCCAATTTCTGGCTCTCCTTTCACCCACACGTTTTGCAGCGTAAGGATTTATCTTGCTGATTATATTGGGTTATATCATTGTTCTTGGCTCGGTGTTAGGCGGTTACGCGATGGTAGGCGGCCACCTCGGCGCGCTCTATCAACCTTCGGAGGTGCTGATTATTGTCGGTGCCGGCGTGGGAGCCTTTATCGTCGGTAATAACGGCAAGGCGATTAAAGCAACGTTGAAATCACTACCGTTGCTGATGCGTGGATCAAAATATAACAAAGCCGTGTATATGGATCTGATGGCGTTGCTGTATCGGCTGATGGCTAAATCGCGCCAGCAGGGCATGCTGTCACTGGAGCGTGATATCGATAATCCACAGGAAAGTGAGATTTTCGCTAATTACCCACGCATCCTTGCCGATAAAAGACTGGTCGACTTTATTAACGATTATTTACGCCTGATGGTCAGCGGCAACATGAATGCCTTTGAAATCGAAGCATTGATGGATGAAGAGATCGAAACCTACGAACACGAGTGCGAAGTTCCGGCTATTGCGCTGGGCACCATGGGCGATTCTCTTCCGGCATTTGGTATCGTCGCCGCAGTGATGGGCATTATCCATACGCTTGCCGCCGCCGACCGACCGGCCGCCGAGCTTGGTGCGCTGATCGCCAATGCGATGGTAGGAACCTTCCTGGGTATTCTGCTGGCTTACGGTTTTATCTCACCGCTGTCGGGCGTGCTGCGCCAGAAATGCGCAGAGAACACCAAGATGATGCAGTGCATTAAGGTCACGCTGCTATCCAGCCTGAACGGTTATGCCCCGCAGATCGCGGTGGAATTTGGCCGTAAGACGCTGTATTCAACCGAACGACCTTCGTTTATCGAACTGGAAGAGCATGTACGCAATGCGAAATCTCCACAACAGACATCGGAACAGGACGCATGAAGCATAACGGTCGCCCCATTGTGCTGGTAAAGCGGAAAAAGTCGCATAAGCATGTCGGCTCGCACGGCTCATGGAAAATTGCCTACGCCGACTTTATGACGGCGATGATGGCTTTTTTTTTGGTGATGTGGCTGATTTCTATCTCCAGCCCTCAACAATTGGTGCAGATTGCCGATTACTTCAAAACGCCGCTAAAGGTCGCGTTGACCGGGGGGCAGCGCAGCAGCGATAGCAGCAGCCCAATCCCCGGCGGGGGACGGGATCCGACGGAGAAGATCGGTGAAGTGCATAAAGTCGCCGATTTGGATAAACAAAAAAGTAAGCTGGATGAAATTCGTCTTAACCGGCTGCGTGAAAATCTGGACCAGCTGATTGAAGCGGATCCACGACTGCGCGCCCTGCGTCCGCACCTGATTATTAACATGGTGCAAGAAGGGCTACGTATTCAGATTATTGACAGCCAGAACCGCCCGATGTTTAAAACCGGCAGTGCTGAGGTGGAATCGTATATGCGCGATATTTTACGCGCCATCGCACCGATTCTGAATCAGATCCCTAACCGTATTAGCCTCGCCGGCCATACCGATGATTTCCCGTACCCAGGGGGGGAACGTGGCTACAGTAACTGGGAACTTTCGGCTGACCGCGCTAACGCTTCACGCCGTGAACTGGTTGCCGGGGGACTGAACAGCGGCAAGATGCTGCGGGTGGTGGGGATGTCTGACACCATGAAATTAAAGAACCGTGGTGCTAACGATGCGGTAAACCGACGTATCAGTCTGCTGGTCTTGAACCATGATACACAAGCGCAGATAGAGCGGGAAAATGCTGAGAGTGATGCGATAGAAATTAAAGATACTAATAGCCTTAATGAGATAGCGGCACCGGAAGTCCCTTCCGTTACCAGTAAAAAACAAGACCCTCAACTCTCACAGGCTGAGCCTGGTGGTGCCAGCGCGGCAGTAACTTCGTTACCTGCTGCAACGGCACCGTCTGCCCAGACCGAGCGCGACTCACAGCCGAGGTAATACCGTGAGCATGGATATCAGCGATTTTTACCAGACGTTCTTTGATGAAGCCGATGAATTATTGGCTGACATGGAACAACACCTGTTGGTTCTTGACCCACAGGAACCCGATTCGGAACAGCTAAATGCTATTTTCCGCGCGGCCCATTCCATCAAAGGCGGGGCCGGAACATTCGGTTTTACTGTATTACAGGAAACCACGCATATTCTGGAAAATATTCTCGATGGTGCGCGCCGTGGCGAAATGCCGCTTAGCACCGATATCGTCAACCTGTTTTTGGAAACTAAAGATATTATGCAGGAACAGTTAGATGCCTATAAAACCAGCACAGAACCCGATGCTGCGGCCTTTGAATACATTTGCCAGGCACTGCGCCAGCTGGCGCTGGAAGCGAATGGGGAAGCGCCAGCAGCGGGCGTGGAGTCTGCGTCCGTTACCGCCAGCGGTCTGCACATCAAGCTGAGCGGCCTGAAGGTGAACGAAGCCGATCTGATGCTGGAAGAACTGGCTAATCTCGGTACGGTCTCTGCGGTGGTAAAGGGGGAAAGCTCCCTGGAAGCCATGCTGGAATCATCGGTCGGCAGAGACGATATCATCGCGGTATTGTGCTTTGTCATTGACGAATCGCAGATTCATTTTCCGCAAACGGAAGCGCTGAATAACGTTACGGCTGCGCAAAACGTGGAAGCCGTACCGGCAGCGCCGCAACCGGCAAGCGTTAGCGAAAGCGCGGTACCTAAACGTGAAACGGCGAAAAAGTCAGCGGCGAAGGGCAGCGAATCGAGCAGTATTCGCGTGGCGGTCGAAAAGGTCGATCAGCTGATTAACCTGGTGGGTGAACTGGTGATCACCCAGTCAATGCTGGCCCAGCGATCGGGCGCACTCGACCCGGTACATCATGGCGACTTGCTGAACAGCATGGGCCAGCTGGAACGCAATGCCCGCGACTTGCAAGAATCGGTGATGTCAATCCGCATGATGCCGATGGAGTATGTCTTCAGCCGCTTCCCGCGTTTGGTTCGCGACTTGGCCAGTAAGCTGGGTAAAGAAGTGGAGCTGACCCTGCTGGGAAGTTCAACTGAACTGGATAAGAGTCTGATCGAGCGCATCATCGATCCGTTAACGCACCTGGTACGAAACAGCCTCGATCACGGCATCGAGTCGCCGGATAAACGCGTCGCTGCCGGTAAGACTGCGACAGGTAATCTGACGCTTTCAGCCGAACATCAGGGCGGTAACATCTGCATCGAAGTGACCGATGACGGAGCGGGTCTTAACCGTGAACGTATTCTGGCTAAGGCATTATCCTCCGGTCTGCCGGTCAGTGATGCCATGAGCGACGAAGAAGTCGGCATGCTGATTTTCGCTCCGGGTTTCTCCACCGCCGAGCAGGTGACCGATGTTTCCGGTCGCGGCGTGGGTATGGACGTAGTGAAACGTAACATCCAGGAGATGGGCGGGCACGTTGAAATATCCTCGAAGCAGGGCAAAGGTGCCACCATCCGCATCCTGCTGCCGTTGACGCTGGCAATCCTTGACGGCATGTCGGTTCGCGTGGCGAACGAAGTCTTTATTCTGCCGCTGAATGCGGTGATGGAATCGCTGCAACCGCAGGCGGAAGACCTGAAGGCGCTGGCAGGCGCTGAACGCGTACTGGAAGTACGCGGCGAATATCTGCCGCTGGTCGAGCTGTGGAAGGTTTTTGACGTGCAGGATGCCAAAACCGAAGCGACTCAGGGGATCGCCGTCATCTTGCAGAGCGCGGGCAAACGCTATGCGCTGCTGGTCGATCAGCTGATTGGCCAGCACCAGGTGGTGGTGAAAAACCTGGAAAGTAATTATCGCAAAGTACCGGGCATCTCCGCCGCCACCATCCTTGGCGATGGCAGCGTGGCGCTTATCGTCGATGTCTCAGCATTGCAGTCTCTGAACCGTGAAAAGCGTGTGGCGGGAGCCGCAGCCTGACAATAACTGATTAAGGGTAGAATTATGACTGGGATGGCTACTGCCACCAAACTCGCCGGCGAAACCGTGGGACAGGAGTTTCTGGTGTTCACGCTGGGTGAAGAAGAATACGGGATTGATATCCTCAAAGTGCAGGAGATCCGTGGCTACGATCAGGTTACCCGCATCGCCAATACCCCGGCGTTTATTAAAGGCGTGACCAATCTGCGCGGCGTTATCGTGCCGATCATCGATCTGCGGATTAAATTTGCCCAGCCTGATGTCGACTATAACGACAACACCGTGGTGATCGTGTTGAACCTCGAACAGCGCGTGGTGGGTATCGTGGTGGATGGGGTGTCCGACGTTCTCTCGTTGACCCAGGACCAGATCCGACCTTCACCGGAGTTCGCCGTAACGATGTCCACCGAGTACCTGACCGGACTGGGCGCGCTGGGCGAGCGGATGCTGATTCTGGTCGATATCGAAAAACTGCTCGGCAGCGAAGATATGGCGTTGATGGACAGGCTGCGCAGTTCATAAGGCTTAGTGCGTTCAGGATCCCACCGGGCAGATCGTTGATCTGCCCTTTTTTTACCCGGCAGGCGTGATGTCAGCCAGCCTCTGTGCGCCGAATTTTAGTGACCCTGTTGGTAAAGAGGGTCGTCTGCTAACCGGTTTCCGGTGTTATTACATTATTTTAATCAAAGGTAAATTATGTTCACGCGTATGAAAGTCGTCACCAGCCTGATCCTCGTTCTGTTGATCTTCGGCATGTTACAGCTGGTGTCGGGCGGCCTGTTTTTTAAAGCGCTAACCCAGGACAAAGAAAATTTTGCGTTATCGGACCTGTCCAGTGAAAACGTCACCCAGTTTACCGACGCGTGGATTGCGCTCAACCAGACGCGCATTGTGCTGAACCGTGGCATGTTGCGTATACAAAGTGATGCCGCCAACGCGGGCAGCAACGCCTCGCTGGCGGAGTTAAGCGTGCGGGCGAAACAGCTGTTGGCTACTGCCAAGACCTACTACGCTACCTACAAAGTAACGCCGGACATGCCTGGTTTCGATCCCAAGGTGACGAAAGAGCTGGATGACGCTTATCTGAATTACAGCAGCGCGCTGCAAACCATGACGCAGCAGATGGATAACAGACAGCTGGATGCCATGTTCAGGCAAAATATCGAACAGAAGCAGATGGCGACGCAAGTTGCTTATACCAAATGGCGCGACTTGATGAATCAGATGGTAAAGGACGGGGCTAAACAGAGCCAGCAGGCCTATGATCATATGCTGTGGGCGATCGCCGGCCTGCTGACGCTGGTAGTAATGCTTATCGTGCTGTGCTGGTTTGTTCTGCGCAATATTCTTATCCGCCCGCTGCAGGCGACAATTGCGCATATCAGCCGTATTGCCGAAGGCGATCTGACGCACAGCATTGAAGTAAACGGTGATAACGAAATGGCACAGCTTGCGGGCAGCGTGAAGAATATGCAGCAGGCGCTGGTCAAAACCGTCAGCGTGGTGCGCGATGGTTCCGATGCAATTTATACCGGCGCCAGCGAAATATCTTCAGGTAATAACGATCTTTCGGCGAGAACTGAACAGCAGGCCGCCTCGCTGGAACAGACCGCAGCCAGTATGGAGCAGCTGACCGCCACGGTAAAACAGAACGCCGAAAATGCGCGTCAGGCATCAAAACTGGCGTTGACGGCATCAGAAACGGCGCATAAGGGCGGCAAAGTGGTGGATGGCGTGGTGAAAACCATGAGCGATATTGCCGGTAGCTCGAAGAAAATTGCGGATATTACCAGCGTTATCGACGGCATCGCCTTCCAGACCAATATCCTGGCGTTGAACGCGGCGGTAGAAGCGGCACGAGCGGGTGAGCAGGGACGAGGTTTTGCCGTGGTGGCGGGAGAAGTGCGTAACCTGGCGCAGCGCAGCGCTCAGGCGGCGAAGGAAATCAAAGGCTTGATCGATGACTCCGTGGCGCGTGTTGACAGCGGATCCGCGCTGGTAGGCACCGCCGGTGAGACGATGACCGATATCGTCAATGCGGTCACCCGCGTCACCGATATTATGGGTGAAATTGCTTCCGCCAGCGATGAACAGAGCCGGGGCATCGACCAGGTGGGAGAGGCGGTAAACGAAATGGACCGCGTCACCCAGCAGAACGCGGCGCTGGTGGAACAGTCAGCGTCGGCATCGGCATCGCTGGAGGATCAGGCCAGCAGACTGAAACAGGCGGTAGCGGTGTTCCGCATCACGCAGCAGCACCGCCCGGCTGCCCCCGCGCTGAAGCGTCCTGTGCTGAGCCAGGCGGCCATGCCCGAACGCTCGTCGCCCGCGCTCAGTGACAGCAACTGGGAAACTTTCTAACCACTTAGCTGCGGTCGACCGCCATAACGGGTCGACCGCAGAACTGACAGCAATCCTCTGTCGCTGAAAGTAAAATCAGCCTTCAGCCGTTTAAACAGCATCAACATCCCCGTCTGGCGGCCTGTCCTTCCGGGCGCTGAAAGGCGACAAAACAACTTCGCCATATCGCAACAGCGAGGCGGCATTAAAACCCCCGCCGCTGACCGCTGCATTAACCTCATCTGAGCCGGTCGCTGCGACCAGTAATAGTGGTCACCGGAAACCTCCCGACCCGCTGCATGACATCAGTACGCATTGACAGAGAATAAAAAAAGACGGCCGTTAAATCTGTACAAACGCCCGCATCTGCCTGCCGAAGTGAATGATTAGTTACAGACTCATTAATATTCTTAATTAACATTAACTTGCTATGCCGTTTTTTTTTTATGTGTTCCACTGCTTTCCGCTAAAATCGGCTAACAGGGAAAATGATGTTTAAGCACATGAAGGTTGTTACCAGCTTGATTCTGGTGCTGGTGTTTTTTTGTTTTTTGCAATTGACCGCTGGCGGTCTTTTCTTCCAGTCCTTGAAAGGCGTTAAAGATAACTTCGCCGTATCTCAAACGCTACGACAGCAGCAAACCGAACTGAATAACACATTCAATGCGCTGGTTCAGACGCGAACCGCCATGAGTCTTGCCGCTCATCGTTTCAGGTTAGATATGGATCGAAAGGGTGCCGGCAATAGCGTTGATGAATTTCTGGCGGTGGCGCAGAGGCAGCTGATCCTTGCTGAAAAAAGCTATCAGCGCTGGGATTCATCTTTGTCCGAATTGAGTAAAAACTCAGACGAGGCGCGGGAAATGGAGAAAGGCTACGTCGCACTACATGGTGCGCTGGCTGAACTTCATCAGTTCATCAAAGTAGGTAAACTCAGCGATTATTATGCTCAGCCCACCCAGGCCTTTCTGGACGCTTTTACCGGGTCATACACGGCCTGGCAGCAGAAAAGAGATGCCCTGATGGATGCCGGAGCTGAAGAAAATCTGCATGCCTGGCACAGGTCAATTTGGATCCTGGGCAGCGTGCTGGTGGTGGCGTTGCTAATGAGCTTCGGCGTGTGGCTCGGAACACGTCATATTTTGCTGCGGCCGCTACGTACCAGTATTGACCATATTAGTGCTATCGCCAGCGGTGATTTAACCCGGCAGATAACCGTCGACGGGCATAACGAAATGGCCCAGCTGGCCGCCAGACTGCAATATATGCAGTCTGAACTGGTACGTACCGTCGGCGCGGTGCGCGACGGTTCCGATGCCATTCTGACCGGTGCCAGTGAAATTGCCGCCGGTAACAATGAGCTGTCATCCCGCACCGAGCAGCAGGCCGCCGCGCTGGGTCAGACCGCTGCCAGCATGGAGCAACTCACCGCCACGGTGAAGCAGAACGCTGAAAATGCCTGCCAGGCGTCACAGCTGGCGCTCAGCGCTTCTCAAACGGCGCTGAAGGGCGGCAAGGTCGTGGACAGCGTGGTGAAGACCATGAATGAGATTGCCAGTAGTTCAAAAAAGATCGCCGATATCACTGGCGTGATCGACAGTATTGCCTTTCAGACCAATATTCTGTCGCTGAATGCGGCGGTGGAGGCAGCGCGCGCCGGTGAGCAGGGACGCGGCTTCGCCGTGGTGGCCGGAGAGGTGCGCAGCCTCGCCCAGCGTAGCGCACAGGCGGCTAAGGAAATCAAAGAGCTGATCGAAGACTCCGTGGAACGCGTTGATACCGGATCGGTACTGGTGGAAAGTGCCGGGGAAACCATGAACGATATCGTTAATTCGGTGACCCGCGTCACCGATATCATGGGTGAAATTGCCTCGGCCTCTGAAGAACAGAGCCGTGGAATCGATCAGGTTGGCGCTGCCGTCAGCGAAATGGACCGCGTTACCCAGCAGAACGCCGCGCTGGTGGAAGAATCCGCTTCGGCGGCGGCCTCGCTGGAAGAGCAGGCCGCCCGCCTGACGCAGTCGGTGGCGGCTTTCAGCATCAGGTTGCCGCACAATACTGCCGATGCGGTGGCGAAGCGGCCAGCGCAGGGTGCAACGGCAACGGCTGAACCGGCGAACGATGACACGCACTGGGAAACCTTTTAATCCTCGAAACAGGGTGAGCACCCATGCTGATATTATTCATGAACCGCAATTTTTTTCATCTTGTAACCGGGGAAAAAGATGTTTAAGCGTATGAAAGTCGTGACCAGCCTGGCACTGGTTTTAGTTTTATTCGGCTCACTACAGCTGATTTCAGGCGGTCTGTTCCTGTATTCACTGAATGGTGACAAGAAAAACTTCACGCTGACACAACAGATCCGCTGCGAACAGACAAATCTTACCTCTACATGGGTGGCGCTGGTGCAAACGCGTATTACCCTCAACCGGGCAGCAACGCGTTACATGCAGGACGAAAAAGGTCAGGGAAACGGTCCCACTGTCGATGAACTGCTTGCACTGGCGAAAACCCAGCTGAACGTTGCCGGGCAGCAGTTTGCCGCATTTATGCAAGTGCAACCGGCGGAAGCGGTTACCCAGCCACACGTTAAGGGAGTCAACGAACGCTATGTCATTCTGCACGATGCGTTAAGCGAGCTGACGCGGATGCTGACCAACAGGGACCTTAAAGGTAGTGTTGACCAGCCGACCACGGATTTCCAGAATGACTTTGAAAAGGCCTATGATTGCTGGCTGGAATACGCCGGTCGACTGCTGAATGAGGGTTCTGAAGAGAACAATAACGCTTATCAGCGCGCTATCTGGGTGATGTTGACTATCCTGCTAATATCGCTGGCAATTCTTGCGGCGGTATGGGCAGGAATCCATCACATTCTGCTACGTCCGTTGCAGCAAAGTATTGAACACATCCGTCAGATCGCCAGCGGCGATCTGACTCAGGCGAACGCATTGCAGGGACATAACGAAATGGCGCAGCTGGCCGCCAGTTTGCAACATATGCAGGATGAACTGGCACGAACCGTCGGCGTGGTGCGCGACGGTTCTGATACCATCCTGACCAGCGCCAGTGAAATTGCCGCCGGAAACAGTGACCTGTCGTCCCGTACCGAACAGCAGGCTGCTGCGCTGGGCCAGACCGCTGCCAGCATGGAGCAACTCACCGCCACGGTGAAGCAGAACGCCGAAAATGCCATTAAGGCGAGTCAGCTGGTGCTCAACGCCTCTGAAACCGCCCTGAAAGGGGGCAAAGTGGTGGATGGCATGGTGAAAACCATGAGCGAGATTGCCGACAGTTCAAAAAAAATCGCCGATATTACCGGCATGATCGACAGTATTGCCTTTCAGACCAATATTCTGTCGCTGAATGCGGCAGTCGAGGCAGCGCGCGCCGGTGAGCAGGGGCGCGGCTTCGCCGTGGTGGCCGGGGAGGTGCGCAGCCTCGCCCAGCGTAGCGCACAGGCGGCGAAGGAAATTAAAGGGCTGATCGAAGACTCCGTGTCGCGTATTGATACCGGATCGGTACTGGTGGAAAGCGCCGGGGAAACCATGAGCGATATCGTTAATTCGGTGACGCGTGTGACCGACATTATGGCAGAGATCGCTTCCGCTTCCGATGAGCAAAGCCGTGGAATCGATCAGGTTGGCACTGCCGTGAGCGAAATGGACCGCGTCACCCAGCACAACGCCGCGCTGGTGGAACAGTCAGCGTCGGCATCGGCATCGCTGGAGGATCAGGCCNGCAGACTGAAACAGGCGGTAGCGGTGTTCCGCATCACGCAGCAGCCCGCCGTTGCCAGCAGCGAGCTGAAGCACCCGACGATCGCCCCGATGGCAACAGGGGTACGGCCGACACCCGCAGATCGTGACAGCAACTGGGAAACGTTCTGACGCCCGGGCAGCGGTCGACCACTCCCACGGGTTGATCGCAGAACAGACACCACTCCCCTTCGATAAGAAATAAAATCAACCTTCAGGCGTTAAACAGCGTAAAGATCTCTGACCGGCGGCCGATAACAACTGACCGAACCGCTCAATAAGGAAGATTATGTTTACGCGCATGAAGGTTGTTACCAGCCTTATTCTGGTGCTGGTATTTTTAGGTTCATTACAGTTAATCACCGGTGGCTTGTTCTGCCACTCGCTGCAAGGCGACAAAAATAATTTTGCCATATCACAACAGTTGCGCCTGCAACAATCTGCGCTTAACCAGTCATGGAACGCCCTGATGCAGGCGCGGAATAGCCTCAGTCGCTCCGGCATCCGCTATATGCTGGATGCCAACCGCATGGGCAGTGGCGACACGGTTAAACAGTTGCTTGACGCAGCACAGGATCGGTTAAGCCTTGCAGATAAAAACTACCGGCTGTGGCAATCGCATTTGTCTGCGGCTGGTAAAGCCTCGGCCAACGTCCAGGCGGTACAGAAAAACTATACCGTACTGCATGATGCACTGAGCGGACTTATCCCCCTGATGAATAAAGGTAAAATTACCGAGTTCTTTGGTCAACCGATCCAGAGCTATCAAAACGATTTCAGCAAAGCCTATGACGCCTGGCTGGCAAAAAATGACGCGCTGGCCGCTCAGGGCGCGGCAGACAACCTGCACGCTTACCGGCAGGCGATCTGGTTTATTGTGCTGGTGCTGGTGGTCACGCTGCTGGTGATTTCAGGCGTCTGGAGCGCCATGCATCGCATTCTGCTACTGCCGCTCCAGACCAGTATTGACCATATTCGCCATATTGCCCGTGGTGATTTAACCCGGCGGATAACCGTTCAGGGGCATAATGAAATGGCGCAGCTGGCTGCCAGCCTGCAGCACATGCAGGATGAACTGGCGCGCACCGTCAGCGCGGTACGCAACGGTTCCGATGCCATCTTTAACGGCGTCGGCGAAATCGCCGCCGGCAATACTGACCTGTCATCCCGCACCGGACAGCAGGCCGCCGCGCTGCAGCAGACCGCTGCCAGCATGGAACAGCTGACGGCAACCGTTAAGCAGAACGCCGAAAATGCCCGCCAGGCGTCGCGGCTGGCGCTCAGCGCCTCGGAAACCGCGCTGAAAGGGGGCAAGGTGGTGGATGGCGTGGTGAAAACCATGAGCGAGATTGCCGGAAGCTCTCAGCAAATTGCCGATATTACCAGCGTCATCGACGGTATCGCCTTCCAGACCAATATTCTGGCGCTCAATGCGGCGGTAGAGGCGGCGCGTGCCGGCGAGCAGGGGCGCGGTTTTGCCGTGGTGGCAGGAGAAGTGCGTAACCTGGCGCAGCGCAGCGCGCAGGCTGCCAGGGAAATTAAAGGGTTGATCGATGACTCCGTGGCGCGCATTGACACCGGATCGGTGCTGGTGGAAAGCGCCGGGGAAACCATGAGCGAAATCGTCAACGCCGTTACGCGCGTGACCGACATCATGGGTGAAATTGCTTCCGCTTCCGGTGAACAGAGCCGTGGCATCGACCTGGTGGGGGCTGCCGTCAGCGAAATGGATCGCGTTACCCAGCAGAATGCTGCGCTGGTGGAACAGTCTGCGGCGGCAGCGGCTTTGCTGGAAAAACAGTCCGGCGGGCTTAAACAGGCGATGGCGGTGTTCCAAATCGGTAAAGAAAATCTCACTGCGGCCGTTAATAACTCTGGCGTGCCGCTTTCTTCCCGTCTGTCGCCTGTTGCCACGGCAAAAAAAGCCGAGCCGAAGGCGGCTGGCCCTGACGAAAACTGGGAAACGTTTTAAGACAAGGTGCACGGGCTAGCCAGGCGGCAACACCATCAAGCAGGGCTTAATCCGTGCGCGGGCCGTTTGTGACAAATTTTTGCTGGCATTGGCGAGCAATATTTCCGGGGAGAATGCAATGTTAAGTCGTTTACGTATTTCTGGCACCATTATCTGCCTGTTTGGCCTTTTCTGCCTGATGCAGATGCTGGCCAGCGGCTTGTCGTTTAACTCTTTCCGGCTTGATGCCCACAATCTGTATCAGGTCGAGATCAGCGGCGCTCAGCGCGATACATTAGGCGAGAGCTGGGCGGCACTGCTGAGCGCCCGTCTCAATTTGAGCCGTGCGAGTAACCGTGCCGCGCTTAATCGTCCTCATGATCAGGTACTCACCCTGATGGACAAGGCACAGACTGACCTGGCTATGGCCGAGAAAGCGTTTAACGCTTTTCAGGCGATCGCTACGGTAACGCCCGAAGGCGAGGCGTTAAAGCAGGATATTACAGTGGCTTATGGCGTGTACTACCAAGAACTGGTGCAGCTGACTGACTATCTACAAAAAAATCAGCTACAGGCATTTCTCGACTCGCCCACGCAGGGCAAACAGGAGCAGTTCCAGCGGCTATACAGCCGCTGGATGAAGCACATTGATGTGCTGCGCGATCATGCCGGTGAAGCCAGTAAGGGTTTTTACCTGCAGTCCAAAGTGATATTCGTCACAGCGGTAGTGCTGTCGCTGCTGCTAACGCTCACCGCAATGCTTTGGGCAAAGCGCAGCCTGATTGCGCCGCTGGCACGAATGCGCAGCCACTTTGAACGTATTTCGCGCGGCGATCTGAATGGCCAGATCGAAGCGGGGGGCAGCAATGAGCTGGGCCAGTTATTTAACAGCCTGCAGCATATGCAACAGGCGCTGGCATTGACAGTGCGTGACGTGCGTGATGGCAGTCGCAGCATGCAGACCGGTATTCAGGAGATCGCCACCGGTAACAACGATTTGTCTGCACGCACCGAGCAGCAGGCGGCATCGCTGGCCGAGACGGCGGCCAGTATGGAACAGCTGACCGCAACGGTGGCGGCCAACGCTGATAACGCACGCCAGGCTTCAGATCTGGCGCGCTTAGCTTCAGGCACTGCGCGAAAAGGCGGTACGTTGACCGATAACGTAGTGACCACCATGAATGATATTGCCGACAGCTCGAAGAAGATAGCCGATATTACCAGCGTGATTGATGGTATCGCCTTCCAGACTAATATTCTGGCGCTCAACGCGGCGGTAGAAGCGGCGCGCGCCGGCGAGCAGGGGCGTGGTTTTGCCGTGGTGGCCGGTGAAGTACGTAATCTGGCGCAGCGCAGCGCCGGGGCGGCGAAAGAGATCAAGACGCTGATTGAAGAGTCCGTTTCACGCGTCGGCCAGGGAGCCGGGCTGGTGGCTACCGCCGGAGAAACCATGGGTGAGATTGTACAAAGCGTTAATCGGGTCAGCGACATTATGGGCGAAATCGCCGCCGCCAGTGACGAACAACGGCGTGGCATTGAACAGGTGGCGCTGGCGGTCAGCCAGATGGATCAGGTTACCCAGCAGAATGCCGCGCTGGTTGAAGAGGGAGCCGCCGCCACCGGCGCGCTGGAGGCACAAGCCGGGCAATTGACGGCAACGGTCAGCCGCTTCGTGCTGGATGCCGGTCAGAAGAGTGACGGATTTGCTGGCCACAAAGTCGGCAGAGAAGCCAAATAAAATGTATGAATTGATCCGCGCAGGCGGGATGGCTAAATGAAAAAAACGACCTTGTTGGCTCCACCGGAAAGTGCATCGCTACTGACGCAGATGGTTCAGCGCCTGCCATTGTCCGATACGCATTTTAAGCGTATCAGTCAGTTGATTTATCAGCGGGCTGGCATTGTTCTCGCCGACCATAAGAGCGAAATGGTTTACAACCGCCTGGTGCGCAGGTTGCGCACCCTGAACATTAACGATTTTGGTCACTATCTTGCGCTGCTGGAAAAGGACACCAGTAGCGCCGAATGGCAGGCGTTTATTAACGCCCTGACCACTAACCTGACGGCCTTTTTCCGTGAGGCGCACCATTTTCCGATTCTGGCGGCTCATGCGGCGCGTCATACGGGGAATTACAGCGTCTGGTGTGCGGCGGCATCAACCGGAGAAGAGCCTTACTCCATCGCCATGACGCTGGCAGAAACAGCGGGTGGCGAGGCGGGGAAATTTCAGATCCATGCCAGTGATATTGATACTCAGGTATTAGAAAAGGCGCTGGCAGGAGTATACCGCCAGGAAGAGCTACGCACGCTATCGCAACCACAGCTACAGCGCTTTTTTCTGCGCGGTACCGGCCCGCAAGAGGGCATGGTGCGGGTGCGGCCGGAGCTGACGAATCGGGTCACCTTTTCTCAACTCAACCTGCTGGCGAATGACTGGGCGCTACCCGGAACATTTAACGCGATATTCTGCCGTAACGTGATGATCTATTTTGATAAAGAGACGCAGGAGAAGATCTTACGGCGTTTCGTGCCCTTACTAAAACCGGGCGGCCTGCTGTTTGCCGGTCACTCAGAAAACTTTAGCCAAATCAGTAAAGAGTTCTATCTGCGAGGCCAGACGGTCTATGGACTGACTAAGGAAAGATGATGAGTAAAATCAGAGTACTATGCGTTGATGATTCGGCCCTGATGCGTCAGTTAATGACCGAAATTGTCAACAGTCATGCCGATATGGAGATGGTCGCTTCAGCGCCGGATCCGCTAGTGGCAAGGGATTTGATCAAGCAATTCAATCCGGATGTATTAACCCTGGATGTTGAAATGCCGCGCATGGACGGCCTCGACTTTCTGGAAAAGCTGATGCGTCTGCGCCCGATGCCGGTTGTTATGGTCTCATCACTGACCGGGCAAGGCTCAGAGATCACTCTGCGTGCGCTGGAGCTGGGGGCGGTGGACTTCGTCACCAAGCCGTCGCTGGGGATCCGCGATGGGATGCTGGCCTACAGCCAGACTATCGCTGACAAGGTGCGCGCCGCTTCCCGCGCCCGCCTGCATCCGCGCAGCGCGCAGCCCGCACCGGTGATGCTTAAGGCTGGACCGCTGCTAAGCAGTGAAAAGCTGATCGCCATTGGTGCGTCGACCGGCGGTACGGAGGCCATTCGCCATGTGCTGCAACCGTTGCCGATAACCAGTCCGGCACTGCTGATTACGCAACATATGCCCGCCGGCTTCACTCGCTCCTTTGCCGACCGCCTGAATAAGCTGTGCCAGATCACGGTGAAAGAAGCGGAGGATGGGGAACGTATTCTGCCCGGCCACGCCTATATTGCACCGGGTGCCATGCACCTTGAGCTGGCGCGTAGCGGTGCCAATTACCAGGTCAAATTGAATGACGGGCCATCCGTGAATCGTCACAAACCGTCAGTTGACGTGCTGTTCAACTCCGTGGCGCATTTTGCCGGACGAAATGCCGTCGGGGTGATCCTCACCGGTATGGGAAGCGA
Source organism: Erwinia pyrifoliae DSM 12163 (assembly GCF_000026985.1). Taxonomy (NCBI): domain Bacteria; kingdom Pseudomonadati; phylum Pseudomonadota; class Gammaproteobacteria; order Enterobacterales; family Erwiniaceae; genus Erwinia; species Erwinia pyrifoliae. Next base: position 1,764,293 of record NC_017390.1, read on the forward strand.
TGGCGCTGCCGGAATGCTGGCGATGAACAAGGCGGGAGCCTGGACTATCGCCCAGAATGAAGCAAGCTGTGTGGTATTTGGCATGCCCCGTGAGGCAATAGCCCTTGGGGGAGCCAGTGAAGTGGTCGATCTTCACCAAATCAGCCAGCACATGCTGGCAAAAATTAGCGTCGGACAGGCGTTACGTATCTAGGCCGTGTCGCACAGGTCAGGTTATCTCACAGCACCACGCTGGTGTGAGGGTGCGGCAAAGTCTGAACCGGTCCTCGTAGGGCTACAAAAAACGGGAGTAGTTATGGTCGATAAAAATATGCGATTTTTGGTGGTAGACGACTTCAACACGATGCGTCGTATCGTCCGCAACCTTTTGAAAGAGCTGGGCTTCAACAACGTTGAAGAAGCGGAAGACGGCGTTGATGCGCTGAATAAGCTGCGCGCCGGGGGGTTTGACTTCGTGGTTTCTGACTGGAACATGCCCAATATGGACGGGCTGGAACTGTTGAAAACCATTCGATCGGACGGCGCGTTGGGCAAGTTACCGGTTCTGATGGTAACGGCTGAAGCCAAGAAAGAGAACATCATTGCTGCGGCCCAGGCTGGCGCCAGCGGCTATGTGGTTAAACCCTTTACAGCGGCTACCCTGGAAGAGAAGTTAGGCAAAATCTTCGAAAAACTGGGTATGTAAGTTAGGAGCCGAGATGAGTACTATTCCGAAACCAAATGTCGATGCTGCTTCGGCACAGGACATTATCTCCAAAATTGGTTCACTGACGCGGATGCTGCGCGACAGCTTGCGCGAGCTTGGGCTGGATCAGGCGATTGCCGAAGCGGCAGAGGCGATCCCCGATGCCCGCGATCGCCTCGATTATGTAGTACAGATGACTGCTCAGGCGGCAGATCGCGCGTTGAACTGCGTAGAAGCTTCCCAGCCGCGCCAGACGCAGTTGGAAGATGGAGCGAAGCAACTCAAAGGCCGTTGGGATGAGTGGTTTGAAAATCCTATCGAACTGGCAGATGCTCGCTCTTTGGTTTCGGACACGCGCGGCTATCTGGAAGCAGTGCCGGGACATACGTCTTTCACTAATGCCCAGCTGATGGAAATCATGATGGCTCAGGACTTCCAGGATCTGACCGGGCAGGTGATTAAACGCATGATGGATGTGATCCAGGAAATCGAGCGTCAGCTGCTGACGGTTCTGCTTGAAAACGTCCCTGATCAAGGTCAGCGTGTCAAAAAAGAGACCAATAATTTGCTTAATGGCCCGCAGATTAATGCGGCCGCGCCAAACGTGGTGGCAAGCCAGGATCAGGTTGACGACCTGCTGGATAGTCTCGGGTTCTGATATCGCGGGGCGGACGGCATCCGCCCCTGTTTTCCCGCCTCGTTGCCCCCCACTTTCAGCCATTCCATAAATAACCCCCTATTTACCTGCTTACTCGCGGCATTACCCCGGTGTGAATTTGGCATCCTACCCGCTGTCATTCCGTGCTGAAGGTCAGAGTCCGTGTCTCAGGATAGCGATGAGGAAAAAACAGAGTCCCCCACGGCGCACCGACTGGAAAAGGCGCGTGAAGAAGGGCAGATCCCGCGCTCGCGTGAACTGACATCGCTCCTGATGCTGATGACCGGGCTGAGCATTCTGTGGGTCGGGGGCGAGTGGATGGGGCGCAAAATGGGTGCGCTGCTGGCCGATGGTCTGGTATTCAATCATTCGGTCGTCAGTGATACCAGTCAGATGCTGCGTCTGATCGCGAATATGCTGCTGCAGGCGGTGATGGCGGTACTGCCGATGATGTTTGGCCTGGTGGTGGTGGCGATTGCTGCGCCGATGTTACTCGGCGGACTGGTGATTAGCGGTAAAGCGATCAAGTTTGACCCCGGAAAAATGAATCCCATCAAGGGATTGGGCAAACTGTTCTCGGTACAATCCGCAGCGGAATTGCTCAAGGCGGTGCTGAAAGCCACGCTGGTGGGCGTTGTTTGCGGTTTATATATCTGGCACCACTGGGCCGGGATGCTGCATTTGATGGCGGAATCTCCGCTTACCGCGCTGGCGGGTGCGATGAACATGATCGCCATGTGCTGCATTCTGGTGGTGCTCGGTTTGTCACCGATGGTCGGCTTTGACGTGTTTTACCAGCTCTTTAGCTATTTCAAAAATTTGCGTATGTCTCACCAGGACATACGCGATGAGCACAAACAGCAGGAAGGTGACCCGCATGTTAAAGGGCGGATCCGGCAGCAGATGCGCGCCGCCGCCCGCCGGCGGATGATGGCCGATGTGCCGAAAGCCGATGTCATCGTCACTAACCCGACTCACTACTCTGTGGCGTTGCAGTATGACGAGAAAAAAATGAGCGCGCCTAAAGTTGTGGCCAAAGGCGCTGGGGATATTGCCTTGCGCATCCGCGAGCTGGGGGCAGCAAACCGCATCCCTGTCCTTGAAGCTCCGCCGCTGGCGCGAGCACTCTATCGCCACAGTGAGATTGGCCAGCATATCCCGGGCGCATTGTATGCAGCCGTGGCCGAGGTACTGGCCTGGGTTTGGCAACTGCGCCGCTGGAAAGTGGAAGGGGGGCTTGTCCCGAAACGACCTGTTAAACTGCCGGTGCCGGAAGCGCTGGACTTCGCTGGAGAACAAAAATCTGATGGCTAATCTGGCCGCTTTACTTCGCTTACCGGGCAACCTGAAAGACACGCAGTGGAAAGTGCTGGCCGGTCCAATTTTGATCCTGCTGATCCTGTCGATGATGGTGCTGCCGCTACCGCCGTTCATCCTTGACCTGCTGTTCACCTTTAATATTGCCTTATCGATTATGGTGCTGCTGGTGGCGATGTTTACCCGGCGCACGCTGGAATTTGCCGCCTTCCCCACTATTTTGCTGTTCTCAACCCTGCTACGCCTGGCGCTAAACGTTGCCTCGACGCGCGTCATTCTGCTGGAAGGCCATACCGGGGCGGGTGCTGCCGGGCGGGTGGTCGAAGCCTTTGGCCACTTCCTGGTGGGTGGCAACTTCGCGATCGGTATCGTGGTTTTCATCATTCTGGTGATCATCAACTTTATGGTGATTACCAAGGGTGCAGGGCGTATTGCCGAAGTGGGCGCGCGCTTTGTGCTTGACGGGATGCCGGGCAAACAGATGGCTATCGATGCCGATCTTAACGCCGGCTTAATTGGCGAAGACGAGGCGAAAAAGCGCCGTAGTGATGTGACACAGGAAGCGGATTTCTACGGCTCCATGGATGGTGCCAGTAAGTTTGTGCGCGGTGATGCGATAGCCGGGATTATGATCATGGTGATAAACGTGATCGGCGGCCTGCTGGTTGGCGTCATACAGCACGGAATGGACGCAGGACATGCGGCGGAAACCTACACCCTGTTAACCATTGGTGACGGGCTGGTGGCGCAGATCCCGGCGCTGGTGATCTCTACTGCGGCGGGGGTTATCGTCACGCGGGTCGGTACTGATCAGGACGTGGGCGAGCAGATGGTCAGTCAGATGTTTAGTAACCCGCGCGTGATGATGCTCAGCGCGGGCGTATTAGGCATGCTGGGCCTGGTGCCGGGAATGCCAAACTTCGTGTTTCTGCTGTTTACCGCCGGCTTACTGGCACTGGCATGGTGGGTTCGCGGCAAACAGATGGCACCTAAAACCACTGCCGTAGCACAGACGGTCAGCAAACAGCCGGAAAACACCTCCAGCATGGAAGCCACCTGGAGCGATGTCCAGCTGGAAGATTCACTGGGGATGGAGGTTGGCTATCGGCTGATCCCGATGGTCGACAGCGCCCAGGATGGCGAACTGCTTGGACGCATTCGCAGCATCCGCAAGAAATTTGCTCAGGAGATGGGTTTCCTGCCGCCGGTGGTGCATATCCGGGACAATATGGATTTGACCCCCGCGCGCTACCGCATTCTGATGAAGGGCGTGGAAATTGGCAGCGGTGATGCCTTTCCGGGCCGCTGGATGGCGATTAACCCCGGCACGGCTGCCGGTACGCTGCCCGGCGAGAAAACCACTGACCCGGCCTTTGGCCTGGATGCTATCTGGATTGACAGTGCGCTAAAAGAGCAGGCGCAGATTCAGGGCTTTACGGTGGTTGAAGCCAGTACCGTGGTGGCGACCCATCTCAACCATCTGATTGGTCAGTACGCCAGCGATCTGTTTGGCCGCCAGGAAGCACAGCAGCTGCTTGACCGGGTCAGCCAGGATATGCCGAAACTGACTGAAGACGTGATCCCAGCCGTAATGACATTGACCACCCTGCATAAGGTATTGCAGAATCTGCTGGCCGAACGGGTTTCTATCCGCGATATGCGCACGATCATCGAGACGCTGGCGGAGCACGCAGCAGTGCAAACCGATCCCCAGGAACTGACGTCGGTGGTGCGTGTTGCCCTCGGCCGTGCCATCACCCAACAGTGGTTCCCCGGCAACGGTGAAGTACAAGTGATCGGGCTGGACTCCACGCTGGAACGTCTATTGTTGCAGGCATTGCAGGGCGGCGGAGGTCTGGAGCCGGGGCTGGCAGACAGACTGCTGGCTCAGGCACAAAGTGCGCTCCAGCATCAGGAAGGGCTGGGCGCACCGCCGGTGCTGCTGGTGAATCACCCGCTGCGTGCGCTGCTGGCACGTTTTCTGCGGCGCTCGCTGCCGCAGCTGATGGTCATCTCGAATATGGAACTGACCGACAATCGCCAGATCCGTATGACGTCAACCATCGGCGGCCAGTGATGAAAGCGATACTGTGGTTACTGTTCAGCTTTCCCGTTGTGGCCACGGCTACTGACGGGGGTTGGCAGGCCAGCGCTACCGGGCCTGCACTGGCGAACCGGGGCGTGGCGGCATCCTCCCAGCCGCTTATTCCGCCAGCCGGGGTCGCCGGGGTGATGACCGATGTGGCCTGGCGTTATACGCTGAGCACCCCGGCTCCCGCCGGGTTGCAGGTACGGCTCTGCGCAACAGATCGTTGTGTCGTGGTGGAAGGCGGCAGCGGCGTAACGCGTGGTTTAACCGACGTTGCTGCCGGGGAAACATTACGCTTTATCTTTCAGGTTGAGGGAAAAGGGCGGGTGTTTCCGCTGCTGCGCGTGGTGAGTAATGAGGTAATGGTCAATTACCATTAGCCTGAAGCGAAGTCGGGCGGTCACGCCCGGTTGGCGGGCCGATCTTCTGCAGACAGGCCCGCTGGAGTTACATCCGCTCTACCGTTGCAATGCCTAAGGTATCCAGCCCCTGTTTCAGGGTTTTAGCCGTTAACAGCGCCAGGCGCAGACGGCTCTGTTTGGTGGCTTCATCTTCCGCGTTAAGGATAGGGCAGTGCTCGTAAAAGCCCGAGAACAGCCCGGCCAGATCGTACAGATAGGCACACATCACATGCGGCATGCCGTCGCGCGCAACCTGGGTTATCGTCTCGTCAAACTGTAACAGGCGTACGGCAAGTGCCGCTTCACGATCCTCAATAATGCGCGTTGTGCCGCTCACCGCTTCTGCATCGATACCCGCTTTGCGGAATACCGACAGCACGCGGGTATAGGCGTACTGCATGTAGGGTGCGGTATTGCCTTCAAACGCCAGCATGTTGTCCCAGTCGAAGATATAGTCTGTGGTGCGGCTTTTAGACAGGTCGGCATATTTCACTGCGCCGATACCGACGATATTCGCCAGTGCTTTCAGCTCCCCGGCGGGCATATCGGGGTTTTTTTCCGCCACCAGTCTGGTCGCACGGTCTATCGCTTCATCCAGCAGGTCGGACAGTTTGATGGTTCCACCCGCGCGGGTTTTAAACGGCTTACCGTCTTTACCCAACATCATGCCGAACATATGGTGTTCTAACGGGATGTTTTCCGGCACATAACCGGCTTTGCGTACGATAGTCCATGCCTGCATCAAATGCTGGTGCTGGCGCGAATCGATGTAATACAGCACCCGGTCGGCTTTCAGGGTTTCATAGCGGTATTTGGCACAGGCAATGTCGGTGGTGGTGTAGAGATAGCCGCCGTCCTTTTTCTGCACGATCACGCCCATCGGTTCACCGTCCTTGTTTTTATACTCATCAAGGAAAACCACCGTTGCCCCTTCGCTTTCCACCGCCAGCCCTTTGGCTTTCAGGTCTGCGACGATGCCGGGTAGCATATCGTTGTACAGGCTTTCCCCCATCACATCATCACGAGCCAGCGTGACGTTCATGCGGTCATAAATTAGCTGGTTCTGCGTCATGGTGATGTCGACCAGCTGCTTCCACATTTTGCGGCAGTACTCATCCCCGCCCTGTAGCTTAACCACGTAGCCACGCGCGCGTTCGGCGAAAGCAGGATCTTCATCGTAGGTTCGCTTGGCTTCACGGTAGAAAGCTTCGAGATCGGCGAGGGCGAGGGTTTCCTGATGCTCGTTCTGCTGCTTCTCCAGGAAAGCAATCAGCATACCAAACTGGGTGCCCCAGTCGCCGACGTGGTTGGCGCGGATAACCTTATGGCCGAGGAACGCCAGAGTACGCGCCGCCGCATCGCCGATAATCGTCGAGCGTACGTGGCCGACGTGCATCTCTTTGGCGACGTTGGGCGCAGAGTAGTCAATGACCACCGTTTTAGGCTCGACGGGCGAAATCCCCAGCTTCGGTGCCGTCAGCACGCTGTCAATTTGTGCCGACAGCCACTGCGGCGCAAGGAAGATATTGATAAAGCCAGGGCCGGCAATGTCAACTTTGTGCGCAATACCGCTAAGATCCAGCTGCTCCAGCACCTTTTCTGCCAGTTGTCGCGGCGGCATACCCAGGTTTTTTGCTACGGCCATTATGCCGTTAGCCTGGTAATCACCAAACTGCGCTTTAGCCGACTGCCGCACCTGAGGCTCGCAATCTGCCGGAGCGCCTACTGCGATCATCGCCTGACTGACTTTTTCTGAGAGAAGGGCCTGAATATTCACCGAGTTACCTTAATTTTTCTCAGCCCACGCGGGTGGGCAAGAGGTGGTCACCACGCCGCCACAGGAAAATAATCATTCATGACTGGCAGCGGTCAAAAAAGAAGGGGAAAAGTATACTGCATTTAGTGACAAGTTATCCAGGAACCTGACGTTGTGGTTGCGGCATGCTGCCCGGGCGGGAACATCCGGCTAAGCGGCTGTCTGCCAGCGCGAAGCGGGGTGGCATAATAAGCCTGTTATCCCGCTGCGACGGTTATTTTCCTGATGTCGTATGGCACAATATTGGCTAAGACGTCGTTTTTGCTAAGCCGGGTTCCGGCAGAGAAAGGATCTTGTTATGTCAGACATCAAGCATGTGCCAGAACTGGCCGATATCCTCGCGGATTTGCCGCGTTTCACCAACGCGATCCATCATCTTGCGCAGCGTTTAGGGCTGGATCTGCTGCCTTTAGAGGTCGACCATATTGCGCTGCGCTGCCACCAGAACGCCACCGCAGAACGCTGGCAGCAGGGGCTGCTGCGCTGCGCGACGCTGTTTTCGCAAAAGGACATTGCCGGGCGACCTGTCGCCCTGTTTGAATTAGCGACCCCGCTTGACGTTGGGCCATGGAGCATCTCCGTTGTCGAACTGCCCTGGCCTGGCCAGCGCCTTTACCGCCATGAAGGTTGGGAGCATGTCGAAGTGGTGCTGCGCGGTGAGGCGAGCACCTTAGGCACGCGCGCGCTGGCGCTGATGGCCGACGAAGGGCTGACTCAGCAGGGCATATCCATTAAAACCAGCGCGCCAAAAGGTGACGGCGAAAAGCTGCCGAACCCCACGCTGGCGGTAACCGACGGTCAGGTCACCATCAAATTTCACCCCTGGAGCCTGAAAGAGATCGTCGCCAGCGAAAACGAGGGTCAGTAACCGACTGCCCGCGTCATGCGAAGCAGCGCCTGCTTCAGCAGCTGGCGCTGACAGCCGAAGTTGAAACGAATAAATTGATTGTTGCCGAAGTCATGCCCTGGCGAGAATCCGAGTCCGTGTGTTTCGAAGAACAGCGCCGGGTTTGCAACGCCGAGTCCGCTGGCATCTATCCAGCCGAGAAAGCTGGCTTCCGGCGACACCATGCTCAGGCCCGGTAGTTTATTGACGTGCTGCACCAGGCTGTCGCGGTTGGCGCGCAGATAATCCAGCTGCGCGTCCAGCCATGGCTGACCATCGCGCCAGGCGGCGGTGGCGGCGACGTAAGCCAGTACATCAACATCCGGTACTATTCCTTTGCGCGTACGGTTAAAATGCGCGCGCAGCTCAGGATTAGGGATCACCGCCAGTGAAGCGCCCAGTCCGGCAATATTGAAACTTTTTGACGGCGACAGCAGGGTGACAGAACGCTGTGCCGCATCCTCGCTCAGGCTGGCGAAGGGAATATGCCGGGCGCCCGGCTCCAGCAGCAGGTCGCAGTGGATTTCATCCGAACAGACCAGCAGGTCATGACGCTGGGCGAAGCGCAACTGCGCCTCCAGTTCGTCGCGGCGATAAACGGTGCCGCCGGGATTATGTGGGTTACACAACAGCAGCATTTTCTCATTGCCGCTAAGTTTGTCCTCCAGGCTGTCCAGATCCAGTACCCAACGCTGCTGCCGCAGCCGGAGCGCCGCGCTCAGATGGGTTCGTGCGGCTAATTTGGCAGCCAGGAAAAACGGCGGATAAATGGGCGTTGGGGCGACCGTGCCCTGATGCGCTTCGGTAAAAGCACGCACGGCGATGTTAATACCGGTCACCACGCCGGGTAAAAAGACCAGCCACTCAGGCTGGATCTGCCAGCCGTAGAGCCTGCCCAGGCGCTCAATGACCACCCCGATCAGTTCTTCAGAGGGGAAACCGTAACCAAAAATTCCCTGGGAGACACGTTGCTGTAAGGCGTCAATAATGCAGTCTGCAGCACGAAAATCGGTATCAGCAATCCACAGTGGAATAATATCCCGGTCGCCGTACTTTCTCCACTTAAGGCTATCGCTGTGACGGCGGTCTATCCGTTGGTCAAAATTGAATGGCATGATAACGGTTCCAGTTAATAGAAGAACTAATACAGCAACGTTTTAGTATACATTAACAATCAGGACAGCAGTGATAACCGGAGGATGGGATGCGACAACTGGAAATATGCTGCTACGGAGTGGAATGTGCCGTCACGGCAGAGCGAGCGGGTGCCGACCGCATTGAATTGTGCACTGCACCAACAGAAGGCGGGCTGACCCCTTCGGCCGGCGCTTTGCGAAGTGCACGTCAACGTGTGGGCATTCCGGTTCACCCAATCGTGCGCCCGCGAGGCGGCGATTTTTGTTACAGTGACGGTGAATTTGACCAGATTAAGTCTGATATCGCGTTTATACGTGAGCTGGGATTTCCCGGGCTGGTCATTGGTTTGCTGGATGTAGACGGGCATGTCGATCTGCCGCGTATGCGTCAGGTGATGCAACTTTGTCAGGGGATGGACATCACCTTCCATCGTGCATTCGATCTGTGCCACAACCCGCTGGCTGCCCTGGCGCAAATTGCGGATTTGGGCGTAACGCGCATCCTGACCTCCGGCCAGCAGCAGAGTGCGGAAAGCGGGTTACCCTTGCTCAGGGAACTTACCCGACAGGCCGGTGGTCCAATCATCATGGCCGGAGCGGGAGTGCGTTTAAGCAACTTGCAAAAGTTTATTGATGCAGGCGTAATGGAAATTCATAGTTCAGCAAGCCAGCGAATTTCCTCAACCATGCGTTATCGTAAAGCGGGCGTCTCAATGTGTTCCGAGGCTGAGAATGACGAGTTTAGCCGTACCTGTGTGGATGCAGATGTTGTCGCCGCGATGAAAAGCGTTCTTATGGCTTCACCGGAGCAGGTGGCATAAAAGGGTGCCAGCCGCTAAACAGGTTCCCCTGCACAAAGATAACCAACCGATTTTGCCGCGCAGCACGCCGAACGTTGACGTGATGTTTGCCAGTACCAGACCCCAGCACCTTTGTTGGGGTTTTTTTTGTCTGTGGCAATGGTGACATTAATCAGCATACTGACCGTGCACCGCAGCACAGCCGTCATGCAGCCAAAATCATAATCCATGCAGCATAATGGCTTATTTCTGGTTAGGTGGTCAGTCGACTCTGGCTTGTTCAGCCGGTCATCGGCTGCAAAGTCGATGATAAATGGCGATTGATATCCCTCAAAATCCGGGTTTACCGTTTTTGATAGTATTTTTAGCCGGGCGGGTATAAAAGACGGCCTGTAAATATCCCTGATGGGTAGCAGTATAAAAAATCCTCAGGGTTGGTGTTGCGCCACAGCAGAGAACAGTTGAGAAAATTAATGTCGATAAGTAGGGTTTAGATGTCAGGAATATCCGACGGACCGTATGGTATCTTTCAAGATGAAAGAATTAAGTTTAGCGCGCAATTTCCTGGGACATTAAACGATAGTGATAGAAACTTTATCAGGAAAATTGCTACGGCGAATAATTCACTTACCGCTTTACGGGTAAAAAGTTTGACAAATCCCCCCCCGCTAACTCAACTAGCTATTGAAAGTTTAGTTGAGTCGAAGAATGCACATACCAAAGAATATCAATCTTTAATACAGCAGGCGGATGATTATATAGGCAATGCGCCAAAACTGGAACCGCTTGGAAATTATATCCATGTATCAAAATTATGGGATAATCTGAAGGGCATCTCTATTGAACAATATTTTGCAGCTGCGAATTTTATTGCTTTAGAACGGGTAAAGTCTCGTGAACGTGTTAATATTATTGTGGGAAATCATAAAATAATAGATCCATCCTTAATAGAACAGCTAGAGATGACGGCTATTTCCAAAAATAACCTAAAAGACCTTGTCACCGTATCGGGTTCTCCTGTTGAAGAAGCCATGTCCCGCTATGGGCTGGTGTCAGCAAGGGCAAGGGAAACGCTGGAGGTGTTTGTTGCAGAAGGGCCGGCAGGCGAATTTGTTAACAGCAGAGACTGTAACGTTAAAGAAGTGATGTCGCATTTTGGCTTGATGACAGCAAGGGCAAGGGAAANGCTGGAGATGATTTTTGCAAAAGGGCCGGCAGGCGAATTTGTTAACAGCAGAGACTGTAACGTTAAAGAAGTGATGTCGCATTTTGGCTTGATGACAGCAAGGGCAAGGGAAANGCTGGAGATGATTTTTGCAAAAGGGCCGGCAGGCGAATTTGTTAACAGCAGAGACTGTAACGTTAAAGAAGTGATGTCGCATTTTGGCTTGATGACAGCAAGGGCAAGGGAAANGCTGGAGATGATTTTTGCAAAAGGGCCGGCAGCTCAATATGTTAGCAGTGGGCAGAACCTCAATTCCGCTAAGGAAAAGTTCGGAATACTGTCAGAAAAGGCAGTGGAACAGCTTGAAAAAGCATTTGTCAGAAACTGGCTGGTGCCCCTCATTGATCGTGATTTTTCGGTTTCTGCCTCCATATTGAAACATAATATTAAGTCCAAAAGCGCAAGGAATATTCTTGAAATTGAAACGGCGCAAAGAGGTGCAACATACCGTATTTTAAGAGGTGAACCCTGGACGGAAGTAGTGAAAATATGCGGGATTCGTAAAGACAGTGATGCAGCGAAGATGTTGAAAGACCTGGCTGAAAAAGTGGCGAACGACCCGTATGAAATCTCCAGACGTCCTGTCTGGAATGGCTGATAGCCGGGTCAGCGTAGCGGACATCCCAGCTTAAAATGACGGGCTTTCGCGCTGGCGCGATCCACCGTCGTAAATTTCAGGGATGACCTTTCGGGGCGAACGTATTTACGTTCGCCCCGGAGGATTAAGATACATATTCAGGTCGGTTTATCTTCAGGGCTTAGTCGCCACCAGTACGGCACGCAGCGGAGCAGGGTAGCCCTCTAGGGTTTTTGTTGCATCGTTGGGGTCGAGGAACTCGGCAAGCGATTCGCTGGTCATCCAGCTGGTGCGGCGCTGCTCGTCGATGCTGGTGAAAGAATGGTCAACGATACGCACATCAACGAAGCCGCACTTCTCCAGCCAGTTTTTCAGCGCGCCGGCCGAAGGAATAAAGTAGATATTACGCATCTGCGCGTAGCGTTCACCCGGCACCAGCACCTGCTGGTCGTCAGCATCTATCACCAGCGTTTCCAGCACCAGTTCGCCACCGCTGACCAGCTGATTTTTCAGCTGGTAGAGGTGGTCAAGCGGTGAACGGCGGTGGTAGAGCACGCCCATGGAAAACACCGTATCGAATGCGTTCAGCTCCGGCAGCTGTTCAATGCCCAGCGGCAGCAGGTGAGCGCGCTGGTCATTACCCAGCAGTTTACGCACCGCTTCAAACTGACATAAAAACAGCTGCATCGGATCGATACCCACCACCCTATGCGCCCCCGCGCCGAGCATGCGCCACATATGGTAGCCATTGCCACAGCCCACATCCAGTACGGTACGGCCGGCCAGCGATGAGATATGCGGCAGCACCCGGTCCCACTTCCAGTCAGAGCGCCATTCGGTATCGATATTTACGCCATAAAGCGAAAAAGGACCTTTGCGCCAGGGCATCAGATTACGCAGTAATTTCTCAATCCCGTCGCGCTGGCGCGGAGAAAGCTGGCTGCTGTCGGCCGTTACGCCATGCAGTAAATCCAGTGATTCGGGCGCCAGGCTTGGCAGATACCCGACTGAGCGATCCCAGTTTTTAAAATGACCGTGCAGCGATTCACGCTGCCATGCGGCAAGCTGGGCGGGCAGCGTCTCCAGCCAGTGGGAGAGCGGGCTTTTAGCAATGAGCTGATAAAAGTTGGCGAAATCCATCAGGCATTACCTGCTTTTAAGGCGATCAGAGAGCCAAAGTTAAAACACTGGAACCACAGTTCCGCATGCTGAAAACCGGCCAGCTGCAGGCGCTGTTTATGCGTGTCCACGCTGTCAGTCAGCATCACATTTTCTAACATGCTGCGTTTCTGGCTGATTTCCAGCTCGCTGTAGCCGTTGGCGCGCTTGAAGTCGTGATGCATATTGAATAACAGCTCGCCCACGTCGGCATCGGCAAAGCTAAACTTTTCGGACAGCACCAGCGCGCCCCCCGGCTTCAGCCCCTGATAAATGGTATTCAGCAGCTGCTGGCGCTCTTCCGGCTGCAAAAATTGCAGGGTAAAGTTCAACACCACCAGCGAGGCGTTTTCGATCGGCACCTGGCGAATATCGGCCTCGATCACCTCAACCGGCGTAGCGGCGCGAAAGGCATCAATATGGCGACGGCAGCGCTCAACCATTGCCGGTGAGTTATCTACGGCAATGATGTTGCAACCTGTTGCCTTAATATTGCGCCGAACTGAAAGGGTGGCGGCACCCAGCGAGCAGCCGAGATCGTAGATCCGGGAGTCGTTCTGAACAAAGCGCTCGGCTAACATGCCAATCATCGAAATGATATTGGAATAGCCGGGCACGGAACGCTGAATCATGTCAGGAAACACTTCAGCAACGCGCTCATCAAATGTCCAGTCGCCAAGTTTGGCTATGGGCGCAGAGAACAGCGTATCGCGGTTAGACATAGTGGTAAGTCCGGGGAAGCTGACGGAAAGGACGTATTCTGGCAGAAAGCCGTGCGGGGTGCATCTTTTCTGCCATCGGCATGGCTAATCCAGCGTCAAAATCAGGTCCCACGGCAGGAACAACAAATTAACGATAACCATACCCAGCAAGGAGAGCAGCGTCAGGATCATGCCATTGCGCCGCCACAGCAACGTTCTGCTGCGTAAGCCATAAGCGTGCAGAAGACGACCAAAGAAGAAAAACAGCCCCAGCAGATGCAGTAACCAGATATTGCATCCGTTCATCTCCATCATTACCAGCAGCAGCAGCGCAAGCGGAATATTTTCCACCGCATTACCGTGAATACGAATGGCAAGTTGAATATCGGAAACGCCGCCGTCGCCAATGGATACGCGATACTGGCGGCGCAGGCGTACCACATCCAGTGAAAATTTCACCATTAAAAGCGCGCCAAGCACCACGTAGAGAGCACTGACCATTTCTTTCCCATCCTGTAACACTATTTTCGACTATATGGTAGCCAACAAAATCCGGACTGTCGCCCTGTTTGCGGCTCGCAAGGGAGTCAGAACAACATCTCTTGTTGCGGCCAGTCGGGCGCCTCACCCAATTGCGGTAGCGCACGCCGTAACTCTGGCCAAAGGAAGCGTACCAGTTCGGGAGCAAAACCCACGTCCGGGGTGTGAATAAATAACCAAGGCTGGCCTGTACGGCACCATTGCGGTAAACGATCCAGCCAGGATTGAAACCAGCGCAAATTGGCCTGTGCGTCATCGCCGCAGATAAAGCGGATCATTGGCGCATCTGCCGTCATCACCGCGTGTACCGGCAGTCGGGGCTTTTTACGCTGTGCTTCAACAATGGCAGCATGGGATGGGTTAGCGCTGTGAACGCCGCGCGTATCAAGGATAACCCGGTTGACGTTGCGCTGATGCAGCCCGCGATTGAGCGCGCGTTCCGCCTCGCCTTTGGCAAAGAACTCAGGATGTCTGACCTCAACGCCATAGCGAAACGGTTGTGGCAGGGCGTCCAGAAACGTCCAAAGTGCAGGCAGGTCTGATGGCGAAAAGGCAGAAGGAAGTTGCAACCAGTACTGACCGATGCGGTCTGCCAGCGGCTCCAGCAGGCCAAAGAATTCCGTACAGAGAGAGCCACACTGACGCAGCGATGCCTGGTGGCTTATCGTGGCGGGAAACTTGAAGCAGAAACGAAACTCGTCGTGGGTCATCGAACGCCAGCGCTGTACAACCTCCGGCTTTGGCAGGGCATAGAGCGTGGTATTGCCTTCAACGCAGTTGAAGTAGCGGGCATAATCTTCCAGGGTAGTCATCCCCAGTTTTTTCCATTGCGGGTGCTGCCACTGCGGCAGGCCGAGGTAAAACGGCATCATCACTTATCCTGGTTGAATCGCTTGCCGGCGACTCTTATGTTTTAGCAGATAATAGCGCAAGAAAGGGCTTGAGGGCAGCGCCCGTAAGGTTTACCGCCACAGGATGACCGGGCAGACATCAATCTGACTGATGCACGCCGCCACTTGCCTGGCGGTCAGTCAGCCGCCGCGCGTGGGTTTGGCCGTTTTGTTATGCTGCTGCCGTATTGTTAACCGGTTATCGTCAACGGCGCGATAGCGGACGTGTTCTCCCGCCGACAGCACTTATCCTGTGAGCCGTTTTCCATTATAATGAAGGCCATTTTTCGCGGCAGTAGCGCTCCTCCGAGCCGGATATTGATTAAAAATGCTGCGCCAGTAGCGCTGAAGTTAAAAGGATATCGTTATGCGTACCGAGTATTGTGGGCAGATCAATCTGTCTCATGTAGGCCAGCAAGTAACACTTTGTGGCTGGGTTAACCGCCGCCGCGACCTCGGCAGCCTGATTTTTATTGATATGCGTGACCGTGAAGGCATCGTGCAGGTGTTCTTCGACCCGGACCACCAGCAGGCTTTCAAGCAGGCTTCCGAGTTGCGTAACGAATTCTGCATCCGCATTGTTGGCACCGTGCGCGCACGCGATGACAAAAATAAAAATGGCGACATGGCGACCGGTGAAATCGAAGTTTTCGCCACCGAGCTGACCATCATTAACCGTTCGGAACCGCTGCCGCTGGATTCAAACCAGACGAACAGTGAAGAAGCCCGGCTGAAATATCGCTATCTCGATCTGCGTCGCCCCGAGATGGCAAACCGCCTTAAGGCGCGTGCCAAAATCACCAGTTTGGTGCGCCGTTTTATGGACGACGAAGGCTTCCTGGATATTGAAACCCCGATGCTGACGAAAGCCACGCCGGAAGGCGCGCGTGACTATCTGGTGCCAAGCCGCGTGCATAAAGGTAAGTTCTATGCGCTACCGCAGTCGCCCCAGCTGTTCAAGCAGCTGCTGATGATGTCGGGCTTCGATCGCTACTATCAAATCGTCAAATGTTTCCGTGATGAAGATCTGCGCGCCGACCGTCAGCCGGAATTTACTCAGATTGACGTAGAAACCTCATTTATGACTGCACCCCAGGTGCGCGAAATAATGGAACGCCTGGTGCGCAACCTGTGGCTGGACGTCAAATCAGTGGATCTCGGTGCATTCCCGAGTATGACCTTCGCTGAAGCGATGCGCCGTTATGGTTCCGATAAGCCGGACTTGCGTAACCCGATGGAGCTGGTGGATGTTGCCGACCTGCTGAAAGACCTTGAGTTTAAGGTATTTTCAGGCCCGGCAAACGATGCGAAAGGGCGCGTGGCAGCGCTGCGCGTACCGGGCGGTGCCGGTCTTAGCCGTAAGCAGATTGACGATTACACCCGGTTTATTGAGATCTACGGCGCGAAAGGCCTGGCTTACATCAAGATTAACGAGCGAGCTAAGGGTCTTGAAGGCATTACCAGCCCGGTGGCGAAATTCCTTAATGCCGACATCGTTGACGCGATTCTGCAACGTACCGCTGCTCTCGACGGTGACCTGATCTTCTTCGGTGCCGACAGGGCGAAAGTGGTGGCCGATGCGCTGGGCGCGCTGCGCCTGAAGCTGGGGCGCGATCTGAAAATCACCAACGAATCCGCCTGGGCGCCGCTGTGGGTGGTGGATTTCCCCCTGTTCGAAGACGATGGCGAAGAAGGATTGACCGCCATGCACCATCCGTTCACCGCGCCGAAAGACATGTCGCCAGAGCAGTTGAAAAACGCGCCAGAAACCGCGATTGCCAACGCTTACGATATGGTTATCAACGGCTATGAAGTTGGGGGAGGCTCCGTGCGTATCCATAACGGGCAGATGCAGCAGACGGTGTTTGGCATTCTCGGTATTACCGAGCACGAACAGCGTGAGAAGTTTGGTTTCCTTCTGGACGCGTTGAAATTTGGCACACCGCCGCACGCGGGCCTCGCTTTCGGCCTCGACAGGCTGGTGATGCTGTTGACCGGCACGGATAATATTCGTGATGTGATCGCCTTCCCGAAAACCACCGCTGCCGCCTGTCTGATGACGGAAGCGCCGAACTTTGCTAACCCGGCGTCGTTAACCGAGCTGGGCATTGAAGTGGTGAAAAAGAGTAAAGACTCGCAGTCAGAGAACGATTAATGGCTTGTAAGCATCCGGTTTCGGTTCTGGTCGTGATTTACGCGAGTGACACCGGACGGGTGTTGATGTTGCAGCGGCGTGATGATGTGGCTTTCTGGCAATCGGTGACCGGCAGCTGTGAGCCGGGTGAAAGCCTGGCGCAAACCGCGCAGCGCGAAGTTCAGGAAGAAACCGGTATTGATGTTAACGCCGGGCAACTGCGCCTCGTCGACTGCCAGCGTTATATCGAATTCGAAATCTTCAGTCATTTTCGCCATCGTTACGCGCCGGGCACCACCCATAACCGGGAACACTGGTTTACCCTGGCGCTGCCGGGCGAACGCGATATCAGGCTGAGCGAGCACCTGGCCTTTCAGTGGCTGGCACCACCGGACGCCGCCGCGCTCACCAAGTCCTGGAGTAATCGCCAGGCAATTGAAGAATTTGTCAGATAAACGGGTTAATCTTTTGAACTCAGTCAGATGTCCAGGCATTTTCGGCGAAGATAGCCTGTGCAATATGCAATACGGAGAGAATATTCAAGATGGCGGGACATAGTAAATGGGCAAACACCAAGCACCGCAAGGCTGCTCAGGATGCCAAACGCGGTAAAATCTTCACCAAAATCATCCGTGAACTGGTGACCGCAGCCAAACTGGGCGGTGGAGATGCCGGTTCTAACCCGCGTCTGCGTGCAGCCATGGACAAAGCGCTGGCAAACAATATGACGCGTGACACCATGAACCGTGCCATTGCACGCGGCGTTGGCGGTGATGATGATTCCAATATGGAAACCATCATTTATGAAGGCTACGGCCCGGGCGGCACAGCGGTGATGGTTGAATGCCTGAGCGACAACCGCAACCGTACCGTTTCCGAAGTGCGTCATGCCTTTAGCAAAACCGGTGGCAACCTCGGTACCGACGGCTCTGTAGCCTATCTGTTCACCAGAAAAGGGGTGATTTCATACGCACCGGGCCTGAACGAAGATACGGTGATGGATGCGGCGCTGGAAGCGGGGGCTGACGACGTGGTCACTTATGATGATGGCGCTATCGATGTGTTTACCGCCTGGGAAAACATGGGCGCAGTGAAGGATGTGCTGGATGCGGCGGGCCTGCAGGCTGAAAGTGCTGAAGTCACCATGATCCCATCGACCAAAGCGGACATGGATATGGAAACCGCGCCGAAACTGCTGCGCCTGATCGATATGCTGGAAGACTGCGATGACGTACAGGAAGTTTACCATAATGGTGAGATTTCTGACGAGGTGGCGGAAACCCTGTGAGGTTCTGCCGGCCGTTCGCCGGGAGCGCAGCATGGCGATAATCCTCGGAATTGACCCCGGTTCGCGCGTGACTGGCTACGGCGTCATCCGTCAAACGGGGCGGCAGTTGAGTTATCTGGGCAGCGGGTGCATCCGTACCAGCGTCACCGATCTGCCGTCCCGCCTTAAGCTGATCTACGCCGGAGTGAGTGAAATCATCACCCAGTTCCGGCCGGAATACTTTGCTATCGAGCAGGTCTTTATGGCGAAGAACGCTGACTCAGCGCTCAAGCTGGGCCAGGCGCGCGGAGCGGCAATCGTCGCGGCGGTCAATCAGGATCTGCCGGTATTTGAGTATGCGGCTCGCCAGGTGAAACAGACCGTGGTTGGTATTGGTAGCGCCGAGAAAAGTCAGGTGCAGCATATGGTACGTACCCTGCTTAAACTGCCCGCTAACCCACAGGCAGATGCGGCAGATGCGCTGGCCATTGCCATCACCCATTGCCATATGAGCCAGAATGTCACCCGCCTGGGTGAGGGAAATCTCAACCTCGCACGCGGTCGTCTGCGTTAAAAGCTGGATATCTATCCAGCTTTTTTTATGCTATAAACCCCTGATTATGATTATCTTGAGGAAGCTATTGTGATAGGTCGTCTGAGAGGCATTATCCTGGAAAAACAGCCGCCAGCGGTGTTAATTGAAGCCAGCGGTGTCGGTTATGAGGTGCAAATGCCAATGACCTGTTTTTATGAGCTTCCCGAACTCCAGCAGGAAGCGGTGATCTTCACCCATTTTGTGGTGCGTGAAGATGCCCAACTGCTGTTTGGCTTTAACAGTAAGCCGGAGCGCGCACTGTTCCGGGAACTGATCAAAGTGAACGGCGTTGGGCCGAAACTGGCACTGGCTATTCTGTCCGGTATGTCGGCGCAGCAGTTTGTGACCGCCGTTGAGCGCGGCGAGATTGCGGCGCTGGTCAAGCTGCCGGGCGTCGGCAAAAAAACCGCCGAGCGTCTGGTGGTCGAAATGAAAGACCGCTTTAAAGGGATGCACGGCGATCTGTTTGCCAGCGACGCACCGTTTGCGCTGACCAGTGAAATGACCAAAGAGACGGGCAACGATGCCGAAAGCGAAGCGGTAGCGGCGCTGATCGCCCTGGGGTACAAGCCACAGGAGGCCAGCCGGATGATCGTTAAGACAGGTAAGCCTGATGCCGATTGCGAAACGTTAATTCGTGAAGCGCTGCGCGCAGCTATTTGAGGTAGAGCATGATAGAAGCCGATCGCCTGGTCGCCGCCGGAGTTATCACCGAAGAGGAAGTCATCGATCGCGCCATCCGCCCGAAGATGCTGGAAGAGTATGTCGGCCAGCCGGTGGTGCGCGAACAGATGGAGATTTTTATCAAAGCCGCTCAGATGCGTGGTGATGCCCTCGATCATCTGCTGATTTTCGGTCCTCCCGGTTTGGGTAAAACCACCCTGGCGAATATTGTCGCCAATGAGATGGGGGTTAATCTGCGCACCACCTCCGGCCCGGTGCTGGAAAAAGCCGGCGATCTTGCCGCCATGCTGACCAATCTGGAGCCGCACGACGTGCTGTTTATTGATGAGATCCATCGCCTGTCGCCGGTGGTGGAAGAGGTGCTTTATCCCGCTATGGAAGATTATCAGCTGGATATTATGATTGGTGAAGGCCCGGCAGCACGCTCGATAAAGCTCGATCTTCCCCCGTTTACCCTGATCGGTGCCACCACCCGCGCCGGTTCGCTGACCTCACCGCTGCGTGACCGTTTTGGCATCGTCCAGCGTCTGGAGTTTTACCGCGTCGAAGACTTGCAGCACATTGTCGGGCGCAGTGCTGCCTGTCTCGGTTTGCCGCTCAGCGATGAAGGTGCGCTGGAGATCGCCCGCCGTGCACGCGGTACGCCGCGTATTGCCAATCGCCTGCTGCGCCGCGTGCGTGACTTTGCCGAGGTGCGGGCGGCAGGGGAGATGAGCGGCGACGTGGCCTGTAAAGCGCTGGACATGCTAAGCGTTGATTCTGAAGGCTTTGACTATATGGACCGCAAACTGCTGCTGGCCATTATCGATAAGTTTATGGGCGGGCCGGTCGGGCTGGACAATCTGGCGGCGGCTATTGGAGAAGAGCGCGAAACCATCGAAGATGTGCTGGAACCTTACTTGATCCAACAGGGGTTTATCCAGCGCACGCCGCGTGGCCGTCTTGCCACTCAACATGCTTATAAACATTTTGGCATCACCCGCGAAGGCTGACAGATCCGACCCTTAGCGGCCGGCTCCGGGGGTTATTTGCTGCTGCCGGCCTGCCATGCGGTACGCCAGCAGACAGCATTTATACCTGCGGCTTTTTTATCATGCTTAACATAAACATAAGAGACGCACCCAGCACCACCGATGGCCCCGCCGGCGTATCATAAAACGCCGAGAAGCTCAGCCCGGACGTAACCGCCAGCACACCGACAATCACCGCCATTATCGCCATCTGTTCCGGGGAGCGGGCGAAGCGTCGCGCGGTCGCTGCCGGAATAATCAGCAGGGAGGTGATAATCAATGCGCCAACAAACTTCATCGCGACACCAATCGTCAGTGCTGTAATCAACATCAGGATCATTTTGGTTCGCTGAATATTAATCCCATCCACCTGCGCCAGTTCCGGGCTGATCGTCAGTGACAGCAGGGCGCGCCACTGCCACGCCAGCAGCGCTAACACCAGCGTGACGCCCGCCAAAATGGTCCACAGATCGCCCGGCGTCACCGCCAACAGATCGCCAAACAGGTAGGCCATCAAATCGACGCGCACATCAGACATCAGGCTGACCACCACCATTCCTAACGACAGAGCGCTGTGTGCCATAATCCCCAGCAGGGTGTCAAGTGCCAGATGGGGGCGGCGCTCAAGCCAGACCAGGATTAGCGATAACAGCAGCGTCACGACAATGACCGCATAAAACGGGCTGATGTTAAGCAACAGGCCGAAGGCCACGCCGAGTAGCGAAGCATGTGCCAGAGTATCGCCAAAGTAGGACATGCGGCGCCAGACAACAAATGAGCCGAGAGGGCCGGCCGCCAGTGCCAGTAAAACCCCGGCCAGCCAGCCGGGCAAGAGCAATTCAATCATGACGGATAAATCCCTTGCGCAAAATAATTCGTCCCTGGAGATCGTGACGGTGGTTGTGATGGTGGCGGTAAATCGCCAACTGCTCCGCACCGCGAGGGCCAAACATCGAAATAAATTCAGGGTGTTGAGATACCGCTTCCGGCGTACCAGAACAGCAAATGTGATGATTGAGGCACAGCACCTCGTCAGTTTTTGCCATCACCAGATGCAAATCGTGTGAAACCATTAATACGCCACAGTTCAGCTCGCGCCGAAGCTGGTCAATCAGGTCGTACAGCGCCACCTGACCATTAACGTCTACTCCCTGAGTGGGTTCATCCAGTACCAGCAGCTGCGGCTGGTTGAGCAACGCTCGCGCCAGCAGGACACGCTGCATTTCGCCGCCGGAGAGTTTTTGCAAGGGAAATTCCAGCAGGTGCGCTGCCTGCACCCGTTTTAAGGCGGGCAGGATATCGTCACGCTTTACGCCAGAGCGCAGCTGCATAAAGCGCCCGACGGATAGCGGCAGCGTGACATCCAGGTGAATTTTTTGCGGAACGTAGCCAATACGTAGCTGCTCCGGGCGCAGCACCTTGCCGGAGCCGGGTGCGATGAGTCCCAGCACCACGCGTACCAGTGTCGATTTCCCTGCACCGTTCGGACCAAGCAGGGTTAGAATTCGGCCTGGCTGTAGTGAAAGCGACACGTCAGAGAGCACCTGCCGTTGACCAAAGTTCACTGATATTTTTTCAAGGGCGATCAAATTGGGCATATTAATTACAGTTTGCAGAAATTTTCAAATGTTATAATATCACAAAAATAAGGCTCATCACGATGGAATGAATCATTATGTTACATAAAAAATTACCTGTTATTTCAATGTTGACCGGGGTAGGTATTACTGCCTGCTTAGCACTTCCGGTTCAGGCGGCTGTCGTTGCCTCTGTTAAACCTGTGGGCTTTATCGCGGCGGCGATTGCCGATGGCGTAACGCCGGTAGAAATCCTGCTGCCGGACGGGGCATCTGAACATGATTATGCACTAAGACCTTCCGACATCAAGCGCCTGCGGGATGCGAACTTAGTCGTATGGGTAGGGCCTGAGATGGAAGCCTTTATGAGTAAGTCAGTGGCAACACTACCGGCAGCAAAAAACGTGGAAATGAGCGAGTTGTCAGGTGTGAAATCGCTGTTGCTGAAAGGCACGGATGACGACGACGATGAGGGAAACGACCCCCACGCAGCCGGGGCAAACGGGCGCGCGCACGAGCATGAACACCACCATCACGGTGAGTATAATATGCATCTGTGGATGTCTCCAGATATCTCCAGGAAAACGGCGATTGCAATCCATGCAAAATTGTTGGAACTTATGCCCACCAGCAAGCACCAATTAGATGCTAATCTGCAGCATTTTGAGGCAGAACTGTCGTCTACCGATGCGAAAATTAATAGCCAGCTTGCCCCGGTGAAAGATAAAGGGTATTTCGTTTTTCATGATGCTTACACCTACTTTGAAAAGCACTACGGTCTGTCCCCCGTGGGTCATTTTACCGTTAACCCTGAAATCCAACCCGGTGCACAGCGTTTACATCAAATACGAACACAGCTGGTTGAGCAGAAGGCGGTATGTGTCTTCGCTGAACCACAGTTCAGGCCAGCCGTGATTGAGGCTGTTGCCAGAGGAACCAAAGTGCGCTCGGGCACGCTGGATCCACTGGGTACAGATATCTCTCCAGGCAAAGACAGCTACGTGCAGTTTCTTTCGCAGTTGTCCAGCCAGTATGCGAGCTGCCTGAAAGGAGATTAGAGGGTCATTAAGTGCAGCAAAAACTCAACGCTATCAGCGTAGCGTTAAATGGTTTATCCCGCCCCCATCGCATCATGCTGGGGGCGCTTTCCGTAGTGACTCTGGCCGTTGCCGTGTGGCGGCCTTATGTTTATCATCCCGATAGCGAAAGCCAGATCGTCAAACGGGTTGAGATAAATCAGGATCAGCTACGGACCTTGCTCCCTGAAGCCAGTGAACCTATCGATGGGGACAGTCCGGCGCCGGAAGATGAAGTCCCCAACGATGAAATTGATCAAGACACGCCTAATGAGAGCGGCACTCACGACTATGTGGTGTCCGGCGGTGATACGCTCAGCAGCGTGTTGAATCAATATGGCATCGATATGTCCGATATCAGCCAGCTGGTAAAGATCGACAGAGAACTGCGCAATCTGCAAATCGGTCAGCAGCTGTCATGGACGCTGAATAACGATGGCCAGCTACAGCGTATGACCTGGGAAGTTTCCCGGCGTGAAAGCCGCACCTACGACCGTGCCGGAGACACATTTAAACTTTCCTCCGCGCTACAGAGCGGCGAATGGCAGAACCATGTGCTGAACGGCGTGGTAAACGGCAGCTTTGTCAACAGTGCCAAATCAGCCGGGTTGAGCAGTGGTGAGGTCAGCGCGGTGATCAAATCGATGCAGTGGCAAATGGATTTCCGCAAGCTGCGTGACGGCGATCGCTTCGCGGTGCTGACATCGCGTGAAATGCTGGACGGTAAAAGCCAGCAGAGCCAACTGTTGGGGGTGAGGGTTAACAGCGGAGGAAAGGATTATTACGCTATTCGCGCAGAGGACGGTAAGTTCTACGACCGAAGCGGTTCAGGGTTATCGCGTGGCTTTATGCGTTTCCCAACCATTAAGCAGTATCGCGTTTCTTCCAACTTTAACCCGCGCCGTACTAATCCGGTGACCGGCCGCATTGCACCGCACAAAGGCGTTGATTTCTCAGTTCCCGTGGGGACTCCCGTGCTGGCAATAGGTGATGGTGAGGTTATCGTCTCGAAGCGTAGCGGGGCTGCCGGAAACTATGTCGCTATCCGCCACGGCCGTCAATATATGACACGCTATATGCATCTGAAGACGCTATTAGTAAAGCCGGGGCAAAAAGTGAAGCGGGGCGATCGTATTGCGCTTTCGGGTAACACCGGACGGTCGACCGGGCCGCACGTTCACTTTGAAGTCTGGATAAATAATCAGGCTGTTAACCCACTGACCGCCCGACTGCCACGTATGGAAGGGTTGAGCGGTAAAGAGCGCCGTGATTATCTGGCACAGGTGCGTGAAGTGATACCTCAGCTGCATATCAGGTAGCCTTAATCCAGCATCACAAAGCCGACGGGGTGAACCGGTCGGCTTTTTTATTGGCGGGTGAATGGGCGTTTCGACCGTTACCATTGCAAAATCCCACGTCAGCACTATCATAAGCCGGTTATTGTTTGGGGCCAGTGCATGGAAAACAAAAAAAGAAGTCATGTTGAATTTATTCCCGTCTTTCAGAAATCTTTTTTATTACCCCGCTACTGGGGGAGTTGGCTGGGAGTGGGCGCGTTTGCAGCCCTGACGTTGGTATCTCCACGCCTGCGCGATCCGCTGCTGGGGGCGTTAGGACGTCAAGCCGGCAAACTGGCTCGCAGCGCCCGACGCCGTGCACAGATCAATTTACTATACTGTCTGCCTGAAAAGTCGGAAGTGGAGCGGGAGCAGATTATCGATGAGATGTTTGCCACGGCACCGCAGTCAATGGCGATGATGGCCGAACTGGCACTGCGTCCACAGGCGGCAAAATCACGCATCCGCTGGCATGGCCGTGAGATTATCGATGCGCTGCGTGACAGCGGGCAGAACGTCATTCTTCTGGTGCCGCATGGCTGGGCGGTTGATTTGCCGGCGATGGTTTTGGCATCTGAAGGGCAGCGGATGGCGGCCATGTTCCATAATCAGAGTAATGAGGTGATCGATTACGTCTGGAACCTGGTCCGCCGCCGTTTTGGCGGGCGTATGCATGCACGTAACGACGGCATCAAGCCATTTATCAGCTCTATTCGTCAGGGGTACTGGGGCTATTATCTGCCCGATCAGGATCATGGTGCGGATCATAGCGAATTTGTTGATTTCTTTGCCACGTATAAAGCCACGCTGCCCGCCGTAGGGCGGATGATGAAAGTGTGCCGGGCAAAAGTGGTGCCGCTGTTCCCGGTATATGACAGCAAAACCCATTCGCTGGATATTTATTTGCGCCCACCGATGGACGATTTGCCGGACACCGACGATGCGACTCAGGCGCGGCGTTTGAATGAAGAAATTGAAGCGTTTGTCCGCCCGCATCCGGAGCAGTACACCTGGATCCTTAAGCTGCTGAAGACCCGCCGTCCGGGTGAAGCAGAACCCTACGAACGTCAGGAGCTTTACCCGAAAAAGTAAAGTAAAAGGGGAGCTAAGCTCCCCTTGTCCGGCTAAACAGAACGTCAGGCGGTCAGGCAATCTCGACTTTATTCAGCATCGAACGGCGTTTCCATTCGCGTAAAAACGCGCTGACCAACCCATACCAGAGTACACCGCATACCAGATTGACCAGGCTAAAGGCGCGGGCGCCATCGCCGAAATAAGCGTATTTACTCAGCTCAATGCCAGCCGCAAAGACCAGAATGCTCACCATGCCCAGCATCGCGGCAACGCTGCCTTTACCGGCATTACTGGAGAACAGCGTCAGACGATACATTCCCGCATTGACCAGCCCGGTGCCAAAGCCATAAATACTCAGCCCGGCCGTCAGCCACAAATAACTGTGATTGTCGATAGCCGAAGCCAGCGCAGATATGGCCAGGCCTGCCAGAATGGGCCATGCGCCAAGCCGTAGTGGGCGATCGATCGCCACCCGCGAGGACAGCTTGCCCAGCGTCAGGTTCCCGGCAATCATTGCCACAAACACCGGGAGTTGCAGCAGCGCATAGTCCATCCGGCTCAGACCGGCATCGTGGATGAGGATCACCGGTGATAATGCCACCCAGGCAAGGCAGGGGATAGTGACCAGACCAATCGCCAGTGAACCGCTCATCACCTGACGGTCCTTAACCAGCGCCATATAACCCTTACCGAGTGATGTTAACGACAGCGAGATGCGGGCGTCACCTGCTGTCTCCGGCATTGTGCGCCACAGTCCAATCAGCGCGACGGCGGTGACCAGGGCAAAAAGCCAGAACATGGTACGCCAGTCGCCAATTTCCAAAAATGCGGCACCGGCCAGCGGGCCGGCAAGGGGAGCCAACAGCGCCACGTTGGCCATCAGCGCCATAATTCGCACGCTAAGCGCTTCATTGAAGGCTTCCTGAATGGCGGCATAACCCACAGCGCCGATAAAACAGAGGCTGGTGCCCTGCAGGAAGCGCAGCAGGACAAATTGTTCGATGCTCTGCACCCAGTGAGTGGCCAGGCAGGTGAGCATAAAGAAGGCGACGCCGGACAACAACACGGGCCGTCGTCCAAGTTTATCGGAGAGCGGGCCAAGCAGCCATTGCAGCATCATGCCGCCAATCAGATAGGCCGTCAGCGAGGCTGAAACCCACTCCGGGCTGACGTGGAACTCTTCGGTCACCTGCAGCATTCCAGGCTGGATCATGTCATGAGCGATATAGGTGGCAAACTCAAACAGAACTAATGATAAAGGGAAAATCAGATGTCGGCGAGTCAGGCTCGACACGGGGGTGTATGACGCCATTCTGGCTCCTTCCTGGAATTGCATAAAAGTAAAAAAAGCACGGAGGCTTAGCGACCGCGCTAACATACCGTATTTTGACCTGGAAATACTGGAAAATTATCATTTGCAGATAAAGCAAATGATAACCCGATCGGCAACCACGCAGACGAACTGGAAGGGGGCAAGCGGGTGAGAAACCATCGGGCCTGAGACCCGATTGCTTCAGACATGATTACTCAACGCGCAGTACACGGCTGGTATTGGTGGTACCCGTGGTGCTCATCACGTCGCCCTGAGTCACGATAACCAGATCGCCGGACACCAAAAAGCCTTTATCGCGCAGCAGGTTAATCGCGTCGTGTGCGGCAGCCACGCCGTCGTTATGACTGTCGAAATAGACCGGGGTGACGCCGCGATAAAGGGTGGTGAGGTTCAACGTGCGCTCGTGGCGTGACATGGCGAAAATCGGCAGTCCTGAGGTGATACGTGAGGTCATCAGCGCAGTACGGCCGGATTCGGTCATGGTGATAATCGCGGTCACGCCCTGCAGATGGTTCGCGGCGTACATGGACGACATGGCGATGGCTTCTTCGATATTGTCAAACTGAACGTCGAGGCGATGCTTGGAAACATTGATGCTGGGGATCTTCTCTGCCCCCACACATACCCTGGCCATGGCGGAGACGGTTTCTGCCGGGTACTGTCCGGCGGCGGTTTCTGCAGACAGCATCACCGCATCGGTACCATCCAGTACGGCGTTGGCCACGTCCATGACTTCAGCACGGGTTGGCATCGGGTTAGTTATCATTGATTCCATCATCTGAGTGGCGGTGATGACGGAGCGGTTCAGCTGGCGTGCGCGGCGGATCAGCGCTTTCTGGATGCCAACCAGCTCAGGATCACCGATTTCCACCCCCAAATCGCCCCTCGCAACCATCACCACGTCGGAGGCGAGAATAATGTCATCCATCGCTTCCTGGCTGGCAACCGCTTCAGCACGTTCGACTTTGGAGACGATTTTGGCTTCACATCCGGCCTCACGCGCCAGGCGGCGGGCATAATTCAGGTCTTCACCACAGCGCGGGAAGGATACGGCAAGATAGTCGACGCCGATTTGCGCGGCGGTGAGAATATCCGCCTTGTCTTTTTCCGTAAGGGCTTCGGCCGACAGCCCCCCGCCGAGCTTGTTAATCCCTTTATTATTCGATAGCGGGCCGCCGACGGTCACTTCGGTGAACACCTTCATGCCTTTAACTTCCAGCACTTTCAGCTGCACACGCCCGTCGTCAAGTAGCAGGATATCTCCCGGTACGACATCAGCGGGCAGGCCTTTATAATCAATGCCTACTCTTTCTTTGTCGCCTTCGCCTTTACCCAGGCTGGCATCCAGCAGAAAACGCTCGCCTGGGTTGAGGAAAACTTTCCCTTCTTTGAAAGTTGAAACGCGGATTTTCGGTCCCTGAAGATCGCCGAGAATGGCGACGTGTCGCCCCAGTTTTGCCGCGACTTCGCGCACCTTATTTGCGCGCATCTGGTGATCCTGGGCGGTGCCGTGTGAAAAGTTCAGTCGTACCACATTGGCACCCGCAGCGATGATCTTTTCCAGATTGTTGTCACGATCGGTAGCGGGGCCAAGCGTGGTAACAATTTTGGTTCTTCTGAGGCGACGAGAAAGGTACTTAGGATGAAGAAGTGAAGATGATTGATTATTCATTGTATACGACCTGAAGTGAATAGTGAGTCTATCCCTGTGAAATAATATGTGCAGAGGTCTTAACTGTCTGTTGTGCGCTCTCAACATCCTGCAGGGGTTCTGGCCAGAGGTGAGACAAGAGGAGTCATGAGAGTTTCATAAGCACATGCACACATAAGGTATCACCTAAAGCGGTAAACTCAATAGTCAACATTGAGCTTAAACACTTACTGGCCTTGGTCATTTTCCTTCAGTCTTAATGAGATGTCCGGTGGTGATGGCTTGCTGCGCGTTAGCCACTGCCGGAGCAGGGCTTTTTTTGCAAAAGTGACAGCAGATCCCGGCAGGCATTTTGCTAATTTGAACAGCAAAAATTTTATTTCAGTCTATTATTCATACAGTTAATGGCCTATACATTTTGACGATTTCAATCAAAGGAGAAATCAATGTCATTTTGTAGAGAATAGACGTTGACCTTAAGTGCTTAACGCAGAGTCACCACAGCATCAGACTCCGTTTTAGTCGTGAATGAGCCGAGTCTGATGCTCAAACAGGTCATCTGACTCACGGCAATAATGAGAATTCAGGCCTGAACGGGCGGATGCCCGCTGTGGTTTGCCACAAAATAACGCATTGATTGAATACATTGTGCCAGACCTGCGTCACCAGGTTTACGTGGACCGGGCAAAAGCAGTACATTGTACAGATACAAAATGACACTAAGAGCCTGTCCTGGTTCGGAATCTACGGGACTGGCTAATCCTGCAACGAGGAGAATGAAATGGCGGTTACACAAACAGCCCAGGCATGCGATCTGGTTATTTTCGGTGCCAAAGGCGACCTTGCACGCCGAAAACTGCTGCCCTCACTGTATCAGTTAGAAAAAGCCGGTCAGATTCATGAAGAGTCACGCATCATAGGCGTGGGGCGTGCGGAATGGGATAAAGCCGCTTATACCAAGGTCGTGCGTGAAGCGCTGGAAACCTTTATGAAGGAAAAAATTGATGAGGCGCTGTGGGATAAACTCAGCAGCCGACTCGATTTTTGTAATCTTGACGTGACTGACAGCAGTCATTTCCCTCGACTTGGCAAAATGCTCGACCAGAAAAAACGCATCACCATCAACTATTTTGCCATGCCGCCAAGCACTTTTGGTGCTATTTGTCAGGGGCTGGGCGAGGCCAAACTCAATGCCAAACCAGCACGCGTAGTAATGGAAAAACCGCTGGGCACCTCGCTCGTTACTTCGCAGGAAATTAACAATCAGGTAGGTGAGTACTTCGAAGAAAGCCAGGTCTTCCGCATTGACCATTATCTCGGCAAAGAGACCGTGCTTAACCTGCTGGCACTGCGCTTTGCTAACTCGCTGTTTGCCGCAAACTGGGACAATCGCACTATCGACCATGTGCAGATAACCGTGGCAGAGGAGGTAGGGATCGAAGGGCGTTGGGGCTACTTCGATAAAGCCGGTCAGATGCGCGACATGATTCAGAACCACCTGCTGCAGGTGTTAACCATGATCGCGATGTCACCGCCGGCAGATCTGTCTGCTGACCGTATTCGTGATGAAAAAGTCAAGGTACTGCGCTCCCTGCGCCGCATTGACCATACCAACGTGCGTGAAAAAACCGTACGCGGCCAGTACACTTCAGGTTTTGTGCAGGGGAAAAAAGTCCCTGGCTACCTGGAGGAGGAGGGCGCAAACAAGTCCAGCAATACGGAAACCTTCGTTTCTATCCGGGTTGATATCGACGACTGGCGCTGGGCTGGCGTGCCGTTCTATCTGCGCACCGGTAAACGTCTGCCGACCAAGTGTTCGGAAGTTGTTGTCTACTTTAAAAATCCGGCGCTGAACCTGTTCAAAGACAGCTGGCAGGAACTGCCGCAAAACAAACTGACCATTCGTCTGCAGCCGGATGAAGGCGTCGATATCCAGATCCTCAACAAAGTGCCCGGACTGGATCACAAACATAACCTGCAAACCACCAAACTGGATTTGAGCTTCTCAGAGACCTTCAATCAGTCTCATCTGGCGGATGCCTACGAGCGCCTGCTGCTGGAAACCATGCGCGGTATCCAGGCCCTGTTTGTACGTCGTGATGAAGTGGAAGAGGCCTGGAAGTGGGTTGATTCCATCATGGATGCCTGGTCTGCAGATAAAGAAGCGCCTAAACCTTACCAAGCGGGTACCTGGGGGCCGGTGGCTTCGGTAGCGATGATCACCCGTGATGGCCGCTCATGGAATGAATTTGAATAAATTGAGCTGAATGTTGCAGCCCGCTTCGGCGGGCTTTTTTTTTCACTAAAAATAGTGGGTTATGCACAATAAGCCGACGCTCGCCGGGCAGTTACCAGCCGATGCGCTGGAAACAGGGGATGACCATCACATTACCCAACTGGCACGGCAGGCAGTATCTGGGGCGAAGATTTGATTCGCCCCCGGTAGCGCCGGTAGCTATCAGCCACTGACGTTGACGCCGGCGGCAGCCGTTGTGGCGCGCTGTACCGCATCCTCAATATCACTCCCGGTTGCCAGCACGACGCCTAAACGGCGTTTACCCTGGATTTCCGGCTTGCCAAACAGACGAACCTGCAGACCCGCGCCGACTGCGGCTGAAAGGTTGGCAAAATGAACGTTATCACTGTGTAGCTCCGGCAGGATAACCGCCGATGCCGCCGGCCCATATTGACGTATTGCCCCCACCGGCAGACCGAGGAAAGCGCGAACGTGCAGGGCGAACTCAGAAACATCCTGTGAAATTAAGGTGACCATGCCGGTATCGTGCGGGCGCGGTGACACTTCACTGAACACCACCTCATCACCACAGACAAATAGCTCCACGCCAAAAAGGCCGTGACCACCGAGAGCCGCCACGACCTTTTCGGCAATCTGCCGGGCGCGCTGCAGGGCCAGCTGGCTCATCTGCTGTGGCTGCCACGACTCACGATAATCGCCATCCTCCTGGCGATGGCCAATGGGCGCGCAAAAATGAATACCATCCACGGCACTGATGGTCAGCAGGGTGATTTCAAAATCGAATTTCACCACGCCTTCAACAATCACGCGCCCGGCACCTGCACGGCCACCCTGCTGAGCATATTCCCAGGCGTTGGCCAGCTGTGCGGCCTTGCGGATAAAGCTCTGGCCTTTGCCGGAGGAGCTCATCACCGGCTTAATAATGCACGGGAAGCCAATAGCTTGTGCTGCGGAACAAAATGCATCATAACTGTCGGCGAAGCGATAGTCCGAAGTGGGAAGCTGCAACTCTTCTGCCGCCAGGCGGCGAATGCCCTCCCGATTCATAGTTAACCGTGCGGCGCGGGCGGTGGGAACCACATTTTGGCCCTGTTTTTCCAGTTCGACCAGCATATCCGTGGCGATGGCTTCAATTTCAGGCACCACAAAATCCGGCTTTTCTTTAGCTATCAGCGCTGCCAGAGCCGCGCCATCCAGCATATTGATCACATAACTGCGATGGGCAACCTGCATGGCCGGGGCATCCGCGTAGCGATCTACCGCGATCGTTTCCACGCCCAAACGCTGACATTCCAGCGCCACTTCTTTGCCCAGTTCACCCGATCCTAACAGCATTACGCGCGTTGCATTCGGGCGCAGAGCGGTTCCAAGAGTTGTCATCATCGCCACCTGAGTAGATTAAAAAAAACCGCAGCAGTATAAACGAAAACGTTTGCGTGTTCATCCGTCATCCGGCGCTTGAGGAAAAAAAGCCATGCTGCTATACTGTATAAAAACACAGTTAAACAGGGCGAAATTATGGCTGTCGAAATTCAATATATCGTCGTCAGAAAAGGTGAAGAAAAGATGACGTTTGCCAGTAAAAAAGAGGCGGATGCCTACGACAAAATGCTCGATATGGCCGAAGTGTTCTCTGACTGGCTGGCGGCCAGTCCGCTGGACATGGAGGATCAGCAGAACGAATCGCTGGGGCTTTTTATGGCGGAAAACAAAGACGTGCTGCAGCAGATCCTGCGCACCGGCAGGCTGCCTGATGAAAACGCCGCCGATAAAAGCGACGACGTGAGCGAAAGCAAACTGCGGGCGGTAGCGGGCTGAGTGCACCAGGACGGGCCAGCTGGCGTGGCCATCTGGCCGGGTTACATCAGCTGGCGTAACGCCGCCATCGCCGCCTTTGCGGTGATAACGGGATCGGCCTGATGCAGCCGATCGTTGAAGACTTCAAGTCCGATTGGCCCTTGGTATCCAATTTGTTGCAGGCGCTCTAGTAGCGCCCGCAACGGATAGTGGCCTTCGCCTGGCAGCAGGCGGTCATGGCGGGCAACCTTTTTTAACTGTTGCGCATCCGGCTGGGTATCCAGATCCGACAATTGCACCAGGAATATCTTGCCGGCCGGGATGCCTTCCAGATCTGCCAGCGTTCTTTGCAAAACAAAGATATGGAATGCGTCGACCACCAGCCCCAGATTGGGTGCATTGATGCGCTTCACCAGCTGCCATGCTGCGGCGATGTTGTTAATGTGCCGGCTCCACGCCATCGCTTCATAGGCCACGCGCAGATGGTGGCGTGCCGCCTGCTGTACCAGCCAGCGTAAATCTTCTTCTGTTCGCTGCTGACAACATGCGGGATGAGTCGAAGCAGGGACCAGTAGCGTAGTGGCTCCCAATCGTTGTGCGGTTGACATCATCTCCAGGGCTTCGTTACGCTTATTATTGCGCATCTCATCCGGTGCGCCATCAAAGTCCATCAACACCTGGTAATCCGTCAATGATAACGCCAGCCGTGAGCAGAGATTGGCCAGGCCAGCAGCGCCCATTGCTGCTGTTGCCACATCCTGCTGCCACAGTTCCACCTGCTGAAACCCCGCCGCAGCGGCCGCGCGTAATTTCTCTTCGCTACTACCGCCAAGCAGAATAGTATTGATAAATAATGGGTTGTCTGAAAGCTTCACCGTCGTTTCCTTATTTTTTTTCTTGCTGCTTTCAGGGTAGAAGCCAATAACGGCTGGCGCAAACCCGCCTTTTACATGATGTGCGCGCATTAAGATGACGTGTTATCGTCTTTGCCTCCTTTGACATTTCCTTACGTCGCTGTTGAGACGCCCGGTGATCGACGTCAATCGTTCCACTGGCGCATTATCTTTACTTGGCAATCTGCCAGCCAGGTGTCAACCTGACCTACCTGAACTCACATTGCGAACGAAATATGACGCCACCAAAAGCAAAGAAAATACCCCATGTTATGACCTTGCATGGCGATACGCGCACCGACAACTATTACTGGCTGCGTGACGATCGACGTGAAGATCCGCAGGTGCTGGCGCACCTTAGCGCTGAAAACGACTTTTGTCTGCAGCAGCTTCAGCCGCAACAGGCACTCCAGGCGCAGTTGCTAAAGGAGATCGTTGGGCGTATACCGGCGCGGGATCATTCCGTGCCCTATGTTAAAAGCGGCTTCCGCTATCAAAGTCGCTATGAGGAAGGCAACGAATATACCCTGTATACCCGTCAGCCAGCGGACACCCTCACGCCGGAAGTCTGGGACACGCTGCTGGATGGTAACCAGCGTGCTGCCGACAGCGAGTTTTATACCCTGGGTGGCGTGGCCATCAGCCCGGATAACCAGACAATGGCGGTGGCCGAAGACTTTCTGTCGCGCAGGGTATATGCCATTCGTCTACGTCATTTGCACAGCGGCGAGTGGTATCCCGAGGTGCTGGAGGGCGTCTCCTCCAGCATGGCCTGGTCTGGCGATTCACAGACGCTCTATTATGTGCTGAAGGATAAACAGACTTTGCTGCCTTATCAGGTATGGCGGCATTCGCTCGGTACTCCACAGCAGCAGGACCAGCTGGTGTATGAAGAGCAGGATGACACTTTTTATGTCGGCCTTGATAAGACCACCTCAGAGCAGTTTATTACTATCGTACTTGGCAGCAGCACCACCAGCGAAGTCATGCTGCTGGATGCGCAGCAGGCCAATGCGCAGCCGCAGCGGTTTAGCGCACGTCGTAAAGACCATGAATACAGCGTCGATCACTATCAGGGCAATTTCTATATACGTTCTAATCGCGACGGTAAGAACTTTGCTCTGTATCGCAGCGCAGAGGCTGATGAACATCAGTGGCAGACGGTGATCCCTGCGCGTGACGATATCGTACTGGAAGATTATTCCCTGTTCCGCGACTGGCTGGTCGTTGAAGAGCGTCAGCACGGATTATCCAGCCTGCGCCAGATCCACTGGCAAAGCGGCAGAAGCTACACGATTGCCTTTGACGATCCGGCTTATGTCACCTGGATTGGTTACAACCCCAGCCCTGAAACCAGCAAGCTGCGCTATGGCTATTCGTCAATGACCACCCCGGACACGCTGTATGAACGCGATCTGGATAGCGGTGAGCGGCAGGTTCTGAAGCAGACAGAAGTAAAAGGTTTTGACGCCTTATTGTATCGTAGCGAGCACCACTGGATGACCATGCGCGACGGGGTCGAAGTGCCGGTTTCGCTGGTTTATCGCCGGGACTGCTATCAGCCGGGAACCAACCCGCTGCTGGTTTATGGCTATGGCTCCTACGGCAGCAGTATGGATGCCGACTTCAGCGCCAGCCGTCTCAGTCTGCTCGACCGTGGGTTCGTCTATGCTCTGACGCATATCCGGGGCGGAGGGGAAATGGGGCAACGCTGGTATGACGACGGACGCCTGTTCAACAAGATGAACACCTTCCATGACTTCATTGATATTACCGATGCGCTGGTGGCGAGAAACTACGGTGACGCGCAAAAACTTTACGCAATGGGGGGCAGCGCCGGGGGCTTACTGATGGGCGCGGTGATCAACATGGTGCCGAACCGTTTCCACGGAGTGGTCGCGCAGGTGCCATTTGTGGACGTGCTGACCACCATGCTGGATGAAACCATACCCCTCACCACCGGTGAATATGACGAGTGGGGAAATCCGGCCGATGAGCCATATTATCGCTACATCCGGCAGTACAGCCCGTATGACAACGTGGTAGCGCAGTCTTACCCGCACCTGCTGGTTACTACCGGGCTGCATGATCCCCAGGTGCAGTATTGGGAGCCGGCAAAATGGGTGGCGAAGCTGCGCGAGTTGAAAACCGACGACCATCTGCTGCTGCTGCACACCGAAATGGATGCCGGCCACGGCGGCAAATCCGGGCGCTTCAAGGCTCATGAAGGATTAGTGATGGAATATGCCTTTCTGATCGCGCTGGCGACGGGCCTGCTGGCCAGCCAGGTGGTTTAATCGGACTCGCTTAATGCCCGCTGCATGGCGCTGCGTAAGTCGGGTTTGAGATCCGGGATTTTTTTTAGCATCCACTGTAAATAGCCCGGATCTTTTTTCGCCACATCGTCAACCTTTTGTCCGCGATATTTGCCAAAAGGAAAACAGCTACTCGACCCCTTAACCTGCATCCGGCGCAGCATTTCCGCAGCATCCCAGCCGCTGAACGACATAATACGCATCAATAGCGCAGCGGTGACGTAGCAGTCATATAATGCCCGGTGAGCGTGTAAATCGGCTGGTGGTGAAACCTCCAGTTGCAGAGACTGGCGTAGCGCTTCATTTGTGTATTTCAGGCCAGGCCATAAGCGGCGCGCTAAGGTCATGGTGCAAATCCAATCCCCGTGCATTTCAGGCAGCATGCGGCGGTCAAAGCTGGCGTTGTGTGCTACATAGAAGGGGCTGCCGTGATAGCGGCCTATCGCCTGTTCTATGGCCGGTTTTCCCCTCACCATCGCCTCGGTGATTTTATGGACGGCCATGGCCTGACGGCTGATTGGCCGGTCAGGTGAGATAAGATCGCTCATTGGATTGAGGATCTGTCCACTGATAACGTCAACCGAAGCCACTTCAACCACTCCGCCCTGCAGGCCACAGGTTTCCGTGTCTATAACCCTGAACATAGCTTCTCCCGATGATAAAACTGACGTGCAGGGTAACGAAAAGGCTCCTGCTTGCCAATGGTCAGCCGCACGCCGGATACTGATTATCTGTTTACTCGTACCAGCAGCTGACCACTGGTTGCTATCGCGTGAATAAATGGCACCGTTATTTTTGTTTAGGTT
The DNA here is from genome assembly GCF_000026985.1 of Erwinia pyrifoliae DSM 12163. Taxonomy (NCBI): domain Bacteria; kingdom Pseudomonadati; phylum Pseudomonadota; class Gammaproteobacteria; order Enterobacterales; family Erwiniaceae; genus Erwinia; species Erwinia pyrifoliae. Next base: position 1,800,978 of record NC_017390.1, read on the forward strand.
CGTACGGCAGCCTTGAGAGCGAAAGCGAAGCCTGACGATAGTGCATCAGGCGCTGTCGAAACCAGTCACGCAGTGCTTCCGGCTGTTCACGTTCAACTATTTCGGCGACGATCGGCATATTATACCGCTCTTTGAAAGCCACTCCGGCGGCGGCCAGGTCTACGTTGACCTTATCTTTTTCTTCCTGTGGCAATGTGGCCAGGTTGTAGCTCATGATGTATCCCCCCAGTTTGAGGCAGAAAATAATGCACAAAGCACGGATTAGCAAGCCTGCTGACCGTTGATTGCTGGCGTTACCTCGACACTGCTTTTTAAGCGGAGTATTCTTTTGCCCTCTGGCAGCAAGCCGCTGCATCGCCTGTAAGGATCAATGCGAATTAGGGGTATTATCCTGGGGCGTTATCTGCACAGGTCGTGCTGATGCCGCTGGCCTGGGCGGGAATAGTTAGCGTAATTCTCGCACCTTTGCGCTTGCACGCTGCTCTTAGCCAAAGCCTGATGCGCTTTTCGCGCTATGGCCATATTGCGCTGGGGCTGGCGCTGATCGGTGGGGCGCACGGGCAACAGCAGTTTATCACCACTACCCTGGTGGAAATCATTCTGGCTGCAGCGGTGCTGTTGACCGTAAGCGGGTTTGCCTGGCTGGAACCGGCCCAGGCCATTAGCCGGGCAGGCTAAATTATTCACCCTTCAGATTTAAGTGATATCGTTTGAGGTACAGAACAAAATGAAAAAGTTGGCATTAGCATGCCTGGCACTGGGCATCAGCAGCAGCGCAGTGGCCGGTATTGAAACCGTAAGCCGTTTCGATATGGGTAAAAACGACTGGCCATTCACGCGTGAAGAGATGATGCTGAGCTGCGAGAAGGGCAACATACTGTTTGCTATTAACGACGGCACGCTGGTGCAGTATCCATTAAATGCCGCAGCCGAAGCCAAAGTGCAGGCGGGCCAGATGAAGGGAGTGCCCATAGCGAAGGTTCTGGCAGACGACCCATACCATCCCGGACAGAAAAAAAGTCTGGCACCGATTGTGGCCCGTGCCGCGAAGCTCTGTCACTGAGGCCGTCAACGGGCGTGCCTTAAGCCTTGAGATGCAGCGGTCACAGGGTAGTATCATGCCTCAAATTTGTAGCCGCCATCACAATGCTAATGATTGTACGCCTTGCCGTTTATCGTCAGCTGGAATTCCTCCGCTGCTGGTCTATCTTAAAAGTACCAGGCCACAACGGCTGCAAGAACACCCACTTTTAGCGCACGGCTCTGTCAAGAGCCATTACCTTGGACTGAAGACAGGATTTGTCTTCAGTCTTTTTTTTGCCTGATAAATATCTTAATTATCCCTGATGTAAGTTAACGATTGATAAATCCATCTCCGGCCACGTCATTAACCTTGCGCGTTTTACCGTCATTAACGATTAGAAAAAATTCACAAATATTTCAGCTGATTCCGGGAAGAAACCAAATTGACATCTATACTGTTAACGCTGAAAGCAGTTATTGATTGTTATATAAACCGGAGTGAGAAATGGAACTTAGAAACGAACTGGCAATGACTAAACGCGTCTCCTGGGGCAGTATTATCGCTGGCGTAGTGACCGCAATAGCTGTATCACTTCTGCTTACTACCCTCGGGACAAGCCTCGGCTTATCGATGTTGTCGCCAAAATCAGATGATATTGTTAATGGTGCAGACACGGCCGTATTGGCCTGGTCTGTTATTGGGGTCATCATTAGTCTTGCCTGTGGCGGTTTTATTACCGGACGGCTGGCAGGTGCTGATGGTGCTATTCACGGCTTTCTGATTTGGGCGACCTCATTATTGGTGGCCACCATTCTTGGATTTGCTGCCGTTGGTGGCGTATTAAATACGGCCGGTAACGCGGTGGGCGGCATTGCCTCTGCAACCGGAAGCATGGCGAGTGGGATCGGGAGTGTTGCCGGACAAGCCGCTCAGGGCGCGGGCAATATGGGTGAGAAGATTTACGGCCGCCTTGGGCTGAATACCAAGTTGCAATCCCAGGATGCCGATCAACAGGTTATGGAAGCCCTGAAAAAAAGCGGCATCAAAGAACTCCAGCCTGAGTATCTGCAGTCACAGCTTGAAGCGGCGGGCGACGATTTAGCCAGTGCGGCTAAAAACCTGGCGAGTCATCCAGAAAACAGTGATGCCATCGTTAATTCACTGACCGAAAAACTAAAAAGTCGCGCTGAAACCATTGGTCATTCCGTAGACAAAAATGATGTGAAAAAGGCTCTGACGGAAAATACCTCGATGACGCCGGAGCAAGCGGATAAAGCAGTAGATAACTTTATTCAGACTCGTGATAAAGCGGTGCAGCAGGTTGACCAACGTATTTCGCAGTTGGAAGATAATATCAATCAGGCCAAAACGCAGTACGCTGAGCTGAAACAGCAGGCTAAAGAAAAAGCCGATGCGGCAGCCAAAGCCGGTGCGAAAGTGGCTCTTTGGTCCTTCTTCGGTTTATTGATTGGCGCCATTGTGAGTACGCTGAGCGGTTTGTGGGGCGTTAATACTCTGCCAGGCCAAAGAAAGATTAAGGCTTAATCATCATTTGCTCAGTCACCGTATTGTGCCAGCACCTTAATACAGATGGTGTGGCAAGTCGGTGGGCTGCTACCCGGCCCGGTTTAATACCGGGCCGAATCCTCCCGGACTGAACAGGGTACCCCCGGCGTTTAAGCCACTCCAGACGTTATCTTCCCCCGCCTACTATGGTATCGCCCACAGGACGACTTTTCTGCCATGCGGCTGACCAAAACGTTTATCCCTCTCTGTTTTTACGGCACCTTTGAGTCGGGGCTAACCATCTTAAGATGGCGCTTGATGGTGGAAAGTCCCCACATAAGCATTAAGGTGAACAAAAATCAGCCATACGTTCTGCTAATGAAACGAGCCGGGGTGGTTATAAAATTTGCTTATGGATGAAATAAATTTATGATACTCCATATATCAATTTAACCCCAGGTTAACAATTTTTACATATTGACACAAAGTCTCCGATGGAAGAATATTAATTTTTCTTAACTTTAGTATTGAAGAGATTGAGTTATGTTTACCTTACACAAAGATGGATTTTCACACTTTAAATCACATGTTACTGTTTCAGCAGAAGATAAAGGGCTACTTATGCATGAGGTCAGCCTCCTTGAACGAGATGAGCATGCTCCGGCCAGCACTTTACGTTTCAGAAGATATGGCAATGCCATCATTCTCCCGTGGAAAGATAACGAACTTCACTGGCTGCCAACACATAACAAGGATGGTAAAGCGTTTTCTGGCTACGATCAGGGAAGCAACAATCCAGAGCACGGATCCATCCGCTACTTCAATGCGTTAAGTTCAGCATTGAAAAGCACTGATTTTCTGAAAGAACTGATTATCGATGATTTTCAACAAACGTTTGGTTTTGAACACGACCACCTTCCTGTCTATGTCGGTGTGCACCTGGTTAAAGTTCGCTGTGAAAATAATCATCTCCCTGGCTTTAGCTCGCCTGATTGTTTCCATCAGGATGGAGAACCCTTTACGTTCGCCCACTTAGTCAGTCGTAGCTCTAACGCAATAGGCGGCAATAATTACATAGCGGGCGTCAGTGCGCGAAATAAAAAGCTGCACGAAGTGAATCAGGATGAGATTATCCATCGCTTTACCCTTACTGAATTTATGGATAGTTTCTCCGTGTGTGATGAGATGGTAAGCCACTACGTCGATCACTTATCAATGCAAAGTACGGCTTCACCTGTTGAAAGGGCAATGATACTGATTGATTTTTCTCGCACTGCTCAAAGCATATGATAAAATTAATGCGTTAAATAGATCAATATCCGTCCTTAATACAGAAGAATTGCAATGAAAGAATCGTTATTGTCCGTTATTGTCGTGGTCTTACTGTTATCCTCCGGGTATTTTTCGGGGAAAAAACTCAAAGCGAGAATCAGAAATATCCTCCTGAGCAAGATTGGACTGGTGGTATTACTGCTGCTTTTCTGCATGGGAATCGATTTCGGGGCGGTTTTCAGCAACAGAGAGATCGGGGCAGAAATAGTAAAAAGTGCGTTGGTTCTGGCAACTATCCTGTCTGTTTCAACCTTTATTATTTTAGTCAGAAAGAGGGGGGGCGCTTATTCTCATAGCGAACCCACTAATTTCTCCGGACCGGTAAAAGGGTGTATAAAGGCGATACTGTCCTTTGCTGTTGGCGTGATGTTATACCGATTCACTCATTTTTCATTGCAGGATATTCATTTTTCCAGCAACTACATCCTGTACGGCTTAATTTATCTCGTCGGGATGGATCTGGTAAACTTCCGTATTGCTACCGTGCGTTCGGAGATTTTTTTACTGCCGGCTTTAGTCATCGCTGCCAACCTGATTTCGGTACTGGTTTTTTCAACGGTTAGCAATTATTCGTTTGCGGAATCATTAGTTGTCTCAAGTGGATTTGGCTGGTTTTCACTTTCAGGCCCTATGGTGAACATTCTGGTTTCTCCTAAGATGGGCGCAATGGCTTTTATGACTGATTTCTTCAGAGAAATGCTGAGCATTTTCGTGCTGTACTTTTTAGGCAAAAAACAGCCGAGAAGCGCTATTGGTATATCCGGAGCGGCGGCACTGGATTCAGCGTTACCCTTCATAAAAGAGAACTGTCACGAAGAGTTTATCCAGCACGCCATCGTGAGCGGATTTATCTTAACGTTGTTAGCACCCATTTTTATCTCATTAACGGTAGGATTACTCTGACCAGAAAAGGGCTATTGAATAGCCCTTTTCGTATCAGGTTTGATATAGAAATTGATGAATCTTTCAAACGACCGGAAAGACAGGCCTCACGTCGCTCGAAAACCGACATAAGTTAATCCACTATTCAGCCAACGATCTGCAAAAAAAGGGGCCATTAACCGGCCTCGTTCCACGTATTATTGGTGTTCATTCCCGGGGTGATTCTGGCCTTCTTCCATAAAGTCGCTGTCGATTTCATCGGTATTACCTCGGTGATCTCTGCCCGAAAGCAGATTCCAGCAGGAGATAAACAGTGCGGCAATCAACGGCCCGATCACAAAACCATTAATGCCATAAATTTCCATGCCGCCCAGGGTAGAGATCAGAATCAGATAATCGGGCATTTTGGTGTCTTTACCGACCAGAAGAGGGCGCAGAATATTATCCACCAGGCCAATGACCACCACGAAGAAGAATGTCAGCGCCAGCCCTTTGACCATCGCGCCGGAGAATAATAGCCAGATTACCACCGGTAGCCAGATAATCGCCGAGCCTACTGCCGGGATCAGCGACAGGAACGCCATCAGCGATCCCCACAAAATGCTGCCCTGAATGCCGGCACACCAGAAAGCGATCCCGCCCAGTGTTCCCTGCACCACCGCAACCACCACCGTTCCTTTTACCGTCGCGCGGGAAACAGCGGCGAATTTTACAAACAGATGATGTTTGACGAAGCGCGAGAGCGGAATGGCATCCAGCGCCATTCCCACCAGATAAGCGCCATCTTTCAGCAGGAAGAACAGCAAATAAAGCATAATGCCAAAACCGATGGTAAAGCTGAAAGTGCTTTTACCTATCATCATCAGGCTGCCTGCAAAGAACTGACCTCCCTTCATGGCCACACCGGAAAGCTTTTGTTGAATTGCATTGGCATCCGTCAGATTATTCTCTGCGAGGAAATGCCGTAGCCACTCGGGCAGATGGTTCACCACGCTGGAGGCGACCGTGGTCAGTTCGGTCTGATTGGCCTGGATTCGGTTATACAGCGCATTAAATTCAACTGCCAGAGATGAGGCCACCACTGCCAGGGGGATGAAGACAATCAGGCAGATGATTAACAACGTCAACATGGATGCCAGACCGTTTCTGTCGCCGCAGTGCTTGCCGATCTTGCTCTTCAGCGGGTGGAAGATGATGGCCAGAATAGCGGCCCATAAGATGGCGGAAAAATAGGGCCCCAGTATGTGAAGAAAACCCAGCGTGGTTATCGCCAGAATAAAAATAAAAAATCCCTTACTCATGCCCTGAATGATCATTTCATCGTCTCTGTTATTAACTCATACTGGTTGCACGCTAAAAGTAGACTATTGGCAGGCCGAGGGCAATATTGTCCGTCATACCAATAATATACAGGCAGTCACCGTTAACGTTGCGCCGCGCTACCCGGCCAGCGGCTCAGTTTCTGTGCCAGTGAAGTAAAATCGGTGGCAAAGTCTGCCCCGCTGCTGCTCATGAGATGCTGCAGATGATGCAGCGGATGGGTGCAGGGGGTACAGCTGGCAAAGATCACCACATTACCGCTGGGCGCGACAGTGTAGAAAAGGCTGCTATAAATAGCCTGCAGGGCCTGTGAAAAAGGGGGATCCTGCTGCGGTAGGTGGGGATGATTTAGCACCAGCCAGCCCCCGGGTTGCAGCCTGGCGGCGCAGTTGCGTAAAAAGTGTTCCGTTGCCTGTAAAGGTGCAAGAGCGTTGGCATTATAAAGGTCAGAGAAAATCAGCTGATAGCAGCGTTGGCTATTTGGGTCGGCGATAAAGCGTGCGGCATCGTCGATGAAATAACGAATGTTGTCACTTTGCGGCAGGTAAAAATAGTCCTGCGCCACGCTCAGTACAGCCTGACGCAGCTCCACAACATCAACAGCGATACGCGGGTTGCAGGCGAACAATGAGCGTAGCAGGCTACCTCCGCCCAACCCCAGCAGCAGGATTTCTTGCGCCTTGACCAAGGTTCGTGCCATCAGCATGGCGCGAACATAATTATGCACTGGCAGTGCCGCATTGCTTTTCAGCATTTTACTTTGCTCAAAAATCAGGTCAAAGCTCATGCTGCGGAAATCGCGGTTATCAATGACCGTCACAGTGCCGAACTCATCCTGCATCGTGGCTACCTGAGTTCCGCGCAGTTGAAACAGCGTTGAGGAAGAATAGATATCAACGTCGGACATTTTACTTCTCCTGTAAGGTACGGAGTTTGACCGGGGGCCGGTGCAGCAGTCGGCTGCGGTTTTCTTCCTGTTATAGCAGGATTGTATTTTGCATTTACATTTGATGTCGGGCAAATGCTAACTCTGCTTGTACAGATTAGTCTGGCGTTCTACGATGGAGAATGGCCCATTGCTGTGGATACCCATTGTAATGTGAACTGGCCAGGAGCCTGTTGCATGAAAAACGACAAAGAGATTTCCATCGACCAGTTTACCGCAGACGAAAAAATTCTGGTGGAGCAGCGGGTTAAGTTGCTGACTGACAAATTAAGCCATATTGCCAGTAAAAAAGAAGAAAAAGAGATCCTGAAGGAAGCGAAGCGTCTGGTGATGAAAGAACGCGTAACGCGCGAAAGCAGTAAACAGGTGCTGGCTAAAAGGCCGCGCAAGCCGTCAGCGGCAAAAGAAAGCGAAATCAAAGATTTTGACTGGGCCGCTTCGCTGCGTAAAAATCCGCGTGCGTTAAAGTAACTGACCGGGCAGGGCCGTAACCTCGGCTACTGGCTGCTTTCAGCCCTGTCAGTGAACTGCGGTTTGTTTAACTGACGATATTCAGAAGTACCAGACCTGCAACAATCAGTCTGGTGCCGGGGCAAAACCTGCAGCAATATTAACCTGGTACAGATTGCGCGCAGGCGGCCGCGAACCGGCCGCCTGAGGTTTACACGCTGAACAACTTACCATCGCGCACCAGCTCACGCGGATAGGTGTTCTTAATCCGCCTGCCTACCTTCTTGGCTATACCAACAGGTTGCTTTTGGTGGCATATGATCAACTCATCGCCAGGTAAACTGCGCTCGGGATAGATATCGCGACCGCGATACCACTCCTCCGCCTGGTGGCTGTCAAGCTCGAACGCATTAGCGCTGCTGGCATCAGCCAGCGCCACGGCGGCATGATGCTGCCAGCGATAGCCTTTAGTGAATGTTTCCGCCAGCTTCAGGCCAATTCGTGAGAAGCGTACCCGGCCCAGGAGGGGTTCTATCTCTGCGGGAAACAGCCATATCTCTTTGTCGCGCTGCCATAGTTTAAGCTCAGGCCCCCAGCGCAGACCAACCTTAGCCGCTGCGTCATTCACTTCCTGCTGCTGCTGACGGCTTACAGGACTGAAAGGGGGTTTGCCCACCTTGTAGGTCGGTTGCGGCATTTTTGTCACGCTCGCCACTTTACGCAGGCGGGCAACGAAGAAGCCTTCGCTGTCGAAAATGTGTGGAAACACATGCAGGAAACCTTCCGCTGTAGCGACCTGTTCAGCTCCGTTGAACAAGGTGTCCAGAGGCTCTATTTCAACCGCATCCGGATACTGTTCAAGCAGCCAGCGGATCACCTGCTGGTTTTCGCTAAGGTTAAGCGTACAGGTTGAATAAACCAACGTGCCACCGGGGCGCAGGGCGTGGAAAGCGCTGTTGATCAGATCGCGTTGCGTTGCGGCAATCTCTGCCGTGCTGGTTTCGGACCAGTTGCGCAAGGCGTCGGCGTCTTTGCGCACCACCCCTTCGCCGGAGCAGGGCGCATCAAGTAGTACCGCATCAAAGCACTCCGGTAGCGCGGAGCCAAATACCCGCCCGTCGAAGTGGGTCATGGCGGTGTTGCTAACGCCGCAGCGGCTAAGGTTGGCATGCAGCACTTTGACCCGGCTGGCTGAATACTCATTTGCAAGAATGGCTCCGCGATCGCCCATACATGCGGCTATCTGCGTGGTTTTTGAACCAGGCGCTGCCGCCATATCCATAACCCGTTGTGGCATATGACCGCCAGCAAACAGGGCGCTGACCGGCAGCATTGAGCTGGCTTCCTGTATATAGAGCAGCCCGGCCAGGTGCTCCGCCGTGCTGCCGAGCGGCAGCTTATCGGCATCGTCGCGGCTAATCCAGAACCCCTCCGGGCACCATGGGATCGGCGTCAACGCCCACTGATAAGGCTCGACCAGGCGGAGAAAATCATCGACGCTGATTTTTAGCGTATTGACGCGCAGACTGCGGCGCAACGGTTGTTGGCTGATGGCAATAAAGCGCGAAAATTCACTGGCGTCGGGCAGCAGCCGCTGCATTTGTGCAAGAAAGGCTGGCGGAAAAAACACGCGGGAAGTGTGAGACACAGGCTGGATCCACTAAAAAAAAAGTGAACCCAGTTTAGCATAAGTATTCTGCCGGGACGGAGCTTCCCGTTATGACGTTTTCGCAAAACACCTCAATGCGCAGCGGAACGAGGGAGATATCGTCGCTCCGCTACGAGCACGGTTACTGCGGCAGGGCGGTGCCCCATTGACGCCAGCCGCCAGGTTCTTCGTCCTCTAACAGGAAGTGTTTGCCGGAGGAGGCTGGCGGTGCCAGCGGCACGGTCGGTGGCGTGGCAAATGCGATGCCACCCTGAATAAACTGCTGGAATGTACCGGTTTTTACTACGCCCCCCGTCAGCCCAAACTTCAGGTTGTAACCTGATGCCAGCCAGAATACGGTATTGTTCCGTACCAGATGCTGATATTTTTTGCTGATGCGCAGAGTGATCTGAACACGATCCGCCATCGTACCCAGCGCAGTACCGGTGACCGTACCGACCTCCACGCCACGGAACAACACCGGCGTACCGACTGACAGCGAGCCACCTTCAGGTGCATCAACCACCAGGTTTAGCCCGTCCAGATAACGCGCATCGGTAATCGTCGATTCCTGCAGTTCAAAGCTGCGCAGCGCGCGGCCTTTACCCGGGTCGACGTTGATATAGGGCTGCAGCAGGGTGTCCAGATGGTTAACGCCGGCGGCAGATATCTGTGGCGACACCACCGAGAAGCGTGAACCCGAGCGGGCAAAGTCCTGCACATATTCAGGATAAAGCACCGCCTCCGCTATGACCTGGTTATTGCCTTCCCCCAATGCCAACGTCTCAAGCTGGCCAATATCAATACCAAGGTAGCGGATAGGCATACCCGATGACAGCTTACTGGCATCATAGGTGCGCAGCGTTATCTGGCTACCTACGGCGCGCGCGGCGGTTTGTGATGCATACAGTACGCGCTTATCCCGTGGGGTTAAGCCAGCACCAGCACCGGCAAGGTTATCGAAGCTGATTGCACCTTTTAGCGCACGGTTTAGCGGGGAAGCCTGAACCGTCAGGCCGCTGCCGTTTAGCTGGACGCGCGCCCCGCCTTCTGCCCAGAACACGCTGCCCGGCGTCAGCAGGCGGCGGTATTCGGGTTTAATATGCACGTTCACATCAAAAGCGTCTGCGCGTGGTGTTACGCTGACAATCTCCCCGACCTGAAACTTACGAAACAGCACCACTGAACCGCTCTGAATATCGGGCAGGCTGCTGGCCGTCAGGGTGAGAGTCGTCGGGAGGCGATCGCCAGTAATGCCTTCTTCGGCCTTTTCGGCATTGGCATACAGCGGATAGCGGCGCTTTGATATTCCCTTGCTGCCGGGATCAAGGCGAATACCCCCATCTACCCATTCCCGGGCGCTGGCACCCAGTACTTCCATCCCGTCAATACCGAGCTTGACGTCCAGCCGGCTGTTAATGATGAACTTACTGTCGCCATGCACCAGATGACGATAATCGGCGGCCACCACCACATTAAAGGTAACCCCTTTTTCAGTCAGGGTGCGGTTGACCACCTGGCCAATGCGCATCCCGTGCAGTATCAGCGGTTGACCGGCATCGATGCCGTAGCTTTCAGGTGCCGTGAGCGTCAGTTCCAACGAGTTCGGCTGCTGAAGCAGAGTTTCATTGCTCGGCAGGACCACGAAATGCGTCTGCGCATCGCCTTCGCCCGGGATAAGCTCCAGCGTATTGCCAGTTAAAAGGCTGCTCAGGCTGGTGTCAGTCAGGCTGATTTTTGGGCCGCGCATTTCAATACGTGTTCCCGCACGCATTAATCCGGTGACCGAGGGATCAAGTATCAGTTCACCGCTGACCTTACCATTGGGCAGCAGGGTCATTTTATTCAGGGTGCCGACTTCCAGCCCCTGATACATTAGCGGCGTGCTGCCTCGTTTCAGATTGTTACCGTCCGGCAAATCGAGGGAAATGATCACGCCGCGCTGACTCTGTGCCAGGTCGGGATAAAGCCGGTAGTCATCGTCGGTGTTGGCTGGCGGTGACTCACCCGGCGAGTCGAAGGCAATCGCACCATTGACCAGCGCAGGCAGGTTTTCCAGTTCGACCTTCGCACCCCCCAGACCGACATTGGCCTTGATGCCGGAAATATTCCAGAAACGGCTCTCTCTTCTGACCAGATGGGTGAAACGACGCTCAATCAGAACATCTACCGTTACGCCTTTGCTGCCGGCATTAATACTGTAGTCATAGACACGGCCGACCGGAATTTTGCGAAAATAGACCAGTGAACCACTGTTCAAGCCACCGAGATCCGGAGCCTGCAAATGAATAAGCATCTCGCCCGAATTAACACGGTATTTGGGCTGCGTATCGAGCGCCACGAAGTTTTCACGAGGTTTACCTTCACCCGGCATCATGCCGATGTAATTCCCGCCGACCAACGCGTCCAGCCCGGAAACACCGGCCAGCGAGGCTTTTGGTGTCACCAGCCAGAACTGCGTGTTCTCGCGCAGCGCTTCTCTCATATCGCTTTTGATACTGGCTTTAATTTTAATGGTGCGCAGATTGTCCGTCATGCTGATCCCCTCCACCAGGCCAACCTCCACTCCCTGATAGCGCACCGGCGTGCGCCCCGGCACAATGCCGTCCGCCGTGGCGAAATCAATGGTGACGGTGGTGCCGCGTTGCTGATAGTTGGTCCAGAGCAGCCAGCCGGCAATTAACAGGGCTATAAATGGAAGCAGCCAAAACGGCGATATTCTGCGCCGGTTTTTAAGGCGAGCGCTAGTCGGTGTAGTTGGCGTTTCCTGTTGCATGAGAATCCCAAAGTAAACGGCTATCCAGCCACTCAACGGCAAGAATAGTCAGTACGACCGCGCTGCCAAAATAGAAAGCAGCGGGTCCCATAGTAAAGGCCAGTAGCTGATCGCGGTTGACCAACGACATGGTTAGAGAAATCACAAACAGGTCGAGCATGGACCAGCGTCCAACCCACTTCACCAGGCGCAGCAGACGGATGCGGGTTTTCAGTCCTTGCTCACAGTTAAAATGAATGCTCAGCAGCAGGGTGCTCAGCACGATAACCTTAGTGAAGGGAACCAGAATACTGGCGATAAACACCACCGCCGCTATCGGGATATTACCGGAGGCCAGAGAAAGGATTCCGGAAAGGATCGTATCTTCTTGACGTGCCCCATTCAGCCAGATTTCTGAAATCGGTAGAAGATTAGCGGGGATAAGAAAAATAATCGAGGCGATCAGCGCCGCCAACGACTTTTGCAGACTGAAGGGGCGCCGCAGATAGAGCGGCGTATGGCAGCGCGGGCAGCGTCCGCTCTCGTCAGCGGTTCCGGTATGGCGGCAGCTCAGGCATACCCGTAGCTTAGCTAGCGAAACGCTGGGCGCAGGCTGCGGATAAAACCGCTGCCAAAGCTGTTCAACGTTGAGATGGATAAGCGTGAGCAGGCTAAGTAGCGTCAGTATAATGAAAGCCGCCAGCCCGATACCGGGCGTTATAGCGGCATAATCCTGTACCTTGATTGAAGCGATGCCGATGCCGACCAGATAAATATCCAGCATGATCCACTCTTTCAGCCGGTCGAGCATGAGCAATATCGGGCGCAGATTCAGTCCCATTTTACGGCCNAAAAAAAGCCCGCCAATGGCGGCGACCAGCACAACCGGTGCGCCTACGGTGCAAAACGCCACCATTGCTGCGGTGATAACATCACCCTGTTGCGCCATTTGCAGAATTCCGCCCAGCAGACTGGCATAGATATTGGTTCCCAGCAGGCGAATGGACAGGATCGATTCACCAAATGCAAACGGCATCATCACTATCATGGTGACAGCCATAGCGGTCAAACGCGTCATCGACCAGTCACGGCCATTGAGGATGCGGGCATTGCAGCGTGGGCAGTGCGCTGACTGGTTGGACTTCACATCCGGTAAGCAAAAAAGGGTATCGCATTCGGGACATCGCTGATAACGTGCCTGCAAAAGAGCGTAACGGATGGCGTGTATTTTCATATTACCGATCGAACTTAGGCCCATGACAGGGCAGGTTAGGTTGTTTAACGCCATACTGAACAGGCTGAATGTTGCATGCTTTAGCGTGCTGTCCGGTTCAAGCTTATATTAAACATAAAGAAATTCCACCCCGGCAGTCAGGCTTTTCACACCTGATTTTCCCGGTGGAGCGAAAGACGGCATCGCCACATTTTCAACTACGGTTAAACAATGACTAAAGCAGAATTTTATACTGACCTCAATCGAGATATGAATGCGTTACTTAGCGGTGAAACCAGCTTTCTGGCGGTGATGGGTAATTGTAGCGCGCTTTTGTATGAACGTCTTGAGGGGGTGAACTGGGCGGGTTTCTATCTGTTAACGGAAGAGAATACGCTGGTGTTGGGCCCCTTTCAGGGGAAAGTCGCCTGCGTGCGTATCCCCATTGGGCGCGGCGTCTGTGGAACCGCCGTTTCAGAGAAAAGCGTTCAGCGCGTGAATGATGTGCATGCGTTTCCGGGGCACATTGCCTGCGACGCAGCCAGTAATGCAGAAATTGTGCTCCCGCTAATGGTCAATGGCCGCGTGATTGGCGTACTGGATATCGACAGTGTGGAATATAACCGCTTTGATAGTGAGGATGAAAAGGGGTTAAAAGCGTTAACTGACGGGCTTTGCAACGTACTTGATGGGACTGATGTGGAAAAATTTATTCATATGAATCGCATCTAAAGTGCCTGATCACGTAGCAATTGCTGAAGCGGTCATTATAATGTCGCCTGTTCATGCCTGTGCTGATTGGCAAACCCGTTGTAATCAGGAAATTTCATGGAAAATCAACCTAAGTTGAATAGCACTAAAGAAGTCATCGCCTTTCTGGCAGAGCGTTTCCCACAATGCTTTAGCGCCGAAGGCGAAGCACGACCACTGAAAATCGGAATTTTTCAGGATTTAGTCGAACGCGTGCAGGGCGAAATGAGCCTGAGTAAAACTCAGCTCCGCTCGGCTCTCCGCCTTTATACTTCCAGCTGGCGTTATTTGTATGGCATCAAGGCTGGCGCGACGCGCGTTGACCTTGACGGCAATGCCTGTGGCCAACTGGATGAACAGCACGTTGAACATGCGCGCAAACAGCTTGAAGAAGCCAAAGCACGCGTGCAGGCGCAACGCGAACAGCAACAGGCAAAAAAGCGTGAAGCTGGTGAAGAGACCGCACCTCGCCGTCCACGTAAGCCCGTGCGCAAACCTGCCGTCGAGGGGGATCAGCCGCGCACCGTGAGCAATAAACCCGCTCGCCCCCAGGCAGCACGCCACACTTCCGCCCCGCGCGAAGAGTCCCGGCCGGAGCAGCATAAACCGGTTACTGACACTACAGCATTGCAAGTGGGTCAAAGCATCAAAGTCACCGCAGGAAAAAATGCGATGGACGCAACCATTCTCGAGATCGGTAAAGATGGCGTCCGGGTTCAGCTTGCTTCCGGCCTGGCAATGATAGTACGCGCAGAACACTTGCAGTTCTGATACGGAGGCTAATCAGGGCATGAACACTCTTTTTAAAAGCACCATTTTCGCGGGCCTGCTATTAGCAGGCAATGTCTTCGCAGCTGAAATGATTATCCGCGCCGACCAAATACCGCAGCTTCATCAGGAGGCACAGCACGCTACCGTGAGTGAGCGCGTGACTTCTCGTTTTACCCGTTCTCATTACCGTCAGTTCGACCTCAACCAAGAATTCTCCGTTAAAATTTTCGAACGCTATCTCAACCTGCTCGACTTCAGCCACAACGTGCTGCTGGCATCGGACATTGATCAATTCGCCGACAAGAAAACGACGTTGGGCGACGGTCTGAGAAATGGCCAGCTTTCGGTATTCTACGATCTGTATAATCTGGCACAAAAACGCCGTTTTGAACGTTATCAGTACGCTTTGTCAGTTCTGAATAAGCCGATGGATTTCACCGGCAATGACAGCATTGATATCGACCGCAGTAAATCGCCATGGCCCAAAACCAGCGCGGAGCTTAATCAGCTGTGGGATGAGAAAGTCAAGTTTGACGAGCTAAGTCTGAAGCTGGCCGGCAAAGATCAGAAAGAGATCCGCGAAGTCCTCACCAAGCGGTATCAGTTTGCCGAGCGTCGGCTGGCGCAAAGTAACAGTGAAGATGTGTTCCAGCTGGCGATGACGGCGTTTGCGCATGAAATCGATCCCCACACTAACTACCTGTCGCCTCGAAGTACCGAACAGTTCAATACCGAAATGAGCCTTTCTCTGGAGGGTATTGGTGCCGTACTGCAAATGGACGACGACTACACCACGATAAACTCAATGGTGGCCGGTGGACCTGCGGCGAAAAGTAAAAGCTTCACCGTCGGCGATCGCATCGTCGGTGTAGGCCAGCCGGGTAAACCGATGGTGGATGTGATTGGCTGGCGTCTGGATGATGTGGTTGCGCAGATTAAAGGGCCGAAGGGCAGTAAGTTGCGCCTGGAGATTTTGCCTGCAGGAAAAGGCACCAAGACGCGCATTATCACCCTGACCCGTGAAAAAATCCGCCTCGAAGACCGTGCGGTTAAGATGAGCGTTCATCATGCCGGTAAACAAAAAGTCGGCGTGCTTGATATTCCGGGCTTCTATGTCGGTCTGACCGATGACGTTAAAGTTCAGCTGCAGAAATTGCAAAAGCAAAACGTTGACAGCGTGGTTATCGATCTGCGCACTAACGGCGGTGGCGCACTCACCGAAGCGGTATCATTGTCAGGCCTGTTTATTCCCGGTGGCCCGGTGGTTCAGGTGCGTGACAATAATGGCAAAGTACGTCAGGACAGCGACAACGATGGCGTAACCTACTTCAAAGGTCCGCTGGTGGTTCTGGTCGACCGCTTCAGTGCTTCAGCTTCGGAGATCTTTGCAGCAGCCATGCAGGATTACGGACGCGCCCTGATTGTCGGCGAGCCGACCTTCGGTAAGGGTACCGTACAACAATACCGCTCACTGAACCGCATTTACGATCAGATGCTGCGCCCCGAATGGCCTGCCTTGGGTTCTGTCCAATACACGATCCAAAAGTTCTACCGGATTAATGGGGGAAGCACGCAGCGCAAAGGCGTCACGCCAGACCTGCTGATGCCTACAGGTGTGGAAGCGGTAGAAACTGGCGAAAAGTTTGAGGACAATGCGTTGCCCTGGGACAGCGTTAATGCGGCCACCTATGTGAAAACCGGTGACCTGAAACCGTTGGAGCCTCAGCTTCTCAAGGACCATCAGGATCGCATTGCTAAAAATGCCGAGTTCCAGTACATCATTAGCGATATTGCGCGTTTTAATGCCAATAAAGACAAACATAATATTATCTCTCTCAATCTTGCCACCCGCGAGAAAGAGAGTCGTGAAGATGATTCACGGCGTCTGGAGCGCGTCAATGCGCGTCTCAAGACAGCGGGTAAGAAACCGCTGGCAAAGCTCGACGATCTGCCGAAAGACTATCAGGATCCGGACCCCTATCTTGAAGAAACGGTGCAGATTGCCAACGATCTGGCTCAACTGGATAAGAAATAATCTTCAACCCCGCTCCATCGCTTAGTCAGCTCAACAGGCACAGCATTCGCTGTGCCTTTTTTATCTGCTGTTTTTACGCGCAAAATGCGGTGCAAAACATCACATAAAATGTAAAGTTATGTTTTTTTAAACACTTAAAGCTTAAGTGTGCTTGAAAAGCGGCGTATTGACCTTAGGATGGTGAAACGCGAACAGCTAATAACTGAGGAATAATAAATTTTATGATGCGTATTGCGCTTTTCCTGCTAACCAACCTTGGGGTGATGGTGGTTTTCGGGCTGATCCTCAGCCTGACAGGGATCCAGTCAAGCAGTGTTATGGGCCTGATGATCATGGCGGGTCTGTTTGGCTTTGGCGGTGCGTTTGTTTCACTGCTGATGTCGAAGTGGATGGCGCTGCGTTCCGTTGGTGGTGAAGTGATTGAACAACCGCGTAATGATACCGAGCGCTGGCTGCTGGAAACCATTGCCCGGCAGTCTCAGCAGGCGGGTTTTGCCATGCCGCAGGTGGCCATCTACCATGCGCCGGATATCAACGCCTTTGCTACCGGCGCACGGCGAGATGCTTCTCTGGTCGCTGTTTCAACAGGATTGTTGCAGAACATGAGTCGTGATGAGGCTGAAGCGGTGCTGGCCCATGAAGTCAGCCACATTGCAAATGGCGATATGGTCACCATGACGCTGATACAGGGTATTGTGAATACCTTTGTTATCTTCATCTCACGCATTCTGGCACAGTTAGCCGCCGGCTTTATGTCGGGCGATCGGGAAGAAGAAGGAAGCAGTAACGGCAACCCAATGGTCTACTTCGTGGTTTCCATGGTTCTTGAGCTGGTGTTTGGTATCGTTGCCAGTACCATCACTATGTGGTTCTCCCGTCACCGTGAATTCCACGCTGATGCCGGTGCTGCTCGTCTGGCCGGGCGTGAAAAGATGATTGCCGCGTTGCAACGTCTGAAAACCAGCTACGAACCACAGGAAGCCAGCAGTATGATGGCCTTGTGCATCAACGGTAAGTCCAGGTCGATAAGTGAGTTGTTTATGTCACACCCGCCGCTGGATAAACGTATTGAAGCGCTGCGTAGCGGTCAATACACCTGATAAGCGCTGTTTCACCCACGAAAAAAAACCCGCCACCGGCGGGTTTTGTTCTGTTACGTACCCAATTTCGATCTGATCTCGGTAACCAACCGGCCGCGCACAGCCTGCAATCAGTTTACCCGGCAATTCCGCTGCTGCAGATGGTGACCACATTCATCAGTGAACGGCGGTGAGTGACGTTCTGCCTGCATCATAATCAGTTATCGACCACGTCACCGCTTTTTCTCAGCAGTGGGCAGTCGGTTACGCCAATAATTCCGCTGTCAGTGTGCAGATACTGACCAATGACCATACCGCGAGCGGTCAGGTACTTGCACTGCAGGCCCATGCCTGCTACGTTTTTGTTGCTTCCTGTTAATACGCCATACCCTGTTAATAGCATCGCAAGCCAGATTATGACCAGTAATGCGACCAGCCGTAGCAAAAATTTCATCATTTCCCCTTATTTTTTTCGTGCGGCATATTCACCGCCGCGCTCAGCATAGCAGGATGCTGATTATAAGAGGTTTAATCGATAAGAGTATGCTGAATTAATTCAAAAAATCTTAAAAAATGAACAGGATATCAAATTAATTCCACTGTCAATTCGCGCCTGAACAGGTAAAATCCTCCGGCAGTGTTGCCTTTCCCAGGCAGTGCAACTCTAGCCTCGAGGCAGAAATGAACGAATTGACAAGTGGTGCGACAGCAATAGCGTCAACTGTGATAATCGTGATAATGGTCATTGTAAGTCTGGTGGCGTGGTTCTTTGTTAACCGCGTTAGCGTGAGAGCCAATCAGCAGATCCAACTACTGGAATCGTTGTTGGCAGAGCAGAAACGCCAAAACCTGTTACTGCATCGTCTGACTGGCGCGCTAACAAGTGCAGAACAGAATGCTAAAGGCCGCGTTTCGGACGTGAATGAAGACTACGCCCGGCTGATACCTGAGCGTTAGCTGAACGGTAAGGAACTCCGATGGCACGGAAAAATTCATGGTATGACCCCTCACTTTTCCATCATACCCGGGAAGGATTCCGTAACCTTGAGCCAAATTTACAGCAAAGAGGTGACTTACAGCGTTGGCGGCGCGAACGCAAGCAGCAAGGGATGCCACGCCCCCCGGCGCAAGGCTATGAACATTTTATCCAGCAGTGGTGGCAACCTGCCGATTTGAAAGGGGTTGAAGATTGCGTCTGGTGGCTTGGACATGCTTGCCTGCTGCTACGCTATGCCGGGCGCTATACGCTCATCGATCCGGCGCTCTCTATGCGCGCCTCTCCGCTCAGTTTTTACGGCCCGCGTCGAAAAACGCCGCCCGCGCTGGCTATAGACGACCTGCCGACGCTGGATGTGGTGCTCATCTCGCATAATCATTACGACCATCTGGATCGCCGGACAATCAAAAAAATCCTGGTTCGTTTTCCACAGGTGACCTTTGTCGTTCCGCTTGGGCTGAAGAAATGGTTCCAGCGACTCGGTGTACGGCAGGTTGTGCAACTTGACTGGTGGCAGCAAACGCAGACGAGCGGGCTGACTCTTCACGCCGTGCCCGCCCGTCACTGGAGTATGAGAACGCCCTGGGACCGCAACCGATCGCTGTGGTGTGGCTGGGTGATTAAAGCCGGGCCTCTCAACCTGTGGTTTAGCGGTGACAGCGGCTACTCGGATAATCTGCTGGATATTTCGCGTCGTTTGGGGCCTTTTAACCTGGCCGCTTTACCGGTGGGGGCCTATGCACCAGAATGGTTCATGCGTCATCATCATATGGGGCCCGATCGGGCAGTATCTCTGCATCAGGCGATTGGACAGCCAGTGACAATGCCGATTCATTGGGGAGTCTTTGAACTGGCCGACGAATCGCTGGATGAGCCACCAGCAGCGTTGGAGCGGGCGATGCAGGCAGCAGGATTAGACAGCAGCCGTTTTAAGGCGTGGAAAATCGGTGGGAGAAGGTTACTGGCGAATATCATCGGGGATTATTCCTAAACGAACTATATTATAACAAGTCGGTAATAATTCAGAACCGATCTATTTCATTCACAATACCGATAATATAATCGTTATTAAACGGCTGGCCGACAATGCGTTTTAATGATGCAAGTTGCCTGGCAATGTTCTGATTTTGGGGCGATTGATAAATAAGGTTGTACTTAGCGAGTTTTTTTTTACCAAAAAAGAAGGCCGTGCATATTGCTCACGGGCTAACTTTAATCACATCTTTCAACTTTGCTTTGCCACTATTATGCAATATTGCCTGAGCTGAATATTAGCGTCGAACGGTTGTTAGCAGCGAGGGCAGTACCCTACAGTGCGTACAGGCTGCCTTTGAAGGGGGCAGGGTGAAAATATGCGCAAGTTGTGTTACATACGCTGTGAAGTAGCAAACATCGATTCAAATGTGTGCGACACCTCCACAGCCTTTTAAAAATGACTTGCCATTAATTAGCGGATATGTGATAAACATTCGGGTAAAACGAGGTACAGTTCTGTTTATGTATGGCATCTTCAGTAAAGAAGTTCTGAGTAAAGACGTTGACGTTGAATACCACTTCCTTGCCGAGCCTTAATTAATGCCACATGCAGTAATGTCTCTGGTTTTTCTGAATGTAAAGCCCACGGGCGAATAAACTCTCTAAGGAATTTGCAAAATGGCAAAGATTAAAGGTCAGGTTAAGTGGTTCAACGAGTCTAAAGGTTTTGGTTTCATTACTCCTGCTGACGGCAGCAAAGATGTGTTCGTACACTTCTCTGCAATCCAGGGTAATGGCTTCAAAACTCTGGCTGAAGGCCAGAACGTTGAGTTCGAAATTCAGGATGGCCAGAAAGGCCCGGCAGCTGTGAACGTCACCGCTATCTGATTTTCGATCTGAGCTTGTCATTGCCGCACTGCGTGTAATCCAGGCTGATATCTGAATACCGAAGCTCTGTCAGCAATGACGGGGCTTTTTTATTGTTTGCCACAGGCCGGTCTGCGGGATTTTACCGTCCTTTTGCAGTAAACTGCTGCGTCTTTTGTTGATGGAGAGTTGTTATGTCGTACCAATGTCCTCTTTGCCAGCAGCCGCTGATGTTTGATCATCGTGCCTGGCGCTGTGAGAATCAGCATCAGTTTGACCAGGCCAAAGAGGGGTATGTCAATCTGCTGCCGGTACAGCATAAACGCTCAAAGCAACCCGGAGATAGCGCGGATATGATGCAGGCGCGGCGTAACTTCCTTGATGCCGGGCATTATCAGCCGTTGCAGCAGAGAGTAGGCGACTGGCTGATGCAGCTGTTGCCAGTACACCCGGTCAGCGTGCTGGATATCGGTTGTGGAGAAGGCTATTACACCCATCATGTTGCCAGCCGCCTGCAGGCGCGGGGCCTGGCACAGGTGCACGGGCTGGATGTGGCGAAAATAGCGGTGCGCTCGGGGGCGAAACGCTATGACAACGTGCAATTCTGCGTGGCTTCCAGTCATCGTCTGCCGTTCAGTCACAGCCAGTTTGATGCCGTATTACGTATCTATGCACCCTGCAAGGCTGAAGAGCTGGCGCGGGTAGTGAAGCCGCAGGGTTATGTGCTAACCGTGTCACCCGGGCCGCGTCATCTGCTGCAGTTTAAGGCGCTGATCTATCAGGATGTCCAGCTGCATGATAACACCCCGGAACAGATGCCCGGCTTTACGCTGATTGAACAGCAGCAGCTGAGTTATGCGATGACGCTGAACAGCGAAGAGTCAGCAGCATTATTGCAGATGACGCCTTTTGCCTGGCGCGCCCGCCCGGAAGTCTGGGGGATTCTGGCCACCAGCGAGCAGTTCGCCTGCGAAACGGACTTCACCCTTCGTTTGTGGCAGCGAGAAAGCTAAACCGTGTAATAAATAGCCTTGCCGTGGTGCAAAATAGTCCTGTACAAGAAATTATTTTGACCTGCATCGGGCAGCTGATAAAGTAGGGATCCTTTTTTCATACAGGAGTAACGGGCCTCAGCCCTCCCTATGGACTGTCACCGAAGTCGCTTAATCATGCAACCGGGCTACCCGGCATTTGCCTCAACGTCTCCTGACGTAACCTCATATACCCTCGTTTGTCATCTCTGCCGCATGCTCAATCTGACGTCTGCTGCGCTTTCCCGTTCCTTTTTCCGGAGTCTTTCATGGAATTTCTTTTAGACCCCTCAATCTGGGCCGGTCTGCTCACGCTGATCGTTCTTGAAATCGTACTGGGCATCGATAATCTGGTGTTCATTGCCATCCTGGCAGATAAACTTCCCCCGAAGCTGCGTGATAAAGCGCGTCTGATCGGACTGTCGCTGGCCATGGTGATGCGATTAGGGCTGCTGTCACTGATTTCGTGGATGGTCACGCTGACCCGTCCTCTGTTTAACGTGGGCGAGTTCAGTTTCTCGGGGCGCGACCTCATCCTGTTGGTGGGGGGGCTTTTCCTGTTATTTAAAGCCACCATGGAGCTTCATGAGCGGCTGGAAAACCGCGACATGCACGGCGGGAGCCATAAAGGCTACGCCAGTTTCTGGTCGGTTGTGGTGCAGATTGTCATTCTTGATGCCGTGTTTTCGCTCGATGCGGTGATCACTGCGGTGGGTATGGTGAACAACCTGCCGGTGATGATGACGGCAGTGGTGGTCGCTATGGGCATGATGCTGCTGGCTTCAAAGCCGCTGACTCATTTTGTTAACGCTCATCCAACGGTGGTGGTGCTGTGTCTCAGTTTCCTGCTGATGATTGGTCTGAGCCTGGTTGCGGAAGGTTTCGGCTTCCATATTCCTAAAGGTTATCTGTATGCGGCAATCGGCTTCTCAATCCTGATTGAGTTATTCAACCAGATTGCCCGGCGTAACTTTGTGCGTCATCAGGAACGGCGGCCTATGCGTGAGCGAACCGCCGAGGCGATCCAACGGCTGATGGGCGGACGCCGTCAGAGCGACAGCCACAATAGTGAAAACAGTGAAGTGGCAGCCATTATGCCGCAGGAAGCGTTTAAAGACGAAGAGCGTTATATGATCAATGGCGTACTGACTCTGGCTTCACGTTCGGTACGCAGTATCATGACGCCGCGTGGCGAGATTTCCTGGGTAGATGCGACGCGTCCGGTGGATGAAATTCGAATTCAATTATTGGATACCCCGCACAGCCTGTTCCCGGTTTGTCGTGGTGAGCTGGATGAAATTGTCGGTGTGGTGCGCGCTAAGGAGCTGCTGGTAGCTCTGGATCATGGTATGGACGTTGCCACATTCGCGGCGGCTACATCGGCAATCATTGTGCCGGAAACGCTTGACCCGCTGAACCTGCTGGGTGTCTTACGCCGTGCCAAGGGCAGTTTTGTCGTGGTGACCAATGAATTTGGCGTGGTGCAGGGATTGATTACGCCGCTTGACGTGCTGGAAGCCATCGCCGGCGAGTTCCCGGACGAGGACGAAACCCCGGATATCGTTGCTGATGGCGATGGCTGGCTGGTGAAAGGAGGGACGGATCTGCACTCTCTGCAACATTTGCTGGATAATCAGGATCTGGTCAAGCCTGAAGACGATCACGCTTCACTGGCGGGTTTGTTGATTGAACAAAAAGGGCAGTTGCCCAAGCCCGGAGAAGTGATCGCTATGCCGCCGTTGCGCTTCCAGATTATCGAAGCGACCGATTATCGCATTGACCTGGTGCGCGTTACCCGGCAGCATGACGACGACGAGCATTAATGGCTATCAAAAAAACCGGGGATCTCCCGGTTTTTTCTTGCTCTTTAATCGCACTGCACTTTTATGGCCAAGCCACCGCGCGATGTCTCGCGGTACTTGGCGTTCATGTCTTTACCGGTTTCGTACATCGTTTCGATCACTTTATCCAGCGAGACTCGCGCTTCGCTGGTGCGGCGCATTGCCATGCGTGCGGAGTTGATCGCCTTAACCGAAGCAATCGCGTTACGTTCGATACAGGGAACCTGAACCTGGCCCGCCACCGGGTCACAGGTCAGCCCAAGATTGTGCTCCATGCCGATTTCAGCTGCAACGCAAACCTGTTCAGGGCTGGCTCCCAACAGTTCTGCCAGCCCGGCCGCAGCCATTGAACACGCGACGCCCACCTCACCCTGGCAGCCGACTTCAGCACCAGAGATAGAAGCATTCATTTTATACAGAATGCCGATAGCACCGGAGGCCATAAAATAGCGAATGAAAATATCCGGACTGACCGGTTCAATAAAATGGTCATAGTAGGCCAACACCGCCGGGACAATGCCACAGGCACCGTTGGTTGGGGCGGTCACC
Source organism: Erwinia pyrifoliae DSM 12163 (assembly GCF_000026985.1). Lineage (NCBI taxonomy): Bacteria > Pseudomonadati > Pseudomonadota > Gammaproteobacteria > Enterobacterales > Erwiniaceae > Erwinia > Erwinia pyrifoliae. The sequence continues at coordinate 1,824,949 of NC_017390.1, forward strand.
ACACGTCCACCGGCGGCATTTTCTTCATTGACCGCCAGCGCAAACATATTCACCCAGTCGATGACGTTCATCGGGTCGCTTGAAAGCTTGTCGGAGGAGACCAGCAGGCGGCGCAGCGCTGATGCACGGCGCGGCACGCGCAGCGGTCCGGGCAGTACCCCTTCCGTATTTAAGCCACGGTCGATACAGTCGCGCATGGTTTGCCACACGTCGGTGAAATAGCGTTCAATGTCCGCACGGCTGTGGACGGCAAGCTCGTTTTTCATCACCATGCCGGACAGGGACAGGCCGGTCATCTGGCAGTTAGCCAGCATCTCTTTAGCGGAATGAAACGGATAGGGAACCGACACCGCATTGAGCGCCGTTTGACCGAAGTGCTCCTCATCGACGATAAAGCCCCCGCCGACCGAATAGTAAGTCTTGCTGTAAATTTTCAGGTCACCGGCGAAGGCATGAATACTCATGCCGTTTTCATGCAGTACAAGGTTGTCGCTGCGGAACACCATACCGCCTTCACGCGGGAAATCGACTTCATGTGCGCCGTTAGCCAGCAGCAGGCGCTGGCGCTGTTCAACATCGCGAATAAAGCCGGGGATGGCATCAATATCAACGCTTTGCGGCGAAGCACCGGACAGCCCCATAATAATGGCGATATCAGTATGATGGCCTTTACCGGTCAGTGACAAAGAACCGTATACATCGACAGCAATACGCGTCACCGATGAGAGCTGGTGATTGTCCACCAGATCGTCGACAAACTGTTTGCCGGCTTTCATTGGGCCTACCGTATGAGAGCTTGACGGGCCGATGCCGATCTTAAACATGTCGAAAACGCTAATCACGCTGGATGCTCCTTAAAGGATTTGATGACGTGGTGGGGATGTTCACGAAAGACCGCACCTGTTTTGCGAGAAATATAAATGAAATCACACCACATTGCAGTGATTAGGATCGATATCAAGCCAAATTCTGGCGAAAAGAAATGTAAAAAAACGGTTATCTCCGTATATGGCGACATTTTGTTTGCCTTATGCGCTGTTTGCCACCTGCAGGCTAAGCTGGCGGATAATTCCGGCGGTCATGCCCCAGATGAAATAGTCGTCATACCATGAGAGCCACACGCGATGAAGTTGCCCCGCGCGCTTAAAATCAAGTGGCGTATAGCGGCTAAGACGCAGCGCCTCTGCCAGCGGCATCTCGAACACCGATTCAACTTCGCCTTCGTTCGGCTGCCAGCAAATATCGGCAGGCAATAAGCCGACGACCGGGGTAACCTGAAAGCCGGTGCTGCTGGTCACCGGCGGCAGAACGCCGATCACCCTTACCGCCTCCGGAGGAATAGCCACCTCTTCTTGCGCTTCCCGCAGGGCGGTGGCGATCGGGGAACTGTCGAGGGCGTCTCTCACGCCACCCGGAAAGGCGACCTGACCGGCATGTTGACGCAGCGTGGCGGCTCGTCGCGTCAACAATAAGGTTGGTGCGGCATGTGCGATCACTGGCACTAATACCGCCGCCTGTCGCCGGGGTAAGTGGCTGTGCTCTTGCGTAGCAGGAGGTTGTAACAGAAAGCGCGTCAGGAAGCGTTCCAGAAGGGTATGTTCAGGATTCATCGGCACCCGCTTCCAGACAGGGCAGAATGCGGTTCACCTTATCAAAGGTTTCCTGATACTCCGCCGCTTCATCGCTGTCGGCGACGATCCCCCCTCCGGCCGCGCAGTACAGCGTGCCGCGTTCGGCAATCAGCGTGCGAATAGTAATGCTGGTATCCATGCGCCCACAGACGCTAAGGTAGCCGATGCTGCCGCACCAGGCATTGCGGCGTTGTGGTTCAAGCTCTTCAATAATCTCCATCGACCTGACCTTAGGCGCACCGGTGATCGAGCCGCCGGGAAAGCAGGCGCGCAGTAAATCGCAGGCGGTAAGTCCGGACTTCAGCTCGGCGGTAATAGTACTGACAAGGTGATGCACCGCCGGGAATGGCTCCACCACGAACAGTTCGGGAACCTCTACGCTGCCCGGTGTCGCCACCCGGCCGATATCATTACGCAGCAGGTCAACAATCATCAGATTTTCACTGCGGTCTTTCGGCGACTGCGCCAGCTTTTCTCCCTGCCGGCGGTCGGCATCAGGATCGGCAAAGCGGGGCAGGGTTCCCTTGATCGGCCGGGTTTCAATCCGTTGCCGCTCAAGTTTAATGAAGCGTTCGGGAGACAGGCTGAGGATGGCGCTGTCGGGCAAACGCAAAAATGCGCTGAACGGAGCGCGGTTAGCCTTACACAGCCTGCAAAATGCCTGCCATTCATCGCCGTGGTACGTCGCGGCAAAACGCTGTGCCAGATTAACCTGATAACAGTCGCCAGCCAGCAGCCATTGCTGAACCTGACGGAATTTTTCCCCATACTCCGTGCGTGACATATTCGCCTGCCAGCGGCTGGTGAGGCGAAAAGGTTCCGGCAGTAGCGGGCGTTGCGCTTCCAGCCAGCTCAGTTTGCTTGCGGCATCACCGTGCACGACAAGGGTCAGCGTTCGGCGATGGTGGTCAGCGATCAGCGCCCAGTCATAGATCCCGACAGCCATATCCGGCGTTGTGAGCTGTTGTTCTGCACTGACGGGCAATTTCTCGAAGCGGCGTCCAAGATCGTAACCAAACAGCCCCAGCGCACCGCCCTGAAAAGGAAAATCGTCGTCAGGCACGGCCTGCAAACCGCAATTTTCCAGCTGCTGCTGCAGGAGTGCCAGCGGATCGGCGCTGCTGGTCATAAAGTGGCCATCCGCTGCTATTTCCGTTTGCTCACCGCGTGTTGTCAGCGTGACACGCGGCCCGGCGACCAGGATATCAAAGCGATTGTCGTGGTGATCGGCAAATCCCGAATGGAGTAGCATCGCCCATGGCAGATGAGCGAGAGCGGCGAACTGATGCTCAACGGCATCGGGCGCATAAGTCAGAGAATGATAAACAGGTGACATGATTCTTCAGCAGCCAGTACATTACAGAAGCTAAGCCTGACATATTTTTATCCCACTGGCATCTCTTTGTCACCCGTGAAATAATCCGTGGTGTAAACCACCCAGGAGTTAACTATGTTCACAGGATTACCCGCGTTGTCATATGAACAGCAGCAACAGGCTGTAGAACGCATTCAGCAACTGATGGCCGAAGGAATGAGTAGCGGTGAGGCAATCGGCACGGTGGCGGCGGAAATCCGTGAGAATCATACCGGTGGTCATGTTGCCGTAATGTTCGACGAAGACGAAGAAGACTATATGGGCGACAACAACCACGACGAAGAAGAGCCGGAAGAAGAATAACCGATGGGCCAGCCCCTGCCACAGCGCGGCAGGGGGGCAAACTATTTTGCTGCAATAATCTTAATTTCCACCCGGTATTTCTCATCCATCAGATTTGCCTGCACGGTACAGCGTACCGGCGCGTTGCCCGGCGACACCCACGCATCCCAGGCACGATTCATCGCCGCAAAATCTTCTTTGTGTACCAGAAACAGGGTTGCGTCCAGGATCTTGCTTTTATCTGAGCCAACACGCGTGAGCAGCTTATCGATTGTCGCCAGCGCATTTGCCGTCTGCGCCTCAGCGTCCTCATCCAGATTATCGGGCACGCTGGTGTAGTAGACCGTGTCATTGTGTACTACCGCTTCGGACATGCGGTGTTCCGGGTCGATGCGTTCAATGGTCATACTGGTTCCTTTTCATCTCCACTAAAAACCGCATCAGACTGGCACAGATTGGTGTGGCCTGTCACCTAAAGGGTGGAGTGTGCAGGCAGATACTGACATAATTACAGTCGTTTTTACCGCCCGTGAGGATATGTGACAGACGATTTTGCAGCAGATGGCGCCCTGGCGCAGGCAATACCCGGCTTCAGGCCGCGTGAACCTCAGCGCGAGATGGCCACGGCGGTGGCTCGTGCCATCGAAAATAAAGGCGAGCTGGTGGTTGAAGCGGGAACCGGCACTGGAAAAACCTATGCTTACCTTGCTCCGGCTTTGCGCTCCGGGAAAAAAGTGATCGTCTCTACCGGTTCCAAGGCGTTGCAGGATCAGCTATACAGCCGCGATTTGCCTACGGTGGCAAAAGCGCTGAAATTCAAGGGTAGCATGGCTCTGCTTAAAGGGCGCTCTAATTATCTGTGCCTGGAGCGGTTGGAGCAGCAATCGATGGCGGGCGGTGAGCTGGCGGTGCAGGCGATGAGCGACCTGGTGCATCTGCGCGGCTGGTCAAATGAAACCGTCGACGGCGATATCAGCACCTGTGGCGGAGTAGCAGAAGACAGCATCATCTGGCCGCTGGTGACCAGCACCAATGATAATTGCCTCGGCAGCGACTGCCCACAATATAAAGATTGCTTTGTGGTGAAAGCCCGTCGTAAGGCAATGGATGCCGATATGGTGGTGGTTAATCACCATCTTTTCCTTGCCGATATGGTGGTAAAGGAGGGCGGGTTTGCCGAGCTGATCCCAGATGCTGATGTGATGATCTTCGATGAAGCCCATCAGGTGCCGGATATTGCCAGCCAGTATTTCGGCCAGCAGTTATCGAGCCGCCAGCTGCTCGATCTGGCGAAAGACATCACCATTGCGTACCGCACCGAAATTCGTGATGTACAACAGCTGCAAAAGGCCGCCGACCGCCTGGCGCAAAGCGCTCAGGATTTTCGACTGTCGTTGGGCGACCCCGGCTTTCGCGGCAATCTGCGCGACCTGCTGCGCGATGCACCTATCCAGCGCGCGCTGTTGCTGCTCGATGACGCGCTGGAGCTGTGTTATGACGTGGCTAAACTCTCCCTCGGCCGTTCCGCACTGCTGGATGCGGCGTTTGAACGTGCTGCGCTATATCGCGGGCGTTTGAAACGGTTGAAGGATGTCAGCCAGCCAGGCTTCAGCTATTGGTATGAATGTAACTCGCGCCATTTTGTGCTGGCGCTGACGCCACTGTCGGTGTCAGATCGTTTCCGTGAAGTGATGGATGAGCGCCCCGCCAGCTGGATCTTCACCTCGGCGACGCTGGCGGTGAATGAACAGATGACCCATTTTGTTGAGCGTCTCGGCGTAGGCGGGGCAGAAGCGTTGATCCTCACCAGCCCGTTTGACTTTGCCAGCCAGGCCCTGCTGTGCGTGCCGCGTCACCTGCCATCGCCTAATCAGCCCGGCGGCGCACGTCAGCTGGCGCATATGTTACGGCCGTTAATCGAGGCAAATAACGGCCGCTGCTTTTTCCTTTGTACATCTCACCAGGTCATGCGCGATTTAGCGGCCGAGTTCCGCGCTACGCTGACCCTGCCAGTCCTGTTACAGGGAGAAACCAGCAAAGGCCAACTGCTGAAACAGTTTGTGACGGCAGGCAATGCGTTGCTGGTGGCGACCAGCAGCTTCTGGGAGGGGGTGGACGTGCGTGGTGATGCACTGTCGCTGGTGATTATCGATAAGCTGCCGTTTACCTCTCCCGACGACCCACTGTTAAAAGCGCGCATGGAAGACTGCAAGGTACGCGGCGGCGATCCCTTTGCGGAGGTTCAGCTGCCGGATGCGGTGATTACCCTGAAGCAGGGGGTTGGTCGTCTGATCCGCGATGTGAATGACCGGGGCGTATTGGTGATTTGCGATAATCGTCTGGTCATGCGCCCTTACGGTGCGGTATTCGTTAACAGCCTGCCGCCAACGCCGCGCACCCGCGATTTGCAAAAAGCCGTGGATTTTCTCAAAGCCAGCGGGCAGCACTAATGAATGAAGGTAGCAATATGATATGCTACGCGCCCGAAAATTCCTTACCCTTGAGGTGGCTATGTCCACGCGAATATTAGCGATTGATACGGCGACAGAGGCCTGTTCGGTCGCACTATTGAATAATCAGCATCAGCTGGCCCATTTCGAGCTTTGCACCCGTGAACATACGCAACGCATCCTTCCGCTGGTACAGCAGCTGTTGCAGGAGGGCGGGGTGGCGTTAAACGAGCTGGATGCACTGGCCTTTGGTCGCGGCCCCGGCAGCTTTACCGGCGTGCGAATTGGTATTGGTATCGCTCAGGGGTTAGCGTTGGGCGCCGGGCTACCCTTAATCGGCATTTCAACCCTGAAAACGATGGCGCAAAGCGCATGGCGGCAACAGGGTGCAACCCGCGTGCTGGCAACGATTGATGCGCGTATGGGGGAAGTCTATTGGGCAGAATATCAGCGTGATGAGCAGGGCATCTGGCACGGCGAAGAGACTGAAGCGGTACTGAAACCTGAGGCCGCAGTGCAACGTATGGCGGCGCTGAGCGGCCAGTGGGCCTGCGTCGGTACGGGCTGGAAAGCCTGGCCGCAGATAGCCGGGTTCGACAGGCTCGATCTGGTGATGACGGCAGTTGAGCTTCCGTGCGCCGAAGACATGCTTCCGCTTGCGCAGCAGGCGCTGTCAGAAGGATTAACGTTGGCCCCTGAGCACGCGGAACCCACATACTTACGTAACGATGTCGCATGGAAAAAATTACCCGGGCGTGACTAAGCCTCAGCAACTATTTAACAAATGCGCAGTCCAAGTAGCAAAACCAGAGGAATTTTTATGCGTAAAACAAAGTTGTGGCAGTTCAGTGGCTTGTTGCTTGTCTCGCTGTTGCTAAACGGTTGCATAACGGTGCCGGATTCGATTAAAGGTACGACCGCCACACCGCAGCAGGATCTGGTGCGGGTGCTGGCTGCCCCGCAGCTGTATACCGGTCAGGAATCACGTTTTGGTGGCAAGGTCATCAAAGTGGATAACCGCAAGGGTAAGACCCGCCTCGAAATCGCGGCCATGCCGCTTGATGAAGGTGCCAGACCGATACTCGGCTCGCCGTCTTTAGGGCGCATTTATGCGGATGTCAATGGCTTTATTGACCCGGTAGATTTTAGCGATCGGATGGTCACCGTGGTTGGCCCCATCAGCGGCGTTGAAAAAGGCAAAATTGGTGATGCACAATACACCTTCCTGATCGTCAACGTTACCGGCTACCAGCGCTGGCACCCCAGCCAGCAAATTATTGCGCCAGCACCCATTGACCCATGGATTTGGTATGGCCCGGATTATGGCCATCATCGTGGCGGATATTGGGGGCCTGCTCCCTGGGGCTACTACAACCCTGGTCCGGCTCGCGTGCAGACTATCCTCACTGAATAAGCGGTTCTGTCCATCACTTCACTGCATATCCGCACCACGGGTATGCCGTGTTAACGGTTTTTATTCACTTATAATTTAGTGATGGGCTTCGCAACCTGGCTGGAGAACGCGTAGCAAATGGGTGTAATGAGTTAAAGTAATGTTAACAAATGCTGGAAAATCGAGACTGCGATGACGTCCAATATCAAATTCCGAGGCAACTCTTTGCATAAGGTTTGGTTAAACCGATACCCCGTCGATGTACCGGCAGAGATTAATCCCGATCGTTACGGCTCGCTTATCGACCTGTTTGAACATGCCGCACTGCGTTACGCCAGGCAAACGGCGTTTATCAATATGGGGCAGAGCCTCTCTTTCAGCCATTTAGACACGCTTAGCCGTTCATTTGCGGCCTACCTGCAACAGGGGTTGGGTTTGCAGAAAGGCGATCGGGTGGCACTGATGATGCCCAATCTACTGCAATATCCGATCGCCCTGTTCGGTATACTGCGCGCCGGGATGGTCGTGGTAAACGTCAACCCGCTATATACCCCACGAGAACTCGAACATCAGCTGAAGGATAGCGGTGCCAGCGCCATTGTTATCTTAACCAATTTTGCCCATACGCTGGAAAGAGTAATGGCCAACAGCGGGGTAAAGCACGTTATCCTTACCAGCCCTGGCGACCAACTTTCAGCCGCAAAAGGGGCGCTGGTCAACTTTGTGGTTAAGTATATAAAAAAAATGGTGCCGACTTATCATCTGCCCGGGGCGGTCTCTTTTCGCCAGGCGCTGCGAAGTGGCGCACGGATGGAATACGCCAAACCGCACATTGTTAATGACGATTTGGCATTTTTGCAATATACCGGCGGTACTACTGGCGTGGCCAAAGGGGCGATGCTGACCCATCGCAATATGCAGGCTAATCTTGAGCAGACCAAAGCGACCTACGGTTCACTGCTGAAAGCGGGTGAAGAGACCGTAGTAACGGCATTGCCGCTTTACCATATCTTTGCCCTTACGGTGAACTGTTTGTTGTTTATGGAGCTGGGCGGAGCCAACCTGCTGATAACAAACCCACGCGATATTCCGGCTTTGGTCAAAGAGCTGGGCAGATATCCGTTCACGGCAATTACCGGTGTCAACACCCTGTTTAACGCGCTACTGAATGATGCGGCATTTAATCGGCTGGATTTCTCCTCGCTTAACCTGTCAGCAGGCGGCGGTATGGCCGTACAAAAAACGGTTGCCGAGCGTTGGGAGAAACTCACCGGGCACTATCTGCTGGAGGGCTATGGGCTAACGGAGTGTTCGCCGCTGGTATCGGTCAACCCTTATGATATTCAGCACCACAATGGCAGCATTGGTTTACCCGTGCCCTCTACCGATATTATGCTGGTCGATGACGCCGGAAACGAAACGGCCGCTGGAGAACCAGGCGAGCTGTGCATCAAAGGGCCTCAGGTCATGTCAGGATACTGGCAGCGCCAGCAGGATACCGAAGAAGTATTAAAAAATGGATGGCTTCGCAGCGGTGATATTGTTACCGTTGATGAGGAAGGTTTCCTGCGTATTGTCGATCGTAAAAAAGATATGATTCTGGTCTCCGGGTTTAACGTCTACCCGAATGAAATTGAAGATGTGTTGATGCTGCATCCTAAAGTGGGTGAAGCGGCAGCCATTGGCGTGCCGGATGATGTCGCCGGTGAAACGGTGAAAATCTGCGTAGTGAAGAAAGATGCTTCACTGACCGCAGATGAATTGATTGCCCACTGTAGAAATTATCTGACAGGCTACAAAGTTCCCAAAATTGTTGAATTCCGCAATCAGCTGCCAAAGACCAACGTGGGTAAAATCTTGCGACGCCAACTGCGCGAGGAAGTCACCAGTATGACGCAGCAGTCACGCTGATGCCCCTGAGGCGCTTGCCTTGACATACTATGCCGGGCCGCCCGGCATGTTTACTCTGCACTTACCATTGACCACCGCAACGACCCGGCCGGTGACGAGAGAATACTAACTTGAATTACACCATGATCACCACGAACGCAGCGCTTTCCGACGTTTGCCTGCGCGCGCGCCGGGTTCCGGCGCTGGCGCTGGACACTGAATTTGTTCGTACCCGTACTTACTACCCCCGTCTGGGGTTGATCCAGCTTTACGATGGAGAGACTATCTCTCTGATTGATCCACTTCCCATTACCGACTGGACTCCCTTCAGAGATCTGCTGTTGGATCAGCAGGTCATAAAATACCTGCATGCCGGGAGCGAGGATCTGGAAGTTTTTCAGCATGAATTTGGCGTGCTGCCGCAGCCAATGATTGATACGCAGATCCTCGCGGCATTTAGTGGGCGTCCCTTATCCTGCGGTTTTGCCACTATCGTTGAATCCTTTACCGGCATCGCGCTGGATAAAAGTGAATCGCGCACCGACTGGCTTGCACGACCATTGAGTGAAAAGCAGTGCCGGTATGCGGCTGCCGATGTGTTCTATTTACTGCCCATTGCCAGTAAGCTGGTAGACGAAACCGAAGCGGCAGGTCAGATGGCCGCTGCGCTTGATGAGTGTCGTTTGCTCTGTCAGCGCCGCACCAGCGTACTGAAACCACAAGAAGCCTACCGGGAAATCACTAACGCCTGGCAGTTACGCCCACAGCAGCTGGCGGCATTGCGCCTGATGGCCGCATGGCGACTGGAAATAGCGCGTGAAAAGGATATGGCGGTAAACTTTGTCGTTCGTGAAGAGAATCTGTGGAAGGTTGCACGCTTTATGCCCGGCACCCTGGGAGAACTGGATCACTTAGGGTTATCAGGGCAGGAGATTCGTTTTCACGGCAATGCGCTGTTGAAGATGGTTGCCAAGGCGAAGGCGTTGGAGGAGGAACAGTTACCGCCACCTGTAGCCAACCTTATTGACTATCCACGTTATAAGCAGATATTTAAGAGCCTTAAAGAACTGGTAGCCGAAACGGCGGAGCGTCACGGCGTCAGTCAGGAGCTGTTAGCATCAAGGCGTCAGATAAATCAGCTATTAAACTGGCACTGGCAACTCAAACCTCAGCAGGGGAAACCTGAACTGGTTGACGGCTGGCGTGGCGTTCTGTTGGACGCAGGTATTGCCGAGATCCTCGCGGCAGACTGATTAAACAAACATCCCCCTGCACAGGCAGGGGGATGTTATGAGCAGGAAGAGATCATTTATGCATTTCTTCCGCTTCTGTTTCAGGCAGCGTGACGTTCAACTCCAGAATGGAAATATCATCATCTTTTTGATCCAGCTTTACGCTCAACATGTCTGGATCAATTTTCACGTATTTACAAATCACTTCCAAAATGTCCCTTTTCAGCTGGGGCAGGTAGTGGGGCTCGCAGTCGCCCCTTCTGCGTTCCGCCACGATGATCTGTAGCCGTTCCTTGGCTATATTGGCTGTGCTCTTTTTTCGGGATAAAAAGAAATCGAGTAAGGCCATGGTTTATCCCCCAAACAGGCGTTTCAGGAAACCCTTCTTCTCTTCTTCAATGAAGCGGAAGGGACGATCTTCTCCAAGCAGGCGGTCGACGGTATCAGCGTAAGCTTTACCTGCATCTGATTCAGCATCAAGGATAACCGGCTCCCCCTGGTTCGATGCGCGTAACACTGACTGGTCTTCAGGAATGACGCCAGCCAGAGGAATACGCAGTATCTCCAACACGTCTTCCATGCTGAGCATGTCACCACGATTGACCCGGCCCGGATTATAACGCGTCAGTAACAGATGCTCTTTAATCGCCTCTTCCCCGTTCTCTGCCCGACGGGACTTGGAAGACAGAATGCCCAGGATGCGGTCAGAGTCACGTACCGAAGAGACTTCCGGATTAGTGGTGATAATGGCCTCATCAGCAAAATAAAGCGCCATCAGCGCACCCGTTTCGATTCCGGCTGGTGAGTCGCAAACGATGAAGTCGAAATCCATTTTGCCAAGATCGTTTAATACTTTCTCCACGCCATCCCGGGTCAGCGCGTCTTTATCGCGGGTCTGCGATGCAGGAAGAATAAAGAGATTCTCTGTGCGTTTGTCTTTGATCAGTGCTTGATTGAGAGTGGCATCGCCCTGAATCACGTTCACAAAGTCATAGACGACGCGGCGCTCACAGCCCATGATCAGATCGAGGTTACGCAGACCGATATCAAAATCGATAACAACGGTTTTTTTACCTTTCTGTGCCAGACCGGTAGCGATGGCCGCGCTGGACGTAGTTTTACCTACGCCTCCCTTACCCGATGTAACAACAATTATGCGTGCCATATAGTAATTTCCTTGAAAAAGAAAAAGCTGTTGAGCATGGCTCAGTTCAATGTCTGTATAGTCAATGCGCCGTCTTTAAGACAAAGACGCGACGCTTTGCCGAAATACTCAGCCGGGATCTGGTCCATAATCCAGTAATTCCCGGCAATAGATACCAGCTCTGCGGTTAAACTGGTACAAAAAATCTGACAATTCTTATCGCCACTTGCTCCAGCCAGAGCGCGTCCGCGCAACATGCCATAAATATGAATGTTGCCGTCAGCAATCAGTTCAGCGCCCGCACTGACACTGTTGGTGACAATAAGATCGCAATCTTTAGCGTAAATTTGCTGGCCGGAACGTACGGGAGAAGAAATAAGCCGCGTTTTAACCACCGCCAGCTCAGTCGAAGTGGCTACAGGGGGAATATCGATGTTATTTTTGTGCTCTTTGCCTTCATTTAGCACCGGCAGGCCAGAACGCGTGATGATGCGCTTTAGCTGTTCATCTTTGCAGCCGCTAATGCCAACAATGAACAAGCCGGACTCCAGAATGGCCTGCTGCATCTGCCGCCAATTTACTTCACTGGTCAGGTTTGCAACATTGACTACCACTGGCGCGTTTTTCAGAAAAGCAGGCGCCTGACTGACCTTTTCCTCAAGTGCTTTGCGCACGATTGCGGGGTCGGTATGATGTAAATGAATAACCGACAGCGTAAAATTGCTGCCTTTCAACTCGATTGACGATTGTGACATCTGTCCCGCTTTGTCCTGTTATTTCTCATCCCGGACAAATTTACGCCACTTTATGGCGTAACACCCAGCCAGGTAATATTTAGAAGTTCTGCAAGCATGTTATAGTTACTGTTATATTCAGGCAAGCCAACATCGGTTTAATTCGAGTAAAAACATGTTTTGTGTGATCTATAGAAGTCCTCAACGTGACCAAACCTATCTTTATGTAGAGAAAAAAGACGATTTTTCTCGCGTACCCGAAGCCCTACTCAAGGGGTTCGGAAAACCCAGACTGGCGATGATACTGCCGCTTGACGGCAGCAAAAAGCTGGTAGGTGCAGACATTGAAAAAGTGAAAACGGCGCTACAAGATGATGGCTTTTATTTACAGTTACCGCCGCCGCCAGAGAGCTTGCTTAAGATACATCTTAATGGCGTGGTAAAAGATTAGTTAGGAATTATCTGTGTCCCTGTCTCCGCCGAGATCAAATAACGCTTTCTTATTAAATTCAAAATTTGCCGGCGGGTATAGCAATTAATGAGTGGCAGCCCGAAGCTGCCCTCTTTGTGTATGACTGACCTAAGCCTGATGCCGGGCTGTAATGTTGGCGCATTTCATCGCAATTTCCGTTCAGTACATTCGGAGTAATGACTGAAGCGAATATCCTTAAGGCACGGGATTGCGTCTGACCTGTCACCAGGGCATGCTTCAAATTCGCGTCGGTATCAAGCCGGCAGTGTTTATCAAACAGGCAGGGGAACAGCATGTATCAGCACCATAACTGGCAGGGCGCATTGTTGGATTTTCCGGTAAGCAAAGTGGTTTGCGTTGGCAGTAACTATGCGAAACACATCGAAGAGATGGGAGGTGCCATCCCGTCTGAGCCAGTACTGTTTATCAAGCCGGAAACGGCGATTTGCGATCTCCGCCAGCCACTGTCTGTTCCGCAGGGTCTCGGTGCCGTACATCACGAAATTGAACTTGCGGTGCTCATAGGCTCTACGCTTAAACAGGCAAGTGAACAGCATGTTGCGCAGGCAATTGCAGGTTATGGTATCGCGCTCGATCTCACCCTTCGTGAGGTGCAGGCCGGATGTAAGCAGGCCGGGCAGCCATGGGAAAAGGCCAAAGGGTTTGATAACTCTTGCCCGATGTCAGGCTTTATCCCGGTAAGCGAGTTTCAAGACGATCCCCAGAACGTAGAGCTGAAACTGACTGTTAATGGCGAAGTTCGTCAGCAGGGGAGGACCGCCGGGATGATCCACAAGATCCTGCCGTTAATTGTCTATATGAGTCGCTATTTCACCTTGCGCGCCGGTGACGTTATCCTAACCGGAACGCCGGAGGGCGTTGGCCCGATGCAGTCTGGTGACAAACTGGCGCTTTCTCTGGGCGGGCGCACGGTATCAACCCGCGTGCTGTAAAGCTTGCATCTTACGCCCAAACCCCTTATAAGGTGCGGGTTTTTACTTTTACCGGACGCGAACATGACTGAGAACCCTTTCTGGCAGCGTAAAACGCTGGAACAAATGAGCGATGAGGAATGGGAATCCTTATGTGATGGTTGTGGTCAATGCTGTCTGAATAAATTGCAGGACGCTGACACAGATGAGATCTACTTCACCAACGTGGCCTGCAACCAGCTCAATATTAAAACCTGCCAGTGCCGTCATTATGAGCAGCGTTTCGAATTAGAAGAGGATTGCATTAAGCTTACCCGGGAAAATTTGCCGACTTTCCAGTGGCTGCCGCCAAGTTGTGCTTATCGCGTTCTCGCTGAAGGTAAGTCGTTGCCGCCCTGGCATCCGTTGCGCAGCGGATCGCGTGCGCACATGCATGCCGCGCGCATTTCAGTGCGCCACATCGCGGTGCATGAAAGCGAAGTTGTTGACTGGGAAGAGCACATTATCAACCGTCCACGCTGGTACGGTAAATAATTATTTCAATATACGGGGTTGGCACAGCAGCGGCAGAGCTTGTCACAGGAATGGGTAAAAACGAGGGCCAGTCATCGCTGGCCCTGATTGTCTTCAGCGCGAGAACAGATCGCGTCTTTTGGCGGTAAATGCCTGAGCGATCAGCACCAGTACGGCGACCAGCAGGTAGGCAGCGAAGACCCCCAACAACCACTGAGGCATAGAAAGCGTCAGAAACGACCAGGATTTCACCGCGCAGTCACCGCTGGCAACAAACACCGACGGTAACCATTTATCCAGTGGCAACCAGGAAGGGAAGCGAGCTGCAAAATCACAGGTGACAAACGGGGAGGGATGCAGCTGAATCATGGTGTGTTCCCTTGCCAGACGAAGGCCTTGCCACGCGCTGTAAAGCCATATCAGAATAGCTCCCCAGCGTAACGGGGTCTTTGGCGCAACGGCACCAACAAGAGCCGCTCCCATGATGCCAAACAGAGCACAGCGCTCATAAATACACATTACGCAGGGTGGAAGCTGCATAACATGTTGGAAATAAAGAGCGCTCATTTCCAGAGCAAAAGCGGTCAGGGCTAACAAAAGCCATGCTCCCCGGCCCTGAGAGCAGCGATTAAGGTATCTCAACATGAATCTGTCCGTGTAAGAGGCGTTTACCCGGCAGTTTAAACCAAAAGTGGCTGCGTGCCACCCTACCAGCAAGAAATATAGGCATGAAAAATACTTAAACAGTCCCACAGCAGCATTATTACCTGCATAAATACACTCACCCTGCGGACGAGTCATTGGGCAAGAGCCATCCTGATAAACAGAAATCTAGCTGATTTTTGCCTGCGATCTCCTTTTGGCTGCATGGCTGGCTAGGTGATGCCAGGGGCCTCTGCTATGATTGGTATAATTCTCAGTTATAAACGCAACGGAAATATAACGCTATGGTCATTAAGGCGCAGAGCCCGGCGGGTTTCGCGGAAGAGTATATTATTGAAAGCATCTGGAACAGTCGTTTCCCTCCGGGGTCGATTCTCCCCGCTGAACGCGAACTCTCCGAACTGATAGGCGTTACCCGAACCACGTTGCGTGAAGTTCTGCAGCGACTGGCGCGTGATGGATGGCTTACCATACAACATGGAAAGCCAACAAAAGTGAATAACTTTTGGGAAACCTCCGGCTTAAGTATTCTTGAAACGCTGGCGCGACTTGACCACGACAGCGTGCCACAGCTTATCGATAACCTGTTGTCCGTTCGTACCAATATCTCCTCAATCTTCATTCGCCGTGCTATTCGAACCTATCCGGATAAAGCGCGTGAGGTTCTGGAGACGGCAAGGCAGGTTGAAGACCATGCAGTGGCTTATACCGATCTCGACTACAGCATTTTTCGCGGGTTGGCGTTTGCCTCCGGCAATCCGATTTATGGCCTTATTATTAATGGGTTAAAGGGGCTGTACACTCGCGTAGGTCGTCACTACTTCTCGAATCCCGAGGCGCGCCGACAGGCTCAAACATTTTACCAGCAGTTGCTGAATATTCTGAATACTCAACAACATGAATTGATTGTTGACTGCGTCAGGGATTATGGCCGTCGAAGCGGTGAGATCTGGCACAGTATGCAGGTCAGTATGCCAACCGACATGCCACGGGGGAGCTGACGGTCGTGATGCAAAGTGCCTGAAGGGCGAGCAGCCAGCCACTCGCCCTTCAGTTGATCAGGTTTAGCCTGTCAGGTGCCGCCGTGAGACCGCCAGGTCAGATAACGGTTCCGAGGCGTGGAGGGCAGCGGTCAAGGATCTCAACGCTGCCATCTTCATTACGCTGTTCAAGCTTAACGTCAAAGCCCCACAGCCGATGCACATGTTTTAACACCTCACGTCGGCTGTTATCCAGAGGCGCCCGCTTGTGCGGCACATAACGCAACGTCAGCGATCGGTCACCACGTAAATCCACGTCATAGACCTGAATATTGGGTTCAAGATTGCTCAGGTTGTACTGATCGGAGAGCTGTTGGCGAATTTTCCTATAACCAGCTTCATCATGAATAGCCGCTATTTCCAGGAAGTTATTACGGTCGTCATCCATCACGGTAAACAGGCGTAAGTCGCGCATGACTTTTGGCGACAGGAACTGGCTGATAAAACTCTCATCTTTAAACTCGCGCATGGCGAAGTGCAGAGTATCCAGCCAGTCTGAACCCGCGATATCCGGGAACCAGTGGCGATCTTCTTCGGTAGGATGCTGGCAGATGCGTTTAATATCCTGAAACATGGCGAAACCCAACGCATAAGGGTTTATGCCGTTATACCACTGACTGTTATACGGTGGCTGGAATACGACGTTGGTATGACTGTGCAAAAACTCCAGCATAAAGCGCTCGGTCACTTTCCCTTCATCGTACAGATGGTTAAGGATCGTGTAATGCCAGAAGGTCGCCCAGCCCTCATTCATCACCTGAGTCTGTTTCTGTGGATAGAAATACTGGCTGACTTTGCGGACTATACGCAAGCATTCCCGCTGCCAGGGTTCGAGCAGGGGGGCATTTTTCTCCATGAAGTAGAGCAAGTTTTCCTGCGGCTCTGCCGGATAACGTGCGCTGGCTAAATGAGCTTCTTCATGTTCACGTCGCGGCAGGGTGCGCCACAGCATGTTCACCTGACTTTGCAGATACTCCTCACGGCTGTGTTGCCGCGCTTTCTCTTCCTGTAATGAAATTTTTTGCGGGCGTTTGTAGCGGTCAACGCCGTAATTCATCAGGGCATGGCAGGAGTCCAGCAAACGTTCCACCTGTTCAACACCATAACGCTCTTCACACTGTGATATGTAGTTTCGGGCGAAAATAAGATAATCGACGATCGAACCTGCATCGGTCCAGGTGCGGAAAAGGTAGTTGTTTTTAAAAAACGAGTTATGACCATAGCAGGCGTGCGCTATCACCAACGCCTGCATGGTCATGGTGTTCTCTTCCATCAGATAGGCGATACAGGGATTAGAGTTGATCACGATCTCATACGCCAGCCCCTGTTGGCCATGTTTATAGCGCTGCTCTGTTTCAATAAATTTCTTGCCGAATGACCAGTGAGCATAATTGATTGGCATACCGACGCTTGAATAGGCATCCATCATTTGCTCAGAGGTAATCAGCTCGATTTGGTGGGGATAGGTTTCCAGCCGGTAGGATTTGGCGACGCGGTCGATCTCCTTGAGGTAAACGTCAAGCAATTCAAAGGTCCAGTCCGGTCCGTCATTGAGTCGTTGATTGTCCTCAACCGGCAGATCAAAAAAGGTGGTCATAGCGCACTCCTTTATTTACAAAAGCGGATCGGGCAGTAAAAGATCCGTTTGCATATCGACCTGTCAGCTCAACATTAGCGCACCGACAAAGCCTTGAAGTAAACCCGTTCTCTCAATGATAGTTCACTGTCTCTAATCCCTCGCGATAAAACAATGGAAATTTTCGATAGAAAATAGAGCGCAAATAAAAAAAATAACGCCATAACAGGGTAAACGCACCCTCAATAAGTATTTTTAGCATAAAATCCTGTTTTATCTGAGCGATCTGATTTAGGTGTGAAAATGCTGACGATGACGCATTTATGCTGGATATAACACATTCCCTGCTTTGAAAAGCTTTCACGGAGTATTTAGCACTGAACTCGTTCAGCCATATTGTATTTTTTAGGCATTTTGGTAAAAAATAATTAGAAATTGCTGCTGAGATAACCTGCTCATTTTGGTTGTTTAATCCAATGTTAAGCGATCATTTCAGCATATTATTCTATTTTGCACTGAATGAGGTCGGTATGCGTGTTGTCATTCTGGGTAGTGGGGTGATTGGCGTGGCAAGTGCCTGGTATTTGGCCCAGGCCGGACATGAAGTCACGGTGATTGACCGTCAGCCTGCACCGGCGCTGGAAACCAGTGCCGGAAATGCCGGGCAAATATCGCCGGGATATGCGGCTCCCTGGGCAGCACCGGGCGTGCCGCTGAAAGCCATTAAATGGATGTTTCAGCGACACGCGCCATTAGCCATCCGTCTTGATGGCAGTCGATTCCAGCTGGAATGGATGTGGCAGATGCTGCGTAACTGCGATATGCGCCATTATCAGCAGAATAAAAGTCGTATGGTACGTATTGCAGAGTACAGTCGCGACTGCCTTAAAACGCTACGCCATCAGACCGGCATCTCCTATGAAGGTCGCCAGGGAGGAACACTGCAGCTGTTTCGTACCGCTCAGCAGTATGAGAGCGCGGCTAAAGATATCGAAGTGTTACGCGAGGCGGGCGTGCCTTATCAGCTGCTTGAAGCGGCGCAACTGAGCCAGGTCGAACCTGCGCTGGCGACCACACATCACAAGCTGACGGGAGGACTACGCTTACCCAACGATGAAACAGGTGACTGTCAGTTGTTTACTCAGCGTCTGGCGGAAATGGCGGTGGCCGCTGGTGTCAACTTCCGTTTCAATACGCCAGTCGATGCGTTGCTACAGGACGCCAACCGCATTGCAGGCGTGCAATGCGGCAGTGAGCGTATAACAGCAGATGCCTACGTCGTGGCACTTGGCTCCTTCTCTACCGGATTGCTGGATGATATCGTTAAACTCCCTGTCTATCCACTGAAGGGTTACTCGCTGACTATCCCCGTTAAAGATGCAACAGCGGCTCCGCTATCCACGGTGCTGGATGAGAGCTATAAAGTGGCAATTACCCGTTTTGACAATCGTATCCGTGTGGGCGGCATGGCTGAAATTGTCGGTTTCAATACGCAGCTGTTGCCTGCACGTCGCAGGACGTTGGAAATGGTCGTTCGCGATCTTTATCCACAAGGGGGCGATATTGGGCAGGCAACGTTCTGGAGTGGCCTGCGTCCGATGACCCCGGATGGCACACCCGTTGTTGGCCGTACCCCGTTGAAAAACCTGTATCTTAATACCGGTCATGGTACTCTTGGCTGGACCATGGCTTGCGGATCCGGGCAACTGTTGGCAGATATCATTTCCGGGCGCACGCCGGCTATTTCTGCTGACGATTTGTCGGTGATACGCTATCTGCCTGGCTTCAACCCTGCCCCCGTTCGTTCGCTGCACAGTGTCAATGTTCGTTAACTCATCGCATAGTTACAAGGAGAGGATATGTCTCGTCCGATTGTCGCAACGATAAACCGCGCCGCGTTGCGGCAAAATCTGGCCATAGCGCGCTATACTGCGGGTGGTGCGCGCCTGTGGTCAGTGGTCAAAGCTAACGCTTACGGGCACGGCATTGACCACGTCTGGCAGAGCCTGAACGAAACCGATGGTTTTGCCTTACTCAACCTGGAAGAGGCGATATTACTGCGTGAGCGCGGCTGGAAAAAACCGATTTTGTTACTGGAAGGATTCTTCCACCCGGACGATCTGCAGATCCTTGACCGTTATCGTCTAACCACCAGCGTGCACAGCAACTGGCAAATTAATGCGCTGGCCCAGGCAAAGCTCTCTGCCCCCATTGATATCTATCTCAAAATGAACAGCGGCATGAACCGCCTTGGCTTTCAGCCCGAACGGGTGCATGGCGTCTGGCAGAAGCTGCGATCGCTGGAGAATGTCGGCGAGCTGACGCTGATGGCACACTTTGCCGATGCAGAGTCGGCGGAGGGTGTTGCCGAGCCGCTGAAACGCATTGAGCAGGCAGCAGAAGGGCTTGAATGCCCTCGTTCGCTGGCAAACTCCGCCGCCACGCTATGGCATCCACAGACGCATTACGACTGGGTTCGTCCGGGGATTATTTTGTATGGGGCTTCTCCCAGCGGTCAGTGGCAGGATATTGCCGGTAGCGGTTTACAGCCGGTCATGACCCTCACCAGCGAAGTTATCGCCGTTCAGCAGCTCGCAGCCGGATCCGGGGTGGGTTATGGCAGTCGATACCGCGCAAACTGCAGTCAGCGTATTGGCGTCGTGGCCTGCGGCTATGCTGATGGTTACCCGCGTCATGCCCCCACCGGTACGCCGATCCGGGTCGATGGCGAAAAGACGCAGATCGTTGGGGCCGTTTCGATGGATATGATCACCGTTGATCTGACACCGTGCTTACAGGCGGGAATAGGCAGTCAGGTTGAACTTTGGGGCGACAACGTCAAAATTGATGATGTGGCTTCAGCATCCGGCACCGTGGGTTATGAGCTGATGTGTGCGCTGGCGCCAAGGGTGCCGGTCAGAGTTGTCTAAAACGCTCAGAGCGCGGTCAGCGTGCCGCGCTCTGAGCGGCTCATCCGCCAGGAGATGATCGCCAGCAGCGCCCCGGCCAGCATCATCAAGCTCAGAGCCGGCTTTTCCGCTACGGGAATGGCCATCGCTAACAGCCCGATGGACGCTCCTCCCGCCATTTGAATACAGCCTGCCAGCGCGGAAGCAACCCCGGCCTGCTGCTGATACGGCTCCAGAGCATAGCTGGTGGCGGGGCCGACGATAAATGCCAGTCCGGCAACGGCGACGGCAACCGGTAACATATAAAGCAACCCGTTTGTCTGCCAGCTTTCAGGCAGCAACAAGACTCCTGCCATTAACATGATGGCTCCGGCGACCATGGCCAGCGCGCCTGCCGCCAGGCAGAAAGGGCGACCCGCTCTGCGGATTAGCTTATTCACCCCCACGCTGACCAGCATGATCCAAAAACCATTTGCGCCAAAGGCCATGGAAAACTGCATGGCGCTGAGCTGACCTTCCGTCATCAGCACCTGCGGTGCCAGCGACACATAGGTGAGCACCATGCCGAGCGCGCCCGCGTTGGCAAAGGCAAAGGTGAAAAAGCGTGGCTGGCGCAGAATTTTCCAATATTGCACTAACGGCAACCCCTTCACTTTTCTGGTATCAAGTGGACGGGTTTCCGGCAGGAAGAGGGCGATGAGTATGGCAATAAACACCGCAAAGGCACCCAGGAACCAGAAATTTGCCCGCCAGCCTAATGCTGCGGCCAGAAAGCCACCCAGCATCGGTGCCAGCGCCGGAACAATATTCAAAGCTCCGTTGAGGAAACCGTAGGCGCGTGCCGCATCGTCACCGTCAAGACGGTCGCGCACGCCAGTGAAAGCGACCACGGCGGTACAACACACGGCGCAGCCCTGGACGATGCGGGCGCACAGGAATTGAGGCCAGCCGGTGGCGGTTGCCGCCAGAACGCTGCCGGTAACGTAAAGCAGCAGGCCGAGTAAGGCGATCGGTTTACGACCGAAATTATCGACCAGCGGGCCGGCAACAATTTGTCCCAGGCCCATGACCAGCAAAAAAAGCGGAACAGTGGTCTGGATGGCGGTTAGGGGCGTGTTCAGACCGCTGGCGATGTCGGGCAGCGTGGGCAGGTAGAGATCAATACCCAGCGGGGCAAGCAGAACCAGGCTGAGCAATAGCAGAGTAAATTTTTGCATGGCAGGGTGAGTGTCCGGGTTAAAGCAAGCCGGACAGGTTAGAGTTAACCGATGGAAAAGAAAAGCATGAATTTAGAAAAGCGCTCCTCAGAAGGTGACAGTCACGCCCTGTGCCGTGGCACGACTGTCACCCGCAATGGGCGGGTCAGCTTAATAAGCTCCGTCACGACGCAGTACCACGCCGGCGGTTTTAAACAGAATGGCAATATCCGTCCACAGCGCCCAGTTTTTGACATACCAGGAATCGAAATAGACGCGAGTATCGTAATCTATGTCGTTTCGCCCGCTAACCTGCCATAAACCGGTCATACCGGGTTTCGCCATCAGGTAATAATCGACATCACCGGCATAACGCTCCAGCTCGGCTTCAACCACCGGGCGCGGTCCCACCAGGCTCATCTCCCCACGGATCACGTTCCACAGCTGGGGCAGTTCATCAAGGCTGGTTTTTCGCATAAACGCGCCAAGTTGCGTGATGCGAGGATCGTTTTTCAGTTTAAAATCTTTATCCCACTCGATGCGAGCTGCCTCACTGGTAGCCAGCAGCGTTTCCAGCACTTTAGTCGAGTTCACTACCATGGAACGGAATTTCAGACATTTAAATTTCTTACCATCCTGGCCAACGCGCTCATGACCGTAGATCGGGCTGCCGCCATCACGTCTCACCAGCC
The DNA here is from genome assembly GCF_000026985.1 of Erwinia pyrifoliae DSM 12163. NCBI lineage: Bacteria > Pseudomonadati > Pseudomonadota > Gammaproteobacteria > Enterobacterales > Erwiniaceae > Erwinia > Erwinia pyrifoliae. The sequence goes on from NC_017390.1 coordinate 1,847,073, forward strand.
AACAGATCACGGCGAAAACAGGGCTAAGGAATAACAGCAGCAGAGAGGCAACGACCACATCAAAGGTGCGCTTCAGGAATCGCGATGAGCGCTTAGCCAGATTATTACTGACACGCAATAACATCACCTCGTGGCTGAAGACGAACGACATGTCCGTACCGTAAAGCGGCACGCCGCGAAGAGTAGGAACCACCGAAACAGAGCGGCACTTTTTGCCTGAGAGTAGTTTCAGCCAGTGGTCGCGCAATGCGCGCTGATCGTTTTCCATCGCCACGATGAATTGCGTATTATCGAGATCGACCGAATCCCATATAATATCCTGTTGATCGATGACCGGAATGCCGTTGAAACTGCCCTCCGTTGTATGGCCCCCGCCTGGCGAAACAAATGCCTTAACGTCATAGCCGAGAAGCTCTTCACTTTGCAGTGCGGCAAATGCTTCGTGCGCATTTCTACCACTGCCAATAATAATAGTGTGCTTCTGCCAATGCCCGGTTTTCAGAATGGTGTTTTTAACAGAGGAACGCAGCAGCGGCACAAAAATAAGGGCATATATCCACGTAAAGCTCCACAGCGTGCGTGAAAAATCCCATTTTGAAAATGCAATAAGAGCCAGGTCTAGCAATGAAAAAATGATCAGCGTTTTAATGATCTCTTTTAATTCAAACCAGAAAGGTTTGCGATAGGTATAATGACGCAGTCGCATCCAGAACCAGGCGGTGCACAATATGGACATGACAGACTGGGCAATAAAACGAATTTCTATTTGCTGGGCTGGAATAAACATATCCAGATCACCCCAAATAGCCTTTACGGTCGCAGCCGATAAAAAAAGGGCTAAATTTATTGAGAATAAATCAGATAAGCTTAGAGCTACTTTGGCAATAACATTCTTTCGCGAACCGCTTAACGTACGGCGATTGTCTTTAATTATCAGAGTACTTGCCATAATTCATGTTCTCTTTTATAAGGGAGCAATGACCTGCAGAGGATAATCTACGGATCCAGCAGTTGACATATTAAACCCCAGGTTGACCAACATAATTTTATGTAACCTGCTCGTTACAGTAACAACGATAACTGTGCTGTGTAGCCGGACATAGCAGTATTCAGCCACATGATAAGAATATCAGTATGCAGCAGTTACTGGTTTTCGTTAATACGGGAAAATCCTAAAAGGTGTTTAAAGATCAAGCAGGGGAAAAGTGCATCAGAAAAATTAATTCAGGGACGGAGCAATAACAGCGAAATAGGCTTATTTGACAATAAGATGAACCTTAAGAGGATAATAAAAAACCGCCAGTGGTAAACAGAGGCGGTTTTCGAATATGCTCATAGCATGCTGATCAGACAAGCGCTTAGCCCTGCATGCAGGCAGGGATATTACTCATCCTGTACCTTTACGCCGATCTTGACGATTTCGTTAGCTTCTTTCTCGGCGACCGTCCACAGCATATTTTTCCACTCTACCTGATCGCCTACCACCGGAGCGCCGCCGATGATGCCGGAAACCAGCTGGCCCAGCGTTTGTTGCGTATCCGTTTCTTCATCCAGTTCAATGCCGTAGATTTGTGAAACATCCTGTAGCAGAGCGTCTGCCTGCAAAATAAAGTCACCAAAGAAACGTTGATCTAACGACACCGGCGGCGATTGGCTGAACAGTTTGCCCAGTGCTGCCAGATCGCGCTCACGGCCAATAACGCATAACACATCATTGACTTTCAGGCGGGTGCTGCCGGTTGGATGGAGCAACAGGTTATTTCGGAACAGGGCGGCGATACGTGTTTCGCGCGGCATGCGCAGATCGCGCAGTGCTGCACCGATGCACCATTTATCGGCGCTGAGCTGGTAAACAAACTGTTCCCAAGGGTTTTCAGGGTGAATATCCAGCCCGATGCGGGAGATGGGCGACGCCAGCGGTGGCACCACCACCCGTGCTTTACGTGCGGCCCATCCGAGTGAAGTGCCCTGAACCATCAGTGAAACCAGCACCACGAAGAAGGCGATATTAAAGAACAGCGCCGCGTGAGGTAAGCCCGCCATCATCGGAAATACCGCGAGAATGATCGGTAACGCACCGCGCAATCCTACCCAGCTGATGAACATACGCTCGCGAATATTAAACCCACGGAAAGGTAACAGCCCGATGATCACCGAGAGCGGGCGAGCAACCAGTATCAGACAGAGAGAAAGCAGGGTAGCCGGTAGAGCAATACGCCAGAGGTCAGCGGGATTAACCAGCAGTCCCAGCACCAGGAACATTCCAATTTGGCTTAGCCATGCCATGCCATCAAAAGTTTGCAGAATACCGTGGCGGTTGCGGATTGGGCGGTTGCCTAGCACAAAACCACACAGATAAACGGCAAGGATACCGCTGCCTTCCAGCACGGTGGTGAGCGAGAAAACCAGAATGCCACCACTGACTGCCAGCAGAGGGTAAAGGCCGCTGGCCAGCGACACGCGGTTGATCACCTGCAGCAGCGCCCAGCCGCCGCCCAGACCGAGTACAATACCCAGGCCGAATTGTTGAACCAGATGTACGACAAACATCCAGCTAAGCCCCGTTTGCCCCTGTTGGATCATCTCAATCAGCGTGATGGTGAGAAAAACGGCCATCGGGTCATTGCTGCCCGATTCGATTTCCAGCGTGGCGCTGACGCGTTCATTCAGGCCTTTGCCGCCCAACAGTGAGAAAACCGCTGCCGCGTCGGTGGAGCCAATTATCGCACCGACCAGAAAACCGTTAAGCACATTCAGATCGAACAGCCACGCGGCGGCCAGTCCGGTCAGCCCGGCGGTGATCAGAACACCAACCGTTGCCAGTGAAAGCGCCGGACCTAAAGCGACGCGAAAAGAACTGGCCTGGGTGCGCATTCCACCATCAAGTAAGATCACCGCAAGAGCCAGATTGCTTATCAGGTATGCGGCGGGGTAGTTATCAAAGGCGATGCCACCGATGCCGTCTACGCCAGCCAGCATGCCAAGGGCAAGGAAAATAACCAGGATCGGGATCCCTAATCTGGAGGAAAAAGAGCTGAGCAAAATGCTTGCGGCAACCAGCACTGAACCAATGATGAAGAGACTGTAAATCGCGCTGGCTTCCAATGTGTACTTCTCCTGTTTAGAATAAAAACTATTTTTACAGTGTGTTATCTGACGACGCTGATTGTCAAAAACTGTAAGCGAATCAGACGACTTCAAGCGCCTTAAATAGAGTCTTGATATAATAGCGTAAAATTCAAAGGAATAAATGTTGTTCACAGAGCTAAGAAAAGGCAATCAAACTGTTGATTGCCAGCCAAAGCGGATTCTGAACATTTTTACCACCGCAGAGCGCTCGGTTGAGCGTGACTTTTGACCTCATTGATGGCAAATGGGCATCCTGTAATTAAATCGATGGCGCGAGCGATAAAAGGGGGGCATCTCTAATCTGTTTAGCGCAAGGGGGCTGAAGAGAAGCGGGCCAGCGTGGCCAGGCTATGTGGCCAAGCTATTTAGTGGGTGTATTCTGCATTTGGACAATAAAAGGTGGAGCCGCTGCAATGGCAGCAGACCCCATCAGACACTTTATAATTAAACAAGGGTGGTCATTTAACTATGTTGCACAAAACTTATTGCTTTCCAGAGAAACCTGTTCAAGATGAAGTCATATTCTGCCATATAAATCACCTCGCCGCTGACGATAGATGAGTTCACTTATTGAATTTTCGCCCTGCCACCCCCTCAGCCATAACGGTTCCTGCACGGGGCATAACCATAACAAAGCGACTGCCATTACTGTTATTTATATTAAGAATGTACTTACCTAAATTGCGTGTAGACCCTTCCTCAATTTTAAGTAAATCTAGCGCTTGTAAGGTGGGTTTTGTGTTTGTTGTTGGGGAGAGAGGGGTTTAGAAATTTTATACATATTTTTCACCGACGTATAATAGTAACAAAAAAACTTGTTAAAACAGCAGTGAATTGTAGAGCTTATTGGTAACTTTTATACCAGGAAACCTTATTGTGATTAATTGGTGAAAAATTTCGGAAAATCACCAACAGCGCCTGTTTTTTTGTAGGATAAATGGAATGTATGCCGACTTTGAACGGACTAAAGGGTAACGAACAACCTGAATGACTCAAAAGAGCAGGTTGATAACCTGCTCTTTAAGCGAAGCCCCGAAACGCGGGTGGCAACTTCCTCCAGGCCTGGGGCGCCAGCCAGCAGCCAGATGAGCAGCAGCTCAACCGATGTAATGCCGGCTGAGGCGGATAAAGTTAATAATTCTCTTCAACCTGTTTTTTGAACAGTTCACGGAATACCGGATAAATATCCTCCTGTTCACGGATGTGTTGAATGGCAAAATTATCGAAATTGGTCTGCAGATGTTCATATTCACGCCACAGAGTTTGATGAGCGCGGCGGGTAATCTCTATATAACTGTAGTAACGTACCACCGGCAAAATCTGCCGGGCCAATATTTCATGGCACAATGGCGAATCATCAGCCCAGTTATCGCCATCTGAAGCTTGCGCTGCATAAATATTCCATTGCGCGGGGTCATAGCGTTCCTTGACAACTTCATCCATTAATTTGAGCGCACTGGAAACGATGGTGCCCCCGGTTTCCTGTGAATAGAAGAACTCCTGCTCATCCACTTCTTTTGCCTGAGTATGATGGCGGATATAAACCACATCGACGTTTTTATACGTTCTGCTTAAGAAAAGATAGAGCAGGATATAGAAACGCTTAGCCATATCTTTGGTGGCCTGGTCCATCGACCCGGAGACATCCATCAGGCAAAACATCACTGCCTGACTGGAAGGCTCCGCGCGCTTTTCAAAATTTTTGTAGCGCAAATCGAACGTATCAATAAAAGGCACGCGCTTAATACGCGCACGCAGCTCCTCTATTTCCTTACGTAACCGCTGTTCTTCCAGCAGTTGAGCGGGTTCGCTTTGTTCCACCCGCAGCAGAGAATCTTCCAATTCAGCAAGCAGACGCCGTTTACCGGCGGTCATGGCCGTGCGCCGCGCCAGCGAGTTCTGCAAGGAACGCACCACGCTGATATTTGCCGGGACGCCGTTAGCGGTGTAGCCGGCGCGGTGGGTTTTATATTCGGTAAGCTGTCGTTGCTGATTCTTCTTCAGATTCGGTAGCGCCAGGTCCTCGAATAACAGGTCCAGATATTCGTCTTTAGAGATATTGAAGACGAATTCGTCCTGTCCTTCGCCATCTTTTCCGGCATTGCCCTGACCGCTCCCGCCTGCGCCACCGCCATGGGGGCGCTCAACGCGGTCGTTCTGCACAAAATGGTCATTGCCGGGATGAACGCGATAGCGTTCTCCACCGCGTCCCTGATGGAAACTCGGTTCGTTAATGTCCTCTATTGGAATCGAGACGGATTCGCCGCTCTCTACGTCGGTGACCGAACGCTTATTAATGGCTCCGGAGATCGACTGTTTTATTTGCGATTTGTAGCGGCGCAAAAAACGCTGGCGATTAACCGCGCTTTTGTTTTTACCGTTAAGACGCCGATCGATAAAATAGGCCATAGCTCCCCCAAAATGGTTACCAACCGGGTAAGGGCACATGCCCCTTGCCCGATCGGATGCGACTGCCGGTTCAGGACGATTTTCTGACGCGTAAATACCATTCGCACAGCAGGCGAACCTGTTTACGGGTGTAGCCTTTTTCCATCATGCGATCGACAAAATCATCGTGTTTTTTCTGCTCGTCGGTAGACGTTTTCGCGTTAAACGAAATGACGGGCAGCAGCTCTTCGGTGTTGGAAAACATTTTTTTCTCAATCACCGTGCGCAGCTTCTCGTAGCTGGTCCAGTTAGGATTACGGCCGCTGTTATGAGCGCGGGCGCGCAACACAAAGTTGACGATTTCGTTACGGAAGTCTTTTGGATTACTGATCCCGGCCGGTTTTTCAATCTTTTCCAGCTCCGCATTCAGCGCTTCGCGGTCAAACAGTTGGCCGGTATCCGGATCGCGATATTCCTGATCCTGAATCCAGAAGTCAGCATAGGAGACGTAACGGTCGAAAATGTTTTGACCATATTCTGAATAGGACTCCAGGTAGGCAGTCTGAATTTCCTTACCAATAAATTCGGCATATTTCGGGATCAGGTAACCCTTCAGGAATTCAAGATATTTTTCAGCCTGTTCCTGTGGAAACTGCTCGCGATCTATCTGCTGTTCAAGCACATAGAACAGATGAACCGGGTTTGCTGCCACTTCGGCGTGGTCGAAATTGAATACGCGCGAAAGGATTTTGAAGGCAAAGCGCGTAGACAGCCCGTTCATCCCCTCATCCACGCCGGCGTAATCACGGTACTCCTGATAGGATTTCGACTTAGGATCGGTATCCTTCAGGGTTTCACCGTCATAGACGCGCATTTTGGAGTAGGTGCTGGAGTTCTCTGGCTCTTTTAAGCGCGACAGGATGGAAAAGCGCGCCAGCGTTTCCAGGGTTCCCGGCGCACAGGGCGCATGCGCCAGTTCACTGTTAACCAACAATTTTTCGTAGATTTTTATCTCTTCCGAAACGCGCAGGCAGTAGGGCACCTTAACGATGTAAACGCGGTCAAGGAATGCCTCATTGTTTTTGTTATTACGGAACGTAACCCATTCTGATTCATTCGAGTGCGCCAGAATAATCCCGTTAAAAGGCAGGGCGGAAATGCCCTCTGTGCCGTTATAGTTACCTTCCTGAGTCGCGGTAAGCAGAGGATGAAGCACCTTAATCGGCGCTTTAAACATCTCGACAAACTCCATCATTCCCTGGTTCGCCCGGCACAGCGCGCCGGAATAACCATAAGCATCAGGATCGTTCTGCGCATGATTTTCCAGCTTGCGGATATCAACTTTACCCACCAGCGCCGAGATATCCTGGTTGTTTTCATCACCCGGCTCGGTTTTGGCGATGGCAACCTGCTCCAGTATCGACGGCCAGATTTTCACTACCTTGAAACGGGTGATATCCCCGCCGAAATCGTGCATACGCTTCGCGGCCCACGGCGACATGATCGTACCCAGATAGCGACGGGGTACGCCATATTCTTTGTCGAGAATGTTGGCATCTTCCTGCGGGTTAAACAGGCACAGCGGATGGTCATTGACCGGACTGCGTTCGCCGTCTGCGGTGAGCACATAAATCGGTACGCGCTGCATCAGTGATTTCAGCCGTTCAGCAAGAGAAGATTTACCCCCGCCCACCGGCCCCAGCAGATAAAGAATTTGTTTCTTCTCTTCAAGGCCCTGCGCAGCATGTTTCAGGTAGGAGACGATCTGCTCAATCGCTTCTTCCATACCATAAAACTCTTCGAACGCCGGGTAACGCGCGACGACGCGGTTGGAGAAAAGCCGTGAAAGGCGAGGCTCCAGAGCGGTGTCGACCATCACAGGTTCACCAATGGCCATTAATAGTCGTTCCGCCGCATTGGCGTATGCACTGCGATCCTGACGGCAAATAGTCAGGAATTCCTGCAGTGTGAACTCTTCGTCCTTGGCAGCTTCATAACGCTGACGATAGTGATCGAATATATTCATGGCGTTGCCCGTCCTTTTGTTTTTATACCGGAAATACTTCGCGCTGCAGGTAGGTTCGCTTCGCTTGCATGGCCGAACCGCTTGACTTGATAAGTGGTCGGGGCTCACGGTGAAGCTGCCTTCCTGCAACCCGAATTATCGGGGTATAGCACAGATACCAGGAGCTGAAGAAATAACCACTCCTGAAGAATTCATAGCTGAGTACAGCAACCCTTATGCCAACCTGGCATGATTTATAGGCCTGCTTTAAAATGAGGGTCGCCTGCTCACCGAACTGGGTAGTTCATTATTAAGCGTAGATCGCATTCAGAAAATTTCCTGAATTAGCGTAGTTTTCAATGAAATTTCAATAACAAAGTTACATTGACGCACAGCCTGAGTCTTGACTGCTGCGCCCTGACAGGATCCTGCAAGCCTCCAGTTGCTATACGGCGGCAGCGCAAATGGCTGAAAGTGAATTCAGAGTGTTACAGGTTGTATGATTCTCTGACGCAGACAACACATCCCGTTTAGAATGTCAGTCCGATTGTTATATTTATGGATTGAACAAGTTGTGAACCATTTCAAATTTACCGCGCTTTCTGCGTTTTTACCCTGCTGCTTAATGGCACCGCTGGCACAGGCCAATCCCTTAACGCTGGGAGGCGGGCTGCTCTACAGTCAAAGCCCGTATAAAAGTGGACAGGATCGCTACTACCCATTGCCCGTCATCAATTATGAAGGGGACAGCTTCTATATTCGTAGCCTGCAGGCGGGATATTTTTTGTGGAAAGACCCGCAGGATCAGCTGTCATTGACGGTTATTGGTTCACCGCAAAATTACGATCCCGATGATGCCGATGACGCCGATATGAAATCGCTCAACAAGCGCCGTATGACGCTGATGGGCGGGTTGGCATATCGTCATAGCGCAGACTGGGGCATCGTACGTACCACGTTGGCAGGCGATATGCTTGATAACAGCAACGGTATTATTTGGGATGTAGCGTATCTTTATCGCTTTGAAGTCGGTCAGTTCAGCCTGACGCCAGGTATCGGAGCGCTATGGAGTAGCGCCCGGCAAAATCGCTACTATTACGGTGTCACCCCGAATGAATCCCAACGCAGTGGTGTTGACAGTTATGATCCCGATAGCAGCTGGAGCCCTTATCTGGAGCTGAGCGCGGGATGGAAAATAAGCGAAAACTGGAATGCCATGTTGTCCGGCCGCTATTTGCGTCCCGGTAGCGAAATTAAAGACAGCCCGATGGTTGATGAAAAGGCACAAATGCTGTTATTCACCGGGGTGAGCTACACATTCTGATGGCCTGAGCGCCCGTATTCAGGGCGCATTACGCCTTTTGCATCATCGGAATGCACCAAAACAGAGCAGGGGAGAGCCTGATGAGTCTACCGGTTGTCATCACTGACGGCGCAGCACGGCCTGCTATCGGCTGGGAACGTGGTTTATGGGGGAATATGCCGGACAGCCTCAGCAGCAGGTTGCCGCTTTATTAACGGGGCTGGAGATGAGCCTTACCCTGACAAACAGCGCAGAGATGTATGCCGATGGCGGTGCGGAACAGGTCGTCGGTAACGCGCTGAACGTTCGGCACGACCGCGCCTGGCGGGTATCAACGTTTTACCCCGGGCATGCTTAATTTTCGTCGTGATGAATTGGCCCTGATTAATCAGGCATTCCCCCCACCAGCGGCCAGGGTGGCGCTGGACATCGTTTGACTCCCCTGGCGGCCTTAGCGGCTTAACGGCACTACAGTTTCTGCATTCCGGGGCGTATTCACTCAGGATTGGGCTGGGTTGTGTATACGCCCGGCAAACTTCACTTTTTTCGACGAACCCTGAAGGTGGTTGCCAGTCGGGCTGGCCTGTCGTCGCTGCTGATCATTGGCTGACTGATATGCGCCGTTTCGACACAAACCATGGTTTTATATCCGTCATTGGCCATATCGGCCATGCTACATGATAACGCGGGTCCCGGATTCCATGTGACAACGTCACTGTGGTAATGGTGATGCACTTCAATCACCCGCTCTCCGCTGTTATCGCTAATGACGCTGCAATCGTCAGGCTGCGTGTAAGTACGGTCGGTGCGCTGAGGATAGGTTTGTACGCCGTCGTCAGACGTTCCCGTCACCCCATCTTTGACTTTATCAATATAACCCGGCCCCAGGCCACTGACCGAAACGCCGCCGATATCCGCCACGGCGAAGTAACTGTGCAGTGCGGCAGTTGACTCAAATGCACCATGTGCTTCAAGTTCAATCTCACAGTGTTCGCCAAAGCGGAACCGGGCAAACAGGGTAAAATCGTGTGGCCATAACTTCCTGGTTCTCTCGCTGCTTTTCAATACCAGCGTCAACATGACGCACTGTTCGTTCTCATCATGTGCAAAAAGCTCCCAGGGCAGATGACGGGCAAAGCCATGTGCCGGCTCGCCGGCCGGGCCAAACCAGGGCCAACAAACAGGCACACCGCCGCGAATCGCTTTTCCGTCACGCAGAGGAGTTTTATCGCTAAGCCAGATAACGGGCTTTTCACCCGTGGGCTGCCAGGCAATCAGCTGGGCGCCCTGAAGGGTAACGGCCGCGCGTACTTTGGGATGGGTGATGACAATGACCGGTAACTCGCCCAGCTGGCGCTGTGAGAGGTAGGGGGTCAACGGGTTAAGCACAGGCAGGGAGAATATGTTCTCGTTCATCAGACAGCCTCCAGAATTAAGCGACAAAAAAGGGCGACATGCGTCGCCCTCAGGTTTGTTCCACATCCAGCCTTAAACTGCCTTAAGTCTTGCCAGTTTATGCGGCTGATAACTTATTTAGCGATGTGAGCAATCAGATCCAGAACCTTGTTCGAGTAACCTGTTTCGTTGTCGTACCAGGATACCAGTTTCACAAAGTTGTCATTCAGGGCGATACCGGCTTTAGCATCAAAGATAGAGGTCAGTTTTTCGCCGTTGAAATCGGTAGAAACCACTTCATCTTCGGTGTAGCCCAGAATACCTTTCAACTCACCTTCGGCAGCCGCTTTAATCGTGTCACAGATTTCTTTGTAAGACGCCGGCTTTTCCAGACGTGCAGTCAGATCAACAACGGAAACGTTAGGAGTAGGAACGCGGAACGCCATACCGGTCAGTTTGCCGTTTAGCTCAGGGATCACTTTACCTACCGCTTTCGCAGCACCGGTAGAAGAAGGGATAATGTTCTGCGATGCGCCACGGCCGCCGCGCCAGTCTTTGTGAGACGGGCCGTCAACGGTCTTCTGGGTCGCCGTCGTCGCGTGAACAGTGGTCATCAGTGCTTCAACAATACCGAATTTATCGTTGATGACTTTCGCCAGCGGTGCCAGGCAGTTAGTGGTGCAGGAGGCGTTAGAAACGATAGCCTGACCCGCGTAAGCCTTGTGGTTCACACCCATGACGAACATCGGGGTATCATCTTTAGACGGGCCAGTCAGTACCACTTTCTTAGCGCCAGCTTCGATGTGTTTACGTGCCGTCTCATCGGTCAGGAAGATACCGGTTGCTTCAGCTACCACATCAACGCCGGCCGCATCCCACTTCAGGTTCGCTGGATCGCGCTCAGCGGTAACACGGATGGTTTTGCCGTTAACAACCAGATGGCCGTCTTTGACTTCTACGGTGCCGTTAAAACGCCCGTGAGTTGAGTCATACTTCAGCATGTAAGCCATGTACTCTGCGTCGAGCAGATCGTTGATAGCAACGATTTCTACGTCAGAACGTTCCTGAGCAGCACGGAAAACGATGCGACCGATACGGCCAAAACCGTTGATACCTACTTTGATAGTCATATATTCCACCAGCTTGTTGATAGTGAATAAAAGGTTGGCTGTAAAATTACAAAAACCTTACCAGGCGTCAAGCGGAATCGTGTCAATAGTTGCGACAAATCAACCAGAGATCAGGAATTATTCAACATAAAACCGGTTTCTTAACGAATGGCAGGACTGATTTTGGGGCAGTTTGTTCTTTTCTAAAGGGGGCAAGCTCTGAATGGTGATCTGCATCACAATTTTAAGTCTGGCCACAAAAGCTTGCCGGGCGATCACAAAAAATCCACCTGACGTTGTTAAGTGTTTGTTAGAATATGAGTTGTAATTGACGGATTAACCTGGTCAGAGAGTTGAATATGGCTAATGAAGACACCTCTTTTTCATCCGAAAACGCCTTAACTGAAATGCAGCACTATGTGACGCAACAGCGTGGCACCGAGCCTCCGTACTCCGGCAAGCTGCTGCACAACAAAAGCGACGGCATTTACCATTGTCTGGTTTGCCGGGCGTCGCTGTTCTTGTCGGGGGCTAAATATGATTCTGGCTGCGGCTGGCCCAGCTTTTATCAGCCCTACAGCGACGAGGCTATCCGCTATCTGGAGGATAACACTCACGGCATGCAGCGCATTGAAATCCGCTGTGGCAGTTGTGACGCGCATCTCGGCCATGTTTTCCCGGATGGCCCGCAGCCAACAGGCGAACGCTTTTGTGTTAATTCAGCCTCGCTGAGTTTTACCGATGACGATGGCAATAAAACGCCGGGCTAAGGAGTCATGATGGAACTGGATGAAATGATCGCCGGCATGACGTCGGAGGTGTATCAGCGCCTGGTCACCGCCGTAGAAACCGGCAAATGGGCCGATGGCGTTGCGCTGACGCCGGAGCAAAAAGAGCATAGCCTGCAGCTGGTGCTACTCTGGCAGGCGCGAAACAATGACAACCCGCAACATATGAGTGTGGCAAAGGGCGGGGAGATAGTGATGAAAAGCAAAAAGCAGCTGAAAGAGGAGTTCGGCATCTGCGACGAGGCGGTGACGCGCATCAGGCTCCAGTAAATGATCCCTGCAGGGATGAGTTAGCGCAGCCAAAGAGGGGTCAGCCAGTTCCGACCCCGCCCTGCACAGGGTTAAATGAGGATCGCACCTGCCTGAGTCATAGATAGCAGGGCATTGTCACTGTCGTCAGGATGCAGATTAACGCCCCGGCAGCCTGCTGTCACCACCGTCACCCGGTAGCCCAGAGCCAGTGCGTCCAGCACGCTAAATTTCACGCAGTAATCGGTCGCCAGGCCCATTACGGTCAGGGCAGTAATGCCAAGCTCACTCAGCCAGCCGTGTAACAGCGTCTGATGGCGCTGGCCATTATCATAAAATGCACTGTAGCTATCAATTTCTGCATTCTCACCTTTGTGCACCAGCAGGCTGATTGCCGCGCGATCGAGCAAAGGATGCAGCTGCGCACCGTGGCTATGCTGCACGCAATGATCCGGCCACCAGATCTGGGGTAAGCCGTTTAAATCGCCCTGGGTTCCCACTATAGTCCCGGCGTTGGAGGCAAAACTGCCATGCCCTGCAGGATGCCAGTCGAGGGTGGCGATCACCGTCTCGCCACGCCGCTGGAAATCGGCAGCAAGGCGGTTAGCGACGGCAATGGTCTGATCCCCTTCGCTGACGGCCAACGCCCCGCCGGGACAAAAGTCATTTTGCAGGTCTATCAATAATAGTGCCTGACGTATGCTCATGGTTGCCTCAATCCGGGGTCAGTTCGCCACGCAGATTCTGCTTCATCAGCTGGCGGATTTCATCGCTGGTCAGATCCTGGCTCAGCAGGTAGTGCAGCTTGGTCAGCGTGGCTTCAACGGTCAGATCTGCGCCGCTCACCACACCTGCATGTGCCAACGCATTTCCGGTGGCGTAACCGCCCATATTGACCTTGCCGGAGATACACTGGGTCAGATTCACCACCACGATGCCGCGCCCGGTGGCGTCTTTAAGCTCCTGAAGAAACGCCTTATTCTGTGGCGCGTTACCCACGCCGTAAGAGCGCAGGATCAGCGCTTTAACCGGCTGCTGAAGAAAATTGCGCACCACTTCGGCCGAAATGCCGGGATAGAGGGTAACCACCCCGATAGGCTGCGGGGTGATCGGGTGCACCACCAATTCACCCTCGCCAGCAGGAGCCGGAGGGGTATTGAGACGACGAATATGGATACCCGCTTCCAGCAGCGGTGGCAGATTGGGCGAGGCGAAAGCGTTAAAACCGTCGGCATGTGCCTTGGTGGTGCGGTTGCCACGATACAGGGTGTTATTGAAAAACAGCGTGACTTCATTAATCGGGTAGTTGGCGGCAACGAATAACGAATTCAGCAAATTCTGCTGCCCGTCGGAACGCAGCTGTTCAAGCGGTATCTGTGACCCTGTCACGATAACCGGCCTGGCGAGGTTTTCCAGCATAAATGAGAGAGCCGAGGCGGTAAACGCCATGGTGTCAGTACCGTGCAGGATAACAAAACCGTCGTAGCGATCGTAGTTTTGCTTTATATCATCGGCGATGGTCTGCCAGTCTTGCGGCGTCATATCTGACGAATCAATCAAAGGCTGATATTCATGGATGGTGAAATCAGGCATTTCTGGCCGGTGAAACTCGGGCATATTGGCCAGCTGTTTCTGCAGATGGCCGGAAACCGGAATAAAGCCATGCTCGGAGCGCTGCATGCCGATGGTCCCGCCAGTATAGGCGACGTAAATGGATTTCTTTTGCATTGGTAAACTCAGGAATGCCTCAAAGAGCGCAGTATAATGGTAAACAGGGTTGGAAGCAGCCCGACCAGCGATGGCCGGGCTAAGGTGACGTCACACAATGGAATGATGTACGACGCTGCCCGTTATTTCACCTCTCCGCAGGTCAGGCAAAAAGCATAGCGGTTTTGCGGATCGTTGAGATTATCCATCAGGCCCGGTTGTTTTTTCATTGCCGAGATAACATCAAACATCGGGGCAGGCAGATAGGCTTTCAGGGTGGCTGGAAGCGCAGCATGTGCCGAAACGTCTACCTGGCTGAACAACATATCCAGCAAACCTGGCTCGCCCTGATACCAGCTCAGTTGTGGCTTGTCGAGTTTTGCCAGCTCTGCCGCTTTAGCCACCGCATCATCAAAATCACCCAGCGCATCTATCAGACCCTTCGCCTTCGCGTCACTGCCGGTCCAGACATGCCCCTGAGCAATCTTGTCAATCTCCTCGCTGGTTTTGTTACGTGATTTAGCCACCAGGCCGATGAAGTTCTGATAGCCCTTATCGATGCTCAATTGCATCATCTGCTGCACTTCCGGCGGCAGCGCCTTGGTGCTGGCCACATCAGCCAGCGGTGAAGTTGCCACGCCGTCGGTATGCACGCCAATGGCGTCCAGTGAGCTTTCTACGGTGTTGATGACACCGAAGATGCCAATCGAACCGGTCAGCGTATTGGGGCTGGCAATGATGTAATTGGCCGGTGTTGATACCCAGTAGCCTCCGGAAGCCGCCATACCGCCCATAGAGACCACCACAGGCTTGCCAGCTTCCTTCGCAGCAGCCAGCTCTTCACGAATGGTCTCGGAGGCCGTCACGCTGCCGCCAGGGCTGTTAACGCGGAAGACGATGGCTTTAATTTTAGGATCAAGGCGCGCTGCTCGGATCTCCAGTGCGGTGGTGTCTGCGCCGACGCTACCCGGCGCTTCCTCGCCATCCATGATCGCGCCGTTGGCCAATATGACCGCCACATTCCCGTCGCTACTGCCGTTAGCCTTCACCTGATAGTCATAGATGCTGGTACCGCGATAATGGTTCGTTCCTTTATCCCAGCCGAAGGTTTTGACCAACTCGTGTTCAACCCGCGACGAAGACGCCAGTTCATCCACCAGCTTATTTTCTTTCGCGTACTGAGCGGTATCCCCGCCGAGCTTTTGTAGCCCGTTCAGCACGCCCTGTGCGCCAGGGAAGACCTGAACGACGGTTATCTGACGGTTAGCGGCCAGCATATTCAGGTAATTTTGCCACAGTTCCCCGACCCAGCGACCATCGGCATCACGCGCCTCTGGTGACATACTGTCACGCAGGAAAGGTTCTACCGCTGACTTGTAGGTGCCCACGCGGAACACATGAGAGCTGATTTTCAGCTTATCTATTAATGTTTTATAATACAGTCTGTTGGTAGCGAAACCATGCAGGTCAACGTTACCTTGCGGCGAGAGGTAAATTTTGTTAGCAAAGCTGGCAAGATAGTATTGTGCCTGGCTGTAGCTCTCTCCGGTGGCGAAGATGGGTTTACCGCCGTCACGGAATTCACGCAGCGCCTTACCGATATATTGTAGCGATGGCTGATCTCCGCCGGCAAAGTGACGCAGGTCGAGCACCATACCGGTGATATTGGTATCGTCTTTTGCCTGGCGAATGGCGTCTACCACGTCAAACAGCGAGTTTTCCTTAAGGCGGCCACTGCTGGCACCTAACAGCTGGCGGCCAATCTTGCTGAATTTATTGCTGACGGACGGTTTGTCCACCACCGCACCACTCAGGTTGACGACCAGCGCGCCTTTTTGCGTCGCAGCCGGCGTGCCGGCATTATGTAACTGGAACCAAAGCCCCAGGGCGACCACAATCAGCAGGATCAGGAACAGGTTAAGCACAAATTCGCGAACGAAGTTCAGCATCCGCCACGTCCACTTAAAGATAGTAGCGATAATCCGCCATAACACGCGCATAGACTCTCCATAATGGCAATGAAATGCCCGGTGCGGAGGATCATTGCCACTTGGCATCCGCTAAACCGGGCAGTAATGGCTAACATCCTAATTATCAGGGGCGGAATTGTCAGCAGGAAAAAGTGCAATGCTGTAACAAAACATCATCCTGTGCTAGTTTCTGCCTGAGACAACGATTATCAGGAGGGTGCTATGGATGCTTTGGAATTACTGATCAACCGCCGCTCTGCATCCCGTCTGGCTGAGCCAGCCCCGGCAGGTGAAGCATTGGAGAATATTTTGCGTGCAGGCCAGCGCGCGCCGGATCACGGCACACTAAAGCCCTGGCGCTTTATCATTATCGAGAATGAAGGACGTGACCGCTTTAGCGCGCTGCTGGAAAAACTGTCGTGTGATGCACGGCTGGATGAAAAAGCCATTGAGAAAGCGCGGCTTGCGCCATATCGTGCGCCGATGATCATTACCGTGGTGGCACATTGTGAAGACCATCCTAAAGTACCGCGCTGGGAGCAAGTGGTTTCCGCCGGATGCGCCGTTATGGCGATGCAAATGGCCGCCGCCGCGCAGGGGTTTAACGGTATCTGGCGTAGCGGAGCCTGGACAGAGGCAGAGCCGGTACGCGAGGCGTTCAATTGCCGTCCCCAGGATGCGATTGTCGGTTTTCTCTACCTGGGGACGCCGCAGCTCAAATCTTCAACCCGAGTTGTCCCGCCGGACAGCCGCGCATTGATTAGCTACTTTTGAATGATCAGCACCGCTAAAAAAAGATGTGCCTGCCGCCTGATGTGCGTGCAGGCCGTAGCGGCTCTTCAACCTGCTTCGCTCGGGCCGATGGGCGAAAGCCTGAAGCAGCAGGCCGGAAGGGCTATTAATTGACACCCAACCCTGAGCAGGAAGTTCCCCCCGGATGCGTTTGTTTATTGCCGAAAAACCCAGTCTTGCCCGCGCCATTGCGGATGTTCTGCCCAAGCCCCATCGCCGTGGTGACGGCTACATTGCCTGCGGCAGCGACCAGGTGGTGACCTGGTGCGTCGGCCACCTGCTGGAGCAGGCGCAGCCTGACAGCTATAACAGCCGTTTTGCCCGCTGGTCGTTGGACGATTTACCGATAGTGCCGGAAAAATGGCGGCTGCAGCCACGTCCGTCGGTGGCCAAACAGCTCAACGTCATCAAAGGGCTGCTGGCACAGGCCAGCGTGGTGGTTCATGCCGGCGACCCGGACCGGGAAGGCCAGCTGCTGGTCGATGAAGTGCTGGATTACCTGACGCTACCTGCTGAAAAACGCGCGCAGGTGCAGCGCTGCCTGATTAACGACCTCAACCCCCAGGCGGTGGAAAGAGCCATAGGGCGGCTGCGTGAAAACCGCGAGTTTATCCCGTTGTGTGTCTCTGCGCTGGCGCGTGCGCGTGCCGACTGGCTGTACGGCATCAATATGACCCGGGCCTACACGCTGCTAGGGCGCAATGCCGGCTATGACGGCGTGCTTTCCGTCGGGCGGGTTCAAACTCCGGTGCTGGGGCTGGTGGTGCGTCGCGATGAAGAAATCGAAAACTTTGTGGCGAAAGACTTCTTCGAGGTCCGTGCCCATATTGTTACGCCCGCAGACGAACGGTTTGTCGCCCTGTGGCAGCCCAGCGCCTCCTGTGAGCCTTATCAGGATGAAGAAGGGCGTCTGCTACATCGTCCGCTGGCGGAGCATGTGGTAGCGCGGATCGGTGGACATCCCGCTCATGTCACCAGCTACAACGACAAGCGTGAAAATGAGACGGCACCATTACCGTTTTCGCTTTCCGCCTTGCAGATTGAGGCGGGCAAACGCTTCGGACTTAGCGCGCAGACGGTGCTGGACACCTGTCAGCGCCTGTACGAAACCCATAAGCTGATCACTTACCCCCGTTCTGACAGCCGTTACCTGCCGGATGAGCATTTTGCCGGACGGCACGCGGTGCTGAATGCGATTAATGTTCATCAGCCGAATCTGTCGCCGCCGGGCGATTTTAACAGTGACCAGAAGAACCGCTGCTGGGACGACAAAAAGGTTGATGCTCACCATGCGATTATCCCGACCGCGCGCAGCAGTCAGGTTAGTCTTTCGGATAACGAACAGCAGATTTATCGCCTGATCGCCACCCAGTATCTGATGCAGTTCTGCCCCGATGCGGTATATCGCAAATGCGTAATCGAATTAGATATCGCCGGCGGTAAGTTCGTGGCTAAAGCGCGTTTTCTGGCGGAAGCCGGCTGGCGCGCGCTGCTGGGCAGCAAGGAACGTGATGAAGAAAACGACGGCACGCCTCTGCCGGTAGTGACAAAGGGGGATGAATTGCTTTGCGAACGAGGAGAGGTGCAGGAAAAGCAGACCCAGCCACCGCGCCCCTTCACCGATGCAACTTTACTGTCAGCAATGACGGGTATAGCACGTTTTGTTCAGGATAAAGATCTCAAGAAAGTGCTGCGCGCGACCGATGGTTTAGGTACGGAGGCGACGCGCGCCGGGATCATCGAGCTGCTGTTTAAGCGTACCTTTCTGTTTAAGAAGGGGCGTTACATTCACTCCAGCCCTGCCGGACGCGCGCTGATCCACTCTCTGCCGGAGATGGCGGCGCGGCCGGATATGACCGCCCACTGGGAATCAACGCTGACTAAAATCAGCGAGAAGCAGTGTCGATACCAGGACTTTATGTCTCCTCTGGTCGATACGCTGCACAGTTTGATTCAACAGGCACGGCAACAGCCCGCAGCGCATGCGTTTCGCGGCTTGCCCGCTCCGGCAACTGACAAAACGAAAAGGCCCCGCCGTAAAACGGCGCAAAAGAAGGAAAGCGAAACATGAGACTGCATCTGACGCTGATAGTACTGCTCGGACTAAGCGCTTCGGCGCTGGCCGAACGTGTTATCAGCAACAATGGCAACCAGGATGGCATTAATACGGATGTGGTGGTGGATATGCCGCGCGAGGTCTGGACGCAGGGAGGTCATGATTCTCAACCGCCATGCCAGCGCTGCTGCGTCTATGAAAACCGTCATTATACTGAAGGGGCGGTGTTGAAAAGCGAAGGCGTATTACTCCAGTGCGTTCGTGATGAAAACTCGCTGGGAACCAATAATCTTATCTGGCGGATGGTGAAATAATCACCTTGACGCGGTCGGGCTGCAGGCAGATTAGCTGGCTTCCTGCAGTCCGGTATCCCCCGTTCGCGTTGAATTACTCGCTGAACTCCGCCCAGATGGGGGCGTGATCTGAAGGTTTCTCCATCGCACGAATGTCGTAATCAATACCGGTTGCTACGCAGCGATCTGCCAGCGGCCTGCTCGCCAGTATCAGGTCGATTCGTAACCCGCGATTGTCGTCAAAGCCCTTTGAACGATAGTCAAACCACGAAAAACGGTCGTTGACTGTCGCATTCTGTGTGCGCCAGGTATCGTACAGCCCCCAGTTCATCAAGGTGCTCATCCACTCGCGCTCTTCCGGCAGGAATGAACATTTTCCGGTGCGCAGCCAACGTTTACGGCTTTCTTCACCGATGCCGATATCCAAATCGGAGCTGCTGATATTCATATCTCCCATAATCAGCAGCTGATTATCGGCCTTTTGCTGCTGCTCAAGATAACTTTGCAGATCGCGATAGAATTTCTCTTTGGCTGGAAACTTAGTCGGATGGTCGCGGCTTTCTCCCTGCGGGAAGTAGCCATTAATCACCGTTAGCGGCCCGGCAGGGGTCAGGATATCCGCCATGATGATGCGGCGCTGCGCATCTTCGTTATCGCCTGCAAAACCACGCCGCACGGCGACGGGCTGTTGTTTACATAACAGCGCCACACCGTAATGGCCTTTTTGACCATGACAGAAGACGTGATAGCCGAGGCTGGCGACTTCTTCAAGCGGAAACATATCATCGTGGACTTTGGTTTCCTGCAGGCCAATCACATCGGGCTGATGCTGTTCTACAATGGCTTGCAGTTGATGAGGGCGGGCGCGCAGCCCATTGATATTAAAAGAAACAAATTTCATAACGCGGGTCATTTTGCCGGGTAAAAGAGAGCCAGATGGTAGCAGAATTTTGCCTGATAAAGAAATGCCCTGTTCCTTCGGGTCGAAGCTTCTCATCCTTCCCCGTGGGGAATATGGAAATTCAGAGNGAAGGTAAAGGTAACGTGGTATTTGAAATGGTGGTGGGGGAAGGATGACTCGTCACTGCGTTCCTCGCCCTTCGGGCCGCCATTGCATGGCGTTGTCTCACTGCGTTCGACTCAAACCTTCGGGTCGAAGCTTCTCATCCTTCCCCGTGGGGAATATGGAAATTCAGAGNGAAGGTAAAGGTAACGTGGTATTTGAAATGGTGGTGGGGGAAGGATTCGAACCTTCGAAGTCGATGACGGCAGATTTACAGTCTGCTCCCTTTGGCCGCTCGGGAACCCCACCACTGGCCTTGCTTGCTGTGCTTGTTAAGCGGGGCGCATCATATCAAATGATTACACCCTGTAAAGCCTCATATCAGATACAGCGGTGTGTTTGCCGTTTTTTTATCCATGATGCTGTTTTGTCGAACAAAACAGCATCATCGTAATCAAAGAATGATAGTGTGATTGCCGTAGACAAACACGCGCTGGGCCAGAACCTGATAAAGGGCACGGCTCAGAGTATTCTTCTCAACGTCGCGACCAGCGCGCTCCATATCTTCCGCCGAATAGGTGTGATCAACATGAATAACGTCCTGCATAATGATCGGACCTTCATCAAGATCGTTATTTACGTAGTGCGCGGTGGCTCCGATAATCTTCACCCCGCGCTCATGTGCCTGCTGATAAGGGCGCGCGCCGATAAATGCGGGAAGGAAAGAGTGGTGGATATTGATGATCTGATTCGGGTAACGCTGTACAAATCCAGGCGATAATACACGCATGTATTTCGCCAGTACCACATAGTCAGGCTGATAACGGTCAATTTCGGCAGCCATATTACTGTCGTGTTCTTCGCGCGTTGCCCCTTCATGACTAATGAGAGTAAAGGGGATATCAAAGCGCTCAACCAGCGTTCGTAGCGTGTCGTGATTGCCAATGACGGCAGCAATTTCAACGTCCAGCCCGCCGTAAGCGCTTTTCATCAGCAGGTCGCCGAGGCAATGTGCTTCTTTGGTTACCAGAATAACAATGCGACGACGACCCGCAGGGTGCAGTTCACGAACTGAACCGGCGGGCAAAGCGCCGTCGAGATCGGCCAGCAGCGCGGCATCATTGAAAATGCCTTCCAGCTCGGTACGCATAAAGAAGTGACCGGTGCGATGATCGACAAACTCATTGTTTTGCACAATGTTCAGCTCGTGTTTGTAGCAAATATTGGTGATTTTAGCGATCAGCCCTTTAGCATCCGGGCAGATGGTGCGTAGAACTTTTCGTTGCAGTGTTTGCGCTTGCATTGCGATGGTGATCCTGTTGATACGAAGGGAAATCAGGGTCAATACTGACCGCAGCATTTCTTATATTTTTTTCCGGAGCCGCAAGGACAGCAATCGTTGCGTCCCGTTGGTGGAAAGGTTCCGTCGATATAATACCAGCGTTGCTCTTCACGAAGAAAGCGTGAACGTTCGTGAATAAAACTTTCCTGCTGACTTTGAGAAAATCGCGCAAAAAATGTTACATAACCCTGTTCTTTTTGCGCAGTCCATTCACTGGAGATGACCCTGAGACCGAGCCAGCGCACCTTGGCAAAGCGTTCTTCCAGCCTGGCGGCGAAATTTTGCGCATTGCAGGAAGGGTGCCAGCTGGCAATCAGATAGTGTAAATCCTGCTTAACATAAGCGCTATACCGCGAGCGCATCAGTACTTCAGGCGTGCCGGGCCAGGCACGCCCTCTTAGATACGGTTCGCAACATAAGCTATACTCTAATCCGCTACCGCACGGGCAATTTTCAGACACGTTAACTCCGGAAGTTTTACAAAATGCTTTATATTCTGTTGTCATGGTAACCGAGCACGTCCGGGGATGCCATTGAGTTGGTTGAATTCAACATCAGGGTGTAATGATACAGCTTAAGATCCGGCGGGGGGTTGGATTGCCGTCAAGGGATGGGCGTAAACCAGGAAAATTTATCTCCTGGAACAGGGAGGCAAAATGACTTCGGAGTTCACTAACGCGCCTGAACGATGGCATGACGCCATGGGTGCACTTCAGGCAGAGGATGCTTACCGGGCTGCTCCGTTCAGCCTGATGGATCAAGCGGGCATGGATCCTTCCTCCATTTCTGATGCGCGACGGCCCAGGGCAGATACGGTTGCCGCTGCCGGGCAGCGCGGCCTCCACCTGATTTTGCAGAAACTTCGGGCTGTTACTTCTGCAACGCCGGCACGACCACTTGCATTAGCCGAACCCTTGAGCGGGCGATTGTGCCAACTTACTGGCTACCCGGCACCGGGTTGGGTCAACAATGCGCCCGTTGCGAAGGAAAGAGGGCTGATATCCTACGAGTTCTTCGAACACCGTTTAAGGCGAAGACCGGATGGCGCGAGGTTCGCTTAATGTTTGTTACAACTCCAACGCCTGTAAATACCTATGATGCTCTGCCAGCGGCCAGACAGAACCGTAGCAGCGGCCGGGAAGCACCGCGAGAGACCCTAAGCAGCGGAGGCTCACAAACATTAAAACCCGGTCGATACAGCATGCTATTTGGAGCCATGCAAAGAGGCGCAAAGTCCGTTTATAGATCACTATTGAGGTATCTTTTATGCAGGGGGAAGCAATGGAAAAGCCATTAACAGGAAAACATATTCTCATCGTTGAGGACGAAGTTGTTTTCCGTTCCCTGCTGGAAAATTTCCTCGGTCAACTTGGCGCGCTGGTCACCCTGGCTGACGATGGTCTGCATGCGATTCAGTGCATAGGCCGCGCGCCACCCGACCTGATGATTTGCGATCTGGCGATGCCGCGTATGAATGGTATCAAACTGGTTGAGCATCTGCGCAGCACTGGCAGCGTCATACCGATCCTGGTGATCTCCGCCACGGAAAACATGGCTGATATTGCCCATGTATTGCGGCTTGGCGTGCAGGATGTGCTGCTTAAGCCGGTCAAAGACCTTGCGCGGCTGCGAGAAGCCGTATTCGAATGTCTCTATCCTTCGATGTTCACTTCTAAGGTTGAAGAGGATGAACAGCTGTTTCAGGACTGGGATGCGCTGGTCAGCGATCCTCAGGCAGCCGCCAAACTTCTTAAACAGCTTCAGCCACCGGTTCAGCAAACCATTGCCAACTGTCGCGTCAATTACCGCCAGCTCACCATGGCCGAGCAGCCCGGGCTGGTGCTGGATATTGCTGCACTTTCTGATAAAGACCTGGCTTTTTATTGTCTGGACGTGACGCGCGCGGGTGATAATGGCGTATTAGCTGCATTATTACTCCGTGCACTGTTTAACGGCCTGTTGCAGGAACAATTATCCGATCGGGGGCAGCGTTTGCCAGAACTGGGCGGTCTGTTAAATCAGGTCAATTTGCTACTGCGCCAGGCCAATCTCCAGGGGCAGTTCCCGCTGCTGGTTGGCTACTACCATCAGGGGTTGAAAAACCTGATCCTGGTTTCCGCCGGTTTAAATGCCACGCTCAATATCCACACACATCAAATCAAACTTAGCAACGGCGTGCCTCTTGGTACGCTCGGCAGCACGCATCTTAATCAAATCAGCCAGCAATGCGAGGCATGGCAATGCCAGGTCTGGGGTGCGGGTGGGCGTTTGCGCCTGATGCTGTCTACAAAATAGTCATCCTCTGGCTTTTTTTCGATGGGTCTGCGCTGACAGGGCCATTAATACGCTTTAAAATTGGGAAATTATCTTAAAGTACTGTGAAATGGTCTAACCAGGATAAATCCACGATGATTGAACTGGTATACTCATTTCGTTTTTAAAATCGACATATCAAGTAACAACTTGAACGGCCTATAAGAGGTATTTTGATGTCTGCCTATAACTCAAAAGTAAAAAAAGCGGTTATCCCGGTTGCTGGTTTGGGAACGCGTATGTTGCCTGCTACCAAAGCGATTCCGAAAGAGATGTTGCCACTGGTTGATAAGCCGTTGATTCAGTATGTCGTTAACGAGTGTATTGCTGCTGGGATCAACGAAATCGTGCTGGTTACGCACTCTTCCAAGAACTCAATTGAAAACCACTTCGACACCAGCTTCGAGCTGGAAGCCATGCTGGAAAAACGTGTTAAACGTCAGCTGCTGGAAGAGATTCAGTCAATCTGTCCACCACACGTTACCATTATGCAGGTTCGTCAGGGGCTGGCTAAAGGTCTTGGCCATGCGGTTATGTGTGCATGGCCGGTCATTGGTAACGAGCCGGTAGCCGTTATCCTGCCGGATGTTATTCTGGATGAATACGAATCAGATCTGTCGAAAGATAACCTGGCAGAAATGATTCGCCGCTTCGATGAAACCGGCCACAGCCAGATCATGGTTGAACCCGTTTCTGACGTCACCGCTTACGGTGTGGTGGATTGCCAGGGCGCGCAATTAAGCCCGGGCGACAGCGCGCCAATGGTCGGCGTGGTGGAAAAACCTAAAGCCGATAAAGCCCCTTCAAATCTGGCAGTCGTCGGGCGTTACGTGCTGTCTGCTGATATCTGGCCACTGCTGGCTAAAACTCCTCCAGGTGCCGGTGATGAAATCCAGCTGACCGACTCAATCGCTATGCTGATGGAGAAAGAGACGGTAGAAGCTTATCACCTGAAGGGTGCCAGCCATGACTGTGGTAACAAGCTCGGCTATATGCAGGCTTTCGTTGAATATGGTGTGCGTCACGAAACTCTGGGCAGCGATTTCAAAGCCTGGCTGGAAAGCGCTGTGGGTAACAAAAAGTAATTTTTCATTTCTAACCGGGACAATTCAATGAAAGTCACCGTATTTGGTATCGGCTATGTTGGTCTGGTTCAGGCTGCGGTTCTGGCCGAAGTCGGACATGACGTTCTTTGCATCGATGTCGATGAAAACAAAGTCGAAAATCTGAAGAAAGGGATTATTCCCATTTTTGAACCTGGCTTGACGCCACTGGTTATGCAGAATTATGAGGCTGGCCGCCTGAAGTTCTCTACCCATGCTGAAGAGGGCGTCAACCACGGTATTATGCAGTTTATTGCAGTTGGCACGCCCCCGGACGAAGATGGCTCGGCCGACCTGAAGTACGTCACTGCGGTTGCGCGTACTATTGCTCAGCATATGCAAGGGCATAAAGTTGTGCTGGATAAATCAACCGTTCCGGTCGGTACTGCTGACCGCGTACGCCAGGTGATGGAGGAGACCTTGAAGGGGCGCGGCGCGGCGCTGAACTTTGATGTGGTGTCCAATCCTGAATTCCTGAAAGAAGGTGCTGCAGTCAGCGATTGTATGCGCCCGGAGCGTATTGTTATCGGTACGGACAATGACGAAGTAGTGGAACTGCTGCGTGAACTGTACGAGCCGTTCAATCGTAATCATGACCGTATGATCCTGATGGACATTCGCAGTGCGGAGCTGACCAAGTATGCTGCAAACTGCATGCTGGCGACCAAAATCAGCTTTATGAACGAAATCTCCAACCTGGCGGAGCGCCTGGGTGCTGATGTTGAAAAGGTGCGTCAGGGGATTGGTTCTGACTCGCGTATCGGCTACTCATTTATCTATCCGGGCTGTGGTTATGGCGGTTCATGCTTCCCGAAAGACGTTCAGGCTCTGATCCGTACTGCGGAGCAGATTGGCTACCAGCCGCGCCTGTTGCAGGCAGTTGAAGACGTCAACGACGCGCAAAAACACAAGCTGCCGACGTTTATCAAACGTCACTTCGGTGAAAACCTGCGCGGTAAAACCTTTGCCTTGTGGGGGCTTTCGTTTAAGCCGAACACTGATGATATGCGCGAAGCGTCCAGCCGGGTGTTGATGGAAGCGCTATGGCAAGCCGGGGCGACCGTCAACGCTTTCGACCCGGAAGCAATGGACGAAGCGCAGCGCATCTACGGCCAGCGCAGCGACCTGAAGCTGATGGGAACCAAAGAAGCGGCATTACAAGGTGCTGATGGTTTGGTTATCTGCACTGAGTGGCAGAATTTCCGCGCGCCTGATTTTGACGTGATTAAAAATGCACTTAAAGAACCCGTGATTTTTGATGGTCGTAACCTGTATGATCCAGAAAGAATCAGCAAGCGCGGTTTTGTTTATTATGCAATTGGCCGCGGAGCATCTCTCAACATTGCATAATTAACGAGGGCATTATGAAATATCTGGTCACCGGCGCAGCAGGCTTCATTGGCTTCCATGTCACGCAACGCCTGCTTAACGCCGGTCACCAGGTTGTCGGCCTTGACAACCTGAATGACTATTATGATGTTAATCTCAAAACGGCCCGCCTGGCGCACATCGCCCAACACGCCAGTTTTACCTTTATCAAAGGCGATCTGGCTGACCGGGAAGGTATGGCAGAATTATTTCGCTGCCATCGCTTTCAGCGTGTCATCCATCTTGGCGCACAGGCAGGCGTGCGTTATTCACTGGAAAACCCGCTGGCCTATGCAGACGCTAATCTGGTGGGTCACCTTAATGTTCTTGAAGGGTGTCGCCATAACCAGGTAGAACACCTGTTATACGCCTCTTCCAGCTCGGTTTACGGGCTTAATCGTCAAATGCCATTTTCTACCGATGATTCCGTCGATCATCCGGTTTCTCTGTACGCTGCGACCAAAAAAGCCAATGAGCTGATGTCTCATACCTATTCTCATCTGTATGGCATCCCGACCACCGGACTGCGATTCTTCACCGTTTACGGTCCGTGGGGGCGTCCGGATATGGCATTATTTAAATTCACTCGTGCGATGATTGCCGGCGAAAAAATCGACGTTTATAACCATGGCCAGATGCGGCGCGACTTCACCTATATTGACGATATTGTTGAGTCCATTTTCCGCCTGCAGGATGTTACCCCGCAGGCGGATAAAGACTGGACGGTTGAAGCAGGTAGCCCTGCCACCAGCTCGGCACCTTACCGGGTTTACAATATCGGTAACAGCCAGCCTGTGACGTTAATGACCTATATTGAGGCGCTGGAGAGTGCATTGGGCACGGTGGCGGATAAGAACATGCTGCCGATGCAGGCTGGTGACGTCGTCGAAACCAGCGCGGATACCCGGGCCTTGTATGAGGTCATCGGTTTTAAACCGCAAACTTCAGTTGAAGAGGGGGTTGCGCGTTTTGTGTCCTGGTATAAAGGGTTTTATCATCAGTAAGTCAGATTGATTGCCTGAAAAAAAAGGAAGCCGCAATTGGGCTTCCTTTTTTATACCTGGTGGCAATGACAAAGCAATTGCAAAAAAACGGTCAATTATTGAAACGCCAGAACAGGACTTTGAGCGAGATTACAGCAGAAAGTCTTCGAGCTTCTTGCCTTGCTCTTCGATAGCCTGTTTGATAACTGCCGGAGTACGACCCTGGCCTGTCCAGGTTTTATTTTCGCCATTCTCTTCGACATAAGAGTATTTGGCCGGACGAGCAGCGCGCTTAGCTTTACCAGGGGTTTTAGCTGCAGCCAGTGTGGAAAGGAGTTCGTTAGGATCAATGCCGTCTGCAATCAACATATCGCGGTATTGTTGAAGTTTACGCACACGCTCTTCAACTTCTGCCTGTGCCTGACTTTCTTCTTCACGGCGTTCATTTACCACAACGTCGAGTTTTTCCAGCATCTCTTCAAGAGTTTCCAGAGTACATTCTCTTGCCTGAGCACGGAGTGTGCGGATATTGTTCAGAATTCTAAGTGCTTCGCTCATAGTCCAATTCTCAAAATTATATTGTTAGGGATGATTCTGCCTAATAATAGTGTTGGTGCCAGGGAACTGCAATAGTTAATTTCGGAAGAAACACGTTGCAGCTAATAATCGGTTAACCACCGGGTAGAAAAAGAGGGGCGAAAATAGGGGGCAGTTAAATAACGTCATCTCTGGCAGAGTTTACCTACCTGAATGGGGGGGATATAGCATTTATTATTAGTAAAATTTTTCCCGCCAGGGTTGATAAACTTTCCTCTCAAGCTTTCGCTATGCCCGTGCGGCCGTTGCTTTACCCGGTTTATGATATACTCAATCATCTTTAGCGACTTCGGAGTAAGGGCTGATGGCTCAGCTTTATTTCTATTACTCGGCGATGAATGCCGGAAAATCCACAGCTTTGTTACAATCTTCCTATAATTACCATGAACGCGGTATGAGAACCCTGGTGTATACCGCCGAGATCGATAATCGTTTCGGTGCAGCGAGAGTCAGTTCGCGCATCGGCCTTTCATCTCCCGCTAAGTTGTATAATAACAGTACGTCACTGTTTGTTGAGATAAGCGCCGAACATCAACGGCAAGCGGTGCACTGTGTACTGGTCGATGAAAGCCAGTTTCTGACGCGTGAACAGGTTAAATCATTATCTGAAGTTGTTGATATGCTAGATATACCCGTACTCTGTTATGGATTACGCACGGACTTTCGCGGTGAATTATTTACGGGTAGTCAGTATTTATTAGCCTGGTCGGATAAGCTGATAGAATTAAAAACCATCTGTCACTGCGGTAGAAAAGCCAGCATGGTGCTGCGTATTGATGCAGGCGGGAAGCCTTTTAAAGAGGGGGAGCAGGTACAAATAGGCGGTAATGAGCGTTATGTTTCTGTCTGTCGTAAGCATTACACAGAAGCGCTGGAAAGTGGATCTTTACAGGCTATTTATGGTAAGCAACAGCCTGGCTAAGAGGTCAAAGTGTTTTTTATTTGCACAACTTAACCCAATCTAAAGCCAATGCGTTTATAAGCATCACTTACTGTTTCTTTGAGAAAATTTTTGCTTAAAAGTTAAGTTAATCACCATAAATCCGGACGTAACGGTTAACCCGCCAGCGATTTTAGCCCTATTTATCACGCCCTCAACCATCGTGGCTGGGAGCGTTTTTTATCTTTAACGCTATCAGACTCCCCTTATGGGAACGGCTTTTTTAACCCTGTTACAGTCAGGCGTTAATAAAATCAGTGATAACGACCTTAGCCGTGACCAGTTGCATGCCCGCCATTCGACTTTACCCTGGCCAACTTATGGCGTGTCACCCTGCATATATGCGGGGGGCGATGCCAGCTTTGCTTCCTCTCGCAGTACTTTCACCTGCTGCGGGGTCTCCTTAGCCGCAGCAGGATTGCCAAACTGCCGGATAACGAAATTACTGACATCGGCCACCTGCTGGTCATTCAGCTCTTCAGAAAAGGCAGGCATTACGATCTCCCCCTGCTGCATATGACGATGCACGCCGTTTAACACCACCGAGACCAGATTGCGTACATCCGCCGCGCCGGTGGTGCTGTGGTGAAACAACGACGGGTAAGTATGCAGGCCCTGTCCGGAACCGGAACCCTCTGCGTGGTGGCAGCTGGCACAATTACCGGCAAATACCCGCGCGCCCGGCTGCGCCCTCCATGCTTTGGCATCAGTGCCACGCAACGCGCTCAGGGCGTTTGAAGGCTGTCCCCAGTCGCTGCGGTCTCGGATTTGAGCGCGATCCCCGCGCGCAGGTGCGCTCCTCAGGTAGATGGCGATATCGTTGAGGACGCTATCGTGAAGATATTGCAGGCTGTGCTCGACAGCTTCAGCCATCGTGCCTGAAGCGCTGGCTTTTCCGGCCACAAAGCCGGTTTTCAAATAGGTCACCCGCTGATGTTGGCTCCAGCTGTCGATGCCCGCCTGCGGATGAGGAGTGATATGCAAGCTGACTCCATTCAGCTATAGCCAGACGAGGCGATAAAGCGCTGATATTCCGGTCGTCAGGGATAGTCAGCAACGTGGATTTCCATTACATTAGCCGCCATCAATCTGCCCTCGCCACAGGAGCGCGCTGTGAACCCCGTTTTGTTAGATCTCTCTGGCTATATCAAATTTTTTGTTGGCCTGTTCGCGCTGGTTAACCCGATTGGCATTATCCCGGTTTTTATCAGTATGACCCGCGATCAAATCCCGGCGGCACGCAATAAAACCAATCTGACAGCCAACCTGTCGGTGGCTATCATACTGTGGACCGCGCTGTTTCTTGGGGACGGCATCCTGCATATCTTTGGTATTTCGATTGACTCGTTTCGCATTGCCGGCGGTATTCTTGTGGTGACTATCGCCATGTCGATGATCAGCGGCAAATTGGGTGAGGATAAACAGAACAAGCAGGAAAAAACCGAAACCGCCAATCGCGAAAGCATCGGCGTTGTGCCACTGGCGCTACCACTGATGGCAGGGCCGGGGGCAATCAGCTCGACCATTGTCTGGAGCACCCGCTATCACAGCTGGCAAAACCTGCTGGGTTTCAGTCTGGCCATTGCCCTGTTTGCCGGCTGCTGCTGGTTATTGTTTCGCGCTGCACCCTTGATGGTCAGGGCGCTGGGGCAAACCGGGATCAACGTGGTGACACGTATCATGGGTCTGTTGCTGATGGCGCTGGGCATCGAATTTATGGTGACCGGCATCCGCGCACTGTTTCCGGGGCTGGTGACCTGACTAAATAGCTGCGTCTAATAGCGCTCCACTTTTGCCAGTCCGTGTTTACCGCCCGGGAACGGGCTGACCGTTTTCATAAAGTGGCGTACTTTTTTCAACAGTTGCCACATTGACCGGCACTGATGATTGCGTGTAATGGTATCGTGCAGCGCCTGCCACAGGCGCTCAACATGATTGACCCACGGCGAGTAAACCGGCTGGTAAATCACCCTGAACTTTGGATTCTGTTTCAGCCAGCTCAGCGTTTCACGGCTTTTGTGGATGATATAGTTATCGACAATCAGCGTGATCGTTTTTGCCCGGCGGTAACTCGCTTTCAGGTGCTTAAGCAGGCTGATAAACAGCACCGAACTTTTGCTGTTACCGCCAACGTAACTGACTTTGCCCGTTCCGCTGTGCAGCGCACCCGCCAGGTAATATTTTTCATTTTGACCCGGTGTTACCACGCGTCTTTGCTGCCCGCGCAGTTGCCAGTCAGCACCGATTTTTGGATTGAGGTGGATATCCACTTCATCTTCATAAAATACCGGATGCTCTGCGCTGCATTTGTCCAACGCCTGGCGGATCACCGCCATCTTTTCATCTTTGTGCGGGTCACGGATCCGCAGGGTTGGCGCAGCTCTGCGCCACACCAGCCCGGCAGCGGGCAACCAGCGACGGACGGTTCCTGCATGCAACCGGCAGCCGGTTATGTCTTTAATTTTTATAGCCAACAATTCCGTACTCCAGCGTGAACGCTGATAACCAAAATCGCCGGGAGAGTGCTTTATCAGTTCACGTAACAGAGTGCAGATATGCTCAAATGGCCATCGGCGGGAGCGCCCTGCGGGCAACGATTTCAGACCTTCAACACCGGACAACGTAAACCAGTTAATCCAGCGCCCGACGGATGAACGGGCGCAACAGAGCGTTCTGGCGACGTGGCTGACACGGTTTCCCCGGTGCAACATCAGTATGGCCGTCAGCCTGCGGGCATGATTTTTATCGCGCGTTTTATGGATAGCTTTTCGCATCAGGCGTCGTTCTTCACGGGAAATGGGTGCTATGATCGGCATTGCTCAGTCCGGTTGGTGATTTGTTTTGATTTGGCGATTGATCAGATCGCACAATCCGGGCTGAGTTCCCTCAAAGTGATCTACTATTCCGCGCAGCTATTTAGTTTTTAATTCTTACAGAATAATCATTAAGCGCATTTAATGCGCTTTTTTTTTGCCGGAACCTTAACCGTGCACCTTATCCGTGCATTATTCCGCTGGATTGCACTGTAATGGCGCAATTATTCATCATTCTTAATTCCAAGTGATGATTATTAATGTAATTACTGCAAAAGACCTTTCTGACCAAAGCTTAGAAACAAATGTTATTTAAATCACATCCCATATTGCAGGTTTAATTAGCCACCGTGCGGCGTTAACTGCTGAAGGAAGAGGGTTCCGTTGTCGATTTTATCATCATTTCAGTAAATTTGGCTTAATTTGTTTATCTTCTGACCAGGTTGAGCGCGATATTTGCACAGCCGGTAAGTTGAATATAAATATATGATTTAATTCAATGTCTTGCCTGTTATTTTTCAATGATAAATAACTCTATCCCCCTGTCTCTTTATCATGTTAAAAGAGAATGGGTTAACATTTTTATCATTTGGCATTAGGCGAGCTAAGATATTTCTGATAATTTTCAATAAATCGGCAAAGATTGGCATCAGATGTGCAAGATTTTGCTGGCGCGCTGCCGGGTTAGAGCAGGCTTCTACGATAAAGGGGTTAATGCCTGATGAAATATATTAAGTCACGGTGTCTGGCGACGACCGGAATGGGAATGCTGTTTAGCCTGTGGAGCATGCAGGCACTTACCGCCGATATTCCGGCGGGGGTTAGGCTGAGTGACAGCCAGAAGCTGGTGATTAATAACGGCACGGAGCCATCATCCCTCGATCCACAAAAAAGCGAAGGGGTGCCGGAAAGTGATGTGACCCTGAACCTGCTGGAAGGCCTGGTCACCACCGATAATAACGGCAAGCTGGCACCCGGCGTGGCGCAAAGCTGGCAGAACCAGCAGGGCAAGGTGTGGATCTTAACGCTGCGCCCCGATGCGCGCTGGAGTAACGGTGAGCCGGTGACCGCTGACGATTTCGTCTATAGCTGGCAGCGACTGGTCAGAGCCGATACCGCTTCGCCCTATGCCAGCTTTGCACAGGCCGCACACCTGCTTAATGCCGATAAGATACTGGCGGGTCAGCTTCCTGCCAGCGCGCTGGGCGTTCGGGCGCTGGATGCGCATCATCTTGAAGTCACGCTGAGCGAACCCGTACCCTATTTTCTCGCGATGGCCGCCCATACCCCCTTTAAGCCGTTAAATCGTCGCACTATTGAAACCTGGGGCGAGAAGTGGACGCAGCCCGCGCACTATGTGGGGAACGGAGCCTACACGCTAAGTGACTGGGTAATTAATGAAAAAATCGTGCTTAAGCGCAATCCGCAGTACTGGAACAATGGCAAAACGGCGATCGAGCAGGTCACTTTTCTGCCCATTTCATCGGAAACCAGTGATGTTAACCGCTACCGCAGCGGAGAGATCGATATCAGCAACAGTGCACTGCCGCCGGACCGCTTCCGGCAGCTTAAGCAGCAGCTGGGCGCGCAGGTTCATGTCAGCCCCTACCTTTGTACTTTTTATTACGAGCTGAATAACCGCCGCCCGCCGTTTAACGATGCGCGGGTGCGCGCTGCGGTGAAGATGACGCTGGATCGCACCATTATTGTGGAAAAAATCATGGGGCAGGGACAGATCCCGGCTTACAGCCTGACGCCACCCTATACCGATGGCGCGGCGTTAACGCCTCCGGCGTGGTTCACGATCGGCCAGCAGCAGCGTAATCAGCAGGCTAAAGCCGTGCTGGCAGAAGCGGGTTACAACGCCAGCAATCCACTGCGCTTTTCACTGCTGTACAACACCTCTGACGTCAACAAACAGCAGGCGATTGCTGCTGCATCAATGTGGAGTAAAAACCTCGGGGCGCAGGTGACTTTACACAATCAGGAGTGGAAAACCCTGCTCGATACTCGCCACCAGGGCAACTACGACGTGGCGCGTGCCACCTGGTGTTCCGACTATAACGAGCCTTCTACCTTCCTCAATATGATGATTGGCAATGCCTCAACCAATACCACATTTTACCGCAGCGCGGCCTTTGACGAGCTGATGAAAAGCTCGCTGACCGTTGCCGATAATGCGCAGCGGGCGCAGATTTACCGGCAGGCCGAGCAGCTGCTGGATAAGGATTCTGCCCTGGTTCCGGTCTATTACCGCGTTAGCGCCCGACTGATAAAACCCTGGGTGGGCGGCTACAGCGGCAAAGACCCACAAGATCATATGGACGTTAAATACTTTTATATTACCCGTCACTGAACCACAGGGCTTAGCCTGGGGGGAGAGGATGATAGCAAACCATAGCGCACATTCGCGCATATAAAAAAACAGACCGGGCTGGCGCGTTCCGTCGCCCGGTGAAGTTTTCCCGACAGGGGACAGCCACGGTGCCCGGCACACGTTGGTACATATAAAACAGGAGTAGGTCAATAATGAAACATATCACCAAGAATACGCTGATCGCCGCTGGCGTCATGGCCGCTTTGACCGGCAACCTGGCGTGGGCCGCTGACGTTCCGGCCGGCGTGCAGCTGGCGGATAAGCAGGAGCTGGTCAAGGGCAACGGTGCCGAGCCGCAGTCGCTCGATCCGCACAAGATCGAAGGCGTTACGGAATCAAATATCAACCGCGACATTCTGGAAGGTCTGGTTATTGCCGATACAGAGGGTCAAGTGATCCCCGGCGTGGCGGAAAGCTGGGAAAGTAAAGAGGGCGGCAAGGTATGGATTTTCCATCTGCGCAACACCGCGAAATGGTCTAACGGCGAGCCGGTCACCGCGCAGGACTTTGTCTACAGCTGGCAGCGGCTGGCTGACCCGAAAACCGCGTCGCCCTATGCCAGCTATCTGCAATATGGCCACCTGCTGAACGTCGATGACATTATCGCCGGCAAGAAGTCGCCGGATACCCTCGGCGTGAAGGCGGTTGATCCTCATACGTTACAGGTGACGCTCAGTGACGCCGTACCTTACTTTTACAAGCTGCTGATCCACGCATCCATGTCACCTGTCTACAAACCGGCGGTGGAGAAGTTCGGTGAAAAATGGACCCAGCCAGCGAATTTCGTCGGCAACGGCGCGTTTAAACCGGCAGAGTGGGTGGTAAACGAACGGATCGTGCTGGAGCGCAACCCGCAGTATTGGGATAACGCCCATACCGTGCTGAACAAGGTCACTTTCCTGCCGATCTCGTCTGAAGTCACCGATACCAACCGCTATCGCAGCGGCAGCAGCGATATGACCTTCAACTATTTACCGATCGAACTGTATCAGAAGCTGAAAAAAGAGATCCCGGCTGAAATTCACGCTGAACCCTATCTTTGCACCTACTATTACGAGATCAATAACCAGAAGCCACCGTTCAACGATGTGCGCGTGCGTACCGCGTTAAAACTGGGCCTTGACCGCTATATTCTGGTGAATAAGGTGAAAGCGCAGGGCGAAGATCCGGCTTACAGCTTTACGCCTCCTTATACCGACGGCATTAAGCTGACTCCGCCGGAGTGGTTCACCTGGTCACAGGACAAGCGTAACGAAGAAGCGAAAAAACTGCTGGCGGCAGCGGGTTACACCGCCGATAAGCCACTAACCTTTGACCTGCTGTACAACACCTCCGATCTGCATAAAAAGCTGGCGATTGCCGCCGCCTCCATCTGGAAAAAGAACCTTGGGGTGAACGTTAAGCTGCAAAACCAGGAGTGGAAAACCTACATTGATACCCGCCATCAGGGCAGCTTTGACGTGGCGCGTGCGGCCTGGTGTGCCGACTACAATGAACCGAGTAGTTTTGTGAATATGCTGTTGTCAGACAGCAGCAACAATACCTCTCACTACAAGAGCGCGGCCTTTGATAAGGCGGTGAAGGCGACACTGCAGGCGAAAGATGAAAGCCAACGTGCCGCCGACTATAGCGCAGCAGAGAAAGTCCTTGATGCTGAATCCGGCATCATTCCGGTCTATTACTACAAAAATCTGCGCCTGGTGAAGCCGTGGGTCGGCGGCTATAACGGAAAAGATCCGCTGGATAATATCCGCGATAAAAATCTGTACATTATTCAACATTAAGCAGGTCGGGCAGCGAGCTGCCCGTTTAACGCAATGTCACCGCAGCGGCTGTGCCGCTGCGGCTTAACGCCAGCAGGTACGGGCAATGTTAAAATTTATTCTGCGTCGTTTTCTCGAAGCGATCCCGACGCTCTTTATTCTGATCACCATTTCTTTCTTTATGATGCGGCTGGCACCCGGTAGCCCCTTCACCGGCGAGCGTCAGCTGACGCCAGAAGTCATGGCCAATATTGAAGCCAAATATCATCTCAATGACCCGATGTGGAAGCAGTATCTCAACTATCTTCAGCAGCTGGCGCACGGGGATTTCGGCCCGTCGTTTAAATACAAAGACTATTCGGTTAACGACCTGGTCGCCGCTTCATTCCCGGTCTCCGCCAGGCTGGGCGCGGCGGCATTTCTGTTTGCGCTGGTCTTTGGCGTTAGCGCTGGGGTGATCGCTGCGCTGAAGCAAAACAGCAAATGGGATTATGCGGTAATGGGGGTGGCGATGACCGGCATCGTTATTCCGAGCTTTGTGGTGGCACCGCTGCTGGTGCTGCTGTTCTCGATTACCCTGAAATGGTTGCCCGGCGGTGGCTGGAATGGCGGGGCGCTGAAGTATATGCTCCTGCCAATGGTGGCGCTGTCGCTGGCCTATATTGCCAGCATTGCGCGTATAACCCGTGGTTCAATGATTGAAGTTTTGCACTCCAACTTTATCCGTACCGCCCGCGCCAAAGGTCTGCCGATGCACCGCATCGTGCTGCGCCACGCGCTGAAGCCCGCGCTGCTGCCGGTGCTCTCCTACCTCGGGCCTGCTTTCGTCGGCATTATTACCGGTTCGATGGTGATTGAAACCATTTACGGCCTGCCCGGCATCGGCCAGCTGTTTGTTAACGGCGCGCTTAACCGCGACTACTCGCTGGTGTTAAGTCTGACCATTCTGGTCGGCGCATTAACCATCTTGTTTAACGCGATTGTTGACGTGCTGTACGCCGTTATCGATCCAAAAATTCGTTACTGATTCTGGAGCTGGCAATGAAGTTAAGTCATAAAAACAGCGAAGCCCTGGATAAATTCAGCGAAAAGCTTGAAATCGAAGGGCGCAGCCTGTGGCAGGATGCGCGCCGTCGCTTTATTCACAACCGCGCGGCGCTGGCCAGCCTGGTCGTGCTGCTGCTGGTGACGCTGTTCGTGGTACTGGCCCCGATGCTGTCGCCGTTCACCTATGATGATACCGACTGGGCGATGATGTCAGCCGCGCCGGACATCGCTTCCGGTCACTATATGGGCACCGACTCCTCCGGGCGCGATCTGCTGGTGCGCGTGGCAATCGGCGGGCGCATCTCGCTGATGGTGGGCGTTGCCGCCGCGCTGGTGGCAGTGGTGCTCGGCACGCTTTACGGCACCCTGGCGGGGTATATCGGCGGTAAAACCGACTCGGTAATGATGCGCCTGCTGGAGATCCTCAACTCATTTCCGTTTATGTTCTTCGTTATCCTGCTGGTGACCTTTTTCGGTCAGAATATCCTGCTGATATTTGTCGCCATCGGCATGGTTTCCTGGCTGGATATGGCGCGTATCGTGCGTGGTCAGACGTTGAGCCTGAAGCGTAAAGAGTTTATTGAAGCCGCCGAGGTCGGGGGTGTCTCTACCTTCAAAATCGTGCTGCGCCACATTGTGCCTAATGTGCTGGGCGTTGTGGTGGTTTACGCCTCGCTGCTGGTGCCCAGCATGATCCTGTTTGAGTCGTTCCTTAGCTTCCTCGGTTTGGGCACCCAGGAGCCGTTAAGCAGCTGGGGCGCACTGCTCAGCGACGGGGCCAATTCCATGGAAGTTTCGCCGTGGCTGCTGCTTTATCCGGCGGCGTTCCTCGTCATTACCCTGTTCTGTTTTAACTTTATCGGCGATGGTTTACGTGATGCCCTCGACCCGAAAGATCGTTAAGGATTTTCCCGATGAGAGTAATTGAATTAAAGCCCGCAATGGCGAAAACCCAGGGAAGCGAACCTCTGCTGGATGTGAAAGACCTGCGCGTCACCTTCAGTACCCCGGACGGCGATGTGACGGCGGTCAACGACCTTAACTTCAGCCTGCATGCCGGGGAAACGCTTGGCATTGTCGGCGAGTCAGGTTCCGGAAAATCACAGACCGCTTTCGCCCTGATGGGGCTGCTAGCCAGCAACGGCCGTATTGGCGGTTCGGCGCGATTCCACGGTGCCGAAATTCTCAATCTGCCGGAAAAGCAGCTGAATAAGCTGCGCGCCGAGCAAATCGCCATGATTTTCCAGGATCCGATGACCTCGCTGAACCCCTATATGCGCGTCGGTGAGCAGCTGATGGAAGTGTTGCAGCTGCACAAAGGGCTGAAGGGCGCTCAGGCGTTTGAAGAGTCGGTGCGCATGCTGGATGCGGTCAAAATGCCGGAGGCGCGCAAACGCATGAACATGTTC
Organism: Erwinia pyrifoliae DSM 12163; assembly: GCF_000026985.1. Taxonomy (NCBI): domain Bacteria; kingdom Pseudomonadati; phylum Pseudomonadota; class Gammaproteobacteria; order Enterobacterales; family Erwiniaceae; genus Erwinia; species Erwinia pyrifoliae. Next base: position 1,885,315 of record NC_017390.1, read on the forward strand.
CCGCATGAATTTTCAGGCGGCATGCGCCAGCGCGTGATGATTGCCATGGCGCTGCTGTGCAAACCAAAATTGCTCATCGCCGATGAGCCGACCACCGCACTTGACGTCACCGTTCAGGCGCAAATTATGACCCTGCTGAATGAACTGAAACGGGAGTTCAATACCGCCATTATTATGATCACCCACGATCTGGGCGTGGTGGCGGGCATCTGCGATCGCGTGCTGGTGATGTATGCCGGGCGCACCATGGAATATGGTGATGCGCGCCATGTCTTTTACCAGCCGACGCATCCTTACTCCATTGGCCTGCTGGACGCAGTACCGCGCCTGGATGCGCCAGCCGGTGAGTCGCTGATTACCATCCCCGGCAACCCGCCCAACCTGCTGCGCCTGCCGGGCGGTTGCCCGTTCCAGCCGCGCTGCCCGCATGCTATGGAAGTATGCACGACCACACCGCCGCTTGAGGCTTTTGCGCCAGGCCGACTGCGTGCCTGCTTCAAACCCGTGGAGGAACTGGTATGAATAGCGTGGCAGAGAAAAAGATCCTGCTGGAAATTGCCGACCTGAAGGTCCATTTCGATATCAAAGATGGGCGGCAGTGGTTCTGGCAAGCCCCCAAGACCCTGAAGGCGGTAGACGGCGTCAGTCTGCGTTTATACGAAGGTGAAACGCTGGGAATTGTTGGCGAGTCCGGCTGTGGCAAGTCCACGCTGGCGCGGGCGATTATCGGGCTGGTGAAAGCCACCGACGGACGCGTGGCGTGGCTGGGGCGCGATTTGCTCGGGCAAAGTGCCGAACAATGGCGCGCGGCGCGCAGCGATATTCAGATGATATTCCAGGATCCGCTGGCATCGCTTAATCCACGTATGACCATTGGAGATATCATCGCGGAACCGCTGCGTACCTACCATCCGGACATGGCGCGTGAGCAGGTGAAAGAGCGCGTGAAAACGATGATGATGAAAGTGGGGCTGCTACCTAATCTGATTAACCGCTATCCGCACGAGTTCTCCGGCGGCCAGTGCCAGCGTATCGGCATCGCCCGCGCTTTAATCCTGGAACCTAAACTGATTATCTGCGATGAGCCGGTCTCGGCGCTGGACGTATCAATTCAGGCTCAGGTGGTCAATTTGTTGCAGAATTTGCAGCGTGAGATGGGTCTGTCGCTGATTTTTATTGCGCACGATCTGGCGGTGGTAAAGCATATCTCTGACCGCGTACTGGTGATGTATCTTGGTCACCCGGTGGAACTGGGCACCTATGACGAGGTGTACCAGAACCCGCAGCACCCCTATACCCGTGCGCTGATGTCAGCAGTGCCGATCCCCGATCCCGATCTGGAGAAAAACAAAACTATCCAGTTACTGGAAGGAGAACTGCCGTCACCTATCGATCCCCCATCGGGCTGCGTTTTCCGCACCCGCTGCCCGATAGCCGGGCCGGAATGTGCCGTAACGCGCCCGTTGCTGGAGGGCAGTTTCCGCCATGCGGTATCCTGCCTGAAGGTCGATCCGCTGTGATGCGCGGGTAATGCAGCCGTCAGGTTAGCAGACACCACCGGTTAGCGCATCATCGTGAACGTGGCTGAATGGCAGCCACGTTCAATATGGCCGTTATATCACTCTTTCCACAAAATATGACACAGCTTATGGTCTTTCTCGCGGCATAGCAGCACGCGGGCAAACACATCACTAATCGGCTCACCGTCTGCTTCGCCCAGGCCGATCACCACTTCAGCGAAAAAGTCCGGATTAAGGTCGAAGTCAACATGCTCAGCCCAGTCTTCAGCGGGATCGTACAGCTCTGCGCCGCCGCGCTGCTCAAACTGAAGATTGAACAGAATCACATCGGCGGGGTCGAGATTATCGACGGCCAGCTCAAGGAAAATATCGTATGCCTGTTCCAGGGTTTCGTCTTCGCTCAGGCGGTTGTTTAAATCCATAATGGTTCCTGTATTGCCTTTGAGGGCGCTGTGCTTTTTGGCTCGTTTTACAGTAACGGGCTGAAGAAGTAAAACAGTCGTTCAACAATGCGCTGCCAGTATGCCCGGTGCGCCCAACGCCTGGCATCAAGCAGGCGGGAGCGGGCGATATAATCCTCCTGAACGCGGGCCAGGTCGCTGCCAAATCCGTCATCATCGATCACCAGCGTTATCTCAAAGTTGAGCCACAGACTGCGCATATCCAGATTGACGGTGCCGACCAGGCTTAGCTGGCCGTCAACCAGAATACTTTTACTGTGTAGCAGCCCGCCCTCGAACTGATAGATTTTCACGCCGGCGGCCAGCATTTCATCAAAGAAGGCCCGGCTGGCCCAGCGCACCAGCAGCGAGTCATTGTGGCGGGGCACAATAATGCTGACCTCAACGCCGCGCCAGGCGGCGGTACAAATGGCATGCAGCAGGTCATCGCTGGGCACAAAGTAGGGGGTGGTCATGATCAGCTGCTCACGCGCCGAGTAGACGGCCGTTAACAACGCCTGGTGTATCATATCTTCCGGGAAGCCGGGACCGGAAGCGATTACCTGAATGGTATGGCCGCTCTCCTGCTCAAACGGCATCACATTGTCGTCGGGCGGGGGGGGCAGAATACGCTTGCCGGTTTCAATCTCCCAGTCGCAGGCGTAGATAATGCCCATGGTCGTTGCCACCGGGCCTTCCATTCGCGCCATCAGGTCTACCCACTGGCCGACCCCGGCATGTTGTTTGAAGAAGCGCGGGTCAACCAGATTCATGCTGCCGGTATAAGCAATATAATTATCAATCAGCACCACTTTGCGGTGCTGGCGCAAATCCATGCGGCGCAGGAACACGCGCAGCAGACTGACGCGCAGCGCTTCCACCACGTCTACCCCGGCATTGCGCATCATCGCCGGCCACGGGCTACGGAAGAAATCTACGCTGCCGGCCGAGTCAAGCAGCAGACGGCAATGCACCCCACGCCGTGCGGCCGCCATCAGCGCTTCCGCAACGTGGTCGGCGTGCCCGCCGGGTAGCCAGATGTAAAACACCATCTCAATGTTGTGGCGTGCCAGTTGAATATCGCGCACCAGCGTACGTAGCGTGTCGTCGGTACTGGTCAGCAACTGCAGCTGGTTGCCTTTTACTCCCGCCACCCCCTGACGCTTTTCACAAAGCTGAAACAGCGGTTGGGCCACATCGCTGTTCTCTTTGGCAAAAATAGGGTGACCGGACTTCAATTCGTTAAGCCAGCGGGCGGTAGATGGCCACATGGTGCGCGCCCGTTCAGCCCGGCGTTTACCGAGATGAAGTTCACCCAGAGAAAGATAAGCGATTATGCCGACCAGCGGCAGGATATAGATAATCAGCAGCCAGGCCATCGCAGATGGCACTGCGCGGCGCTTCATCAGGATGCGCAAGGTGACGCCGGCAATCAGCAACCAGTAACCGAATACCAGCAGCCAGCTCATCACGGTGTAAAAAGTGGTCATTAAGTGAATAGTCCCGTTCACACATCAGTGCGGTGAGTTTACGTGCAGTTAATCGCGCTGAAAACCTCAAAGCGGCAAACTGTTAAAAGACATCGGACCTTACAGAATGCAAGAAAGGTCTATCATGCGCCGCGAGTTTTCCTTATACAGATGTCCGGACAGAGGCTGTAATGAGATGAAGCAGAAATGATGTGGCGCGCTGGCTGGAAGGGCAATCACGTCGCTATGGGCATATGTACTCATTCCGCCATCAGCTGAGCCAGCAACAACGCCGCTCGATTTTGTTTATCAGCCCCATTCTCTGATGCTGTCACCGGGCCGGGAAGCTTTGCCGTCCGGGCGGCGACGGTTTAAAACGTCCGTTTAAATGGTTTGACCGTGGCGTGTTTGTAGGCTCCCGCCGCATTGTACGGGTCATCCTGCGCCCACTTCTGTGCCGCTTCCAGAGACGGGAATTCGGCAATGATGGTTGAACCGCTAAACCCCGCATCCCCCGGTTCGTTGCTGTCAACTGCCGGCATCGGGCCGGCAATAATCAGCCGCCCTTCGTCACGCAGTAACTGTAAGCGGGCAACGTGCGCCGGGCGCACCGCCGTGCGTTTCTCCAGAGAGTCAGCATGATCTTCAGCGTAAATGACATACAACACGTTTGAGAACTCCTGTCGGGGGGATGTGATTCGGCTTCACGTTAAGCGATCGTTAACGTTTGTGCAAATAAAGATTATTCAGCCGTCGCTAAGGCCGGTTTGATGAACTTTAAGGTGCAAAACAGCGATTATCGCTGCGCGTTTGTTGAAACTGATTGCTATTTGCATTTAAAATCGTCACCTCACATGATGACCAGAAAGATTATGACCACGCTGATAACTGATTTACCTCGCCGCTCACCGCTGCCATTGCTTGGCTCGATCGCACTGCATGGAGCGGTGATTGGGGCAATGCTGTATGCCTCACTGCATCAGGCAGTGGACATGCCAAAAGCATCTCAGCCAATTAGCGTATCGATGGTGGCACCTGAAATGCAGCCGGAACCACAGGCTGTACCGCCTGACGTCGCTCCGGAGCCTGAAGCCGAAGCAGAACCCGAACCCGAACCGGTAAAAAAAGAGCCGGTAGCCATTCCCAAGCCTGAGCCTAAGCCCAAACCCAAACCAAAACCGGTTAAGAAAGAGGTGGTGAAGCCGAAGCCGGAGGTGAAGCCTCGCCCGGCCGCCCCGTTGGAAACCCGGCCGGCAGAACAGGCTAAACCCTCCACCGCGCCGAAAAATTCGCCATCGCCTTCCAGTGCGCTGTCAAGCGGACCGCGTGCGTTAAGCGTGGGTAAGCCGTCTTATCCCGCCCGCGCCTTTGCCTTGCACATCGAAGGGCAAGTACGCGTGCAGTTCGACGTTGACAGTTCGGGGCAGGTGGACAACATTCGTATCTTGTCGGCAGAGCCGCGCAATATGTTCGAACGTGAAGTGAAACAGGCGATGCGCAAGTGGCGTTATGAGGCGGGTAAACCAGGTAAAGACCTTACCATGAACATTCAGTTCAAGCTTAATGGTGGTTCCAGCATCGGCTAACGCCGTAAGCCCCATGCCGGCGAATGCTCCGGGCGCTGAATACAGGCAGCTCCCGGAGGTTAACGAAAAGGGATTAAGGCTGCGGGTCTGCGCTAAAGTGGCTTTTACCCTCCGGCAGCGGGCGCGGTTTTCCCTGGCTGTCCACCGCGACGTAAATAAATACCGCTTCGGTGGTGCAGTAGCGTTGACCAATCGGTTCCGATGATACTTTCTTGATCCACACTTCAATATTGACGGTGACGGAACTGGTGCCGGTGCGCACGCAGCGCGCGTGGCAGCAAACAACATCGCCCACCGCCACCGGCTTCATAAATGTCATGCCGTCAACCCGTACGGTAACCACACGTCCTCCGGCAATCTCCTTAGCCAGAATAGCGCCGCCCATGTCCATTTGTGACATCAGCCAGCCGCCAAAAATATCGCCGTTAGCGTTGGTATCTGCCGGCATGGCAAGCGTGCGCAGCACCATCTCGCCCTGCGGGGTTCTCAGTTGTTTGCTCATTATTTGCTCTTTGAATGGTTCGCTGGTGTGGTCTTTCATTCCCCGGCAAGGAGCTTGCCGGGGAAGGGCATTTATTTTTCTTCTTGTGGCATCAAACGATAAATATATATGCCGCTCAACAGGGTAAACAGCAGCGTCAGGCCGCTCAGGCCAAAGACTTTAAAGTTCATCCATGTGTCCTGAGTCAGCCAGAACGCAACGTAGATGTTAGCCACGCCACAGGCGAGGAAAAACAGCGCCCAGGCAAGGTTCAGGCGGCGCCAGGCAAATGCGGGCAGTTGGATCTCTTTGCCCAACATTTTCTGAATCAGCGGCTGCTGCATAAACCCGTGGCTGAACAGCAGTGCGGTGGCAAAAAGACCATAAATGATGGTCACTTTCCACTTAATAAAATCAGGATTATGCAGGGCAATCGTCAAGGTGCCAAAAACAGCCACCATGGCAAAGGTAATCAGCGACATTTTTTCCAGCTTGCGATACAGCAGCCAACTGATGGCCAGCGCGATAGCCGAAGCGACAATCAGCGCGCCGGATGCGACGAAAATGTCGTACAGCTTGTAGAAAACAAAAAATACCACAAGGGGGAGAAAGTCGAGTAATTGCTTCATAGCGGCCTCCAGATAACAGGCTAATGCGAAATATCATTATGCAATGAAATGCCCCTGTCGAGGCATTCATCCACAATCAACGTAACAGCATATACAAACGTGACAGATAAATAATCAGCGCGGCAGAAAGCAGATTGCTCAGTGCATTCAGCAGCACCGAGGCAACATCCGGCGGCAGCACCAGCAACGCCGAAGCCAGCAGCAGTACCATCAGCTTTGCCGCCATCCACAGAGTCACTGCCGGAGCCACCAGTTTCATCTGGCTCCAGCACAGGCGGAAGCTGGCGCGCATCGCTGCGAAAACGCCGACTTTCTCGGTGGTCATAATCATCGGTGCCAGCGCCAGAGTCACCGCCAGCAGAACGCCGGGAACCACCAGCGCCATAAAGCCGAGTTGGATGACCAGCGTCATCAGGAACGTCAACAGCAGCAGGCGTGGCAGCTCCGGGGCAGCGGAACCCATGGCGCGCAAAGCGCTGACCCGTTGCCCGGATGAAACCAAAGGGATCAGGCTTAACATGCCGCCCAGCAGCAGCACGTTCCCCATCAGTGAGGCAAAGGTTCCGGCGGCTGAAGCACGTAATAGTACCTGTTGCTGTTCGGGCGACATGTTGCGCACCATCTCCATCAGGTTGCTGGCAGAACGCGCTGCGCCGTCACCGAGGATCTGCATCTGATCGATACCCGGCGTCAGCGCCTTGCCGATGAGCATGGTGACAAATGAAGTCAGCAGCGCCATCAAAATAATGGTGATCAGCTGATGGCGGAAAAAATTCCCCGTGTCACGGTATAGCGAACCCGCCGTGATAGACATGTACTCTCCTTGAAAAGGCCGGTTTAAAGACCCGGCGATTGTACATGCTCCGGTGGGGTACTGGCACTCAGATTGACATAACTTTCGCTTAAAGAAGGTTTTAGCGGCGATTCTTTGCAGGACAGTGCGCATTTTACCGAACATTGCTCGCTAATCCGCAGATGCAAACCGACCGGGTTGTAGCGAACTTGTCTTTTGCATCTGGTGGAAATTGATCTAAATCAACCTGATGTTTTTTAACTTCTTTATCTGGAATTATTAGCATGACCAGTGGGTTAAAACAGCGTAAATATATGTCGCGAAATTTGGCTTAAGCCTCCGCAGAGGGTCCAGCCAAAGCACATGAATAAATTGAATGCAAAGGAGTGGTGATGAAGTTGAAAGCACTGGCATTGTCGGTCATCGCGGTGATGCCTGCGATCGCCTCCGCCCATCAGGCGGGTGATTTTTTTATGCGTGCGGGTTCGGCTACCGTGCGGCCAGGCGGCGGATCTGATGATGTGTTGGGTCTGGGGGAATTCAGTGTAGATAATAACACCCAGCTTGGTCTGACCTTTACCTGGATGGCAACTGACCACTTGGGTATTGAGCTACTGGCAGCCACGCCGTTCCGCCACAAAGTCGGTCTGGGGCCGACCGGGACATTGGCCACGGTGCGCCAGCTGCCGCCAACGCTGATGGCGCAGTGGTACTTTATGGACGATGCCAGCAAATGGCAGCCTTATGCGGGTATCGGAGTCAACTATACCCTGTTCTATCACGCTGATTTTAACCAGACGGGGCGTGACGCCGGACTGAGCGATCTGAGCGTTAAAAACAGCTGGGGCATGGCGGGTCAGGTGGGGCTGGATTACCAGCTAACCCCTGAATGGATGCTGAACGCCTCTGTGTGGTACATGGATATTGACACTAAGGTCAGCTTCAACGCCGGAGAAGCCCGACAGAGCATTGATACCCATATCGACCCGTGGGTATTCTTTATTGGAGCCGGTTACCGTTTCTGATTTGGCAATCCTGCTGCAAATGGCCGAAGCGCTGTACTGTCACGTTCGCCAACCGCACGAGACAAAAAAAGGCGCGATAATCGCGCCTTGATGATTGCGGTAACCGGTTACTTGATCTGCATATTGTTGACCACGGATTTCACCCCGGCCACGCCACGCGTAACCTGAACTGCGCGGTTTGCCGCCTGAGGTGAGATAACAAAGCCACTCAGCTGCACACGGCCTTTAAACGTTTCAACATTAATTTCAGTCGACTTAAGCGATTTATCGCCCAGTAAAGCCGTTTTGACTTTGGTGGTCACTACCGTGTCGTCGATATAACCACCCGTTCCTTCTTTGGTCGCCGTGGGTGCACAGGCACTGACTGATAATGCGACAACGGCTGCAATAATGGTACCTGACAAGACGTTAAACCATTTCATAGCGTACTCCCTGTTATTGTTCACGTTGACATTGCGTTTACCGACAAATGGCGGTACGCAGTAATTTTTGTCGACGAAGGTGATAATTGCAAATTTCAGGCGCAACAATTGGAAAGAAAATAATGCCTTATCGCCAGGATAAGGCATCATCAGGGGTTAGCATCGGGTGCCGTCTTTCAGGCTGGCGGCAAAAGCGGTCAGTTCTGACAGCATCACCGCAGGCTCGGTCAGATGTTTCTCAATGATTTTGACCACGGCAGAACCTGAAATCGCCCCTCTCGCCCCGGCAGCAATCGCCTGCTGCACCTGTGAGGCTTCGGAAATGCCAAAGCCCTGCAGCGCCGGGGCCGCATGATATTCGCGCAGTTTATCCACCAGGTGTTTAAGCGGCAGACTGGCGCGGGTTTCTGAACCGGTCACCCCGGCACGCGACAGCAGGTAGGTATACCCCCGGCCGTGAGAAGCAATTTCACGCAGTAAATCGTCACTGGCGTTTGGCGGGCAGATGAATATAGGCGCGACGTTATGTCGCATGGCCGCCTGGCGGAACGGGGCAGACTCTTCAACCGGTACATCGGCCACCAGCACCGAATCAACGCCAACCTGCTGGCAACGGGAATAGAAGTTATCAATGCCGTTGGAGAAGACCAGGTTTGCGTACATCAGCAGGCCAATGGGCAGCTGTGGGTATTTCTCACGGATCGCCGCCAGCATTTCAAAACATTGCTCCGGCGTGACTCCGGCAGCGAAGGCGCGCAGGTTAGCATTCTGTATAGTGGGGCCATCTGCCAGCGGGTCGGAAAAGGGAATGCCCAGCTCAAGCGCATCAGCACCGCCTGCCACCAGCGCATCGATAATCTGTAACGACAGTTTGGGCGTCGGGTCGCCGAGGGTGACGAAGGGGACAAACGCCCCTTCCTGCTTTGCGGCCAGGCGTTTAAAACAGAGGTCGTAGCGATCCATCAGATTTCTCCCTTAGCGGTAAGGATGTCGTGCACGGTGAAAATATCTTTGTCACCACGGCCGGAAAGATTGACCACCAGCAGCTGCTCTTTTTCAGGATTTTCGCGTGCCATTTTCAGCGCATGGGCCAGCGCATGTGAGGATTCCAGCGCCGGGATGATCCCTTCGCTGCGGCACAACGCCTTGAAGGCATCCAGCGCTTCTTCATCGGTAATCGAGACGTAGTTCGCCCGGCCGATACTGTTAAGGTGAGCATGCTGCGGGCCGACTGAAGGGAAGTCGAGACCGGCTGAAATAGAATAAGACTCTTCAATTTGCCCGTCTGTGGTCTGCATCATCGGTGATTTCATACCAAAATAAATACCGACGCGCCCGTGCTTGAGCGGAGCGCCATGCTCGCCGCTTTCAATACCGTGACCGCCTGGCTCGACGCCAATCAGTTCCACACCCGACTCATCAATAAAGTCGGCAAACATGCCGATGGCGTTAGACCCCCCGCCGACGCAGGCGATGACGGCATCCGGCAGGCGACCTTCCTGCTGTAGGATCTGAGCTTTAGTCTCCTCCCCAATCATGCGCTGGAATTCACGCACGATGGTCGGGAATGGATGCGGGCCTGCCGCCGTACCCAGCATATAGTGGGTGGTTTCGTAGCTGCCGGACCAGTCGCGCAGCGCTTCATTACAGGCGTCTTTTAGCGTGGCGGCACCGCTGTGCACCGGGATCACCTCCGCACCCATCAGGCGCATACGAAATACGTTAGGCGACTGACGCTCAATATCCTTCGCACCCATATAGATGCGGCATTTCAGGCCGAGCAGCGCGCAGGCCAGCGCCGAGGCAACGCCGTGCTGACCGGCACCGGTCTCAGCAATAATTTCGTTTTTGCCCATGCGCTTTGCCAGCAGCGCCTGGCCCAGTACCTGATTGGTTTTGTGCGCGCCGCCGTGCAGCAGGTCTTCACGCTTCAGATAAAGGCGCGTTTTGCTGCCCTTAGTCACGTTTTTACACAGCGTCAGCGCGGTTGGGCGGCCAGCGTAATTTTTTAGCAGGTCGGTAAATTCGGCCTGGAATGAGGGATCGCTCTGCGCGCTGATAAACGCATCTTCCAGTTGAAGCAGGGCAGGCATCAGGATCTGCGGCACGTACATGCCACCAAACTCGCCAAAATAAGGGTTTAAACGTGTCATATTATCTCTCTTGTTCACCAGGCTTTCAGCGTCTGGAAGACGGAAGCCATTTTAGCTGCATCTTTGATCCCTGGAGCGCTCTCCACGCCGGAATTAAAGTCGAGACCGGCACAGCCCTGCTGTGCGGCCACAACGCAGTTATCCGCACTCAGGCCACCGGCCAGCAGGACGTTATCCAGCTTTTCACCCTTTAACAGCGACCAGTCGAATGCTTTACCGCTGCCGCCATTCCCCTGGTCAAAGACGTAGCGATCGACGTGCGGCCAGTCGCGTGCGGGCAGGCGGGTGCTGATGCTGAAGGCTTTCCAGATCTGCACATTTTCAGGCAGCGCGGCACGCAGCTGGCTGATGAAATCGCGATTTTCGTCGCCGTGCAGCTGTACCGCGTGCAGGTTGAGGTGCCGGGCAATAGTGACAATGTCACCCACGCTGTCGTTGCGGAATACGCCAACATACTGCAGCGCAGCGGCGGCGATCACCTGCTGGGCTTGCACTGCGTCAATCTGGCGCGGCGAGCCGGCGGCGAAGATCAGCCCGCCATAGATAGCCCCGCACTCCAGCGCACTGCGCGCATCCTGGGGGCGGGTCAGTCCGCATACCTTGTTCTCGCCGAGCATCACCCGCCTGACGGCAGCGGCAAGATTATCTTCAGACATCAGCGCCGAACCTATCAGGAAGCCGTTGGCGAAATGACTTAGCTCGCGTACCTGGGCATGGCTATTGATACCGGATTCACTGATGACCGTGACGTTATGCGCCACGGCAGGCGCCAGGCGGCGGGTGCGGTCAAGGTCGATCGACAGATCGCGCAAATCGCGGTTATTGATGCCGACCACTTTAGCGCCCAGCGAGGTGGCGCGCTTAAGCTCTTCATCGTTGATGACTTCCGTCAGCACGCCCATATTCAGGCTGTGTGCCACGGTGGCCAGCTGGCGATACTGCTCATCGTCCAGTACCGACAGCATCAGCAGAATGGCGTCTGCCTGATAATAGCGCGCCAGATGGATCTGATACGGACTGATAATAAAGTCCTTGCACAGCACCGGCTGGCTGACTGCCGCACTGACGATGGCGAGAAAGTCAAAGTTCCCCTGAAAGTACTGCTCATCGGTCAGCACGGAAATCGCGGAGGCGTAATGCCGGTACACGCCGGCGATCACCGCCGGGTCGAAGTCCTCTCGGATCACTCCCTTGGACGGCGAGGCTTTTTTGCACTCCAGAATAAATGCGGTACGGGCGCCCTTCAGGGCATCGTAGAAACTGCGCGTGGCCGGGACTATATCATTCTGAAACGAGGCCAGCGGCTGCTGCTGCTGGCGTGCCGCCAGCCAGACGGCTTTATCGCGCACGATTCGGTCAAGTATGGTTTCCTGCATGATTATCCTCTTTCTGCCAGTGCGAGCACATGCTGCCAGGCTTTGCCGCTGCGGATGGTTTCAAGCGCCTGTCGGGCATTAAGCCGTAGGTCTTCATGGCCAAAAATTTTCAATAACAGGGCGACATTTGCCGCTACGGCTTCTTCATGAGCCAGTTGGCCATTACCCTGGAGTAAACGCGCCAGAATGTCACGATTTTCTTCCGGCGAACCCCCAGCCAGCGCCTCCTGTGGGTGACTGCCCAGCCCGAAGTCATCCGGCGTCAGCTGGTAGCGGGTTATATCACCGTCGCGCAGTTCGGCCACCTGAGTGGCACTGTGCAGCGCCACTTCGTCCATTCCGCCGCCGTGTACCACCGCCGCACGCTGGTAGCCCAGCATCTTCAGCGTCTCGGCGATTGGCAACACCAGCTCCGGGCTGTAGACGCCGATCAGCGCCAGCGGCGGGCGCGCCGGGTTAATCAACGGGCCGAGAACATTGAAGATAGTGCGGGTTTTCAGCTCTTTACGCACCGGCATGGCATGGCGGAAGCCGCTGTGATACTGCGGGGCAAACAGGAAACAGACGTTCAGCTCATCCAGCGCCTGGCGCGCCTGTTCCGCTGGTAAGTCCAGGCTGATGCCAAAAGCCGCCAATAAATCTGAAGAGCCGGACTGGCTGGAGACGCTGCGGTTGCCGTGCTTCGCCACTTTTAATCCGCAGGCCGCAGCAACGAAGGCGCTGGCGGTGGAGATATTAATACTGTTACTGCCGTCACCGCCGGTGCCAACGATATCGGCAAAGGGATAATCAGGGCGCGGGAAGGGTTTCGCATCGGCCAACAGGGCGGTTGCCGCTCCGGCAATCTCCTGCGGGGTTTCACCGCGCACCTTTATGGCGATCAGCGCGGCGGCCAGCTGCGCGGGTGCCAGCTGGCCGCCGATCATGGCAGTGAACAGCCGGTGGCTTTCCGCCTGTGTCAGTCCCCTGGACTGGTATAATTTTTCCAGAATGCTATTCATCAATGGCTCCTTGATTACGCCAGCGCCCAGGCGAGGGTTTGCTCCAGCAGGCGCGCCCCCTGGCTGGTGAGAATGGATTCCGGATGGAACTGGAAGCCGCAGACGCGGTTAGCGTCATCGCGCACCGCCATCACCATATCGTTAAAGGTGGCATTAACGGTCAGTCCGCCGGGAATTTTGCTGCCAACCAGTGAGTGGTAACGTGCCACCGGCAGCGGGTTGCTCAGTCCGGCAAACATGCCTTGATCGTCATGGCTGATGGCAGAGGCCTTGCCGTGCAGGATTTCACCCGCCTGACCAACGTGGCCGCCGTAGGCCTCCACTATCGCCTGGTGCCCCAGACAGATACCAATGATCGGCAGACGGCCTCGCAGCTGTCGGAGCAGTTCTGGCATACAGCCTGCTGCCGACGGCGCGCCGGGGCCGGGTGACAGCATCAGTACCGGATTTTCCATCTGTTGCAGGCGAGCAATCAGCGTCTCTGCCGGCACGTTATTACGGTAAATCGTCACCTGATGGCCAAAGGTACGCAGCTGGTCAACGAGGTTGTAAGTGAATGAGTCGAAGTTATCGAGCAGCAGAATATCGGCCATCAGAAAATCTCCCGGCAGTGATGAGCAGTGGCGATGGCGCGCAAAACCGCCCGCGCTTTATTGCGGCTTTCATCCGCTTCCGCCTGCGGACAGGAGTCCAGCACCACGCCAGCCCCGGCCTGCACCGTTGCCACGCCGTCTTCAACGTACGCGGAGCGGATAACAATACAGGTGTCGAGATCGCCGCTGGCAGTAAAGTAGCCTACCGCGCCGCCATAGCTGCCGCGCCGCGTGCCTTCGGCTTTGGCAATCAGCTGCATGGCGCGCACTTTCGGCGCACCGCTCAGCGTGCCCATGTTCATACAGGCGCGATAAGCGTGCAGCACATCAATATCGCTGCGCAGCTGGCCAACAACGCGCGAAACCAGGTGCATAACGAAGGTGTAGCGATCGACCTTTGTCAGGTCGGCAACATAGCGCGTACCGGGCTGGCAGATACGTGCCAGATCGTTACGCGCCAGATCGACCAGCATCAGATGTTCGGCCATCTCTTTATGATCGGTACGCATTTCAAGCTCTATGCGGCTGTCGAGATCGCGATCGAGCGAGCCGTCTGCGTGACGGCCACGCGGGCGCGTTCCGGCAATCGGGTAGATTTCGATTTGATTGCTGGCGGCTGCGTACTTCAGCGAACTCTCCGGCGAGGCACCGAACAGGCTAAAGTCACGATCCTGCATAAAGAACATATACGGGCTGGGGTTACTGTTTTTCAGCGTGTCGTAAGCGGCCAGCGGGGAAGGGCAAGGCAGAGAGAAGCGGCGCGATGGCACAACCTGGAAAATTTCACCGATACGGATAGCCTCCTGCATCTGGCGCACAATGGCGCAGTACTCTTCATCGCTCTGACTGACGCTAAGCTGCATACTGTCCACCTTTTGCACCGGTAAGGCGCTGACAGGTTGAGACATCATGCCGCACAGCTGTTCTACACGGCTCTGCAAACGCAGAAACTCAGTCGCTTCCGGGGTAAACAGGCTGGCCTGCAGGCGAGCGCTCCGTGTCTGGTGGTCGATGACCAGCAGCGTTTCCGCCAGATAAAAACAGTAGTCCGGGCAGCGCTGCTGGTTATCAAGCTCCGGCAGCGTTTCAAAGCCGGCGACCAGGTCATAGGCAAACAGCCCGCCAAGCAGCATCGCCTCACGCTCCTCCTGAGGAGAATTGACCAGCCCGGGGATCAGGCGCAGCGCATCAAATACTGACAGGGCGCGCAGGTTAGCGTCTTCATCCTGGATTTCTTCATTGAGCGGGAACACCAGTTCCCGACTCTCAGGACGTATCTGGTTGATTACCGTCGAGGGCAGCGCGGCATCCAGTAACGGCAGCAGCGCACAACCGTTGGCCGACAGCGCCTGGATGTGCACGCGATTATTCAGTGCGCTGATGCGCAGGGCGCTGTCAACAATCAGCAGGCTTTTCAGATTGCATTTACTGTCGACATCGGCAGATTCCAGCAGCAGCGTCTCTGAACGTGCCGCGCAGAGCTGATGGAAAACCGCAGCCGGATCTTCCCGGTACGGTGCACTGGCGGTAATCAACTTCACTCCAGGTTTGGCATTTGGCATTAAGATGTTCTCTGTATTTTGCTCAAAAAAAAGCCCGCACTATGCGGGCCTGAGTATCTGCACAACGTAATTAACCGTGCATGACCGCCTCGCCCGTCAGGGAGAAGTGCGCCACCAGCCAGTGTTTAAGTTGAATAAGTAGGCCATGAGACAGATACCTTGTTTGTGAACTTGTGTACTAGTTAACTAGTTCATGGTAAAAAAGTCAATACTCTTTTTCACTTAGCGGGAATCGCGTTATCATGCTGCGCTATGTCCCCGTCTACCCGGAGTTGTTTTGACCGCCGTCGTTTCCCCAGTCAGTGCATTTCCTGTTTACGATCTTCACAGCCATACCCGCGCCTCCGATGGCTTACTGACGCCAGAACAGCTGGTGTTGCGCGCAGTGCAGCAGCGCGTGGGCGTACTGGCCATCACCGACCATGACACCACTGACGGCATTGCCCCGGCGCGTGAAGCGGTGACGCGCCATCAGCTGCCGCTGCGGCTGGTCGACGGCGTGGAGATATCCACCCTGTGGGAGAATCACGAGATCCATATTGTCGGGCTGGGGATCGATATCGCGCATCCGCAGATGGTTGCGCTGCTTGCCGCGCAGGCTGAACGTCGCCTTGCGCGCGCCCGCTTAATCGCCGAGCGGCTGGAAAAGGCGCATATTCCCGGTGCGCTGGATGGGGCGCTGGCGCTGGCTGCAGGCGGCGCGATCACGCGCGGGCATTTCGCTCGTTTCCTTATTGCGGCCGGTAAAGCCAACAATATGCAACAGGTTTTCAAAGACTATCTGGCACGCGGCAAAACCGGCTACGCTCCGCCGCAGTGGTGTACAATTAAGCAAGCCATTGATGCCATTCATCAATCAGGCGGCAGGGCGGTAGTGGCCCACCCGGGGCGTTACGGCCTGTCTGCCAAATGGCTTAAGCGCCTGCTGGCACATTTTAGCGAGCAGGGTGGAGACGCGATGGAAGTTGCCCAGTGTCAGCAGGCACCCAACGAGCGCCAGCAGCTGGCACGCTATGCCCAGGATTATCAGCTGGCCGCCTCGCAGGGATCTGACTTCCATCAGGCGTGCCCGTGGATTGAACTGGGCAAAAAATTATGGCTGCCTGGCGGCGTAGAGGCCGTCTGGCAGCGGTTCCCTGATATTACCGCATCGGTTTGTCGCCAGGAATTTCAGATAAGAGGTGAGTGATGAGTCAGTTTTTTTATATCCACCCGGATAACCCGCAGCCGCGTCTGATTAAGCAGGCGGTAGAGATGTTAAATAAGGGCAGCGTGATCGTCTACCCGACCGATTCCGGATATGCGCTGGGATGTAAGCTGGAAGATAAAAGCGCCATGGAGCGGATTTGCCGTATTCGTCAACTTGACGGCAATCACAACTTTACCCTGATGTGCCGCGATCTGTCCGAGCTGTCTACCTACGCTTACGTCGACAACACCGCGTTTCGTTTAATTAAAAACAATACGCCGGGCAACTACACCTTCATCCTCAAGGCCACCAAAGAAGTGCCGCGCCGCCTGATGAGCGAAAAACGCAAAACCATCGGTTTGCGCGTCCCCTCTAACCCGATTGCTCTTGCCCTGCTGGAAGCACTCAACGAGCCGATGATGTCGACCTCGCTGATGCTGCCGGGCAATGACTTTACCGAGTCCGACCCGGAAGCGATTCAGGATGAGATTGGCAAGCTGGTGGACTTGATTATTCACGGTGGTTATCTTGGCCAGCAGCCAACCACGGTGATTGATTTAACGGAAGTTGCCCCGGAAGTGGTACGTGAAGGCGTGGGTGATGTTCAGCCTTTTCGTTAATGACTAAAAGTTCGCCTTGGGAAACTAACAAGACGTCCTGGCTAATCACTGCCGTTCGACGCGGGTATTTTCGTCGTCCATCTTGCTTGCGCAAAATTTTTGTTGAATAACTGGCGTCCCTGGCTGGCGCATTACAGCAGTCTTCGCAGATGTGGCAAAAGCTACCGGGGTTAAAGCCGGTAGCGGCGCTGCAATGACATCAGGCATGTGGATCGATCCGGGCAGGCAAAAAGCTCAAACCCGGTGGTCGCCATAGAAGAATAACGATTTCACCGTGCAGGCTCTTACGGCACGTTAAACCTTAGGGCAGTCTATAGAATTACGTCAAAAGAAAGGCGTTTTCTGAAAGGCTTTATGTTGGTAAATGAATTAGCATGCATTTTTTATTACATGAGATAATGAAAATGAACGTTACCAGCACGTCTCAATCAACTTCAACCACTTCGTTAACACCAGTGCCGGAAGAATCATCGAGTGTAAAAAGCACATTGGAGGTAACTAATTACTTTGAAAATCTCCCCGTGGAACTATTGCAAAAAGTGGCATCTTTTTCAGGTGGAAGTTATGGAGAGCTTCGCCAGACCTGTCCATTTTTTCGAGATCGTTTAGAGAGTATAAGTAGTATTGCGAATAAATTCCGTGGCAATAATGTTCCCCAGACAGAACAACAAAAAAACGAGTATCTTTTATTGTACAGTGCTATGAAAGAGAAGGCATCCCCTCAAACAGTTGCAGCTCTCGCTAACCAAAAAAATGGCTTCACAGATAAAGAAATATCGACTTGGGCAATGACTTGCCGTTATCCTGGTGTTCTTGAGGTGGTTGACCCAATCAAAAAAATATTTAATGACATGTCCCCTCAACTCACTGTTGCCCATGGCTATTTTGATAGTCAGCACAGCTTAACATTACGGCTTTATGAACAAAATCTTAATGAAAGGGATATCAGTGAGATTTTCAATCAGGCTGATAGTTTATTTCAGGCTAACAAAGATGATGCCGGACTGGTACTGGCCTCAAAGATGAGTGCGTTGTGGGATCATCTCGTCGAACTGCGTGCTGCGGATAAGACATTTAAAATTTCGCATAAGGTGTTGGCCCGGCTTCGAGATCGTTACTCGTCGATGTTTCTTGCCGGAGGTACTATTAATACAGTCACTCCGCCTTCGTCAGGCATAATTAAGATGGACAAAGTGCTGAACGCTCCTTTTGGCCGCTTAATTGAGAATTATCTGCTACATCAAATGGTATTAGCGATGATAATGAATCCCCCTGGGCGTATTATCACATGATTGAAAAAGTTAATAAGACGCACCTTCAGGGGTAAGTTCCTTCCATACGTTAAGCCTCCGTGGCAGATTCCGGGTCAGCCTGACAAGGTTGCGCCACAATAGGCCGCCCATGGCAAGGTGGTTGGTGGGGTCAAACCAGCATCCTGATTTTTAGATTTGAACTTTTCGTGGATTCCGATGTTCTGCTGTCTGATAAGGGGCAGCGGTTAAGTACATAGTAACCTGGCCGTCGCTCAAGCCCTTGTATGCCGCAGACAGCGGCTGTTGCGATATGTGGAAATCCATGTTGTGAATTTTCAATCAACCCTTATCAGCATAAAAAAGCGTGCAGATTAATGGGCAACAAAGAGAGTTACACCGTAGTGAAAAAGCTGTATAATGGCAGCGCAATTTCAATTTAAACCATTGAAAAATAAAGAAATTATTTATCATGACGCCTGGGAAGGCGACACAGAGGTAGCTCCATGAGCGAAAAGTTACAAAAAGTTTTAGCACGCGCCGGGCACGGTTCCCGGCGTGAAATCGAAACCATGATCTCCGCCGGGCGCGTGAGCGTAGACGGCAAGCTTGCCACGTTGGGCGACCGCGTAGAGCCAGGCGCATCCTTGAAAATCCGCATCGACGGGCACGTTGTGCCGGTCAGTGAGTCCATCAGCGAAGTGTGTCGCGTCCTGGCTTATTACAAGCCGGAAGGTGAGCTTTGCACGCGTAGCGACCCGGAAGGACGCCCGACGGTGTTCGATCGTCTGCCAAAACTGCGTGGCGCACGCTGGATAGCGGTTGGGCGACTGGACGTGAATACCTGTGGTCTGCTGCTGTTCACCACTGACGGCGAGCTGGCAAACCGCCTGATGCACCCAAGCCGTGAAGTGGAGCGCGAATATGCCGTGCGCGTGTTTGGTGCGGTTGATGATGAAAAAATCAAACTGCTCAGTCGCGGCGTTCAGCTGGAAGATGGCCCGGCGGCGTTCAAAACGCTGAAGTTCACCGGGGGTGAAGGCATTAACCAGTGGTACAACGTGACCCTGACCGAAGGGCGCAACCGCGAGGTTCGTCGTCTGTGGGAAGCGGTAGGCGTGCAGGTTAGCCGTCTGATCCGCATCCGCTATGGTGACATTGATTTGCCGAAAGGACTGCCACGCGGTGGCTGGACCGAGCTGGATCTGTCTCCGACCAACTATCTGCGCGAGCTGGTAGGGCTGGCACCTGAAACCGTCAGTAAAGTCCCGGTGGAAAAAGATCGCCGCCGCACCAAGGCGAATCAAATCCGTCGTGCGGTAAAACGTCATACCACCACCAAGGTGAGCAAACCCGGCAGCGGTCGTCGCCCTTCAAAGCGTCAGCAGGGTTAACCGCCAGCAACGGCGCTCAGGGCCTCACGGCCCTTATGTTTTCATCCGGCCGCTTTTTGTCTGCTGTTTAATTCCCCCTTGAGCGGTTTCCCTATACTGTACCCGCTCTTGCAGTCCCGCTCTCTGTGTTCAGGCTTTATCCCCGTTGATTATTCTGCCGCGCCCGGCTTCCGCCCCGGCTGTGCATCAAAACTCACACCGGTCTTACCTTTGCTGTCGTCGCCCATCAGCCACAGATAGAGCGTCATGATCTCTGCGGGGGTTTTCAGCTTATCGGCATTTTCATCGGGGAAGGCGCTGGCACGCATTTTGGTGCGCGTACCGCCTGGATTGATACAGTTCACCCGCAGCTGGCGCGGATCGTACTCCTGTGCCAGCACCTGCATCATGCCTTCGGTTGCGAACTTGGACACCGAATAAGCGCCCCAGCCGGCGCGCCCCTGGCGACCTACGCTGGATGATGTGAAGACCAGAGAAGCCGCTGGCGATTTCAACAGCAGCGGCAGCAATGCCTGAGTGAGAAAGAATGTGCCGTCTATATTAACCCGCATCACCTGTTGCCAGATGGCCGGGTTCTGCTGTGCCACAGGCAAGACTTCACCCAGCAACCCGGCGTTATGCAATACCCCATCAAGGCGCGGAATTTTTTCTGCGAGAGAACGTGCCAGCTGCTGGCAGTTTTCCGGCGTTGCTGTCTCTAAATCGAGTGCAAACCAGAGCGCAGGCCGTTGTGACTGACTGCATGCCGCCACTTCTTTACTGACCTGAAGCAGTTTTTCTGCATTGCGAGCCAAAAGTACCACCTGTGAGCCATAACGCGCATAGGTTAAAGCCGCTTCGCGCCCGATGCCATCACTGGCTCCGGTCACCAGAATGACCCGGTTATTAAGCAGGTCGCTTTTTGGTTGATATTGCACGTAACATTCCTCTGACGATGAGGTTGTATAGCGAGGGTAGCTTCAGCGAACCCTTGCACAGATTGAATAATGCGAGTTATGCCTGAAATGGCTACCGTGTACAATCCTTTTGGGCGCTGATTCATCTTTTGTTAACGGATTGCAGGCGACTCCGGGCCATGACTCAGCTACACTAATCTACTCTCTAACATAATGTAATTTAAGGCGGATTGTGTGGATCTACTCTCTTATTACGGACTTTTCCTGGCGAAAACCGTCACTGTGGTGGTGGCGATTGCGGCGATCGCGGTCATCGTTACCCAGCTGGCGATGCGCAAGCGCGCCCACGCCGGGCAGCTTAAACTCACCCGACTGGATGAGAATTATACTAAGATGCAGGACAGGATGCGCCTGGCAAAAATGCAACCCCCACAGCAAAAGCTGTGGAACAAGGAGCAGAAAAAAAAGGACAAACAAGAGGCAAAATTGGCCAGGCAGCAGGCGAAGTCTGGTCATGCCGTGAGCAAAGGGAAGTCCACGCTTTATGTTATTGATTTCAAAGGTAGTATGGGTGCCGGGGAAGTCTCCTCGTTGCGCGAAGAGGTTTCTGCGGTGATGGCCGTGGCAGAAAAGGGGGATGAAGTTCTGCTGCGCCTTGAAAGCCCCGGCGGTGTGGTTCATGGTTATGGTCTGGCGGCATCTCAACTGCAGCGCTTGCGGGACAAAAACATCCCGCTTACGGTGGCCGTGGACAAAGTTGCCGCCAGTGGGGGTTACATGATGGCCTGCGTGGCGGATCGTATCGTTGCCGCGCCGTTTTCTATTATTGGCTCGATTGGCGTCGTTGCGCAAATCCCCAATTTCAACCGTCTGCTGAAACGCAATGAAATCGACGTTGAACTGCACACGGCCGGGGAATACAAGCGTACTCTGACGCTGTTCGGAGAAAACACCGAGCAGGGGCGTGAGAAGTTCCGCGAGGATCTGAATGAAACTCACCAGCTGTTTAAGCAATTTGTGCATCAGATGCGGCCAACGCTTGACATTGACAGCGTTGCCACCGGCGAACACTGGTACGGCCAGCAGGCGCTGGAAAAAGGGCTGGTCGATGCCATCGGTACAAGTGACGATCTGATTATTGACCATATCGCAAAACATCAGGTCATCGGGGTGCGTTACGCCCGTCGGAAAGGGATGATGGACCGTTTTACCCAGAGCGCCACTCTTAGCCTTGAACGCCTGCTGCTTCGCATCTGGCAACGCGGCGATAAACCGCTGTTATAGCTGTGTATGATGCCCGCATTCGCGGGCGTCAGGGCAGCCGTCAACAGCGCAGCGTGCCGAAGGGAATGGTCTGCCAGCGACGGGGCGCTATCGGCTTTAAGCGCAACCGGCAGAGTGGAACGGCACCCGTCATACTCATTGAGCACTTCTGAATTGTGGACTGGCATTCTTCAATAGAATAAATCTGATAAGTTTGCCTTTGCTTGCAAAACGCTTCTCTTTTTTGTCCCTTTTCTGGCGTAAATGGAGCCTTAATGCTAATTAAGTTGCGTAACAGATTTTATCAGGTAGAGTGTGGGCGTTTCGGGTTCCGGGCGTAAAACAGACTTTACGCTTTGTTAGATATTCGCTTAACAGGTTGTAAAAAATGCCGTTAATCAACATGTTGTATCAAGGCTTTTCGCACCGGCTTTGATAAAAGGTTAGGCGGGTTGAATTCGTTTTCCCCAAGAGCCTTATATCGCCACTGCGCTGCGAGTCTTCAGGATGACGGCATAAATTACTCTCGGATGTTTTAATCAGGTAAAGGTAACTATGGGAAAAGCTCTCGTAATAGTTGAGTCCCCGGCAAAAGCCAAAACGATCAATAAATATCTCGGTAATGACTACGTGGTGAAATCCAGTGTGGGTCATATTCGCGATTTGCCGACAAGTGGATCAACAGTTAAAAAGAGCGCTGACTCTACAACCAGTAAAACCACCAAAAAGGTCAAAAAAGACGAGAAGACGGCGTTAGTCAACCGTATGGGCGTCGACCCTTTCCACGGCTGGGAAGCGAATTATCAGATCCTGCCCGGCAAAGAAAAAGTGGTTGCTGAACTGAAAGCGCTGGCGGAAAAAGCCGACCACATCTATCTCGCAACCGACCTTGACCGCGAAGGGGAAGCCATCGCCTGGCACCTGCGGGAAGTGATCGGCGGTGACGAATCGCGCTACAGCCGCGTGGTGTTTAATGAAATCACCAAGAATGCCATTCGTCAGGCTTTTGACAGGCCGGGCGAACTGAATATCGACCGTGTCAATGCTCAGCAGGCGCGGCGTTTTATGGACCGTGTGGTGGGCTATATGGTCTCACCACTGCTGTGGAAAAAAGTCGCGCGCGGGTTGTCCGCCGGGCGTGTCCAGTCGGTTGCGGTGCGTCTGGTTGTCGATCGCGAACGTGAAATTAAAGCTTTCGTGCCAGAAGAGTACTGGGAGCTGAATGCCGATTTGACCACGCCAAAAGGCGTCGATTTGCCGATGCAGGTTACTCATCAGCACGATAAACCTTTCCGGCCAATCAATCGTGAGCAGACTTATGCCGCAGTCAGCCTGCTGGAAAAAGCGCGCTATGTGGTGGTCGATCGTGAAGATAAACCAACCGGCAGTAAGCCTGGCGCACCGTTTATCACTTCGACATTGCAACAGGCCGCCAGTACACGCCTCGGTTTTGGCGTGAAAAAAACCATGATGATGGCCCAGCGTTTGTACGAGGCCGGGCACATTACCTACATGCGTACCGACTCCACTAACCTGAGTCAGGATGCGCTCAGCATGGTGCGCGGTTATGTCGAGGAGGAGTTCGGGGCGAAATATCTGCCGAAAACCGCCAACCTTTACAGCAGTAAAGAGAATTCACAGGAAGCGCACGAAGCCATTCGCCCGTCGGATGTGAAAGTGCAGTCTGAGCAGCTGAAAGATATGGACGCAGATGCGCAGAAGCTGTACCAGCTGATTTGGCGTCAGTTCGTCGCCTGCCAGATGGTGCCTGCGCAATTCGATTCCACCACCCTGACCGTGGAAGCTGCGGATTTCAAACTCAAGGCGAAGGGACGTACGCTGCGGTTTGATGGCTGGACGCGAGTCATGCCGGCACTGCGTAAAGGTGACGACGACCGTACCTTGCCAGCGGTGGAAGTCGGCAGCGAGTTGAGCCTGCAACAGTTGCTGCCAGGTCAGCACTTTACCAAACCGCCAGCCCGTTTCAGTGAAGCCTCGCTGGTGCGCGAGCTGGAAAAACGGGGTATTGGTCGTCCATCTACCTATGCATCAATCATCTCGACCATTCAGGATCGCGGCTACGTGAAAGTGGAAAGCCGTCGATTCTACGCTGAAAAAATGGGGGAGATCGTTACCGACCGCCTTGAAGAGAACTTCCGTGAGCTGATGAATTATGACTTCACCGCGCACATGGAAGACAATCTGGACAAGGTGGCGAATAACGAAGCGCAGTGGAAAGCGGTGCTTGATCAGTTCTTCGGTGATTTTAGCCAGCAGCTGGAGCAGGCAGAGAAAGATCCGGAAGAGGGCGGCATGCAGCCTAACCAAATGGTACTGACGTCCATTGAGTGCCCGACCTGCAGCCGGCAAATGGGCATACGTACCGCCAGCACCGGCGTGTTCCTTGGCTGTTCCGGCTATGCCCTCTCGCCGAAGGAGCGCTGTAAACAGACCATCAACCTGATCCCTGAGAATGAAGTACTTAATATTCTTGAAGGTGATGATGCGGAAACAAACGCGCTGCGCGCGCGTCGTCGCTGCGGTAAATGTGGCACGGCGATGGACAGTTACCTGATCGATAACCAGCGTAAACTGCACGTCTGTGGTAATAACCCGGAATGCGATGGCTACGACATTGAACAGGGTGAGTTCCGCATCAAAGGTTATGACGGGCCGGTTGTTGAATGTGAGAAGTGCGGTTCAGAAATGCACCTTAAAATGGGGCGTTTCGGCAAGTACATGGCCTGCACCAACGACGACTGTAAGAACACGCGTAAAATTCTGCGCAACGGGGATGTCGCGCCACCGAAAGAAGATCCAGTACCGCTCCCGGAACTTCCTTGTGAAAAGTCAGACGCTTACTTTGTTCTGCGTGACGGTGCTGCCGGTGTGTTCCTCGCGGCAAATACCTTCCCTAAATCGCGTGAAACCCGCGCGCCGCAGGTAGAAGAGCTGCAGCGCTTCCGCGACCGTCTGCCAGAAAAGTTACGCTATCTGGCAGATGCACCCGCTAAGGACGCGGATGGCAATAAGGCGGTCGTGCGCTTCAGTCGCAAAACCAAACAGCAGTATGTCAGTACCGAAAAAGACGGCAAGGCTAGCGGCTGGTCCGCTTTCTATGTTGATGGTAAATGGGAAGTCACAAAAAAATAGTTACACTTATTTCCGTCGTGGGCAGTCCAGAAATGGGCTGCCCGTCTTTTTCCTGTTCTCTCCAGCTTTCCCCGGGCGATGCTATACATATCCGCTATATTTGATATAGTGGTTATAGATATGTCTTTTCTTATTATTTAATCGCATTAGGCCGGTTTACGGCATGTCCTCCGGTTTCTCTTCGCATGCCCCGCCCAGGATGGAATACATAATGAAATTGCAGCAGCTGCGTTACATCGTTGAAGTGGTGAATCATAATCTCAATGTCTCTTCAACAGCCGAAGGTCTTTATACTTCACAACCCGGCATCAGTAAGCAGGTGCGTATGCTGGAGGATGAGCTGGGTATCCAGATTTTTGCCCGCAGCGGTAAGCATCTGACTCAAGTCACCCCCGCTGGGCAGGAGATTATTCGCATCGCGCGTGAGGTATTGTCAAAAGTTGATGCGATCAAATCTGTAGCGGGTGAGCATACCTGGCCAGACAAAGGTTCGCTATATGTCGCCACCACTCACACTCAGGCACGTTACGCCCTACCGAATGTCATTAAAGGCTTTATCGAGCGCTACCCACGCGTCTCCTTGCATATGCATCAAGGTTCGCCGACTCAGATCGCTGAAGCCGTCTCAAAGGGGAATGCTGACTTTGCGATAGCTACCGAAGCTCTCCATTTGTATGATGATTTGATCATGCTACCCTGCTATCACTGGAACCGTGCCATCGTGGTGACGCCGGATCATCCTCTGGCAGCCAGCAGCAAAGTATCAATCGAAGAACTGGCAGAATACCCCCTGGTCACTTACACCTTTGGCTTCACCGGTCGCTCCGAACTTGATACTGCATTTAATCGTGCCGGCTTGACTCCGCGCATTGTCTTTACGGCCACTGATGCGGATGTGATTAAGACTTATGTCAGACTGGGGCTTGGGGTGGGCGTCATCGCCAGTATGGCGGTAGACCCGGTTTCGGATCCCGATTTAGTGCGGATCGAAGCGACAGACGTGTTCACCTACAGCACCACCAAAATTGGCTTTCGCCGCAGCACATTCTTGCGCAGCTACATGTATGACTTTATCCAACGTTTCGCTCCTCACCTGACGCGCGATGTGGTGGATACCGCAGTGGCTTTGCGATCGAATGAAGATATCGAAGCTATGTTTAAGGACATTAAGCTGCCGGCGAAATGAAGACCTTACTATAAGCAATGTTATTATCGGGCCTGGTCAGGCCCTTTTCTGACAGGCGTTACCTGTTAATTTAATCGCCAATATCCCGCCAATAATTTGTCTTAAAGGAAAGATAGCCCACGCCTTACTTCATGGTTATTTATTAAATGAGAAACAGTACACACTTTTCGATGCCTCATTTTGCTAACGGGCAGCGGCGCTCATATACTTTCTTAAGCCGGTAAGTACTTACAACTCATGGATTATCATCTTGTTGTTCGGTTTTTCACGGCAGTGAAGTGTTTCTTTCTGCACTGGTTTTTTGACAAATGAGAATCACTTTCAATCAGTTGATGAAAATATCGCGATGAATTTTCTTTACCTTAAATAAATCTGATTGACGTTTGTTAATTAAATATCACTGGATTTTACGCCACTAAATGTTTAGGATTAATCTTGATTGATCCAAGCAATCTTTTATGAGGTGATGATTAATATTATGGCTACAAGAGTCTCCGTCCAACCCGATTTCGGGAGGAAAACCGTTACCGCTAAGCGTTCAGGCAATCTGAAACGCAAAGCCTGGATGGCCGTATTTGCTGGCTGTGCACTCTTCTGGGCAGCTGCCGCTTTGTCTGTCTGGCATATTTGGGGGTAACTATGTATGCAGCTCTGGTTAAACGCCAGGTTTGGGAAGTGAGTATGACCCATGAAGGTTTTTGCAAAACCGTTGAGCGGAATAATAACGAGGCTCAGTTAAAGGTTCCTTCATCGTGGGATCTGAACAAATTACAGCGTGGCTTCATAGAGTCAATGTTTGAAGACAAAAACCTAAAATAAGTCAGTACGTGATAATTTCCTTCGTAACCAGGTGAATAAAAATTTACAAACTGTTAATGAATATCCATTGCCGGGAAAATTTGCCACTCATTCCGTCAATTCATAGTGACTCAGCAGCGTTCAGGCAGGGGATTAAATATAGCCTCTCCGCAAAGCGGCAGCTTTAAACGAATGAGAAATTGACTTAACGCAAATCAAAAGGTCATGCGACTAAAGACTTCAGTTATGTCAGCGACCGGTGTGCAATGGCTTGGCAGTAAAGTTCAAAAAATAAAGTCAAGATGACAGCTCAGACAAATAAATATTAACGCCTCGCTAATTCGGTTAGCGAGGCGTTTTTTTACCTTTTATATTTTTATGTTTCAGCATTTCTCAGATGATGTTACTGGCAAATGTGGTTACCTGCTTGTGCTATGTTTAAAGCTAACCCTGTATTTCCTATGGTTATGATAAACAGATAACAACAACGGAGAAGCCATGTCGACAACCCTGCGCCAACTCAGTCAGCACGTCCTGAACCTAAACCACAAGCGCTATCACTATTTTAGTCTTACCCGAGCGGCCGCTGAACTCGGCGATATCTCTCGTCTGCCAAAATCAATGAAGGTACTTATGGAGAACCTGCTGCGCTGGCAGGATGAAGACTCCGTGACCACAGAGGATATTCACGCCCTGGCGGGGTGGCTTAAACACGCCCACGCGGAGCGGGAAATTGCTTACCGGCCGGCCAGGGTGCTGATGCAAGACTTTACCGGCGTTCCGGCGGTTGTGGATCTGGCTGCCATGCGCGAAGCGGTTAAGCGTCTTGGCGGTGATGTGGCAAAAGTGAACCCGTTATCACCCGTCGATCTGGTGATCGACCATTCTGTGACGGTCGATGATTATGGTAATGATGATGCTTTCGCAGAGAATGTGCGCCTTGAAATGGAACGCAACCACGAACGTTATGTCTTCCTTCATTGGGGGCAGAAAGCCTTCAACCGTTTTAGCGTCGTTCCGCCGGGCACCGGGATCTGCCATCAGGTTAATTTGGAATATCTTGGCCAGGCCGTCTGGCATGAGCCTGATGGTGACAGGGAGATTGCCTGGCCTGATACGCTGGTCGGAACTGATTCACATACCACGATGATCAATGCGCTCGGCGTGCTGGGCTGGGGCGTTGGGGGCATTGAAGCGGAAGCTGCCATGCTGGGGCAGCCGGTATCTATGCTAATCCCAGATGTAGTAGGTTTCAAACTGACGGGCAAACTGCAGGCCGGGATCACCGCGACTGACCTGGTGCTTACGGTAACCCAAATGCTGCGTCAGCACGGTGTGGTCGGTAAATTTGTTGAGTTCTATGGTGATGGCCTGGATGATTTACCGCTGGCCGATCGTGCCACCATCGCCAATATGGCGCCTGAATATGGCGCGACCTGCGGTTTCTTCCCTGTCGATGATGTCACATTGGGCTATATGAAACTCACCGGGCGCAGTCAGGAGCAGGTGGCGCTGGTCGAAGCTTATGCCAAAGCGCAAGGCTTATGGCGATGCAGCGGTGATGAACCGGTGTTTACCAGCACGCTGGCTCTGGATATGAACAGCGTAGAGTCGAGCGTTGCCGGGCCGAAGCGGCCACAGGATCGCGTATCGCTGAGAGATGTCCCTGCTGCATTCCGTGCCAGCAACGAATTGGAAATTCATCGCGCACTAAAACAGCACCATGCGGTTAGCTGCCGCGATAGTAGCTCCGGGCAGCAGTATCAACTGGAAGATGGAGCCGTAGTCATTGCCGCGATTACCTCCTGCACCAATACCTCGAACCCCAGCGTGATGATGGCTGCCGGACTGCTGGCAAAAAAAGCCGTTATGCTGGGACTGAAGCCTAAACCCTGGGTAAAGGCTTCGCTGGCACCGGGATCCAAGGTGGTGTCCGACTATCTTGCCAGCGCCCGACTGACTCCTTACCTGGATAAACTCGGCTTTAACCTGGTGGGTTATGGCTGTACCACCTGCATTGGTAACTCTGGCCCGTTGCCTGATGAAATTGAAAAGGCGATCGGGCAGGGGGATCTGACGGTGGGTGCCGTGCTTTCAGGTAATCGTAATTTCGAAGGTCGCATCCATCCGTTGGTTAAAACGAACTGGCTAGCCTCGCCACCGCTGGTGGTGGCTTACGCGCTGGCTGGAAACATGACGCTCAATCTGCAGAGTGACCCCATTGGCGAGGATATTAACGGTAACGCAGTGTATCTCAGAGATATCTGGCCGAGTCCAACAGAAATTGCCGAGGCGGTACAATTGGTCTCTACCGCCATGTTCCACAAAGAGTATGCCGAGGTGTTTGCAGGCACGCCGGAATGGCAGCAAATTGAAGTAAGTGAGGCGGCCACCTACGACTGGGATGGCAGCTCGACCTATATTCGCCTTTCGCCCTTCTTTGATGGGATGGGTAAGGAACCGCAACCTGTGCAGGACATCCATAGAGCGCGTATTCTGGCGATGCTCGGTGATTCTGTCACTACCGATCATATCTCGCCAGCCGGTAGCATTAAGGCGGATAGTCCGGCAGGGCGCTATTTACTGGAACGCGGCGTTGAACGGGCCGACTTCAACTCTTATGGTTCAAGGCGCGGTAATTATGAAGTGATGATGCGCGGAACCTTTGCCAATGTCAGGATCCGCAATGAAATGGTTTCCGGAGTGGAAGGGGGGATGACGCGTTACATTCCCGGCAACGAGCAGATGGCGATTTACGATGCGGCGATGCGCTATCAGCAGGCCGGCATTCCGCTGGCGATCATTGCAGGCAAAGAGTATGGTTCCGGGTCAAGCCGTGACTGGGCAGCAAAAGGACCTCGGCTACAAGGAGTACGGGTGGTTATCGCCGAATCATTTGAGCGCATTCACCGTTCTAATCTGATCGGCATGGGGATTCTGCCCCTGGAATTCCCGCAGGGTGTGACGCGTAAAACCCTGCAACTCACCGGAGATGAACAAATTGATGTGGTTGATCTTCAGCAGCTGCAACCCGGCGGCACGGTCACCGTGACACTGACCAGAGGGGATGGTAGTCAAGAGGTGCTGGCCGCACGCTGCCGGATAGATACCGGCAATGAGCTAACCTATTACAAAAACGATGGCATTCTGCATTATGTGATCCGTAATATGCTGAAATAAAACCAGCCATATTTATACGCTGCAGGCGGTGTGAACGTTATCCTGCAGCGTTCCGGCAAGCTATTTCGACAGCAGGTGCCCAAGCTTCGCCGCCTTGGTATCGAGATAATGCGTATTGCTGGGGTTGCGTCCAACAATCAGCGGTACACGCTCTACAATATTGATCCCGGCTTCGCTTAGGATCTCAACCTTATGCGGGTTATTCGTCAGCAGTCGAACTTCATTCACGCCCAGCAGTTTGAACATATCCGCACATATAGTGAAATCACGCTCATCGGCGGCAAAGCCCAACTGATGATTTGCTTCTACCGTATCATAGCCTTTATCCTGCAACGCATACGCCCGGATTTTGTTTAGCAGGCCGATATTGCGCCCCTCCTGACGATGATAAAGCAGGATCCCTCGCCCTTGTTCAGCAATCTGGGTCAGCGCCGCATCCAGCTGGAAACCGCAGTCACAGCGCAGGCTGAACAAAGCATCACCGGTAAGACATTCTGAATGAACGCGAGACAGTACCGGTTCACCGCCTGAAATATCGCCATAAACCAGTGCAAGATGATCGTGCCCGGTTGCCAGTTCTTCAAAACCAACCATAAGGAAATCGCCCCGGGGCGTGGGCAAGTTGGCTTCAGCCACCCGTTTAAGCTGCATGTCAATCTCCAAAAACGTCAGGTGTTGCGCGAGCGCAAGATGGTGTTCTGTCAGTTGTCTGACGCAAACGATGTTACTATTTTGCCACAACACATAGAGAGGCAGTTAATACCTTAGAGCGATTGTTGTATTACGGCAAAAATATCATCACAAATGCATGTATATTATTAATTTCAAATATCTTTTTATAGCGATGTCGTTTATCGACGCTTGACAAGGAACAAAAATGACCGAAATCCTTAAACGCACAACTTTGGCTACGTTGTTGTTACTGCTGATGCCGCTGGCCGTCATGCTGTCGGGCTGGCGATGGCAGCCAGTGGAAATGGAATGGGGTCACAAAATTATGTTCTGGTTTACTGAAACCGTCACCAGCCCGTGGGGAGTATTGACCAGCGCTTTTCTCTGCGGCTGGTTTCTTTGGTGTTTGCGCCTGCGCCTGAAGCCTGCATTAATCTTAGTGGCGATCGTCACCGTAACCCTGTTAACCGGGCAACACGTTAAAAGCATGATTAAGGGTCATGTCCAGGAACCCCGGCCATATGTGATGTGGCTGGCAGAAAAACAGGCTATAGATCAGCAACAATTTTATGCCCACAAACGTGCCGAACGCAGTGAAATAGTGCGCGCGGCAGTAGCAAACGATAGCCTAATCCCGGTTTGGTTAAAGCAGCACTGGGCGTTTGAAACCGGATTTGCATTTCCTTCAGGTCACACTATGTTTGCTGCTACCTGGGCATTACTGGGTGCGGCGTTACTTTGGCCGCGCCGTCGCTATACCAGTGTGATTATACTGATGGGCTGGGCAACAGCAGTGATGGCAAGCCGACTGCTACTGGGCATGCACTGGCCTCGCGATCTTATCGTATCCACGCTGCTGAGTGGGTTATTGGTTACGCTGGCAACCTGGGTGGCACAACATCTGTGTGGTCCGCTTTCCCTGCAGCCGGGGGAAAGCCAGGCCAAACAGCAGGATAAGACGGGTAACTGATTGAAAAGCCGTTTTACGGTCCCATATCAAATGCTTGTCATGGTGCTAAGCTGTTACTGGCATTGTAGTCGGCGGGATTGAGAAACGGAGCAGCAGCTGACGAAAATCGAGGCAAGCATCTGGCCTGTTTTTTTGGCATAATTCATCTGGTTAACTCCAGCTTAAGGGATGAACAGTGAAATATTTGCTTATTTTTTTAGTGGTTTTGGTGATTTTCGTCATTTCCGTCACCCTCGGCGCTCATAACGATCAGGTGGTGACATTTAACTATCTGCTGGCGCAGGGTGAATTCAGCATCTCGACGTTACTGGCTTCAATATTTGCTGCTGGTTTTTTGCTAGGCTGGGCTATCTGCGGATTGTTCTGGCTGCGTGTGCGTGTCTCTCTGGCCCACGCGCAACGTAAAGTAAAGCGTTTACAGCACCAGCTGGGACAGACTGGCGACACTGTGACAACGTCACAGCATGCTGTCATTAAGGAACAATAATTTATGTTGGAACTGCTGTTTCTGTTACTTCCTGTCGCTGCAGCCTACGGCTGGTACATGGGGCGCAGAAGTGCACAACAGGACAAGCAACACGAAGCGAATCGTCTGTCGCGTGACTACGTGACAGGCGTCAACTTTCTGCTTTCTAATCAGCAGGATAAAGCTGTCGATCTGTTCCTGGATATGCTGAAAGAGGACAGTGGCACAGTGGAAGCCCACCTGACTCTTGGTAACTTGTTCCGTTCCCGTGGCGAAGTCGACCGCGCCATTCGCATCCATCAGGCACTGATGGAGAGTGACTCCCTCACTTACGATCAACGCCTGCTGGCGATTCAGCAACTTGGCCGAGACTATATGGCGGCAGGGTTTTATGACCGTGCGGAGCACATGTTTGGCCAGCTGGTTGACGAGACTGATTTTCGCCTCAGCGCTCTGCAACAGCTGCTTATTATTCACCAGGCGACCAGCGACTGGCTAAATGCGATAGACGCGGCGGAACGGCTGATCAAACTCGGTAAAAGCCGGCTCGGAATGGAAATCGCACACTTTTACTGTGAGCTGGCGTTGCAGGCGATGAGCAGCGACGATTTGGAAAGGGCGATGAGCCTGTTAAAAAAAGGTGAGGCGGCGGATCGGAACAGCGCCAGGGTCTCAATCATGATGGGGCGTATTCACATAGCCAAAGCCGAATACGCTAAAGCGGTGCAGCACTTACAGCGAGTGATAGAGCAGGATAAGGAGCTGGTCAGCGAAACGCTTGAAATGCTGGAAAGCTGTTACCAGCATTTGGAACAAGGACCTGCATGGGTCAACTACCTCGAACGCTGTGTTGAAGAGAACACCGGAGCGGCGGCCGAGCTTTACCTTGCCGGCATTCTTGACCAACAGGATGGAGCAGAAGCGGCACAAACCTATATCACGCGTCAGCTCCAGCGTCACCCAACGATGCGGGTCTTCCATCGCCTGATGGACTTCAACTTGCAGGAAGCAGAAGACGGTCGTGCGAAAGACAGCCTGATGGTTCTGCGCGATATGGTTGGAGAGCAGATCCGCACCAAGCCACGCTATCGCTGCCATAAATGCGGCTTTACCGCACATGCACTCTATTGGCATTGCCCCTCGTGCCGGGCATGGTCTTCAGTAAAACCTATTCGCGGCCTCGACGGACAGTAACGCTGCATTGAAATGCAGCTTGTTGCCTCACTTTAGTTACAACATACTAATTTTCACGGCTTGATTTTTTCCAGCAGCGACTGCGTTCTGTGAGTCAATCAGGTCAACGGAAGGGACAAGTGACATCAGAATCCGGCGGGATTATTCTCAACGACTCACTGTGAATTTTGCAATGGCGCAGGTAAAATGCTTGCCGTTTATCGTTCGCGCCTCGTGGTGCTTCATTTTTAAGAGGGTTTTTCATGTATTCACCTCAGGTTATCGGTTCGCCGATAGTGGTTGCGCTAGATTATGCTGACCGTCATCGCGCCCTGGCCTTCGTTGACCAGATTGAACCGGGCAGTTGCCGCCTGAAAGTTGGCAAAGAGATGTTTACTCTGTTTGGACCTCAGTTGGTGCGCGACTTACAGCAGCGTGGCTTTGAGATATTTCTCGATTTGAAGTTTCACGATATCCCAAACACCACCGCTCATGCAGTTGCCGCCGCTGCCGATTTGGGCGTGTGGATGGTCAACGTTCATGCCAGCGGTGGGGCCCGCATGATGAGCGCTGCCCGTGAAGCTCTGCTGCCTTTTGCTAAGGATGCCCCGCTGCTGATAGCCGTAACGGTATTGACCAGTATGGATGCCAGCGACCTGATCGGTCTTGGAATAACGCTTTCACCGGCAGAACAGGCGGAGCGTCTGGCACGCCTGACGCAGCAATGCGGTCTGGACGGTGTGGTTTGCTCTGCACATGAAGCCAGGCATTTCAAACAGGCAATCGGGACGGACTTCCGGCTGGTGACTCCGGGTATTCGACCGGAGGGCAGTGACGTTGGCGATCAGCGCCGCATAATGACGCCACAGCAGGCGCAGCAGGCCGGCGTAGATTATATGGTGATCGGGCGTCCGATTACGCAATCTGCCGACCCGGCTGTGGCGTTACGCACCATTCTGAGTTCATTACAGGGGGTATAATGGCTGAAAATAACAGCCGTCTGGTTTATTCAACCGAAACCGGACGTATCGATCAACCTGAAGCCATTATCCAACGTCCCAAAGGCGACGGGTTTGTGCGTATTCAGCGCCAAACCAGCGGCCGAAAGGGGAAAGGCGTCTGCCTGATAACAGGCATAGATCTCTGTGATGCAGAGCTGAACAAACTGGCGGCTGAATTGAAGAAGAAGTGCGGCTGTGGCGGGGCAGTGAAAGACGGTGTAATTGAAATACAAGGCGATAAACGCGACCTTCTGAAAACGCTGCTGGAAGCGAAGAGCTACAAGGTCAAACTGGCAGGGGGCTAATTTCGCGCCGGCTAAAAAGATAAAGTCATTACCATACTATTTAAGGTGATCGTTCACATGGTCACCGGATCCTGGCTCATTTACCCATCGTCAGCTGCCAGTTCTGGCACAGAAACAACACAGCTTGCATTGCCAGATTCCATCCAGTCTCCAATTAATAACGCATTAACATCAATCACGCCGTGTAATACGTCAGGTATTGCGTCTCGCCGCTGGGAAAACGCCAGGGTGAACCGATGGCCACAGCTCGCAGTTGGTTTACAAAACTATCAACAATTATGAAACATATTTATTTAATAACGTAGCGTAACTATATATAATTGCACCGCACCTGCAGCAATATTAAAATTAAAACTTAAAGGAAGTCAGTTATGAGAAAGATGCTTTTACTCTTAGCAAGCCTGGTTTTTTCCGCAACGTTCTCTGTTGCGGTAAGTGCTGAAATCATCTGCTGGGGCGATGTCTGCATTGACGTCGGTGATGTTGGAGTTCACCCATGATATAAATAACAAGCCTGTAGCATCAGTCAGATGCTACAGGCTTTCTGGCTTATTCACGTCCTCTCTCTTCGTGCCGCTTCAGTGATTCTCCCTAATCCGTCGCAGGACAGTTAGTGGACCTGATGCCCGATGATGCCACCAACGGCGGCGCCGCCAAGCGTTCCCCAACCGCTACCGTTTGATAAAACCGAGCCGGCAACAGCGCCCGCGCCTGCTCCAATCGCCGTGTTACGATCGCGTTTGGACCAGTTAGAGCACGCGTTTAGTGAGATAACTAAGGTGGCAGCCAGCATGGCGGCGACAATGCGTTTAGCAGTGACTGACATAAAACCCTCCTTCACACGACAGCAAAGCTAATCATTATTATAGTAGATGTGCTTCGTTCCCTCTGCGACTGCGATGATATTTTAGTGATATATATCACCGAATGGATAATTTTAGCTGGATAATCTCGTTGAACCCTCTGTAAGCACAGCCCGTTCACGCAGCAGCTGAGGCTAACAGATAAATAGC
Organism: Erwinia pyrifoliae DSM 12163; assembly: GCF_000026985.1. Taxonomy (NCBI): domain Bacteria; kingdom Pseudomonadati; phylum Pseudomonadota; class Gammaproteobacteria; order Enterobacterales; family Erwiniaceae; genus Erwinia; species Erwinia pyrifoliae. Next base: position 1,920,894 of record NC_017390.1, read on the forward strand.
GCCAGGATGTTTTCTACATATCTTGCCCGAACGCATGTAAACAATACTTTTACTGTGCAGCGAATTGACTGACCTGCACAGCATCAGGCATAGGTAAAAGCAGACTGCATACCCAGCCAGCCACGCTCGCCCAGTTAGTGGTTAGTGTAAAGTACCGACTTCCACCTCACCGATGCGCGTTTATTCAGCGCAGGGCCGCTGTCAGTCGTTTATTCCCCCGGATCCAGCCAATCTCTCCATAGCCGATTAGGCTGGTGACGTCGACAATAGGCAAAGGTCTTAACGGAGAACGCATCATGCTGGAACACTTAAAACAGCAGACGCTGGAAGCCAATCTGGCTCTACCGCGCCACGGTCTTGTCACCTTCACCTGGGGCAATGTGAGTGCGATAGATCGCCAGCAAGGGTTAATGGTGATTAAACCTTCCGGTGTGAGTTACGAGGTGATGCAGCGCGACGATATGGTGGTCGTCGAGCTGGAGAGCGGGGAGGTGATTGAAGGAAATAAACGGCCTTCCTCAGACACGGCGACGCATCGCGCGCTCTACCTTGCATGGCCTGAAATTGGCGGCGTTGTGCATACCCATTCGCGTCATGCCACTATCTGGGCTCAGGCTGGCAAAGATCTTCCGGCCTGGGGCACCACGCACGCTGATGATTTCTTTGGTCACATCCCCTGTACGCGTCAGATGCGTAATGAGGAGATCATCGCAAATTATGAATGGCAAACCGGGCAGGTTATTATTGAAACGTTAAAACAGCGAGGCATCGACCCGCTGGCAGTCCCGGCGGTTTTAGTCAATTGCCACGGCCCTTTTGCCTGGGGGCGTAGTGCGCAGGAAGCCGTTCACAGTGCGGTGGTTTTGGAAGAAGTGGCCTATATGGGAATTTTCTGTCAGCAATTAGCGCCTGGCCTGCCGGCCATCGATCAGGCCTTATTGGATAAACACTATCAACGTAAACATGGCAAAAACGCATGGTATGGTCAGGATTCATCACTTCAATCAGGCTGACGTCACAGACATAAGAGGGAGCTTGGTAATAAGCGGGATAGCTGAAACTATCCCGCTTGATGTATCAGGCTACCGGGCGGGCGACGATACTGCGGGTTTCCATACGTACTTCAGCAATCGTCACTTCAATCAGGTCGGTGACGCGGTAAACCACTTCGCCTTTGATTTGAACGCTGCCATTCTCGTTACTGCATACCAGCTCATCACGCACGGCATGAAGAAATGGGGCAGGGATAAAAGCAACGGCACCGTTTTCCTGCAGGCGTACACGCATGCCGCCACGGGAGACATCAATCACTTCCGCACTGAAACGCTGCTCGCTACCAACCGCTTTTTGCAGGAAACGCGAGTACAGCCAGTCACCCACATCGCGCTCGGCCATACGGTTCTGACGGCGGCGTTCCGCCATCTTCAACGTCAGTTCGTCGGCAGGACGAGTGCTTTCTTCCCCTTTAATGATAGCTTTCAGCAGGCGGTGGTTAATCATATCGCCATACTTACGGATCGGGGAGGTCCAGGTGGCATATGCCTCCAGGCCGAGACCAAAGTGCGGACCTGGCGTGGTGCTGACTTCGGCAAATGACTGGAAGCGGCGAATACGGCTGTCGAGGAACTGAGTCGGCAGGGCATCCAGTTCGCGGCGCAAATTGCGGAAGCCATCCAGCGTGGCAATCGCCAGCGGGTCAGCGGTTACGCCATGATTAGCCAGTACCGCTGCGGCCTGCCCGGCATTGACTTCGTCGAAACCGTGGTGGACGTTATAGATACCAAAGCCCAGTTTGTCACGCAGCACATTGGCAGCGCAGATATTAGCAAGGATCATCGATTCTTCAACGATACGATTAGCAATGCGGCGGTGTTCGGCAATAATATCCAGTACTTCACCTTTCTCACCCAGATGGAAGCGGAAGTCTGGGCGGTCTTTGAATACCAGAGCATGCGCCTGGCGCCACTCGCTGCGCGCCAGACAGAGGCGGTTTAGCAGGCGGATCTGGTTGGCGATTGCCTCGTTTTCAGGCTGCCATGCGCCTGCTTCCTCGGTTTCTAACCAGTCAGAAACAGGGTCATACGCCAGCTTAGCGTGAGATTCAATCCAGGCGGCGAAGAACTGAACGTCGTCTGCGGGTGAACCATCTGCGGCGAGAGTAACGCGGCACGCCAGCACCGGGCGGCGCTCATGCGGGCGTAGCGAACAGATATCATCTGACAGCTGGCGTGGCAGCATTGGGATGTTGAAACCGGGCAGGTAGTTGGTGAACGCGCGTTCAGCCGCGACCGCATCCAGCTTGCTGTTCACCGGAACATAGGCTGTTGGGTCAGCGATAGCAACGATCAGCTTAAGCACACCGTTACCGACGTCTTCCACATACAGCGCATCGTCCATATCTTCGGTGCTGGCACTGTCGATAGTGACAAATGGCAGAGCCGTAAGATCTTCGCGTTCCAGCTGTTCATCCAGCATCTCTTGCGGCGTAGCGACATCCGGCGCTTCACGCTCCAGATTATGCCGCGAAAGAGTGACCCACCATGGAGCCAGATGATCATCCGCCGTGGTGATAAATTCGGTCAGTTCGGCATAGAAGGTGCGATCGCCCTTCAGCGGGTGACGGCGCATTTCAGCCACGGCCCAGTCGCCGGTCTGGAAGTCATGCTTCACATTACGCTCAGGGCGGCATTGAATAGCATCTTTCAGCAGGGGATGGTCGGGAATAATCGACAGCCGGTCGTCTTTCTTCTGGACACGGCCGACAAAGCGCGTCAGGAAAGGTTCAATCAGCGTTTCCGGATCGGCAACTTCGCGATCCTTCTCGCTTTGAATAACCGCACTGACGCGGTCACCGTGCATGACTTTTTTCATAAACGGCGGGGGGATAAAGTAACTTTTTTGTGCATCGACTTCCAGGAAGCCGAAACCTTTTTCAGTGCCTTTTACCACACCTTCAACGCGCGGCGTCTGGGAGTGGAGCTTCTCTTTAAGCTGCGCGAGCAGCGGGTTATCCTGAAACATAATTTCAACAGTTTTCGTGGCCTAAGAGCGGCAGACAGTTTTACGCGATTAACCGCTCTTCGGCAAGTAAAAAGCCTTGCATCATCAGGCGATGCGTAACCCGGTCCCCGGCGTCGACAGGGTGATTTTAACCGGTATCGATTTTGACGTCGGCGTACCGCTAACATCGCCAAAGCTCGAAAGCGGTACAAGGGGGTTTGTTTCAGGATAGTAGGCGGCGAGGTTGCCACGCGGGATAGCGTAGGGGATCAGTTTAAAGCCGCTAACCTTACGCGTAATACCATCATTCCACAGGGTTTCGATGTCGACATTATCGCCGGCGACGTAGCCCAGTTCCTCTAAATCCTCCGGGTTCATAAACAGCACTTCACGCTGGCCGTACACGCCGCGATAGCGATCGTCCAGCCCATAAATAGTGGTGTTGTACTGGTCATGTGAGCGCAAGGTCTGCAGCGTAAAGGGCACATCAACATCCAGCTGCGGGAAAAGCGTTGCAGGCAGGGCGCCAGAGCTGAACTGCGCCTTCTCATTCAGGGTGTTAAAGCGCAAATCGGCGGCAGCATTGCCTAAATAGAAACCGCCTTTTATATCGCAGCGGGCATTAAAATCGCTAAAGCCCGGGATGGTTGCGGCAATGTGATCGCGGATTTTATTGTAATCGTCCGCCAGTCCGAGCCAGTCGACTTTATCGCTACCCAGAACCGCATGGGCAATCCTGGCCACAATCCAGGTTTCAGAACGCTGGGTATCGGCAATAGGTTTACCTACGCCCTCTGAAGCGTGCACCATGCTGAAGGAGTCTTCTACGGTGATAAACTGCGGCCCGCTGGCCTGGATATCCTGTTCCGTGCGGCCAAGCGTCGGCAGGATAAGGGCGTCGCCACTGCCCGGGCACAGGTGGCTGCGATTCAGTTTAGTACTGATTTGTACCGTAAGGCCACAGCGCCTTAGCGCCTCTTGGGTACGCGGACTGTCAGGCGCGGCGGCTGCAAGGTTACCGCCAAGCGCAATCAGTACTTTGACCTCATGACGCAGCATCGCCTCCAGAGCCTGGACGGTATTATGGCCAATGCCACGCGGGGGGGCGAAAGCAAAGTGCTGTTCCAGGCTGTCAAGAAACGCTTTCGATGGCTTCTCGTCAATGCCCATAGTCCGGTTGCCCTGCACATTACTGTGGCCGCGCACCGGACACAGACCAGCTCCTCTTTTGCCCAGCTGACCAAACAGCAGCTGCAGGTTAACAATTTCGCGCACGGTATCAACGGAATGTTTATGCTGGGTAATACCCATTGCCCAGGTACAGATAACCCGCTTCGCGCTCTGGTAAATCGCCGCCGCTTCACGGATTTGCTGTTCACTGAGGCCGGACTGCTGGACGATTTGCGGCCAGCCGGTGGCATCCACTGCGGCAAGATACGCTTTCACGCCTTGGGTGTTTGCGCTGATAAAGCTTTCATCAAACAGGCCTTTTTCACCGTTTTCGATAAGCGCACGATGATTTTCAGCCAGAACTTTCACCATTCCGCGTACCGCAGCCATATCGCCGCCAAGATTCGGCTGATAGTAGTTTGAGCTGATGGCGCCCGCCTTGCTTGTGACCACTTCCAGCGGCTTTTGCGGGTCGGCAAAACGTTCGAGTCCACGTTCGCGCAGCGTGTTAAAAGTGACTATTTTTGCGCCATTATCGGCGGCGTGGCGCAGGCTGTGCAGCATGCGTGGATGGTTGGTTCCGGGGTTCTGACCGAAGACGAAAATCGCATTAGCATGGTCGAAGTCATCAAGGTGGATAGTCCCTTTGCCGACGCCAATACTGCGTTTCAGCCCGGCCCCGCTGGCTTCATGACACATATTGGAACAATCGGGGAAGTTATTACTGCCGTTCATGCGGCCAAATAGCTGATACAGCCAGGAGGCTTCATTACTGGCGCGACCAGAGGTGTACAGCTCCATCTGGTCAGGATTGTCCATGGCTTTAATATGTGAGGCAATAAGCTCAAATGCTCGTTCCCAGCTAATAGGCTCATAGCGATCGGTGGTGCGATTATAGCGTAGCGGTTCGGTGAGGCGTCCCTGATATTCGAGGAAGTAATCGCTCTGTTGAAAGAGAGCCGAAACGCTGTACTGCGCAAAAAAGTCAGCGCCGATGTGGCGACGGGTTGCTTCCCAGGTCACTGCTTTCGCGCCATTTTCGCAGAAGCTAAAGGTGCTTTTATTGTCATCACCCCATGCGCAGCCGGGGCAATCAAAGCCTTTTGCTTTATTCATGCGCATCAAGTTGCGCATGTTTTTTAACACTTCTTTGCTGTCGAAAACGAAGCGGGTAGTGGCTTCCAGAGAACCCCAGCCGCCCGCAGCGGCCTGATATGGCTTAATAGATTGTTTGAATTTCATCATCTCGCAGGCTTATATTGAATTTTTGTTAGTAGATTTAGCATTCTTTTTTGCGATTCTGCGGCGTTAAAGGATAATTGTCTAATTGATTGCTGAGATGGTGCGATAAGTTGCGTTTATCGCGCAATTGAGACATCAGGATACCGTAAGATAACAAACGCTTCCGGCAACTGGCGGAGGCCATATCTGGTTTGTCCTTCCATTTCTGCATGGTGTGGGGATCACCGGGGTACTATCCCGTATCCGGTAAGCAGAAACCCCCGTTTCGCCGTCGTTAATCATTGCCCTTGTCACTACTGCGGTTAGGGCATGCGGCGAAAAAAAGGCGCATCCCCAGTCGCCATAGGGCATCCCGCCGGTCTCTTCCGGAGTCGGCAGCTCGCCCGTCTGACAGCCGCTCAGCAAGAACAGCAGCGCCAGCCAATAAAGCGCTCGGCTTCAGCATTTCTTACCGTTCATATTGTACTCCGTGCGGCGCCACTGCTTGTCCGGGCGATTGATAAAACCAATCACTTCGGAGGCGGATGCACCGCCGCAGTTGAACCCGTCCGCGTCTGCCATAATGGCGTTCCAGTTGGCAGAACAGTGGATATATTGACCCGCGATGATATCCAGCTCGTCCTGGCTGAAGGAGCCAGGATCCTGGCCTGACCGCACGGACTTACCCATCGCTAAGGCTTTTTCGCAAAGGGAAGAAAGCGAGGCAGGAAGATTAAAATTATCGTCTTCCTCAATTTTATCAAACAGCACCCCGGCTTCCTGTGCCGCATCCAGCATCACCCGCAGTACCACTCTCGACCAGTCGTTCTTCACTAACCGGTCGCGAAGCGTCATCGCCGCGAAGCTAAGCTTCTGCAGCTCGCCGTAGCGGTTTGCCGGCACCCTGTCGTCGAACCAGGTTTCCGCCATGATTTCATTGGTACGCAGGATCGGCGCGATGCAGGGCGATACGTCGAGCACCTGGAGCTGTTTGGTCGCCAGATGATAACCCCGCGTCTGCTGACCCGGATGATTAAGTGGGACGATATCGGTTTGCGGGCGCGTGAGGAACAGATCCTCCTTCACCAGCGGCAGATAGCCGCCGCCAATATCAGAGTGCACGCCCGGCAGCGCCAGCTCCGGCCACGCGGGTTTCACGCTGTTCAGGGCAAAGTTAAACCGGCACTCATGCGCCGCAGTAATATGAAACACCTTATCCGCCACGCCCGGGCGCAGCACAATATTGACATCGCCGGTATCGGCATTATGGGGATTCAGGCCATTCAGCGGCCTGCCAATCGCGGCCACGGTATCAAAGATGCCAATGAAGCGGATTTTTCCGGCAGGCTTGCCGTTAAACGGCTTTCCTTTCAGACCCTTACTGATAGCGCTGGTCATTGCGGGATCGGCTGAATGGATGCGGTTGGCAAAATGGCGCGATGCGGCCGCACCTCGGCTGAAACCAAAAATATCAAACTGCAGGGATTTTATAACCCGTTCACATGCCGAAAAGTGACTGTTTAAACCTTCAATGCTTTCAGTCAGAATATCAGCCAGTTGGGCGATGGCTTTATCAGTTTTAGCGATAACCCCGGTATCAGAGATCCCCAGCCCCTGTCCGATCATGCTGTCAGGCTGACCTGCTTGCGTACCAATGCCATCAATGTATATGGCTTTTTGCACATCGCGACTGTTAGCTGAAAATACTTTTTTATACAACGTACTTAGCCAGTGAATATTGGTGTAATAACCGCTATAGCTGGCCGCCCCGATACCCGGTATGCCGAAGTCTTCACGCGCACATTTACCGAGGATAGCCCCCGCTTCAGCATCGTTGAGGTCGAAATTCCTGGCGCTGCAGGCTTGCAGCATGTTGTTGGCATTGATCGCATTATTGCCGGTACCGTCAAAAAAAACGCCGACGGTCAGCGTGATCCCCTGCTTTTCTTGTGGTTTTTTCAGCTCATCGCCCGTTGGGTTAGCCGCTTTATTGCGGGCTGACTGCGCGCGCTGTTCCGGTTGTGGCGCGGTGTGGGAAGAGGGCACGACGACCGGAGGCGGGTCGCCCTGATAAAACCCGTGAGACACCCACGTTTGGGAAGGAATAAAGAAAGCCCGGCAAGGACAGGTGGAACGGCTGTACAGCGTGCTGGCCACGTCATGCCCGTGGAGGGTTTCGCCAGGATGCCCACCTTCCACGCTATAGCTGCCGGAATGTATGCCGCATGAGACTTTGCTGCCGTTCACCGCTACGGGGTAATTGGCAAAGCTTGTTCCCTCCATGCCCTCGTGCACCGTGCCGCCACAGCTTGTCTTATCGCCTTTCACTATCCAGTATCCGGTTGCCATCGCTCATTTCCCTTTGTGATTACCACCGGGATGATAATGACATGATTTGACTATAAACAACAAAAACGATAGGCCAGGTTTTAAATCTGCGAGCAGGCTTCAGGGAATCAGTTAATAGCCTGGTCTTCGACCCGGGCGTATTTGTTATACTGAGCGATGTGCGGTTGATTTGCTGTTCACAGGATAAAAATTGCCTGTCAGATTAAACGTTGCCGGGTGCACCCTGACATCGTCCCGAACTGGCTTAAACCTAACTGACAGAAATATCATTACGATGGATATCAAGCAGCTGATTTATTTATGTAATTTAGAGCGCGAATGCCATTTTGGTCGCGCGGCCGAGGCCAGTTTTGTCAGCCAGCCAACGCTTTCCATGCGCCTGAAAAATCTGGAGCTGGAGCTGGGATTGTCGCTGATCAACCGCAGTAACAATTTTGACGGCTTTACCCCCGAAGGCGAGCGGGTGCTGTCATGGGCGCGCGAGATCGTCTCGGTTTATCAGGGTCTGAAGCTGGAAGTGGAATCCTTAAAGCACGGTGTGAGTGGAACATTGCGGATAGGGGTTGTGCCCCAGTGCGGTATTTCGTTGCCGACAATGCTGAAAGCCATTGGTCAGCGTTACCCGCAGCTGGATTATCGTTTAGCGGTGCTCAGCGCCGACCAGTTGCTTGAAGCGCTTAACGGCCATACGGTCGATGTTGGCATCGGTTTTTTTGAACTGGCGGCATTGCGTGCGCTGCATTTCCAGGCGGAAACGTTAGCGGATCGCGGCGTGGAACTGCTTTATCATCCGCACTATTTTCCGCAGTTAGCGGGAGATACAGATAGTCCGCTGGATCTGGTTGAGATCGCCAGACTGCCGCTTTGTCTTGCCGAACAGACGCGCTATTTTCGTCGCTATATAGACAGCCATTTCCGCGATGCCGGGCTGAGTCTGCGCGTGGTGCTGGAAACCACTTCGGTATTTCAGCTGCTGCAAGGTGTGCAGGTGGGTCTGGGATGTCTGATTTCGCCGGTTGGACATCAGCTGGAACAGATGACCCGCGATCTCCGGCGTCGCCGGGTAGCGATAGCGCCAATGTCACGGCAGGGAGCAGTGGTGATTGCTCAGCAGGGGCGTGCCACACCACTGGCGCAACATTTCTTTGATGAAGTACGCCGCTGGCTGGCGAGCTAGCTTAACTGGCTGGTTCCCAGCCCCTGCATCAGGCGGTTGCACCAGCTGCTTACCGCCACGCTGAGGATAACCGCAAATATTTGTGCAAGGTTCAGGCCTGCGTCCTTCAGCGGTTGTATATGCACTGCGCTGATGCGTTCCGGGGTGCGCGTCAGCCGGGCAGCGAACTGGATCACCGCCTGCTGCTGCTTATCGGCAACGCTTAGCCCCTGCTGAACACTCACCTTTAATGCTTCACACAGCTCGCCTGCCGGATAACGGCTAAAGCAGACGCTACTGCCATTGATGCGTGCCGCTACTGCCGCTGCCAGTGCGACCAGAGGGTTATTGCTGTCGTCTGCCAGTCTGTCCAGCAGCTGGCTCCATCCTGACAGGGTTTGAGCATCATGCGCGAACAGCCGCGCCGCGACCTGCAAATCACTCAGCGGTTGGCAGTGAGCGAGTGCATCCAGCTGGTCGGGCGTCGCATAGCGCATTTCAACCGGAGCGACCAGGGGGTGCCAGTCTTTGATGGTGCTGAAAAGGCTGCCGTCTGCATCGGGTGGAACCATCATTCCAGGCATCCAGCATACCGGTAGCGCTAGCAGGGCGTGAATTCCGGCAACCACACGCGCCTGGTAGCTGATAAAACCGACAACCTGGCTCAGACTGATTATATCGGGCGCGCTCAGGCCAACCTCATCAAGTCGCTGCAGCGCAGCGGCACTGATTAACGTCGGCTGGGTAGCAAGCTGGCGGACAAATTCTGTGATCTGCGTCAGGCGATGATTGCTCTCGCGAGACGAGTCAGGCCCCGGTAGCGGGTGAAGCCGTGCCGCATAGTGATTGCACAGCCGCTGCACTCCCGCGACCTGTGCCACCGTCAGCGCGCTACTGAGCCGATCGTACAAGCTAAGCGTATGGCTAAGCGTGGTGGGCAGTTGGGCAGGGAACAGAAGCTGATAAAGGCGGCGCGACGCCTGCAGCGCGGGCTGGGTTTGCCGCAAAACGGATTTAACGTCCGCGTCGACAATCTGAGCCAGCCCGAGCAGAAACCGGTCTTCAATCGTCGCAGCTTCGGGAACCAGCGGTGCGCGCTGGGCGGGCAGGCTGGTCTGCGTTTCGTGATACCAGTAATTATTACCGGTAAAGCGGCGCTGTTCCATGGGCATTCCTTTTGGTTTTATCCGGCGCTTAGCGCAGGCATCAAGTAAGCGGACCTGAATGGCAGAATTATCCTGACGCAAGCGACAGGTCTGAAGAAATAATCATCCGTACTATCAAATAGCTGGTTGGCATAAGAAGACGAAATCTTCACGCCTTACGGCGAACACAGGGGCGTTTACCCTGATGGCGTCAGATTGGACACGGCATTGAGGCGGTCGTGGCTAAGGGGAGGGGTATGTGCTTTCATGCCCGCCGTGGCAGCATGAGCGCGGGGCGTAAGCGAGGCGGTTTAGTGCCGGGTTCGGGGGTTGAAATGAATCAGTCATTATCAAACACCCCTAACGGGCGATCGAACCGTTCCACGACGCCAGTCGTGGCGCGATAACCCGTTGTGGTCGCACCCTGATTGCCGTTCACCGTTAGCGAACGGGCAAAACGACCAGACCATTGACGGGATTAGCCGGTTATTAGCGCCCGGTAACGGTGTTTCGCGTCTCGTCAAAATGGCCAGAGACCAGACGTTTTGTCAGTTCATGTTGCGGCGCAGCGAGAACCCTGGCGGTCTCGCCGCGCTCTACCACTTCGCCATGGTGCATCACCAGCACCTGGTCGCTGATATGCTTCATCATGCCCAGATGCTGGGTAACATACACATAGGCAATGCCGTACTTTTCCTGCAATTCCAGCATCAGGTTAATCAGCTGCGAACGTATTGACATATCCAGAGCGGCCAGCGCTTCATCCGCAACTATTACCTGCGGTTGCAATATCAGCGCGCGCGCAAGGCCGATACGCTGCTTCTGCCCCGGGGCCAGCATATGGGGATAATAGGAGGCATGATCGGTGAGAAGCCCGACCTGACGCAACGTGGCGATAATCCGTTTTTCGCGCTCTGCGCTCTCCAGTTCGGTATTCAGCCGTAGGGGGAAATCAAGGATCTGGCTGATACGCTGCCGTGGATTAAGCGATGTCGAGGGATCCTGGAAAATCATACGTATCCGCTGACTGCGCCATGCATAATCGCCGAACTCCAGCTGACGACCCTCGATAGATATCTCCCCACCAGAAGGGGCGATCATGCCGCTAAGCATTTTTGCCAGCGTTGACTTACCCGAACCGTTTTCCCCGATAATAGCCAACGTCTGCCGCTCACCAAGGCTGAAGCTGACGTCTTTAACGGCCTCGACATGCTGGCGTCGGAACAGCCCGGTACGGTAGCGAAAGGTTTTGCTCAGATTACGCACTTCCAGCAGCGTCTCAAACATTACTGGCTCCCCATATTCAGCGGAAAATGACAGGCAAACAGATGATTTTTCGAGCCGGTCAGGCGCGGTGTTTCAATACAGGTTTTCTGTGCATAGGGGCAGCGTGGTCCAAGGCGACATCCAATCGGTAAATGTTCCAGCGAGGGTATAGCGCCCGGCAAAGTATTAAGACGACTCTTATGCGCCAGCGAGCGGCCAAAGTCGGGCATCGCACGGATCAATGCCTGGGTATAAGGATGATGGGGCGCGCTAATCAGCTCTTCACTGACTGCGGTCTCCACCGTTTGTCCGCAGTACATCACGTTGATTTTATCCGCCCAGTGACTGAGCATTTGCAGGTCGTGGCTTATCAGTAAAATGGTGGTGTTGTTGTTTTGATTCAGGCGCGCCAGCAGACGGAAAATCTGTGCCTGGGTGGTTGGCTCCATCGCATTGGTCGGCTCATCGGCGATAAGCAGTCGCGGCTGATTCGCCAGCGCAATAGCGATCATCACCTTCTGACACTCGCCATCGGTTAATTCGTAGGGGAAACTGCTCATGATATCTTTATGATCTTTAATCCCTACCCGGTGCAGCAGCTCAATCGCCCTTCGGTGCCGCCAGCCGAAACGCTGATACCAGCGGCCTTTCCACGTCCAGCCCGGGATTGCCTGCTTAAGCTGGGTGCCGATGCTTTCTGAAGGATCAAGGCACGACTGCGGTTCCTGAAATATCATCGAAACGTTATGACCGACGAGCTTGCGCCGCTCGCGTGCCGAGAGATGCAGCAGATCGATATCATCAAAGCGCATGCGGTCGGCGGTAATGCGCCAGTTATCTTTAGTCACGCCACAAATAGCCTTGGCAATTAAACTTTTACCCGAACCAGACTCGCCGACCAAGCCGCGTATTTCCCCTTCGGTCAGCGTAATGCTCACGCGGTCCACCGCCTTGACCGGGCCGTCGGCGGTCATAAATTCAATCGTCAGGTTACGGATATCGAGTAGCGGCATTATTCAACTCCTGCAACGATGGCCCGGCGGATCCCGTCACCCAACAGGTTAACAATCAATACGCTCAGCATAATGGCTGCACCAGGTAACATCACGGTCCAGGGGGCGACATAAATCAGTTCAAGGGAGTCGCCCAGCATTGCCCCCCATTCGGGGGAAGGCAGCTGTGCGCCGAGATCGAGAAAACCGAGTGCGGCAATGTCAAGAATGGCTATCGACAGGGCGCGGGTCAATTCGGTCACCAGCAGGGCAAGAATATTGGGTAAAATGGCGTAACGCAGAATTTCAAAGCTGCTGGCGCCGTCAAGACGAGCTGCCACCACATACTCTTTCTCCAGCTCGTCGTGTACTGCACTGTAGATAGCGCGCACCAGACGAGGTAACAGAGCAAGAAACACCGCCAGCATGGCATGCTCCAGCTTAGGCCCCATAAATGCCACAACAATGATGGCCAGCAGCAGCGAAGGTATTGATAACAGCGTATCGAGAATATGATTGAGCACCGCCGAGCGCAGTCCGTGCGTTAGCCCGGCCATCACTCCCGGCACCAGGGCGCAGCAGGCCGAAACCAGAGTAACCACCATTGCCGCCCCCACGGTCGGCGCAGCGCCGCTCAACAGGCGACTGAGCAGGTCGCGCCCCAGATCGTCAGTGCCAAGGAAAAAAGAGACATCGCCATAGCGCGACCAGGATGGCGGCAGCAGCTGGTAGCCAAGAAACTGCTGGTCGATACTATAGGGGGCCAGTACGCCGCCAAAAAGGGTTAGCAGCAGCAGAGCAATAAAGGCATAAAAGGCAATCATCGCGGTGGTATCGCCGTAGAACAGCCCCCAGGTATGACGCAGTGGACTGGGTGGCTTCTTCTCTGCGTAGATATTATCGGACGGCATACCATTCCTTATGTTTCAGCGGATTAGTCATGGCACCCAGAATATCGGATAGCACGTTTACCGCGATCACCAGCGCGCCAACCACCATCACCCCGGCAGAGATGGCGGCATAATCCTGCTGCCGGATAGCATTAATCAGCCAGCGCCCCAACCCTGGCCAGCTGAACACCATTTCGGTGATCATCGCCAGCGTCAGCATAGTCGAAAATTGCAAGCCTAAACGCGGTATCACCGGGGGCAGCGCATTATGCAATACGTGACGGCGAATGACGCTGATCAAGGACAGCCCGCGCGTTGCAGCTGCCTTGACATAGTTTTGTTGCATGACATCACCCGTGCTGAGCCGCAGCAGGCGGATCACCTCCGTGGTGGGCGCAACCGCCAGCGCGATCACCGGCAGCACCATGTGTTGCAGCGCGCTGATAACCATTTCACGTCGCCACGGCGAGTCGGATAGCCACGCATCGATCAAAGCAAATCCGGTAACATGTTTGACCGGATATAACAGATCGAAACGCCCGGAAACCGGCAGCCAGCCAAGATTGAGTGAGAAAAACAGCGTCAACAGCAGCGCCAGCCAAAAAACCGGCAGCGAAAAACCTACCAGTGCCAGCGCACTGATTGCCTTGTCCTGCCATTTATTGCGCATCACGCCAGCGGCGATACCCAGCGGGATGCCAACAAGCAGCGCCAGCGTAAAAGACATCAGGCACAGCTCCAGCGTGGCCGGAAACACTTCACCCAGCTGTTGGGCGATCGGCTGGCCGTTAATACTGGAGACGCCGAAATCGAAATGCAAAATCCCGGCAAACCAGAACAGCCACGCATCCGGCAACGAAGCGCCTTGCAGCGGAGCATGCGGCGTAAAATAACTCAGGCTGAAGCCGAGTTGCGTTATCATAAACAGCGTGATGATAAACAGCACCAGGCGGCGCAGCGTATAGATAATCACGGTGATTTCTCCTTGCCGTCATCGCGATAGACACCGGCAAATGAAGCGTTGCCAAACGGGCTGAGCACCAGTCCTTTTATATCATAGCGGTAAGCCTGCAAACGTAAGGAGTAGGCGAGTGGCAGCACCGGTAGCTCCTGCGCCAGCAGCATCTGTGCACGATTATAATAGTCAATTCGTTCTGCCAGCTCCTGAGACAGCAACGCTTTATGCAGCAGCACGTCAAAGCCCGAATTGCACCAGTGCGCGTAGTTAGTCTGCGAGGCTATCGCCGCGCAACTGAGCAGCGGGCGGAAAAAGCTATCCGGGTCATTGCTGTCGGTGGCCCAACCGGTCAGCGTAAGATCGTGGTTCATTTCCATCAGTCTGGCTTCCTGAAAACGGCCTTCGACCGGCACAATATTCACCGTTACCCCGATCTGTGCCAGGTCGGCCTGGATAAGTTCTGCCGTTTTCAGCGGGCTGGGGTTCCAGGCTTGTGAAGCGGGGGGAACCCATAGCGTCAGATGCAGGTCATTGATTCCCAGCGCTTGCAATTCTTCACGCGCCCTGGCTGGATTATAGGAGGTAATATGCGCCTCGGTGTCATAAGCCCATGAGGCACGCGGTAATATCGAAGCGGCGGTTTCGGCGGTGCCGTAATAGATTGAGGCCATTAAACGTTCGTTATTGATAGCCAGCGCCAGCGCCTGGCGTACCTGAGGCCGATCGAGAGGAGCCTTGCGGGTATTAAATGCCAGGTAAGCAGTATTCATTCCCGGGCGCAGCGTCAGGCGCAGACGAGGATCATCACGCAGAATCGAAAGCTGGCTCGCTGCCGGGTATGCCAGCACATCACATTCCCCGGTTAACAGTTTCGACAAACGCCCGGTACCGCCCGCGCTGATATCGACCACGACCTGTGACATACGGGGCTGGCCTTTCCAGTAGTCATCATGGCGCTGCAGGCGAATATATTGCCCGCCGCGGAAATCATTCAGCATAAACGGCCCGGTACCTACCGGCTGGCGGTCCATCAACTCCTGGCGGTCTGCCCTGGTTAACTGTTCTGCGTATTCGTTTGACAGTACCGGTGCGAAGTGCGTAGCGAGATGCCAGAGAAAGGAGGCATCAGGGCTGTTCAGGCGGATCTCTACCGTATGGCTATTCAGCTTTTTCACGCTTTGCACCGCATCGACAAACTGCAAGCTGTCAAAGTAGGGATAATTGCCGCCGCTAACGTTGTGCCAGGGATGATGGCGGTTAAAAACCCGTTCGAAGCTGAAGACCACATCGTCAGCATTCATCGCCCGCGTTGGGGTGAACCACGGGGTATGTTGGAAGGGGACATGAGAACGTAAATGGAAACGGTAGGCCGCGCCGTTGTCCAGCACCTCCCAGCTTTCCGCCAGTTCAGGGATCAGCCGGTAGGTATAAGGATCGACGTCAAGCAGGCGGTCGTAAAGCTGCGCGGCCAGCGTATCTACAACTAATCCGCCGCTGGCCAACTGTGGGTTAAAGGTATTAATGACACCGTTGACGCAGTACACAAAGCCGCTCTGGCGAATATCGCCGGGCGAGGAGGACCAAACCGGAGTGCTCAGCACGCTCAGGGCGAGAAGCAATAGAGGGAATAATTTGCGCATAACTCTTCTGATTTTCAGGCAATAGACTGAGTGTAACCCACTCTTTGTCTGCACCCAAAGTTTGCCGTCGCGAATGGTTTTTTTTCATCCGGGGTCAAGCCATCAGCGCAGCATTCAGGTTGAATATGCACACAATTTTTGCGGGAATGAGAAGTATTCTCAACAAAGTGCTTTACAAGCGATATTGAGAATGATTATTATTCCTGTGTTCTTCGGCGGTGGCTCTACCGTTGAAGAGCATGACATTGCTCACATTGCTTCCAGTATTTTTAGCCCGCTTGACGCGGGTTTTTTTTCGCTGTGCCCACACACATGACCTTGCCAGGAAAGGACGGAAGGATGAATCAACTGACCCAAAGGCATTCAGGAAAAAGACTTCTGGAAAATAGTTACTTAACCTGTGTTGCATTCTATTTTTTGGGCGTATCGTTCGAAAATTACAGAAGCTGATAAACTTCATTTTCCAGATAAAAAGATCCTGCTCCTGACTGGAAAACAATGATGGTTGTGGTTTCGTTGCGTTACTAATGTCAATAATGCTCTTGTCCACCGCAGAATTAAAATATCACTATGGGTAAAAAGCAAATGACCCCTATTTTTGTAAAAAAAATACCTGCTATATTAATCATGCCGCTAACGATATTAGCCATATCTTTTTCATCGATGCGAATAATTGGCGATAACAACTCCCTTGTTGACGTGTTTTTAGCGGTGATAATCTACCTTGGCTTTGCTAATTTATTCAAAATAATAATCAGCCTGACATGCTGGTTCAATGGAAAGAGTAGTTAACAACTAATGATAAAAGGAATGTGAAATGAAAGCATTAACACAAGTAGAGATAGTCTCTGTTTACGGTGGAAATGGTGGAACTCCAGCAACTCCCGCAAATGCCGTTGGAGAAGCAGTCATCTGTTAATATCTGAAAAAGGGCTAAGCGTTTTTAGTTTATCAATCATCACATATCCTTATAACCTGACAAACTAAAGTCTCCTGTTATCGTTCTAACCCACCCTCTGTTTTATTATTCAGATTACGCCAGGCGATATTCTACAAAAGTAAAACGCGGTACACGGCTCTGCATGTATGATGGCGAAGGAGGAACCTGGCTACTCTTCATCAAAGTGAATTTGATGTTTCTTAAGCATGGCCCTGAGCTGATGATAGGTAACGACTAACAGGTCAGCGGCCCGGCGCTGATTAAAACGTGCCTGAATCAGTGCCTGCTCAACCAGTTTTTTTTCCTGCTGGTACTGCCAGTTCCGCAGATCGAGCGGCAAACGGGGCGGCATATCGTGAGTGAACTGCGGTTCATACTCTGCCACGCTACGTTGAAAAGGATCGATAATGATGCTGTCCAGCGCCATTTCGCTATCTGCATGGCGATAAACCGAGCGCTCCACCACATTTTTCAGCTCGCGCACGTTGCCTGGCCAGCCATAGGCCAGAAGCTGTCGCTCTGCCGCCGGGGAAAAGCCGGGGAAAAGCGATAGCCCCAGTTCCCGGCACATCTGTATGGCAAAATGATGCGCCATCACCAGAATATCGCTGCGGCGCTCGCGTAGCGGGGGCAGCTGGACAACATCAAAGGCCAGCCTGTCTAACAAGTCGGCGCGGAATTGACCTTCGCGTGCTAACTGCGGTAAATCGGCATTGGTGGCGCAGACCAGCCTTACGCTCACCTGCAAAGGCTGACTGCCGCCAACCCGCTCCAGCTGACCGTATTCAATCACTCGCAACAGCTTTTCCTGTACCAGCATCGGTGCGGTAGCCAGTTCGTCGAGAAACAGCGTACCGCCATCGGCACGTTCAAAACGGCCAAGATGACGTTTTTGCGCGCCGGTAAATGCGCCGGCTTCATGGCCAAACAGCTCAGAGTCCAGCAAATTTTCATTCAGGGCAGCGCAGTTTAAAGAGATGAACGGACCCTGCCAGCGTTCAGACAGATAATGCAATCGGCTGGCAATTAATTCTTTACCGGTACCGCGCTCGCCGATCACCAACACCGGTTTATTCAGCGGTGCCAGTCTGGATACCTGCTCCAGCACTTCAATAAAATTGTTTGATTCACCCATCAGGGTTTCAGTATTTTCATTTATCATTAATTTCACCAATTATTAGTGATAATCACCATGATATTCTTCCGGTATCGGACTGTAAAGCCATTTCCCGATTTAAAATCAATAAGATATAATTTGGCACGCTATTTGTATTATCAGATACCGACAAATGGCATATGGCCAGACACCGGACTGATGAGGAATTTGATTATGGGGATATTTTCACGTTTTGCCGATATCGTTAACGCCAACATCAACGCTCTGCTGGAAAAAGCGGAAGACCCGCAAAAGCTGGTACGGCTGATGATTCAGGAAATGGAAGACACGCTGGTTGAACTACGCTCCACCTCTGCACGCGCGTTGGCGGAGAAAAAGCAGCTGCTGCGCCGCATCGGACAGGCTGAAGTTCAGCAGGCAGAATGGCAGCAAAAAGCCGAGCTGGCACTGTTTAAAGAGAAAGAAGATCTGGCTCGTGCGGCTCTGATTGAAAAACAAAAACTGACCGATCTGCTTGCCGCTTTGCAGCAGGAAGCCAGCCAGGTGGAAGAGAGCCTGGCTCGCCTTAAAGGTGAAATCGGCGAGTTGGAAAGTAAACTGGCTGAAACCCGTGCACGCCAGCAGGCACTGACGCTGCGTCATCAGGCTGCTGCTTCCTCGCGCAGTGTGCGCCGCCAGCTGGACAGTGGCAAACTGGATGAAGCCATGGCGCGTTTCGAATCCTTCGAACGCCGCATTGATCATATGGAAGCGGAAGCTGAAAGCCACAGCTTTGGCAAACAGAAAGATCTTGATCGGCAGTTTGCAGAACTGCAGGCTGATGATGAAATCAGTCAACAGCTGGCGGCGTTAAAAGCGAAAATGAACCGTAGTGACGGTGAATAAGCATCGGGCAGGGCATCCGTTAAGATGCCCTTGACCCCAGGCCTGGTTACTTCAAGGAGAGTGAATGAGCGCATTATTTCTTGCTATACCTTTAACCATCTTCATGCTGTTTGTTGCGCCGATTTGGTTATGGTTGCACTACACTAATCGACATAACGGCGGTGCTGAACTGTCACAAAAGGAGCTGCAACGCTTGCAACAACTGACCCTGGATGCAAAAAAAATGCGTGAACGCATCCAGGCGCTGGAAGCTATACTTGATGCCGAACATCCCAGCTGGAGGCAGCCATGAGTCGGCAAAAGCTTTATCGCATGCCGCAACAGGGTAAGCTGAAAGGCGTTTGCGCCGGGATTGCCCATTACCTGGATATTCCGGTGCGGCTGGTGCGCATTATCGTGGTGCTGTCGATGTTTTTCGGCCTGTTTGTCTTTACCCTGATTGCCTATTGCGCGCTGGCGCTGGCGCTGGACGAAATGCCGCCCGGCGAGCAGGAGCAGGGCAAACCACTCAGCGCTCATCAGTTACTTGACCAGTTAAGTCTTGAAATTAACGGCGGTGAGCAGCAGCTGCGACAGGTGGAGCGTTATGTCACCTCGGAAACGTTTAGCGTGCGCAGCCGCTTCAGCCAGCTTTAACCGAATGGGGTACTAAGATGCGTCACTTAAAACGACATGCTCCGGTTCTCAAAAAAGCCGGTAAATTTATTCTGATTAATGCTATCACCTACGGCCCGGCGGGTTTGAGCGGCTGGGCAGTCAAATCAGTGGCACGCAAGCCGTTGAAAATTTTTCTCGCCTGGGCGCTGGAACCGCTGATTCGCCGCGCATTAAAAGGGGCCAGCTCGCGTTGGGTAAAGCCCTGATTGACTGACGACACAACCCGATAAGGCTTCTTCGCCACTGATGAAAAGACTACAAAATGAATTGCTGTCTCTGGTCAATCGCGGCGTGGATCGCCATCTGCGTTTGGCTGTTACCGGACTAAGCCGCAGCGGTAAAACCGCATTTATCACTTCACTGGTTAATCAACTGCTCAATGTGAACGCTGGCGCGCGTCTGCCGATGTTTTCAGCCGCGCGTGAGCAGCGTTTGCTCGGTGTTAAGCGCGTTGCACAGCGCGACCTGGGGCTGACCCGTTTTACCTATGACGAAGGACTGGCACAGCTGTACGGTATGCCGCCAAACTGGCCAACACCAACGCGCGGCGTCAGCGAAATGCGTCTCGCACTGCGCTACCGATCGCGTGATTCGCTGCTGCGCCACTTCAAAGACACCTCAACGCTCTACCTGGAAATCGTCGACTACCCTGGAGAATGGCTGCTGGACCTGCCCATGCTGGCGCAGGACTACCTCAGCTGGTCGCGGCAGATGACCGGTTTACTGCATGGCAATCGCGCCGTCTGGGCGCAACGCTGGCAGCAGCTGTCTGTCGGGTTGGATCCGTACGCTCCCGCTGACGAGAACCGTCTGGCAGACATCGCGGCCGCCTGGACAGATTATTTACAGCGCTGCAAGCAGGAAGGTTTACATTTCATCCAGCCGGGGCGTTTTGTGCTGCCGGGTGAGATGGCGGGCGCACCGGCACTGCAGTTTTTCCCGTGGCCAATGGTGGAAGAGGGCGCAGAAACGCGTCTGATGCAGGCTGATACATCCAGTAA
This sequence comes from Erwinia pyrifoliae DSM 12163, assembly GCF_000026985.1. Taxonomy (NCBI): domain Bacteria; kingdom Pseudomonadati; phylum Pseudomonadota; class Gammaproteobacteria; order Enterobacterales; family Erwiniaceae; genus Erwinia; species Erwinia pyrifoliae. The sequence continues at coordinate 1,941,281 of NC_017390.1, forward strand.
CATCGGTACACTGCGCGCCCGCTATCAATATTATTGCCAACATGTTGTGAAGGGCTTTTATAAAAACCATTTTCTGCGTTTTGACCGTCAAATCGTGCTGGTCGACTGTCTGCAACCGCTGAATAGCGGGCCTCAGGCGTTTAACGATATGCGCCTGGCGCTAACGCAGCTGATGCAAAGCTTCTCTTACGGCCAGCGCACGCTGTTCCGCCGTCTGTTCTCGCCGGTGATCGACAAGCTGCTATTTGCCGCCACCAAAAGTGACCACGTCACCGCCGATCAGCATGCCAACCTGGTCTCTTTGCTGCAGCAGCTGGTTCAGGATGCCTGGCAGAACGCCGCCTTCGAAGGGATAACCATGGATTGCGTGGGCCTTGCTTCGGTGCAAGCCACCCAAAGTGGCCGGGTCGATCATCAGGGAGAGAGCATCCCGGCGCTGCGTGGTCACCGTCTGGCGGACAATCATGCGCTGACGGTTTACCCCGGAGAGGTACCTGCACGCCTGCCCGGCAATGCGTTCTGGCAGGAGCAGGGCTTCCATTTTGAGCCGTTTCGCCCACAGGAACTGGATGTCGACCGCCCGCTGCCGCATATACGTATGGATGCAGCGCTGGAATTTTTATTAGGAGATAAGCTGCGATGAACGCACCCATTAAGCCACGAATCGATTTCGCCCAGCCGCTCCGCGAGGAGCGGGTGCCGGCGGTGCGCCAGCAGCAGGCTTTTGTCGCGCAGCAGGATCGCTTTGTCGCCGCCGACCCCGAGCAGGAAGCAGAACCTGAAGGTGCGGGCGAGCAGGCGGTTGAAGCCGCGCTGCGGCCGAAACGCAGCCTGTGGCGTAAAATGGTCAGCGCCGGACTGGGGCTATTTGCCGTCAGCGTGATCGCTCAGGGTGGGCAGTGGTTGCACCAGGCCTGGACTACTCAAGACTGGATAGCGCTTGGCGGCGGCGCGGCTGGCGCGCTGATCGTTGCGGCCGGAGCCGGATCGCTGATCGGCGAATGGCGACGCCTGTATCGTCTGCGCGAACGGGCAGACGAACGTGATGTTGCGCGCGAGCTGCTGGCCAGCCACGGTGTTGGCAAAGGTCGCCCCTTTTGCGAAAAGCTGGCACAGCAGGCAGGGCTGGAAGCCGGACACCCGGCGCTGCAACGCTGGCACGCTTCTCTGCACGAAACCCATAACGACCGCGAAGTCGTGGCGCTTTATGCCCAACTGGTACAGCCGGTGACGGACCGCCAGGCGCGACGTGAAATCAGCCGTTGCGCGGCGGAGTCCACGCTGCTGATTGCCGTCAGTCCGCTGGCGCTGGTTGATATGGCGTTTATTGCCTGGCGTAATCTGCGGCTGGTCAATCGTATCGCCGCACTTTATGGCATTGAGCTTGGCTATTTCAGCCGAATCAGTCTGTTCCGCCTGGTCTTGCTTAATATGGCATTTGCCGGGGCGTCTGAACTGGTGCGCGAGGTGGGTCTGGACTGGATGTCACAAGATGTTGCCGCCCGACTTTCCACCCGGGCAGCGCAGGGAATCGGTGCCGGCCTGTTAACCGCCCGTTTGGGCATCAAAGCGATGGAGCTTTGCCGCCCGCTACCGTGGCTGGAAGGGGATAAACCGCGCCTCGGTGACTTCCGCAGCGAACTAATGGGGCAGTTGAAAGAAAGCCTGCAACGCGGCGCAAAGAAACCGCAGTCATGACGCTGTCAACTATTCATGACAGATAGCTTCTGACCCGACGAGGGATAGAGTATTATCTGCGGACAGGCTTTGCACGGTGAAAATAAAGGTTACCCCACATGCGTCTCGAAGTTTTCTGCCAGGACCGGATTGGTCTGACTCGCGAACTGCTGGATCTGCTGGTCGAACGCAGTATCGATCTGCGCGGCATCGAAATTGCCGCCATTGGCCGCATTTACCTCAATTTTTCTAATGTCGGTTTTGAACAGTTCAGCCAGCTAATGGCGGATATCCGCCGTATTGCCAGCGTTACCGATGTTCGTACCATCTCATATCTTCCCTCAGAACGTGAGCATCGAGCGCTCAGTGCGCTGCTGGTTGCCCTGCCGGAACCGGTTTTCTCCATTGATTTAAAGAGCAAAATAGAAATTGCCAATCCCGCCGCGCAGACGCTGTTTGCACTTAACCAAGAAAAAATGCGCAACTATAACGCGGGGGCGCTGATTCCCGGCTTCAATTTTCAGCGCTGGCTTGACGGCGATCGAATCAACCCGGAGGCACATCATGTTGTGTTACAGGGGCGAGACTTTCTGATGGAAGTCACGCCTGTTTATGCCCGGGATGAAGAACAGTTAACCCCCAATCCTGTCGGGGGAGTGATCCTGCTAAAATCGACGGCGCGTATGGGCCAGCAGCTGCAAAACCTGGCGGTCAACGACGACAGCGATTTTCAACATATTGTCGCGGTTAGCCCGAAGATGCGTCAGGTGGTGGAGCAGGCACGTAAGCTGGCAATGCTGGATGCGCCTCTGCTGATAGTCGGAGATACCGGCACCGGTAAAGATATGCTGGCCGCCGCCTGTCATCTGCGCAGCGCGCGAGGTAAAAAGCCGTTTCTCGCCCTTAACTGCGCCTCACTGCCGGATGATGTGGCGGAAAGTGAGCTGTTTGGTCACGCGGCGGGAGCCTATCCGAACGCACTGCAAGGTAAAAAAGGCTTTTTCGAGCAGGCGAGCGGAGGCTCGGTGCTGCTGGACGAGATCGGTGAAATGTCGCCGCGTATGCAGACCAAGCTGTTGCGCTTTCTTAACGATGGTACCTTCAGGCGTGTGGGTGAAGATCATGAAATGCATGTTGATGTGCGGGTCATCTGCGCCACTCAAAAGAACCTGATGGAGCTGGTACAACGGGGAGAATTTCGAGAAGATCTGTTCTATCGGCTCAACGTGTTAACGCTTAATCTACCGCCGTTGCGCGACCGTCCGCAGGATATTATGCCGCTAACCGACATGTTTGTTGCCCGTTTTGCTGACGAACTCGGCGTGGCAAGGCCTGAGATCTCTTCGCAGCTGAATGCGTTTCTTACCCGTTACGCCTGGCCTGGTAACGTACGCCAGTTAAAGAACTCGCTGTATCGGGCGTTAACCCAGCTGGAGGGTGATGAGTTGCATCCGCATGATATTGTGCTGCCGGAGCAGGCAATGGCGCTACCGCTGGGAGAAGAAGTGATTGAAGGCACGCTGGATGAGATAACCAGCCGCTTTGAGTGTTCGATATTGACCCGACTCTATCTATCCTACCCCAGCACGCGCAAGCTGGCTAAACGCCTGGGGGTTTCCCATACTGCCATTGCTAATAAGTTGCGTGAGTATGGCATCAGCCAGAAAAAAAACGACGCGGAATAATGGGACCAGACAGGCAAGGTGCGCTCCAGATAAGGGGCGCACCGCAGAAGCGCTATTTCAAGGCTGCAAGAGCCGCATCGTAATCGGGTTCTGTGGAGATTTCATTGACCAGCTGGCTATAAATGACCATATCGTTTTCGTCCAGGACGATGACGGCACGGGCAGCCAGGCCGCTTAAGGGGCCATCGACGATCGCCACGCCATAATCTTTCAGGAAGGCGTGGCCGCGCAGGGTGGAAAGGGTCACCACGTTGTTCAGACCGTCTGAGCCGCAGAAGCGTGACTGTGCGAACGGCAAGTCAGCAGAAATGCACAATACCACGGCATTATCGATCTCACTGGCCAGCTGGTTAAATTTGCGAACGGAAGTGGCACACAATCCCGTATCAACGCTGGGGAAAACATTCAACACCTTGCGTTTACCCGCGTACTGAGACAGTGAGACATCTGAAAGGTCTTTGGCTACCAGGGTAAATGGCTTTGCCGCCTGGCCTTTGGTGGGCAGCTGGCCATCTACGGAAACCGGATTGCCCTGAAGATGTACGGTCTGAGACATAAGCTATCCTTTTATTGTTTATCATGTTTAATCTTCTTCAGTGTCGGTCACACTGAAAGCATCAATCAATAAAATACCATTACAGCAGCCTAAAGCGAACCCGTTAAGGAATTGAGTATGAGATCAGTAAAGGCTTATCCGGAAAGCTGGCCGTTGCACAGTGCGTTTATCATTGCACGCGGCGCTCGCCATGAGGCGGGAGTGGTGGTGGTAGAACTGGAGGAAAACGGCATTAAGGGGGTCGGGGAATGCACGCCATATGCGCGTTATGGCGAAACTGAAGCATCGGTGCTGGCACAAATCGCTCAGCTGGTACCGGAGATCGAGCAGGGCTTAACGCGCCACGCGCTGCTACAGCATTTACCTGCCGGAGCGGCGCGTAACGCTATCGACAGCGCCCTGTGGGATCTGGAAGTTCATTCCGGTTCGCAGAGTCTCTGGCAGCTAACCGGCACCACGGCACCCGTGCAAATTGAAACGGCACAAACCGTCTGTATCGACGTGCCGGAAATGATGGCGAGCAGCGCGCTGGCGCTGTGGGAAAATGGCGCAAAGCTGATTAAAGTTATACTCGATAACCACCTGATTGCCGAGCGCCTGGTCGCGATCCGCAGCGCTGTTCCGCAGGCGATGCTGATCGTTGATGCCAATGAGTCCTGGCATAGTGAAGGACTGGCGGCACGATGTCAGCTGCTGGCCGATTTAAATATTGCCATGTTGGAACAGCCGCTGCCGGCCGCTGATGATGTGGCGCTGGAAAACTTTGTGCACCCGCTGCCGATCTGCGCTGATGAAAGCTGCCATAGTGAAGACAGCCTGGCTGCGCTGCATGGACGTTATGAGATGGTTAATATTAAACTGGATAAAACGGGCGGGCTGACGGCGGCGCTGGAGCTGGCGCGCGGAGCACAAGAACAGGGGTTTGCCATTATGCTGGGCTGTATGCTGTGTACTTCACGCGCTATCCGGGCAGCATTGCCGTTGGTGGAAAAAGCGCGCTTCGTCGATCTGGATGGGCCATCCTGGCTGGCGATAGATGCTGAACCGGCGCTGGCGTTTCACGGCGGACGTATTTCACTTTCCCCTTCATCCTTGCCCGCAGAGTAGTTTTACCATTTGTTCAGTCAACGCCCGGCTGCTAAAGGTTCGCACACCAGCAGCCAGATGAACGGATATAAAAAATGCTATTTGCCGGCAGCTACACCGGGTAGCTGCCATATCACAGACTCAGACAGGTAAGGATATCGTTTATGAGTAAATTATTGCCTTTTGCGCTGGCTGGTTTAGCGCTACTTATTAGCTATGGCGCGCACGCTGCAGATGTCCCTTCGGGTACCCAGCTGGCGCAGCGTCAGGAAATCTTGCGCCATATTAAAGATGAGCCAGCATCACTGGATCCGGCGAAAGCAGTAGGCTTGCCGGAGATCCCGGTTATCCGCGATCTGTTCGAAGGACTGACCAATCAGGATGCCCGGGGTCATATTATTCCTGGCGTGGCCAGCAGTTGGAAAACACATGACAATATCACCTGGGTGTTCACGCTGCGTAAGGATGCTCGCTGGTCTAACGGTGACCCTGTCACCGCCGCTGATTTTGTCTACAGCTGGCAGCGCCTGGTGGATCCAAAAACCAGCTCTACTTTCGCCTGGTTCCCTGCACTGGCCGGAATTGCAAACGCAGAAGCAATCGTGAAAGGACAGATGCCTGCCGAAAAGCTGGGCGTCAGCGCTATTGATGCCACCCACCTGAAAGTCACCCTTGATAAGCCAGTTCCCTGGTTTGTCAGTCTGACGGCTAATTTCAGCCTGTTCCCGGTGCCACAAAAAGCCATAGCGCAAAATGGCGAACGGTGGACGCGTCCCGGCAATCTGGTGGGTAACGGGGCCTATCAGTTAGCTAGCCGGGTGGTGAATGAAAAGCTGGAGCTGATAAAGAACCGGTATTACTGGGACAACGCCCACACGGTACTGACTAAAGTGACCTTTGTTCCGATTCGTGAAGAGTCCAGCACCACCAAACGTTACCGCGCCGGGGGGATTGATATCACCGAGTCCTTCCCGAAAGAGCTATATGGACTGCTGAAGAAACAGCTTGCTGGCGAGATTTATACCCCAGACCAGCTCGGAACTTATTATTATGCGTTCAACACGCAGAAGGGGCCGACCGCCGATGTGCGCGTTCGTAAGGCACTGTCCTGGACGATTGATCGTCAGGTGATTGCCGATAAGGTACTGGGTAGCGGAGAAAAACCAGCCTGGCATTTTACACCGGATGTGACCGCCGGTTTCCACCCGCAACCGGGCTTTATCGAACAGCATAATCAGGAAGTATTAAATGCTCAGGCCAAAGCGCTGCTGGCCGCAGCCGGTTACGGTCCCGATCGTCCGCTTGATTTGATCCTGCTGTATAACACCTCCGAAAACAATAAGAAGCTGGCTATCGCGGCGGCTTCGATGTGGAAGAAAAACCTCGGTGTGAATGTCAAACTACAGAATCAGGAATGGAAAACCTATATCGATAGCCGTAACAGAGGTCATTTTGATGTTATCCGCGCCTCATGGGTGGGGGATTATAATGAACCTTCGACCTTCCTGAGTCTTCTGACCTCGACGCACAGCGGCAATATTGCCCGCTTCAGCAACAGCGAGTATGACGGCCTGCTGCTAAAAGCCAGTCGCGAGACCGATGACCGACTGCGTAATGATGACTACATTCGTGCGGAGCAGATTATCGCCGACCAGGCACCCATTGCCCCGGTCTATCAGTTCACCAACGCCAGGCTGATCAAGCCTTATGTGAAAGGCTATCCGATAACCAATCCGGAAGATGTCGCGTACAGCCGGACAATGTATATCCTGAAGCACTAAGCAACCGTGCAGTAAGCCACTGCAGCGGGCTTACTGCGATGCATTATGCTGAATTAAGCCTTATCAGTAGCAGACAGGATCAACCATGTTAATCATATTTAGCGGTTTGCCGGGAAGCGGTAAAAGCACCATTGCGCGTGTGCTTGCCGCCCGGATAAGGGCGGTTTATTTGCGTATTGATACCATCGAGCAGGCCATTCGTCAGGCGGAAAAAGAAGATAAACAGAGGGGGCCAGAAGGGTATTTTGTTGCGTATCAGCTTGCGTCAGAGAATCTGAAAACGGGATTAAGCGTGATAACTGATGCGGTCAATCCGCTGCGACTGACGCGCGATGCCTTTCGAGATGTGGCTGTTTCGAATGGCGTGCCCTGGTTAGAGATTGAGGTGGTCTGCCCGGATCGACAACTCCATCGCCAGCGAGTAGAGCAGCGCCGCACAGATATCAGTGGATTAAGGTTACCGGACTGGGCCGCCGTCATCGGCCGCGACTACCAGCCATGGCAGCGGCAGCGTTTAGTTCTCGACAGCGCTGAATGCTCTGTTGACCACAACGTTGCCAGAATTTGCGCCGCGATGGCAGCCATGGCATAGACAAAGATGCATTAGCAGTATCGAGAAAAGCACGGGTAATCAGAAATGATAAAACTTCTGAATATCGTTGCAGGCTGAACAACGGCATTTGCTGTTTGTCTGCAACGTACTACTGGCGGGCCGTGGCTTAAAACAGGATCCCTTTTCACCCCGATCGATGCAGGACAGGCAGCTCGACTCACAGCGAAAAGCGCAACAGCAGATGGATAAAATGGGTGAGTTTGATAGTCTGACAGTGTGGGGGCAATACTGGCTCTGGGCATTGGTAACGGTATCGCCAAAGCCTGGGCGCAAAAACGGGCTAACCCGCGCCAACAGCAGTTACAACGTTTAGCCCTGAAAAAACGCCTGCACCCTGTTTCAGTAACAGGGTGCGTTATATGGCTTTCTGTGCGCAAGCCGGGCGCCTATTTCGCCTTAAAGCCGGCCACGCCGTATTCAGTCAACCAGCGTCAGCGTCAGCCCGGATGCGCTGCGCTGTAAGCTGCTGGCTCGTGCATCTTCTTCACTTAATACCGGTTGTATCTGCAGGCGCGCCGTCAGCGTTTTTCCCTGGGTTACTTGCCCATTAACCAGCGTGACCAGCCGTTGCCCCGATGTAAGTGGTAGTGGTTCACTGACGGCGTCTTCCAGCATGCCGTCGGGCATAACTGAACGCAGATCGGCTGGCTTGCCGTCCAGCTGGACGTCGGATAAGTGAAACAGAGTGTGGCCACGCTCGCCATAGCGCAGATGACCGGTTTCGTTGGCGTCACCCTGTACCAGAAGTTTTATCGTCCGGCTATGCGGGCAGACCACGCTCACCGTTGTCGAGCGAATGCCGGGGCTAACGTTTCCACCCGGAATATCCTGCAACTGCCAGCGCGACATCACGCCGTAGTCGATAAGCGGGCTGCCAACCGTCATAATGCAGCGAGTATCTGGCGGTTTCGTCATACCGTTTTCACTACCAGGGAAAGGCTCGGCAGCGCAAAAGGTACTAGCAACCCACAATATTGGCATCAGCCACGGCCTGTTAAATATTTTCATGCAATATCCTTACTCGCAAGTTGCCGTTGTATTTTCATACAGCCGGGACGATGCCGCTTGCTGCGGCAGAGTGAGATTAATTGTGCACAGCGTTTTGCCCGCATGTTGTACTTCCAGCTTCATTTTAGCCGAGGCATTCGGTACAAAAACCGTCCCATCGTCTGCCACAACAGTCACCAGACGCTCACCATCGAACAGGCTGGCCCCACGGGGCAGCCTGCTACCATCCGCCATTTGCGCATCGACCAGCACACGGCGGGTGCGTATTACCTCAAAATCAACCCGTCCGATAGCACCACGAGCCAGTTCGGTTTCCTGCCACGCATTGGCGATGTCGACATTTTTCTTCAGGCTAGGGGTATCGACCTGAATGCCGGAGCTGCGGTAGCCATTAAGCGCTGGCAGCACGGCATAGCCTCGCCAGTCCGTCCATACCGTCCCCGATGGCGTGTTCAAGCGTACGCCCGATTCATCGCCCACCCGGGCAATGCCAAAGGTATCGGAAACGCGATGAGGTGACAGCGTCAATCCATCAGCGTGCAGCACCGCCGCGCCGCTGGCCTGCGTCGACCAGCTGGTATATTTATCGCTGTTATGACTGATACTGGCACCAAGCTGGCTTACGCGCGTGACCGCACTAACATTGCCACTTGCTGAGGTATGGTTGTTACGTGACTCGTGCTCACTGGCAATACTCCAGTTAACATCCTGGCTGGCCCGATCGCTGTAGCGTACGCCGCCTCGGGCGCTACGCTTTGTCGTATTCAGGAAGCTGCTGACATCGCGCCTGTCACCCAAAGGCATACTGAAAGAGGCATACAGACGGTCGTCTTTCTGACCACTCAGGGTGCTGGTGTTATGCTCAAAACTGAGTCCCAGCCACGCACGACCCACCTGGCGGTTCCAGCCAGCGCGCAGATAATCGCTGTGTACTCCAGCAAATGTGGTCGTGCGACCCCACGACAGGGATACGCTCCCCGGCATCTCTGCTGCCCAGCTAATGCTACCGCCCCACTGATGGCGGCTCTGTCTGTCAGTATCGTATCGCGCACTTTGCAGCGCATCACTCAGTTCACGATAGCCGGACGTTTGCTGGCGCCCATTGGCGCTGATGCTGAGGCGCTCTGTCAGACTGTGGCTGAGCAGGGCAGATACCGACGTCCCGATTGCCGAATTCTTTGCATCCTGAGCCACGGTGCTCTGGAGGTTAAGCCGGGTAGTGTCAAACAGTTGGGTGTCCAGGTCGAGCGAGCCGGCTCGCCAGGGCGATGACCCGAAAAGTCCGGCGTACAGGCCAGTATACGGCGTCAACTGCCAGCCGGTGGCAAATGTGCCGACCAGCGGTGTGTTCCCACCCTGCTGTTCAAGGCGCCCCGCACCGAAAGAGAAACCTGGCGACACCGAGGGTGCCTGCGTAAGCAGCGCAGAGGCAGGTACGGTAAACTGTCGTTGCTGCCCGTCACTGCCGTTCAGGGTGACCTGCAGGTCAGAACTCTTATTAAGCAGGGAAAATCCCTGCAGGCGAAAAGGACCTGACGGAACGATAGTACTATGGACAAGAACGCCGGACTGACGGACTTCAACGACTGACTGCGAGTCAGCCACACCATCTACCAGCCCGGCACCTTCTTGTTTATTCAGGGCGGATTCAGGGAACATCTGGAATCCCTGCACCTGTCCGGTACCAAATAAGGAGTTGGCGAGATTGACCTGACCGACCTGCAGCACTTTTTTAATGCTCGCAAAGCTGCGCTGCGCATAGGTGGCCTGATGGTGAATATTGTCTTTTCCATTGAATCGGCTGAATGTCTGGCGGCTGCGCAATATCCAGTCACTGACGTTTAGCCCGACCTCGCTGGCAATTTGAGCGAAATTTACCCCACCTGATGAGTTCATATAACTGGCATCATAATTGAGCATTCCGGCACTGCCGCCGTGCAGCCATTTGCCATCTTCACCCACTGCCTGAGTGACGGCCTGGGGCGGAACGACCAGGCTGACTTTCCCTTGATCCGGTTCTGTGTGCACTTCAGCCTGAGGCCATGCACGACGAAGGTCAAAGCAGGCGATATCGTCAGCGAAAACGGGGGGGAGAATCAGACCGGCCTGCTGCTGAAAGGAGCGGTCTGCACAGAGCGTGCCTGCTTCATCAAACCGCACCTTTACCCGGCCGCGCGTTGTGCCATTTACCGTTAACAGAACAGAAGACTCACCGGGCAGGAAGCGTGACCGGTGACGGAAAATTTCGGCGATTTTGGGGTCTATCCCGCGTTCTTTAAGTACGCCGATATCGAAAATGAGATTGTCGTTTACAGAGTCCACAGACTCAGCCACGGCTGTACAAACATAGCCGGACGCCGCCAGCAGGGTGAAAATCAGGCGCAGCGTTGGCTGTCGCGATGCATTGAGATTCGCTTGCATGATCACTCCCCGGACGCCAGCGGCGCATCATAACTGTCTACGGCAAAACCCCAAGTGTTTGCAGGGAAAAAGCGCACCTTGTCAGCTTTGGCCTCTGCTTTTTTATCCTCACCTGACAGTGTTAACTGCTGTCCAGGCAAAATCCACGCGTGGGGGAGTGACCAGCTGGAGCCTTGCGGCAGGGTGGTGACGCTCTGTCCGAGCCTGACGACATACGGCGAAGGATTACTGACGCTGAGCCTGCCTGCTTTAAGCGTCCAGATCAGGCGTTTCCAGGGCGCCTTATCACGCTTCAGACCGCTGGGGCGAATAATGACCGGTAAATTCTGCCGCACCGTCATGCGTACCACGCTCTTACCCTTTTCCTGTGGGGGTACCCCTTCAAAAGCCACCCGCATCAGGTGCTCGGTCTTCAATGGTGATTTCGAGGTGAGAATAAAACGTACCCGCTGGGTCTTGCCCGGCTCTACCCGTGCTGCCGGTGGCGTGATGGTTATCAGCCTGCCTGTGTCTGGCTCAATATCTTGCAGGTTAGTAAGGAGCAGCACGGGAAAGGCGTCGGTATTCTTAAGATTAATCGCCCCTTCGCCATCCTCCTCTTCAACAATCACTACTGATGTCTCGGGCAATATACCCGTAGCATTTACGTTGGGCGCAAAGAACCCAAGCACAGGAAATATAGCTGCGCAGTAAGTTGAAAACGTCATATTTTCAATCGTCCGTGTCTGAAGGATAAATAGAGCTGATACAGTATGACCTGAAAACACCGGGCGCACAGGCCCGGCAAAGTAACCTGTTACAGGTAGACCAGCTCAATGGTGGTCTGGCCGTCGAGTTTGATGGGTTGTTTGAGATCAAGTTCCGAGGCTTTATTAATATAGGCCTGGACATTGAGTGTGCCGCTCATGTTAGTGAAAATCTTTGGCTCCCACCCTGAGGGCGTAGTCCATGAGGACAAAATTTCTTCTTTAAGATAGAAAGGAAGTACTAGCATCTTTTTCCATGCGCCCGTCGCGTCAGATGAAAGCTTGTAGATGTTATTAACGGGGTCGCCATCGGTGGTAATATGATCCAGCATGATATTGTAACCGCCGATCTTTTTATCCCCATCCATACCCAGTCCGACAACGTACTTGCCATTATCGGTAATTACTCCGGTTGGTGCGAGGCCGCCATAAGCTCCGTTTTCATTTGTTACGCCAGCAGCTGAGCCTGGACGGCCGTTGACTGCTTTTAAGGCTAGCCAGGTTGGAGCATCACAAGAAATAGTAAAAGTGAGCTGCTTGTTACCAAGCTGGGTTAATGTATTGGCGTTTAATTCGGTAGTGGGAATAATCCCGTAGTCAATGTTACCATCATTGGAAATAACAGGGGTGCAGGCCACTGGTTTTATCGTGCCAATAACTTGTACTCCCACGCTTTCAGACATCGCTGCACCGGGGATTGTTGCCAAAACGGCAATTGCACAGATATTCTTAAATAATTTCATCTTTGAGCACTCTACGGTTAATGAGCTGTGAGGTGTAATGATTTCATGCCGGAGAAGTTGGCATGAGGAATATGTTACCCAGGCCGAAGGGGAGTTGAACAGTTTTTATTCAAGGTGAATAAAAAAAGAGATGGTTATGTCGCCATGTTTGGTTTTAGTAAAAGTAAAGATCAAATATTAATCTCATTCGGGTAAATTATAGAATTGATGCTGGCTCAGTTAATTACGGTTGAAATAAAAATAAAATGTATTATTTATGCGTTATTGATGACGAGTACCAATAACGTTTTTCATTGTTTCAAATCTGCAAATTGTTAGTAGGTTCGTGCAATGAATGTTGCCTGTTATCTTCAATATATCATAAACAGAGGTAATCGAAAGCCGCCACAGGCACACCCGGCAAAATGCAAACGTCCGGTATGTCATCCCTTGATACCTAAGCAAAATTTGCAACGATGCCGTCACAGGCTAGACTGTCATGCGATGAATATTATAGAGGTGGAATCAACGTGGACGCGATTACAGGCAAATCACTACAGGTATCAGATGCCATTATCTCATGCCAGCTAGATGGTAAGGGGGGCATGACCCCAATCAATGACGCTGACGTCTTAGACTGCGACAGGCCGTGCTGGCTGCATCTCAATTACGCCCATCACGAAAGTGCGGACTGGCTGAGGCTGACGCCGCTACTGCCAGATGCGGTACGCGATGCACTCGGTGGTGACAGCATGCGCCCACGCGTGAGCCGCCTGGGTGATGGTACCATGATCACCTTGCGCAGCGTCAATCTGAACACCGAATCGCGTCCGGACCAGCTGGTAGTGATGCGGGTGTTTATCAATGAAAAGCTGATCGTCTCGACCCGGCGTCGCAAGGTCTATGCCGTTGATGAAGTCCTTAACGACCTGAAAAAAGGGAATGGCCCGGTCAACGGCGGCGGCTGGCTGGTCGACGTGTGTGATGCGCTGACCGACCATGCCAGTGAGTTTATAGAACTGCTGCACGATAACATCATCGAGCTGGAGGATGCGGTGATCGACCAGCGGGTGCCGCCACGCGGGGAGCTGTCACTGATCCGCAAACAGTTGATTATCATGCGCCGATATATGGCGCCGCAGCGCGATGTTTACTCGCGTATCGCCAGTGAGCGCCTGCCGTGGATGAATGACGACGACCGTCGTCGCATGCAGGATATTTCCGATCGTCTGGGGCGTGGTTTGGACGATCTTGACGCCAGCGTGGCACGTACCGGCGTGCTGTCAGACGAGATCGCCACGGTGATGGCGGAAGCGATGAACCGCCGCACCTATACCATGTCATTGATGGCGGTAGTGTTTCTGCCGACCACATTCCTTACCGGACTGTTCGGCGTCAATCTGGGGGGCATACCCGGAGGAGGATGGCGCTACGGGTTTGTGGCTTTCTGCCTGTTGTTAGCTTCTCTGGTACTGGGAGTTGCCTTTTGGTTAAGAAGCCGTAAATGGTTATGATGCACAAAATAAGAGGGCGCAATATATAACCAAATACTGATCGAAATCAATACAGATATAAGCGAATACAGGCAAACTTTTTCTCGCAGGTGAATGCAACATCAAGCGATGGGCGTTGCACTCCAATTGTCTCACTTCCTTTTTAGAATTAATGTTTAGCACATTTGATTCTGACGACGCCGGCTTATAGCCGGTTTTTTTTTCATTATCCTGCGAGCATATTGCCTGTGAGTATGTACCTGAAGCCAGAAAACAGGGGGATGACGCATTTTACTTTACCTATGGATGGAGAAGAGTTTGATGTCACGTTTTACACTCAGTACGGTCATGGCACTTTTAGTGGCTCCTGTTTTATCCGTTTTACCAGGCCAGGTTATGGCTGGCAAAATGGATATGGCAACAACACAATTAGCGCAGAAGTCTGATGATTTTCCAGCATGGTGGAAACAGGCCGTTTTTTATCAGGTATATCCGCGTTCCTTTAAGGATACCAACGGTGATGGGATAGGCGATCTTAAAGGCATCATTGAAAAACTTGATTATTTAAAGCGTTTGGGCGTTGATGCTATCTGGATTAACCCGCATTATGACTCGCCTAATACCGATAACGGTTATGATATCCGTGACTACCGCAAGATCATGAAAGAATACGGTACGATGGAAGATTTTGATCGACTCATTGCCGAAATGAATAAACGTAATATGCGTTTGATGATTGACATTGTGATCAACCATACCAGCGATCAACATAGCTGGTTTGTGCAAAGTAAAGGCAGCAAAGATAATCCGTATCGTGATTATTACTTCTGGCGTGATGGCAAAAATGGCCAGCCGCCCAATAATTATCCCTCATTTTTCGGCGGCTCTGCATGGAAGAAAGAGGATAATTCCGGCCAGTACTATCTGCATTATTTTGCTGAGCAGCAACCGGATCTTAACTGGGATAATGCCAAAGTACGTGAAGACCTCTATGCGATGCTGCGCTTTTGGCTGGACAAAGGGGTAGCGGGGCTTCGTTTTGACACGGTGGCCACCTATGCCAAAATCCCGGATTTCCCCGATCTCACACCTCAACAGCGGAAAAACTTCGCAAGGACATATACCGAAGGGCCATCTATTCACCGCTATATTAAAGAAATGCACCAGCAGGTTTTCTCACATTATAATATCGCCACGGCCGGGGAGATATTTGGCGTTCCTTTAGAGAAGTCAATTGACTATTTCGACAGACGCCGTGGCGAACTCAATATTGCCTTTACTTTTGACCTGATTCGTCTGGACAGAGGGGTAGAAGAGAGATGGCGTCAGAAAGCCTGGAGTTTGACGGATTTCCGCCAAACGATCGACAAGGTTGACCGTGTGGCGGGGAAATATGGCTGGAATGCTTTCTTCCTGGATAATCATGATAATCCTCGTGCCGTATCGCATTTTGGCGACGATCGGCCTCAGTGGAGACAGGCATCGGCTAAAGCGCTGGCAACCTTAATGATCACCCAGCGTGCGACGCCTTTTATTTATCAGGGATCTGAACTGGGCATGACAAATTACCCCTTTAAGACCATCGCTGATTTTGACGACATAGAGGTAAAGGGATTTTGGCAGGATTACGTCAGCAGCGGCAAGGTCGATCCCGAAGAGTTTATGCGCAACGTGCGTCTGACCAGCCGGGATAACAGCCGAACGCCGTTTCAGTGGGATGACAGCGCCAATGCCGGATTTACCTCCGGAACGCCGTGGTTCAACGTCAATCCGAATTATAAGCTGATAAACGCTGCGGATCAGACCAGGGATCCGGACTCGGTGTTCAATTATTATCGCAAGCTGATCGGCCTGCGACATGCCATACCGGCGCTCACCTATGGTGAGTATAAAGATCTGGACCCCAACAACGACACGGTTTATGCCTGTACCCGCACTCATGGGGATAAGCGATATTTAGTGGTAATTAACTTTAAGGAAAATGTGGTCAATTACCGGCTGCCAGATCAACTCACCATCAGGCAAACCTTGTCAGAGAGTAGCGCCATTCAGCCCGTTGCGGAAAACGCGCGAGAACTTTTGCTACAACCCTGGCAGTCAGGGATTTACCAGCTCAACTAAACCCTCAGGTCACCAGGCCAGGCGAGGGATATCTGCCGTACGCCCTTTTTCTGGCCTTATTATCACTGGCGTTTTGCCACTAACGGCACTTGCCGCCCTGCATAGCCAGTGTAATCAGCTTATGGATTCACTCACGAATTTGCAGGACATCCAGCCGGGCAGGTGCGTCTTCATCCTCTTCCGGCTGCCAGCCTGGCGGTTGAACGGGAAGCGTTTCACGATCAAATGCCAGATCGCCGCCGTCTACCACATCAGCACCGTGGCGAATATGCTTAAAATCGAACAGATTTGCATCGGCAAGATGAGAAGGCACCACGTTCTGCATGGCGGTAAACAGGGTTTCGATGCGCCCCGGATAACGTTTATCCCAGTCGCGCAGCATGTCGCCAATGACCTGGCGTTGCAGGTTGGGCTGTGAACCGCAAAGGTTACAAGGAATGATTGGATACTGCCGGGCAATAGCGAAACGCTGGATATCTTTTTCGCGGCAGTAGGCCAATGGCCGGATAACAATATGCTGGCCATCATCACTCATTAATTTTGGCGGCATTCCTTTCATTTTTCCGCCGTAGAACATATTCAAAAACAGCGTTTGCAGGATGTCATCGCGATGATGCCCGAGAGCGATTTTGCTACAGCCCAGCTCGCTGGCGGTGCGGTAAAGAATGCCACGACGCAGACGTGAGCAGAGCGAGCAGGTGGTTTTTCCTTCCGGGATCTTCTCTTTAACAATGCTGTAAGTGTCTTCATTGACAATCTTATATTCCACACCCAGCTGTTCCAGATATTCCGGCAGAATGTGCGCCGGAAAACCCGGCTGTTTCTGGTCGAGGTTGACCGCCACCAGCGAGAAGGAGACAGGGGCGCTCTGCTGCAAATTGCGTAGGATCTCCAGCATCGTGTAGCTGTCTTTACCACCTGACAGGCAAACCATAATCCGGTCGCCTTCTTCGATCATGTTGAAATCAGCGATCGCTTCACCCACGTTACGGCGCAGGCGCTTTTGAAGCTTATTCAAATTGTATTGTTCTTTCTTTGTATCTTGTTGATTTTCTGGCATTATCTTCTATCTCTGAAGCCAAAAGGGGCATATAAGGGGCATATAAGGGGCAAAAAATTTAAGTGCCTGCTTATTGTTTAGCATTAGCACCCGATCGCCGTTCAGCTCTTCAATCCACTTCCGTAGACGTCATAAACCCACTGCGCGTCTTTATGCCCCATCTGATCCGCGATAAACGATGGGTTTGCGCCGGCAGATTAAAACCAGCAGGCAAAAGTATGCCGCGTATGGTACGGATTCCGGCGGCGAATGCCAGCACGTTTTACGGCCGCGTGCCGTCTGGCCAGAGACTCGATAGGCGATAATACGGTTTTTACGTTTCCCAGTGCACGCACGTTATACCATCGACGCCGTCCAACTATCGTCTAAACTTAAATAAACAGCCAGCAAGGAGAGAGCCATGCCCCAAACTGAACCCAAAGATAAACCGCACCCAGCCAGAGATAAGCCAAAAGAGCAGGGGGAAATTCCGCGTGCTCCAGACAGCAGTGAGGATGACAAAAAAAATCCTTACCGGCGGCGCTGATTTCCCGTCATCAGGTGCATTTTTCAGAGCATCGCCGCGATGGTTACCGACTCACTACGCAGTGCGATATTCAGGCCATCTTTTCCATGTTTATGCTGATAAATGAATCTTCATACAGCTTTGTGCTTTACCCACGTCTCTGTCGGAGCGAAAGTTTGGGGAGAAATATCCACTATGAAATGGAACCGCAGAAATACCTGGATTGCAATATTGCTATTTTGTGCGGCATTCTGGCTGCTGGTCGCCCTCGTATTCATCTAATTTGGATGCGAAACACCTTGCGCTGGCAGGACCTGCCGCCAGCGCTTTTATCCCCTTCAGGCACACTTATCTGCTACAATCGCCGCTAATAACCTGCCCGTTTTTTTAGAGACCTATTCCGTGACTGCTTTTTCAACCTTGACCCAACTGCCAGCCAGCCAAATTGATAACCTTAATGAACTCGGCTACCTTGCCATGACCCCGGTACAGGCTGAATCGCTGCCCGCCATTCTGGCTGGTCGTGACGTTCGCGCCCAGGCAAAAACGGGCAGCGGCAAAACTGCTGCATTTGGTTTGGGGGTGATGCACCGCGTCGATGCCAGTCAGTATGTGACTCAGGCACTGGTGCTTTGTCCTACGCGTGAATTGGCCGATCAGGTAACGAAAGAGCTACGCCGTCTCGCGCGTTTTACCTCGAATATCAAAATCTTAACCCTGTGCGGCGGCCAGCCTGTTGGTGCGCAACGTGACTCGCTGCTGCATGCGCCGCACATCGTGGTAGGGACGCCGGGGCGTATTCTCGATCATCTGAAACGAGAAACGCTGAAGCTGGACGCCATCAGCACCCTGGTGTTGGATGAGGCCGACCGTATGCTGGAGATGGGTTTCCGCGAAGATATTGACACGATAATCAGCCACAGCCCGCAGGCGCGCCAGACGCTGCTGTTTTCCGCCACCTGGCCGCAGGCTATCGCTCAAATCAGTCAGAGCATTCAGCGCGACCCGTTAACCATAGAAACCGGAGACGTTTCTGATCTGCCAGCGATTGAGCAGACCTTCTATGAAGCAGGAGCGCGTGAAAAACTGACTGCGCTTATCGGCTTACTTAGCGAACGCCAGCCTTCTTCATGCGTGGTGTTTTGCAATACCAAACGTGAATGTGATGAGATCGCCTACGCGCTGGACAAAGCCCAGATTAGCGCACAGCCGCTGCATGGCGATCTTGAGCAACGCGAGCGCGATCGGATGCTGATACGCTTTGCCAACGGGAGCTGTCGGGTCCTGGTCGCCACGGATGTGGCGGCACGCGGGCTGGATATTAAAGCTCTGGCGATGGTGGTTAATTATCAGTTGTCCTTCGATCCTGAAGTGCATGTACATCGTATCGGCAGAACGGCTCGCGCTGGACAAGAGGGGTGCGCGGTGAGTTTTGTCGCTCCTGATGAAATGATACGTGCGCATGCACTGGAAGACTATTTGCAGCAGAAACTGGTGTGGTGCAACCTGTCTGCATTGAAAGCAGTTGCTGCAAGGCCACTGCTGGCCGAAATGGTGACGGTAAGCCTGGAAGGGGGGCGTAAGGCCAAAATTCGCCCGGGGGATATTCTGGGGGCATTGACCGGTGAAGGTGGCCTGAACGGCGACCAGGTCGGTAAGATTGATATAGCTTCAACTCTGGCTTATGTGGCTATCCGCCGCGAGCTGGCGCGCAAGGTAATGCAGCAGTTACAGCAGGTGAAAATCAAAGGTAAGTCCTGCCGGGCGCGGCTGTTGAAATAACTGGTCGGGGCAGACGGATGATAAGAAGAGAACTCCGCCTGCCTCGTCAGTGTTCAGACGCAACGATTCTCGATTCAGAACTTATTGATCACTGGTGGCTCTGCCAATAGCGGGCCGGCAGCAGCAAGTAACTTCTTAAAGTGCGGCTGGGCTTCATGATGGTCCACGGCAGAGGCGTTTTTCCAGGTTTCATGGAACAAAAACCGGTCGCTATTTTCTGCGCTGCGGTACAAATCGTAATGTATATTACCCTGCTCAAAACGGCTGGGAGCCACGCAGTGGTTCAATACATCAAACAGCGCGTCGCCCTTGCCGGGGTGAGCGGTCATAGTGGCAATGATCAAAACGGATTTATCAGACATTAAACTCTCCTTATAAAATGGTAAAAAGGCGCAGGGCCTGATGACCCGGCCGCCGCAAATTAACCGTCAACTTCTAAGACTAACGCGACCGCGCGTGTTTGCCATGATCTTTTCAGGCTTAATGCTTTCCAATAACAATTCACTTCTCCCCATTCTCATTGGTGATAAATCAGAAAACGTCTATTGATATTCCCTGGAAATTGTTTTGTAAAATTGCGTGGTACCTATCGACCTGCAGATAAACCTGACATATGCTGGCCGGCGCATTCCCGCACTTACCGACCCGGAGTCAATCCCATGAAAGCAGTAACATCGTTGTTGGTGGCATCCTGTTTGTTACTCTCCGCCTGCAGCAACAGCGGCGATAATGAGCCGCCGCAGCAAGCTACAGCTGCCCACGCTCCGGCCAGAGTAGAGATGGCGGACCTGGCGGCGAACAACTGCCTTAATGCCGGAGGGACGCTGGCGCTGTCACGTCAGCTGGATGGTAGCGCGGTAGGGATGTGTCAGTTGAAGAACGGTCGCCGCTGTTCGGAAGGGGCGTTACTCAATGGTAGCTGCGCACGCTGATACCCTTCATCTTTGCATCGCAGGTGCGTTGGCTGCCGTTGCTCACCCCGGTCACTGACTGGTGTGTCAGCTCCCGGGGATCCGCGCCGCTGACGATCTCAGTTACGCGGTTAGCAGGTTTTCGCACGGCTCGCCTTTCTTCAGTAGCCGCAAATTCTCCAGCGTAGTGTGTGAAATACTGGTTAAGGCTTCGGCGGTCAGAAACGCCTGGTGCCCGGTAAACAGCACGTTATGGCAGGCTGACAGCCGGCGAAATACATCATCCTGGATCACATCGTTAGAATTATCTTCAAAGAAAAGGTCACGTTCGTTTTCATATACGTCCATTCCCAGAGCGCCAATTTTATGCTGCTTAAGGGCCTCTGTTGCCGCCTGAGAATCAATAAGCCCGCCCCGGCTGGTGTTAATCACCATCACCCCTTGCTTCATCCTGGTAAAGGCACTCTTATTCAGCAGATGGTAGTTCTCCGCCGTCAGCGGGCAGTGCAGGGTAATGACGTCAGACTGGCTGAACAGGGTATCTATATCGACGTATTCAGCCCCCAGTTCCACCGCCTGTGGGCTGGGATAAGGATCAAATGCCAGCAGACGCATACCGAAGCCTTTCAAAATGCGCAGCGCGGCAATACCGATTTTACCCGTGCCAATCACCCCGGCGGTTCGGCCGTGCATATTAAAACCTATCAAACCTTCAAGCGAAAAATTAGCATCGCGGGTGCGCTGGTAAGCGCGATGAATGCGGCGGTTGAGGGTCATCATCATCCCTACCGCATGCTCAGCCACTGCTTCGGGCGAATAGGCGGGAACACGAACGACTTTTATTGCCAGTTCTGCGGCTGCATCAAGGTCTACGTTATTAAAACCCGCACAGCGCAGGGCAACACATTTCACCCCCAGCGCGGCCAGTTCCTCTAATACGCTTCGGCTGGCATCATCGTTAACGAAGATACAAACTGCTTCACATCCCGCCGCGTTTTTTGCTGTGGCTTCGCTGAGCAGAAAGTCGAAGAACTGAATTTCAAAGCCGTAGTCTTCATTGACCTGCTGAAGATATTTCCGGTCATACTGCTTGGTACTGTACACCGCAATTTTCAAGGTTTTACTCCTTTCCTTCACGTCATTGATTATTTAGCAGTGTAACAATGAATGCCCGAAGGGGGGCGGTGCCGTTCATCAACTATAAGAAAAAGCAGCGAATCTGCTGCATTCCGGCAAAATACTTCACCCGTGTGGCATTCCGTGCCATCATTTGACAAATAATCACAGACATAACAGGATTTGCCGCCATGAAACGGGGCTGGATTAGAGCGCTGGTTGTGCTGACGGTAGTCATTTTGCTGCTGACGTGCCTGCTGCTTACTGTGACAAAATGGCTGCCGCGCCTGGCCGTTCTCTGGCTACCGGAAAACGCCACCCTCGTGCTTCATGGCAACCTTCGTTGGCAACAGGGGGCGCTGCGGCTTCCCGGCTTGCATTATCGCATCGGTAACTGCGAGCTGGTGACGGTGAGCAACGCGGCATTATCCCGGCACCGGTCACGCTGGCAGCTGTCTGCCGATACCCTGTTGATTGACAGCGCCTGTGCAGCGAAAATTCCACCCTCAGACAGTCGGCAGGCTCCTGGAACACTGGCTGAATGGCAGCAGATACTGCCGGCTGCCGATGTGAGCATCGGTCAGTTGGTCGTTGCGCCCTGGCAGAATGGAAGCGGTCGTTTGCAGCTGCATATTGATGCCCGGCGCCAGCGCCTGGAGTACCGGGCAAAAAAACTGACCTTACAGGCCGAACTTAACGGCCAGCAGCTGGCGCTGAATAATGTTGAATGGCAAGCGGCTGGTATTGCGCAGCCCGTTATCCTGAACGGCACGCTTAATCTGCCGGCGAATCCGGGCGGCCTGCCTGAATCCGGCTGTTTACGCGGTAATATCACACTTGATGGTGTCCCCGATCCCATTCGCGTCGATCTGAACTGGCAACAGCGGAACGGCACGCTGATCGCCCGCAGCGAAAATCATGCCATCCCGCTTCTGACTCTGCCATGGCAAATTGCTCCGCAGCTTATCGAGATAAGGCAGGGGCAGTGGAACTGGCCCTGGGGTGGTCAGCCCCTTTCTGGCAATATCGCGTTAAGTGCAAAGAACTGGCAGCAAGGATTAGCCGCGACGGAAATAACCGGCCGCCTGAATCTGCTTACCCAGGGGCGCGGTGGTAAGGGTAACGTCGTGCTCGCTATCGGTCCGGGCAGGCTTGACCTGTCAGACAGTCATCTGCCGTTGCGGCTGACCGGCGACGCAAAAATGGCGCAGCTGCAATTTTTTGCCGGGCTGCCGGGCGTTTTACGTGGTCCGCTAATCGATCCATTGCTGGTGCTGCAACCCGGGGCGTTGCTGCGCATGAAAGGACAATTGCTGTCGACGCTGGAAGTTGATGAAGCACGCTGGCCTCTGGCAGGCCTTTCCGTCTCATCTGCCGGGATCAACGGCCGCCTGCAGGCAATTCTTAGCGCTCATAACCGGGAGATGGGGCGTTTTCGCCTGCACCTCGATGGCCGAGCCAGCCGCTTCTGGCCGGATAAAGGCGAATGGCTGTGGCGCTACTGGGGCAACGGCTATCTGGCTCCGCTGGCAGCAAAGTGGGATGTAAACGGTCGTGGGCGTTGGCTGAATACGCTGATTGAGTTGAACTCGCTATCAACGGGTTTTAACCATCTGCGCTATGCAGACACCAGCGTGGATGCGCCGCGTCTGACGCTGGATAAACCGATTCTCTGGCAGCGCGACCCGGCACGGCCCTCGTTCAACGGTCAGCTCAACATGAAAGCCAAAAAAGTGCGCCTGAAGAGCGGGGGATATCTGCCCCCTTCCGTTTTGACCTTCGCGGTTAAAGGGCGTGACCCGGCCTGGTTTCTGTATAATGGCAGTCTGCAGGCCGGGGAAATAGGCCCGGTACAGGTACAAGGCCGGTGGAACGGCGAGCGTTTGCGCGGTCAGATGTGGTGGCCGCAGCAGTCGCTGCGCGTTTTTCAGCCGCTGCTCAGCCCGGATCTGAAAATGTCCATCCAGGACGGACAGCTTAAAGCGCAGATTGCTTTCTCCGCCGCTGGCGATCAAGGGCTGAAAGCAGGCGGGCACTGGCTGGTCACCAATGGCAGCGTGTTAATGCCTGATAATGCAATTAAGGGTATTGATTTCTCTTTGCCCTTCCGACTGCAAGCACAGCGCTGGTATTTCGGCATGCATGGCCCGGTAGCGTTGCGCATCAAAGAGATCACCAACCAGTTCGCGATGCAAAATATCACCGCCGATTTGCAGGGATGGTATCCGTGGAGCAGCGCTAAACCGCTCAGGCTCTCCAATGTGGGTACTGACGTTTTAGGTGGCCAGCTTCATATGGCCAATTTGCAAATGCCGCAAACCCAGCCCGCCACCGTGCAGATTAAGCATATCAATGTGTCCGAACTGATATCGGCGTTAAAGTTAAAGCAGATAGCGATGTCCGGCACGATCGACGGTGCATTACCGCTCTGGCTGACCCATTCACAGTGGCTGGTTAAAGGCGGTTGGGTCGCGAATAGCGATACGTTAACGGTGCGCATGGATAAGGACATGGCGGATGCCATCAGTAGCAACAATGTTGCCGCCGGGGCAGCCTTAGACTGGATGCGCTATATGGAGATTACCCGCAGCTGGGCCACTGTCGATATTGATAATCTCGGCTGGATGTCGATGGCAGCAAAAATTGAGGGCTCCAGCCGTTTCAGCAATCGAAACCAACGGGTATCGCTGCATTACACCCAGCGTGAAAACCTGTTTCAACTGTGGCGCAGTTTGCGCTTTGGCAATAATTTGCAGTACTGGGTTGAAGAAAACGCTACCCTGCCATTGCATAAGGAAAAAAGTGATGAAAGCCCTGATTAGCCTGCCGTTGGCCAGTTGCATTATGCTGTTGAGTGGTTGTGTCCCACGCATTGAGGTCGCCGCGCCGAAAGAGCCGATTACCATCAATATGAATGTCAAAATTGAACATGAGATTCATATCAAGGTCGATAAAGACGTGGAAGCCTTACTCAAAAACAACAGTAACCTGTTTTAGGGAATACGTATGAGACAACGGTACCGGGGATTACTGCTGGGCTGTTTGCTGCTGTCACCGGCGGCAATAGCACTAACGCTTGATGAGGCTCGCCAGCAGGGGCGGGTGGGCGAAACGCTAAACGGCTATATTGCGCCCATTCAGCAGGACGGTGAAACCCTGCAGCTGGTCAGGCAGATTAACGCGGGGCGTTTGCAACAGTATCAACAGCTGGCACAGCAAAATAACCTGACCACGCGAGAGGTGGCCAATATCGCCGGGCAGAAACTGGTTGATCGCGCCAAACCCGGTGAATATGTGCGCGGTATTAACGGGTTGTGGCTGAAGAAACAGGTAGGTTATTAACAGGCGAGGGCAGTAGTGAAACAGATTTTTGTGAGGATGCTTTAGCGTTTTTTAATACACGTCTTTCCATATTAATTTAATATATGGCATTTGCTAAAATGGCAAATGCATAGGAAAGTAAAGATGAAGATTAATACAGACAGCAGCATAAATGAACCTGAATATATTGTTGAAAACGACCTGCCTCTCCAAGTCAAAATAATAGCCAGGTTATTCTTTCCGTCTCTGGCGTGAACAATCAGCCAGGTGTTTCTATTGAGCCTGAGAAAAAGTATGAAAACGCGTTATGCGCATCTCCCAGGGAAGATGAAAAAGTGGATGACCGTAACGCCGAAGCTAACAAAAACAATGATAATACAGAACGTAGAAATGTGATATGCAATGGTATTATGGATATAAAAAGTATGCGTTTTGACAGGGAGCTGGAGCATTTTATGATTCAACCTCTTAAAGGTGAGTTGGAAAAGCTTAATAGAGAAGTTATTAAGTATGAATTAAAGTATAGTCAGTCAAATTGCGTTACGGTTGAATTGAAAGAGGATTTTTATCCACCCCGACGAGGAGAACATTGCAAAATTTATGCATTAGCTCTTGTTGAAGCGTTTTACGCCGATTCGAAGGCGATTAAGAAAATTCCTCTTCTTGCTGAGAAGGGTAATGTCGAAAGTATAAGAAAAATAGCAAAAAAATTTAATTCTTTACAGGGTGAGGTATTGCAGTCGAGTGATCTAAAGAAAATTGCTGAATATATGGGATATGAGGTGGAATTAATCAACTTACGTACATCTTCAGAGCTAAGCGAATACATCGAAAAATATATCGGCGATAGCGGGTTGATTACTTTCTTCAGATTCAATCCGGACATGCCGTACGGAATGATGCTTGATAGTTCGCATATAGAGAGTGGCCAGTCAGAGGATGCAGCTGTTATTTCAGGATTCGATAAGAAAAGAAATATTTGCACTCTCAATGACCGCAAGGGGGCGC
Source organism: Erwinia pyrifoliae DSM 12163 (assembly GCF_000026985.1). NCBI lineage: Bacteria > Pseudomonadati > Pseudomonadota > Gammaproteobacteria > Enterobacterales > Erwiniaceae > Erwinia > Erwinia pyrifoliae. The sequence continues at coordinate 1,966,893 of NC_017390.1, forward strand.
TAATGGGAGTACCAATAGAAGATCTATTTTTATCTGGTAACGGATTGCTCACAACATGTAGTCAAGAATCTTACAGGACTGACTTTGCAAGTAAACGCTCTTTATGTGATGCAGGTCAAATAGAGTCACGAGGACGTCATGCTTACAAATACCCTGTTATTGTAGAAGAGTCTGATAACAATGCAAAATTTATGACAACGATAGTACCCACTGAAGCAAGTGGCTATAAGGCATTACTGATGAGGTTAAAGCCAAATCTGGAGCATGAGCGCTGGAAGGAAACAACACGGGCAAAATCTGATTCTTCCCTTAAATAAGCAACTATTATGGCTACCCTGTTACCGCTATAAACTAACCGGACAGGAGCTAAACACGCTTTCCAGCTCCTGTAATCGTCTGATTCCTGTCAGGCAGTAACGATCTGCGAAATCGCTTCTTTTGCCTCGCTGGCGGCTTTCGCTGCCACCTCCGGGCCGTAGCCGATGCCCTCAGCAAAGACAAACTGTACGTCGCTCATTCCGAGGAAGCCAAGGAACAGCGTCAGGTAGGGGGTCAGCAAATCGCTTGGGGTATCTTTATGAATACCTCCACGGCTGGACAATACCACCACTTTTTTACCTTTGATTAATCCCTCAGGGCCGTTTTCCGTATAACGGAAGGTGACGCCTGCACGGGCAACCAGGTCGAAATAGTTCTTCAGCTGAGTCGGGATGTTGAAATTGTACATCGGTGCGGCTATCACAATGGTGTCGTGCGCCTGCAGTTCGGCAATAAGTTGATTGGACAAGTCCAGTGCTTCCTGCTGACGCGGAGTTAACGCCGCATCCGACGGGCGCAATGCGCCGACCAGCTCACCGTCCAGCACCGGTACGGGGTTTGCGGCCAGATCACGTTCGGTCACTTCATCACCTGGATGGGCAGCTTTCCACTCGGAGACCAGGTAGTCAGCCAGCTGGCCGGACTGAGAATAACCGGCAAGAATGCTTGATTTCAGGACTAATACTTTGCTCATGGTTTTTTCCTGTGCTGTCATACGAAAATATTCCGCTTGTTGAGAAACACTTTACGGACAATTTACCGCAAGTGTAAGTGCGAGTTTTCGATATCAATGTTCGAAAAGTTTGAATAAGTTCCCGCTGCGCATTTAAAACGCTAAGTCCCTGTCTGTGTTACACTGCGCACAATTCTTACCCTGATCAATCCCTGTTGCCCATGCAGGCGCAACAAAGCGAGCACTATTAACATGTCTGACACCTCACAATCTGTCCTGTCAACGCTGTACTCACGGCTGGATGCGCTGATGCTGCGTGACCGCCAGCGTCTCTTACGCCGCCTGCAGAGTGCAAAAAAAATCAAAAACCCGACTGCGTTACAGGCGGTAACCGGCGAGTTGAGCGCTGATATCACCAGCGCCGAACAGCGGGTGGCGGCCCGGCAAGCGGCCACACCGTCGATACGCTATCCGGAAAATCTGCCGGTCAGCCAGAAGAAGCAGGAAATTGCCGATGCCATCCGAGCCAGTCAGGTGGTGATCGTTGCCGGGGAAACCGGTTCGGGCAAAACCACCCAGCTGCCCAAGATCTGCCTGGAGCTGGGGCGCGGTATTCGCGGGCTTATTGGCCATACGCAGCCGCGCCGCCTTGCTGCCCGTACCGTGGCGGAACGCATCGCCTCTGAACTGGAGCTCTCGCTGGGTGGCTGTGTTGGATATAAGGTGCGGTTTAACGACAAAGTGGGTGATACCACACAGGTGAAGCTGATGACCGACGGCATCCTGCTGGCGGAAATCCAGCAGGATCGTCTGTTGATGCAGTATGACACCATCATTATCGATGAAGCGCATGAGCGCAGTCTGAATATCGATTTTATCCTCGGCTACTTGTGTGAACTGCTGCCGAAACGCCCCGATCTTAAGGTGATCATTACTTCGGCGACCATCGACCCGCAGCGCTTCTCGCGCCATTTCCACAATGCGCCGGTCATTGAAGTCTCCGGGCGAACTTATCCGGTGGAAGTGCGCTATCGTCCGGTGGTGGAAGAGGCAGATGACAGCGACCGCGACCAGCTACAGGCGATTTTTGATGCGGTTGATGAACTGGGGCGTGAAAGCCGTGGTGATATCCTGATCTTTATGAGCGGCGAGCGCGAAATCCGCGATACCGCCGATGCACTCATCAAGCGCGATCTGCCGCATACGGAAGTGCTGCCGCTGTATGCGCGCCTATCGAATGCCGAGCAGAACCGTGTGTTCCAGTCCCACGCCGGGCGGCGCATCGTGCTGGCAACCAACGTGGCGGAAACCTCTTTAACGGTGCCGGGGATCAAATATGTGATTGATCCCGGCACGGCGCGTATCAGCCGCTACAGTTTCCGCACTAAGGTGCAGCGCCTGCCTATTGAAGCGATTTCCCAGGCGTCGGCAAATCAGCGTAAAGGGCGCTGTGGCCGTGTCTCCGAGGGAATTTGTATTCGCCTGTATGCGGAAGATGACTTCCTGAGTCGTCCTGCTTTTACCGATCCGGAAATTCTGCGTACTAACCTGGCGTCGGTCATTCTGCAAATGACCGCACTTGGCCTGGGCGATATTTCTGCGTTTCCATTCGTAGAAGCACCGGATCGGCGCAATATTCAGGATGGTGTGCGCCTGCTGGAAGAACTGGGGGCGATAACTCTCGCGGATAATCAGCATTATCGGCTGACGCCTTCCGGGCGCGCGCTGGCACAGCTGCCGGTCGACCCACGGCTGGCAAAAATGGTGCTGGAAGCACAGAAATACGGCTGTGTGCGTGAAGTGATGATTATTACCGCCGCGCTGTCGATTCAGGATCCGCGTGAGCGGCCTGCCGACAAAAAGCAGGCATCGGATGAGAAACACCAGCGTTTTGCCGATAAAGAGTCTGATTTCATCGCCTTTGTTAATCTGTGGAACTGGCTGCAAGAGCAGCAAAAGGCGCTGTCATCCAGCCAGTTCCGCCGTCAGTGCAAAACGGACTATCTCAACTACCTGCGCGTGCGCGAATGGCAGGATATCTACACCCAGCTGCGTCAGGTTGTGCGTGAACTAGGTTTGCCGGTCAACAGTGAACCGGCGGCGTTGCGTGAAATCCATACCGCGCTACTGACAGGTCTGCTGTCGCACATTGGTCAAAAAGAGAGTGATAAGCAAGAGTTTACCGGTGCACGGAATGCCCGTTTTGCCATCTTCCCCGGATCCGGGCTGTTCAAAAAGCCGCCGAAATGGACGATGGTGGCCGAACTGGTCGAAACCAGCCGTCTGTGGGGGCGCATCGCCGCGCGGATTGAGCCGGAATGGATCGAGCCGGTTGCGCAGCACCTGCTAAAGCGCAGCTACAGTGAACCGCACTGGGAAAAAGCCCAGGGCGCGGTGATGGCCAGTGAAAAAGTCACGCTGTACGGTCTGCCCATCGTCGCAGCGCGTAAGGTTAACTATGCTCCGATCGACCCGGTGCTATCGCGCGAGCTGTTTATCCGCCATGCGCTGGTTGAGGGGGACTGGCAGACGCGTCATGCCTTCTTCAAAGCCAACCTGAAGCTGCTTGCTGAAGTGGAAGAGCTGGAACACAAATCCCGCCGCCGCGATATTCTGGTAGATGATGAAACGCTGTTTGCATTCTATGACCAGCGTATTGGCCATGAGGTGGTATCGGCGCGACATTTTGACCGCTGGTGGAAAACGCTTAGCCGGGAGGAGCCTGACCGTCTGAACTTTGCTAAAGAGATGCTGATTAATCAGGGGGCTGATAACGTCAGCCCGCTGGATTATCCCAACTTCTGGCATCAGGGGCATCTGAAGCTGCGGTTAAGCTATCAGTTTGAACCGGGCGCTGATGCCGACGGCGTTACGGTGTTTATCCCGCTACCGCTGCTTAATCAGGTGGAAGATAACGGTTTTGAGTGGCAAATTCCCGGCGTGCGTCGCGAGCTGGTGATTGCCTTAATCAAGTCGTTACCCAAACCGTTACGCCGTAACTTTGTTCCGGCTCCCAACTATGCGGATGCTTTTCTTGCCCGTGCTACGGCGCTGGAGCTGCCTCTGCCAGAGTCGCTGGAGCGAGAGTTTCGCCGCATGTCGGGAATTACCCTGGAACGTGATGCGTGGCAGTGGGAGCAGGTGCCCGATCATCTTAAAATCACGTTCCGCATTGTCGATGAAAGCAACCGCAAGCTGGCGGAAGGCAAAGACCTGACGGCGCTCAAGGCACAGTTAAAAAGCAAGGTACAGGAAACGCTGGCGAAGGTAGCGGATGACGGACTGGAACAGCGCGGTCTGCATGTATGGAGCTTCGGCGACTTACCCGACCATTTTGAACAAAAACGGGGAAATTACAGCGTTAAAGCCTGGCCCGCGCTGGTCGATGAGCAAGACAGCGTAGCGATCCGCCTGTTCGATTCACAGCACGAACAGCAGAAGGTCATGTGGCGCGGGCAGCGGCGTCTGCTGCTGCTGAACATTCCGTCACCGATTAAATATCTGCACGAGAAGCTGCCCAACAAAGCCAAACTGGGGCTTTACTTCAACCCTTACGGCAAGGTGCTTGACCTGATTGATGACTGCATCGCCTGTGGCGTGGATAAGCTGATAGCGGAATCCGGCGGCCCGAGCTGGCAGCAGCAGGGCTATGACCGACTGCATGATAAGGTACGGGCAGCGCTGAATGACACGGTGGTGGAGATTGCTAAAAAGGTCGAACAGATCCTTACTGCGGTATTTAATATCAATAAACGCCTGAAAGGGCGCGTCGACATGTCGATGGCGCTGGCGCTGTCAGACATTAAAGCGCAAATGAGCGGGCTGGTATATCGCGGTTTCGTTACGGGCAATGGCTGGAAGCGGCTAGGGGACACGTTGCGGTATCTGCAGGCGATTGAACGCCGGCTGGAAAAAGTCGCCGTTGATCCTCACAGTGACCGCGCCCGTATGCTGAAAGTTGAATCAGTACAGCAGGTCTGGAGCAGCTGGTTGGATAAATTGCCGCCGCAGCGCAAAGATGATGTTGACGTGCAGGATATCCGCTGGATGATTGAAGAGCTGCGCGTCAGCCTGTTTGCTCAGCAGTTAGGGACGCCGTACCCCATTTCTGAAAAACGCATCCTGCAGGCGATGGAACAAATCGCAGTGAAGTGATTGTGCCAGCCCGGCAGGGCTGGCCGTTTCCATTACGCTCTAGAGCGCCGCATCGCTCTCTTGCAGCAACGTTCTACTGGCCGTCCGATATTTTGCCACCAGCGCCGCAGCAATCGCTTCGGTTTCTGCGTCTGCTACGCCGCTGAAATTGGTCGGGCGAAAATGCATTTGAAACGCAGCAATTGCCTTGCGGGTCTTCTCATCATTAATGCCGGTTTGCGGAATGGTGTAACCGTAGCTGGCCAGGTCAGTCTGAATTTTGCGCACGGAGCCGGCAGCATAGTGAGAGCGCCCAGCAAGATAGCGTTGAACGGTGGAGCTGTCCGGCCAGGCGCCAATGCCCTGTTCTGCCAGCTGTTGCCACGGGAAGAGCGGACCCGGGTCAAATTTACGGCCTGGCGCAATATCGCTATGTGCCACAACGTTGTCCGGGGTGATGGCATAACGCTGAATAACGTCCTGCGCCAGACTGGCAACCAGCCTGACCTGTTGAGCATCCCAAGGGTACCAATGCCTTCCACTGCTGTTGTCGATGAAACCGGGATGGACAATTTCGATGCCAATAGCGCTGTCATTGAGGTTACTGCACCCGTTCCAGTTGCTCACCCCGGCATGCCATGCACGTTTATCTTCCGGCACCAGCTGATAGACAGTCCGTTGTTTCATTAAGGGATCGGCCGCTGACGGCACAAGGTAATGTGCGCTGACGCCCCCCTGAGTCAGCAAGCGCAGCGATTCGGCATCATCGGCAGCAGTATAATGCAGGACCAGAAAGCGCACCCGCTCATTTTGGCTTGCTGAAGGGTGTTCGCTGTTGAGTTGATAGCCAGGGGAGTTGCCCCCGTTTCGGAAGCCGCCGACACAACCCGCCAACAGAAGTGCAAGCGCTGCGAGGGTGAGTTTTTTCATTAGGTCTTCCTTGATTGCTGTCAGATTCGGCGATATTGTCCATCAATCGCCCGCTGCCTGAAATCCTTTTAATTACGATAAACCCCGCCTTTATTGGGCCAGCACGTCCAGGCTGTCACGAAAAGCGGTAACCGCGATCGCCCGGTTATCGGCGAGGTAGCGGTCTTTAGCGGCAGGAGCCGAGCTTTGTACACCGATCAATTGCCACTCACCCCCAACTTTCAGCAGCAGCGGGGAGCCACTATCGCCTGGCAGCGTATCGCACTGGTGTGAAAGCACGGCTTTCTGCGCCCAGCCGGTGACCATGCAATCATTGTGTGAGTAAAGCGTATCAAGATGATCTTCCGGATATCCCGCCTGGGTGATCCTTCGCCCGCTTTCTTTTAATGCCGAGGTCAGATCCTGGCGGGAGCCGGAAAACAGCGGAAGCGGAACGATCCCCGAAGGGGGGTTACGCAGAACGATCAGCCCAAAGTCATAAGGTGCCGCAGAGGAGGGGACGATCCAGCCATCACCGTCGGCCTTTAGTTTCCTACCCAATGCCGGGTCAACGCGCGCTTCAATATCATGGATTTCATAACGCCAGCTGCCTTTAGTATTGGCAATAAAACGCAGCGCCACGGCTTTATCAAGCCTGCCCGGCGGTGAAAGCAAACAGTGTCCTGCGGTGAGAGCAAGGTTGGGGGCGATCAGCGTGGCGCTGCACAGATTGCCGCTTGCCGTTTCCAGCTGACCAATGGCTTCCCAGGGCGCGCTGGCGGTATTGTCGACCGGTTGACGATTGTCTTTACCAAAAAACAGCGTGGTTGTATCCCCCTCGCTGCGGGCATCCTCATCGGCATAAGTATAAAATGAACAGGCAAAGCAACCCATTAATAACACAGCTGTCAGGCGCATATTTTTCTCAGGCTTAAAGCGCGTTGGTTTTAATGATTCCGTTAGTGCAGTAACTATAGTCGGCCGGCACGAAAAGTGGGAGATTAATTCGGAATATCAGCATACTAGTAAAATTTGCTACCAGTAAAAGCTGGCGGCAACAATACCACAGACAATCATGACAACCAGAATGATTTCGAATAAATAGCGACGTACCATCATCCGAAACTCCTTAATAAAACACCCGGCATAACCGGGTGTTGTGTTAACTATTTCGCAAAAGGTGACGGACACCCTGGCTGAAGAAATTACGCTTTCGGCGCGGTTTTCGTTAAGGCTTTATGATGCTTTTTAGCCGCCTGTGCTTTCTGCGCTACTGGCTTAGTCGCTTTATGATGCTTTTTAGCNGCCTGTGCTTTCTGCGCTACTGGCTTAGTCGCTTTATGATGCTTTTTAGCNGCCTGTGCTTTCTGCGCTACTGGCTTAGTCGCTTTGTGGTGCTTTTTAGCCGCCTGGGCTTTCTGTTCAGTAGCTTTCTTATGTTTCTTAACATGCTTAACAGGTGCTTTAGCTGGCGCTGCAGTGGTTGTGCTTGCAGCAGCAGGTGCTGGCGCGGCGGTGGTTTCAGCAGCGAAAGCAACTGAAGACAGACCCATTGTAGCGGCGACGACCAGAGCTAATAATTTTTTCATTGCAAAACCCTCAAGTAGTTAAGTTCATCTGTCAGCCCACTGCGGGGCTGGTGAAAAGACTATATGCGAACGGCAGACAGCTTTCCGTGAGTGTTTAGTATCGGCGTGTAACCGATTGTACAACCAGCGAGAGAAGAGCAGGGGAAGTACTACCAGAGGCAGCAGGCAGTAGCGTGAGCCAGTCGTTTAACAATTTTTACCTGCCAGACACGGCAGCGTGCTGGCTGGATTGGTACAGGAACAGTCATTCAGCCTGAGCAGCACATAGCCCTTTAACAGGCTATGTGCATCTGATTGAAGTCAGCTAACTGGTTTCCCGGTGCCACTATTTCAGGTAACGCTGTTCCAGGTGCTGACGGAAATAACCGGCATTAAGATCTTCCCCGGTGGCATTTTCAATCAGCTGACGGGTACTGAAACGGCTTCCATGCTGCCAGATATTCTGCTGTAACCAGTCAAACACCGGCTGCAAATCGCCGCTACGAATATTTTCAGCCACCTGGGGGATAGCGCGTTTCAACGTCTGGAACAGCTGCGCGGCATACATCGCGCCCAGCGTATAAGTTGGGAAATAACCGAAGGCACCGTCGGTCCAGTGAATATCCTGCATGCAGCCGTCACGATAGTTGCCGCGCGAATCCAGACCCAGCAGGGTGAGCATTTTCTCATCCCACAGCGATGGAATATCGTCGACTTCTATTTCTCCGGCAATCAGCGCCCGTTCGATTTCATAGCGTAGAATAACATGGGCAGGATAGCTGACTTCATCAGCATCGACGCGGATAAGACCCGGCTTAACACGCAGATTAAGGGCAGTAAAGTTATCGATACTCATCCCTGGTCGCTCGCCAAGGTGCCTGATGACCTGCGGATGGATCAGGCTAAGGAACTCCACACTGCGGCCCAGTTGCTTTTCGAAAAACAGGCTTTGTGATTCGTGGATAGCCGTAGAGCGTGCCAGAGCCACAGGCTGATCGGCCCACTGCTGCGGCAGGTTTTGCTCATAACGCGCATGACCGGTCTCGTGGATCACCCCCATCATGGCACTGATAAATTCTGCTTCGTTATAGCGGGTGGTGATGCGCACATCCTGCGGCACGCCGCCGCAAAACGGGTGGGCGCTGATATCCAGGCGACCGGCATGAAAATCAAAACCCAGCTGCTGCATGATTGCCAGCCCAAGCTGCTGCTGGCTGGCCTGCGGGAACGGGCCGGAAGGGCGGACTACGCTTTCATTCGCCTGCCGATCAACAATTTGCTGAAGCAGATTGGGTAGCCACTGTTTGAGGTCGCCAAAGGTTTTATCCAGTTGCGCACTGGTCATACCTGGCTCGAAAATGTCCAGCAGGGCATCGTAGCCTGTGCATCCATTGGCCTGAGAACGGATTTCCGCCTCTTCACGGCTTAGTTTGACCACCTCTTTCAGATTAGCGGCGAAACCCTGCCAGTCATTCGCCGGCCGTTGCTGACGCCAGGCATGCTCGCAGCGCGACCCGGCAATGGACTTTGCTTCGACCAGCGAAGCAGGTAACAGCGAGGCTTGCCGCCATGCGCGCTGCATTTCATACAGGTTAGCCTGCTCCACGTCATCCAGATTTTCTTGTTGTGCCTGCTGCAACCATTCTCCCACCTGTCTGGCCGTCAGGATTTCATGGCGCAGTACGCTCATCTCGGCAAGGGCTGCACCGCGCGCGGGGCTTCCTCCGGCGGGCATCGTGGTTTGCATGTCCCATCCGGCAATCGCAGACAAATGTGCGAAACGGGATAGACGCTGGAAAGTACGGGTCAGATTAGCGTAAGCAGAAGACATAGCGTTCCTTAAAAGTTAGTTAAGCGCGGCAGGCCAGCAAAAACGGATGCTGGCACCGCCGAGTGGGCTACTGTCAATAGTGACATAGCCGCCGAAAGCCTGAGCAATCGAGTGGACAATCGCCAGGCCGAGGCCGCAGCCTCCGGTGGCGCGGTCACGACTGGGGTCAAGCCGGACAAAGGGTTCGAAAACCCGTTCGCGTTCATCAAGCGGGATGCCCGGCCCGTCGTCTTCAACCTGAATACAGGCCGTGTTGCCGTCAAACCATAGCCCCACACGCAGACGTTTGTCGGCATAGCGCAAAGCGTTGTTAACCAGATTATCCAGCACGCGCTCCATGAGCCGGGTATCCGCGATGCCTCTGTTTTCGCGCTGCGGCGTACCCAGCTCAATCTCATATTGCGGGTTTACCGTGCGGATATCGTGTAAACGCTCCTGCAACCACTGGGCGAGATCGAGGCTTTGCAGGTTCAGTTTAACCTCGGGTCGGTCAAGACGGGCAAAGGTGAGCAGATCTTCAATCAGCGATTCCAGCTGGCCTATATCGCGATTCAACGCCGCCAACTCCGCATCTGTCAGGTTATCGCTCATCTCCAGTCGGTAGCGCAGGCGCACCAGTGGAGTACGCAGCTCGTGGGCGATACCGTCAATCAGCTGCTTCTTACTGGCAACCAGCGTGTTGATATTATCCGCCATCTGGTTAAACGCCACGCCAAGGCGTAACAAACTGGAAGCGCTGTCGAAATGTATTCGCTCATCCAGATGCCCCTGGCCCAGCCGCTGTGCGGCGTTTTCCAGTTTCAGCATGTCCTGCCAGTGCGGGCGCATCCAGATGAATACCGGAAAGGCAAGGGAGATGCCGATAAATGCCAGCAGCGCAATATCAAGAATGCGCATTTCATGCAGGAAGAACAGGTAAGGGATAGGCCCCACTGCCAGCACATAGTGGCTGCGCGGAATATGTTGCAGAAAGGTGTATTCATCATCCAGTACAACGATCTCTCCGGAACGCAGCCGACGTAAGGTATTCGGGTCAAGCTGATATTTGCTCATCGGCTCAATGTGCAGCTTAAACGACAGGTTAAGGTCGAGATTATCGACGGTTTTGTTCCAGTCGCGCGGCGGGATTTCACGCAGCTCGCTGCGCATCAGATACAGCGAGCTTTTCATCAAATCATTCATCGATTCACGCCCGGCGCGCTCGGCGGTAAATTTGTAAACCAACCCGACCAGCATCGCCATCACCAGAAAACAGACAAACAGCAGCAGGTAAAACTGAACAAACAGCTTCCTCATTGATTATTACCTTAAAATCAGCAACTTAATTACACCGCATTAACACGCAGGGGCGCTATGGGGCATTATATCCACTGATGCGCTGATTCAGGAACTCTATCTGATCGCCATCGAGGGCATCTATCCATGCAGAATACACCGTATAAACCCTCTCTGCATTCTCATGCCCCATCTGGCTGGCTATAAAAGCGGGAGCTGCTCAACTATTCCGTGGTGCCGCCGGTAACCGTTCCGCATATGCCAGATGATTGCTTTGGTATGGTCTTTAAAGTCATCGGGTTCTGTTCTTCTGGCGAACAAAAGGCTGTTGAATTCACCGCTCATATCTCTGTCTCAGTAAGCGGCCATCGTTGGCCGCATCCGGGTTAACGCACCTGCAAAGTGGGCGATCCCGTCTCAAGATGAGCGCCGGGGATCGAGTGGAGCCATTCCGGTGCTGGTTCTTCGCCGGCAGCCCTGGCCGCTTCAATTTTTGTGGCCAGCTCCTGTAATGCTTTTTTCAGTTCGTCGTTTTTTGTCGTGGTGACCACTTCGGTATGCGACTCAACAAATTCATCGGGCAACAAATCCACGTTATCGATTTTCAGGCTTACGCCGCCTTTGCGGGCCGTGAAGGTGTTGAGCGTGGTTTTAAAGGTGGTGCGTTCGCTGATCTGGAGGCATTGCAGCAGGTAGCTTTTGAGCGCACAGGCCTGACGTTCCCAATGTTTTTTCCGCTCACTAACCCGCGCCGCTTCTTTTTTACAGGCTTCCGCTTTTGCATCGAAATCGCGGATGACGCGCATGGTTGCGTCGAATTTGTCTTCCAGCATTGCTTCGATACCTTCCAGGGTATCGGCAATCATTTCAGGGGTGAGATCCCCGCCATCAGCGGCAAGAGACTCCAGTTTGCTCATGTCTGAAGCGAGGTCGATGGTACGGTTGCTCATGCTGCTTTCTCCTGCAATTTGGCGAGGCATTCGGATTTAACTTCGTCGAGGCGGCGCAGACGGCCCTCAAGGTATTTGGCGTATTCACGGTCGGCCTTATCACGCGCAGCTTTGAGGTGAACGCCCATCACGCGGGTGAGGGATGAGGCGATACCCGATATTTCGTTAGGCGTGACGGCGGAGCGCATGCTGTTGGTGTTCTGCTTGAATTTTTCATCCAGCTCTTTGCGGATACGCGTGACGTCCTCGGCCTTATCGCTGGCATTACGAATATCGAACTCAATGGCGTTTTCCTGCTTGTATTCGGCCTGGTCGTACAGCCCCAGCCACACATCAGCGGAGAAGCCCAGTAGGGAAAGCGCTTTTTTGATGGCGTCGGTGAGTGATTTTTTTTGTGCTTCACCATCGCAAGTAATGCCATGTTTGGTTTTGTACAGGTATTTAGTCGCGCCATAGGCTTCGAAGCGCTCGGCGGTGCCGGTATCTGTCAGGTACCAGAATCCGATTTTTATGCTGTGGTTTAGCTCGGTGATCAGCGTGCCATCTGCGTCTCGCAATATGCGATTACCGACAAATTTATTATCGTCACAGATGGCTTCGCTCAAAGGGGCGCCGGGGATCATGCGGTCTTCCATCACCTCAAAGCCCCAGCCGGTGCCGATGGGGCCGAAGATCTCGGTGGCGCGCATAATCATGTATTCGGCATTAATGCTGGTACCCTCAAACCCCGCACCCGCCAGGTCTTTGGTATAGCGAGGGTCCGTGCGCATGACGCTGCGCCAGATTTTCAGGTTGTCGCCTTTCTCCGCGAGGTCTTTCTCCAGCGCGGCACCGATGGACTGGAAAGCAGGGGATTGGCGTTGCGCCTGAGCCTCTTGCGTTTTTCCGACTTCATTTGAGGCGCTTTGAGCACTTATTTGAGTCTGGCCAGCATCCAGACCGTCAACGGTGAAGCGTCCATTGCCGGGGTTATTAATTGTTGGCTCTTCGCCGCTGGCTTGCTGCTGCACCGTGGGCGCATCTTTGAGGGACAGGTATTCCTCTTTGGTGATTTCTTCGCACCCCTGATCCAGCACGGTTTCGAGTTTCGCCAGTTTATTGGCGCGGCTTACTTCTCCTTCCGGGGTTCTGTAATAGAAAGGCCCGGTACGTTCTACCGATGCCGCAGTTTCCATCGGCCGCGTTGCTGTCGCATGATCAGGCTGTTGCGGTTCCACTGTATGAGCTTCTGCCGGTTGATGTTCCAGTACGCGAGTTGATGCCGCCGTGTTTTGTTGGCTTTCATCTGTATGACCCTCCATTTTTCCGTGTTCAGCCAGGTATCCGGCGATGTAACGACCATGTGATTCTGGAAATTTACAGGTTTCTGGTGCAGGTGCGTTGCGGACGACGCCGAAGATTGTCGGACGGTCGTATGCGAGAATGTTTGGCTGGGTTCGCAATTGCATTGACCAGCGTTTCCAGTCTTCGCGATCGTCTTTAATGATGCCGTTGGCCCAGCGAGTTACCGAGGCGAGCGGAGCATTTGGATTCACATCACCCGCCCAGAGGGCAATGGCTATCTCAATATCGAGAGTTTTATGGGTGTGCTCGTAGGGGCGCGGGATAACTTCATATTCGTCGATGGAATCTTCGCCACCGGCACCGCCTTTGCGGGTTTGCTCACATTGCTTAACCCAGCCTGCCAGCACGGCTTTGATCTCTGGCCATTTCTTTGTCGTGGCGCAGTTATTACGTATGTAGTCGATAGCGTCCAGTATGCGTTCTGGATACATAGAAATGACCGCTGGTGTCTTAGATATCGCGTCTATAATGTGGCGTTCGAAACCTGACCCATCTTGTTCTATGGCCATAGCAACCGACAATTGGGTATGTGTAATTTCCGTTGTATGAAATTTAAGCAGAACTGCCACCCGGAGAGATTGAGATAATTTGTGAAACTCAACAGGTTTAGGCTGCTCTTTCAATACCGGATGGCCGAGTTCATCATTCCACTCGTGATCGAATAAAAATGTTTCATCCCATTCAGTAGCGGGGCGGGGAACATCAGGTGCGTGCGGGTAGAGGCGAAGTTCGAACAAAGAATCGTCCGCATCCGGGAATTCTTCCATAAACAGCAAAGTCGCTTTTGCCCGAGCCTGTTTCTCATTTGCCGCTTCAAAATGATGAGCGATACGCAGTGCGCCATTTTCTTCAATGGCTTGTTCATGCGGGAACCAACAGCCGGTAAATTTAGACATTTCAATCTCCGTTATTTACGCTTTGATAAGTTTCATTTAAATTATTCAGTACGTTTGCAGGTAATACGTACGGAAGGTTTCTTTTGTCGCAATTCTTTATTTGACTGATTACGTAGGTAGCCATTTCCTCGGTAGTGAGATAACCACTGGCAATTAATTCAAATATCATTTTTTCCATTGCGCTGGGTGCGATGCTTAGCGTGATTTCATCACCGTTTGTCAGTGATAGTTTTTTGAACGCGAGAGTAATATCCAATTCATGACTCCTCATTTATCAGGTAAGCACTGAATAAATGCTTATGCTGATAAACGCCCCGCGCGAATGGGGCTGATAGCGCTTAATGAAATACGATGCTAACCCTGTTTTTCTTATAATCTTCGTAGGTGCCGCTTTCTTTCTCGGCTTCGTGCAGTTGAATATGTACGCCAGTTAGCTCATCAAACGCGGCGTGAACACAACCAAACTGACCGAGAACGTAGCCACCATCCAAGACGATGGTCATGTATGATCGAGCGGTGTGAATTAATCCGGTAATTGAATTTTCACAGTTGAATAATGTCAGTTCGCTATTAATGGTGAATAAGCGAAGATTTATAATATTTATGGTTTCCATATTTTCTCCTGAAAAATATTGTGGATTTACCTGCCGGATTAACGGCATAAATGTATTCTGGTTTGGCTTAAATTAGTTAATAAGCGGTAAGCCGCGTTGATTTAGGATCACTTCAATCGTGTCACTGTTTATTCTGGTTACTTCCGAGGGGGGGTAAAGCATATAACCCTTTTTCCAGATTTGCAGATGAACGCCAATATTTTCCTTTATGCTTTATCATCGTGCCCGGAACTACGGCATGACGAGGCATAAATGCTGTACCGTACATGTTAGTCTCCTTTATTTAGTTGCCGGTTACGTTTTCGGTGTTCTCATTGAGAACCGTTTCCCTGGTGAGGGCGTAAAAAATAAATACTGGTTAGCTATAAGCGGTCGGTTCTCCGTCATCACAGTTAGCTAAATTATTTTTTAAATCCCATCATGCGCAGCCAGGAATTTAAATCCTTACGGCTTTTAAAATCTGTTGACCGGTTTTCCACCCTTGCAACATGAGCCGTCAAAGAAGACGGTCACGCCCGGAGCGAATTGCTGAACCTTGCCTCGGTAGCCGTTCTGCACCAGATATTGCTTCCCTGTAAATCTGTTTACATACATTGTTGCGTTGAGATAGTTTTGCATCGCCGCGTCTCCGGTGTTTTGCCCTTATCGCCAGGCTGGCGGAACGTTTGCTGTGAAATCACTGTGTGGTTTCGATGTGACTAAATTAGCTAAGGCTAACGAATAGATCAAGTAAATGTTAGTCATGGCTAACGATTGAGGCGTAATAATTAGCTAACACTTTGTTAGCTAAAAGATTATTTTTTACTTGCGCGTTGGCGAGCTTTGAGGAGTTCTTCTAGACGAATTTTATTATTTTCTACGCGTGCTCTAAGTTCGTTGAGCAGCTCATCTTGTTCTGAGTCAGTAATAGCGATAAACAGCCCGATCAACTCGCGCTGTTTATCGTCAAGTTCCAAGGGGGTGTCAGTAGGCTCCTGGGGAGATTGGTTTTGATCCCCAAAAAGTACCCACGTAGGAGTGCACTGGAGTATCTTAGTTAAGGCAAAAAGATTTTTCCCAGTAGGCTCACTATCATCCCTTTCCCACTGAGATACGGACACATGTGAGATCTTTAACGCCTTTGCTAAAGAGCGCTGCGTAAACTTCATTTCTTTCCGGCGGTTCCGGATGCGTTCGCCAATGGTTAAATTTTTCATAGTTAGCTAATGCTAATTCTTCTTTACTCTGTTTATGTTAACTTCTATATTGTTAGTCATGGCTAACAAATGGGGTTCGTAAAGTGTACAAAGAAGATGCGATCAAATTCTTTGGTAGTAAAAGCAAGCTGGCTGCGGCTGCGAATGTAACCAGGCCTTCAGTCACTCGTTGGGGAAGAATTATTCCTAAACTGCGTGCTATGGAACTGGCTGCCATAACTAATGGTGCTTTGCAGTATGAGGCTGATTTGTATGCAGCACAGTATAACGGAGGAACTGAATCATGAAAATCAGTCCTCCGATTGATGTTGTTGCTGCTGAATTGGAAGCTTGGGCATTGATGGCTGGTTGGAAAACTGTGGCTATCCGCGTTGCAGCTGCTTATCACTGCAATTGTCGCGGTAATTTGTTACCACAGGTTGATAGCGAAGCAGGGTTGAGAAATGCCGTACAGCGATTGCGGCGGATATTCCGTGGATATGATGGGCCGCGTTACGCATCAGTTGCCGAAGATCTAAAACAGGCTGCGCTGGCTGCATTACCGCCAGAACGTCGAGCCAGGCTAGAGTCTCCTGGGGACCCGTCATTACTGGCAACTATCGCGGCGCAAGAAGGTATCGAGGCCGTTAATGCTGTCCATCTCGGTGCACCTACAGCAGTTATTATGCGAAAGGTCAGTGAAGCAATCGATGCGTTGATAGCAATGAGAAATTCCGTCATGGAATGGAATATTCCTACGGGGGCATCGTGAGTTTGTTATTCAATTTTCGACCATTAGTAGTAAGTCCTCAGCTTGCCGAGAGAATCGGTCTGAATGAAGCCATCGTACTTCAGCAGATTAATTACTGGCTCAATGACGTAGAGGCCAGATACGAACATGCAGGGCGCAGGTGGGTATATAACACATATGAGGAATGGCAAAAACAGTTTCCATTTTGGTCAATTCCAACTATCAAGCGGACGTTGGTCAGTCTGGAAAAATTGGGTGTTGTCATAGCTGAAAAATTGCAAAAGTCCCAATGCAATCATACAAAATATTACACCGTAAATTATCAAAGTGAGTATCTAATCGATCGGATCAAATTGACTCAATCGAGCAGTTCAGATTGCTCTGTTCCAGATGGGATCAAATTGACCCCATCGATAGAGCCAGATTGCGCCTTTCTTACAAAGAGTACTTACATAGATTACTCAAATACTACTACAGATATTAAAGATCTCCCGTCACCGAAAAAAACGGTGTCGGCGCGTTCAAAAAATCGCGTTTCTGAGCCGAAGGAAACTGAATTACAAGCAGCATGCCGCGAAACCTGGCGGTCGTACTGCTCTGTTTATATTTCCCGTTATGGTACCCAGCCAATACGAAACCAGACGGTAAATTCACAAATCAAGAGTTTCGTGCGTCGCGTCGGCATTGGCGAAGCCCCGCGCATTGCAGAGTTTTATGTCTCACTTAACGATGGTTTTTATGTTCGAAAATGTCATCCAGTTGGCAGTCTGTTGGCTGATGCAGAAGGGCTACATACGCAGTGGGCTACGGGCGTCGCGATGACCGGAACCCGTGCCCGGCAGATGGATGAAAGCCAGGCTAATGCAGATGCAGCAGGTGAGGCTATCGCTATGCTTCGGGCAAAACGTAGCGCTGAGAGGGGGTGAAATGTTGACGGATCAGGAACAAGAAAATCTTGTGTTGCAACTCTGCGCTACAGCCGAAGTGATGGGAGGAGCATTAAAACCCGGAGTAGCACTCCTGATGGCAGAAGACTTATCCGGTCATAATTTCCGAACGATTGTTCGGGCATTATCCAGGGTGCGTATGGAGTGCTATGGCATGCTCACCCTGAAACATATTCTGGATCGGATGGATGACGGGACCCAGCATCCGGGGGCGATTGAAGCCTGGGCACGTTGCCTGGCTGCTGAAGACGAGGCCAACACCGTTGTGTGGACTACTGAGATGGAACAGGCATGGCATGTTGCACTACCAGTCCTTGAAGGACGTGACCGTGTAGGGGCCAGAATGGCATTCATTCAGCACTACGAGCGTTTGACATCCAGAGCAGCAGTCGTTGGGGAAAAACCGGATTGGCGAATTTCACAGGGTTTTGATCCAGCACTTCGGCACCGGGAAATTCAGCGTGCGTTAGAAACGGGACTGCTTCCTACACCCCTGGCAGAAAAATATCTGCCACCACCCGCATCAGGTAATAACATTTCCGGACAAAAGCGGATTGCAGCAAAAGTTCACGAAATGGCGCAGGCTCTGGCAGCAGACCGACGTAAGTGTGAAAAGGCGAGACGTAAACGGATCGAATATGAAAGATCCAGGCGACTAAGTTTATTCGACGATCAATACCAGCAGCTGCTGGATAAACAACAAAAATTGGATAATAAGAGAAAATAAATTGAAAAATTCATTATCTGATCTGAATAACCATCTGTTCGCACAGATTGAACGCCTGAGTGATGAATCGCTAAAAGGGGACGAGTTGCAAGAAGAGATCCACCGGGCAAAAGCCGTCACTGGCGTCTCAACACAAATCATCAGCAATGCGCGTCTGGTACTCGATGCACAGGAATATGGGCGCGGGCTTAAACCCACTGATACCCCTGAAGTGTTGAGGGTAGGGAAAAATAATGGCGCATAAATACAGTGAGACAGAGCTGTTGTGGGGGCAGTGGCACGCAACACTCGAACGGCAGGGTTTCAGGCATATACCAAGCATAAAGAGAAAAGCCCCGAGCTGTTAAATCAACCCGAGGCCCTCGTATGCTCTACACATGCAAGGTTAGCCTCTTACAGACCGAAAGGTCAAGGAGAAGCAGCCATGAAGCCGCAAAGTTCTGTTACCTGGTGCCTTGTTATCGTCTGTCTGACGATACTGGCATTCACACTGTTGACCCGCCATTCGCTTTACGAACTGCGAATACGGGATGGTATCAGGGAGGTTGCGGCAGTTATGGCTTGTGAGCCCAACCAGTAAGGGCAACCGGCGGGGAGTCATCCCCGCCACCGCCGTGTTGAGTTGAGGCGTTCCCAGGCACCCATTTCCGCCTCTTTATTTAAGTTTCCTCTGGCGACCGATAAAAAAAGTGCTCACCTTTTCTAAAGGCAGGGCAAATAAACATTAAGTTAATTTAATAATAACCATTAAAAATCCTTAGTCAGCATGGCGATTTTCTGCGTATTTAAGTACAGTCTGCGGGCATTTCCTGCACTAAGCTAAAATAGCCAAACATGTTTGATGTTAATGACTGCTAAGGATATGTAATTTACTTTTAAACGCGCGAAGGAAAGTGACGGATCTTCTGAATATGCTGGAGCAAAAGGATGATAATACCGGACCACCTCATTCGCGATTTGAACAAAAGTACGCGGCCTGTCGTGCTATACCGAAATGAACAGGGTGAATTCGTTTACGGTTTTGTATTGCGAGCGGACGAATTTATAACCAGTCTGCAGCAGATGGACGAAGCGCGTAAAAAGGCTGGATTACCCTCTGTTGATGATGTCAGTAATCCACTATAATCTCTGAACAGGTCTGAACAACCTGCTGTGAAATCACTGTGCCACCGGAGTATTCAGATGGCACAGATACAACTGCAAAAGATTGGCCCGGCAATTCTGACCCCGGCAACGCCCGAGGCCAGCGATTTCCTGCAACGTATTAAACTCGGTGAGTGGATACACGCAGACTTTAAGCGTGTCCGCAATTATCCGTTTCACAAACGCTTTTTTAAACTCCTTCAGCTCGGCTTTGAGTACTGGAACCCCACCGGCGGTGCAATTCTTCCCGAAGAACGCAAACTGGTCAATGGGTTCGTCGATTTCCTGTGCCGGCAGGTCGGGCAACAGCATAGCGTGGCGCTTTCCGGTGCGGCCGAACAGTATCTTTCCGATGCAGCTTATACCCGGACAGGGGATATTGCCCTGCTCAAATCCTTCGACGCCTACCGTGAATGGGCAACTATTCAGGCCGGGTATTATACCGAACACATCTACCCGGATGGCAGCCGCAACCGTCGGTTAAAGTCTATTTCCTTCGCCAATATGGACGAAATCGAATTCCACCAACTCTACAAATCAGTGTTGAATGTTTTATGGACGTTTATCCTATTCCGATCTTTTAAATCCCCGGAGGAGGTAGAGAACGTTACTGCCCAGCTTTTGGAGTACGCCGCGTGAACATCAATCCATATTGCAAGGCACTTGAAGAACTGCGCAACCGCCTGCCTCACAAATTGAAAGAAGTCGGCGATCGGTGGCGTACACCAGATGCGATTTGGTGGGGAATAAACGCCAAATTTGGCCCGTTCTCACTTGACCTGTTTGCTGACGATCACAACGCCAAATGTGAGAGCTATTACACCGCTGAAGATCTGCGAAAAAAAGCGCGTGGCCGGGAATGCCAGGTAAGGATCCCGGGTTATTGCAACGGCAACCCGGAGACATGCGTACTGGCGCATTATCGGATGGCCGGAACCTGTGGAACTGGTTACAAGCCCGACGATCAGCAAGCGGCTATTGCCTGTAACGGCTGTCACGATGCGATTGATGGCCGAACCAAAACTACTGACTACACGCATGACGAACTAAGGCTTATGCACGCCGAGGGTGTTTTACGTACGCAAGCAATCTGGCGCCGCGAGGGCTTTATCTGATGAACGAAAATCTGCTTAATTATGCTCGTCTGGAACTCACGCAGGCGCTGCGGGACACCTCCGGGTCAACAAAAGGGCAGTTGCAGGCGTTTGCTGAATATCCACCAGCCGATAAAGAACGCAATCCCCGAAAGCCATTACATGTTATTGATTTGGAGGACGGCCAGGGAGGTATCAGGAAGGTCAAAGCAGAAAATACCGCTTTATATGTCCTGGAAACACGAAGCCGCCGCAGCCCGCTGCCGCCGATAAACGATGAAGAGTTTGCCGCAGCACCCTGGCGTCGGGCCGTTAATACACTGCCTGAGCATGAACAGGCGTGGCTACGCTATTGTTACGGCTTCGATCTGACCTTCCGCTACCAGACGCTGATATGTGAGGCCATCTGGAAAGGGCATCAGAAGCACTTGCCGGCAGGCTTGCTGAAGAAGACCAAAAAGCGGCTAATCTCGCTGGTGTGGCTGGCGGTGCAGGAGGTGGCTACCGGGTGTATGAACGACACATACAAGGCGTATGCGGGAGCACTGCTGGCTTCTCAACTCGGAGTTTCTCGCTCTACGTGGTGCGAAATTTATGGACAGCACTGGCAGCGCTTAAAGCAGTCGGTAGTCGAACTGGATCAAAACGCTCTGGGAAAGGTCATTAACCGGATGTCAGATCGTGCTTTTAAGGAAGTTACTGCATGAGTATTGCAAAACCGAACAAAATAAGCCATATTTAGCGCAATTCATATATGCTGCCCAAATTACATAGACCCGCCATATGCGCGGGTTTTTCCATTTCTGAGCCTCGACTTTCGTCGGGGCTTTTTCGTATCTGTCACCCGACGTTCGGGCAAGCCCCGGCAGGGGGAGGACATGAAAATGCCTGATAAAAACCCGGACTTGTGGGCGCAACTGACCGCATGGTTTGCCGCTCACAAAGAGGGCGGCGGTTATGCGGCTACGGCTGCACTGATGGCGTTACTGCGCAGCGCCTATGTTGGCCAGCAGGGCTGGACACGGCGATTCATTGACGCTGCTATGTGCGCAATGGTCGCTTATTTCATTAAAGATTGCCTGGCCGCTATTGGTTGGGATTCCACCTATGCCTGCCTCGGAAGTATGTTTATCGGTTATGCCGGCGTCGACTATTTCGGAAATTTGTTACGCCGCATCGCCAGTCACCGTACCGGCTCCCCACGACAGGAATAACCGATGACCAAAGATCAATTTAAAGAGGCGGCCGGTATTGGTGCCGGATTAGCCACGCGCTGGTTTTCGCATCTGGAAGCAACTTTTTTCGAATTCGAGATCGCTTCTCCGGTGGAACAGGCGATGTTCATCGCCCAGGCAGGGCATGAATCGAACGGATTCACTGCGACTGCTGAATCCTTCAATTACAGCGTGGCCGCTCTGCAATCCACGTTTGGAAAACGCTTAACGCCGGAACAAGGCAAAATGCTGGGCCGCCAGCGCGGCGAAACGGAGGTGCCATTAAACCGCCAGGCGGCGATCGCTAATCTGGTCTATGGTAGCCGTCTTGGTAACAAATCAACCGGAGATGGTTGGAAATATCGCGGGCGAGGTCTGATTCAGGTAACCGGACTGGAAAATTATCGAACTTGCGGCGCTGGCATTAAAACCGATTTGCTGCTGGTTCCTGAACTGCTTGAAAAAGATGAAAACGCCATGCGTTCCGCCGGCTGGTTCTGGCAATCCCGGAATTGCAGCAAGTACCCCGGCGATATAGAGAGGGTAACACGGCTGATCAACGGCGGCAAAAATGGGCTGGCGGATCGGCAAGAACGATTCGAGCGTGCGCGCCAGGCACTGACATGAATGGCTGGATTTCAAAATTGATCGGCGGGGGATTGCTGCTCCTGCTGGTAGCGTCAATCTGCCTCGGCGGCTACAGCGCGTTATTGTCACACCGGCTGGAGCTGGCACGCCAGCAGGTTTCAGAACAGCAGAAGACGCTGGCGCAGCAGGCTGGACTGATCGCCACCATGCAGGAACAGGGCGCCCGAAACCGTAAGCTGATGTCCGAACAGCAACGGAGAGAGCAGCAGCTGCGCCAGCGGGGCGAAATCTACCAAAGGAAATATGAGGATGCTATTAAAAACGACGAGTGCGCCCGCCGCGCTGCTCCTGGCGTTGTGCTTGACCTCTTGCGCGCAAAGGATACCAACGCCGCCAGCGCCAATCGTTCTGCTGCCCCCAGAGTCGGTATTCAAACCCTGTGAAATACCAACGTTACAAGGCGATACCTGGGGCGACATTGGTAGCCATGCGCGGGCACTGCAAACCGCTTTATCAATTTGTGCCGGTCAGGTGGCTACGCTTAACCAATGGTGTGAATCCGCCGGGAGATAGAGAAATCGGCGGCGGGTTTCGAGGCGGCAGCAGAAAAACGCAACACGGCTACTGAGTCACTAAAGCAGGGGCGTGAGCGAGTCGGCTATCAGGGTTTTAACAGCCCGACGACCCGTGTTTTTGGGTTGTTAAACGATCCGAACCTCCCGGCTTATGAAACTGCAACCAAGCCCTGGCTGACGGCCACCTTCGATGAGATTACGAAGGACATTACCGATATGTTCTCACGTCTCGAAACGAACTCTGGTGGCATCATCCGCGATGATATGCCTGTCACGCTGACGCTTCCGCTGGGTTTCCGGTCGGCGCTGAATAAAGCTAATCCGGTCGCCAAAGGTGAAACCGTCAAAGAGTGGATCAACAACAACTATCCCAATATGCGCCAGGTCTTTTCACCTGAATTCAAAGGTGCGAATGGCGGGGCAAATATTGCCTATATGTTTGCCGGTAGCGTGGATGACGGTTCTACCGCAACCCGCGCAACTATCTTGCAGGTTGTGCCAGTGAAATACCAGTTGCTGGGGTCTGAGAATCAGATCAAAGGCTATCTGGAAGATGCCACCAACGCCACTGCTGGTGTCATTGCCACCCGCCCTTGGGCGATAACCCGCCTGAACGGTCTCTGATAACAGCCCTCAATTTGAGGGCTTAATCTTCAAGGATTACCCATGTCTATCTACGTTTATTCCACGCTTTCCAATGACCAGAATTACGCACTGGAAGCGGGTGGAACGGTATTTATTGCCGGAAAAGCCAATATCATGACCAGGCAAATGTACACCCCGCGTGGTCGTGTTACCGATATTACCGACGAGCAGTACGTCCTGCTTAGAAAGAATCATGTTTTTCAGCTACATGAAAAAAACGGTTTTATCGCGGTTGAAGAAATAAAAGCCGATCCCGAAAAAATGGCAACCAATATGGAAGCCAGCGACCTGTCAGCGCCAGATACGCCTGAATCTCTTGAAGCCGAAAATAAAGAGGTTTTGAAAAACAACAAAAAAGGGAAATGATTATGGATGCTGGCACCTTTCCCCTCGAAGCATTTCGTGTTCTTTACCCGCAGTTTAACGATGTGCCTGCTGATGACCTTGTTATCATCGCCAAATCAGCGACCTGTTATTTCTTGGAATGTCAGGGGATCTGCACCAGTGAACTGTGGATGCTGATGGTTGCACATATGTTGATGTTGCGCCAGATGGCGGCAAGCGGAGAATCTCCTTCAGGGGCGGTGAAAAGCGCCACGATCGATAAAGTGAGCGTATCATTTGCCGCCCCGCCGACGAGTTCAAACTGGTCATACTGGTACAATCTGACGCCATTCGGCCAGCAATATCTGGCGTTGATTAAACGCTGTAGTGTACCGCGCTATATCGGTGGCATGGGAGAACGTGCCGCCTTTCGTAGCGTGGGTGGCCGGTTTCCGATGCGCGGGAGGCTAAGACGATGAGTCATTTTACCAGGCTGAAAGCGGTCTACGATGAACTGAACAAAAAGCAGTTGCAGATCGGATTTTTTGAGCACGGCAAATACCCGGACGGTACGCCGATTGCTTATGTTGCGGCCATTCAGGAACTTGGGCACCCGGCTGGCGGCATCCCGCCCCGGCCTTTCCTGCGTCCGGCAATGGCAGAGAACGCCGCTGGTTATAAAAAACTTATCTCGCAAGCCGTCAATGCTGCTGTTGCAGGCAGTATCACGCTTAACGATGGGTTGAATCAAATCGGAACCAAAGCAGCGGGGGATGTGCAGAATGCCATCCGTACCCTGACTACGCCTCCGCTGCATACATCCACCATCCGGGGCAGAGCCAGAAGACACAGCAAAGGTAGAGCCTTATCAAAACCGCTGGTGGATAGCGGGCAGATGTTGCAGACGGTCACTTATGCCGTGGAGGGCAAATAATGTTTGGCAAACTTTACAACGTGGCCGCACGGGTGATCCCACAGCAGACGGCACTCTGGTATCGGTTTAAGTCGCGCACGTTAGACGACTTTGGCAAATGGGTAGCGCAGTACCATCCGCCCGAGTCGGTCACGGGTAGTTGGCAGGCTGTGGATACGCAGGATGTACAGGGGATGGGGCTGGTGACCGACAAAGTTTATCGGCGGCTCTACACTTCGCACGATATTCACGCCATCCAGCGGGGTGATGCACCGGATTCTCTGGTGTTCAACGGCAAGCGCTATGACGTGACCGGCGATGCAGACTGGTACGCGCAGGACGGCTGGAAGTCTGTTCTTAGTATTAAGGCTGGAAACTATGACGGATAACGAGGTTTACATTGCCATCCGGCACCAGATGCTGGCGCAAATGAATGATGCGGGGCTTTCGATACCTGTTGTTGCCGGTTTTCAGTCAACAAAGCAGGGGAGGGAAGATAGCTTTGTTATGTTCTTTCCCATCAACGAGGCAGGCCACGGATGGCAGGCGCGAAACTATCATGTTGCTCGCACTGATACGAATCACAAAGAAACTCAGCTGGTGGAAAAAACGTTGCAGGTTCAGGGGCTGGTATCGGATGCCGATGAATTCACGGCGACTGATCTGACCGCCACGGTGCGAATGATAGTGAACTCACTGCCTTTTATTGATGCGCTAAAAAAACAGGGTGTGGGGGTACAACGTGCTTCCGGCATTCGAACGCCTTACTTTATCAATGACCAGGGGGATTATGAACAGAACCCCTCGTTTGATTTCAACGTCACATTCCACCGCGAAATATTCCCAAACACCACGGCAGTAAAAGCGCTTTACCCCGATATTCACCGCATTTAATTAAGGGTTTAATCATGCCAATCAAACAAACACGCTATGTCAGCATTACGAGTGCGGTCACAGGCAGCGCTGCTGTACCGATGCGCAAACTGACGGGCCGCATATTCTCTCAAAACGCAAAAATTCCGTCCGGTGATGTACTGGAATTCGCCAGCGGTCAGATTGATGAGTTTTTTGGGGCTGACTCTCCCGAAGCGAATTTCGCCCGGCAATATTTCAGCTATACCAGCCCGGCTCCCGTCAATAAGCCGAGAGAATTGCAGACCGCGCCTTACGTACCAACCGGCCGGGCGCCGACTCTTTCGGGAGGCGATGCGGCCAGTCTGGATGAGTTGAAGGCGATCACCACCGGAACACTTGCGGTGACTATCGGTAATATTCGTAAAGAACTCACCGAAATCGATCTTTCTAAGGCCAGGTCCTACGCCGATGTTGCCTCGACCGTACAGCAAAAGCTAAACGCTGAATCTGAACCCGCTTTCGCTTCTGCCAGAGTGACCTTTATCGCTATCAGCAGCTCGTTTGAACTCGGTGGCGGTGTGCCAGAGCGAGCAAACATCAACGTGGAACCGTCCGCTCTGGCGGATGCAATCGGTTTATCTTGCGGACAAGCCCTGCCCGGAAATACCGCACAAACCCCGCTAGAAGCCTTTATGGCGGCAGAGAAAATCTCGGATTCGTTCGGCAGTGCGACTTTTATTGATCCGCTGACGCTCGAACAGGCCGTTGCCCTGGCGAGTCATGTGGCAGGTGAAAACGTGAAATACCAGCTACATCTGAATATTTCCGCAACGGATGCGGAGGATTTTAGCGCGGCGTTGACAGGCACGGCGTCAACGGCGCTGAACCTGAAAACCGAGGATAATTTTTATGTTCAGGCGTTACCAATGGCGGTTATGGCGGCAACGGACTATGACCGTACAAACGCCACCACCAACTATATGTTTCGTCAGTTTGGCGTGACGTTCCCGGCACAGGTAACCGCCGATCTGGATGCCGACAAACTGGATAAGTTACGCGTCAACTATTACGGCGAAACGGCGGTGGCAGGTTCACATATTGCGTTTTACCAGCGTGGTTTTCTGTGCGGGCCGGGTACCGCACCGCTGGACATGAGCGTTCATGCCAATGAGCAGTGGCTAAAAGCCTACATTGCACAGCAATGGTTTTCATTATTGCTGGCGACGCGCGGCGTACCTGCAAACCGCGATGGCGAGGCCAGGGCAATGATGATTATTGCCGGAGCCGTGACCAAAGCGGTGAATAACGGCACCATCCTGCCCGGTAAGACGCTTTCGGATGTGCAGAAACTCGCGGTGGCCGATGCGTCTGGTGACGATTTAGCGTGGCACGATATTCAGGACAAGGGCTACTGGTACAACGCGCAGATTGTTGAAAGTACCGGGCCATCCGGCTTGCCGGAATACGTGATGAAATACGTACTGATTTACGGTAAAGGCGACTGGGTACGTAAGGTCGAAGGCTCGCACAACCTGGTATAAGGAATAAATGATGAATGATGTATCTGCAACCGGTCTCAGCCTGTTGGTTCAGGCAAGCCAAACCTTTCCGGCAGGAATACTGGTAACGGCTTTCGCCGATGATGCCGATCCGTTCGATCTGCCTGCTGTCGATATCGCCCAGACCGGCATGGATATCAACGGCAATCTGGTGTCCTGGTCAACACCCACCCCGCAGACCGTGACGATAAACGTGCTACCGGGGAGTGAAGAAGATCAGAATCTGGCGATCCTGCTGGAAGCCAACACGGCCAAACGTGGCCGCAGACACGCCGGAGATATTATTACGCTGGTGGCGTCCTACGGTGACGGCGCGACCACTACCGCGCGAAACGGAAAAATCACCAACGGTAGTCGCGGTAACTCTGCTGCCAGCGGTGGGCGTCTTAAATCAAAGGCTTATACCTTTGTGTTCCAGGACTTTGACAGTACGCGCGTTCGTTAACTATCAGGCGGGAACATCCCGCCTTTTTTATTGGGGGCATTATGCTCATTAAGCCGAAAGATATTGAAATTAAAGATGTTGATGGTGAGATGCACACCTTTGTGATCGGCCGCCTGCCCGCCACGTTGGGGCGTGAAATCCTGGCAAAATATCCGCTGTCAAACGCACCTAAAATTGGCGACTACGAAATCAGCAAAGAGGCCATGTTAAAAATGATGGCTCATGTCGCCGTCGTGCGGGATGGTGCGGAAATCTGCCTGAAAACCCAGACGCTGATTGATAACCATGTACCGGACGGTGAAGCGCTGATCCGCCTTGAACTCTCCATGCTGAGGTACAACACCAGTTTTTTCGGCAACGCCGGGAGCACAGGTTTCCTGCCTTACTGGCTTGGCAAAATCAGCGATTCACTCCCGTCGATTATAAAAACGCTGATGGATTCTTTGCAGTCATCATCTCAGAAAAACTCGCCAGCTTCACCGAACTCAAAACCTCAATAGACCTGGAAGAGGCGATGGACCTGTGGGAAATCGCTGTGACCAACCGCTATAACGAGGCGCTTGCCGCCGCAGGAAACCGATAATGTCTCTGTTAGATACCTTTGTGCAGGTGTTTGAATTCGACACCCGGCAGGCCGACGCGGCGTTTAAAAATGTCCGGCGTTCTACCGACGATATTATTGATGGTATGAAACGGGCGCAGCATGAAGCCGATAAAGCGGCAAAAAGCGTCAGTGATTTTGCCAGCGGCACGGAAACCAGCGTTGCCGCATTAGCCCAAAAAACGCTTGGGGTACTCGGCGAATTGTTGGGGGTATCGTCCATCTTCAGCGAGTCTGTTTCACGCGCGGAAGAAGTAGAGGCGCTTGATAAGCTGGGTAAAAAGATAAACGTGGCGACGGCGGATGTCGATGCTTTCGCGGGTTCGGTTGCCGAACTGGGGGGCGCGAGGGAAAGCGCTCAGGCTGATTTGTCGGCAATGGCAAAAGCCTTTGGTGGCACCACGGACTCGATGGAAGAAATTCTTGCTACAGCAGATAAAGTAAAGGGGATGAACTTTGACAAAGCCAAAGCGCACCTTGCAAACCTGGGGGTGACGGACGACAAAACGATTGAGTTGATGATGAAAGGCCGTCATGAGATGCAGCGCATGATGGGGCTGCAAAAAGCATACTCTGGCATTACCAAAGAGAGTATCGAACAGTCCAGGCGCTTTAACCAGGCCATGCAGGGGTTCAGGCAATCATCCGGCCTGTTAAAAAACAGCTTCCTCGAAATGGTGTTGCCTTACCTGACTAAGGGCATGGAATTCTTAAGTAAATTTGTTGGTTTTTGCCGGGAAAATAAGAACCTGATCGTCGGTTTTTTCCTCGCAGTTGGTGTGGCGGTCGCCGCGTACTACGTTCCTCCGATGCTTGCCGCAGCTAGCGCCACGCTGGCGGCAACCTGGCCAATACTCGCTATTATCGCCATCATTGCGGCGCTGGCCGCCGCGTTCGCACTGGTTTACGACGACATCATGAATTTTATCGACGGTAATGATTCGATGATCGGGCGAATCCTTGATGCCTATCCTGAACTTAAACAGGTCGTTATGACGCTGTGGGAGGCATTCAAATCCCTGTTTGAGTACCTTTCAGGTGCCGCTAAATTCGTTGCTGATGTGGTGGTGGACGCTTACAACACCATGAATAACGCCCTGAACCAGTTTATTGACTGGTTGCCGGACTCAATAAAAAGTCTGGTTAAATGGGGAGCACAGTTCGGGGGCGTCTTCGATAACGTGGCGGATGCCGTTGTCGGCATATTTACCTGGATGTGGGAGCAGGTGCAGAAGGTGATTGGCGGGATTTGCGGCGGTCTGGATACAATCCAGAAAGGCTGGTCAGTCGTTGCGGGCTGGTTCGGTGCTGATGATGAAAAAGAACTCACCATAGAGCGCAAAATCAGCGCTGAGGGGGAAGTGACGCACCGTATTCCCGAAGCTGAACGTCCCTCGCCATTGCAGGATATACAAAATAGGGTAGGTCTTGGAAAAGCCCAAATTGCAGCGGCGAATAATCACCCCCTCAACCCCGTGACCAGCCAGGCGATTAGCAATCGTTCCAGCGTGAAGAATGAAACCACCCTGAATATTGGGGAAGTGAAGGTTGAAACCAAGGCAACCGATGCGAAAGGCATGGCGGCGGGCATGAAAGACGCATTGCAGGAGCAGTTGCAGGATTTGGGGCAGCAAACGCAAACGGGGCTGGCAATATGATCACTGACGTAAAAATCTTCGATACCGATAGTTTTACCACGCTGTTTGAAACCGCCAGCCCGATAAAAATCACTATCCGCGACGAGCACAAGGCCACCACTTTTCAGGTCGAGTCAGGGGAAACCCGTAGCGATCATGTTGTTGTGCAGGCCGTGGAAATTGGCATGGATCTGATTTTATCCGGTGAGCTTAAAAATGCTTTTGGCCTGATGCAACAAGCCTGGGAACAGAACAAGTTGGTAGGTATTCAGACCAGAGTCAAAACCTACCGGCCCATGCTGCTGGTCAATTTCTACCACGATGAGACCGCGGAGATGGCCGATGCTATCCAGTTGTCTTTACGGTTCACCGAGTGGCGAAGTGTGACACCCGAATACGGCGAGCTACCGCCCAAAAAAGTTCAGAAGCCCTCACAATCCAGTACCGTTAAAAGGGGCGGCGCACAGACAAAATCGGTATCCGAAGATCGGAAAAAATCAGTTCTGGTCAGGGTATTGGGAGGATAACGCACGATGCGTGAAATACCGTTAAACCCGGTGCCAAACCAGCGCCTGCAAATGACCATTAATGATAACCGCTGGGATCTGACGATCAAGGTCGCGCGAAATATGATGGTGTGTGATATTCGCCGCAATGATGAGGTGGTCATGCTGGCAACCAGGGCGATAACAGATGCACCCTTAATACCTTATTACCATCTGGCCTCAGCCGGTAATTTTGCGTTTATCACAGAACGCGATGCTCTGCCCTGGTATGAGGCATTTGGCAAAACGCAAAGCCTGGTGTTCTGGGGGCCGGATGATTGATTTAAGGCGGATCAGGGTAGGGGTCGAAGTCAGCGGGCGTATACAGTGGTATGAGGGGATGCGTGTTAAGGCCAGCGGCACCAAATATGCGAATCCGTTGCAGAATGAATGCACGGTCAGCATTGATGGCCTGAATGCGACCACCCGCAATATGTTGTTGACGGAAACCAGCCCGTATAACAAAAGCAAGCAGCCCTCCCGGCTTATACTGGAAGCCGGGCGGGTGAGTACCGGCGTATTTCGCCTTTTCGTGGGGGATATTGTCAGTGCTGAACCCTCCAGCCCGCCTGACGTGACGCTAACGCTGAAAGCAAAAACGGGTAACGGCAGTGCGCGGGATATTGTGGCAACGTCCTCCGGCGCGATGAGTAAGCTGAGTGAGATATCCGCAGGGGTTGCGCGGGACTGCGGTGTACGTCTGGATTTTCAGGCCACGGATAAAAATATCGCTAACTGGTATTTTTGTGGCTCAAAGCTGAAACAGGTCGAGCGATTGCAGGATGGTGGCGGCGTTAAAGCCTTTATCGATGATGATGTTCTGTATGTGAAGGACGAAGCCAGGGCAGTCAAAGGGCGTATCAAAATCGTCAACCAGAATAGCGGTATGGTCGGGCTACCCAAGGCCACCGAAAAAGGACTTGATGTTACCTGGCTTATCGACGGTGAATCCAGCCTGGGCGGTACGTTACGGCTGGAGAGTAAATTTAACCCTTCTTTAGATGGTGATTACATCATCGAGCAACTTAAGTTCGATGTTGAGTCACACGACGATCCCTTCTTTTATCAGGCCACCTGTAAACGGGCTTAACCAATGAACAAACCGAATACCGATATTGCCAGTGAATCCAGTCTGGCAGGGCAGCTTATGGGCGCTTTTCGTCACCTGATGATGAACACCGACGATATGTTACCCGCAACGGTGGTCAGCTATGACGATGCCACCAACCGTGCGGTGATCAAACCGCTGGTGATGATGGTGTCAACCGAAGGGCAGAGAATCCCCCGCGCCCCGGTTCATAATATTCCCGTTTTCCGCTTTGGCGGCGGCGGGTTCTTTATCCGTGTACCGCTAAAACCGGGGGATTTTGGCTGGCTGAAAGCCAATGACCGCGATATCAGTCTGATTTTTCAGCGCGGCGGTCTGGAGGAGGAGCCTAATACCCACCGGCTGAAATCATTCAGTGATGCGATGTTTTTTCCTGACAGCGTGAAAGGTTGGGCGGTGGATGGCAAAAATATTGATGCGCTGGTGATCCAGTCGCTGGATGGCCGCGTGTGTCTGGCGTTGCATACCGGGCAGGCGGTGCTGGATACGCCAGTGTTTGAAGTTAACGCCGCTGAGAGCATTTTTAACGGCAACGTGACGGTGAACGGTAATCACCAGACCAACGGTAACAGTGAATCAAGCGGCGGATTGATGCGGCATAACGGTAAGAATATTGGGGCGGATCACCAGCATGGCGGTGTTCAGCCGGGATCGGGCAACAGCGGGGGGCCGGTATGATGACGTTTGATGTTAATGAAAGTAATGATATTTACCTCGGAAACGATGGCAACCTGGCTTCGGTTCGTGATCAAGCGGCGGTGAAAAATTACTGCATGCACTATGCCAGAGCGTTACGGGGTGAAATGCTGCACAGGATGGACAAGGGAATACCGTACTGGAAAACCACCTTTGGCCGCGATGCTGATTTACCGATGTTTGAGGCGGCGTTCCGCGAGCGTATGCGGGAAATTTCACAGGTTCTGGCGGTCGATTCCTTTTCTGCATCCATTGAAAACAGCCAGCTTCATTACATCGCCGTGATCAGCACCCTCTACGGGAGGATAACGCTGAATGTCTGATTATCGGTTTATAACAAGCACAGGGGTGATTATCCCTGACACCTCCACGTTGCGGGAGCAGGTTGAAAATGAGTACCGTGATGTGTTTGGTCAGGAAATTGACCTGTCGCCGGAAACGCCGCAGGGGCTACTTGTCACAATGGAGGTGGAAAACCGCGACGCCATCGTCCGCAATAACGCAGAACTGGCGAACCAGATTAACCCGGATATTGCCGGGGGGATCTTCCTTGATGCTATCTGGGCGCTGATGGGCGGGCAGCGACTGCCCGCAACGCATTCTTTTTTAACGAATGTTGAATTTGCTGGTGTTCCACAGACCCGTATTCCGAAAGGCTCTCTGGCCGAAACGCAGACAGGGGATGCGTTTGAAACGACCAGCGTATTGATTATCGGGAATGATGGGGTAACAAAAGGCGATATGCGCTCGGTTGAAACCGGCCCGGTAGGCTGTGGGGCGGGTAAACTTGTCCGGGTGGCAAGTTCGGTTCTTGGCTGGGAAACGGTAAACAATCCGGCTGATGCGGTGCCGGGGAGGGTAGCGGAATCCGACATTCGTACCCGGCGGCGTCGCAGAAATACGCTCGCCAAAAACACGGTGAGTGTCGGAGAGGCGATCACCTCGGCACTGTACGATATCGAAGGTGTGGAATCTCTGTCGTATCGTGAAAACTATACGGATGCGGATCGGGTTATTGATGGCGTTCCGCTGGTTAAACACAGTATCTATGTTTGTGTCGATGGCGGGCCGCGTGAGGAAATCGCTGTTGCCCTGCTACGCACCAAAACAGTGGGTGCCGCATACAACGGCAGTGAAACGGTTGAGGTGACAGAACCGTCCAGCGGTCAGGTGTACAACGTCAAATTTGACAGGCCAAAGGAAACTACCGTGTTTTGTCGGGTGACGGTGCGCAAGAGTTCCTTTGATGCCCAGACTCTGATCCCCGATGCGGTTGAAAAATGGGTAGCTGGTGAAACCGATACCGATGATGGCCTGGCGGTCGGGCGTGACGTTTCGCCATTTGAAATTGCGGCGGCGGTCAATGCGGCTGAACCGCGATTATTTGTGCTGAAGGTCGAGTTATCCACCGATGGCGTGACCTGGTCAACAGACGCGATCCCCGTGCAGATAAACGCTGTTGCCAGACTCCGGCGCAACGCCGTGCAGGTGGTTATCTTATGACAATACAGTCCCTTGATTTTCATTCCGACATGCTGAAAGCCATTCTGTGGCAGTATGAAAATGCGAACAATCTTAAAGCGCTGGCACACTATAAATCTGCGTATTTCAGCAGGTCTTCCGTGGATTTCTGGCGTAACTGGTATAGGAATGTATTTAATATCGATACCGCGAATGATTTTGGCCTGGCGGTGTGGAGCCGCATTCTGGATGTACCGCTGGGTATTGATGTGCCTCCCAGCGACAAAAATAAAAGGGGTTATGGTTTCGGCGCTAATAAGCGCAATTTCAAATCCAACTTCAGGCGTAACGCCGATTACACGCTGACGTTAACCACAGAGCAAAAGCGCCTGCTGGTGAGAATGCGCTATTTCACCCTGACGGAAAGCCCGACGATAACCAATATCAACGCCTTTCTTCAGCGCTTTTTTAGCGATGAAAACGGCAGCGTATTTGTCCTCGATCCCCTCGATATGTCTTACATCTGGTACGTGTTCAATTTCAACCCCGATGAAAGATTGCGCCTGCTGCTTGATAACTTTGACCTGTTACCCCGACCTTCGGGTGTAGGTGCCAAATACCGTATTGTCACCCGCACGGCATTTGGCTTTGGCGAAAAACGTAAAAACTTCACAGATAACTTCGGAAACTAAATCATGACTAAAGTGTTTAAAACGCCCTTCGCTGCGCAGGGTGACAGAACTGCTGTGCCTGTAGAAACGCAGGATGACGGTTCGGTATCTTACACTCAGGGCTACGGCTATGACTATGAGCGTGACCAGACAACAGATCCGGCAGCGAAGGATATTGAACGTGAGAAGATGAATGCGCTTTTCCACGATGTTACCGAAGCAGTGGGGGAGGTTCAGGCGTTCGGTGCCGCCGTTTGGTCTGAGGACGGAAAACCTTACGCAATTCGGTCACAGGCTTACTACGGTAAGAAATTGTGGCAATCGAAGATTGGAAACAATAATGAAGAACCCGGTAAAGGGAGTGGATGGGTCGAATTTAAAGCGGATGTAAACCCCGTTGATATGCTCTACCCGATCGGGATTGTGACGTGGTTCGCTCAGAAAAAAGACCCGAATAAGCTATTCCCCGGTACAACGTGGAAATATATTGGTGAAAACCGCACAATCCGCCTGGCCAGCGCCAACGGCAGCGATGTGATGACAACGGGCGGCTCTGATTCGGTCACGCTGGCGGTAGGAAATATTCCCGCACACGGCCATACGTTTTCGGCTAATACCGGTAGTTTTGATTATGGAACTAAAGGAACAAGCACATTTGATTATGGTAACAAAGTTACCGATACCCAGGGCAGCCATACCCACTCATATAATGAAGTGATACCTCGCGGCGCTTCTGGTATGGATATTGGCGGTATTTGGGAAACCACAATCAGGGGAAGTGATACATCTACAGCCGGTGCTCATGCTCATAATGTCGCAATCGGCGCACACGGTCATACTGTAGAAATCGGCGCACACTCACACTCTGTTTCAGGCACAACAGCCAACACCGGAGCAGGAACAGCGATAAACGTGACCAATGCCTTCATTAAATTAATGGGCTGGTATCGCAGCGCATAATATAAATATGTTGTAGCCCGTTATACGGGCTGTTTTTTTTTGTGGGCTATTTTTGAGAGGAGGAAGCTTCTAAGTTTGATTGATAGCTTATGCTCAACATATTTATATGATAGACCAGATAAGTAAAACGTTAGGGTCAAAGATATAACGAAAAGTAGTACGCGCATGCTAATATTAGAAAAAATATGTTCATTACCGGATATAAGTTTAATGACTTTTCGCAAAATACCCTGTGCCGCCTCATGCAATAAATATATTGAAAATGAAATGTTCCCCACATGCATGATTAAACTGTTGATTTTTATTTTTCCCGTTGCTCCAAGCTTTAGCATTGCAATCATCAACAGAGCTGATGGAATGGCCCACGCAGTGATTCTTGAGTTAAAATAAAAAGGTGAGTATAAATTAATTGCATAGGTTAAAATTAATGTGGGTATTAAAATCAGCCAACCTATTGAAAGGTCGCTATCCATTTTACTGAATACGTAATAAACAAGTATGCCAATTATGAATTCAAGTGTTATTGGATTTGTCATTAATCCCAGGTAGAACCATTCAAAGTTAAATCCGCTAAAACCATAGCTGTCTGGGGCGCCATATATAATGATTGGTGCAAGTAGTGTTATCGCCATAAATCCAGCGGTGAAAGGCCATTTCATTTTTCCGAACAGGAACGAAATAGAAACAATTAGATAGAAATACATTTCGTAGTTTAGAGTCCAGCCTTGCCCTACACGAGCACCACCATATCCTGGTCCCAGACTATCTGGTGGAAGCCCACCCAATGGTATAAATAGCAGAGACTTTCCCGTTTCTATGAACGATTCCATACTATGTCCAGCACTAAAAATTGTGACCAAATAATATAACGGAACAATCCTTGAAACACGTTTTATTAGGTACTCCATCCCAGCACAAAATCCAGAAGACTGATTTTCCACGGTATGTGCAGCTATAAACCCGGATATGATAAAAAACAGATCCACACCAGACCATCCGTGGCTAAATATGATGGCTAAAGGGCTACCTGGATCAAGTTTTAATGTTATACCATAATGGAAAAATACAACTAATAATGCTGCAAAGCCACGCAAAGCTTGTATGGAATCTATAGTTTTTTTCGGGTATGTTATCACGGAAATTATCTCGTCTTTATTAAAGGCTCTTACGAGGCTTAACGTTTTTCTTGTCCAATCATTTTATCAGCCGCCACGCGAGAAATAAAGCCTGAGCGGCTACCGTCGTACTCAGGGTGTGAAGCGACAAACTGATCGATACGGCGGGTCAGCAAAGAAGGAAGCGTGACGTTGATTTTTTCCGCTTTCCCCATCATTGCATCCTGATAGTTGTCGCCGCCAGAGAAGCAGCCGGGAATATCGGGTACGCNAACGCCGAAGGATGAGTCGCCTTTATCAATAGCAACAGGGTATAACATGTAAACCTCCAGGAGCTGGGGCTTAAAGCCCCGCCTGTTTTTTTGATACTTTTTAGTGTTGGTAGCGGTATGTCCTTTTGTGGATGTTTTACCGTTACTACAGCTCATTCACAGGGGCAAAAAAAGGGGCATTTGGTACAAAAGGGACATAGAAAAGGGCAGGTAAATGTCCGTTTTTGGCTGTTGATGCCCACAAGCCTGTTATTATAAGCCCNTGTTTACATATGAGTTTATAAAGTAAACAGGGGCTTATAGGTTTTTGACCTGTTAAAACCATGATGTTTGGCTTGGTGCACACTCACATTCTGTCTCTGGTACCACGGCTAACACAGGTTCAGGCGAGGCAGTCTCTACATTGAATAGCTATATCAAACTGATGGGGTGGTATCGCTCCGCGTAACCATATATGCCTACTGATAAACATTGCTATATGAGCGAAGTGTGTTTTTTACCAGTTTTAATAGTGGCTTTTCTATATAATGGAAAATCACTATCCCTACGATAGTGGATGCTAATATTGAAAAGGGAATAAAAAGATATTCAAACTTCGTTCCTGGTAATATTTTTCTCGAAGCAAGAATGGCAATGCCAATGGTAAACATGTGACTTAAATATATGGAGTAGGATGCATCCCCAGTTATAGACAAAACTTTGCTTATGCAATTGCTTCCTTTTTGGTTTAACTTCAAGGTGCCGAACAGTATCAATAACATTGGCACTCCGTATTTGAAGGTTCGATGCAAATGCGGAGTATAATTTTCTAAGGTTAGTAGTAATGCTAAACCTAATAGAATTGTGATTATAGATTTGGAGTAAATATAAATTTTCCTATTCACGTAATAGGCTATTATTCCGAAGGAAAATTCCATTAGTATTTCATTGGTTAAAAAGTCGAAGTAAAATCCTCTTTGGTTGAAAAAATAGCTCGTAAAGGGAATGGCCAATAAAAGGATTGAACATAATTTCAGGCCAGTATCTTTCCTAAAGATTAAGCATATTGAAAGTATACTGTAAAAAATAAATTCATACCGAAGTGTCCAAACAACATCGATTAGCATTGCATGGTTTTCAATTGGGAAAAGTGTGAAGGAATTTAAAATTGTCGTATGTTCAGTATGACTATTAACCATGTTAGGGTTGTAGAGATATATTATTAATGCTGTCAATGAGAAAAACCAGTAAAGAGGGATTATTCTCGCAAGTCTTTTGACGAAAAATACACGCCCATTATCTTGTTTTTGTAGTGTGTAAGCCATGATAACCCGGAGATTATGAAAAACAAATCAACGCCAGCATTCCCAATTGCAAAATACTGCTCTGAAGTAATATTGAGCACATTTGCTTTGACCATAACATGCCAGCCAACAACTAAAAGAACTGCTACTGCTCGCAGCCACTGTAAGCTTATAAGTTTATTTTCCATTGAGTACCGGATTCGCTAATACATTTATCAATAAAGCCTCTTACGAGGCTTAACGTTTTTCTTGTCCAATCATTTTATCAGCCGCCACGCGAGAAATAAAGCCTGAGCGGCTACCGTCGTACTCAGGGTGTGAAGCGACAAACTGATCGATACGGCGGGTCAGCAAAGAAGGAAGCGTGACGTTGANTTTTTCCGCTTTCCCCATCATTGCATCCTGATAGTTGTCGCCGCCAGAGAAGCAGCCGGGAATATCGGGTACGCNAACGCCGAAGGATGAGTCGCCTTTATCAATAGCAACAGGGTATAACATGTAAACCTCCAGGAGCTGGGGCTTAAAGCCCCGCCTGTTTTTTTGATGCTTTCCAGCGTTGGTAGCGGTATGTCCTTTTGTGGATGTTTTACCGTTACTACAGCTCATTCACAGGGGCAAAAAAAGGGGCATTTGGTACAAAAGGGACATAGAAAAGGGCAGGTAAATGTCCGTTTTTGGCTGTTGATGCCCACAAGCCTGTTATTATAAGCCCNTGTTTACATATGAGTTTATAAAGTAAACAGGGGCTTAAAGGTTTACTGAACAAACAGCTTCCTCATGGTGTATCCCAGGCATGAGGGGCAAACAGGTAGCCCTTATTTCTGATGGTTTTGATGCGGTAAGGCTCGATGGCGTTATCGAGCAGTTTTTTTCGCAGGCGTGAAATTGCCACATCAATGCTGCGGTCCATACCGTCGTAGCTGACCCCGCGCAGAGTTTTTAATAACGCGTCACGGTTAAGTACAGAGCCAGCATGGGTTGCCAGTTCCCATAACAGGTCAAAATCGGCAGTGGAAAGGGCGATGATTTCGTCTGACAGTGTGACATGGCGATTGACGGGGTCGATACTCAGGGTGCCAAAGCGAAGTGCTTTTTGACCGGGGATGCCAGGGGCAATCTCATCATGCTGATGGCCCATTCCCGCTTGACGCAGATGCAGGCGCAGACGTGCCAGGAGAACCGCAGGCGGAGTGGTCTTGAGGATATAATCACTAGCGCCCATTTCCAGCGACAAAATATGATTCATATCGCTATCAAGCGAGGTCAACAACACAATCGGGCCTTTCCAGCTATCGCTGCTGCTCAAATCGCGGCACAGCGTCATGCCATCTTTGCCGGGTAGCATGATATCCAGTATGACCAGGTCCGGATCGATGGCGGCGATAGTGGCTTCAGCGCGGTCGCCACGGCTTTCAACAATGACGTCGAAATCATGACGCCCAAGGTAGGCGGCGATCAGTTCCCCGACATCTTTGTCATCTTCAACGAATACAATTTTGTTCATAGAGCCGAATATATGGGTTAGCAATAGGCTAGCTTAGCCTTTCCAACGCGCCACGACTATGTTTCAGGTGAAATTATCGTGTTACGGCGCGCGCGGGGGTACAGCGGCTGTGGCGGGCACTGTCTACTGTTGCTACGTGACCTGAGCCGAATTATTTGGAGTATATCTGGTAAAATCCGGGTCGACTATGTCATCATCATTAGCAGGGTTGTCAAGGCAAATTCATGAGGAGAAAAGAGTGTTGGAAAAGAAACAGGCTTCAGCAGACTACAGTTCCCCCATCTGCCTTAACTATACTGATTTCCTTTCCGCATCATGCAAGAAGCAATGGCGTTTTGTTGATGCGATCTACGGCGTTATCCCGTTTTTCGGCATGATAACCCGAAAGCCTGCCGATATGCCCCAGCCTTCCTCCGAGCGCCTGAAAGCGCTGGCGCTGCAAATTATCTCTACCCAGGTGAGTGATGAAATCAATATTGCGCGCCTGATCACCCTTGCCCGACAGCAGCAGCTGGAACAATTTGATATTTTGCTGCCTTATCTGCTTTCAGAGCAGCAGCTGGATGCCATCCGTCAGGAATACGCCAGGCCGCTCGATCTCCAGCAGCATGACGAACGTCTTAGCGTGAGCATCCTGACAATGGCACATTGATTAACCGTATAGCAGCATCCACATCGCCGGCAGCGCTGCGATCACCAGCAAAACCATCATCGCTTTCTCTGTCACGTTGAGTGGCTTGCTTGCTCTTCCACCCCGGCGGGCATAAAGGAACAGCAGTATACCTGGCGCATACAGCACCACCGACAGCAGCAGATGCAGCGGCCCCGAGGCATACAGCAGCCACAGGCCATAAGCGGTGGCACCCACCGCTACCAGCGTCACTGCCGGTTTTTTTAATCCGCACGCTACCTTAAGAAGAAAGGCCCCCACCAGCAGATAAGGCACCAGGATCATTTCTGAGGCGATGGTCAGCAACGTACCGTAGTCGGAGCCGGTCAGACAAATCAGGATCAAACAGACCTGAACGCAGCTATTGGTCAACCACAATGAGGCTGCCGGAGCGCCACGATGATTTAGGCGGCTCAGACTGCGCGGGAAAGCGCCATGCTGTGCGGCGATCAGCGGGACCTCGGCGGCCATGATCGTCCAGCTAAGGTACGCACCACACACCGAGATAATCAGCCCGGCAACGATCGTCAGATTTCCCCACGAGCCAATCAGGGCGGTCATTAAGCCAGCCATGGAGGGGTTACGCATTTCTGCCAGCTCGGCGCGCGGTACGATGCCCAGCGACAGCAGAGTAACCAACAGATAGATACTCAATGCGGCGATAACGGCTATCAGGGTGGCGCGGCCAATATTGCGCTTATCGCGCGCTCGAGATGACACCACCACCGCACCTTCCACGCCAATAAACACCCACAGGGTGATCAGCATGGTGTCTTTCACCTGCTGCCACACCGGTTTATTTAGCGTCAGGCCGGTGAAGTCGAAACGGAATCGTTCATAGTGAAAAGCGGCAATCGCCAGTAAAATAAACAGCCCAAGAGGCAACAGCTTACCGAGGGTTGCCACCAGATTAATGCTGGCGGCCGTCTGCACGCCGCGCAGTACCAGCGCGTGCACCAGCCACAATAACAGGGAAGCCCCAACCATCGACTGCCAGGTATTGCCATCACCGAAAATCACATGGCCCGGAGAGTCGGTAAAAAAACTCAGGGCGGAAAAAACGATTACCAGATAGGAGACATTAGCGATCACCGCACAGAGCCAGTATCCCCAGGCAGAGCAGAAACCGATCAATTCACCAAAACCTGCCTGGGCGTAGCTGAAAATACCGCCGTCCAGTTCGGGTTTGATCCTGCTGAGCAGCAGCATGGCCAAAGCTAGCAACACGATCCCCACGCCGGTAACAGCCCAACCAATAAGCAGTGCGGCCGGGCTGGCAACAGCCGCCATATTTTGCGGCAGGCTGAACACCCCGGCACCCAGCATCGAACTGAGCACCAGTGCGGTAAGCGCACCCAGCCCTAACTTTTTGTCCAAAAAACACCCCAAATACAGAAGAAAATGCCATTAAATGTGATTGATTCAGGTTTAATTTAGTCAGTGAGACGATAAATAACAAAGAAACCCCTGAAGTGGCGGGCGATTTTACGGAGAGAGGCGGCGGGATGCAATGACTTACTATGCAAAAACTGGCGGGAATTATTCATGAAGCGGGGTGAGATGCCACCACCCCGCGAACCGGTATTATTTAAACAGATCGGCAGACACCGTCAGGTTACCGCCGCTCTGATTCGACCACTGGCGGGTGACATGATAATACTTAGCACCTTTAGCTATCGCCCGACGCCCAACTTCTTCAGAGACCTCGGTGGGGGTGCTGAAGTGGCCGGTGAAGGTAATGCTGTCAAATGGCTGCATCTGTGCCGCAGTCACCACATTCACCTCCTGCACGCTTTTGCCTTCCGGTGTGGTTACAGTGTAACGCTTACCGGTAGAGCTTTGCGTTTCAAAGAAGCGTCCCACCTTATTACTTGGCGTTTCAGCAGAAGCCACGCCGGGGATTTCAACCTTTTTGGCCGCAGCGCCGCCGGTTGCCAGCGCTGCTTTACCGGCTTCAGAGTCTGCCGGGACCAGGTTCGGCGACTGGATCTGCCGTTCAGGCGCGTCTGATTTGTAGATATAAGCGGTGATAATCTGGTTGCCGCCGCTGTTGGTGTCAATCTGACGAATGATAAAGAAAGCGGCAGCCCCTTTTTCTTTTGCTGAACGGGTAATCGCGTCATTCACGTCAGGCTGGCTACGGAAGAATCCACTGGCACTGACGGTGTCGAAGGGTTCAAGGGTAAAGGCTTCTGCTTTAGTCAGCTCACGTACGCCATTAATAATACGATCTTTATTCTTTGGTGCTGCCGGAGCATCGGCATGGTACAGGTCAGCGGTCACATTCCAGTTACCCCCGTTGCCGTTGGTATCATTGATACCCTGAATATAATAAGAATCAGCACCCAGGGCATCTGCACGCTTTGAAACCGCATCGCTGGCTTCGTAGATCGCGCTGAACCGCCCACTGAGGGTTATTCTGTCGAACGGCTTCAACGATGCTGCTTTTTCCGGGGTCAGTTCCTGTGCTGCCTGGGCGGACAATGCTGTGATCGACAGCAGCGCTGATGCCAGAATGGTATTCTTCAGCTTCATAAATTAATCCTTCGCCTTACGCAAAAATGAGTACATTACCTGCCAGACATCTTGATGTGTAACACATTAGCCCACAATTATTACATGTAATAATGTGCTCTGTCTCCGCGATTTTGTGTGCATTAACCTGTTATCAAAGCGACTCATCTTAATGCACCCGGGCTGTTGACAAGAAGTTATCGAGACGCAATGACCCATACTCTGACGCCATAGTCTGTGAAAACAGGTTCCGACCCTGATATTTCAGCGGAGAGGTGACATGCAGAAATGTTCATGGTTCGCAGGAAACATCAGGAATTTGGTGTTAACTGAAAATATTGAGTTCGGTCAGCCATTTCGCGGTCAGCATGATGCGGAGCGCCGGGGCATGGGCGCATGTTATTGACCGTTCCGTGTTGCAGAACCAGGGATGATTGCTCAAAGTCTGTTCAGGACTGATGCCGGTCACGATCGGCTGGTTAATCGCGGTTCAGGTCCGGCGTGAAGGACTCAGCCCGGTCGGAGACCGGACTGAGGGGTAGGGAACCGTTAATTTAACCACCGAGGACGATGGTTAAGAGTCACAGACTTGCTCTTTATCTGCCATTCAGGACTGACTATCCGCCGACTGTTCGCCGATGAAGAAATACCATAGCGGAAT
This sequence comes from Erwinia pyrifoliae DSM 12163, assembly GCF_000026985.1. NCBI lineage: Bacteria > Pseudomonadati > Pseudomonadota > Gammaproteobacteria > Enterobacterales > Erwiniaceae > Erwinia > Erwinia pyrifoliae. Next base: position 2,010,058 of record NC_017390.1, read on the forward strand.
GGACAGCAGCAGGGTAAATACCGAGCTGTAGATCAGGATCATAAAGAACTCAGACACGTAGAGTTCAACAGGCCAGCTGGAGAAGGGCATATTGTATTCGTTTATTGCTCCACCAATAATGGCTTTTGTCATCACTATTGCGGCACAAATCAACACGCAGATCTGAGCAATAAAAAAATTCCGACGCTTCTTGCCTGGAGGAAACATTGCCATATATCGTACTCCTTTCATTTATCTCAGAATTTAACGTTAAGTTTTGCCCACCAGGTACGGCCAGGCTCATTGACCGGGGTCGCGCCGGAGTAGCCAAAGGCGCTGTTGCCTGCCAGGTTCAGGTGCTCGCTATAAGTCCGGTTAAAGATGTTGTCGACGCCGGCACTCACTTTGATGTCATCGGTAAACGCGTAAGCCGCATTGGCGGATAAAATGGCGAACCCATTACTGCGGTCGAAATCTTTACCCACCACGTTACCTTCATTGATTGCCACACGATGCTGATGGCTCACCATGCGCAGCAGACCGCTGGTGCTCCAGCTACCATTATGCCACGTCAGGCCAAGGCGGCTTTCCAGCGGCGGCATTTGTGGCAGCGGGCGTTTATCGGAACGGTTCTGCCCCCAGGAGTAAGCCAGGCTGGCATCGGCGTTCAGGTTTTCGGTCAGTTTGTAATTTAACCCCGTTTCGCCCCCCATGATGGCGGCGTCAACGTTGCCAACTTGTTTGGTGCCGCCATCGGCATCATCGTAGTTAAACAGCACAAAATCGCTGACGCGGCCCACATAAGCAGAAACCCAGCCGTCCAGCTTATCACCGCTATATTTTGCGCCTATATCCAGCTGAGTGGTCTTTTCAGGGGCAACCGCATCGAATGCACTTGTACGGCCATCGGTAAAGGTGGTTTTAGAAAACAGCTCCCAGAAGTCTGGGAAACGCTCCGTATAGCCCACCCCTGCATACAGCATTACGGGCAGGTTTTCCAGCGTATGTTCCAGCCGCACGAATCCGGCAGGCATTATATCGTCTCTTTTTGCCTGACCGGAAGAAGTGGAGTTATCCACCCACGTCCGGTCAAGGCGTGCGCCGGTTATTAGCTTGTTCCGATCGTCCGTCGCCCAGCTCAACTCACTGAACACGCCCATATTATGGAAGCGCGCATCTTGCGCCCAGTGGTTGACATCATATTTACGGTAGCTGCTGGTTTGCATGTCCATACCGCTCTGGAGTTCGAAGTCGGACCAGAGCCAGGTCCCCATCATCCGGCCGTTGACCGAACGCGTATCACGCTGTGCGGTTTTTTCCGCAACAACGCTTGTTTCTTGCATCTTGCTCTGCGGGTCGCGCAGGCTGTGATTATCCATCACATGGTTGGCATAGTTGTAGTGGATTTTAGCCTCAAACTTATCAAACACCTCACCGATATTTGATTTTTCGAAGCTTGCACCCAGGCTTTGCCGCTTAAACTGCGCACCGTCCAGCGCTCGCCCGGCGTAGCTCGCTTCACCATCACCGGTGCCGGCCGTTAGCTCCAGCAGGGTATCTTTATCCGGCGTCCATCCCAGCGCCATATCGGCGTTCCATTTATCCCAGCGTGATGGAACGCGGGAACCCTTACCATCTTTATAATCGCCAGCGCGTGATTTATTGCCCATCAGCCGCAGATAGCCGTCTTCATTGCCCATGCTGAAGTTGGCATTTTCATCCCAGCGGCTATTGGCGGCGGCTAGCAAACTGGCATCGCCTTTGAGGCTTGCCTGATCGAAATGAGAAGGGGCACGGTCGAAGCGGATAGTACCGGCTGAATTTCCCGGCCCCCACAGGACGGTTTGCGGGCCTTTAACGATGTTCATCAGGTCGAAACTTTCTGGTGAAATATAGGAACTGGGGGCATCCATTCGCCCCGGACAGGCTCCCAGTATCTCCCCGCCGTCGGTGAGTATACGCAGCCGCGATCCAAACATGCCGCGCAATACCGGGTCGCCGTTAGTGCCGCCGTTGCGAATCTGGGAAAATCCCGGCTGGTTTTTCAAATGGTCGGAGGCATCGCTGGCGGACTTCAGTGACGATTTCGGTGATGTCACCACCGTCAGTGGAGAGGTCAGGGGGGCGCTTACAACCATTACCGGCTGCTGATTGTCAGAAGCGCGTTCCGTAGCCGATACCTGGCAGGCAGTCATCAGCGCAACGCTTAAAATTGATAAGCGAAAATGGCATTCTTTCATGGTTAATTCCTTATTAATTTTTTTAATCTTGCTGCGCGCAGTTTTTCCATGTGCAAGACAAATATTTACAGCCGTGCGCACGAACTACCGTTCGCGACAAATCGACAGTTAAATTATTTTTTCTGCAATTTCTTCTGCGTATTGCGTAGATCAGAATCGAGTCATCTCCAGGAGGACACAAATTCGAAGGTTAATGTTTTAGATTAAGGAATTAACTTACGGGTGGCGCACGGGGCTGTGAAAGTCCGGGGAAAAAGGTGAAGTGATAAGGTGGAAAATTGAGCGGGGGTGGGATTCGTGCCGACAACAGTAGCAGGTGAATAACGACAAGAAATATCGCCAGTAGCAGCGGCAAATTAACCAGTAGCTGGCAATAGCCACAGGCGAAGTGCTCCAACAACTTGCCGCCGCTACGGGTATGATGCTGACCGTTTTCAGCAGGAGCTGGCGCATGACAGGGTGCGTTGTCAGTTGCCGTCGGCATCTTATCCATCATGCCGTGCTGCGCCATTTCGCTTAAGCGACTCCTGATATTTTCCACAGACGTCTTATGATGTTCTGCACTGCGCCGTTGCTCAAGAATAGTCGACACATCGGGCGCAATAAATAGCATCAGAATCGCCAAAATGGCGATAAATGCGGGAATGCGTGAATGCGACAGTCGGAAAAACGAAAACACTCTGTGATCCATACAGAACAAAATAAAGAGGTGTAATCCTAGCGTTTTTTATTCTACTTGTTAATGAATAACTCATTAAATCCTATTAGTTTCAGTATTTTTCATTATCAGACTCGTGCGAGCGGCGGGGCTGCTTAAGCCACGCCGCCGTTCAGCGAAGCGGATAAAGTCAGTCGTTCTCCTCGTCGTCCAGTACGACTGGTGAAACAAAACCATCTGGCTTGATGGCCAGCAGGTCGCAGCGCAAGTGATCTATTACCTGCTCTGCGGTGTTGCCGAGAAATGCAGCAGACAGACCGGTACGACCGATAGTACCCAAAACCACAACACCGGCGTCGAGGTGTTCCGCCAGGTCGGGGATGACCTCTTCCGGCAGACCTTTCTCAACGTGGGTAAATTTCTCGTCAATCGAGAATGACTGGCGCAACGCTTTCATCGCCAGCAGATGCTGACCACGTATTGCATCGTTATAACTGTTCGGGTCAAAGTCCGGTAGCTCAATGGCAATATTAATTGGCGTAACCGGGTAGGCGCCCACAAGGTGGACTTCGGTATGATTAACGCGTTCTGCCAGCGCCAACGTTTCTTTTACCAGCTTGGTGTTCAGCGGATCGTGATGGGGTTCTTCACTGGCAAGATTTACCGCCACCAGCGCTTTTCCTCCTTCTGGCCATGCCTGGTCTTTTACCATCCAAACCGGGCAGGGGCACTTGCGCAACAAATGCCAGTCAGTAGGCGTAAATACCACGGCCTGCAGGCGGTCGTGCTGGTGAGTCATTTTTATCACCAGGTCACGATGGCCGTTAATCACCTCATGGATAATTGCCTCAAAGGGACGGTTGTGCCAGATAACCTTAATATCAATCTGCACGCCGGCCAGAAGATAGGCTCGTGCCTGCTCGCGTATCCATTCGGTACGCTGGCTCACCACGCCTTTACGCATGGTAACGCGCTCATCAGGCGACAGCAGGGTGGTCATTTCATAAGAGAAATCGCAAATGGGCAGAAAACAGGTGATTTTTCCGCCAAGGCGCTGGTTAAGATAGACAGCGCGGCGCAGCGCAGGCTGGTCATCCTGCTGGGGATCGATGACCACCAGTATATTTTGAAATAGAGCCATAACGTTTCTCCTGAGCAGAGCGTTTCAGCTTAAAAGATAGACTAATTACGACAAAGGGCGCAGAGAAAAAAGTTTTGACCCGATCAAGAAACTCACCAATATCGATCCGGCCGGAATCAGGCGGTTGCGTGACCATGGCCGGCAAGTTCCGCCAGAGTGGCGTGATTTTCAATGGTGATGTATTTGCCCTTTACCGCCAGCATGCCGCTTTTCTGAAACCGACCGAGCAGGCGGCTGATGGTTTCAACCGTCAGACCGAGGTAGTTACCAATATCGCTACGGGTCATGGTAAGACGAAATTCACGCTGCGAGAAACCGCGTTGACCAAAACGCTGAGAGAGACCGTAAATAAAGGCGGCCATTCGTTCTTCCGCATTTTTTTTTGACAGCAGCAAAATCATTTCCTGATCGCCCTTAATCTCGCCGCTCATCAAGCGCATTATTTGCTGACGCAGGCTGGGCATTTTGCCAGACAGGTCGTCGAGCGTTTCAAAGGGGATCTCACAAACCATAGCGGTTTCCAAAGCCTGAGCAAAGCCCGGGTGTTGGCTGCCGATAATGGCATCAAAACCCACCAGATCGCCAGCGAGATGGAAGCCCGTAATCTGCTCATCACCCTGTTCAGTGATGGTATAGCTTTTGAGCGTTCCGGAACGAATGGCGTATAACGACTTCAGTTCGTCACCTGCTTTAAACAGCGTTTGTCCCTTTTGTATCGGCTTTTTGCGCTCGATAATATTGTCGAGCTGATCCAACTCATGTTCGTTTAGCGTGAAGGGAATACAGAGTTGACTGATGCTACAATCCTGGCAGTGAATGGCGCAGCCACCCGCTTGTATGCGCTTGGTGAGAATTCGCTTTTGCGGAATCATAATTGTTGCTCGATGATAATTGACTCACATCAATTTACATTTTTTAGCTACAAAAGGGAATATCCCCAAATATAAAAGGCATATAAATCTCAGGGTTGTTATCCCCGATTGGCAATGTCGTAACGGCCGCATAAATAACGTAGCGCTTAACATTTTTTATCGCTAAGTCTTGTTTGTTAAGATTTTTGTTGCACCTTGATGCTTTAAGGATCCGGCTCTGCTGACGAGGCAGCGGGGTCTGCTTTGTCGGTTTGCGCCAAAGCGAAACGGCGCGCCGCGAAAACCGTAAAAGACATGCAAAGCGCAGCCGCTGATCGCTTCAACGGTTTGTTAACGTAACATAAGCTACGTTGTCACTTCCCCCGAGCTTGATACGGCATGTAACGTTCGGATAGTTAACTCGTGCAGGATCGCCTCGCCGTGCTCTACCAGCAACGTAATGCGGTCGAAAGGCAGGGTCGTATAGTACAGCGCGGTGCCGGAGGCCGCGCCTTCGTCTGCTATCAGTTCCAGAGACGCACGATCTACCACCAAATGTATGTCCGTATGCGTGGTCGCAGGGGGTAATGCCCAGGAAAAGCGATCGGTGAAGTAGCGATGCTGGAAGCCTTGCGTTGCATGTCGATCGATAAAAATCCCGCCAAACGGCCCGCTGTCCAGGCCGGCCTCAAGTTTTTCCCCCTGTTCATTGGCAAAGCGAAGGGTGAAAACGGCATTCACTGTTATTTCGACCGTTAACTGCACTTCGACTGCTTCCCCCGGCGGCAAAGCCTGAGTAAGAAGTGTGCCACGCGCCGATGCGCGTGGCCCGGATGACAGTGTTTTGTTAGCTAACGGTGACAGATCGATAAAACGCTGTAACAGCCGCCAGTCTCCTTTAACCTGTCGCAGGCCAAGCGTGCGCGGCAGGGTCATCATACCGCGTGAAGGCGAGGCGGGAACTTCGTTGGCATATTGCCAGTTACTTAGCCAGGAGAGGCCTACGGGGGCGCTACTGAGACCAGAAAAGGTCTGGAATGCATAAAAATCCTTGCCGAAGTCCATCAGTCGTGTGGCGTGGTCTTCGGCGATAAACTGCTGACCGTCAAAATCGCCGACGAAATACTGTATCGTGCTGCCACCCAAAGGAGCGCCAGGATTGATCGACAGGATCAGCACCCAGCGATCACCTCCTCCTTCTACCGGAACGGAGACCAGATCCGGGCATTCGTAATCAATGCCCAGCAGTCCGGCATCGGCAAACTCACTGAGTTTATGCCAGGTTTTCAAATCAGCAGAACGGTAAAATTGTACGCGATGGTCGCGCGATGCCACCACCACCATGATCCACTGGCGGTTCGGCTCGTACCAGAATACTTTCGGATCGCGGAACTGTGCGGAGCCAATATCCAGAACCGGATTGTTGCTGTAGGGGGTAAAGGTTCGTCCCCGATCTGCGCTGCTGGCTATCTCCTGAGTTTGTAGCGATGCAGACACGCGGGTATAAATCACCACCAGGCCTCCGTGCTTATCCTTAAACAGCTTGCTGGTATTTTCCTTATCTACCACGGCACTGCCGCTGAACGCCTGCCCGGCAGAGGTGCGTGCTAATGCGATGGGCAAAGTATGCCAGTTAAGTAAATCTTTGCTGACGGCATGCCCCCAGTGAACATTGCCCATCGTCGTCGCGGTGGGGTTGTACTGGTAGAAAAGGTGATACTCACCGTCGTAATACACAAGTCCGTTGGGATCGTTCATAAATCCGTTTATCGGGGCATAATGGATTAGTGGCCGATAACTTACGGCAGCCGGTTTTACTGGTTCATTCCAGGGACGGCCAAAAGCGGCACCGGTACTCAGGCATATTGATCCGATAATAAAACGACGTCGGTTAACCATGTTTCAAGCCTCCTGGCATAAGAGATAGGGGGAATAATTAATCGCAGGGCTGAGGCCGGGAAATACCGGCGCATATCGCCACAGGATTTCTGACAGCAAGAAGTGTGTGTGGTAAAGGCCGCTTTAGCACGTTGACGTGTTTTTCAAAATTGAATAACTTGCATTGCTCCACGCGGTCCATTTTACTTAATGTCATAAAGATAAACCCAAAGATTTGGGACGGTTCGTATCATAAATTATTCCAGCCTGAGGTCATTCCTGGTACATCAAACAAAACTGTTTTAAAGCTAGCAACAGAGTGAACATTGCGCAAGATCATGGACAGGGCAGCGGTGAGCAATAGCGGTGAGGATAAACAAGATTGATTATATACTTAACAAAAATTGTTGGGATTAAATAAATCTAAAGGCTATAATCCATCCACTTTACTGATTGGTGAAACGTCTGTCACGCTATTGACTGTCTAAAATACGCTTGGCTGATAGTCGTTAACGTCAATAAATTTGCCAGTTATCTTATGGTGCATTTACCGGCTATTGTCGATCGGGAAGAGGAACCAAGGCAACAGAATGCCCCAGGTAACAGACGGTAATTTATCCATATAATTTAATCTATTAGAAAGGCAAGGAAATGCGCATATTGACTATAGATTTTTTGAAGATCTTCTCTATATTTTTTGTTATTACCTCCCACGTCACGCTGTTCTTTTTATCCGCTAATGAAAATGATGTTTTCTTGTATTTTTTCAGACAATCAGGTCAGTGGGGCGTGGCATTGTTCTTTCTCTGCAGCGGCTATTTTTTGCTGAGCAACAAGCATGAGGATCAGGTGGATTACATCCTTAACAAGGTTAAGGGGCTAATAACGATTTTACTGTTCTGGATAATTTTTTACTATTTGTATGATACTTACTTTATCAGTAAGTTCACTGCTGTTGAACATGTCAGTTTCCTGCAATACTTCAATGTCAGCAACAATCTGTCCGATGCCACGCACCTTTGGTTTATCTTCTCAATTACCGCTCTTTACCTCTTAACGCCTTTACTACGCTGCGCCTTCACAGAAGTTAATGCCAGGGGAATTTTGAAAATACTGATTATGATGGTGGTCGTGGCCAATCTTACCCTTGTTAACGCACTAACAGACTATGAATTTTCATTTAAATCAATCCCCTCTAATATTTTGCTGCCATTTCAGTCCGAAGGCTTGATAAGCTTCCTCATCGGGGGTTATTTAGCTTTAGCTAAGCCCCAAATCAGGTCTTTTTCTTTTGCACACCTAATGCTCCTGGTCATTTCTGTTGGTTCATTTACAGCATTATCCTTCATCTCATCCCGTACCGGTATGGTCTTTTTTTATGGCAAGTTTTATAATGTATTTCTCCAGGCTTCATCCGTTTGCCTGTTCTTATTTATGATCAATATAAATATCAGCAGAATACCTGGCGTGGTTGACGATATCAGTAAGAACGTACTTGGTATTTATCTTGTGCACAACATCTTTGTGGTGGAAGTACACAGTGATTTCATACATAATTCGATTCTGAAAACGATTGGCGGGGTAAATAATTATATATATATCATAATCTACTCTTTATTTTCTTTCAGCCTTTCGTATATCTTGTGCGTCCTGCTGCGCAAATCAAAATTTACCAAAAAATTCATCACGCTTTAAATTTCCTTTCAGGGTGAGGATGAGTGGGTACGATGCATCTCTGATTTCAGAGCCAAAGTGTAGGGAGTTTCTGACACCTCACCCGATATCAAACTTCAGGGGCTTTTACTGAGCCTTTGCAGTCAGGGATATCACGAATAAATAAAATTAATGTCCATTATCCCATGCAGTTTTACAATAAGAACGACGCAAGAAGCCGGGCATTTTGAGCAGGAATGGCTGAAACTGATTAGCATAAGATGCCTGTTTATTTGTTATTGAAAGAGAGAATGGTTCGGATAATAGCTAACGTTTGTCATAATCGGTTTTTTTTGCAAACATTCTTGATTTACGCGGGCGATGATGTTGCGCAGCAACAGATTTCATAAAGCTTAAATCCCAATAGTTGAGAAGTAATCAGAATCATCTGAATACACGGCGCCCCCGCTGAAATATTTCTCTTTTCTGTAGAAAGTGCAGCTATTACCCAAGAGAAATTGATAACAATCCGCTATGATGATGGTCATTTTTTTCGTCAGCGCCGACGATCGATCAACCTGAATTCGCTGACACTGGCCAGTTATGGAGCCTGAAGTGGAGAGTACCGCAGCCATTGACGTCCGAGCGTTAATCAATCAGGGAACGTTGAGCAGTTATCAAAAACGCATCATCGCCATAAGCTTTGCCGTCGTCGCTATGGATGGCATGGATATCGCTATGATGGGGTTCATCGCGCCCGCTTTGAAGAGCGCGTGGGGGGTGACTAATCATCAGCTGGGAGCAGTGATCAGCGCCGCACTAATCGGCCTTGCATTAGGTGCCATGTTTGCCGGCCCGCTGGCTGACCGTTTTGGACGCCGCCTGATCATTATCTATAGCGTGTGCGGTTTCGGTTTGTGCACGCTGGGAACCGCATTTTCTCAGAATCTCGATCAGATGATGTTCCTGCGCTTCATGACCGGCCTGGGACTGGGCGCTGCAATGCCCAATGTTGGCACGCTGGTTGCCGAATATTCGCCGGAACGTAAACGCGCTTTCCTGGTCACCGTTGTGTTCTGCGGTTTCACCTTGGGAGCGGCCAGCGGAGGATTTGCTGCATCATGGCTGATACCTCACTACGGCTGGAATGCGGTGTTGATGATGGGGGGGATTTTGCCACTGATGCTGGTGCCTTTGTTGCTTCGTTGTTTACCGGAATCCGTGCGCTTTATGATTGCCCGCAATGCCCCCGCCGCGCAGATCCGCCAGATTGTTGAAAAGATGCGTCCGGGTATTATTTCTGAATCGACGGTTTTTACCCGTAATGAGCTGGCAGCAGGTGAAAGCGCAATAAAAGTGGTGCTTTCCCGCCGCTATCTTTTTGGCAGCGTTATGCTGTGGGGCAGTTACTTCATGGGGCTATTCCTGGTATATCTGATTGGCTCCTGGCTGCCGTCACTGGTGAAAGACGCGGGCATGACCGTCAGCCAGGCGGCATTGGTCACCGCTGTTTATCAGGCGGGGGGGACGGCAGGCTCTCTTTTCGCCGGTTGGATGATGGATCGTTTTAACGCCAACCTTGCGCTGGCCAGCATCTATTTTTGCGGGGCAATAGCCACCGTTTGCATTGGCTACGTGCCTGCGGATACGCTGATGCTGAGTTCCATCGCCTTTTGCAGTGGTTTCTGCCTGAATGGAGCGAATACCGGGATGAATGCGCTTTCAGCCAATTACTATCCTACCCAAGCTCGCGCTACCGGCTCCAGTTGGATGCACGGCGTGGGTCGTGTCGGGGCCATCCTCAGTGCTTTTGCCGGGGCGCAGATGCTGTCGCTGGGCTGGAATATAACCGATGTCTTTTCTTTCCTCGCTATTCCGGCTGTGCTGACCACGCTGATGTTGGTCGCTAAGTATCGCTTTGATTTTCAGCGCGATCGGCCTTAACTGTCCGGCAAGCGCGTTCAGGTTGCATATGATGACGACATCACGTAGCCATTTAGCACACAGGCTGATCATGCGGTGACACCGGCGTAGATAAGCAAATGAGAAACGATCGACGATTACGTATTATGACAGCCGAAGGCATCCTGCTTGGCAAGGTGGCAGAAGGTGTTTTCGTTTTCAAAGGGATCCCCTATGCGGCCCCTCCGGTAGGGGGACTGCGCTGGAAAGCCCCACAGCCGGTCAAGCCCTGGAGCGGGGAAAAAGACGCCAGCGAATGGGGGGCTGCCTGCTGGCAGAACCGAAACGACTGTCTGGCGATGGGCGGTGGTGACCCGGGGGAAATAAGCGAAGATTGCCTGTATCTCAATGTCTGGACGCCGGATATTGCCCCTTCGGTGCCGCTACCCGTTATGGTGTGGATCCACGGGGGGGCTTATACCATTGGTTCGGGGGGGTTAACCCCGTATAGCGGCGCGCCTTTGGCGCAGCGCGGTGCGGTCGTCGTCACCCTGAATTATCGTCTTGGGCATTTTGGCTTTTTTGCTCATCCGGCGCTGGACAGTGAGTACCCTCAGGGCGAGGAAACCAATAACTTTGCATTGCTCGATCACATCGCCGCCCTGCATTGGGTACAGCGTAACATTCATGCATTTGGCGGTAATGCGCATAACGTCACCCTGATGGGGGAATCGGCAGGTGCACGCAGCGTACTTTCACTCTTTGCGTCACCGCTGGCACAGGGGTTTTTTCACAAAGGGATAGTGCAAAGTGCTTACGCATTACCCGATCTACCCCGCGCCGCCGCACTCGTGAAAGGGCAAAAGCTGGCTTGTCATTTCAAACTGCCAGCTGCTACGGCAGAACAGTTACGTGACCTTCCTGCCGAAGCATTCTTGCAGCTGGATAACGCCCTGAGTTGCGGGCCGGTGGCTATCTCTGGCGATCGCGTGCTTCCGGTTCCGATGCTCGATGTGTTCACGGCCGGCAGGCAACATCCTCTGCCGTTAATCATCGGCAGTAACAGCGACGAGGCCAGCGTATTAGAATTCTTTGGCGTTGATGCGGCACAGTCTATTGCAGCAATGCGCAGAAAGCATCCGCTGGGTCTGCGGATGATGAAATGGTTATATCGCGGCGTTAAGGACGATGCCGAACTGGGTCGGCAAGTGGCACGCGATATGTCTTTTACTATCATGGGGTATTTAGCCTCACGGGCGCAGCAGCGTATCGCCGTGCCGTGCTGGCGCTACTACTTCGATTATGTGTCTGAAAATTCCCGCGATATTTACCGACACGGCACCTGGCACGGCAATGAAATCCCCTACGTACTGAATACTCTTGGCCAGTTCACGGCTGAAGAGACAGGGCAACCGTTTACCTCTGGCGATGTTGATTTTGCCGAACGCGTCAGCGAGTACTGGCTTAACTTTGCGCGCGAAGCGACGACCTGTACCCACTCGATCAGGGGTGAACTGGACTGGCCCGCCTGGCACTCTTCTACCGATCTAACCCTGCGTTTGGGGCGTCACGGCCTGGCTGAAATTACGATTGAAAAACGCTTTATGCGGTACAGAATGCGGGTCTTTCGCTTCTTGATGAAAGCCTTTGTCCATCTGAATCACTAAAATCCGTGACGCTGCTCTAATTGTAAGTTTTTCTAAAGTAGCGGTAACCTCATATTTCGTGAGCCACGGGTGAAAAAATATCAATTTAACGCAAGAAATAACTCCATTTTCTCTTCCATCCTGCCGATAACCCTTGTTGATAAAGCATGTATATAAAAATTTATTAACGGGTATCACCAGGCTACGGGGTCATCATGAATTTCTTAAAAAACTATACCATCCGCGCCATCCTGCTGTGGATTTTAGGGCTGTTCTGCCTGATGTGGGTAACGGTTGGCGTATACAGCGTCTATTCACTGGGCCAGTTGAGTCAAGGCGATGCGGTGGGCCGTGAACTCATCAATCAGATGAACACCCTGAGTAAAGGCAACGACCAGTATTTCCGCGTTATTACCCGCCTGACAAGGGCCACAGACTCAAAAAAGCAGCAGGATATGGCTTCGGCACAGCAGGCCCTGGATAATATGACAGCCCTGTTGGCAAAGTTTAAGGCACAGTCACCCGGGCCAATGGATGCTCAACACGCTTCAGCTGTCATTGAACGCTGGCAGAGGTTGCTGGAAGAGGGGGTTATTCCACAGATGCGGCTGGCTCAGCAACAGAATCTTGATGGTTATCGCTTACATGCCAGCAGCGTGACTCCGGCATTAAGCCGTGAATTCGGTGTCAGCGTGGAGAAGTTCAACAGCGCCGCAGCAATGAAACTCGATCAAACCCGAACCAACGGTGACAATCTTATCGGCCGCACCAAAGTTGTTCTGATACTCGCTTTGTTGTTTGGCATTGGCATTTTGCTGTTTACCGACCGCTATTTGGTGGCGATGATGGTGCGCCCACTGAATACGTTACGCGAACATTTTCGCTTAATTGCCGAAGGCGATCTTACCCACCCGCTGCGGGATTTAAACCGCAACTGCGTGGGGCAGCTGGTGCCGCTGGTACGGGCTATGCAGGACAATCTGCGCGAAGCCGTGGGTTCCATTCGTAGTGGAACCGACAATATTCACCGTGGTGCGGCTGAAATCTCAACCGGCAACAACGACCTGTCATCGCGAACCGAGCAGCAGGCGGCAGCGCTGGAGCAGACAGCTGCCAGCATGGAACAGCTTACGGCCACGGTAAAACTTAACGCTGAGCACGCACGTCAGGCCAGTACATTAGCTGACAACGCGTCGCTAACGGCAGGTAAAGGCGGCAAACTGGTAACAGAAGTGGTCAGTACGATGGAAGGCATCGCTGACAGTTCGAAGAAAATTGCCGATATCACCTCGGTGATTAACAGCATTGCGTTCCAGACCAATATCCTTGCCCTTAATGCTGCGGTGGAAGCAGCGCGAGCCGGGGAGCAGGGGCGGGGGTTCGCCGTTGTCGCCAGCGAAGTGCGTAATCTGGCGCAGCGCAGTGCAGGAGCGGCAAAGGAGATTGAAACGCTGATCGCTGATTCAGTTGCACGCGTAGACAATGGCTCGAAACTGGTGGGCCAGGCGGGCAGCAACATGCAGGACATTATGCAGTCAGTGAATGAGGTTACCGAGATAATGAAGCAGATCTCCAGTGCATCTGAGGAACAAAGCAAGGGCATCGATCAGGTGGCATGCGCAGTGTCAGAAATGGACAGCGTAACCCAACAGAACGCCTCACTGGTTGAGCAGGTATCTTCAGCCGCCAGCGCGTTAGAACGGCAAAGCGAAGAGCTGACTTTGTCCGTCGCCAGGTTCCGCCTGTCAGCAACCGAAGCCGCCGCCGCACGGCCGCTGGCGCGCCGAATAACGGCCGTACCTAAAGCTATGGTTGCTAAGCCATCTGGCGACGATTGGGTCGCGTTCTGACAAGATTGATTTAACCAGATAGCGCTCACCCGGCAGCGGGGGCGCATCTGCATATGGGCGACCCGTTTTCATCCTGCCGGCCAGATGCTGGAAGCCCGTTATCCACCTCATCAGTTTCCAACCTTACACATCAGTTTTTTTTCAATGCCCTACATCAAAATTATCATCTCATTCCCTATCGAAAATGATTATCCCCCAATCAACTGAGGTCATTATGGTCAACATAAATGTAGAGGTTCCTGCTCAAGATATATTGCCACCGGGTACTGATTACTCCGTCAATCTGGAACAATTCGCCAGGGACGAAAAAAACGCCGCCCTGACTCATCTTTTCGAATCAGCCAACAGCGAAGTCGGGACGCTTTCAGCCAAATCTTACGGATGCCTTATTAAAGAAGCATCAGGTGCTGTTCTGGCAACGTTAATACATTGGCGCCCCTGGCGCGGTGATGCCGCATGCAGAAAAAGTGAAGCCCGGGAAGTACTTTTACAAGGAAAAATAATTCAGCTTGAGGCAGAAGAAGCCCGTGTCTCTCTTAACTTACCAGATTGGCCGCAGCCGCTTACATTATCGCTAAAGGGTAAAGCCGGGCTGGCTTTGGGCGCTGCTGCTGCACTGACTGGCGCAGGTCTCTGTTTAAGACAGGCAGGCAGAGATGCCCGTAACAATCATTTCACACCAGACTATGGTGCTTCAGAAAAAGCCAGGGCTGCACCAGATAATGGGCTGCAAAGAATTTTTCATGGGGTTCCACACGTCAAGAGTATCAGGGAGGGATCCGGGCCAGTCAGGCGACACATCGCTGAATCGCCGCCAGTACAAAACTGTTCAGATATCGTGCACGTTAAACCGCAGCGCAGATGCTATAAAGTACGTGGTACCCCTTTCAGCCATCCTCCGGGCCAGGCTTCACAACCTGAAATCAGACCGTTAGATAAAAGAAGATTTATTATTGCCCCTTACCTTGATGACAAGGGCGCAGGCAATATAAGACCGACTACCTTGAAACCGACAGAAAACAACGCAGTCAAAATTGAAAAACTGTATGACTTTTCATGTATTGATAAGCGTAAAGACTTATCCTGGGTTGATATCATCAGGCTGGTTGGGGTAACGCTTGGTTCGCCACTGAAAACGCTGGCAGAAGAATCACAAATTATACATCACCAAAACACCCTGCATCAGGGGTGCCCCCCCAATGATAACAGTCAGCATCTGGCCGATATCGCGGGGCAAGTTGACACGGTATTAACTCAGGTTTTGAGTCTTCTTCCCAGTTCGTCTCCTCTTTGTGTACTGCAGCTGATGATTGGTCCGGCACTGGAGGTGTTCGCGAACCAGCTGGACGGAAAGCAGGTGGATTGGCAAAAAATAACCAACATCAACAAACAGCTAATACTGATGGCTCGTCAGACTATACCCACTCTGGCTCCTGATGAATTGATGATGTTATACGATAAAACAAAGATGACATCTCACAAGCCGGCATCTGGCGACGCTGAAATAATAAAGAAAAGGTTTGCTATAAAGGACGGGGAACTCACCGTAAAAATTCAGAATCAAGAATATCTTTTCAAAGAAGACGCGTCCGGCGTCTCTTATGTTCAAAAGGATGGCGCAGCAGAAATAATTATTTTTAATACTGATACAGACCAATGGGAGTTTGCGAAAAAAATAAATCATCAAGATGTGTATCAGAAAAAACTAAAGCTTGATTATGGTATGGAAATAAAAAAACTGCCAGAAAACGGTGAATTTACTATCCATGATTATGATGCAGTTAATAATTTATTTACCTTCACTAAAGACAAGGTTTCTTGCAAATCGGTACTGATGGATGGGTTTATTATTCCTGTTGAACAATTTAAGCTGGAGGGCAGGCAAACGGTGACTTTAGCATCACCCTCAAACAGGGCTGAAATGAGAGTTCTGCTAAAAGAAGGCAATAGCTGGTTTTTCGAAGCCGAATCAACGTTGATAGACGAAAATCTTGGGCTTCTTTTAGCGAGTAAAGGGAAAGGGGCCAGCCATCTCAGAGAGAACATGTTTACTAACATCCAGGATGATGGGTTTAGTTACGACAAATTTAACAGGCCACAAATAAAATATAAAAACAAATATAGCCATGTCAGCCGGGTTACGGATTCGATCTATATGATTAATGATATCCCGGGTAATTTTTTTGTTAAAGAAAATGGATATTTCACTCTGCAAAGTTCCGACGATATCATCAAAGGCCACGAAAGAGAAATCGCTGGTGACCTACGGTTTGATAGCAGAAATAGCGTCTATATAGAGAGAGAGGCGCAGGGTTATCTTTTGGCTCAGGGTAAATTAACCGACAGTTCACCGAAAGTAATAATTGGTCCTGGTGTTTATCTGGACGCTAAGGGGAGTGTGATATTTTCAACAGCTAACAATAATTTTGAAGTGGCCTACTACAAAGGAGGTGTTCTTGAAGTTAAAAGGGGATATGATGATGGCAGCAAAAATATAGCGCTATATTTTGATGAGGGAACTTATTTTAGAGTGAGGAAGGAAAATGATATCCTCCCAAAAAAATACAAAAAACTCAGTGGTTGTAAGCAAAAGCGCTCACCTGGCGCCTTATCAAAAACTTGCCTTCCAGTAATGATGACAGAAAGTCTAAATAAATTATTAAAAAATGAAATTATAAGGGGGAATACAAGTAACAAGACCCTGTTAGATAAAGCTATTACAAGTAGTCAAAACGACGATTTTCCTAATTTAAAATATTCGACTGAAAATGGAAAGTTTTATTTTCTTCATGAAGGATGTTACTTTAGTGCTGAATGGATCAGCAAAGGCAACACGTTGAATCCTACCGGCAAACCCGCTATAAAATTGTACGCCAAAGGTAATATATTTCGCAAACACAGAGATATTGCCATTATTACCAGTGAAATAAAAGATGGCAAGTACGAGCTGAAAACGACTGTTGAATACATCTCGGAGAAACTCAATATCGACGAGATGATGGCTGAGGATTTTAACCACAAACGCAGATACAGACGTATTTCGGGGTTGGACTCTCTTTCCAACGCAGTCAGGCAGGTTAACTTATCTGGCAAGCATTATTTCTCCAAAACCACGACGAAATTTACTCCTGACACGCCTGACGATACATTAAAAACAATTATACGAAAAAAATTCTATCCTGAAAGAGTGGTTAATAATCCAGACAATCTCGTAGAGATTCTGGGCGCAAAGGAGGTTTCACCATCACGGCCGTACTATCTGCGTGCTGTCGCTGCTGAAATAACTCAACATATTCAATATATCAGAGAAGAGCTATTGCCGGTGGTATTGATCGGGCTAAATAGCTTATCTGAGAATTACAGGGCCTATTTTGGAAAAATATTCAAAACTGATGATGCTAATTTTCTGATTAATTTTTCCGCCCGTTTATACAGTCGGCTGAGTAAGATAAGTAGCAATCTGAGCATGAGTAAAATCTATTTATGCGCGCTTCATAATAATGCAGCCGGACTGCCCTCTGGGCAAAAACCCGTCGAAGAATACAGCTACCAGCAAATTCTAACCGCTAACGAAAGACAGCAGGGCACTTTTGCCACCACTCTTACCGACAGCAGTAAACGCATTTTCATTAATACAGACAAGCTCTATTTTATTGACCCTACAGCTGTTGGCCACACGCTGAGCGAAGAGTCATCGACAGATGTTGTCACTACGTTAATCCATGAAGGATCACACATTGGTCTTATGGCAACTGATATTGTTTATTTCCCGAGGAATGAGGGCGTTATCGCTCCGATCCTCGATTCTATCGACTATATGAAGCAAGCCATCAGAAACAACAGGATAGTAAACAGGAACGACTTTAACCGCCTGAATAATGAATATTTTGGCAGTATCTCAGTTTATAAAGAGATAAAGAATGATATTATGCAAAGGGATGATCTCGTCTATATCATTGAGAACGATCCGGCTTATCTGGCTCATTTATTATTGAATAATGCAGATGGGTTAGCCATTTTGGCCAGAGATCTTTACGAACTATCCTAATAATGAGTGAGGAGCAATAATCAGCAATATATCGGCCCAGAGATGACGTGGCTTCCTTTAGCAGTAGATTAGCTTTATCTTCCGCTGCAATATCGGATGAAACTATTTTACCCGGTACTTATAGTGGGTATTGCACGCGGAATTCTTTCTTGAAAGAAAAATAAACGGATATTTAGTACAATATGCATCCTGTTCCATTGGTGATTAAAAAATAAATGGTGGGAATCATCTCAATTAAGTATTGCGAAATTATTAGCGTTATCTTATATCAATTCATCGTTTCCTCGCGTTTAGCACAAGAATATCATTGCTCTATATGGTACCCATGGCCACCTTATTATCAAAAGAGGCTGTAACATGCTTAATACAAACGAAAAGGTTAATTGTCAGGCCACACCTTCTCCCCATGCTGATACGAATATAAACCTTGAGTATCACGCTCCTGACGGCAAGCCATCCCCTCTCACCGATCTGTTCGAAACTGCCAATAACAGTACTCAGGCATT
The DNA here is from genome assembly GCF_000026985.1 of Erwinia pyrifoliae DSM 12163. NCBI lineage: Bacteria > Pseudomonadati > Pseudomonadota > Gammaproteobacteria > Enterobacterales > Erwiniaceae > Erwinia > Erwinia pyrifoliae. The sequence goes on from NC_017390.1 coordinate 2,028,410, forward strand.
TTCAACTTCGGCCGGTAGGCGTCCTTACATAAATGCAGTCCGTGCTGTATGGAAAGCGGTCGAATGCTGGCGGCCCTGGACCGTCAATAATGCATGCAGCGAGAGCATGGAAACACAAGAAGTCCTTTTGCAAGGCAAAAGGCTTTATCTTGAGGCAAAAGAGGCCAGTCGCTCTCTATGCGATAAAGAAGGGATCGAGCCGCCCCCCTTTTCGCTAAAAGGTAAAGTGGGGCTTGCTTTGGGCGCAGCCGCAGCACTCACCGGGGCAGGGCTGTATTTCTGCAAGGGCACCAGAGACAAGCGTGACGATTGCTCTTTACAAGGTGGCAGAGCAGCTGGCGCTGTTACTGCGCCAGTGCCATTTTCGACCCGGTTGCAGCGGCCATCACTGCCTTATAACAAGGTCATTAAGGGTACAAGACATGTCAGGCGGCATCTTGCTGAAAGACAGACGGCTTCTGCACCGAAAAAAGGGCTTGTGGATGATGTCAAACCCGAATCGTTAAAAACATGTTATAAGCCTTATGGTCTGTTAAAAATGCCTGTCCTGCAGAGAGTTCCTTGTGGTTTGCTTAACAAGCGTCGCCCGACTTTAAGAAAAAAAGTGACTACCCGCCATCAGAGTTCGAAAACAACGATCTCCTCTCAGTCATTGAGCGAAACAACAACTCTCAGTACCACCCGTTTTCATCAAACAAGTGATTCAACCTTTAACATGAGTAAACCTTACCCTCCCAGGGGTTCAGGTCGGAATATCATGCCAGTTGATAAACGAAAATTTTTTATTTCGCCCGACCTCGATAGTCGGGATCTAACAGGCGCAGATCCCGTTACCATAACACCGACTAAAAACGGCCATATCAGCATCGAACAATTATTCGACTTTTCATGTGTTGATAAGCGGAAAGACTTATCATGGGCAGATATCATCAGACAGATTGGTCTTACGCTGGGTTCTCCACTGAAATTGCTGCTGGAAGAGTCGCAGATTGTTCATCACCATAATACCCTGCGACAAGGATGTCCCACGGATAGCGAGAGGCAGCACCTTAGTAATATCACAGGCCAGATTGATGCCGGGTTAACACAAATCATGAGTTTCCTGCCTGGCTCGCAGCCTGTTGTCGTGCTGCAGCTGATCGTAGGGCCTGCGCTTGAAGTGTTCGCGGATCAGCTTGAAGGCAAGCCTACAGATGTGCAGAAAACAAATGAGCTCAACACACAGTTATTGCTTATGGCCCGACAGACCATCCCCACGCTGTCAGCTAATGAATTAACCCATTGATACAATAAACAAACATACGGATATTGCTATTGTCTGCTGTGAGGTTATAAATGACAGGCACGAATTAAAAACGACCACCGAATATATATCGGAAAAGCTCAATATAAATGAAAATATGAGTGAGAACTTTATAATAAACAGAAAGTACAATCATCTCTCCGGTTTCAATATTCTCGCCAACGCGGTCAGACAGGTTAGTTTGTCAGGCGATCATTATTTCTCACCGCTTTTGCTAAAATTTAGCCCGGATATCCCTGAACCCACTGTAACATCGCTTATCAGGAAGATCCTTTACCCTGAAAGAGTGTGTAACAATGATAAAAACGTCGTGGGGATTTATCGTGCTAAGGATATTACCAGCTCACATCCCTTCTATCTACGTGCCGTCGCACTAAAAATTACACACCATATCAGTCATATCAGGGAAGTGTTGATCCCGGCCGTGAGCAGAGCGCTTAATGAATTACCCTGGAACTATGAAAGCTATCTTGGTAACGTGCTGGGTACTGATAATATCGATTTTATTATCAATTTTTCATCTCAACTGCTCACACGCCTCAATAAAATACGCAATAATTTAAATCTGGATAACGTCTATTTATGTGCGCTTAATAAGGATGCTTCCAGATGGGAAACTGCGCAAGGGCCGGTTGAAAGATATTCATATCAGGAAATACTTACCCGGGAGGAGCGACGCGGCGGGACCTTTGCCTCTACTCTCACGGATAAGAGCATGAGGATTTTTATTAATACGGATAAATTATATTATATCGATGCACAAAATCCTGACCAATTATTACAAGAGGAGGCAGCGACCGATGTGATCACGACTCTGATTCATGAAGCATCTCATGTCGGAACCATGGCTACTGATATTGTTTATTTCCCGAGAAAAGATGGCACCATTGCCCCAATTCTCGATTCAATTGGCGATATGAAGGAATTAATAAGAAATAATAAAGTGATAAAAACAAAAGATTTTAATCGCCTGAATAATGAATACTTTACCAGTATATCCGTTTATAAAGACATAAGAAGTCACATCATGGAGGCAGACAAGCTTGTCTATATCATAGAAAATGACCCTGCTTACCTGGCACATCTGTTGCTTCACAACGCTGATGGCTTAGCGATTCTGGCAAGAGATCTGTACCTAATCTCCGAAAAGGAATAATACATTTTAGATTCAGCGGTTGTCAGGACAAAGTAACCTCGTATTACATGCCAGCAGTTAGGTAAGGTGTACAAATACCGGTAATAGCCTGCTGGAAAGCAGGCTTAACAGCCATTGATAATAAGGTTTAGCGCGACTGCGCCGCCAGCAGACAGATTTTCTCCGCCAGCTGATAGGATTTCACAAAAGAGGGTATTGGCAGGAACTCAAATTTTGAGTGGAAGTTATGCGCCCCGGTGAAAAAGTTTGGCGTTAATAATCCTTTGGCTGACAGAGCAGCGCCATCGGTGCCGCCGCGCATCGGTATGATTTTGGGTTTGATCTCCAGCTGCGCCATCGCAAGAAAGATAAGATCAATTGCCCGCCGATCGGCACCAATGGCATTACTGATATTGCTATAGGTATCGCTGATTTTCACTTCGACCTTAGCCGTTGGGTACGCCAGCCGGATTTTCTCGGCCACCTCGACAATTTGCTGTTTGCGCTGGGCAAATCCGCTCAGGTCGAAGTCGCGGATGCCGGCTTTAAGATGAGCCACGCTGGCATTGGCCTGTAAATCGTAGAACCAGATATATCCTTCACGCCCGGCAGTATGCTCCGGCGTTTGCAGGCGATCAAAATGGCCAATAAAGTCACAGGCCATCAGCAGGGGATTCACCAGTACGCCTTTGCCCGACATCGGGTGAGCCGTGACTCCGGTCAGGGTAATGTCGGCAGCCGCCGCGTTGAAGTTTTCATACACCACTTCACCCAGCTCGCAGCAGTCGATGGTATAAGCAAAATCAACATCGAACCGACTGCTAAGATCCAGTGCCTTCGCGCCGCGCAGGCCGATCTCCTCATCCGGCACAAACGCCACCACAATGTCGCCGTGCGCATCCTCGTCAGACAGGTTTTCCATCAGCGTCATGACTACCGCCACTGCCGCTTTGTTATCCGCACCCAGCACGCTGGTTCCGTCGCTAAAGATAATATCCTGTCCGTGATAGGCGTTTATTTCCGGGTGCTCCGCGCAACGCAGCCAGATATCTTCTGCGGTATTCAGGCACAGATCCTCACCCTTAAAATGCAAGGTTTGCGGGTGAATATGCGGCGAAAGGCCGACATCGACGGTATCAATATGGGTGATAAACCCGATGCGCGGCGCGCCGGGGCGATGGCCTTTCTTCACTGCGGTGACGGTAGCGAACTCGTCAATCACCACGTCCTTCAGACCCAGGCTGCGCAACTCCGCTGCCAGCAGTTGCGCCATCTGATGCTGTTCAGTGGTGCTGGGCAACACATTCGAAGCGGCATCACTCTGGCTGCTCACCGCAAGATAGCGATAAAAACGTTGGGTTAACTGACGTGCGAGTGATTCATTCATAAAGTTTCCTTATTTTCTCAGACTAATGGAGTCTTGTCATGTTGCAAAATGTGTTACTTATTAGTCCCTTTCCCATTGAGGCTGACCGTGCGCTGGCCATCTCAGGCTGGCTGACGATACCCGATAGCCGCCTGACGGGTGTTCAACGGGCGGGAAGTTTACCGCCGTTGATGGTTTACGCAACGCCTTGATAATGTCAAATAAAAGTGAGGATGGATATGAAAAAAAGCCTGCTGCAGACGGCACTGGCGGCACTGATGTTGAGTATAGCCAGCGGTTCGCTGGCGAAAACCCTGGTGTATTGCTCGGAAGGTTCACCAGAAAACTTCAACCCGCAGTTGTTTACGTCCGGCATCAGCGTAGATGCCAGCGCGGTGCCGTTGTACAACCGTTTGGTAGAGTTTATTCCCGGCACAACCCGGCTGGTACCCAGTTTGGCGGAGCGCTGGGATATCAGCCCGGACGGTAAGGTTTACACTTTCCATCTGCGCGGCGGCGTGAAATTTCACAGCAACAGGTTTTTCCAGCCTTCGCGTGATTTCAACGCCGACGACGTCATTTTCTCATTTATGCGTCAGAAGGATCCCGCCAATCCTTACCATAATGTCTCAAACGGGACTTACGCCAACTTCAACAGCCTGGAATTTGGCAGCCTGCTGCAAAACATCGAAAAGGTGGATGATCGTACCGTGCGCTTCACCCTGGCACATGCGGAAGCGCCTTTTCTTGCCGACCTCAGCTGGTATTTCGCCTCTGTCCAGTCGGCAGAATACGCCGAGGCGATGCTAAAAGCCGGCACGCCTGAAAAGGTAGACCATGAGCCGATTGGCACCGGCCCTTTTGAACTGGTGCAATATCAGAAAGACTCGCGCATCCTGTTCCGCGCTTTCCCGCAATACTGGCAGGGCAGAGCAAAACTGGATCGGCTGGTTTACAGCATCACGCCCGATGCCTCAGTGCGCGCCGCAAGGCTTGAGAAAAATGAATGCCAGGTGATGCCGCTCCCCAATCCGAACGATCTGTCACGGCTGCGGGCAAACCCCAATGTTAACGTCATGGAGAAAGCAGGCCTGAATACCGGGTATCTGGCATTCAATACTAAAAAAGCACCGCTGGACAACGTCAAGGTTCGTCAGGCGTTAAGCATGGCAATCAACAAACAGGCGATTATTGATGCAGTGTTTCTGGGAACCGGGACCATCGCGAAAAACCTGCTGCCGCCCGGAGTCTGGAGTGCGAATAAAGAATTAAAGGATTATGACTATGCACCGCAGCAGGCGAGAGCGCTGCTGAAGGAGGCGGGCATCGCGCCGGGAACCACGATCGATCTGTGGGCGATGCCGGTTCAGCGACCGTACAACCCGAATGCACGCCGCATGGCCGAGTTGATTCAGGCTGACTGGGCAAAAATTGGCATAAAGGCCAATATCGTCAGTTTTGAGTGGGGCGAGTATCTGTCCCGCATTCATCATAGTGAACACCAGGCGGCGCTAATGGGCTGGACTACCGCCACCGGCGACCCGGATAACTTCTTCAGCCCGCTATTTAGCTGCACGGCGGCGAACGGCGGCGGCAATGCGTCTAAATGGTGCTATCCCCCGTTTGAACAGCTGATCAATAAGGCGCGCAGCGAGCAGGATCGGCAGCAGCGCAGCATATATTATCGTGAAGCGCAGCAAATGATGCACGATTTGGCACCGGCAGTCATGATCGCTCACTCGACCCTCTTTGAACCGGTACGTAAAGAAGTCACTGGCTACCAGGTGGATCCCTTTGGTAAACATATCTTCTATCAGGTAGATATCAAACAGCCGTAGCTAACACACGTTGATCATAGCGCACTAAGATGACGACCAGACGGCGACAGGTCTCAGGGGAGGCGCTGACTTTGAGAATGTTGTGTGGACGATTAATGCACGGTCACTCAGCAATCGGTTCTGGCAAAACCTCTGCCCGTATTCTTTTAACATCGAACAGAACCGACTAATAGCGGAAAAGCCAGGAGGTGACCCGGGCCAGCACCAAAAACAGCCCGGGCTTCTTAACCTGCGATAAGCAGACTATCCGTTCAGGCGCAGCTGCGGATGGCGCTTCATACTCCAGGCGCACCACAGCAGAGACAGCACGCCAATCGCGCCGCCGACATAACCGACGCTGGCCATATTCAGGTGCAGGCTCACCTGGCCACCCAGCAGCGCTCCGGCGCCGATACCGATGTTATAAATACCAGACAGCAACGACATCGCCACGTCGGTGGCATCCGGAGCCAGCGCCAGCACACGCACCTGTACCGCCAGACCCATTATCATCACCGCCATGCCCCAGACAATGCAGAGCGTGGAAACCGCAATCGTATGTGTTGCGGCGACATAAAGAGACATCATCGACAGGGTAATTAAGGCGATGGCTGCGATTAAAAACGTGGCCGGGAATTTATTGCCATAAATGCTGAACAGCACGCTGCCAACAATCCCCGCCGCGCCGAAAACTAACAACAGGAAAGTGGTGAAGCCACCACTCAGTCCCGCAACGCTTTGAATAAACGGTTCAATATAGCTATAAGCGGTGTAATGAGCGGTAACGGTGATGGCAATCAGCAGATACAACGCCACCAGCGCCGGACGGCGGAACAGCATCGGCACGCTTTTCAACGAACCGGTATGTTCGCTTGGCAGCTTCGGCAACAGTTTCAGCAGCAGCAACATGGTGACCAACGCGACCGCGCCGATCACGGCGAAGGTGATTCGCCAGCCCAGCAGCTGGCCAATCATCCGCCCGATTGGCAGGCCAAGCACCATCGCCAGCGCGGTGCCGGTAGCCATCATACTTAATGCCTGAGTCTTCTTACCCTGTGGCGCGACGCGAATGGCAAGAGAAGCGGTGATCGACCAGAAAATGGCGTGCGATAACGCAATGCCAATGCGCGAAACCAGCAGGGTAGTGAAATCCCACGCCACGGAAGAAAGCGCGTGACTGGCGACAAACAGCACAAATATGACCGCCAGCAACAGACGGCGCTCTACGTTACGCGTCAGCAGCATCATCGGTAGCGACATCAGCGCCACCACCCAGGCGTAAATGGTCAGCATCAGCCCGACCTGCGCCGTCTGCATGGAAAAACTGCTGCCAATGTCCGACAACAGCCCCACTGGCACAAACTCAGTGGTGTTAAAAATAAAGGCGGCAATAGCGAGCATCAGCACGCGTAGCCATGCGGTCTTACGAGAAACGGGAATTGTTTGCATGAAAAATTAGCGTTGTGTTAAGAAAATGTTAGCCTTGGAGCAGGGGCTGAGAATGAATCAGAGATATTGTCTTTTATTTATTGGCGAGATGAAATAAAAAAATAAACAATTTTGTAAATCAGAATATAAACATCAACAGCGTTATTAAGCAGTCTGTCATCGTGACAAATACACTTTTATATACTACACGCAGCATTTGACGTAGTGGCGTTCAGGCCTCAGAATTGCGCCGTAAATCAGAGGTTAACCGCATGCAACAGAGGAACGAACATGGTAAGCGTTCTGGATAACAGCTTGCTGGAAGAGATTATTCAGCAGGTACGGCCATTGATTGGACAGGGCCGGGTAGCCAGTTATATTCCTGCGCTGGCCGGTGTTCCGGCAGAACGATTGGGAATCGCCGTGTGTACCCTCGATGGCTCTATTTATCAGGCGGGAGATGCGCAAGAACGTTTTTCAATTCAGTCGATATCTAAAGTGCTTTCTCTGACGCTGGCGCTGACACGCTATCAGGAAAGCGAAATCTGGCAGCGGGTGGGTAAAGAACCTTCCGGACAGCCGTTTAACTCTCTGTTACAGCTTGAGCTGGAACAGGGTAAACCGCGTAATCCTTTTATCAACGCGGGTGCACTGGTGGTCTGCGATATGCTGGAAACGCGACTGACCGCGCCCCGGCAGCGTATGCTGGAGGTGGTGCGCAGGCTTTCACAGCAGCCGGAGATTCACTATGACCGCCATGTGGCGCGTTCTGAGTTTGAACATTCCGCACGTAATGCGGCGATCGCCTGGCTAATGAAATCATTCGGTAATTTCGCTAACGATGTGCCAACGGTACTGCAAACCTATTTTCACTACTGCTCTATGAACATGAACTGCGTTGAACTGGCGCGTTGCTTTCTCTATCTGGCCAATCATGGTCGGGGGCTGGGACAGGAAGACGCGGTGTTAACCCCGAAACAAACCCGGCAGATCAACGCATTAATGGTCACCAGCGGCATGTATGATGGTGCGGGTGAGTTTGCCTGGCGCGTGGGTATGCCGGGGAAATCGGGAGTCGGTGGCGGCATTATTGCCGTGGTGCCGGGTGAGATGAGCATTGCCGTCTGGTCGCCGGAACTGGACGGATCGGGTAATTCGCTGGCAGGCACCGCAGCACTGGAACTGCTGGCTGAACGTATCGGGCGCTCAATATTCTGATCGGACGCGGCCTGAGTATCTCAAGCCGGTCAGCGAGCCGCGCCCAGATTTCAGGCATGCACGGCAGTACGTACCTGACGCCGCCAGGCCCCCGGAGATTGACCAAACTGGCGTTTAAAACTGCGGTTAAAGGATTGCTGCGAATCGAAGCCAAAACTGATTGCCACATCGAGGATCGGCTCCCCGCCGCGTGCGAGGCGCTCTGCAGATTTTTTCAGACGGCGTTGACGAATGTATTCACCCAGTGCGTAACCGGTATGCTGTTTGAACATGCGCTGCAGGTGCCATTTAGAATAGCCAGCCCGGTCGGCAACCGTATCTAAATCCATCTTTCCTTCAATATGGTTATCGATCCACTGCACAAGATCGCTAATAAAATCATCATGACTCATCGGTGTACCCCTGATTTGGTGTGACGAATATGGGTTATGGTCAGTTGCCTTGCGCTCTGTATTACCGATTGGCATAAAAAGCAACTTTAACGAATGCATTTAATTACGGTAAGTCAATCTCGGATATAATGCAAGTTTTATTGATACATTAAGAGGAGTTTCAGCAACAAGAGATCAATCAGCGGATGCAGGGCTGGAAGGGAGAGGGAGAGGGAGAGGGAGGGAACGTTGACGTCTCCCCTGTTAACGGGGAGACGCCATTCAGGATGTGCAGCGCTGCGGGTCAGGCTCGGCGGAGCCGTGCTGAAGAATGTCGTGCAACGCATCGGCTACGGTGCGTTTAGCCAGTACGTCTAGCGAGGCCTGTTCGGCTTCTTTGGCCAGCTGTTTAAAGTACCAGCAGGCGTTTGCACTGACGATACAACAAGGTTCTGCTTCGGGGCGTCCGGCCATCAAGGGCTTGTCTTCAATCACAGACAGGTAGATATCGCATAAGGTGATCAGGTGCGCGGGCCGCCCAAGGCGGATGGAGCCGCTACGACCGAGCGTGGAAATGATAATGCCATCACGCGTGAGGGGTACCATCATTTTACGGACAAAACTCGGGTTAGCCTTCAGCCCATCGGCCAGTATTTTACTGGTGCAGCGCAGACCTTCACTATGCGCTCTGGCAATACACAGAACCATTTGCATAGCGGTAGGAAAACGAAAATCAAGCATGATGAGTTCCTTGCTTTTTTCTGTTCATTTAAGATGAAGCGTTAAGATAAAAGCATTGAAAATCAATGAATCAGGTAAATAAAGATTCCATATTATACCCAATCAAATTGCACTTTTGAAGACGTGCACTAAGCGATACGGGCTATTGACCCTATCTTGCTGATTTTTAGCAGTTTATAGAAAGTCGAAGGCCGGATGCCCGCCGAAAATGTATTCTTACTCCATTGCGCTGCTCTGACATCATTAAAGCAATAAAAACAGGGTATACTGGGGTGATTCGCTTCATCTGAAGCTTCGGACAGGATTCGTTTATGGAAATAAGGAACTACGATCGTGTAATGCTTTGCCAGGCCGCCAGTTACCTGTTGGTATTTGCCGCCCTGTATGCTGTCTTCCCGCTGCGTTTGTTGCCCTGTTTTTTGGCCGGCTTTATCGTTTATGAAATTATTCTGGCGCTCACGCCGCTGATAGAACGGCTGGTGAAAGGCCCTGTCGCCCGCTGGATCAGCATTATGTTTCTTAGCGTGACGTTGATTCTGGCGCTGGTCACCGGCATCACCAAACTGATTGGCTTTATGCTAAACGACTTACAGAATCCTGCCGCTTTCCATGCTACCGCCAGCAAACTGTTGGAAGACGCCCAGCATACGCTTTCTCCGGTGATTACCCGTTATCTGCCGTCTGACATCGACGAACTACAGACCCGGATGATTGGCTGGCTGCGTGAGCATCTGGTGGTCGTGCAGACCTTTGGCCGTAACGCCGCGCATACCTTTGCCACCATGCTAATCGGTATGCTGCTCGGTGCGATAATCTCCCTGCGCATCAGCGCTGGTAAACGCCCCGATGCGCCGCTAAAAGAAGCCATGCTCGATCGCCTGAGCATTCTGGCGGCGGCATTCCACAATGTCGTTTTTGCCCAAATCAAGGTCTCACTGGTCAATACCGTACTGACCGGGGCATTTTTATTTGGCGTACTGCCGCTATTCGGCCTGCATTTCCCGTTTGGCAAAACCGTAGTGGTGCTGACCTTCGTCGCCGGACTGCTGCCGATTATCGGTAATCTGATCTCCAATACGGTCATTGTGCTGATTGGGCTATCTATTTCACTTGAAGCCGCGCTGATTGCGCTGGTTTATCTGGTACTGATCCATAAGCTGGAATACTTTATCAATGCGCGCATTTTTGGCAGTCGTATTAGCGCTAAAACCTGGGAAATCCTGCTGGCGATGCTGGTATTTGAATCCGCCTTTGGCCTCGCCGGCGTGATCGCCGCGCCGGTTTATTATGCCTACCTTAAGGCGGAACTACGTGCCGCCAGTTTGATTTAATATGATGAATGCAACCGGCATATCCATCGGGCTGCTGCTGTTCCCGGCGCAGACAAGGGTGACAGCAACGCTTAACAGACCAGATGATGTGCTTTTTCATTCGACAGGCTTCAGGATTTGTTAAACTGCGCTCATGAATAAAAAACCGATCATCGCGGCAATCCTGGTCATTATTGCCAGCTACGCCGGATTACGAAAGCCCGGGGAACAGCCCGCGCCCGCCAACAGGCCCCAAACGCAGATCGGCACTGCCCGTTCGCATAGCAGCAATATCAGCGTACTGACGCAGCAGCGGCGGGTGGCGGATTACCTTCAACAGCATCATCAGCTGCCTGGCTACTATCTGGGTAAGGCAGAGGCACGCCGCCAGGGATGGGATCCGGCAAAGGGTAACCTGTGCAGCGTGCTGCCCGGTAAAGCGATTGGCGGTGACCGCTTTAGCAATCGTGAGGGCGGGCTACCGGACAGGGCCGGGCGGCGCTGGTTTGAGGCCGATGTCAACTACCAGTGCGGCCGTCGTGGCACGGATCGCATGCTGTACTCCAGCGACGGGCTTATCTTTGTGACCAACGACCATTATCGTCATTTCGAGCGAGTGAACTAAGATGCAGCGGGTCAGCTTCGATTTACAGCGGGTAGAGGACTGCGCTGACTTCTACCGTCAGTTTGCAATCGCATTTAATCTCAACTTTTTTGGCGCCAATCAGGATGCGCTCTGGGATATGCTCACCGGCGGCGTGCCGTTGCCGCTGCGCATCACATTACGCCATCTGCAAGGCCATCCGCAGCAGGCCGAACTGGAGCGTATTGTGGCAGTGATGAAGGAAGCAGAGCAGGAAACGGGTGGGGCATTCAGCGTTCATATCAGCCCACGCTGAATGCCCAGAGGGTATCAGTAACAACAGACAAAATATCTGGCCGCAACCGCACAGCAAGCCAGGCTTAGCCAGATAACTGGATGACCTGCCCACAGCGCAGTGGAAATATAAAACGATGCCCGGTAACGCAGCGGACTACCGGGCGGCCTCGAACTGATCCTAAGGGGTCAGCTGCGTTAATATCTGCGCCAGCTTTTCGCGCTGCTGCGGGCTGATTTCGCGTGAGGCACCATAACCGGCATTTTGCACTATCATCTCATTGAGACCCACCAGCCAGTCGTAGATATAAAACGCGGCATGATTGTTCGGCTTCAGCGCCAGCCGGGTTAAACGCTGGCCCGGTCCCAGACTGACGGTCTGCGCTTCAGGTTTAGCAAAAATTTTCTGCCCACGATTGATCCGGCTGTCCGGCCGCTGTGATTCTGGCAGCTGCTGGAAACCGAGCCACGCAACAAAATCTCCCAGTACGCTCAGCGCGCGTGATACCTGACGATCGGCGATCTGTTCGGCGGGCAGTCCGTGCGTGTCGTTGTCGGCCAATACGTGCACCAGCGCATTTTCCAGCTGCTGGCGCACGCTGGCGGTGATCAGCTCTTCGGTTAACCTCTCCAGCGTCGGTTTACTGACGCCCAGCAACGTTAACAGCGGGCCGTTATCCGGCAGCAGGCGCAGCTGATTAACCCAGTGACGATAGACGCTTTGCGCAAATTCCACTTCATGATCGACCGGCGGCGCGCTGTGATAGCTGCTTTGTACCGCTGTCAGCGGCTGGTCGCTCAGCAGGTCGATGGCCATACCGATCCCGAACGGGTCGTCCTCACTGAGGCTGTATTCATCGGCCACGGTGCGGTTGTGCTGATGCTGGCGTTGCAGAAACAGATGACGCAGCGTATCGCGCAGCGGCACCAGACGCTCCAGCAGTTCACCGTGAACGCCGGTACGCGTCTGCAATGCTTTTAGCAGCGTTTCAGCAATGCGCATGCGCTGCGTCGGATCTTCTCCATCCGCCTCCTGATGCCAGCAGCCCAGCTGGTTGTCCGTCAGTTCGCGCTGGATCTCAATACGCTGGCTGGCAATGCGTTGCAGCTTGCCGCCGCGCTGCACTTCATTAACCAGGTAACCCGTCATCCGCTGTAGGCCTTTTTCATCCATCGCCAGCAACGCGCCCCAGGCGTCGCCCGGATTGCCCACGAAGCGTTGCACCGCCGCATCGCAATGATGGCCGTGGGTTATACGCTGATCGAATGGCGTCATCGCCCAGATCAGGCCCGGCTTGCGTCCGCTGCGTAATGCACGGGTTTCTCCCTGGGTCTGTTTCACCCAGAAGTCGAGCAGGAGACCCACCTGGCGGGTCTCATTGCGGTGAGCCGCTGCGCTGCATACCAGCAGATGGGTGACGTCCTGTTGTTGCGCCGCGCGCTGCAACAGAAACGGACGGCGTGCCTGTAAAAACCGCAGCGCCAGCGCGTACTGCTCATCATCCGGTAGTACCGAAGGGGTGGTAAATCCGGGGTAATCAAGCAGGTCGACCTCGCTGAACAGCTCTTCACGCGGTGCGCTGTAAAGCGGCAGCATGATTTCCCGGCTCAACAGGGTTAATTCTGCCATCGCCACGCTGACCGGGGCCAGCCCGCGCCCGTTGTGGCGTGGCAGCACCTGTATTATCAGGTCGGTGGCGGCATTGAACTGACTGATCCCGTTTTTGTACAGCAGGCTGTAGGAAGGCTCATCCAGCACGCTAAGCGGAGCCAGCACCTGCTCCACGCAGGAGAGATGATGTAAAACGTGCGCCAGCTGACGGTAAAGCGCGGTGATCTGCCGGTCTTCGCCCCACAGCAATGAAAACAGTCGTGCACGTTCGTCCACGCCCAGCAGCGGGGCCAGTTCTGTCGCCTGCGGCCAGAAATGACTCTCCAGCGCGGAGTTGGCCGGCAGGATCAGACGGAGCGTATCCCACAGCGCCACCATCTGGTGACGGTTAATGCCGTCGGTCCCCCCCGGCTGGCGATACATCGCCACATTCTGCACTTTATCTTCCAGCTGCTGCTCGTCAAAGCCCGCAGCATCTGCCGGACGGGAACCATAATTTTGATGATATTGCAGTGCGAGGATGGCCACCAGTTCACATTCGGTGAGCAAGTCCAGCTGAACCGGCCAGCTACTGTCGCTGCTGTGCTGCCGACCACTGAAGCGCAGCACCAGGTTTGCCGTCTGCTGCTGCGGATTCAGCTGGCTGGCGTAATCCAGTACGCTGTTACCGAGCGCGCATTCGACGCGTCCTTTACCGCTGGCGGCCAGCGCCCCCACCAGATACGACTTACCGGCCTGAGCCAGACCAAACAGCCCGATGGCGCAAGGCTGTTCAGCCTGGCGCGCCAGCACACTGGCCCGGTTATGCTGGCGCAGCAGTTTGATCGCCAGACGGTCAGCTTCCCGGTTAAGGCGCGGAGCCAGCTGACGGTTCACCTCCAGCCACTCCAGCGCCTGGCTGATGCCCTGTGTCAGGGCATCACGTTGGTTTTTAGCCTGTGCTGACAGGATGTTATTCAGAGATTTCATTTCTTGTAGACGCTCCCGCTGTCAATCCAGTAATGCGCGATGCCGGAGCCACTGCTGGCCAGCGTATTTAGCCGCAGGCGCAGGTGCTCAAGCGGCACCTGACTGCCGTCATCGAGGCTGGCTTCGGCAATGGCGAAACGCTCCGGGCCGAACTCGCCAAACGGCCGACTGACCGCCAGCTTGATGCGTAATACGTTATCTCCCGCCACGCTGCGAGCCAGCTGTGAATCAACAATGGTCAGGGTATATAGCGGCGAGGCGGGCCAGCGGTCATTGTCCAGCTGGCGAAAGCCGAGCGTTAACGCGCCGCGCACCTGGAAACGGCTGCGCACGTCGAGATTGAAACTTTGCTTGTCGAGATCGATATCGCTATACCAGACGTTATCTGCCGTCAGCGCGCCCGTGCCGTCCAGCATTCCCAGATAACGGATGGTCGAGTAGGGCTGGAAATCTCCGGCTTTAAACCAGAAGTTACCCAGCCGCAGATCGAGTGAAAGCAGGCACAGCATCGCCCCGACCGCCGCCGTTGATTTCGGGTTTTCAATTTTTCCCTGCTTGTTAAACGGATACCAGTCATTGGTGTGGTAGCCGTCAAGCGACAGAATACGACTGACAGGCAGCGGTTGCAGGTGGCGGAACAGGGCCTGTACCCCGGGGAAGCGTGAAGGGCGGCCGGTTAGCAGCAGCACATCGCAGTCATATACCGCAACCACTTCAGACATTGAGCGCAGGCTGTGGGTGATGTTCATGCGCGGCGACAGGAACTCGCCGTGCAGCTTGCTCAGTCGGACTATCAGCGGCACGTCGAGAATATCAAAGGCTGGCGCATCACCCGGCAGTTCGCCCTGGATTTCACGGTTGATATAGTCCAATAGTTTATCCGTCGGCGGCTGGGCCAGCAGTTCGGCAAAGCGTGCGTCAATTTCTGCGTTGAGATCGAGCGGATCGACGTTTTCATAGGCGGACAGGATCGCCTGACCCAGGGGGATAAACAGCTGTAACGTGACCTGCTGACGCAGCGTGGAGTGGCCGTCCATATGGCCTTCATGGCCAAACAGACGCGTCATCACCGCTTCCGGGTTGACGATACCAGCCTGTTTAAAGGCAATCAGTAACGCTGGCAGCACATAAAGCTGGATGACGTCCAGCAGGATATCGTCTCCCGCCAGCTTAAAGCCTTCGCGGAACAGCAGGCGCGGCGAAATTTTCACGTTATTGCCAACGCCGTCATCAAGGCGATACTGGGTGATGGCAAGGTCGGTGGTGCCTCCGCCGATATCAATTGAGGCGATGCGCAGCGTTTTACCGGCCGGTTCATCGGCGGCTCGGTCGCAGTCGGGGCGCGCCATACTGGCAAAGAACGCCTCGGCACGACCGCCGAAATTAACCTGTGTTTCGTTATACAGATAAACCATCTGGCCACAGGTCGCTTCATCCCACTCCATCTGTACCTGGGGGACCGGGACAAGGCTTTTCGCTCGATCCACAGCGAGGGTGAAATCGTCGTCCTGCGGATGCCAGCCCATCGCTTTCCATACCAGCGCAATCGCTTCCTGCATGCGGCGGCGGAAGATTTCGCGTTCCGGTTTTGGCATTGCCGACGGCAGGGTGAGGATAATATTGCGCAGCTGACGCGGCGCGCTGCCGTGTCGCATTTTCTGACGTTGCATCGGGCTGTTGATCTGCAATAGCGCCTGTGCCAGCAGCTCAGACAGCATCAGGCTCATCAGCGAACTGCGGCTGTAATGCGCGGCAAACACCGGCAGACGATCCTCCAGCGCCATGCTGTACAGCGGCTGTCCTTCATCATTAATCAGATTGGTTAGCGGCCGGGCGATGGCCGGCCGCTCCTGCATCAGGTTGCCCGCAGTACGACTGAAACGCCAGCCCGGCGTGTAGCTCTCTTCATCCCACAAATAGCGGCGCGGACTGGAAAGCCCGGTCGCGCCTTCGGTGCCGAGGCGCTGCAGCGCCAGCTGACCCGCTTCACGACCCACCCGGGTGATTGATGGCCAGATAAAGGCATCATCGCGTCCGCTTTCCAGCGAGAAATTCTGTTTACCAAAACTGGCCTGAGCAAACTCGACCCGGCTTTCAAACAGTTCGTTGTACAGCTGATGCGGCTGACTGAGATTGCGCATCTGCAACTCGTAGGTGTGCCTGAGGCCCTGGTGATCGTCCGTGTGGTCTTCGACCATGATGCCGCAAGTGTGTGAATTGCCCACGTCAAGGATTAAATCCACGGCAATTGCCGGCTCCTGCAGCGAGGCGGCGCTGATCTTCAGTTCAGGCAGCGACAGCTGATGAGCAAGAAAATGCAGGATATTGAGATAGTGAGCCTGATACTCGAATTCGCGCAGTGCGGTTTTGATATTCACCTGTGGGCGCTGCTCCAGCTGGGAAGCACTTTCGCTGAAGACTTCGCGCAGCCAGCCATCCACCCAGGTATGATCGAGGAATTCTCCCAGCTCATCGCTGTGGTGAGCCAATGCAAAGCTGACCCCGTTCTTACCGTCATTCTCATTCAACGCCAGCGATTCGTCTTCGCCATCGGCCCAGACTTTGGTGTCAAACGCCAGCACGACGCGATGCGTGTTACCGCTGGCATCGGCCTTATCTAACTCGACGACTTGCGCACGCGCCCAGTTATCAGGGCCGCCAATAAAAGTGCGCGGTGGGTTAAAGCGGAAATAAGGCAGCGGAAGCCACTGTGCGTTAAGCAAAGCGAGCGACTGCTCCAGCGGGAAGCTGAATTCGGGCTTCACCACTTCGGCAGGCGCACTCGCCACCTGAGGAAGCAGGTATTTTCCGCTCTGCTGATGATAGTGGAGCCGTAGCAGGGGGCCGTTTGCCGTCTGGCGCACGAATTTACCCGGCCAGTCGGTAGCGAGATCCGGCTTGACAGCAAAGTCGAGGAACTGAATGCCGCTATTCTGTATCAGCGTCATATTGGGTATAAAGTCAGTCATTGTCGCCAGCATCCTCATTTACTCTCACGCTTCATGGTCATTGGCAGCACCGTATCGTTGTTATAACGGCCGCTGCACTCGGCGGCGCCGGTCAAACCCTGTTTACAGACCAGCTCCGGCATCTGATAGCGCGAGCCGTCGCTACAACGCGCTTTGCTGCGGCTGTTGATCACCAGGTTGCCTGACTTCATCAGTCCGGCGAACACCTCAACCCGGCAGCTTACGCCGTCGCCCTGAATCATACGGGCGCTGCCTTTACCATTCTGTAGCTGATATTTCAGCATGGGCGGTGTGCCGGTCAGCGGATTTTTCACCTGTACCCGAACGCGCCAGTTTCCGTTGAGGAACTTGACGGAACCGATTTTTACCGCGTTTTGCGGCATCACCAGGTCATCTTTCCCTGCCGGGCGTACATCCGCTAGCGGGGCGGCAGCCGGTGCAGGCGCTGGATCAGGACGGGGCGTGGGTACGACGATGGCGGAAGTCAGCGGTAGCGCACTCAACACCGCCGGTGCAACCGTGGGGGCTGGCGACCGTGCTGGTGGCTCTACAGCGGGGGGAGTGGCCGGGGGCGATGTGGCGATGGATCTGTCGCTGCATGCTTTTAACTGTATGCCAAAAGCGACCAGTAATACGGCGGCTGGCAACAGCCAGCCATATCGCAGCCAGGATCGGGCGGCTGGTTTTTCCTCGACTAACGGCACCGCCGGAACAGGTTCTGACGTCGGTTCATCTGTCGGTTCATCTGTCGGTTCAGGTTCATCAGCCCGGTCTTGCGCAGTCATAGACGGGATGACCAGAGCCGGTTGCCGGGCGGGTAATGGCTCGGGCTTCGCCACGGAAACGCTGGAGACAGTCACCGGGGCCAGGCGCGACAGGGCAATCTGGGGATCAACATCATCGAGTGTTAAACAGTCAAAAGCGTTCTGACGGGTCTTTTTATCCAGACTGATAAAACCCCAAAAAGTGATGACCGGCTTGCCATCAACAAGATAGACAAAGTTCTGGTCCGGGAATTGCAGTGCCTTGTTCAGCAGAGCGCCGAACAGTTTCTGGCCTGGTTTTTCCGAGCGCAGGGCGCGTTCGCTAATTTCAGCGAAAGTGCTCTGGCATACCAGCAGCTGATTAAGCGCTGCGCTTCGTGCGCTGTTACTGGCAGAAGCCCAGGTAGTCACTTTACCCGCTACGGGGGAATACCAGTCAAGACGGTTGCCGGCATCGTTCGGCTGAGGGATAGCCAGGCAGTCGGCTATCTGTGACTGTTTTCTCAGGCGCAGGGTTTCGCGCAGTTGCAAAGCGGAGAGATAAACCGGTTGACCGCTTTCACCGAGGGCAAGAAGCGCGTCCAGATTTCCACTGCGTAAGAAGATTTTTGCCACGCAAAAGGCCTTATATTCAGGATTGGATTTAACAGGCGGGTAATAACAGCATAGTCTAGTGCCGTTTGACTTAAACCAAATGCGCAAACAAGCTATAAATTAGTTGGGTATTTTGAGCATAGAAGGGAACGGAACATTGAGCCGTGTCAACCCATAAAGAACAACCGTCATTTTGACCTGCCTGGCCATCCGCTATCGCAAGGCCGGACGATGAGATGATTAACATAGGCTTATGTCGGCAGCAAGACTGGCGTTGCCATCGTTATGACGTTGATTGCCGGGTAGAGCGATACGCTGGCGCTGCGACTGTAAAACTCTGGTAAATAGGAACAACCCTAAGCAGGAACGGCTGTTTTTATCAGCACGCAACGCTATGATATCCGGCTTAAACCACACTGAGGAAATAGCGTCATTATGTTTTATCGTTCCACTCTTGTCACTCTTGCGGCCACGCTGGCGCTTGCAGGCTGTAGCCATAAAGCGGCTGAAGCCCCTGCCACCGTGGAGGTAAGCGCTGCTGAAGCCACCCCTGCCGTATCTGAATTTGCTGCAGGGCCAACGCAGATTAATGTCTCGCACATCCTCACCCGCGCCGATGACGGCTCGACGGTGATCCTGACTATCGACGATAAAGAGGCGGGAATGTTGGGTCGCGGAGACAGCAAAGCGCTGTTTGTCTCTGCCGGAAAACATAAGGTCGGGGGCTATGTGCAAACGCTTTTTGGCCTTGGCCGGGTCAGTATTCAGTCTGTTGACGTCACCACTAACACCGATCAAGCCGTTCACGTTGCCTATTCAGTGACGAGGAACAAACCGGCTTTTGCCGTCACAAGCTCCACTGCTGGCTAATATCGCCTTACAGCTGCTGTCCGGGCTGATAACCTGTTCTGCAAAATAAAAAAAGCCCGGTGATAGTCACCGGGCTTTAGCCGTTACATGCGTTACAAATTACAGCGCCATATCATGTTGTGCGCTTTCAACGTGCTTTTCTTGCTGTGGTGCCACATCGGTGGCTTTACCGGTTTTGCTATCAATTACCGGGGGTTTAGTCAGTTGCAGCGTCGCTGCGGTGTCGTTCCAAACCTGCTGGGTTAAGGACACGTTGCCATTCAACTGCTGGCCATAGCTTGGCACGATAGCGCGGATCTTGCTCTGCCACTCTGGTGAGTTGAACTCCTCAGGGAACAGTTTCTTAATGACGTTCAGCGCGATAGGAGCCGCTGTTGATGCTCCCGGCGATGCGCCCAACAGAGCAGCAAGGGTTTTCTGCTTGTCGGTAACAATTTCGGTACCCAACTTCAGCACGCCACCTTTGTCAGCGTCCTTTTTAATAATCTGAACGCGCTGGCCTGCCTGAATCAGCTTCCAGTCTTCCTTACGCGCATTCGGGTAGTACTCTTTCAGCGCAGCGAAACGGTCATCGTCGCTTAGCATCACCTGACCCACCAGGTATTTCACCAGGTCAAAGTTATCGAGGCCCACATGGGTCATCGGCATCACGTTGCTGGTGGTGGTGGTGCTGAGAAGATCGAACAACGAGCCATTTTTCAGGAACTTGGTTGAGAAGGTGGCGAAGGGCCCGAACAGTACTACGCGTTTACCGTCAATAAAGCGGGCATCCAGATGCGGTACTGACATTGGCGGTGCGCCAACGGAAGCCTGACCATACACTTTTTCCGTATGCTGTTTGGTCACTTCAGGATGTTCGCTCACCAGGAACGAACCGCCCACCGGGAAGCCAGCATAGTTATCCGCTTCCGGGATGCCGGTTTTCTGCAACAGCTTCAACGCGCCGCCGCCAGCACCGATAAACACGTATTTCGCATCAACGCTGTGCTTATCACCGCTTTTAACAACGGTAATGGTGACATGCCATGAGTTATCGGCATTACGTGTAAACCCGGTAGCTTCAGATGAGGTTTCCAGCGTGAAGTTTTTATCTTTCTTCAGACTGCCGATCAGCTGACGGGTGATTTCGCCGTAGTTCACGTCGGTACCAACCGGAGTCCAGGTTGCTGCAACTTTCTGCTGCGGGTCGCGGCCTTCAATGATCAGCGGTGACCATTGCTTGATCTGGTTTTGATCGGTTGAGAATTTCATTCCCTGGAACAGGGTAGTCTGCTGCAGCGCCTCATAGCGTTTGGTCAGGTAGTTAACGTTATTATCACCCCAGACAAAGCTCATATGCGGGGTCGAGTTGATAAAGGAGTGCGGGTCGTTGAGGATGCCGCGCTTCACCTGAGTGGTCCAGAACTGGCGGGAAATCATAAATTGCTCGTTGATTTCCAGCGCTTTGCTGACGTCAATGGAACCGTCCGCACGCTGGGGCGTGTAGTTCAGTTCCATGTTGGCCGAGTGGCCCGTGCCGGCGTTATTCCAGCCGTTAGAAGACTCCAGGGCAACGCCATCGAGCTTTTCCACCATCAGCTGCTTCCAGCCTGGCTGAAGTTCCTGGAGAAAAGTGCCCAGTGATGCACTCATAATGCCGCCGCCAATCAGCAGCACATCCGTTTTCTGTGGGGCAGCGTTTTCAGCCCAGCTACTGCTACAAACAAGCAGAGCGGACAAGGAGAGAACAGGGATCGTTTTTCTGATGTTAGACATATCGAATATCAGTATTAGTTAAAGAATTGAAAATATATTTTAGCGCAATTTAACCATAAGTTAATAACTATTTTCACAACTTAAGCTAAATCTGGTTTTTTTTAATTCCTGATTGGTTTCTTTAATTGCACAGATAATTTTTTTAGTTAAAAAACCTGCGGGTTAATTTACAGAAGTGCGAAAAGTTGGTTATTTTTCAATGAAATCAGTTATCACGCACCCTTTAAGTGGTTAATCTGGCGTGTTGTCTATATGTTTTTGGAAAAATAGCACATTATTGTCAATAATAATCACCGCTCAGGCGGCATTTTGGCCGGGTTATCAGTTGGTGCAATGAGCCGGCTGCACTGTCTGGTGGCGATTAACTATCATACTGATGCCGTTAACTGGGCATATGCGCTGGATGTGCCAGGATTATTCACTATCGCCAACTTAACGGAATATAGCGCTAATGAAGGAATTTGATTATCAGCAGGATTTTAAGGGCATCAATTTTCGCCAACAGCCTGAAAAATATCAGGTAGGCCGGGGGGAGCAGGGCGTATTGATAGTAGAGCCTTATAAAAGTGAGATACTGCCCCACTGGCGCTTTAAAACTCCCGCTATTGCCGATATTTCCGCCAAAAAGATTATGCAGCTTTTTGAAGCCTACCGCGCAGATGATGATTTCGTCGGCATGGATATGGCACGTAAATTTATCCAAATGGGTTATACGCGGGCGCGCCGCTACGCGAATCACAAAGGTGGGCGTAAATATGATGCCGATAAGCAGATCCTGCCTTATCAACTCAATGAAGAAAAAGCCGCAGCGGCCGCTATTTTCAAACACTGCTGGGACCAGATCCGGGAGGATAAGGATTATCTGTCACGTAAAAAAAAGCATCAGTTGCTTTATGGTTAACGTTGATGGCGGCGGCAGCCTGAAATGAACTCGCACAAGTCAGTGCAAGGGGAATGGGGAAAATGCAGGGCATCCATGCCGCTGAGAATTACTCGAAATGAACCTGCGGGTTATCAGATAACAGAACGAACCGTTTGCTGTTTTTATCCAGCGCCAGAATGACACCGCTTTCAATATCATAAACCCAGCCATGCAGGCGTAACGCATTGTTACGTAAGCCAACAGCAACAGATGGGTGCGTTTTGATATTGTTTAGCTGCGCAATGACATTCTCCTGAACCATGGCCTTCACTTTTTCCTCTTCGCTGCCGTAGGTTTTTTTCTCGATAACCGCCTTAGCCGCATCGGCATAGCGCAGCCAGTGTTCAACGGCCGGCATCGGTTCAAGACACTGGCAAGTAGCTATTGCTTTCATGGCACCACAGTTTGAATGCCCACAAATAACAATATCGCTTACGCCCAGCGCAACGACTGCGTATTCGATCGTTGCAGATACGCCGCCCGGTTCCGGTCCGAAGGAGGGCACAATGTTGCCGGCATTACGAATAACAAAGAGCTGCCCGGGATCTTGCTGGGTGACCAGCTCCGGCACCAGGCGGCTATCTGAACATGAGATGAACAACGCTTTGGGATTCTGACCAGAGGCAAGGCTGCGGAACAACTCTTTTTGTTCCGGGAAAATCTCTTTCTGGAAGTTCAGGAAACCTTCGACAATGTGTTGCATAGCGATATCTCTTTTTAGTAGTGATGGTACAACTCAGATAACATTCTGCATTTTATCAGTGACGGCTACAACCGCCATGCTGGTGCGCGGGTCACCCGTCGGCCAGAAGCGGAAAACCCGCCGTGGCCGACTTTGCGATATTTAAATGGTTGCCGTGGTACGGAAAACAGCAACCATATCGAGTAACTGGATGGCTCGGGCAGCGAGATCTCCTGCTGATGAGGCTGATTGTTCAACCATAACCGCATTCTGCTGGATTGAGCGATCCATTTGGCTTACGGCAATATTCACTTGTGTCACACCGGAAGTTTGCTCCTTAGAAGAGGTTGAAATTTCATTCACCAGTCGCGCCGTTTGCGCAATGGCCTTAACGCTTTGCTTGACCTTATCCCCTGAGTCCTGGGCTTGCAGAATCCCCTGACGGGCAATGTCAACCGATTGTCCTGTCAGCAGTTTGATATCCTTGGCAGCTCTTGCCGACCTTTGGGCAAGCGCTCTTACCTCCTCAGCGACGACGGCAAACCCTCTGCCATGTTCTCCAGCTCTTGCCGCTTCTACGGATGCATTCAATGCCAGAATATTGGTCTGAAATGCAATATGATCAATAACGCTGGTGATTTCCTCAATCTGGCCAGCGCTGGTGCTGATTTTCTGCATCAAACTAAGCACGGATTCCATTGATTCTCCCCCCATAAGCGCAGATTCGGTAGCCGAGCTTGCCATAACGGCGGCATGACGAGTATTTTCGGCGTTTTGAAGTATGCTGGACGAAAGCTGCTCCATGCTTGCGGCTGTTTCCGCAACAGAGGCAGCCTGTTCCTCTGTACGAGATGAGAGGTCATTATTCCCTTTGGCTATCTCTTCAGATGAGGTCGCGATGGTAGCCGCATGATGCTTAATATCTGCAACTAGCGATGAAAGACGTTGACGCATTTTCATCAGTGAATGAGTCAGATCTGCCACTTCATTAGTGCCTGTTTGCACAAGGTGAGAAGTTAAATCTCCAGAGGCCACTTCGCTGGCAACTTTAGTCGCTTCACTGACCGGGCCGGTAATCGAATGACTAATACAGATACCCATAACGATGACCATAATGGCAATGACAATAAGCCATGCTAAAAGCTGCAATTGATTTAATCGATGCTGTTTAATCTGTTCGGAAAGCATAAACATCAATTCATCGCAGCCTTCATTAGCCAATATCGCATAGTCATTAATAGCCAGAGTCAATGCTGCCGCATAATCTTCAGCTTGAGGGCGCTTTCCGTGTTTTAGAAAACCGTCTTCAGTCATCGCTAACGCTTCATTATATTTTTTCAAAGCGATATCAGACAGAGGATTAAGCTTCATACATAACGCGTTGTCAGACTGACAAGATTTCACAAGTTCCGCGTTGAAATTTTCGAACGCAATTTTACCATTATTTATCAGCACCTCCATGCGCACCAAATCACTGGCACTGATAGCGTCTTTCTTAAGCAGCGAGGAAACACCAACAGCTTGCATCTGAGCAATAGCTTCTGTTAAAGTCGGCAGGCGATTTAGCATGGCTATTATAAGCTGATAACTGCGAAGATCGGGGTCGAGAGATAAATTATGATAATCGAGTATATGCGTGTTTATATCAAGGAGCATGCGTATTAAATCAGTGTGGCGCTTTAAATTTCCCGAAGTTGTGAGGTTTTTATCATCGATATCGCTTTGCAATTGATTCCACAAAGCAGTTAGTTCACTAAATCTCTGTTGAACATGATTGTCAATGGAAGTTGTACGCAAATACGCCCCAATGGCATCTGCTTTTGAATTCACCCGATCTCTCGATGCGATGCGGGTTGGACTTACCGGGTTATTTGTAGCAATGGCAAAAGCCGTTTCAGTCCGATGACGCTGCATAAGATTTAACAGGTCGAACACCTCTTTTTCTACAGGCACGCCTTTTAATTCAAGTATCTTGGTATTCACATCCGCGTTCCCTTCTTGAATATACATCCAGGTAGGGACAGCAAAGAGCAATAAACCGAATACGCCAAGAAGCAGGAGCTTTGCAGGCAATGAGATGTGATTCAATATTCTTTTCATGTTTCAAATCATCTCGTCGAAATCAATTAAAATTAAATATGCATAATGATTTGATAATTCACTATTTAAAGATAAACTCCGCGAGGTTATTTGACAGGCAATGGAAAGGGCAGGGGTGGTATTATCGATATAAGTACTGATCATTGCTTGAAGTTCCCGATGGTGAAAAAAGTAAAAAAAAGGCATCAATTTATTTTTAATCACCTGAAATAGTATATTTTTTCTATCACCACTTCATGCCAACTAATGATGATTAACCTAATTTTAATTTAAAAAACCTTAATTTTAGCCATTAATAACCCCGTTCCTGTACATAACGACCGACCATAGCGGCTCCAGGACATTACGTGTTCCTGTAGTCGGATGGATTCCAGCAGGCAGCACTTCGGTGCACGGCCTTCAAACCAGTCGTGGTGTGAACCGTCAATCTGAATGAGTTCACCCAAACAGTCGCGGCGATACCGGGGCTGATAGACTCGCGATCGCCGATGGGCATGCGGCACCCAGAGAGCATCGGCAGTCATCCAGCAGCGCAGCGTCTCGACTGAAACAGAAATCCCGTGACGCCCCTGAAGCTTTTCTGCGGCAAATGTGGGCCCGAAACCGACGTAATTTTCACGTAGCAGCGTCAGTATCCGATGGCGCAGTGCAACATCAATGCGATGAGTTCCAGGCATACCGCGACGAGTGTTCGTCAACCCGGCAGCACCGGATTCCCTGAAGCGGTTCATCAGACGTTGTACCTGACGTTCTGTGAGATCCAACTGAGAGGCGGTATCACGGCGACGCAGGCGCTTTTCAACAACGGCCTGGATCACCGGCAAGCGGTGGAGTTCTTTAGAAGAGATCTCCCATAAAGGTGGCAAATGCGCCGTATCTGGGTGACATTATAAACTAGCTAAAAAGTGACATTATCAAATGGGACTTACAACATTGGTGCGCATAATGTATATTATGTTAAATTGAATAGACTGGGGCGAGGATAGCGCTTTTGTCATGCAGACTGTTTTAGTGCTTCAGCAATATGCCATACATCCAGGCTCCCCTGCGCTGCTGCGACAGCCAACTCTTCATGGCTTGGAGAAAACCGAAGAAGAATCCCATTACGGCGCAGAAATAATGCCGTTGAAGCAAATGCGGTTCTCTTATTTGCATCATTGAAACAATGCCCCCGCGCGATGGCCAGCAGATATGCAGCAGCCAGAACGTATATATCAACCTCGCCTTCGTACATGTGGCGGTTCAGAATTCGTGTTGCCATACTTTCTATCCGACCAGGATCAGCATAACCGGCCAGACCTCCGTAAGCGACAATCATACGCTCATGAATGCCGATGATGTCTTCACTGGTTAGAAAATTGATCATCGGTTCTTAAGAGCCTCAAGTGTCTGCCCATGTTCAGTAAACAACCAATCAAAGTCCGATTCGGCCTGAATCTTTTGCATTTTTTCATACTGCCCGGCATCAATCACTATAACGGGCTTTGCCGATCTGCGTGTGATCATTACTGGCTTACCGTTGGCAACGCTATCAAGAACGGATGCCAGTTCATTACGGGCTGTTGTAAAATTTATAGCTTGCATAGTCATAGCCTTATTGAAATGTACAATCCAACATACACTCCAATGTACACTCCAAAGGTGTTTATTTCAATATGGGGCACTCCATCATGGCATAACGCGATGCAAAAAAATGCTGTCAGATGATTAAAAAACCACCGAATCCCCCATCCTTATCAATGTTTATGTACTACGCTTAGTGTCGAAAATAACCATTTAAACATGGAGAGTATGGCGATGAGCGATGATGTGCGTAAACCAACAACTACAGACGCGGGGATCCCGGTAGCCAGTGATGAGCATTCATTAACGGTTGGTCCTGATGGCCCTATCGTGCTGCATGATCATTACCTGATTGAGCAGATGGCTAATTTCAATCGTGAACGTATTCCTGAACGCCAGCCGCACGCAAAAGGCAGCGGTGCTTTTGGTCACTTTGAAGTGACCGAAGATGTCAGCCAGTATACCAAGGCCGCCCTCTTCCAGCCTGGTGTCAAAACCGATGTGGTTATGCGGTTCTCAACGGTGGCGGGTGAACGTGGCAGCCCGGATACCTGGCGTGACCCACGCGGTTTTTCAATTAAGTTTTACACCAGCGAAGGTAACTACGATATGGTCGGGAATAACACTCCGGTGTTTTTCATTCGCGACCCGATGAAGTTCCAGCATTTCATCCGTTCCCAGAAACGTCGTGCGGATAATAATCTGCGCGATAACGACATGCAGTGGGATTTCTGGACCCTGTCTCCAGAATCGGCTCATCAGGTGACCTGGCTGATGGGCGATCGTGGGATCCCTAAAAGCTGGCGCCATATGAATGGGTATTCGAGCCACACTTATATGTGGGTCAATACCCAGGGCGAGAAGTTTTGGGTGAAATATCACTTTAAAACCGATCAGGGCGTTGAGTTCCTGGCTCAGGAAAATGCCGATACGCTAGCCGGTCAGGATGGCGATTATCATACCCGCGATCTGTTTGAAGCAATCAAAGCAGGAAATTCACCAAGCTGGACGCTTCATATGCAGATTATGCCGTTCGCTGATGCTGAAACCTATCGTTATAACCCGTTCGATCTCACCAAGGTCTGGCCGCACAGTGATTATCCGCTGATCAAAGTGGGCAAACTGGTGTTGGACCGCAATCCTACCGATAACTTCGCGCAAATTGAGCAGGTTGCTTTTGAGCCAAATAATCTGGTGCCCGGCATTGGCTTAAGCCCGGATAAAATGTTGATGGGCCGTATATTCGCTTATGCTGACGCTCACCGCGCGCGGCTGGGTGTTAACTACAAGCAGATCCCGGTGAATGCGCCTAAGTCCCCGGTGAACAGTTACAGCAAAGATGGTGCGATGCGTATTCATCTCGCCTCTGACCCAGTCTATGCGCCTAATTCAAAAGGTGGGCCGGCGGCGGACGGTGAACGCTATCCGACAGATACAACCTGGGAATCTCAGGGAAATCTGGTGCGCTCGGCTTACACACTGCGTGCAGATGACGATGATTACGGTCAGGCGAATGACCTGGTAAATAAGGTCATGGATGCCGCCGCTCGCGATCGCCTGGTGAACAACGTCACCGGCCATCTGTTGAAGGGAGTCGAAGAACCGGTTCTTTCACGCGCGTTTGAATACTGGCGCAATATCGACAGGGCAACAGGCGATCGTATTGCTGCTAACGTATTGCAGGAAAGAGCGAAACGTGATCAATAACGCCTGAATGAAGCGCCTTTAAGGCGCTTTTTTTATGAGCCATGCGGTACTCAAGACGGGATTGATTAAGTGGTGCATGCGCTATTTAATCTCTTTCCAGCCTTCAGTGTCATAGGTCGACCAGGCGCCATAGGCAGAATTTGGCAGCACGAACCAGTCATCACCAAAATGTGCCGCGCTTTCACTAACCAGCTGGTGTTGCGATTCGGCACTTTTTTTCGCTTTAAACTGGGCGGCGAAGTCTGGCAGGCTGTCGCCTAACAGCATGATTATCTGATAGTCCCGCATTATCTTCGCCCGGCGTTTCTCTTTGGATTCTGTATCCAGCAGGACATTCTGTTCAGAAACCTGGGGCAGCCCCAATTTTTTTAAGGTTGCCATGGTCTGGGCCTTATTTTTTTCAAAACGATCTGAAACGTAGAAAATACGGACTTTTTTGTTGTTCACGTTTTCGAGAAAGGCTTTCGCGCCAGGGATTAACCTGGGATTGCCGTGTTTTTCCCAGCTGTCCCAGGTGTCCCATTGGGTATAGTCATGGCATTCTTTAGCGTCCCGTACCAGCAATGCGCTGTTGTCGATAACGGTTTCGTCCAGGTCCAGCACAATTGCGGCTTTTTCCGGAGCACTTAACTGGCCTAATTTTTGGTCAAAACGCGCCTGAGCGAAGCGGTAAGTCTGTAGCTGTAAAGCCATGACTTCAGCGGACTTTTGTTGATAGCGCAGTGCCATTTCATAATTCTGCGCCGGGCAGCTCGATGACGCCGCTGCGGCTAAAACTGCAGTGCTGGTGAATGACAATGTCAGGAGTACCGCTTTTTTTAGTACGTGCATATGATCCCTTTATAATAAGAAAAATCAAAAACCAAGAGGTGCTACCTCTCCATTACGCCTTGGTGAGGTCATCATGTCTACCCTATTTTGATTGAGAATCAGTGACAGTAGCGCAAATGTAGCAACGGATAAGCACGTCCGCGATTGTCAGTCGGTGAGCGTCCTGTAATAACAAATTTAGCCACCTGGTGGGAGGATCTGGAGGCGATTAAGGCGTTTGCCGGGGAGAATTACCCTGTTGCAGTGACTTATCCGGATGATGAACAGTTCCAGCTGCTTTCAGACCCATACGTTTTTCAACACCACGTTGAGGCGGTATTCCGGCTTTGAACCCGTCTACGTACCCTTCCCGATCAACCCTTTACGCATGCGAAAATTGATAAAGTACTGGCCACGTACCGCTACGCTCTGCTGCGCCACCAGTTGATAGCCTCGCTGCATAAAGAAAGACTTTGCCGTTATACTTGCTTCAGTATCAACCTGTTTTAATCCTTTTTCAGTGGCTGCTTGCTCTAGCGTATTCATCAGCAATGTCGCCACCCCGCAGCGCTGGTAGCCTGCATCGGTGAATAACAGGTCAAGATGGCCATGAGCTTCCAGCAAAGTGAAACCAATGATCTTATTATTGTGGCAGGCCACCCACACATCACCGTTGTCCAAACGCCGCTTCCAGTCGGTGCGATCAGCATGGCTCCAGGCTTCGGTTTGTTGCTGACTGTAATCCCGTGCCGCAATTAGCCGTACTGCCCGTTGGAAAACGGCAATAACGGTTGTCAGGTCGGCGGGTTGGTATTTTCTGATGGTGATTTCCATATAAATAGCCCAATCGCAGTAAAAAAACGGGGTCAACGGGATGGTATGTCAATTGCGGGGGGAAGTGAAGATGGGTACCGCAGAGCAGATCAACCGTCTGCGGCACCACCTGAATTAGCGGCTAACCTGATGACCGACAACACCACCAATCGCCGCACCACCGAGGGTGCCCCATGTGCTACCGCCCGTTAATACGGCCCCGCCCACTGCGCCAACACCCGCGCCTATAGCGGTGTTTCTACCGCGATGAGACATGCCACAAGCCGACACGGCGAAGGTTATCAGCAGAACAATTGCCATAGTACCACTGCGTTTTAACAGCATTTTTATCTCACCACACTTGAGTTATGGAATGTCAGAGTCAGCATCTGACTCTAAGTATTTAGTACAAAGCCCAACATCTGTCGTGACTCAGGCAGAATATAATGCTTGCTGTGTGCACTTGACAGGTAAAAACTCTGATATTGCCTGCGCCTGTTGCGCTAAAAAATGTCAACGATGATTAAGACGGCTGACAAGTCGGTCAGATGTTTCTTGATTAGCATTATCTGGCAGCAATAAGCAGGCTATCAGCCCCGCGCACAGGTAACAGGCACCGCGTAGCATAGAGTGACTGGCAAGCCCACGGTTGACGGCACGGCGGATTATTTAACCGGCGCGGGGAAGGATGTCGCAAGTATGGCATTTTAACTCTTGGTGCAAACAGATGATTATTTTATTGCGTATTGTCCCGTCTTCTAAAACTGGATAAAATGCCAGAGCATTGTCGAATGTTCTTTCGCTTACACAACATGTTTAAATTGTATTTAATTATATCCACCCAATTAATTTCAATACTGCCACAATAAAACAATAAATCTACAAATACCGAAAAAATAAAATGCACGGATAGTAAATAATTCATTGACCAGCACTAAATTATATATACACTCAAGTCTCACTTACACCAGCAAGAAAAGAAGAGAGCTAAAATGCATAATAAAGGAACTTATCTAAACCCGAAAAAATGGGCAGATAAAGGCGTGGAAGGAGACATCTACTATAATCCCGCCAATTCTCTGTACTATGTTTTCAAAAGAGAAGGAAGTCCAGGTGATAACAAATGGTATTACCCTTCAGGAAAAGAAGACAATAAATACTTTCTTTTTGGGGGTATGAATGCCGGCACGCGTGAACAGCCAAAGACGTGGTCGGAATATGGAACATCAGGCTGCATTTATCACAAGCCAGAATTTGGATATATGAAGTTAATAATGAATGGAAATCCATCCCGAAATAAATGGTATTTTCCAGTCAATGGTGAATCAAATAGTTACTGGGACTTTATCGGTTGGAAAGTCGGAACTTTTATGGATGCTAAATCATACAATGATGATGGCGAAGAGGGAGATATTTACTACTCTCCTAAATGGAGTTATTTTTATGAGTTAAGACATCGTGGCAATCCATCAAAAGATCAGTTATCTTTTCCTCCTCATCGTGAAGATACTGAACACTGGAAGTTCAAAGGATTTATCTCCAGCAAAAACTGGCTTAATTTTATAGACGATAAGCATCCAATTAACCAACTATCCATACCGGGAACACACAACTCTGCAACTTACACCATCGGTAAAAACGCGGTAATTAGTGCCTGGGTTAAAACCCAGTATGAATCGGTATGGGATCAGCTTCTCGATGGCGTAAGGTTCATTGACGCGCGCTGCCGCCATATTTCAAATGTGTTTACCATGCATCATGACAAGTTTTATTTAGATGTTAACTTTGGCACAATCCTCAATGACTGCTACAGATTTCTTGAGAAATATCCCAGTGAATTTATATTCATGTCCGTCAAAAATGAACATACAGAAGAGAACTGTTCTCGCAGCTTTGCTAAAACATTTGAAGAAAAATATTATGACCCCAAAAGATGGTTTGTAGAAGGCCGCTTCCCCAAGCTGGAAGAAGTCAGAGGAAAGATAGTCTTGTTAAAACGCTTTGATGGCAGCACTGTTGGAAAAAGTCTTTATTGGGGGGATAATACAACATTCGACACTACGAATGGCTCCATGAAAATACATGTACAGGATAAATATAATGAGCGCAATGAGTCAGAAAAATGGTGCGCCATCAAATCTGCCTGGGATTTCTCAGAATCTAATTCCAGAGCAGGTTGGTTGACGATCAACTACACCAGCATTGCTGCAGATACGTTTACATCAGCAAAGTCATATGCGCGTGATAAAAATCCCGAGCTGGCTAATTACATCAGGAAACGCAAGAATTATGGGGGAATTATTGCTTCGGACTTTTATCCGATTGGAGATTTAGCAAGGCGCGTCATTGAGACTAATTTCAAGAGCGTCAATGAATTACAAAATTTGCGTTCTTAGCTGTACCCGGTAAATCAATAACAGGCGGCTTTAATGCCGCCTGTATTCTGGCGTCGGAAACAGGTTACTTCATCTCAGACAATAACTCATCGGCGCCCTTATCAATCCCCGCTCTGGCGGCGGCGAGCGAACCTATACTGGCGCTGATGTTCATTGCATTAGGGTATTGTTTGGTAATATACGCCTTTAACAACCGATTATTATCAGCCTGATAAATTTCCACTGCATAGCTGACCCAGCCATTCATTAATCCTTCCCGTCCGCGTACCGCCTGCACGATGTTATATGGCCCCCCCGCCAGGTCAAATTTAGTGAAGGTCCCGATGACCGGGGTGGTCGTTTCAGCCCCCGTTAACGTCAGCCTGATGCGCAACCCATGCGCAGACGGCGGCTGTGCAAAGCTGAAGCGCGTTTTGAGCGCCTCCGCGTTACGCTGATAAAGGTAATCGGCCAGCTCATTTCGGTCAGCCGGGCTGAGATCGCCAAACTGATTATCTGCTCCGCTATAAATGACTACCGGGTCCAGAGTGACTTCGCGGTACTTATTCCATTCAATCGGGCTGTTGGTGCGCCACGGTTGACGGTAAGCCTCGTCGCCAATGTTTGGCTGCAGCTGTTCAGCAGAAGATAAGCCTGCATAGCGAGGTAGTTGAGTTCCTGCACACCCGGCTAATGCCAGTGACAGCAGAATAATGCTAACGCGAAAAGGTCCGATCTGGTTCAACATAGTAAAATCCCATAAATGCACCGTACTGTACGGTTTATTTATGCCCTGGCAGGATTTTTCTGTCAATAGAATGTACACTCTGATTTATTTTTCTAGAGAAACCCGATGAAAGTTCGTACTGAAGAGCGCCGTGAGGCGATTGTCGAAGCTGCCGCACAGTTGTTCCAGCAGATGGGTTACGAACGTGCCTCAATGAACGAGCTGGCAAAACGTTTGGGCGGTTCGAAGGCCACGCTATATAACTATTTTCCTTCGAAAGAAGAGCTGTTCAGCGCAGTGATCCGTACTTACGCCACCCGGCATCTGACCGACGCCGCCAGCGCACTGGACACCCCTTTAAGCAAAAATGTCACGCTGGAGGAGAAGCTGCAACACTTTGGCGAGCAAATGCTCAAGGTTATGACCACCGATAATACCGCCCTCGCGGTCTACCGCATGGTGGTGGCAGAAGCCGGTCACTCCGAAATGGGTATGCTGTTTTATGAATCAGGTCCGCGTGAGAGCGTGGAAAAGCTGGCGCGGGTGTTTTCATCCGCGATGGATAACGGCGTGCTGCGTATTGGCGATGCGCGCATCCGCGCACTGCAATTTCTGGCTTTACTGACGGCAGAAATCGAAATACGCATTTATCAGCGTGCGGCACCGCCGTTGAGCGTGAAACGCGTGCAGGAAATGACCGCCTGTGCGGTAAGAATGTTTATGGCTGGCGCGGCTAATCCGTCTCTCTCGGTGAGGTAACGCCTTGATGACTTTCCCGCCCCCGTTTCGGCATCTTTACCGGGCGCGCCCTCACCTGCTGGTTGCCTTTTTGCTGTCCGTGGTCAGTTTTTTCTTCATTCCTGCCAGCCGTTGGCACAGCGCCTGTTAATCTGCTGGAATGTGCTGGCCTGGCTATATTTGCTGTCACTGTGGTGGCTGATGCTGCGTACGCCGGCAAAAGACATTGCCCGTATTGCTCGTGCACAGGATGAATGCGCCGGAACCGTGCTGGCATTAGTCTGTGTGGCCTGTCTGGTCAGTATTCTGGCAATCCTGTTTGAACTTGGCGAAGTGAAACAGCTTAAAGATGCGGCCCAGGCGCGGCATATTGCCCTCACTGTGGCAACGTTGGTGGTATCCTGGTCGTTACTGCCAACGGCATTCGCCATGCATTATGCGCATATGTTTTATCTGAGCAAGACGGAGTCACATCAGGCCCTGCTGTTCCCCGACAAGCTGCACGAGCCAGGCTATTGGGACTTCATTTATTATTCATTTACCCTTGCGCTAGCGTCACAAACGGCCGATGTAGCTACCGGCAATACCACCATCAGGCGAATTACCACCTTACAGGCAGTCCTGTCGTTTATCTTTAATCTGACCATTCTCGGCCTGTCGATTAATGTGGGTGCTGGCTTGTTAAGCTGATTGGCGTATGAAAGTGTTCGAAAAGAAGTCATCTCTCCTGTGAGGCTACTATGTTAAGACCTTTGCCCGTCGTCACCATTCACTATTGTTCCCAATGCAACTGGATGCTGCGCGCCAGCTGGATGGCCCAGGAGTTACTGCACACTTTCAGCACAGACCTCGGCGCGGTTACGCTCGTCCCCGGCACGGGTGGGATTTACGAAATCACCGTCAACCAGCAGATAATCTGGAACCGTAAAATTGATAATGGCTTCCCGGATGCTGCCGAAATCAAGCGACGCGTGCGCGCCGTCTGTTTCCCGCAGCGCGACCTGGGGCATATTGATCGTCACGCGGATAAATCGTAATAAAATAGCCGCGCGGCGCGCGGCCTGGTCAAGCCTCAGAAATCAACATTAACGCCCAGCTGGAAATTACGCCCCGGCATAACGGCCAGTGCACGGTCATTCATATCGCGCGTTGTCTGCCCGGAAAGAGTGCGGCTGCTCAGGTAATCCCGGTATTTACGATCGGTCAGGTTATAAATACCGCCATTCAGTTTAACCTGCTTGCTGACCTTAACCCAGGCGCTGAGATCCACCACACCATAGCCCGGTACGCGCGTATACTCACTGCTGGAATCGGTCAGGTCGCTGCCGTTATTGAGCCAGGCTTCGCGATTGGTGGCATCTGCCTGTTTACCTTTGACAAAGGTTGCGGTGACCGCAGCCCCGTAGCGCTGTGCCGGGTCATCCCAACCCATGCCAATTATGGCTTTCATTGGGGCAACGCTGTCAAGATCCACATACTTGTCGCCGCTGTAACTGGACTTAGATTTGCCCTGACTGTAGCCGAGCGCAAAGGTGGTATTCAAACCATTCACCTCTTTTAACCAGGTACCGTAGTTAATTTTAGTACTGATTTCACTGCCCCAGAGATACGCATTGTCACGGTTTTCCGCCTGAAAAATCGTCGCAATATTTGCAGGGACATTGGCGAACCTGTCCGGACTCCTCGCCCTGCTGTAACGGGTGTAAGCAATAAAGTTTTTGTAGGTGTTGTAGAACAGTGAGGCGTTGAGAGTCACCCCTTCATTGACCTGGCCTTTTATCCCCCACTCTACGTTATTGCTGGTTTCAGTATTCAGATCGGTATTACCAATTAACGCGTATTGCGCCCCCGGAATATAGTTACTGCCCAGGTTCCAGGAACCATATAGCTGGCTGGCATTGGGGAACTGCACCCCACGCCGGTACTGCAGGTAAGTCATCAGCCCTGGGGTTACCTCGTAATTTAAGCTGATGGATGGCAGCAGCTGGCTGTCAGTGCTGGTTTTCCCGTACAGCTTTTGCGCATCCTCGGGGGTCAGTACGTCGGTACCGGTAGCCATATTCGCCAGGTTTTGTGGTTTCGTTTCCTGATGTGCCACGCGTACGCCCGGCACCACGGCAAAACCGTGGCCAGCAATGTCAAACTGCAGACTGTCCTGTAAAAAAGCCCCCAGCGTCAGGGTACGGCTGTCGGCCTGCGGTTTAGTAACTGATTGCGCTGGCGACTGGCTGAATGGCCGTTCGGTGTCGATAAGCCGGGCGTTAACTCCCGCCAAAAACGCATGGCGGCCCAGCGTTTTCGCCAGCTGCGCTTCATAACCCCATGTTTTTACGTTGTAGTCGGAATAAGTGCGCAGATATCCCGTTGACGGCGATTCCTGCGGACTTAACGTATTATCATGCGCTTGGGTTTGCTGGAGATAGATTTTGTTGCTCAGACTGTCGATCCAGTCAATGTCTGGCGTCCATTCATCCTTCAGGGTTATTCCCCAGCGACGCGTGTTGCTTTGCTGATCAGCGTCACCCAGCGGCTCCTTGAAACGGTCGGTCCAGCTTGCATAGCGGCTATGATTTACTTTGCTATAGAAATCGAGCGTAGCGGCCAGTTTATGCTGTTCATCGGGCTGCCAGATCGCTGAAGTGAGCACGGCATCCGAATGCCAGTTGGCGGGGTAGGCATCCAGCACATCGCTGTTATTACGCGTTTGCTGCCCATCGCGGCGGCTGTAAGCGATCAGGCCGCGCAGATTCCGATCCCCGGCGGCTGCGGTGATGCCATTGTGCCAACTGCGGTTGGCAGAATCGTAGTCGCTCTGATAACCAAAATAGCTCTGTTTATCCGGCAGCAGATAATCATCTGCCGATTTTGGCAGAAAGGAGACCGAACCGCCCATCGCGGTATTGGCGCGAGATGTCGCCGTGGCTCCGGCTTCAATATCTACCCGGGCATAAAGATACGGGTCAATATAATCGCGCCCGATGCCAACGGTGTTAACCCCTGAACGGCTGCCGTAGCCTCGGCCGGTGGCGTCCGGCTGCGGGATGCCATCTACGCTGAGCGCTACGCGGTTACTTTCCAGGCCTCGGATGTTGTAGCCGGCGTAACCCGCGCGGTCGAAGCCGCTTTTTCCGCTGCCTGAACCACTGCTGCTGCCCACCGCACCGACCAGCGGCTGATAGCGCATGATGGAACCAAAGTCGTTAGCGCCGCGTCGCTGCATATCAGCAACGCTAATACTTTCCGTGCTTCCGGCCGCCTGCATAACCGGGGGGGATAGCACGGTCATTAGCGCATTATCCTCTGGCATAGCAAACAATATTTGTTGCTGGCCGGAGCGGTTTTCCGCCAACGCGCCGCTCGGTTGAGCAGCGGAGCTGGTGGTGGTAACGGCAACGCCAAACAACGTCCCCATCATCAGTGACCTGTGAAAAATACCCTGACGGTATGAAAAATTGGACATGGTAAACACCTGAATAGTTTATGAGTATAGGCTCAGGCATGGCTTCCATACGGGAATAGAGGGTCCCAAACACAATTTGACGGGACAAAACTAAAGATGACATTCGCTATCATATACAAATGATAATCATTATCAATAAAAGCATGCACAAATTTACCGCTGTACACAATCTGAGGCATTAAAAAAGCGTTCAGCCGTGATGGGTAAAGGCGTGACAGAGGAGGTGACAGGATACGAAAGTGTCATAACTTGATCAGTTTCAGCGATAAACCGTTTAATGATAGCCAACAGAGGATGCCCGCTATTAAGGTATCAATTCTATCATTTAAGGAGAGAGTTTATGCTACCTGGCGTCTCGGCTGGAATTCCACAAGTTACCCCGTCAACTACAAATATTACTGATAATATAAGTCGCAACGGGGAGGGTTCCAAGGTGTTAGAAAATGTGTTAGGTACAGAAAGCACGAATACTGAATTTCATACTGCAAAGAGTTCCCAAGAAACAACCTTTCTGCATTACCCTGAAATACAACGAGGTGACAAAGCTGCAGTAAAATTAATAAATTTTGTTAACGACGGAACATTAACTGAAAACGTGAAAATTGAGGGTACGGTAAAGTTAGACGGTAGGAATAGTTCTGTAGCCGTTGATTTTCGGACGGGAAAAATGTGGGGTCAGACCCGTAAACATGTTATCGATACAAATATTGATCCAAATATTGATCCAAAAAAAGATCCAAATAAAGGATTTATGTTATTTGTAAACGATGGGAAAATTAATGATATATTTAAAAAATCATTTGAACAAATTAATAAACATAAATTATCTGGAGAAAATCATGCCGCAATATTTGGTGAGTGGTGCGGAGTTGGGGTTATGGATACTGATTCTAAAGATTTCGCCATTAATAAATTGAAGCCTTTATTCGTTGTTTTCGATATTGCATTCTTTAAAGAAGGAAGTAAAAAAGGAAACAAAGCAAGAAATCAGGAATGTCGTTTTTTGCCAGCCAAAATAGTCAACGACATTATAACCAGCGCAAGAAATGGAGGCCAAAGGAATTCATCAGACAATGATCCCTCAACAGCTCAAGAAAGAGTTTTCTGCACAAATGAATTCGAAACCTATGAGCTAACCATAAATCCTCTTACTTTTCAAATAGAAGGCAATATTTCTGCAGGATCAAGCAAATTCCTACGACATAAGGTGCCTGAGCGATTGCTCGAAATCACAAATGATATAATTGAGCAATGCCCTGTAGCCCATAAGCTTGGCCAAAAGGGGCGAGGAGAAGGCGCGGTATGGAGAGTCGTTTCTGATAATCCAAAAACAAACGGCCTGATGTTTAAAGTTAGTGAGACAAAAGACACAGAATCGAAAGCTGGTAACTTGCCCCCTGAGCAGAAAGAAAAAATAAATAGTAAAAACGTATTTATTACAACATTTTTAACGAAAGAACGCATGGAAAAGGTGTGGTCTGAAACGCCGAAGAATCGTGTGTCCCAACCCATCTTTTGTCAGGCAGTGAAAAAGAATATCGGCCTTGAACAACCAGCCAGTGTGGAAGCAAGCGGATTAAAGACGAAAGAAATTCATAAGATAATTACAAGCGTGGCTGGTGATTGGTATATGCAGCACCAAGGCAATGAACAAAAATAATCACCAGGAGTTGGTGATTTTTCATCATTGATCATCACGCTGATTATAGCCCGTTGCTAAGAAGGTCAACGTATCCGACAACCGGATATCGCTTAATCGTGCTGTTCTTTACCATCCTGTCGATTTGTTTTTTAACCGATCAAACCGCTGTCTTAAAGAGCACAGCGGTTATTTACTTCAGATTTCAGTAACCCGCAAAATCGCCTGACGCCTGCCCTTCCAGACGATATGCACCCACTTCGATATATTCCCCGGCTACCTGGTAGCGCTGACCATGTTCGGGATGTTCTCTGCCGAAGTTTCGTGCCGATCCTTCAGGCGGCGAGGTCACCACATTCCAGCCGGCTCGGCCGTTACTTAGCAGATCAAGCGAAGCAAGCTGTCGTGCCTCGGTAAACGGGTCGCTGTAAGAAATGGAAACCGTTCCGGCCAGCCCGATACGTTGCGTGACCGCCGTCAATGATGAGAGTAGCGCCAGCGGCTCGAAGCGATTAAGGAAATGCGGCAGCGATTTTTCATTAATGTGCAGCCCGTCAGCGACAAACAGAAAATCGAGTCCGCCATATTCCGCCTGGCGTGCCAACTGGTGATACCAGTTAACATTAACGCTGGCATCGGCAGGCACGCTATGATGACGCCAGGCGTTCATATAGCCGCCTGCGCCCTGTAACATCAGGCCGAGTTTAATCCGACGTGGGGTTTGACTCATGATATAACTCCGTGCTGATAGAATATGACGTCAGATTTTCTTAAAAACAGCGCGGGTTTAAATACGAAAATCCCCTTTGCAATGCGGCTTTATGGCTACAGCCGTTGGCCACCCGGCGCAATGATTACCTGATGAAGCGTATTGCGTCCTGTGCGCCGGGCGTATGAGGGTGCGCTTTAATGCGATTGGCTGGTTAGCCGCCGTGACCAGGGTTCATAAAAAAGGGGCAGCCAACGGCCGCCCCTGCATTTTGTCCGGCAGAGAATTACATCTGCACCAAATTTTTGATTTTTACGTCCGGATTAACATCCGCTTCATAGTCCACACCGTCCTGCCCGAAGCCAAACAGATGCATAAATTCGGTTTTATAACCGACAAAGTCGGTCAGCTGGTTCAGGTTTTCATTGGTCACGGTTGGCCACAGTGCCGAGACTTCATCCTGAACTTCTGGCTGTAACTCTTTATAGTCCGCGCGCAGGCGACCGGTTTCATCAACAATCGGCGCGGCGTTGTACAGGCTGTCTTTGAACAAGCCGTATACCTGCTCAATGCAGCCCTCGTGGGTGCCTTTCTCTTTCATTACCTTGAACAAAAGGGAGAGATAGAGTGGCATCACCGGGATCGCCGAGCTTGCCTGAGTGACGACCGCTTTCAGCACGGAAACGCGGGCGTCGCCGTTGCCGTGTGCGGCCAGGGTGTCACGAATGGCCAGAACACGCTTATCCAGATCCTTTTTCGCTTCACCGATTGAACCGTTCCAGTAGATATCGTGCGTAATCTTCTCACCCAGATAGGTGAAGGCGGTGGTCTTAGCCCCTTCCGCCAGCACGCCGGCTTCCAGCAATGCATCAATCCACATCTGCCAGTCTTCACCGCCCATTACCGCGACGGTGCCGTCGATCTCTTTCTGTGAAGCGGGTTCCAGCGAGACGTCAGTAATGGTCTCTTTGTCGGTGTTCAGACCGCGTGTGGTCAGCGGTTTGCCAATCGGCTTCAGCGTAGAGTTGAACACTTCTCCGGTTTTCGGATGGGTGCGGCGCGGTGCAGCCAGGCTGTAAACCACCAGGTCAACCTGGCCGAGATCCTGTTTGATCAGTTCTATCGTCTTTTGCTTAACCGCATCGGAATAAGCGTCGCCGTTAATGCTTTTCGCATACAGTCCTTTTGCCGTTGCCAGCTCTTCAAACGCAGCAGAATTATACCAGCCAGCGGTCGCCGGTTTGTTCGCTTCGCCCGGGCGCTCAAAGAACACGCCCAGCGTGTCTGCAGCGCAACCAAATGCGGCAGAGATACGGGCAGCCAGTCCGTACCCCGTAGAGGCACCGATCACCAGCACTTTTTTCGGGCCGGAGGTAATCGCGCCCTGAGCAGTGACGTATTCGATCTGTTTTTCCACGTTAGCTTTACAACCCGCCGGATGGGCAGTAACACAGATGAAGCCACGGATGCGTGGTTTAATAATCATGTCGACCTCAATGTTGAAACTTTTTTCATGAACTTATTGATTAAATACGGCCGCTAGAATACCGCTTATGCCGGTTCAGGCAAAGTGCGGAAACGCGTAAATCACTGTCCAGCCGCTTTTTTGTTATCCAGTGGAAATCAAGCTTATCCTTTCGACATGCGTACAAGTAGTTACTTTTCCGCTTTAAGCAGTGCGAAGCCATCCAGTCAAGCGCCTGAATCTAAAGTATGATCGGATTCAAATTTCAGGAAATTATAAGTCACATCAACTTATGCATTATTAATGCATAGTTAGACACCAAAAAACCGCCCATGTGCCATATATCCACTGTTAAAACCGTTTGTTATGCAGTTAATCGTGCTGGAAACCTCTTAGGATCTCAGGTTTTCGCAATTATTTAAAACGATGGAAACTTTTTTCAATGCTAAATTACTCACCGCTCAGTGAGATGCACTGAGCCATTGACGGTAAAACAGTACTGACAACTCAGCGTCCACCGCCAGGCCACCACTTGCCAACGGACAGGCGCTAACTGAATAAAGGTTTGAAATGGAAAAGCTTTCTTACGTTTCTGATGGCAGCAAAACGGCCTGGTCAACCTATCTGCAACAGATCGATCGCGTTGCGCCACATCTGGGCGAGTTGTCTCGCTGGATAGATACTCTGCGTCATCCCAAGCGTGCGCTCATTGTGGATATTCCTCTGCAAATGGACGATGGCACTATTCGTCACTTTGAAGGTTTTCGCGTTCAACACAATTTGTCGCGAGGCCCGGGAAAAGGAGGTGTTCGCTACCATCCCAACGTTGATCTAAACGAAGTGATGGCGCTATCTGCCTGGATGACCATAAAATGTGCGGCAGTTAATCTGCCCTACGGCGGGGCGAAAGGCGGTATTCGGGTCGACCCCTTCAGCCTGTCTGATGGTGAACTTGAGCGCCTGACGCGCCGCTATACCAGCGAAATCGGCCTGATTATCGGCCCGCAAAAAGATATCCCCGCACCGGACGTTGGCACCAATGCTAAAGTGATGGCGTGGATGATGGATACCTACTCAATGAACCACGGCACCACCATCACCGGCGTGGTTACCGGCAAGCCGATTCACCTCGGCGGTTCATTAGGGCGTGAAAAAGCGACCGGACGCGGCGTATTTATTACCGGCCGTGAAGTGGCACGCCGCAACGGTATTAATATTGAAGGCGCGAAAGTTGCGGTACAGGGCTTCGGCAACGTAGGCAGCGAGGCCGCTCGCCTGTTTTGTGCCGCCGGTGCGCGGGTGATTGCCATCCAGGATCACAGCACCACGCTGTTTAACCCCAACGGAATCGATCTGGTGTCGTTGGGAGAATGGCAGAGCGCCAATAAGAAGATTGCCGGTTTCAGCGGCGCGCGTGAGATTGATGACGAAGCGTTCTGGGATGTGGAAATGGACATTTTGATCCCGGCGGCGCTGGAAGGCCAGATTACCCCGCAGCGTGCGGAAAAGCTGCACTGCCGTCTGGTTTTGGAAGGGGCTAACGGCCCAACATTCCCGGAAGCCGACGACGTGCTCACTTCACGCGGCGTAACCGTCGTACCGGACGTCATTTGTAATGCTGGTGGTGTCACCGTCAGTTACTTCGAATGGGTACAGGATATGGCCAGCTTCTTCTGGAGCGAAGACGAGATCAACGAGCGCATGGATAAAATCATGACCGAGGCGATGATTCACGTCTGGGATAAGGCGCATGAGAAAAGCTGCAGTCTGCGCACCGCCGCCTATATTGTGGCATGCGAGCGCATTCTGATGGCGCGTAAAGACCGGGGGATATACCCGGGATGACAGCATAAGGGACGGCCTGAACCGTCCCTTTTCTGACGCGTTAGAGGACCTGCGCCCGTGGCGGGTGCGCTACGCTTCTGCGCTGACCGCTTCGGCTTGCGCCTGCTGATAACGCTGCTTAAAGGCGTCGTTTTTCTCAACCAGTCCCAGCGCTGCCTCAATCAGCTCATTCTGTACCCGCGTTGTTGCCCCACCGCTGGTCTTCCAGTGAATATACATCACGCACAGCGCAGCGACCTGTAGCTGTTCGCCTTCCTGCTGAGAACCATCGAATTGATACTCTGCCGCTGACCAATGATAAATTGCCCCGACAAACGGCATTTCCCCGCTGTCATCAAGATCCGGCAGCGTGGCGAACAGCGCCTGCATCTCTGGCGTAGCCACATAGTTCTGACGGCCGATGGCATCAAGTTGACGCCCGTGGGCGCGTACCTTGTTGACCTGCTTCGCCTTCGCTTTAGCGCGTTTTTGACGTTTATCCTGTTTGCTGCTCACACGGTTTCTCGGTCGCTGGGAAATCAGGTGGGCAGAATACCACAGTTCGCTCCTCTTTCCCGAGCATCAGTGACAGCAGGCCGTCAGCAATCAGCGGCCCTACCAGTACGCCTCTGAACAGAGATACGCCGAACATCGTACCGATCAGCAGACCACCAACCGGCGTGAGGTAAATAAATAGCTGTTCAGGCATTAACTTAAGTATATGCAGTTAAATTTCAGTGGCTTTTATTTTACTATCGTCTAAATCAATCCAGCTACCTGAACCATCGAAACCTGGTACCGTATTAAAAAATAATAATTCATCCTTTCCCCTTATGCGGAATAATTCTTTTATTTCAGATGTAGTCATCCTGTTAAAATCTTTTACATCAGGAGGGAAAATGCTTTTTACCGATCCACTCGTTCTGTATCTAGTTTCGACAAGGAGACGTAATCTTCTACTCACTTTCTCATGATACACGTAAGGCCCCGTCCACTCCAAGGTGCCATTTATGCGATAGTATTCGATACTTCTTTTTTTGACCCATTGAAGCATAAGCTCCTTACCCTCGCTGGTAATTAGGTTATCGGCTAATCGTAAATTATAATTAATAGCTTCCAGAATTTCCCGTGAAATAGCTGACTGAGGCAAAGAGATTAAAAAAGAATTACTACAACGCTTACTATGAGTTACCCCTTGTAAAAATCCATCGGGTATTTTAACGGATTTGAGTTTGTTTAAAGAAGTGCAGATAATATCGACATCCATATAACAACCCCCTTCCACATACATCAACACTGACCGAGCTATATCACTTGCGGCCGCAAGGTTTTTGTAAGTGCCATTTATTTCTCTAAAAAAAACTGAAGAGAGATAACCAGCTAATGATATATTTTCATTAAATACTTCATTGCTTACGTCCAACTTCGTTACCAGGTTGTCATATAACAATCTGGTGTTTTTTACTGAGATTGATGGACCGAAATTCCTTGCGAGATATCTGTATTGGGAATTAGTTTCAGAATTATTCATTTTATCTAAAGTTG
Source organism: Erwinia pyrifoliae DSM 12163 (assembly GCF_000026985.1). NCBI lineage: Bacteria > Pseudomonadati > Pseudomonadota > Gammaproteobacteria > Enterobacterales > Erwiniaceae > Erwinia > Erwinia pyrifoliae. The sequence goes on from NC_017390.1 coordinate 2,072,588, forward strand.
ATAATATTGACTCTGACCTCGTTGTCCAGATATATACTCGAAAATCGGGGGCCATCTTCGTGTTTAATAGAATATTAGCCAGATCTTCTGCTGAAATGTCATCTCCTTCCCATGTGAAATGTATCACAGCGGGGATTCCATTGGCGAAAGTGTTTTCATTGGGAGGCCTTATTTCAGTGTGGCAACCAGCGATAGCATTTGTGAGATGACTTGCCGTTCTGTTATTATCAGATATTTCTTTGGATGCTAAATGAAATTCGAGCGGGGAATTTCCCATGTATTTTATCTGAGTTAATATTTCCGGCACTTTTCCCAAGCTGGTATTACTTGCAATTATACTATCCGTGCGATCCTGTTGGCCTGGCATACAATTGGACAGGGGATGAGAGAACATAAAAACCTATAAACTAAAAACATCATTTTATATTTTAATCTCTATTAATGAATATCATAAAAAAGTTTTTTTAAGACTCATGGGGATCCCGGTGCGGCCTGACCGTTATACTAAGGCACGCGATCTGCTGCGTCAGGCGGGGTGATCCGCCTGCGGCTACGGTTGCACAGTATCTGAATTAGGGCCGGATGAGTTGATTCTGGGCTAATGGCGAAGCGCTTGATGCAGCAGACATGATTGATAACATCTTGTTATAACAGGCATAACCATTTATACCCGCCAATCTGGTTATTCCCACTACGGCAGAATTATCGCAGCGCCTCAATTGCGGCGCGCAAGCTGACCTGTGGGCCGCTCAAAACCGCCAGCGTGCTGTTGACGTATTTTTCCGCTCCGCTCATTGATGCCTGCGCCAGCACAATGCAGCCCAACGGGCATTCGGGGCGCTGCAAAATATAGCGTGCTATTTCACGATGATAGCCAGCAATATCACTCCGGTTAAACCATGCCCAGGCACGGGGGATCAGCTCAACGTATAGGCGTTCACCGGGAATAAAGGCGCTGAACAGGCGGGTGGTAGGTTCCAGTGTGGAACGGGCAGTACAAAGCACCAGGATGGTGCCGTGGTAACGTGCGGCCATCCTGGCCAGCGTCGCATCTATGCGCAGCACCGGTTTGCTGAATTCAGCCTGCCATACAGCTATGCCTAAAGTGGTACAGGTAACAATCACCGCATCCGCCTGCTGGCACAGCGCTTCTATCGCCCTGCGCGTGGCGGCGACAATCGCCGGCGTTACCGATCGTTCTGCCTGCGCCTGCGCAAACAGATCGCTCTCTACCCGGTGCAATAACTGGATATCGTCTTCCTTCAGCGCCCTTAGCGACTGCTCGAAGACCTCAATGTTGCTTTCGGCTGCATGCAGACAGGCAATAACGGTCATCGTTGATTCTCCTGAGGGGGACCGCTTAACTGTGGCAAAAATTTCCGTTAATGCCAGCCATCATTTTTGATGGCGATAACAAAAGTTTCTCCTGACAAGCCCCAAAATGATGCAATTGCCCATAAATACGACCTTGGTGGCGAAATGTTTGTTTCGTTTTCCTTCTCTGGTCGCCGAAAACCGGACTTTTTTGCTGGCCGCTGGCTGGTATGAAAATTGCTTATTTCCAGGTTGATACGGACAGGAGAAGCAGCAGATGAAAGCAATGATTATCGGTGCCGGTATCGGCGGAATGTGCACGGCCATTGCCCTGCGTCGTTGTGGAATTGAGTGCGACGTGTTTGAGGCGGTCAAAGAGATCAAACCGGTAGGTGCCGCCATCTCCATCTGGCCAAACGGGGTTAAATGCCTTAATTATCTTGGAATGAAAGAGGCGCTGCGCGCTATTGGCGGCACGATGGATTACATGGCCTACCGGGATTTCCGCAGCGCGGACACCCTGACGCAGTTCAGTCTCGCTCCTTTGGTACAGCATTCAGGCGAGCGTCCCTACCCGGTGGTGCGATCCGAATTACAGGCAATGCTGCTGGACACCTTTGGCCGCAGCCGGGTTCAGTTTGGCAAACGGATCTGCCGCGTGGCGCAGAACGGTGACGGTGTAACTGCTTTCTTCGAGGATTGCAGCGAGGCTCACGGCGATCTGCTGATCGCCTGTGACGGCACGCACTCGGTGGTACGCAAAACGGTGCTCGGCTTTTCTCCGGATCGCCGCTATGCCGGCTACGTCAACTGGAACGGACTGGTAGAGATTGACCCGTCGCTGGCTCCGGTTAATCAATGGACCACCTTCGTTGGCGAAGGGAAACGCGTGTCGCTGATGCCGGTTGCCGGCAATCGCTTCTATTTCTTCTTTGACGTCCCGCTGCCGAAAGGCCTGGCGGAAGACCGCAGCTCGATCCGCGCCGATTTAACCCGCTACTTTGCGGGCTGGGCCGCCCCAGTGCAACGGCTGATTGCGCAGCTGGATCCGGATATCACCAACCGCGTGGAAATTCACGATATCGAGCCATTTGCACCGCTGGTGAAGGGCCGTATCGCATTACTGGGCGATGCCGCACACAGCACCACGCCGGATATTGGTCAAGGCGGCTGCGCGGCCATGGAGGATGCGGTAGTGCTGGCGATGGCGTTGCAAAGCAATTCGCTGGGCATTGAGGATGCACTACTGCGTTACCAGTCTCAACGCGCCGGGCGGGTTAAGGATCTGGTGCTGAAAGCGCGTAAACGCTGTGATATTACCCATGCAAAAGATGCCGCGCTCACCGCCGAATGGTACGCCGGGCTGAAACAAGAGAGCGGAGAACGCATTATCGGCGGAATGTGTGAAACCATTCAGGGCGGCCCGCTGCCCTGAATGGTTTCAGCCCTTTCTCAGCGGCTGTATTTTATACTGGTACCCGTGGAGTTATTGAAGCCCACGGTCAGACAACATCGAATCGATTTCCGCATCGCGGCCGCGCCAGTCGCGATAAAGCTGCTTAAGATCTTCGCTGTTACCGCGTGACAACACTTTGTCACGGAAAAGCTGACCGTTTTCCCGCGTCAAGCCACCGTGCTCATCAAACCAGGCAAAACCGTCGTCGGCGAGCATCTGGGTCCACAGATAGGCGTAATAACCTGCGGCATAGCCGCTGCCCCAGATATGCTGGAAGTAACTGGAGCGATAGCGCGGCGGTACCGCTGGCAAACCGATCTTCTCCTGCTTCAAGGCAGCCTGCTCGAAGCTATCGACCTGCTGTAAAGGCTGCCCGGCACTGAGAGCGTGCCAGTGTTGATCGAGCAATGCTGCGGCCAGCAGTTCGCTCATCTCGTAACCTTTATTGAATTGGCTGGCGCGCAACATTTTGTCGCGCAGCGTGGTGGGCATCGGCTCTCCTGTCTGATAATGACGGGCAAAGTGGCTAAACACCTGCGGGTTACTGGCCCAGTGCTCGTTGAACTGTGACGGGAATTCAACAAAGTCACGCGGGGTGGCCGTACCGGACAGGCTCGGGTAACGCTGGTCGGCGAACATCCCGTTCAGCGCATGGCCGAATTCGTGGAACAGAGTAATGACATCATCCCACGACAGCAGAGCCGGCTGGCCAGCTGCAGGTTTGCTGAAGTTGGCGACGTTATAAATAACCGGCTTACTGCCCAGCAGCGTTGACTGGTCAACGAAGTTGCCCATCCACGCCCCGCCGCCTTTATTGTCGCGCTTAAACCAGTCGGCATAGAACAGCGCCAGCGGAGTACCGTCTTTATCAAGCACCTCATAGACCTTGACGTCCGGCTGATATACCGGCAGATCGGGGCGCGGTTTAAAGGTGATGCCGTACAGCCGTGTGGCGGCATAAAAAACCCCGTTCTCCAGCACGTTGTTCAACTCGAAATAGGGCTTGATTTCTGATTCATCAAGGTCGTATTTCGCCCGCCGCACCTGTTCGGCATAGAACTGCCAGTCCCACGGGGCAACAGCAAAACCGCCTTTCTGCCGATCGATAACCGCCTGTATATCGTCCGCTTCACGCTGCGCGCGAGCGGTGGCAGCCGGAACAATTTTGCGCATAAATTCCAGCGCTGCCTGTGGCGTTTTTGCCATCTGATCCTGGAGTTTCCAGGCCGCATAACTGTCGAAGCCCAGCAATTTGGCCTGCTGCGCCCGCACCTGCGCAAGGCGTATAATCACTTCACGCGTGTCGTTACCGTCTGATTTCTCTGCGCGCGTCCAGCTGGCGTCAAACAGAGTCTTACGTGCTGCGCGATCGCTTAATACCTGCAAATCAGGCTGTTGGGTGGTGTTCTGCAACGTCAGCAACCACTGGTTTTTCAGTCCCCGAGCCTGGGCCGCATCTGCGGCGGCGGTCAGTTCGTCCTGACTTAGACCGGCCAGCTGCTGCGGATTGTGGTACAGCGCGCCTCCGGCTTTGGTCGCCGCCAGCAGGCGATTGCTAAAGCGGGTGCTGAGGGTTGCTGACTCCTGATTGAGCGCTTTCAGTTGCGTCTTGTCTGCGTCATTGAGGCGCGCTCCGGCCAGCACGAACGCCTGCCAGGTGACCTCCACCAGACGCAGCGACTCTGCGTCCAGCTGGAGCTGCTGGCGTTGCTGGTACACGCTGTCCAGCCGGGCGAAAAGTTTGGCGTTCAGCATAATATCATCCTTCAGCGCCGCCAATGCAGGTGACATCTCTTCGTCCAGAGCCTGTAGCTCATCGCTGGTATTACTTGCCGTCATCGCGCTGAAAACACTGTAGACGCGCTGTAGTTTCTGCCCGCTCTGCTCCAGCGCCTGATAGGTGTTGGCGAAGTCTGGCGGGGCAGGATTATTGGCTATACGTTCAATTTCAGCGCGCTTATCAGCGATGGCCGCGACAAGCGCCGGGCGGTAATCGGCGTTTTTTATCTTGTCGAATGGCGGAGCCTGAAACGGCAGTGCACTGGCCTGACTGAAGGGATGACTCTGTTTTGACTGCATCTGGCGGCTCTCCTGTTTTGATTCTGCCGCCTGTGCGCCGGCGGTAAGTGCCATACCGATGGCCAAGACTAACGGTGTTATTCTCATTGTTACTCTGCTCTCCTTTCATCCGGTTACCAAAATTCCAGCATAAACGTTGCGGACGGCAAAATCATTAACAACATTGATATATGGCGATAATTTCTTTTGCCATCGTCGCCGTAGCGTGGTTTTTCGCCCGTCAGATCTGTCGGTCAGCGCTTCAAGCCTAAGGCTTCAGCGCGCTCATCAATACGAAATAAGTGACAGGGTAACGACAATGACGGGTCCTCAACACAGCGGAGGATCGCCCTGCCAGGAGCGCAATTATGCCGACTGCTCCACGTTTGCGCGCTGCCACACGCAGCGACCATTTACCCAGGTAGCGGCGATATTGCGGTCGTCGCCCAGCGTCATCAGCAGAAACAGTTTTTCCCAAATATCGCGGCTGTTGGCGAAGCGCATCTGTTGTAACGCCGTGACTTGCGGGTCCAACACCACGAAATCCGCCTCTTTGCCGCTGGCAAAATTACCGATGTAGCGGTCGAGATCCAACGCCTGCGCTCCGCCGAGCGTTGCGTGATAGAAAGCTTCACAGGCGGCCAGCTTATAGCCGCGCAGCTGGCCAACTTTGTAGGCTTCCCCCATGGTTTGCAACATGCTAAAACTGGTGCCCGCCCCCACGTCAGTACCCAGTCCCAGCTTGACGCCCTGCTGCCAGCAGCGCTGAAGATTGAATAAACCGCTGCCGAGGAACAGGTTTGAGGTTGGACAGAAGGCGACCGCCGACGCAGTATCGTGCAGGCATTGCCATTCTCTGTTTTCCAGATGCAGGCAGTGGGCAAACAGGCTGCGTTTACCGGTGAGCTGATAATGGTGGTAGACGTCCAGATAGCCGTCATGCTGCGGGAACAGCGCTTTAACCCAGGCGACCTCCTGCGGATTTTCGCTCAGGTGGGTATGTAACCAGACATCAGGGTACTCGCTGCGTAACTGCTGCACTTTTTCCAGCAGCTGTGGCGAAGAAGTCGGAGCAAAGCGTGGCGTCAGCGCGTAGTTCAGACGCCCTTTGTTATGCCAGCGTTCTATCAGATCCCGCGTTTGCTGGTAACTCTGCTCCGGGGTTTCAGTCAGTTCTTCTGGCGCATTGCGATCCATCATCACCTTACCGGCAATCAGCCGCATCCCCAGTTTTTCTGCCGCCGCAAACAGTGCGTCAACCGACTGCGGATGGACGGTGCCAAATACCAGCGCGGTAGTGGTGCCGTTGCTCAGCAGCTGTTCCAGGAAGAACGCCGACATCTTTGCCGAATGGTCTGCACAACGGTACTGCCCTTCCACCGGGAAGGTATAACGGTTAAGCCATTGCAGAAGCTGCTCGCCGTAAGCACCAATCATTTCAGTTTGCGGATAGTGAATATGGCTATCGATAAAGCCCGGTACAATTAACCGGCCGCGATAATCAAGGATAGTCTCGCCCGGCCTTAACAGCTGCCGGCCCGCCTCCCATTCTGAGAGCGAGACAATGTGCCCCTCATCCAGCAGCAGCAGTCCGTCTTCGAGGTAGCGCGCGGCTTCAGCCAGGTTGAGCGGGTTGTCAACCGTATGGGTGATATCAAAGAAACTGGCACGGATGGCGCGCGTATAGCTCACTGACATAGTTATTCCTTTACAACATTCCCGGCAGCTGGGAAGTTTGATGATTGAGAGTTGCCTTTGCAATTGTTATGCCAGCGGATATACGCCTGATAACCCCTTAAATGACAGAAGGTTAAATTCTTCCTTCTGGTTTATCGCCTGCATTATCACTTCGAGTGCGCGTCCGGTAGCTCGCCGGATAAACTGTTGCAAAGCCCTGTTTTGTCAATCCCGGAGCTTATTTGAATTTTGCTTTGCACATTGTTAACGCAATCGTAAAAGCCGCCGCATGCTGTTGGTGCAGTTATTTCGTCTTAAGTTAATCATTCGCTTATTATCAGCCGGGCCGATCGGGTGGTAAGGTGTTCACAACCTAAAATGCATTGAGGAACATTAAAATGATCGTATTTATTACCGGCGCGACAGCCGGTTTTGGTCAAAGCATCGCCCGCCGCTTTGTCGCCATGGGCCATCAGGTTATTGCCACCGGTCGCCGTCAGGAGCGGCTGGATGCCCTGAAGCAGGAACTGGGCGCCAGCCTGTACCCCCTGGTGCTGGATGTGCGCGACCGCAGTGGGATCGAAACAGCCCTGAACAGCCTGCCGGCGGAGTGGCGCAATATCGATGTACTGGTCAATAACGCCGGACTGGCTTTGGGGATTGAACCCGCGCAGCAGGCCAGCCTGCAAGACTGGGAGGATATGATCGACACCAACAATAAAGGCCTGGTGTATATGACACACGCTATCCTGCCTGGCATGATAGCGCGGAACGTCGGGCACATCATTAATATGGGTTCCATTGCCGGTAGCTGGCCCTATCCGGGTGGCAATGTCTACGGTGCAACCAAAGCATTTGTCCGTCAGTTCAGCTTCAACCTGCGTACTGACCTGCACGGCACCGCGCTGCGCGTCACCGATATTGAACCAGGTCTGGTAGGCGGTACCGAGTTTTCTCATATTCGTTTCAAGGGCGACGATGCGCGTGCTGACAATGTCTATCAAGGCGTTGAGGCTTTAACGGCAGAAGATGTCACCGAAGCCGTCTGGTGGGTGGCTACCTTGCCTGGGCACGTTAATATCAATGCGCTTGAGATGATGCCGGTTGGGCAGAGCCAGGCGGGCCTGCGCGTGCACAAAATCGCGTAACCGTAAAAGCAGAATTCAGTGATTCTGCCAGTCAACGTAGATTTAAATCTCGCTTAAGCCTCAATGGCGCGGTTGGCTGACTGGTTAGCGCCTTAAAGCTGGTGATATACTGGCAGACAAGATCCGCACAGTCATTACGGCTGGCAGCCTACAGAAGGGAACCGAATATGAAGACATTGCAACAACGCCTGGCTCAGGCCACGCTACCGCTGGTGGTGCTGGCCGCGCTGTTTACCGTGGCACACGGCGCACATGCACAAACTGAGCGTTTGATCATTGAAAATGGTGATAACTCGTTGAGCAAAGAACAGGCTCGCGAGCAAAAAGAGCAGTGGGATGCTACCCATAGCCTGCGCGGCAAGGTCAATAACCGCGTTGAGAAGCAGTTCGATAAAGTTGATCGTGCCTTCGATACCCAGGACGGCTGCGAGAAAAGCCTGAACCTTAACGCTTACTGGGAACCCAACACCCTGCGTTGCCTGGATCGTCGTACCGGCCGCCAGGTCACCCCATAATTGACTTTACTGCTATAGTGACAGCTCGGTCAGAGACAAAAGGATGAGATGATGAAAGGTTTTAAATGGGCTTTATCTGCACTGCTGGTTGTCACGCCGCTTGCAGCAACGGCATCGTGCGAGTCGGTGAAAGCGGATATTAACCAGAAAATCATCAGCAATGGCGTACCCGCCTCGGGGTTTAGTCTGGACATTGTGCCGAATGACCAGGTCGACCAGGCGGGCGGTCAGGTCGTAGGCCACTGTGAAAGTGATACCCATAAAATCGTTTATAAGCACGTGAGCGGTGCAGCTGAAAATGATGCGTCAGCCAGCACGGGAACCTCGCGGGATAGCTCACAATAGCCTGACAGATAAGGCGCCCCGAAACGGGTCGCTTTATCTGCTTTTAATCTGCCTGACGGGCCGGGATCAATCGTGATACCGAAAGGCTCAACAAGGCAATCACCGTCGACACGACAAAAACCCAGTGCAGCGAATGCGCAATCTCATTAAGAATGATCTCCAGGCTGGCGGGTGCTATCTGCTGCCGTTCGCTGTGGGACATGACCTGCTGCACCGGGTTCTGATATTGCGGCAGGCGTAACAGCAGATTGTAGTTGAGTACGGCTCCCATCAGCGCGGTCCCCAGCGCCGACCCCAGCATGCGGCTAAACATTATCGATGCCGTACTGATGCCTCGAATGGCAAATTCCGCCGTGTTTTGCACCGCAATCAGGAAGGTCGTGCTGCTCATTCCCATCCCGCAACCAATCACAAAGGCAAAAACGCCGGCATGCCAAACGGGACTTTCACGGTGGAGGGTCAGCAGCAGTCCTGTTCCCGCGACCAGCAGCAGTGAACCCAGCAGCGCGGTAAAGCGATATGAGGTGCGCTGCATCAGACGCCCGCTAAAGGTACTGGCCAACGGCCAGCCTATCGACATCATTGCCAGTGCGCTGCCCGCCTGTAAAGGCGTACCGCCGTTTATTCCCTGAATCCAGGTCGGCAGAAAAGCACTGATACCCATCATCGCTGCGCCGATCAGCAGGTTGCCCGCATTACCCGCCAACAACATGCGGCTGCGCCAGATAGCCAGAGGAAAGAGTGGTGCGCCGGAATGGCGTTCGTGGCGTACCAGCACAGCCCCGGCCAGCAGTGCCAGCATCAGCAGCCCGGCCACCGCTAACCCGCCAAGCGTTTCCGCCTGCAGTAGCGCCACCAGTAATGCACTGACGCTCAGCATCAGCAATCCGCTGCCGGTCAAATTAAGCCGATGCGCACCGGAGGATTTTGATTCGGGAAAATAACGCGCTAACAACAACATGGAAACCAGCCCTGGCGGAATGTTGACCCAGAAGATCAGCGACCAGTTGAAATGCTGCACCAGCCAGGCCCCGGTCAGCGGGCCGATAATCGCCGCTATGCCCCATACGCTTGACAGCCAGCCCTGGATCCCTGCCCGCTCCTTCGGCGGGTAAACATCGGCAATGATGGTTGAGGTCAGCGGCATGATCGCTCCCGCGCCCAGTCCCTGAAAGGCACGAAAGAGGATCAGCCAGGCCATATTAGTGGCAAACCCGCACAGCACGGAACCGACAAGAAACAGCCCGGTGCCAATAAAAAATACCCGTTTTCTGCCCCATAAATCAGCCAGCCTGCCATAAATTGGCACGCTGATGGCCTGAGTGAGCAGGTAAATAGAGAACACCCAACCGAACTGAGAGAACCCACCCAATTGCACAATGATGGTGGGCATGGCCGTCGCCACAATGGTGACTTCGATCGCGGCCATAAACATCGCCAGCATTGAGGCGACCAATACCCAGTGGCGATGCGTAACCTGATTATTCATATCTTCCAACTCTTGCCACATTTGTCTCTTCCCGGCGATGCGTCTTGTCATTGTGCATGAAATAGCGCACAGCAATTTTCAGATTGTGCTAACGGTGTTGGTGACAATGTCACAGAATCAGGCTCGTCAAACCCTTGACCGCTACTGCGGCTTTACGCCAGCTGCCAGCAGTGTAGCTTATTTCATCAAGTTATTTTGAGCCAGGCTTTACTGGCAGAGGTGCGGCGGATAAGGACAAACGATGGTGCACAGACCCTCAGCAGAGAAGCTGCATGTGACAACGTCACAGCAGCTAAACGGGATATGACGTTGCAGATTGACGACAAACAGCGGGCAACAGGTGAGTTTTCAGCAAATCCAGCCACGTTCGGCCGTGGCTGCCGCCGTTACGCCAGAGGTGACAGATCGAGATATTGCGCCAGATCGCGGGTTTCCGGGCGCGGCAGATAAGGCACCTCCCCCAGTAGCGGAGCCGGGATTTGTCCGCGCAGTACGTTAATGATTTCAGCATAGTGCGCCAGCCCCGGATTAATGCGGTTAGCTACCCAGCCCAGCAGTGGCAGGCCATCATTCACTACCGCCTGGGCGGTTAACAAAGCATGGCTGATACAGCCCAGCTTAATGCCCACAACCAGTACCACCGGCAGCCGCTCCTGCACTGCCCAGTCTGATAACGGACGCAGATCGCTCATCAGACTACGCCACCCTCCCGTGCCTTCCACGATGATATAGTCGGCGTGGTCATCCAGCGCCTTCAGCCCACCGCTCAAGGCCTCATAACTGACCGGCGTCGGGCTGGTGCTGATCTCGTCATCCAGCAGCGTTAACGGGTTTATTGCCTGATAGGGCAAGGCCACGGAAGAAGATGCCTGCAACACCAACGCGTCCTGATTACGCGCCCCTTCGGCGGTTTGCTTACTGCTTTTGGCCACAGGTTTATAACCCACACTGCGTTTACCTGCAGCTGCCAGCTTTTGCAGCAAGGCGCGCGATACCACCGTTTTCCCAACTTCCGTATCCGTTCCCGTGACAAATAACCGTGTTGACATAGCATGACTCCGGCAGCCCCGGTTTGGGCTGATTGGTATTTTAGTGCTCAATGGGAGCCAAAAGTGTAGGACACTACCGGTTATCAAAGATTGCGTTAGCGCAATCTTTGGTTATCTATCAGCCTTGCATCAGTCTGATGAGCAGCGACCCGTCATAGAGCGCTTCTTTGACCAGCGCTGCGGCGGACAGGGTGCCGGACTGCGCAAACCGTGTGGATTCTACGCTGAGTTCGGCGCTACAGGCGGGTAAGGCCTGCTGGCGAATACAACCAGAAATAGCCGGAAACAGAATCGACCGGGCGCGGTTTAGCGGTGAACCTATAAGGATTTTCTGTGGATGGAAGAGATTGACCATTATGGCCAGGACCCGTCCCAGGCTGCTGCCCACCCCGCTGATGATGTCGCAGGCCAGACGATCTCCGGACAGCGCCGCATCACACAAAGTGTCGATCGTCAGTGGCTGATGATGCAGGACAGAACCCGTCGACGACGACAGTCGCTGCGCAGCCAAATTAACTATGTTGTTGATGCTGGCAACCGTTTCCAGGCACCCCTGGTGACCGCAGCAGCAGCGTTGGCCATAAGGATCGACCTGAATATGTCCAATCTCGGCCATTGTGTTGCCGCCACCGTGAAGCAATTGACCGGCGGTAATGACACCGGCACCGACGTTCTGGTCAATCACTAGCTGAATAATATTGCTGGCATTGCGCGAGGCACCAAACAGCGATTCTGCCCGGGTCCAGGCACAGATATCATTTTGAATGAAAACAGGTAGCCCGGTGAGTTTTTCAAGTTCAGGCCCCAGCGGCATGTTATCAACCTGATAGAACGGGAGGTGCTGAACAATGCCGGTTCGGCTGTTGATCCTGCCTGAGAGCGTGAAGGCGATCGCGGTGAGGCGCTCAAGTTGATGCTGGTGCTGGGTGAAAAACCGATCGATATGCTGGAGAATGCGCGCCAGCAACGGTTCTTCAGCCGCTGCCAGCAAGGGTTGTTGCTGTTCGACAACCAATTTACAGCTCAGATCGCGAAGTGCGATGTCGATCTCGCCATTACCGATGCGTATAGAAAGGAAATGCCAGGCGTGACTGTCAAGCACCAGGCCAATCGCCGGCCGCCCCCGACATCCTGCCTCCTGGAATTCAGTTTCCTTCACCAAATGAGCCTGCAGCAGTTCTCGCACGATTTTGGTGATACTGGCCGGAGACAAACGCGTTTTATTGGACAGCTCAATGCGCGAGACCGGGCCGTAGCGGTCGATCAGCCGATATACGTTTCCGGCATTCATTTGCTTAATATGGTCAATATGGCCGGGCAGGCTATCCGTAATCACATTTGCTCCTTATTATCACTTTTTGCTGCAAGGTCATTGAAATCTGCCAATATTGGCGGTTATATTCTCGCTATCTGTTCATGGTGAAACACTTCACAGATGGCGTCAACTGCTTGATTCGAAATGTGATTTACAACACAAAACTGACGTTAAGTGTTCTTGTAGTTTACGAATGGGTGACAGGCGGCAATAACAATTCCTTCATCGCAGCAGCGACAGCAGGCATCTCACGCTGTTTCGACCAAACCAGCCAAACTTCTGAACGCGCATCCTGCTCTTGCAGTGGGATCCAGACGACATCATTCAGCCGCACCCGGTGGAATGACGCGGGCAGAATCGAAACGCCCAGACCGCCCGAAACTAAACCAATTATGGTCATCGCCTCCCCCACTTCCTGGGCAATATCAGGCTGGATATCATAGCGTTGCAGCAGCTGGATGATTTCGCCGTACAGGGCGGTACCAACGCCCGGGTCGAAGAACACGAATGGCTCCAGCGCCAGTTCACTCAACGCAATCTGCTGTCGGTTCGCCAGCCGGTGCGCACGGTGCACCAGTGCATACATTGGTTCCTGTAGCAGCAACTGATGATGAAAAGTTTCAGGGAGAATGGTATTGCGCATGACGCCTAAATCAAGTCGCCCATCACTGAGCGGTGCCAGCTGTTGACGCGTGTTTATCTCCTGCATTTCGACATGAACCGATGGGTAACGCTGGCGGTAGGTAAACAGTGCATTTGAAACTGCGTTAATCAACGGCGCTGATGAGGTAAACCCAATACGTAGCTCCCCTTCATCACCGCGATGCAGTCGCGCCGCTTTGCTAACCGCCTGACCAACCTGTTGCATAATCAGGCAGGCATCTTTGTAAAACTGCTCACCGGCCGCAGTGAGCCGCACGCTGCGATTGGTGCGGGCGAACAGTCGCGCCCCCATTTCCTGCTCAAGCAGTTGGATCTGCTGACTAAGCGGCGGTTGTGAGATATTAAGCCGCAGTGCAGCACGACCAAAATGCAGTTCTTCAGCAACGGCGATAAAATAGCGCAGATGACGCAGCTCAATATTCATATCTCAGAAGTATCATTTCAGATTATTAATATATTAGACATCATAAATCATCTTTCTTACCCTTTACAGGTTGATCACTGCCAATAACCTTAAGGATCCAAAGTGAACCGCTCCTCTCAGGCCGTCACGCTGCCCAAACGTGCTGAACGGTCAGCGTCTATTCCTTTATCGACTTCTGTAATCAACAACAATGTGTATATCAAACGTGGCACGCCGCAGTTTATGCGCGTCACTATGGCGCTGTTCTCGGCCGGGCTGGCGACTTTTGCTTTGCTCTATTGTGTACAGCCTGTTTTGCCGGTTTTGTCGCATGAATTCGGCGTATCTCCTGCTGCCAGTAGCATATCGCTGTCCATCGCTACCGGGCTGATGGCGCCTGGCCTGCTGGTAACTGGGCCATTATCCGATGCTATCGGGCGTAAATCGGTAATGGTTACGGCGCTGCTGCTTGCCGCCGTGTGCACCCTGCTTGCCGCCACCATGACCAGCTGGCACGGTATTTTATTGATGCGTGCGCTTACCGGCCTGGCACTAAGCGGCGTGGCTGCGGTGGGGATGACTTATCTTAGCGAAGAGATGCACCCCGGCGTGGTGGCCTTTTCAATGGGGCTTTACATCAGCGGTAACTCGATAGGTGGCATGAGCGGCCGCTTGATCAGCGGGGTTATCACTGATTTCAGCAGCTGGCGAATAGCGTTGATGGTCATCGGCTGCTTATCTCTGGCGGCCGCATTGATGTTTTGGAAAATCTTGCCAGCATCTCGTCATTTCCGCCCGACATCGCTCAAACCGCGTAACCTGCTGCTAAATTTCCGCCTGCACTGGCGCGATAGCGGGCTACCTTTGCTGTTTGCCGAGGGGTTTCTGTTGATGGGGGCATTTGTCACCCTGTTCAACTACATTGGCTATCGTTTATTGTCGGCTCCATTTTCGCTCAATCAGGCGGTGGTCGGTCTGCTGTCGGTCGTCTATCTGACCGGATCATGGAGTTCGCCGAAAGCAGGTGTGATGACGGCAAAATATGGTCGTGCTCCGGTGTTGCTTTTCTCAACGGCCATTATGTTGACCGGACTGCTTATGACTCTGGCAGGTAACATCTGGCTAATCCTTTTGGGCATGATGCTGTTTGCCGCCGGTTTCTTTGCCGCACATTCAGTCGCCAGCGGCTGGATTGGCGCACGCGCGCGCCGCGCACGCGGTCAGGCTTCATCACTGTATCTCTTTTTTTATTACCTTGGTTCCAGCGTGGCGGGTACGTTAGGGGGCGTGTTTTGGCATCATTTTGGCTGGTACGGCATTACCGGTTTTACTGCTGTTATGCTGCTGCTGGCGCTGATGGTGGGTTCAAGATTGCACACCATGAAACTGTAATTGTCGTTTTTGCCCCTGCGCCGGGATTATCCGGCGCAGCTGGCGCTAACCTTCGCCATAAGCCTGTTCGATTACCTTATCCGGTCTCCATGCGGCCAGGCGGATAAGGAGATGTTGTAGATGAAATTATTTGGCGCGCAAAACAATGAAGCCAGGCTTTGACGACATATATTCAACAAAGGGCGAATCAACTACCTTCATGTTAGCTGACAGCGAAGAGGCATTTCTGAACCAGACTTTTCCATCACCCTTTATCACTATTCCGGTATGTGAAACATCCAGCCCCGCCAGTTTAGTGTAAACGCCCACGTAATCACCCGTTTTCAGATTATCCAGCACCACGGTATCGATTTTATCGCCGGGAATGTAGTTTATTTCTCTGGGCCTGACGCCGAGGCCAGATATATATTCGCTGCCGTCTGCTTTGGCGTTAAGATGCTTTTGCACGCTGACATAGTCAGGACTGATATCGCGTGTGACATCGGCAACGTTCTGCGGGCTGGTAGCGAACCAGTCGGTGAAAAAATGCTTCCTGCTGTAATAGTCAACCTTCTCTTGTGCATACCTTATCGCGATCAGGTTGGTAAGAAAGTCTTTCTGATGATTAACCCGTGTCAGTGCTTCAACGTAATCAATCAGGGTAAAACAATCGACGCCATTAAAATCGGCCACCAGCACCTCTTTCATATCCGCCGATCCGATTAGCGTGTTGCCCTTGTAAGGGGTGCCCAGAAAAGCCGATGATACGGAACCCACCCGTTCACCGTGATTATCGTCACCGGCTGGAATCACCTTATCGCGGATGATTTGATTCACTTTGTCTGAGGTGAAACGATCCATATTAATTTGATATTCATTGCCGTCTGTTTTTGTGCAGGAAACCAGGCAGGCTGAAAGCAGTAAAAGAAGAGCTGTTTTTTTCATTGGTATTTTCCCTAATAAATTATCCTGGCGGACATTTAATAACATATCGCCCTTACTGCAAACGGTAATAAGGCTTCGTTTACCATTGGTTGATTATCTAATATAAAAGTCTTAGTTTAACCATCGAATCACGTTGAAGTCATAACCCCCCCTTTGCCAGAACTAACTTTGCTCATTTGCTGATGTTCAGCACTTTTATTTATGCTATATTTATAAGTATGTTGTAACTAAAGAAGGAGGAACAGATGAGCCGATACGATGTTGTCGAACAGCTTCACCTCTGTGTGGCGCAGCTGGAGCAAGAGCTGAATGCGTTGCAGCAGCAAATGCTGAATTTACGGCTGCTGGCAGCCCGCGTTTTTGAATTACCTGGGGTTGAGAAAGGGAAAGAGCACGATCCGCTGACGCAAATCGCGGTCACTCAGTTAACAGGTCAACCGGCGCTTGTGCGTGCGTTATCGCATTATGGCCGTCTGTTTATGCAGCACCAGTCGGAGAAGCTCAGTACGAAAGCCGCCGTTCGCCTGCCGGGAGCGATCTGCCTTGAGGCCGGTAACGCACAGTCTGCCCTGCTACGCCAGCAAACGGTCGCCATTAATCAGCTCAAGCAGCGACTGGAACAGTTAATCACCGTAGAATCGGGCCTGCCCAGTGAGGAGCGCTTTGAATTCGTGCACACCCACCTGCGCGGGCTGATCACCCTTAATGCTTACAGAACCATCGTGCTGGTTGATGATGCAGATTCAGTACGTTTCGGCTGGGCAAATAAGCACATCATTAAAAAGGTCAGCGTTGAGGAGATGCTGGAGAAGTTGCAGAAAAGCCAGCAGTCAGGGCGTGCCGTTGCCCCCTGGACGCGTGAACAGTGGGCTGAACGCGTGGCCGACGAGATAGCAACGCTAAAGTCGCTCCCTCCGGGCGCGGCGTTAAAAATTAAACGCCCGGTCAAAGTGCAGCCTGTAGCCCGCATCTGGCACGCACAGCAGCAAAAGCAAATTCAGCTGGCATGCCCTTCTCCATTGCTGGTGATATGCCCGGATGCCAACAGCGTGCCGAAGCTGGGGGAATTAGGTCATTATGATGCAGGTAAGGTCACTCACCGCTACAAGCCTGATGCGCAATCCCTGCATCTGATTATCCCCCGCCTCCATCTTTACAGCGATCGGCTGGCTTAAGGCAGGCCAGTTTTGTCACGGGGGCGGCTTGCCCGTCAATCGCCCAACGCTGAAACGACCGGTTTACAGCTTCATGCTGCCAACCATCTCTTCCGGCCGTACCCAGGCTTCAAACTGCGCTTCAGTCAGATAGCCAAGCTGCAACGCGGCCCCTTTCAGCGTCAGTCCCTCTTTATGTGCCTTTTTAGCAATTTCCGCCGCCTTATCGTAGCCGATATGGGTATTCAGCGCGGTCACCAGCATCAGTGATTCATTCAGCAACTGACTGATACGATCGCGATTCGGCTCAATACCCCGCGCACAGTGGTGATTGAAGCAGTCCATGCCGTCAGCCAGCAGACGCACGGACTGCAGGAAATTATGGATGACCATGGGCCGGTAAACGTTCAGCTCGAAATTACCCGATGCGCCCCCCATGTTCACCGCCACATCATTACCCATAACCTGACAGCACAACATGGTCATCGCTTCACACTGCGTTGGGTTGACCTTGCCCGGCATGATGGAACTGCCCGGCTCGTTTTCCGGGATAGCGAGTTCGCCAATGCCGCAGCGCGGGCCGGAGGAGAGCCAGCGCACATCGTTAGCGATTTTCATCAGCGAAGCTGCCAGCCCTTTCAGCGCGCCATGGGCATGAACCAGCGCGTCGCATGTCGCCAGCGCTTCAAACTTGTTGGGCGCAGTGATAAATGGCTGTCCGGTCAGAGAGGCCAGCTCATCGGCAACACGTACCGCATACTCCGGGTGGGTATTCAGACCGGTTCCCACCGCCGTGCCGCCCAGCGCTAACTCCGCCAGATGAGGAATACTGTGCTCAACATGCTGCAGATTATGGTTCAGCATTGCCACCCAGCCTGATATCTCCTGCCCCAGGGTCAGCGGCGTGGCATCCTGCAGATGGGTACGGCCGATTTTAACAATGTCTTTAAAGGCTTCAGCCTTTTTATGCAGCGTGTTCTGCAACACTTTCAGCTCAGGAATAAGATGCTCGCGCAGTGCCACCACCGCCGCAACGTGCATCGCGGTAGGGAAAACGTCGTTAGAGCTTTGGCTTTTGTTTACGTCATCGTTAGGATGCACCAGACGCTGCATACCGCGTTCGCCGCCGAGGATCTCACTGGCGCGGTTAGCCAATACTTCGTTCATATTCATATTGGTTTGCGTGCCGGAACCGGTCTGCCAGATAGCCAGTGGAAATTCGCTTGGGTGCTGACTGGCTAAGACTTCATCGGCCGCCTGAACAATCGCCCCGCTGCGTTCAGCAGGTAGCAGCCCCAGGTCGCCGTTGACTTTGGCCGCTGCGCGCTTGGTCAGCGCCAGCGCGGATACCAGCTCGGCCGGCATTTTTTCCGAGGAGATGCGGAAATGTTCCAGCGAGCGCTGTGTCTGGGCGCCCCAGAGTTTATCGGCAGGAACGTCAATTGGTCCCATTGAGTCTTTTTCAACGCGATTCGCCGCCATTGCTTTCTCCTTTGATATGACTAAGTGATTTATTGGGTACTTTGCCAAACTATGCGGTGAAAAGTGCGGCATGAGTCTGACATAACCCGGTTTAAGATTATGCGACTCATTCGCGTTTATTGCATCCTGACCGCACAATTAAGGTTCTGATTGTTAGCGCTGATTCGCCATATCGCCAGTCTGAGCCGCTTTGTCACTCGGCTGCCAGCAACGCGTCGGACAAAGTCTTTACTAAGGTTTTTAAGGATTTGCTGAATTACGGCTGACGGCAGCAGGCAGAATTGCTAATATTAATAAGATATTAACCAACACGCCGGGCAGGCGCTTTCATCGCCAGAATAATGCCTGCTGATTCAGACGGATAAACCGGCGTACCTAAACTGAAATAAGGACGACAATACAGATGAAAAAAACAAAGATTGCCGTGGGTGTGATTGTCGCTTTGGGCGTAGTCTGGACTGCAGGAGCCTGGCTTACCGGTAAGCAGTTGGAAAAGAAAATGGATCAGATGGTGCAGCAGGCGAATGAGCAAATTCAACAAGTCGCCCCGGAAAGCCGTCTTAAAGTCAGCTACCAGGATTACCAGCGCGGTGTATTCAGCAGTAGCGCCCGCTTCATTCTACAAAGCAGTTCGCAAACTGAAGATAATTCCGTGCTTAAACCCGGTCAGACCGTGGAATTTAAAGAAGTTATCGATCACGGTCCTCTGCCGCTGGCCCAGTTGAAAAAGGGTAACCTGATCCCAAGCATGGCCTCTGTTCATACCGAGCTGCTTAATACCGACGCGGTGAAGAAACTGTTTGAAATCACCAAAGGCAAGTCGATTGTGCAGGGGGAAACCCGGATTGGCTATGGCGGCAGCACGCATTCCGATATTCATCTGCTGCCGACCGATTACAGCAATGCGCAAAGTGGAGAACGTTTCGCTTTTGATGGCGGTACGCTGAAAATAGCGGCGGATGATAAAGGGGATCAAATCACCTTCAACGCTGACGTTGGCAACCTGCAGCTAACCGGTAAAAACCAGCTGGACGCGGTGGTGACGTTTAACCTTAGCGGCCTGCGCCTTGATGCCAATACGCACCTCAGCGCGGAGGGGATGCGCATCGGCGACCAGACCGTTGCGCTGCAGAAACTGATTGCATCCGTGAACGGCAAGGAGGCATTAATCGCCGAGGGTTTGAACGGTAAATCAAACTTCGATTCAAAAGAGAACCGCGTCAGCGGGCAGATTGATTACACCCTCAACGGGCTGAAAATAGAGGGGCAGAATTTCGGCAAGGGCAAGCTGTCAATGAAGCTGGCGGGCTTCGACGGCAAAGCGATGAAAGCGTTTTCCGAGAATTATAACCGTCAGCTGCAGGCTCTGAGCGCCGATACCGCGCTGCAGGCCAATCCTGAACTGTACCAACAGCGCGCCAGCGAAATTCTGACCGCTAATCTGCCTCTGCTGTTGAAAGGTGACCCGTCCATCACCATCGCGCCGTTAAGCTGGACAAATGATAAAGGCGAAAGCACTTTTACCCTGGCAGCGCAGTTTAAAGACCCGGCAAACGCGGCGGCGACGGCTCAAAGCCCTTCTCAACAGCTGGACAGCGTACTGAAATCGCTGGATACCAAACTGGCCATTTCCATGGATATGGCCACCGATACCATGACCCATGTTGCGCTTGCTGAAGGGTATTCGAAGGAAGATGCCGCCAGGCTCGCCGATCAGCAGATCAAAGGCCTGGCCGCAATGGGGCAGATGTTTAAGGTGACCACTCAGCAGGACAATAACATCGTTACCCGTCTGCAATACGCTGCCGGTCAGGTGACCATGAACGGTGAGAAGATGCCGCTCGAACAGTTCCTCACGCGTTATATGATGGGTGACGCCATACCCGCCATGCCACAATAATTTTTCGCACAGAGCGCCAACCGGCGCTCTTTTTTTGCCTGTCGCCCGGTGCCTGATAAATCAGCAACTAACGTGCCTGTTGCGCAATTTGCTGGCGCTGTTGCGCAAACTATTTTTATAATGCTCTGCACTTTGACTGATAACCACCGAGAGTGCCGAAATGATCGATTCCCAGCTGCCCCTTACCGATATTCATCGCCATCTTGATGGCAACATTCGCGCGCAAACCATTCTTGACCTTGGCCGTGAGTTTAACATCACCCTGCCTGCCACTCACCTCGCAGCCCTGCGCCCGCATGTGCAGGTGATTGAGGCTGAGCCGGATCTGGTCAGTTTCCTCAACAAACTGGACTGGGGAGTGAAAGTACTGGGTTCGCTGGATGCCTGCCGGCGCGTGGCGCTGGAAAATGTGGAGGATGCTGCCCGTGCCGGCATCCACTATGCTGAACTGCGTTTCTCACCGGGTTATATGGCAATGACTCACGGACTGCCGGTGGCGGGCGTGGTAGAAGCGGTGATCGACGGTATCAAATCCGGCTGTGCCGCCCATAATATTGATGTGCGCCTGACAGGCATTATGAGCCGCACCTTCGGTGAAGAAGCCTGCCTGAATGAGCTGAACGGCCTGCTTGCCCATCGTGACGGTATTAACGCTCTCGACCTTGCTGGCGACGAGCTGGGCTTCCCCGGCCAGCGGTTCATCAGGCACTTTACCCGCGCGCGCGATGCCGGGCTGCGCATTACCGTACACGCCGGAGAAGCCGCCGGCCCGGAGAGTATCTGGCAGGCGATACGTGAACTGGGTGCGGAGCGCATCGGCCACGGGGTTAAAGCGGTGCGGGATCCGGCGCTGATGGATTTCCTGGCGAACAAGGGTATCGGCATTGAGTCCTGCCTGACGTCGAATATTCAGACCAGTACCGTAGCCTCACTGGCGCAGCATCCGCTGAAGACCTTCCTCGAACACGGTATTCTGGCTACCATCAATACCGACGACCCGGCCGTACAGGGCATTGAAATAGCCCATGAATATGACGTGGCTGCCCCGGCAGCGGGCCTGAGCGCGCAGCAAATGCGCGTGGCACAGGAGAATGGTCTTAACATTGCCTTCCTGAGCGATGCAGAGAAAGCCGTGGTACGCGCCAGAGTGGCATAACGCCCCTTGCGGTCGGCGGGCGCAGTAGCGATACGCCATGGCGTATCGCTACTGCGCAACGTGCGGGATTATTTCAGCGACACCGTCTGACGCTTTTCGGCAGACTGCAGGCCCAGCTCGATTATCTCCATCACCTGAATCGCCTCTGCGACTTTCACCGGGTTTTCACCCGTGCCGTTGACCGCATCGCGGATCCCGGCATAGTAAGCAGGATAATTGCCGGGAATAGTCAGCAAGGTCTTTTCCACCAGCGCTTCGCCGTCCAAAACCGTCAGCACGCCGTCGCGCATATCGTACCCCCACTCTGCCAGCGGCGGACGCGCCCCTGCTTTCAGGCTTTGTTCCTGTGGGTCAAGGCCATATTTAATATAGCTACCCCGGGTGCCGTGCACCTGGTAACGCGCTGAATCGGCGGCCACCAGCATGCTGGCATGCAGGCTCACGCGGCGCTGCGGGTAAATGAGCGTGGCGTGGAAGTAATCGGTGGTCACCGCGCCCGGACGTATATTAGCAATATCAAGGCTAATCGCCACCGGCGAACCAAACAGCTGTAAAGCCTGATCGATCAGATGCGGCCCCAGATCGTACCAGATGCCGCTGCCGGCACCTTGCTGCTCGCGCCAGCGCTGACGAACTTCAGGACGGAAACGGTCAAAGTGAGACGCGAAGTAGCGCACTTCACCCAGTACACCTTCCGCCAGCAGCGCTTTTAACGTCAGGAAATCACTGTCCCAGCGCCGGTTATGAAAGACCGACAGCAGCAGCCCTTTCGCATAGGCCAACGCCTCCAGCTCATGGGCCTGTGACAGGGTAACGGTAAAGGGCTTATCCACCACCACATGTTTTCCGGCGTTCAGGGCCGCTTTTGCCAGCGGGAAGTGGGTATCATTAGGGGTGGGGATGACGATCAGTTGCAGTGACGGATCGTTAAACAGCGTCTGCGGATCGGACACCACCTGAACCGACGACCACTCGGCATGAACTTTGTTCACATCACTGCTGGAGATGGCTGCCAGCTCCATGCCGGGCGTGCCGGCGATTAAAGGCGCATGGAAGGTTTTACTGGCGAAACCATAACCCACCAGGCCAACGCGGATTTTGTCACTCATTTTTCCCTCACTTAGTCGTCCACTGATTTAAGACCATCAACCGTGACAGGACAAGCGGGATTTGGCTGAAAAAAGGTTCTTAGGCACGTCGTTTAACAACCCGCTTCCCTACCCGGCAGCGCATCCGCAGCATCCATACTGCGGCGGCGAAAATCACTGGGGCTGACGCCCGCCCGTTTACGAAATACGCGCGAGAAATAGAGCTGATCGTCGTAGCCGACTTCGCGGCCAACGCTGGCTATCGGCTGCCGCGTGCTTTGCAACAGCAGCCTGGCACGCAGAACACGCTGATCTTCGCGCCAACGCAGCAAATTCACCCCCATCTGTTGGCGAAACAGATGCGCCAGCCGGGAAGGTGACAAACAGACATGTCTGGCCACCTGGTCAATTTTTACCTCGGCCGCCAGATGCTGCATAACGTACTGGCAGGCCTCCACCACGCGGGCATCGCGCACCTGCTGCTGACTGCGCGGATCTTCCTGAATGGCGCGTAACAGCAGACGTTCCAGCAGGTTCATCGCCAGCTCCTCGGCATAACGCCGCCCGGCATTGTGCGTCTCTTCAACACTGGCGAACAGGCGTTCAAACTCGTCGTGCAATGACGGCGACAGACGCAGACGGCCCACCCCCTGTTTCTGATCCTGCCATGTCAGCCAGTCGCTCCAGTACGCACGCGGACGAAAATAGATCCAGCGGTGATGCCAGCAGTCGCTGTCAGGCGAACGACCGTAGTAGTGCGCTGTTTTAGGCTGAAAAAGCAGCAGATCGCCGGGTTCGCAGTCAAAGGCTTCTTGCCCGTTGGCCACCCGACCGCGCCCTTTTATCGTCAGGTTGAGAATAAACCCCTGCATTCCCTGAGGCCGGTCGATATAGAAATCGAGCGGTCCCGCCGCATCGATTGGCGTCAGCCCCGCCACCAGCCAGGCGCTGAACAGGTAACCCGGTAACAGCGGGTTAGATTGCGCCACCGGCGCCAGATGATGATACATACCCCCTCCCATCACACCGCTTTCGCTTTCTGTTTATAGCGGTCAAAAATGACTGCCGCTAACAATATTAGTCCACGCACCACGTACTGTGAGAAAGGCGAGATATTGAGGAGATTCATCGCGTTCTCAACCGTACCGAGGATCAGCACACCGGCCACCACGTAAGAAATTTTCCCGATCCCCCCCTTGAGCGAAACGCCACCCAATACGCAAGCGGAGATAACAATCAGCTCGTAGCCTAACGAGGTCATCGGTTGACCGCTGGTCATGCGAGAAGCGAGAATGATGCCCGCCGCTGCCGATACCAGACCGGAAAGGATAAATATGATAATGCGCGTGCGCACCACCGGTACACCCGCCAGTCGTGCCGCCTCTTCGTTACCGCCAATCGCCAGCGTATTGCGGCCAAAGGGGGTTTTGTTCAGCAGAAAACCGAATATCAGCAGGGTAATCATGGTCAGCCACACCGGCGCCGGAACGCCAAGCCAGCTGGCATAGCCAAGGGCAAAGAAGCGTTCATCTTCAATACCTACCGCTTTACCGTCAGAGAAGATATAGGCCAGGCCGCGCACTATCTGCATGGTGGCCAGGGTGGTAATCAATGCGTTAATCTTCAGCCTGGCGATAACAAAGCCGTTGATAAACCCACTGGCCACGCCGAGCACTAATCCTGCCAGCACGCCGATCCACAGGCTTTCAGTCAGGTTAATCACCACCGCACAAACCACCCCGGCACAGGCAATCACCGAGGCAACCGACAGGTCAAAGTCACCGGAAGCGAGGCAAAACAGCATGCCGCAGGCCACCATGCCGGACATCGACATCGCCAGGCCAAGCCCTTTCATATTGATTAATGAGGCAAAATTGGGGATGAATAGCGTGCAGGCGATAAACAGCACGGCGAACACCACCAGCATGCCGAAATTATCCCAAATGCGGCCGGGGCGAAAACGTGACGGCGTAACTGGTTTAACGGTTGAAGTATCAGACATAATTGACTCCCGTATGTTCAGGCCAGCTGAGTGGCCGGTTGGGCGGCTTTAGGCATCGCCAGACTCAAGGTCAAGGCTTCCGTTGCATCCTGATGATCCAGCTCTCCGGCAATTTCTCCTTCACGCATCACCAGAATACGGTCTGCCAGCCCCATGACTTCCGGCAGATCGCTGGAAGCAAACAGGATGGCAACCCCCTGCTGTGCCAGCGCGTAGATCAGCTGGTAGATTTCGTTTTTCGCCCCAACGTCAATCCCGCGCGTCGGTTCGTCCAGCAGCAGCACTTTCATCTCTTCCGACAGCCAGCGGCCTAGGATCGCTTTCTGCTGATTGCCGCCGGACAGATTCACCATCAGCTGGCTGGCTGACGGGGTTTTGATATTCAGCGAGCGTATGTGCGCCTCGGCATTTTTCGTTTCCCAATCCCGGTCGATCAAACAGCCGGCCGTCAGGTGATTGCGCCTGGCGCTGATATTGATATTGTCGCGCACCGAATGCACCGCGATGATGCCATCTGCCTTACGATCCTCCGGGCACAGCATGATGCCGGCACGGATAGCATCGCCCGGCTGGCGGAGATTCAGCATTTTGCCATCCAGCCGCAGCTCGCCGCCGGAAAGGCGAGTTGCCGCAAAGACACCTTTCAGCAGTTCGCTGCGCCCGGCGCCCACCAGGCCGAACAGACCGACGATCTCCCCGGCGCGCACGCAAAGCGATATCGGGCTGCGCACCCCTTGCGCCTGCACCTTGTCCAGCCGCAGTCGCACTTCTCCCTGCTGGCGCGGGCGGTAGCCATAAATATCACCAATCTTGCGCCCGACCATCGCGGCTACCAGCCCCTCGTGGCTGATGCTCGCCATATCGTTGAAGGTGCGCACAAAGCGCCCGTCCTTGAACACGGTAATCGCATCACTAAGAGCAAATATCTCCTCCATTCGGTGCGACACATACAGCACCACCTTGTCGTCGGCGCGCAGCTGGCGGATAACGCGGAACAGCTGGTCAATTTCCCGCGCCGACAGCGAGCTTGTCGGCTCATCAAAGGCGATGATGCTGGCATTGCGCGCCAGCGCTTTGGCAATCTCAACCATCTGCCACTGACCCAGCGAGAGATATTTCAGCGGCAGGTCGGGATCGATATCCAGGCCAAGGCCGATCAGCTGACCGGCGGCTTCCGATCGCAGCCTGGCGCGATTAACCAGCCCGGCGCGCTGCGGCAGCTGACCGAGAAAGATATTCTCTGCCACCGACATCTCCGGCACCAGGTGCAGTTCCTGATAGATGATCGCCACCCCGGCGTTAAGCGCATCGGTGGTGTTGGCAAATTTCGCCGGCTGCCCGCGCAGACGGATCTCTCCCGCGCCCGGCTGATAGTTGCCGCTAAGAATTTTCAGCAGGGTCGATTTGCCCGCGCCGTTTTCGCCCATCAGGGCGTGGACTTCCCCGGCGTGGCACTCAAAGCTGATATCCTGTAACGCCCTGACGCCGGGAAAGGTTTTACCGATGCCGTGGAAGCTGAGCGAAGCTTGCGTAGTCATATTTCCCCCCATTATGTTGTAGCCACTGACAGGCGGGCCAGAACCGGTCAGATGTGCTGAACGGATGACGTGCTGATTACATCAGCCCTTTTTTCGCCAGCTCGGTTTTGAAGTTGTCACGCGTGATCAGCACCACGTCGGTGACTTCGGTAAATCTGGCCGGTTCTGTGCCGTTTGTTACCCAGTCATGCAGCATTTTGATGCTGCGATAGCCGTGTACATCCGGGCCTGGCAGCAGCGATCCATAGAACCCGGTCGCCTTAACTTTTGACAGTTCACTCACGGCATCCACGCCGTTAATGCCAATACCGATAACATCTGCGGCGTTGAAACCCTGCCCTTCGCTGGCGCGCACGCCTCCCAGCACGGTGTTATCGTTCATGCCGAGGATCAGCCAGTGTTTAACTTCGGCATGCTGCACCAGCAACGCGTTACCGGCATCGAATGCGCCGGGAATATCATTGGATTTCGTCGGCACCTGGTAGATCTGTTTTTCCGGGAAGCCGGCGGCTTTTAACGCCGCAATCGATCCGGCGGTGCGGCGACGCGCGGTATCCAGTTCGTTGGCGGTAATGGCCATCACCGCCGTCTCTTTAGCGTCCCAGCCGCGTTTCTGCATCTCTTTGTACAGCTCATTGCCCTGACGTTCGCCAATTTTGGTCGCCGCCATCATCACCAGCGGCACGCTGTCTACAGGTTTACCTTTTGCCGTGACAAACTGGTCATCAACGGCAATCACCTTCAGGTCATAGCTACGCGCTTTTGCCATAATCGCCGCGCCGAGTTTAGGATCCGGGGTGCAGATAACAAAACCTTTAGCGCCGCTGGCCGCCAGGCTGTCGATGGCATTCAGGGTTTTTTCTCCGTCCGGTATGGCAATTTTTATCACCTCAAAACCCAGCTCCTTACCGGCTTTATCGGCGAATCTCCATTCGGTCTGGAACCATGGCTCCTCCGGTTGCTTGACCAGAAAACCGAGTTTCATCGTTTCCGCGTAAGCGGAATGTGACATAACGGCGGTAAAACCTATCGCGGCCAGGGTTTTAATCAATTTGTGCATGATGCTCTCCGCTTAAGCGCCCGTATCAGGCAGAAGGTGTAATCGGTAACAAAATGACCATCTAATCATTAAACGCTTTTAAAAACAGGCATAACCTCAGCACTGACGTCCTGCCAGTGACGGTTGCAGCTTTGTTTTACCTGCAACTACGCATAAATAGGTAGAGCGCTATCACAGCCTGAAATTACAGCTGGATTATCCATAACTTCAGTGAATTTAACCTTTATGCAACATTTGAAGGCGATCGCATAAGCGTCGGTGACGACAGAAAAATACATATTTATAGCCTGCGTAACCTAACCATCGCCTCGCCAGATCCCCAGGATAGAAGTAACTGACACAGGAAGCCTGGAGGATCACTATGTATACGGGTGCCATTACCCTCGGCCTGGATTTCGGCAGCGATTCGGTGCGCGCGCTGGCGGTGGAGTGCGCCAGCGGGCGCGAACTGCATAAGCAGGTGGTGGCCTATCCGCGCTGGCAGGCCGGGCGCTACTCTGTGCCGGCGCGCAATCAGTTTCGCCAGCATCCACAGGATTATATTGACGCGCTGGAGCAGGCTATTCGTGACATTGTCACTCAACTCACCCCGCAACAACGTCGTGACGTGGTCGGTATCGGCATCGACTCGACCGGTTCCACCCCCGCCCCCATCGACCGTGAAGGTCGGGTACTGGCGCTGCGCCCCGAGTTTAGCGACAACCCCAATGCGATGTTTGTGCTGTGGAAAGACCACACCGCCATTGAAGAGGCGGAAGCCATCACCCGCCTTTGTCACAGTGGTGAATTTGAGGACTATTCTCGCTTTATCGGTGGCGTTTATTCGTCGGAATGGTTTTGGGCCAAGATCCTGCATATCAGCCGCGTTGACGCCGCCGTGCGTGAGGCGGCGGTCTCCTGGGTCGAACTGTGCGACTGGGTTCCGGCATTATTAAGCGGCACCACCGCGCCTGACTCGCTGAAACGTGGGCGCTGCGCTGCCGGGCATAAATCGCTCTGGCACCCTTTGTGGCAAGGTCTGCCGCAAGCACGCTTTCTTAACGCCCTCGATCCCACGCTGACGCGTAACCTCGATTATCCCCTGTTTAGTGAAACCTGGACCGCCGATCGCCCGGTCGGCCAGCTCAGTGACGAATGGGCAGCCCGACTCGGCCTGCCGGGCAAAGTGGTTATCTCCGGCGGCGCGTTTGACTGCCATATGGGCGCAGTTGGCGCGGGAGCCAGGCCCTATACGCTGGTGAAGGTGATTGGTACTTCAACCTGCGACATTTTGATTGCCGATGCACAACGGGTCGCCGGCCGGGCGATTAACGGTATTTGTGGTCAGGTGGACGGCAGTGTACTGCCGGGCATGATTGGGCTGGAGGCCGGGCAATCGGCTTTCGGCGATATGTACGCGTGGTTCAGCCGCCTGCTGAGCTGGCCGCTGGTACAGGCAGCGCGGCAGCAGCCCGCGCTGCGCCAACAGCTTGAGCAGATCAGCCAGACGCTGCTGGAAGATCTGACCGCCGCATGGGCTGCCGAACCGCAGCTCGACCATCTTCCGGTGGTGCTTGACTGGTTTAACGGCCGACGTACCCCTTTCGCTAACCAGCGTCTGAAGGGGGTGATCGCCGGGCTGAATCTCGGCACCGATGCCCCGGCGCTGTTCGGCGGTTTTATTGCCGCCACCGCCTTTGGCGCACGCGCCATCATGGAGTGTTTCGAACAGCAGGATATCCCGGTGCAGCAGGTTCTGGCGCTGGGTGGCATCGCTCGTAAATCCCCGACCATTATGCAAGTGTGCTGCGATGTGATGAATCGCCCGCTTGATATTGTTGCTTCCGACGAGTGCTGCGCACTGGGTGCCGCCATTTTTGCCGCCGTGGCCGCCGGGGTTTACCCGAATATTCCCGCCGCGCAGACGCAGATGGCCAGCCCGCTGGCATACACTCTGCAACCGGCCCCGCAACGCGTCCTGCTCTTACGCCCGCTTTATCAGCGTTACCTTGACTGGTGCCAAACGGCCGAACCGCTGTTTGCACCTGACCTAATATCCGTCGATGAGGAATGATTTATGACACAGAGAGATGAACGCAGCGTCTGGTTTGTCATTGGTACGCAACATCTCTACGGCGCAGAGACTTTGCGCCAGGTGGAACGCCATGGCCAGCAGATAGTGGATGGCTTAAACCGCTCGGGTACACTGCCCTACAGGCTGCAACTGCGGCCGCTGGTCAAAACCCCTGATGAAGCTCTGGCGCTGTGCCGCGAAGCAAATCATCACGGCGATTGTCTTGGCATCGTTGCCTGGCTGCACACCTTTTCCCCGGCCAAAATGTGGATCGGCGGTTTGACGATCCTGCATAAACCGCTGTTGCAGTTTCATACTCAGTTCAACGCCGAAATCCCGTGGGACAGTATCGATATGGACTTTATGAACCTGAATCAGACTGCGCACGGCGGGCGCGAGTTTGGTTTTATCGGCGCACGCATGCGCCTGCCGCACCAGGTGGTCACCGGGCACTGGCAGGATAATCGCGCCCGGCAGCGCATCGGCCAGTGGATGCGCACGGCGGCGGCCCTGCAGGCCAGCCAGCAGCTCAAGGTGGCACGCTTTGGCGACAATATGCGTGAAGTGGCGGTGACCGAAGGGGACAAGGTGGCGGCGCAGATTCAGTTTGGTTACGCGGTAAACGGCTGGGGCGTTGGCGATCTGGTGGAGGTCATCAACCAGGTTAGCGATGGCGATGTCAATGCGCTGGTTGATGAGTACCAAAGCTGCTACGCGTTCAGCGCCGCGGCGGCGGCCAAACGCCAAAATGTACGCGATGCCGCCCGTATTGAGCTGGGCATCAAGCGTTTCCTTGATGATGAAGGCTGCAAGGCGTTTACCACCAACTTTCAAACCCTGCACGGCATGACGCAGCTGCCGGGGCTGGCGGTGCAGCGCCTGATGCAGCAGGGTTATGGTTTTGCCGGTGAAGGCGACTGGAAAACCGCCGCCCTGCTGCATATCTGTAAGGTGATGGCCGGGGATCTTGCGGGCGGCACCTCGTTTATGGAGGATTATACCTACCACTTTGCAGCGGATAACGACCTGGTGCTTGGCTCCCATATGCTGGAGGTGTGCCCGAGCATCGCCAGTGAAGCCAGGCCGCTACTGGACGTTCAGCCGCTTGGTATTGGCGGTAAGGCCGATCCGGCGCGCCTGATCTTCACGGCTAAGGCAGGGCGGGCAGTCAATGCCAGCATGATTGATATGGGCGATCGTTTCCGTCTGTTGGTCAATGTGGTGGATGCTATTGAGCTACCGCACGCTCTGCCGAAGCTGCCGGTGGCGCGGGCGCTGTGGCGGGCGCAACCGTCGCTCGCCACAGCATCAGAGGCGTGGATACTCGGCGGCGGCGCACATCATACGGTCTTCAGTCAGGCGTTAACGGTGGACGATCTGCGGCTGTACGGCGAGATGCAGGGGATTGAGGTGGTGGTTATAGACGAACAGACTACTCTGCATGGCCTGCGCGATGCGCTGCGTTGGAACGAGGCTTATTACCGTCTGAATCAGCGTTAAGAACAATGTGACATTCAGGAAGTCTCTTCATGACCGCATCATTAGCCTTGTTAATATGACGTTGCGGCTCCCATCCATCCCGATCGGAAGCGGCGTGCCGCCTTGGCGCGCCACTCTGCCCGGAGAGTCATCTCCGGGCCATCCTGTCAACCAGGTCTGCGATGCACGACTAGCCAGCACGCTTTTTTATTTTTTCATGAATCTCGTCATCGGCGGGAAGTGTTTTAAGGACCGCACTAAGACATATGTCGATATGCTCTTGCGCCCCCCGTCCCACATCGTCATTACGCGCGCTCGCTAGCGCGTTATTTAACATACTTTGGTAATGTTCACCTAAATAAAGCAATCTGTGATTTTGAGGCTCTTCAAGCATCATAAGAACCGCCTGTTCCCGTTCTAATTCCCGTTTCTCCGGAGTTGAGAGACAAATGCTTGAGGATAGAGGTTTCGAGCAACATTCAGGTGAGTTTGCCACTGTTGAAAGTTTTTCCATGACTGGCGAGGGGGGCGTGTTAACCCTATGGGAGAAGTGAGCGTCGCCAACGGGCGGTGCTTGAACGTGATTTGCACTACTTTCTGAAATGGACAGCATATGATTGTCTCCTGAGAAAAATCACCATACTTCAACCGCAGATGGCCTGCCTTATAAAAAACGCTTGTATTTTCGCCCATCTCCCGTGGCTGCGGTTCATAATGATATTTCCGTTAAGCATTTCACACTTCACCGACCTGTCATCCGCCTTGTGCCGCGAGCAGATCAGTATTTATGCCTGGCGGCTGCCGTGCGGCCACGGTCTAAACAGAGAAGCCTGCAGAAGCCTGAAGCAAGGCTAAGCGGGCATTGCCCGGCCCTGATGCTGTACAGATAATGCTGACCACCGTTAACAAGGCTTATTCAGGCTTAACCTGCCTTATCAGGTGGCCTTTTTCAGACAAACTTACTGCCCTTTGCCGATCATCGCCTTATACTGGCAACCTGGAGGGTTTGATGAATACTGCGCGTCTGGCACCATATAGCCCGGATACTTACAGTAAAATCCCGTTAATGACCTGCACAGCGATATTACGTATAATTGCGCTTATCCTGCATATTGCCCCCGGGCAACCTGCTTTTTGCTGTCAACGGTTGATGATGTCGGCCGGATAAGGACTAAATGTGGCTGTAGATCCTCAAACCCGCCTTGGCGGTTGGCTGCTGGTGCCGCTGGCCTGGTTGATAATGACGCTGCTGACCAGCGCGCTGGTAATGGCGATGTACCTCAGCGCCCTGTTCGACCCGGCAATGCGCAGCGCGTTGTTCAGCCATCCTCAGGCAGCCTTTATGCAGTGGGCCGCTTCGCTGCTGACCTCACTGCTGGTGTGGGGCTACAGCGCCTGGGTAACATGGATATTCTGTCAGCGTTCCCGGCGTCTGCCGCGTCATTACATTATCTGGCTGCTGTTGAGCGTGATGCTGGCGTTAAAAACCTTTGCTTTCTCTCCGGTAACCGATGGCGCGGCAATACGTACCCTGCTGTTTGCCCTGCTGGCAGCCAGCGTGCTGGTACCCTATTTCCGCCGTTCCCGGCGGGTGAAGGCGACATTTATTGAGCAATGATGTGCAATAAATCGTCAAAAATTTAATCCTGAGTGCGCTGTTGTACAGCGCATCGCTTGCGGCGGTTGTGGTTGGTTAAGCAATATCCGATAATGACGCGCTTTTATCTCTATTTTTCAGGCGTAACAATGACCGAATACCTGCTACTTTTTATTGGCACAGTGCTGGTGAATAACTTTGTTTTAGTGAAGTTTCTCGGCCTTTGTCCCTTTATGGGCGTTTCTAAAAAACTGGAAACGGCGATTGGCATGGGGCTGGCCACCACATTCGTTATTACCCTGGCCTCAATCTGTGCCTGGCTGGTGAATCACCTGATCCTGCTGCCGCTGGATCTCGTTTACCTGCGTACCATGGCCTATATTCTGGTGATTGCCGTTGTCGTGCAGTTCACCGAAATGGTGGTGCGTAAAACCAGCCCCGATCTCTACCGGCTGCTGGGTATTTTCCTGCCGCTGATCACCACCAACTGCGCCGTGCTTGGCGTACCGCTGTTAAGCGTGAATCTCAATCACACCTTTATGCAGGCCGCCATCTACGGCTTCAGCGCGTCCATCGGCTTCTCGCTGGTGATGGTGCTGTTCGCCGGGGTACGTGAACGTCTGGTACTGGCCGATGTGCCTGCCCCGTTTAAAGGCTCGTCGATTGCGCTGGTGACCGCTGGCCTGATGGCGCTGGCGTTTATGGGCTTTGCCGGGCTGGTCAAATTCTGATGAGTGCTATCTGGATTGCTATTGCGGTATTGAGCGCGCTGAGTCTGTGTTTTGGCGGCCTGCTTGGCTACGCTTCTCGCCGCTTTGCGGTGGAAGAAGACCCCATCGTTGAGCAGATCGATGCCATTTTGCCGCAAAGCCAGTGCGGGCAGTGCGGCTATCCCGGCTGCCGTCCCTATGCCGATGCCGTGGGTAATAACGGTGAGATGATCAACAAATGCGCGCCCGGCGGCGAACAGACGATGCTTAAGCTGGCTGCGCTGCTTAACGTTGAACCGCAGCCGCTGGGCGATGAAGAGTCTCGCGAGCCGGAACGTAAAGTCGCCTGGATCGATGAAGCTAACTGCATCGGCTGCACCAAATGTATTCAGGCCTGCCCGGTAGATGCCATCGTTGGCGCGACGCGCGCCATGCACACGGTGCTAAGTGATATCTGTACCGGCTGCGATCTGTGCGTCGCCCCCTGCCCGACCGACTGTATTGAGATGCGTCCGGTCGCCACCACCACTGCCAACTGGAAGTGGGATCTGCAAACTATCCCGGTCCGGGTCATTACTGTAGAAAGTCATGCTTAACCTGCTTAATTTGTTCAAAAAAGAACGGCTTTGGGACTTCGACGGCGGAATTCACCCGCCGGAGATGAAAACCCAGTCTAACGGCACGCCGCTGCGTCAGTTACCCCTGCCGGCACAGTTTGTTTTGCCGCTGAAGCAGCACATCGGTCATGAAGGTGAAATTGGCGTGCGTCCCGGCGATAAAGTACTGCGCGGCCAGCCGCTCACCTTCGGCAATGGCCGCATGCTGCCCATCCACGCCCCGACCTCCGGCACGGTGAGCAAAATAGCGCCGCATATGACGGCTCACCCCTCCGCGCTGGCAGAAATGTGCCTGTTTATCACCCCCGACGGCGACGACCGCTGGTGCGAGAAACAGCCGTTGGACGACTACCTCCGTGTAGATCGCGCTGAACTGGTGGCGCGTGTCCATCAGGCCGGGGTGGCCGGCCTTGGTGGTGCGGGATTCCCCACCGCTACCAAGCTGAAAGGCGGCTTGCGCGGGGTTAATACGTTGATTATCAACGCCGCCGAATGCGAACCCTATATCACCGCAGATGACCGGCTGATGCAGGACTGCGCTGCGGAGGTGCTGGAAGGCAGTCGCATCCTGGCGTGGATTTTGCAGGCCGACCGGGTGCTGATCGGCATTGAAGATAACAAGCCACAGGCGATCACCGCGTTAAGGAAAGCACTGGGCAACGCCACCGACCTGCAAATCCGCGTTATCCCGACCAAGTATCCGTCCGGCGGCGCGAAGCAGCTGACTAAAATCCTGACCGGCAAGGAAGTCCCTCACGGCGGCCGTTCTACCGATATCGGCGTGCTGATGCAAAATGTCGGCACCGCTTTCGCCGTGAAACGTGCCATCATTGACGGTGAACCGCTGACCGAACGCGTAGTGACGCTGACCGGGGAGTCAGTGACTCAACCCGGTAACGTTTGGGCACGGCTGGGAACGCCTATCAGCCATCTGCTGCAACACGCCGGTTTTACCCCCGGCGCAGAACAAATGGTGGTGATGGGCGGCCCGCTAATGGGCTTTACTCTGCCGACGCTGGATGTGCCGGTGGTCAAGATCACCAACTGCATTCTGGCTCCTGCCGCCAGCGAGATGGGGCAGAATGCAGCGGAACAGAACTGCATTCGCTGTAGTGCCTGTGCCGACGCCTGCCCGGCCGCCTTGCTGCCGCAGCAGCTTTACTGGTTCAGCCGAGGTGGCGATCATGAAAAGGCGCGGGCGCACAATATCGCCGACTGTATTGAGTGTGGTGCCTGTGCTTACGTCTGCCCAAGCAATATTCCACTGGTACAATATTACCGCCAGGAGAAAGCCGAAATTCAGGCCATCGATCTGGAAGCCGAGCGCGCCGCGCTGGCAAAAACCCGCTTCGAAGCACGCCAGCAGCGGCTGGAGCGGGAGAAGGCTGCGCGGAGTGCGAAACACCAGCAGGCGAAACGTAGCGTAGCCAGCAGCGATGGCGGGTCGATAACCGCCGCGCGTGCGCGCGTGGCAGCGCAGCAGGCAGAGGGCGCACCGCCGGATAGCAACGCAGACAATGCGCTTGCGGCCGCAGCTCAGGCGCAGCAACAGGCACGCCATGCTGAAGCCCGTGCTCGCCAGACTGAACGGCAGGCGAGCAGCGAACCGGTAACCCGCCAGGTGGGCGATCCCCGNAAGGCCGCCGTTGCCGCCGCCGTCGCCCGCGCCAAAGCCAAAAAAGCGGCACAGGCCGCCCCCGCCACTGCGGAACAAGCAGCACATGCACAACAGCCCGCAGTAGAACAGGATCCACGTAAGGCCGCCGTTGCCGCCGCCGTCGCCCGCGCCAAAGCGAAGAAAGCGGCACAGCGCCAGGCGACTGAAGCAGAACAGCTTAATGATGTTGAAGCACCAGCCGCTTCAGATGATGCACGCAAAGCAGCGGTGGCAGCCGCTATTGCGCGCGTGAAAGCGCGTAAAACCCAGCAGCCTTCGATGCAAGAGGATTAAATGGCTTTTCGTATTGCAAGTTCCCCCTACACCCATAATCACCGCAGCACCAGCCGCATTATGCTGCTGGTGCTGATCGCCGCAATACCCGGCGTTGCCGCGCAATGGTACTACTTTGGCTGGGGTAATCTCGTCCAGATATTCATTGCCTCGGTCGCTGCCATCGTTGCAGAAGCGGCAATTC
Source organism: Erwinia pyrifoliae DSM 12163 (assembly GCF_000026985.1). Lineage (NCBI taxonomy): Bacteria > Pseudomonadati > Pseudomonadota > Gammaproteobacteria > Enterobacterales > Erwiniaceae > Erwinia > Erwinia pyrifoliae. The sequence continues at coordinate 2,108,307 of NC_017390.1, forward strand.
TGCACCTGCGTAAACAGCCGCTGGCTGAAACGCTGAAGGACAACTCCGCGCTGCTCACCGCCCTGCTGCTGGGCGTCAGTATTCCCTCGCTGGCTCCCTGGTGGATGGTGACCATCGGTACGGTGTTCGCGATTATTATCTCCAAGCAGCTGTATGGCGGCCTCGGGCAGAACCCGTTCAACCCGGCGATGGTCGGCTACGTGATGTTGGTGATCTCTTTCCCGGTACAGATGACCAGCTGGTTACCTCCCGCCGGTTTGCAGGGCATTACCCCCGGTTTTGCCGATACGCTGAGCATGGTTTTCCACCTCCATACGCTGGATGGCCACACCATGCAGCAGCTGCAGATAGGGATTGACGGCATCAGCCAGGCCACGCCGCTGGATAACTTCAAGACCGGGCTTCGTGCCGGTCAGAGCGCGGAGCAGCTGCTGGCGCAGCCTCTTTACAGCGGCGTAGTGGCCGGGCTTGGCTGGCAGTGGGTGAATATCGGCTTCCTGCTGGGCGGCATCTTCCTGCTGTTCACGCGCTCCATCCGCTGGCATATTCCGGTGAGCTTTATCGCCTCGCTGGCGTTTTGTGCCACGCTGGGCTGGCTGTTTTCCCCACAGAGTCTGGTTCCGCCGATGATCCACCTGTTTTCCGGGGCCACCATGCTCGGCGCGTTCTTTATCGCCACCGACCCGGTTACCGCCTCTACCACCAATAAAGGCCGGCTGGTTTACGGTGTACTGATTGGCCTGTTGACGTGGTTAATCCGCAGTTACGGCGGCTATCCCGACGGGCTGGCTTTCGCCGTGCTGCTGGCCAATATTTGCGTACCTTTGATTGATTATTATACGCAGCCGCGCGTATACGGACACCGTAAGGGGAAGTGATGCTGGATGCCATTCGCAAAAACGGCGTAACGCTGGCCGTATTCGCCGCGATCACCACCGGCCTGACGGCGGTGATCAACGCGGTGACCAAACCCACTATTGAGCATCAGACCGCACTACAACAAAAAATCCTGTTGGATCAGGTTGTACCGCCTGAACTGTATAATAATCGCATCCAGGAAGAGTGCTACTCGGTGACTGACCCGGCGCTGGGCAACAACAATCCGCATCACCTTTATCTGGCGCGTAAGGATGACAAACCGGTCGCCGTGGCGCTGGAAACCACCGCGCCCGACGGTTATTCTGGCAACATTCAGATGATTGTTGGTGCCAGCTTTAACGGTATCGTTTACGGTACACGCGTGGTGGAACATCACGAAACTCCTGGCCTGGGTGACAAAATCGAGCTGCGTATTTCCGACTGGATTAACAGCTTTAACGGTAAGCAGTTGAGCGGCCCCGGCGACAGCCATTTTGCGGTGAAAAAGGACGGGGGGGATTTCGATCAGTTTACCGGTGCTACGATTACTCCGCGAGCGGTGGTGAATGCGGTTAAACGCACAACGCTGTATATTGAAACCTTACCCGGGCAGCTCTCATCGCTGCCAACCTGTGGAGATGCCAATGAGTGAAGCAAAAACCCTGCTGGTCGGCGGGCTGTGGAAGAATAACTCCGCGCTGGTTCAGCTGCTGGGCCTTTGCCCGCTGCTGGCCGTGACCTCAACCGCCACTAACGCCCTCGGCCTCGGGCTGGCTACAACGCTGGTACTGACCTGCACCAACAGCGCCATCTCGTTGTCGCGCCGCTGGGTACCTGCTGAAATCCGTATTCCGATCTACGTGATGATTATCGCGGCAGTGGTGAGCTGCGTCGAGATGCTGATCAACGCCTACGCTTTCGGGCTTTATCAGTCGCTGGGTATTTTTATCCCGCTGATCGTCACCAACTGCATTGTGGTCGGTCGGGCAGAAGCGGTCGCCTCAAAAAGCAGCGTGCCGCTGTCGGCGCTGGACGGCATGGCCATCGGCCTGGGTGCCACCAGCGTGATGGTGGTATTAGGCTCCATACGCGAAATTATCGGCAACGGCACGGTTTTCAACGGTGCCGATCGGCTGCTCGGCCCGTGGGCTAAGGCGATGCGCATCGAAGTGGTGCATTTTGATTCACCCATGCTGCTGGCAATGCTGCCGCCGGGGGCGTTTATTGGTCTGGGGATGCTGCTGGCGGTCAAATATCTGATCGACAACAAGTTGAAACAACGTGCTGCTATCAAGGCTGAATCACAGATGCAGACGCTGCCGGAAGGGAAAACAGGGGCACTGTGAACAAGGAAAAGCGTCATAATATTCTGCTGCGGCTGCGCGATAACAATCCGCATCCCACCACTGAACTCAACTTTACCTCACCTTTTGAACTGCTGATTTCGGTGCTGCTCTCTGCGCAAGCTACTGACGTCAGCGTGAATAAGGCCACCGCCAGATTATACCCGGCCGCTAATACGCCTGCCGCCATCCTGGCGCTGGGCGTTGACGGGGTGAAAGAGTACATCAAAACCATTGGCCTGTTTAACAGCAAGGCTGAAAACGTGATTAAAACCTGCCGCATGCTGCTGGAACTGCACGGTGGTAAAGTGCCACAGAGCCGGGAAGCACTGGAAGCCTTACCGGGCGTAGGGCGTAAAACCGCCAATGTGGTGCTGAATACCGCCTTTGGCTGGCCAACGATCGCCGTTGACACCCATATTTTCCGCGTCTGTAACCGTACCCGCTTTGCGCCGGGTAAAAACGTAGAAGAGGTGGAAGAGCGGCTGCTGAAGTTTGTGCCAAAGGAATTTAAGGTCGATTGCCATCACTGGTTTATCCTGCATGGCCGCTATACCTGCGTGGCGCGTAAGCCGCGCTGCGGTTCCTGCCTGATTGAAGATCTGTGCGAATTTAAAGACAAGGTTGAGATTTAACCGGAAGCTGGCGGAGGCAAACTGGCTGATGTTGTTCGCCCCCGCCTGTCGGCCCGGTTAAAGCGCGTCGCCCGTTGAAAGGTTGACGCCGGGGAACCGACTAAAGTGTGTAATACCCGGCCGTTGACAGGGGCAGCGGTGCCTTGCCACGAATGGCATCGGAGATTTTCTCGGCAATCATCACCGTCGGCGCATTCAGGTTACCGGTAGTGATCTGCGGCATAACAGAGGCATCAACCACGCGCAGCCGCTGCATGCCATGTACCCGCCCTTCTGCATCGACTACCGCCATATCGTCATTACCCATCGCGCAGCTGCCGCAAGGATGATAGGCGGTTTCTGCGTGTTCGCGGATAAAGGCATCGATCTCTGCATCGCTCTGTACGTGGTTGCCCGGCTGTAACTCTTCACCGCAGTATTCAGCCAGCGCGGGCTGACGCATGATTTCACGCGTCAGACGCACCGCATTACGGAACTCTACCCAGTCGCGCTCCTCCGACATGTAGTTGAAGAAAATCGACGGCGCAGCATACGGATGTTTCGAGGTCAGCTTAACGCGTCCACGGCTCATTGAACGCATCGGACCAACGTGGGCCTGGAAGCCGTGCTGTTTCACCGGGCTGGTGCCGTTATAGTTAATGGCTACCGGCAGGAAGTGGTACTGCAAGTCTGGCCAGCCCGGCTGGTCATCGCTGCGGATGAAGCCACCGGCTTCAAACTGGTTGCTGGCGCCAATGCCGGTGCCTTTCAGCATCCACTCCGCACCGATTGCCGGCTGGTTCCACCACTGCAACGCCGGATAGAGGCTGACCGGCTTTTTACAGCCGTACTGCATATACACTTCCAGGTGATCCTGCAGGTTGCGACCAACGCCCGGTAACGCGTGAACCACCTCAATATCCAGCTCGCGCAGCCACTCTTCCGGCCCGACGCCCGAACGTTGCAGGATCTGCGGCGAATTAATCGCACCTGCGCACAGCAGCACTTCACGCGCTGCTTCAGCCTGTTCCTGCTTGCCGTTACGCAGCCAGGTCACGCCGGTGGCGGTTTTACCCTCAAACAGAATGCGGTCAGTCTGCGCATGGGTAACAATGGTCAGATTAGGGCGCTGTTTAGCCACGTCCAGGTAACCGCGCGCGGTGCTGGAGCGACGGCCTTGAGCGGTAACCGTGCGGTCCATAGGGCCAAATCCATCCTGGCGGTAACCGTTCAGGTCATCGGTTTCATGATGTCCGGCCTGCTTCGCGGCATCGATAAAAGCGCGATAAAGGGGATTATTGCCCTGTTTTGGCGTGGTGACGCTAAGATAGCCTTCACCACCGTGCCAGTCGTTTTCACCAATATCACGCTTCTCGGCGCGTCTGAAATAGGGCAGGCAGTTGAGATAAGACCAGTTTTCCAGCCCCGGCTTGCTGGCCCAGTTATCGTAGTCCATGGCGTTACCACGGATATAGCACATCCCGTTGATCAACGAAGAGCCACCCAGCCCTTTACCACGACCACACTCCATGCGGCGATTGTCCATGTGCGGCTCGGGATCGGTTTCAAACGCCCAATTGTAACGTTTACCTTGCAGAGGATAGGCCAAAGCGGCTGGCATTTGGGTACGGAAGTCCCAGCGGTGATCTTTGCCGCCTGCTTCCAGTAACAGTACCGATACGCCAGCATCCTCAGTCAGACGGGTCGCCAGTACATTGCCTGCTGAGCCTGCACCGATAATGATATAGTCAAATTTCTGCATGTAACCTCCGGAAAAATACCGTGGCGCAACCGCCACGGCAAGCAATCAGAATGCGGATGGAAACTCGCCCATCTCAATCAGAACGGATTTAGTACGCGTATAATGATGCAGCGTTTCCAGACCATTTTCCCGGCCCAGTCCCGACTGCTTGTAGCCGCCAACCGGCATCGATGCGGGGGATTCACCCCAGGTGTTTACCCAGCAAATTCCCGCTTCCAGCTGATGGATAACGCGATGAGCGCGGTTCAGCGACGTGGTAAATACCCCGGCAGCCAGCCCGTACTCAGTATCATTGGCGCGCCTGATGACCTCTTCTTCGTCATCAAACACCAGAATGCTCATCACCGGACCAAAGATCTCTTCCTGTACGATGCGCATATCATCATGGCAGTCCGTAAATACCGTCGGCTCCACGTAGCAGCCTTTCGCCAGCGCGCCGCTGGTTATGCGCGAACCACCCGCCAGCAGGCGCGCGCCCTCCTTCTGACCCAGTGCTAAGTAGGACACCACTTTCTGACAGTGCCCTTCGCTTACCAGCGGGCCAAAATTGACCGCCGGGTCAGTCGGGTCGCCGCAGTTAATATTGGCCATTTTCTCCTGCAGGCGCTGCTCAAATGCCGGCAGCAGAGAACGTTGCACAAATACCCGCGTCCCGTTAGTGCACACCTGCCCGCTGCTGAAGAAGTTTGCCGCCATCGCGCCATCGACCGCCCGCTCCAGATCGGCGTCGTCAAATACCACCAGCGGCGACTTGCCGCCCAGCTCCATGGTCACCGACTTCAGATTGGCCAACGCCGCATCGGCGGTCACACGCTTACCGGTTTTGACTTCGCCAGTAAAGGAAACTTTGGCAATGGCAGGATGCTGGCTTAGCCCCTGACCGACGCTTCCGGCACCCTGCACCACGTTAAACACGCCATCCGGCAGCCCCGCTTCGCTGAAGATTTTAGCCAGTTCCAGGACGCTGAGCGGAGTGACTTCGCTCGGTTTGAAAATCATCGCATTACCGGTAGCCAGCGCCGGTGCACTCTTCCACAGAGCGATCTGGATCGGGTAGTTCCAGGCACCAATTCCTGCACAAACACCCAAGGGTTCGCGGCGGGTATAAACCAGCGCACTGTCGCGCAGTGGGATGGATTCACCTTCAACGGCAACGGCCAGCCCCGCGTAGTATTCGAGCACGTCGGCACCGGTGACAATATCCACCACCGAGGTTTCAGCAATGGGCTTGCCGGTATCGGCAGTTTCCAGTTCAGCCAGCTGCTGATTACGCTCACGCAGCAGCGCAACGGCTTTCAGCAACACGCGGCTACGCTCTACCGGCGTGTAGCTGCGCCAGATACGCTGACCGGCGTGCGATGACGCGACGGCATCATCAATATCCTGCTGGCTGGCGGCGGTAATCTCTGCCAGCACTTCGCCATTGGCAGGATTGATGGTGGTGAATATGTCTCCATTCCCGGATACTTCGCGCCCGTTAATATATAGACCACGACGTTGCATAATTCCTTCTCCTCCTGTCAGGGGGTGACTGCGCTGTTTAACCACAGCGCAAGATTTTGATAACAAAGCATGCGGGCCTGCTCCAGACCCTGCTCCATCGGCAGCGGTGCCAGCGTTAAACGCAGCCACAGACCATCAATTATTGCCGCCAGGCTTGACGCGGCGGCACGCGCCTGATGCCCGGGCATAACCCGGCGAAATTGTGCCGTCAAATTCGAATACAGCCGACGGTCGTTTATTCGCTGCAGGCGATTCAGATTAGGCTGATACAGGCTTTCCGCCCAGAAAACCAGCCAGGTCTTCAGCACGGGGGGGGTAATCTGGCTGATGTCAAAATTACCATCAATGATAGCTTTAACCTGAGCTTCAGCATCGTTACCTGCTTTCAGGCGCTGGTGCCGTAATGCGACATAAAGGTCAGACAGGATCTGCAGCATACAGGCTTCGAGCAGGCTGTTTTTGTCACCAAAGTAGTGACTGACAATGCCGGTTGATACTCCGGCCTCTTTCGCAATCAGCGCCAGGCTGGCATTAGCCAGACCTACCCGGTCGATGACCGTCAGCGTAGCATTAATCAGCTGCGCCTGACGGATCGCTTTCATTCCTATCTTAGGCATCGCTTCATCGGTTTTGACTATTGAATGATTGTGATTATAGATTTTTTATATTGAACGTTCAATCAATAAAAAAATTGGCCAATTTGTTTATTCAGGACGCAAATTATCGACCAGAGACGGCTTCACCGACCGTACGCGTGCCTGTCTGCCATTCACATGTGCAGAATGCCGCTGTCGCGTGATTTATCGCTTATAAACTCATTTAGATCAGCATAAAAAATGTTGAATTGGTAAAAAAAATCAGCGTGGTTTGTTACTATTTGGCAATGCAACGGCTGATCCTACCTGAGATGCTTCCCCTACCTGCTATAAGCAGATATGCACGCGCAGACCCTGATTTATAGAACAAAAAACCATTTAATCGTCTTAATCCTTTCAACTGACTGTATTCGGCATATTCAACATAAATTAAAAAAGGCTTGCCTCATTGTGTGCGATCGGCGAGATTATTGGCGTTTTTTTCTCTATTATTATTAAAAAACGTGCGCGCCTTACGGATTACGCCGACTTAATTCCTGATGCAAAACAGGATCTGAATTCAGAGGTACAAGTGTCAACTGCAAACAAACATCCTGAGGCTGCCAGCCTCAACGCTTTCAAGCAACCGCGATCGTTTTATCTGATTTTTTCCATCGAATTGTGGGAACGCTTCGGCTATTACGGTCTTCAGGGCATTATGGCGGTTTACCTGGTGAAAATGCTGGGTATGTCCGAAGCACAATCCATCACGCTGTTCGCTTCATTCAGTGCGCTGGTCTATGGCCTGATCGCCGTGGGTGGCTGGCTGGGTGACAAAGTTCTGGGCACCAAACGCGTTATTGTATTGGGAACGCTGGTGCTGGCGCTGGGCTATGCGCTGGTGGCGTGGTCCGGTCACGATATCGCCATGATCTACTTCGGCATGGCGACCATTGCCGTGGGTAATGGCCTGTTTAAGGCTAACCCATCTTCGCTGCTTTCGACCTGTTACGAAAAAGACGATCCCCGTCTCGATGGCGCGTTCACCATGTATTATATGGCGATCAATATCGGGTCATTTTTCTCCATGCTGGCAACCCCGTGGCTGGCGGCTCAGTTCGGCTGGAGTACTGCCTTTGGCTTATCCTTCGTCGGCATGCTGATCACCCTGGTAAACTTTATGTTTTTCCGTAAATGGGTGAAGGATCATGGCTCCAAACCCGATTTTGCACCGCTGAATATGGGAAAACTGCTGGTAACCCTGCTGGGTATAGCAGTGATGATCGCGGCGGCAACCTGGCTTCTTCATAACCAGGATATTGCACGCATGGTACTGGGTGCTGTCGCTGTCGCTATCGTGGTGATTTTCACCAAAGAAGCGCTGACGCTGAAGGGTGCAGCACGCCGTAAGATGATTGTTGCGTTCCTGCTGATGCTGGAAGCCATTGTATTCTTCGTACTTTATATGCAGATGCCAACTTCGCTTAACTTCTTCGCTATTCGTAACGTGGAACACAGTTTGCTGGGCATTGCTTTCCAACCTGAGCAGTTCCAGGCACTGAACCCGTTCTGGATTATGATTTTCAGCCCGTTACTGGCAGCCCTGTATAACAAGTTGGGCGACCGTATGCCCATGCCGCATAAGTTCGCGCTGGGTATGGTCCTTTGCTCTGCCGCGTTTCTTGTTCTGCCGCTGGGCGCTTCACTGGCTAATAAGATGGGTATCGTTTCAGTCGGCTGGCTGGTGCTTAGCTACGCGTTACAAAGCGTGGGGGAACTGATGATTTCCGGCCTGGGTCTGGCAATGGTGGCACAACTGGTGCCGCAACGCCTTATGGGCTTCATTATGGGGTCGTGGTTCCTCACGACTGCCGGTGCAGCGATGGTGGCAGGAAAAGTGGCCAATCTGATGGCGGTACCCGAAAATATTACCAACCCGCTGCTGTCGCTGCACGTCTACGGCGATATATTCTTCAAGATTGGTATCACTACCGGCGTTATCGCCGTATTGATGATACTGGCTGCGCCGCTGCTGAACCGCATGACGCAGGATGAACAGCCCGGCGTTTAATTTCTCATTCATGTGGCCGGGGTCTTTTCCCCGGCTTCATCACCCTGCTCCCCTGTTTTGTCTGCTTTTACCCACCGCCTGGCAATGAGCGCTACCCGGCAGGGTTTTATCCAGCGTCTCAATCTTGAAGCCTGACTGGCTCAGGCCCGTGATTATCAACTTTGCCGCCGCCGTGACGCGCTCGTCCGCGCTGGCATCGGTTAACGCCAGCCCATCCTGCCAGATATTCATATCGCTAAGGTGTGTCACCGGGCCGAAACACGCATAATTATTTCTGTAAGACAGGCGTATAAAGCGGGCGATACGCACACTTCCTCATGTGAATGAGCGCGACGATATAGCAGGCCGGTGATAAAAAACAAGATAGCAGATATGACATTTCCTACTGATCTATATCATTTTTTCATGTAACACGAGTCAAGTAATTTGAAATAATTATGACTATCTCAACGGATGAGAGATCAATGAACAACAGCCCGATGAGGGTGACAACGACGCTTGCTTTTGAGGCTTTATATCACGCGCCGAGGCTAAGCGATATTGATTGACTACCCCAAACCCACCCTTACCAAACTATTGATCCAGCCCACAGACATTTACTGTTTGTCGCAGTAAGCTTTACTGTCGTCCGACCCCAGTCCCGAAGGAGAACGCAATGAAGCTGTTCTGTATTCCAGGTGCCTGTTCGCTGTCACCCCACATCGTGTTGCGCGAAACCGGCCTCGATTTCACTCTTGTGAACGTTGATACCCAAACTAAGCTCACTGAACAGGGAGAAGACTATCTGCGTATTAACCCCAAAGGACAGGTGCCGGCGCTGCAGCTGGACGACGGTTCGATACTCACCGAGGGAGTCGTGATTGTACAGTACCTTGCCGATTTGAAAGCGGAACGGCAGCTATTGGCATCCCCGGGCAGCCTGACACGCTACCACACGCTTGAATGGTTAAACTTTACTGCCACCGAACTGCATAAAGGCTTTGGACCTCTGTTTCACTCTGATACGCCAGAAGAATATAAGACGATGGTTCGCCAGCAGCTGGAACTAAAATTCCGCCATGTGGATGAAGCGCTAACAGATAAGCAGTGGCTGATGGGGTTACGCTTTACCGTTGCCGACGCTTATCTGTTTACGGTTACCCGCTGGGCGCACGCGCTGAAGTTAAATGTGAACGAGCTTGACGCATTAAATAGCTGGTTTGAGCGTGTCGCTGCGCGTCCTTCCGTTGTAGCCGCCCTGAAGGCGGAAAAACTCAGCTAACGCTGGCAGGTGGTGCACGGCAAACAACTGCCGCCCACGTCGGGATAGTTAAAGTTTTATCGCGTCAAAACTCTGTTGTGGTTGAGCAATGGCCTGCTGTGCAGCGACAAGCTGCAGTTCATACTCCCCCATTTGATGGGTTTTAAGCATCACTTCATACACCGCCGCCGTCACATGTTCTAACGCCTGCTGCAGGGATAATCCGTGCAACAAATCGACCAGCAATAGTCCGCTGGTCAGATCGCCGACGCCTACAGGCTGGCGCACGCCAAAATCAAGCAGCGGTCGGGTAATATGCCAGGCCTCGTCCGCAGTGACTAACAGCATCTCAAAGCGGTCACTGCGATAACCCGCGCGCGACAGATGTTTAACCAGCACTATTTTTGGCCCCTTAACAATCAGCATCCGCGCAGCAGCCACCGCCTCCCCGACGTTAGCCACCTGCTTGCCACTGAGCATTTCCAACTCCAGCAGATTTGGCGCGATGATGTCGCTGGCCGGCAGCGACGCATGGGCATGAAACTCGGCGACGCCTGGCGCAACGATGCAGCCCTTTTCCGGGTGACCCATCACCGGGTCACAGAAATACCAGGCGTTGGGGTTGGCTGCTTTAACCATTCGTACGATCTCAAGTATCGCTTCTCCCTGTTCAGCAGAACCGAGGTATCCACTTAACACTGCGTCACAGGTTTTCAGACGGTCGATTTCGCCAATACCACGGGCGATATCGGTCAGATGCGTGGCCGGCATAACTGACCCAGTCCAGTGACCATATTGCGTATGGTTGGAAAACTGCACGGTATTCAATGGCCATACGTTTGCGCCAAGACGGCGCATCGGAAATTCTGCCGCACCGTTGCCAGCGTGGCCAAACACCGTATGAGACTGAATGGAAAGTATATTTTTCATAGCACAGACCTGACCTTTCTTGCCAATAAAAAAGCCGGCAAAACCGGCTTAAAATGGGTTAATCCACAATACTTATTACTTCCAGCTGATTAAGCTGTAGTTCTTTTTACCCCGGCGCAGCAGAGTATATTGGCCGAACAGGCGGTCATCTTCAGCGAAAGCATACTCGGCATTGGTTTGCAGGCTTCCGTTGATACTGATTGATTTTGCGTCTATCAGTTTGCGAGCCTGGCCTCGAGAAGGTGCCAGTTCAGCATTCACCAGAGCCTGTTGCAGATCCAACCCGGCTTCCAGTTCGACACCCGGCATGCCATCCTGCGCCAGTTGCGCCAAATCATGGGCGGTCAACTCTGTCACACTGCCTGCAAACAGGCTTTGTGTAATGCGCTGTGCCGCAGTAAGACCCTCTTCTCCGTGCACCAACCTGGTGACCAGCTCGGCCAGCACAATTTGAGCACGCGGCGCTTTACCGCTATTTTTGTCTTCCTGCTCCAGCGTGTTAATGTCTTCAATGCTCATAAAGGTGAAGAATTTCAGGAAGCGATACACGTCCGCATCAGCAGTGTTAATCCAGAACTGGTAAAACTTGTACGGACTGGTTTTCTTCGCATCCAGCCAGACTGCTCCACCTTCCGTTTTACCGAATTTAGTTCCGTCAGATTTGGTGATCAAAGGCACGGTCAGACCGAACACCTGATTCTGGTGCAGACGGCGAGTCAGATCGATGCCTGAGGTGATATTGCCCCACTGGTCTGAACCACCAATTTGCAGCGCCACGCCGTGACGATCGTTCAGACAGGCAAAATCATAACCCTGCAGCAAATTGTAAGAGAATTCGGTGAAGGAGATGCCCTGGTCATCACGATTCAGGCGCTGTTTGACTGCTTCCTTGTTGATCATCTGGTTAACAGAGAAATGTTTACCGATGTCACGCAGAAAGGTCAGCACGTTCATGCTGCCAAACCAGTCATAGTTGTTCGCCGCAAGGGCGCTGTTATCGCCACAGTTGAAATCAAGGAACGGAGCAACCTGCTGGCGAATTTTTTCAACCCAGTCGTTAACGGTTTCGCTGGTGTTAAGCTTACGTTCTGCCGCTTTAAAACTGGGATCGCCGATCAACCCCGTAGCGCCACCGACTAACGCTACAGGCTTGTGGCCTGCATCCTGAAAGCGCTTCAGGCACAGCAACGGCACCAGATGCCCCAAGTGCAAGCTGTCGGCAGTTGGATCGAAACCACAATAGAGAGCGATGGGTCCCTGCGCCAGTCGTTCTGCTAACGCGTTTTCATCCGTTACCTGGGCAACAAGGCCCCGCTCTTGCAATTGTTTGATCAGGTTACTGCTGGCCATCTAAGACTCCATGTAAAAAAGTCTGCACCTAAGTTGGTACACTGCTTTGCGCTGAAGCGCGGAAAATAAGGCATATAGAATAAGGCGCTGAACCGAGCCGATCCAGCGCTTACGGCATTATTTCATATTTCACGGTGCCAGACGGTCAATTTTCCACGCATCGCCTTCACGCTGGTAGAAAAAACGGTCGTGCAGACGATGAACACCACCCTGCCAGAACTCTATTGAATCAATCCTGATGCGGTAGCCCCCCCAAAAGCTGGGTAAGGGTATTTCCCCCTGCTGGAATTTTTGCTTCAGCTCAAGGAACTTACCTTCCAGCACGCCGCGAGCAGAAATGCGGCTCGACTGCTTTGATACCCAGGCACCAAGCTGGCTGTCACGCGGTCGACTGTGGAAATACTTCAACACTTCTGGCGTAGACAAACGCTCAACGCTGCCCAGCACCATCACCTGGCGTTCCAGCATATACCACGGGAATAGCAGACTGATTCTCGGGTTTTTCTCCAGCTGCTGCGCCTTACGACTGCCGAGGTTGGTGTAAAACACCATGCCACGCGCATCGAAATGCTTGAGCAAAACCATACGCTGGTAAGGCTGGCCATGCTCGTCAACCGTCGCCACACACATTGCTGTTGGGTCAGGCAGCTGGGCCGCCACGGCCTGATCCAACCAATGTTCAAACAGGCTTAACGGGGTATCGGGAAGATCCTTGCGGCGCAGTCCGCCACGGGTATATTCACGCCGCAGATGGGCGATTTGTTGCAGGTGATCGCTATCGGTCATCGCTCAGGCTCTGATTTAAGGAGGATTCGCTTTATTGTGCGCCGCACACCGAAATTTTTCAACGGGTTAACAAGCCAGCAATGCTGCAGGCACAGGCCTTTTTTCCACGTTGTGCGCATAGCCGGCATCACAGGCGATAATATCGCCAATAGCATCATCACAACGGCCGATTTGCCGGGAATATCGCCCCGAGGACGCTGGCTTCCCGGGCGCCGGTAACTGAAGGTAAATTCCCCGGCAGCCCGCTTAGTGTGCGCCAGGCTAGCCAGGCAAACGCCAGCGCTTCCATATCATCACCGCCGATCCCGGCTTTATCTGTACTGATGACTTCCGTTCCGGAGAGGTGATCGGCAAGACGTGCCATAAGTAACCGATTGTTTGCGCCGCCACCACACACCAGTAAACGGTCGCAGCCTCCACCTAGCAAGACCTGCTGCGCAATGGTGGTTGCTGTCAGTTCGGTTAACGTTGCCTGTATGTCCTGCGGCGGCAAAGCAGGATAAGATGACAACTGATTTTCAAGCCAGCGCAGATTGAAGTATTCACGCCCGGTACTTTTCGGAGCATGAAGGGCGAAATACGGGTCACCCAGCATTTGTTGCAGCAATGGGCGGACGATATTACCTGCCGCTCCCCAGGCTCCGTCCTTATCGTAAGCTTTTCCCTGCTGTCGCCAAATCCAGGCATCCAACAGCATATTACCCGGCCCCGTATCGAATCCACGCAGCTTCTGCCCTGGAATGAGCAACGACAGATTTGCAATGCCGCCTATGTTCAGTACCATTCGACGCTCGGTCGGATGCATTAACACCGCTTGATGAAAAGCCGGAACCAGTGGAGCGCCCTGCCCCCCTAACGCCATATCGCGCCGCCGGAAATCCCCCACGACGGTAATACCCGTTAAGGCCGCTAACTGATTGTTATCGCCTATTTGTAGCGAGTTGGGTGCCTCGCCCTGCGGCTCGTGCCACACCGTTTGACCGTGGCATCCGATCGCCGTTATCTCTTCTCCTGACAGCCCCTGCTGCTTAAGGAGTGCCAGCACCGCTTCAGCAAACAGCCTGCCCAGCCGGGTGTCCAGCTGCCCCAGCTGCGATAACGTCAACGATTGCCCCTGGCAAATAGCCAGAATCTGCTGGCGTAATGCCTGAGGGATCGGATGATAGTAGCTGGCCTGCTGCGCTACCATATTTTCATCAATCACCGCCATAACCACATCAATCCCGTCGAGACTGGTCCCGGACATAACACCAATATATCTTCCTGATTTCATTAATTTTTCACCTTTTTTCCGTAAGCCAGGTCTGTGATTCATTGCGTGAGCCTGGCAAATTTATCTGATGAATTCTATCGTCTGACAATTTTAAATTTTTTTCTTCGTTCCAAAGAATATCGAACTGTGATTGTATCCACGTTCAGATAACACGGGTTAGTTTTATTGCTGAATCCACAACACACTTAATGTGAGAAACATCGCGATTATTGTCTTATAATAATGCGATTACACGCTGCCCGCCGAATGCTCGCAGCACCTGCAATAAATAGGAGTTTTTAAGATGATGATGCGTTTATTAATCGTGGCGCTTACCGGGGTAACGCTGGCTGGTTGTGTAAATGATAGCTCGCTTTCAGGTGATGTTTACTCGGCTTCTGAAGCAAAGCAGATTCAGAACGTCACTTACGGTACGCTGGTTTCCGTGCGTCCAGTACAAATTCAGGGTGATGATAATACGAATGTCATCGGTGCGATTGGCGGTGCAGTTTTGGGCGGCTTCCTTGGTAATACGGTTGGCGGCGGCACCGGACGCAGTCTGGCCACCGCAGCCGGGGCGGTTGCCGGTGGCGTAGCCGGCCAGGGCGTGCAGAGTTCCATGAACAAAAGTCAGGGCGTTGAGCTGGAAATTCGCCGCGATGATGGCAGCACTATTGCAGTGGTACAGAAACAGGCAGCCAGCCGTTATTCAGTGGGTCAGCGCGTAGCGATGACCTCTAACGGCCGCGAAGTTACCGTTTCCCCACGCTAGATACAGCTCATAATAAACCGGCCCCGCGCCGGTTTGTTATTCAACCCTTCCCTGCAGATAAAGAATATTCTTTTCTAATTTCGCCACCAGCATAACCATCTTAACGATCTCTGCTGGCGAGATGCCGTCCAGAATATCATCACGAGTGGCAGAAATAACATGCTCAACCTGAGTGATAATCGGTTCTGCCTGATGGGTCAGGCTGATTCTTTTCGCCCGACGGTCGTTAGAACAGGTACTGCGCGAAATCAGCCCCTTTTCTTCCAGCTGATCAAGGGTGCGCACCAACGATGGCTGTTCAATACCAATTGCTTTTGCCAGCTGGATTTGTGACTGCTCAGGCGGTAGTTTATGGATGTTATGCAATGTTATCCAGTGGGTTTGCGTCAACTCCAGCGGTTTAAGTCTCTGGTCAATGAGTGCTCGCCAAATGCGTACTAATCTGGCCATGTCTGTTCCCAATGGTGTGTCCAATTTCAACTCCCTATAACTAGCTTGCTAATTATCAAGCCACATTTTTAGTCTATTCTGCGAGTTTATAGAACAAAATACAAATCGTTCATTATCTGGAGGACGCTTGACTTTACAGGTGCCTTCCACGCGCCGGTGAAATGATGCCGGGGTAGCCGGTCAGTATTGCCCGCATCCCCCCTGCTGACCGGCTTTTTAAGGCCGAATGTATTTCCTGACGTTATTCTAAGATTTGCTGCAAAATTTACATTCTGGCTTTTAGCCTGGTAGACGACGCGATCTGCCCGAAAGTCATCTGGCGATTTTCCGGTTAGCTATTTCCGCTTGATGCGAAAAAATGTGAAAGGCTTAACGCTATTTGATGTCGATTCAGCCGCGATACATTAAATTGTTGAATAGCGGCCTGAAGCTTAACAAAGCACTATATTAATTTTCACTCTGATGGTTTAACGTACAAACATGATAAAATTTGCGTGGGTATATATCTTTAATGGCTTTCAGGGAGGAAAATATGCAGCAAGAAATAAGGTTAACACCGTCATGTGACGATATGACAGCGATCAAACTATCTCAGCAGGAAATAAAAAGAGATATCCATGAGCTGCGTAAGGAGGTTAAAGAGGATACTGGTGCTCTACGTCAGGAGGTTAAACAGGACATAAGCGCTTTACGCCAAGAGGTCAAACAGGACTTTGAGGCTTTGCGCACGGAAGTCAAACAGGACATTGGTGCTCTGCATCAAGGAATGAATAACGATATGAGTCATTTGCGTCAGGATATGTACAGACTTCAGCAGCATGCCCGCACCGACTTCAGACTGCTGTTCGGCGCGCTGATTTCCCTGGCGATTGGCATGTCAGGCCTTGTAGCGAAAGCATTCAACTGGATTTAAGCATTTTAAATTACAGTCTGGAAACGGGGGCGGTTTGAGAGCGAAGACTGTAACGTCATCACGTTATCGAGGCGGTTTTCCGAATAAATCGGCAGTCAGGACAATGGACCCTGTAAANAATTCTGTGTAACTGCCACCGTATTAAAGGTGATCGCTCAGGCGNTCACCGAACTCGATAATAAAACGGCTCATTGCCAGCCGCCAGTTCTGGATCGGCATATTCCATTTTTTTGACGCANCCTTGATCGCCAGATAAATCACTTTCCGCACCGAGTCGTCTGTCGGGAANACCTTTCGCTTTTTGATGGCTGCGCGGATCACGCTGTTCAGTGATTCGATGGCGTTCGTGGTGTAGATAGCCTTACGGATATCGGGCGGATAGCCGAAGAACGTATTAAGATTTTCCCAGTGTGTGCGCCAGCTCTTACTGATTTGCGGGTATTTCTCGTCCCAGATGCCTGCAAACTTATCCAGCGCCATCAGCGCCGCCTCTTCTGTCGGAGCCTGATACACCTTTTTCAGCCCGCCGGTGACGGCTTTGTAGTCCTTCCACGACACGTATTTCAGGCTGTTGCGCACCATATGAATAATACACAGCTGGATATGCGTCTGAGGATAAACGCTGTTTATCGCATCCGGGAAGCCCTTCAGTCCGTCCACACAGGCAATCAGGATGTCCTGAAGGCCCCGNTTTTTAAGCTCTGTCAGCACGCTGAGCCAGAACTTCGCGCCTTCGTTTTCTGCCAGCCACATGCCCAACAGCTCTTTCTGGCCTTCGGTATTAATGCCCAGAGCAAGGAAGACGGCTTTGTTAATCACGCTGCCANCGTGACGAACTTTCACCACGATACAGTCAAGATAAACAATGGGATAAAGTGCATCCAACGGGCGGTTCTGCCATTCAGCAACCTGCTCTTTAACCGCGTCGGTGACTTTTGAAATCAGCGTGGGCGACACGTCNGCATCGTACATTTCCCTGAACGTGGCGACGATTTCCCGCGTGGTCATTCCTTTGGCGTACAGAGATAAAATCTGGCTGTCCATCTGCGTGATACGCGTCTGGCTTTTCTTTATCAACTGAGGCTGANAGGTGTTTTCACGGTCACGGGGCGTGCTGAGTTCAATCTCGCCGTCGTCGCACAGCANCGTTTTTGATGAGTAGCCGTTTCGGGTATTCGAGCCTGCTTTGGGAGCATTTTTCTCGTGCCCGGGGTGCTCTGTCAGNTCAGCATTNAGTGCTGTTTCAACGGTAAGCTTCGTCAGCATGCGGGAAAACGCATTGAGNTCGGCTTCGGTTTTAAGGCCTTTAGCCAGTTCAGCCGCAAGGGCCTTGAGTTTCTTTTCGTCCATAATGTGCCTGTCTCCGTTGTTGGAATGAACATATCAAAAACAGGCAGATACACAATTTAAATTACAGGCTCGGACAATGCCAAACTTCAGCTCTGAATAGGCATGCTCCATTTTCCTGCGCACTTATCGGCCCCTGATAAAGTAACTGCATCAAACTGTTTTCATTCGTCAAAGCGCCTTGCGTTTGATCTGTTTCCTGAACGGCCTGTGCACCGATTTAATAGCCTTTGTGGTGTGAATCACTTTGCGGATCATTGCCAGATATCGGAAGCTATACGCCATGATTTACCCATTTCTTCCGCCATGACTGAAGCACCACCGGATACTGGCTGACCCATTTTTCTTCCATTATGTCCAGTGCCCATTCAGCCGGCAGTTTTTAAAGGGAAGACCAGACGGATTTATCATTTACCGACGATTGGCTAAAACAATGTTGGCTGGTACGGTTCATCCGCAGTCGAAGTGACTGTCACGCGCTGTTGGCGTAACTGGCGCTGGCAACAAAGGCGCAGAATTTCCCTTTTCTGCGTATCACTGGATGTCATCCAGCTAAAGCGTTCTTCACGGCTGCGCCAACAACCGCGACAGTAGCCACGCTCATTAACCTCACACATCCCTTTGCAAGGACTGGATAGCGGGAAAAATTCAAGTTGCTCAGCCACGACTGCTCCGGATTATTGCATCTGCTTTAATTGAAGTCGGCTCAGGGAATGTCTGCAAGCTTTAGCAGATGATTATTGCCAAAATAATCACGTATCGAGCGCAAAGCCTGACGGCTTTTCTCCGGCAGCACCCGCTCCAGCGTTAAAACGGTTAACGTCAGTGGCTGAGCTCGCCATTCAGGTAGTAGCAACATCAGTTGGCCGGTATGCAGCTCTTTCTGAATTTGCAACAGCGGCTGCAGTGCTCCCCATACCTGCCACGGTGAATGACCGTATCACCTGCATACTGTACTGACAATCTGACCTTCTGCCATGAAATGGCGACAAGCCCGCAGCGATTAGCGTGGCTGACCCCGCAGTGGCGATACTCAATGAAATTGCACGACCGCAGCATATTCGTCAACAATTTACTATTGGTTACTCATTTTTAGGACAACCGTTGGCAGTTCATTCATTTTGTTTGGAAACAGTTAAGGCTTAACTAAGATTTTCTGGTTAATCTGGTGGCATATTTTATTATAACTGGACTGCCATGAAATTATTCTTATCCAAACTACGTTGTAACGAAATCACCTTTAACTGTGGCGCGGCGGCATTTTTCACCGTGGCGCTAAATTGCGGTTTCCTGCTTCGCGCCTGGCAAACTCTCTCTTTTTATCATTTGCGCGATTATCTTTACGCAGCATCTATCCCGGTGGTTCTGTTCTGTGCCTTCATGGTCATCTTCAATGTCATGGCATTGCCCTGGCTACGTAAGCCTCTGCTGGCCATTTTAATTATAGCCAGCGCCGCCGCTAATTATTTTATGTTCAACTTCGGCACAGTTATCGATACCAACATGATACAGAATGTATTCGAAACTGATATGCAGGAGGCCTCGGCGCTTTTAAGCGTTAACTATCTTATATGGTTATTGCTGCTGGGTGCACTTCCGGTGGCCGTTATGTTCCTGTGCCGTATTAAAAATAACCGACCCTGGTGGCTTTCTGCTGCCTGGCGCGTTCTGACTTCTCTGGCTGCCCTTCTGTTAATTGTTCTTGTAGCGGCGTTTTTTTACAAAGATTACGCATCAATGTTCCGCAATAACAAAGGACTGGTGAAAATGGTCACCCCGGCTAACGTGGTGAACGGCATCGGTTATTATGTTAATAGCCACTGGTTCTCCAGAAATCAGGAGCTGATTGCTATTGGCCTGGATGCGAAGAAAGGGAAAGTCATTACCGGCAGTAAAAAGAAAACGCTGGTGGTCTTCGTGCTCGGCGAGACGGCGCGGGCGGAAAATTTCTCGCTGGGTGGCTATACGCGAGAAACTAATCCGAAGTTACAGCGCGATAATGTTATTTACTACCAGCATGCCACATCCTGCGGAACCGAAACGGCCATCTCGGTTCCCTGTATGTTTTCCAATATGTCACGCCAGAACTATGACGCCAGCCTGGCTCGGCATCAGGAAGGTTTACTTGATGTGATGGCTCACGCTGGTATCAATGTGTTGTGGCGTGAGAATGACGGCGGTTGCAAAGGTGCCTGCAACCGCGTGCCGCATAGCGACATGACCAAATGGCAAGTAAGTGAGTTGTGCAGAAGCGATTATTGCCTGGATGATGTGTTGCTGCACCGGCTGAACTATTACATCGACAGTATCAAAGATGACTCTGTCATCGTGCTGCATCAGATGGGCAGTCACGGGCCAGCTTATTATTTGCGCTATCCACCGGAAGCACGCCAGTTCACACCAACCTGTGACAGCAACCAGATCCAGAACTGCGATCGCCAGACGCTGATTAACACCTATGACAATACCATTCTGTATACCGATACAATGCTGGACAACACTATCAATCTGCTTAAGTCTTACAATGACAAATTTAACGTGGCGATGATTTACCTCTCCGACCACGGTGAGTCACTGGGCGAACGTGGAATGTATCTTCACGGCACGCCTTATCTGTTTGCCCCGTCTCAACAGACACATATTCCTTTCTTACTTTGGATGTCGCCCGACTATGCCACAACATTTGGCATCGATCGGCAATGTCTGCAACAGCAGGCTAAGGTTAAGGATGTCTCTCAGGACAACCTGTTCCATACCCTGTTAGGAATGATGGATATAGAAACGCAAGAGTACAAGCCGGCGCTTGATATGATCCGTTCGTGCCGCAACCAGGGCTGACGGTTGAAACCGACCGCTCGGTCTAGTACGCTGCGACGATGAATAAAACGACCCGATTTGATACTCGTGAGCATTTGTTAAACACCGGCGAACAACTTTGCCTGCAGCGAGGCTTTAACGGCATGGGCCTGATCGAGCTGCTCAGGCAAGCAGAAGTGCCTAAAGGGTCGTTTTACTATTATTTTCCCTCAAAGGAAGCTTTCGGCGTGGCGATGCTACAGCGCTATTTTGCCCGTAATCACCAATACCTGAATGATTTCCTTAACGATCACCAAGGTAGTTACCGCCAGCGCGTGCTGGATTATTACGATCGGTTGCTACTAAGCTGTCAGGTGAGCAGCTTTGCCGGATGCCTTTACGTAAAGCTTTCTGCCGAAGTCTGCGATCTCTCTGAAGCCATGCGCGGCGCGCTGGAAGCGGGTTCGTCAAAAATGATCGGCTCTCTGGCTGCCACGCTAAACAAGGCACAGCAGCAGGGTACGCTTTCTGGTCAGCTAAACTGTGCATCCTGTGCGCAGACCATTTATACACTTTGGCTGGGAGCCAGTCTGCAAAGCAAAATATGCCGTGAAAAGACCCCATTGCTAAATGCGCTTCAGGAGATGGGGTACATCCTGCGCGGAGCTTAAAAAATATCACTTACTAATCGACCGGTCTACCAGGAGCGAATGATGAAACTGAACACCCTTTTTACCCCACTCAAATTGGGGGCCATTACCGTGCCAAACCGTATCTTTATGGCTCCTTTAACGCGTCTGCGCAGCATTGAGCCAGGCGATATTCCCACTCCATTGATGGGTGAATATTATCGTCAGCGTGCCAGTGCCGGGCTGATTATTACCGAGGCTACGCAGATTACATATCAGGCAAAAGGCTATGCGGGTGCGCCTGGACTGCACTCATCACAACAAATTGCCGCCTGGAAACAAATCAACGAAGGTATTCATCAGGACGGCGGCCATAGTGCCGTTCAGCTGTGGCATACCGGAAGGATCTCACATGCCAGTCTGCAACCAGGCGGTGCTGCTCCGGTATCTGCTTCAGCCATTAATGCTGAAACCCGAACCACCCTGCGTGATGCCAGTGGACATCCGGTACGTGAGGCAACCTCAACGCCACGTCCATTGAGCACTAAAGAAGTGGGCGGAATCGTTGATGACTTCCGTCAGGCGGTGATCAATGCGCGTGAAGCCGAATTCGACCTGGTTGAACTGCATGCGGCACATGGCTATCTCATCCATCAGTTCCTGTCTCCGGCCTCTAACCAGCGTGATGACAAGTACGGCGGAACGATTGAGAATCGAACCCGTTTCGCTTTGGAAGTTGTTGACGCGGCAATAGCCAGTTGGCAAGCCGACCGGATTGGCATTCGTATTTCTCCCCTTGGCCCGTTTAACGGCCTTGACAATGGTCAAGACCAGGAAGAAGCCGCCTTATATTTCATTGGCGAACTGGCAAAGCGTAAACTTGCCTACCTGCATATTTCCGAACCTGACTGGGCAGGTGGCAAACCTTATACCCGCGAATTCCGCCAGGCGATCCGCGCGGCATATCCTGGCGTGATCGTTGCTGCCGGCGGTTTTAACGCCGAGAAAGCCGAAACACTAATCGAACAAGGTCTGATTGATGCCGTTGCTTTTGGCCGCAGTTATATTGCCAATCCCGACCTGGTTGAACGTCTGAAAGATGGCGCAAGTCTTAACGAACCACAGCCAGAAACCTTCTACGGCGGCAATGCTGCAGGCTATACCGATTATCCAAAACTTGGTGAGCACGCCTGATGCTCGCACCTTTTAGCATTATCGCTACACTTGGTTTTACGTCATCTGACAAATGACTCTGATAAAAGAGGATGTTATGCGTTTACTTCACACCATGCTGCGCGTTGGCGATCTGCAACGTTCCGTCGATTTCTATACCAAAGTTCTGGGCATGCGCCTGTTACGCACCAGTGAAAATGCCGAATACAAATATACCCTCGCCTTTGTCGGCTACAGCGAAGAGAGCGAAGGCGCAGTTATCGAACTGACCTATAACTGGGACGTGGATAAATACAACCTCGGTGATGCATACGGTCATATTGCTCTGGGCGTGGACGATGTTGCAACTACCTGTAATCGCATCCGTAATGATGGCGGCAACGTTACCCGCGAAGCCGGCCCGGTGAAAGGCGGTACCACCATCATTGCGTTCGTAGAGGATCCGGACGGCTATAAGATTGAACTTATTGAAAATAAACACGCTGGTCACGGTATCGGCAACTAAGCTTTTTTGGGGTGCTTCCCAGGCACCCCGCTCCCCCCCTGCTGCATCCCCCAACAAAATTTGCCATAATGCGCGCTGCCTTTTATCGCCAATGAGAAGCCGATGTCTGAATCGAATGAACTGAATACCCTGAGCAGCCGTTTTCGCGGTTTTTATCCAGTAGTGATTGATGTCGAAACCGCAGGTTTTGATGCCAAAACGAACGCCCTACTGGAGATTGCGGCAGTAACGCTGAAAATGGATAGTGATGGCTGGCTGGAAAAAGATGATACCCTTCACTTCCACGTTGAGCCTTTTGCCGGTTCAGTTCTGCTTCCTGAAGCACTGACATTTAATGGAATCGATCCTACTAATCCTCTTCGCGGGGCGGTCAGTGAATACGAAGCGCTTCACGCTATTTTCAAACTGGTGCGTAAAGGGATTAAGGACAGCGGCTGTAACCGGGCGGTTATGGTGGCGCATAATGCGACGTTCGATCTCAACTTTATGAACGCCGCAGCAGAACGTGCCAGTCTGAAACGAAACCCTTTCCATCCCTTCGTAACCTTTGATACCGCTGCGCTTAGCGGGCTGGCGCTGGGGCAAACCGTGCTGGCAAAAGCCTGTCACGCAGCAGGAATGGCGTTCGACAGTGCACAGGCGCATTCGGCCTTGTACGACACGCTGCAAACGGCGGATCTGTTCTGTGAATTGGTTAACCGGTGGAAACGTCTTGGCGGTTGGCCACTGCCCGCTGCTGCAGAGAGCTGTCCCGGCAACTAACTTAGGGGGGAAATAGCCTTTAATACCTGATGTTCTTCTGTTCAGGGGCTGGAAGCCAAATATGATGGCCTGAGGCAACAGCTCAACGCAATTCCCGGGCGGTGAGTTGAAATCGTTGACGCTGTAAGTGAGGAGGCCGTCAGAGGGAAGCCGTTTGCTCCAGATGAGTGATCAAGCCGGGGTATGGCGAAACGCCGAAGTGAAATGCCAGTCAGTTATTATCACTGACTGGCTTGAAAGTTTCATCACGCCCATTCAGACGCCAGCCAAGGCGATTACTCTGCGGCGTCAGTTGGGTATTTCTGGGCGGTTTCTTTGATCAACTGTTGCAGTTCACCACGCTGATACATCTCGATGATGATATCGCAACCGCCGACCAACTCACCGTCAACCCACAGCTGCGGGAACGTTGGCCAGTTTGCATATTTTGGCATTTCAGCACGAATGTCCGGGTTTTGCAGGATATCCACATACGCAAAACGCTCGCCACAGGCGGAGAGCGCCTGTACGGCCTGAGCAGAAAAACCGCAGCTCGGTAGCTTCGGCGAGCCTTTCATATACAACAGGATTGGGTTTTCTGCGATCTGGCGCTGAATTTTTTCAACAGTACTCATAAATGCCTTCCTCAATACGATACTTCGTGTATAGGCTGTAGCCAGCCAATATTGTAGCTATTCTGACCTGAGGTTGAAAATGACATTTTCAATACTTATCGGGTTTTCACCCGGTTAACGGTCAGAGGATGGTAACAAAATAACATTTTCTTCTGAGCTTTGCTGCATCCGTTGACAAATAGTTAAGGTAACGCACTGAGTTAACAGACTGATTATATATGTTAAACTATCGACCACGGCTGTATTATTGTAACAAAAAAGACCTTACCTTTTGCTCTCCATTTAGTTTAGAATTCTTACAACCTTCTGCCAGCGTGCAGAATTGACTATTTACCCTCGCATTGCTGCCTGCCGCAATGCACGAACTGTTAATGGAAATGATGCGTCTATTCATTACGCTTTTCATGCTCGCTTTCGCTCAGCTATTTTTTAATATGGCGCACGCATCGCCACAGGCTCCTGTTAATGCCGATCGGCACAAAGCTGACCGAAATATCGCGCGCGAAGATGAACGACGCAAAAAACGCCCGGTAAAAGCTTCCACAACCAAAAAAATCAAACAACCTCCGGTAAAAAAAACTAAACAACCCGCACGACCGGCGCAGCTAAGCACGGCGAAAAAACAAAAGTTAAAAAATAAAACCACTGTCGTTAAGCGCCCAACAAAAAAAAGCAACACGGTTAAAAGCCAGTCTGCCTACAAACCCGGCATCAAAAAGACAATAAAAAAACGTTACGGCAGGCAGCGTGCAGATCGTAAGACGGCTCTGTCGGCCCCTATAAAGCTCAGTAATGCGCATCGCATTCGTTATCAAAAAGCGCGTGAAAGCGCAGTGAATAAACTGATGGGCCAGCTGGGTAAACCCTATCTGTGGGGTGGCAGCTCGCCTAAAACCGGGTTTGACTGCAGTGGCCTGGTTTGGTACGCCTATAAAGATTTAGTAAAATTCAAAATTCCTCGCACCGCAAATGAGATGTATCACCTGCGCGATGCCGCTCCGATCAGGCGTGACAGGCTTGAGAAGGGCGATTTGGTGTTCTTCCGTCTCAACAGTAAAAGTCGCGCCGATCATGTAGGCGTCTATCTCGGCGGCGGTAAATTCATTCAGTCACCACGAACAGGTAAAGATATTCAGGTCAGCACACTGGGTGATGATTTCTGGCAAGAACATTACATAGGCGCTCGTCGCGTGGTGACACCGAAGACGGTTCGTTAACCGCTGGCAGACAATTTTCCCGCCGGGCCGCGAGACGAAACGCATTGCTGCCTCGTAATCAACGATTCCGTCTGGACTCATCGTTATCAATTTCGGTAAGTGATTTAACTTCGCCATTACCCACATTGGGTTAACAGTCTGCAATTATTCCTATCGTTAACAGTAAACATCTCGTTTTCTTTGCGCAGCCTTGTTAGAATTCATCCTCTGCGTTGCGCAACGGTGCCAAAATTTGGCTAAGCCAGCACTGCGCGTCCTGTTACGGACAAACCTTACCCCTTCCCGATTCTTTGAGACAGCCCCCAATCATTCTGTCCAGTCGGGAAAAGCCTGCATCCAGGCAAACGATTAACAAACCAGTTATCAGCAGGTTACTGATAACACCAGGAGTAGGATTTTCATGGCAACAATTAAGGACGTGGCAAAGCGCGCGGGTGTTTCTACCACCACCGTGTCGCACGTCATAAACAAAACACGCTTTGTCGCCGAAGAGACGCGTGAAGCGGTATGGGTGGCTATTAAAGCATTGCATTACTCACCAAGCGCCGTAGCTCGTAGCCTGAAGGTAAACCACACCAAAACCATTGGCCTGCTGGCAACCTCAAGCGAAGCACCCTATTTTGCAGAAATCATCGAAGCGGTGGAGCACCGCTGCTTTGCTCAAGGCTATACCCTGATTCTGGGCAATGCGCATAACAATATCCAAAAGCAGCAGGCTTATCTGTCGATGATGGCGCAAAAACGCGTGGATGGCCTGCTGGTCATGTGCTCTGAATACCCGGACGCGCTGATTGCGATGTTAGAAGATAACCGCAATATTCCGATGGTGGTAATGGATTGGGGCAAGTCACGCGGTGACTTTACCGACACGGTACTGGATAACGCATTTGATGGCGGCTATCTGGCGGGGCGTTATCTGATTGAACGCGGGCACCGTGACATTGCTGCCATCCCGGGTCAGTTGGAACGCAACACCGGGGGCGGGCGCCATGCGGGCTTTCTGAAAGCACTGGCCGAGGCCGGGATCACACTGCGTGATGAGTGGCTGGTACAGGGTGATTTTGAACCTGAATCCGGTTATCTTGCTATGCAACAGATCCTGGCGCAGAAACAGCGTCCGACCGCCGTATTTTGCGGAGGCGATATCATGGCGATGGGCGCAATCTGTGCAGCAGATGAAATGGGACTGCGCGTGCCGCAAGACATCTCGGTGATCGGTTATGATAACGTGCGCAACGCCCGATACTTCACTCCGGCGTTGACGACCGTACATCAACCGAAAGAGCGTCTCGGTGAGACCGCCTTTGATATGTTAATCGATCGCATTACCAGCAAACGTGAAGAGTCCCAGACCATTGAGGTTTATCCTTCTCTTATCGAACGACGTTCGGTGGCGGACGGACCTTACCGCGACTACCGCCGTTAATTGCGCATCGGCCCCGGATGCTGTTGCTCGCTCAGCCACTCGGCCTTCAGGGTTTCCGTGCTACCAAGATATTCCAGCAGCCAGCTCAGCGCCGGTGAGGCGCTTTGTTCCGACCAGCTCAGACAGCACGGACTGTCTGGAAAAGGTGAGCTAAGCGCCAGCTCACGCAGTTCGTTTCTCTGCAACAACGGTTGGGCGAAATGGCCCGGCACCATGCCAACGCATAACCCCGCGCCCAGACAATCAAAGGCGCTTTCCCAGTCAGGCACAACCAGCCGCCGCTGATTATCCAGCGTCCATGTTGTGCGTTTGGGTAGCGCGCGTGAGGTATCTTCCAGCACCAGCGAAGGCCACTCGCGTATCCACTCTTCAGTCAGCGGCCCGGGGCGGCTGACTAACGGGTGTAGCGCATTAACCACACAGCGCCAGTTCAGGCTTCCCATATCACGAAAAGCGAAACGCCCGCCAACCGGAACCGCCTGTGTAGCACCTATCGCCACATCCACCCGCCCGTCTGCCAGCGCGTCCCAAACGCCGTTAAACACTTCTGGCATGATATGCAGCTCCATGTCAGGAAAGTGGCGGTAAAAATCCACCACCAGCTGCCGCGTACGCGACGGGCGTACGATGCGATCGACAGCGATATTGAGCTGCCCGCGCCAGCCGTTTGCCACCTGCTGACAGCGGCGGCGCGTGGCTATCATTTTTTTGATGACAAACCTGCCTTCCTCGCTAAATACCCGTCCGGCGTCGGTTAACACCACATCACGATGCCGCCTTTCAAACAGACTTACGGCCAGCCATTCCTCAAGCTGGCGCACCGTATAGCTTACCGCAGAGGGCACACGATGTAGCTCAGCGGCAGCGGCGGTAAAACTTCCGGTCCGGGCCACGGCATCAATAACTTCCAGTGAATGTTCAGACCACATATTTGCCTTCAAAAAAATTCATGTCGATTGACTAATATTAGCGTTTCACAGACTGTCCTGCACGCGATTACACTGCTCAGGCTAAAAATGGACTGATAAGAGTTGATCAACATGTATTCTAAAGGTTTTATGATTTACCTTGCGCTGCTAAGCATGCTGGGTTTCCTTGCCACCGATATGTACCTGCCCGCATTTGGTGTGATGCAGCAAGATCTGCATACTCCAGCCGGGGCTATCAGCGCCAGCCTGAGTATTTTTCTGGCCGGTTTTGCCTGTGCGCAACTGGTATGGGGGCCTCTTTCAGACCGCATCGGGCGTAAGCCAGTACTGTTGATGGGTCTGAGTCTGTTTGCTATCGGCTGTGCCGCCATGCTTTGGGTTAATTCAGCGGCTTCGCTGCTGGCATGGCGATTTGTGCAGGCTGTCGGCGTCTGTGCTGCGGCCGTAAGCTGGCAGGCTCTGGTCGTTGACCGCTACAGCGCTGCCCGGGCCAACCGTGTGTTTGCCACCATCATGCCGCTGGTCGCGCTCTCCCCGGCGCTGGCCCCGCTGTTGGGTGCCTGGCTGTTAGCGCATTTTTCATGGCAGTCCATCTTCGTTACGCTGTTACTGATTACTCTGCTGCTGCTGGTGCCTACCTTGCGCCTGCCATCACCACCACGGGGGGATAAAAGCGCGCCTGAAATCGCCGCTCCCGGTTTTGTAACCCTGCTTAAATCCCCCCTGTACAGCGGTAATGTCGCAATCTATGCGGCCTGTTCTGCCAGCTTCTTCGCCTGGCTTACCGGTTCACCGTTTATTTTGGGTAGTTTAGGGCTTTCACCTGCCGATATTGGCCTGAGCTATGTGCCGCAAACGGTCGCTTTCCTTATTGGTGGCTTTAGCTGTCGCGCGCTTTTAAGTCGATTCGCCGCGCGCAAGATCCTCCCCTGGCTGCTGATGTTCTACAGTCTGAGCATTGTTACGCTCTGGCTGATTGCGCAACATCCCCAGCCTGCTCTGTGGGCTCTTATGCTGCCGTTCTGCGGCATGGCAATGGCGAATGGCGCAATCTACCCTATTGTTGTGTCCAGCGCCCTGCTGCCCTTCCCTCATGCCACCGGTAAAGCGGCCGCCTTGCAGAATATGTTGCAGCTTGGCCTGTGCTTTCTCGCCAGCATGGTCGTATCTTCATTGATTGATGCAGCTCTGGATGCCACCGTGCTGGTGATGCTGGCCACCATTTTAATCGCAGCCGTGGGCTATTTTGTGCAGCGCACGGCGGAGCGTGAACTCGTGTTGCGAACGGAAAAAATCACGCCTGAAATCAACCCAACAAATAGTTAGCAAGATAACAATAATTCATTGAATAATTGAAAATGCAGGCATATACATCTTAAATGTCATAAAAAATAATAACTTATTATTTTTTATGACCGGGGTAATTGCCGTGCAGGCTTCCTGCAATTATCCTGAAGGCCGCAGCGCCGGGCTTATGACGGGCGGCCGCAGTCCCAGCTTCTGATGTTCAATCAATCCTCTTTCACATGGGTTAACAGGCCGTGATATTTGCCGTGTGTGCACCCTCACAAATCTGCGAAAATTGACTATTCTTTTTCTCAGGTATCAATCGCACAAGATGATGGAGAAGCTATGAGTTCATCATGTATTGAAGATGAAAGCCTGGGGGATAATCAGTGGTACCGAATCGTCCAGGAAATATTGAGTAAGGCCGATATTCAAGTTAACGGATCCCGCCCCTCTGACATTCAGGTGAGTAACCCTGACTTCTTTAAGCGAGTGCTGCAGGAAGGTTCATTAGGGCTGGGTGAAAGCTATATGGATGGCTGGTGGGAGTGCGAACGCCTGGATATTTTTTTTCAGCGCGCGCTCAATGCCCACCTTGACCGACAGCTTCCCCATCATTTTAAAGATACATTGCGTATCGCCGCTTCACGTTTAACTAATTTACAGTCTCGCAAACGTGCCTGGATAGTGGGTAAAGAACATTATGATCTGGGTAACGATCTCTTCACCAAAATACTGGACCCGTACATGCAGTATTCCTGTGGTTACTGGAAACGAGCTGAAACGCTTGATCAGGCTCAAGAGGCGAAGCTGGAGCTGATTTGTGCAAAACTACAACTTAAGCCCGATATGACGCTTTTAGACATTGGCTGTGGCTGGGGAGGTCTGGCTGAATACGCTGCACGTCATTACGGCGTTAGCGTCGTGGGTGTCACTATTTCTGTCGAGCAGCAGAAATTGGCTCAGCAGCGCTGCGAAGGCCTGAGCGTAGATATCCTGCTGCAGGATTATCGCGACCTCAGTCAGCAATTTGACCGCATCGTTTCCGTGGGTATGTTTGAACACGTCGGCCCGAAAAATTATGCTACCTATTTTGACGTGGTCGATCGTAATCTGAAACCCGATGGCGTCTTCCTGCTGCACACTATTGGAGCCAGTAATACTAACGATCACGTCGACCCGTGGATTAACAAATACATTTTCCCCAATGGCTGCCTGCCCTCGGTGCGCCATATCGCTGACGCCAGCGAGCCACATTTTGTCATGGAAGACTGGCATAACATGGGGGCTGATTATGACGTCACGCTGATGAGCTGGTATCAGCGTTTTCTGACAACCTGGCCGCAGCTGTCAGACAAATATGGCGAGCGTTTCAAACGTATGTTCTCTTACTATCTTAATGCCTGCGCTGGCGCATTTCGTGCCAGAGATATTCAACTCTGGCAAGTGGTCTTTACCCGTGGAACAGAGGGTGGGATCCGCGTAGCGCGTTAAGAAACTGAAGATGGACAGGGCGGCTGAAAGCCGCCCTGTCGTCAGCTACTCCCGGGAAGCATTACCCTGTTCTTCTGCCACCGTGGCAGCTAGCAGCTCTGCTTCACGGCGCGCCAGTACCCGCTCAACGGTTTCAACTATCGCCTGCGTCTGCGGATCGATTTCGATGTTCACCCGCTGACCAAGTCGTTTGCTGCCCAGGGTGGTACGCGCCAGAGTTTCCGGGATCAGATGCACACAGAATTTAGTCCGCGTCACCTCACCAACGGTCAGGCTGATACCGTCGATGCCTATATATCCCTTATGCAAAATATATTTCATCTGGCTGACATCCTGCGGCTTAAACCAGATCTCGCGGTTATTTTCCGCAGTGAGTATTCTGGTAATTTCGGCGGTAGTCATAATATGACCGGACATCAGATGACCGCCGATTTCATCACTGAATTTTGCGGCACGCTCTACGTTAACCGTGTCACCGACATTCAGGGTACCGAGATTGGTGATACGAAGCGTCTCCTTTATCAGATCAAAGCTCACGCGATCGCCTTCCACGCCGGTCACCGTCAGGCAACAGCCATTATGTGAAACCGATGCCCCCAGCTGCAAACCATGCAGGAGTTCCGGCGGCATTTTGACTACGTGAGTACGAAAATTAGGTTTCTCTTCAATCGCCAGCACCTCGGCGGTGCCCTGCACAATACCTGTAAACATGATTTTGCCTCAATATAACTGTTTTCCTGCTGCTTAGTTTGCCCTGGCAACGTGCCAAAGCCAAACAATGCACAGCAACATTGCGTGACACAAAGTGCCATTTTTATATCAGTTGATTGGCTATTTAACTCATGAGCATTAGAATAATTCCCCCCTGCGAACCGGCATAAAAATGCCGTTTTCCTCAGCGGTCTCCTCATTCTCTCAGAACCCGAATATTTCTCGATAAAGGGTAAACAATTAAGGTGTGTGTGTGCAGAAGTACCTCTCAGAGGCGGGTCAGTTATTAGCCCTGGCTATCCCGGTGATCCTTGCGCAGGTTGCGCAAACATCCATGGGCTTCGTTGATACAGTGATGGCAGGTGCCGTAAGCGCCACGGATATGGCCGCCGTTGCAGTAGGAACCTCAATCTGGTTGCCTGCTATTCTTTTTGGCCACGGAATACTGCTGGCCTTAACCCCGGTGGTGGCACAGCTTAACGGCTCTGGCCGCCGCGACCTGATTGCCCATCAGGTACGCCAGGCTTACTGGCTGGCGGCAATGGTTTCCGTGCTGATCATGGTCGTATTGTATAATGCCGGCTATCTGATCGGAGCCATGCACAATGTTGACCCGCTGTTATCGCAAAAGGCCATCGGTTATCTGCATGCCCTGCTCTGGGGTGCGCCGGGCTACCTGTTCTTTCAGGTAGCCCGCGATCGGTGTGAAGGGCTGTCAAAAACCAAACCGGCGATGGTCGTGGGTTTTCTCGGTCTGCTGGTCAATATTCCACTCAATTACGTCTTTATTCATGGCCATTTGGGCATGCCTGCCCTCGGTGGCGTCGGCTGCGGAGTGGCTACCGCTTCGGTATATTGGGTGATGTTTATCGTCATGAAAGCCTGGAGTAACCGGGCAAAATCTATGCGTGACCTCCACCTGCCGCAGCGCTTTAGCGCCCCCGACTGGAAAACGATAGGTCGTCTGACCGGCCTTGGCCTGCCTGTGGCACTTGCACTTTTTTTTGAAGTGACGTTGTTCGCCGTGGTGGCGTTACTGGTATCACCATTGGGGATTGTCAATGTGGCCGGGCATCAAATTGCACTGAACTTCAGCTCACTGATGTTTGTACTGCCGTTATCGCTGGGCGTGGCAACCACTATCCGCGTTGGCCACCGTCTGGGACAAGGGTCGGCAGAAGAGGCAAAAGTGGCTGCATGGACGGCTCAGGGCGTAGGCATGTGTATGGCCTGTGTAACCGCGCTGTTTACCATCAACTTTCGCGAGCAAATCGCCGAGCTGTATACTGATGATCCGCAAGTTATCACCATGGCAGCTCAGCTGATGCTACTGGCAGCCGTTTACCAGTTCTCTGACTCTGTACAGGTGATAGGCAGCGGCGTGCTACGAGGTTATAAAGATACCCGTTCGATCTTCTTTATCACTTTCATCGCCTACTGGATCCTCGGCTTGCCGGTAGGTTATCTGCTGGCGATGACAGACCTGGTGCTGCCGGCAATGGGGCCAGCTGGATTCTGGATCGGCTTCATTATCGGTCTTACCTCATCTGCCATTATGATGATTTGGCGTATGCGCCGCCTGCAACGCGAGCCAGATGCGATGCTCCTGGCGCGCGCAGCGCGTTGACCTTGCGGCTAATGTCGCCGCAAGGTGGTTAAAAGTGCTGCGCTTCGCTCAGTTGCGCAGCAATCAGTCCGGAAAAGAATTTTTCTACTTGCCAGGCGTGCGGGCTACCGTTAATATTCGTCCCCGCTGTCACCATGACAGGCATGTGCGTCCGTAGCTCAGTTGGTTAGAGCACCACCTTGACATGGTGGGGGTCGGTGGTTCGAGTCCACTCGGACGCACCAATTTTACATTGCAGCTGGTAATGCTGTTATGTGAAGGTAAAACAGTTTATGCGTCCGTAGCTCAGTTGGTTAGAGCACCACCTTGACATGGTGGGGGTCGGTGGTTCGAGTCCACTCGGACGCACCAATTGTTTTATCATTGATTGAATCCTCTTCTGCTTTCAATGCATCCCAAACGGCGTGGTTTTGCCTGCTGTCACAACCACTTCTGTTACTATTCAATCCGTTGCGCAAACCGATGCAGGATTATCATTGCTGTATGAGATCTCACGCTTTTTAATTGGTTTTCGAACACTTAGCGACTATAATGCGCTACGTTGTTTTATTTGAATGGTTTCAGCGTATGGTTTCCCCTCAATCAAAAACAGATCCCTGTTGCGCAATATCTTATCACAACAACGATGAAACCGCGTCTCAAGTTGCCCTGCACGCCTTAATTCTGTCACCTGTCCTTATCAGTACAGCCGCTCTGGTGGCGCAAATTTTCCTCCGGTGGTTGCACCGCCGGGATACCGCTTTCTCATCCATCACAACTTAGTAGATAAATCGTCATGAAAAAGACTAAGATCGTTTGTACTATTGGTCCAAAGACCGAATCTGAAGAGATGCTGACCAACCTGCTGGATGCCGGCATGAACGTTATGCGTTTGAACTTTTCCCATGGGGATTACCAGGAACATGGAAAGCGTATTGCCAATCTGCGTCATGTTATGAAAAAAAGTGGCCATCAGGCAGCGATCCTTCTGGACACCAAAGGTCCGGAGATCCGTACCATGAAACTACAAGGTGGTCAGGATGCTTCGCTTAAAGCAGGACAAACCTTTACCTTCACCACCGACCAGAGCGTCATTGGTAATGCAGATACCGTTGCCGTGACCTATCCTGGCTTCACTGCGGATTTGCAAGTCGGTAACACCGTGTTGGTTGACGATGGTCTGATCGGCATGGAAGTAACCGGAGTGACGGAAAGCACCGTTGTCTGTAAGGTACTGAATAACGGCGATCTGGGTGAGAACAAAGGCGTTAACTTACCCGGCGTTTCTATCCAGCTTCCTGCTCTGGCAGAGAAAGATAAGCTTGACCTTATTTTTGGCTGCGAGCAGGGTGTCGATTTCGTTGCTGCTTCATTTATCCGCAAGCGATCTGACGTGATTGAGATCCGTGAACACCTGAAAGCGCACGGCGGTGAACATATCCAGATCATCTCTAAAATAGAAAATCAGGAAGGTCTTAACAACTTCGATGAAATCCTCGATGCCTCAGACGGCATCATGGTTGCGCGCGGGGACCTGGGCGTAGAGATCCCGGTGGAGGAAGTGATTTTTGCACAGAAGATGATGATCAAAAAGTGCAACCATGCACGTAAAGTGGTCATCACCGCCACCCAGATGCTTGATTCAATGATTAAAAACCCACGCCCTACCCGCGCGGAAGCTGGCGACGTTGCTAACGCTATTCTCGATGGTACTGACGCAGTGATGCTGTCGGGTGAAAGCGCGAAAGGCAAATATCCGCTGGAGTCCGTCAGCATCATGGCGACCATTTGCGAACGTACCGATCGCGTAATGAAAAGCCGCATTGATTCACAGCATGACAACCGTAAGATGCGCATCACTGAAGCAGTGTGCCGTGGTGCAGTTGAAACGGCCGAAAAGCTGGAAGCTCCTCTGATTGTTGTGGCCACCGAAGGCGGCAAGTCAGCGAAGTCGATCCGTAAATACTTCCCTAATGCCACTATCCTTGCGCTGACAACCAACCAGCAAACCTCTCGTCAGCTGCTGTTGAGCAAAGGGATTATCACGTCGGTCGTAGAGAAGATCGCTTCCACGGATGATTTCTACCGTCTTGGTAAAGCTGCCGCTGAAGCGAGCGGATACGCGCACAAAGGTGAAGTGGTCGTCATGGTTTCCGGTGCGCTGGTACCGAGCGGAACCACCAATACCGCCTCGGTGCACGTACTCTGATTTCAGAACGCATTCTGAATGTTTAAAAGCGCCCTGGTGGCGCTTTTTTTTGCTGTTACATAAGCCGTTTTCCCTGGCCTCTGCGAGTGTAAAGCGCCTCAAATCCCCAAAAAATCTCTTAGCGCGCTGTTTAAAATCGCCTGTTTTACCATCAGTTATTGTAAAATACAGGAAATGAGATGTTTCTTTGAGCGAACGAGCAGTTTTAACCATCCACCAGCAAAAATTTATTCTCTTTAGAAAAAACTTTGTGTAATACTTGTAACGCTACATGGAGATTAACTTAATCTAGAGGGTATTAATAATGAATCGTACTAAACTGGTGCTGGGCGCGGTAATCCTGGGTTCAACTCTGCTGGCTGGTTGCTCAAGCAACGCTAAAATTGACCAGCTGTCTACCGACGTTCAGACTCTGAACGCAAAAGTTGACCAGCTGAGCAACGACGTGACTGCAATCCGTTCTGACGTTCAGGCTGCCAAAGATGACGCAGCACGCGCTAACCAGCGTCTGGACAACCAGGCTCACTCTTACCGTAAGTAAGAGTTCTGGATTTAAAAATGGCGCACGGTGTGCGCCATTTTTTTTGCCGCAATGCAAATCCTTCCCGTCCACAGCCAGTTCCGGTTTAAAACCACTGTAATCCCTCCTAAAACATTTCTCATTTCAGGGTGTCACCCCAGGCAGCATAATACAGATTTAAAGCCACCAAAGGCCGTTGGTTAACGCTGGCAGGCAATCCCCCCATCAAGGCATCTGTAATTGCTAAAAGACCGGGTTAATGGGTAAACGCCCAGCGGATTGGCTTTGAAGGCGTTTACCGAAAATACAGCCGTTTAGCCGTGGCTTAAAGCCTGCGCTTTCTGGCGAATGGCGCGGATCATCGCTTCCATCCCCTGTGAACGCGATGGCGTCAGTTGCTGGGTCAGTGAGAGATCGGCAAACCACGGGCGCACGTCGAATTCGACAATTTCCCCTGGCGTCATTGATTGATAGAGGGCAAAGACAATGGCAATCAGCCCTTTAACCAGGGCGGCATCACTGTCACCCTGCAGCCTTACACGGCCATTTTCATCAGTATCAACAATCATCCACACCTGGCTTTGGCAACCCGGAATAATGTTTTCCGGCTGATGTAGCAAGTCATCGCTGGCCGGCAGTCTGGCTCCCAACTCGATGATGTACAGATACTTCTCTTCCTGGTTGGCGCAGCGTTTGAAATTGCGCAGCAGCTTTTCTTTATCTGGCAGAGTTGCCATTGCTTCCTCACTTGGGTCCGGTTCTGAACATATTTGGCTTAGCGTGCAAGAAGGGCGAGGCATGCCTCGCCCTTCGGGCTGGATGGCGGTCGCTCCCGGAACGATCAGCCAAGCAAACGGTGGATACGGGTCAAACCCGCGACCAGGCGGTCAACTTCTTCTTCACTGTTGTACAGCACAAAAGAGGCCCGACACATGGCCGGCACCTGGTAATACTGCATAAGCGGCATCGCACAGTGATGTCCGGTACGAATGGCAATACCGTACTGATCGAGAAAACTCCCGACGTCAAACGCATGGTGTTTACCGAGATTAAAAGCGACAACCCCACTACGCTGTGATGGGCCATAAATAATGATATCAGGCACCTTTGCCAGGTTATCCAGCGCGTAGCGCATCAGCTGCTGTTCGCGCTGACTGATAACATCCAGCCCCAGTTCGCCAATCCATTTCAGCGCAGCGCCTAAACCGATAATGGCAGCGGTATTCGGCGAGCCGGCCTCAAAACGCCAGGGTGCTGCAGCGTAAGTGGTGCCGCTGGTCAGGCTGACGGTGGCAATCATTGAGCCGCCACCTTCCCACGGCGGCATCTGGTCGAGCAAAGCCTTGCGGCCGTACAGGATCCCGATGCCGGTTGGGCCGTAAATTTTATGTCCGGAGAAAACATAAAAATCGCAGCCCAGCTCCTGCACGTCCACGGCCTGGTGCATCACCGCCTGAGCACCATCAATGAGCGTCACCACTCCAGCGGCTTTCGCCTGAGCAACCAGCGCCTTTACCGGATTTTCCGTGCCCAGTACGTTTGAAACATGGGTCACCGCCAGCAGGCGGGTGCGGCTATCCATCAAAGCCGGCAGCTGGGCGATATCCAGCTCCCCTTGCGCCGTAACGGGAATAAAGCGCACTTCAACGCCGGTGCGCTGTGCGACCATCTGCCAGGGAACAATGTTAGCGTGGTGCTCCATCTCAGTAATAATGATGTTGTCACCGGGTTGCAGCTGACTACCGCCCCAACTATTGGCTACCAGGTTGATCGCTTCTGTTGTCCCTTTGACAAACACGATCTCTTCCGCGCTGGCTGCATTCAGGAAGGCGGCGGCCTGAACGCGCACGTCCTCCATCGCGGTAGTGGCTTCGGCGCTCAGGGTATGAATACCGCGATGCACGGCGGCGTAGCCGTGCTGGTAGAAATGGCACTCTGCATCGATCACTGCCTGCGGTTTTTGCGCGCTGGCAGCACTGTCAAGGTAGGCCAGCGGCTGTCCGTTGACCTCACGCGCCAGCAGCGGAAACTGCGCGCGCACGCGGGCAAGGTCAAAACTCATTGCAGGCCTCCCGGGAAACGCTGCGCGATGCGCTGGATCACGGCTTCTTTTAGCGTTTCATCCGTAATCGCTTCGGTTAATTCAGCAGCAAACGCATAGATAATCATGCGCTGTGCGGCGGCTTCATCAATACCGCGCGAGCGCAGATAGAACATCTGCTCTTCGTCGATACGCCCTATCGTCGCCCCGTGACCACACTTTACGTCATCCGCATAGATTTCCAGCTGTGGTTTGGTATCCACCTCGGCAAGACGACCCAGCAGAAGATTGTTATTGCTCATCTGGCCGTCGGTCTTTAACGCGTGCCTGGCCACTTTAATGATGCCGTTAAACACCGCACGGGCGCGGTCGCGAACGATGGTTTTATGCAGCTGGCGACTCTGGCAGTAACCTTTGTTATGTTCCAGCCAGGTACGGCTGTCGCAAACTTCTTTGTCCATTGGCAGCATCAGGCTGTTGATCGCCAGATCGGAACCTTCACCATTTAGCCGGGTGCTGGTGTGGTGACGAGTCAGGCCGGCTCCCAGCAGGAAGCTGTGACTCTGCACGCGTGTGTCACGCCCAAGCGTCAGGTCATTGTGAGAAAAGTGATAGCTGCGGCAATCTTCAAATGCCAGATTGTAATGGGTCAGCGCAGCATTATTGCCCACTTCAGCGGTAAAACGCGCGCCGGTAAAATGCGGCTCCGCATCCAGGCTGACATAGTGCTCAATAACCGTGGCTTCGGCAGCTTCGTCCAACTGCAAATGATGACGGTAATGTGACGTGTTTAGCTCACCGGTGCTGCTACCGCTACTGATATGCAGCAAATAGAGAGGCCGGGCTGCCGCTTTGCCGCGAGCCAACTGGATAAGGGTCACCTGCTCTGCCAGGCTTTCAGTTAAATGCAGGAACACTTCCGGATGTACAGGCTCGTTCAGTTCACGACGCTCAGCCGCCTGGACCATCTGGATGGTGAACAGATCGTGCTCGCTGTCGCTTAGCTCAGGCGAGAAACGCCCGTCAATAAAGACCAGGCGTACCGCATCGATGGGTAAAGCCAGCGCTTTGATCGCTTCTGCATCCAGCGCGGCAGGCTCCGGCAGAACAAACTGGTTATTCAGCAGTTGATCCAGCGGCGTATATTTCCAATCTTCCTGTTTACGCGTGGGCAGGCCTGCGCGCAGCAGCTGCTGCCAGTGCTGCTGTGCCTGCATTGAACGGCTTTCACCGCGCGTTTCAAACAGGTGGTGCCACTGTTGCAGGGCAACATCACTCCTGGTCGGTAAGCCAGCCATAGCCTTGCTCCTCCAACTGTTTCACCAGCGAGAAATCACCCGATTTTACGATTTTCCCCTGATACAATACGTGGACAAAATCCGGCTTGATGTAGTCCAGAATACGCTGGTAGTGCGTAACGATAATGAATGAACGTTTGCCGTCACGCAGACTGTTAACGCCATTTGATACAATTTTCAGCGCATCGATATCCAGGCCGGAGTCAGTTTCATCCAGAATACACAGATCCGGTTCCAGGGCGGCCATCTGCAGGATATCATTGCGCTTTTTCTCACCGCCAGAGAAACCAACATTGACTGAACGGGTCAGTAAATCTTCAGGCATTTTGAGCAGGTGGATTTTTTCTTCGATGAAATCTTTGAAATCAAAGCGGTCCAGCGCGTCTTTCCCACGGTATTTACGCACCGCGTTCACTGACGTTTGCAGGAAAAACTGATTACTGACGCCGGGGATCTCGACCGGATACTGGAAAGCCATAAAGATGCCTTCGCCCGCACGCTCTTCCGGGGCCAGCTCCAGCAGGTCTTTGCCTTTAAACTGCACAGATCCGCCGGTGACTTGGTAATCCTCGCGTCCTGCCAGCGTTGCGGAAAGCGTACTTTTTCCGGAGCCGTTCGGCCCCATAATGGCGTGTACTTCACCCGGTTTGATTTCAAGATTCAAACCACGCAGGATAGCTTTATCTTCAACGCTTACCTGTAAATCCTTGATGCTTAACATAGGGTTTCCTTCGCAGTGCCTTGCGGCACTGTAAACTGTTCTTGTGCGCGGGCTTAGCCCACACTATGTTCCAGACTGATGGCCAGCAGCTTCTGCGCTTCAACCGCGAATTCCAACGGCAGCTCCGAGAAAACATCCTTGCAGAAGCCGTTAACGATCATCGAAATGGCATCGTCTTCACTTATCCCACGCTGCAGGCAGTAGAAAAGCTGATCTTCACCAATACGCGATGTTGTCGCCTCGTGCTCCAGCTGGGCGGTGTTATTGCGCACTTCGACATACGGGAAAGTGTGCGCGCCGCATTCGGCACCAATCAGCATCGAGTCACACTGGGTGAAATTGCGTGCATTGGTGGCAGTTGGCATGATCTTCACCAGTCCACGATAGGTATTCTGACTTTTACCCGCCGAAATACCCTTCGAAATGATGGTGGATTTGGTATTTTTACCAATATGGATCATCTTGGTGCCGGTATCGGCCTGCTGACGACCGCTGGTCAACGCCACTGAGAAGAACTCGCCGATGGCGTTATCACCGCGCAAGATAACGCTTGGGTACTTCCAGGTAATGGCTGAACCGGTTTCTGACTGCGTCCAGGACATTTTGCTGTTTTCACCTTCGCACAGCGCACGTTTAGTCACGAAATTGAGAATGCCGCCTTCTGAATCTCCACCGGAGAACCAGTTTTGCACTGTGGAATATTTCACTTCAGCATCTTTGTGAATGATGACTTCTACCACCGCTGCATGCAGCTGATAGGTATCACGCACCGGAGCGGAGCAGCCCTCAATATAGCTGACGTAGCTGCCTTCATCGGCAATCAGGATGGTACGCTCGAACTGGCCGGTTTTTGCCGCATTGATGCGGAAATAGGTCGACAGTTCCATCGGGCAACGCACGCCTTTCGGGATATAGACAAAAGTCCCATCGGAGGCCACAGCGGAGTTGAGTGCAGCGAAAAAGTTGTCATTCGCCGGTACCACCGTACCCAGATACTGTTTGACCAGCTGCGGATATTGGTGAATTGCCTCGCCGAAGGAACAAAAGATGATCCCGTCTTTTGCCAGCTTATCGCGGTAGGTGGTCGACACAGATACCGAGTCAAAAATAGCGTCAACCGCCACTTCCTGCCCTTCCCGCACCGGAACGCCCAGCTGTTTAAAAGCCTCTTCCACTTCCTGGGTCAGATAGTCAGGCGCATTCCCGCCCGAGGCCTGTGTGGCACCGGGTTCCGAGGCGCAGCTGTCGTCGCAACTGCCGCAGGATGGCGCAGAATAGTAACTGTAATCCTGATAATCCAGCTTTTTATAATTCGCTTTTAACCAGTGTGGTTCTTCCATTTCCAGCCAGGCGGCAAACGCTTTCAAGCGGAATTCCAGCATCCACTCCGGTTCATTACGTTTTGCCGAGATAGCGCGTACCACATCTTCGTTGATGCCGTGTTCGAACTCTTCAGTTTGCAGTTGGGTAAAGAAGCCTTCTTTGTATTTCTGATGGCTGCCTTCCCAAACCTGTACATCCTCAGATGCGTCAGTATTACGAGACATAAGGTTTACTCAACGCCAAAGCTCTCACCACAGCCGCAGGCGTGTTGAGCTTTAGGGTTATTAAATTTGAAAATCTGGTTCAGGCCTTCGCGCACGTAATCCACTTCCGTGCCGTCGATATAGGGCATCGCCTGCAGGGGCACAAATAAGGCCGCGCCGTTATGGCTGAACACCAAATCATCTGCCGCTGACTCTTTCACCATGTCCATGGTGTAGCCGAAGCCGGCACAGCCGGAGGTTTTCACACCCAGCTTCAGGCCCTTGATATCAGGGTCCCCGGCGGCCAGGTTAATGATTTGTTTGGCTGCGCTGTCGGTTAGCGTCAGTCCTTTCCAGATGAAATCGTCTGGCGAAAAAGTGGCAGGATTTGCTGATTGCATTATA
Organism: Erwinia pyrifoliae DSM 12163; assembly: GCF_000026985.1. NCBI lineage: Bacteria > Pseudomonadati > Pseudomonadota > Gammaproteobacteria > Enterobacterales > Erwiniaceae > Erwinia > Erwinia pyrifoliae. The sequence goes on from NC_017390.1 coordinate 2,149,942, forward strand.
GACCTCACTATCTATAGCCCTTCGGGCTAGTACCCCTATGTTAGTGATAACCTGTATCACTTCAACCTCTTGTTTTGCAGGGGTTAAGAGCAATATTGTTTTTTGCAGGCTCTTTTTTAAGCTTAGCCCGGATAAAACAGATTGCTCTTTGCCTGACAGGACACACTTTTCAAAAGATAAGCGGTTGAAAACAAGATGTTTCTATTTTGTTGCCCTTATTCAGAACTGATGAATATTTATTCTACTCTTTTCTGCCGCGCTGGTTATCATTCTCAACGATTTTTACAACAGGCGACATTTATCGATGAATATTATGCAGTCGGAGATTGAATAATGTCGCATTTATAATATGATAATGATTATCATTAACATACCTGGAACCCGCAATGACTGTGTCGATGAGCGCGTGGCTGCAACATAAGATTGACGAATACACCTTTTCCATACGTGATATCACCGTCGACTTTTACATGGACGAGGCGAAGTTAAACCGCCCCGGCTGCACAATTGAACAGCTGCGCAAGTTCAATGATACCTGCCTGGATATGGCCGAACTTTGCCAGCTAAACGGTGACGATCGGAGTTATCTGCACGCAATGGGTAAACTTCATCAACGGCTGGTTATTGAATTAAGCAACACGTCACGAGAGCAGCTGTTTCGAATGCAGGCATGGCAGTTAGCACGCCACTCATTGAGCCGTTTATGTCATAAACTGATGCTGGACGGCGAGTGGAACAAGGCTACCGTGCTGCAAAGCGAGTTTGTTAAGCACGCATCACGGATTATGTGATCCTGATACATTATACCTTGTGCTCTTGCCGGGAAAAACCCCGAAATGAACGGGGTTATGAACTAAATCAGCGCCGTTGCTGGCGCGGGTAAGCAGTAAATAGCTTTTGCACCATCGCGGCGGCTATCTGCCAGAGGGTGATGCCATCTCACCTCTTCTGGTTCAGATGAGCTGAAGTAATGCCTGCAGAGGGTGGCGTAAAGGGCTTCCTTCCACACGTTTGACCTGGCTGCGACAGGAATAGCCCGTCGCCAGACAGCGCTGCAGCGGCAGTTTTTGCAACGCCTGTTGCCAGGAAAGCTGATAAATACCCAACGAATTTTCCAGGTTTTTCGTTTCGTGCCCGTAAGTACCGGCCATGCCACAGCATCCCACGCTAACATTTTCCAGCCTGGCCCCAAAGCGGGCAAAAATCGTTTCCCACTGTTTCACCGCCCCCGGCAGCGCGGCTGCTTCCGTACAGTGGCCAAACAGGTACCAGGGTTCTCCACGCTGCGGTGGCGTCTCGTGCACCACCAGCGTACTTTGAAGCCATTCATGAACCAGCTGAACGTGGAAATCGCCGCGTTTATCACCCAGAACGTGCTTATATTCGTCGCGATAGCACAGCACCAGTGCAGGGTCTACCCCCACCAGCGGCATTGCCAGCTGCGCCACACGATTAAGGAAATCTGCGGTTTTTTGCGCGGTACGCGCAAACTTCTGCAAGAAACCCTTGATATGTTGCGCTTTGCCGTTCGGCGAGAACGGCAGCAACACGGCGGTATAGCCAAGCTTGTCGATCAGTTGCACAAAATCGTTCACCAGCTGCGCTTCGTAATAGCTGGTGAACGGATCCTGCACCACCAGCACACAGTTTGCGCGCTGCGCGCGGGTCATTTGCTCAAGCATTTCAAACGTGGTTGTCAGTGCACGGTGACCCGCCAGCTGCTGTTTCAGGGACGGCGACGACAGCAGTGGCAAATCGACCATGCCAATATACCGCTGACTCAACGATTTAACCCACGGCTGACGCAGGAAAAAGTTAAAGGTGCGTGGTGCTCTGGCCATCAGCGGCGCATAGCTTTCTACCGTTGCCACCAGATAATCGCTGGCGGGGCGCAGATATCGCGTGTGATACAGCTGCAAAAAACGTGAACGGAAATCGGGGACGTCAATTTTGATCGGGCATTGCGTGGAACAGGCTTTACACGCCAGGCAGCCCGACATCGCCTCTTTAACCTCATGCGAGAAATCATATTGTCCTCGCTTTGCCTGCCAGCTGTTACGGGTGCGCATAATCATGCCGCGCAGGCTGACGCCCCTGGCGGGTAGCTGCTTTTCCAGCACCAGGGGATCAACCCCCTGCTCCACCAACAGTCGCAGCCATTCACGCGTTAGCGTAGCGCGCCCTTTAGGCGAATGCATCCGGTTGCGGGTGATTTTCATCGACGGGCACATCGGGCTTTTAACATCAAAATTGAAGCACAACCCGTTACCGTTGCATTCCATCGCCCCGCGCCATGCGCCACGCACATTGATCGGTATCTGACGGTCGTAACTACCGCGTTTAATTGCATCCACTTTGAGCATCGGATGGTCGACGCCAAGCGGTGGACAAATTTTTCCGGGATTCAGGCGGTTGTGCGGATCGAAGGCCGTTTTGATGCGCCTTAGCTCGTTATATAGCTCCTCGCCGAAGAAAGAGGGGCTGTACTCGGCGCGGAAACCTTTGCCATGTTCCCCCCATAGCAGCCCGCCGTAGCGCGCGGTCAGTTCCACCACCTCATCGGAGATCTGCTTCATCAGCTGTTCCTGCTGCGGGTCGCACATATCTAACGCCGGACGGACGTGCAACACCCCGGCATCAACGTGGCCAAACATGCCGTAGCTCAGGTTATGGCCATCCAGCAGGGCACGGAACTCAACGATATAGTCAGCAAGATGTTGCGGTGGCACGCAGGTATCTTCCACAAAGGGAACAGGCTTGGCGCTGCCTTTTGCATTGCCCAGCAGCCCGACGGCCTTTTTGCGCATGCCGTAGATACGCTCGATGCCGGAAACATCGTCGCACAGCTGGTAGCCAATCACTCCGCCCTGCTGCTGCGACATTAACCTGTCAAGGCGCTGGCACAGTGATGCTACCTGGCTGTCGATTAGCGCCTGGTCGTTGCCGGCAAATTCGACCATGTTCAGGCCCAGCATCTCTTTATCCGCTACGTCGGTAATCAGCTCGCTCACCGAATGCCAGACGATATCTTCACGCGCCAGATTAAGCACCTTCGAATCGACGGTTTCCACCGACAGGGCTTGAGCCTCTACCATAAGGGGCGCATTACGCAGCGCCGAGTCAAAGGAATCGTATTTAATGTTAACCAGACGGCGTACTTCAGGTATCGGAGTGATATCCAGTTTGGCTTCGGTGATAAAGGCCAGCGTGCCCTCGGACCCGCAAAGGATGCGCGTCAGGTCGACTACGTCGAGGTTATCACTCAGCACATGGCGCAGATCGTAGCCGGTAAGAAAGCGGTTGAGACGGGGGAATTTTTCGATAATCAGCTGACGTTGCTGGCGGCAGCGCTCCAGCACCACACGATAGATTTCACCTTCTTTGCCGGCTTTTTTAGCCTTTTCTTCTGCCTCGCTGACCGGGATTGCCGACGTATCAAGGATATCCCCCCCCAGCATTACCGCCTTTAACCCCAGCACATGGTCGGAGGTTTTACCGTATACCAGCGAACCCTGTCCGGAGGCATCGGTGTTGATCATCCCCCCAAGCGTAGCGCGATTGCTGGTGGACAGCTCGGGAGAGAAGAAATAACCATAGGGTTTCAGCCAGGCATTGAGCTGGTCTTTAACAACGCCTGCTTCAACTTTTACCCATCCTTCAGCAACATTGATGTCCAGAATGCCGGTCATATAGCGCGACATATCCACCACGATACCCTGATTAAGCGCCTGGCCGTTGGTTCCGGTTCCGCCACCGCGTGGGGTAAATGCCAGCGAAGCAAAGCGGTCTGCCGCCAGGCGAGCTATGATGGCCACATCGTGAGTTGAACGTGGGAAAACAACCGCATCGGGCAGCAGCTGGTAAATACTGTTGTCAGTGGACATGGTCAGGCGGTCGGCGTAACTGGTAGCCGTGTCGCCGCTGAAACCTTGCTGTTTTAACGCAGCCAAAAAATTCAGTACCTGCGGCTCAAGGCCCGGTGCCTGGGAAATCTGTGGGATCATTATCGGAAGACCAAAGTTAAAGTAAATCGTTTGCGTTGCCTGAACTGCGCAGTTATCCGTTTTATCACATTTTTTTATCACCTGCCGTTATTTCAAAAATCGTGCTAAAAGCATAATCTGTCGTTTCTGACGTGCGATCCTGTCTCACAGGATGATTTACCCGTCAGTTTCAGCGTAACCGATGCGCGAGCGCTGATTTTGCATGAGAAATCGCATCTTACTTGAGGTTATTGTTAATCGATGAAGAACGCGCAAAAAAGTTGGGACTTAGCACAAATCGTGTTTTCACTGCTGTTTATCAGCCTCACGATCGTCGCGTGTTTCTGGATAGTTCAGCCTTTTATCCTGGGGTTTGCCTGGGCCAGCATGGTAGTGATTGCCACCTGGCCACTGATGATTAACATTCAGCGCCTGCTGTGGGGGCGACGAGCGCTGGCGGTCATTACCATGACGCTGCTGCTGATTTTGGTTTTTATTATTCCGGTCGCTCTGCTGGTCAACAGTCTGATTGAAAACAGTGCGCCAATGATCGCGTGGCTCGGTTCCGGGCATCTGCAAATGCCCGATTTACACTGGCTGAGGAGCACCCCGCTGGTGGGCAGAAAACTTTACTCGGCTTACCATAATCTGATCGCCGGCGGAGGGTCGGCGCTGCTCGCTCAGGTTCAGCCCTATATTGGCCGCACCACCGGCTTCTTCTTTGCTCAGGCCGGGCATTTTGGGCGTTTTATGATGCATCTGGGTTTGATGCTGCTGTTCAGCGTGCTGCTCTACTGGCGTGGCGAACAGGTGGGCCTGGGAATACGTCATTTCGCGTTCCGCCTGGCATCCCGCCGTGGTGATGCCGCAGTATTGCTGGCTGCACAAGCCATCCGTGCTGTGGCTCTTGGGGTGGTGGTCACCGCGTTAGTTCAGGGAGTGCTCGGCGGCATCGGGCTGGCTGTTTCCGGCATCCCGTTTGCGACGATCCTCACCGTGCTGATGATTCTGTCGTGTCTGGTGCAGCTGGGACCGCTGATCGTACTGGTTCCGGCGATAATCTGGCTTTACTGGAGCGGTGATACGACCTGGGGTACGGTTCTGCTTATCTGGAGCTGCGTAGTGGGCACGCTGGATAACGTGCTGCGCCCAATGCTGATTCGCATGGGTGCAGACCTGCCGATGATTCTTATCCTCTCCGGCGTTATCGGCGGGCTGGTCGCCTTTGGCATGATCGGGCTGTTTATCGGCCCGGTGGTGCTGGCAATATCCTACCGGCTTGTTTCCGTGTGGGTACATGAAACGCCTGCCCCTCATGAAAACCCGCTGGATGTGGTTGAGGAGTTGGCAGAGGTTGATGCCGATTCACACCAGCCCAAAGTCTAATTTCCCCTCTTTCGGCCAGCACGACTGGCCGAAAACATTAGCAATCAGAATATTTCCTTAAGCAACATTGAGCGGCCTGGTTAACTGGCCTCATTCTCTTCGTCGCCTGTTGCGCCATCTCCTTTGTCTCAGGGATTAAATTGGCGATTTTTCACTCAGTTTTATTGCTAACTGGCGGTGATAGCGCGAGAAAACATTATTGTTTATAACTAATAAGATGATTCCTAATGACTCCAAAAACACCCTTTCATACTATGGCTACAAGTTTTGAAATCTACCCACTGATTTTGAATTAACAGACTTACCCCTGAGTTAACTAAAGAATTGCTGTGTGTAGTCTTTGCCCATCCACTGTGATGGGCTTTTTTTTGCCATAAAAAAAGGACAGCCGGTTAATCGGTTGCCCCTGTCTTTCAGAGCCGCCTGCCCTACCGGCGGCTCCTTAACACATCGCCTTATTTCAGTTCAGCAAGGCCAAGCCAGGTTTGCACCACCGTATCTGGATTCAGCGACAGGCTATCAATGCCCTCTGCCATCAGCCATGCGGCGAAATCCTGATGATCCGATGGCCCCTGGCCACAGATACCCACATATTTGCCCTGCTTTTTCGCCGCGCGGATGGCCATTGACAGTAACGCCTTGACCGCATCATTGCGCTCGTCAAACAGTTCTGAAACCACGCCGGAGTCACGATCCAGCCCCAATGCCAGCTGTGTCATGTCATTGGAGCCAATAGAGAAGCCATCAAAGAATTGCAGGAACCGATCCGCCAGCAGCGCATTGGAGGGTATTTCACACATCATCATAATCTTCAGCCCGTTCTCACCGCGCTTCAGCCCCTGCCGCTCCAGTTCTTCTACCACCGCCTGTGCCTGTGCCACAGTACGCACGAACGGCACCATAATTTCGACGTTGGTCAACCCCATTTCATTGCGCACGCGTTTCACCGCCGCACATTCGAGGGCAAAACAGTCACGGAAGCTGTCAGCGATATAACGCCCGGCGCCACGGAAGCCCAGCATCGGGTTTTCCTCTTCCGGTTCGTAACGTTCTCCGCCCACAAGGTTGGCATATTCGTTTGTTTTGAAGTCTGACAAACGCACAATAACCCGCTTCGGTGCAAAGGCAGCGCCAAGAGTAGCGATCCCTTCGGTCAGGCGACCAATATAGAATTCCAGCGGATCGTCAAAGCCTTTCATCATGTCACGGATCTGCTGCTGCAACTCCGGGGTCTGCCGATCAAATTCCAGCAGCGCTTTCGGGTGAACGCCGATCATGCGATTGATGATAAATTCCAGACGAGCAAGCCCGACACCCTCATTTGGCAGACAGGCAAAATCAAAAGCGCGATCCGGGTTGCCGACGTTCATCATAATTTTCAGCGGCAATGTCGGCATTTCATCAACCTGAGAGCTTTTGACCTCGAAGTCGAGAAGATCATGATACACGTAGCCCGTATCTCCCTCCGCACAGGAAACGGTGACTTTATGGCCATCGCGCAATATTTCCGTCGCATTGCCGCAGCCAACCACGGCAGGGATGCCCAGCTCACGGGCGATAATGGCAGCATGGCAGGTGCGTCCACCACGATTGGTGACAATCGCCGCAGCCTTCTTCATGATCGGTTCCCAGTCCGGGTCAGTCATATCCGTCACCAGCACGTCACCTTTTTCGATGCGGTTCATTTCGCTGATATCGTGAATGACCTTCACCTCGCCGGCACCGATGCGATGGCCGATAGCACGTCCTTCCACCGCCACTTTGCCCTTAGCCTGCAGCGTATAGCGCTCCATCACCTGGCCGTTGGAGCGCACCGTTTCCGGACGTGCCTGAACAATAAACAGCTTGCCGGTATGGCCATCTTTTGCCCATTCAATATCCATCGGGCGCTGATAATGCTTTTCAATCTGCACCGCCTGCAAAGCCAGCGCTTCGACTTCTTTATCACTCAGGCAGAAGCGGTCGCGATCGGCTTGCGGGACATCTTCAATTCTCACCTGCTCGCCGTGCTGCTGCGAATCAGCGTAGACCATACGGATCTTCTTCGACCCCATCGTGCGGCGTACGATGGCTGGTCGCCCGGCTGCCAGCGTCGGTTTATGCACGTAGAATTCATCCGGGTTTACCGCTCCCTGAACCACCATTTCGCCAAGACCGTGTGCGGCGGTGATAAACACTACCCGATCAAAGCCCGATTCGGTATCGATAGTAAACATCACGCCGGAAGAAGCGAGATCTGAACGCACCATGCGCTGTATGCCTGCCGACAGCGCCACGCCACGGTGATCGTAGCCCTGATGCACCCGGTAAGAGATAGCCCGATCGTTAAACAGGGAAGCAAAAACGTGTTTAACCGCTTCCAGCACCGCATCGTAGCCCTGCACATTAAGGAAGGTTTCCTGCTGACCGGCGAATGAGGCGTCCGGCATATCCTCTGCCGTGGCGGAAGAACGCACGGCAAACGAGGCCCCGCTATCATCAGCAGACAGCTGGTTATAGGCCGTGTGGATTGCCTGTTCCAGTTCGGGCTGGAACGGCGTTTCAATCACCCATTGCCGTATTTGCTTACCCGCTTTTGCCAGCTCATCAACATCATCAATATTGGTTTTATCCAGCAGCTCATAGATACGCTGATTGACGCCGCTTTGATCGAGAAACAGGTTGAACGCTGCTGATGTTGTCGCAAAACCATTGGGTACCGAGACGCCCAACGATGACAAGTTAGTGATCATTTCACCCAGGGAGGCATTTTTTCCCCCCACCCGATCGACATCGTGCATACCTAGCTGGTTATACCAGAGCACGAGCGGCACTTCGCCTTTATTGGACATTGATGCAATCCTTGTAAGAAGTAATGAGGAATATAAGGGTACAGTGTGACTTTATGAGACTGGCACAGATGAAAGGGGGAGATAAAGCGTTGAATCGTTCTGGCTGGAAAAAATAATAACTTTAAGAATTGTCCGTTTAAATAGCCGCATTTCAGACGAACTGGATTTTAAATAAAACCTTTACAAACATATCATTGCAGAAATTTACCGTTGAATGACAGGGTAATTCTTCACTTAACGAAGATAATTCCTTATCAGCATGATTTTTTAAAAAACGGCGATGAAAAGGCATAGTAAACAAAAATTTTACGGCATATTCCTTTAACCCGCTTATATTTCCGCATTTATTTAAAATGAAAATTTCATATCCTGTTATAATGATTTTTTTATTTTTTCTTCCTGCCCTGCACCGATTTGCCTCAGGTGGTGAATTTCACTTAGTCTGAACCAATAAACCTACCCGGAGATAAGATGGACGTGAGCGCCGAACGCAGTGTTTTTTATATTTCTGATGGCACGGCCATTACGGCTGAAGTGCTGGGCCATGCAGTCATGTCGCAATTTCCTGTCGCTATGCAGAGCGTGACTCTGCCGTTTGTTGAAACGGTACAGCGCGCGCAGGCGGTTAAAGCCCAGATCGACGCACTTTACCAGCAAAGTGGCTTACGTCCGCTGGTGTTTATCTCCATCGTGACGCCGGTCATACGCGATATCATCTTGCAAAGTGACGGCTTCTGTCAGGATATCGTTCAGTCTCTGGTAGGCCCGCTACAGCAGGAGCTGGGATTGCACCCGGCACCGGTTGCTAATCGTACGCACGGACTTACCGCAGGCAATCTTGGCAAGTACGACGCACGTATTGCCGCCATTGATTATACCCTCGCTCACGATGACGGCATCTCTTTGCGTGGCCTGGAAGATGCCCAGGTGATCCTGTTGGGGGTATCACGCTGCGGTAAAACGCCTACCAGTCTCTATCTGGCGATGCAGTTCGGTATACGGGCGGCTAATTACCCATTCATCGCCGATGATATGGATAACCTTAAACTGCCAGCGGCCTTGAAACCTTTCCAGCATAAGCTTTTCGGCCTGACCATCGATCCGGAGCGCCTGGCTACCATTCGTCAGGAGCGAGCGGAAAATACCCGCTATGCTTCGCTACGTCAGTGCCGTCTCGAAGTCGGCGAAGTAGAAGCGCTGTTTCGCACCCATCAGATTCGCTATCTGAACAGTACCAACTATTCGGTGGAAGAAATTGCCACCAAAATTCTCGATATCATGAACCTGTCGCGCCGCATGTACTGAACGCCGGATAACACAGGACACCCCCCGTGCAGAAATTAACGTGACTTCCACTTGTCGACGGTTGTAATTATCACGCCTGGCTTGAGGTGAACGCCACTATTTCACGGCATGCCGCTGATTGACGGTCAATCAATCACCGGTCCCTGCCTGGGTGGGCAAGACAGCGCCAAAGCGTTACCGCCGCTGGCCTGTGCCGTTGATAGCCGCTTTTAATGGGTAAGGCTGACCTGCCCGGTCAGCCCGCCTGCTTCTCTTCCATCCCTGTTTTACCCCACTATTTTTACTTGCACGCCGCTCGGTTTTGTTGATAATGATTATCATTCCATAAATGGACAGCCCGCTACCCTTTTGTAAGGACTACGAAAATGACAACACGCTATCAGCGCTTTTTGGAACTTAAAGCACAATACCCGAAGAAATACGCCCGTGAACTGGCCGTATTAATGGGGATTAGCGAGGCAGAGCTGGTCGCGGCTCGCGTCGGACACCAGGCACAGCCACTGCGTCCGGAGATGCGTGAACTGTTACACGCTCTGGAAACCGTGGGGGAAACCAAATGCGTTACCCGTAATGAATATGCCGTGCATGAGCATCTGGGCGTTTTCAGCCATGTTCATATCAGCGATCATGCGGGGATGGTGCTCAACCCGCGCGCTCTTGACCTGCGCGTGTTCGTCAACCAGTGGGCCAGCGTCTGGCATGTGCAGGATACCTCCGGGCATGGCGCGCACCAGAGCATTCAGTTTTTTGACCTGCATGGCGATGCGGTGCTGAAAGTCTACGCCACCGATAACACCCACGCTGAAGCCTGGCAACAGCTGATGGCCAAATTCCGCCACCATGCCGGGGCTGCGTTCAGCGTCACTCCCGCCGTTGCGGCCCGTTTTGCAGCGGAATGGGATGTGGATCAGGCAGAAAAGGAGTGGCGTGCGATGACAGACGTACATCAATTCTTCCGCCTGCTAAAAAAATATGACGTCTCCCGTCAGCAGATGTTCCATGCGGTCAGTGATGATTTGGCACAGCGGGTTGGCAATCAGTCGCTCTCTTTTCTGCTGGAGACCGTACAGCAGCAGGGTAACGAGATTATGATCTTTGTCGGCAATCGTGCCTGCACGCAGATCTTCACCGGCAAAATTGAAAAGCTGATGCCGGTGGACAACTGGCTAAACGTCTTCAATCCGGCCTTTACTCTGCATGTGCAGGCGCAACATATCGCCGAAAGCTGGATCACCCGTAAACCCACCGCAGACGGTATCGTCACCAGCCTCGAACTGTTTGCCGCCGACGGCACGCAGATCGCCCAGCTTTATGGACAGCGCAGTGAGGGCCAGCCGGAGCAATCCACATGGCGTCAACAGCTCGCCTGCCTGGCTGCCGATGGTATGGCCGTATGAAAGCCAGCTTACTCACCTTGCTGACCTTATTACTGACCTTCTCCGTGACCGCGACAGAACGCATCATCAGCATAGGTGGAGACGTTACCCAGATTATTTACGCCCTCGATGCGCAACAGGATCTGGTTGCTCGTGACAGCACCAGCCTGCATCCCACCGTGGTGCAGAAACTGCCTGACGTTGGCTATATGCGCCAGCTGAATGCGGAGGGCATTCTCGCACTGAAACCCACTCTGGTTATCGCCAGCGAACTGGCGAAGCCGGCACTGGCCTTACGGCAGCTTGAACAGAATGGCGTGCAAGTGGTGACGATCACCGGGCAACCCAGCATCGCTGCAATCAAAGAAAAGATCGGTACCATTGCCACCGTTCTGCATCGAGAAGCCGCGGGTCAGCGACTACAGGGAAAAATCACCAGCCAGCTGAACCGCTTAACGACTGAACCCCTGCCGGTAAAAGTGCTGTTTATTGTCACGCATCAGGGAATGACCCCGTTGGGTGCAGGCAGCGGCACTGCTGCCGATACAGCGATCCGCGCTGCCGGATTGCAGAATGCCATGGCGGCTATTCAGCGCTATCAGCCCTTATCCCAGGAAGGGCTGATAGCCAGCGCGCCGCAGTTGATTGTCGCCACCACTGACGGAATACGCACATTGGGCGGAGCTGAAAATCTGTGGAAGCTGCCCGGTATCGCATTGACGCCAGCCGGGCAGGCACAGCAGCTGTTGATTGTCGATGATATGGCGCTGATGGGTTTTGGTATTGATACCCCGGCGGCGATCGGTCAATTACGTCAGGCTGCGGAAGCTCTGCCATGAATTCAGCGCGTTCCCCGATCTGGCTGTGTGTGCTGTTTCTCCTGCTGCTTATTTTGGCGCTTGGCGCCGCAAACTCGGGTGCGATGAAACTGTCGCTGCCAATGTTATGGCAGGCGGGCAGCGACAGCAGCCTGTGGCAAATCTGGTTTAGCATCCGTCTGCCGCGCGTGCTGTTGGCGATGCTGGTCGGCGGTGCGCTGGCATTATCCGGCTGTGTGATGCAGGGCTTGTTCCGTAATCCGCTGGCCGACCCCGGTCTGTTGGGCATCAGTAGCGGGGCCGCACTGGCGGTAGCCATCTCGATTGTGATCCCCCTGTCTTTGCCCGGCGCACTGATGCTCTATCTGCCGCTGCTGGCCGCATTCATTGGCAGCCTGACCATGACGCTGATCATCTTTATGCTAAGCCGCAAAGGAGCCAGCGCGCTGAGCCGTTTGCTGCTGGTGGGCATTGCGATAAACGCCCTGTGCGGTGCAGCAGTCGGCGTGCTGTCATGGCTGAGCAATGATCAGCAGCTGCGCCAGCTTTCACTTTGGGGCATGGGCAGCCTCAGTCAGGCACAGTGGCCGACGGTGTTGACCTGTGCCTCCGTTGTACTGCCGTGTATGTTTCTGGTACAACGCCTGGCACAACGTCTTAACCTGCTGCAACTTGGGGATGAAGATGCTCATTACCTCGGGGTCGACGTTGCGCGCACTCAACGTTATCTGCTGGTGCTGAGCGCTTTGCTGGTGGCGTCTGCCGTTGCGGTCAGCGGGGTGATTGGTTTTATTGGCCTGGTGGTGCCGCATCTGATGCGCTTTTGTCTCGGCGGCGATCACCGCTGGCTGCTGCCCTCTTCACTGCTTAGTGGCGCAATCCTGCTGCTGCTGGCCGATACCCTCGCCCGCACACTGGTGGCTCCTGCAGAGATGCCGGTAGGTTTGTTGACCAGTCTGATTGGTGGCCCCTGTTTCCTGTGGCTGATTTTGCGTCAGGGGGGTTCACATGGCTGATGTGCTCACCGCGTGTCAATTAGGCTACCGCCGGGGACATCGCCGGTTGACGGATGACGTCTCGCTGAGCCTGCACCCGGGCGAACTGGTGTCGCTGATCGGGCCTAACGGTGCCGGCAAGTCGACGCTGCTTCGCCTGTTAAGCGGGTTTCTCACGCCTCAACGCGGTCACTGTCTGTTGAATAATCAACCGCTGGCACAATGGTCTCCCGGCCAGCTGGCCCAGCTGCGGGCGGTGATGCGCCAGCAAAGCAGCATGGCTTTCTCACTTAGTGTGGCCGACGTGGTGGCGATGGGGCGCGCGCCTTGGCCACAACAAGCGGTCAAACCGGTGGTGGAACAGGTGATGGCTCTGACGGGTTGTGATGAATTGGCCAACCGTGACTATTTACAGCTTTCCGGTGGGGAACAGCAGCGGGTTCAGCTGGCTCGTGCGCTGGCCCAGCTGTGGCGACAGGATGGGCCATGCGGCTGGCTGTTCCTCGATGAGCCAACTTCAGCACTGGATCTCTATCACCAGCAGCATTTATTGCGCCTGCTCTCTCAGTTAACGCAGCAATACCCCGTCAGCGTCTGCTGTGTGCTGCACGATCTGAATCTCGCCGCCCTGTGGTCCGATCGCGTCATGTTGTTGGCGGACGGGCGGCTGGTGGCGCAGGGTAAGCCGTACCAGGTGATAAACGAAGCCATGATAACCCGCTGGTATCAGGCCGAGGTGCTGGTGCACCCGCATCTTAGCGAAAGGGTGCCTCAGGTGGCGCTGCTGCGTTAGCTGGAGCAGCTAACTTCCAGCTTTTTTCCCCAATCAGGTGGGCGGCGCGCCAGATCGGCAAACTCGGGCGCCTCGTCATAGGGCCGCGACAGGGCCTGATGCAGTCGCGCCAGCACGCTGATATCCTCCTGTTCAGCCCGTTCTATCGCCTGCTGCGCCAGATAATTACGCAATATCAGCGCCGGATTCGCCAGTTTCATTGTTCGCTGGCGCTCTTCGTCGCTGCATTCTTCTTTTAACAACCTCTGACGCCAGACGTTATACCAGCTGTCGAAGGCGTCGCGGTCGATAAACTCATCACGCAGGGGCGATCGCGACTGCAGTTGCTCACTCTGGCTAAGCTGACGAAATGTGCGCGTGTAATCACTGCCTTCCCGGGTCATCAGCGACAGTAATCCGGTAAGAATATGATTGTCGTCTTTCCCTGGGATAAGCAGCCCCAGTTTGGCACGCATCTTTTCACCCCAGCACCGCATCAATTCTGGCTCATAACCGGCCAACGCCTGTTCAAGCTGCTGTGGACTCATCAATCCTGACAGCGCATGAGCCAGGCGATTCAGGTTCCACAGGCCGATCATGGGTTGATTTTCGAAGCTGTAGCGGCCCTGATGGTCGGAATGATTACAGATAAACTCAGGCTGGTAGTCGTCGAGAAAACCGAAGGGGCCGTAATCAAGCGTCAGGCCGAGGATCGACATATTGTCGGTATTCATCACCCCGTGAGCAAAACCGATGCTCTGCCAGCCAGCGATCAGCCGCGCGGTGCGTTGCACCACATCGCTGAACCACAGCAGATATTTGTCGCGCTCCTGCACCCACTGTGGCCAGTGGTGGCGAATGACATAGTCAGCCAGCTGGGTGACTTTTTCCGGCTGCCCCTGATAGTAAAAGTGCTCGAAATGACCAAACCGCACATGGCTTTCCGCCACGCGCAGCAGCATCGCGCCGGTTTCCGTCGTTTCACGGTATACCGGCTCGTCGCTGCCCACCACCGTCAGCGCCCGCGAAGTGGCGATGCCAAGATGGTGCATTGCCTCACCGGCAATAAACTCGCGCAGCGTCGAGCGCAATACCGCCCGGCCATCGCCCATACGCGAATAGGGCGTCAGACCGGCCCCTTTCAAATGCCAGTCAAATTTCCGCCCGTCGGGCAGCTGCTGCTCACCTAGCAACATCCCACGTCCGTCACCCAGCTGCCCTGCCCAGACGCCAAACTGATGCCCGCTGTAGACCTGTGCCAGCGGCTGCATGCCGTCGGGTAAACGTTCACCGCCCCACAAACCCGCATTTTGTGCATTGAACAGGCGTTCATCCAGCCCCAGCTCTCGGGCCAGCCCGGCATTGTGATACAGCAGACGCGCGTTTTTCAGCGGCGTGGGTTGCAGTGCGGTGTAACAACCGTTCAGCTCGTTATACCAGGTATTATTAAATTTCATGCCGCTTCTCCAGGCGCCACCGGGAACAGCCCCGGCGGCGACACAATCCGGTTAGTGTAAAGCGATGGCAGAGGAGTAAACACCGAGGTTTTACAGGGTTATTGCCTCATCGGCGCTGACCATTGCCAGGTGTTTCCGGCATGCTGCGATTGATATGTCGCTTACACCACCATTTCCTGATAGTGAGGCTTGATAAGGTCAAACAAATTGTCTAAAACGGCTTTCGACCTTGCCCGTTCCGTACCCTGATGGTTAAGGACTCAGTTGAATTCTTCACTCAGCCCTGACCGGATATCACCGGCAAGAAGGGTTTCAGCCAGCGTCCTGTTAGCATTTATAGCCACATTGAATTGTTGAAGTCGTGCCAGGTGTACTTAGAGGGAATTCGCGGCATAACGCTGGCAAGGCAGATAGATATCAAATGACGTTAAATGCGGCAACGCGGTTCATCTGAATGAGATCAAATACGCCTTGCCTGCCAGAAAACTTTTCGCCAGTAGACATTATCCAGCGACGATCGCGTCACCCCCTTGCGGGTAGAGGCATGAATAAAATGACTGTCAGTATCGTATATGCCAACATGCAGTCCGTTTTTACCTCTGCCTGTTTTGAAAAAAACCAGATCTCCGGGTAACAGCTGTGATTTGTCAATGCGGGTGCCAATATCGGTTTGTGCTGAAGTTGTTCGCGGTAGCTGCAAATTGAAGCGCTCGCGAAATGTCAGATAGACAAAGCCTGAACAATCAACTCCGCCGCGATTCATGCCGCCATAGCGGTATGGCGCACCGCGCCACTGGTCAAGCTGATCGTCCAATTGGGCAATAACGGCAACAGAATCGGAAAGTTTTGCATTTGGTGCAGGGGCATGGCTACTGCAGCCAGCCAGAATCATCACTATCAACACCAGGTAATAACGCATGATGCACGGTCCTTTATCGTCCAGGACGTTAATTTAGCGGTAAAACCCGTCGGGTAGCAACATTTGCCTGATATTCATCTGGTATCAAAAGCCTGGGCTGAATTTTGCATCAATAAAGGCAGCCGGAGGTGGGCCGTTTCCGGTGCGGCCAGGGGTATTGTCTGGCCGTTTTCATCTTGTAAGATCATGGCATACCGGCGTCAGGAACAGAAAAATGGCAACATCCGTCATGCGCGGCAATGCTTATTTGGCCAGCGCCTTTTCGACCGAGGCCAGCAGCAGCGGATCGTTGGGCGCCATATCAGGAGAGAAACGTGCAACTACCCGTCCATCCCGAGCGATGAGAAACTTCTCGAAGTTCCACAGGACATCACCATACTGTTTCGGCGCACGACCTTTACTGGCCATACGTTCAGCAAATCCGCTGTTTTCAGGCGCGGTAGCTTCAGGCTGGGCCGCTATCAGCTGCGCGTAAAGTGGGTGCCGCTGCGGGCCGTTAACATTGATTTTGCTAAACATCGGGAAGGTCACACCGTAGGTGGTGCGACAAAACGTTTTTATTTCGGCTTCGCTGCCCGGCTCCTGCTCCAGAAAGGCATTGCAAGGGAATCCCAGTACCGTCAGCCCCTGATGGTGCAGCGTCTTCTGTAAATGCTCCAACGCTTCATACTGCGGTGTTAGCCCACATTTTGAAGCCACGTTTACCACCAGCAGCACGTCTCCCTGCCACTGGGCCAGACTGGTTTTCTCGCCGTCCAGCGTCATCAGTTCGGTTTCATACAGATTCATTGTTTCTCCAGTTTTGCTGACAGACACCACTGCACCCCGTCAGTGGGCGGCAGCGCAGTGACGACAGATTAATTTCAGCGTTCAGTTACGCAGCGTCACTGCGGCTGCCGTTGACACCTTGCGTCGCTACCCTGATTTTAGCTTTTACGCGCATTGACCTATCGGACGGGCAGATCTGCCGTAAAAAAACCACCCGCAGGTGGTTTATTGTTCCTCCAGTATAGACGCTACCAGAGGCTTCATCACGGGCATACGAACAAACTGAGCTTGAGATCTGCACAAGCAATGCAAAATCCGCGAACATGGCGCATCATGATGAAAGTTCTAACGTTGAGATAATTGCCAGCCTGTTTTTATAATGCGCCGGATCACCCCAAAGCCATTGCTCGTAATGCCCGACTTCATCATCGGTCTTAATCTCATGCAATTCACATGTCAGCATGTCATAAGCACAGACTTTTAGCCCATATGCTAATGCGTAATACATACGAGCCTGCCAGAAAGACATACCGTCATGCGTCTGGTTCATGTCAGAGACGATCACATCATATTTCTCAAGCAGGTAACTCAAGAAAACCAGCCCGGCCAAGTCGTGAAGCTCTTTTCTGTGTTGGCGTTTCTGTGTTCTCCGCACAAGAACCTGTGTCACTGGACGACAGTTGAGAAAACTATCAGGCTGGATCAGCACCCGGTTGTAATACGCCACATCTTCGGAAACATCGTTAATCAATGCCAGCTCGAAGTGACTCTGTGTAATTTTGTCTTCCAGGCGGTCGTCAATGCGTACAATTCGGTAGCCAGGTGAGACCGTAAGACCTTTGATGGTAATTTCTTGACCATTAGAAAGCTGGGAGTAAAGGGCGCGGTTATCCTGACCTTCGTTCAAATGAGCGAAAACCTCGTTAACCTTTGTAGCATTTACCAACTTTGTCGGCACTGCCTACCCCGCTTACAAAATGAAAAATGAGTCTGGCTGTCAGTGTACAGCCGCACCCGCACATAATCAATTTTGGTTTATACCGCAGGACTGTAACGGACTGGTGCGAATTCATGCTGCGTGGCGAGAAAGCAAACCCGGAAGGATGTGATATACCTTCTGCTCAAAACACCAGGATTGAAAGGATTTATATCGCAGGTAAACTGCTGATAATAAGGGTAAAGTTTTGATATGTCGGGTATAAAAAAGGCCGCTTGCGCGGCCTTTTGAACGACGGTAGTTAATCTTCATCCGGCGTGGCGTTCTCGACCCGGCTTTTTAATTTCTGTCCTGGTCGGAACGTGACTACCCGGCGAGCCGTGATAGGAATATCTTCACCCGTTTTAGGATTTCTTCCCGGACGTTGATTTTTGTCGCGAAGGTCGAAGTTGCCAAATCCTGACAGTTTGACCTGTTCACCATTTTCCAAAGCACGACGCACTTCTTCAAAAAACAGCTCCACCAGCTCTTTGGCATCACGTTTGCTAAGCCCGAGCTTTTCAAACAGGTATTCAGACATTTCAGCTTTTGTAAGCGCCATAGGTTCAATCCCTCAAGGATGCTTGGAATCGCTCTTTTAGTGCCTCTACACATTTTGCAACGGTAGCGGCAATCTCCTCTTCTTCGAGTGTACGGCTGGTATCTTGTAAAATCAGGCTGATAGCGAGGCTCTTAAAACCTTCATTTACGCCCTTACCACGGTACACGTCAAATAAGTTTACGCCAACTACCTGATTTGCGCCAACTTTCTTACACTCTGTGACGATATCTGCTGCCGGCACGTTTTCGGCAACGACCACCGCGATATCACGGCGGTTTGCCGGGAAGCGCGAAACCGCACTGGCATCAGGCAGGACGCGGTCTGCAACCTTGTTCCACAGTAATTCGAACACGACCGTACGGCCATTAAGACCCAGCTTGCGCTCCAGTTCCGGATGCACCACACCGATAAAGCCAATGTGCTCGCCGTGTAAATAAATCCCGGCGCTCTGGCCAGGATGCAGTGCCGGATTGGCCGCCGCAACGAACCGGATGTCATCAAGCTTACCGGTTAGCTCCAGAACAGATTCTAAATCACCTTTTAAATCATAGAAATCTACCGCGTCGCGCGCCAGATCCCAGTGTTCTTCATTGCGATGACCAGCGATCACCCCTGCCAGGATGACATCCTGGCGAATGCCGAGGTTAGCCTGCGTATCCGGTACGAAGCGCAATCCACTTTCGAACAGGCGCACGCGTGACTGTTGGCGGTTCTGGTTATAAGCTACTGCTGCGAGCAGGCCGCTCCACAGCGATAAACGCATCGCTGACATCTCTACCGATATTGGGCTTGGCAATACCAGGTTAGCTTCGCCTGGGTGCAGCTGCGCCTGAACTTTGGGGTCAACAAAGCTGTAGGTAATCGCTTCCTGATATCCTTTGTCCACCAGCAATGCTTTTACGCGTTTCAGCGACAGGTCAGCTTCGCGATGTCTGGTCATCACCAGACCGGCGTGTACCGGCACATCAGGAATATTGTCGTAGCCGAAGATACGCGCGACTTCCTCCACCAGATCCTCTTCAATAGACAGGTCGAAGCGCCAGCTCGGCGCAACAGCCTGCCATTCGCCCTGTCCTTCGATGACATCACAGCCAAGGCGACGCAGAATATCACTCACCTCTGCGTCAGCAATCACATGCCCGATAAGACGATCCAGCTTTTCACGGCGCAGGGTGATGGTGCTGCGCTGCGGTAAGGCGGCTTCAGCAGTCACATCAATGACCGGTCCTGCTGCGCCGCCGCAGATATCCAGCAACAGGCGGGTAGCACGTTCGATAGCTTTGTATTGCAGCATCGGGTCAACGCCACGTTCGTAGCGATGAGAAGCATCGGTATGCAGGCCATGTCGGCGTGCGCGCCCGGTAATGGACAGCGGGCTGAAGAAAGCGCATTCGAACAGCACGTTTTGCGTCTGCGGGCTTACGCCGGAATTTTCACCGCCGATGATACCCGCCATCGCCAATGCTTTCTGCTCATCGGCAATCACCAGCGTATCACTACTCAGTTTGGCTTCGCTACCGTCCAGCAGCTTCAGCGTTTCACCTTCTTCAGCCTGGCGCACCACGATACCGCCATCGATGCGGTCGAGGTCAAAGGCATGCATCGGCTGACCGAGTTCCAGTAAAACATAGTTGGTGATGTCAACAACCGGATCGATCGAGCGAATGCCGCAGCGACGCAGTTTTTCCTTCATCCATAACGGGGTAGGCGCTTTCACATTGACGCCTTTGACTACCCGCCCAAGGTAACGCGGACAGGCTTGTGGTGCATCCACGCGGATGGGTAAGGTATCCGGCAACGTTGCTGCCACAGGCGCTATAACCGCTTCATTCAGCGGCAGTCTGTTCAGTACGGCGACATCGCGAGCAACGCCGATAATGCCCAGACAGTCTGCACGGTTTGGCGTCACGCTAATCTCAATGGTGTTATCATCCAGCTGAAGATATTCACGCATATCAGCGCCGATTGTCGCATTCAGCGGCAGCTCGATGATCCCGTCCTGCTCGACGGAGATCCCCAGTTCTGAGAATGAGCACAGCATGCCTTCGGACGGCTCGCCACGCAGTTTGGCGGCTTTAATTTTAAAGTCACCGGGCAGCACCGCACCCACGGTCGCCACGGCCACTTTCAGCCCCTGACGGCAGTTTGGCGCACCACAGACGATATCCAGCAGGCGGTCGCCGCCCACATTGATTTTAGTGACGCGTAATTTGTCAGCATTAGGATGCTGAGCGCATTCGACCACTTCACCGATCACCACGCCGTGAAAAGCACCGGCAACAGCATCCACTCCATCCACTTCCAGACCGGCCATGGTGATTTGATCGGAAAGCGCTGCACTGTCAATGGCCGGGTTGACCCATTCACGTAACCAGAGTTCACTGAATTTCATTGGTTTTACCCGCCCTTATTTAAACTGTTTGAGGAAACGTAGATCGTTCTCGAAGAAAGCACGCAGATCCGTCACGCCATAACGCAGCATGGTCAGACGCTCCATTCCCATGCCAAACGCGAAGCCGGAATATACTTCCGGGTCAATTCCCACGTTACGCAGTACGTTCGGATGGACCATTCCGCAGCCGAGCACTTCCAGCCATTTGCCATTTTTACCCATCACGTCCACTTCGGCGGAGGGTTCGGTAAACGGGAAGTAGGATGGGCGGAAACGCACCTGCAAATCTTCTTCAAAGAAGTTGTTCAGGAAATCATGCAATGTGCCTTTAAGATTGGTAAAGCTGATGTTCTTATCAACAATCAGGCCTTCCATCTGGTGGAACATTGGCGTGTGGGTTTGATCGTAATCGTTACGATACACGCGGCCGGGTGCGATGACGCGGATCGGTGGCTGCTGATTTTTCATCGTGCGGATCTGTACACCAGAGGTCTGGGTACGCAGCAGGCGAGTGGCATCAAACCAGAAGGTATCGTGATCGGCGCGAGCAGGATGATGCCCGGGGATATTTAACGCATCAAAGTTGTGGTAGTCGTCTTCAATTTCCGGGCCGGTTTCAACCGAGAACCCCAACTCGCCGAAAAAGGTTTCGATACGTTCGATGGTTCGGGTGACCGGATGCAATCCCCCGTTCTCTATCCGGCGTCCGGGCAGCGAAACGTCGATTGTTTCCTGCGCCAGACGCGCGTGCATTGCCGCAGACTCCAGCGCATTTTTTTGCGCATTTAGCGCATCCTGTACCTGCTGTTTAGCTTCATTGATCACCGCACCTGCCGCCGGACGTTCTTCCGCTGGCAGTTCACGCAAGGTGGTCATCTGGAGCGTGAGATGCCCTTTTTTACCCAGGTATTCGACGCGAACGTTTTCTAACGCGGCGACATCCTGAGCATCATTGATGGCGGCTTGCGCGCTCGCCACCAGGTCTGCGAGATGTGACATGCTTTCCTCTTCTTCCAGCCACAGGGCCGGTCTGTTTTGTGTCAGGACGTATAGTCGCCCGATAATCACTGTATTTCATTGATACACAACGAAAAAAGCCTCCACGAGGGAGGCTTTCAGCGCGATTTTTCGTTTCTTTTCTAAGCGCAAAGCTCCCGATGGTCAGGTGCTAAAGTAAAAAGAGAAACGAAAAACAGCAGCGTTCATGGTTGCTTTACCTTGTTGCATTCTCGATATCGTTGCGGTCTATTGGAAAGCCAGTGGATAAAAATGTCAATATTTTGCTGAAGTTACATCGACAAAATCAAGAAAGATAAAAAAGAGGGAGCCAGGCCCCCTCTTCAATCTGGCTTATGCCAGTGCTGATTTCGCTTTTTCAACCAGAGCAGCGAATACTGCTTTGTCGAATACGGCGATGTCAGCCAGAATCTTACGGTCGATTTCGATCGAAGCCTTTTTCAGGCCATTGATGAAACGGCTGTAAGAGATTCCGTTAGTGCGGGCTGCAGCGTTGATACGCGCAATCCACAGCTGGCGGAACTGGCGCTTACGTTGACGACGGTCACGGTAAGCATACTGACCCGCTTTAATGACAGCCTGGAAAGCAACGCGGTAAACGCGTGAACGCGCACCGTAGTAGCCTTTAGCTTGTTTTAAGATTTTTTTGTGACGTGCGCGAGCAACTACACCACGTTTTACACGAGCCATTTAGCTCTCCTGTTTATATTCTGTTTTGCCCTTCATCCTTCGTAACGAATTCCGTCGGGTACTAAAAAAGGGTTACTTATGCGTACGGCAGGCAGGCAATGACCAGACCCAGATCGCCTTTAGACACCATACCTTTAGGACGTAGGTGGCGTTTACGCTTAGTAGATTTTTTAGTCAGAATATGACGCAGGTTAGCGTGCTTACGCTTGAAGCCGCCAGAGGCGGTCTTCTTGAAGCGCTTGGCCGCGCCACGTACAGTTTTAATCTTTGGCATTTAAAAAATATCCACTTCGCATTGTTAATAAAATGAACCAGACAGGCGCACTGCACCGCGCACCGAAGTACGAGGTGCGATGACTTTAGGGCCTACTGCCTCTTCTTGGGAGCGAGCACCATGATCATCTGGCGGCCTTCGATCCTCGTAGGGAAGGATTCGACAACAGCCAGATCGATATCTTCACACAGATCTTTACGGACGCGGTTAAGCACTTCCATACCGATCTGCTGGTGCGCCATTTCACGCCCACGAAAACGCAGCGTGATTTTGGCTTTATCGCCATCTTCCAGAAAGCGAATCAGGTTGCGTAGTTTTACCTGATAGTCGCCATCATCGGTACCAGGACGGAATTTAATTTCCTTAACCTGGATAACTTTTTGCTTTTTCTTCTGTTCCTTAGAAGATTTGCTTTTTTCATAAAGGAACTTGCCGTAGTCCATTATACGACAAACGGGCGGTTCGGCGTTAGGGCTGATCTCGACCAGATCAACACCTGCTTCTTCAGCTTTTTCCAAAGCTTCATTCAGACTGACAATACCAATCTGTTCGCCATCGACGCCAGTCAGACGAACCTCAGTAGCGCGAATTTCTCTATTTATGCGATTAGGACGCGCCGGTTGAACTCGTTTTCCGCCTTTAATACTTTATTCCTCCAATTGATGAAGATTGCGACTGCGGATTTCATCCTGCAGCTTCGCTATCGCTTCGTTTACGTCAATGCTGCCCAAGTCTTTACCGCGGCGGGTGCGAACGGCCACTTTGCCAGCTTCCACCTCTTTATCACCACAGACCAACATATAAGGCACACGACGTAAGGTATGCTCGCGGATTTTAAAGCCAATCTTCTCGTTTCTCAAGTCCGCTTTTGCTCGAATGCCCGCATTTTGCAGTTTTCGGGTCAATTCTGCAACATATTCGGACTGACCATCGGTGATATTCATCACCACAACTTGTACCGGAGCCAGCCAGGTTGGGAAGAAACCGGCATACTCTTCGGTTAATATTCCGATAAAGCGCTCCATGGACCCCAGTATGGCACGGTGAATCATCACCGGCACCTGGCGCTCATTACTTTCACCCACATAAGACGCATTCAAACGGCCCGGCAGCGAGAAGTCCAGCTGTACGGTACCACACTGCCATGCACGGTCGAGACAGTCATGTAAGGTAAATTCGATTTTCGGACCGTAGAAAGCGCCCTCGCCCGGCTGATATTCGAACGGAATATCGTTTTCTTTAAGCGCAGCGGCCAGGTCGGCTTCTGAACGATCCCACAGATCGTCGCTACCAATACGCTTTTCAGGGCGCGTTGAGAGTTTCACCACAATCTTTTCAAAGCCGAAGGTGCTGTAGGTGTCGTACACCATTTTTATGCAGCTGTTAACCTCATCGCGCACCTGCTCTTCGGTACAGAAGATATGAGCATCATCCTGGGTAAAGCCGCGCACGCGCATCAGGCCATGTAGCGCACCTGATGGCTCATTACGATGGCAGCTTCCAAACTCAGCCATACGCAATGGCAGGTCGCGATAGGACTTCAGACCCTGATTGAAAATTTGCACATGTCCCGGGCAGTTCATCGGTTTGATGCAATATTCACGGTTCTCAGAAGAGGTGGTAAACATCGCCTCTTTGTAGTTATCCCAGTGGCCGGTTTTTTCCCACAGCACGCGGTCCATCATAAATGGACCTTTCACTTCCTGGTACTGGTACTCTTTCAGCTTGGTACGCACAAACACTTCCAGCTCACGGAATATGGTCCAGCCGTCGTTGTGCCAGAATACCATGCCCGGTGCCTCTTCCTGCATATGATACAGGTCAAGCTGCTTACCAATTTTACGGTGATCGCGTTTGGCGGCCTCTTCAATGCGCAACAGATAGGCCGCCAGCTGTTTCTTATCTGCCCATGCGGTGCCATAGATACGCTGCAGCATCTTGTTGCTGCTGTCGCCGCGCCAGTATGCGCCGGAAATTTTCTGCAGTTTGAAATGATGGCAGAAGCGCATGTTCGGTACGTGCGGACCACGGCACATATCAACATATTCTTGATGGTGATACAGACCCGGACGATCGTCATGACTGATGTTTTCATCCAGAATAGTCATTTTGTAGTTTTCACCACGAGCGGCAAAAGCATCGCGAGCTTCCTGCCAGCTGACATTTTTCTTGATCACGTCATAATTTGTCTCTGCCAGCTGGTGCATGCGTTTTTCCAGCTGCTCTATATCTTCCTGAGTCAGCGTGCGATCGATATCAACGTCATAGTAGAAACCGTTGTCGATAACCGGGCCGATAGCCATTTTGGTATCAGGCCACAGTTGTTTGATCGCATGCCCCAGCAGATGGGCACAGGAGTGACGAATAATTTCCAGACCGGCTTCATCTTTAGCAGTGATAATCGCCACGCTGGCGTCTGACGCAATTGGATCCACCGCATCCACCAGTTCGCCATTGACGCGCCCGGCGATACAGGCTTTCGCCAGTCCGGGGCCTATATCAAGGGCAATATCCATCACGCTGACTGCGTGGTCAAACGAGCGCTGACTTCCATCAGGAAGCGTAATTACAGGCATGAAACATCCTTAATTGCAGTGGTAACCCACACGTAAGGCTACATACAAATTTAGTTTTTGTTTATACATCAAACAGTGTTACTTGAAACCGACTCACATTTGCCCGTTTGGTCATCTGTTTGGTACACATATTCCGAAAGTGGGCATACGCCTAACACTTTCGCCGGGCGTCTATCTTACACTTCACGGACATCAATTGCACGGGCAGGTCTTTAGAGCACAAATGTGTCATCAACGTAAACCCGCTGGCGAGCTGTCCGACAGGGTAGCATGTAAGCGCATCAGCAACGGTGCCAGACAGGGAGGAAGTTCGTTCTCTGCAAGGACTGTTGAAAGTCATTTTATCACTGCGGCTCCGATCGGCATACTGATGCCGAATTCCAGCAAAAACGCCTGCATTTGATGGGCCGTTTTGACTTTATCTCTGACCAGCGATTTCCTCACCCGGTGAAGTACCCGCACAGCCTGCTGAGCTTCGGTTCGTGGTTGCACAAATCGCATCGAGGGACGGGATGCAGCTTCGCATATNGCTTCCGCATCGACAAAATCGTTCTTGTTGCTTTTAACAAAAGGGGGGACGAACTGCGGAAAAATCAATTTTACCTCATGGCCTAAATCAGCGATCCGGCGAGCCATAAAATGGGCACCGGCGCAGGCTTTCATCACAACGGTAGCCGATGTGCAGCCTGCCAGAAACTCAATGAGTTTGGTACAGGTAAACTTTTTGCGCAGTAATACTGCGCCTGATTTATCACTGCCAGCGAACGAGGAAAAACTGCCTGCCGGGATCGATACCAATAAGCGTAGCGTTTTGCATTATGCCCTTCTCCAAAAAGAAAAAAACCTGTCAGCGTACCGCTCCCAGGGGGTGGGGACCATCTCATTAACTGCCTTAATTTCACACCAAAAGATCCCGCCATAAATGAAGTAATAAAACTGATACCATCGCAATAGCAGACCGGCACCAGAGGCCCACAACAAGATGCAATAAACGCTGGCAAACAGAGGTGAGATTAATTAAAAAACCTAAACAAAAAAACGTATTTACGAATTAATTTATTTTAAGTCATCGCAAAAATATATCGAAAATTGCTCATTTAGAAAAATAATCAAATTCCTCCTGCTTTCTTATTTTAAATAACATACCCTACAGCGACCAACTGATAAAATAAAAACCTCAATCATTAATTAAATCACACAATAATTACTAGCGAAATACTTTTAATACTAGCAGCCCAGGATAAATACAGGTGTATAACATAAAAAAAATCAATCAATCTCAGCCCCTTAGTCAACACCGAGAAGCTATAGGGAATAACACAAACTGGCATGATAAAAAACAGGGGGACCAGGGAACTCAAGACGCACGGGTTAAAAATATAGCTAATCAACCCGGTAGCCATAAAGATAATAAGGCCAGGACTGCAGCGGCTAATTTATTAATTCACATGATAAGTTCACTTGGAAATTCCTCTGACAAACCTGCCATATTGACTCAACGAGAGGGTCCACTGTCTGCAGATGCACGCATTAAGTATGCCGATAGCATATTTGTCCCACAAGGAAATCAGCACAGTTTGCGTAATGACTTACAAAGTGAAAAAAATAAACACGCAAAAAAAGAGGTAAAAAACGAGGAATATCCCAGTTCGAAAAATTTGCCGCTAAATTTTTCTACGACAGAGAAATTATCCGAACATACTACAGATAAAACATTGCCAATATCCAAAAACGGTTCTTTGTCCAACGGATTAACCGTGGCGGGTAATTTTTCCGGTTATGTGCACGCCGGGCAGCATAAGCGGATTACATATACACCTTCTGACAATGATCATAAGGTGTTACCTAAAAACCACCTGTTAGGTCGTCATGTCCCGTACCGCGTTAAGACAACCACCCAAGCCCCCCCCCTTGACGGTGTGAAAAAAGTGAAAAGGTTCGACTTTTCGTGCGTTAACGATGGTGAAAAACTTTCCTTTGCACAGATAATTCGTCGGATTGGTATTACGATGGAACACCCAATAAGCACATTGGTAAGTGATATTGTAAATATCGTTGAGTGGTATGGAGGACGGGGCTGCGCTTCACAGGATAAAATGAAAAAAATCAACCTCGTCACCAATCCACTTGATCAAATTTTATCGCAAACACTATCCCTTTTACCCAATACTAATCCCGTGTCAATCTTAATATATATTGTCGGTCCATTGCTAGTACAACTTGCTAATACACTGGAAGGTAAACCTGCATCAGTTGAGGAAAACATCAGTCTGATACAGCAAGTCAATCAACAATTCAGAGCTGTTACTACGAAAATGACCAAGATGGAACAAAGTCTTATCGAATCCCGCACAATTTCAGACAATCAAAAAAGCAAAGTAGGACTTCCAAGTTTTCATACTGAAAATAAAGTTAACCATATTTGGCTGGAAATTGACGGCAAGGTTACCAGCGTGAAGTTCAACGTAAAAAATAGAAAAATTTTTGCTGAAGTTCCCCACAAAAAAGGGCATCCAATACGTCAAGAAGTCTATTTCAGCCATTTAAGAAATAAGTGGGAAATGACGGGGGCTCGCAAATTTAATCGCTTCAGTGTGAAAGAGCGACGCTTGACGCGAAAATTTGCCATAGCCACACATAATGATTATTCAGAAATTAATGATAAATCTAATATTTACAGCATGTTTAATCCCTTTACCAAAACCAACGCACGCCTGACGGCCATTGAATTATTTGGTCGCCCAGTACCCTATTTTTACGATATTAAAACGAAGAGACATTTCATCTACAACGCTGCTCAAATCAATGACCCTTTCTATGAAGTGGTCCTTGTAGAAGGGGAGTGGCATCTTAAAAACCCACCTGATAAAAAAATTAAGATTGAGTCTCTCCATAGCCCTGAATATGGGAAAAACCTAAATGTTGCTTTTGTCAAGAAAAAAAGGGGCATACCGATATTGGCTCAGGTCAATTCGGAAACGGGGATTTTTTTTGGCCCAGAGTTTATAAGGACTGCAGAAAATAAACTTGAACCTGCCACTAAAAATGCAATACGCCAACAAAAAATTAAAACTAAGGGTAAAAACCCTCACAAAAAACATGGAGATGAGATATCCAGCTCCAGGGAAAAACCAGATATTCTTGATGGAAAAGAAAAGAGCGCTTCGTTAAAATCTGGCGTGGTTACCAGGCGTGAGATTGAAGGAAGTGATTATATTCATTATTATACTAAGTCAAAGAACAAAGATGCAGGCAGTGAAAACCTGGTTATTTCGGCCCATGGTGGCTTTATTGACAGTGATACACAAAAACCTGTCGTCATACTCCCTTCAGATATAACGATAAAAATGTTAGCCCCACATGGCACATATCTTGAAGACCCCGGACTAAACGACATTGTAAATTCTGAAACCGAGTTGAAATCATATATAACAATTACCGAAGGAAAAGTAGTTAATGTGGAATTCGCTTCGCAGGAAGGCAATGAAGGATGGAAAAATTCTGATACCTACAATCCAAACGACATTATCAACACGCTGGGTAATAAGGATGGCCTGCAGAATTATCGCCATTTCAGATATGAAGGGGAGAGCGATGAACACATTACAAATATTTTAACAAAGAACATCGAAATGGCAAATGAAGGAAAATCAACATTAACAGATATAATAACAGTTAATAATAAAATAAACGATATGTCAGAAACTGATTTGAACGTAGCCAGCGTGCAAAAAATTATCGACCTGGACCAGTCAGGAAAACTATTGAATAGTAAAGGAGAGAGATATAAAAATATCATATTCTCTCACTGCCGAAATAATTTTTTAACATCAGCCGATAAAACATCAACTTACTGTATGGAATCGTTAACAAGCAATGGAGCAAACAAGCTCCCCAAAGGCTCAACAATTAGTAACGTTAAGGTAACAATACTTCACCGCAATGACGTAAATAAAAAATTTAACATTAAACAAACCAGCTTAGCGTTCTTTATATTTCGCCCCGTGATAAAAACCTCAGGAACAACCTCACCCAGCCCTGATTAATGGTGACCGTTACCGGATGAGATTAAGATAGATAAAACGGGCCGAAGGAAACGGCCCGTTATTAAATTACAGTGAGTAAGAGAGCGTAATGGTGGTTTTCGTGTCGGTACGATCGGGCGCAGATTCCGGAGGATTCTGGTTCCAGGTCACGTTGTAAGCCATTTTCAACGCAAAGTGGTCGTTAATCCCTACCTGCAGCCCGGTTTCTGAGTTCAGCGTGGTATCGTCGCTGCCCAGTACGGAAACACCCTGAGTGAACTTGGTGTTGTCAGTCAGCTGCCACTGATAAATCAGCGCGCCATAGGCCAGCGCCTGCGTTTCATGACCGCCTTCGTGGTATTCGTCATAACGTATGCCAGGACCGGCTTCCACTCGCAGCGAGTGTACCGGGCCATTCAGCAGCTGACGACCGTAACCAGCGGCTAAAATAGAACGGCCATCGTAACCGTTGAAACGGTCGCTCAGCCAGCTGGCTTGCCCGAACAGATAATCAGCACTGTTAAGGTTGTAGCGAGTACGCCCGCCAACCTGGTATGTTTCTGATGAACGCTCATCGTTTGACGAGGTGTTGCTGGCGTTACCCCACAGGCTATATGCGAAGCTCGGGGTATACCAGGTCAGGTTTGTATTTGCCGTAGCAGATGAACTGGTAGTATTCCCGGACTGAGCCATATAACCCGCAGCGGCGTTACCTTCAAAATCTTTTTTGGCTGTGGAAGGATCATCCATAACGGTGAAGACATTGGTATCCGCTAAAGCTTGTTGAAAAAATGCTCCCCCGGAGACCAGCAAGACGACAGTGAGTTTGTTAAGCGCTTTCATTATAATGTGACCCGTACGACATTTAAAAGGAGTGAGTGTGAAGCGTTTTGAGGGACGATCAATGCTCTTTACGCTTAAGATCGCAACAAATTGTTAATCCGCTTTTATACCTTAGCATCCGAGCTAAACGGCCCATTTCAAAGGGACTCTTCCGTTAGCGACACGTATTATAAGGGGTAAACTGCGAGAAAACACCAGAATAGCGATGAGAATTGTTCCTTTTAAACCGTAAATCCCTTATACGCCCCCCTAATTATGACCAAATGTAACATTGGCGCGGGTTCAACCTTAACGCGGATTATCTAAACAAGACGCCTTCACATCGGGTTTATTCCACCCTGTACTCATCTTGCGCACAACACCTTATTCAGGCTAATGCGGTGCAAGCCTCAACGCGGCATCCCCAGTGATGAGCTACGCTAAACAGAGCATTTTTTTGAGGGGACTGGATATGAGCAATGATGAAATAAAGCAATACGTGGTGTCATTCCGCTATCACGAGAACGGATTATCAGACCTGATGCAACTCGAAAGCATACTGGCGAGCGGCGGGTTCACCACCACCCTGAGTGATGCAAAGGGCCAACCACATGAGTTGGGAAGCAATCACTTTGGTTTCGTCAGCGCGTTGCCTGAAGAAAAGGTGCGCCAGCTGGCCGTGGGATTAGGGGAAAAGGGACTGGGGATTTCACCTGAAGTTAACGTGGAAATTTGGCAGCCGCTCAACCCTACTCTTACCTGAGTCAGGATAAATGTTTAACCCACCTGTGCGCTATCGCTAATTTTGGTTATGCTTTAATCATTAACATCGTCAAAACACAGGTGAATAGGAGCGTTCTATGTGGTCAGCCATCGGTCGTCTGTTGTGTGAGCAACTGGGTTCGGCAGCGATCACCACCCGCCGTAAGCTGGCTGGCGGTGAAGTTCATCCGACGTGGCATCTGCTCTATGGCGAGCACGAAGTGTTCGTAAAATGTAATCACCGCGACATGCTGGATATGTTCACCTGGGAAGCCGATCAGCTTCAGCTGCTGGCCCGCAGCCAGACAGTTCGCGTACCTGCGGTGTACGGCGTCGGAAGCGATCGCGATACCAGTTTCTTACTGCTGGAGTATATTCAGCCGCAACCGCTGGATGCACAGGGGGCTTTTCAACTGGGGCAACAGCTGGCGAGGCTGCATCAATGGAGCGAACAACCGCAGTTTGGCCTTGATTTTGACAACAACATCACGACTTCCTTACAACCTAATAGCTGGCTGCGGCGCTGGTCAGCCTTTTTTGCTGAACAACGCATCGGCTGGCAGTTGCAGCTCGCCGCTGAGAAAGGCATTCAGTACGGTGATATGGGGCTGATTATCCACTGTGCTCAGGCTGCGTTGAATACGCATCATCCACAGCCTTCGTTACTGCATGGCGATCTGTGGCCGGCCAACTGTGCCGGAAGTAAAAACGGCCCGTGGCTTTTCGACCCCGCCTGCTACTGGGGAGACCGGGAGTGCGATTTGGCGATGCTGCCCAGGTTCCCCTACTTTCCCGAGCAGGTTTCTGATGGTTACCGATCGGTCTGGCCTCTGCCTGAAGATTTCCAACAACGCCAGCCGGTCTATCAACTTTATTACCTGTTGAATCGGGCCAATGTTTTTGGCGGCAGCTGGCTGAAAGATGCTCAGTGCGCGGTAGGCTTACTGCTTGATGTGCAGGAAGAAACAGTGCGCCACGCGCGGCCGGCCTGACGTCATCCAGCGCGCATGGGGTTCTTTTAACGGATAAACCCGGCCAGCATGAGCACAAAATATCCGGCTACCGCAACGATCGCCGGAAGAATGTATAACGGAAAAATCTGCAAAAGGAGGGTATGGCGCGGCACCACTATTTTCTCTTCCAGCTGCGCGCGGGTATGCCCTTCCGCACCCCGTGCTTTTTCCAGGATCATTTGGTCTTCAATCCCTTCGCGTAGAAAACGCGCCTGGCGCCACATCCGCGCACCGGAAGCCTGCATAGCCAGCCCGACAAATATCAGCATGTAGATCCCCCAGAACAGCAGATTACTGCCATGACTAAAGTCCGGGACCGGCGAATTCTGCCAGAATGCAGAAAGAAATCCGGTGTTGTAGTGGATCATATTGACCATCACATGCGCAAAATCCTGCATGACTGCATCAATGCCGCTGCGCTGTTCCCGGCTTTTTTCCAGAAAAACCATTAGCGATATCAGCGTAGAGATCAGCGCCGGAATAAAAATAATCCAGCCAAGGATACGTTTACCTATTGCAACCCTGCCAGCCTGTTGATAAGTCATGCCTTCTCCTGTCCATCAGTTAGTATCTGTCAGTTTACAGTGAGTTTTACAAAAGCGCCTGTAAAATGCTGATTGGCTGCTCGTTCAGGTCGCAGATAGCGCCTGAAACGATATTTTTCCCCAGCTTATTGATGATAAGGTGGTACGAACTGTCAAATGGAGACACACATGCCTTATCACCGCCCCGTAGAGGCAGCCATATTTGATATGGATGGCCTGTTAATCGATTCCGAACCCCTGTGGCTCCAGGCCGAACTGGAGGTGCTTGACACGCTTGATATTGACCTCAGTCACCGTGAAGCTATGCCCGATACGCTGGGGCTGCGTATCGATCAGGTGGTAAGTATGTGGTATGAAACTCTGCCATGGCAGGGTCCTTCGCTGGCTGAAATAACTCAGCGCATCACAGGCCGCGTTCTCCAACTGGTCGAGGAGACGCGCCCGCTATTGCCCGGAGTAAAACAGGCGTTGCAGATGTGTAAGGATGAAGGATTGAGAATCGGTCTTGCTTCTGCTTCACCGCTACCCATGCTGGAACGCGTGACGGAAATGTTTAACCTGCGTGACAGTTTCGAAGTACTGGTCTCTGCCGAGTTGCTTCCCTACAGCAAACCTCATCCGCAGGTTTACCTTGATGCGGCAAGGCGTTTGGGGGTGGATCCACTTCAGTGCGTAACGCTTGAGGACTCGTTTAACGGCATGATCGCCACCAAAGCCGCACGTATGCGTTCCATTGTAATACCTGATAGCTCCCTGGCGGCCGATACGCGCTGGTCTTTGGCAGATGTCAAACTTGAAAGCCTTGAACTACTCACGCCTCATCACCTGCTAAGTCGTTAAGCTAAACGGGCTGCGCCCTGTGGCCCGATGGTTAACCACATCCCATAGCCTGACGACGCAACGTGACGGCTGCCGCGAACATTGCGGGTATCAAACGCCACTATACAGCCCCTGTTACCCGCCCATCCCGCACGGTTAACCCTCCAAACTGGCGTAACACGCACACTTTCCTCTGCTATTTATCATTGGTTACAGCGTCACATATTTATTCTACTGTATATATTCCCTATACTGGATGCATTGACAGTTATATAACCAGGTGTTCCCATGACGGCCGAAGGCCATCTCATCTTTGCCATTGCCAGCGCGATTTTTGCCAAACGCGCCGAACTGACCCCAATACTGGCCAGTGCTGACTGGTGGCATATCATTCCCGCCACGCTCCTCACTTGTTTGCTGCCGGACATTGACCACCCAAAATCCCTTCTCGGCCAGCGACTGAGATGGCTCTCCTGGCCCATTGCACGGGTTTTCGGCCACCGGGGCTTTACTCACAGCCTGCTGGCCGTGGGCGGCGCTGTTGCCCTGCTCCAGCTGAAATTACCATCAGACTGGCTGTTACCGGCAGACGCATTCCAGGGGATGGTGCTGGGCTATCTCAGCCATATTGTCGCAGATATGCTAACCCCTGCCGGCGTCCCTTTGCTGTGGCCCTGCCGCTGGCGTTTTCGCCTGCCACTGCTGAGAAGCCAACAAGGCAATCAGCTGGAGCGCATACTGTGTCTGGCGCTGGTCGGTTGTGCCATCTGGTTGCCACCCGGTATGCCGACGTTTGGTGCATCGGGGTGGACTACCCAGGCCATCAGCAATGTGCAAAAAGGCTTTACTCAATTGATTGAGCGTTATCAAGCCCCCTGAGAAGGGGGTTTAATCACTAAATGTTATAAGCCATTCGCTTTGGGTATAATGCTGCAACAGCGCCAGCTGATACTATTTCCACCTCTTATTTACTTACTATGCAACAGAAAAAGCTGTCTTTTGCCAGGGCACTCTGTGGTCTGTTTCTTTGGAGAGAATGGAAATGAATTTTCCGCTAATCATTAACCTGGTCGCGTTTATCGCACTGCTGCTGCTGGTAGCAAAAACAGGATACGGCTGGAGCCTGTCAAAAAAAGTCCTCTTCGGTCTGATAATTGGCGTGCTGTTTGGCCTGGCCCTGCACACCCTGTATGGCGAAAACAGTCCTGTCATTACACAGTCAGTCAGCTGGTTTAACCTGGTGGGTAACGGCTATGTGCAATTGTTACAGATGGTTGTTATGCCGCTGGTGTTTGCCTCGATTCTCAGTGCCGTAGCACGCCTGCATAATGCCTCCTCACTGGGCAAAATAAGCCTGCTGACGATTGGCGTGTTGCTGTTCACCACCGCCATTTCCGCCTGCGTTGGCGTGTTGGTGACCGGGTTGTTCGGCTTAAATGCGAGTGGCCTGGTACAAGGCGCTCAGGAGAGCGCGCGTCTGGTGACGATTCAGAACAACTATGCAGGTAAGGTGGCCGATCTTAGCGCACCACAGCTGCTGCTTTCTTTCTTGCCAAAGAACCCGTTTGCCGACCTGACGGGGGCAAATCCGACGTCCATCATCAGCGTGGTTATTTTTGCTGCCTTCCTCGGTATTGCCGCGCTGCAGCTGTTGAAAGACGATGCGGAAAAAGGCCAGCGTGTACTGAAAGCGATTGATACGTTGCAGTCCTGGGTGATGAAACTGGTTCGCTTAATAATGAAGCTAACGCCTTACGGCGTGCTGGCGCTGATGACGAAAGTGGTCGCCACCTCAAACATCAACGAAATTATTAAGCTGGGCAGCTTCATGCTGGCATCCTACCTCGGCATTGCCATTATGTTCGCGGTACATGCTCTGCTGCTTTCAGGCAACGGCATCAACCCGCTGCGTTTTTTCCGCAAGATCTGGCCGGTTATCACGTTCGCTTTTACCAGTCGCTCCAGCGCCGCCACTATTCCACTGAGCGTTGAAGCCCAGACTCGCCGCCTGGGTATTCCGGAGTCCATAGCCAGCTTCGCCGCTTCATTCGGCGCCACGATCGGACAGAACGGCTGTGCCGGCCTCTACCCGACCATGCTGGCGGTTATGGTTGCGCCCACCGTAGGGATCAACCCGTTCGAGCCAATGTGGATCGCCACACTGGTAGCAATTGTCACGCTAAGTTCAGCCGGCGTGGCTGGCGTGGGCGGCGGCGCGACCTTTGCTGCACTGATTGTGCTGCCGGCGATGGGTCTGCCGGTGACGCTGGTGGCGCTGCTGATCTCGATTGAACCTTTGATTGATATGGGCCGTACTGCCCTGAACGTCAACGGCTCCATTACTGCGGGCGCCCTGACCAGCCAGTGGCTAAAGCAAACCGATCGGCAAATCATGAATACCGACGCCGATAACGAAGCTGCACTGGCCCAACGTTAACCCTCCCGGCAGGTCAGCACTCTGTTGACCTGCCCCTCATTTATCGGCTCAATGTGACTGCTCAACCCAACGCCTCCCCTTTTTTGCCCTCTTCTCAGCCAGAGAAATCCGCCACGTTGATAGTGTAAAGGCCACGTTAAGCGCTGTAAGCGATGGCAAACAGCCGCATAAGCGTAGGGTTCAGGCAAAAAAATGGTCACCGTCGTGACCATTTTTTTATCTTTAGCTGGGATTACTGTTTTGCTTGCGGATCGGTATCGTACTCTTTACAGCTCTGGAAGCCGTAATTCATTACGCGGCCCGTATCAGAATAGCTGACGAAGTAAGTCTGCAGTTTACCATCACGTTCACCCAGTACGTAGGTCTGGCAGGTGCCACGCGCATAAACCATAGTGATTTCGGTAGAAGCGGGGCCGGCGATATCACGAACCTGCTGACGGGTCATTCCTTTTTTCACATCCTGTACCACCGGTTTTGTGGCATAGCTTTGCGCACGATCGTAAACCGTACAGCCAGACAGCACGGCAAGCGTTACCGCAGCACCAATGAATCCCGTTAACTTACGCATTTATTCTTCCTCTGCTCATATCAGTGTGCTGATAAGCCTGGAATATAAATACAGATTTATCAACTTTATGGCGGCAAATTATCAGTTTATCCTCATCCTACTTATAATGCAGCGCAACGAAAGGCACGTTCATCTGTACAGGGTGCACGGCCAGATCTGTCGCTCTTTCATTAGTGAGGACTCATGACAACCGCACACGGTAAACGCCTTGGTTACGCTGTCACACTCGGCCTGCTGGCGGCCTTAGGCCCGCTCTGCATCGACCTGTATCTACCCGCGCTGCCGCAGCTGGCTGGCGATCTGACCACCACTACCGCGACCGCGCAGCTTAGCCTGACCGCAGGGCTGCTTGGGCTGGGATTCGGCCAGCTGTTCTTTGGCCCGTTGAGCGATAAGTATGGCCGCATCCGCCCCCTGCTGATCTCGCTGGTGCTGCTGCTGGTTGCCTCTGTAGGCTGTGCGCTGGCGCAAGACATCCACCAGCTGCTGCTGGCGCGTCTTTTTCAGGGGCTGTCTGCTGCCGGTGGCGCGGTGTTATCGCGTGCTATCGCCCGTGATATGTACAGCGGCCATGAGCTGACCCGCTTTTTCGCCCTGCTGATGCTGGTTAATGGCCTGGCGCCGATTGCCGCGCCGGTCATCGGCGGTGCACTGATGGCGTTTCTCAACTGGCGTGGGTTGTTTGTGGTGATAGCCCTGATCGCGTTGCTTCTGCTGATTCTGTCACGCGTTAAACTTCATGAGACACTGCCTGACCAACGGCGCAGCCAGGGCACTGTTTTCTCCGCGTGGGCGGCGCTGGGCCAGGTCGTAACCTATCGTCCGTTTATGGGCTTCTGCCTGACGCAAGGGTTTATGATGTCCGGTATGTTTGCCTATATCGGCGCATCACCCTTTGTCCTGCAACAAATTTATCATCTCTCGCCGCAGGCTTTCAGCCTGTGCTTTGCGGCTAACGGCGTTGGCCTGATCATTGGCGCGCAAATAAGCGCACGTCTGGCACCTCTGTGGGGTGAGTATCCGATCCTCAAAGGCGGATTGACGCTGGCGTTTATCTCTTCAGGTAGCCTGCTGCTGGCGGCAATGACCGCCGCAGCGTTACCGCTGGTGCTGGTCGCCCTGTTTTTCAGCATCGCCAGTACCGGGGTGATTTCAGTTACGGCCTCCTCGCTGGCGATGCAGAGCCAGGGGCATCGTGCCGGCAGCGCTTCGGCGGTGATTGGCGTCACCATGTTTACCCTGGGTGGCATTAGCGTTCCGCTGACCGGGATTGGAGGGACTTCGGTACTGACAATGAGCACCACCCTGTTCGGTTGCTATATGCTGGCGATTATTATGTTTAGCCTGCTGGCGAAGAAAGCGAAAAACGGCTGATTTATCACCATTCATTTCCATGATTGCGGGATTGACTGTTGTGGTTGTGCGCCATGCGCGTTAGCTTTGCATGAAGAAAAACGAAAATGGCGGCCGTCTGTCGGCGCTGAATTTGAGGAGAGGTAAATGGCTCTGCAACAGGACATTATTAAGGCGCTGGGCGTCAAACCCGTTATTGATGCCGGAGAAGAAATCCGCACCAGCGTTGCGTTTCTGAAGTCATATCTGAAACGTTATCCGTTTTTAACGTCTTTAGTGCTGGGGATCAGCGGCGGGCAGGACTCCACCCTGACGGGTAAACTGTGCCAGATGGCCATCAGTGAACTGCGCAATGAAACTGGCAACGGCAGCTACCAGTTTATCGCCGTGCGTCTTCCTCACGGCGTACAGGCTGATGAGCAGGATTGCCAGGATGCGATCGCCTTTATCCAACCAGACAGGGTTATCACGGTAAATATCAAGGCGGCAGTGCAAGCCAGCGAGCAGGCCTTGCGCGAGGCAGGCATTACGCTGTCTGATTTCATCCGTGGCAATGAGAAAGCGCGTGAACGTATGAAAGCGCAGTACAGCATCGCCGGAATGACAGCGGGCGTGGTGGTGGGCACCGATCATGCAGCCGAAGCCGTCACCGGATTTTTCACCAAATACGGCGATGGTGGCAGCGACATTAACCCCATTTTCCGGTTGAACAAAGGCCAGGGCAAACAGCTGCTGCAAGCGCTCGGCTGCCCGGAACATCTCTGGCTTAAGCACCCGACTGCCGATCTGGAGGACGACCGCCCCGGCTTGCAGGATGAGGTAGCGCTTGGCGTGACCTATGAAATGATTGACCGCTACCTGCAGGGTGAAAGCATTGACCCGGCGGCAGCCAAAATCATTGAAAACTGGTATGTGAAAACCGAGCACAAACGCCGCACGCCAGTGACGGTGTTTGACGACTTCTGGAAAGAATAACGTCATCCAGGGCGGCGCGACTCACAAAGCGCTGCCCGCAAGCGTTCGCCCGGTTGAGGTTGTCATTCACCGCCAGCTGACAACAAAATCTCCGCCCGTCAGCCACATACTGCTATACTGTTCGGATAAACAGTAACCGGAGCCAGTAGTGGTCAGAAAATCTCTTGGTCCTCGCGCTGAATTTGACGCCACGGCCATTTATCAATATCCCGAACATCTGCGTCCGTGGCTTGAAGCGCTGCCCAAATTGCCCGGGGTATACGTGTTTCATGGTGACAGTGAAACAATGCCGCTGTATATCGGCAAAAGCGTCAATATTCGCAGCCGGGTGCTATCGCATCTGCGCACTGCCGATGAAGCCCGCATGTTGCGCCAGGCAACCCGTATCAGCTTTATGACTACGGCGGGAGAACTGGGCGCCCTGCTGCTGGAAGCGCGGATGATCAAACTGCAGCAGCCCTTATTCAACAAACGACTGCGCAAAAATCGCCAGCTCTGCGCCCTGCAGATCGCCGAAGGTTCTCCCCTGGTGGTATATGCCAAAGACGTGGATTTCTCCAGCACTTCTGGCCTGTACGGGTTGTACGCTAACCGCCGTGCCGCACTGGAAACCCTGCAAAAAATTGCCGATGAACAACGGCTCTGTTACTACCTGCTGGGGTTAGAAAAAATGCGCTCAGGAAATGCCTGTTTTCGTTTCGCCCTGAATCGCTGTGCCGGGGCATGCTGTGGGAAAGAGACCCGTGCAGAGCATCAGCAGCGCCTGCTTTCAGCGCTGGAGGCAGTGCGTTTGCGGTGCTGGCCGTGGCCTGATGCGGTCGCGGTGCTGGAGCAAAGAACGGGACAAACCCAGTATCACATCATCAACAACTGGCTGTATCTGGGTTCGGTCAGCAAACTGGAAGAAGCCGCCGGGCTGTGTAGCACAACCCCCGGGTTTGACAGCGATGGCTACAAAATACTGTGTAAACCAATGCTGGCAGGCAAGCTGCCGATCGTACCGCTGTCAAAAGCTTAAAAAGCAGGACGGTGGCCGTTTTCGCCTCTGCGGCATGAAGTATGACGGGTGGAAAAACCGCCGGGGATGGCCACTGCCATTCAGGCAAACGGGCAACATCGGCGGTTTCAAATGAAGTTAACGCCACTCAGTCGTCGGCAGGAGGCATTCTGTCTTCATGCTGCGGCTTTTCTGCCAGACGTTTCTCGAAGTTCTGATTAAACTGTTTTTTCTGCTCAGGAGTCAGCACGTTATACATTTTGTTCTGCGTTTCCAGCATCAACATCGTGCGTTGCTGGCTATTGGCAGACATCTGTGTCGCCTGAGCTTCCGCTTTGGCCCGGTCAAAATGGTCAGAAGCAATAATGCTGTGCACGGCACGGCGATCTTCCAGAGAAGGACGTTTCATGCCTTTGTGCGCGGCTTTCATAATATTGCGCACCTGAAGTTTCTGCGCATCGGTCAAATTCAGACCTTTAAACATCTCATGCGGGCCTCCGTGGCGTGGCGGCTTTTGCATCCCAGGCTTTTCGGCACCCGCCGGCGGTGGAGTGAGATTATCTGCTGCGGCATGGACGATACTGGCAGCGCCGAAAGCCAGCGTAGCGGCAACGACAATAGAAGTTAATTTATGCATTCTTTAGTCCTTATATATTCAATACTCAGGCGGTTGGCCTGTCGTGAAGTCGGAAATCATTTTACGGCGCTGAACGTAAACGACTGAGAGCGTGAGTAAAGCCGTGAAAGCATAAAAGACAATTTGCCGCCAATCATGAAGATAATGCGAAGAATCAGGTGAGGAATTGCAAAAAAGTATGTGCTGACAGGGGTTTATGCAGAAACTGCGCGCAAGTGTAATATGCCTGAAAGGATTGAGAAAGGATTGAGTAAGAAAAAAAGATACCCGCTTTACAGTTTGCTGCCCGTTTTCTCCGCTCACGGCGAAAAGAGGAAATGTGGCCGCCTCTGGCCACATTTTTAGTATCACAATGCCGTCCTGCACGCCGTCCCCGGCGTATTGTCCTCTACCAGCATCAATCCGGCGCGCAGCCCGATCGCCACATTGGGATTAGGGAATAACACGTACTCCTGCGCCTGCTGCACACAGAAGCGCTCTGCACCATCCTCTGCCAGCAACGTTCCCTGAGGGTATGGGGCAAAATTCAGCACTTCATCACTCATATGCAGCACGAAACGGTCAGATCGCCGGATAATCTGCTGTGATACCCGATAACGTCGCGGAGGCCGGACAGCGGCAGGTAATTCCCCACCGCTGATGAGCTGCTTCAGCGCCTGCTGCGCGGCGGCAAATTGGCTGAGATCGTTGTGACCGAAAGGCAGTGCTTTACCCAACTCCAGCGTACAGCTGGCAGCCTGAAAATGCCGGCTGCTGTAATCGCTAAAAGTTCCGCCCGGCGCACGGTGCTGTACCAGCGCCTCCAGACCCGCAGCACTCAACCAGTATATAAAGTCTTCGGGCCACGGCGTGTCGCGCTGGGGCAAAACGCCAAAACGGTGGTGATAAGAATCACGGATGGCGGTATGTATATCAAGATGCCAGCGCATTTCTTCACAGACGCCAGCCTGCCAGAAGTTCTCCATCGCCTGCTCCAGAACCCATGCACGACGGGCTTCGGGGCAGTCTTCGAACTGCTGCCATCGCCCGCCAAACATACGGTTAATATCACTGTGCACATAGCGTCGGTTAAGCCTGAGAGCGCCCGGGTTACCGTAAATCACCAGCAGACGGGTTTGCAGTGCCCGTTCACCGCGCAGCAGGGCGTTAACCAGCTGCTCAACCATTTCTACTGGTGCGGTTTCGTTGCCGTGTAAGGCGCTGGAAACCACCAGCGCCATCGATGCGGTGTGGTGAGGCGTCAGCTCAAGTATACCGACATTATGCCAGCGCCAGCTAAGCCGTTCGTTATGTCCTTCCGTTTGCGCTGGCCGAGCGCCGGACAAAGTCAGTTGAAGAAAATCCCGCATGTACTCCCCTTAGATTAAATTGCCGTTCAGCGCTGCAGGCCAGAGAAAGCCCTACTGCTGAAAACGGTAAACATGACCTAAGTCTAGCAGCCTGGTGAGTTCATCAAGCGCTTCGCGCCCTTCCAACAGTAATTGCGGATCGGCCAGATCGGCCTGCGTCAATCGGTCGCGGTAGTGGCGTTTTACCCAGTCGCTTAACGTGGCAAACAGCCGGTCATTCATCATCACCGCCGGGTTGACCGCCGCCTGCTGCCGTCGATTAAGCACCACGCGCAGCCGCAGACATGCCGGCCCGCCGCCGTTGCACATGCTTTCGCGCAAGTCGAAGACCTTAAGCTCATCAACCACGCCGTGACTGGCGGCCAGCTCCGTTAGCCAGCCCCATACACCCGCATGGCGGCGTGCTTCTTCCGGCAGCACCAGTCGCATTTTCCCGTTTTCTTTGCTGAGCAGCTGGCTGTTAAACAGATAGGTTGCGACCGCGTCCTCCACGCTGACGCGCCGCTCGGGAACTTCAATGGCGTTAAAGCCGGGCACTTTTTCCACCAGCTGAGCCATTAGCCGGGGCTGGTTCAGGAACGCCCGCTGATGACAGAACAAGGTTTGCTGATTGCTGACGGCAATCACATCATTATGGAAGACTCCGCGATCGATAACGGCCGGGTTTTGCTGGGCATACAGCGTGCGCGTGGGATCCAGCTGGTGCAGCCTGGCGACCGCCTCGCTGGCTTCGCGCGTCTGCCGGGCCGGGTAACGAACCGGACTGACGCCGCCAGCTAGCCCACGACCATAGACAAACAGCTGCACGCCAGGCTCGCCATATCCGTTGCTGAAACGATTATGGTTCGCCGCGCCTTCATCGCCAAACTGAGCCACCTGCGGCAGCGCATCATGCACGCTGAAATGGTTGTTATCACGGAAGATGGCACGCAGCAGCGCGGACGTGGTCGGTGCTTCCATTGCCCGGTGAAGGGTATTGTTCAGGTTGGCGACGGTAAAATGTACCCGCCCATCCGCACTGTCCACCGAAGGTGAAACCGTGGCCGCGTTGGCCACCCACATCGCCGAGGCCGAACTGGCGGCGCTGAGCAATTGCGGAGCCTGTTTCGCGGCCTGCGCCAGTACCCGCGCATCATCACCGCTAAAACCCAGCTGGCGTAGCGCGGCCAGATTCGGGCGCTCGTGCGGCGGAATAACGCCCTGGGTATAACCCAGGTCGGCCAGGGTTTTCATCTTCATCAGCCCCTGCAGGGCTGCCAGCTTCGGGTTAGAAACCCGGTGCTGGTGGCGCGCCGAAGCTTCATTGCCAAACGACAACCCGGCGTAATGGTGGGTCAGCCCCGGTAAACCATCGAAATTCACCTCGCGCGCGCTCATTCTGCCTCCTGCCGTACGCTAAAATGCAGCCCCGGCGACAGGCTGTCCGGCAGGGTTAAATCTGTCGACGCCAGCGACGCCATCGGCCATGCGCAGTAGTCAGCAGCGTACCAGGCGCTGGGCCGGTGGTTGCCGGAAGCGCCAATCCCCCCAAAGGGTGCGGTACTGGCCGCGCCGGTAAGCGGTTTGTTCCAGTTGACTATCCCGGCGCGGGCTTCGATCAGCAGCCGTTCGAATTTCTCCCGCTGAGGAGAGATCAGGCCGCACGCCAGCCCGTAGCGGGTATGGTTGGCAAGGCGAATAGCGCTGTCAAAATCGTCATAGCGAACCACCTGCAATAACGGGCCAAATACTTCTTCATCCGGCAAAGGGCCGGCGTCGGTCACGTCAATAATCCCCGGCGTCAGTATGGCACTACCGCGCTCTGGCCAGCGCATCGACAGCAGGACTTTCCCACCGCCATCCACGCGTGCCTGCCACTCGCTATAGATTTTTTTGGCGGCCTGAAGTGAAATCACGCTGCCCATAAACGGCTGCGGCTCTTCGTTCCAGCGCCCAACGCGAATATCCGCCGCCACCACCGCCAGCCGCTTGAGGAACGCATCACCAGCCGTACCGCGTTTCACCAACAGACGCCTTGCACAGGTACAGCGCTGCCCGGCGCTGATAAAAGCCGACTGAACAGCAATATGTACCGCTGCATCAATATCGTCGGGATCTTCAACGATCAGCGGATTATTTCCCCCCATCTCCAGCGCCAGCATTTTCTCGGGCTGCCCGGCCAGCTGGCGATGCAGCTGATACCCCGTGGCCGCACTG
Source organism: Erwinia pyrifoliae DSM 12163 (assembly GCF_000026985.1). Classification (NCBI taxonomy): domain Bacteria; kingdom Pseudomonadati; phylum Pseudomonadota; class Gammaproteobacteria; order Enterobacterales; family Erwiniaceae; genus Erwinia; species Erwinia pyrifoliae. The sequence continues at coordinate 2,193,537 of NC_017390.1, forward strand.
CCGGTAAACAGGATGCCGTCTACCTGTTTTTCCCGTGCCAGCGTCTGGCCGGTATCGCGACCGCCCTGCAGCAGATTAAGTACTCCAGGCGGTAATCCCGCTGCAAGCCACAGGCGCAGGGTGATTTCTGCGGTGAGCGGCGTCAGTTCACTCGGTTTGAATACCACGCAGTTACCCGCCAACAGGGCAGGAACAATATGACCATTGGGCAAATGACCCGGGAAATTATAGGGTCCGAACACCGCCATGACGCCGTGGGGTCGATGGCGCAACGCGCTTTCCCCCTCTGACCGTTCTGTACAGCGGTCATGCCATGAACGCAGCGAAATCGCCACCTTATTGATCATCGCCTGAACTTCGGTTTGCGTTTCCCAACGCGGTTTGCCGGTCTCGCGCGAGATGGCTTCGCTCAGTTCTACCCGTTTTTTTTCCAGCAGCACGGCAAAGCGTTCCGCTATCGCCTGGCGTTCAGCAAACGGACGCCTGGCCCAGGCCGGAAAAGCGCTGCGAGCCGCTTCACCAGCAGCAGCAACCAGCACGGCGTCTGCGGCTCTGCCCTGCCACAGCACCTCAGCCGTCACCGGGTCGGTTTTGATCATGTCTTCGCCGCTCCCGGGCAGCCACTGGCCATTAATACAGTGCGTCATGCTTTTTTCTCCTCACGGCAAAGTGCCACCACGCGCAGGCTGTCGCCCGGCTGGCAGCCTAGTATTTCCGCCTCGGCGGCCGTCACGCGGATGCGGTCAGCGGCGGGATCGGCCGGCAGCAGCAGCACGCGGAAGTGCTGATAACGTTCATTAGCCACCAGGCACAGCGGCAGCGCGTCGCAGCGCGTGTCGTCGATGTCCATCTTCAGCAACCGGCTTTTACGGATTGAACGCACCCTGTTGATTTCGCATTCCAGCGTCGGGCCGCCGTCGAAGATATCAACGTAATGCTGAAACTGGAAACCTTCCGCCTCCAGTAACGTACGCGCCGGAGCAGTGTGCGGGTGTACCTGACCAATAACTGCCCGCGCCTCAGGCGAAAGGTAGTCGATATACAGCGGATGCTTTGGCATCAGCTCGGCGATAAAAGCTTTTTGCCCGGTGCCGCACAGATAATCAGCATCGGCAAATGACATTGAGAAGAAGCGGCTTCCCACACTGTCCCAGAACGGTGAACGCCCCCGTTCGTCGATCACCCCGCGCATTTCGGCCACCACTTTGTGCATAAATTGTTGCGGGAAACCGGCCATAAACAGAAAGCGCGATTTGGACAGCAGATAGCCGTTTTTACCGTTGCGGTAGTCCGGATCGAGAAACAGCGTACACAGCTCGCTGCTGCCGGTGTGATCGTTACTTAACGACAGCGTGGGCAGCATGTTGTATACATTCAGCTCTTTAGAGGCGTGGATCTGGGAACCCACGCGAAAGTTGTACCAGGGATCCTCTAAGCCCACCGCCACCTCGATGGCACAGATGCCCGAAGCCTTATTCGTTTCACTGTCGACCAGCACGAACACATATCCCTGTTGTGCACGCGGCAGCTTACCCTGCCAGGTGAGCAGCGAACGTTCGATACGCGCTGCCAGCGCGTCGCTGTCAGCCGGCAGTGAGGTTAGCCCCCCGCCGGTTTTTCCCGCAAGAAACAGCAGCTGCGGCAAATCGTCACGTTCAACGGGACGGATATAGATCATGCGCCGGCTCCTTCTGCTACGGCGCGACAGGCGCGTTCGAAACGTACCAGCCCCTCCTGCACTTCACGCTGCGAGATAATAAGCGACGGGGCAAAACGCACTACGTCAGGACCGGCAATCAGGATCATCAGCCCTTCGCGGGCAGCGGCCTGATTGATCAATTTCGCCTTGCCGCTATAGTTCTGACTCAGTTCGCAGCCAATCAGCAGCCCCAGCCCACGAATTTCACTGAACATCTGCAGACGCTGGTTTATCGCCTGCAGCGCCGCTACAAACCAGCGATGGCGCTCGGAGACGCCACGCAATACCTCTGGGCAGTTGACCAGCTCCATCACTTTACTGCCCACCGCACCAGCCAGGGGATTCCCGCCATAGGTAGTACCGTGACTACCGACATTCAGATGGGCTGCCAGCGCTTCGGTGGTCAGCATGGCGGCCATCGGGAAGCCGCCGCCGAGCGCTTTTGCCGTGGTAAGTACATCTGGCGTCACGCCGTAGTGCATATAGGCGTACAGCGACCCGGTACGGCCCATGCCGCTTTGAACTTCATCAAATATCAGCAACGCCCCCTGCTGGTCGCAAAGTTCGCGCAGCCCCTGTAGAAAAGCAGTCTCAGCGGGGATCACGCCGCCTTCACCCTGCACAGGCTCGACGATCACCGCACAGGTTTGAGGGTTGATCAGCGCCGCCGCCGCCGCGAGATCATTATAGGGTGCATGAGTAATGCCGCCCGGCAGCGGAGCAAAGTCTTTTGAATAGGCGGGCTGCCCACCGGCAGACACGGTGAAAAGGGTTCGGCCGTGAAACGCATTGTTAAACGCCACAATGCCATTTTTATGTTCTTGACCCTTATCGATAGCCGCTTTGCGCGCCAGTTTTAAGGCCGCCTCATTGGCTTCGGCACCGGAATTACAGAAGAACACGCGGTCGGCAAAAGTGGCATCAATCAGTTGTTTAGCCAGACGCAGAATGGGTTCATTGGTATAGCCATTGCCGGTATGCCATAGTTTCCCCGCCTGCTGCTGTAGCGCTTTTTGGAGTTGCGGATGGGCATGTCCGAGGGCATTAACGGCAATGCCACCGGCAAAATCGATATAGGATTTTCCCTGCTGATCCCACAATGTTGATCCCCCGGCTCTTACCGGGACAAAATTCGCCGGGGCATAGGTGGGCACAATCCATTGATCAAAGTCCTGACGGGTGACGGATAGTTGCATATGGGCCTCAGCTGTCGCATGGCTCCGCCAACGGCAGAGTAAACAGAAAGTTCAATAAATGTTAAAATAATGATTCATCACAACTCAACTGTAGATTGCACACGGCATGCCATCCAGAGAGAGAAATGCATAAATTGATCGCCGGTTCCCAATTTCAACAACTTAGCCCACCTCGTTATGCACATTTGATGCATATAAAGTGAATAACAATTTGCATCGCATGGCTTAACCGCCTTTTTACAAGCACGGTTATGCATTGCTGAAATAAATGCAAAATCTGTGATCGCCGCTGGAAATGCGTGCCGAATAATAGTTATCCTATGCATCAAAATGCGTCATTTGCACCAGGATGGCCCACCACGATGACGCATCCAGCCAGTCAATTTCCTTTCAACGCTGATATTTCCTGTGATTATTATTTATCATGCAGGTTATTATTTATGACATTAAATTCTGCCAATTACATATTGACATCAGGTATTAACGGAAATTTATTTTATTTCGGCATAAAAGGCAGCATCAGGTCTTTTTGCGCAAAAAACAGGCTAAAGAAAAGTTATCTATAAGCTCAGGTTATCTTCATATAAGGTGAAAATGTTACGTGCCGGTATCATCAGATTGATTTTAAACAATTTAATATAATAATTTGCCTTCAGAGTCTTAGCGAAATTCCGCTTTTCGCCGGTTTTTCCCTTAGCTGTAGGGTCAATAAACAGCACATACAGTCAGCGAAATCCACCTTGAAATAAAATGTTACAAGTAATGTGTTTTTATGACACAGTTATTTATGTCATTTTCAATAGCGCACATTTAGTCAAAATCTAATAATATTCAGACAGGATTAATTAATGATGAAGCGCTGTTCCATCGCATTAGGGTTAATGGCTTTACTGGCGTCTACCCACGTAGTAGCCGCAGAAATTTACAACAAAGACGGAAACAAGCTCGATTTAAATGGCAAGGTCAATGCAGGGCGCGTTTTCTCTGACGATGACAGTAACAATGTGGACGCCTCATACGCTCGCCTGGGTTTCAAAGGTGAAACGGTGCTCGGCGAAGACTTTACCGGTTACGGTCAATGGCAGTATCAGTTTCAGCTGAACAAATCTGAAGGTAGCGATGCGGTGAGTGGTGACAAAACCCGTATTGGTTTCGCCGGTCTCAAATACGGTAAATGGGGCTCAATCGACTATGGCCGCAACTACGGTGTGGTCTACGATGTGCTGGCCTGGACCGATATGCTGCCCAAGTTCGGCGGTGATGCAGGTAACACTGACGCGTTCCTCTCGGCTCGCTCAGGAGGGGTTGCTACCTGGCGCAACAGTGATTTCTTCGGGCTGGTTCACGGGCTGGACGTCGCTTTACAGTATCAAGGCAAAAACGATCGCACTTCCAGTGAAGATATTGCCGTGCGGCGTTCGAACGGCGATGGCTATGCCACCTCCGTTAGCTGGACGGCCGATTCAGGCTTCGGCGTAGCCGGTACTTATGCCAACCTCGGCCGTACCACGGCGCAAAATAACGCCAGCTACGGTAAAGGCGAACGCGCAGAACATTGGGCGACAGCGGTAAAATATGATGCTAACCAGCTCTATCTGGCTGCCATGTACGGCACTACGCATAACGCCACGCCGATCGGCGGAGGCTTTGCTAATAAAGCGGTGAATTTTGAAGCCGTAGCGCAGTATCAGTTCCTCAACGGCTTACGCCCTTCTCTTGCCTATGTAACCTCGCGCGGCAAAGATATCGAGAACATCGGTGAGGCCGATCTGTACAAATATATCTCTGCAGGCACTTACTACTACTTGAATAAAAACTTCATGGTATTCGCAGAATACAAATTCAACCTGCTTAAAGACGACAACCCGCTCGGCCTGGCCACGGATGATGTCACCGGCGTCGGTATAAACTATCAGTTCTGATTACAGAGCAACCGTCAACGGGCTGGCCGGTAACCTGGCCAGCCTCTGCCGTCGTTCACAGCAAACCATCAATCATTACTTTCCACCGGCGTACAGCCCTGACAGGTGAGTCAATTGCAGCAACCGGCCGCGTAAGACGTACTGGCAAAATACAGCCATGCCGAATCTCCGTAGTCCCCTTTTCAGGGGGCAGAAAAACTGAAATTTCCCCTGTCCGCTGCCTGAAGCGTCATCGGTGGTGACAGTTTCAGAGTGATCCAGTTAGAGGTAACTCGCTGATGTTTGCTGTCTTCGAGAGTCACCGACAAATGCCAGCTATTATTGGCTCCCTGCTGACTGTTCCAGGCAGGCATGATGATACTCCAGCCTTGTGGGTCAACGTTATTGGGCGGCGGTGTCAGGCTTAGCGCCTGGGTATCACCCTGCCAGCTGACAGCCTTGATCGCATTGCTGTGGGCAATCTGTAATTTCAACGGCAAGGTTTCCCCTGGCTGGAGCTGCCACGGCGGCGTAGCCAGGAACACGGACAGCGTTTTAAGCTGGCGGAACGCCATAACCGGTGAATTATTGCGGTTAACGCCATCGTAGCGGCTCCCGCTCAGCGACTGCGCAGCCGCCACATTGTCTGCCGACAGCTGCTGGCTAAGCGCCACGCCAAGGCGATAATTCATTTTCAGCGCGAACTTGTCCTGCGACTCACCGCCGTCACCCTCTTTATGGCTGGCCGACAGAGTAAACAGTGGCACCGGCGTATAGTTTATGCCGAGCGATACTGCCGCCGGATTGGCTACCGCATTGCCGCTGTTAAACAGATCGACCCCTTCGCCCAGATACTGTTCATAGCTCAGCGTGACCCCCAACTGACGATAAAATGGCAGATAGCCACGGGTGGTAATATCATAGCCACGCGCCATGCGCATCAGTGCGCTATTACTGTGGTTGCGACAGCCCGAAAGCGGTTGATAGTAGTTAGCAGAGAAGCGCAAATACTTGCCCCAGGCTTCAGCGCCCAGCGAACCACGCTGTCTGTCTGGACCCAGCAGGCTGTCAACAAAAGCGTTATAGCCCACTCGCCAGCTACCGGCGATCCAACGCTGCCCCAGCCCCGCATTGCCCACCGAGCCATATTCGCTCTGTTCAATACCTAACTGGCTGAAGGTCAGATACGAGTAGTTATCCTGCCACGGAGTCACCAACTGCGCCGAGGAGCCATTAAAGCTGCCGTCATCAGATAGCGCCAGAGAAACGCTGGCGCGGCCGTAGGGAGACAACAACTGCTCTCCTTCACTGGCTGCGCGCTGTTTTGCCGCATCACGAAAGCGATTAAATACCCAAATTCCCGCTTCCTCACGCAGCGATCTGTCGCTATCACTGTTCATGCTGGCTTCGCCAATACTTTTAGCGGCTTCGGCAATTTTTTTTGCCAGCTGGTCGTTATCGTGCACCGTGCCAAGTTCAGGCAATTGCTGCTGCATCTTCGCGAAACGGGCGGGATCGGCGAAAGGCGCGTCGTCTACACGCGCCTGTTCGGTGAAAGCCAGGGCATCATTGAGCGTAAATCCGCCGACGACCAGCACGGCCGGCAGCAAACAGGAGAGGGTCAGATAGCGGTAGAATTGGCTCATAACGTCGCTGGCAACACTTTTTTTCGGCGTAAGAGAGAGTTTCATCACAAAACCAGAATGATAACTGTAACACAAACTGCCGGACTGTGGGTTCAGGGGAAGAAAATCAGAATTCATGAACTGTCATAACGCCTGAATCGCTTTTAACCGCCGGTAACAGCGCTTTCAGTTGTTGCGGGCCAGATAACATGTTCGCCACGTCCCCGCAATGGTTCCCATTGCTAAAAGCCTGATGTAGACTAACTTGCGGATTTATCCTTAAGTAAACTTAACAATTTCAGGTGGGTTTGCGCATCACACTTTTTCGCAAGATTATGCGCTGCGAAAGCGGAATGCCGGCCACACATTGCAGATAGCCAGGGACGGCAGTAAGCGCTTTGAGTCACTTTCAATAATGAATGACTTTTTGCCAACAGGCACACCGTTGAGAAAATAAGACCCTGATGACGTTGCAATCTCCCGCAAATCCGGTCACGCCGGTCAGCCAGGATAATCTCTTGCTCGCTGCCGCTTTACCGTTGTTGAATGCGATTGTGCAGATCCGCCTGGCGGCTACTCACGACGACCCGTCGGGGTTACGTCACCAATTGATCGATGAAATACGTCAGTTTGAGGCCCGTTGTAAACGGTCTGAACTGCCGTTCGAAATGATTATCGGCGCCCGTTATTGCCTGTGCGCAGTGCTGGATGAAGCCGCCGCACAAACCCCGTGGGGTAGCCGGGGAGTCTGGTCTGGCAATGGTCTGCTTATTACTTTTCACAATGAAAGCTGGGGCGGGGACAAAGTTTTCCAGCTGCTGACGCGGATTACCCAAAAACCCGCGCAGCACCTGTTTTTACTTGAAGTCATTCATTACTGCCTGCTGCTGGGCTACGAAGGTCGCTACCGCAATATGGACAATGGGCGTCTGCAACGTGATGTGGTGCGTAGCCGCCTGGCAAAACTCATCCAGAGCGTGCGTGCTGCGCCTGCCAGCGATCTGCCGCAGCCTTGCGAAAATGCTCTCCATTGCGCGCCGTGGCGCCCCCCGGTACCACTCCTGGCCTGCATCTGTGTGACGGTGTTGATCGGCTGTACGATCTTTTCCGCCATGAACTGGCGGCTGGGGCGCGCCGCAGAACCGCTGCTGCGGCAAATCTGGCAAACACCGCTGCCGCAGCTGCCAGGCAGTAAGTACGGAGCCGTTTCGCAGATATCGTTCGACCTGCGCCAGCGCCTGAGCGATCTTATCGCCTCGCACCAGCTGAATATCACCGACGGTGACGACGGCAATAAGGTCATCCTGCCAATCGACAGCCTGTTTTCCCCCCCGGGCGCAGAGCTTACCCCAGAGGGGCGTGCACTGATTGCCCGTGTCGCCAGCGCGATGGAATCCCTCAAAGGTACTCTCCTGATTGCCGTTTATACCGACAACCGGCTGCTACCTTCCACTCAGTTTATGTCCAACGATGAATATTCTGCCGCCCAGGCGCAGGCGATCGGCACCATGATGCTGCAGCTAATCGCCCAGCCTTGTATCAATGTGCGTGCCGAAGGGCGCGGCGATAGCCAGGGGCTGCTGCCAAATAACAGCGCGAGCAATCGCACGCAAAATCGACGCGTCGAAATAACTCTGTTTGCTGCACCTGAAAAAGACGATTGCAGCCACGCTGCGGGGAACAACTGATGCTGAACGCCTTTTTTTCAGTGCTAAGACGCCGCCTCTTATGGGGCCTGATCGGCACAACTGCCCTGTCAGCGCTAATCTGGCTGCTCGGGCCACTGTTTTTACTCCCTCATTTCCAGGCGCTCAACGTTGTGCTTGTCCGCGAGCTACCGATCGGCCTGGTCTGGTTATCATGGCTTATGTTCCAGCTTGTCCCGCAGCTTTATCGCGCCTGGTCTAACAGCAGACTCCTCACCCGGATGCAGCTTGATAAAGCCGTCAGCGCCCAGCTACAGGCCAGCGGTGAAATGCAGGATAACCGCTTTAACGAAGCGACACTTTTTCTGAAAAGAACGCATTTTGCCAGGCGTAAAGGCATGCTGGCGCGTTTCGGAACACAATATCTTTACCAGCTCCCCTGGTATCTTATTGTCGGTGCTCCGGGAGCAGGGAAAACCACTGCGCTGATTAACTCCGGGCTGGAGTTCCCGCTCGGCGACGTGTTTGGCAAAACCGCACTGCGCGGCGTAGGCGGCACCCGTCACTGCGACTGGTGGTTCACCAGGCAAGGTGTCCTGCTGGATACCGCCGGACGTTATACCCTGCAAGAAAGCCAGCGTATGCGCGACGCCTGCGAGTGGCAGACATTTATCACTTTGTTAAAGCGATATCGTCCGCGCCAGCCGATCAACGGCGTCATTATGACCATCAGCGTGGCGGATCTGCTGAGCAACTCCGCTGAAGCGCGCTATGCACAGGCCAGCGCGCTGCGCAGCCGCATGGTTGAATTACACCAGCAGACAGGCATCCACTTCCCGGTCTATGTGATGGTGACCAAAACAGATTTACTTAAAGGCTTTATGCATTATTTCGCCACGCTGGATAAAAATCAGCGTCAGCAGCTGTGGGGATTTGTCTTCCCCTGGCCTGCCAACAGCCAGTCAGCCGATTGTCCGCATACCGTGTTCAACCGGCAGTTTAGCCGGCTTTCATCCGGGCTGATGGCCGACCTGAGCGAAAAAATGGCTCAGGAAGCAGACCTGACTATGCGCGCCGAGTGTTTTCAGTTTCCCCAGGAATTCAACGCCTTGCGCCCTCTGCTGGCCGAGTTCCTCGATATCGTTTTCTCAACGCAACACGGGAGATATCCTGGGCCGCGCGCGGCTTGTTCTTTACCAGCGCCACCCAGGAGGGTTTACCCTTTGACCGGGTAATGGGCGAGTTATCGCGCAGGTTACAGCTCCCGCAGGCTCCGCGACGACCTATCGCCAGCTGGGATAGCGTCAACCGCGCTGCCCCGATCCCGGCGAACAAGGGCCAGAGTTTCTTTATCCACGGCTTGCTCAATGGGGTCATTTTCCCTGAAAGCCGGCTGGCGGGAAGCGATCGTTCATGGGAGCACCGTAACCGCGTTCTGCACCGGGTGGGCTACGCACTGCTAAGCCTTGCGTTGTTAATGGCATCTGCCCTGTGGTTCATCAGCTATGATAACAACCAGCATTACATGGACGAGGTTGCCGCACGTTTACCCGCCATTACCCAACAGGCCAGCAGGCTGGGGGATGAAAAGAACGGTGACCTGTTTTCCCTGCTGCCTTTCTTAAATAACCTGGCCAAACTCCCGCAAAGTAATGCCTTTGCCTTCGATGATCCCCCCATCAGTTTGCGCGCCGGACTGTATAGCGGCGATCGGATCAGCCGTGCCAGCTGGGGTCTGTATCGGGCTGCACTGCAATCGTTACTGATGCCGCGCGTGGCACAAACTATCTCCGGGATCCTGCGCAATGACAAAGGAGGAGACGCCCTGTTCAGCAGCAATGCGCTGCGCGCTTACCAGATGCTTTATCAACCACGTAGCTACGACGGCGAATTTTTGCGCGGATGGCTGATGCAGAATCTGCAAAGAAATCTGCCTTCTGACGTCAGCCCCCGCCAGTTGCAACAGCTGAACTGGCATCTGGTTCAGTTACTCGACCGACAAATCCTCGGTTCACCTTACAGATCAGATAATGCACTGATGATGAAAATCTTAGCCTCAAATCTCGACACCGCCGGCGGGTTGCCCCCTTTCGACGCATCCGCTGCTGTCGTCACGCATTTAACGGTGCAGACTGGCGCGGTGCACCACTAGAAGGTGATGATGATGGCAGCAGCATATGAGCTGGAATGGTATGGCAAACTTCCAACAGCGGGCGATTTCGTGCAGCAGGGGGGACAGGAAGACGCAATTCACAGTTGGTCAAGTTGGTTTCAGGCCGGGCTGGTTTACTGGCACCTTGAGCACGCCAGCCGTGACGAACCGTTCGGCCTGGCACCGATATGGAATTTCGCCCTGCCAGCCACCCTCGGCGTGCAGCGCGTGCAGATTGGCTGCGTGATGCCCTCACGCGACCGCGTGGGGCGCATCTGGCCGCTGTTGGCCGTAAAAAGTGTTCCGCTGGCAAAGTGGCATCCCTCCCGGCTTGCCATGGCCGATGACTGGTTTACAGAACTTGGCTGCGCCATGTTTCAGGCGGTAAGAGAACTGCATAGCGCAGACTGGCTGGATCAGGCGCTGCGCGGCGTGGCGCCACTGCCCCTGCCGAATACCGGGCGCTCTGAAATTCTCGACGTGCTCGGCTATCATGACCTGCCCTGCACGCTAAAATGGACTGAAGTAGCCCGCCGCTTTGATCCGTTGCAGTACACCAGCTACTGGTGGACGAACCAGGGAGACGGCTACCCGCTGAAGACGCACAAGCACAGTGGGATTTTGACTGCCCGACTGTTTGCGCAATTATTTCATCCAGCGGCAGGTTCGCAGCCGGGTCGCCACGGGCTTTATCCACCGATGTTCGATTAGCCTGTTCACCCTACGAACCTCAATGCAGGAAAAATGCATGCGACTGACCCTTCTTCAGCACCCGACAGATGTTTCTCTTACCGCCTGTGATTTTGCCCCACCCGGCGGCACTATCGGCCGCAGCCCCGAAAATCACCTGGTGCTGCCCGATGCGGATCGTAATATCTCGCGTTTGCAGGCGCTGATCCATGTCGCGGCAAACGGCGGCTGCCGTCTGACCAATCAGGGCAGCGTCACGGTCATTTTCCATAATGGCAGACCGCTGGCTCGCGGCGATCAGGTGAAGCTGGAGCACGGTGACACGCTTGATATTGGACGTTATAAGATGAGCGTCAGCGGTGCACCACAGGCCATTCGTGGCGCAGCCTTGGGGCTGGATCCGCTGAGCCTGTTCGCTGCAAAAGACGATAGCGAGCACGATGCGTTCGACATCCTGCAGCCCGTTGACCACCCGGCTCCCCATCTGCCAGAGACGCCTGGTCCGCAAGGATCTGAAGAGCGTGCTGCCCGACAGATGTCGGCAAGACTGGGCATCGACCCGGTCATACACAACGCTTCAAATGAGCACAGCGCTCCCCGCACGGAAGGCCCGCGTGAACAGCGACTGCTGGCCGCACTGTTGGAAGGCATGGGGCTGGACAGCCAGCGGGATGAAATCCCCCTGAATGAAGAGCAAATGTATACCACCGGCAGAATGCTGAGCCTGTTCTCCCAGGGAACTGTAGCGCTGCTGTCATCACGTTCGATTCTCAAACGCGGGGTCAAAGCGGATATGACCATGGTATTGAATGAGGCAAACAACCCTTTCAAAATCCTGCCATCCGGCAAAACGGTGCTGATGCAAATCTATCAAAGCCAGATGCCAGGATTCATGGCACCGGAACGGGCGGTTCGCGATGCGCTGGTCGATTTACAGGCTCATCAGCTGGGAATGATTGCCGGGATAAGAGCGATCATCGCCGCCATGCTGCAATCGTTTAATCCGCAACGGCTACAGGACACCGCCCAGCGAGATAATCAGCTGCCACGTATCGCACTGAGCTGCCGGCGCAAAGCCGCACTTTGGGACTATTTTATGCGCCATTATCAAAATACCAGCGGTGACATTGAGGATGACTTCCATACGCTGTTTGGCGAGGCATTTCTGCAGGCCTACGATATGGAAGTGAATCAATATAAAGACTCACAGTCACGGCCGGAAGAGGGGTAGATAGCAGCCGTAGCAAAGTCCGGGACGCCCGGCAGTGCCGGCGGGGGTATTTGTCGGGGAAAAGGCCTTGACTACGGGTTAAGTGAAACTGATGCGCGTCAGCGATGGCGCTTTTACGCTCACCCCTGACGCAGCAGGCTGATCAGCGTTATCCAGCCAGTCCGTGGCGGCACTGTTGCAGTTGCCGCACTCGCTGGACCAGATCGGTCAGACAGTCATCATACATTCCGCGCTGCGTTAATACCTGCTCAAGTGAAAACAGGTACTGTGCATTGGTTCCCAGCGGGCCTTGCGCCTGGGCAATCAGCGGCGCGATGGTTTGCGCACAGGAGTCGGCTTCATACAGCGCATGGCGCGGATCCATAACGAACACCAGCGCGCACACCGCGCGGCCATCATCCAGTCTGAGGGGATGCCAGATTGGCAGATAACATCCGGTAAGCATCTCACGCTTCCACAGCAGTTCCAGCTCTTCATGCAGCTTATCTTCCGGTAACCGGAATGCCAGCCCGCTGGTTTGCCCCCCCTCTTTCAGCGCCAGCATGCGTCCGGGCTGCGTGGCGGTACCCCGGCCGGCCGTCAGCCGCAGACAAAAAGCCCGGTGCCAGCCATGCAGCGCGCCCGACGCCACCTCATCCGCGACAAACACCGGGTTCCACATCAGGGAGCCATAGCCAAATATCCACACCGGGCTGCTATCGGGGCGAGAGGCCAGCGTTGCCGCCAGTGAAGCAGCACGCTGTTCAACGCTCCACAGCAGTGAATCTTCAATATCGCCAAAAGCGGTTTTGCAGTCTGCTTTTAATAGAAAATCTCTCGTTAACATTGCCACCTCTTACACCGCTACTCTCTTTTTTATGTCACATTCCCTGTAATAGCCGATTTTTAAGCAAAAAATGCTCGTTATTAAAGACCTTATGCATTTCTTATCTGGCAATCAAGTTTGATTAGGATCACAAAAAGAAAAAAAGTTATATCTGGCTCCGGCCGCCACCGGTGGAAAATCACTCACCTCGCTTGCCGTGAGCACCATCTCATGGCAAAAAGAGCTTTGATTTTTTGGCTAAACCCGTTTAGCTTGCTGGCAGTTATTCATTTCAGGACAAATACGATGAAACAAAGAATCTGGGTATTGGGTGATGCGGTGGTGGACCTGATCCCCGAGCAGGACAACCACTTGCTGAAATGCCCCGGCGGCGCTCCGGCCAATGTGGCGGTCGGTATCGCCAGACTGGGGGGAAACAGTGCCTTTATCGGCTGCGTAGGGGACGACCCGTTCGGCGCGTTTTTGCAGAAAACCCTGCAAACCGAAGGCGTCGATATCGGCAAGATGTTCCGCGCCGACGGCCAGCGAACCTCAACGGTTCTGGTATCCCTGGATACGGAAGGCGAACGCCACTTCACCTTTATGGTTCGTCCTTCCGCCGATCTCTTTTTGAGCACGGATCGCCTGCCGTCATTTGCCCGGGGTGAAGGCCTGCATCTGTGCTCAATAGCCCTGAGTGCTGAACCCTCACGCAGCGCGGCGATGCATGCCATGCACACCATTAAGCAAGCGGGTGGCTGGGTCAGTTTCGATCCTAATCTGCGAGCGGACCTGTGGCCGGATGATGAGGAGATGGCACGGGTCGTGGCACAGGCTTTCGAGCTGGCAGACATCATCAAGTTGTCTGAGGATGAGCTGGTTTCCCTGACCAGTAGTGCAGCCCTGGAAAAGGGGATCGACCAGTTTACAGCCCGTTACCAGCCTGCATTATTGCTGGTGACACGCGGCAGTCAGGGCGTCAGCGTCTGGCAGTCGGGTCGCCTGCAGCACTTTGCCGCCCCGAAGGTTGAAGTGACAGATACTACCGGTGCCGGCGATGCCTTTGTTGCCGGCCTGCTGGCGGCGCTGGTGCTGGAAACAAATCCTCTGCAACCACAGCGGCTGGAGTTCGCCGTACAGCAGGCACAGCATAGCGGTGCGGCGGCCACCACCGCGAAAGGGGCTATGACGGCCTTGCCTTACGCTGCCGATCTCGTTCGCTTCAGCCAGTAGCAGGCATTACCTGCCCGATTCCAGTGGCTGCTCAAAAACGTCATGCGTTTTGAGCAGCACGGGTGCTGGCTCCGAAGGGGCGAGGCGCGGGGTTGAGCCGGGTAGCAAGCGGCTGCCACCCCCCCTGCTGCCTGAAGTATTGCCGGGAGAATTGCTAACCAGGTCACACTTCCCTGTTTGGGTGAATAAATCTGATTGAACAGCCTAATTCATTTCGCTTACCCTCCTGCCGAACCGGTTTAGCAAAACAATAAAATTATTACTCTGGGAAAGCATTAAATGACCAAACCTTATCTGATTTCTCTGGCCATCGGCATTGCCCTGGGCGCGCCGGCTATCGGCTATGCGGCCCCGACTCTGAGCAGTCTTGAGGCGCGGATGATGGCCATGGAACAACGCCTGCAACAGGCTGAAAAGCGCGCTGCACAGGCTGAAACGCGCGCCAGCGAGGCGGAAAAGCAGGTTGCACGCCTGGAGCAACAGGCAACAGATTCTGAAGTCGAACCGGTGGCCGTTGCTTCTGCCCCGGTGAGTGCCACTTCCCCGGCGCCCGTGGCCGCGCTGCCCGCGCCGACCATGGCGGCAAGTGAAGGGTTTGAGTTTCATGGCTATGCGCGTTCCGGGCTGATTATGAACGATTCAGCGGCCGCAACGCAGAGCGGGCCGTATCTCACCCCGGCCGGAGAAACCGGCGGGGCGGTGGGCCGTCTGGGCAATGAGAACAATACTTACGTTGAACTCAATCTTGAACACAAGCAGCGCTTAGCCAACGGCGCCACCACCCGCTTCAAGGCCATGCTGGCAGACGGGCAGCGTGACTATAACGACTGGACGGGCAGCACCAGTGAACTGAATATCCGCCAGGCGTTCGTCGAGCTGGGTAGCCTGCCGACCTTTAGCGGCGTATTTACAGACAGTACCCTTTGGGCAGGTAAACGTTTTGACCGTGACAATTTCGATATTCACTGGCTCGATTCGGACGTGGTGTTCCTTGCCGGAACGGGCGGCGGCATCTATGACGTGCAGTGGCAGAACGGGTTGAAAAGTAATTTCTCGCTGTACGGACGTAACTTTGGTGATATCGAAACCATTGATAACACTATCCAGAACTATATCGTCACCAGCAATAACTTTGCCGGCCCGTTGCAGCTGATGGTGAGCGGCTTGCGTGCCAAAGATAACGACCTGCGCGTAAATAAGAGCCGTGAAAACCACAACGCCGGCGACAGCGGCTTCCACGCCATGCTGGCATTACACAACGACAGCTTTTGGGGCATGCGAGCAGGTACGGCGAAAACCGCGCTGCTGTATGGTCGTGGTCTGGGCGCCGAGGTGAAAGGCGTCGGTTCGGACGGAAATCTGACGCAGCAGGCGGAAACCTGGCGCCTGGCTAGTTACGGTGTCACGCCGATAAACAACACCTGGAGCTTCGCTCCGGCGATACTGGCGCAAACCAGCAGCGATCGCTATGCCGCCGGCGACCATTATCGCTGGGCGACGCTCAACGCTCGATTTATCCAGGCGATAAACCAGAATTTCGCGCTGGCATACGAGGGAAGCTATCAGTACATGGATCTCAATCCGCAAGGATACAAAGACCGCCAGGCCGTGTCCGGCAGCTTCTGGAAGCTAACCTTCGCCCCAACCTTTAAGGTCGCAGACATTGGCGACTTCTTTACCCGCCCTGAAATCCGCATTTTTGCCAGCTGGATGGACTGGAACCGCTCTCTCGATCGCTATGCCAGCGATGATGCCTTCGGCAGCAGCGGCTTCGCTGCCGGTGGCGAATGGAATTTCGGCGTACAGATGGAAACCTGGTTCTGATACGCGCCTGACAACATGAAAAGATGGTGAAAAAGTGAATATTGAAAAAACAGCTCGTGAACTGATACCTCTACTCGGCGGCCGCGAGAATATCGCCAGCGCCGCGCACTGCGCCACACGCCTGCGCCTGGTGATGGTAGACGACGAAAAAGTGCAGAAAGAGGCGATAGAAGCGCTGGAAGGGGTCAAAGGCTGCTTCCGTAATGCCGGTCAGATGCAGATTATCTTCGGTAGTGGCATCGTCAATAAAGTTCATGCGGCCTTTGTGCGTGAGGCCGGGATCGGCGAGTCGAGTAAAAGCGAAGCGGCAGATATCGCCGCGAAGAAACTCAACCCGCTACAGCGTATTGCACGCGTACTGTCCAATATTTTCGTACCGATCATTCCGGCGATTGTCGCGTCTGGTTTGTTGATGGGCCTGCTGGGGATGGTGAAAACCTATGGTTGGGTCGGCGCCGACAGCGCACTGTTTATCATGCTCGATATGTGTAGCTCTGCGGCGTTTATTATCCTGCCCATCCTGATCGGTTTCACCGCCGCGCGTGAATTCGGCGGCAACCCCTATCTCGGCGCGACGCTGGGCGGGATCCTCACTCACCCCGCGCTGACTAACGCCTGGGGCGTAGCCAGCGGTTTCCACACCATGAACTTCTTCGGTCTGGAAATTGCGATGATCGGCTATCAGGGCACGGTGTTCCCGGTTCTGCTGGCGGTGTGGTTTATGAGCCACTGTGAGAAACGTCTGCGGCGGCTGATCCCGGATGCGCTGGATATCATCCTGACGCCGTTCCTCACGGTGATTATCTCTGGTTTTGTTGCGCTGCTGATTATCGGCCCGGCGGGACGCGCTTTCGGTGATGGCCTTTCACTGGTGCTGAGTACGCTGATCGGCCATGCAGGCTGGCTGGCCGGGCTGCTGTTCGGCGGACTCTATTCGGTTATCGTCATCACCGGCGTGCATCACAGCTTCCACGCGGTGGAAGCCGGGCTGCTGGGTAACCCCTCAATTGGGGTAAATTTCCTGCTGCCGATTTGGTCGATGGCTAATATAGCTCAGGGCGGAGCCTGCCTGGCAGTATGGTTTAAAACCCGTGATGTCAAAGTTCGCAGCATCGTCCTGCCCTCTGGCTTCTCTGCCATGCTGGGGATTACCGAGGCGGCCATTTTCGGGGTTAACCTGCGCTATATTAAACCGTTTATTGCCGGGTTGGCCGGCGGCGCGGCTGGCGGAGCCTGGGTGGTCACTATGCACGTCAATATGACCGCCGTTGGCCTGACCGCCCTGCCCGGAATGGCGATCGTACAGGCCAGTTCGCTGGTCAATTATCTGATCGGAATGGTTATCGCGTTCAGTACCGCTTTCGTGCTGTCCCTGCTGTTGAAAATCAAGTTTGAGGTTAAAGCATGAGCGAAGCCCATTTGCTGAAACAGGCGCTGTGCGCAGTCCTGAGCGGTCAGCAGCGTGCGGCGCGTGACCACCACCGCCCGGCGTGGCATCTTGCCCCTCCCGTTGGGTTGCTGAACGATCCCAATGGATTTATCCAGTTTAATCAGCGCTATGTCTTGTGCTACCAGTGGAACCCGCTGGCATGCAAGCACGGTGCCAAGTTCTGGGGTCAGTGGAGCTCCTCCGATTTGGTGCACTGGCGGCATGAGCCGCTGGCGTTAGCCCCCTCGGAAAACTATGAAAGCCACGGCTGTTATTCAGGTAGCGCGGTGAATAATCAGGGCGTGCTGACGCTTGTCTATACCGGCAACGTCAAATACGACGACGGCAGCCGCACGGCCTGGCAATGCCTGGCGACGCGCGATGAACAGGGTGAATTTCACAAGCTGGGACCGGTTCTGGCTCTGCCGGAAGGCTACACCGGCCATGTGCGCGATCCCAAAGTGTGGCAGCACGATGGCCAGTGGTATATGGTGCTCGGCGCACAGGATCTGCAGCTGCAGGGCAAAGTGCTGCTGTTACGTTCGGCTGACCTGCACCAGTGGACGCTGCTGGGAGAGATTGCCGGTAGTCAGCTTAACGGGCTGGGTGACTTCGGCTATATGTGGGAATGCCCGGATCTGTTCGAGCTGGACGGCAGTCACGTTCTGGTGGTCTGCCCCCAGGGCCTGGCGAGCGAGGCCAGGCGTTACCGCAATACCTTCCAGAGTGGTTACTTTTGCGGCCAGCTTGACCATGACAGCGCCAGCTTCTGTCACGGGCAATTTCAGGAACTGGATCACGGCTTTGAGTTTTATGCGCCGCAAACCTGTCTGAGCGATGATGGCAGGCGGCTGCTGATTGGCTGGATGGGCATCCCGGATGGCGATGAGTTTTATCAGCCAACCAAAGCGCACGGCTGGATGCACATCATGACCTGCCCGCGCGAGCTGACGCTGTGCGCCGGTCGGATCCACCAGCAGCCGGCGCGCGAACTGCAACAGCTGCGCCAGCAGGAAATCCGGCTTGATGGCTGTGCCGAAGATCTGCCGGCGCTGGATATTGACAGCGCCGAGCTGGAACTGTCCGTCGACGGCGTCTGCCGTGCCAGCTTCGGCGACGGGCTAACGCTGTGCATTGAGCAGCAGGGCATCAAGCTGTGCCGGAATAATTTGCGCAGCGGCGAAGCGGAAGAGCGCGACTGGATGGGCGAGGTGCGCACGTTGCGCATTCTCTGCGATCGTTCAAGCATTGAGATATTTATTAACGATGGTGAAGGGGTGATGTCATCGCGCTACTTCCCCGCTGCGGAACCGCGACTGCGTTTTAGCGGCAGCGCGCAGATAGCGCTGCTTTACTGGAGGTTGCAACAATGCGTGATAGAATAGGACCACGATCCATCGCGCCTAAGCCACTGTGACTAAAAACAAACGTATTACCATTAACGATATTGCCCGGCTGGCGGGAGTGTCAAAATCTACCGCCAGCCTGGTGCTGAACGGCCGGGGGAAAGAGTTACGCGTAGCGCAAGGAACCCGCGATCGTGTGCTCGATATCGCCCGCCAGCAGCACTATCAACCCAGTATTCACGCCCGCGCTCTCAACGCCAGCCGCAGTCATACCCTCGGGCTGGTGGTGCCGGAGATGACCAACCACGGTTTTGCGCGTTTTTCACATGAGCTTGAAATGCTGTGCCGCGACGCCGGATTACAGCTGCTGATCGCCTGTACCGCCGAAAATGCCAGTCAGGAAACTTTGGCGGTAAACAACCTCATCCAGCGTCAGGTTGACGGGCTTATCGTCGCCTCAAGTATGTTAAACGACGCACAGTATCAGAAAATTAACCAGCAGCTGCCGGTGGTATTGTTTGACCGCCACCTCGGAGACTCGTCGCTGCCGCTGGTGATCACCGCCGCCGTAGAGCCGACCGCCACGCTGGTACAGGCCGTTATGCGCGAAGGCTATGACGAGATCTATTTTTTCGGCGGACAGCCGCGCATTTCGCCCACGCGCGACCGCCTCGCCGGGTTCCATCTTGGCCTGGAGCGCGCCGGGATCGCCGCTAAACCAGAATGGATTATGCACGGACACTATCATGCCAGTTCAGGCTATGAACTGTTTGCTGAACTCCACGCGCAGCTTGGACGCGTGCCACAGGCGCTGTTCTGCGCCGCCTGCGGGCTACAGGAAGGCGTGCTGCGCTATCTTAGCCGGCATCGCCTGCTGAATACCCCGATGCATCTGAGCAGCTTTGACGATCACTACCTGTATGACGCGTTGTCGGTGAGCATTGATACCGTGGAACAGGACGAACGCCTGCTGGCCTGGAACTGCTTTGAGATGGTCACACAGCTGATTGACGAGCAGACGCCGCACTCCACCCAGCGTTGGCTGCCGGCGCGCATTAAATGGCGGCGCGCCACGCCGTTCACCAATGAAATGTGATGCGGGCAGTCCGCATGCTGCACAAGTTTTTTCAGCGGGTTAATTAACGACCCATGCAGGGTTTACGCGGCAAACACCTATTTTCATCGCATAATGGCAACAAAATAGGGTCAAGAAAGCTTACTTAGCTTAGAATATAACAATAAATATCGCTATTTTTCATTCAGATGAAAGGTGAAAGTGCAGAATTAACGCCACTCATTTTATTTGTATTTAACAAACCGTAAAATGACGTAAAAAACCCTTATGGCTGAGAATAAGAGGTTATACTTTCACCACTTGTCTTTCATTTTGTCAGACTGTGTCTAACAGACCTGCAGTGTCGCTACAGGTCACAGGCTATGGATAAGGAGCGTTCGCCTATGAATGCACACGACAGCATTAAAACCCGTCATAAAGAGTCTTCCCTGCTTTTACCCCTCGCTGCACTGGTTATTTTATGGTTTTGGGGTAACACCTCTTCCATTGCGTTGGTGACAACTATCAACCTGATTGCGCTGGTGGCAATTCTTAGCAGCGCTTTCAGCGTGGTACGTCATGCTGACGTGCTGGCTCATCGTCTTGGCGAGCCTTATGGCTCTTTGATCCTCAGCCTGTCGGTGGTGATTCTGGAGGTCAGCCTGATTTCCGCGCTGATGGCCACCGGCGACGCCGCGCCGGCGCTAATGCGCGATACGCTCTATTCCATCATCATGATCGTAACCTGCGGGCTGGTGGGTTTTGCTTTACTGCTTGGCGGGCGTAAATTTGCCACCCAGTACGTTAACCTGGCCGGCGTTAAGCAGTACCTGATCGCCATCTTCCCGTTAGCCATGATTGTGCTGGTATTGCCGAATGCACTGCCGGGCGGCAATTTTACCGTCGCTCAGGCATTGTTGGTTTCAGCCATTTCGGCGGCGATGTACGGTGTATTCCTGCTGATACAGACTAAAACTCACCAGAGTCTGTTTATCTATGAGCATGAAGATGAAGGGGAAGATCCACAGCATGGTAAACCCTCCTCTCATTCCAGTACCTGGCATACTCTGTGGCTGATCGTGCATCTGATTGCGGTGATTGCAGTCACGAAAATGAATGCCAATACCCTGGAATCACTGTTGACCGAGCTGGATGCTCCGGAGCAATTTACCGGTTTTCTGGTGGCACTGTTGATCCTTTCACCTGAAGGGTTGGGTGCGATTAAAGCGGTTCTGGCCAACCAGGTACAGCGTGCAATGAACCTGTTCTTCGGTTCAGTACTGGCCACCATTTCACTCACGGTTCCTGCGGTGACGATTATCGCTACCCTGACAGGACAACAGCTGATCTTTGGTCTGGAAGCACCCCAGATGGTGGTAATGATATCTGCGCTGCTGCTGTGCCAGATATCATTCTCCACCGGCCGCACCAATGTACTGAACGGTGCGGCGCATCTGGCATTGTTTATTGCCTATCTGATGACGGTTATGCTCTGATTTGCGCCGGGGCACGGCCGTTACCGCGCCCCCTTTCAGCCTGGCAGCCAACGCACCTGCAGCTTGAAGTATGACGGGTATACCCTAAATAATTCGAGTTGCAGGAAGACGGCAAATGTGTGAATCCCGATGAGCTGACACCAGTCAGTGATTCGGGTGAACACATGCAGCCAACGCACCTGCAGCTTGAAGTATGACGGGTATTGACGGGGATTATTGTTGAGCCTGCACCTTATATTCCAGCGAATGCCCGCTTCCCGTCAGCGTCAGGCTTTGTGCGGTCACCTTAACGGCAGCCCCGTTCATCAGCACCGTACTTAACGTCTGTTCCCACTGGTTTAGCAGCGGGTCGTTGCACATCATCCGGGTTGATGCCAGCTGCGGCACCTTCAGCTGGCCTTTCTCCAGCTTACCCTGACCGAAGAAACGGTTACACATTACGCCGCTTACCTTTAACCCGGCGTTAAAACCGATCCCAGGCTTAATGCCATCTCGTAACGTCACCGCGTTACCATCCACGGCGCTCAACACAAACATACGGTTTGCCAACAGTGCGCTGTCAGACTGCGCGGCATTACCGCTACAGCCGCTCACGGCGACGGCGGCCAGCATTAACAAGCTACTTTTCTTCATGATCATTCCTTAAGAGACTTTCCATTTTTGGTTCAAAACGCATTGTGCAGCATTAACGGGCCGGTGACAGGCCCGTAGGCATCGGATATCAGTCAGTTGCTGGTATCAAGCTGCGGGAAATTTTTTATCAAATCGTCGATGGCTTTCATCTGCAACAGGAACGGCTCAAGCTTGTCGAGCGGCAGAGCCGACGGGCCGTCGCACTTAGCGTTTGCCGGATCCGGATGCGCCTCGATAAACAGACCCGCAATGCCGACCGCTATCCCGGCGCGAGCCAGTTCGGTCACCTGACCGCGACGGCCGCTGGATGCGGCACCCATCGGATCGCGGCACTGCAGCGCATGGGTTACGTCAAAAATAACCGGACTGTTACCCGATACCTGCTTCATCACGTTAAAGCCCAACATGTCGACCACCAGGTTGTCATAGCCGAAATTAGCGCCGCGATCGCACAGGATGACCTTCTCATTACCGCCTTCAGCGAACTTATCGACGATATTCCCCATTTGACCCGGACTGACAAACTGCGGTTTTTTGACGTTGATCACCGCGCCGGTTTTCGCCATTGCTTCAACCAAATCAGTCTGGCGCGCAAGGAACGCGGGCAGCTGGATAACATCCACCACGTCGGCAACCGTCTGCGCCTGACTCGCTTCATGAACGTCAGTAATAATTTTCACCCCAAAGGCCTGTTTGATCTCCTGGAAGATTTTCATCCCCTCTTCCAGACCCGGCCCCCGGTAGGAGTGAATCGAAGAACGGTTGGCTTTATCAAACGAGGCTTTGAACACATAAGGGATGCCCAGTTTCTGGGTGACGGTGACGTAATGTTCACAGATACGCATCGCCAGATCGCGCGATTCCAGCACGTTCATGCCACCAAACAGCACGAAAGGCAAATCGTTTGCTACGTTGATATCGCCAATGCTAACCACTTTTTGTTTCATCTCTTCGCCTTATTTCTTAGGTTCACTTGCGTTAGTGAAGGACAATCTGCTTCTGTTCAATGGAGTGGATCTGAACTTTTATCATCTCGCTGATCGGATCTTCCGGGCACTGTTCAACGAAGTAGGTCAGATCGCTGAGCGCGACGTGAGTGCATTCAAGCTGGGCAAAAATAAGTCCGCGATCGCGGATTTCGTACGGATCTTCCGGGTCCATCTGTACCAGCACCTCGCTGGCATGCAGTGCCAACTCCATCTGCTTTTCGTCCATCAGCGCGGACTTCAGGGTATCCAGCATTTTGCGCAGTACCATCATGGGTTCAGCTTCCTGGAGATCGTCTTCGTACAATTCTGCCCCCGGCCCGATATTCCCCTTCAGCCACACTTCCAGCTGATGTTCATCCAGCGTTTCGCCGTCAAACGGGTTAATCAGCCACAAATCTTGATCGACCCATTCAGCACGCAGGATCAGCTGCGTCGGGAAGATCACCGGAAGCAGAGGAAGATTCAGCTTGCCGGCAATATGCAGAAAAATAATGCCAAGTGACACCGCAGTCCCCTGGCGGGTGCGCAGTACCTTATCCAGCCATAACGTATCTGAAAGGCGGTAAACGCCGCTGGCACCACCAAACCCCCAGCGACCCCAAAAAAGTTCAATCAGTTGCTCAAACTGCAAATCCGCAGCCAGTTCGGGGGAGATTTCAGCACGCGCCTCATCAACCAGCGTCGAAAGCTGGTTTCTGGCATATTCTGCCGGGAAGTCGCTGCGAATAGATTGCGATGCAGTAATGATCGCCTCACTCAGTGATGTGGTACTAAAATCGAATTCGATTAACGACATGATACAAACCCCAGCAGTGGCATTTTAGTGGTGGCTAATCGGATAACCGCCAGCAAGGCGACCAGTGCCACAATGAACGCCCGCCAACGCACTTTCTGCGCGCGTGGACGGCCCCCCAGGGCGATAAAGCTCAGAACCAGGCAGATGATAACGCCAAACGGTTTTTCAGTCAGCCAGTTGCCCTGCACGCTGAACGGATAGAAATGAGTCATCATGACCAGCAACCCGCCGGCGATAGGCAGCAGCGTGTCGTTCAGATGCGGCACAATGCGCTCCCAACGCTTTTGCAGCAGAGTTGCGGGCGTCTGTAACCAGTAGCAACGCAGCACGAACATCAACAGGGTGATGGCGACGGTTAGCAGACAGAGGTTGTTAAGCGGAATGTAGCCGTCGGCCATTTAAAGTTCCTTATCAACGGTCTTTTGCCCGTAAGTGACGCGATCGTTGCCGCCGTAATCCTGGCAGGTTGCAATCTGGCAAAAGTGGTGGTCACTTAAAATTTGTCGTATCTGTGCGCCCTGCTGCCAGCCGTGCTCTAACAGCAGCCAACCGCCATTGGCTAAATATTGCCCGGCTTGTGCGGCGATAATTTTGATATCGGCCAGCCCGCCATCGCCAGCAACCAGCGCGCTGGCAGGTTCAAAGCGCACGTCCCCCTGTGACAGGTGCTTATCTGTGGCATCGATATACGGTGGGTTGCTGACAATCACGGCAAACTGCTGTTGCTTAAGCGCCGAGAACCAGTCGCCTGGCATAAAGGTGGCATTAGTCAGGCCCAGCCTGGCGGCATTGTGCTGTGCCAGCGCGACTGCAGCCGGAATGCGATCGATACCAATGACCTGGCAGTCAGGGCGTTCACTGGCCAGCGCCAGCGCTATTGCTCCGCTGCCGGTGCCGAGATCCAGTATCGAACCGGCCGCGACGGGAAGATGCGCCAGCGCCTGCTCCACCAGCACTTCGCTGTCTGGCCGGGGAATGAGCGTATCCGGCGTTACGCTCAACGAAAGCGACCAGAACTCGCGTTCACCCGTCAGGTAAGCTATCGGCTCACCGGCCGTGCGCCGTTTAAGAAGCGCATCGAGTTGTGCCAGCGCGGCTGCATCCAGCTCGCTGTCATCAAATCCGATCAGCCAGGCGCGGGATTTGCCTGTTACGAACCCCAGCAGGATCTCCGCGTCGCGTTTGGGGCTGTCACTTTCGCTGAGTTGCGCCGTTGCGGCACGCAGCCAGTCACGTATCTGCATTAGTCCTGCCCGGAAAGTGCCGCCAGCTGATCGGCCTGATATTCCTGCACGATTGGCTCAATGAGCGCATCGAGCTTACCTTCCATTGCTTCATCCAGACGATAAATGGTCAGATTGATACGGTGGTCGGTCACGCGGCCCTGAGGGAAGTTGTAAGTCCGGTTACGGTCGGAACGATCGCCGCTGCCGAGCAGGTTGCGACGTGTCGACGACTCTTCCTGCTGGCGGCGCGCCATCTCGGCAGCACGAATACGTGAACCCAGCACGCCGAGCGCTTTGGCTTTGTTTTTGTGCTGAGAACGTTCGTCCTGACACTCCACGACGATCCCGGTTGGCAGGTGGGTAATACGGATAGCCGAGTCGGTGGTGTTAACGTGCTGTCCTCCCGCGCCGGAGGATCGGAAAGTATCTATTTTCAGATCGGACGGATTGATATCCGGCAGCTCGGCTTCCGGCAGCTCAGGCATCACCGCCACGGTGCAGGCCGAGGTGTGGATGCGGCCCTGCGATTCCGTTTCCGGCACGCGCTGAACGCGATGCCCGCCAGATTCGAACTTCAGACGTCCGTAAGCCCCCTCGCCGATCACTTTGGCGATGACCTCTTTGTAACCACCGTGCTCGCCTTCGTTGGCGCTCATCACTTCCACTTTCCAGCGCCTGTATTCGGCATAGCGACTGTACATGCGGAACAGGTCGCCGGCGAAAATTGCCGCTTCGTCGCCGCCGGTTCCGGCACGCACTTCCAGATAGCAGTTGCGTTCGTCATCGGGATCTTTTGGCAACAGCAGTACCTGAAGTTGCTGTTGCAACTCGTCGCTGGCGGCGCGTGCTGCCTGTAACTCTTCCTGCGCCATTTCGCG
This sequence comes from Erwinia pyrifoliae DSM 12163, assembly GCF_000026985.1. NCBI lineage: Bacteria > Pseudomonadati > Pseudomonadota > Gammaproteobacteria > Enterobacterales > Erwiniaceae > Erwinia > Erwinia pyrifoliae. The sequence goes on from NC_017390.1 coordinate 2,219,386, forward strand.
CATTTCGGCATCGCCGAGCATCATTTCTGCGGTTGCCATGTCTTCCTGGCACTGCTGCCATTGACGAAAACAGCGGCTGACATCGGTTAACTGGGCATATTCACGCGATAACGCGCGAAAACGTTCCTGATCGGCAATGACGCCCGCATCGCCCAGCAGTGCCTCGACCTCTTCGTGGCGCTCCTGTAAGGCTTCCAGTTTGGCAACAATAGAAGGCTTCATTCGTATCATTTTACCTTGTAAAAAGTGGGACCTGAGACGCTATTCCAGCCCGAGGCTGTCGCGTAAAATGTGCAGACGTTCGCCGTCGCCATCGCGAGCGGCCTGCTGAAGAGATTTGGTAGGGGCGTGGATCAAACGGTTAGTCAACTTATGAGCCAGTTCACGTAGTACCTGTTCAGCATCCGCCCCCTGTTGCAGAGACTGAATGGCGCGCGCTTCCAGCTCGGCGCGCACCCTGTCCGCCTGAGAGCGGTAATCGCGAATGGTTTCAACCGCGCTCTGCGAGCGCAGCCAGGACATAAACTCGCTACTCTCCTGTACCACAATGGATTCGGCCTGAACCGCAGCGGCCTGGCGCTGTGCCATATTGCTTTCAATAATCGCCTGCAGATCGTCGACGCTGTAAAGATAGGCGTTTGGCAATTTACCAACTTCCGGTTCCACGTCTCGCGGCACGGCAATATCAACCAGTAGCATGGGCTGATTACGCCGCTTTTTCAGCGCCCGCTCGACCATTCCTTTACCAATGATCGGCAGCGGACTGGCGGTGGAACTGATAATAATATCGGCTTCAGCAAGGCGCTCATCGATCTCTGCGAGGCTAATGACTTCAGCGTCGACTTCGTCGGCCAGCCGCTGCGCGCGCGCGCGCGTGCGGTTGGCGATCATCAGTTTCTGCACCTTATGCTGATGCAGATGGCGGGCTGCAAGTTCGATGGTTTCCCCCGCGCCAACCAGTAACACATTGACCGTCGCCAGCGATTCGAAGATCTGACGTGCCAGGGTACAGGCGGCAAAGGCCACCGAGACCGCACTGGCACCGATCTCCGTTTCGCTACGCACCCGTTTCGCCACGGAAAACGATTTCTGAAACATGCGCTCCAGCTCGCTGTCCAGCGAGTGCCCACGCTGAGAATCGGCAAAGGCTTTTTTCACCTGGCCAAGAATTTGTGGTTCACCCAGCACCAGCGAATCAAGCCCGCTGGCAACGCGCATCAGGTGACTGACCGCTTCATTATCATGATGCCAGTAAAGGCTTTGCAGCACCTCGTCAGGATTCAGATGATGATAATCACATAGCCAGGCGATCAGCCGATCTTGCAGATTTTCCTGCTGCTCAACGCTAAGGTACAACTCGGTACGGTTACAGGTAGACAGCACCACGCCGCCCTGCACCTGCGGCTGAGCCAGCAGGCTGTCGAGCGCCTGTTCAAGGGTGTCTGGCGTGAACGTGACACGCTCACGCAGGGCCACGGGTGCCGTTTTGTGATTAATTCCGAGAGCCAGTAACGTCATGGTGACAGGTCGGGGAGATCCCACTGTTGATAGGGTTTTGTGAGGCGCATTCTACAAGATGAGCGAGGCCAATAAAAGACATGCTTCATCTATCCCTGTAACAAGATATACCTTTCTCTGGTCAAATCAGATAATTTGTTCATTGACGGCGTCAGTTTAGCTGGTTAGCGTGAGCGGTTAATGCGGCAAGTATGCCCGACCCAAGTCTGAGGAGCTGATCCTGTTATGTTATCGTCGAATCGCCGCCTTTTGCGGCTCCTTCCCCTCGCCAGCCTGCTGTTAACGGCCTGTGGACTGCACACGCAGCCGCAAAAACCGGGTCAAAGCCCGACCGCTGCACAGTGGCACCAGCACCAGCAGGCGGTAGAAAAAATCACTCAGTATCAAACCCGTGGGGCTTTCGCCTGGCTTTCCGATCGGCAGAAAGTGTATGCCCGTTTCAACTGGCAGCAAACCGCGCCGGATCGCTACCGCCTGTTGCTGACCAATCCGCTGGGCAGCACTGAACTGCAGTTGGATCAACAGGGTCAGGTGGCGCAGATCGTCGATAACAAAGGCAAACGCTACGTCAGTAACGATGCCGCACAGATGATTTCCCAATTGACCGGCATGACGATCCCGCTGAATAACCTGCGCCAGTGGATGATGGGCCTGCCGGGCGATGCCACTGACTTTCAGCTGGATGACCAGTACCGCCTGCGCGAAGTCAACTTCAGCGAAGAAGGCAAACGGTGGCACGTCACCTACCAGGCTTACCACAATGAGCAAAACCCACAGCTGCCGGCCAGTATCGAGCTGCAACAGGGCGACCAGCGCATTAAGCTGAAGATGGATAGCTGGACGTTAAAATGACAACCACCTGGCCCGCGCCGGCAAAACTCAATCTGTTCCTGTACATCACTGGCCGTCGTCCGGACGGCTATCACAATCTGCAGACGCTGTTTCAGTTCCTCGATTATGGCGACACCCTGACGATTGAAATTAATCAGAGTGGGCAACTGCATCTGTTAAGCCCGCTGGTCGGCGTGGACGACGATGAAAATCTGATTGTGCGTGCGGCAAAATTGTTACGTGAACAGGCACTCCTGTCCGGCACCCTACCCGCTAACGCCGGTGCAAAATTCGCGGTGACGAAACGGTTGCCAATGGGTGGCGGTCTGGGCGGCGGGTCCTCCAACGCCGCTACGGTGCTGGTGGCGCTTAATCATCTGTGGCAGACCGGCTTCAGTTTCGCCCAGCTGGCAGCCTTCGGCCTGCAGCTGGGTGCCGACGTCCCGGTATTCGTCCATGGCTTTGCCGCTTTTGCCGAGGGCGTTGGCGAGCGGCTGACGCCGGTCTTCCCCGCTGAAAAATGGTACCTGGTGATGCACCCTGGCGTCAGTATTGCCACTCCCATCGTCTTTAACGATCCACAACTGACCAGAAATACGCCACATCGGGAAATCAGCGCCTTATTATCGAGCGAATTCCGCAATGATTGTGAAGCAGTCGTAAGAAATCGTTTTCGCGAGGTTGAACAGCTCGTTTCCTGGCTGCTAGAATACGCGCCGTCACGCCTGACCGGAACGGGTGCTTGTGTGTTTGCAGAATTTGACACCGAGTGCGCGGCTCGTCAGGTGTTTGAGCTGGCTCCGAAAGGGTTGCAGGGATTTGTAGCGCGGGGCGTTAACGTTTCACCGCTGCACCGCACCCTTACGCAGCAAATGAGTTAATGTGACAGCGTCACTCTGATCCTGATGCTGCACAACTGCTCTTAAATAACCCGAGTCATTGGCACGTTAGCAAGGCGGCAAGCGCACTCCCTCCTCAGTTGCTTACTGAGTAAGTGGCCGGGACGATGGTATGCAGCCAACGCGGCTAAGGCGTCAAAGACGTCGGGTAAGACACCCGTATGAAAACGTCAACAGTATCCCGCCCAGTGCTGTTGTCGATATTTCATTCTCTGGACGCAAAGCCTGAGGTTCTTCTCGTGCCTGATATGAAGCTTTTTGCTGGTAACGCCACCCCGGAACTAGCACAACGTATTGCCAACCGCCTTTACACCAGCCTGGGAGACGCCGCCGTAGGTCGTTTCAGCGATGGGGAAGTGAGCGTACAAATTAACGAAAATGTACGCGGTGGTGATATTTTCATCATCCAGTCCACCTGTGCTCCTACCAATGACAACCTGATGGAACTGGTTGTGATGGTTGATGCCCTGCGTCGCGCCTCCGCTGGTCGTATTACTGCAGTGATCCCTTACTTTGGTTATGCACGACAGGATCGTCGCGTGCGTTCCGCCCGTGTACCTATCACTGCTAAAGTCGTTGCCGACTTCCTTTCCAGCGTTGGCGTTGACCGCGTTTTGACTGTGGATCTGCACGCTGAACAGATTCAGGGCTTCTTTGACGTCCCGGTTGATAACGTATTTGGTAGCCCTATCCTGCTGGAAGATATGCTGCAGATTGGCCTGGAAAATCCGATTGTGGTCTCCCCGGACATCGGCGGTGTGGTTCGTGCGCGTGCGATTGCCAAGCTGCTGAACGATACGGATATGGCGATTATCGATAAGCGCCGTCCGCGTGCTAACGTTTCACAGGTAATGCATATCATTGGCGACGTGGCTGGCCGTGACTGCGTGCTGGTTGACGATATGATCGATACCGGTGGAACCCTGTGCAAAGCAGCGGAAGCCCTTAAGGAACGCGGAGCCAAGCGTGTATTTGCCTACGCTACCCACCCTATCTTCTCGGGTAATGCGGTTGAAAATCTGCGTAACTCGGTCATTGATGAGGTAGTGGTGTGCGATACCATCCCACTGCCGGAAGAGATCAAAGCGTTGCCTAACGTGCGTACACTGACTCTGTCTGGCATGCTGGCTGAAGCGATTCGGCGTATCAGCAACGAAGAGTCAATTTCTGCGATGTTCGAGCATTAACGGGGCATCAGCGAACTGAAGCCGATGCCCGCTTTGGCTATTGTGCATCGGCATCGTTTCAAATCAGGCTCTGCCGTTTAGCGCCGGGTAGCGGACAGTTGTTCCGTCAGTCTTTAAGGGACAGGCTCTGGCCTGTCCCTTTTATTTGGCCTGCGTTTGGATAAGCCGCTGAGAACATTGACCAGACCGATTCGGGAGAACAGCAGGAAATGGCTGAAGACGGCGGAAGGACAGCCAGAGGGATCGGCATGCTGGTATAACAGAAAATGCTGCTAAACCATTTTATGCTCCGACCAAAGGATCGTAAACAACGCCTACTGGTGGTGGTGCCGATCGCCACCGCGACGGCAGCGCGAGTCGCCACAGTGGCGCACCCAGTAATACCGGTCAGTAATTTTCTCACGGCCGCTTATTCTGGCTCCTGCCAGCCACAATAAAGCGCCGATAAAGACGCTGAAAATAGCCCCATGAACCATAAACTGCGGCAGGCTAAGCTGTGGGAACTGATTAACTACCGAATAAACGATGCCAGCGATCATTACCACCAATCCCAATATCATCAGACTATTACCCAACAAATGAGTATGTTGTCGCTTCATTTGTGCGCCTCCAGATCTTTTCAGAAAGCCAATTCCATTGCAAGATAGGATTAGTCTAATAAATATCAAGTATTATTGATGAGTCAGCGATCACAATTAGCAGGGATAATTTGACGGAACTTTACGTTTACGGCGTGTTCTCATTGCAGGCCCTACGCAAAACCGGCAAATCTCGCCGTTATTTGTCGGGTTTACGTGCAGATCTTTGAGTTATCTGCTCCGCTTCAGTAAAATGACCGCTTTCATCCGTACGTTGCAGGAAATCTATAAGTGAGCCGAATTAAACTGATTGTTGGCCTGGCCAATCCCGGCGCTGAATATGCCGCCACGCGCCATAACGCTGGGGCCTGGTATGTTGATTTGCTGGCCGAACGGCATAATCAGTCTTTAAAAGAAGAGAACAAATTCTTCGGCTATACCGCACGCCTGAATATTGGCGGCGAAGATGTGCGCCTGCTGGTTCCCACCACCTTCATGAATCTTAGCGGTAAAGCCGTCGCTGCGATGGCGACGTTTTACCGCATTCCTGCAGAAGAAATCCTGGTGGCTCACGATGAACTGGACCTGCCGCCTGGCGTGGCGAAATTCAAACAGGGTGGTGGTCACGGCGGTCATAACGGCCTCAAAGATATCATTAGCCGATTGGGTAACAACCTGAATTTCCATCGTCTGCGCATTGGTATCGGCCATCCGGGTGACCGTAATAAAGTGGTGGGATTCGTGCTGGGTAAGCCTCAGGCAGCGGAAAAAACGTTGATTGATAATGCGGTAGATGAAGCAGCGCGTTGTACTGAAGTGTGGCTAAAAGAGGATCGCCTGAAAGCCATGAGCCGCCTGCACAGTTATCGGGGCGGTTGAGCTGGCAATCCCGGCCACCTGCGCGGGGCGATGGTTAACCCCCGTCGCCCCGCGCAGCAATGGCATAGCGCAAATGATCAAACGCCATCATCGGCATAAAATAGCCCTGCACAGCCCAGATGTCACTGCTGTAGAGCGTCTGTAACTGTTCGTCATCGGCCACGCCTTCTACAATCACCCGATTAGCGTAGCGTCGAATATGCTTGATCAACACGCTGAACCAGGGTTTACAAACGTTTTCTCTGTAAAAACAGCGCTCAAGCTTTACCGCCTCAAACATGTTCGACTGCAGGGCATGCAGGTTGGCACAGCCGGAGCCTAAATCGTCCAGCCAAAGGATGTTCAGCTGTTCTACCAGCGTGCGCAGCAGCGGGTTATTCATGCCGTCGTGCAAATTAGGAAAGTGTTCCGACAGCTTGAGCCGTATAAACGGCAGATGGCTGAGAATTTGCTGAATAAATGTTGATTCTACGACCGCCCGAGCCTGTTGAAAATCGATCGTCAGGCTGCATAATAGCCCGTGCTGGCGGAAAAATTCCGCTTGCTGCTCAATAAACAGCAGCTGATTGAGCAACAGATCCTGCGCTGAAATGAATGACTGCCCCACCAACGCCCCCCCATAGCTCGCTGCGCCCGGTGGTCGATAACAACAATCAATAGCGATAAGTTCTCCGTGCAGTGTGTGCACAGGAACACAAAAAAAATCGTTTTTCATGCCATCAGGCCAATTAATGGGCATCCTGCCGATGGAATAATCTCTATTCATATAACTATATGAATAAAAACCGTCTTCGCCGTGATGAACGACGATTTTCAGATTATCGGCAGGCTCGACAGCAGCTTTATGCTTCAAACATCGTTACTGGCAACTTTATAGTCCGGGTCGTCTATCTCATGACTGCAGAATGGCCCGGCCTGGCGCAGCAGGCTGATACAATCCGCACTAAGATGACGCAACCGCAAACTCTTACCTGCTTCAAGATAGCGAGCCGTCAATTTATCGATGGCCTCCACTCCACTGGAATCCATCACGCGGGTACGCGCAAAATCAATCACCACGTTATCCGGATCATTTTGTGGATTAAATAACTCCTGAAAAGCCGTGGTGGAGCCAAAAAACAGCGGTCCTTCCAGCCGGTAAGTTTTCTGGTCCTCGGCCATTGACTGCCCGACAACGCTGATACGCGCATGCTGCCAGGCAAAAACCAGCGCTGAAATAATCACGCCGCAAATTACCGCCAGCGCCAGATCCGTGAAGATGGTAACCAGCGTCACGGCCACCATGATGACCGCATCCGCTTTTGGCATGCGCTTCAGGCGGCGCAGAGAACTCCACTCGAAGGTGTTGATACAGACCACAAACATAATGCCCGCCAGCGCCGCTACGGGCAGCAGCGCGATATACTGCGACAGACTAACGACAAACAGGATAAGCAGCAGCGCACCAACCAGATTAGAGATGCGCCCGCGCCCGCCGGAGGTAAAGTTGATAATCGACTGGCCGATCATTGCACAGCCCGCGAAACTGCCGAAAAAACCACAAATCGTGTTTCCGATCCCCTGAGCCACACACTCCTGATTCCCTGCCCCCTTTTTACTGCCCATTTCGTCGAGAACCGACAGGGTCAACAACGACTCAATCAGCCCTACCAGCGCGATCACCACCGCATACGGCAGCACAATTTTTAGCGTTTCCCAGTTAAGGGGAGCCGTTGGCAGATGGAACTGCGGCAACGTGCCGGAAATATCGGCCAGGTCGCCTACTCGCTTGGTATCAAGGCCAAAACCAACGGCAAGAGCGCTGATGGCAATCAGCGCGGCCAGTGAACCCGGAATGGCTTTAGTCAGTTTAGGAAACAGCCAGACTATCAGCATAGCCAGCGCTACGAGGGCATACATCACCGGCCCCTGCCCTTTAATCATCGGGAACTGGGCCAGCATGATGACAATCGCCAGCCCGTTGACGAAACCGTAAATAGCCGGTTGCGGCACCAGACGAATAAACTTGCCGAGCCGCAACACGCCAATCGATAACTGGATCAATCCGGCCAGTATGGTCGCCAGCAACACGTATTGGTAGCCGTGCTGGGTTATCAGACTAATCAAAACCACAATAATGGAACCCGCCGCACCGGAAATCATTCCGGGTTTGCCACCAAAAAAGGCGGTCACCAGTCCTAGAATGAAAGCGGTATGCAGACCAATAGTTGGCGAAAGACCGGCCAGCAGAGAAAAGGCGGTCGCTTCCGGGATGAGCGCTACTGATACTACGGCTCCGGCCAGTACGTCATTTTTAACGTCTTTAGCCCTGAAATCTTTCAGGTTAAACATAATATTTCCAGTCTTTAATTAGGGTGATCGTGAGTTCGTGCCGCATTTATCGGGCACAGCTGGCTCGTCAGAATGGCGAGAAGCGGCAACAGGCGTTGCTCAGGAAGGAGGTATCTCAAGGTGGCGTAAGCAGCGAACAAGGCATCTGCACTGGTTCCAGATTATTTGTAAAGTCTCGTCAGTATGAAAAATTGTGAGCAGGATCTCAAGGGATAAGTTAACGCACGCACGAGAAATCAACGCCATAAAGGCTAAAATTAGGTGTATAATGCGCAGAAACTTTTAAGACAACCGTCTGTGACTACATCCGGGGCGTTAATAAACCTCCAGATTATCAAGCTATTAAGGTGATTCAAACATGGGATTCAAATGCGGTATTGTGGGCCTGCCAAACGTCGGGAAATCCACCCTGTTTAATGCGTTAACCAAAGCGGGTATCGAAGCTGCCAACTTCCCGTTTTGCACCATTGAGCCTAATACCGGCGTAGTGCCAATGCCTGATTCACGTCTGGACCAGCTGGCGGAGATCGTTAAACCCCAGCGTATTTTGCCTACCACAATGGAATTCGTTGACATCGCCGGACTGGTCAAAGGCGCCTCGAAAGGCGAAGGATTGGGAAACCAGTTTCTGACCAACATCCGCGAAACTGAAGCTATCGGCCATGTAGTACGCTGCTTTGAGAACGATAATATCATCCATGTTAACAATAAAGTTGATCCTGCTGACGATATTGACACCATCAATACCGAACTGGCTCTGTCCGATTTAGATACCTGTGAACGTGCTCTGCAGCGCGTGCAGAAAAAAGCCAAAGGTGGCGATAAGGACGCGAAAGCCGAGCAGGTTGCACTGGAAAAATGCCTGCCGCATTTGGAAAAAGCCGGCATGCTGCGCGCACTGGATTTGAGCGACGAAGATAAAGCGGCCATACGTTATCTGAGCTTCCTGACTCTTAAACCAACCATGTACATCGCAAACGTTAACGAAGATGGCTTCGAAAACAATCCTTATCTGGATAAAGTACGTGAGATTGCGGCTAAAGAAGGTTCTGTGGTGGTGCCGGTTTGTGCCGCTGTAGAATCAGACATTGCCGAGCTGGAAGATGGCGATCGCGAAGAGTTTATGGCCGAACTGGGTATTGAAGAACCGGGTCTGAACCGCGTTATCCGCGCCGGTTACAGCCTGTTAAACTTGCAAACCTATTTCACGGCTGGCGTAAAAGAAGTACGCGCCTGGACCATTCCGGTTGGGGCAACGGCTCCTCAGGCCGCCGGTAAAATTCACACCGATTTCGAGAAAGGCTTTATCCGCGCCCAGACTATTGCTTTCGATGACTTTATCGCCTACAAAGGCGAACAAGGCGCGAAAGAAGCCGGCAAGATGCGTTCAGAAGGCAAAGATTACATCGTAAAAGATGGCGATGTGATGAACTTCTTGTTTAACGTGTAAAGGTTTGTTGTCTCACAAGGCTCACAGAATGATTCTTGCTGCTTGACAGAATTTACAAAATCCACGCATATGCGTGGATTTTCTTTTAAAGCCTTTTATCAAGTTATATCTGAACACTTCGACACCTGAGTGCGACAATAAATACGAAACAGACCGCTGATGCAGCGAAGATAACGGGATGTTATATGCTACCTGACTAACAGAGCGCGAATAATGACCTGAGCTTGGGAACCAATTCACTTTAATTTAAAGTGAAATTAAAGATAAATAAGACAGAAATAACAGGCTATTATATATGATTCTGCCAGAGGAATTAGAGTCCTGAAGTGTACCTTTAGATAATATAGGGCCTTCAGCTATCAGCGTTGGGCACTATTTTAGCGATGTCTCTGACAAAGATCTCATAGCTCGCAGCATTGTTCATCAGAATATAACTTTTTAAGGCACCGTTCGAATTCAAAAAACCCAATAAATCTACGGGAATATCTCTGCCAAGGGAAGAAAAGTACTGCTGAAATAAAAAATGCAGATCGTCATTATAATTTTTCATAACAATATTTTTATCAAATTCTTTAATTATATCATGAGCACTTTTAGTCGTTCCATCTGTATTGAAAGTGAAATACATGTAGTCTTGTGTAGCCGCTGCTGCATGAGTGAATTCATGAATAAAGGTATCACTCATATCTTTAGTGGGATAATGTCTGTAACTTTGTTGATGCTCAGGATTATAGAGATATAACTTCTCAGGAAAAACAGTCACTACTGGCGGTAGAGTATGATGTTCAAATGTCGAAACCATGAATGGCACTTTATCAAGTTCTTTTGCAGACAGAAGGGTCTGGATTTCGTGGTAACCCGCACCTCCTACAGGAACCTTTTTTCCTTCCGTTGCGGCAAATAATATATTCTGATAGTTATTCTTGTATGATTCTTTTAGAAAGCCTTTGGCTAAAATCATCACCGTTCTGTAGCGAGAAATCATCGCATTCAGAACTGCTTGATCTTTTTTTGGCAGAAAACGGCCAAAGTAAGCTTCCAGTTGCAGGCGAAAAGATATGCCCAGATTTGTTTTTGCATCCATTTCCTTGATTGAGTTCAAATTGAGATCCAGAAGTCTGCTGGCAGAAACCAGGTGTTGCTTTGCCGATATCTTGCCCTCAATCAAGAATTCATTTGTAACTCCATTAACAAATTTTAAGCCACGGGATATTTCATATTTGTGGTCACCAAAATATGCTGATAGCATATTTCTTATCCTGGATTCTTTGATAGCTTTGAGTTCAATATCGTCCAGTTTGACCGACTCAAGTCTTTCTCGCAGTCTTGGGATAATACCTGGATACTTGAATGTATTAAAAGTAGCTGCGGACGTCCCATCCGCCACTAATGCCCTCCTGGCAAACTCTTCTTCCTCCGTAGCAATATAGAATCTATTGCTTTCTTCTACGGAGACAATCCTACATATAGGAATTTTTTCAGGTGAGAGCTGCTGGATTTTGTAAAGTTGTAAAGAATTATGAGATAGCAGACGTTCACCTTTATCAACCCATTCTGCATCGAAGTATTGCTCATTGTATTTAAAAAAAATTTTTTCCGTGCCTATCTCCCTGTAAGCGCCGGGGAAGTAAGTGTCGACCATGAATAACTTATTCGGGTCAGGTTTTACAGCACCTCGACCATCTTTAAGAAGATTTTTAATCTTATTTGTAACGTAAATATGCTTGCAAAAACTGGCAGCGACGGGTGAACGTTTGAAAAGACATTTCCCGTACTGTTCCAATTCATCTACACCCCACGGCAGCACATCTCTGCCTTCTACCACCGCCTTATTAAGGAGATACAACTTTATATCCTTATTTTTTGACTTCAACAATATATTGGTAGCATCTGCATTATCAGTAAACTCAACGCTATACAAATTCTCATTGAGCCGAAAACCTTTCCTGCCATTATTCAATATTGCAATTTTACCACTATAATTTTCATCCTCACGCTCACCAGTAAGCACTTCCCCCTCTTTTTCTATTTTGTTACGCAGGGATTTCGATATAAACATGCCCCTGTTAAGTTTAACAAAGAGATCGCTCCCGACAAGCCGCAACCCTTTGATATAAAACCCCGAATTAGAATTGGAAATAATATATTTTAAATTACCACTCTTTATAAACTCATCACCCCAAATTGTACATTCGACAGGATAGTACCTACCCTTTCTCTTAATATACTTACCGCCGTAGTCATCATACGAAAAACCATCAGTTAAAATATTGGTCATAGGTAGATTAACTAAATTAAACACATCGGCCTTCTCCAGAAAAGATTCAAAGTCATAATCAATTTTTGTACTTTCTTGTTCAAAAAACCACAACACATCTTTTCTGATTATATTAGGATAATACATTGCAGAAGAATATGGATAAACAACATCATTACCTGATACGCTATCTGTTGTAATTTGTACAAACCGACCATTCATATACAAATAGTTTTTCGTGAAACTATCCACAGCTCCTTCTGCTACAGTGATAAAACCTTCCCTTGTAACAAACTCTGCTTCTTTGGACAAATCTAGCATGTTATTTCTATACGTTTCAATCATTTCGTTGTTGTAATAGGAATAAAAACCCTCTGCACCTTGAGGTAATAAATTCCATTCACCTGACGCCCAGTTGTAATACACGGACTTATCATAAAGACCGTCACGAATAGTTGGGAAGCCTGAGGCATTATCAAATATATAATAATCTTTACCTCTTAACTTTATTGCCAATCTTGAATTTGAAGAAATGAATTTCGGCACTGGCTTAGATATTGATTTAGTTTTTTTATGTAAATTAACAGCTTGTTTCGGAGACAGAAAAGATATAGCATGTTTAGCCATAAACAAAATTTGCTGGTTGATATCATTAATTTTCTGAGAATCTAAAGATTTTCCTTCCAGCTCGTCCGCAAAAACTTCCAGTGCCGGGCCAATTATGAGCTGAAGTACAATAACAGGTTGAGAATATGGAAGTAATGTTAAGATTTGCGTCAATACGGAATCAATCTTACGCGTGATGTCAGACAGTTCCTGACTTTCCTGATTTGATGGGCATCCCTGCATGTGCAGATTATAGTGATATATAATCTGTGACTCCTCTGCCAGAGTATCAACCGGATAGCTTAAAGTTCGACCTAACTGACGGATAATAGCAGCCCAAGAGAACTCATTTCTATTATCAATGCATGAAAAATCATACATCTTCTCTATTTTAACATCCTCCCTATCTGATTGTCTGTAGGTCGCATCTGACTCTCCAGCTGAAGGCAGGTGATTGATCTTAGGGGCAACAAAATGCTCGCTCATTCCGCCGTAATGAGAATCAGTTTCTGAAGATGGTCGAACAAAGAAGGTACCCTGCCCTGTTTTATAAGGGTTCAATTTATCAACCACATCGGTAATAATCACCGAACCTGATGTCGTCGTTTTAGTCAGGGTGCCAGGCGGTTTTGATGAAGTGAATATATGACTTTGATGATTTATTTTGTCGATATGGGGCGGCACAATTTTTACTGTCACCCCATCTGGCGGTGGGCACAGACAATGGGTTTTGCCCATCTTTAAGACCATCGGAGAAACGATTTTGTTTTTGTTATTTTTGCGTGAATCAGCGTGGGCTTTGTGACATTTATTTTTAAAATTTACTGTTTTACACTTGGCCGGTTGCTTATCAGTATAAATATAGCGAAAAGGTGAAGGTTTATTTTTTTTTCTTTTAGGCTGCTGACGTTCTGCTGCCAGTGGACAGGCCACTTCCTTTTTAGTCAAAGCACGTTCATTCCCAGTATATGTGTAACATTTAGGTTTTACAGATAGATTTCTATTCCCAGAATGTTTATTTTTTGTTGGAAGGATAGGCTGAGGATGGTCTATATGCCGTTTGTGATGCCTTTTATCGTTGAGAGCAGCATAATATGGGACAGAATAATTCATTACAGAATTAACCTTCTGAGTATCACTCACGTTCCAGCCTGGTTGAACTCCCGTGGAGTATCTATCCCTTTTATTTTGTGCTCTGTGCCCAACATATAATCCGGCTCCTACGCCAGTACAGGCGAGTGCAGCGGCTGCACCCATTATATATCCACATTTGCTCTTTAATGATAATGCTGTCTTTTTAGGAACACCCTTTTCACAGAGTAATTCACGAGTCACTTCGGCCTGTTGTATGAGTGCATTTCCTTCAGACAAAATTGTACTTAGTTCAATATCGTCTCCCGGCATAACAAGGTGATTTTCAGTTAGCAGCTTATTATACCCATTGCAATGGCCATTTTTAACCGTCAAATGAGCGCTTGTGCAACATTTAACACAGGATTCAGTACAATTATTCCAGACAAATTTGAGCGTTTTCCTTAGTAAGCAATTCACCATGGTACTTTCAAATATCCTGAAGAAGTGAGTAGACTCTGAAAAAGGCGGGGACAGTTTTTGACCATCGATATTTTCATTTATAATCGGCATTTGAACCTCTCATTATTCCAGGGTTATTTCCACAGCAAAGCATTTGACTCTGTAATTACCTTTAAAAAACTGGCGCGCTACTGGTTTTTAAATGGAATTAAACTGACGGTTATAATCTATTTATGATGATCACAATTTAGTTATATTTTTCTCTAGCGAGTATCAGGCGTAATAAGAATGATATTTAAATTAGCATTCAGGCACATACGCTATTATTATTTATATGATCAGAAAAGGCTTGGGGGTAAATTTAATTGATCGTTGTAGAATTAATTAATAACTGACAACTAAAATTTTAACTAGTCGTAATAACAGTATTGCAAATTATAAGTTTAAATGCCTGCATTCTCGAAGTATGAAGTAATATTTTGGCACTGACATACATCTTTACGTCAGCATGTTCCATTATTATTACAATATCGCCGACGGTGATTTGGCTGCTGATTTGTGACTCGTTAAAAATCACTCCAATCTTCTCCAGTCGTAATAAGAGATCAAAAAGTTTCACAGAGTCTATCTGCAGATCTTTCACCAGACGATGCTGAAGAGTAATATGCTGTGGCAGAAAGCCGTTAACCTGGTGAATCAGATGAGTCAACGTGGACAACGAGCTAAATTTTTTCACTAACCACAACTCCTTTATCTTTGATTGATATTGCATTGAGCAATTAACTCATTTACTTAAATCAGTGAATCCGACGACTTATTCCTTAGTACAAGCTTATCCATAACTGAATAATGCAAGAAAGATAAAAAGATTCGAAGTTTGTATACCACAGAACTGATTCAGATTCAGGTTATATTGCATGCTGAGTTACTTAGGATATATTATCACTTATTTTCTCTTTCTTGACCGTAAGCTAAAGAAGGGGTTTCTGAATCGTTCAGGAACTCGTCAGGTTGCTTGCCTTTTAATGAAGTTGAAGGCGGAGCATGCACCTCCGCGGTCACTGTCATTATCTGAAAATCCTTGTGGGGATCTTTCGCATCCTCGTTAGATATTTTACGCCGTTTTATTTTCTCGTTGCTGTTTAAAGTCCCGTCCTCGAAATGCGTACTGGAAATTAATGGTACTAATTTTCTTTTCCGAGCAGGTAAACCTGAAGGGACTAACAGCGGATTTTTGCTTGCTGCAATTCCATCAGATACTGTCGTATTATTTACTAATTGTTTTTCAAGTTCACGGAGGGATTCATCCTTCGATTCAGGAGAGTCTACGACCATCTTTAATTTAAGAGAAATTATCCCTTTTAAAAGTGACGAATATGCCTGAATAGTGGCCTTTCCAGCATTTGGATCGGTGAGTGACTCTATATGACTTTCAGCCAACTGACTGAGAAAATCCTGAGTACTTTTAAATTGTCGTGCCTGCAATGAATTATCATCGAAACCTGGATGTAGTTTCCGCCATGCCTGTTGACAGGTTTCATCTAATGACGCACAGAAGCAACTTAAAGCTGCTTTTCCATGAGTAGGTAACAATTTAATCAGATCTTCATTAATAACTCCGCACATCGACTGGCTTGTTGAGACTCGATTAATTTTATCAGAGTCAGAATAAGACTTATCGTCAGCATGCCCGGAATCAAGGAATTTTCTTGTTATATTATCAATAAGCTTGACATTCACATCTGCTTTTTTATGATGTGCGTGTTGCTTAGTTTTAATATTACTGCTCCTAAAGCTCATATTTTCGATTAAATCTTGAGCTTTGCAAGGCACCGTCGGCGATTCTACAAAACAAGAAAATGCTGTATTTGAAGGTGAAAAGGGGGATATAAATTTTCCTTTTCCAAGGGTGGCATCTTGTTGCTCTTTCTTCATACTTTCTGGAGAACTACACCTGTTTTCAGATCCCTTATTTATTTGCGTATCGGGTCGTTGCTGTACGTTTGATAAATCACTAGCGGTTTGAACCACCGAAATTACTGAGTTCAATATTCTGGCATCGTCTGGCGGTTTTACCTCGTTCTGGCAAAGTTGAATTGAGTATATATCGCTGGCAGTACTAATAGAATTGCTTGGAATCAAAGACATATATTCCCCTATAGTATTTTATCATCCTCAAAATTGAGGAATGTCTCATTTTAAAGCAGATCAGATTCACTCGTTCAACAAACTATACTTCATGGACAAGTAGAGGTAAGTTGCCTCAAGATATAATGCGGTTCGCAACAAGCTTACAGATTGATTAAATTTAAAAGTATGTCATGTCATTAAAATTGTCGATACATCCAAATGATATGCAGGCCTTTTCACTATACACAATCGATTTAAATATAAAGAGACAGGAACGCCTAAATGTTTCATCCCAATCCTTTGAAAACGTCTCTTGCACTGTCGCCAAGTGTACTGATCACGCCACTCAGTACTTTGTTTAACTGATCGAATGTGCTATTAGATTGACTGTATCGCTGTGCAAAAGACTGCATATTACTTTGCAATGCGCTGCCGGCTGTATTGAAGGTTGCCAGCCACGCGTGATAATTTACGGTAGGCACTTTATTACCTTCGCCTTTAGGTAATGAACCATCGACCGTCGCATATTGACTTAGATTAAAACTAATTTTTCCATCTACGGAAATATCAAAAGCTGGTGCAAGGGCGAGTCGCATGCTCTCCTGATCTTGGATAGACATGTTATCCCAATTTTTGACCACGCCGGGGTCAGCATCAGCCAAATATTCCTTAAATTTCTTGTATCCATTTTCCATTTTTTCTTGGTCAAAAGATATATTATTACCATCTTCTCCTGTTGACATGGCATCTGAAGAAGCCTTTTGTACGTTTTCATTATAGGATTGATACAAGTCTGTATATTGCTTCATTAGTGAAGCATAAAAATCGACATAATCTTCTTTGATACTGGCTATGGCCTTGGCAATTTTAGACCACAGTTCAGCATAACTTGTGCCTGGTGTAATCTCCTCATTAGCCAATACTTCAACTACATTTGCAGAAGCACCGTCTTTAGCTAATTCCAGCTGCAGTGAAGATTCAACTGTTGATGTATCTAACAAAATCGAGCTTTTTCGAATATGATTATATATTTTTTGTATATAACGTTCGTTAATACCTGTCAGTTTTTCCTGGTCGTTAATATCAACATCTGCATTCTTATTACTCTTACTGATATTTTCATATGAATCCTGTAAACCACAGATAATATCATTAATTTCATCAAAATCACCAGAGTCATCAAGCATATCTTCTTCTTTAAGGAATTGCCTGACTTCTGATAGTTTATCTTTACATCTTTCGCTTGTGAGAATATTACTTAATCTAAGTAATAATTTCTTATTTATCTCATATCGCACATATTCATTATCAATAATTTGTGTTTCAAAAGAGGGAACTTCGAGGCTACGCGAATAAGCCTGACCTACCTGAGCATTGGATGGAAAAGTTCCAGCGGTCACGGCTATAGTTTGATCCCCGAGGCTAGTGATTTCAGACATGATTAACCTCATTATAACAACAATCGAAGGGCAATAAAATGCCCCTCATTTTTGAGCTTGATAACTTAGTGAATTTTATTGACTATAGCATCTGTAGCATTATTTCGACTGCGCAATACGTCATCCACTGTCTTGTTCATCGTATTGAGGGCATTATCATTTGAACTGATGATTTGCCTATGATTTTCCCCAGTCTGTAAATTAATCTGTTTATCAGCTTCTGCTAAACCCGCATTGCTGGTTTCTCCAGCAGCATCAACCCCATAGCTACTGGTAATTATTTGTGTCACAGAATGAGAAGATTGGTTGAGCGGGCCACTGATTAAACTGGTTTTTTGTGCGTTGATCTCTACTTTTCTGTGCTTATCATGATGCGCCTGTATTTGCGATTCTAAATCTTTATGATGATCCATTCTGGACATCAGTTTGGGATCAACCGGGTCACCTGCAGCTTTTTTCTTATCAAGAATATCTATAAACGTTTTTCTGTCACTTTCTAATGCCTCTTGTTTGAGTTTTGCCGGCTTAAGGTTTTGATTAGTCGATCGACCCACGGCATTCAATCCTTTCACAGAAGCCACGGCTCCTCCCAAACCCAAACCCACACCTGCCACGCCACCAAAGATTGCACCGTCCCGATTCTTCTCAGCGCTATGAATGTTATGCAGCCCCTGACGTTGGGCAGCAAGCGTTGACGATTCGCTGCTCTGAGTAATCAATTTATTTAATTTGTCACGCATATAATTTATGATTTTGACTATTTTTGTACTAATTAAGAAGATTGAAGGATCTCCTAATACGTTTATATAAGACCCATCGTTTTCTTCATTTTCTCGAACATCAGCTTGATCTTTTTTATATGACGGAGGATTGATTTGAGACTCGCCATTCAGGCGAGACCCTTGGGAGTTAAGTAACTCGCTTATCTCTGCATCTTGCAGAATGTTTGATGATGCCCCCCCTTTTGTTGCCGATATGTGTTTTTCATCAAAACCACCGCTTAGACCTGAATATGCGTTCGGCGGAGCGAAAATTTCAGTATAGGAACTATTAGTAACACAAGTCATAATTTTAATTTCCTTTTATTACAATCGTAAAAAAACAAGTTTAACCTGCTACGTGGCTCATTTTATTAGTGATATATTTTCCCGCCTGCATTTGATTTTCAGCGACGTACGAGATGTCCTCTAAAATTTTATTTACCGCTTCCATATTAAACCTGAATGCATCCTCCGCCTGATTCAGGATACTTTGGATTATTTCTTGCAGTGCAGAATTTTCTATTAATTTTGCGCGCGCTTTGGCCGCTTCAACCAGCATATCAGCGGCTGCAATACTTCCTGCAGTTTGAATAATGCTATTTGCCAATGTTATTACCGCAGCAGCCATTTGAGTATAATATGAAATTTGCGAAATTCTGAGAGCACTCATATTAAACACACTACCGGCACCTTGATAAAATGATCTCAATACCTGCATGAACATTAGGTCCATTATCCTTTTAAGCATTTTCTCACCTATTTTATCTGCAAGTTTGCTGGCCATTGAACCAACAATCTTCCCGACAGCAGATCCTATAAGAAGAGTACACGCAATGATAATCAATATTGCGGCTATTGTTCCCATGAATTGCCCTATACGCTCAGCGAGTTCTTCGTCTTCGAAGACAAAGATTGCTATAGCTGTATATATATCAGAATAAAATTTTATCAAAGGTTGTACAATATATTCCATGAACGGCTCCATCCCTTCTTGAATGAATGAATATCCGGTGATCCCTCGATAACCTTCATCTACTGCCATTACACCCAGCAACGCTACCCCCAATACGAATGTGGCCCCTCCAGTAAGTGCTGACGCCGCGAAACAGAGGAAAGATGCTACCCAACCAAAAATCTTAGATGCCAAGCCCATGGAATTTTGTAAGTCTTCTGCCTTACGGACCTCAATTGCATACTCTTGAGCCTGTTTTTCAGCATACTTGGCTGCTGCTTCAGATAACTTTTGTATGAGTAAAGTCAGGGCGCTGAAGTGTTCACTGGAGTTTTGGCTGATCAACTGCGACATTAATGCGATCAAAAAAGTCAGGCTCTTTGCCTCCTTTACACTCTCGTGATGGAGATTTTGGATAATGCTATGCTGTTGGACACTTAATGAAGCAATTAACGACTTGGCTTGCCCGAGTGTTGAATTAAGTCGCTCCTGAGCCAGCTTTTTAGCCGCAATTGCAGGGTTGAGTACCGCAATGACATAGTTTTCATAATTCTTTGATGTACCGTTCATGGCAGATAACGCTGCCGTAACTTCTATGTTCGCAGCAATAAGTTGTAGTTGCAAAAGCGCGGATTGTGGCTCTTGAGTTTCAGCTTTAACTTGCAGAGTTTTTAAAGTGCTATGCGCTTCATCCAGCCTGGATTGTGCATCGAATTTCATCTGCTCAAGGGTTTCGGCATGTGCATAGGCTGCTCTAAGAGTATCAGCATTACCTGCCCAATGCAGCCCCTGCGCTTCAAGGTCTGCAGCCAAATTTGAGTAAGCTTTTCCTGCCCCATTCATCGTGGCGTTGAAAGCCTGAAGTTTGGACACCATCTTCTCTAAGGAACATTCGACAGATAGCTGATTGACTCTCCCTATTAACGCTGTCATTTCAGCTGATGTGCTTGAGTAACTTACCGCTTCGCTCTTGGTAGACAGATCGGAATCCATATCATAAGCCATATTTTGACTACCAACAGGAACCTTCAGTTTAGGTATATCCTGCCGATCAACAGGAAGATTGCTTCCGGCCCCAGACAATGATCTGCCCGTTTTTTTTAAAATTTCGTGCAACTGATCCGGCTGAAGCGACTTCAATGCTTCTCTGACATCACCTGTCCAAGAGTGAAGTCCATTTTGCGAATTAGCAAAACGATGAAATTGGCTAAACTCTTTTTTAGACTCTTCGTGACTTGCTTCTAATGCTGCGGGAATGTATAGTATACGATCTGAGCTATCAACAGGTATATTCATTGTGCCTCCTGTTTATTACTTTTATTTTCAGTATTCATGTTTGTATCTGCACTCATTTCATCGAGTGCTGACAGATACTTTTCTGCTTTTTCTTTAAGCTGTATAATGGTGCACTTGTTCATAACAATAGTAAAACATTTTCTAGCCAGAACTTCTTGACGCAACAATAAATTACACTGCCCGGCATAAAACATGGGTCGGTAATCCTCATTTGATAAAGAATAAGCCAAAGCATAGAAATCTATAGCTTTGCGGTAATTCTTTTTTAAATGATAAACTGCGGCAAGACCCATGGCATACTCAGAGTTATAAAAATCATAGATACATAAAAAACGAAAAAGAGATTCAGCGTCGTCTAATCTACCTAGATGATAAAATTCGTACGCTATTTTATAGATATCGTTCATCGTATCATTAGTAACACCCTGCACATCTTTAAGAACAGCGCCATGCTGGATCGCTTCAATGAGATTATCAGAGAATTCTTCCAGTTCATCATCGTTTTGGGATTGATTTTGAGCGTTCGAATCTTTCGCTATATTCTCATATTCCATTCTTGACCTCTTACATGATTAGCTAAACACGCATGGAACGTCCAATTAAACCAAATGCAGACGATGGAGAATACTTGCTATATTATACCTGTTTATAATCGAGCTTTAATACAAAAAAACCGTATTGCTGTTGTAGCTATTTTAAACGCTGGTCTTATTCATCCGTTAGGAGTTCATCGCTAGTCACATCGCTGGAAGGTACCGCGCTTTCCATACCTGCTATCTCGACCTGACGGAGCCAAATGAGAATATCCATCACTGCCATCAAATCATCATCATTAATTGAAATAAAGCTGTACTGAACATAAGATTTATAAAGACGTCGTGTAAGCAAAACATTGCGGACAACAGGGATACCAATTTCCTCCGCATATAATAAAGCTGCTTTAGCTTTGAAGTTGGAAGCTCGTAATGCAATGAAAGGCAAAGACGCAACCTGAGGATTAAAATAAATAGCCATAGCAATATGCGTTGGGTTTGCCATGACCACCGACGAGTTTCTGACAGCCGCCATTTCTTCCCCGGAAAGCAGTTCCTGATGCGCACGTCGCCTGGCACTTTTTATTTGCGGATTTCCATCACTTTCTTTATGCTCCTGTTTTACCTCATGTTTATCCATTTTCAAATCTTTAACATGCAGGAAGTATTCCATAATGAAATCAGCGCAGAGAACAAATAACGAATATGCAATGAAAATCGTAACCGCTTTGACTGTTAATGATAACAAACTTACGATCAACTGGCCGATACCCGCATGATGAATAACCAATGCATGTTTTAGATCGTTAGTGATAAAGTTGTAACAAGTGAATAAGAAGACCATCAAATAGCATAAAGATTTGATGAATTCCTTCACAGTTCGCATGCTAAAAATCTTTTTTATACCTTCAACAGGATTCAAAGCTTTGAAGTTGAGCTTTAACGCTTGTGTGGCAATAGTAAAGCGCGTTTGAAATAGCGTGGCTATTATTCCTGACAAACAACAAACACCGATTAGAGGAAACGAGAGTTGCAGAAAAATGTACATCATTTGCAGCATAAAATCATCGATGTTCACCGAGTTTTCATTGAGCAAAATTTTAGAAAAATAGGATATAAAACTGCTGAAGTCCATCCCATAAAGTAGAAAGTAGCTACCGGAGATGAGTGTAACCGTGGTAATAAAATCCTTAATTTTTAAGGACTGCCCTTTTTTGGCAGAATCTTTTCGCTTTTTTTCCGTAGGAAGTTCTGTCTTTTGTGCCAATGTTTAATCAACCTTACAAGCCTGGAAAGAATTCTTTGAAAATACCAGTAGAGAATAAATTCAATGGCTTTTCAGCCAGTGCATTGAAACCGTAAAAAAGGAAAGTTATAAATGTGATGAAGCTTTTTATCGTCAGCGAGAGTGAAAACGGATTGAGCTGTGGGCAATAACGAGCAAATACTCCCAATAATATTTCAGCTACCATCATGACTATGATAACGGGTGCTGCCAGCATAATACCACTTTCAATTAGCATGACTAGAATCCTACCGGCTTCTTGCCAATGAAACCCCAGCCACTTACTACTTGTTGGGAAAATATGATAACTTTCGACGAATGCCTCCATTAATAAACGCATGCCATTATTGGTGAAAAATATCATACCAAATGTAAAATTAAGCAAACCAGCTAATATAGAGTTTTGTCCTCCATTCAGGGGGTCGATATTGTCTGCCATTGAAGCCCCTCGTTGGTTATCCAGAATTTCACCAAGCCCAATAACAATCCAGAATGGGAGGCACAAGACGGTAGCAAGGATTAAACCGACAATGCACTCCTGAACCAACAGCAAGTACCATCCTCGCTCAATTATCGCTACATTTTCGAAGCAGGGCCATAAACCTATTATGGTCAACGTTATGATTGAATTCTTAATGATTAAATGAGAAAGAATACGCTCACCCAATATGGGAAGCATATAAAAGACTACCGCCAAGCGCGCATAAGCTATTGCATAAATAAGTAAATAGTGCTGGAAATTGAAGTAAAGTGAAATAAACAGCATAAATATACCGTATTAATTAAAAGCCATTGAGAAAGCTTGATTTGCAAAATTCAACATTTCAGCTGAAAACCATTCAATTAACATAAAAATACTGGCAAACACTGCCAACATTTTCAGACCAAAGGGTAACGTTTGCTCCTGTATTTGCATAATAGTTTGAAACAGGCCTACAATTATTCCAACTAAAGTGGCGAATGCAATAGGTACTGCTGTCAGTTTCAATACGACAACTAAAGCAGCGTTACTAATAAATAGAGTATTATTCATGATGTCATTAGGTCAGCATATTGTGTGATAAGCCCTTTCGCCAATAAGCTCCAACCATCCATTGCAACAAAAAGAATCAGTTTTATTGGAATAGAGATGGTCACCGGACTCATCATCATCATACCTAATGCCAGTAAAATACTGGACACAACCATATCTATTACAACGAAGGGAATATAAATATAAAAAGCAATCTTGAATGCGCTTTGAATTTCACTTAGTGCGTAAGCAGGCATCAAAGTCATTAATGGTAATCTTCTCAATTCATGTTCAGTAATATCGACTTCATTGTCATCATTTCTTTTCTTTTGAACTTTATTAAAAAAATGAATCAAATCATGGTCGGAATAATGCACCAGATATTCACGATAGCTCCCCAACCCATCATCCATCAACTGTGGAATAGCTCCACTTTGATTAAAATCAATATGCCGGCTTTCAACATCATCAGCAATACGCTGACATACAGGCATCATTACAAATGCGCTTAAAATAAGTGCAATTCCATTGAGGGTAAGGTTAGAAGGTACTTGCTGGATTCCTAATGCATTGCGCATCATCACTAATACAATTGAAAATTTGATGAAACAAGTACCACCTGCAATAAGGAATGGAAGCAACGTAAAAAAAGAAAGTACGCCAATTAAGGAAATGTCATTATTCAGCATTGTAGATATCCATATCATCTACTAAGACTGTATTAATCTGCCTGATCTCTACAGCCAGATTACCGTTATCGAGTGCCACCAATTCACCACGAGCAAAAAACTTTCTGTTAAGATAAATTTTTACTCGCTGTTCAGCACATTGATTTAAAGGAAACGCCGTTCCCGGCTCTATAGTATCGAGTTCTGCGAGAGTAGTAGACTTACTATCAAGCACAAACTCTATTTCGATTGGGAGATCCGACCATTTATGCAACGTTTCTTCTTCATCACGGTATTCTTCTTGCTGGTCTGTGAACTTCTCTAGCACAACCACCTCCTGATTATTGATAAGACTCAAGTGAAATAGCTTATTTTTTCCGATTTGCAGAGAGGGCAATTGATGTTGAATTAGTAATAAGTCTCCTAAAGCTATATCACTGATCAATGATATGGGTAATTGACTGTATCCTAAATGTAGGTCTAATATAAAGTTAATACCATATTGTCTTAGATGCCACTTGTTGAATTCAGGATTTATGCCCTCTGACCAATCGATGCACAATAGTGGACATGGCTTAGCAGGTATACAGAGTATTTTTTCTGGCAAAGAGGCACAAGGTAATTTAATTTCCTCTACCCCCCACTCTTCTGCTTTCAATATAAAAATATGATTCAGACTATTTAACCATCGGATCAAGTAGCTTAATGGTACCTGTTGCCATGGAATGCCGGGCAACCGATAATCCATCATCTGCAACCAGTCATCGACATTAATCAATGCTTCATTTCGTAAGTCAGAATCGTTTTTCAGAATAAGTCGCAGGTAGCGACCTTCTGCATTTGGAACGATGACTTCACTACCAATATGGCTATTTTTGAGAAACTCTAATGCTCTCTGGCTCTGATCTACATGACGCAAATGATGACGTAGACTCATTCTTTATCTTCTTCATCCTGATGATGTTGACGTTCATCTTTATCATGTTGTTGCAGTAGGAGGTCTGACATACGGTGTATTGTTCGATCCATATTTCTGGAAAGTACATCGGCTACACGCGCGTCAGATGGTAACAAAGTGATATTACCGCTGCTTGAGTCGAAAGGTATTGACACTTTCACCGAATGATCGCCTGTCCATCGCTGGAACTGATAAACCAGATTTACATCTTGTTTATCAACGCGGACCTCGCTTAAACTTGCAGCTTCGTTGGCGAACTTTATAAGCTGCTGTGTCCTGGAACGGTGCATGTTTTCTCCACGCGATATAGTATCTTCTCCCAGTGAAGCCGAATCTCCATGAGCAGGCGGAACAGAAAAATGGCTTTTAAGCGTGGTGAAATCTTCCTTTTCTTCGAGTCCCCCTATGTGCTTAGAAAGCTTGTCAGAATTACTTTTATCCATTGTTAGTACGCTGCTATTAGCCTGCACAGAGTTTTTAACTTCTTTACAATCTCTACTTTGCAATTGCTGCGATATAGAAAGTCCAGAGTTTAAACCAAGCCTGTCTGCACCTGGCTTAAATCGATAAAAATGTTCTTCACTGTTATGAGATGAAAATAATTTATCAGTTCTATTATGCTCAGTTTTTCTTCCACCGCTCGCTAAGCTGACAGCTAAATATTGCTGAATATATTGTTGAAGATTGTATAAATCATCTGCAGGGTCTGGATCTTTCTTTTCTCGCACCTTGTCAAGCATATCATCAAAAGGTTTTTCTACCGCTGAAACATCATTATCGATAAATTGTTTTGTATCAATGTCAGAATTTACTCTTGCCATAGCAGATCGTCTCCAGTGCGTCATCTTCAGAATTTTCATCACTGCGTATAGTATAGTCATTGTATCGACGGTATAAATCACGAGTGACTTTGAAGTATTTCTTTTCCAGAAAGCCCTTTTGAATTTGAAAATTCTGGAGTGTTTTTTCTTGCGTTATATTTTCTTCTTCAAGCTGGTTTATCTTAATAATAATAAGTTGTTGACGTGATAGTAAAACACCCTGACACCTGATGCCTTGGTGAATTTTTGATTTCTCGAGTACGCCTGAAGGTGTCAATGAATTTATTTTCTGTCTTATTAAATTATATTCATGAATCTGTTGATTCAGAAGCCGCTTGGTTTGACTTATAAGCCTTTCAACCTTAACCATCTTCATATCAATCAATGTTCTTTTATACTCGATAAGATCAATAAACTGACGCCCTTTATGCCACGCATCCATATAACATATCCATGCAGGTCGAAATTTCCATTTTTTCTGTCATATCTTGTTTGAGAAATTCTTCCATTTGTTCGTTCTTATCAAAAGCAATATCATTATTCTCATTTTCACCCCGGTGATATTCGCCTAAATCAATAAATAGCTGCATATCACGTTGACGCTGTAATAAATCACGGAAGCAGTTCGCCATTTGCTGCTGATTTCGTTCTGTTACTTGTGAAAAAACTCTGCTAATACTGTTAAGTACATTAATGGCCGGATAATGCCCCTTAGCGGCGAGTTTACGGCTCAGGTAGATATGTCCATCCAAAATCGAGCGCACTTCATCACCGATTACATCTGGATCTTCTTCGTTTTCAATTAGCACAGTATAAAATGCTGTTATTGATCCGGTGAGGAAACGACCAGGCCGCTCGAGCAGCTTTGGTAACGCCTCAAACACTGATGCAGGATAGCCGCGACGCACGGGCATTTCCCCCATACTCAGTGCAACGTCACGCAACGCACGGGCGTAACGGGTGATCGAATCCACAAAAAGTAGTACATTGTTGCCCAACTCACTGAAATACTCGGCAATACTTGATGCAATTTGTGCGGCATTACTACGTTCCACCGAAGAGCGGTCCGAGGTAGCATAAACTATTACGATCCTTGAACGTCTTGAAGACTTTTTCATTGATTCGACGAATTCAGTTACTTCTCGTCCTCGTTCACCTATCAGGCCGATAACATAGATATCCGCTTCTGAATGCTCGATTAGCATATTCATCAGCGATGTTTTACCACAGCCAGCCGTCGCAAAAATTCCGATTCGTTGTCCCTGACCACAGGTAAGCAAACCATCAATGGCACGAATTCCGGTTAACAATGGCTCTGTTATTGGTTTACGTAAGCTAAAATCACGCGCCGAACCGCAGGCCATAATACTCTTTACATTTGTGTAAGGAGTAACAGGCATATCAACCAGATGCCCTTTGATCGTTCCAGTAGCATCAATGATGGCCCCTTTTATGCCCTCATGAACCTCAACGCGCAGAGGCTTACCCGTTGGCAACAATACGTTTTCTCGTGAAAAACCCTGACTATCCGTTAAGAGGCTTAAAAATGTATGTTCATTATTAAATCCGGTTATTTGCGCGAGTCCTAAAACTTCACTTTCAACTAATGATTTCTGGATTTGACAAATTTCTCCAATCTTCGTTCCTGGAAGGTATGCTTCTATCACATTTCCTTGAATACGTAGTGGATGAGCGAGACGAACCAACATGTGTGTAAACATATAAAACCCTCTGTTATTAAGCCAGAACACTACGATAGTTCAACATAATAGTGAGGTAATGATCCAGAACAGATAGGAAGTCATTAGCAGACGCCAAATGCTTCTCCAGAACCTGTGCACGTAGTTCTAGCTGCCCATCTACCGGATATAAGCAAGGCTGTCCCGTAATAAAGTATTCTTCATTGTAATCAAACATGAGTGGTAAAAGATTGATACTACTGTAGGCTAATGAATTGATATTAAATTCGCCAAGTTTTGCCCAGAGCCATACATCATCATCTATACTTTTTATATTTATAGCAGGGATGTCATCCTTCATATTGAGAGAAATCGTTGAGTGATTACTTAAATCATCACTGATAAATTCTGACATACCAGCTTCTTTCAGCATCGTTGAAATTAATTCCGCAACATCATATTTCATTTACAGCCTCACTATAGTTTTCTAATGAACCAATGACGTCAATTTCTACGCCGGCAGAGACCTCACTAAAAGAGAGTACATCTAATTCTGAATAAGTCCCTTCGATGATGGTTTTAGCAAAGCGTCTGATATCCATAGATACCATTAGAATAATGTCTCTTGCATTTACCCTATTGTTTTGCAAGCAGATTTCGAGAGATTTTATTATATTTTCTGTTTCCAATGGCGGCAGATTGACGAATGTACCCCCAGAAGTCTGGCGGATTCCGTCGCGGATAATACTCTCCATATCATGCGACATCACCACAGTTCTGATACGACCTTCAGCTGAGAATCGGCTTGAAATATAGCGTGCTAAAACTCCACGTACATGTTCAACCAGCATAATTGGATCTTTCTCCTTAGGAGCCCACTGGACTAAAGCCTCGAGAATCAAACGCATATTTCTGATTGAAATACGCTCCTTGAGTAACCGTTGAAACACTTCAGTGATTCGTTGAACTGTATTATTTCGGTAGCACTCTTTAAGCAAGTCAGGATATTTCTTCTCAAGGTCGTCAAGCAACGTTTTGGCTTCCTGAATACCAAAAAACTCAGAAATATTATGAACGAGTAACGTAGATATACAGGAGTAAAATTCGTTAACTGCATCCCTTGAGTAAAATCCGAGTTTCAAAGCTGTTTCATGTCTTTCCTCAGGTATCCAGTAGGTTTTTCCATGGGAAGTATTTACCACCTTTACGTTGTCATCTATTAATTTTAACTCATCTCCTCTGAAAAGAACTTTGTGCATTTCAGGGAAAAAATCATAACTTGCGACCTGTATTTCATTGATAGCAACAGTCAACTTCCCCTGTTCAACATGCTGGTCATAATTCATAATCAAATCAGGCAGACGAACGCCATACTCGATAAAAAAATGGCGTTTCAGTAAAGAAGAAAAATTATTCTTGGCAAAATATTTTTCATATCCATTCCAGGAACTCACAATAAGCGGAACAGTCTCAGGAATGTATTCTCCATCTATAACTACAGGCTTACTTTTGACAGTGGACTGTTCTGCAACCTCTGAGTCATCTGGATCAAGACTGTTATTCTTATTTTTATTGTATTTATCCTTATAAAAGACCCCAAGTAGAATAATAGCCAGTAAAAGAAATACAATTAATGGGAATCCGGGCAATAAGCCTAATGTAACGGCTAATATTGCTGTTATCACTAAGGTTGACTTATTGAGAAAAAGATCTTGCAGTATCTTAGCACCTAAATTTGTATTTTCATTATTATTTACGCGCGTTACAATCAATCCACCGCTTATTGAGATCAGTAATGCGGGGATTTGGGCAACTAAAGCCTCACCAATAGTCAACAATGCATATATGGACAAAGCATGTGATATATTCATCCCTTTCTGCACTACACCAATAGCAAGTCCTCCAAGCAGGTTAACTAAAATAATAATTATCCCGGCGATAGCATCGCCTTTGATAAACTTCATTGCGCCATCCAGAGCACCATAAAGCTGACTTTCTGCCTCCAGATCGCTACGGCGCCGTCTGACCTCTTTTTCATCGATCACGCCTGCTTTAAGGTCAGCATCAATACTCATTTGCTTACCCGGCATGGCATCTAAAGAAAAGCGGGCTGCAACCTCGGCAATACGCTCAGAGCCTTTTGTAATGACGATAAACTGCACTACAGTGACGATAAAGAAAATAACCATCCCAACTACAAGACTTTCTGCAATAACGAATTCACCGAAACTCGAAATAATTTTACCAGCATCCGCGTCGGTTAGAACTAAGCGGCTAGTACTGATAGAAATAGCCAGACGAAATATGGTACTGATCATAATCATCGATGGGAACGTCGAAAAATCCAAAATTCTGTTTATATAGAAAGAGCCGATGAATATCAATAATGCCATTGTCAAATTTAGTGCGATAAAAAAATCGACCAAGTATGTTGGCAGTGGAATTATCAACATAACGACGACCATAATCATCATCAGCAAGACGATCAGCTCAGGACGTGTTCGCATTTGCCCAATAAAATTACTTAACATATTCACCAGTGGTTAAAAGTAAGAAAATTCTACATATGCCTTCATCGAAAACATCTATCATAAGTCACTAAATTGCGCTCTTTTTCATGTAGCGAGTTCAACTCTTCGGTTAAAAAATCGATTGTGGCTTCTTGATAGGCGAGGTTCGCATAAAGAAATTCAGGAGTAAGGTTATAAACGTTTTTGATCATCTGAACCGCAATCGCCTGCCTGTTCAAAGTCATCCCATACATAAAGTCATTTTTGAACTTATCAAAAACCGGACCTAGAGCATCACAATTGATTAATCCCGTTAAAAAAAGAGTTAATATATGTTCTTCACTAAATAATATTTCGCTATGTCCCGCAAAGCTACTAAATGCAAAGTCTTTAAAGCTACTGGTTAGCTTTAGATCGAGCGTGTGAAGTATACGTGCATCAGAAATCCTTGCAGAAATCGGTCCAAATTCATTTACATGAAGCCCTGGTTCATTGGCCTTCATATCAGCGATAAGTGCAGAACGGGTAAATAATAATACACGTTTACGATTATTGAAACCAAATTCATCAATCCAGTCGTGGTAAATGTAAGTCGCAGGTACTTCAAGCTCAAGGAAACGAAGATAACTATTACGCAGTTCTTTAGCTGTTACTTTATTCCCATTTCTATTTTCACTAAATCGTCTGGCTACAAAAGCCACGTTTATGGACGATTTTATTTTTTTTTGATCGCCAAAATTCCTCAAATCGACAAGCGCTTCCCTGACCTTTTTCTTCTGTAATTCAGATAGTTTCCGGCTTAAGAGTATTTCACGCAATGCCTGAAACAAATCCCATTCATTCGGAAAAAACTGACGTGCATAATTAAGAATAGATGTTTGACCCTGGAATTTTGTAATTTGTTTTATCAAAATGAAGATCTTCTCTTCAGCATTTTCTTCAAGAATAGCTGAAACAGTGTCATTGTCAAAACTGTCATTTTTTCGCCCAAACTTACTGGCCCGACCAAAGGTACTAACTGTATCTGCCAACTCCTCAGCGATATTACTCAATATCTCATTTTGATCTGTCGATTCTGATTTTGAAAATGACTTACCAGTTAAATCGGAATAACTTTCATCTTGGCCATCCATAGTTGGAGGTAGCGAGCCTGGCTGATATGAACGCCTGATTTCCATATTTTATACCTCTCATTTTTGGTTCATAATTTTACGTAACATTGATACTGTTGATTTCAACGTCAACTCTTTACCTTCAGATGTTAGGCCAACAACCGGATTCGTATTCTGAGGTCCATGCCATGTTTCACCGTTTTCCAATAACTCTGGATGAATGAGAAACAAGCGGACCATCTTTGTTTGGCTTGTGTAACTATAGTCAAATATCTTTCCTAAATAAGGAATATCCCGTAATAATGGTATTCCTATATTATGGTATTCATCCTGATTACGGCTATAACCTCCTACCAGTAAGCTATATCCCAAAGGAACTCGTGCTTCAGTACTAATTTGCGTGTTACTAATTACCGGCAGACTATCGACATGAGCAGAAGCCCCACTAGCATCCCGAGGTACGTTGCCATCATGGATATTAAGTATCATCTCGATCTCCTGCTGATGTTCTGCCAGACGCGGTAGTACGCTTATCATAGTTCCATAGGTTATTTTCTCTAAAGAAGAGTTCCTTTCTCCTACCAGCTTGGCATAAAAGCTACTATTATTATCAAAAAGAGCGGGCACATTTTCCTGCGTCAGAATTTCAGGCCGGGAAATAACCTGTGCAGATCCTGATTCAACTAATGCAGAAACATCTGCTAGGAAATTTATACTACTTTCTGGTGTCAATGAACTGGTGCCGAATATAACGCCTGTACTACCTATCTTTGCAGAACCGCTCCACTGAACACCTAATTCGTTAATATCTTCTTTTGAAATGTCTATTATCCATAATGAGAGTTGAATTTGTCGTTTAGCAATGTCTATAGCTTGTATTATATCTTCTACGAAACTGACCTGTCGCTCAGTACCCATGACAAGCAAACTGTTGGTATCTGAATAAGCAACTATATTGACTGAATCATTACTTGCCGTATCAGATCCGTGGTTGTCAGCCTCCACTTCTTCGTTAGAGAAATCCGGCATAAAAGATTTAAAGTCACCTCTCCTCTTCGACGTAGCTGAATCGTTCACATTTTGGTTTTCTTCATCTACGCTTATTCTTACACCTCTCAATACTGAGAGTCTTCCTGAATTATTAAGTAACTTATTCAATACTGAAGCCACCCCTGGTATGGTGAGTGGAGTATCTCTTTGTGTATAGTTACGATCGTTAACGAAGGAGTTTTTCAGTTTTATCACGCGCACGGTCGCTTCGCCGGTGCCGGGCCTTGAATAAGACGAATCAATATATTTTGCTGCCGCCGTGATAAGCTCTACATACACTGGTGGCCCTGAGACATAAAATGAACCTGATTGTCCGTCAGAACGTAGCGGGAAACGCACGTCATATAGCTCTGATGTTTTCAAATAAGCAACCAATCGGTCGAAGGTCGCATATGACAGACGAATCACGCTATTCTTTATTTCATTGACATCGTAAACATATATCGAACTACCATCATCGTACCAAATAAGTCCTGTTCGAGCAGCCAACTTAGCCAACAGTTTTCTGGGATCGTTGAGGTCGAAATTTCCTGTAATACGCTTTTTAGCAGCGTTACTGCTTACGATGACAGGTTTATGTATTTCTCCTGCAATGACATTAAAAATTTGCTGGATGCTATTATCACTGGCCACATAAATATTGTCTGCCTCATAAGGGGCTTCACTTTTTTCGGCTATACTGTTGCGTGCTGCCTCTCTATTGAGAAAGTCTGCGAGCGCATGATTACTGAAAAACAGCGAAACAATAATAATCAGAAATTTAAAGGTTATTTTTTTGACACAATTTTTATTCATAAAAAAACCCTTTCAAGTCTTTAAATTCTCGTGGCCGAATTCCAAAAATCGACTTTATTTCACTTGAAAAATGCGAGGACGATGCATATCCATTATTCCCGGCAATGGTTGCTATCGAATTATCCTTTTCTATCAGTTGCAAAGCACTATAAGAAGCTCTCCAGATGCGTAACTGTTTTTTTGGCCCGCGAGAAAATGTATTATGGCAAAGCTTCCTGAAATAAGACTCTGATACGCCATAACTCTTGCTAGCGTTATACAACCTGTCCGCACTGCTGTCTTTTTCTTCTTTCAAAAACTGAGATAACAGGAAGTGTGATATCCAATAATTTTCAATCCTTCTGACGAAATTGAAAAGATTTTCTATTCCGTAATCAACAGACCTTAACCTTCTGCCAATAAGCAGTGCTACCAGACATCTGCCGCTATAATTTACTTTGGAAATGTAAAAGCGATCATTCTGGATTATCAAAGATTCATCATAGTAATTTCCTGTTTTGGAGTGTATAATTCGACAAGGATTATCATGATAATCCAAAAATGAAATGAGTATTGCAACCTGCGGCATAGACAGCTGTTCAAATAACCAGTCTCCGGTAACCTTTATCTTCATAGTATCAAGAGATGCAAACACGCTGGATTGGTTGATTCTAAGCTCCCCATCGATTCGATTGCCATCTGAAGAAAAACCTAAATAAGATGACTCATTCAATGGTTTCGCGAAAACTAGAGAGTTACTGAATTCAATAACGTCATTCCCCGTAAGATCCACAGTAGTCACAGGTCTATTTCCATCACTGTTTAGGAGAAATCGTTTAGCTCCTCTAAACTGAACACCATTAGAATAAAAATTACCCATAGAGCCTCTATAGTTTCACTTGTGAGAAATAAACAATGACGAATGTATTAACATCTATATCAGATAAAACAATCAGGTCAACTCAATTTATAAAAATTAACTTTTTTATAAAATAAATGTTTTTTTTTCAAAAAAAAATCATAGGTAAGATTTGCGATCATTCGAATAAACCGTTAATATACAATTTCATCAGATACCAAAGATGGGATGTTAGTTCTGATGTTGCAATACTATTCTATTAATGAGTCTTATCTAATAATTGACAAGCCTATATATCTCCATGGAAATTATTCCAAACAACTAACAAGGCGAAATGTAGAACTATTTATCACTTCTATTATGCTAATGGCAGATGTTTATGATCAGCAATGTAAAAGATTCAAATACGACTAAATCCATTTACTGCAATAACACAAACTTTACCTTAAAGATTCTCTTCGGGCCTATGTTCGGCTGCGAACTGCATCTTACCTCCGAAGATTACTTTATTATCATAGACTCTGAGTCTTCAATCCGGCATAAAAACCCGGAATCTGCTTTAGCCTCAGTTCATTCAGCACATTACGCTTCTAATACGCTTTATATACCCTGTAATTTACCTTCGCCTAATATTTTGCTACAATTATCGAAAAGTTTTCAGGGTGATGAAGGTATAAGTGTTGATATCGTAATTAATCAGCCAACCCATAGTTACCAAGTAGTACTACATGAAAATGAAATCTTTACTGATGAACATGTCCGGTTTGCCTTCAAACGCAATGATGAAGAATGGCATGAAAACATCAGTAATTATAGTTTTCACCAGGCACAACAAGCAGGTCTTGAACACAACAAATCGCACCACTTAAAAATAACTAATCTTCGGTTAATCTCATTAGTGTCGGTCATACTCATGGTTACTCTTTTTATTACAGCTGGTTATTTTTATAAAACTAATGAATACGAAAATCATGTATCAACATTAAATGATTCGCTCTCAGGAATTTCATTCCCATTTGATATTGTTAAAGACAGGGATAGTAAATTTATATACATATTAGTCTCCAAACTACATGAAATGGAATGGCTGAAAGAAGCTCTGGTCAAACTTCAGGAAAATTCCAGTGTCGTTCCTGTCTGGATCACTCAACAAAAAAAAATTGTCGTATCTCAATTGCTTCAGGTTGGCTACCCTATATTACAGCTTGCATACAGCAGACCTTCGCAGCCTGTTATTGCCGTATATCGCCAATTAACCCTAGACGAAGAGGAGTCTTTGAAAACAACGGTATTGGAATTTATTCCTTACGCAACAGATGTGGAAATAATTATCAAATCTAAAGAACAACTTCTGTCTGAAGCTCGCAATGGTTTGGACAGTCTAAACATTCAGTACCGCCAGATCATTACAAATACAGGTTATAGTTTAATTATTCGTGATGCCCTGAGCGATGTTATTATTAGTACTTTAAGACATTTCATTCAGGAATTCGAGCTCAAATGGGGGAATAAAATAGTCAACTTTTCTGTCAATCTTGATGAAAACTGGCTGCTAAATAAGTCTTACATTGATTCAACTAATGGCTACCTTTTTTTAAATCCCCATCACTGGTACTTCCCATTGAATTCTGGAGAAATAAATAATGACAGATCCGTTCAAAGATAATGCTACATCCAGTGCCAAAGATGGGCATTTTTTAGATGAGATTTCTGCTGCGTTCGAAAGTGGGGCTAAAAATATGATGGAAGCCCTCAATCTTGCACAAAGTAATCTTGAACTTAATCCTTCTGATCCTTCAGTATTGGCTAGCTATCAGGCAAAGCTTCAAGAATATACTCTATTTCGTAACGCCCAAACCAGCACTATAAAAGCCTATAAAGATATTGCTGCTGCAATTATACAAAACTTCCGTTAACCTTTAACATGTGTTTATCCTGACAATTCACCTGAGGTTTTTTATGAAATATCACCCTGAGATTTTATCTTCATTAACACGATTAGCACCTGACACACTAAATAATGGCGTTGAAACTACGGTTATTTCACATGACCAATCATTTAACGATCTTGTCTTCAGCTCATTTAAGGATTTCAGCGAAAATAATATACATCATAAAAGCATGATTAATAAGTTAACTGAATCGTCTCAATTGACTGGTGACCCTGAGTATCTTCTAAAGTTGCAAAGTTATATCGGCGAATATACTAATTATATTTCCTTAGTCACCAGCATTGCACGTAAAGGAATCAGCGCTATTGAAACTCTGGAAAAATCACAATAATGACGAGTAAATATCTCCACATACTTTTCGTTTTAATATCGGCCGGATCAATATCTGGCTGTAATAACGAGAAGCTACTTGAAAATCTTACTCAAGAGCAAACTAATCAAGTATTAGCCATTTTACAGCAGCATAATATCTCTGCTCAAAAAAGCGGTGCTGTAAAAGATGGTTTTGCTA
This sequence comes from Erwinia pyrifoliae DSM 12163, assembly GCF_000026985.1. Lineage (NCBI taxonomy): Bacteria > Pseudomonadati > Pseudomonadota > Gammaproteobacteria > Enterobacterales > Erwiniaceae > Erwinia > Erwinia pyrifoliae. Next base: position 2,255,757 of record NC_017390.1, read on the forward strand.
TCAGCGTTAGTCAACAAGAAAACACAGCCGCTCTTTCGATTATTAACCAATATCAGCTTCCTTGGTCAGCAGAAATTCAGATTGCCCAAGCATTTCCGGAAAGCGCTCTTGTCGCCTCACCAAACGCTGAACAGACAAGGGTCCTTTCTTTACTTGAACAGAGATTAGGCCAGTCACTGCGGATTATCAACCAAGTAGTCAATGCACGCGTACATATCAGCTATCCCGGTGTCCGAAGTGATAAAGGAAATAAAACTCTATCTCATGTTGGTGTACTCATCTCTTATAAAGGGGAGATAGATGATAATCTTTTCATCTCTCAAATCAAATCCCTTATAAAGAACAGCCTAAGTGATGTACGTTATGAAAATATTTCAGTGGTTCTGTTCGATGCACCTGTTATCCAATATTCTACGCCGATGAAAGCATCGAGATCACGACTGTGGTTCTGGCTTATACCTCTAGTAATCTGTACTGTTTTAGCGATATTTACACTTTTTTATCTAATAAATAAGTCACCCGGTCGTTCCATTATCGAGAACCTTACGCCGACAAAGCCAAATGATAAAAAGGAGTCATAAGGTGATGTTTATTAGAGAAGAAAAACTGCTAAAAATTTTATATCGTCCAGCAGATTACACCCATCCTACGTACATCACTGATAACCTTCTACAAAAGTTTATATCCCAGGATGTACTGTTAAATTATTGGCTTATTTCTTACTACAAACTTGAGGATTTGCCTTCACTTTGGCAAGCTGATGACACTATGTTGTTACTTGTCCTGACTCAATGGGAGCATATGCCTGTTACTGCTCATTTGGTTGGGGGTTATCTTTTACGAGCTCGGCTCCTCAGCCAATGTGCAGTACTGATGTCAGATTCTCGGTTACTCGCATTTATTTCTCTGCCATTAATCCCTCATATTTCATCACTCACATTACCACGAAGTGTTGATACTATAGCTTTGGGAGTTGCTTTTATCCTCAGTCAGATTCGCCCACTACCTCTTGCACTCATGAGGCGCCTACTTATGAGCTTCCCTACAGACATTAAGTTGCCGCAGCTCCATATAGAGAGAACACTTGGACACCATAATCTTTTAAAGATGGCAATTAACTATGCGATTCATTTCAAGTAAAGAATTACCCAATGGTATCTATGGGAATATCTTAATAAAATCCACGTTGATTACGCGCCACCGCAATATGGCAAGCGCGCTTGAACGTACGCTTTCTCATTGTAATGAAATTCGTATCGAGTGTGAATCGCGTCTTATTGAGACGCGTGAAAATTGTGAAAAAGAAGGTTATTCTTCTGGCTTACAGCTTTTCTTTACACAATTAATGAATATGCTTGACGATTATGAGGTACAGCAGAATATTCGTATGGCGTCATTTGAACAATCTGTTATTGACGCTGTGCAAATATCATTTGACGACATGGTTATTGTTGAAAGAATTATTCACCATATTAAAAGAAACTGTTGTCAACAGAACATAAATAAAATTATTGTCCCTCGTACAGTTCAGCTACCTGACAGCGTTGAAATGCCTAATTATCAATACACGGATGATAAACATATCACAGTTGAGAGTGAGAAAGAGGCGATACGTTTTCAAAGCGCCCCACTATGCCGGCAATGGTTAATTCATGCTAAAAATAAGATGGCTAACATCAATGAAGATATTAGCAATATCATACCTGATATTTTCATTGATATGGGCATGACACTTGTTAAATTGGGTGAGGAAAATAGAAATAAACGACGCCCTACTACATCATCAGAGGAAAATAATGATATCACCTGAATCAATTAATAATGAATTGCAAAGCTTTAATGAGGCAACATATGATACCAGTCTGTTAAGTTTCGAGCAGATAGTATTAGCTCAAATGACGAATGCAAAACCCAATAGTAATTTGGATATATTCCTAAGTAGTATAAGAGAACTATGCCCTTATATGGATCTTTCAACACATTGTTTGAAAAAGGAATTATCCAACATAAATATTGCACTTCATGAGAAAAGTGAACGTTATGAACATCAAATACAAATGCTTGATAATTACGTTAATCAGCTTACAGCAAGAGACATGATGATACAAATAATGATTTATAAGATGCTCACCCCTGATATTGAAGAAAGTGAATTTTTATAGGATACGTCCCCTCATTCAAAACTTCAGTCAAGTCTACTTTCCCGGCATTCGCCGGGAACATGCAATTCCCTCTCAAACTCTAATGCATTATTCAATATATGATGCATGTAATGTAAATAACTAACATCTGACATCTATTTTTTGACACCCTGTTTCACGAGTTAATTATCATTTAAAATTTAATTGCAAACGGTGCTGCCAACTACTATTCTCCACACATTCAATACATCAGGCTTCGACATTATCTAATTAATCTGTCTTTTCAATTTCAATCAGATATCTTCATCGACCACATTTCATAGCGATTATCCCTGCTGATTAATTCATCTTCATCCACGAATGTTCAGTTCATTTAACTCTCTGTATTGGAATTTTTTATTGATTCCGACATTAAGGGGGGCACTTTGCGCAACGAATAAATGTAAAAGTAGCACTGCCAACATCACAACCATGCTATAAAAAAATGCCTTCCTTAATTTGAAGTTTTTTCTAGGCGTATGAGTTTTTTTCACGCCACTGGCTTCATTTATGGTCAAACCAGAATATATGATTTTTTCACCATCTTCAGTGCAAGTTTCGTAAGCGGTTCTATTTTCTCCCATCCTGCTTTTAGATGTCATGTTTTCCAAATGATCATTCATTACAGGTTCTTCATCGGAGGGTTTAGCAGTAAACTGATATCCCAACTTAGGGATGGTTACAATAATATTTTTATTAATATCGTCTAAGCTTAGTCTTAGCGAGCGAATAACCTGTGCGATACTCTGTGGCGTTACATACCCCCCGCCCCATGCTCCAGCCAAAAAATCTTTTTGCGACACAGGCTCTGGATATTTGGCACATAGAAGAATAAGAACATCGGCCTGTTTTTTTCTAAGCTGAATTGTTTTTTCTCTATTTTTCAACGTCCTTGCCTTTGGATTAAAGGTGAAATCAAGGAAGTAGATTTTCGAGTCATCCATATTTTTTCCCATTTTGCTATCTTTCGTGTATATTCTTTATGAGCCAGTACAACTTCATAATTAGCTGATCACAACCCTTAATTTTTTCTAAAGAAACTAATTTTCGCTCTGATCCTATCTTATCCTCCCATTGTTGAGATTATAATGGCGTCATAAACAGAAAAACTGGATACGCCAGTCTTCGACACTCTTCTTGAATATGTTTCGACAAATAAATTCAAACGGTCTCATTTTATAAGGATGATATCGGTTAGTTGTATGAAAATTAATTAACATCGTGCCCTCCCCCGTTGATTTAATAAATTTTAAAAATTCTGTAACTTGAAATGATCCTGCAGATTTTATCAAAACTCGTAAACTCTCGCTATAACTCATGAAAAGAAAGCGCCAACATCTACTCTCATCTTCTTCACCTTTCTGCATCTTTACGTTACCTGTATGACAATTATTCCATTTACCTGCAGGTCAAATTCAGTTCTGAATTTGTAATTTAGCGCCCAGATTAAATAATATTAATCATACAAAAATTTCCAGTTATCGATTGTATTTACTTTTATCTATTTTCCTAGAATCAGATTTACAGTTCGATTATTTTAATCTGAATTACAAGTCAGCATTTCAGTTCTTACAGTTGTTTGAAATAAACCTGACTGTTAAAGATCTGCGCTGCATATCCTTCTCGACCAATATGATCCGAATTAGCTAACCTGCAGCATCAGTAAAACTGCAATTTTCCAGATAAATTACCCTCTTCTGACTAAGTGCATATCAATGTTACAATCACCCAATTAGTCGACTATCACGTAAATTCACCTCATAATGCTAATCCCACGTACTGGTTTGATTAATATATTCCACCAATAATGTTCATGTACATAAGATTTTGTTTTATCTTATCAGCTTAGTCGATATGAATCATATCATTATGTCAATCACCACGCATTTCGTACTTCCAGTAAATAAACACTTTTAGAATGATAAATCCTCCGCCCCTTATAACAACGATTATAACTTGAGATTCTTTTCAGCAGTACCTGATCCTCTGTCTGGTATTGTCATAGATTCTCAGTGTCTGTTCGGCTAAATTCAATGGAAAATATTTTTTCATGTGTTTTAAAAATTAAATTCCCGTTCACGATTATGGCTTCTTTTTGATGGTTAGTGAGGGTAAATTGTTCTTTCTTTTGAGTTCACCCAAGAGCAACCTTAGACTAACCTATTGATTATTATCAGATAGCACTTTATGCATAAGATCCCGCCGTTTAAAAAAAGACAATTACTGTACAAAAGTACTTTCGTTGTATAACTTTACCTCTCAAGCATCTACACATTATTTTAACAATAAGACTAAGGGATATTGCCATGCGTCTGGACGGTTCCAATCCTATGATTGAAAATGACATCAGCCGTTACTTCGTTGAGGTGATCATGCCCTCTCAGCAAGAAACACTTGGCCAGATAGTGGTTGAAATTTTGCGTTCAGGACGTCATTTAAACCGTAAAGCGATTTGTTCAAAACTGTTGACGCGACTGGAACTGGCTTCTGGCCCAGAGCAGGAGCGCCACTATCAACAATTGATAGGCATACTGTTCGGACGTGCTGACTGACTTACCAGGCATTATGTTTACAATAAGTTCGTTCCTGTGCTTGTTGATCATTGACTCAGTCCTACATTATTCACAGAATTTACTGTCGCCAATCATTTGCTGGTTCTCTGGTTCTGGCACGCAAGTCTCTATGGAGCACTTATGTATGTCTGCATCACTGATTCACAGAAGTTGGTATGTACCAAAGACGAGAAGAAAAATCATCAGATAAAATGTTGGGCGAGGCCGTAATGGCTCGACTGAAGCAAGATGCCGCCATTAATAATTCTGCCCTGATGATGATGCTTCATTCTACGTTTGCCGTTGAAATAGATTTGCTAAGGCAAGTCGCTCTAAAGAGGGCTATGGTAGAAGTCAGTTATTAACGTTCTAAACCTGCTACTAATACGCTTACATCGATGGATCGAGTCAACCAACACTTTTAGCTTCTCACCCACGAAGGCTCTGTTGATGGTACAAAAAAACATTGAAAGGTATCGTACAGCACCTAACATGTTACCTGAGCTAAATTTTACTGGAATCTTAAGGATCGAGCTGGCTTCAGAGGGAAGACATATTCGCGACTAAGCACTTATCGTTAGCTTGCTGGAGTTCACCAGCAACATGATCCTACCCACGTAATGTGGACACAGCCCTAAGCGAGGTTCTGGTTTTCAAATTGTTCAGGACTAAGGCCGCCACAGGCACTGTGACGACGCCACCGATTGTAATCACACTCGATATAATTAAACACCGTTGTCCGCATTATTTCCCGGCTGGCAAAGCGTTCTCCGTGGATACATTCCACCTTCAGCGAATGAAAGAAGCTTTCCACGCAGGCATTGTCATAACAGCAGCCTTTTGCGCTCATGCTCCCGCGCAGATTATGACATTTCAGCAAGCTCTGATAATCCGATGAACAGTACTGCCCACCACGGTCAGTGTGAACAATCACTTTTTCAGGACGTTTTCGCCGCCACAACGCCATCTGCAGTGCGTCGCAGGCCAGTTGTGCGGTCATACGCGGCGACATCGACCAGCCAATGACGGAACGCGACCACAGGTCAATGACCACCGCCAGATACAGCCAGCCCTCATCTGTACGTAAGTAGGTGATGTCACCTGCCCACTTCTGGTTTGCGCCGCTGGCGTAAAAATCCTGTTTCAGCAGGTTCTCTGACACGGGCAGGCCGTGTTCACGATAACTGACCGGACTGAACTTGCGGGCCGCTTTCGCCCGCAGCCCCTGACGTCGCAGGCTGGCGGCAATGGTTTTTGATGTTGTACTCCGGCAGCTCGTCAGCAAGACGAGGTGCGCCATAACGCTGTTTTGCCTCAGTAAATGCCTTACCGACGGCCTTATCGCAGATGAGGCGGAACTGCTGGCGCGGGCTGATTTGATGGCGACGCAGGCACCAGACATACCAGCCGCTTCGGGCAATTCTAAGCACACGACACATGGCCTTGATACTGAACTCAGCCCGATTTTTTTCGATAAAGACATACTTCATTTCAGGCGCTTCGCGAAGTATGTCGCGGCCTTTTGGAGAATGGCCAGCTCCTCAGCCTGCTCCGCCAGTTGCCGCTTAAGGCGGGCAATTTCAACAGACATTTCCTGCTCACGTTCAGAAGAGGAATGTGCATTTTTGAGCTTGCTGCGCCAGGCATAAAGCTGCGATTCATACAGACGGAGTTCACGGGCAGCTGGAGCCACACCGATACGCTCAGCAAGTTTCAGGGCTTCGTTGCGAAATTCAGGCGTATGTTGTTTGCGTGGCTTTTTGCTGGTTGATGCTGGTTTTGTCATGAGTCACCTCTTGCTTGAGAGTTTACTCACTTAGTCGCGTGTCCACTATTGGCGGGTAGGATCAACACGCCTGAAGATGTCTTAAACTCTTGCCCTAAACGGCTCTTTTTTTTGATCATAATTTAGCCGACAGACATCACCTTGGCGTGGTAAGTGCTTTCAATATTCAGTCCGTTACTGTCAAAACTTAATTTTCAGATTTGTTACCCTATGTAGCCATATCTGACGGAGAGCACATGAATTAAATTTGCCCCATTAGCATAACAGGACGTGGTTATGACCCTGAAGTAAGCTTTATTAATTTCGCTGCCCTGTAATCACCAAAGATGATTATTGCGTTACGTTTATATCTTCAGTTTGCCCATAACCTTTGTGAATGCTTGAAATGAAATTGAATGCTTTATGCCCCACTCTGAAAAATCTCATCTGTACCATGCATATTCCAGAATCTCGTCTATAATTACGCCGGATGAAGCTTTTCTACCCATAAGGAAATTTTTGATGAAAGTTAAAATATTCAAAACTGCATCTATTGCTGTGCTTTCACTACTCTTTGTCGCTGGCTGTTCATCTAATCAGACAATCAGAACAACTGACGGCAGGAGCATTGTGACTGACGGGAAACCACAAATTGATAGCGATACGGGTCTGGTTTCATATAAAGATGCTCAAACGGGCAAATCTGAACAGATTAATCGCGAGCTGATTAAGAACATGAGTGAACTTAGCAACTAAGAAAACGGAGTCCATATGAATAAAATGATTGCATTGCCTCTTGCTGCTGTTCTGTGTGTTGCCGCGCTTAGCGGGTGCACCCGCTCCAGCTATGCTATCCATACCAGCGATGGCAGAACTATTATTAGTGATGGCAAGCCACATGAAGATTCCAAAACTGGCCTTATTGCCTATACCGACGCTAACGGCATCAAGCAGCAAATTAGTAAAAGTGATGTGAAGGAAATGAGCGAACTTCCTAAATAAATGTTGAAAAGCCCCTTCGGGGCTTTTCTGCTACAGATCGAAACATACACTATATCCTCCCGGCAAAACATCTCCAGCTTATTATTAACACTATAAATTTATTGGCATCGACTTGATCATTCTCTTAGCCGCCACGGCTGTCTCTAAACGCTACTTTCACTACAGCAAAGGCTCATCGCGAACGCTTCCGCTTAACTCAGAGATAAGCCCCAATTATTTGGTTATTTTTAGAACCTTACTCTGCAAAAGGGAGCTTCAATGATTTATCATGCCCTGGTATTGTATCTGCCTCATTACGCGCTACAGACAGTAGTCATGATTAAAACTGCTCAGCCGTCCCTGTTTACCGGAGCGCCAATGAATAACCCGAAGTCATCGAATTGCTCATGCAAGCGCCCGATGAAACTCAGTGCTTCTGTCAGCCTGCTGGTTAGCGCTGTTATAGCTACCGTATTGTTAATTGTACATCTGTTCTATTTAGTCCAGATAAGTTGCATGACACAGCACAGTATCAGAGATAAAGCACTGGCGTTAGCACGGACGCTGGCGATTTCTCCTGATATTCAACGTGGCCTGCAGCAGGTTCCTGACAACGGCATAATTCAGACGATCGCCAGTGCAACACAGCGGAGTAACGGCCTACTTTTTGTGGTGGTCACCAATATGGCGGGTATTCGCTACTCTCATCCTAATAAAAACTTAATTGGCCAGCATTTTATTGGGGATGACCTCTACCCAGCCCTGAAAAGCCGCGAAAATACAGCGATTAACAGTGGCAAGCTTGGCGTCGCACTTCGGGTATTCACCCCAATATATGACAGCCAGCAGCGGCAAATTGGCGTAGTCGCGATTGGGATCTCTCTTGGTGATGTGGCACACCAGATCAACCATGGTCGCTGGAATATTTTCTGGAGCGCCTTGTTTGGTATATTGGTCGGCGCAATGGGAACTTACCTGCTGGTCAGGGCAGCCAAACGCATTTTGCTTGGGCTGGAGCCTTATGAAATATCAACCCTGCTTGAACAGCATCAGGCCATGCTACAGTCAATGAAAGAGGGTGTGATTGCGGTCGACGATCGTAAGCAAGCCACACTGATCAACCGTGCTGCACGCCAGCTGTTGCGTGAAACGGGTCTCCTTCAGGCGCTTGATTGTGATAGCCCTGAGATTGTCGCCGCTTGCGGGCCGCTTATTGATAATCTGCATGGCGTGATGAAAAGTGGTGTTGCGCGGCGCGATGAAGAGATCAATTTCAATGGCCGGATACTGCTGTGCAATACGATGCCGGTGCGCAAAAATACGGCTATTATTGGAGCCATCTGTACCTTCAGAGATAAGACTGAGATAAGCCGGCTGCTCCAGCGCCTTGATGGTATGGTCAGTTATATCGATGCGCTGCGTGAACGTTCCCATGAGTTTATGAATAAGCTACATGTCATCCTCGGTCTGATGCATATGAAGAACTACGACAAGCTGGAAGATTACATCCTTAAGACGGCGTATAATTATCAGACCGAGATTGGATCGCTGTCAGGAATAATCAAATCACCTGTTATCGCGGGTTTTCTGATAAGTAAAATCAGCCGCGCTTACGACACAGGTAATCGTCTGACGATTATTGAGGATAGCCTGCTCCCTGACAATGGGAACGAACAGCAGGTAGCGGTATTAATTACCGTGCTCGGTAATTTGATCGAAAACGCCCTGGATGCCGCTGGCGAGAGTGGTGATGGCGAGATCAGCGTATTGCTACATTATCAGAATGGCTGGCTCAATTGTGAGGTTAGCGATGATGGCCCGGGCATAGCGGCACCGCGCTTGAAAAACATTTTTGCCAAAGGCTATTCCTCAAAAGGCGACAATCGTGGCGTCGGGCTTTTCCTGGCAAAACAACAAACCGAAAGCATTGGTGGAAAAATTATTGTAGAGTCCGAACCTGCCGTTTACACGCAATTTTTTGTAAAACTGCCCTGGGATGGAGAGCACAAAAAGGCATGATCAATGTTTTAGTCGTCGATGATGACGCGATGGTCGCAGAACTTAACCGTTGCTATGTTGCACAGCTTCCCGGCTTTACCTGCTGTGGTGTGGCATCGACATTACAGCAGGCAAGAGAACTGTTACAGAACAATGAATTGGCTTTTGACCTGATCCTGCTGGATATCTACCTGCATCAGGATAACGGGCTGGATCTGTTGCCCACATTGCGTGAAACAAAACTGCCAGTCGAAGTGATCGTGATATCCTCCGCCGCCGACGCTGCTACTATCAGACAGTCACTGCATTATGGCGTGGTAGACTATTTAATCAAACCCTTTCAGTTCTCACGCTTTGAAGAAGCGTTGACAGGCTGGCAACAGAAAAAAAAGCTTATTGACTCTCACCCATTCTATCAACAGGCCGATGTAGACCAGTTGATTCACGGTAATCACCCGGCGATGGATGATGCAAAAAGGCTACCGAAAGGGTTAACCCCGCAAACGCTGCGTACTCTGTGCCTGTGGATCAATGCTCATCCAACCGAAGAGTTCTCTACCGATGATCTGGCCGCCGCCGTCAATATTTCACGCGTCTCCTGCCGCAAATATCTTATCTGGCTCGCGCAGATCAATATCCTGTTCACCAGCATTCATTACGGAGCCACCGGCCGGCCGGTATACCGTTACCGTCTTCAGGCAGAATATAGTGCTCAGCTTAAGCAGTACTGTCAGTGAGCTGATAGCTGTCGTTTAGCAGATTAAAGCCGAAATAACGCTGCGAGGAGCAAATAATTTGCCTGTTTCGGGTGATGAAAATAGCTTCAATTCCCGGGTTCTGCGAAAGTGTTTCCAGCCCCTTTCTCACGCCTTGCCCGTAAATCAGAGTGGTCCAGATATCGCCGTCGATTGCGTTGTCGCAAATGACGGTAACGCTCAGCAACTCGTTATCCAGTGGATAGCCAGTTTGCGGGTCTAGAATATGGTGGTAGCAGCGCCCGTCCTGCATGAAATAACGTTCATAGATACCGGAAGTCACCACCGATTTATTAGCAACACTGATTATTCCGAGCGGCGCATTGTCGGCAGCGAACGGCTGCTTAAGCCCTATTCTCCAGGCTTGCTGTACGTTATTCCCCAGTACCAGCACGTTACCACCGAGATTAATCAGCGCATCGCTAACCCCCTGCTGAAGCAGGTAGTCACGCACCACGTCTGCGATATAGCCTTTAGCAATCGCCCCCAGGTCGATCTCCATGCCCGGGCGTTGCAGATATACAGATGCTGTCGCATCGTCAAGGTCAACCTGACGCGGATCGGTCAGTGTCAGTAAAGCGCGCAATTCAGGTTCTGTCGGCACGCTGTTACCGTTAAATCCAATCTTCCAGCGTTTTACCAACGGCCCGATAGTCAAGTTGAAACGGCTGTCAGGCAGCACGCTGGCCTCTTTAGCTCGTTTGATCACCCCGTAAAGCGCCCGGCTAACGGCAACCGCATGCTTACCGGCTGCACGATTAATGGCCATGACTTCAGAGTGAGGACGATTAACGGTGAAGATATCCTCCTGTTGTTTAATCAAGCGAAACACATTGCCCGCCAGCTTCTGATTAAGTTGATACAGCTTTAGCAGGATCGGAGATCCCATCAGTACAGCGGAATAACTGTAGACGCCGGTTTCTGAAAACATGACAACACCAGGGATATAGTGAGAATTTCAGGGCGACACGCATTTCGGGTCGCCCACAAGCCTGAGAATATCTTTAACCTAAAGCCCATGCTGCAGCCTGACGGCCGGCAAGCATACCGAAGATGATAATATCTGCCACCGCGTTGCCGCCGATACGGTTCGCACCGTGGATACCACCAACCACTTCACCCGCCGCCCATGCTCCCTTGATGGGATGTTTAAGCGTATCCAGTACCGCAGTATCGGTATCGATGGTTATCCCGCCCATGGTGTGATGCACCCCGGGAGCGATGCGGATAGCAAAAAATGGCCCCTCGCGCAGCGGATGGCGCAGCGCGGTCTGACGTCCAAAGTCCTCATCATGTTGCTGCCCGACAAACCGATTATAACGCCCCAACGTACTCTGCAACGTTTCCTGATCCATATTCAGCTTAACAGCGAGTTCATGCACAGTCGGCGCAGCGATCACAAAGCCTTTAGCGATATATTCATCGGCAGCCTTATTGTTTTGGCGTACCCGGTCATCAAATATAATCCATGCACTCTTTTCGGGCAGGGCAATAATTTGCGCAGAGACTTTATCGCGAGTTTCCATTTCATTGAAGAAACGCTGGCCTGCCTGGCTCACCAGAATTGCCCCGCCCCCCCGTATAGATTCTGAAACCAGGTAAGAGGTCGTTTGTTCTACAGTGGGGTGAATCTGTATCTCACCCATATCGACAGTGGCCGCGCCGATATGCTGTAACATAGCGATACCGCTGCCGGTAGCACCTTGGTGATTGGTCGTCACGAAGCCATCCAGCTCCGGGCGGTAATTCACCACCATCTTCCGGTTGGCACTAAATCCGCCGGTGGCAACTATCACGCTTTTCGCATGAAAAATACGGCTGTCGTTGTACTCATCAACCACTTTTACCCCGGTGACCGCGCCATTCTCAAACAGGATCTCATCGACTGATGTCTCCAGCAGCACCTCAATATTGTGCTGGTTGATATTCTTAACTAAACCGCTAATCAGGAAACTGCCAACGGCGGAACGGTCAGCCGGACGGTGGGTACGGTCAATGCTCATGCCGCCAGTAATAGTGATGTCGTTCAGTTCGATACCATGACGCGCCAGCCACTCAATGGCTTCTGGTGCCAGATCAACAAACTGGCGCAGCAGCTGCTGATTGTTTTTAAATTTGCCCCCTTTCAGCGTTTCGTCAAAGAACCGCTCTTTGCTGTCCTGAATACCCTTCAGCTTCTGGTAACGGGTTTCTGCGGCATTCATGCCAACGGAAGCCTTGATGGTATTACCGCCAATGGTGGGCATTTTCTCGACGACCAGCACTGTTGCCCCTTCTTCTGCGGCCTGAATCGCCGCCGCCAGACCGGCGCCGCCGCTGCCCACCACCACCACGTCGTAGTGCTGTGGTGCCTGCGGGTTACCGCCCTCTTCGATAACATGCTCTTTGCTGGAGGTGGTCAAAGCACGGGAAACCGCTTTTTTAAGTGCCTCACTCTGTGTGGTTGCCCCGGTGATGGCATCAACATGAGGACTGTTTGCCACCAGAATACGCGAGCGCAGACTTTCAAACGTTGTGGTGAAATCAACGTCCAGCTTCGCGTCCGGTATCAGTGAAATATCGGTAATACGATCGGTATCCAGCGTGACGTTGATTTGCAGTTTTAACGCCTCGGCTTCCACTTTTTCCTGATAAACCCCGGCTTTGTATTTGCGACTGCCGCTACTGACATCGCGGATCATGGCGTCAACCAGTGAGAAGCGCCACAGCGGCTCCGGTATGTTCAGCGCTTCACGCTGCGAACTGTGCATAAACAGTTCCAGATGGTGGTTATTAATGATGCGGTCGATCCAGTCCGGGAAGGCGATGCAGGCTTTACCTACCGCCACCAGATCAAAACCGTGCTCCAGCGCACTTTCCGCGTCGGCCTTGTTCACCACCCCGCCGACACCGATCGTCGGGATCCGTGCCAGCCGTGGTGAACGCATCGCCAGATATTTGCTAATCAGCGGTGTTGTATCGTCGCTATCAACAATGGAGGGCCGCAGCAGCTGCCCTACTGAGAAATGCACGTAGTCCAGACCTTGCGCCGCCAGTTTTTCCAGCAGGTACATCGTGTCATCGAAGCGGATACCCGGCACTTCCAGCTCTTCCGGCGAGAAGCGATAGCCGATAATAAATGAAGGATCGGCAAATCGCCTCGCCATTTTGTGAGTTATATCCAGAACTTCCAGAGCAAATCTGGCCCGATTATCGCGGTTTCCTCCCCACTTATCACGGCGCTGGTTGGAATGTGGTGAATAGAATTGCTGAATCAAATAGGTGTTGGCACCGTGGATTTCTACGCCATCGAACCCGGCTTTGATCGCCCGGTTCACCGCATCCCCGAACCTGGTGACCATCACCTCGACTTCTTCAGCACTTAACGCCTGTGGCGTGGTAGCGCCGACGCGCGCGGCGGCGATCGCACTCGGCGCTACCGGGGTTTTACCGCCAATCAGTTCCGGCTCCACCATGCGGCCGCCGTGATAGATCTGCAGAATGGCTTTCGACCCGGCCGATTTAATGGCATCAGCAATTTTAGCCAGTCCCGGAATTTTGTTATCGCTGTCGATGGCAATCGCCCCGGGAAAAGCCGGGCCTTTCGCATCGATAAAGCAGCATTCCACGATGATGGTACCGATACTGCCAGCACGGACGCGATAGTACTCAACCAGTTCACTGGTCACGGTTCCATCATGAAAACCGCTGCAGGTCGTCATCGGAGCCATCAGCAGGCGGTTTTTTAGCACGGCCCCGTTCGGCAGCGTCAGCGGATTAAGGACAGGGGTGAGTTTATTCATATCGCATGAACTCCAAAATTAAAAGGCTCGAATTTGGCAGCGGGCATTTTTAATTAAATTAGTGGCCCGGTTTCATGCTGGCAATATAACAACTCAGCCGGTTAGATTTCCAGTAAATTTAGCATCAAAATATCTTTGTCAGTTAAATGAATTAATTACAAAGAAATACGTCATTTTATTTTACAATTGTTAATTTAGATCGCAGACAGGCAACATTTTATTCACGAGAGATAAGTTATAAAATTCAATACGATGTGGCAGATATACCTCGAATTTTAGTTAATTTCCGTCACCGTAGAAAAAAGAAAGCCATTATTATAAAGAGCAAGTTATTTATCTCCTTAACCCCTTAAAAAATATAAAGGAAGCCTGTGATTTATTGATCTGGATCAATAATTTTATTTGCAAAACTCTCACTATAATTATATTCAATAACTACATATCCCAAAACTTGAACGGGAAAAAAGACGTTATGTAGTCGCCACGATTAAACTGCTCAGAAAACTAAAATGTATTAATAAAGCTCAAGCTACTGCCGGGCGCTTAACAAATTCTCAATAACTTGCAGACAAATACGATGAAAAAAACATCCCTTATCAGTGAAAATGCCAAGGCTCCTCCTGTTTCTGTCCGGCCGAAAAAACGGCCGATTATGCTGCTTATACCGGTGCTGGTTGCCGTGTTGCTATTGCTGGCTCCGGTTCCACAAGGGCTGGAACCCTATGCCTGGCACTTTTTCGCTATCTTCGTCGGGGTGATCGTCGGCCTGATTTTTGAACCGTTGCCGGGAGCTGTTATCGGCTTGACCGGCCTGGTGGTCATCGCCCTGTTCAGCCAGTGGCTATTGTTCAGCCCGGCAGAACTTGCCGACCCCTCTTTTAAAACCGCCAGCCAGGCTTTCAAATGGGCAGTCAGCGGCTTCGGTAACGCTACGGTCTGGCTGATTTTCGGCGCGTTTATGTTTGCCGCAGGCTATGACAAAACGCAGTTTGGCCGCCGGCTGGCGCTGATATTGGTTAAATATCTTGGTCGGCGCAGTCTGACGCTGGGCTATGCCATCACCTTCGCCGACCTGCTGCTGGCACCTTTTACGCCGTCTAACACCGCTCGCAGCGGCGGTACTATCTACCCGATAATTGCCAACCTGCCGCCGCTCTACGAGTCAAAACCCGGCGATCCGAGTGCGCGAAAAATTGGCTCTTACCTGATGTGGGTGGCGATTGCTGCAACCTGTATCACCAGCTCAATGTTCCTTTCAGCGCTGGCGCCTAATCTGCTTGCCCTGGCACTGGTGAAAAGCGTGGTCGGCTTCGATATTTCATGGGGCATGTGGTTCATTGCCTTCCTGCCGCTCGGCCTGCTGTTACTGCTTACCATGCCGCTGCTGGCTTACTGGTTTTATCCGCCGGAAGTCAAGTTGAATGACGAAGT
Source organism: Erwinia pyrifoliae DSM 12163 (assembly GCF_000026985.1). Lineage (NCBI taxonomy): Bacteria > Pseudomonadati > Pseudomonadota > Gammaproteobacteria > Enterobacterales > Erwiniaceae > Erwinia > Erwinia pyrifoliae. The sequence continues at coordinate 2,271,201 of NC_017390.1, forward strand.
GCCGCGCTGGGCGGTGAGCGAACTGGAAAAGCTGGGCAGACTCACCCGCAATGAGATCCTGTTACTGGTGTTCGTGGTCTCTGCCCTGCTGATGTGGATTTTTGCCACGGCATGGATTGAACCCGCAACGGCTGCCCTGGTGGTGGTGGTAATGATGCTGTGGTCCGGCGTACTGAACTGGAACGATATCACCAGTAATAAACCGGCCTGGAATACCTTTGTCTGGTTCGCCACCCTGGTGGCGCTGGCGGATGGTCTGGCTCGCGTCGGATTTATCACCTGGCTGGGCAAAGAGGGCGGCCTGTTGCTGCACGGCTATGACCCACAGATCTCCGCAGTGGTGTTGATGGTCGCCTTTTTCCTGCTGCACTATCTGTTTGCCAGTACCACCGCGCATACCACTGCGCTGTTACCTGCAATGCTCACCATTGCCGCTGCGATACCAGGAATTAATATGCCGGTATTTTGCCTGATGATGTGCACCTCGCTGGGCATCATGGGGATCATCACGCCGTACGGTACGGGGCCGAGTCCGATTTACTATGGCAGTGGCTACCTGCCTGTGAAAGACTACTGGCGCCTGGGGACAATCTTCGGAGCCATCTTCCTCTGCCTGCTTATGCTGATTGGCTACCCGTGGATGGTGATGATGTTCTGATGTGTAACTGAACGACAGCTACGCACATCGGATATGCAGATGTTGCCATATTGTTATACCATTCTGCACCTGCCTGCCGGCTGATTGCACCCGGCAGGATAACGCACAACGATATCGCCCTGAATGTTGCCGAACCTCCGCATCAGAGAAGGAAGGCAGCAGATCATTAAGTGAGAGCAAAATGTCGAATAAACCGTTCCATTATCAGCCGCCCTTCCCGCTCGCCAAAGACGAAACCGAATACTATCTGCTTACCCGCGAACATATATCGGTCAGCACATTCGATGGTCAGGAAATCATCAAAGTCGCGCCAGAAGCGCTGACCTTACTGGCCCAGCAGGCCTTTCATGATGCCTCATTTATGTTGCGTCCTGCCCACCAGCGCCAGGTTGCCGCCATACTGGCTGATCCCCAGGCCAGTGAGAACGACAAATATGTGGCATTACAATTTCTGCGCAACTCTGAGATCGCGGCCAAAGGCATTTTGCCTACCTGCCAGGATACCGGTACGGCGATTATTATGGGCAAAAAAGGTCAACGCGTTTGGACCGGTGGCGGCGATGAGGCCGCTCTGGCTAAGGGCGTTTACAATACTTACACCGAAGATAATCTGCGCTATTCGCAGAACGCCCCATTAGATATGTATAAAGAGGTCAATACCGGCACCAACCTGCCTGCGCAGATTGACCTGTATAGCGTTGATGGTGATGAATACCAGTTCCTTTGCATGGCCAAAGGCGGCGGTTCAGCCAATAAAACCTATCTTTATCAGGAAACCAAAGCGCTACTCACCCCCGCTAAGCTGAAAGCCTTTCTGACCGAGAAAATGCGCAGCCTCGGCACCGCAGCCTGCCCGCCCTATCATATCGCTTTTGTGATTGGTGGCACCTCTGCCGACAGTACGCTGAAAACGGTGAAACTGGCGTCAACCCACTATTACGATCGGCTGCCCACCGAAGGCAACGAGCACGGTCAGGCGTTTCGTGATATTGAGCTGGAGCAGGAACTGCTGCTTGCCGCCCAGCAGCTGGGGCTGGGCGCGCAGTTTGGTGGCAAATACTTTGCCCATGATATTCGCGTGGTGCGTCTGCCGCGACATGGTGCGTCCTGCCCGCTGGCGATGGCGGTTTCCTGCTCGGCCGACCGCAACATCAAAGCAAAAATCAATCGTGACGGCATCTGGATTGAGAAGCTGGAGCATAATCCGGGTCGCTACATACCTGCTGAACTGCGCCAGCAGGGTGAAGGCGACGTGGTGCAGGTGGACCTGAACCGTCCAATGACCGAGATCCTTGCCCAGCTTTCTCACTACCCGGTCGCTACCCGCCTGTCGCTTAGCGGTACCATTATCGTCGGCCGCGACATTGCTCATGCAAAGCTCAAGGAGCGTATCGACAAGGGCGAAGGTCTGCCGCAGTACATCAAAGACCATCCGATTTACTACGCCGGCCCGGCAAAAACCCCTGAGGGTTACGCGTCAGGATCGCTTGGCCCTACGACAGCAGGCCGCATGGACTCCTACGTTGACCAGCTACAGGCGAATGGTGGCAGCATGATCATGCTGGCAAAGGGCAATCGCAGTCAGCAGGTCACGGATGCCTGCCAGCAGCACGGCGGCTTCTACCTCGGCAGTATCGGCGGCCCGGCTGCCGTGCTGGCGCAGCAAAGCATTAAGAGCCTGGAGTGCCTGGAGTATCCTGAACTGGGAATGGAAGCAATCTGGAAGATTGACGTTGACAACTTCCCGGCCTTTATTCTGGTCGATGATAAAGGCAATGATTTCTTTCAGCGCATCCAGCAGAACCCGTGCGGTAAGTGCGTGAAGTAACCTTGACTTGTTTTAGTTCCTCCGGGCGGCGTTAAGATAAACAGCGCATCAGGCTCGTCACCAGAATGGCCAGACATCGTGAGATGGCTGGCCTGATTGACCGCTTCAGCCCCATTCAGCTTTGTTCTCTGCGGCCAAATTTTCTGACCACTGCCGGCTGTTATTATGCGCCTTTCTCGGTTCGGGGCCTCCGGGCAACCTGAATGGCGGGAACCTCACCTCATCCGCCACGGGCAACGCAACAGCTTCGGCGACAAATTTTGCCTCGCCATAGCGAAAAAAACCTTCTGATTAAAATCCCCGTTGGATCAACACCTGGCGGCTGGCACGCTAAGGGCAGTTCTTGCAGCGGCCAGTAAAATGGATGCCTGCTGAATACGCGTTGGGGTAACCGGGCTGCTGGACTGGGCTAAAACCGATCATGTTGCCATGCTGAATGCACTGCCAATTGATGAGTGGGTTGTACAGAGTTACCTGGGGCGGCACTCGGCGTCCAACTACGCCGATTACCTTGCGGCGCTGTCAGGACTGCGCACTCCCCTTCAGCCGGGCATTGTTCAGTACGCCCTGTGGCGGCAAAAGGACGAACTGCGTCTGGTCGCCTCCCGCTGGTATCGCGGCGTTGTGGTATTGATGCTTAATGCTCGTCAATTGCCATTTCATGCTTTAAAACACCAGGATGGTGCGCTGTGATGCGGCTATCCTCTCCGTCCGGAAAATGACTTTTTATGCATATAAAACAAATATTCAGTCAATATTTATTTACCACAAGGCTTAAATCTCGCATAATCTGAAGCACTGCTTTTACTTATCCAAGGCTGAAACTGTAATGAGTCAGAAATATCGCGTGTTTATTGACGGTCAGGCAGGCACTACCGGATTGCAGATCCAACAACGGTTAGCCAGTCATCCTCAGATTGAAATGCTGCAGATTGATGAAGCGCAGCGCAAAGATGCCGCCGCCCGTCAGGCGCTGATGAAACAGGCTGATGTCAGTATCCTTTGCCTGCCGGATGCCGCCGCGCGGGATGCGGTAGCGCTGGCCAACGAGGTAGGCGCACGCGTGCTGGATGCCAGTTCCGCTCACCGGGTGGAGGCCGGCTGGGTATACGGCCTGCCAGAACTTGCTCCTGGACAACGCGAAAAAATCAGCTGCGCCAGCCATGTTGCGAACCCGGGCTGTTATGCCACCGGGGCTATTGCCCTGCTGGCGCCACTGACCCGAACGGGTCTGTTGAAGGCGGACAGCCAGCTGGCAATCAATGCGATTTCCGGTTACAGCGGCGGCGGTAATCAGATGATCGAGAAGTATCGCCATGCGGGCAACGGTTATGCTGCTTACGGTCTGGGCTTTGATCATAAACATATTAAAGAGATTGAGGCGTGGGGCGGTCTGAGTAGCAGACCCATTTTGCAGCCTGCGGTCGGTGACTACGCACAGGGCATGCTGGTGTTTATCCCTTTAAATGACATTGACGGCGAGCCGTTACAGCAGGCGCTGGCAGATTATTACGCCGGCCAACAGTTTATTCAGGTCAATCCCCTGAACGCACTGGATGAAGACAGCGCACCTTACCTGCTGCCGGAATCGCTGAACAATACCAACAATTTAGAGCTATTCGTCTTCAGCCACGCACAGCAGCGTCAGTGCATTCTGGCAGCGCGCCTGGATAACCTGGGTAAAGGGGCTTCGGGTGCCGCCGTGCAGAACCTGAACCTGATGCTCGGTTTGGCGGAGGAGACTTGCGTTAACCTCTGAAGGGCTTTTGCGGGGACCATCGCCGTCCCCGCCGGCTTATCGTCTTCTTAACCCCCCGCAGCGCTATTTCTGCGCCAATCAGTAACAGCGACTCACAACGCCGGCAAAAGTGCCTCTGACGACAAATCACCCGTTTGGGCAGCAATTTCATCCTCTGTAATTCCAAAATCCCTGCCTGATTCACACTTTGTCATTCCCGTGACGTCCGATTGCCACAGATAGTTTAAGGTTCTGTATATGCTTCATAACATTCAAAACCGACATGAAAATGGAGAGTACCCGATGAGAATACCTTCCAGGCATCAATCACATATCCTCCTTTTTGCCCCTTTGTTGCTGGCTGGCGCGCTGGTTACCAGCTGTGCCGCCCAGGCACAAGAAAGTCAACGGCTATTCAACAATACCCCTCAGCCGCCTGATGTCCGGCTGGGGCCACTATTTGCGGCGGTGCAGGCGGCAAACCTCTATCCGGACCAGAAAACCTTTGCCGATGCCGTCCCCAAAAACGATCCATCATTAATTCTCAGCGACTGGCAGATGCAGAAAATGCAGCAAAATTTCGATCTCAGGCATTTTGTTGCCGCCAACTTTACCCTGCCCGCCGCCGATGAAACTTACGTTTCACCGCCTGGCCAAAGTCTGCGCGCCCATATTAATGCCCTGTGGCCATTACTCACGCGTTCATCACAGGCGAAAAATAAGTGGGATTCACTACTGACATTGCCTAAGCCCTATGTGGTACCCGGCGGCCGCTTCCGCGAGGTTTATTACTGGGACAGCTACTTCACTATGCTGGGACTGGCGGAAAGTGGTCATTGGGATCGGGTGCAGGATATGGTGGATAACTTCGCATATCAGTTAGATAAGTATGGCCATATTCCCAACGGGAACCGCAGTTACTATCTCAGCCGTTCGCAGCCGCCTTTCTTTAGCATGATGGTTGATCTGCTGGCGCGGCACGGCGGTGACAAGGTATACAGCCATTATCTGCCCCAGTTGGAGAAAGAGTATAACTATTGGATGGCTGGCGCAGACAGCAAGCAGCTGCAGGCCGGTGGCTCTATTCAGCGCGTCGTGAAGTTAACCGACGGCACGTTGCTGAATCGCTACTGGGATGAACGCGATGTGCCGCGCACGGAATCATGGATGGCCGACATCGCCACGGCACAGAAAGTGACAGGTGGCGATAAAGCGCAGCTGTACCGTGATTTGCGCGCCGGAGCCGCATCCGGTTGGGATTTCAGTTCGCGCTGGTTCGATAAGCCAGACGATCTCGCCACCCTTCGCACCACGAAAATCCTGCCGGTCGATCTCAATGCGCTCATTTTCCACCTGGAAACCACTCTTGCCCGCGCCAGCCAAATAGCCAATAATCACGCTGCCAGCCAGCGTTACCAGCAGCTTGCCGAACGGCGTAAAATAGCTATCGCCCGCTATATGTGGGATGAGAAACAGGGCTGGTACGCCGATTACGACTGGCAGAAAGCCCGGGTGCGACCGCAGCTGACCGCAGCCGCATTGTTCCCGCTGTATTTGCGGGCGGCCAACGACGAACGCGCCCGCCGAACTGCCATCGCCGTCAACAAACACCTGCTGAAAGAAGGTGGGCTGGTCACCACCAGGGTAAAAACCGATCAACAGTGGGACGCGCCTAATGGCTGGGCGCCTTTGCAATGGGTTGCCGTCGAAGGGCTGAACCACTACGGCCAACAGCAGCTGGCGAAAGACATTGCCCTGCGTTTCCTCAACAGCGTACAGGCAACCTATGATAATGAGCACAAGCTGGTAGAAAAATACGTGGTAGAGGGCAAAGCGCGGGCCGACGGTGGGGAGTATCCGCTGCAGGATGGATTTGGCTGGACTAATGCGGTAACGCTGAAATTGTTGGATCTCTACTGCCCGCATGGCGTGACCTGTAACAATGCAGGCGATCTTCACGGCGGCAAAACAAGCCAGTAAATCTTCCGATTGCCCCCACAATGCGTGAAAATGACCAAAAAAAACAGGAAGGCTTCAGCCTTCCTGCTTCATACAGCAACTCGGTATCAGCTACGCACTTTACGGTAAATCCACAGCACCACGATGGCACCGATAATCGCAACCACGAAACTGCCGAAGTTAAAACCGTCTACCCTGCCAAAACCAAAGAATGTACTGATCCAGCCGCCAACGACCGCACCAATAACCCCCAGGATCACAGTAATGATCAGCCCGCCGCCATCTTTACCTGGCATAATCCACTTAGCAATAATACCTGCGATCAGACCAAAGATGACCCACGAAAGAATACCCATTAAAAAACTCCTTAAGATTTACTGATTAAACTCGTCACCCTATAAGAACCAGTAAGTATAGGCGAAGTTTCTAACTCTGTGATTTAAATCCAAAGTATCTTACTATTTCGGTAAATTATTTGTAAAGCCTTCACCTACTGAGCCGATAGCGTTACTGACGCATAGTTTGTACTTCGACAGGAGGGGACGTGGAGCAGGAGAATAAAGGGCAGTATTTAAAACAGGGTACACTAGCAGTTCTGCGCGACCTGGTAAGGAATCAGACCCTAATACGGGTTTCACATCAGCGCGGTCTTTTACAGCTACATCCCGTGGCTGGATGGCTCTGGTGAAGGGCGCTACCGGATATCTCTATCGGCGGCAGCGCGGTGCTTTCTGACTGCTCCGTTGCCGACTGGTTGAAATACGGTGACAGCATAAAAAACCTTCGCCTTGAGATGGCCGAATAGGGTCGTTTCGTGGTTGATGCACGGCTGATATCCATTGGCAACCACAGCGTAGTCAGGGGGTATCGGGGGTAAATGTGAAACAATTGTCAACCCGCGCCTGAGTCTGCATTTTATTTCTCTCAATGCCGTACAGGAGCGTGCATTACAATGGGTCATATTCTCTCTGGAACGGCTGGCCAGCGATAAAGCCAACCGTTACCAGTAAAAAGTCAGATCGTACGGTAGACGGTGGTCACTTTCCACAAATAGCGTGGGGCCTGGGCGGCCGGATGTCTCTTCTGCACATGCTGGTAAAAATCCTCAGGACTCATGGCATTAATCATCGCGATCGCCCGATCACGGTCGCTGGCGAAGGTGCGTAGAAGCGCACCTGCTCCATTGGCATAAGACACAATGGTCGCGTAGCGCAGCGTTTCAGGGTCGCGGATGCCAGCCAAATGCTGCTGCTGCAAGATGCGCAGATAGGCCGTGCCAATATTGATATTTTTTACCGGATCTCGCAGTTCGGCCTTGGTCGGCTCACCTCGCCGACCCTGTGCACGATAAACTTCGCGACCTGCCGTCGAGGCTTTGATCTGCATTAACCCAATGGCATTCGATTTACTGACTACCGTTGGATTGCCGCCCGATTCTACTGTAATAATCGCCTCGACCAGTTTTTGATCCACCCCGTTTCGCTGCGCTGCCTGTTCCGTCATCATTGACCAGGCGGATGCTACCGTTGCCGGAGGCGCCTGAGTTAATGCCGTATTGGGCTTAAGGCCACTGTTGTTTTTAGGTTTACTGGCACAGCCTGCCAACATGACTACCGCGACAAGTGCCGCTATTCCCACGCTTTTATTCACGCTGTTTTATCCTCAATGTTCTGGCTTCGCATCTATCATACGGTGAACCCGCTCTCAGATAATTGCCGTTAATCTTAATTTATGCTCCGGCAGGATGACTTCTGTGCTTCGATTCGTCATCATCGAACGTTATTGGACAGCACTGAGCGGGAAAAAATCCCCCGCAGTGATTAAAAATCGTTTCAGGGAGCATTATGAGCATCACGCCACGCACTATTCGTCTGGTCGCCCCATCAGGCTACTGCCAAAATCAGTCAGCTGCGGCACGCGGTATAGCCCGCCTGCAGGCTCTTGGCCACAGGGTCGAAAATAGCGGCATTATCACCCGCCGCGATCGGCGCTTCGCTGGTAACGATAACCAGCGTCTGCAGGATATTAACGAGCTGGCGCACCTCGATACGCTGCCGGATATTGTGCTGGCGGTGCGCGGCGGCTATGGTGCCAGTCGCCTGTTAGCCAACATCGACTATCCTGCGTTACGCCAGCGCCTGCACGCTGCGCCGTTGGCTATTTGTGGCCACAGTGACTTCACCGCCATTCAGCTTGCCCTGCTGGCACAAAGTGGCGTGCAAAGCTTTAGCGCGCCGATGCTGACCGGGAATTTTGGCGCTGAGGTCGTGTCTGAATTTACCGTTAGCCATTTTTGGCAGGCGCTAACGACGCCTGAAATGACGCTTAGATGGACAACGTTGCCGCAGCAACTTCAGGTCAGTGGCACCGTGTGGGGAGGTAACCTGGCGATGATTGCTGCGATGATCGGTACTGCCTGGATGCCCGATATTCAACAGGGCATTTTGGTGATTGAGGATGTCAATGAACCCCCTTTCCGCATTGAACGCATGCTGCTTCAACTGCACCACAGCGGCATTCTGGCCCGTCAGAGAGCCATAGTGACCGGCAGCTTTAGCGGAACGACCTCACCCACTTACGACAGCGGCTACGATTTTAACAGTGTCTGGAACTTGATTCGCGATCTGACCGGTCTACCCGTGGTGAACGGGCTGCCGTTTGGACATGATGCCGACACCGTCACGCTGCCAGTTGGTGCGCAGGGTTTGCTGAAGGTGGATGAAACGTCTGCTACGCTGCGGCTATCAGGATATCCTGTACTGCGCCAGCTGCCAGGAGACCGGGCATGAAGCAGTTATATGAAGATCTGTGGATTTCCACTCCTGAAGTTAACGTCAATAAGGTTCAGCCAGAGCTGATGATGCACGGTTTTTTATTGCAGCATTTACGCGGCAACATACTGATATCGCGCGTCGAAAATCCAGCAGATCACGATTTTATTGCCGAACGCGGCGGTATCATCCGCCACTACCTGACTCACTGGCATGAAGCAGGACCGGCCACGCATCAACTACAGTCTCGTTTTAACAGTGCTTTATACTGTCATGCACGCGCTCTTGGCCATGTCAGCCGTTATGCCGAAGCAGATGCGACGTTTAATAGCGCTGAGGTCCACTGCGGCAGCTTTCACGTAGTGCCAACGCCAGGACACACGCCCGGCAGCTCGAGCTATCTTTATGCTTCCCCCTACGGCAAGACCTATCTGTTTGTCGGCGATACCGTCACGCTTTCGCACGAACGCTGGGTAACAGTACGTGTCGCAGAAAGTAACGCGCGTGCACTGCGTCAGACGCTGAAATTTTATCGCGCACTACGCCCGGACGTAGTTTTAATGAGCTCCACGTTAGGGCGCCAGGGCTGGCAGGAAGTCGATTTGCGCCAGTGGCTGGCTCTGCTGGATGATGCAGAAAATCACCCGGTAGATCTCTGCCTTATCTCGGCATCTAACGACGGTGGCTAAGAAACATGGCCATCACTCTAACGCGTCAGTGACATCGGTTTTTTCAACATTCACCCGGGGTTAACTTCTTTATACCACGCCGATCCAGATTAAAGCTGTGGTAGCCAGCCCGACCCCGCAAAAGCGTTGTCCAAAGTGCGCTCATTTCACCTGTGACTGTATACATCGGCTTCCCCCCGATCGGTCTGCGCTGGAGTGAGAGTGTCAACGTGACCGCTCTGCAAGGCATATAAATTGAAATAGTCATTGAATCTGGCGGTATATGCCTGTATTTTTATACAGTAAAAAATGAGGAGCAAAAATGTACGTTGAATTGATCTATGATAAGCGCAACGTGGCCGGACTGCCTAATGCTGAACAGCTCATTCTCAACGAGTTAGAAAAACGGATTCAGCGTGTATTTCCGGATGCGCAGGTCAAAGTAAAACCCATGCAGGCTAACGGTGTCAAAACCGATGCCAGCAAAAGTGATAAATCCACCCTGCTGCGCATTATCGAAGAGATGTTTGAAGAAACAGATCAGTGGCTGGTAATGGCAGAATTTTGATTTCGTCAGCGCGGGGTGAGTCAACATGGTCCAGCACTGGTGAATATGCTGCCCGTTCGATTGCATGAAAGGCATTGCTGTCACTTATAGCCTATGTTTGTATAACGTTGGTTTGTTCAAGAGAGATTAGCGTACCCACCCCGCGCCCCACCCAAACAATTCATGGACCAAAAATGACTTGTCAGGTGAAGCTTCTCTGCGAACGAACGTGCAGCTACTCACAGCTCAATTTTTAGCTGGCTTTTCGGCTCACCGGGTTAATTGAGATTGGCAGCACGAATTATGGCCCTTAGCCCATCCGGACGACAGTAAGAGTTTGTGGCGGCTTTAACACTGAATGCAGCGTTAATGACTTACCATTCGAATCAACCCCATTAAATCACCGGGCGATGATTAGCGGTAAATTAAAAAATCGGCTACAACCGTACAGATTTATAGCAATTTATTGTTCGCCGCCAATAAACAGCAAGTAGCCATTTTAAGTGACGGCGTCGGTATTTCATTTATCGTCGGGCCGAAGTACGGCAAAAACCAGCGCCACGTTTCCTTTAGCCCGATGTACCGCCGCACACAGGATAAGGTTGATTATTACAACGGCCCAATGCGTGTGTTTGTAACTATCAAACAGAAAACGAAAGGGTACCGAAGCGTATGCCAGAATAATCAGGTAGGCTAGCCACGATGCCCACCAGTGGTGCCTGCCACCGGGTTTACAGAAGAACATTATGCGAAGCACTATTGCCGTACACAGCAAAACATTAACAATAACCATTAAATCACTTATTACCATGAGGGCCTCCTTTTAAACGGGTGAACCACGTTGTGGGATCTTGCTGACTGAAAAAAGTCAGCGTTTTGATGGCCAATGCCGAAAGTAATACGGCACCCAAACCGTCAAGCGACTGGTCGCTGTATCCGAGTATTTGCTCAAGCTTCGTACCGACCAGCCCGGCACCATAGACGCCAACAATCCACGAGACTAAAAAGTAGGCGGCACGCCTGATGACCTTCATATATGCCGCAGTGGCGACATAAAAGACCGCTCCAGCGAAAGCGCCAAACAGAATACAGTAGTCAGCGCTGCCATTATCTCCAATGACACTGATGACAGCAGTCATCAGACTGCCCTGAATTGATGTAAGAATCGATGTAGACATACTCCCCCCTATACTCTTCCAGAAAAGTTATTCCGGGTTAAAACCCCGGCTTATGCCAGGGCTGGTAGCGATATTCAGTTCCCTGTGAAACCGCCATTTTGCTCACATTACATCGCATTTTGCGTACGCGTGAGCCTGGCAAAAAAAAATTTTCACATCGCGTTCGGCAGCAGATTTGTATGTGCTTTTGAGTTAAAATTTCATTTTCTACTCACTTCCAGAAATAAAGGTAATGAAGATTCGTTACAATCATAATTTACAGGTAAATTAGCCTGAATAAATAACTTAAATAAGGTATATTCGACATTATCCACGCTTGAAGTTATTGAATTCTGTAGTATTATTGGCTTTTGTTTTTTTAAGATAGATCTCAATGGCGCGAACATTAACTACTTTCTTCTCAGGATGGAAACACGGCACGGCAGATGATTATAATTTGTGCTACAACCTGTATGGTGGCAGCTTTATGACCCATCCTGATGTGCTTTCATTTTTAGAAAATCGTCTGAATTTAAAGTCAACTTACTTTGTGAAGCGTGACAAAGACAACAAATTGCTAGGGGGATTCTGCACATGGAATAACCGCAGTTTTGCCGCAACGGGTAAGGACGTACAAAGATCTGGCATTGATTTTTATCCGTTTAACAAGGATGAAATTATATTACCTTTAGGTTTTGATTTAAAAACGTCTCTGCCTTTCAAAACCAAGATCCTGTCCTGCATAAACGGTGATAAAACCAGAAACGTAACCTACAAATTTAACAGTCAGCGTTCCATCTGTCTGGCTAAGGGCTGTGGTGAAAGTGGTTTTTCATCGTCAACAAAAAATAGTCGGCGCAGGGAGCTGAAGCGATTTCTTAATGCAGGAGGCGAGTTTCGCGATCAATCGCAGTTTTCACCTGAAGAACTCACCGCTATCTACTGTGATTTGTACGAAAAACGATGGGGAAGTAAACCGGGTAACAAGGCAGAAATGCTTGATATGATAAGTGTTTTGCGAGAAATGTTCTTTGGATATGTATTGCTTTTTGATGGAAAACCCTGCGCATTTCAACTAATTACTAAGGCAGAGAGTCCAGAATGGATATGTTTTGATTATGTTAATGGTGGTCTTGACCGCTTACATGATTCATTCTGTCCGGGAACCATCGTAACCTGGCTAAATGTTAATTCCGCCTATGATTTGTGCACATCAATGGGTAAGACAATGCGCTATTCTTTTGGAAAGCCAACAGAAGGTTACAAGGAAAGATGGTGTTATCGCTCTCCGTTGGGCCGTGTAATTTCGCTTTAATTCATGTATTGTGCCGGGGGTTCCACGGCTTCAATGTAAGCACCTTAGCCATCGTGGTATNTTGGACTGCCCCTATGCCAGTAGACGATCCTACCGTATATTTTGAGCATAGGAGGAACGTATGGGCACACCACGATTTACACCTGAATTTAAAGAAGAAGCCGTCCGTCAAATAACGGAACGCGGCTATTCCGTCGCTGAAGTTTCNGACCGTCTGGGCGTCTCTGCACACAGTCTCTACAAGTGGCTTCGGGCTGTCAAACCTGATAACAGCGAACAGCATGCCCGGGATTTACTGGAAGCCAAAAGCGAGATCCTGAAACTACGGGCGCAGCTAAAACGCACCGAAGAAGAACGGGATATCCTGAAAAAGGCCGCGCGGTACTTTGCAAGGGAGCCCGACTGAAGTACCGCTTTATCAATGAGCACCGCACTGTATGGGGTGTGATGACGATGTGTCGGGTACTTCATGTCGCCCGGGCCGGGTTCTATGCGTGGCTGCACAACCCGGTCTCGGCGCGTGATAAAGATAACCAGCGTCTGCTGACGCTTATCCGTGACTCATATTCACTGAGCGGAGGCGTATACGGTTACCGGCGGGTTCATGGCGACCTGAACGAAATCGGGGAAACCTGCGGTAAAAACCGGGTGGGCCGTATTATGCAACTGAACCGGATTAAAGCCGTGCGCGGCTATAAAGCTCCGCGTCGTATTGCTGGCAGACCTTCAGTGGTTGCCCCTAATCGCGTGCAGCGGCAGTTTACTGTTGTCCGGGCCAATCAGGTCTGGGTGACCGATATCACCTACATCCGCACCTGGCAGGGCTGGTTGTATCTGGCGGTGGTTATCGACCTCTTTGCCCGTAACGTGGTGGGGTGGTCGATGAAGCCCACCCTCTCACGCGAACTGGCACTGGATGCGCTCATGATGGCGGTCTGGCGACGAAAACCGGACGGCGAGGTGATTGTGCATAGCGATCAGGGCAGCCAGTACGGCAGCGACGACTGGCAACGGTTTTGCCGGGCCAATAACCTGGTCCCGAGTATGAGCCGGCGTGGTAACTGCTGGGATAATGCCGTGGCCGAATCGTTCTTCAGTTCACTGAAAAAAGAACGGATCAGAAAGCGGATGTATAAAACACGGGATCTGGCCCGCGCGGATATCTTCGATTACATTGAAGTGTTCTACAACCGGGCCCGGCGTCACAGCCATCTCGGTGGCGTCAGCCCGGAGGCCTTTGAACAGGCCTCGTCGTGAGGACAGAATTTGTCTACCGTTGTGGGGTCAGTCCAAATATACGGTAGGATCGTCTACTGGCATAGGGGCAGTCCAAATATACGGTAGGATCGTCTACTGGCATAGGGGCAGTCCAAATATGGAATCCTGACAGACTATCGATAGATCTGAGTGACAATGACTTTAAAGTTGCATTTAGCCCACTTGTGCCCAGTATGCTCCGGAACCTCTCCGATAAGCCGATTAAGAGGGTAATTAATACTCTCGCCGGATTTAAAGATGTCGTCACAGCTGTTATTGGTGAAAAAAAGTCCCGCCGATGACTATCAAGGAAAGTGGCAAATTTTTTGCAGTTTACTATTTGCCCACTAAGATTATCGTTTTCTAACCACAGTCCACTCAGTCGAATGATATTGAAGCTGTAAAAAACTGGCTTGATTACCGGTAGTCGGCTCTGTTTACCGGGAAATTTGTTGTCATTAAGCCTATTCGATTTGTTAGCAAACGCCATAACAACTACGTTCAAAAAGGCCAGAGACCGCTCCGGAATAATATGGCCGTTCAGTACCGCGCCAACGTTCTCTGTCTAAACATCTGTATCGGGAACAAGGTTTGGAAACGCAAAAACTGTTGGAACATAAATCACAAAAATGACGAACAAATATAATGATGACCGGGGAAAAGAGTGGATGGTGATTGCCGTGTAATGGGTTCTTTTTGAACAGTTTTGGGGAAGAGTTTTGGTGGGGTTTTGGGGAAAGGTTTTGAGATCTAAAAGCCAACATAAATTTAACATTATATGTTGGCTGTTTGTTACAAAAATCAGGTTACATATGCTTAATCATCGCATCGCCAAACTCTGAACATTTCAGTAACTTAGCGCCGTCCATCTGACGCTCAAAGTCATAGGTCACGGTTTTAGCGGCGATTGCCCCTTCCATACCTTTAACAATCAGGTCGGCTGCTTCGGTCCAGCCCATATGACGCAGCAGTAGTTCAGGGTGCTGGCTATTAATCTCTGATTTTAATGCATAAATTGCTGTTTTTTGTCAGTGCGCGTGTGATTTCACTCTTAAGATAACCGATTGATTTAGCTGTATAGTTTTTGGGTTTTGATAACCACTTTCTACTACTCTGAGCAAGGTTTAGACTTGCTTTCTTCCCTAGCATTGAGTTTAAGGGCTGGCCAACCATAAGCATCAATGTCAAAGGTGATAAAGTACGATATAATTCATCACTTACAGCATCAATGCTTTTTGGCATGGCTGAACTGACCAATGAAATTCAAAAAGCATTTACAGTAATTAGGCATGACACTCACAATAGGCAGAAATTAACTAATTCTGACAAGAACTTACTTGATATTGTTTATCACATCAGCGAGGGTTCAAGTCAAGCCGATGGTGATTCAGATGCGATTGTCAACGGAGCGGTAAGCGTGCTTAGAGAAGCTATTGGGAAAATGACAGGGCGGCAGGCACTATGCGCAGTCGTTGCCATGGTTATAGCTGCAGGTACGGTTGGAATGAAAGTGGCTAATGAGTACTGGGAAACTCAAAGACAAGCCTCATCCGACCAGGTAGCTCTTGTCAAAGAAACAGCCTCAGCACTGAACCAATCCCAAAGAAATGTTCTCGAGGTTTTGCAGACTGGCCAGACAAACATCAGCCGCGAAGTTATGGCGCACGGTGAGGATGGAAGACATAAATTTCTTAAAAACATTGCGCAGGACCCCAAGGTTTCCAAAGTTAAATTGGGCGATGAAACAATTTCAAGGTCACAGCTGAACACTTACACTCAGCGGCAATCTGTAGATAGGCAAAAACAAACCAGGCAAGATGAATTTTATATCAAAGGTGTAACTAGAACTGGGCCTACAAACCAAGACATTAGCATCACCGTTACGCGTGCATCTAATGGTGAAAGTTTCACCATCAAAACCAGCTCAGAAATTACATCTACAGACGAATTGAAAGAGTTGACTGATGCTGTGGCTCAAGAGTCATCATTGACAGTCAGTTACCTGGAGGTCACAGAGAACAATCATGTTTCAGCCGGGCAGTTAATTAACATATTGCATCCATAAATCAAAATGTAACCCGACCACCGCGCCGGGTTTTTTGTGCCATTCGATCATCACATACACTGACTGTCATCAAACTCAAAACAGGTCATGCTGTTAACCGCATTTGTCACAACGCCAAAATTACCGCCGCGACACATCAGGCATGCCTGGCCACTTAATATT
Source organism: Erwinia pyrifoliae DSM 12163 (assembly GCF_000026985.1). NCBI lineage: Bacteria > Pseudomonadati > Pseudomonadota > Gammaproteobacteria > Enterobacterales > Erwiniaceae > Erwinia > Erwinia pyrifoliae. Next base: position 2,287,326 of record NC_017390.1, read on the forward strand.
GGGTGCATTAGTGATATCAATACGATTAATCTGAACGCGATATGTCATCCATATTTTTAGCGCGTTAATCTCATCATCAGTTGCTATATCCAGCTCCTGAGCATCACGAAGCGGAGCAATTTTAACCGATGCCAGCTGCAATAAATTTTCTTTAATCAAACCTGCTTTTTCTTGTAATTCCTCTTGTGTATATGCGCGTGGTACTATTTTTTTACCATCAAATTGCCAGCCATCAGTATTTATTGGTAACTCAAAATCTTTTGGCAACTGGTTTTTATTGATTTCTGCAATGCACGCATCTGACGGCCATAGTGTGCTGGCGTCAGTGCTGGCGCATTGAATTACTCCAGCGCTGTCATACACAATTTTTATTGTGTCGTCACTGAATGAGTGTTGCAGCTCATACCAGTCGTTTCCTTGAACGTCACAGATAAACTGCGCGCTAAATTGCGCCGCCAGTGCTCCGGCGTGTGTTCCGGGCGTTGGGATATAATTTTTGAAAATACCGTACTTTTTCATTCGTACGCCACCGTATACCAGTTATTATTAATTTTTTTTTGTAAATAGCGGAAAAACATCTGCCCGACTTGGTTCCCCTCGTTGCCATTACCGCCCGTTATCACCGCACCCCATGGCGCTTCGTTCATACCACCGTCTGTTGTTATAACACCTCGGCTAACCAGCCGGATGTCACTGACAAATGTTCCATTGATATAACTACTCAGCGCGCCGCCCCAAACAGTTCCGTGCACATCACCGTTTTCCTGATACGTGGCAGTTCGCCCACCCCACGATACGTGTATGTTAGAGCCGAATGATGCGCCGCCGTTAGCCCAAAATGAACCGTCATTTCTAAATTCAAACCAGCCATCCGCGCCGCCGTTAGCTACATGTATGCCCAAATAATGATTAATTCCGATTCGCTCGTTGTGGAATATATCTGCAAAAAGATCGCTGCCGCCTCGGATGCGATAGCCGGATGTTCCTCGTTCATTATTAACTGTGTTATTTGTTCCGCGCTTAGTAACATAATCGTGGCCATCGATATAAACATCCCCGTCCACGACCACATTTTTCCCTACTGCCAGCCCATCTGTCACATCCAGCCATTGTATTCTGTCGCCAGATTTATGGGCAAACGCACCATCAGATTCGGCCTTTGAGTAAACACTCAAATTATTTCGTGATGTGCTTTTATCTGATAAATCTGAGAGATTATTCCATTTTAGTAAAGCCCGGTCATTGATATCATCACTAATGATTTTTTTTACTGCCTGATACAGTTGATCGTGCCTGTTTTTATTCAGGGCTAGGCCCGACTTTTCTATAGCATTAGCCAGCTCTTCCTGTACTGCATCCCACATGTCACTATTCAGATCTGTAGCGCGTCGACCGGTTGAAGGGTCACCATTTGTGAAACCATTTCGCCCCTGGCCAAATTTATCGATTTGCGCCGTGGGCGTATCAATTCTATGCATCTTTTTTTCCTTCTGGATAAGCAAATACCACTACGGTGTGGGAGGGGCACAGCTTGTCGATAACGCATTCCACTACCGTATCGCCCCAGGTGCGAATAGCGATATTGCAGGCGCTGGTGCAGGTTTGCCAGGCAGCGGTGGCATCCGTTGGGATATTCACACGCCAGTAATATCGCCACTTGTCGCCCCACTCCGGATCGGGTGTGGCGTCCAGGTTCTGGAACTGATCGACAGTGGCGGTGTAATAGCCCAGGGCATCCAGTTGCTGACGGTAAAACTGCTCGTTGATGCCACCAGCGATATTAATTTTTGCGTCAAGGCGCTGCTGGCGTTGGCGTATTGTTTGCACCCCTGGTGGGGCGCAGGAGTCCGGCAAGCCGCACAGCGTTTCATAACGGCCGATCAGTTCAACTGTCTGCGCTGGATCAATCTCCCGCATCAGGTCATCACCTCGTTGGTGAACGGCCGCCAGAGACGGTGCCAACCCATTCAGCAACGGATTATCGCCCTCCCATGCCGGGCCAGGAGGCAGCAGGTGATAAAGCAGTTGGGTGTAATCATCTTCAAGCGCCATAGTTACCCCGCACTGTAGTTTGACCAGGTGACCACGCCCAGAACGGGAAGCTCCACGTTGCCCAATACGATATTGGCAGTCGGTGCATCCAGCCGGTGGGCATATTCCCCGGTAGCGATGCTGATAGCTTCGCTGATGCGCGACAGGTGTATGGTTACGAACGGAACACCATCACGTAAAAACAAAGAGTTAAGCTCAGCAATAACGGCTGCCCGGATTTCCGGCGTGTCTTTTGCCAGCGCAATGGTCATGGGGATCACTTTCTCGGTGGCTGCGAACACGAACAAACCTCCGCCTGCCACCGGTGCCAGCGGTAAAATGTGATCCCGAACTGCCGTGACGGTTTCGACTGGCGGTGCAGGATGGGCAGCATCTCCCGTGGCCACCATCACCCCCACCGTACCGATCCCCTTGTAATGGCGAAACGTCCAGGCGCGGGCAATACCGGCAACTTCTTTTGCCCAGATCACATAATCATGATCCGCGCCACCTTGCGGAGTGTAAAACCACCGCTCCATAATGCGGCCACGCCAGATTTCCAACGGCTCGATATCCTCCCCCCCTGCAACATCATCGGCATAGCCCGTCGAGGATAAACCGCCAATCGGAGTCACAAGACGCAGGGCAATGCCATCATCGGTGTTACCCTCACGCCCTGCGGCATCCGCCAATATAGGCGCGCGCAGCACACCGCCTACCACACTGGCGGCTTGAGTGGTCGTGTATGTTTGCTGATCATCCCGTTGCAACACTGTGCCAACAGGCAAATCAGGCGTGCCACTGACGTTCTGCCAGCGAACAAAGCCGACAGCGGACGTTGGCGCTTTCCGTGGGCAACGCTTCATAGCGCCGTGCCGCACTAACCAATCAGGGTCAGCCTGGTCCGGTAACATGTTCCGCGCAAGATAGTCAATGTAGCCATACAGCGTGTGGACGGCGGCAGCCTGTACGCGGGCGTACACCTCCGCATCCAGACGACGCAACACCACATCTTCATTGAACCGCGTAAGCAAATCGCTGCGGATAGTTGCAATTAATTGCGGCAGCGGCGGCCTGCTAAACTCACTGTCAGCCATTGACTTCACTCCATAAGTCATCAAAGGTAATCGTGTGGCGGGCACCGTCCCGCTGCCAAAGGGTGATCGCAGTGGCCAGCACATCGATGCCGGTTCGCTCCACCTGCGTGTCAATCCGCGCGGCAACCCCATCCTCAATCATCCAGGCCAGCGCCTGATTGATATAGGTTCTGGCCTGAAGCGGGGTTTTATTGGTCAGTGTCGTACGACGCAGCAGATACAGCCGTGAGCCTGTGCGGTCATTTTGGACCGTAGGCCAGGTATCGCCCCACCATCCCATTGGCTGCTCAGCGTTATCGTCCGGCTCTGCCCGACGCCAGGAAAAGAGTGATATCACGACCGAGCGCGTCAACCGATCGAGCGGCGTATTCCCCGGGGTGCGTACACCATTAACAGTCAAGATCATCACTTCATCTCCTGATTCGGTTTACCGGTCTGGCCACCGTGCGTGTCGTCATGGTCGTGGTCGTTGTACTGCTCGCGTATTTTGCTCAACGTGCTGGTTTTATCGGAAATTTCACCGTTGGGTACTTCGAACAACGGCGTATTGAACGTGGCTTTATCCACGGCATTGACAACATAGTGCTTGGTGTTCACCTCCACCCGATTGCCACGGCGCAGAACAATGCTGTCACCTTCATCGGAGTACATCGCCACTTCCCCGCTTTTCAGACCGGTAAGCCGGTAACGCCGATCGGCGACGGTGATCACCACGCCGTGCGAGCGGTCACCAGAAAGAAACAGTGCTATAGCTTCTGCGCCGGGGTGGGCGGCTGCGGTAAAACCGTAGGACTCCAGATGCTCAACGCTGGATTTGGGGTCACCGGCCACCAGCACCACATCCACCGTCTGGCATTTGGCGGCGCTATTCAGTCCCCGCACCACCGCGCGGGCAAGCAGATTGGACAGGCCGCGCTGTATTGCTTCCATCGGGTTACGCATCAAAAATCATCCTCGTCTTGTTTCTTGGCCTTTTTCCGCTTGCCGGGTTTCTCCGGCTCTGGCAGGTATGCATCCTCCGGCCCCACGCGCAGCTCGGTCACCATGCCGCCCTCATCCTGGGAATACGTCACTTCGGCGATCACCATTTCTCGGTTGTTAAAATCCAGCAGCGGATCAAACACAATTACACGCTGGTTCGGCTGCCACAGGCTGCCATCCCCTTGCCGCCAGCCCTGCACCGTATAGGTGGCTTCATCGGTTCGCGCGGCGCGCTGCCGTGCTTCAAATTGGCAGCGTGACTGACAGGTTGAACCGGTCGCATTGCCGGTTTGCTGGAGGTAATGCGGTCGGTAACGGGTGACGCCGCTGTCTTTTGCCGTGGCGCGGATCGCCGAAATCGTCGCCTCACCAAAATCGTCATCCCCACCGGCACGCTGGCCAGCCACCTGGTAATCTGAGAACCGGTCGCGAATGCTCTGTTCAGTATCACAACGCAGCACGTTTTCACCCAAGACCAGGGCGGTTGTGGCATGCGTAGTACCGATGGCCCCGACCACCAGCCGTCCCTGTGGATCGTCATAGGCCAATGCCTGCTGCTGGCCCAGCAGTTTATTCAGCACCTCATTGACGGTTTCACCGTGATCGGCCTGAACACCCTGCAGCGCGCCAGAAGGGGCCCCTGCATCCACCACCGAAACACCGAACGGTTTGGCCAGCTGTTCGGCGATTTTGGCCAACGTCCGACCCGAAAACTGTGTGGGTGCTGCGGTGCAGTCAATCAGATCGGCTGTCTTGCTCCTGCCAATAAGCCCAAAACTGACCCCGCGAGCGTCATAACGCACAGGTGTCGCCTCAACCCAGCCGGTGATCACCAGGTCGTCACCGATCAGGACTTCCACGGCATCCCCTTTTTTAACGCGGGGAGCCAGCGGAACGCTGCCGGACTCGCCGGGCCATTGCCGGGTGATCTGCACGTTGAAGTCTCTGGCCAGACGTTCAATACCGGCGGCAATCTTGACGGTGGTCCAGCCGCCCCACTCGCGGCCACTGACCCTTAACGTGACGGTATTATTCATCGAACGGGAACCCTCAACGGTTGAGCAGGAATAAAGCCGGGGTGTTTCACGGCATTACGCCCGGTAATGTCGGTTTCGCGTGCGGCGTTGTCATACCAGGTAGCCGCGAGGACCAGTGACGGCAACACCTCTGGCGGCGTACGGGTGACCGTTTTTTCTACCTGAGCCAGGCGTGTCGAAATATCCCGATTGGTATTCGCACGTACCCGATTCAGAGAGAGGAACAGCCCATCATCCGCCGTGCGCTGCAATTCGGTATCAATGACATGATTGAGTTCAGCGCGAACCGTGATCAGGTCGTCCCAAGTCACTGGCCGCGACCCGGGGATATCAACACCGGCGTCATTCAGCGCGGGATGTGAAACGACGGGTAATGCGCTGTCGGGCGTGCGTTGATTAATCGGTGTTTTGGGTTGAGGCAACCGTGTCACGGTAAACGCCGCTTCACTGATCGCCGTGGTGCGGATCGCTTCCGCCACATAATTTTGCTGGGTCTTGACGGCCTGAGTGCTTGTACTGTCGGTATTCCAGACGCCACGCGGGGCCAAATCATGTCCAAGCGTCACCCCAGAAAGCGAATCGACCATGGTGACCAGGTCGGAAGCATCACCGCTGAGACGATTGCCGGCGCGCCACATTTTTTGCAGGGCATTGACAAAATTCATCCCCGACGAGGGTGGCATCAGCAGAACAGACAGATCCCCCTGCAGCAAACGTGCAGCAGCGGCGATCCCCTCATCCACCATGGTGAAGGCATCCGCTACGGTATTCAGCATCCCGGTGGCCCGATCCAACATATCGCTCTGAATAAAATCAGAAAGCCCATCCATACCAAAGCTGGAAAACACCTCACCGATACTGTCATCCAGTGCCGAACAGGACGAAACCAGCACCTGGCCCGTAGCCACGCCGGACGTCGGAAAGGACAACTCCCCCGCCTCAACGAAACTGAAGCTGACGCGACACATGCGCCCTTCAGTGTTGCTGTGGCTGACACGAACCTCACCATCTACGCAGATGGCCATTTCGCCATAATAAGGATGCACCAGCGTACCGGAACCCGGCGTATCAACCGCCGCGATCAGCCGATCGCGCTGGTCAATGTAATCATCACCGATCAAGTAGGCGCTGACAGTGAAGCGCCGGGTGGCCCGCCCCAGATCCTCGGTATAGGGTTTATCGCGATTCGGGTATTCATGCGTCTGCACCCGGCGGCCAAACGTGCCTTCATCGCTTTCAATGCTGAACGGCACGCCACGAAACGAGGCGGGCTGCAGCCTGTTTTTCCATTCAGCCATAGTCACTCCAGGCGTAAAAAAACCCGCAGAGCGGGTCAGGGTTTGGCAAATCGGTTGTAGCCGACATCGTAGGAGATCCCAGGAGGTAACTTGCTGTCGGTCTGTACCTTCATGCCTGCCGGCATATTCTCAAATTTGAAGGTGAACTCGCCCCCTTGCGGTTGTTGCTGTGGCGCGCCGATGGGTTTGAGCAAAGGCGCTGAAGGTTGATACCCCCCCTCACTTGCTTCATTCCGCCGCCAGGGCAGCAGCTTCTTGCCCAGCGCATCGACGCTATCCAGCCAAGGTAACTCATTCAGCGAACGGGTCACCACGTTATCTTTCAACCAGGTAAAGCGCTCCTCCAGCGGATCGGCGACGTATTCTTTCGCTGTGAGTGCTGCACCAATCACGCCGAGACGACCAAGCGCTGCACCACCACCACCGAACAACCCCGTCCCCTTGGTGGCCTTGCCCAGCTTGCCCATCTCTTTTGTTACGCTGCCGATGGAGCTGACCATATCAACGGCCCACTTGAGAGCCATAAAGGCCAGGATCCCTTTCAGGGCGGTTTCCCAGCCGCCAATAGCCTCGACAACCTTGTTGATCTCCGCCAGGGCGGCTTGAATCGTGGGCCCAACAGTCTTCCAATTCTCGACAATCAGCCCCCCTGCCAGCACCAGCAACGTCACCAGCTTACCCAGCGGTGACATATTCATGACACCATTGAGCAGGCCGAACGCCTTGGTCACCACGCCCACTGCGGTCGCCGTCCCCAATAGGTAGGCACCAAACTTGGCAACAGATTTGATCAGCTCGGGATTTTCCTTCACCCAATCGCGAAGCTTCTCAATAAACGGCATCAGCTTTCCGATACCTTTGTTCAGTGCCGGCAAGAACATCTCACCAATCGTCACACTGACCGCGGCCATCTGGTTTTTGAAAAGCTGAATGGCGTTTGCCGTTGTGGCGGCGCGCGCAGCGTACTCCTTCTCCATCGATCCGCCATAAGCCTGCTGGTCAGCCACTTTGGCAAAGTTCTTCCTCAGTAAGTCAAGGTTAGTCAGCAGAGGTGCTATTGCCCCCAGAGACTCCTTACCAAACAAAGCGGTCATCACTGCCGCCTGTTTGGCCTTGGGCACCTTCGCCATAGAGTCCAGCACCTTTAACATGGTGCCCTTGGCATCTTTCTGCATGTCAGCGGCCAGTGCTTTCGGGTTGATCTTCAATGCCCGAAGCGCTTTCTTCTGCGAAGCCGTCGCTGCACCACCCGCCGTCAATGACAGCATGAAGTTTTTGATCCCCGTCGAAGCAATCTCTGACTCTACCCCCATCCCAGCAATGGTTGCGCCCATCGCCGCAATCTCACCGGATGCCACACCGGCGACTTCGCCCAACGGGCCAATACGGGTCACCACCTCTGAAATTTTGGCGGCGTTCGCCGGACCGGTATTACCCAGGTAGTTAATCTTGTCCGCCAACCCAACAACGTCCGTTTGGGTCATTTTGAAGGCCGTACGCCACTGCGCCATCATCTGCCCGGACTCTTCGGCGGTCTGATCAAATGCAACCCCCATCTTCACCGCAGACTCAGCGAAGGAAAGCAGCTCCTCTTTGGCAATACCCGCCTGGCCGCCCGCCGCCACAATCTGCCCTATCCCCTCGGCGGCCATCGGCAACCGGGTGGACAGCGACAGCACATCCTCGCTCATCTGCTTGAATTGTTCGGGGGTATCGAAATCCACCACCTTACGCACATCGGCCATAGTCGATTCGAACTGAATGGCCTGATTGATCGGCACAGCCATCGCAGTGACAATACCGGCGCCCACGGCAGCCGCGCCGGCCATGATGGAAGAGAACTCTTTGCCAAACCCCTTGATGTTCTTCTGCATCTTCTTCATGGGTTCGGACAACTGATCGACCGCCGTAATGATCGCCTTTAACTGGAAACTGTCAGCCACGTTTCATTTCCTCATCAATGCGGACGGCCTCAGCCTCCAGCTCAAAAAACCGGCTCAGGGCGAGCCGGCGCAGTTCCAACGGGTTTATTCGCCAGAAGTAGGCTGTGTTGTAGAGTCGTTTTCGGAGTTCTCCTGGGGTTTCGACCCCGTAAAAAAACCCAGAATTGACATCGAGATAACGAAAATATCGTACAGGGCTAACTGCCTGGCGGACGAAAGCGGGATGCCTGCCAGCTCCGGGATATACGCCAGCGCCGCAGCAGCGTCCAGCTTGACGACACCCGATTCGGCCAGCGAAAACGGCATGCCAAATTTCGCCACCTGGTCATAGGTGGGTTCCAGCAGCTCAATAACATGCAGCGTCTCGCCATGTGCCGTGATCGGTTTGCTCAGTGCAATGGGTTTCATTGATAGAATCCTTCTTCACCGTGGAATTCCAGGTCGGCCGTGCCTTCCTCAGGGTTGTGGTTGGCCTCACCGCTCAACCAGGCATTGCCCAGCACGTACACCATGCCGTTTGCCAGCTCGGCGGTAATGGTCATCGCCGTGGATGACACCAGCTTGTTGATAGGAAACGCCTTCGGCACTTTAAAGGTGCCTTTCACATAAGGGGCACGGTGGGTCTCTTTGTGATCCACGTCCCCCGCCAGGCCAATCACATCATCACGGACCACGGTGTTCATCGGCACTTCAATGCCCCCGGTCAGCGACAACTGTTGGCCGTCAATTTTTAGGTAACAGGTACCGGCGATCTTAGCCATCAGGCGGCCTCCTCGTTGTACTGCAGACGGAATTGATTAAGCAGGGCAAATACCCGCAACTGGTTGATGTAATCCGGTGGGAACAGCACATCCAGACGACTTGGGTCATTGGCGTTACGCTCAACAATCAGGTACTTCTGGAACATTTCGAAGTTCTCAACGATGCCTTCGCGCTCAAGCTGGCGATAGGTCGCACACAACTCACCGCGAATCACGGCCGGCGTCACAATGGCCTGACCTGACCCAAAGCGGGTGCCATCGTTAGCCAGCTTTTGGCGGCCATATTTCGAGGTAATCACCGATTTAAGGCGGCGCAGAACATAGGCGCTGGTGTGCAACGTTTCGCTGTCCAGATAGCTGTTATCTGCCACGCCGTAAGCGTTTTTCTTGTAGGTGGTGATATCACGCTGGATACGTAAGCTACCGCCTTCGGTGTACGCGGTCGCGATACCGTGGGTCAGAAGCGACTGCTGCTCAGTAGTAATAAAGCGCTTTCCTGTAGGTGCGGGTAGCGCCCCGTTAAGCTCACCGGTTTGCGTCGGTCGTGCAGGATCGTTTCGTAAAAACACGGCGTCACGCGCCAGGCGATAGCCAACCAGCTCATCAATCGGTGTCTGGATATCAGCCTCATAACCTGCAACGGTAATATGCTGGTTGTTCAGCGTGTCACCGAACGCCACCAAGTCAGACAGAGAACCGCTTCTGGCCGTGTATGCGTGACCGTACAGTTGGCGCATATAGCTCCAGCGCCCGGCCGTATCGTTCATTTCCAGCGCGATAGTTGCCAGTGATGCTGAATCACTGAACGGCGTGCCGATAAAATCGAACGGCTCATCGCCCATCGCTGCAATCGTGTTACCAAGCTCCGGCGCACCCGTTCCACCCGCCATAGGCGTGATTACCACGTTGATGCCATCAGGGATATTTTCACCGCCGACTGTGCCGTAATAGTTCAGCATTAGTGGAATATCGTTGCCAGGCAACCCCCTGTGTCGCGCCGTCAGCGTGATTACTTCGGCTTCTGCGATCGCGGTAACGGGCAGATCGGGATTAGCAGTTATCGCGGCAGTCAGCGTAGCAGCGGCAGTAGTAGCGCTATCGCCAGTTGATACCTGCGCCTGGACACGTACAACACCAATGTACATGCTGATTGTGCCAGACTCCTGCGCTTTTCCGCTGATAGTCAAAAACCCTGTGGCAGTGTCCCCCTTAGGTTCTTCAGTAGCGATAACCCAGAGTTCACCAAGCGGATCAACCGCACGGTAGCGCGCAACCATACGCGCCAGCTGACTGCCACGCCCGGCCAGTTTTCCGGCCAGTGACGCTGACGGCATGATAGTGAGTTTGTTCTTTACGATTTCACTGCCGGTATTCGCGCAACCAATCAGCAAAGCGGGGCCGCTATCCTGCGTTGTGTTGGCCTCGCTGTTATCCATCTCTGCCCAGAATAGCGGCACACGAAGGCCGGATGGAACGGTCGGGAAGGAAATTGACATTATTCACCTTTCTTCTTGGTGTCCGCCACGGACTTATCCGTGATGACTTCTTCGACATCACCATCCGCAATGCGGCGGTGCCAGTAGCTGCTTTCTTCGACGTTCCGGCCTTCTGAAGGCAGCAGATCGCCCCGGACAGGGTCAGGAACTGACCGCCCGCGTTTGGGTTTGATTAGCATGGTTTACTCGCTGAGTTTTATTTCGGTGTGGTGTTCAGGATTTCCGTCAGGCCCGTTACCTGGATCGATGTAATCCATATCAATGGCGACGGTTTTTAGTTCATCCAACGTTTCCAGATCGTCCTGTTGCCTGGTGTCTTCTTCAGAAATTTCACGCGTCGATATGAACTCAAACTGGTAATAAAGTCTTCCCCGATCCATATCCAGCAGCTGGCCGCCTGAATAAGCTACCGGCCCGGCATCTTTGTCCGGCTCCCATCCCAGCAACGCCCTCCAGATTTCAGCCCGCACGTCATGTACCGCATCATAACCAGCGGCCTGCCCGCGCTCGTCGCGTGTATTGTCCAGCACCACGACAACTGCAAAGCCTTCAGTGACGTTCTGCCAGTAATCGGTTAGTGACTTCTGTTCAGCGGTAACATCTTCCACAGGGACCACATAAGCGGCTGGCAGGCGCATTTTCCCCGTTTCCGGGATGGACTTAAACTCTGCCGCCCCGGCCACGTTACCGGCAAAGGTCGGGCAACGCATGCGCAACGCGGCGATCACAAGAGAAAGCTTCATTTCTTTTTCCTTTCGGGTCGCAGTGAGGTGCGCAGTGCGCGGCTCAGGACATAACGTGTCCAGGCTTTACGCGACTCCAGCACCTCAGTCATGTAGTTTTTACGTGGCGCAACCTTCCATCCGCTGCCGCCTGATTTGCCTTTGTGGTGGCTCTTGCGCCTTTTGGCACCGCGACGTACACCAAAAAACAGAAAGGCGGGATAAAAATCACCTTCAATAAGGCGGTTACCTTCTCCCCGCTTCTGGTTTGGCGCAATGCGCACCATCAGGCCCGGACGGCTTTTTGATGCGCGGGGAACGTAATAGCCGATTGACCGCGCCAGTCTGCCCGTCCTGAACCCCGGATACTGTCCCGGTGATGATCGTCCTCGACGCATCACCAGGCGTCTGGCGTCACGCATGTGAACCTGACCAATTTGAACAAAGGCGCGGCGCATTTTTGCCCGGTTGAAAACGAGGTCTTTAGGCTGCTCAAAGTCAACGTGCAGAAGCGGCTTAGCCATACATCTCCCCGTCGCGCTCGACTGCACCCAGCTCCTCGCATTCCAGCAGCAGGTAGCGCCCGGCAGAGTTGAGGTCGCGAAGGCGCTTAACACGGTAAACATTACCGCTGAAGACCACTTCAAAATCTGACGTGATCCCCCGGCGATAGCGGATGGTCATGTAATGGGTAATGGTCTCGTCAGCCTGAACGGATTCGTGATAGGTGGTTGCGCCCACCTGCCGCACCTTTGCCCATACGCCCTTCTCATTCTGATAGAGCGGCTCAGTGCCATAGTCTGCCGCCGCCTGGTCGATGCGCTGGCGCAGGTGAATGCGCTTATTGAGTTCGCCGGGGTCTGGCAGTGTGAATACCGCACTGGTGTTTGATGATCTTCTTTGCACGTTAATACCCCGACACAGGAAGACGCCGCGAATAGAGCAGGAACTCAAATGCCTGCGGCGTCTCCGACATCTCCAGCTCGGACACAGAGCTTCGGTGTTCATACCAGTGACTGACCAGCATCAGCAGGGCAAGCCGTATATCTTCGGTAATTACCAGACCGTCAGTATCCAGCGGCCCGATATCGGTCACGGTTTTATAAAGGTTGCGGTTGAGGTAGGTCGTTGCCTTCGCCTCTGCCGCCCGCGCAAACAGTTCCAGCAGACGATCCTCTTCCGTGAAATCGTTTTCCAGCCGGCACTGCATTTTGATTTCTTCAAGCGTCAGCAGCATGGCATGACCTTATTTTTTTGCCTTTTCCTTCGCCTCAGCTGCCGCTTTCGCACTGGCTTCGGCATCCGCTTTTTCCTGCGCTTCAGCAGCGGCCTGAGCTTTGGCCTCTTCTTCAGCCTTCGCCAGCGATTCGGCCTCGCCTTTTTCCTTTGCCTCAGCTGCCGCTTTCGCACTGGCTTCGGCATCCGCTTTTTCCTGCGCTTCAGCAGCGGCCTGAGCTTTGGCCTCTTCTTCAGCCTTCGCCAGCGATTCGGCCTCGCCTTTTTCCTTTGCCTCAGCTGCCGCTTTCAGTTCTGCGCTGTCCACCTCGGTGGCATAGCCGAGTTTAATCAGCTCTCGACCGTGCTGTTCGGTGGTCTCGATGGTATTGCCTTCGGAAACGACCGTGCCGCCGAAGTAGTTCGGCTTAATAAGAAACAGTTTCATGTTTTTATCCCGGAAAAGCGGCCCGAAGGCCGCCATCATCATTACCCAGCAGCAGGGGTCGGAGCGGTGAAGGTGCCATACACGAATGCCTCAGGGCGCTTGACGGCCAGCGCCAGACGCTCTTCACAACGGATTGAGATCATGTTCTTCTCAAAGTCATCGGCGTTTTCGGTGGAGATCACCACGTTGGCGTCTTCGCGTTCGAAAATCTGCGCGCCAGCGTTAAACGCGCCGGTAAGAAACTTGCCCTGGAACGCAGCAGCTTCGGTAGCGACAACCGGCAACCCCCACAGGGTAGGACCGGCCAGCGCTGCCGGATTCGCCAGAATGTAGCGACCCAGTGAGTCTTTGGTCAGTTCGATCTTCGCCCAGTCGATGAAGTGCAATACGTGACCGGACGCCGGGAAGCGTGCCAGTTGAGCCTGCAGCATTGCCAGACGAAGGTCATCAATACCGCTCTGATTCACCACGCTGAAGGCGGCAGCGTATTTCGATGCCTGTGGCACGATGCCGTTCAGGTGTGTGCCTGTGCCGTCACCGAACAGAATCTCCTGCTCTTCAACGTACTTCAGGCCGTAGCGTAGCTCAGCGTCAACCGTCGACTGCAGTTGTGGCATATCGTCCAGAATCTGTTTCGCGGCTTTGAACAGGTGCGCAATGGTGCGGACCGGTGTGATTTTTTCCGCAAAGGTGATATCGCTGTAAGGCTTGGTGGTGTTTTCAGCGACGGTCGCCGCCTTGTTGGTAAACCCGGTTTGCTGCACCCAGTAGATGGTGCTGGACTCAGTACGCCCCGGTGCGATCAGGTCGCGGATAAACAGTCGCTGTTTCGGCTGCTGATCGATACCAGGAAGACGGTCGGGCGCAACGATCTGGCCAGGCACGTTGACTGACAGCAACGCAGCCTTAACCGGAATACTGAGGCGCTTGTTGCCTTCGATGCTGGCTGAAAAAGCTTTCAGGGCTTCAGATGAAACAACCTGGCCGCCCACGGTTTCGACAACGTTTTTCGCATTCGCCAGCGGCATCTGCGCTACGTGCTGCTCCAGCTCACCCAGCGCCGCTTTTAGTGTTTTTTCTGCTTCACGCATGGCGTTAAGCTCACTCGCCATCTTATCCACAGAAACTTTAGTTTCCGCTGACAAAGAGCCTGATTTTTTCGCCTCAGTCAGGGCTTCTTCAGCCTTGGCGTTAAACTTGCTGCTGGCATCATTAATGCTGGCTGTTACCTGCTTCAGTACTTCATTTACTTCAGACATTTTTAGTCCTTATTTGCCGAACGCGGCCAGCGCGTTTCTAAGTTGTGCAATATTTTCGGGGTTGATTTCGTCGGTAGCGCCCGGCATACCTTCAGGGGTAGCAACAGCGCCAGGCTTGCTGCCGGTTAAAGCTTTAAGAAGTTTTCGGCGTTCAGATCGCGGCGCGTCTGTTTTCGCCAGCATTGCGTCAATTTTGCGAAGTGCGGCAGCAGGGCTTTCGTCATCATCTAAAATTTCGTCAGCAGTCAGCAGCCTGTCCGCAAATCNTTTTTCTACGGATTCACTGCCGCCGATATAGGTTTCTGCATTCATCATCGTTTCTATAGTGGCCGCATCCAACCCTGTGCGCGCGCCATAAATATCATTCATAGCCCTGTCGAACGGCTCCAGTTCTGCCGCAATTTTTGCCATCTCGTGACGGTTACCCATCGCGAATGTCCAACAATTATGGATCATAAGAAATGCAGCGCGTCCAATCTGTACTTCATCACCGGCCATAGCGATAATTGACGCAGCGGACGCTGCCAGACCCAGCACTTTGACGGTGACCTTCCCTTCGTACTCACGTAACAGGTTATAAATCGCCAGCCCTTCGAACATATCGCCGCCAGGCGAGTTGATGTTCACGGTCACGTCCTCGCCCCCAATAGAGCGGAGCGCGGCGGCGATACGGCTGGCGGTCACGCCTTCGTCGTACCAGTCAGCGCCGATCACGTCAAACACAGAGATACTGTTCTCATCAGACTTAGCGGCTTTGATGCCGCCATTCCAGCGCGCCATAGCTGAAGGCGGCAAATGGCGTTTTTCGTGCGCAAAAGGCCGCCCCTCCGGTGCTGCCGGAAGACTTTTCAATGTCATTGGGAGTGCTCCTAAGCCGCTTGTTTAAGCGGTGATTGTTCGAAAGGAATGTCCGGGAAAACGGCATTGTGGATTTCGCGAAGCAGCTTAGCCCTTTCGGCACTGCTGTTTTTACGTAAGTCCTCAAGCGGGGTCAGGTTCAGCTGCACGGTGTAGATATCACCACCTTCAATTGGCGGCAGGTTTTCCAGGCGGCGCACGTCATTACGCGACATCCAGCCGTTCTGCAATGCTGTGGTGTAGTAGGCAGAACGTCCGGCGCTATCAGCACGCAACAGACCCTCAACAGAGAATTCAGCGAATAAATCTTCATCGCCGTTAAGCAGGCAGCGTGAAATCTCTTGCTCAATGTTAACCAGCAAAGGGCGCAGTGTATTGGTCAGGAACAGCAGGTTCATACCCTCGACACTTGATGCCCAACTGCTTTGCTTATCAACATGCCCCACCATAAACGGCGGCACCCGGAACCAGCGGCAGATTTCTTCGATGCTGAATGACCGCGATTCCAGCATCTGGGCGTCTTCGGGATTCAGGGTGATGCCCTGATAAGACATGTCACCCTCGAGTACCATTACCTTACCGGCATTTTTAGAGCCCACGAAGCGGTTGAGGTTTTCGCGGTTTTTCTGGCGCTGCTCTTTCGACAGCAGATTCTTTGACAGAAAGAAGCCCGACGTCTGTATACCGTTTTCAAAGATCTTCGCTGCTGACTCTTCCACCGCCATCGCCGCGCCGAAGACGTCACGGCCGGTGCGCATTGGCATCATGCCGCAGACGCCGTCCAGACCAAACCCCCGGATGTGCATCATGTTTCTGACTGGGACGATGCGCGCTACGCCCTTTTCGGTGTACGTATACTGCAGTTCCCCGCTGTCCAGCCGCTCCACCTTCATACACTGAGGGAGAAGCGGTACCAGGGAAACAGGCTTGGTACCGATCATCTTTTTCTCGACGTAGGCATTCCCCCGCAGACAGATACTGGCGACCACCATCAGCATAAAACGCGACGGTGTCATTTCACTGTTTGGGCGGCGGCACAGCACCTGATACGCTGGATGCGTGCTTGCCAGTTTGCGGGAACCGTCAGAAGCCCGTTCATAAACCTTCATAGGAAGGGTTGAAACTGACTCGCTCAGCAGGCGTACACAGGCCCATACCGAAGCCAGGGCCAGCGCTTTTTCTGCTGTCACAACTTTGCCGCTGCTACTGGTGCCGTACCACTCATACCAGAGCGCAGCGTCATTGAGTCCAATCGACTCACCGAGCCAGTTAACAATCGCGCTTTTTATGCGACCCGGCCGTTTTTTTTCCTTCATCAGATACCTACCATAATCGGGTCGTCAAAAAAATCATCAGGATCGCCAGTCTCCACCAGTACAGCATCTTCCGCTGCGCCGATAGCCATTGCTGAAGCCACCACGCCATCAATACGCCCAGTGCTCTTCTTCTTTGCGAAAATCCGGTTGTCCTTCTGGTCAGCTTCAAGAACTGCAGACGCGGCGTTCCAGCGAAGACAGGGATTCGAGCGGATAACGAGCACTTTGTTATTCAGGTGCTCTTCGAAAAGCTCAATTGAGCGCGGCATCCACAAGCCGGACTCTTGCGCCTTGTAGAACCCTTGCCCGTGCGGGATCAGGTCAACGTTCACCGATTCGCTTTCAAGTTCTGGCTCCAAATATTTAATACGGTACTGGTCAAACGCGATGCATTTAATGTTGTACTTTGCTGCCAGCTCACCGATGCGCACTGCCACAAAGCCGTAATTAACAGCCTTCCCGGGCGGTGCATGGATATAACCGTTGCGACGCCAGGCGTCATAGGGGACGTGGTCAGTTTTAGCACGCTCAAGCAATGAATCTTTGGGCGTCCAAAACTCAACAAGAAGTTTTTTCGTTTTCGGGAAGTACAACGCCAACGCGGTAAGGTCCCGTGAGCCGGACAGGTCCAGACCTCCATAACACTCTTCGCCGGCCAGTTCATCAGGATCGAAGTCTTGTTCGCAGTTCATCCATGTGTCGCTATCAATCCACGGATCGGCAGATTCCACCCACTGACAGAAATTGAGTCGCCGGACGATGCTTTCTTTCGATGGCATGCCGCGAGCCTGGGTAACCTGCTCGCGGAGGTATTTTGCTGTAAACGTCTGGCCCAGCGATGGGTTGGCTTTGCCCCAACAGGTTTCGTCTTTAAACGGGTCGTCGCCCTCATCAAGTGAACAGATGAAACTGAAAAAACTGTCGTCCTCCAGATCGCCCGCAGCGACCTTTCGTCCATATTCGTGATACTCAAAGCACACACTGGTTTTATCGTGGCCACTGTTGGTGATAAGGAACATCAGCGCCTGTCGGCGACCTTTTGTCCCTGCGCGCATCATCTCAACAACGGCGTTTGTTTTGTGCTCATGCACTTCGTCAATCAGCGCGCCATGCGGGCGGGGGCCTGACTGACCATCATCGGAACTTATCGGCTTGAAGAAAGAACCTGTCTGCAGAAATGCCAGGTTCCAGACGTTCAGCCCGGTACCAGATTTTGTGATCCGTTTCGCCAGCGCGGGGGACTGATCAACCATCGTCACCGCATCGCGGAACAATATCATCGCCTGGTCTTTTTTTGTGGCAGCGGCGTAAACTTCAGCGCGTGGCTCTTTGTCAGCCATCAGCAGATACAGGCCAACGCCTCCGGCCAGCGGCGACTTGCCCGAGCCTTTACCGGATTCGATGTAGCTCATGCGGAAACGGCGTGTTCCATCCTCTGCTTTCCATCCAAAAAGAGAGCCAACAATGAAGCACTGCCAGGGCAACAGGTTAAAGGGCTGTCCCTCATGCTTTCCGCCGTTAAGCTTCAGTACCTGAGCAAAAAAGTTGATAACACGCGTTACTGCATCAACATCCCATGCAAGGCCCCGCTTGTACCCATGCTCTAAATCGCGGATGTGCCGGGCACAAGCGGCCCGAATATCCGGTCCAGCCAGAACATTGCCACTGGTAACATCGAGTGCATACTGCGTAGCCGGATCAACCGAAGAACTGGTTGAGCGGGTCTTCTTCTTTTTCTCCACCATTCACATCCACCTTTGACCGGGCAGCAGGTGTAAGACCGAACTCCACCAGGTAACTTTTGAAACGGCGATCGGTATCAGCCAGCATGGCTACAGCCGGGTTCGCTTTAATTAAAAAATCACCCATCTGGGTTTTAGTCGTATAGGTGCGCCCTTCGATATCGACTATCTGACGCAGCTGTAAGATTTCCGCGTATAAATCGCAGAGACGTTCAAGCGCCAGGGTATCAGCTACCGTCAGCACTCTCATGCCGTCAAGAAGCACGGTGAGTTTGCCCCAGGCTGTTTTACCCCAGTCAGTAAGATGCGATGGTGGGCTTGGAATTTCGCGGGCGGGCTTAGGCTCATTCTTATTCAGCGCGCGCTTACCCGGATTGCCGGTTACAACTTTCAGATGGGTTGGTTTTGGTCGTCTTCCGGCCATTTCCAACCTCCAGAAAAAATCTTTTCATTTCGCGGTTGTGCGTAAAAAGGGGGGCGGGCGGTCAGGGGAACAATTGCACCTGAAGTTTTGACCCGCCCCCCATCGATGATGATATTCATTCTCATTTACTCTAGATGATATTAATTCTCATTTGAGATAAATGGTCGGCCTCGCTCAACGTGATTGATAATCATTATCATTTAATGCCCTTATCGCCCTTTCTCGTTTGCCATCATCGCTGCCCTGCCCGCATCTGTGAGCCGGTCAGACCGAACGCAATCAGCCCTTTGAACATCAGAATGGTTTGATCTTCTTCTGTCATTATGCTTCCCATGAGTTCTTCCAGTGTGACTGCGGGTCAAGCGGCATGCCGTTCTCATCGCATCCGATGGCGCGCCCGCGCTTCTCTTCGCGTTGTTTGGTCGAGTCGTGATGGATCTTACAGAGGCTTTGCCAGTTGCCTTTATCCCAAAATATTTTTTGAGCTTTTGCGACTGTCGCCTTATCACCGACATTCAATGCTTCCTTCAGCTTATGTGGCTTAATGTGATCAACAACCGTTGCGGCTTCTGCCCGGTTCTGCCGTAAGCACATCACGCAGAGTGGATGAGATTTCAGGAATGACCGCCTCGCGGTGTCCCAGCGGCTGTTATAGATGCGTGGCTCTTTCATTGGTAAACTCGATCGGTAAGGATTCTGGTGGCTCAGGTGTATCACCTTCATACTGGCTGGCTCGGATGTAATCCTGTAAATATTTTATTTTTGCCTGGTCGCTGGTAATTCCTTCTCTGATATCGAGAAAGTTTTGTCCAGCAGTTGCAGAGAGTTCGACGGTGGCATCATTGCCCATGCGGCCGGAGGCGGCTGGCTTATCTGCTGGCTTGCACTTTCCTTTAACGTGCACCCGGCCACCGAGAGCAACGCGGCGGCGAAAATCATCGTTTTCAGACTTCGCATTATTCAGTTCCCGTGTATGTTTAACGTCAAGCGCTGCAACTTCACGCTGGCGGCGCTGGCTGTCTTCCCGTTCTGCCTGCTCTCGCCTGGCAATGGCTTTAACGTCAGCAGCATCACGCTGCGACCATTTAAGTTCCCAGACCTTTGTTGTCGTGATAGCTCCACACCACCAGCCGCCAATAAATAAAAAAACCACCAGCAGCAACATCACCAATGGCTTCCAGTAGCGCGTTAGCAGGGTTATGAGCATCATCAACCACCAGCAAGATCAAAGGCGCGAATAAACACGTCAAAAGCATAGGGCTGACTGCCGTTTTCATGGTTAATGATCGCCTGCAGCAACCGGGTCATAAATCGGCTATCCGTTGTATCAATCTGCTTATCAGCTGGCACACCTGTCGATTTGGCAACGCTGTCGATATACGCCTGGGTGTCATTCTCTACCGTGGGTGCCCATCGGTGAATGATCCCTGTGATGGTGTTCAGGCCATGCTTTCTCTGGTAGTTGCGCAGAATGATTATCATCGCCCTGATGCCGTACTCTGGCTTTGTAAACTGGCAGAATGATTTGTCCGTACGCTGTGCTACCGGAACCAACCCTTTCCAGTCATCACCCCAGCGGATGTTGCCTGGATTGTTGTTGCGAATACCTCTACTGCCGCTGGTTGTCATCATTAACTCCAAAACGATTGCCGATAAAACGCAACGCAAACGCACGAAACGCGTCCACGCCGATAAAACCGATACCACCGCCGATGGCGATAGAGATTGACTTGGGCAGATCGAGATACTCCAGCGCAGATGCAAAGGTGAGCGTCAGCGCACCACACAGCAGCCCCTCAAGGATCATCTTTTTCCAGCCGCCGCCCGTGTAGGCAATGCGTATTACCGCCATACCACAGGCCATCACTACTGCACCGATCGGGGTTTCACCGCGCCACCAGCTATGCATCACGTCATACAGGTCTGGCCAGGAGTTTGGATTGTTTGGCATACGCATATCTCTCACCTCCGGCCAGCCGTGGTGTGTGGGTTGAAAGAAACAAAAAACCCACCGAAGTGGGCTTGTGATGAATACACACAGTACACATTATTTCATTGCATTATGATGTGTGTAGTGTGTATAATTACCCTGTCAGTTAGCGAGACGGAGGATGCTTGAAGAGTTCGAAACTGATAGAGCGGTTAGAAGAAAAGGGATGGACGTTGGTAAGGGTAAAAGGAAGTCACCACACGTTCAAAAATCCAGATTTTACTGACTTAATCACAGTACCCCATCCCAGCAAGGATATTAAACCTGGAACCCTCAGGCAGATATTGAAGAAGGCCGGGATCAAGTAATCAGGAAGCGTCCCCCCGGGGCGCTCCTTTACGACGAACTCCACGGGGAGATAAATATGCATTATCCAGCATTTATTGAGATCGACAAAGACGGTACGGCCAGCGGGTGGTTTCCCGATGTAGATGGCTGCATTTTTGCCGGAGACTCCATTGATGATGCCTATGTTGACGCACAAAGCGCCATTGATGCGCACTTTGAAGCGCTGACCGAAAGTGATATGGACATTCCTGCACCTAAAACTATGCAGGACCACATCATGAAAGACGCGGCGCAATACACAGCTGGCCAGTGGGCGCTGGTATGGGTAAACATGGATAAGTTTGATGGACGGGCAGAGAGAATTAACATCACGCTGCCGCACCGGTTATTACACCAAATTGATGATGTTGTCAGAAACAAACCAGAGTACAAGAGCCGTAGCGGATTCATTGCCTCTGCTACGCGTAACGAGTTACACAAAGCAGTTTAGCGGCTCTCCTCCGTCTTCACTTTCCCTACCCCGGTATTTTGCCGGGGTTTTATTTCATCCAATCTCTGCTTTTGTCTGAAAAAAACGCTCTTCTTCCAGCTCAACACCGATCGCGGAACGCCCATGCTTCAGCGCCGCTTTCACAGTAGCGCCCGATCCCATAAAGAAATCAGCCACCACATCACCCGGCCTGCTGCTGCTGGTGATGATATGTTCCATTAGTTCGGCTGGCTTCTCGCATGGGTGCTTGCCGGCATAGCTGGCAACAGGCCTGAAAGTCCACACGTCCGTGTAAGGCACATCAGCGGTAACGCTGAACGGTCGGCGCAAGGCTTCATACTGCTGGCGTAACTCATCGAACTGTTTACGCAGCAGCCTGTAATCCTGCTGCAGGGTTGCGTAGTTTTCTGCCAGTCCTGAATAATCATTATCGAGCGTTGAGTGCAAGCCCTTAGCTTTCGCTATGCTGGCGAAAAGGCGCTGCAGGCTCTCGTACTGCTCACGATTTGGCAATTGCCATTGTGAGCGTGAGAACCAGTGGCTGCACATCTGCCGCCCTGTTGCCTCGTTAATCTCTTTCGCAGTAACGCCTAAAGATGCACGCGCAGTGATAAAATAATCTGTCAGTGGCGCGAACACGTCCCCTTTCAGCGCGGCACATTTTGAGGCATACCCGGTCTGTCCTTTGGCAAAACCTTCTGCCCCATAATGCCCGGCAAAGATAATGCGTTCAGTCGCCGGAAAGAATGCCCTTAGTGATGCTTTATTCTGCCGCAGCCATGCTCCGTGTGGTTTCGCCCAGGTGATGGCGCTAAGCACCTGCATGCGCTGGCGCACCAGAATTTCGGTATCTGCCGCCAGCTTTGAACCGCAAAACAGATACAGACTACCGCTGGGCTTCAGCACCCGCCAGAACTCTGCCAGGAACTCATCAAGCCAGGCCAGATAGTCGGTCACGGTGTCCCACTGCCTGTCCCACGCACAGTTTTTCACGCGGTAGTACGGCGGATCGGTCGCAATCAGATCGACAGAATTATCGGGAAGGGTTTTGATGTAAACGAGTGAATCAGCGTTAACTAACTCACAACTGGATAGATAACCAGTGTTTTTCATGGATAAGTAAGACCTTTTTTGATAGGCTCACTTTGCTTTAGCGCTAAAGCGGTGGGCCCCGGTTCGCCCGTGACTCTTACAACGGGCGAATGGCTGGTGGATGCTACTAACACCCGCCAGCCGCCCATTTCACAGCTAAAATTGCCTGTTACAGGCAGCGTTTGTACATTTCCCCGTTAATATCCTCAACCGCCATCCCTGCCATCACAAGCTGAGTCAGTATCAGCTGGCAGCGCCCCACGCTCATACGCATAAGGTTTGCCAGATATTCAACCGACTTCCAGTGCGTGTTGCTGAGGCAGTAATAAAGAATATTCGCGCTATATGTCATAT
This sequence comes from Erwinia pyrifoliae DSM 12163, assembly GCF_000026985.1. NCBI lineage: Bacteria > Pseudomonadati > Pseudomonadota > Gammaproteobacteria > Enterobacterales > Erwiniaceae > Erwinia > Erwinia pyrifoliae. The sequence continues at coordinate 2,310,168 of NC_017390.1, forward strand.
CCTGCTGTTTTAACATGTCTTTTTATCCGTTCCGTGTCTGATGACACACAGATAACTCGTGTTCAATTTAACAGCAACTCATTTATCGTTTTCAGAATAAAAAAAAAGCCCCGGCAGGGGCCAGGGCTGTGAATTCTTATGATGATAAGCTGTTGTCGTTGTCACCACTCTTAACACGTTACAACACTTTTTGCGTAACGCAGTAGAATTATTTACTATCGGACAGACAATATTTCATAAGGAATAGACGCTGTGGACAATGGACTTCAGATTGCAATGTCTCCTGTGCAGCTTGCCGCCGTAATGTCAGACAAATCGGTGACGGAAGCTGAAACGATGAGTAACAGACTGCTGGGCGGTCTTGATTTACTGATGGGCAGCCTCGAACTGGCCGGTGCGACGGCTTTATGCCTTGTGCCTGAACCTACAGGGTTTACAAAGGCGATTTGCGTTGTCGGCGGCGTGCATAGTATGGACAGTATCAATGCCGCAGCCCAAAGAATGATCGACGGGCATGATACCCGTACAGCAACCTACAGGACGGCAGTGGCCCTTGCCAAACAGTTTGGTGCTGATGATAAGACCGCCTGGAAAATTGGCCTCACCGTTGATATCGCGGTACCTGTCGGGTTTGCTCTTTCGGTAGGAGCTGCCAGAGTTGCTGCTGTCCGCATCGGGCGTATTCGGCTAAAACTCCATGAATCATCTACCGGCGCGAAACCCGGTGGCCACACGATTGAGAAACATATAGGCAAATCCAGAGACGAGTTACTTAAACGTCTTGAGTTGACGCCGGGGTTACGTGGTTCAAGCTCCTTCACTAATATCGACATTGCAGAAAAGGCTATAACTGATGCGATGAGGGCTAACGCCACACGGATAAAATTGTGGGGCCATTATCCACAGCGACCTTTAGCGTTTAATCACGTTGCCGGATCTCCAGTTGGAGCATACATTCAAAGGGGGAGCAAAGAATTAGTGCATACCTCTAAATTCCGGGTAGTTCTTGAATACAAGCCTTACAACGGCAAGCCCTATTACATACTTACCGCATACCCTACATGGTAAATTAAATGGAAAATAATTATCCGTTGATAGCTAATCTGATGGATGCCTGGCTTAACCAGGATTACGATTATATATGTGAGTCAGAAACTATTGAGGGCGCTGTAGACTATTACATACGCAACTCTTCGCCTAAAATTTTGGAAGAATTGCTGCTCGAATTTGAAACGTTCATAACCATACATTCGGACGCTGCCAATGAAACTTTTGAAGAAACCTTTCACCCAGAAGTGATCATTAATGATGTTGAGGAATTCTTTACCCTCTTCAAAGAGAAGGTTATAGCGTCCGGTAAAATATGACTGTCAGGCCCACAGAATGGAGTGGGCCTGACAGTTTACCCTTCTACGTCCATCTCCAGACGCAGATCCAGCATCGCCAGGCAGCCCTCAATAAACCCTTCTGCCATCTGAAACTTTATCCGGATCATGCCCTCAGACAGCTTCAACTTGCGCCCCAGCGCGCGTTTTGAAATATCTTTAATATAGTGGTCAGACAGCAAAGCGTACTCATCCGGGCGTTTCTGTTTCAGCCGTCCAACGCATGCATCAACGATCAGCGCATCGTTTTCGGTGCAACTGATACCCGCAGAGTTTTCAGGTAACAGCCCCTTAAACCCGGCAGCAATGGCAGAATAGCCGACATCATTTTCAATCCGGTGTTTTGACCAGTTGCCCCAGCGCTCCAGTATCAGCTGAATATCACGCATTCTTGTCTCCGCTATTTTTCTTTCCCGTGGCAATAACGCCGATCGCCAATACCCGGTCGAGGAACCGAAACAGCAGCGCCAGTTGCGTACCATATTTCCTCTCGAAAGCGGCCACGTCTGCGTGCAGCTCGTTGTGGCAACACCGGCACAGGGGAATGACAAACAGATCGTGGGCTTTCGTGCCGGTTCCACCCATTCCATGACCGATGACGTGATGCGGGTCGTCAGCAGGGCGGCCGCAGCCCGCGCACGGTTGCGTTTTCACCCAGCGGGTATAGGTCTGATTTTCCCAACGGCGGCGCTTCGGTCTCAACATAAATGATTCCGGGCTTTCGGGGTCGACGGCAAGCTTCATAACCGGCTTTTCCGGCACCGGCAGGCTTTCGTGACTTCTTAATGCAGTATGTGCGGATTGTGCTTTCGCCAGCACGATGCGGGTGGCCTGTACTGCGGGAACAATGTCACTTTCGCGGGTTACTGACTGTATCACCTCATCCGGCATACGCAGGGCTTTACGCGCCATCCCTTCCGGCAACGCCGCCACAACATCACAGCGAATGGCCCACCAGCACAGCTCCGGCAACGTCAGTACGTGGCTTTCATCAAATCCCAGCGACTGCCGCGCCTGGTGAATCACCCACTGGAACACATTGCTGGCGGCTAACCCTTCCAGCGTATCGGTTGACTGCTCTCTGAGCCTGTTGTCACAGCTCCAGCACAGGCGCACGGCGCCAGGGGGATGGCGAAGCGTGACCCACTCGGGATGGTGATAATCTCCATGCGCCCACTGACAGCCGCCATCCTGGCGTACTAGCCAGTATTCCAGCCCGTTGAGACCACCCGCAGCCGATATCACCCGCTCATCAGTGAGAAACGGATGAAGTGCCGGATCGTCAGCCAGCGGTTGCAATGCTGCCGGAACGTGGCCGGACGGCAGGGACTGCAGATGTTCAGGGACATTTTCGATCAGTACCCGCCCCTGTCTGAACAGATTCATCACATCCGCGCCGGGTCTGAATAACACCACGCCAAGGCGCGGTGCGATTTCCGGAGTTAGCAGCGCTCTCATGCCACCCCCTGCATACTGCTGACCAGACCACCAGCGACAGTAATGATCTCGCTGGTCGGCATACGCTCCAGCCAGAGCTGGTTAATGTGTGCTTTCAGCTTGTTTTGCTGCGCCACTTCGAGAGCGCCAGCACCTTCCACTCGGGAAAATACAATGCCGACTTCCAGCGGCCAGACCCTTGAATCTGATTCTGGCAACGTTACCGGTGCTGTACGGGTAGGTTTCGGTTCTGGTGCTGCGATCTGAACCTTTCCGACGGCAAACTGCGCCAGCGCCATAAACGCCCTTCCTTTCGCCTCCAGATCGGAACGCTGGATATAACTGAATCGCTCACCGCGCCAGCTCTTATCGAAAACGACAACGGCACCCGCAAAAGAAGCGCCGGTAGGCTGCTGTCTGGCGTCAGCAGGCACAAACCATGCAGGAAGGTCGAATCTAATGCGTCCACGGATAAAGGCAACGTGATCCGCTTCTTCCCGCCACCAGGTTTCACTGGTTGCCGCTTTGATCAGGAAAACATAGCGGCCGCCTTTCTCGCGCATGGCCAGCGTGTGCTTGAGAATGTGCCTCATACCCGTAATCGCCTGCTTATCAACATACTGAGAGCGGCTGTACGGCGGATTGGCAAACGCCGCGCCCCCGAGTTCGGCCAGGCGTTCTGACCAGTCCTGAGTCAGAGCGTTATCCTCTGCCGTGTACCATGCCGGGCATTTGGCATTGCTGTCGTCTGCGAACAAATCGAGTACCAGCGGACCAAACAGCGCGTTAATACCCCAGAACAGCAGATCCGGTGAGCGCCACTGATCGCCAACATCTTTCAGGTAATGCGTGGGCGCTGAGCGCAGCTTTGCCAGTGATTCACAATAGGCGTTTACCATGCGATGAGTTCCCCCACGGCCCGATAACGAGTACAGAAAACGTTGATGCCGGAAGTCTCTGCCACACCGCCCTTTTTACCGTGGCTGATGCAGTATTCCCTTCGGCGGATTGCTTTCTCCCGGGCTTCTTCATCTCTTGTTTCATCCATCGCCAGCAGCCATTCACGGGCGGCGCGGTTCCAGAGATGTTTCTTTTCAAGTTCTTCGGCTTTTTCCCGGTGCGCCTCGTAGGCATCGTTTAACCTGCGTTTGTCGCTCTCATCAGGAAGACGGTAGAAAAAGGGATGAGATTTCAGCGCATAGCGCAAAACCACTTCCTGTGTGTACAGCTCGGTCATCAGCGGCTGAACCATGCGTTTCGGTATGCCAGCGCCGTTAGCGATCTGCGTTGACGTGCAGCCCGGGTTCAGGCGGATATATTCAACGGCGTTTTCACGAATATTCATGCTGGCCTCTGTACGTTTTCTTCTGACGCTTTCCTGACTGCCTCAGCCCAGATAGATTTCCAGGCGGCGCGGCCCATCACTTCATTCATTCGCCCCAGGCCGGACGCAGCACCTCTGGCTAACTCTTCAACCCGATTTCTGGGTTTTCCCGGGTTCGCCACCAGGCGGCTGAACGCATCGTCACGCTCTGCGCCGTTAACCCGGGCAACGGTAGGCAGATCGTTAGCCCGCTTTTCAATCACGGCGATATAGCACTTCACGGTTATCAAGTAATCGAAGCTCTTTTTTCGCCACGTCTTGCCAGATGCCGCATCAGGCCGGTTCTCCAGCATCCAGCGGCAGTTTTTGGCAATAAACCGGAGGTAGGCAGCCCAGCGGTTTTGATTAAACTCGAACTTCTTCCAGAGGAAGCGCAGCTTTCCTCGGCGATCGTCAGTCAGTGCCAGAACCTTTGGCATTTCAGGCAGTATTTCGTGATACGCCGTCAGTACATCGTCGTAATTGATTTTCAGAGAACCTTCCGACTGCTGCTCGTCGGCTGGCAAAGCCGGTCGACCAACAGTCTTTTTATCTGACGGATCTGTTTTTGGATCTCTTAACGGATCGGGGTCAATGGTTGACCCCTCCCCTACCAAATTTTGACCCCCTGAAGTGACGTTATTTGACCCCTCAAAATTTGAGCGGTCAGAATTTGAGGGGTTAATATTTGAGGGGTCAGTTTTTGATACCCGGCGCTTTTTCTTGCGCGCCGCTTCCGCCGCCTGCTCCAGCTTTTCCACATCCAGCTGATAGGCATTCGATATGTTTCGACCACCAGAAGTGCGTTCTTTCACAGACAACCAGCCCGCACTCTCAAGCTCTTTGATGGCAGCGCGGACAGTGGTTTTACTTTTGGCTCCCACCTGTTCTCTGATAGTGTCCACGGCTGGCCAGCTGTAACCTTCGTCATTGCTGTAATCGGCCAGCCGCGCCAGAACCGCTATGCGGGACAGGGTCATACCGGAAGGGCCGCATCCTTCCCACACCAGACCGTGCAATTTACTGCTCATAGAACCCTCTCAAACTTCTTTTTCCATTCCCGGCGTGGGCAAACGCAGTCATGCTCATAGTCAGGACGCCGGTAGATAATGCGCTGGTTGACGGTATCAATGCCGATGGTTTCAACGATAACGCCACGGCGGTCGCGGTAACGACAGCGCCACGGTTGAATAAATTCCTGTTCAATCACGTCCCCCTCGCCGCAATGATGCGGTCCAGCAGGCGCGGAAAGCGCGATTCGTAAAAATGCGGCTGAGTTTCACGCGGGTTGCCCGGGCTGGTGATATTTTTGCCGTAAATCAGGCCAGCAGACGTCACAGACCAGAATTGCCGGGTTCCGTGGCGTAAACTCGGGCGCTCTTTTCTTTCCAGCAGCCCCAGACGCCCCAAAATGACGTTTGCCACCGGCGCGCTGATATCAGCCCCGTAGCGCTTCAGAAGGGTGCTGATTGCCGCCGTGGTTCTGCTGGAGCCATCGGCAGCATCCGAGGGCGCATCAATGGCGTAAGCGGGCACCAGCGCGGGAACGCCCGCAAATTCTTGCAGCTTGTGCAACGCACCCAGCCGGGAGGAATTGGAAAGGTTGAGCAGCTTTGTTGCTGACTCAAGGATTAGCAAGGCGCACTTAATCTGATCCTCTTTGTGAGGCAAAGGAACCGGCTGCTGCTGTTCTTCCAGCGCCGTCATGCGGTCAAATACCTTTGCCTGAATTGTGTAGCTGTAGCTCATCGCCATCAGGCAGGCTTCGCGCTTCGGTAAATGCAGGCACGGAAGTACCCGCCCGGTGCTGTCGGTGTACTGAGCGAAAAATTTCGCTGAGTGAATGTCGCCCAACACGCGTGGGGCTTTGGCCATAAAATCGGCGTGACGCAAACGTTTGTGCCCCTTACCCGGAAAATTTACGCCAGCGGCTGTGGCTGCAGACTCGCGTTCGGCGTTGATATATTCCACCAGCTCAGTGCTGGTCATGGTTATCTGCGTTGCGGGTAACGTATTCATGTCACCTCTCCCTGTTTTTCACGCGTCAGCCACCCCATTGCTACCACCCAGGCAGCAAACGGGTAGTTGCTGGGGATCCAGCAGCCCTGTACATTGACCTCATAGCAGAACGTTGCAGCAGATTTGCCGCCAGACAGCGATCGGCAGCGTAATTGCGGTACACCCGGATTTCTGGTTAAAATGCTCATGCGATTATTTCTCCACACACACTGATGTAGTCGTCACCGACGCCCTGGGCTGCAACCCGGGGCGTCACTTTTTTTGCCGCTTTTTCCGGCCAAATACGGCGAGGATGGCCCGGATCTCTTCATCACGCGCCGCAAGATGCTTTCTGTGATAACGCTCAATTTCGGCCGCTTCAGCCGCGTCAATAACCCCGTCCTCCAGCGACTTTTGAACAATCTGGTCAACATGCCCACGGTGCGCGGCGGTACTCACGGCCTTACTGAATAACTCCACCTGGTCCAGTTCTTCAAACTTCGGAATGTCCACCAGCAACGCGCCACAACGCCGGGCAAAGTAATCGGCTAACAGGCTGGTACCGGATAAATCTTCCATCGCTTCCAGTTCATGCAACTCAAAGAAACGACAGCCGTTTTTCTCATAAATATTGTTGTTGAAGGTCTCCAGCGTCATACCCAGCGCCCCGGCCATCGCCGAACGCCCACCGGGATAGGCTTTGCACATCGCTTTGACTGTTTCTTTGATGTCTACCATTTATGATTTCCTGCGGTAGTTATAATCGGGCTTCTGAATCGTTAGCATTTGGTTCAAGCGAACTCAGTATTTCTTCAAAAGTTACCGTGCCGTTGGTGGCAATTACGAGTGCGGTAATATATTTCGAGCGAATTCCACCGCCGCAGAGCCATTTGCTGACTGCCGATTGGTTAACACCTACTTTTTGTGCGAGTTCTCTTTGGGAACCAACAATGTCAATTGCCTTTTGAATAACGATGTTCATCTATCACTCCTATGACCTAACTGAATACAAATATTACCTATGTAATAGACAAAGTCAATTACATGGGTCATTTGACTGATGATTACTTAGAGAATATTTTCCGGGTATGAAAAAACTATCTGAAAGACTTCATGACGCTATGCAAAAAACGGGACTTAGCTCACAGAGTGAACTCGCTAAGTTGGCCGGCGTTAACCAATCGATAATTTCTAAAATTCTTTCCGGAAAAAATGAAACTTCAAAGTATTCCGGACGGCTGGCAGCAGCATTAGGGATCAGTGCCGACTGGCTTATCAACGGGGCGGGGGCGATGGAAGGAGGCGAAGGCCCCCTGCAACGGATTGACACCTCACGCCTAGTTTCGGTTTGGGATGAAACGGGTAAAACGGCGGATGTAGTGTCTTGGCATGATAGTGTGCCAGATTATTTCCGAGTTTATTTAATGAAGAAAAACACCGGGATAGATAAGGCTCCAGAAGGTGCCCTTATCCTTGTTGATCCCAAAATAAGCGCAGGCAACAATCAACTGGTTGTAACCAATTTACGAGGAATAATAGCCGCTTACCGTTTTCTCGAAGGAGGAGCCAAGTATGGTTTCTTAGATGTTGATGACCCGAGAATTCCTCCATTCGAAATAACCGACCCATCCTGTATCGAGGGAGTTGCAGAACAAATCCTTATAAGAAAATTACGATAGTAAACTACTGCTGAATCATCAATGACGGTGGTCTCATAGCAGCCACTGTCGGTTTTAGTATGCAAAACCACCATAATCTCCCACTCCATGTGTTCCTTCCTGCAAAACCAGCCCGCCTATTTACTTAAATAACGCTGTATAGATGTATAGTAGTTTAATCCCGCTCAATAATAAAACAGAATTTTTTAACTCCCGTTGAACATCAACTATTACTCAAGTAATAAAAATAACCTCACAACTCTTGACACCAGTTATTACCTAAGTCATAGTTCATGCATCAACAGCGAACAGGCGCTTAAGGCGGGATGGCGGGATGTGATGGCAGATGATTCGAGATGTAAGGGGTTAAAGGTGTCGAGATGAGCACTCACGCTAACAGGAAAATGGTTTCTTTCACGGCTGGCACTAAGGTTAAACCTCTGTACGACAAGTGCCCCTCGTGCGGTTGCGATTTACAGGAGTTTTATCAATCCCCAAGCGATCAGTCCAAGTCCGATAACGTCAAGAAGAATGCCGATAGGTCCTGGACTCCAGGAATAATCGACAAATTTATGCGCAGGCATATTAGCTGTTCGTGGGTAGGCCGTTTCGTTAAGTGGGTGATTCATCCACTCCGCAACACCTCATATGACGCAACCGAGACCGATCATAAAAGTCTCTCTTGTCGGATAGCTGGGAAGCAAGCCAGCTCCATTAAGAAGGACAACGAAAGCACCGATAACGATGATGACCTTGTACCACGCATCAAGAGCAAGTCGAGATAAAGGATTTTCCATATTTTTAATTTCTCGGTTATGTGAGAACTCCAAGAATACCACCTTGCCTGATGTGGATAAAAGACAGGCGCGCAAAAGTAAGAATATCGACAGCAGACAGGCGTTTAAGGCGGGATGTGATGGCAGATGAATCTAAAGGAAGGAAGGTTGAAATTCTGGTAAATGGTGCTCTTTTGGCATTCATAAATACCGAAAATGCAGTGGCGGCTGATTACCTGAATTTTTTGGGTGCTGCAAACAATGCGGTCAGCCACACTGCATCTCTTGAGGCAGAAGCTAACCGCTCAGGTAAAACCATAAGACACGCTGGATTCGTAACTTTTGGCTCAAAGCCAATTATAGATCCCAAAGCTCTTTGATGAACGAATCAACGCGTATGGTATCAGCCGCTTTTGATTCTTTCAGATAATACGTGATGACGTTTTCAGGAATATGCGTATTCCACTTTTCAAAACGGTATCCGGGGAAGTACTCGGTGAATATTTCTTCAACTCTAAATTCACCGTGTTTTATGTTTGAAATCAGCTTGCACTGGTAAAGGCATTGAGCAATTAACGTAGATTTAAGCATTTGAGTCCGTTCTTGATTGCGTGATAACTCCCAAGATACCACTGCCGCCTGAAGTGGTGAAGTTACGCCGGGCAATGAATTCAACGCTGTGTAGCCTTTGGCGGTTACCCAATCTTCAACCAACCAACACCAGGGAAGCGCGAAGAATTTGTTACCGGATAACCGCCAATCTTTTTCAGCACAACGGCAAGGGCACTGAGCCACTGTTGCGGGTATAGCGCCGCAGTGACTGTCCAGACAGTGCCCTCCCCGTTGTGTGTGGAGTCAATAACGCGGCGTAAGCTGCCATGAAGAGGATGTTGCCATGAGCAATGACCGTATGACCGTAGTGCCTGATTTCCTGGGCGAACTGGATGCCGGCGTATTTGTTAATAAAATCGCCGCTGCACTGAATAATACCGCGCTGGGCGTTCTCAACAATGGAACTAAAGGCAAGGTAGTCCTGACGTTTGATCTGGAACGCATGGGTAACTCCGTTGAAGAGAAACGCGTCAAGATTAAGCATAAATTGCAGTACACCACCCCAACCCCGCGAGGCAAAGCAACGGAAGAGGACACCACCGAAACACCTATGTGGGTCAACCGTGGCGGCAAACTGACCATCTTGCAGGAGGATCAGGGGCAGCTGTTTGGTATCAACGGGTCACATGACGGAAAGCTTAAAGCGGCCCAGTGAACCGCCAGAACAATTCACTGCAAAAAATCAGACCAGTTTATTAATAAGGAACAATCTCTATGTCTCAATTAGACGGCGGCGCAATTCAACAAGTCAAAGACCTGGTGCTATCCGGTTATCATCTCGGCGATATCGCTGGACTGGCATGCCCCACCGCATTACTGCCTAAAGAAGTGAGTGTTGAGAGCCTTGAGCGGTTCTCACTGGAGCGCTTCCGTTTCCGTGGCGCCATGACCACCACCAGCATTGATGATTTTGCCCGTTATTCTATAGGGTACGCCAGCGCCAATGAACCGGCTCGCTGCTTTATCGATGCAGACAACATGACTGCCCGCTCGGTGTTTAATATCGGCTCCCTGGATAATCCGGGGCACGCTGATAACGTTGCCGCAATAACTCTGAAGAAAACAGCCCCATTCCGTGCGCTGCTCCAGATCAATGGCGAAAAGCTGAAGCAAAAGCAGATCGCAGAATGGCTGGAAGACTGGAGTGATTATCTTCTGGCATTTGATGCCGATGGTCACACTATGCAGATTTCTCAGGCAGCCCAGGCCGTTCGTCGCATCACTATCCAGCAGGCAACTCAGCAGGATCATGAAGACGGTGATTTCAGCGGCAAGAAATCCCTGATGCAAAGCGTCGAAGCAAGCAGCAAAGATGTTATGCCAGTTGCGTTTGAGTTCAAATGCTTGCCGTATGAAGGACTTGGTGAACGCGCTTTCAGCCTTCGTAATAGTTTGCTGACAGGTGATGAACCGCATTTTGTTCTGCGCATTGTCCAGCTGGAAGCACAGGAAGAGGATATCGCCAAGGAGTTCCGAGACCTGCTGATCGGGAAGTTCGACGGTGAGCCGGTAGAAACTTTCATCGGTAACTTCAAAGCGTAATTATGCAGCCTTAAATGCCCCGCAAATGGGGCATTTAGTGAAGCGTAATGAAAATAATATTGCCCACACGGCAAGGGTTGCGCACAGGAAATTTACGCGATTGCAGTCGCATTAAATAACGTGGAGAAATATATGTCGTGGATTCAGACAGTCACAGGAAAGCACTTCAATTTCATTAATACCGACCCGGCCAGCATTTGCATTGAAGACATTGCAGCCGCACTTTCAAATATTTGCCGCTTCACCGGACACTTACCTGATTTTTATAGCGTTGCCCAGCACTCGGTTCACGTCAGTTATCTTGTTCCAGCTGAATTTGCACTGGAGGGGCTGCTACACGATGCGCAAGAAGCCTACTGCAGTGATATTAACTCACCGCTGAAATCTCTGTTACCCGACTACCGGGAAGTGGAGGAACGCATTGACACAGTCATCCGGCGTAAATATGGCCTGCCACCAGCAATAACAACACCGGTCAAATATGCCGACCTGATTATGCTGGCAACCGAACGCCGCGATTTTGATTTAGACGACGGGACGCCGTGGCCATGCCTTGAGGGAATTCCCTGCGCCGGTTTTACAATGTCACCGCTCAACCCACGTCAGGCGCGAGTTTTATTCCTGAACCGTTATAACCAACTGATGGGTAAACATCATGCGTGATAAATCAATACTGGACATGTGCTGCGGCAGCCGCATGAGCAATACAGCAAAACTTTCTCCAATTACCGCATTACCCGTCGAACGTGACGAGGACGGCTACTGGACTCATCCGGATCTTTTTGTTCCGGCCAACGGCATGGAGTTTGGTGCACCTGGTGAGTTTGAGTCGTGGAAAAGCGTAAACCGCGTAACAGGCCATCTGCAGTGGATGGAGAGTGACGCAACTGAAGAACAGAAAGCAGCCTATGAGTCAGGTGATGGCGATGTAAGCCAGTGGAAACCGACATCACCAGAAGGCGGCGGCTGGTTTATTGCCTCAATCTACGATACCGAGGATGGCCCGGTTTGCTACTGGCTGCGTCCAGTTGATGATCTCTGTGAGAAGGTGCAGAAACGGCAGGGAGGCGACAATGCGCGAACGTCCGATCATATTTAACGCAGAAATGGTACGTGCAGTTCTGGATGGCAGCAAAACGCAGACGCGCCGGATTATCAAAAACCAGCGCATTGGTGATGAATGGAGCGTCAAACCAGCCCAAAACCCGCGTAGCCCGAGGCATACCCATGATTGGTGGCTACCGCACGGCACGCAGCCGTACTCCGCAATTCCAGCGAACCCGTTCGGTGCGGTAGGCGATCGCCTGTGGGTGCGTGAGACGTGGGCCATCCTCGGAAATGAAGATCGCTGTGCTATCGACTGGAATGAAAATCTGGTTAAAGGCGGTGGGCCAGAAGCCGCGAGAATTTACCGTGCCAGCTGCGAACAGCGCCCCGGTAATTATGGGCTGTGGTCAATTCCTGACGACGCGGTCTGGAAACCTCATACTGACGATATGCAATATGAGGGCGCATGGACGCCATCCATCCACATGCCGCGCTGGGCTTCCCGCATAACGCTTGAGATTACCGGCGTTCGCGTGGAGCGCCTGCATGAGATTAGCGCCCGAGATGTAATAAAGGAAGGACTCGCCCATAACGCGAAAGAGGACTATTCATGGCTGTGGGAATCGATTTACGGCGAGGGCAGCTGGCAGGCTAACCCGTGGGTGTGGGTAGTCGAGTTTAAGCGCGTGGAGGATGCAAAGTGAGCACAAAACAGCTAGATAGGCTATTAAGCCGTATTCACGCGGCGACAGATGAAAGTTTTCCTGCTCTTATTGCTAAAGATTTTTTGGTGCTTTCATCTCATTGCCACGACATGTCTTTGCGAGTGAAAGAGCTGGCCCAGCGTGATGCTGCAACTCCGACGATACCAGTTACCCAGCAACTTCCTGAACCTAACAATACAGTCCTGCTGTATGACGCCAGCGGCGAAGGTTGGGTGATTGGATGGCGTTCTGTCTGGCGCACATCCGGGCAGAAAGAAACCGGTAACTGGGAATGGTCTTTTCAGATTACAGAACTGAATAGTGAAAATACCCATATTACTCACTGGGCACCAATCCCAGATAAGCCTGAAATGGAGACGTTATGAATCATTTAATGCTCGACCTTGAAACGATGGGTACCAAACCGGACACCCCGATCGTCTCCATTGGTGCGGTATTTTTCGATCCGCAAAGCAGCGAGTTGGGCGAAGAGTTCTATGTGGCCGTCAACCTCACCAGCGCAATGGAGCAGGGAGCCATTCCAGACGGAGATACTATTATCTGGTGGCTGAAGCAAAGCCCGGAAGCGCGTGCGGCCATTTGCTCCGATGCCGCTTTGAAAATAACCGATGCACTGTCTGAATTAAGCCATTTCATTAACCGTCATGCGAACAACACCAAATATCTAAATGTGTGGGGCAACGGTGCCAACTTCGACAACGTTATTGTGCGCGGGGCTTTTGAGCGTGCTGGCCAGTCCTGCCCGTGGCAATTTTGGAATGACCATGACGTTCGCACCATCGTTACTTTAGGCCGCGAAATCGGTTTCGATCCAAAACGGGATATGCCTTTTGACGGCGAACGACACAATGCGCTGGCTGATGCTATTAACCAGGCAAAATACGTGTCCGCTATCTGGCAACATTTGATACCTACCAGTCACGAAGAATAAGCCTAACTGCCCGGATGAAGCCGGGCTTTATGGAGAAAAACCATGATTCAAATGCTGACATTAGAAGAATGGGCCGCCGCAAAGTACCGGAGCAATCCTCCGAGCCTAAGTACATTGCGTAGGTACGCCAAGCAAAGCATGTTTTCCCCACCAGCCAGTAAAGAAGGCAAATTCTGGCGAGTAAGAGAGGATGCCGAGATAACGGGTAGTATTGCGCAGCCCGTAATCAAAAAATCAGATTCGCCATTGCTGCAGAGGATATTATACGATGGCTGCAAGACCTCGTAAAAATAACGTCAAAGTGCCAAACCTTTATCCGCTTTATAGCCGGAAAGTGAACAAAATTTACTGGCGCTATAAGCATCCTCTTACGGGTAAATTCCACAGTCTTGGCACGGACGAAACAGAAGCTGTCGCAATAGCAACCGAAGCTAATGCCCGACTGGCAGAGCAGCGAACAAGACAGATTTTAGCAATCGGTGACAAGATTGCTGCCAGCAAGGGGCAAGCTATCACCACTGCAACCTGGCTGGACAAGTACTGGAAAATTCAGAAGGAGCGGCTGGATAGTGGCGATATTCGGGTAAATACCTATAAGCAGAAAGCTAAACCTGTTGCTCTGTTCAAAGAACGCGCGGGTATGAAACTGATCTCCTCTGTCGATGTCCGCGATATTGCTCAAATCCTGGAGCATTATATTGCAGCCGGCCAACCAAGAATGGCACAGGTAGTCCGTTCAGTGCTGATCGACGTATTCAGGGAAGCGCAGCATTTCGGTGAGGTGCCACCAGGTCATAATCCTGCTCTGGCCACAAAACAGCCTAAACAGAAGATTACGCGGCAGCGCCTCAATCTGGAAGAGTGGCAGAAAATATTCGATGTCGCTAATACCAGCCATCAGTATATGGGCAACGCTATGCTGCTGGCCCTCGTCACCGGCCAGCGTCTGGGGGATATCTCTAATATGAAGTTCAGTGATATCTGGGACGATCATCTGCATGTTATTCAGGAAAAGACCGGGAGCAAGATTGCCATCCCCCTTTCACTTCGTCTGAATGCGATTAACTGGAGTTTACGGGATGTTGTAACCCGGTGCAGGGATTACGCAGTCAGTCCCTGGATGGTCCATTTTTTCCGCGCCACATCTCAGGCAGAACGAGGCGCGCAGGTGAAATCGAATACCATCACCATGAATTTTAGCAAGGCGCGGGATAAGGCGGGACTGGATTGGGGAACTGGTACGCCGGCAACGTTCCATGAGCAACGTTCTTTATCTGAACGGTTATACAAAGCTCAGGGTGTTGATACAATGAGGCTGCTAGGCCATAAAAATCAAGGACAAACTGATTGCTATCATGATGACAGAGGCAAAGACTGGCTTAAAATAAACCTTTAGTCTATTCCATACACATTCCTTAGAAGAGAATTTATGAGCATAAATAACCTATCAACTCAAGAGTTTTACGAAAGATTGAAGTTAGTGATTAGACCATCTGCCCCCATCTCATCATTTGAAATGCTGTTTGGACGTGAGAAGCAAATAAACGAAATTGAAGGTGCATTATATGCTGATGGCAGGCATGCTTTCATTTATGGAGACAGGGGGGTTGGTAAGACATCTTTAGCGCAAACTATCGCTGTAAAATTACAGCAGGAAAATGACCCTATTTTTGTTGGATGTGAGCCAAAATCTTCTCTAAGTACCATAGTCCAAGATATTTTATCAAAAGGAATAAAATCAATAGATTTGGCAAAAGAAACAACACTCGGTGCAGGTGTTTCTTATAGCGGCATTGGTTTATCTGCCCAATATAAGAAATCAGAGAAAGCAACACCCCAAGTGACTCAATCAGTTTCTTCAGCAGCAAGCGCTTTAGCATCATTGATAGGAAAACATTCGTCTACCCCATTCATAGTGATTGATGAATTCGATCAGATAGAAGACATAGAAGAAAGAAAAAACTTCGGGCGACTCATTAAGAATCTCGGAGATCAAGATGTTAATATAAAAATTATATTTACAGGAATTGGTGACTCATTACACTCCCTGATTGGAGGGCATCTCTCAAGTGAAAGACAGATTCATCAAACTCATCTAGATGCATTACCATGGAGCGGTCGAGATGAGATTATCGACCGTGCTTTCAATGAATTTGATATCTTCCTGGATAAAGACGTAAAGTTTAAAATATCTGGTCTTAGTGATGGTTATCCTCATTATGTCCACCTACTATGTGAAAAAATATTATGCTGTGTATATTCTAAAGATGAGGAAATTGATCACATCACCCATCCAATTTTTTTGGAAGGACTCACTGACGCAGTTAGTTCTGTCTCAGAAACTTTAAAATACGATTACGTTCAAGCAACCAATTGTAGACCAGAATATTTTCACCATATACTTTGGGCAATGGCAGACTCTGGGGATCTACAAAGAGAAAAGAAAACTATTTTGCTTTCTTATAACCACATATGTAATCAAAAAGAATATCAAAAACTTGATAATAAACAATTTGACCGCCAGTTTACAAAACTTAAACAAGAGGATTTCGGGAGCGTTATCATCCCCGCTCTTGAAGGTAGAAAGGGGTGGTTTCGATTTAAAGAAAATATGCTTCGTGGCTATGTTCGTATGATGGCTGAGATAAACGGTGTCAAACTTGACTTTGAAAGAAGGTTTACAGCAAATGAACCATCAGCCCAAGTTGCTTCTTACCGCTCAACTTCTTATCAACCTTTAACTCCTATAGAGAACAAAATTTTTAGAAAACAGAAGAATGATATTAGGTCTGAGTAAGGGGTTTTGATAACTTATTTTGATAAAATTTTGATAACCGTTAGCAGGCTATCAAAAAAAAGGGAGCGCTATGCTCCCGTTAACAAATTTTTCAAGCTACCGCACTTACATATGCTTAATCATCGCATCGCCAAACTCTGACGATTTCAGTAACTTAGCACCGTCCATCTGGCGCTCAAAGTCATAGGTCACGGTTTTAGCGGCGATTGCCCCTTCCATACCTTTAACAATCAGGTCGGCTGCTTCGGTCCAGCCCATATGACGCAGCATCATCTCTGCTGACAGGATAACTGAACCCGGGTTCACCTTGTCCTGTCCTGCATACTTAGGCGCAGTACCGTGGGTCGCTTCGAACAGCGCGCATTCGTCTCCGATGTTAGCTCCCGGGGCAATACCAATGCCGCCAACCTGCGCTGCCAGCGCATCCGAGATGTAGTCACCGTTCAGATTCATACAGGCAATCACATCATACTCGGCCGGACGTAGCAGGATCTGCTGAAGAAAAGCATCTGCGATCACGTCTTTAATCACAATCTCTTTGCCGGTGTTGGGGTTGTTGATGGTCAGCCATGGGCCACCATCAATTGGCTCGCCGCCGAACTCATCTTTCGCCAACTGGTAACCCCAGTCTTTGAAAGCGCCTTCGGTGAACTTCATGATATTGCCTTTATGGACCAGAGTGACGGAATCGCGGTCGTTGGCAATGGCGTATTCGATGGCTGCACGCACCAGACGTTGGGTACCGGCTTGCGAACAAGGCTTAACGCCAATACCGCACTGCTCTGGAAAACGGATCTTCTTCACGCCCATTTCTTCGCGCAGGAATTTGATCACTTTATCCGCTTCTGGCGTACCCGCTTTCCACTCGATACCGGCATAGATATCTTCGGAGTTCTCACGGAAAATCACCATATCGGTATCTTCAGGGCGTTTCACCGGGCTTGGCGTGCCAGTGTAGTAGCGAACAGGACGCAGACAAATGTAGAGATCCAGCTGCTGGCGCAGGGCAACATTCAGGGACCGAATGCCGCCGCCGACCGGGGTGGTCAGAGGGCCTTTAATGGCAACGCGATATTCTTTAATCAGGTCGAGGGTTTCTTCTGGCAGCCAGACATCCTGGCCATAAAGCTCTACCGACTTCTCACCGGTGTAAATTTCCATCCAGGAAATTTTACGTTCACCGCTGTAAGCTTTCTGCACCGCGGCGTCAACGACTTTGATCATCACCGGAGACACATCAACGCCAATGCCATCACCTTCGATAAACGGGATGATAGGATTATCAGGTACGTTGAGTTTTCCCTGGTCCAGGGTGATTTTCTGACCTTCCACCGGAACAACTACTTTGCTTTCCATTAACCTCTCCTTCGAGCGCTTTTTTTTGTTAATGACTTGTAAGATGCGCGTCAATACTACTTGAATATTACCCTAACGCCAATCATCTCAGGTTTGCGGTATAATGCGCTTATTGTTCCTGAGTGCAAAGACTATGCGAAAAACTTCCTTTACTCATCATCACACTAAGCGCAACCGTCCCCGCTCTGCCGCAAAGCCAGCAGGCAAAAGCCCCCGCTGCGTGGTGCTGTTTAACAAACCGTTCGATGTGTTACCACAATTTAGCGATGGATCCGGTCGTCGCACCCTAAAAGATTACGTTCCGCAGTTGGGTATTTACGCCGCAGGCAGGCTTGACCGCGATAGTGAAGGGCTGATGGTGTTAACCAATGACGGCGAGCTACAAGCGCAGCTTACCCAGCCGGGTAAGCGTACCGGGAAAGTCTATTATGTGCAGGTTGAAGGCTGCCCGCAGGAAGGCGATCTGCAGCCGCTGCGCGATGGGGTAAATCTGAAAGATGGCCCTACCCTGCCAGCAGTGGTAGAAAAGGTGGCTGCCCCCGACTGGTTGTGGGATCGTCAGCCACCCATCCGCGAACGCAAAGCCATTCCAACCTGCTGGCTGAAAATAACCCTTTATGAAGGACGTAACCGCCAGGTCAGGCGTATGACCGCTCATATCGGTTTTCCAACTTTGCGCCTGATCCGTTTTTCTATGGGTAGTTTAGGGCTACGGGCGCTGGCACCTGGAGAGTGGCGTGATATCAGTGATGAAATCTGACGATTAACCGGCGCTATGCCACGCATATTCACCTTATGGAGAGCATTATGTTTAAACCGCATGTCACCGTTGCGACCGTAGTACAGGCTGAAGGACGGTTTCTGGTTGTAGAAGAACGGGTACGCGGGCGAATAACGTGGAATCAGCCAGCTGGCCATCTGGAGGCAGATGAAACCCTGCTGCAGGCGGCAGTGCGTGAGTTATCGGAAGAGACCGGTCTTGATGCGGTGCCACAGGCATTTTTACGTCTGCACCAGTGGATAGCTCCCGATAATACGCCCTTTCTGCGTTTTCTGTTCGCCCTCGACCTGCCAGAGGTGGTTGAAACATGGCCACAGGATCGGGATATTGATCGCTGCTGGTGGCTACCAGCACAAGATATTATATCGTCAAAAAAACTGCGCTCACCGCTGGTAGCAGAAAGCCTGCATATTTATCAGAATGGAGTGCGCTACCCGCTGGACATTCTCAGCGCCTTCCAGTGGCCATTTAGCGAGAGTGCGGACGCCGCCGCCGCATGGTAGAATACGCCCGCAATTTTATCAGAGTCGCCTTTAACGACTCCTGGTACCCCGAATGTTTTAGCTAATGGCTAAAAAGAGGACGGGTAGAAACTTTAAAGTCAGGTACAAGATGTCTAACAGCCAGAAAAAAGTGATCGTCGGCATGTCCGGCGGCGTGGACTCCTCCGTTTCGGCCTGGTTGCTGCAGCAACAGGGCTTTCAGGTTGAAGGCCTGTTTATGAAGAACTGGGAGGAGGACGATGATGAAGCGTACTGCACCGCAGCAGAAGACCTTGCCGATGCGCAAGCCGTCTGCGACAAACTCGGCATATATCTGCATACGGTCAACTTTGCCGCCGAGTATTGGGATAACGTCTTCGAGCACTTCCTGGCCGAGTACAAAGCCGGGCGTACACCCAATCCCGACATTCTTTGCAATAAAGAGATCAAGTTTAAAGCCTTTCTGGAGTTCGCTGCGGAAGATTTAGGGGCAGACTACATCGCCACAGGTCACTACGTGCGCCGACAGGATATGGGCGGCAAAAGCCGTCTGCTGCGCGGTCTGGACGGCAATAAAGACCAAAGTTACTTTCTCTATACTCTCGGTCACGAACA
Organism: Erwinia pyrifoliae DSM 12163; assembly: GCF_000026985.1. Lineage (NCBI taxonomy): Bacteria > Pseudomonadati > Pseudomonadota > Gammaproteobacteria > Enterobacterales > Erwiniaceae > Erwinia > Erwinia pyrifoliae. The sequence goes on from NC_017390.1 coordinate 2,329,673, forward strand.
CATCGCGCAAAGCCTGTTTCCGGTCGGAGAACTTGCTAAACCTGAAGTGCGCCGCATTGCGGAGCAGCTGAAGCTGGTGACTGCGAAGAAAAAAGATTCAACCGGTATCTGTTTTATCGGCGAGCGCAAATTCACCGAGTTCCTTGCACGCTATTTACCGGCACAGCCAGGAGCCATTATCTCCGTTGATGGGGTTAATGTTGGGCAACATCAGGGCCTGATGTATCACACCCTTGGTCAGCGCAAAGGTCTGGGTATCGGTGGCCGAAAAGAGGCCAACGAAGATCCCTGGTATGTGGTTGATAAGGATGTGACCAATAACCTGCTGGTGGTGGCACAAGGCCACGATCATCCCCGCCTGATGTCACAAGGTCTGACTGCCCAGCAGCTGCACTGGGTCGACAGGAGTGTGTTATCCGCCTCGTTACGCTGTACGGTTAAAACCCGCTATCGCCAGGAGGATATCCCCTGCACGGTGATCCCCCTTGATGCTGAACGCATTGAGGTGCGTTTTGATTATCCGGTGGCGGCCGTTACGCCGGGGCAGTCTGCGGTCTTTTATCTCGATGAAGTCTGCCTTGGTGGCGGCGTCATTGAACAACGTCTGCCGTTAATCAACGCCTGACATAACCAGCCAGGAGTCAGTCACCGTGGCGAAAAACTATTATGATATTACTCTGGCGCTGGCTGGAATCTGCCAATCAGCCCATCTGGTACAGCAGCTGGCGCACCACGGGCAGTGCCCACCAGACGCGCTGAAGACGTCACTAAGCAGCCTGCTTGATCTGAATCCGCCTTCTGCGCTGGCCGTTTTCGGCAATCAGGAAGCAAACCTGCAGTTTGGGCTGGAAAGCCTGGTCGCGGTACTCAATAGCAGCAGCCGCCAGGGGCTGGGCGCTGAGCTGACTCGTTATACCCTGAGCATGATGGTATTGGAGCGCAAACTTAACGCCAGTAAAACGGCGCTGAGCGATCTCTCAAGCCGTATTGAACAGCTCGATCGCCAGCTGGCGCATTATGATCTGGAATCAGATACCCTGCTTGGTGCAATCGCCGGGATTTATGTCGATGTGATAAGTCCACTCGGCCCGCGTATTCAGGTGACCGGCTCCCCGGCAATCCTGCAAAATACCCAAATGCAGAATAAAGTTCGTGCAACACTGCTGGCGGGCATCCGTGCGGCGGTGTTATGGCAGCAGGTCGGCGGTGGCCGTCTGCAACTCATGCTTTCCCGTAACCGTTTAGTTAATGAGGCGAAAGCGATCCTCGCACGCCTGAGCGGGAACCCAACCTGATTTTTTTAATCGATCCAGGAGCAGCTTCAATGGAATTATCCTCTCTGACCGCCGTTTCACCCGTAGATGGCCGTTATGGCGACAAGATCAGCCCCCTGCGTACTATTTTTAGCGAATATGGCCTGCTGAAATACCGCGTCGAGGTTGAAATCCGCTGGCTACAAAAACTGGCCGCTTGCCCAGAGATCGAGGAAGTTCCGGCATTTGATGCCGACGCAAACGCTTTCCTCGATACTGTTATTGCTACTTTTAGCGAAGAAGATGCAGCCCGCATTAAAACCATCGAGCGTACAACCAATCACGATGTGAAAGCAGTGGAATACTTTCTGAAAGAGAAGGTCGCATCCGTCCCTGCCCTGCATGCCGTATCTGAGTTTATTCACTTCGCCTGTACTTCAGAAGATATCAATAACCTGTCGCATGCGCTGATGCTTGAAACCGCACGCCGCGAAGTCATTGTGCCTTACTGGAAGAAGATCATTGCCGCAGTGAAAGACCTGGCGGTGCAGTATCGTGACATCCCGCTGCTGTCTCGCACGCACGGCCAGCCGGCGACTCCGTCGACCCTGGGTAAAGAAATGGCTAACGTCGCTTATCGTTTCGAACGTCAGTTATGCCAGCTGGAGCGCATCGAGATCCTGGGTAAAATCAACGGCGCGGTAGGAAATTATAATGCGCATATCGCCGCTTACCCGGAAGTAGACTGGCACCAGCTAAGTGAGGAGTTCGTCACCTCGTTGGGCGTGACCTGGAATCCGTACACCACGCAGATTGAACCACATGACTATATTGCCGAACTGTTTGACTGCATGGCGCGTTTTAACACTATCCTGATCGACTTCGATCGTGATATTTGGGGCTATATCGCGCTGAATCATTTCAGACAGAAGACGATTGCCGGTGAAATTGGTTCTTCCACCATGCCACACAAGGTCAATCCGATTGACTTCGAAAACTCCGAAGGCAATCTCGGCCTGGCAAACGCCGTGATGCAGCATCTGGCAAGAAAATTGCCCGTTTCACGCTGGCAGCGTGACCTGACCGACTCAACCGTGCTGCGCAACCTTGGCGTGGGTGTGGGTTACGCGTTGATTGCCTACCAGGCAACGCTAAAAGGCGTGTCCAAACTGGAGGTGAATCGCGACCGACTTCTGGATGAGCTGGATAACAACTGGGAAGTTCTGGCCGAACCAATTCAGACGGTAATGCGTCGTTATGGTATTGAGAAACCCTATGAGAAGCTGAAAGAGCTGACTCGTGGCAAACGCGTTGATGCGCAAGGCATGAAGACCTTTATCGACAGTCTGGCGCTGCCAGATGAAGAAAAAGCGCGTTTGAAGCAAATGACGCCGGCAAACTATCTCGGCCGTGCCGTTCAGATGGTTGACGATTTGCGATAAGCCGTTCAGGTGGGCTGGCGCAAGTCGGCCCATGTTAAGCTGCGGTTTATTTGCTGTCCGCTATACTTTTCTTAATCTGTGCTGCTGATATCTGGTGGCTCTTTTTTTCTTAAGGATTAGGCTATGCGTGTGTTAATTGTGGAAGATAATCCACTGCTGCGTCATCATCTGGCGGTGCAGCTGCGTGAGATGGGTCATCAGGTCGATGCCGCTGAAGATGCGAAAGAGGCTGACTACTTCCTCAACGAACACACCCCGGATATTACGCTGGTCGATCTTGGTCTGCCAGATGAAGACGGCATGACGCTGATCCGCCGCTGGCGTACTCAGGAAGTGCGTCAGCCTATTCTGGTATTGACCGCTCGTGACGGTTGGCAAGCCAAAGTTGAAGCGCTGGAAGCCGGTGCCGATGACTACGTCACCAAGCCGTTTCATATTGAAGAGGTGGTCGCACGTTTGCAGGCGCTGATGCGCCGCAACTGCGGTCTGGCCTCACAGATCATTACGCTGCAGCCTTTCCAGGTTGACCTCTCGCGCCGGGAATTAACCATCAACGACCGCCAGATTAAGCTCACCGCCTTCGAATACACCATTATTGAAACGTTGATTCGTAATGCTGGAAAAGTGGTCAGTAAGGATTCGCTGATGCTGCAACTCTATCCCGACGCTGAACTGCGCGAAAGCCATACCATCGATGTGTTGATGGGGCGTCTGCGCAAAAAGATTCAGGCAGAACATGCGCAGGAAGTTATCACTACAGTGCGCGGTCAGGGTTACCGCTTCGATCTCTGAAGGTATGATTAATTTTAGTTCTCGCCGTAAAAAACCCTTCTCGTTACGCATCCGTTTCCTCCTTGCCACCGCCGCCGTTGTTTTGACAATGTCTCTCTCCTACGGCATGGTTGCAGTGGTCGGTTACGTGGTGAGCTTCGATAAAAACACTTACCGCGTACTGCGCAGTGAAAGTAATCTGTTTTTCACCCTGGCTAAATGGCAGGACGATAAGCTGACTATCATGCAACCCGAGCGCATGACGCTTAATTTTCCAGCGCTGGTGTTTATTTATGACGATGGCGGTAAGCTTATCTGGCAGCAGCGGGATGTGCCGGATATCCGCTCGAAAATTCAGCGTGAATGGCTGAAAAAGTCTGATTTTTATGAAATTGACACCAACAATCACACCAGCCGCGAAGTGCTGGGCAATGATCGTGACGCACAGAAAAAGTTAAGCGACTATGACGATGACGGCAATGATACTTTCACCCACTCGGTGGCGGTCAATCGTTATAATGCAACGCTAACTTTGCCAAAGCTCACCATCGTGGTCGTCGACTCCATTCCTCAGGAGCTGCAACATTCCGACATCGTGTGGTCATGGTTCAGCTACGTGCTGCTGGCCAATCTGCTGCTGATCATTCCACTGTTGTGGCTTGCTGCGCACTGGAGCCTGCGCCCTATCGGCTCACTGGCGGCACAGGTACGCGAGCTGGAAGGCGGTAGCCGTGAAACGCTCGACCCGTCCACTCCGCAAGAACTCAAGGGACTGGTACGTAATTTAAACCTGCTGCTGGATAACGAGCGCCAGCGCTACACCCGCTACCGAACCACGTTGAGTGATTTGGCGCACAGCCTGAAAACACCGCTGGCGGTATTGCAGAGCACGCTTCGTTCATTACGCGGTGGTCGTAACCTTTCCATACAACAAGCTGAGCCGATAATGCTGGAGCAGATTAGCCGTATTTCGCAGCAGATAGGATATTATTTGCATCGCGCCAGCATGCAGGCCGATCACCATGCCCTGAAGCGCGACCTGCACTCGGTACCCGCCCTGCTCGACAGCCTGGGTTCGGCGCTGAATAAGGTTTACCAGCGCAAAGGCGTGGTTTTGACCCTGGATATTTCTCCGGAAGTGATCTTCGTCGGTGAACAAAATGATTTTATGGAAGTCATGGGCAACGTGCTGGATAACGCCTGTAAATACTGCCTGGAGTTTGTTGAGGTTAGCGTCCAGCAATCTGAAAATACCTTGCGTATCATCGTTGAAGATGACGGTCCCGGCATCCCGGAAAACAAGCGGGACCTGATATTTATCCGTGGCCAGCGCGCTGATACCCTGCGCCCGGGACAGGGCCTTGGGCTGTCGCTGGCACGAGATATCCTGGAACAGTACGCCGGGGAGATCAGCACCAGCACCAGCGCGCTTGGCGGTGCACGGATGGAAGTGATTTTTCAGCGCCAGTAACTTTCCGGGCGCGCCATACCCGATATAATTTGATAAGCAGGAAAGCAGCAAGCACGTTGTTCAAGGTGGCTAGGCCCATCAACGGGCCGTTTCAGAAGGGAAGCCAACGTATCTGCAGCGTGAAGAATGACGGGCGCAGTACCCAGCATCCGCTCCTCACTGTTATAATCTATCCACTTTGGCGTTTCAGGAAACCATCATGGAATATCAGCTCGATCTCAACTGGCCCGACTTTATTAACCGCTACTGGCAGAAACGCCCGGTGGTGCTAAAACGCGGCTTTAAAAACTTTGTCGACCCCATTTCTCCTGACGAGCTGGCTGGCCTGGCGATGGAAAACGAAGTGGATAGTCGCCTGGTCAGCCATCAGGATGGAAAATGGCAGGTCGGACACGGGCCGTTTGAGAGCTATGATCACCTTGGGGAAAATAACTGGTCGCTGCTGGTACAGGCGGTTAATCACTGGCATGAGCCTTCTGCCGCGCTGATGCATCCCTTCCGCGCCATTCCTGACTGGCGTGTTGACGACCTGATGATCTCCTTCTCGGTAGCCGGTGGCGGCGTAGGGCCTCACTTTGATCAGTATGATGTGTTTATCATCCAGGGCACCGGCCGCCGTCGCTGGCGAGTAGGTGAAAAAAGAGAGATGAAACAGCACTGTCCACATCCGGATCTGTTACAGGTGGAGCCTTTTGATGCCATTATCGATGAAGAGATGGAGCCAGGGGACATTCTTTATATTCCGCCAGGCTTCCCTCATGAAGGCTATTCGCTGGAAAACGCCATAAATTACTCGGTGGGCTTCCGTGCGCCAAGCGGGCGCGAGTTGATCAGCGGTTTTGCCGACTACGTGCTGGCACGCGAAATGGGAAGCCATCGTTTCAGCGATCCGGATGTACAAATGCGTGATAACAATGCAGAGATCCTCCCCGCAGAACTGGACGGTATCCGCGCTATGATGCTGGATGTCATCAACCAACCGCAGCACTTCAACCAGTGGTTTGGCGAATTTATTTCGCAATCGCGCCACGAACTGGATGTCGCTCCGCCTGAACCCCCGTATCAACCGGATGAAATTTACGATGCGTTGCAACAAAGCAGTCAACTGACACGTCTGGGAGGGCTGCGCGTGGTTTCCATTGGCGAGGCGGTATTTATCAATGGTGAAAGTGTGGAATCGCCCCACCGCTCTGCTCTGATGGCACTGGCTAACCAGCTGACGCTGGGCCAGGAACAGCTGGGTGATGCGCTTGAAGACCCCTCGTTTCTGGCACAGCTGGCAGCGTTGGTTAACAGCGGCTACTGGTATTTTGCCGACCAGGAATAAATACAATCATCACGGACGACCGCTGCCGTTGGTCGTCCGGCCGCGATCGTCTTCGCCGCCCGCGCCATAACCCCTGTCAATCCGGCTTGCCCGTTATGAAAACTGCCGCGATGCGGGCAATACGCGTCTCAGGACAGTATGCAGCGGCCAGACATCATTACCGACGCGGGTAACGCGGGTAATGAATGATATTATGAAAACAGAGTAACGTTTTACCCGGATTGCAATAGCTGTGCGGCCGGTCCGCGTGAAAACGCAGCGCCTCCCCTTCTTTAAGCCGCTGCCTGCAGCCATCAACCGCGATCTCCAGCTGCCCGCTAATGACGATTGCGTGCTCAATCACGCCCTGCTCATGCGCGCTGGATTCGCTCAGCGCTCCCGCCACCAACTCAACGACCAGCATTTCAAAGCCTGTCTCTGCATCGAAGGGAAATAACGGCACTATCTGCATTCCATGATTAGGCTGACGATATCCCTGCAACTGACCTTGACTGCGCGCAGCGCCACGATCGGCGATGTCCGCAGCGATAAAAGAAGAAAATGGCAGGTTAAAACCGCTGGCGATCTTCCATAGCGTCGCGATGGTAGGACTTGACTCCGCGCGCTCGATTTGCCCGAGCATGGCCTTACTCACCCCGGTCATCTGTGCCGCCTGAGTGAGGCTCCAGCCGCGCGTTGCACGCTGCGCCTTCAGAGTTTGCGCCAGATGATGTTGTAACCTGTCCACGTTAATTTCTCCATATTGTTTGCAATGAGTATAACCCCTTGTACGTTATAACGCACAATGCTACGTTGTGCGTTATAACGTACAGGACATCATCCGAGGAACCGACTATGCGTTCACCCCAGGCTCTGAACCACCCCACTTTTCCGGCGGTCGCCGCCGGATTTGTTGCCGTGCTGGTCAGTTACACCAGTTCTGCCGCCATTATCTTCCAGGCGGCAGAAGCGGCAGGTGCCAGCGCCGCGCAGATCGGAGGATGGATAACGGTACTCGGTCTGGCAATGGGCGTGACGACATTGGCACTGTCGCTGTGGTATCGCACGCCGGTGCTCACCGCCTGGTCAACGCCCGGTGCTGCGCTGCTGGTCACCAGTTTGCCGGGCACACCGCTTGATGAAGCGATTGGCGTATTTGTCTTCGCCTCCGCCCTGATGCTGATTTGCGGAATAACCGGGATTTTCTCTCGCTTGATGAACGCCATCCCACAGGCCATTACCAGCGCGATGCTGGCCGGTATCCTGCTGCACTTCGGTATTCATGGGTTCGCTGCGCTGCAGGTTAACGTTGCCCTGAGCGGCACCATGTGTCTGGTTTGGCTGCTGTCACGCCGCTGGTCACCGCGCTATGCCATCGTGTTGACGTTGCTGGCAGGCTTACTTGTGGCTGCCATACAGGGCGATATTCATCTGAACCACACGCCACGTTTCGCCATGCCGCAGTTTATTGCACCGCACTTTAGCCTGTCCTCGTTGATGGGTATTGGCATCCCGTTTTTCGTGGTCACCATGGCATCCCAGAACGCGCCAGGGATTGCCGCGCTGAAGGCCCACGGCTATGCCCTGCCGGTGTCACCACTGATTGCCTGGACCGCGCTGACCGCCCTGCTGCTGGCACCGTTCGGCGGGTTTAGCGTCTGTATCGCCGCAATCACCGCAGCCATTTGTATGGGGGAAGATGTGCACAGAGATCCTCAACGCCGATATTGGGCGGCAGCGGCGGCCGGAGTCTTTTATCTGCTGGCGGGAATATATGGTGGTGCCATCATTGGACTTTTTAATGCACTGCCGCTGGCGTTTATTCATACCATCGCCGGGCTGGCGCTGCTGGGTACGCTTTCCGCCAGCCTGCAACGCGCGCTGGGGGATGAAAAGCAGCGTGATGCGGCGACAATCGCTTTTCTGATCACCGCCTCGGGCGTCACTCTGCTGGGAGTGGGTTCCGCATTTTGGGGATTAATCGGCGGCGTTATCGCCCACCCGATCCTGACGCCGTCCAGGCGCTGAAGAGGGTTCACAGTTGTGCTGTGCGATCGGCCGGGCAATCATCTTCAGCACATTGTGAACCCATTCGGGCACGACCTGACTCGCCAGCCCGTAGTGCTTCTGTTCAAATTCGCTGCCCACCTGGCTCGGTTCCAGATTAAGCTCGATGGTGTGCGCCCCCTGCAAGCGGGCCTCGTGCACGAAGCCGGCAGCCGGATAGACGTGGCCAGAGGTGCCGATGGCGACGAAATAATCCGCTTCAACAATGGCCTGGCCTATTTCGTCCATCTGCAAAGGCATTTCGCCAAACCATACGATATGCGGGCGCAGTACCGACGGGAACTGGCAACAGTGGCAGCGATCGTTGGGTTTGACATCTTCGTTCCAGTGCAGGGTCTGGCCACTGTTGCTACAGCGTACCTTCAGCAGTTCCCCGTGCATATGGATGACATTGTGGTTGCCCGCCCGCTCGTGCAGGTTGTCAATATTCTGGGTCACCAGCAGAAAATGGTCGCCCAGCGCCGCTTCCAGTTCCGCCAGCGCCAGATGTGCGGCATTCGGCTGAACGTCTGGCTGTTGGAGCTGACGACGGCGCTGATTATAGAAATCCTGAACCCGCTGCGGGTTACGGGCGAAGCCTTCAGGCGTGGCCACATCTTCGACCTTGTGGTCTTCCCATAATCCGTCTGCGGCGCGAAAGGTCTTTATGCCTGACTCCGCAGAGATGCCCGCGCCGGTGAGCACGACAACCCGAGGCAGTCGATCGCGGGCAATCTCAATATTGCGGTCGCGTTCAAAAATGCGCTGACGGAAACGCTGGTGTACCTGGCGTCGGGTCTTCTTGTAGCGTGCCAGCCTCAGGCGGCGACGGGGTGTACGCATCATTAAATCCTCTAAACATTCAGGTGCAGGAATGCGGCACCGCGCATTCCTCCTGCGTCTCCATGACGCGCCTTAGCAAAGCGCGGTGGCCGGGCTATCGGTAACAGATGAGACCTCACCCGTTCTGCCAGACCGTCATACAGCGCATCGAAGTTGGACAAACCGCCGCCCAGAACCACCAGGTGCGGATCCAGCAGCGTCAAAATATTGCCTAAACAAACGGCCAGCAGCTCGCAATAACGTTCGGTGTGCGCCAAGGCGTCAGCCTCGCCTTGATAATAACGAGCGATAATCTCCGGCGCACTCTGTGCCTGCTGATAAAAATGCTGCCACAGCCAGGAAAATCCGGTTCCTGAGAGATAGCCCTCAATACAACCCTGCTTACCGCAGCCACAGGGCAGCAGAGGAATATCATGGCCAAGCACCCGCAGCGCATCTACCGGCAGACGCATATGGCCGAGTTCGCCGACCATATGGTTACGCCCGGTAACCGGCTTTCCGTCGACTATAAGCCCAGCGCCAACGCCAGTGCCGAGAATAACCCCCAATACTACCGGATAGTCGATGAATTCGTTATCCCAGGCTTCGGACAGGGCAAAACAGTTGGCATCATTATCAATACGCACTTCCCGACCAACACGCTCGCTGAGATCGGCCCGTAGCGTACGCCCGCGCGCCGCCGGGATATTAGCGCTAAACAGCGTACCGTCATCCGCTATCGGCAGCCCCGGTACGCCAATACCCACGCTGCCCCGTGCGCCACAAAAGGCATCTGCCTGCTGCGTCAGACTTTGCAGTACGGCCAGCAGCTGTGCATAGTCATCTCCTGGCGTGGCAACCCGCTGCTGCCAGATAAGCCGTCGCTGAGCGTCATACACGCCAAGGGCAATTTTACTGCCGCCGACATCAAAACCGTAATACATCTCACCTCCTGTGCTTACTGGCCGCTGAGCACCCTGGCCGGGTCGATACGGCTGGCGCGGCGAGCGGGGTACCAGCTGGCGATCAGACTGAGCACCAGCGATGTCAACAGTACGGCAACAACATCGCGCCATTGCAGTTCAGAGGGCAGAAAATCAATAAAATAGATATCACCGGAGAGGAATTGGTAGCCCGTTACCGCTTCAATCGCGTGCATGATGGGCGTCAGATTAACGGCAGCCAGTACCCCAACCACGACGCCACTGACGCTGCCCAACAGCCCGGCCAGCAGTCCGTACCAGACAAAAATGGCGCGAATAAGGCCATCTTTAGCCCCCAAAGTGCGCAGTACCGCAATATCGCTGCTCTTATCTTTCACTGCCATCACCAGCGTGGACACGATATTAAAGCAGGCAACGCCGATCACCAGCACCATTGCCAGATACATAATCGCGCGGATCATCTGAATGTCGCGATACATATATCCGTAGGTGCCGATCCAGCTACGAATATAAACGTAAGAATGCGTCACTTCCCCGGCCTGGCGCACCACGGCAGCCGCGTTGAACGGATCGTTGGCTTTGATGGCAATACCCGTCACATTTTCCCCCATGCCCAGCAGCTGTTGGGCATCGTCCAACGGTACCAAGGCCAGGCTGTGATCGAGCATGCCGCTGAGTTTAAGCACGCCGGCCACCTGCAAACGCACGCGCTTAGGCTGCAGCAATTTGTGGCCAGCATCGCTGTTGGGGATCATCACTGTCAGCCATTCGCCCTGTTTTAGCTTAAGGCTGTCTGCCACCCCTTGTCCCAGCAGGATCTGCTGCTTACCCGGCGCGAAACTTTGCCACGCATGCCCCTGTACGTAAGATGGCAACGCGCTAAGACGGCTTTCCAGCTGTGGATCAATCCCTTTTACCTGAACCGCCTGTAGCTTGCTGCCGCTTTCAATCAGCCCGGTAAAATTAATATAGGGTGCCGCTGCCGCCACGCCGGGAACCTGTGCGATCTTCGGTAACAGCGCCTGCCATCCGGTGAACGGCTGGTTAACGGGTTCGATTTCGCCATGCGGAACCACCGCCAGAATGCGCTGGTTGAGTTCACGTTCAAATCCGTTCATTGCGCTCAGGCCGATGATCAATACGGCAACGCCCAGCGCAATGCCCACGGTTGAGATCGCCGAGATCAGCGATACCATGCCGCCGCGCCGCCGGCCCCGGCTGAAGCGCAAACCCAGCAATAATGAAAGAGATCCCGCCATCAGAAACGTCCTGCCAGTTTCACCTGTTCGCTGAGCTGACCGTCACGCATCTCCATCTGACGCGGCAGACGTTTGGCCAGATGCAGATCGTGGGTGACCACCAAAAAAGCCGTACCCTGCCGCTGATTCAATTCATTTAACAGATCGAAAATGGCATCAGCGTTACGAGCATCAAGATTGCCGGTCGGCTCATCGGCCAGCACCAGGCGCGGGTTATTGACCAGCGCACGAGCAATCGCCACGCGCTGGCGCTCGCCTCCGGAGAGTTCAGACGGGCGATGCGCCGCACGATGCTCAAGACCGACTGCTTTCAGCATTTGCGCCGCCCGTTCTTGTGCCTGAGTCCTGGCGGTTTTCGCGATCAGCAGCGGCATAGCCACATTTTCCAACGCGCTGAAATCGGGTAGCAGATGGTGAAACTGGTAGATAAAGCCCAGCTCCCGGTTACGCAATCCGGCTTTTGCCGCAGAGGACATGGCGTTGAGTGAGCTGCCGTCGAACCGCACATCGCCAGAGCTTGGCGTATCCAGGCCGCCCAGCAGATGCATCAGGGTGCTCTTTCCCGAGCCGGAACTGCCGACAATGGCCATCATTTCACCTGGCTGAACCTCGAAGGTGACATTGCGCAAGACCTCGGTCTGCACGCTGCCTTCCTGATAGCGCTTGCACAGGTTGTCGCACTGCAACAGGATCTTGTTACTCATAGCGTAAAGCCTCTGCGGGTTGAACGGCGGCGGCGCGCCAGGATGGATAGAGTGTCGACAGCAGTGCCACGACGATCGCGGTGACGGTAATCGTGGCAACCTTTGCCAGAGAAATCTCAACCGGTAATGCCCCCCCCTCAAGGAAAGTGCCAATCACCGGCATCAGGTTATCAAGCTGGCTGGCCAGCAACACGCCCAGCAGTGCACCGAGCAGCGAACCGACAATGCCGGCCGTCGCCCCCTGCACCATAAACAGCGCGACAATTTGCCGACGCGTCAGCCCCTGAGTTTGCAGGATAGCCACTTCACCTTGTTTCTCCATGATCAGCAGACCCAGTGAAGTCACAATATTGAAAGCAGCCACGGCGACGATCAGGCTGAGCAGCAGCCCCATCATATTTTTTTCCATTTTAACCGCCTGGAACAGTTCGCCTTTACGCTCACGCCAGTCTTTCCACACCAGCGATTCAGGTAAGGCCTGCTGGCTGGTGCTGTCGACCTGCAACGGTTTGTCCAGCCACAGACGCCAGCCGGTAATATTGCCTGCCGGGTAGCGCATCAGGCGTGAGGCATCCTGCTGATTGACAAGAATCTGATAACCATCGACATCGCTGTTAGCGGAGAAAGTTCCGATCACGGTGAACAGCCGCTGGCTGGGAATGCGCCCCATCGGTGTAAACTGGCTGGCGGAGGGCACCATCAGGCGCACTTGTTCACCCGTCTTTAGCCCGAGCTGACCTGCCAGCTGCTCGCCGACGATCACATTATACTGGCCGGATCGCAGCTGCTGCTGCTTCACGTTAATCAAAAACGGCTTTAGCGGGTCGGCTTCATCAGGGTTAATCCCCAACATGACGCCGACGCCAACGCTGCCAGCGCTCTGCATGACCACTTCACCGGTGGTCAACGGCGTGATGCGGCTAACTCCGGACAGATGCAGGCTGCTGGCAGGCATCTGCTGGGGGTTGATGAAACCCGAATCGCTGGTAACCAACGCCTGAGGCATTAAACCTAACGTATTTTTTTCCAGCTGATGTTCCAGACCATTCATCACCGACAACACGGTGACCAGTGCCATCACGCCCAGCGTAATACCGATGGCCGAAAGCCAGGAGACAAACCGCCCGAAACGGTCTGAGCCACGCCCGCGCATGTAGCGCAGGCCAATAAATAAGGCGACAGGTTGATACATGGCATCCGTCTTTTGTTATGGCAGTAAACAATTGCAGGGGATGATAAAGGTTAGCACCGCTTTATGGAACCACTAAGCCTCTGACTTTGCGCATTGTTTCGTCAGCAGCTGAAAAATTCCCCTAAATATGTCAAAACCAACTGCATAGAGCCGCCCTGCCGCCCGGTTGAGCATCATCTGCTTAAAACCTGAACAGTGTGGCGGAGATAACGCCCGCGTAAAATCACCACCTCCCTGATAAGGTTAATCTGGAATTAAGATAATCTGGCGCATAGTCCGCTCTTTTATTCGCTCGATCCTCTTTTATGGGTTATATGTTGCAATGCAATACATCAAGGCTCTGCAGTAGAGCATATGAGAATCGTTAACGTTAATAGTGACTTAATGACTCTTGTTGCGTGAGCAAAAATGACATCCTGGCCATTAGGTAAAATATCGATAAATTTTCCGCAACCGGGCGTCACGCCTCCTTTAAACCCGTAATTTCACGCTATTTAACTCATATCGTTATGTGGCAAACCCCACAGCCAGCCGTAAGCCGGCCGGCCGGTGAGCGATTTATTTTTACCGTCCTGAGCCTGAAAGATGCCAAATAATACTTATCACCTTAGTCGGGCCATCATGCTATTTACCCTTGCCATGCTGCTGTCGAGTATCGGCCTCGAGTCACGTCATTTTGCCTCGCTGTCACTATTCTGGCCCTGTAATGCCGTATTTCTCGGACTGCTGGTTCGCTTTCCTTCGCTGGACAAATCGGGCAACCTGCTGGTGCTTTATATGGGCATGTTGTGCGCCGAACTCTGTTTTGGCAACGACATAATGGTGGCCATTGGGCTGAATGCCGCCAACATTGTGTTTATTACCACCGCGCGTTGGGTGCTGCTTACCCTGTACTTCAGGCGCACGTTTACCCGTCGTTTGCAGGCTCTGTTGCACCTGTTTCCGGCATCACTGCTCGGAGCGGCAGCATGTGCGGTGGTTGGAGCCGTCGTCAGCCAGCACTACTTTGACGATGATCTGGTCAAAGCCTGGTCCTCGTGGTTTTCCGAACAGATGTCGACCTCAATTTTGCTGTTGCCGCTGATGATTAGCCTGCCGCGCCGTCAGCAGCTGCCGCAGCTTGCCGCAGCGCTGCGCGACAGCAGCGTTTTGCCTCTGCTGACGCTGATCGTGACAATCGTCAGTGCAATTTGGTTGGGTGGGGGTGGCAGTCTGCTGTTCCCCCTGCCCGCGTTGCTATGGTGCGCCATCAGCTATCCGCTCTTTGTCACCTGTTTTCTGACCATGCTGACCGGTATTAGCGAAATTATATTGGTGGCAGGCAATGTATTGAATATTCAGGGTAAGGGTGATCTGTTTCGCATCGACAGCTTGTCCTCTGCACGCCTCGGCGTGGCGGCCATGCTGATCGGTCCGCTGATTGTCAGCCTGAGCACGCTTTCTAATAAAAAGCTGGTGGCACGCATTACCCGGCGTGCTGATTATGACTTTTTAACCGGTGCGCTGACACGCAGCGGTCTCTCAACAAAACTGGATTCACTGGTTACCGGGCGCAACCGGCAACAGGGATTTATCGGCGCAGCGCTAGTGATTGATATCGACCGTTTCAAGGATATCAATGACACTTGGGGCCATGCTGCGGGGGACTACGTACTGGCAAAAACCGCTGAGTGTCTTCGTGAAGGGCTATCACCATCGACGCTGGTTTGTCGTATGGGCGGGGAAGAGTTTTTGATTTTGATCCAGGGGATGACGCAGCCTCGCTCGTCACTGTTGGCCAATCGCCTGCGGCAAAACGTTGAAAACAACAAGATTATTTTTAACGGTCACGATTTGAGTGTGACGGTCAGTATTGGCATCAGCTCGCTTAACATCAGCAACGTGAACAGCCTTGACGAGTCGATTATGCGCGCCGACGAACAGCTCTATATTGCCAAGAGTAGCGGGCGTAATCAGGTACGACCCGAATTTGTGCTGTAATGATGCCAACCCGCACGCCACGGGTTGGCTTTGTAGAGTAACAACTGCCGATCATTTTAGGTAAGCCCGGTAAAAGGGGAGAGTTAACGCGGTCGATATTCGCTCACCTCTTAATAATAGGCAATTTTGCGATCGATTCCGTTCAGGTTAACCATCATGTAGCCGCTGGGCGTCAGATCGGTGGGTGTGCTTGCCGTGGCGGTGGCGATTGTCAGTATGCCTTTCTCATTCGCCCCGACTCCCGCCAGCCCGTTATGCAAGCTCATACGCGCTGCCGGAGATACCGTGCCTATGGTGGTAAGATCGGCAACTTCGTCCAGATCCGAAGTAAATAACGAACATACCCCGGACTCAAAGCGCGTTGGCCCGGTCGATGTCAGATTAAACAGGCTATCGCCACTGTTAGCTTTGAGTTTCACCCAAATCTCCGATGTGGTAGTACCAACGCGGTTGTATTTGATGTCGAGCACCGCCGGTAAACCATAATGGCGGATGTCGGCGTAGATCGCCTTAGCACAGCGATAGATAGCAAGATAGCTGGTGCCTGAAGACATCGCCGTGACAGGATTACCGGCGACCCCGTTGATTTCTTCATTAGTGAGTTTGCCAGTCATCTCAACAATCCACTGCTGGTTCTCTTTCGGCATAAAAACCTTGCCCAACTTATACCACTTATCGCAGCCAGAATTATTGGTTATCCGGTAGCCACTGTGCCATCCCACACGCAGAGTCCCGGTCATCTGGGTACCAAAACTTTCATCCCGGCGCCAGCCAGTTTCAAAACCGGACAACCAGCGGTCGGTGGTGTTGTTCAGACTTACGGATCCACCTGATTGCAGGTTGAGCTGCCTTATTTGCACGCGTGCATTGTCCAGAATCAACGGGTTGGCGCAGTCTTCCAGACTGAGTGCGTCAATCAACCACTGGCCATTGTTCAGGTCACCGGGGAAACGGGTATGTTTAATCCAGACATTACGCAGGATGCCCTGGGTCACGCGCGGCATCATCAAAGTTGCATCACTAAAGCCATGCTGAAAGTTAGCGTTTGACAGTTCTATCGCCGTTGAGTGATCCCAGGCACCGTTCGCGCTGTTTGACCAGCCGACCTCGATGACCCGGCCGTAGGTGTTATTGGTGTAGATATGATCGATCCTGGTGTCCAAAGTATCCAGTAATTTGAATACCGTTCCGCCGTTGTTTTGAGCACGAAAACAGGTAACCTGAACGTCTTCTCCCGCGACGATGGTGTTTTCAAAAAACGGTTGTTGATTACTGCACATTTCAGCCGATATGGCTCTCTGATTAACGTTGATGTCTGCATCTGCCCGGCCGTCCCAGCTCATTCCTGCGATCACGGTACGCCGCGCCTGAACCTTGAACACGGGCGTGGCTGACATGTCAGAGATAATCGTGGTACGCGGTGTTAGCCCCTGTGAACTATCGTCGCCGTAAAGACTAAACAAGCGTATTTCACTGGCGGACAGGTCGATGGGATGGATTAAGAAATTGCCGGCAGGAAATCGCACTCCCATCTTATCGCCCTCGCCATGGACGCTTTTCGACCAGCTCAACATGCGTTTACAGGCCGTGCTGTCATCCGTGACGCCGTCACCTTTAGCGCCAAAGTGGTAGATATTCAGCTCTTCTATGCTATTACTGACGCGACTCCAATAAAAACCATGACCCACGGCCAACGTACCGCCATCATCTGCTGGTAGCACTGAAGAGTGGGTGCCGATAAAATGACCTCCACCGTGGAAGCTGTCGCCCTCATCGTGATAACGGGTTAATAGCGCAATTTCAGCAGATTCAGTCGGCTCGGTGGTCCGTAATTCAGCGAAAGAGTTAACTTCGATCATAATAACCTCCAGGACAATGCGCACCCGCGCAGCGCCTTATTCAGGATAAATTAAATGGTTAGGTTAATTCAGCTTTTAATAGTGGTGCGATATCTTTATGTCATGCGCTGCCGGACAGGGGACGCACACATATAAACACTTCCAGCCATGTTGACAGCACGGCTGTGGATATCAGCACAAAAAACACCAACATGTATATACCACCCCATGAAACCTGTATGAATACAAATACAGGATCTCATGCAGGGTATTCTGCCCGCTTACATCAACATTCCAGTCAATTCCTTTTCTAACCGCCCGATGACAAAGCCTTAGATCGCCAAAATAATAAGAATCTGACCCTGACTGCCAGAAAAATTCGATGTTAATAGCCTATAACGGAAATTGCGTACGCATTCAAATAGAAGAAAAATAATTGATAAATCGCTATATGACCGCCTGAATCCGATGGGTTATCAATCAGGTATTTTCGCATTCCAGCTCACATTCAAGCGCAGTTAACACGCCACAGACAAAGCCCTCCGCAGTCTGTAGTTTCTTACGAATTGTTCCGTCCGCGCAGCGGCGTCTGCGGGCAATTGAACGCAGTGAAATCAGATAAAGATAGTGGGCGACCAGAATATCATGTTGCTCTTTAGACTCCATCGCCAACCGACTAATACAGCTATCAAGGATGATGCCATCACCATCACTGCATTGCAGCCTGTTGCCACCATGATGAGTAATCAACCCTCTGAATCCAGATGCGACCGAGGCATACCCCAGCCGACGCTCGCCGGACGATGCCCAGGCTCCCCAACGCTGAAGTAGTAGTTTGATGTTTCGCATAGAGTGCTCCTGGCTTGATGACTGACGCAGCCAACACACAGCTGACTGCCCCACCAGCTAAAATATTGATTCAGACACCCGCAGCAGCGCTGACCAAACGGGCGGCCTTGCGGTTAACAGACCAAAGCAACTGATTCGCTTTTTAAGCATCAACGCTGCCTGCCGACAAACAGTGCAACCTGAAACTCGCGCCAGGGTTAATAACATCATCTGAGGCACAATGTTTGTGCTTCTATTATCCCGGTCACGACCGCCGCTTTACTGAACGCAATGACATCCAGCCAGCATCCCGGACACCTGATACTTCCCTATCTCAGCACGCTTGTTAATTTTTCCTGTATAACACCGTGCAATAGCTAAATCTATAGCAGGTCACGTTTATAGCAAAAAGTATCAATTTTTTCATAGCCGCGAGTGATTTATTTAAGTGAATCAGGGTAAATTCAATTTTTGAAATTTGTTAATAGGGTTGTGGCGGCTACTTATTGATGAAAAGGGCTGTTACTTTCGGCCACGGATATTTCAAAAAATGTTGGTCTCGCGGGCGGGATCTGTCAGCACGGTTTTTATCAGGCTCTTATCCCGTTATTGGTTATATTACTCAATAACGGGATAAGTCTTAAACCTGAGCAGGGTTAATACTGTTAATAACAGAAAATTTAAACGTGCTGTTACTTCAGAAGTTCACCGACGGGAATAACCTAACGGTGATAAGTAAATAGTCGTCATGGTTTGATGCGCCGTTTGATTGCACTTAGCCTGGAGTGAATTCGGCGAGTGAGAAGTGAATACTTGCGGACAGGTGTTACATGATCGAATGAAATATCACCAGGGGATGACGGGAGTCAGGAATCTGACAATACCGATGTTGTTTTGACTTATTGCATCATTTTAGTGGTGGCGATGAGGCAAAAAAGAAAACAACAGCCGCATCAAGCGGCCTGTCGGGTTAACACACGCTTTCGCTGTCACTGTCATCACTCTGTAAGGACTCGATAAACTTTCGTTGTTCTAAAGTGAGTCGCCAACCTTCCAAATCGGGTGCTGCCGATGTTTTATCTTGCCTGGCAACATCCTGCATGGGTGAATGACCGTCATCCAAATCGTCAGCAGATTTGATTTTGTTATCCATAAACTCTGTTACCGAACATTGTTCAGAAAGAGAGCGCAACCCGCAACGGCACCTTAGCCGTTGACCTGACTGGACGTTTCTCTCACTGAATACGTTCCGGTCTCCCTGTATAATTTGACAAGTTCCATTTTAGGATTTTTCCGCACGGTTATAAGTTAATTGTTCTAATGTTTAATAAGGCAAGGATAAACTGCGGGAGGCGAAAAGCCTTATGCAGTACAAATCAGCTCGGCGAGGTTACTGGCCTGGTTTGCAGCGGCCACTTCATGGCTTAACCCCCCGTCTCTTCCAGTACCTGACAAATTACTGCAGAAAGTTGCTTGATCTCGAATTTAGCCACATAGCCATTGGCTCCAACCTTACGGACATGATCTTCGTTGGCACTGCCAGAGAGTGAAGAGTGAATGACTACCGGAATATCTCTCAGATACGGGTCGCTTTTGATATGCCGCGTCAGGGTAAATCCATCCATTTCCGGCATTTCAAGATCGGTTAGTACCAGCCCGATTTTGTCCTGGATTGGTCGCCCCTCTGCCTGGGCTTCCTGGCGCAACTGTTTAATTTTATTCCAGGCTTCCAGACCGGTATTGTGCATCATGGCCGGGATCCCCATCACTTTCAGGCCTTGCTCAATCATTTGACGCGCCAGCCTGGAGTCTTCTGCCACAATCGCTACCGCACCTGGCGGCAATGTTACCTTCTTGATATCGATATCACCTTCTGTCACTTCGCGTACCGAAGGAATGATATCGTGCAGGATCTGCTCGACATCCAGCACCAACGCCATGTTATTTTGATCATTGAGGTTGGCGATGCTGGTGATGTTTTTCGTATTGACTCCGGAGTCAGCGGCATGTACCTGGCTCCAGTCAAGCCTGACGATGTCATCTACCGACTCCACGGCAAACGCCTGGGTGCTGCGCGCGTACTCAGTCACCAGCAACAAATTTAGCCCGGTGGTGGGAGTACAGCCGGCCACGGCGGGCAGATCGATGACCGGGATCAGTTGGCCACGAATATTGGCCATTCCGAGTAACGGCGACTTCATCCCTGCCGCGCGCGTGATATTGGTCATCGGTACAATTTCACGCAGTTTGAATACGTTAATACCGAATAATTCAGGCTCTTCGCCCTGACAGGCAGACCCCAGACGAAATAACAAGAGTTCAAATTTATTTGATAATGCGAGATTCGCTCTCTCATCAATCTCTTTCTGGAAGTTATCCATGTCTACCTCTGGGTCATAATTGATTATCGTTAACTGACGTGGCAAAACGCCTTCCGGCACCTACATAGTGTTATCGGCAATAATAAAAAAACATACAGGACAAATTTTGCAGTCTTTGTGGATCAGCAAGGGCGCGGCCAATAGCAAGTTGTCCCTTTTCTCATGTTATCCGACGCACGAACAGATGCCGCTAGCTGGCAGGTAGGCGGTAAGCACAAGCTGAAGCACCGAAGAAGGTTGCTCGCATGGTAAGCCTTGATCCTGTCTTGCAAGGGCTGTCTGAAAAGTATTATGTGGCTTCAGGAGGTGTCTGCTGGCTTAGAAATTACGTATCGCCGGAGGAAAAACCCATATGGGTGAAAATCGTGCTTATCTCATCTTTGCTTCTGGCGCTGCATACCGCGATATGAATGAGTGATATTATATCTTTATAGTTTCCCTGGTATTGACACGTTGTTTACCGCAGCGGATGTGGCCAACCGTGATCCCAACCTATAACTGACAACACACCGCAGCTGACCCAATAAACGCCAACGGCAAGTAACAGTAAAACGACAAATAATTCAATATAGTTAATGACTTTTAGCTTATGCACAGGCAATCCCTCATTTTTTGCACGGTTAATAACCTACTGAAAAATTTAGAGTGTTACCGGTAAGCATGCAACTTAAAATCGAGGGTAATCCCATTAAAATTATTAATTTTAATTACGAAAAGCGTACCCGGTACTCGCCCGGAGCGACAGACGTTGTGCTATCCCTTTCTGATATAACGGAATATAACGTCAATGTAGCAAACGCAGATCGCCTGTCGAGGTTTGCATCAAGGCGGAGATGAATAACATGCCGGTGAGTTTATACCAACCCGTGACTCAAAATCGCTCTTAACGCCAGGACATCGGGTAAAACCGTGAGATTCTTTGTCTGCCAGCGGCAGGAAATGGCAGAAAGAGACCTGATTTTAGCAGGGCGACTGGTCAGCTCCGGCCGGCAATAAAATGCGTAGCAGTCAAGGTAGGATTTGTTGGCAGCAGATACCCTGTGCACTGGCCTGAGCACTGCCTGTGACAGTTCTCATGCTCAGCGCGGAAGCCATGGCCGATCGAATAAGAGACCGGTTATTGCCTCTGCGTTCACCCAAAGAGGCTTAACGGTAAGAGAGAGTTACCTGTCTTTTATCGCTAGACCTGCATATTCATGATGTCACTATAGGCGCTGACCAGTTTGTTCCGCACCTGGATGCCCATCTGCATAGAAACGCTGGATTTTTGCAGGTCGACCATCACATCATTGAGTGAGATCCCCTCTTTACCCAGTTCAAACTGCTGCGCCTGATTGCGGGCAGCGCTCTGCGTTTCGCTTATCTTATTCAGCGCCGCTTTTAGCTCCGCGCCAAAATCTGCCGAAGATGCGTTATCAGTTTTACCGCCACTCGCCTGCATAGCCGCTGTCTGCATGGCCTGCATCACACTATCAATACCCTGAATAGCCATAATTACTCCCGCATAAATGCTGATTTTGTGATTTGTGGTGGCAAACTTAGCACAGTGTCAATAAGACAAAGCCGCTAAATAGAGGCAAAAAACGCAGCTTATCCAGCCATCGAATTTCAGGTTTAAGAAAATAATGGCAGTCCATTTAGGTGGAAATTGTTTAAGTCAGCGCATCAGGGAGTCAGTTTTGTTACGACACTACACGCAGCAGTCCGGTCAACTGTCAGACAGGAACGAGTCATGAATGCAACTGTCACGCAGGATAATCCGGCAAAAAAAGGGCTTAATAACCTGATCGCCCGCCTGGGCGCCAATCCCCGGGTTCCTCTTATGGTCGCTGCCGCCGCCGTTGTCGCGGTCGTCATTGCCATGGTTCTGTGGGCGAAACAGCCAGATTATCGCGTACTTTTTAGTAACCTCAGCAATGAGGATGGCGGCACTATCGTTACCCAGCTTACGCAAATGAACGTACCCTATAAGTTTGACGACCAGGGCGGCGCGCTTTTGGTTCCGGCGGCGCAGGTACATGAACTGCGTTTGCGGCTGGCCTCACAGGGGCTGCCTAAAGGCGGTGCTGTCGGCTTTGAACTGTTGGACAAAGAAAAGTTTGGCATCAGCCAGTTCAGCGAGCAGGTTAACTACCAGCGGGCGCTGGAAGGTGAACTGGCACGGACTATTAGTACGCTCGGTCCGGTAAAGGATGCCCGCGTGCATCTTGCCATGCCCAAACCGACGCTTTTCGTCCGTGAGCAAAAATCACCTTCTGCTTCTGTGACCCTCGCCCTGCAACCAGGACGTGCGCTGGATGAAGGTCAAATCAATGCCGTTGTGCATATGGTTTCCAGCAGCGTTGCCGGGATGCCTCCGGGGAACGTGACCGTGGTTGACCAGGCGGGACGCCTGTTAACACAGAACGACCCTGGCGGCCGCGACCTCAATGATACGCAACTGAAGTACGCAAACGACGTTGAAACACGCTATCAGCAGCGAATTGAAGCCATACTCGGCCCGATTTTGGGCAACGGTAATGTGCACGCACAGGTCACGGCACAAATTGACTTCAACAAGCGTGAGAAAACCGACGAACAGTATTCACCGAATAGTCAGCCTGACCAGCAGGCAATTCGCTCGCGCCAGACCAGCAACAGTGAACAGCTCGGTGGCTCGTCTGCTGGCGGCGTACCGGGCGCCTTGTCTAATCAGCCTGCACCGGCCAATGCCGCTCCGGTAACCCCTGCTAACAATAATGCGAACAACGCTAACGCCAATGCCAACAATGGCCAGCCGGCAAACAACGCAGCCAACGCGGCGCAAAAAACGGTTCCGTCCAATACCCGCAGTGATAACACCACCAATTACGAAGTCAACCGCACCATTCTGCACACAAAAATGAACGTTGGCGAAGTTCAGCGTCTGTCCGTGGCGGTGGTGGTGAACTATCGCGCTGATGCCGCAGGTAAACCTATTGCGCTGAAAGATGCACAGATTAAACAAATTGAAAACCTGACGCGCGAAGCGATGGGATTCTCAGAGCAACGCGGCGACAGCCTGAATGTGGTCAATTCCCAGTTTACGGATAACAGCGATCTCGCGGCTGAACTGCCATTCTGGAAACAGCCGGCGTTTATCGACCAACTGTTTAATGCCGGCCGCTGGTTACTGGTGCTGATTGTCGCCTTTATCCTTTACCGCAAGCTGGTTAGCCCACAGCTACGGCGCAAGGCAGAACAGCAGAAAGCGACGGAAGAGGCGGCGATTAACGCGGCGCGTAGCAGCACCCGAGACGAAGGGGTTGCCGTCTCGCTGTCTAAAGATGAACTCAATCAGGAACGTAAGTCACAGCACCGCATGAGTGCTGAAGTGTTGAGCCAGCGAATTCGCGAAATGTCAGAAAATGACCCACGCGTGGTGGCTTTAGTTATTCGCCAGTGGATGAAGGACGAACTATGAGTCTCACCGGTACAGAAAAAAGCGCCATCATGATGATGACGATTGGTGAAGACCGCGCGGCTGAAGTGTTCAAACACCTCGATGCCCGTGAGGTTCAACACCTCAGCTCCGCGATCTCTAATATGCGTCAGGTTTCCCATAAACAGCTGACGGAGGTGCTGCGCGAGTTCGAGTCCGATGCCGAACAGTTTGCCGCTCTTAGCCTGAACTCCAATGATTATCTGCGTTCAGTGCTGGTTAAGGCGCTGGGGGAAGAGCGCGCATCGACGCTGCTGGAAGATATTCTCGAAACGCGCGAAACCACCACCGGCATGGATACGCTCAACTTTATGGAGCCGCAGTCAGCGGCCGATCTGATCCGCGACGAACATCCGCAGATCATCGCCACCATCCTGGTTCACCTGAGGCGTGGCCAGGCCGCCGATATTCTGGCGCAGTTCGACGAGCGCATGCGTCACGATGTCATGCTGCGTATTGCCACCTTTGGTGGCGTACAGCCAGCCGCTCTGGCTGAACTGACCGAAGTGCTTAACGGCCTGCTGGATGGTCAGAACCTGAAGCGGGCGAAGATGGGTGGTGTTCGCACCGCAGCAGAGATCATTAACCTGATGAAATCCCAGCAGGAAGAAGCGGTTATCGAAGCCGTACGTGAATTTGACGGTGAGCTGGCACAGAAAATCATCGACGAAATGTTCCTGTTCGAAAACCTCGTCAGCGTGGACGACCGCAGTATTCAGCGCCTGTTGCAGGAAGTGGAATCCGAGTCGCTACTGGTCGCGCTGAAGGGTTCCGATCAGCCGCTGCGCGAGAAGTTCCTCAGCAATATGTCGCAGCGCGCTGCCGATATCCTGCGCGACGATCTGGCCAACCGAGGCCCGATGCGCATGTCTGCGGTGGAAAACGAACAGAAAGCGATTCTGTTAATCGTTCGCCGTCTGGCTGAATCCGGCGAGATGGTGATTGGCGGTGGCGAGGAAACCTATGTCTGATCATGCTTCCCTGCCGTGGCAGCCCTGGCAGCCAAATGACCTGGCGCAACCTGCACCACCGCCGGTCAAAGAGCCTGTACTGCCTGAGGTCAGCGAAGAGCCGGCCGAACAGCCGCAGCTGCAAATGGAAGAATGGCAGAGTCAGATGCGTATCGAAGCCCAGGGACAGGGCTATGCGGAAGGCCAGCAGCGCGGTTTCTCCGAAGGCCAGAAGACCGGTTATGAAGCCGGCTTTCAGCAGGGACTGGCAGAGGCTCAACAGCAACAGGCACCGTTACAGGCGCGCATGCAGCAGCTGGTATCAGAGTTTCATCACACGCTGGAAGGGCTGGACAGCGTGATCGCTTCGCGTTTGATGCAGCTGGCGCTGGAAGCGGCACGACAGGTTATCGGTCAGGCACCGCACGTTGACGGTACCGCCCTGCTTCGTCAGATTCAGGAAATGTTGCAGAAGGAACCGATGTTAAGCGGCAAACCCACGCTGCGCGTTCATCCGGATGATTTACCGCGCGTTGAATCCACGCTCGGCGCTACGCTCAGCCTGCACGGCTGGCGTCTGCTGGGTGACAGCACCCTCCACCCCGGCGGCTGTAAAGTCAGCGCGGAAGATGGCGACCTCGATGCCAGTATCGCTACCCGCTGGCATGAATTGTGCCGGCTGGCAGCACCGGGAGAACTGTAATGATGACTCGCCTTTCACGCTGGCTTGGCGCACTCGACAGCCTTGAGCAACGCATTGGTCAGCTGCCTGACGTGCGGCGCTACGGTCGCCTTATCCGGGCGACCGGGCTGGTACTTGAAGCAACAGGGCTGCAACTTCCTCTCGGTGCAACCTGCGTGATCGAACGCCAGGATAATATGGGCATCGGCGAGGTGGAAAGCGAAGTCGTTGGTTTTAACGGCCAAAAGCTGCTGCTAATGCCGCTAGAAGAAGTGGAGGGCATTGTTCCCGGCGCGCGCGTCTACGCCCGCTTATCCGGCGACAGTCAGCATAGCGCTAAACAGCTGATGCTCGGTCCTGAACTGCTTGGCCGCGTGCTGGATGGCAGCGGTCGCCCGCTCGACGGTTTGCCGGCACCGGAAACCGGCTATCGTGCTCCGCTGATTACCCCGCCGTTTAACCCTTTGCAGCGCACGCCGATCACCGAGGTGCTCGACACCGGCGTTCGCGCCATTAATGCGCTGCTCACCGTCGGGCGCGGCCAGCGCATGGGCCTGTTTGCCGGTTCAGGGGTGGGTAAAAGCGTGCTGCTGGGCATGATGGCACGCTACACGCAAGCCGATGTCATCGTCGTCGGGCTGATTGGTGAGCGCGGGCGCGAAGTGAAGGACTTTATTGAAAATATTCTCGGTAGCGAAGGTCGTGCGCGCGCGGTCGTTATTGCTGCTCCAGCGGACGTTTCTCCCCTGCTGCGTATGCAGGGAGCCTCCTACGCCACGCGCATCGCGGAAGATTTTCGCGACCGTGGTCAACATGTGCTGTTGATTATGGATTCTCTGACGCGTTATGCCATGGCGCAGCGTGAAATCGCACTGGCCATCGGCGAGCCGCCAGCCACCAAAGGCTATCCCCCTTCTGTATTCGCCAAACTGCCAGCGCTGGTGGAACGTGCCGGCAACGGTATCGACGGCGGCGGATCGATCACCGCCTTTTATACCGTATTGACCGAAGGTGACGACCAGCAGGATCCGATTGCCGATTCGGCACGCGCCATCCTTGATGGCCATATTGTGCTCTCGCGTCGGCTGGCCGAATCCGGTCACTATCCGGCGATTGATATTGAAGCGTCGATCAGCCGCGTGATGGCGCACCTGATCGACGATACGCACTATGCGCGGGTACGCCAGTTCAAACAGCTGCTGTCGAGCTACCAACGCAACCGCGATTTGGTCAGCGTTGGCGCTTACGCGGCGGGTACCGATCCCACGCTGGATAAAGCAATCAAACTCTACCCTGAGCTGGAAGCGTTTTTGCAGCAGGGCATGTTTGAGCGCAGTACCTTTGATGATGCCAGTCTGCACCTGCAGGCTATTTTTGGTTAAGTTCCTGACCTGTAAACGGAGGACCTGTGACTAAAACTGCTTCAGCCATCGACACGCTACGCTCGCTGGCACACAAAGACCTTGAAAAAGCGGCCATCCAGTTAGGCGACGCGCGTCGTGCGCAAAAACAGGCTGATGAGCAGCTGAACATGCTGCTCAATTATCAGGACGAGTATCGCAAAAGCCTGAATGACACTATGAGTCAGGGCATTGCCAGCACCCGCTGGTACAACTACAACCAGTTTATCCAGACGCTGGAAAAGGCCATTGAACAGCACCGGTCACAGCTGAAGAACTGGAATACCCGGGTGGAAAACGCGCTGGGTCTGTGGCGCGACAAACAGCACCGCCTGCACGCATATGAAACGTTGCAGGCGCGTGCACTCGCCAGCGCACTGTTACAAGAAAGCCGTCTCGATCAGAAACGGATGGATGAATTTGCCCAACGGGCATCATTGAGGAAAGGCGAATGATCACCTTACCAACCGCTGTCACCAGTACCAGCCCCGCTCCCCAGGGCGCCAGCAGCATGAGCAGTGAAAACACGCTGGACGGTCGCGCCGGGGATGACGCGCTGTCTGGTGCTGAAAATATGCCTAAGGGCTTTGTGACGCTATTGGGTGCACGACTGTTATCTCTTGGCCATTCGCGTGCTGCCAGCGGCCGCGCCGGTGAAACCGCTAACGGCGCTGCGCCGACGGGCAAAAGCGCGGTGAACCCGCTGCTGGCCAATCTGGATAACCCTGAAACCTTGAGCGCGCTGCTGCAACCGGCGACCGGCGACAGCGCTAAAAAAGACGATGCGCCCGGTGATAAGCAACCTGTACCGCTGGCTGCCCTGAGCGAAAGCGATGTTCAGGCATTGCAGGCATTGTATGCCATGTTGCCAAACAACGTGACGCCGCCCGCCAGCGCAGCAACCGGTCTTGATAAAACGGACGCAGCACCCGACGCCGGCGATAAGCAGTCGGCTCTGGGGGCGCTAATCACCGCCTTTGGCAAAGCCAGCGATAGCGCATTGGCAAAAGACAGTGACGGCTTGCCGTTGGCTAAATCGGCGGGAAAACCTGACGGCGAGACCAGAACCGCCCTGAATCCGGCACTGCCGAGTGGCAACCCGGCATTTCAGCAGATGATGCATAACGCCAACAGGGATGCAGATAAACAAGACTCAGTACCTGTCCAGAACGCGATGTTAACGCCTGTTGGACTGACCTCCGCCGCCACAGCGTTCACCCCAACCACTACGTCAGTGGTCAGCGCGCCGTCAACACCGCTACTGAATGCCCAGCTGGGCAGCCCTGAATGGCAGCAGGCGCTGGGACAACAGATCCTGATGTTCAGCCGCGACGGGCTACAGACCGCCGAATTACGCCTGCATCCACAGGACCTGGGCAGCATCCAGATCAGCCTGAAGCTGGACAACGATCAGGCCCAGATCAGTCTGGTCTCTAATCATAGCCAGGTCAGAGATGCGCTGGAGGCTGCCATTCCTCAATTACGCACCTCTTTGGCTGAAAGCGGCATTAACCTGGGGCAAAGCAACGTCAGCAGCGACGCTTTCCAGCAGGGGAAATCCTTTCATGGCCAGCAGGAACAGCAGCGCGATCATCATGAAACGCCATTTAGCCTCGGAAACGACAATGACGATGATGCCACGCCAATTGCCGTTCCTGCCAGCTTGCAGGCACGCATAATCGGGACAAATGCGGTAGATACATTTGCCTGACGGCCACAAACGCACAAGCTAATAGCAAAACTCGCGTCTTTTCTGCCAATTGTTTGCAGCAAGACGCGGGATAATTTGCTCATTACGGCGTGAGGCGGGGAATTGAATCGCATCGCCTCAGCAAAAATAATTACAGGAAGTCTCAGCAAACATGACCAATAGCGCTAAAGCCAAGAGCGGCAAACCTAAGCTCCTGATCCTGATTTTAGTCATTTTGGCTTTGATCGCTTGCGGGGCAGCGGGTTACATCGTTTTCCAAAAAATGAAGGAGCCGACCGACACCACAGCAGCCGCAAAACGGGTTCCCCCGCCAGCCCCGGTGTTTTATGTTCTGGACACCTTCACCGTTAACCTGATCAATCCAGACAACGATCCCGATCGCGTGCTGTATATCGGCTTCACCCTGCGCCTGCCGGACGAAGAGACGCGCAGTCGTATGAGTGACTACCTTCCGGAGATCCGCAGCCGCCTGCTGCTGCTGCTTTCTCGTCAGACGGCGGCATCTCTGGCGAACGAGCAGGGCAAGCAGCAACTGGTTACACAGATCAAGCGGGTACTGGCACCTCCGCTGGTGCAGGGACAACCACAGCAAGTCGTGACTGATGTCCTCTTCACGGCCTTTATCCTGCGGTGATAAAAAAATATGGGTGATAGCATTCTTTCTCAGGCAGAAATCGACGCACTACTCAATGGCGACAGCGACAGTGCAACCGACGATAAGGCCAGCAAAACCGACGGCGATAGCCATATCCGACCCTATGATCCCAACACGCAGCGCCGCGTGGTGCGTGAGCGTTTGCAGGCGCTGGAGATCATCAACGAACGCTTTGCACGCTCTTATCGTATGGCGCTATTTAACCTGCTGCGCCGCAGCCCGGATATCACCGTTGGGGCGATTAAGATCCAGCCGTACCATGAGTTTGCCCGTAATTTGCCGGTGCCAACTAACCTTAATCTGATCCATCTGAAGCCGCTGCGCGGCACGGCACTGGTGGTATTTTCGCCAAGCCTGGTGTTCATTGCCGTAGATAATCTGTTCGGTGGCGACGGTCGTTTCCCGACAAAAGTTGAAGGACGCGAATTCACGCATACCGAGCAGCGGGTTATTCGCCGTATGCTGAAGCTGGCGCTGGAAGGTTATAGCGAAGCCTGGAAACCCATTTACCCGCTGGACGTTGAGTATGTGCGTTCCGAAATGCAGGTCAAGTTCACTAACATCACCACCTCGCCTAATGACATCGTGGTCACCACGCCCTTCCACGTCGAGATTGGTAACCTGACCGGCGAGTTTAATATCTGCATCCCCTTCAGCATGATCGAGCCTCTGCGCGAAACGCTGGTGAACCCGCCGATAGAGAACTCACTGACTGAAGATGAGAACTGGCGTGACACGCTGGTCAAACAGGTTCAGCACTCTGAGCTTGAGCTGGTGGCCAACTTTGCCGACGTGTCGATGAGAATTTCACGTTTGCTGGCGCTGAAACCCGGCGACGTCCTACCGATTGAAAAACTGGACCGCATTATCGCTCATGTCGATGGCGTTCCGGTGTTGACCAGCCAGTACGGTACGTTGAATAAACAGTACGCGCTGCGCGTGGAACATCTGATCAACCCGATTTTAAATTCGATGAATGAGGAACAGCCCGATGAGTGATAGCAATAATCCGTCCGATGGTGACATCTCTGCGGACGACATGTGGGCTGACGCTATGAGCGAACAGACTCAATCCCCGTCAGGCGACGGCGTTTTTAAATCGCTGGACGGTGGCGAGCATTCCGCCGGGCTACAGGATATCGACATGATTATGGATATCCCGGTTAAACTGACCGTGGAGCTGGGCCGCACCAAAATGACCATTAAAGAGCTGCTGCGCCTTTCGCAAGGCTCGGTAGTGGCGCTTGACGGGCTAGCCGGTGAGCCGCTGGATATTCTGATCAACGGTTATCTGATTGCCCAGGGCGAGGTGGTAGTAGTCGCCGACAAGTATGGCGTGCGCATTACCGATATCATCACGCCGACTGAACGCATGCGTCGCCTGAGCCGCTAAATGAATAGCAGCCAGCAGCAGCCTGTTACCCCACAGCCGGCGATTTCTACCGGATCTATGCTGACCCAGGTTAGCGGGGTACTGACGGCCATTATTCTTCTGATCTTAGCGATTGCCTGGCTGGCAAAACGCTTCGGTTTTGCCACAAAGCGCAACGGTAGCCAGCAGCTTAATATCAGCGCCAGCTGCCAGCTTGGCCAGCGTGAACGCGTAGTGATCGTGGACGTTGACGATGCACGACTGGTGCTGGGCGTCACTGCCCAACAGGTGACCCATCTGCATACGCTGCCGCCAAAGCCGCTGGAAGACGTCCCGGAACACACCATTGCACCGGCAGATTTCCGTCAGATTCTGCAATCGCTACGCAAAAACTACGGCAAGAAACCATGAAACGCCTTATTCCCCTGCTGTTACCTGCCCTGTTAATGCTGGCACCCAACGTTTATGCCCAGCTGCCGGGGCTGGTCAGCCAGCCGACGGCGAACGGCGGGCAAAGCTGGTCGCTGCCGGTGCAGACGCTGGTTTTTATCACCTCGCTCACCTTCCTTCCCGCGATCCTGCTAATGATGACCAGCTTTACGCGCATCATCATCGTATTTGGCCTGCTGCGTAACGCCCTCGGCACACCTTCCGCTCCGCCGAATCAGGTGTTACTCGGTCTGTCACTGTTTCTGACCTTCTTTATTATGGGGCCGGTGTTCGACAAAATGTATACCGATGCCTATCAGCCGTTCAGTGAAGACAAAATCAGCATGCAGGAGGCCATAGATAAGGGTGCGCAACCGCTGCGCGAGTTTATGCTGCGCCAGACGCGTGAAGCTGACCTCGCCCTGTTTGCCCGGCTGGCCAATACGCCGCCGATTGCAGGTCCTGAAGCCGTACCCATGCGTATTTTGCTGCCCGCTTATGTGACCAGCGAACTGAAAACCGCTTTTCAGATAGGCTTCACGGTGTTCATTCCGTTTCTGATTATCGACCTGGTGGTAGCCAGCGTATTAATGGCGCTTGGGATGATGATGGTTCCTCCGGCCACCATCGCGCTGCCCTTCAAACTGATGCTATTTGTCCTGGTCGACGGCTGGCAGCTGCTGGTCAGTTCGCTGGCACAAAGCTTTTATTCCTGACGCGGAGCCACAATTATGACCCCTGAATCGGTAATGGTTATCGGGCACGATGCCATGCAGGTTGCGCTGGCTCTCGCTGCACCACTGCTGCTCGCGGCGCTGGTCAGCGGGCTGCTGATCAGCCTGTTACAGGCCGCAACCCAGATCAACGAACAGACGCTTTCCTTTATTCCCAAGATCCTCGCGGTGGTAACGACCATGATCGTCGCCGGGCCGTGGATGTTAAACCTGTTGCTCGACTATATGCGCAACCTGTTTAATAACCTGCCTTATATGATTGGATAATGATTTTATTTGACAGCAGTCAGCTCATGTTCTGGATAAGCCAGTTGTTCTGGCCGCTGGCGCGCGTGCTGGCACTGATCATGACCGCGCCGCTGCTCAGCGAGAAATCCATTAGCCGCAAGGTGAAAATCGGGCTGGGCGTCATGATTACCTGGGTGCTGATCCCTTCTCTCCCACCCACCAACGTAACTCTTTTCTCCGTTGGGGGCTTTTGGTTGCTGATTCAACAGATCCTGATAGGCGTTGCCATCGGCTTTACCATGCAGTTCGCCTTCGCCGCCGTGCGCACCGCAGGCGAAGTGATTGGTTTGCAGATGGGACTGTCATTTGCCACCTTCTTCGATCCGGGCAGCCGTCTGAATATGCCGGTGCTGGCACGGTTTCTTGATATGCTGGCCATGCTGCTATTTTTGTCCTTCAACGGTCATTTATGGCTTATCTCGATGGTGGCTGACAGCTTTCAGACCCTTCCTATTGGTGGAGAACCACTAAACGGCAATGCTTTTATGGCGCTAACTAAAGCTGCCAATATTATTTTTCTTAATGGTATGAGGTTGGCGTTACCGCTAATCACTTTGTTACTCACCCTGAACCTGGGCCTGGGTTTGTTAAACCGTGTTTCACCGCAGCTATCCGTATTCGCCATCGGTTTTCCCGTGACATTATCAGTAGGGATGATCTTTATCATCCTGATGATGCCGCTGCTCGCCCCTTTCTGTGAACACTTATTCAGCGAAATCTTCGATCTGCTGGCCACGCTACTCGGCAACCTATCCAGTAGATAATCTTTACTATAAGCGCTTTCAGCTTTCGCAACTGTTAAGATAATCGAATGCATTATTACAAGATCTGCACCACTTTTCGCCAACCAGACCTAAGGAAAATCTGATAATTAAGCTACAGCGCTGAAAATCATTCTTATTAAATGTCTGTTAGCGTATTTTATTATCTCAAATCGTTGATTTGTTGCGAATGAGCTTATGTTTAAAAGATACACAACCTCATATTTTTACTGGAATGTTTGCCTAATGTGTTTCAGATTCATTAAGCTTACTTGCCAGCATTGTTAATGTTTATAGCAGGATTATCCTTAAAAAAACGTGTTCAATTTTAAGAATATTCCTATCATGGTTTTTTGGATTTTACGCGATAGTGTTGATGAAGTTGGAAAACTGCATTAAACACCGTGTTAAGTCAGATAGTTACGCATTTTGGTTGCTAAATTACAGATACAGGTGCTACGGCATTTATTGCCATATCAAATCTCAAACTGTCCGTTGGCAAAAAGCGCATTGTTTACCTCGCAGAAGATGACAGCGTTTTGCTAACCTTGAGTAATTATTACTAGCATAAAAACGGAATTTTTACTCGTAGCGCAAATGCGTAATTCATCGTTGAATTTTACCTATAACAAATTGGTGAGGGTCGCTGTTATGCCGACGATTATTATGGATTCATGCAACTATACACGGCTGGGTTTAACTGAATATATGACTGTCAAGGGAGTTAAAAAGAAAAATATATCCCTGATCGATGATATTGCACAGTTACAGAATAAATGCCAGCAGCTGAAGCCCGGTGTCGTGCTTATTAACGAAGACTGCTTTATCCATGAATCGGATGCCAGCGAACGCATCAGGAACATTATTCTTCAGCACCCTGATACGCTATTTTTCATCTTTATGGCCATCTCCAACATCCACTTTGAAGAATATCTTTATGTACGTAACAACCTGATTATCACATCAAAAGCGATTAAAATTTCCACGCTGGACTCCCTGCTCAACGACTATTTTCAGAAAAAATCAAACCTGTCTGTGCGTCATGGCTCACACTCCGAAGTCCATCCGTTGACGCTTAGCCAGACCGAATCAAACATGCTGAAAATGTGGATGTCTGGCCATGATACCATCCAGATATCAGACAAAATGCAAATCAAAGCCAAGACGGTTTCTTCGCATAAAGGCAATATTAAACGCAAGATTAAAACCCATAATAAACAGGTTATTTATCACGTCGTTCGCCTGACCGATAATGTAACAAGCGGCATTTATGTTAACGTAAGATAGGTTCCCCGCCGGGGCTGGCGACCGCCGTTTTTAGCAACATGTTTATTGGCCGTGCCGGTATTGATGGTGACAGAGTGCCTGTTGCCTGAAGTGGTCGATCTGAGAAGTGATGGTTAGCATAACCGTCAAAAAAAACAGCGCTAAATACTTAGCGCTGTTTGACTCACTGTTACCTGTTGACAAGCCGTCAGACATCGGTGAAATTGCCCACCTTTAAACCCACCACCGGCGTTCTGTCCGGCTCCGTATCAGATTTAGCGGTGCAACACATGTTCATTCACTTCATCACCCCTTCGGGCAGTGTTTGCACCGCCCGAAGGGGATAGTGATTGCTGGCACAGAATGCTGAAGCTTAACGGCGAGCAATAACCCAGACGGCGTGTACGATCCCGGGAATATAACCACACAACGTTAGCAAGATATTCAGCCAGAAGGCCCCTGCAAATCCGACCTGCATAAACACGCCAAGCGGCGGTAACAGAATCGCAATAATAATACGTAATAAGTCCATAAAAGCTCCGTCATTTAAATTTCTTTCGGGATTATCCGAACGGGTATTATAGCAACTGAAACACCACTTACCATCTGAGTCGCTGAAATAACAGGGTTTTACTAAGATTCATCTGTCACAGAAAGACTTATTATCTTCAGGTGCATAAATCTCAAGCTGTCCGAACCACGATGGCATGTCCATCAGTCTAAATACCCACAACCCTGCCGGGCAGCCAGATTCCCTGGAAAATCAGGGATGCTTCTCTCTGGTCAGTTCGAAATGCGGGCCGTCTTTCAGTGTCTTCCAGTCACCTCCCCAGACCAGCGGGATATCCAACTGTGCTGCCGCTTTTTTCATTGCTTTTGCTACCAAAGAGAACGCTTCCCAGTCCTGCCAGGGGATGCTGTGATTAACCCAGGGGGCAAGGTCAACCGCATGCCCCGTAAGATGGCGGCTGTTCAGAGTCTGGCTTTTGCCGCTGCTCACCAGCTGACGCTGCCTTGCCGTATTGCGCATGCCTTCGATCACCCGGAAATCAATCTGTGACAGGCGAAGCGCCAGGCGCACAACGTTAACCAGGTCGCCATGCACGCCTCGTAAATTTTGCTCACTGATACGGCTGAAATGATAACGATCCATGATTTATCCTTGATAAATAGAGACAGGGTTTGCCGATCTGCCGCCCGATAAGCCAATATCCGCACTAAGGCTGAATAAGTCAGCGGCAAATACCGACGTATGCACAGGCAATAGGTTGAAAGGTAACTTTATTTTTACGCGCGGGTGCAATAAATTCTCTTGCGTATTAAACAGAAAACCGTTTTTTTTCAGATGGTTGGATAGGGCCATACTGATGGTTTCGCCAGCAGAAATAAGCTTTCTTAGCGGTTTTTTTCAGCCTGACAGAGAGTCAGTACCCGCCAGGACGTTGGGTTTATTATTGGCTGTCGCATGACATATAACCCCCTGGACCACAATCGTTTATCAGACGAGGGTTGAAACGGCATCGCGTACAAAATGGGCTATGATTAATGATTATGCTGCAATTTTTTCCTGTAGCGCCCCATTATGAGGTATCGCCAATGCCCACATTGCAGGACCCTTTAATTATCGTCACCGACCTTGACGGCTCCTTGCTCGATCACCACACCTACAGCTGGCAGCCGGCCGAAGCGTGGCTGAAACGCTTGCAGGCACATCAGATACCGCTGGTTATCTGCTCCAGCAAAACCGCCGCAGAAATCGTACCTCTTCAGCAAAAAATGGGGATCGGCGATGAACCTTTTATCGCCGAAAACGGGGCGGTCATTCAGTGGAAAAGTACCGGTTCCCCCACCGCAATCAAGGAATACGGCGATATTGGCTATGCCGTGCTGTGCCGGAGGCTTCTGTTGTTAAAACAGGAGTTTGGCTTCAAATTTACCGGATTTTCCGACGTTAGCCAGCAACAGGTTGCCGACTGGACGGGGCTGACGCCACACAATGCAGCCCTTGCCAAAAACCGTGAAGCCTCCGAGAGTATTATCTGGCGCGACAGCACTGAAAAGTTCGCGCTTTTTCATCAGCAGCTGGAAAAGCAGGGGCTAACGCTGGTAGAAGGCGGTCGCTTCTGGCACGTCATGCGAAGCGGTTGTGGTAAGGCCGAAGCGCTACATTTTCTGCTGCAGAATACGGTAAAAGGCACTCGCCCCATCACTATCGGACTCGGCGACGGTCCTAATGATGCTGCGATGCTCGACGCTGTCGACTATGCAGTGGTGATTAAAGGCTATAGTAAGCATCCCGTCGTCCTGCAACGCTATGATAAAAAACATATTTACCATACGGCGCACTTCGGTCCCCAAGGCTGGAGTGACGGGCTGGATCATTTTATCACTCACTAAGTTGTGATGTCCTTATTAGGGGAAGACGATGAGCGATTTCTATCAAAATGGCGTTATTACTAATTTTCATAATCTCACCGGACGCTCCGTAGAAGCGTTAGAGAAAGACCTTGTCCGCTTCTCACGCAAGCGCAAGATGGGATTAATCCTGCCGTCGCTGTTTTCAGAACTGGAAGGCCCTGCACTTAGCCATATCGTTGACGAATTGGCAAAAGTGCCCTACCTGGCTGAAATTGTCATCGGACTCGATCGTGCCGACCGCGAGCAGTTTTTGCATGCCCGCGAGTTTTTTTCGCGCCTGCCGCAGCGCCATCGTATTTTGTGGAATGATGGCCCGCGCCTGAAAGCGCTGGATGCCGAGCTTGACAAGGAGGGGTTATCTCCCGCCCAGCCGGGCAAGGGGCGTAACGTCTGGTTTTGTACCGGTTATACCCTCGCATCCGACAAATCGAACTGCGTGGCACTGCATGACTGCGATATCGTTACCTATGAACGTGGTATGCTGGCTCGCCTGCTTTACCCGCTGGCGAATCCGGGATTTCAGTATGAATTCTGCAAAGGCTTCTATGCACGCGTGGCGGACAATAAGCTAAACGGACGCGTAGGACGGCTGCTGGTCGGGCCATTGCTGCGTTCGTTGCAGCAGGTTTACGGCCGCTCCGACTATCTCGAATACTTATCGAGCTTCCGCTACCCGCTGTCCGGGGAGTTTGCCATGCGTCCCCATGTCCTTAACGGGATTAAGATCCCTGGCGACTGGGGTCTGGAGATCGGCGTGCTGTCGGAGATTTACCGTAACTACACCACGCGGCAAAGTTGCCAGGTGGAAATTGCCGACAATTATGACCATAAACACCAACCGCTGGCGGAAGAAGACGGTAACGGCGGGTTACTGCGCATGAGCAATGATATTGTCCAGTCACTGCTGCGCAAGATGGCGACCATGGGAGTCAATATCACCAGCGACTCGTTCCGCGTCCTCAAGGCCACCTATTATCGTAATGCCCTGGATATGATCGAAATTTACAACCATGACGCCACAATGAACGGGTTAGAATTCGATCAACATACCGAAGAAGCGGCGGTCGACATGTTCACTCAGGCGATTCTGGATGCCGGGCAGTCGTTTATCGAGCGGCCGAATGAAAAACCTTTCATTCCAAGCTGGAGCCGGGTGCAGTCGGCTTTCCCTGATATCCTGCAACGTATCTATCAGGCGGTGGAAGAGGATAACAACGGGGACGTCTGACGTACCACTGCTTCAGGTTATACCTCGCGGGTAAAACACTCGCGATGTCGCCTGAACGGATCAGCCTGATTTCAACATTGACACATTGAAACAGGACGCAACCGACAATGAGCGGCAAAATACGGGTATACTTTCGTTAGCCGAATCGGGCCCCCCGGCGAGCCGGGGTCAACGATCCCATTTTGTTAAGAGATTGTTTAACTGACTATGCCAGAACTCTACCGATATGACCTGCCGTCCAGAGCAGGTGACCAGCGCCAGCTGGGGCAATTGATCGGCGCGGCCTGCGCCGTTGAATGTGCCGAAATAGCAGACAGACATCACGGCCCGGTTTTGCTGATTGCCCATGATATGCAAAATGCACTGCGCCTGCAGGATGAAATTAAACAGTTCACCGACCAGCCGGTGATGGCGCTGGCCGACTGGGAAACCCTGCCCTTCGACGGCTTCTCGCCGCATCAGGAGATCATTTCCTCGCGGCTTTCCACCCTCTATCAGCTCCCGACGCTGGCATCCGGCATTTTGATCCTGCCGGTGAATACGCTGATGCAGCGCGTCTGCCCGCACAATTTCCTGCATGGTCACGCGCTGGTGATGCAGAAGGGGCAAAAACTGTCGCGTGACAAACTGCGATCCCAGCTGGAACAGGCTGGCTACCGCAGCGTCGATCAGGTGATGGAGCACGGCGAGTTCGCCACCCGTGGCGCATTACTGGATCTCTATCCGATGGGCAGCGAACGCCCCTACCGCATCGACTTTTTTGATGACGAAATTGATAGCCTGCGCCTGTTCGATGTCGACAGCCAGCGCACACAGGAAGAGGTGGCGGCAATCAACCTGCTGCCGGCCCACGAGTTCCCAACGGATGAAAACGCCATTGAGCTGTTCCGCAGCCAGTGGCGTGAACATTTTGACGTCCGCCGCGAGGCCGAGCATATCTATCAGCAGGTAAGTAAAGGCACGCTGCCTGCCGGGATTGAATACTGGCAGCCGCTGTTTTTTGAACAGCCGCTGCAGCCACTGTTCAGCTACCTGCCCGTCAATACCCTGCTGGTGATGTCCGGCGATGTGGAATCCAGCGCCGGGCGTTTCTGGCAGGACGTCAACGCGCGTTATGAAAACCGTCGTATCGACCCGATGCGCCCGCTATTGCCCCCCGCTTCGCTGTGGTTACGCAGCGATGAACTATTCAGTGAGCTGAAGCAGTGGCCGCGCATCCAGCTGAAAGCCGATCTGCTGACCGCGAAAAGCGGCAATACTAACCTCGATTATCGAGCGTTGCCGGATTTGGCGGTACAGCCTCAGGCCAAAACCCCGCTGGACGCACTGCGCCACTTTCTCGAATCCTTCAGCGGCCCGGTGGTGTTTTCGGTGGAAAGCGAAGGCCGCCGTGAAGCTTTACAGGAGCTGCTGGCACGCATCAAGCTGAAGCCAGCCGTCATCCACTCGCTGCCACAGGCTCGGGAACCGGGTCATTACCTGTTAATGGGTGCCAGTGAGCATGGTTTTATTGACGGATTGCGCAACCGCGCGCTGATCTGTGAAAGCGACCTGCTGGGCGAGCGCGTCAGCCGTCGTCGTCAGGACAGTCGCCGCACCATCAATCCGGACGTATTAATCCGTAACCTTGCCGAGCTGCATCCCGGTCAGCCGGTGGTACATCTGGAACATGGCGTCGGGCGTTATATCGGCATGACCACGCTGGAAACCGGCGGCATCAAGGCAGAATATCTGATGCTGTCCTATGCCGGGGACGCCAAACTCTACGTTCCCGTATCGTCACTGCATCTGATAAGCCGCTATGCCGGGGGCGCGGAAGAGAACGCTCCGCTGCATAAGCTGGGCAGTGACGCCTGGTCGCGCGCTCGCCAGAAGGCGGCGGAAAAAGTGCGCGATGTGGCAGCTGAATTGCTGGATATCTACGCCCAGCGTGCAGCGAAAACCGGCTTTGCTTTTAAACATGATAAACAGCAGTACCAGCTGTTCTGTGACAGTTTCCCGTTTGAAACCACCGTCGACCAGGCACAGGCGATCAATGCCGTGCTGAGCGATATGTGCCAGCCGCTGGCAATGGATCGCCTGGTATGCGGTGACGTAGGCTTTGGTAAAACCGAAGTCGCCATGCGCGCCGCATTTCTGGCGGTGGAAAACCACAAGCAGGTGGCGGTGCTGGTGCCAACTACCCTGCTGGCGCAGCAGCACTACGACAACTTCCGCGATCGCTTTGCCAACTGGCCGGTGCGTATTGAGATGATGTCACGCTTCCGTACCGCTAAAGAACAGGCACAGGTGCTGGCTGACGCGCAGGAAGGTAAGGTCGATATTCTCATCGGCACCCATAAGCTGTTGCAAAATGACATTAAATGGCGCGATCTCGGCCTGCTGATTGTCGATGAAGAGCACCGCTTTGGCGTGCGCCATAAAGAGCGCATCAAGGCGATGCGCGCTGACGTCGATATTCTCACCCTGACCGCCACGCCGATCCCACGTACGCTGAACATGGCGATGAGCGGAATGCGCGATTTGTCGATCATCGCCACGCCCCCGGCGCGTCGGCTGGCGGTGAAAACCTTCGTGCGCGAATATGATGAGATGGCGGTGCGCGAAGCCATTCTGCGTGAGGTACTGCGCGGCGGCCAGGTTTACTACCTGTATAACGATGTCGAAAATATTGAGAAGGCGACCAAAAGGCTGACCGAGCTGGTGCCGGAAGCCCGGGTTGCTCTCGGACACGGTCAAATGCGCGAACGCGAGCTGGAACGGGTGATGAATGATTTCCACCACCAGCGCTTTAACGTGCTGGTGTGTACCACCATTATTGAAACCGGTATTGATATTCCGACCGCTAACACCATCATTATTGAGCGCGCCGACCGCTTCGGCCTGGCGCAGCTGCACCAGCTGCGTGGCCGCGTTGGGCGTTCTCACCATCAGGCTTATGCCTGGCTGCTGACGCCGCATCCCAAAGCGATGACCACCGATGCGCATAAACGTCTTGAGGCCATCGCATCGCTGGAGGATCTGGGGGCTGGATTTGCCCTCGCCACGCACGATCTGGAGATCCGTGGTGCCGGCGAATTACTGGGTGAAGGTCAGAGCGGCCAGATGGAAACCATCGGCTTCTCACTGTATATGGAACTGTTGGAAAACGCCGTCGATGCGCTGAAAGAAGGGCGTGAACCTTCGCTGGAAGATCTGACCAATAATCAGACTGATATTGAGCTGCGTATGCCGTCGCTGCTGCCGGATGATTTTATCCCCGACGTCAATACTCGCCTGTCTTTCTATAAGCGTATTGCCAGCGCCCAGCACAGCAACGAACTGGACGTTCTCAAGGTGGAACTGATTGACCGTTTCGGCCTGCTGCCGGACGCAGCGCGCAATCTGCTGGGTATCGCCGCACTGCGTCTTGCGGCGAAAAAGCTGGGCGTACGCCGGGTAGAGGCCAGTGAGAAAGGCGGTTTTGTCGAGTTTGCCGAGAAAAACAAGGTTGATCCCGCGTGGTTAATCGGCCTTTTACAGCGTGAACCGCAACACTGGCGTCTTGATGGACCCACGCGCATCCGGTTTATGCGTGACCTGTCGGAACGCAAAGTGCGCATAAAGTGGGTGAGTGAGTTTATGAATAAGATGGTAGATAACGCCAGCGCATAACCGGCTGACCGTGGGGCCGTTGCTTTATAGCGGCCCCTGGACTGGATATACGCTAAAACAGGTCGGAGCATCCTCAACTAAATTTCCCTAAAATAGGGTGCTGTCAGTTCCAGCTTTACGCCGGTACGTAAAATACAGGTATGGTCGTAGACCTGTTCTCTCGTAAAGTCACAGACTAAATAGCTGCGTCTAATAGCGCTCCACTTTTGCCAGTCCGTGTTTACCGCCCGGGAACGGGCTGACCGTTTTCATAAAGTGGCGTACTTTTTTCAACAGTTGCCACATTGACCGGCACTGATGATTGCGTGTAATGGTATCGTGCAGCGCCTGCCACAGGCGCTCAACATGATTGACCCACGGCGAGTAAACCGGCTGGTAAATCACCCTGAACTTTGGATTCTGTTTCAGCCAGCTCAGCGTTT
Organism: Erwinia pyrifoliae DSM 12163; assembly: GCF_000026985.1. Lineage (NCBI taxonomy): Bacteria > Pseudomonadati > Pseudomonadota > Gammaproteobacteria > Enterobacterales > Erwiniaceae > Erwinia > Erwinia pyrifoliae. The sequence continues at coordinate 2,371,340 of NC_017390.1, forward strand.
CACGGCTTTTGTGGATGATATAGTTATCGACAATCAGCGTGATCGTTTTTGCCCGGCGGTAACTCGCTTTCAGGTGCTTAAGCAGGCTGATAAACAGCACCGAACTTTTGCTGTTACCGCCAACGTAACTGACTTTGCCCGTTCCGCTGTGCAGCGCACCCGCCAGGTAATATTTTTCATTTTGACCCGGTGTTACCACGCGTCTTTGCTGCCCGCGCAGTTGCCAGTCAGCACCGATTTTTGGATTGAGGTGGATATCCACTTCATCTTCATAAAATACCGGATGCTCTGCGCTGCATTTGTCCAACGCCTGGCGGATCACCGCCATCTTTTCATCTTTGTGCGGGTCACGGATCCGCAGGGTTGGCGCAGCTCTGCGCCACACCAGCCCGGCAGCGGGCAACCAGCGACGGACGGTTCCTGCATGCAACCGGCAGCCGGTTATGTCTTTAATTTTTATAGCCAACAATTCCGTACTCCAGCGTGAACGCTGATAACCAAAATCGCCGGGAGAGTGCTTTATCAGTTCACGTAACAGAGTGCAGATATGCTCAAATGGCCATCGGCGGGAGCGCCCTGCGGGCAACGATTTCAGACCTTCAACACCGGACAACGTAAACCAGTTAATCCAGCGCCCGACGGATGAACGGGCGCAACAGAGCGTTCTGGCGACGTGGCTGACACGGTTTCCCCGGTGCAACATCAGTATGGCCGTCAGCCTGCGGGCATGATTTTTATCGCGCGTTTTATGGATAGCTTTTCGCATCAGGCGTCGTTCTTCACGGGAAATGGGTGCTATGATCGGCATTGCTCAGTCCGGTTGGTGATTTGTTTTGATTTGGCGATTGATCAGATCGCACAATCCGGGCTGAGTTCCCTCAAAGTGATCTACTATTCCGCGCAGCTATTTAGGCNGTCCGGATGGCAAAATATACTGTGCTGATTTCTCGATGACCTTTTTGATACTACATTTATATAATCGCATTCTCTATTAATGCAATTAAGAAATATATAACTTCCCATTTATAAATATGCAGCTTACAATATCACACGATATTAAAATACTGCTACAGATAGATGACTAGGGGCCTCTAATGCATTTATATGATATTACTAAAAACCACCACGCTTATACTTGTAAGACTAAATTGAGCACAGAAAAAAGTTTAACCAGAAGTTTAGTCTTCTCAATATTCCGGCACAAAGTTGCTCGCGTAAGTGCTTCACCTGATACCTCCCTAAAAAGAAAAATAGATGGCACCAACTTTCAAAGACACAAAGGCGTCCAAGAAAATAATGAAGCGCTAAATGCCATTTACAGCCAACGTCCGCAGGGTGACATATCTTGTCGATTAGAGAATGAAAAGGAAAATATTATTGAATATATTGAATCATGTAAACATGCATTTTTCAATCATCCAGAGTTGCCGAAAAACTCAACCATTGACAGAATAAAAGATCTGCAAGAATTAGTATTCCCATTGATTGTTGTTTCTAATAACAAAATCATACCAAATGTAATACATTACTTTACAGATGCACGGGATGTTGCAAAACACATCGTTGAGGGACCAAGTGGTCAGCAACAATTTGTCTATTATAATGAAGGCCATGCCATTTGCGTAGATGCTTTCAAAGACAAAGAAGATAATATTTCAATAATTACGATTGATTGCAGAAAAGTTGAGGGTGATGATGCCCCGGATACTGCACTAGCCAGCGAAATATTTGGCAATTGGGATATCAAAGAAGGTAAATTGTCAATGCTTAATCTTCAAACTGATCTTCAAAGAAATTATACGGGATGTAAGTATTTTAGCCTGGCATTTGCAGAGCAAACGGCTATAGATCCGAATATAATTTCTCAACATCAACTCAACATTAATGGTGCTAAATCGAAGAAGAGGAATGTACGACACTTGTTAAACTTACAGAGTTCTGAAAAACTTTTAGGCTCATATTATTATCAACATGCCCATTCCTCCAAAAGAATTAACAAACTCTCAAAGGAAATAAGGGAGGGAATTGTTAGTCCAGCAGGTTCTCTTTTAGAGACACATGAAAAATATAGAGTAGAAAAAATAACAGGTAAAAAAGAAACTATTACATTCAGCAACTCCATTGACTTTTTTCGTAAAAAATTACATGAAAATATCATGGAACAGTTGAACAAAGAAATTTGCGAAAATAAATAATGGCATGACTGGATCTTTGTTTCTGAATTTATTCAAGACACTCATTTTCAGATGTCACCCTACAGTGGTAACACCGATCCCGCAGCTGGTGTAAAAGGGGACATGATCGCCACATGCCCCTTTCTATATGAAATTTAAAAAACCTGAAATTAACAATCTTAGCGCACCAGACAAGTTCCACAGCGTTGACCTTGTCGACATGTTATTTTCCGACCTGATTATGCGTTCAGGCTTTATCGCCCAGCATCAGCTGACCGTTGCTGTCCAGCGGTATTCGCGTACCGGGGTCGTTATCCATACGGATTTTACCCTGCTGGTCACCGATCTTATAGGTCACGTCGTATCCCTGTATCTTTTCCTGTTTGTCATACACGGTTTTACAACGCTGTTGGGTAGTGGTGTAGGTATCCCGCTGTTGCAATGCCTCCTGCGCCTGATTGCCGCCGTAACCCCCGGCCAGAGCACCTGCTACCGTGGCGACATCACGACCGCGCCCCCCACCAAACTGGTGCCCCAGTACGCCACCTGCCACCGCCCCCAGAACCGAGCCGGCGATACGATTTTCATCCTGCACCTGGCGACGATGAGTCAGCGTGACGTTATGGCACTCCTGACGTGGATTCTTCAGCGTCTGTTTGATCTCAGTAGCCGAAATCACCTGCGCATACTGTGGCGTGCTATGGAATACATTCATACTGGCAACGGCCGCGACGCCCAATGCTGCCGCTACGCCGATGCCGACACCCGCTAACATGGATTTGTTCACAGGTAAACCTCCTGACAAAGTGACCGCGCATTCTCGCCTGATGCCATCCGATGCCTGCTACGGCATACTCGGCGTGCGCGAAGCGCCGTGGTAATTAAGCGAATTTTGCGCTGTGTAAGAGGTTGTGACTATCAGAATTTTGGAAGAAAACCGCTCCCCGGCCATAAGTAAAAGCTTTTAAGAGTGTTCTTATCGGGAGGAAGGAGAGGGTAAAACATAAGAACGGCTTATCACGTCATGAGAAAATTACGCTGATAAGCCGTTTAAGGGTCATTTAATCGCCATAAAGGGCAATAAAAGATTAATGCAGTTTAAGACGCGGGCGGATCACCCGATTAATACTGCCGACCAGCATCATTAGCCCGGTTTTGAAATAGCCATGCAGGGCAACCTGGTGCATACGATACAGTGAGATATAAACCAGGCGTGCAATGCGCCCTTCCACCATCATTGAACCGCGCATCAGGTTGCCCATCAGGCTTCCCACGGTGCTAAAGCGTGAGAGCGAGACCAGCGAGCCGTGATCTTTATAAACGTACTGACTTTGCGATTGGCCATTGATATTGGCCATAATGTTAGCCAGCACGCGGGACGCCATCTGATGAGCAGACTGCGCACGCGGTGGAACAAAACCGCCAGAAGGCAGCGGACAGGAAGCGCAATCACCAATAGCATAAATATTGGCATCGCGGGTAGTCTGCAATGTCGGTTCCACCACCAGCTGATTGATGCGGTTGGTTTCCAGGCCGCCGAGGTCTTTCATAAAGTCGGGTGCCTTGATACCGGCCGCCCACACCATCAGGTCAGCATCAATAAATTCACCAGACTTGGTATGCAGGCCATTTTTTTCTGCGCTGGTCACCATCGTCCGCGTCAGCACGCGCACGCCAATTTTTCTCAGTTCGCTGTGCGCCGCACTGGAAATACGCGGCGGTAATGCGGGAAGAATACGCTCACCGGCTTCGACCAGCGTCACGTTCAGCGCCTGGTTGTCCAGCCCTTTGTAGCCGTAGCTGTGTAGCTGCTTAACCGCATTATGCAGTTCGGCAGACAGTTCAACTCCGGTTGCTCCCCCGCCCACAATGGCAATATTGACCTTTTCCTGCTGACCTTCACTGGCGGAGAATTTCAGGAACAGGTTGAGCATTTCATTGTGGAATCGACGCGCCTGATGCGGGTTATCAAGGAAGATACAGTTGTCCTTCACCCCCGGCGTACCGAAGTCGTTAGACGTACTGCCCAGCGCCATCACCAGGGTGTCATATTCCAGTTCGCGTTGAGGAACCAGAACGTCGCCCTGCTCATCAAGGATTTCCGCCAGCTGCAGTCGGTTATTCTCGCGATCCAGATCGGTCAGCGTGCCGATCTGGAAACTGAACCCATGCTTGTGGGCATGTGCCAGATAGCTCAGACCATCAATGCCTTCATCCAGTGAGCCGGTGGCTACCTCATGCAGTAACGGTTTCCACAGATGGCTATGGTTACGATCCACCAGCGTGATCTGAGCTTTGTTTTTACGCCCTAACTTGTGACCAAGCTGAGTAGCCAGTTCCAGGCCTCCGGCACCCCCGCCGACGATAACAATTTTTTTCATAGGTGTTGTCAAACGACCCTCATAAAAGTAAACCAATCGTTAATGAAAGGTTAATAGAATAACCTTAATTAACATAGGGTTGGCGATTCTAATTCGCAATCTGGCGTCAGAATAGCACGGGGGAATTCATCTGTTCTATGAAAATTGATCCTGGTCAATTTTATCCGTTTAATCGGGGAATTTCATATTGCTAAGCCCTTGTTAAACCTGTGGTAGTCCCCTTTGTTCTGATTGCCGCCTGGGCAACCCTCTTTCCAGGCCGGGATGCGCCTGTTGCCCTTATCAGTATTGATCCCCGGCGCACCTGCCCCGTGCCGCGCAAAACGTCGGCTAACATGGCCAGCCCGGACGGTTGCAGGGCAGGTGCTGCAGGATAAGTGCTACAAATATCAGTAAATAAAGAAATCGCCCTTCATATATATTTGCGCGTTCCTTTGAGTATAAACTTCAAGCTCTTCACCACTGCCAGAAAAACCAAAAACAGAGATTCCTGCAAAGTGTTTTATCCTGATTTCGCTTTCAGCGTTGAATTGTTTCGCTGCCAGCGTGCCTTCAATGCCACAGGCACATGCCAGACAACAACCGCCGGAAACAGCGATGGAATGATGGATCTCCTTCGGCGTTAAATAGATCATCGATATATCACACTGCTCATTTCCTTGACTTATTATGGCGACTTTAGGCAAAGTTATTGAGTTTTTAATTTCGCACTCTGTCATCAGGAAACCGTCGCTGTTCTTTAGCCGCATCATTATTCCGGCCTTAATCCTGATTGAGTTGACCCTTTCAAGGAGAAGATCCATAGCAACCAGTTTCTGTCTTTCTTCATCCCCGTTAATACCCAGTGAAGCGGCATCTATAATCACCATCGGCATCACCGCATCAATACATGTCACTGCCACGTCATCTATCATGTCAATTTTGTTCCCGGTAGGGAATAAGCTCCCCGTCACCGCCCCGGCCGGATCTTTGAATGACATGTCAATTTTAGGGTATTCGTTTTCGATTCCTGGCAGCAGGCAGGTATCCAGCCCCCCGTTCCGGCGGTAAATTTTACAATAAATATCTTTCCGCGTATTTGTGTTACGGATGTGTATGGCTCCGTTAACCACTAGCTGATCGACAACCCCCATATCTTCAAGTACCAGCGGGATCGACGACATCATATTACCGCAGTTCACTCTCCAGGATACTGTCGGGCTGGTTGATTCCAGTTGTAAGAAGGTGCTGGTCACCACCTTATTATGTTTATCAATATCGATAATGAAGGCTTTATTGCTGGTGCTTTTACCTTTACCAATTCCTTCTGTTTGATACGGATCGGGCTTTTGGCTTTCCTTCCTCGGCGTCCCAAGGATGCATCTCATGACTTTATTAATCTCTTCTTTTTCTTCTGGCAGATTTTCTTTAAGAATAACAACACCCGACGAGGTTCCGCCACGGACGTAATATAAAGGTATTTTTTTCATCTTTTCCATGTTGACTGTTCTTATTAGCATTTCCTGTGCGTCAGAAACCCGGGAGCGACACTCTTTTTCACAAGTTGATGTGTAAGGGTGTAATAAAACGCAGTTTGGTAAGTTTTTATCTCATGACTACGTGATCGGGTTTTATGATTTTAGCGACAGGGAGGTTGCAGGTATCCATGTTTGTTACAAATGTCACATGAATCCTGCACTATTAAGTGTCGTGACCAGCGGTTTAGTTCCACCTGCTCATTAAGGAGAACCAATGCGGGTGAAAGCAGGCAGCCGCATTTACTCTCGGCCGCCTGCCGGTCACCGGGCGGGATAGACCAGCGGGCCGACATAAAATGCGGCCGCATTTTGCCAATCCGTTCTACTGGCTGAGGTACGCGTGCACCCAGAAGTTAGCTGCCTTCACCCGCTTTATGGGTTAGCCAGCGATCCTGTAGCCGGGCCAACGCGGCGCTGGTTTCCTTCCAGCGCGGTGAGTCGATAAGCTGTTGCCGGGTAAGGTTCCCCCGGTGGTACAGCCGGGCAACCCTTTCAGACACCATCACCGGCAGATTATCCAACACGCTGACCGCGCCAGCCCGGTTATTACACACCAGGATCATATCGCATCCGGCGTCCAGCGCGGCCCGGGCGCGCTCGGGGTAGCTGCCCATAATCGCTGCGCCCTCCATTGACAGATCGTCGGAGAAAATCACGCCGTCATAGCCCAGCTCCTGACGCAACACGGTTTTTAACCAGTGCGGGGAGCCGCTGGCAGGACGCGGGTCCACCTGCGTATAGATAACGTGGGCGGGCATAATGGCATCCAGCGCCTGTTCCGCTATCAGCTGCTGAAAGATCGGCATATCATGCTGGCGGATTTCCGCTTCGCTGCGCGTGTCGCGCGGAGTCTCTTTATGTGAATCTGCACTGACGGCACCATGCCCGGGAAAATGCTTGCCGGTGGTTTTCATGCCTGCTTCGTGCATCCCGCGAATAAAACAGCGAGCCAGCCGTAAGGCGATGGCCGGATCTTCATGGAATGAGCGCTCGCCGATAGCCGCGCTGCCGTGGCCAATGTCCAGTACCGGAGCAAAGCTGATATCAATATCCATGGCGATCATCTCTGACGCCATCAGCCAGCCAGCCTGCTGCGCCAGCTTTTCGGCCTCAGTCGATGGGTTAAGCGCCGCAAACGCCTGCATGGCGGGCAGCCGGGTAAATCCTTCACGGAAGCGCTGTACGCGCCCGCCTTCCTGATCCACCGCCACCACCAGACGATGACGCGATGCACTGCGGATCTGGCGCACCAGCTCCCGCAGCTGCGCCGGATCGTGATAGTTGCGGCTGAACAGGATCAGTCCCCCCGTCAGCGGATGCTGTAAGATTTCACGTTCTTCCGCATTCAGCTCGCAACCGAGCACGTCTAACATTACCGGACCCATCATTCACCTCTTAGCCTGTTATCCGCCGCCAGCCCACCGCCGCCAGCGTATGAAAATGTTGTTCACCGCTTTGCTGCCAGCGCAGTTCGTACCAGCTGGTTGCCAGCAGTTCCAGCCACGGTCGCCAGCGCGCCACCTGCTGCCCCAGTCGCTGTTCATTGATATGCTGCAAGCGGGCGTAATGGATGATTAATCGCTGCTGCTGTACATGATCAAACGCGTTTGCGCTAATCATCGCCGCCAGTTCCAGCGCGACATCCCCATCCCCGGCGTATTCCCAGTCAATCAGCCTGAGCCGGTCACCGTCAGCCAGCAAATTAGCGCCGTGAATATCCATGTGCAGCACGCCGAGTCGTAACGGCCGTGGTTCCCGCAGACGCTGGCAGCGCTGTAATGCGCGCAGCCAGTGTAAATTTCGTCGCCGCACATCACTACGCTGCCAGTAACTCAGCAGCAGCGGCAGCAGCTGCAACCGATAGCCCGTTAGCGGCATGCGGTGCAGTTTAACCACTTCGTCAATCGCATCCTCTATCCGGGCGTCCAGCTGCGGCGGCGTCAGCGGCTCCCCCGGCTGCCAGCCCAGTAACAGCCAGTGGCGGTTGCGTCCATAGACGCGCGGCGCGCCATCGCTGCCGGCCAGCTTGCGCAACAGCCGGTATTCACGCTGGCGGTCAACGCCGGGCATCATCACGCCACGCGCCACCCTGCGTGCCACCAGGGCGCTGCCGGGGAGTGACACTTTCACGCTGAAGCCGCTCAGCCCGTCAAGCGGCAGAAAAGAAGCGGCATCAAATGCCGCCGGAAAATGTTGCGCCAGCAAACGTTGCAGGGCGGGATCAGTGTACAACGGCACCGCTACCCGACCAGATGATTTCACCGGTCTGCACCAGCATCAGCTGCATTTGCAGAGATGGCGACTTAATATCGCCTTCGGCATTGCTGTACAGCACATACTGCGCTCCGACGTAGCGCGCCAGGCCGATGGCTTTACTGCGTGAAACCAGGCTGTCGTCTGCCGACAGACCCAGAGTTTGCCTGGCAGCCGCCAGCTGCTGAGGGGTAACCAGCGTAAACTGGCCGTTATTTAACAGCGAGTTTTGCAGGGCGTCGGTCGCTTTGGCGCTTTGCAAACTGCCGTTGGTGCTGTTTTTAACGTTGTCTACCAGTAGCACATTACCCGCATTAATGCCGTCTGCTTTCAGCATCTGCCCCACCAGTGGCGATACCGTTGCTGACCAGTTCAGGGGCTGCATTTTCGGCGGCTGCGGCACATTCTGACCCGGCTCCGCTTTCGGTGGCAGCGGGACACTAACCGGCGGCGGTACGGGTTCAACCGGGGCGGGTGACTGAGGCTGTTGCTGCTGATTGATACAGCCGCTCAGAACCAGTGCTAATATCAGCACGCCTGAACGCTTTATCCTGATCCAGCTCATTTGATAACTCCTTACAAATACAGGTAGAGACGAACTTTGCTCGCCGTGAGATTACCGGTTTGAGATGAGATTTCGGCTTTACCCTGTGCGGGCACCGCAACCGTATGCGGCCGCTCAAAAGGCAGAATTTCCAATCCCTTATCATCATACCAGTAGAAGCGGTAACTGACCTGAACCGGTTTTTCCTGCTGGTTAAACAACACCGTTGACGCACGTTGCTGCCCTTGCGTCTCTTCAATCCCCGGTGCAGCAGCGGTGATCCCGGCCGACAGCACCGCTGACTCCATGACCAGGGGCTGTGAGGTATTGATGCTGGTGCGCTCGCGGCTGCATCCGCTTAAGGCCGTCAGCAGCGTAATGGCAATGATACTTGCCCGCATAGAATGATATCCGTTTTGGTGAACGTTCAGGATGCCAGCATAGGGCCTAATGGACGGCCACCGACGAGGTGCAGGTGGATGTGGTAAACCTCCTGCCCGCCGTGCTGATTACAATTCATGATCAGGCGGTAACCATCTTCAGCAATACCTTGATCCCTGGCAATTTTTGCCGCCACGGTGATCATCCTTCCCAGCGCGGCTTCATGACCTGCAACCACATCGTTTGACGTCGGGATTAAAAGATTGGGGACGATGAGAATATGTGTCGGAGCCTGAGGGGCGATATCGCGGAACGCGGTAACCAGCTCATCCTGATAAACGATGTCGGCCGGAACTTCGCGACGGATGATTTTGCTAAAAATAGTTTCTTCAGCCATGCCTGCTATCCTTCAGCTGTGAGTGAGTCCACGCAGTATGAGCGAGAAATTCGTGTTGTTTCAACCTGTGAGTGATTTTTCTTTTATCGAAAACGCCACCTTGCCGAGGATTTCACCCAATTTCGGTAGCTCGCTCGCAGTTCTGGTGCGGCCCGCTACTGCCTGACATCCGCAGCAGCAAAAAAAAGGGGAGCTTCAGCTCCCCTGTGAAAACCTTGCGCAGCGGTTTAATGGCTGCGGATGTAGTCGTCCATATCGGTTTTCAGGTTATCGGATTTAGTACCGAAGATGGCCTGAACGCCGGAACCAGCCACCACCACCCCGGCAGCGCCAAGCTGCTTCAGACCTGCCTGGTCTACTTTTGCCACGTCTGCCACGCTGACGCGCAGACGGGTGATGCAGGCATCCAGGTTAGTGATGTTGTCCTTGCCGCCAAATGCTGCAACCAGGCTGGCAGCCATTTCACTGGCTGAACCTGTCGTCTGTTCACTGGTGGTATCTTCACGACCAGGAGTTTTCAGATCCAGTTTAGCGATCAGCACGCGGAAAATCGTATAGTAAACCAGACCGTAGATCACACCCACAATCGGGAACAGCCAGATCTTGCTGCTGTTACCGCTCAGCACCACAAAGTCGATCAGACCATGTGAGAAGCTGGTTCCGTCACGCATGCCCAGCAGAATACAGATTGGGAATGCCAGGCCTGCCAGGATGGCGTGGATGGCGTACAGGATCGGTGCCACGAACATGAACGAGAATTCAATCGGTTCGGTAATGCCGGTCAGGAAGGAGGTCAGCGCGGCGGAGATCATGATACCGCCCACTTTGGCACGGTTTTCAGGTTTAGCTGAATGCCAGATAGCAATTGCTGCCGCCGGCAGACCGTACATTTTAAACAGGAAGCCACCCGACAATTTACCGGCGGTAGGGTCACCTGCCATATAGCGGGGGATATCGCCGTGGAATACCTGCCCCGCTGCGTTGGTATACTCACCAATCTGCATCTGGAAAGGCACATTCCAGATATGATGCAGGCCAAATGGTACCAGTGAACGTTCGACTACACCGTAGATGCCGAACGCAACCACCGGGTTCTGATATGCCGCCCACTGTGAGAACGTTTGGATCGCCGTACCCACCGGAGGCCAGATAAAGGAGAGCACAACGCCGAGGAAAATCGCCGCCAGACCGGAGATAATCGGTACGAAGCGTTTACCGGCGAAGAAGCCCAGATACTCGGGCAGCTTGATGCGATAGAAACGGTTAAACATATAGGCGGCAATAGAGCCGGCAATAATACCTCCCAGTACTCCGGTATCCGCCAGATGCTGAGCCGCAATCTCTTCGGCAGACAGATGCAATACCAGTGGTGCCACAACCGCCATAGTTTTCACCATAATGCCGTATGCCACGACCGCTGCCAGTGCCGAAACACCATCATTATTGGTGAAGCCCAGCGCCACACCGATTGCAAAAATCAGTGGCATATTGGCAAATACCGAGCCGCCGGCTTCCGCCATCACTTGCGAAACGACGGCAGGCAACCAGCTAAAGTTGGCAGAACCAACGCCCAGCAGAATACCCGCAATCGGCAGTACCGATACGGGTAACATTAGCGATTTACCGACCTTTTGCAGGTTTGCAAATGCATTTTTGAACATAGTGTGAAGCTCCTGAGTATGAGTGCTTTTTTTACGCGCGATGATGAATCACTGCGCGTGGCAAAGGGGGAGGATCCTTTGCATATGGAGCGCTTGGCGCTCTCGATATTTATTACTAAGTATAAAATAAATCTGAAAAAATTTGTTTGATGACTATCACGTTTTGCCGAAAGTGCGCCAGTTAACTGTTATTAAATCGTGATAAATGCGCCTTTTTTACGCCATAAAAAGCGCAGCGCTACTTTTCAGCGCCGCACTTTACGACTTTTTTTTGGTAAATTCGAGAAATAAAAATGACGGTCGGCTGGTCAGTCCGTCAGGCGCGACATCGGCACATGAAAGAGACGCGAAAAGTTTTCCGTCGTCGCCTGTGCCATCTGTTCAATGGTGACTCCCTTTACCACCGCCATATATTCCGCGACATCACGCGTATAGGCTGGCTGGTTCTCCTTGCCCCGATGGGGTACAGGCGCCAGGTACGGCGAGTCGGTTTCCACCAGCATACGATCGAGCGGCACATAGCGCGCAGCATCACGGATTTGTTCAGCATTGCGGAAAGTCGCAATGCCGGAAAACGAGATATAAAAGCCCATATCAAGCAGCTTCTCTGCCGTCTGGCGATCTTCGGTAAAGCAGTGCAGCACGCCCCCACAGCCCTCTGCCTGTTCTTCTCTCAGGATCGCCAGCGTGTCCTCACGCGCATCCCGCGTATGCACAATCACCGGTTTATTCAGATCGCGCCCGATGCGGATATGCTCGCGGAATGAGGCCTGCTGGCGCGCCTTAGTCTCTTTTTGATAGAAGTAGTCAAGTCCGGTTTCTCCCATCGCCACCACGCGTGGGTCAGCGGCCAGCAGGCGCAGCTCCGAAAAGTCGTACTCCTCTTCCTGATTGAGCGGATGCACCCCGCAGGAGTAAGCTACGTTCGGCCGTTCACCAATCAGTTCGACCATCGCCTTATAGCCCGGCAGGGTTGTGGCAACCGCCAGCATAAATTTCACATCACGCGCCGCCGCTTTCGCCAGCACGTCAGACACATCCTGATGCAGGGTTTCATAATTCAAACCATCAAGATGGCAGTGGGAATCAACTAAAAACATCATATTTACTCTTTAAACGCTGAATCGGAAAATACCGGCTTAATGATGCTTTCCCAGCTTAACAACTGTTGCGTCAGCAGCAGCTCACGGTTGACCGCCACCACCGTCAACAACCGATCGCGGCAGACCATCCACTGGCGCAGGCTGGCATCAAGCACGCTGGACGGTAACAGGCTGGCGAGATGGATAACCACTGCCTGTTGGTCAATATTGCTGATAAATTGACCGCCGCCCTGCTGCCATTTCACCGCATCCACCAGCAGGGAACATAGCCAGGCGATACGCCGTGCCACGTCATCATGATGTAACACAGGCAGTAAACTCAGTAGATCGTCGGACAGTGCAGCAGGGAGCGCCTGACACAGCTGCAGGCGCTGCTGCCAGGTTTTTTCGTCCAGAAATGCCAGAGCGGCTGCGGGCGCCCCGGCAGACAGCCGCAGTGCGGCGCTACGCTCATTAAGGCCGGCAGCACAGTGTTTCTGCAGCCATTGCAGGCTTTGCCCCTCATCCGGCGGAGCCAGATGCCACAACAGGCAGCGGCTGCGCAGCGTGGGCAGCAGGCGCGAGGGTTCACGACTGCTCAGTAAAAACCAGGTGTTTTTTGGCGGCTCTTCCAGGGTTTTCAACAGCGCATTGGCGGCCGCTTCGGTTAGCTGCTGTGCATCCGGTAGCCAGACCACCTTTGCACCGCCCTGCTGTGCATAATGGTAAAGCTTATCCGTTACGCCGCGCACCGCATCGATACCCAGGGCGTTTTTACCCTTTTCGGCCTCCAGCTGATACCAGTCAGGATGATTACCGGCCAGCATCAGCGCACAGGCATGACACTTTCCGCAGCTTTTAAGCCCCTCAGGTTGCCGGCACATCAGCCAGCGTCCGATACCCCAGATAAGCGCATCGTCCCCCATGCCGGGCAGCGCCTGGATCAGCAGTGCATGATGGCCGCGCTGCGCAACATGCTGCGCGATGATTTGCTTATAACTGTGGTTGAGCCACGGATACCAGTTCATTGCTGTTCCTGTAACCACTGGTTCAGCGTCTGTTGCAGCGCGGCCGTCACCTGCTCCAGCGGCCGAGTGGCATCGATGGTTTTGATACGACTATCGGCCGACGCCAGGGCGAGATAACGCTCGCGTGTGCGGGTGAAGAAGTTGAGCGACTCCTGCTCAATGCGGTCCAGTTCTCCGCGCGCGCGCGCGCGCTGCAAACCGATTTGCGGGGTAACATCAAGGTACAGCGTCAGGTCCGGGGAAAAATCGCCCAGTACCGCCTGTTTCAGGCAGTTCATCAGATCGCTGTTCATACCACGGCCACCGCCCTGATAAGCCTGAGAAGAGAGATCGTGACGATCTCCGACTACCCACGCCCCACGCGCCAGCGCCGGTTTAATCACGTTTTCCACCAGCTGGACGCGTGCGGCATACAGCATCAACAGCTCCGCGCTGTTGGTGACACGTTCACCTTCAATCCCCTGCTTGATCAAATCCCGCAGCTTCTCGGCTAGCGGCGTCCCGCCCGGCTCGCGGGTAAAGACAATATCGTTAATACCGTGGCGCTGTAGTTCGCTGACAACCGCATCACGCGCTGTGGTTTTCCCTGCCCCTTCCAGGCCTTCAATAACGATAAATTTACTGTTCATGCTTTTCCTTCTGCGCCAGGCGATAAACCTGTACGGCTTTATTGTGGCTGGCCAGATTGGTGGTAAAAGTATGACCACCTTTACCGTCGGCAACAAAATAGAGGAAGTCAGTCTGCTCCGGATGCGCAGCCGCCTGCAGAGAAGCTTTGCCCGGCATCGCAATCGGCGCTGGCGGCAGGCCGCTGATCACATAGGTATTGAAGGCTGATGGTGTTTCCAAATTTTTGCGCGTCAGAATGCCCTGGTAGCTGTCGCCCATGCCATAGATCACCGTTGGATCGGTTTGCAGGCGCATCCCCAGCCGTAAGCGATTGATAAAGACCGAGGCTACTTTGCCACGTTCGGCGCTTATCGCCGTCTCTTTCTCAATAATCGATGCCATTGTCAGCATATCATTTTTGCTGTTGTACGGCAGATTAGCCACCTTCCCCTGCCATTCATCATCAACCTGCTTTTTCATACGCTCAAGAGCGCGTTTCAGCAGCGCCACCTCGGTGGTGTTAGCCGTGTAAAGATAGGTATCAGGGTAGAACCAGCCTTCCACCCCCTGCTGTTCGCCGCTGAGTTTCAGGGCGGCAGCCACGGTCGCCAGTTTGTCATCCGCCAGCGTGTGCTTCAGGTAAGGTGCGCTGCGTAGCTGGCTTAGCCACTCCTGCATGCGGGACCCTTCCACAAAGCGCAGCGGAAACTGGGCTTCTTTGCCGCTGGCCAGCAGCTGCAGCATCTCACGCACGCGCATTTTTGGCGTAAAACGGTAGGTTCCGGCTTTGAACCTGGCCAGCTCGGGCTGCAGCTTAAGTAATATGCCGAACCACGGGGTACTGCTGATAATATGCTGGGACTCCAGCCCGGCCTCCAGCGCCACACGGCCCGCACCGGCGGGTAGCGTGAAAATAGTCTCGCGATCAATTGTCAAAGGAGCATCGGCGAACTGCCGCGTTTGCCAGTAGCCATAAGCGATAATCAACAGTGCTGCCGCCAACAGCGCCAGCACGCACTTTTTGCTTTTAGTCATCATTTTCCACGTCGTTCACAATCGGGTTGAGCAGGTTAAACAGCTGGCGCGAAGCGTAATGCCAGCATTCTGCCTGATAAACCGGCAGAACCGGCATCAGTGCATTGGTGATCAGCACCTCTTCTGCCGCTGCCAGCACGTCAATACCGGCACGTACCTCGCTCAGGGTATAACCGAGTTGCACTACCCGCTTCATCACCCGCTGGCGCTGGATCCCATTCACTCCACTGCTGCTTAAATCAGGGGTAAACACCTGCTTCCCCACGCGCCAGAATAAATTTGCCGCACAGCATTCCACCAGCATAGCGTCACTGTCAAGCACCAGCGCCTCATCGGCACCGGTCTGTTCAAGCTCTGTGCGGATCAAGACTTGCTCAAGGCGGTTAAGGTGTTTGATGCCGGCCAGCTGGGGGTTTTTACCCAGCCGAACCGAACTCAATACCAGCCGGGCGCCCTTTTGGCGCAGCTGATGATAATGGGCAGGATAAGCAGAGAGTGAGATGATACGTCCCGGCTTCTGGCACCCCTGGGCGCTGTAACCACGCCCACCGCTGCCACGGGTGAGGATGGCTTTTAACACACCATCATCGCAGCTGACTGTGGCCTGAATGATCTCCGCTTCCAGCGCCATCCAGTCCACTCCGCTAATCCTCAGCCGCTCACAGCCCTGTTGTAAACGTTGCAGATGCGCCGCCAGCCGCTGGACGCGACCCTGCTGCACGCGCGCAGTGGTGAAGCAGCCATCACCAAACTGGACAGCACGATCGCGGGCTTCGATAGTGTCCCGCGCTTCACCGTTCACCCATATCATGCTTACTCTCCGATATCATTTCCCAGGTCAGCTTACCCGCATAGCGCGCCACAATCATCTGATTGCGGTTCAAAATTAAACGTCTGCTTGCTGGATAGCCGGTCGGGTAGGTTTTTATCCCGGTTCGCACTAAAAAAAAGGCCCGCAGCGCGGGCCTTGTAAACAGGCTGAAACGACTCAGATTTTACGGAAGATCAACGAGCCGTTGGTTCCGCCGAAACCAAATGAGTTACAGAGTACGTACTCCATGCCCTTTGTCTGACGCGCGGTATGCGGGACGAAGTCCAGGTCACAACCTTCATCCGGGTTATCCAGATTGATGGTCGGTGGAACCACCTGGTCACGCAGCGCGAGGATGCTGAAGATCGACTCTACCGCGCCCGCCGCCCCTAACAGGTGACCGGTCATGGATTTAGTCGAACTAACCATGACGCTGCGTGCGCTGGTGCCAAATACGGACTTCACCGCCTGAACTTCGGCTTTATCCCCGGCAGGCGTTGAGGTGCCGTGGGCATTGATATAGCCAATTTTCTCAGCGGAGAGATGCGCGTCTTTCAGAGCATTGACAACCGCCAGCGCTGCCCCGGCACCGTTTTCCGGTGGAGACGTCATATGGTAAGCATCGCTGCTCATACCAAAACCGACCACTTCGGCATAGATTTTCGCACCGCGCTTTTTCGCATGCTCGTACTCTTCCAGCACGACAACGCCAGCGCCGTCACCCAGTACAAAGCCGTCACGGTCTTTATCCCACGGACGGCTTGCCGCCTGCGGATCGTCGTTGCGCATAGAGAGTGCACGAGCCGCGCCAAAACCACCAACGCCAAGCGGCGTACTGCCTTTCTCGGCACCGCCCGCCAGCATAACGTCAGCATCGTTATAGGCGATAATGCGTGCCGCATGGCCGATGTTATGCACACCAGAGGTACAGGCGGTGGAGATAGAAATACTGGGACCTTTCATACCAAACATGATGGTCAGGTGCCCGGCAATCATATTAACGATGGTTGAGGGAACGAAGAACGGGCTAATTTTGCGCGGACCATCGTTCATCAGAGAGGTGTGGTTTTTTTCGATCAGGCCAAGACCGCCGATACCGGAACCAATAGCGGCACCAATACGACAAGCGTTCTCTTCGGTAATTTCCAGGCCGGAATCCTGCATGGCCTGAATGCCAGCGACAATTCCATATTGAATGAAGTCATCCATCTTTTTCAGATCTTTGCGCGGGATGAAGTCAGCACAATTAAAATCCTTTACTAAGCCAGCAAAACGCGTTGCGTAGGCACTAGTATCAAAATGGTCGATCGGGCTGATGCCACTCTGACCGGCAACAAGAGCATTCCAGGTAGACTCTACGGTATTGCCGACAGGAGACAACATGCCAAGACCAGTCACAACTACACGACGCTTAGACACGTTCGTCCTCCAGGGAGGGAAAGATTGACACTGTGTGGGATGTTCAGATAAAACTCAGGCGGTCGAATGACCGCCTGGAGATGCTCACTTACGCCTGGTGACCATTGATATAATCAATAGCAGCCTGAACGGTAGTGATTTTCTCAGCTTCTTCGTCCGGGATCTCGGTATCGAACTCTTCTTCCAGAGCCATTACCAGCTCAACGGTATCAAGAGAATCAGCGCCCAAATCTTCCACAAAAGAGGCAGTATTAACAACTTCTTCCTGCTTAACGCCCAGCTGCTCGCCAATGATTTTCTTAACGCGTTCTTCGATAGTGCTCATACTATTAAATTTCCTATCAAAACTCGCTTTCGCGATGGTTTTCGTAGTGTATAAAATGTTGAAAAAGATGCAACTAAATCTCGGCTGGTCAAACCACGATTTTACGCTATTTTGCGGCTTTTGCCCTAAACAACGCAAATCATTTCGTGATTTTTAAACCATATACATTCCGCCATTGACGTGCAGCGTTTCACCGGTGATGTAGGCTGCTTCGTCAGAGGCTAAAAATGCAACGGCATTGGCGATTTCCTGCGCGCTGCCGAGACGACCTGCAGGCACTTCCGCCAGAATGCCCGCGCGCTGTTCTTCGCTCAGCGCGCGCGTCATGTCGGTTTCAATAAAACCAGGTGCCACGACGTTAACAGTGATGCCACGAGACGCAATTTCGCGCGCCAGTGACTTGCTAAAGCCAATCAAACCCGCTTTTGCTGCCGCGTAGTTTGCCTGACCCGCATTACCCATTGTTCCAACTACGGAGCCAATGGTAATAATTCGACCCGCACGTTTTTTCATCATCGCTCGCATTACCGATTTTGACAAACGGAATACGGAAGTCAGATTGGTGTCAAGAATATCCTGCCACTCATCATCCTTCATGCGCATCAGAAGATTATCACGCGTGATGCCTGCATTATTGACTAAAATATCCACTTCGCCAAACTCGGCGCGAATATTTTCCAACACGTTGGTAATGGAAGTTGCGTCGGTCACGTTCAGCAGCAGCCCTTTACCGTTATCGCCCAGATAGCTGCTGATGGCATCGGCACCGCTTTGGCTGGTCGCCGTCCCCACCACTTTAGCACCGCGTGCCACCAGGGTTTCTGCAATAGCACGACCAATGCCGCGACTTGCACCGGTAACCAGCGCGATTTTTCCTTCGAAGCTCATGTTATTTCTCCGTGTTACTGTTCAAGCGCCGCTGACAGGCTGGCCTGGTCGTTAACCGCCGCCGCCGTTAGCGCGTCCACAATACGCTTAGTCAGTCCGGTCAGCACTTTGCCCGGACCCGCTTCCAGCAGGGTAGTGACACCCTGCCGGGCAATAAATTCTACGCTTTCCGTCCAGCGTACCGGACTATAAAGCTGACGCACCAGTGCGCTGCGGATTGCTTCAGGCGCGGTCTCGATCTTCACGTCAACGTTGTTGACCACCGGGAAGACTGGCGCATTAAAGGTCAACTGTTGCAGAGCAACCGCCAGTTTATCCGCTGCGGGCTTCATTAATGCACAGTGAGAAGGCACGCTGACCGGCAACGGTAATGCACGCTTGGCACCGGCAGCTTTACATGCTGCACCCGCGCGCTCCACCGCTTCTTTATTGCCCGCAATCACTACCTGGCCCGGCGAGTTGAAATTCACCGGCGACACCACCTGCCCCTGCGCGGATTCTTCACAAGCTCGGGCAATTGATTCATCGTCCAGACCAATGATAGCCTGCATCGCGCCAGTTCCTTCAGGAACGGCTTCCTGCATCAGTTTGCCGCGCAGCTCTACCAGTTTTATTGCATCTGCAAACGCAATGACGCCTGCACAAACCAGCGCACTGTACTCACCAAGGCTATGCCCTGCAAGTATTGCGGGCGCTTTTCCGCCTTTTTCCTGCCAAACGCGGAAAATGGCAACAGAGGCAGCCAGCAAGGCGGGCTGAGTTTGCCAGGTTTTGTTCAATTCTGCAGCAGAGCCTTGCTGCACCAGCTGCCAGAGGTCGTAACCCAGTGCATCAGAGGCTTCACGGAAGGTTTTCTCTACCAGGGGATTGGCCACAGACAGATCGGCCAGCATGCCTGTTGTTTGTGAACCCTGTCCCGGGAATACCATTGCAAATTGCGTCATTGTTATTTCCTGTTAATCGCCATTACTTTTTTTATCAAAAGCGAACCAGCGCCGAACCCCAGGTAAACCCGCCACCAAAAGCTTCCAGCAGAACCAGCTGCCCACGCTGAATACGACCATCGCGTACCGCTTCATCCAGCGCCGAAGGAACCGAAGCCGCAGACGTATTGCCATGGCGGTCAAGCGTTACCACGACTTTGTCCATATCCATACCCAGCTTGCGGGCGGTGGCGTTGATAATGCGCAGATTAGCCTGATGCGGTACCAGCCAGTCAATCGCGGTGCGATCAAGGTTATTCGCCTGCAGGGTTTCTTCAACGATATGCGCCAGCTCGGTCACAGCAACTTTAAATACTTCATTGCCGGCCATGGTGACATAAGACGGGTTTTCCTGACGTTGGCGATCCTGATTAGTCAGCGTTAACAGCTGGCCATAGCGCCCGTCCGCGTGCAGGTGGGTAGAGATAATGCCCTGCTCTTCGCTGGCTCCCAGCACCACGGCTCCGGCTCCGTCACCGAACAAAATCAGGGTGCTGCGATCGTTGGGATCCAGCATACGTGCCAATACGTCGGCACCGATCACCAGCGCATTTTTGACCACACCATTTTTGATGTACTGATCGGCCACGCTTAAGGCGTAGGTAAAGCCTGCACAGGCTGCCGCAAGGTCGAATGAAGCCGCATCATCAATTCCCAGCATCTGCTGGATCATGCAGGCTGAACTGGGGAAAGCGTGACTGGAGGAGGTGGTAGCGACGACGATCAGACCAATGTCGTTTTTATCGATACCGGACATCTCCAGCGCACGCATGGCTGCCTGAAAGCCCATGGTTGCCACGGTTTCATCCGGGCCGGCGATGCGACGTTCATGGATGCCGGTACGAGTGACAATCCACTCGTCTGACGTATCCACCATTTTTTCCAGATCGGCGTTAGTCCGCACCTGTTCGGGCAAATAGCTGCCCGTACCGATAATCTTCGTATACATGTACGCTCAGTCACTCTTAGGTAATACAGCTTGAAGGCGCGCAGCAATCCGCTCAGGAACTTGCCGCCGCACCGCCTGCTCTGCCTGTTGGATCGCCACGGTAAATGCGCGTTGATTAGCGGCACCATGACTTTTTATTACGGTGCCACGTAATCCTAACAGACAAGCGCCATTGTACTGGTCAGGGTTGAGATGACCGAATTTCTTCGCCAGACGCTTCTGTAAGAAGCGCCCCAGTAATCTCAGCCACCAGGCCCTTTTTTTACCTTCGCCCTGTGAATTCAACAGCGAAAGGAACATTCTAACCACGCCTTCCATCGTTTTCAGCGTGACGTTGCCAACAA
This sequence comes from Erwinia pyrifoliae DSM 12163, assembly GCF_000026985.1. NCBI lineage: Bacteria > Pseudomonadati > Pseudomonadota > Gammaproteobacteria > Enterobacterales > Erwiniaceae > Erwinia > Erwinia pyrifoliae. Next base: position 2,392,121 of record NC_017390.1, read on the forward strand.
ACCCATCACAGACCAGCACGTCCGTCTTACCGGTAAGGAGATCGTTACCTTCAAGGTAGCCGATAAAGTTAATGTCCGCTGAAGCGCGCAGTTTGGCCGCAGCGTCACGAATGGAAGTTAACCCTTTACTCTCTTCCTGACCAATATTGATCAAAGCCACCCGGGGCCGGTTGATGGCTAATACTTCTTCAGCCACCACCGCACCCATTACGGCAAACTGCACCAGCATGGCGCTGTCCGAATCAACGTTAGCGCCTAAATCCAACACCAAGGTTTTACCCTGCTGCTGGTGCGGTAACACGGTCATTAGCGCCGGGCGATCGATGCCGTCCAGCGGTTTTAATAATAATTTTGCCAGCCCCATCAGCGCACCGGTATTACCCGCACTGATGCAGGCCTGCGCCCGCCCTTCTTTTACCTGCTCCAGCGCCACGCGCATGGACGAACCACGACTGGCGCGGATCGCTTGAGAAGGCCTGGCATCACTGGCAATAACCGATTCGGCAGCAATAATTTGCAGGCGCGCCCGTAAGGCTGAATCCGCTGTGGCAAGTAATGACGTGATGATGTCGGTATCGCCGACCAGAAGAAGACGCAATTGCGGGTCAGAAGCCAGTGCCTGCAGTGATGCAGGCACCGTCACGCGGGGGCCGAAGTCCCCGCCCATGGCATCTATCGCCAGGGTCAAACGTTTCAAAGTAGCGCCGCGAGCTGCGGAATTACTTTACGATGACCTTGCGACCACGGTAGTAACCATCCGCAGTGATGTGGTGACGCAGATGAGTTTCGCCAGAAACTTTATCTACGGAAAGTGCTGCAGTGGTCAGGGAATCGTGTGAACGACGCATGCCACGCTTGGAACGGGTTGGTTTATTCTGTTGTACGGCCATGGACCTTACTCCTATTACTTACGCTTTAAACTGGCTAATACGGCAAATGGATTTGGCTTTTCTGCCTCTGCAGGCAACTTACCAAAGACCATGTCCGCCTCGGACACTTCACAGTGTTCAGAATCATGCACCGGAACGACAGGCAGGGCGAGGATGATTTCATCCTCAACCATCGCCAGCAGATCGGTTTCGCCAAACTCGTTGACGTCGATCGGCTCGTACGCTTCCGGCAGTGCTTCGGCCTGTTCGTCAGTGACGACCGGGCTGAAACAGTACGATACGTGGACATGTTGTGGAAAATTCTTGTTGCAGCGTTGACAGCACAGCGTTACAGAAACCTCGGCAGTACCTTTCAGTACGGCCAGACGCTGATTGTCAATAGCGAACGACATGACACATTCTACATCACTGTCCACACTCACTACCGATTCGGCAATCCGCTCAACCTGTTCAGGGGTGTAAACACCCTGATAATCCAGGCGTTTCTGAGCGGTACGAACCGTATCGAGAGTCAGGGGTAATTTTACCTTTTGCATAGGGCGCGCATATTAACTTTGTAACGACATAGAGTCAAAGAAAAAGGCCGCATGACGACATCTTTCACCCATGATTCGCATCCAGTGCGGCGCATAGTTTAAAATGTCTGACAATGATTCGCTATATATTCTGGAAAAAATTATGCGGCAACTGGTATTAGCCTCTACTTCAACCTATCGCAAAGCTTTATTAAGCAAGCTGCAGCTGCCTTTTATCAGCGCAGCACCCGAAACAGACGAAACGCCACGGGCGGAGGAGCCGGCTACTGAATTGGTCACGCGCCTGGCCGCCGCTAAAGCGCGGGCGCTGGCCCCCCTTTTCCCTGACCATTTGATTATCGGTGCCGATCAGGTATGCGTGCTTGACGGTAAAATCTGCGGCAAGCCACACGATGAAGCAAACGCCCTTGCGCAGCTGCGCGCCGCCAGTGGTCAACGCGTGGTGTTTTACACCGGCCTGGCCCTGTTTGACAGCCGTGACGCTACCATGCAGCTTTTGTGCGAACCCTTTAGCGTCCATTTCCGGACGCTAAGCGAGGATGAAATGGCAAACTACGTGCGTAAAGAGCAACCGCTGGACTGCGCGGGCAGTTTCAAAAGTGAGGGGCTGGGAATAGCGCTGTTTGACCGCTTATCAGGCCGCGACCCGAATACGCTGGTCGGGCTGCCGCTGATTGCGCTGGCAGAGATGCTAAGAAAAGCCGGGCTTAACCCGCTGGCCGGCTGATAGCCCGCCAGCGGGATGCCGCCGTAGCACACCGGCTGTCAGCCGGTGATGGCCGTTTTTCGCAACGCCGCCAGGCAACGCTTCAGCTGTTCATCAAGCGGCGCTTCCACGCGCATTATCTCCCCGGTATTCGGGTGGGTAAAGCGCAATGCGGCGGCATGTAAAAACAGTCGTTTAAGGCCGGTACTACTGAGCTGCTGGTCAAATTCAGTTTCGCCGTAGCGGTCGTCTAAGGCAATCGGATGTCCGGCATGCAGCGTGTGCACACGGATTTGGTGTGTGCGTCCGGTCACCGGACTGGCTTTCACCAGCGTGGCGATAGCGTAGCGCTCTTCCACTTTAAACAGCGTTTCAGACGGTTTGCCTTCACTGCTTACCTTGACCACCCGCTCGCCGCTTTGCAAAATGTTTTTCAGCAGTGGCGCACGAACCGCTTTCACATGGGACGGCCACTGGCCGCGTACCAGCGCCAGATAATCTTTCTGCATCCCCTTCTCGCGCAGCTGCTCATGCAGCGATCGCAGAGCGGAGCGTTTTTTCGCTACCAGCAAAATGCCTGAGGTATCACGATCCAGGCGGTGCACCAATTCGAGAAAACGCGCATCCGGGCGAAGGGCGCGCAGCCCTTCAATCACCCCAAAGCTCAGGCCGCTGCCGCCATGAACCGCCGTGCCGGAAGGCTTATTCATGACCAGAAGATAATCATCTTCAAAAATAATAGCGGCTTCCAGCGCGGCGACTTTGGCCAACTTAGGCGAAACATTTTCCTCTTCGCGTTCAGCCACGCGCACCGGAGGGATGCGCACTTCGTCCCCGGCCTCAAGTTTATATTCTGGTTTGATGCGCTTTTTGTTCACCCGCACTTCGCCCTTACGCAAAATGCGATAAATCATGCTTTTCGGCACCCCTTTCAACTGGGTACGCAAAAAGTTATCAATGCGCTGTCCCGCTTCATCAGCAGAAATGGCAATAAAATGTACGGCTGGTGTATTGGTTTTCATGGTTGGCGATTCTAAATAGTGCGCTGTGATAGCGCCACCTCTTTTTATGTGCTTAACTGACTGAGACGGTTATCGCTGCCGGGTTATGAACGGTTTTTAGACAATTTGCTGAAAAGCACTGCAATATATTCTGAAAACTGTAAGAAACATGGCCTCGCGGATAAAGTCACCTTGCGATCACCTGCTTAGCGATGAAATAATGTTTACGTTTTTTGACGCTATAACTTGTGAAGACAGGGGAATAAATAGCGTAAACCCAGGATTTTCGTCGTGCTGCACAATGGCAGGCGAAAGCGACAGGGTGTAATAAGCAATTTTGCCGGATAGCCCACACGCGCAGCAATGGCGTAAGACGTAGTGAGCAATCAGGCATTTAGCGGGCTGCGGGTTGCAGCCTGGACGATAAAGCGGGATTGGTTCTCCTGGTCATTCACTGGCGGCCCCCTTCAAAGCGCTGTTTTTCCATATGTAAAACAGGCTACCGAGTATTTGCACCCCTTGAGCTGGCGACAACCGGGAGGTTGACGGCTTTGCGATAAGACACGGGGTCATCGGTTCCTCACGTCCAGCGTTACTTTGCCCGTAGCTTTGTCAATAATGTAAGAATAATGAGTAAGTTACGATGAAAAGAATGCTGATAAACGCGACTCAGCAAGAAGAGTTGCGTGTTGCCCTTGTCGATGGACAGCGCCTGTACGACCTGGATATTGAAAGCCCGGGACACGAACAGAAAAAAGCCAACATCTATAAAGGCAAGATCACCCGTATTGAACCCAGTCTTGAAGCCGCATTTGTTGATTATGGCGCCGAAAGGCATGGTTTCCTGCCTCTGAAAGAAATATCCCGCGAATACTTCCCTTCTCATTACCATGCTCACGGCCGTCCTAATATCAAAGATGTGCTGCGTGAAGGCCAGGAAGTGATTGTTCAGATTGATAAAGAAGAGCGTGGCAATAAAGGCGCCGCTCTGACCACCTTTATCAGTCTGGCGGGCAGTTATCTGGTATTGATGCCGAATAACCCGCGTGCTGGCGGCATTTCGCGCCGCATTGAGGGTGATGACCGTACTGAACTGAAAGAAGCGCTCTCTTCGCTTGAGCTACCCGACGGCATGGGCCTGATTGTGCGCACTGCAGGCGTGGGCAAATCCGCCGAAGCCTTACAGTGGGATTTAGGTTTCCGCATCAAGCATTGGGAAGCGATCAAGAAAGCCGCTGACAGCCGCCCGGCTCCGTTCCTGATCCATCAGGAAAGCAATGTCATCGTACGTGCCTTCCGCGACTATCTGCGCCAGGACATTGGCGAAATCCTGATTGATAACCCGAAAGTGCTGGAGCTGGCACGCCAGCATATCGCCGCACTGGGACGTCCGGATTTCAGCAGCAAAATCAAGCTTTATACCGGTGAAATACCGCTGTTCAGCCATTACCAGATCGAATCGCAGATTGAATCCGCCTTCCAGCGTGAAGTGCGCCTGCCATCAGGCGGCTCGATTGTTATTGATACCACCGAAGCGCTGACCGCCATCGATATCAACTCCGCTCGCGCCACCCGGGGCGGTGACATCGAAGAGACAGCTTTTAACACCAACCTTGAAGCTGCCGACGAGATTGCCCGCCAGCTGCGTCTGCGTGACCTCGGTGGCCTGATCGTCATCGACTTTATCGACATGACCCCGGTTCGCCATCAGCGTGCGGTTGAAAATCGCCTGCGCGAAGCGGTACGCCAGGATCGTGCGCGTATCCAGATCGGCCATATTTCCCGTTTCGGCCTGCTGGAAATGTCACGTCAACGTCTCAGTCCGTCACTGGGTGAGTCCAGCCATCACGTATGCCCGCGCTGTAGCGGCACCGGCACTATTCGTGATAATGAATCGCTGGCGCTCTCTATTCTGCGCCTGATTGAAGAAGAAGCGCTGAAAGAGAATACCAAAGAAGTCCACGCCATCGTGCCGGTACAGGTGGCCTCCTACCTGCTGAACGAGAAGCGTGATGCGGTAAGCGCCATTGAGAAACGCCAGGGCGGCGTACGTGCCATTATCGTACCAAACGATAACATGCAGACTCCGCACTATTCGGTACTGCGCGTTCGCAGTGGCGAAGAAACCCAGACCTTAAGCTATCATCTGCCGAAACTGCATGAAGCTGAAATGGCGCTGCCTTCTGAAGAAGAACATGCCGAGCGCAAAAGCCCGGAGCAGCCTGCCCTCGCCGCTTTTGTGATGCCAGATGCGCCACCGGCACTGCAGGAAGCCGTTGCTGAACCCGCCGCGCCAAAGGCCGCTGTTAAAACCCCAGCCCCTGCTTCAGCCCAGCCGGGTCTGGTTAGCCGCATCGTTAGCAGCCTGAAAAAACTGTTTGCTGCGCCAGAGAAGCCAGCGGAACAGCCACAGCCGCCGGTGGCTGAAGAGAAAAGCGCTGAAGCATCGGCTCCGCGCGGCGAGCGTCGTAACCATCGCCGCCAGAATAACCGTCGTGACCGTAACGGCGATCGCAACGAGCGTAATGATCGCAGCGGTGAACGCAACGATCGCAGCGCAGAGCGTAACGAACGCAGCGCAGCGCAGAGCGAACGCGCACCGCGTGAGCGTAATAACGAAGCCCGCGAAGGTCGTGAAGACCGCCGTAATAATCAACGTCGCAATCCTCAGCAGACCGATGCACGTAGTGAGCGTATGGTGCCGGACGAGTTTGAGCGCAGTGAAACCACTCAGCCGCGCCAGCCACGTCAGGATCGCCAGCGTCGGCGTTCTGGTCAAAACCAGGAAGAAAAACGTTCTCTGGTGCAGGAAGAGAAGATCCCTGAGCCGGTAGTCGAAAACGTGCCGGCTCCAGAAGTTCTGGAGGAGAGCGTACAGGTGATGCCGCGCCGTAAACAGCGCCAGCTAAACCAGAAAGTGCGTATCGAAACCGCTGAACAGACTGCAGCCCGTTCGTTCGCGCCACAAGAGAGTGAACCGGCTGTGCCGGCTGTTCCAGCCGTTACCCAGCCCGTGGTGGAAACGGAAGATCACGACGATCGCGATGGCAACAGTATCCCTCGCCGCTCTCGCCGCTCTCCGCGCCACCTGCGGGTTAGCGGTCAGCGCCGCCGTCGCTACCGTGACGAGCGCTATCCAACACAGTCACCAATGCCGCTGGCTCACGCCGCCGCATCGCCAGAATCGGCGTCAGGTAAAGTGTGGATCTCCTATCCGGTAGCCCAGGTGAGCGACCATGAAACCCATGAAGAGCATCCACATTCTGTGGTGCCTGCCTACGGTCATGCAGATATCGCCCAGCGGGATGCGCTGGACACGGCGGCAACCGTTGCAATGCACGCCAGCGTGACGGAAAGCGTTGCAGCTCCGGCGGTTGAACCAGCTCCGGCGGTTGAACCAGCTCCGGCGGTTGAACCAGCNCCGGCGGTTGAACCAGCTCCGGCGGTTGAAGCAGCTCCGGCGGTTGAAGCAGCTCCGGCGGTTGAAGCAGCTCCGGCGGTTGAAGCAGCTCCGGCGGTTGAACCAGCTCCGGCGGTTCAACCAGCTCCGGCGGTTCAACCAGCNCCGGCGGTTCAACCAGCTCCGGCGGTTCAACCAGCTCCGGCGGTTCAACCAGCCCCGGCGGTTNAACCAGCTCCGGCGGTTCAACCAGCTCCGGCGGTTCAACCAGCTCCGGCGGTTCAACCAGCCCCGGCGGTTNAACCAGCTCCGGCGGTTCAACCAGCTCCGGCGGTTCAACCAGCCCCGGCGGTTGAANCAGCTCCGGCGGTTAAAGCAGCCCCGGCGGTTGAANCAGCTCCGGCGGTTCAACCAGCTCCGGCGGTTCAACCAGCTCCGGCGGTTCAACCAGCNCCGGCGGTTAAAGCAGCCCCGGCGGTTGAAGCAGCTCCGGCGGTTGAAGCAGCTCCGGCGGTTGAACAGGCTGAAGCTGTACAGGTTGTTGAAGCAGCGTCAGTCCATCTGCCTGAGATCACCCCGGTAACGGCCGAAGACACTGCGGCTATTGATGCACCGGTCAATCAGCAGCCTGCTGTGATTTCCGCTGTGGATGAAGCAGTAGCGGCAGAAACGGCAGCCGAAGCCGTCCCGGCTGAAGAAGTGAAGCCTGAACCCGCAGACGCTGTAACTGATAAATCGGTGGACGTTTCCGCACAGCAGGCAGCAGCCAGCCGCGTAGCCCCTGTGGAAGTCAGCACAGAGGTTGAGCAGCAGGTTGCCAGGGTGCTGAACGCGGCTGACGCATCGGCGCAACAGCCTTCAGCAGCGGCAGAACCTCATGCGCCGGTTCCGGTGCGTGATGAACCGGTTGACGCCGCGACCGTGCAGGCGGGTCGCTATAAGCATCATGCTACCGCCCCGATGACCAAAGCGCCGGCTCCGGCTTATCAGCCAGAACCTGCACGTCGCAGCGACTGGGTTCGTCCGGCCTTCAACTTTGAAGGTAAGGGAGCGGCAGGCGCGCATGCAGCCAGCCATCAGGCTACGGCTCCGGCAACCCGCCCGTAACAGGCTCTAACCGCTGAGTTGAAGCCCCGTCCTTCTGGCCGGGGCTTTTTTTATGCGCCCGTTTTGCTGCGCCCCAACTCTGATGCCCACCGCAGTGTTGTGCTGCGCTTTCGCAACTCATGCTTTACGCTAACGCCAGCAACTCTGATGCTCCCCGGAGGCGGCTTCAGGCTGCGCGCCACGGAAACTGGCGCAAAAAAAACCCGCTAACAGCAGAGATCTACTGAGAGCGGGTAAAATAAACGGCCACGTTTATGGCGCGTTCATTACGTCGTAAATGGTTTACGCATTGAGGCTAAACAGTGACAGCTTCGACATCTGCTGGAATACGGTATAAGAAGCCTTTAAGGCGGCCTGCTGCAGGGTATATTCGGAGATAGCCTCCGTCGTATCGGCGCCCACCAGTGAACTCATCTGGGTTTTTAGACTCAGGGCGGTGTCGTCCCCTTTCGAATCAAGGTTGGACAGTTCCTGCAGATTAGTGCCAATTTCAGAGCGTACGCTCGACACGTTGTTCAGTACATTACGCAGACCACGGTTAACCTTAGCCATAACTTCGCCATCGGCATCAACCGTGGCCTTGTCCGCACCCGTCAGTGACACCTTGAGTGATTTAATCGCCGTGTCCAGGATAGTAAAAATATTGCTTTCACTTGCCGCGCCGTCTGGCTCTTTTACCGCATCGCTGGTTAGCGAGTCAAAGACCTGCTTACCGGTATGGTTAGTCACCAGCGTGCGGCTGGCATCGACTTTTTGCGCGATCGGGACATTTCCACCGATATAGGTGACTTTGCCCCCGGCATCGCTGGTAAATGGGGCTTTATCACTTTGGTAACCGGCAAACATGTAGCGGCCGTTGCCGTCCGTGCTGTTGGCCAGGTTCAGCAGCTGGCCACGAATACCTTCTAACTGCGTGGCGTAAGACGCGCGGTCTTCGCCGGACAGAGTCCCGGTGGAGGCTGCCACCACGGTAGTCTGTGCACTGATCACCACATCCGCCACCTGTTTTAGCGTGGTCTCTTCAGTCGACTGATTTTGCGTAGCGAAAACACGCGCGGTTTCATACTGCGATGTTTCTGACTGCGCCTGCGAGAGCACAACGGCCTGAGCCGCAGCTACCGGGTCATCCGACGGCTTGTTGACGCGATTGCCGGTAGCCAGTTCATTGCCTGCCTTTAACCAGCTGCTATTGGCAGACTGGATGCCCTGTATCTGCTGGTCGTATATCATGCCGGTACTGAGTCGCATGGTTAATCCTTGTTCAAAAATTAGCTGACCGCTGTAAGCAGCGACTGGAATAGGGTGGAAGCCGTCTGCAATACCTGGGCATTTGCCATGTAGTACTGCTGATAGCGCGCCAGGTTGGAATACTCTTCGTCAAGGTTGACGCCGGATACCGACTGCTGCTGACTGGTCAGCTGTTTGACCACCGCTGACTGAGTGGTGTTGGTGGCCTCCAGCGAGCTGGTTTTGTTACCGACGTCGGCCACCAGACTGGCATAGGCCTGCGTCAGGGTACTTTTGCCGTTAATCAAATCCTGGGTTTGTAACCCCAGCAGCGACTTGACGTTCTCATTATTGCTCTCGCCGCCTGTGGGGCTGGACGCGGCCAGCTTTGCCGCATCGGTGATGTTGACGCTCATACCCGAGATCACGCTGCTGACGGGCTTGATGATATAACTGTCATTATTTTGCGCGGTACCGGTAGCGCCAACGGTGACCGTCAGTCCGTCAAACTTTAAGGTGCCGTCCGTGCTGGTGTCCACGTCCTTGACCTTGCTGTTATCCGACAGTCGAACCACGTTCCAGCTACCGTTTTCCAGGGTCATTTTGTAGTTGGATGCTTTGACATCACCGGTTTTACTGGCGTCATACGCTACTGACAGGCTGGCATTGCCTTTGTTCAGGCTGTTGGACATCGCTGATGGATTGCCAAGTTTAAAGAAGGCTTCACCTTTATCGCCGTCGCTGTCAACCCCGGCCTGATGCTGGGTATTAAAGCTGCTGCCCAGCGCCAGCGCCAGCTGGCCAATCTGATTGCGCACGCCTTCAAGATCGTGGCGAAATGCCAGTAATCCCCCGAGTGAACCACTGGTGAACTGAGATTCTGCTATTTCAGTTTTCGCCCCGGTGACGGAGTCAACGTTGGCAATAGTGGTGCGGGCCGGATCGGCGCTGGAAGGAACGGCCGCGAGCTGTTCAAAGCGGTCGCCCTGAACCAGAGAAATGCCGTTGCCGATGCTGATACTGTAGCTGCCGCCATCCTGCTGGCTCACGTTGACGCCCACCAGCTTGTTCAGCTGGCTGACCAGCAGATCGCGCTTATCCAGCAGATCGTTCGGCTCACTGCCAGCGCCCGCGCCTTTCAGCTTGGCGATCTGCTGGTTAACATTGGCAATCTGTTTGGCGTAATTATTGACCTGTTCGACCGTAGACTTCACCGAGGTGTTCAGGCCGCTATCCACATTGGTCAGGTAGGTATCGGTCGCTTTGAACTGATTAACCAGCCCTTCGGCTTTACCCAGAACAGCCTGGCGGGATGAGGAATCGCTGGCATTGCTGGCAAGGGTTTGCAGCGATTTAAAGAGATCCTGAATAGTGGTCGACAGGGTATTGGTGGTACCGGACATCATATCGTCAATATTTGACATCTGGCCAGCCTGCGTGCTGAGAGCGCTCGACTGAGTACTGGCGGCCAATAGTTGCTTGTTGATGAACTGGTCATATTCGCGATATACGCTGGAGACGGCCGCACCATTACCATAGTAGTTACCACCGCTGAGGGTACTGGCGCTCTGGTTCAGCACCGTGGTCTGGCGTGAATAACCGGTAACGGCATAGTTGGTGATGTTGTTACTGGTGGTGTTAAGCGCAGCCGATGAAGCGCTCAATCCGCTCATCGCGGTATTAATTAAGTTTGACATGTCGGGTCCTTGTTAACCGGCAACTGCAGCGCCAGCATTGACGATTCTTTTGCCGGTAAAGGGTTAACTCAGATCCGGCCTGAAGAGGTTATCGGTAAAGTTGCGGTAAACTTGAACGGTTTCGGCAAAAATTCTAAAACAAATCACCCAAATCCTGGCTATAGGCTTTGACCACTTTTTCGCCCATGTTTTTGAACTGCTGGATCATGCCAACCAGCTTTTGCGCGTAGTTCGGGTCGGTAGCGTAACCCGCAGCCTGCAGGGCCTTTGCTCCCTGCTCCGGCGACGAGGCGCGGGTCACCGCCGCATAGCGCGGGTTGTTACTCAGTAAGTTCACGTAATCGTTTAGCGCCTCGAAATAAGAGTCGTAGACGCGGAACGTTTGCTTCACCTTCTTCGCTGCACCGCCCTCATATTCCGTGGTCATCACTTCAGTGGTTTTACCCTGCCAGCTGCCCGTCGCTTTGATGGCAAACAGGTTGTAGCTCGGTTTCCCGTCACGCGTGAGGATCTGCCGTTGTCCCCAGCCGGATTCCAGCGCCGCCTGGGCGAGGATCAGATGGTGCGGGATCCCACTCTGTTCACTGGCCGCCTGGGCGGGCTGCATCAGTCTGGCGATAAAGTCGCCGTTGTCACCGGACAGCGGCATCTCGTTACCAGAGAAACGCGGTACCGCTTTACGCACCATCTGCTCCATCTCTGATGGCGGCAGTCGGTTGATAACGCTTTTATCCAGCGGCATCGGCACCGTGCCGGCTTTCTCATCCGGCACCTTCTGGATTTCCATCTGTTTAACGATAAGGTCAGCAAGGCCTAAGCCTTTCGCCCCGATCTGCTGGCCAATCTGCTGATCGTACATCGATGTGTAAAGCCGCGTCTGCTCGGTGCTTAGCAGGCCATCCTGCGGCAGCGCCTGCCGCATACTTTTCATCATCATCTGCACAAACATCCCCTCTACCTGTTTAGCCACCTCACGCGCATGCGCTTTGGGGTCACTGGTGGCTAAACGTTTCAGGTCGTTGAGCGAGCGGCTGTCATAGGCCGCGCTCGTCAGAGACTGGCTGTGGTCACTCATCAGATAATTTCCAGTTTGGCATGCAGACAACCGGCGCTCTGCATCGCCTGTAGGATAGACATCAGGTCGATGGGTTTCGCGCCCAGCGCGTTCATGGCGCGCACCACGCTGTTCAGATTGGCGCTGGCATTAACGGTTTGCAGCGCGCCGCCGCTTTGGCGCATATCAATCTGCGTCTGCGGCGTCACCACCGTCTGACCACCGCCAAACGGCGTATTGGGCTGGTTGACGTTCTGGGTCTGGTTGACCGTGACCGACAGGCTGCCCTGCGCAATGGCACACTGTGTCAGCATCACTTCGCGGTTCATCACTACCGAGCCGGTGCGCGAGTTGATAATCACTTTGGCATCCTGAACCGGTGCGGAAACATCGATATTCTGAATATCGGCCAGCAGACGCACCTGCGAGGTATTATTGGCGCTGGTACGGATCTGTACGGTGCGACCGTCTACCGCCTGCGCCATACCGTAGCCGCCACGGCTGTTAATCGCATCGCTGATGCGTTGGGCCATGCCAAAATCTTCCTGGTTCAGAAACAGACTGACCACGTTGCTGGTGCCGAAGTTATTCGCCAGTTCGCGCTCGATGGTGGCACCACCGGTAATACGCCCACCGTTAACCTGGTTGACCTGCACGGCGTTGCCGCCGGCGGCGACGGCGGCACCACCGATCAAAATGTTGCCCTGTGCCAGCGCATAGACCTGGTTATCCACCCCTTTTAGCGGGGTCATCAGCAATGTACCGCCGCGCAAACTCTTGGCATTGCCCAGCGAGGAAACCACCACATCCACCACCTGCCCCTGGCGGCCAAACGCCGGCAGTTTCGCCGTTACCATCACCGCCGCCACGTTTTTCAGCTGCATATTGGTGCCGGCCGGCACGGTGATGCCTAACTGCGACAGCATGTTACTCAAACTCTGCGTAGTAAACGGAGTCTGGGTAGTCTGGTCGCCGGTGCCGTCCAGCCCCACCACCAGACCGTAGCCAATCAGGGAATTTTCACGCACCCCACCCACGGTGGTGAGATCGCGAATACGATCGGCCTGGGCCAGGGCGCTTAATGCCAGCATGAGCAGCAGGGCGGTTCGAATCAGTACATTACGCATTGGAGCCTCTTACATCGGTGATATGTTCAGGAAGAACCGCTGCAGCCAGCCCATGGTTTGTGCTTCGTTGATATAGCCGTTACCGACGTATTCAATACGCGCATCTGCCACCTGGCTTGAAACAACGCTGTTACTGGCGCTAATCGTGCGCGGGTTAACGACGCCAGAGAAGCGGATAAACTCTGTTCCCTGATTAATTTCAATCTGCTTTTCACCGACCACGTTCAGGTTGCCATTGGGCAATACCTGATTGACGGTGACGGTGATGGTACCGGTGAAGGTGTTCTTGGCGGTCGCGCCACCTTTGCCTTCAAAATCATTTTTACCGCTTCCGCCAAGGGTGGCTTTATCGCCACCGAGCAGGCCAACCAGCGCACGCGGCGTGGCGGTCAGGCCAAATTCGGCGCTGCCGTCGCGCCCGGCATTGGCAGAAGAACTTTTGCTGGCGCTGACATTTTCCTGCAGCGTGATGGTTAATGTGTCGCCAATATTGCGCGGACGCCGATCCTCAAACAGCGGCTGGTAGCCGTAGTTCATCGGCATCACGCCCTGAAAAATGGAGCCGTTGACCATGGCGGGTGAAGCGGGCAGCGGCTGAGCCGTTGTCGAACCTTCGACCAGTGGCTTACGGGGAACTAACGCACAACCGTTGAGCGTCAGCAGCAAGGTGGCTACTAACCAACGTCCAGACAATGAGACCTGCCGTGCCATGGAAATAAACCTTTCATTACGTGAATATTTTATCAACGGGCCGGGCGGAGATGCCCGGCACCCGCGACGGTTAACCCGTCTGTTGCCAGATTAAATCTGCGTCAGTTTGGCCAGCATCTGATCGGAGGTACTGATAGCCTTACTGTTAATCTCGTAGGCGCGCTGAGTCTGGATCATGCTGACCAGCTCTTCCGCTACGTTAACGTTGGAGGTTTCCACATAGCCCTGATACAGCGTACCGGCTCCGTTATTGCCAGGGTTACTTTCGTTAGGCGCACCGGAGGCTTGCGTTTCCTGGTACAGGTTTTCACCCATGCTCGATAGCCCGGCATCGTTCATAAAGGTGCTGAGGGTCAGCTGGCCGACCTGTACCGGATTGGCCTGGCCCTGCTGCGTCACGCTCACCACGCCGTCACGGCTGATGGTCATACTCAGGGAGTTAGCCGGGATAACGATCGCGGGCTGCACCGGGAAACCGGCGCTGGTCACTAACTGACCGTTCTGGTCGGTCTGGAAAGAACCGTCACGGGTATAGGCTGCGGTGCCGTCCGGCAACTGCACGGAAAAGAAGCCCTGGCCGTTGATAGCCACGTCTTTTGACGAATCGGTCTGCGACAGGTTGCCCTGGTTGTGCAGGCGTTCGGTGGCAACAGGACGCGTCCCGGTACCAATCTGCAAGCCGGAAGGCAGCGTGGTTTGCTCAGATGACTGTGCGCCCGGCTGGCGCAGCGTTTGATACATCAAGTCTTCGAACACCGCGCGTTGGCGCTTGAAGCCGTTAGTGCTGACGTTGGCCAGGTTGTTGGCGATAACGTCCATATTGGTCTGCTGGCCGTCAAGGCCGGTTTTGGCAATCCATAGAGAACGGATCATGCTTTACTCCTCCGGTCAGCCCATTGACAGCAGCTGGTTGGCTTTTTGTTCATTTTCGTCGACGCTGGAAATGATTTTCATCTGCATTTCAAAGCGGCGGGCATTGGCGATCATATCGACCATGGTTTGCGTGGCCTTAACGTTACTGCCTTCCAGTACGCCGGGCATCACTTTCACCGTCGGGTCAAGCGGCAGCGTGGCACCGCGCTGCGCCTGCGCGGCGGCTGAAACGCGAAACATGCCGTCATCACCGCGCGTCAGTTCATTACCCACGGCTTTGACCAGTTTCAGTTTGCCCAGCTGCACGGTAGCGTTCGGCGCATCGCCGGGGTTCAGCGCGGTAATAGAGCCGTCAGCAGCGATGGTTATCTGCGCGCCTTGCGGAATGGCAATCGGCCCGCCGTCGCCCATCACCGCTTTGCCCTGCACGGTAAGCTGCCCGGTCGGACTGACCTGCATATTACCGTTGCGGGTGTAAGCCTCGGTGCCATCATCGTTCTGTACCGCCAGCCAGCCATCACCCTGCATCGCCACGTCCAGCGCACGTTCGGTGTAATCCAGCGCCCCCTGGGACATATCCGCTCCCGGCGTAGAGGCGGTCACCAGCGTGCGCGTCGGCAACGAAAGCCCTTCCACCGGCACCGCGCGCGCGGCGTTAAGCTGCGCACGGAAGCCAGGGGTCGAGGCGTTGGCCAGGTTGCTGGCGGTTACCGCCTGCTGATCGAGGGTCTGACTTGCCGCCCCCATGGCGGTATATATCGCGTGATCCATAAGACGATCCTGTTAAGCGAATTAACGCAGGTTGACCAACGTGTTCAGGATCTGATCCTGAGTTTTGATGGTCTGAGCGTTCGACTGATAGTTACGCTGTGCAACGATCATATTGACCAGTTCTTTACTCAGATCGACGTTGGACGACTCAAGCGCTCCGGCGGTCAGCGTACCGAGGTTGCCGGTACCAGCGATGCCGCTCAACGCCTGGCCAGATGCTGCGCTCGCTGACCACACGTTATCGCCTTCAGACTTCAAACCTTCCGGGTTGGCAAAATTGGACAGCACGATTTGACCGAGCACCTGGGTCTGCTCATTGGAATAGGTTCCGACCAGCGTACCGTCATCGTTGATCTGATAGCTGGTCAGTTCACCGGGCTTGTAGCCGTCCTGTGTCGGGTTACCAAAGGTGCTTTTACCGTTGTTTTGCTGCTGGCTGCCGGTCAGATTGACATTCAGCGTGGTCGGGCCATTAGAACCATTCAGCTGGCCCATGGTGAAACTGACCTGACCGTTGTTTGGCGTAACTAGTTGACCATTCGCGTTAAACACCAGATTGGTATCAGCGCCTGCAGTACCGGTAGAGGCATCCACCGGGTGCACCGTCCAGTTGTTATCGGCAGTTTTGACAAAGTAGAGGTTTACCGTGTGCGCGTTGCCCAGCGAGTCAAAGGCGGTCATCGAAGACTTGGCATTGTAAGTCGTTGAATCGTTTATATTCAGATTCGCGTAGTTCTTCACCGCATCCGTGGAGTTCAGGTTAGCGGTCATCGCAGCGGTGGTGGTGGCTTTCGCCGCCATCGCCGTAGCTGGCACGCTAAGCGCCACCGGATTCGCCCCGGTCTGCACGGTTGGCGGGGTTCCGGTTGCCGGGTAACCGGTCAAATGCAGGCCCTGCATGTTAACGATGTTGCGATTCTGGTCGAGGGTAAACTGCCCGTTTCGGCTGTAGAAAACGCCGCCGTTGGCATCGGCCATACGGAAGAAGCCCGCTGAGCTGATGGCAACATCAAGCCCGCGACTGGTATTGGTGGTGGTACCGTCGTTAAAGTCCTGCACGACTGATGCGACTTTTGTTCCCAGGCCGACTTTAGAACCGGCAAACATGTCGGCAAAGGCCACGGTGCTGGATTTAAATCCTGCCGTTGCGGAGTTGGAAATGTTGTTACCAATAACGTCGAGGTTGCTGGATGCGGCGTTTAAACCGCTTACCGCTTGTGAAAAGCCCATGTAGTCACTCCTGAAAAATAAATTAGTGGATTAAATAATCTGACGGACTTTTTCCAGGGTGGTGGTTCCCATGGTGCCCAGATCCAGCACTGCCCCGCTTGAGTTGCTGCTTACGCCGCTGACCAGGGCGTAGTTGAGCGGCTGCGCCACCAGCTGTCCGCTGCCGTTGCTGGCGCTGATGGCAACGGTATATTTACCATCTGCAGCGGTGGTGCCATCGCTGGCCTTACCGTCCCATTCGAAGGTATGCACACCGGCAGTTTGCGCACCCAGGTCAATGGTTTGCACCACTTTTCCGCTGGCATCGGTCATCGTCGCGGTGGTACTGGTGCTGGCCTGCGCCAGCTCTACGCCGAACGGCGTGGTGGTACCGCCGCCCGCTAAAATCTGTGTTCCATTCAGCATCACGCCATGACCGATGAGCGTGGAAGCCTGTAACGACTGACCGCTGGTGATCTGGCCGGAAATGGAACCCAGTGTGGTATTCAGCCTCTCAACGCCGCTCAGGGTGTTGATTTGCGCCAGCTGTGTTGTCAACTGAGCGTTATCCATCGGGTTAGTGGGGTCCTGATTTTTCAGCTGGGTCACCAGCAGCGTCAGAAAGTTATTCTGCAGATCCGCCGCTGACGTGTCAGAGGAGGAGGAGGAAGACGACGTCAGCGTGGTGGCCGCCTGTTTTTCGTTTACGCCTACGGCAATGCTCATCGGCAAGTTCCTTATTGACCCATCGTTAAGGTTTTCATCATCATCTGTTTTACGGTGTTTAACACCTCAACGTTGGCCTGATAACTGCGCGAGGCCGACAGGGTATTCACCGTTTCTGCTACCACATCCACATTCGGCATTTTAATGTAGCCCCTGGCATCGGCCATCGGATTACCCGGCTCGTATACCAGCTTTGCCGGCGTCGGATCGTTAATGACCTCGGCCACTCTTACACCTCCGGTCGGCGATCCGGGCGCGGCGTTGGTTTGAAAGACCACCTGCTTCGCCACGTAAGGCTGACCATCCGGCCCGGTCACGCTGTCAGCATTGGCCAGATTACTGGCGCTGACGTTAAGACGCTGCGATTGCGCAGCCATCGCCGAACCGGCAATATCGAAAATACGGGTAAGTGCCATTATTTATTGCCCCTGTAGAGCCGACATCATGCCCTTGATTTGACTACTGATTAGGGTCAAATCCGTTTGATATTTCAGGCTGTTGTCGGCGAATTCTGTACGTTCCCGATCCATATCTACCGTGTTGCCGTCTGATGCGGGCTGATCGGGAATGCGATACATCAGATCCATCGAGGGTGGCTGTTGCGTTTCTGCAGGAATATGGCGTGCCGACGTCACCGTCAACGACATTCCGGAACCCTGCGCGCGCCCGTGTTCAACCGCTTTAGTTAACTGGCTGGCGAAATCGATATCACGCGCCTGATAACCCGGCGTGTCGGCATTAGCGATGTTGGATGCCAGGATTTCCTGCCGTTGTGCACGCAGATTCAGGGCTTCGGTGTTAAACCTCAGTGCTGCGTCCAGTTTGTCGAGCATGCGTCCTCCGCAAGTGAAAATTCACAGCTGACAGCATAATCTTCGCGCGCAAAGCCTATCGCTTGAATAGCGCTAAAAACCGTCGCTAATTTGCGCCTTGACCCGGCACGCGTACGGTTAGAATCGGTGTCATGATGATTAACAGGTATTCGTGATGGCAAGATTTACCCTGCTGCTGGCCGCCCTGATTTCCCTGCTTAGCGCTACCGCCAGCGCCGGTGATTTACCCGCGCAGCTCAGTCAGTTTTTCAAAAGCCGCTATGAACAAAACGGCACCAGCGCCGATAAGCTCAAGGTGGTGGTGAAAACGGCAAAAGACATGTGGCCAGCCTGTGACAACCCGCAATTCTCTCTGCCGGCGAATAGCCGCATGTGGGGCTATATCAGCGTGGCGGCTAACTGTGAGCACAACCGGCGCTATATTCAGGTGCAGCTGCAGGTAACCGGAAGCTATCTGATAGCCACCCGCCAGCTGTCACAGGGAGAGGTGATTAGCGCCAGCGATGTGCGCATTGAGCATGGCCGGCTGGACACCCTGCCGGCCCGCACGCTGCTACGTGCCGATGACGCCACGGGGGCTATCGCCCTGCGCGCTATCACGGCGGGCCAGCCGGTGACGATGATGATGATGCGCCAGCCCTGGCGCGTGAAGGCGGGTCAGACGGTGACTGTCTACGCCAGCGGTGAGGGTTTTACCATCAACAGCGAAGGTAAAGCGATGAACAATGCCGCCGCTATGCAGTCGGTGAGAGTAAGAATGAATTCGGGACAAATCGTGACCGGTAAGATCGATGCTGATGGGAATATTCTGATATCGCTATAAAACGCTAAAGAACACGCCAGTTCTGCCGATAGTGGAAGTAACACGCATAATATAATCAGAATAACGAACAGCAGGCATAGCGAATGCCTGAATCAGAGGAACCTGAAATGAGCATCGACAGAACCCAGCCCATGAAACCGGCCAGCAGCGTTCAACCGCGCGAAACCAATGACGCGACTCCGCCCAAAGCGCGTTCGGCCGAGAGCAAACCCTCTGTTGCCAGCGGCACCCAGGTGCTGTTAAGCGGTGCACAGTCCCAGTTATCAAAAGCCAGCTCACAGGACATCAACACCGTTCGCGTGGAAGAGCTTAGAACCGCCATTCGCAATGACGAACTGAAGATGGACAGCGGCAAAATTGCCGACGCGCTGATCCAGCAAGCCAAAGAAACACTGCAAGGTCATTAACAACATGGATAAGCTGCAGAATGCGCTTGATAAAATGCTGGAAGTGCTTTCTTCGCTGGCCGGGGTAATGAATGCTGAGCAAGAGCAGCTTTCGGCGGGTCAGATCAATAGCAGCTTATTACAGCGCATTACCGAAGATAAAAGTTCGCTGCTGGCAACGCTAAGCTTCCTTGAACAGATGCGCCGGGATGCGGAAAAGAACGCCGGACTGTACGAGCCTTACAGCCGCCATCCTGAACTGGCGCAGCGCTGGACCGCGATTCAGGCCAACACGTTGAAGCTGCGCGATACCAACACGCACAACGGGATGCTGCTCAACCATCAAATCAAACATAACGAGCAGGCGTTGCAGGTACTCAAGCCGTATCATTCGCAAAAATTTTATGGCCCGGATGGCCAGGCGATAAGCGCCAGATCGGTGAGCCGTAAAGCCTGAGCGCCAGCCTGTTTCTGGTATCACTTCACCCCCGCTGCCGGCAGCGGGGTTTTTTCCGTTCAGATTTGGCTTCGGCGGGCAAAGTCGCGCGGGCGGAACCCTGATACGCCCAGTACGGCAAAATAGACGCCGCCGCCAACGGCGCACACCGCAGCCAGTCGCAGCAGGCGCGACAACATATTTCCGTTCGCCCAGTCCGGCATCAGATAAAGCATGCCCACCAGCGCGGCGGCCATCGCCAGCACGGCAGCCAGCAGGCGCAGCAGGAAGCTTAACCAGCCCGGCTGCGGCTGGAAGATGTCCTGCTTGCGCAGCTGCCAGTAAAGCAGCGCGGCGTTAAGACAGGCTGCCAGCCCGATGGACAACGCCAGCCCGGCATGTTTTAGCGGGCCAATAAACGCCAGGTTCATCACCTGGGTGGCCAACAGCGTAAAGAGGGCGATTTTCACCGGGGTTTTAATGTCCTGGCGGGAATAGAAGCCCGGCGCCAGCACCTTCACCACAATCAGCCCCATCAGACCGACCGAATAAGCCACCAGCGCTCGCTGGGTCATCGCCGCATCAAAGGCGGAGAATTTGCCGTACTGAAACAGGGCAACGGTGAGCGGCTTAGCCAGGATCCCCAGTGCCACCGCGCTCGGCAACGCCAGCAGGAAGCAGAGACGCAGCCCCCAGTCCATCAGCCGCGAATACTCAATCTGGTTACCGCTGGCAAAACTTTTTGCCAGCGACGGCAGCAGGATGGTGCCCAGCGCTACCCCCAGCACACCGGATGGAAACTCCATCAGCCGATCGGCGTAATACATCCACGACACCGAGCCGGAAACGAGGAAAGAGGCAAAAATCGTGTTGACGATCAGGGATATCTGGCTGACGGAGACGCCGAGGATGGCAGGCCCCATCTGACGCATCACGCGCCACACGCCGGCATCACGCAGATTCAGGCGCGGTAACACCAGCAGGCCAATCTTTTTCAAATGCGGCAGCTGATAGCCCAGTTGCAGCACGCCACCCGCCACCACCGCCCAGGCAAGCGCCATCACCGGTGGGTGAAAATGCGGTGCGGCAAACAGCGCGAAGCCAATCATGCTGACATTCAGCAATGTCGGCGCAAACGCCGGGACGGAAAAACGGTTCCAGGTGTTGAGGATGGCTCCCGCCAGTGATGCTAAAGAAATCAGCAGGATATAGGGAAACGTCACGCGCAGCAGCGCCGAAGTCAGCGCAAACTTGTCTGCGGTGTCGGTAAAGCCGGGCGCGGTGAGGGCGATCACCCAAGGGGCGGCAAGCATCCCCAGCACCGTGACTATCGCCAGTATCAACGTCAGCAGTCCGGAGACATAGGCGACAAAGACTTTCGTCGCTTCTTCTCCCTGCTTACTTTTATATTCGGCGAGGATCGGCACAAAGGCTTGGGAAAAAGCGCCTTCGGCAAAGATACGGCGCAGCAGATTAGGCAGTTTGAAGGCCACGAAAAAGGCATCGGTCGCCATGCCGGCACCAAATACGCGCGCCACAATCGCATCGCGGGCAAAGCCCAGCACGCGCGAAAACAGGGTCATGGAGCTGACCGCTGCCAGTGATTTCAACAGGTTCATGTGTTTCCTGATTTTGATATCCGGGAGTTCCGGCTTGCGGCAATCTCTGGCCAGAGTCGCCCGGCCAGTTCAAGGTGGGAATAGTCTACTGATATAGAACGAAATAACCACTGTCGATTGTTACACCCTTTGTCCGGGGGGAGGATGCAAGCCAATGTTGGCGTGGGTTAAGGCCCCGCGTATAACGCTAAACCCTGCACATGTTCAGCGTTATGCGCGGTTTTTTTTTGCGCAAGATGTCGACAACCCACGCTTATCCGGAACGCGCAACCGGCGTTATCGTCAATCAGGCCGCAGTGAAACAACACGGAATGGGGTTATGGGGAGAGCTATCGTTGTCCTGATGAGTGTGGTTTTCATCGCGGGTCTTATTCTGGTTGCCTGCTGGCCGTATGTGAGGATGGCGTTTGCCAGCAGCGCACATGATAGCGGGCTGGACTCAAACGATAGTTACCGCAACAGAGGCAGCGGCCGGGCTGAACGGGGGGATTATGCACACAGCCCAGCCCGGAGCGCCCTGCCTGAACGGAACCCTGAGTCAGCCGTGTTATGAGAATACGCGGCCTTTACCTCTTTTGACGCTGGATGAAAGTAGAGAAACGTAGCCTAAAAAAGGCAACATCCAATAATACCCACCCACATTGCGCTCATTGCGCCTCCCCGTTGTTCAGCAGCAGGGCGATCTGCCGTTGCAGCGTTGCCACCTGCTGTTCCAGCTGCGTCACGCGCCCTTCCAGCTCGCCCGTGTTATCATCCGCACGAAGACTGTCGGCACGCGGGTTCTCATCTACCTCCCCGCTCAACAGGTGCATATAGCGGCTTTCGCGCTTACCCGGTTCGCGTGCCAGACGCACCACCAGCGGGCCATGTTCATGTTGTGCCAGCCGCTCCAGCGTTTGCTCCACTTCAGACGTATCAGCGAAGTCATGCAGGCGCGCGCTGCGTATGCGTAGCTCTCCCGGCGTTTGCGCGCCACGCAGTAACAGAGTCGCGATCAGCGCCACCTCGGCGGCGCTGAACCTCAATTGACCAAACGTCGAATTACAGAAACGCTGTTCATATTTTACCACCCGGCTACCGCCAACATTCAGCGCCGTCAGCTGGTGTTTTTTCACCAGCATATCAAGGGTGTTCTGAACCTCGCCGTCGCTGAGCGACATCACCGGTTCGCGATTGGATTTTTGGTTGCAGGCGGTGGTCACGCCGTTCAGCGACATGGGGTACTGCTCCGGAGTTGTCACCTGTTTCTCTAACAGGCACCCGACCACCCGCGCCTCAACGGCGTTAAAAATCAGCTTATTCATTGTAGTGTTACGTTCCCCGCCGCTCCGGCATCCATTCGTTACAGGTCAATGCCGTCAGGACATGATCCTGCCAGCATCCGTCAATGAGTAAATAATTTTTGGCGTACCCTTCCTTTTCAAAACCGAGGCGTGCCAGTAGCGCTCCGCTGCGGTGATTATGCGGCATATAATTCGCCATGATACGGTGCATCCGCTGCTGACGCTGCATATAGCGGATAGCGCTTTGCAGCGCTTCAAACATCATTCCCTGGCCCTGCCATTTCTCTCCCAGCGAATAGCCGAGATAGCAGGCGTGGAACGAGCCGCGCACGATATTGCTGAAATTTGCCACGCCGCGCACCTCATTTTCCTGTGGATCCAACACGGCGAAATAGCACGCGTTACCCTGCTTGTGCATATCACCAATAAGCGCCAGACGAGTCTGCCAGCCCGACGGATAACAGTGGCTGTTGTCACGCACCGGTTCCCAGGGCTTAAGGAAAGCACGATTTTCGGCGTAGTAGTCAGCCAGTCGCCAGTCATCACGCTCATTGATCAAACGCACCACCAGGCGATCGGTCGCTAACCGCACTTTTGGCGCGTGGGTAAGATAGCCAAACATTTTTTCTCCTGAAATTTGTAACGGGTATCAACGTTATGCGCCGGAGCTGACCGGGGTTTATTCGCGCATCATTCCGCATATATCACTATAAACGCCATGCCGTGGAAGAGTGAAATGCGGCGAGATAATATTGCACGAAAAGTAGCGGAACATAGCAAACAAGCCAACACTTCGCCCCTCCGTTTGCCCTTCTGCCTGTTCGCCTCCATACTTATCAATGATATTCGGATGATTAATCAGCAACATCCCCTTCCAATAGTAAGGGTAAAAGGAGACAACGTTGAAACTCTATATTTATGAACATTGCCCGTTTTGCGTTAAAGCGCGTATGATCTTTGGCCTGAAAAATATTCCGCTGGAGCTGGTGGTGATGTTGAATGACGATGAAGCCACGCCACAGCGAATGATTGGTCAGAAAATGGCACCCATTTTGATGAAAGATGACGGCAGCTGTATGGCAGAAAGCCTTGATATCGTCCATTACGTTGATGCCCTCGACCACCAGCCGCTGCTCACCGGCAGTAGCAACGCGGCGATTGCCGACTGGCTGCGCCACATCGGGGGTTATGTCAACAAACTGTTGATTCCCCGCGTGGCGGAAGCGCCGTTTGCCGAGTTCGCCACTCCGCAAGCCCGTGGCTATTTCAAAAACAAAAAGCAGGGGGTTTACGGTGATTTTGCCGAACTGAAGGAACATTCACCCGGTTTAATCAAAAACGTTAACGATGACCTGCGCAAACTCGACAAGCTGATCATGCAACCGAATGCGGTCAACGGTGAACTATCGCTTGACGATATTCATCTGTTCCCACTGCTGCGTTCGCTGTCGCTGGTTGCCGGGATTGAATATCCTACACGGGTGGCCGATTACCGCGATAATATGGCTAAACAGACGCAAATCAACCTGCTTTCCTCCGTCGCATCCTGACGCTCACCGGCCGCCACCCGGCGGCCCCGCTCATCTGCGTTACGCATTATCCGGCGTTCTCCTGGTGACGAATGCGTCGCGTTGATGCATGCTATGTGCTGGTGCCCTCAGGATTGAGCGGTGAAATGAAACAGAGGAATATCGTGAAGAAACCCCTTTTTGCCATCAGTGCTTTACTGTTAGCGCTGTGGGTCAGCGGTTGTAACCAGATTGCCCAATACCGCATCAGTGAACAGGAAATTAACCAGGCGCTGGAAAAGCATAACCGCTATGAGAAAAATATCGGCGTTTCCGGGCTGGTCGATGCGCATATAACCCTGAGCAGTCTGCACAGCCAGATTGGTCGCGAAGAACCTGACCGGGTCACGTTGACCGGCAAGGCTAACGTCAGTATCAGCTCACTTTTCGGCCCGCAGCAGGCAGAAATGAACCTGACCATGAAAGCCCAACCGGTATTTAATCAGCAGGAAGGGGCTGTCTATCTGAAGGACATGGAACTGACCGATATCCAGGTTCAACCGGAAAAAATGCAGGGTGTGCTGAAAACCCTGACGCCTTACCTGAATCAATCGCTGAAAAGTTACTTTAACCAGAAGCCCGCCTGGGCGCTGAGCAGCGACCGCAGCAAAGCCGAGTCGCTGGCGAAACGCTTCGCCAAAGGACTGGAAGTTAAACCGGGTGAATTAGTGATTCCATTTACCGAGTGAAAACCGCCGGGTACGGCTTGACCGTACCTGTTCACCCGCGCATAAATTTGATGCAATTCCGGCGCGTTATCCCTATTCTTAGAACCCGGCTGAAACCTGCTTACTCTTATTGCCGGAGCATATGACATGAACATCCCCCCCCAACAACTGACTATACGTCGCCCTGACGACTGGCATATCCATCTGCGTGACGGAGAAATGCTGGAGGCGGTCGTCCCGTTTACCAGTGAGATTTGTGGCCGCGCCATTGTGATGCCTAATCTGGTACCGCCGATCGGCAGCGTAGCCGCCGCCCGCGCCTACCGCCAGCGTATCCTGGCAGCCGTACCTGCCGGCCACGCGTTCACCCCGCTGATGACCTGCTATCTGACCGATGGTATGGATCCGGATGAAATCGAAACCGGCTTTGCTGAAGGCGTTTTTAGCGCAGCCAAACTCTATCCGGCGCACGCCACGACTAACTCTGCCCACGGCGTCACCCGCATTGCCTCAATTGCTGCGGTGCTGGATCGGATGCAGAAAATCGGTATGCCGCTGTTAATCCACGGTGAAGTCACCGACGCGCAGATCGATATTTTTGACCGTGAAGCGCGTTTTATTGACACCGTGCTGCACCCGCTGCGCAAGCAATTCCCGCAGCTGAAGGTCGTTTGCGAGCATATCACCACTAAGGAAGCCGCGGCTTATGTGCTGGAAGGGAACGAATACCTTGCGGCCACCATTACGCCACAGCACCTGATGTTTAACCGTAATCATATGCTGGTTGGCGGTATTCGCCCGCATCTCTATTGCCTGCCGATTCTCAAACGGAATATTCACCAGCAGGCGCTGCGTGATGCCGCTGCCAGCGGTCATCCGCGTTTCTTCCTCGGTACCGACACCGCGCCTCATACACAAGATCGTAAGGAAACCAGCTGTGGCTGCGCTGGCGTATTTAACGCTCCGTCGATGCTGGCCGCCTACGCTACGGTATTCGAAGAAATGGGTGCACTGGGGCATTTTGCCGCCTTTTGCTCTGAAAACGGCCCGCGCTTCTACGGGCTGCCGCTCAATGACGGTGAGGTGACGCTGCTGCGTCAACCCTGGACGGTGCCGGCAAGCATTGCGGTCGGCAGTGATGGCCATCGCGTGGTGCCGTTCCTTGCCGGTGAAACGCTGAACTGGCGGGTAAGCATTTAACCTCTTAATAGTGATTGCCCCCAGAGGAATAACTGTATATATTTACAGTTATTCAACCGGAGGCTATCATGCGTATTGAAGTCACTGTAGCAAAAACCACTTCCCTGCCTGCCGGCGCTATTGATGCGCTTACGCTGGAGTTAACCAAACGGATTGATAGGCATTTCCCTGATGGCAGCAATACCATTTCGGTACGCTACGCCAGCGCCAATAACCTGACGGTGATGGGAGGAGGGAAAGACGCAAAGGATCAGATTACCCATATTTTACAGGAAACATGGGAGAGCGCAGACGACTGGTTTATGACAGATTAAAGGCCGTATTGCTAAAATTGTGTCAACTTTGCCGGAAACGCCTTCCGGCTTTTTTATGTCATTTTGTTGCTAAAACCGGGCAGTTAAAACGGCAGAAATAAATCGTTGACGGGACCGACAGGTTATCCAGCAGGTTTTCATCATGCTGTCAGTGATTCAACAGCGGCAGTCACATTGCTGGGATACCGTTTCAACCCGGACAAGCAGCCCCCGCTTTCCCTGACCGGATCGCCCATACCCTCTGATTCCCATCAGCAACGGATAGCCCGCCCAGTTCCAGTATCAGTTTAATCTGATAGTAACATCTGCATAATGCCGTTATTTATCATAAGAGGATGCGCTGATGTTTTATTTGCACCAGACGCAGCCGATAAATGCAGCGCTAACGTTAAATCCTGCGCGCGAATAGAACTGCTGTTATAATCAGTTGGCTCCAGGAAAAAAGCCGCATTGAACCTCGATAAAAATCACTTCGTTGTCATCATTCACGAGTAATAAGGGGGTTATAATGGACAGTAACAAAGATGTCATCCAGACACATCCCCTCATCGGGTGGGATATCAGTACCGTAGACAGCTATGATGCCATGATGATCCGTTTGCATTCGCTGTCTTCCAACCAACAGCAAACTGATGAAGCCGAAGTAGGCCAGACCTACTGGCTGACTACCGATGTTGCCAGGCAATTTATCTCTATTCTCGAAGCTGGCATTGCCAAAATAGAAGCCACCGACTACCAGGATCGTGACTACAAGAAGCATTAAATCAACCGATCCGGTTTCTCAAAGGCACCTCATAAAGGTGCCTTTTTCATGCCCGTGATAATTTGTTATTCTGCCTGAATTGCATCCATTACTAAGGTTGATATCAATGGTTTACGATTTGATTGTGGTTGGCAGCGGCTCCGTGGGCGCCGCCGCCGGATGGTACGCCACTCAGGCAGGGTTGAAAGTGCTGATGATAGATGCCCACCATCCGCCGCACCGTGAAGGCAGCCATCATGGTGAAAGCCGTCTGATACGTTACGCTTACGGCGAGGGGGCTGACTATGTGCCAATGATATTGCGCGCCCGTCAGCTTTGGCACCAGCTGGAGCAGGAGAGCGGTGAACGCGTTATGCAGCGCAGCGGCGTGCTCAACCTTGCGCCGCACCACTCAGAATTTATCCACAACGTGAAACGCACTGCGGAGCAATTCCAACTGGAAGTGCAAATCCTTGATGATGCCGGGATCGTGCAGCGCTGGCCGCAGTTCGCCGTACCAAAAGGCTACATCGGCGTGTTTGAACCCGCCGCTGGCTATCTGAAAGCAGAAATCGCGGTCAAAAGCTGGATCCGTATGGCGCAAGAGGCAGGATGCGCACAGCTGTTTAACTGCCCGGTTACCCATATCGAAACGCAGAACGGCCTGCAGACCGTGACCACGGCAGACGGCGTTTATCAGGCGAAAAAGCTTTTGCTCAGCGCCGGTACCTGGGTGAAAACGCTCTGCCCCCGGCTACCCATCAACCCGATGCGCAAAGTTTTTGCCTGGCACCAGGCGGACGGCCGCTACAGTGAAAACAATCAATTCCCGGCATTTGCCGTGCAGATGCCGGACGGCAATCACTATTACGGTTTTCCCGCCGATAACAACGCCATCAAGATGGGCAAGCATGAGGGCGGCCAGCCAATCGATTCGCCCGTCGGGCGTAAACCCTTCGGCAGCCTGGCGTCCGATGGCAGCGAACTGTTAACTTTTATACGCCAGTTTCTGCCGGGCGTGGGGGTTTGTCTGCGGGGCGAATCCTGTACCTACGATAACTCACCGGACGGCGATTTTATTATCGATACCTTGCCGGATGAACCTGACCGCATGGTGATAAGCGGGTTAAGCGGCCACGGTTTTAAATTCGCCAGCGTGCTGGGGGAGATTGCGGCGCAGTTTGCTCAGGAGAAACAGAGCGAATTTGATTTAACGCCATTTTCGCTGTCACGCTTTGCGCCAGATGCATAACCGGCCAAAGGCACAATGGCTCGTCCTCTGAGCCATTGTGCAGTGGGTCGCTCTTTATTCTGCCGCCGGAGCCGCTTTTTTACGGCGCATACGCAGCTTGACTTCCCATAAAGCCACGGCGTTCATCGGTTGAGTACTCGGCGATAAAGGTTGCCGCTCCGCCGTATTCGCCACCGGTTGAGAACCGCTGTAACAAACGTGCCAGCAGCAGCAGTACCGGTGCCATAATCCCTATCGAATGATACCCGGGAATAATCCCGATACAGAAGGTGCCAATCGACATCATCATCATGGTGATCGCCAGTACTTTCTGACGCCCAATGCGGTCACCAAGCGGCCCGACGACCAGTCCACCGACCGGGCGCACCAGGAACGCGGCGGCGAAGGCACCAAAAGTAGCCAGCAGCTGTGCCGCCGGGCTGCCGCCGGGGAAAAACACCTTGCCGATAGTGACGGCAAGATAGCTGTACACGCCGAAATCGAACCACTCCATCGCATTACCGAGCGCGGCGGCACCGACAGCGCGTTTCAGCATCGAGTTATCAACAATCGTGATGTCGTCAATGTGGAGTTCCTGGCTGGCCGGCTTGTTTTTGTTCCAGAAATGTTGTTTTTGAGGCTGCTGCCCCGCTGACGTATCGCCCATTAGCGCTCCCGATTGTTGCCACAGATAACTTTCCTCGCCCTGAAATGAGTGAAATAGTGGTCGGAGAAAGCGATAGCACAGCACATTAGCGTGTCATTAAAAGTAAATCTTATAATAGTGATTATTTACACACTCTAACCCAGGCAAGAAATCGCAAATATTTAAGATTTCCGCAGCGTTAGCTGAAACAATGAAAAATTACGATATTTCACATCGATGAAATCATCATTGACGAAACTTTCGCGACTCCATCGTAACCAGATTGCTGAAAACCATAAAATTGCATAACGATATCTGCTTCAATTCGTTGACAAATCAGAGCTTAAAAGTGACAGTCGCCGGTAAAGCGTGCAAAAAATCAGAAAAATAAAAATAACCCGCACGTCGGGCACAAACCCTTTCATAGTCAATACTGATTATCGTTACGACCGGTCTGTTTTCTGATTTTCTGTTCAAAAGAAAGAGAATTGGTCAAAATATTTCACGATGATAATAAATACCAAAAACTGCAAAGTTATTTGTTGATTTTGCCAGAAGTTATGGTCAGTCTTGTTTAAATTTATGACAGGCGGGTATTACTATGCAGTGGAAAAATAGCGTTTCACGTTATGGTGCATTCAGCATCGGTCTGCACTGGCTGGTGGCGGCCGTGGTCTATGCCATGTTTGCTCTCGGGCTGTGGATGGTCACGCAGGGCTATTATGACGAGTGGTATCACAAGGCGCCCGAGCTGCATAAAAGTATCGGCATGGTGCTGTTCGCCGTCATGCTGCTGCGCGTGATATGGCGTTTCCTTTCTCCCCCACCCAAACCGCTTGCCAGTTACAGTCCGGTGGTGCGTCACAGCGCAATGGCAGCCCATGTGCTGCTTTACGGCCTGCTGTTCGCCATTATGTTTAGCGGATATCTGATCTCTACGGCAGAGGGCAAACCTGTCGATGTATTTGGCGTACTGCCGGTGCCCGCCCTGTTTAGCGGGACGGGCGAACAGGCCGACCTGGCCGGCGACGTCCATCTCTGGCTGGCATGGAGCGTGGTGATCCTTTCCGCGCTGCACGGGCTGGCCGCACTGAAACACCATTTTATCGATCGCGACATCACGTTGAAAAGGATGCTGGGAACCCGCATCGACTAACCTCTCATAAGGAGAAAGCAATGCTGAAGAAAACGATTCTTGGCCTGACCACCGCCGCGCTATTCATGACGGCAGCCACCGCCAGCGCAGCCGAATATAAAATTGATAAGGAAGGGCAGCATGCATTTGTCCAGTTCCGTATCAAGCACCTGGGTTATAGCTGGCTGTACGGCAGCTTTAAGGATTTCGATGGCAGGTTCACGTTTGACGAAGCCGATACCGCCAAAGATAAGGTCAATGTCATTATCAATACCGCCAGCGTGGACACCAACCACGCGGAACGTGATAAGCATCTGCGCAGCGCCGAGTTCCTTAACGTCGCTAAATTCCCACAGGCGACCTATGTCTCTACCGGCGTGGTGAAGGAGGGTGATGGATTAACCGTTAACGGTAATCTGACGCTGAACGGCGTCACCAAACCGGTGAAACTGGCGGCGAAACTGATTGGCGAAGGCAAAGACCCGTGGGGGGGCTACCGCGCTGGCTTCGAGGCAAAAGGCACGATTGCGCTGAAAGCGTTCAACATCAAAACGGATTTAGGCCCGGCTTCGCAGGAAGTAGACCTGATTATTTCACTGGAAGGCGTGCGCCAGTAAAGGCCGGCCGTAGATCGTCTCGCCGGGAAGCATCCCGGCGAGATAGCGCATTACTCTTTCGCAGAAGGGATATGCATCGTTGTGCTCAGCAGGCCACGCGATTTATTGAAAATCTTGTTCCCGTTCTCACGTCCCGCCCGGCGGGCGCGCTGCTCTTCTGGCGGCAATGCCAGTTCTTCCATGCACAGCGGGCTACAGCAGTGATTAAACTTCGCCGCACAGGCCGGACACTGAATAAACAGCAGATGGCAACCGTCATTCAGACAGTTAACGTGGTTGTCACAGCTTTCACCACACTGGTGACAATGTGCAATAACCTCGTCGGAAATACGTTCGCCCATGCGTTCGTCAAAGACAAAGTTCTTTCCTTTAAAACGCACCGGCAAGCCCTGCTCGCGAGCACGGCGGGCGTATTCAATAATGCCGCCTTCAATGTGGTAAACATTGTCAAATCCGTTATGACGCATCCAGGCGCTGGCTTTTTCACAGCGGATCCCACCGGTGCAGTACATGACGATCTTCTTGTCTTTTTCCTGCTGCAGCATATCAACCGCCATCGGCAGCTGATCGCGGAAGGTATCAGCCGGGATTTCCAACGCCTTGTCAAAATGCCCCACTTCATATTCATAGTGGTTACGCATATCGACAAAAACTGCGTCGGGATCGTCCAGCATGGCATTCACTTCAGCCGCTTTCAGGTAGGCTCCAACATCGCTGGCATTAAAGCTCTCATCGGTGATCCCGTCCGCCACAATGCGCTCGCGGACTTTCAGGCGCAGTACCCAGAAGGATTTGCCATCATCGTCCAGCGCAATGTTCATGCGCAGATTGTCCAGCGCCGGATGAAAACCATACAGGGTGCTTTTCATCTGCTCATACTGGCTTGCCGGCACGCTGATCTGGGCGTTAATCCCTTCTGCCGCCACATAAACACGGCCAAAAACCTTCAGCCGGGTAAGCTCTATGTAGAGGGCATCCCGAAAGGCGCGCGGATCCTGGATAGTGAAATATTTATAGAAAGAGACGGTGGTGCGCGGCTCGGTTTCCGCAAGCATGCGCGCCTTTAACTCTTCATTGGAAACAAGGTTATGTAACACTGGCATGGTGTACTTTCCTGAATTCAAATAGGGTAAATTTTTTTGCGCGCCTATAATACATCAGTTAACGCGCCCTGTCCTCAGCCTTGAGATATCGCTACTAATGCATTAGCAGCAGATAATTTTAATTATATTGTTAATAATGGCACAATAGGCCATAACAAAACTTTTTTGAGCTTCACAATAGCTCCTTTTTTTGACGATCTGGAAACTCATGACTCAGCTGCCTCAATTTAGTCGTGCTTTGCTGCATCCCCGTTACTGGCTTACCTGGTTGGGTATGGCTCTGCTCTGGCTGATGGTTTTACTGCCTTATCCGGTGCTTTATTATATTGGCTGCGGATTGGGAAGACTCTCCATGCGTTTCCTTAAACGCCGTGTAGACGTTGCCCGGCGCAATCTTGAACTGTGCTTTCCACAGATGCCCGGTGCCGAGCGTGAAGCGCTGGTAAAGCGTAACTTTGAGTCGCTTGGCATGGGACTGATTGAAACCGGCATGGCCTGGTTCTGGCCGGACTGGCGCATTACAAAATGGTTCCGGGTTAGCGGGTTAGAACATATCAGCAAGGCCGCAGCCGACCAGAAAGGGGTACTGCTTATCGGTATGCATTTTCTGACGCTGGAACTGGGAGCACGTATTTTCGGCATTCATAATCCGGGTATTGGCGTATATCGTCCGAATGATAATGCGCTGATCGACTGGTTGCAGACGTGGGGACGTATGCGTTCCAATAAGAGCATGCTGGATCGCAAAGATTTAAAGGGGATGATCCGCGCATTGAAAAATGGCGATATTATTTGGTACGCGCCAGACCACGATTACGGGCCAAAAAGCAGCGTGTTTGTTCCGTTTTTCGCCGTTGACCAGGCGGCATCGACTAAAGGCAGCTACCTGCTTATCCGCAGCGGAAACCCGGCGGTGATCCCATTCGTGCCACGCCGGTTGCCAGAGGGTAAAGGCTACGAGATGGTGATCCTGCCTGAAGAGCAGAGCATTCCACTGGACGATGAAGCGGCTACGGCGGCGCGCATGAACAGTATTGTTGAACATGGCATACTGATGGCTCCCGATCAGTACATGTGGCTGCACCGCCGCTTTAAGACCCGTCCTGAAGGCCATCCAGCCCTGTACTGATTTGCATCAGGCCGGTTCTCCGGCCTGCCTCAAGGTTACGTCCGCACTGCGCTTGTTTCTTTTGCCACACCATCGCATTTAACATTCTGTGGTCTTCAAACAGATATTTTGTTGCCTCGCCCTTGCAACTTTACGTATAGCGACAACAATTACCCTTTAGTTATTCACACCACGGAGATAACGATGAACCTTTATGCCACGCTGGAAGAAGCCATTGATGCCGCACGCGAGGAGTACCTGGCTGCCAACCCGGAACAGGAAGAGGATGAAGCTTCAGTTAGCCAGTTCAACCTGCAAAAATACGTGATGCAGGATGGCGACATCATGTGGCAGGCCGAATTCCTCACCGACGAGGGCGACGAAGGTGAATGCCCGGCGTCGCGCAGCGGTGAAGCCGCACAGGCGATATTTGATGGCGACTTTGATGAGGTGGAGCTGCGTCGGGAGTGGCTGCCGGAAAACACCCTGCACGAATGGGACGACGGCGAATTCCAGCTGGAACCCCCTGGTGATAGCGAAGAGGGTAAGGCGGCAGCTGAAGAGTGGGAAGATGATAACAGCGAGTCTGATAACCTGCTCTGAACCGGCTGGCGAATTATTCGTATGGCCCGTGATGCGCATCCACCGGCAACAACAGCGTATCAACCACCAGCGATAGCGGCAGGTCAATAATAGCGATAAAACGCCACGGCTTGTCGCGCACATCCCACTGCACGCCGGGGTAATATTGGTTACCCTGCCCCTGTCCGGGTAGGGTTCTGCTGATAATGCTGCCACAGCCGCTCAATAACAGGATGCTAAACCCTGTTACCACTGCGCGTATCATCTTTGTCACCGCTTAGCCCCCAGATTTTCCGACATTAAAGCACGCTATTCTAGCGTCTGCTGGTGAATATGCCATCAGCGCAGGTGCAAAAAATAAATAAAAAAAGCCGGGACGTTTGTCCCGGCTGTCGCGTGCTGGCGCGATGGATCACCTCGGCGTTATTTCGCGTTGTTCAGCGCCAGCGGATTCAGTTTCAGCGTGTGGTAATAATCTGCCCAGTCATGGTACTTGTCGGCGTTCTGCCACAAACGATAATGCATGCGCGACAGCGTAACCGGATCGCTTAGCAACGCCAGGCGACTATCGCGATCCAGCTCAGCCGGCGACCCGCTCAACGCCTGCTCTACGCGCCGGTCGCGGGCGAAGTCAAGGATGTCACTGTGCAAGTGACGCGATGTTGCCATCGCGCTTGCCAGCGCGTTGAACGACGGATGGAATACGGCATGCATAAAGCCATCTTGCAGCGCGCGCTCGCGGTTAAGCTCCACGTAGCGGTCGGTGTCCAGCAGCTCTTGCGGCGGCTGGTACTCTTCCGGTATCAGGAACAGCTTGCCACGTTTAGATGCCTGACCAAGACTACGACGGCTGGACAAAACCGAAACAAACGGTGACAGGATCAGCGAGAAGACGATGGGTGACAGCCACCACAGGAAATTAAGATCCAGCCAGCCCATGCCACCAGCCCAGACCAGGCCAAGCAACATTTGCGAACCGTGGCGCTTAAACGCTTCGCCCCACGGCGTGGCATCATCATCACGCTGCGGTGAGTTCCATACCACTTCCCAGCCGAGGAATGCGCTAACCACAAAGACGGTGTGGAACAGCATACGTACCGGTGCCAACAGCACCGAGAACAGCATCTCCAGACACAGAGAAGTCAGTACGCGCAGCGCGCCGCCATAGGGTTTCGCCCCTTTGCACCAAACCAGTATGATGCTCAACAACTTCGGCAGGAACAGCAGAACCAGCGTGGTGGAGAACAGTGCGATGGCCAGTTCAGGCCGCCACTGCGGCCACACCGGAAACAGCTGGCGCGGTTGCAGGAAGTACTGCGGCTCCGTCAACGTGTGCACCACCTGCAAAGCGGTTGATAACGCCAGGAACATAAACCACAGCGGCGCAGACAGATAGGACATTACGCCGGTCAGGAATACCGCACGGTGAACCGGGTGCATACCTTTCACCAGGAACAGACGGAAGTTCATCAGGTTACCGTGGCACCAGCGGCGGTCACGCTTCAGCTCATCCAGCAGGTTTGGCGGCAGCTCCTCATAGGAGCCGGGCAAATCATAAGCGATCCACACGCCCCAGCCGGCACGACGCATCAGCGCGGCTTCGACAAAGTCGTGCGAGAGGATGGAACCGGCAAAGGAACCCTCACCCGGCAGCGGAGCCAGCGCGCAATGCTCTATAAACGGCTTAACGCGAATAATGGCGTTGTGGCCCCAGTAATGCGACTCACCCAACTGCCAGAAATGCAGACCGGCGGTAAACAGCGGCCCGTAGACGCGGGTAGCAAACTGCTGACAGCGTGCATACAGCGTGTCCATACCCGATGCCTTCGGCGATGACTGGATAATACCCGCATTCGGGTTGGCTTCCATCATGCGTACCAGGCCATTCAGGCAGCCGCCGCTCATGACGCTATCCGCATCCAGAACCACCATGTAGCTGTACTGGCTGCCCCAGCGGCGGCAGAAGTCATCGATGTTACCGGATTTACGCTTTACGCGGCGGCGGCGGCGGCGATAGAAAATGCGCCCTTCCCCGCCCACATCACGCACCAGTTCCATCCAGGCCTTTTGCTCGGCCATGACGATATCCGGGTTGTAACTGTCACTGAGAATATACACGTCATAGTTCGCCTGCTCACCGGTACGAACCACCGATTCCCAGGTGGCACGCAGGCCGGCAAACACACGCTCTACG
This sequence comes from Erwinia pyrifoliae DSM 12163, assembly GCF_000026985.1. Lineage (NCBI taxonomy): Bacteria > Pseudomonadati > Pseudomonadota > Gammaproteobacteria > Enterobacterales > Erwiniaceae > Erwinia > Erwinia pyrifoliae. The sequence continues at coordinate 2,427,644 of NC_017390.1, forward strand.
TCTTCGTTACAGATTGGCATGATGAGCGCCGTGCGATGTTCCGGGTTAATCGGCTCATCGCCGCTGGTCAGGTAAGAAATACTGTATTTATCCTTACCGATCAGCAGCTGCAGGAAGCCCATCAGCGCCGTCCAGAACCCGGCAGACACCCAGCAAAACAGCACGGCGAACAGGAACAGGATCCCGGTCTGCAACACATAAGGCAGAATTTGCAGTACCGACTGCTGCCAGTTTTGGTTGATCATCTCCATCGGGTCGATGAGCGCCCAGCCCTGGTATGGCAGGATGGTCTTCATGTACCAGGTCGCCACCACCGTCTGAAAGAGGGTCAGAAACAGCAAGATGTAGCGACGAATAGAGCCAACGTGACGCCATTTATCCTCCCTCTTTTGCTCTTCTTTGCTGGCGTAGCGCGGGGTACTTTTACGCCCGCGTACTGCGTCCCACGCACGAGCCACCGGGTTAGTACGCCACTCTTCAGGATACATCGAAGAACGGGTGTGCTCCGGCATCGCTTTCAGCGTGGTTCGTTCCAGCGCATCCTGGTCGAACTGATGGCCCTTGTCGATCGATTCAGGCCAGCTCATTTCGATACGTGCTTTCACCGACTGCTGCGGCGCATCGTCGGCGCGCTTTTCGCCCGCAGCACGTTCAGCCAGCTGGTGATGCAGCTGGCTGAAGGTCTCTTCCGGGTTAGCCGGCAGCGCGTCACGCAGCGCCCCTTTTCTTTCAGGGGAAAGGGGCAGCGCATCAATATATTCAGCGGGTATTACGGTAGACTTATTCATTGGCAGGCAACTGATTGCTCCAGGTTTCCGTCAGCGTTTTGTCACCGTTTACCAGTGCAGCACGCATTTCCGTAGGTTGTTTGGCGTCTTTGATGCGCATACGCAGCACCAGACGCCAGCCTTGTGTTACCGGGTTATAGCGAACGCTGTTTTCCACCAGTTCACCATTATTACCAATGCTGACTTGTGGTGTCACCGGGGTGTTTTCAGGCAGTTTACTCATCTCCGGGCCAACGAAATCGACGACAAAGGCAACAGTGCCGTCCGGCTGACGTACCAGGTTGGACTGCTTAACATCCCCGATTGAACGCAGCGTGCTTTTCACGAACGCCGTTTCCGGTGAATGCAGCTGGCTCTCGTCACGGGTAAAGTGCAAACGATAGGCAAACTTCATCTCTTTACCCGGTTCAGGCAGGCTTTCCGGCGACCAGAATGCCACGATATTGTCGTTGGTTTCGTCAGCCGTGGGGATTTCAACCAGTTCAACGCGCCCTTTACCCCAATCGCCCTGCGGTTCTATCCAGCCGCTGGGGCGCAAGTCGTAACGGTCATCCAGATCCTGATAGTTATCGAAACCACGACCGCGTTGCAGCAGGCCGAAACCGCGTGGGTTCTCGACGGTGAAGGTACTGACCGCCAGATGTTTCGGATTATTCAGCGGACGCCAGATCCACTCGCCATTACCGGCATGAATCGACAGGCCGTTCGAATCATGCAGCGCCGGCCGGAAGTTGGTCTGCGGGGAAGGCTGATTAGCGCCGAACAGAAACATGCTGGTTAACGGCGCAACGCCCAGTTTTCCAACGTTATCGCGCAGATAAACCTTAGACTGCACGTCAACAGTGCTTTCCTGGCCCGGGGTAATCAGGAAGCGATACGCTCCGGTCGCGCGCGGCGAGTCAAGCAGCGCATAGATGACCAGATGGTTATCCTGCGGTTTAGGGCGCTCAATCCAGAACTGTTTGAAGCGCGGGAATTCTTCGCCAGAAGGCAGTGCGGTATCTATTGCCAGACCACGGGCGGAAAGTCCGTAAACCTGTCCGGCACCAATCACGCGGAAGTAGCTTGCACCAAGAAAACTGGTGATTTCATCTCTCTTGTCTTTGCTGTTCAACGGGTAAAGCACCTTGAAACCCGCAAAACCGAGGTTTTTCAGCGTATCCGCGTCGTGTTTGACGTTACCGAAGTTGAAGTATTCGGGAGAATATTTGATTTCGCGCACGCTGTTGGCAGTCACTTCATTGAGCCGTACCGGCGTATCGAAGTACATACCCTGATGGTAGAATTCAAGTTTGAAAGGGGTCTTCAGTTTGTTCCAGTAAGCTTTATCATGATTGAACTGGATTTGCTGGTAATCGGCGTATTTCATTTCACGCAGCTGTGATGGCAGATTGCTTTTGGGCGCTTCAAAGCCCTTCCCAGCTAAATCTTTCGCCTGTTTTGCCACATCATCAATGTTGAAAGCCCAACTGCTGTTGGCATACATTGAAAGTAAAACGGCGGCGCCAACCCAGCGCAATTGCAAGAGTTTTGGTTTATTGTTCATTTTAATTCGTACATCCCCCCCATTTCGGGTGCTTAAAACAATTAATTCATCTTAAAGGATAATCTGGCATTCCGACAGCATGAGCGCGTTTTTGTTCCGATAATCTGATTCGCTAAGCATACGATTCTCAAGCGTTTAACGGAAACAGATTCGGCTGATAGTATACGCTTATTCTTACGGTTAAAGTAAGCGGTAAGCTTTAGGCTGCTCAAGGATCCACCGAAAGTATAACGTGTTGAATAACGGAAATTTATGACTAAAGAAACACAGCAGAGAGAGCACTACCTCGATTCGATTCGCGCCTGGCTGATGCTATTAGGCGTGCCATTTCATGTTTCGTTGATTTATTCCGCACAAAGCTGGTCGGTTAACAGCAGCTCGCCGTCTGAGTGGCTGACGTTGCTGAATGAATTCATCCATGCTTTTCGTATGCAGGTATTCTTTGTGATTTCTGGCTATTTTTCCTACATGCTTTTCCTGCGTTACCGCCCTTCTGAATGGCTGAAGGTGCGCGTGGAGCGGGTTGGCATCCCGCTGCTGGCCGCGATACCGCTAGTCACCCTGCCGCAATTTTTTATGCTTAAAGAGTGGACCAGCAAAATCGGGGACTGGGCCAGCATGACGCTATATCAGCGCTATAATGCGCTGGTATGGGACCTGGTTTCCCATCTCTGGTTCCTGTTAGTGCTGGTGCTGCTGACGCTCGCCGGTTTTTGGATTTTTACCGTGCTGCGCAACAGTAAAGGAGAAAAATCAGATTATTCCGAGATAAGCTGGGGCCAACTTACCCTCTGGTTACTGCTTTACGGCCTGGCTTGGGCGATTTTCCGTCGGGTGATGTTTGTCTGCGCCCCGTCGATCCTTGGCGATGCTCTGTTCAGTATCGCGGTGATGCAGACGCTGTTTTACCTGCCGTTCTTTGTACTGGGGGCAATGGCATGGAAATATCCCGCCATTAAAGCGCTGTTTGTTCATCCGGCTCCCCGGGTCTTTGTCGGTTCCGCCCTGGCATTCGCTGCTTATGTCGCCAATCAGACGTTGAGTCATGGCGGCGGCTGGCTGTACGAAATTGATGCAGTGGTATCGATGCTGATGGGGTTGTGGATGATCAACGTAGTGTTTTCATTCGGTCATCGCCTGCTGAACTCACACTCACCGCGCGTGAAATATCTGGTTAACGCCTCGCTGTTTATTTATCTGGTGCATCACCCGTTGACCATTCTCTACGGCATTCTTTTTGTCAACGAGATAGGCAATAACACCGTCGGGTTCTTCGCCGGTCTGGTGTTTGTCTTTGGTCTCGCTTTTCTGCTGTACGAAATCCACCTGCGTATTCCGCTGCTGCGTTTTCTGTTCTCCGGAAAAGCGCAGCGTTAATATGCCACCCGGGCGTCTGCTCAAAGGCGAAAAGCCCCACGAAGGTGGAGCCATAGCGAAGCATTGAGGCTGGATACCTATTCATCAATCGGGCCAAGGGCACCTGGTGGACGGCGACTATGATCAAAACTATCTCCGGACCTGGTGAGCAGTATCCGGTCGCTTGATGAGCCAGAAGCGCTGTCGAGTTTAGGTGTGTTTTTGGTGAGGCATACAGCGTTAGTTCGCCGATGCCCTGACTGGAATTCGCCTGGCTCGGTCCCGGGTTCAGACTGCTGTACATTGAACATACTTCTAAGGAATATTGATATAGCCTGATCCGTTTGTTTAGGTTCTGATCTGTCACTGACAGGACTAACCTCCGGATTTCCAATACCTTTAATCGGCATGATGCTGCTCCCTGTTTTAAAACAGATACGACAGTATCTTTATATCCGACAGGAAACAGCCAAAAAACAATCGTAAAGAATGCTGTGCCAATCTTTTCTAAGATAAGTAAACCAGAGAAGTTCTCAAGGCAAAATCACTCATGGCCACTGCCAGCACAAGAGGTGATCCAATTCAAGTTGCTCTGTTAAGTGAAGCGCACAGGGTCTGCGCCCCGCTCACAGCGGATCACAATAGCCATTCAATCGGCAAACGCCATACCAGGCGCACTAACAGCCGCTGCATCAGTCTGGTTCGTGGCTCGTGCTTATGCACCACCTCTTTTTGCGGGTCACCGGGATATTCCACCCAGTTGATACGCCCCCACTTATCCAACCGCAGCGTCCATGCTCTGTCGGGGATACTGGCCATAAAACGCTGATGAATTTGCGTCGCCAGGCATTCGCTCTCAATCACCAGCCCCATTTCGGTATTCAGCATTGCCGAGCGCGGGTCAAAATTAAACGAGCCGATAAAAAGCTGCTGATTATCCACGCTAAAGGTTTTAGCATGCAGGCTGGCACCTGAGTTACCGGTTAAGCCACGGTCGTGCGGGGCCTGACTCATGCCATCGTGGGGCTTTAATTCATACAGCGTAATGCCGTGACGCAACAGTTTTTTTCGCCATTTGGCATAGCCAGCATGAACCACCGAAACGTCATTGGCCGCCAGCGAGTTGGTCAGAACGGCGATTTTCACCCCGTTACGCACCAGCGACAGCAGCTGCGCCACCCCGGCGCGTGTCGGAACAAAATAGGCAGAGATAATATCGAACTGGCGTTGCGGTTTGCCAATCGCCGACAGCATGCGCTGTGGCAGAAGTGTACTGGTTCTGGCACGCCCCAGCCCTTTTCGTGGATCGTCGCTTAGCAGGCGGGTATTTGCCCAGATAAACGGCAAAGAACGGTTTTCCAGCTGGCTGACGAACGGCGTCTCATCGACCCGGCGCAGATAGCCCTGCACCTGCGGGGTGTCGCGCCAGGTGTGCGGCAGCGTGACGGCAGAAGGTTCCCCCACATCCTCGTCTACCACCCTGTTGAGTGGTGCAACGGCCTTGCTCTGCCAGTAACGGTCAAAATCCTGCGCGACATCATCCACCACCGGCCCGACAGCCAGCACATCGAGATCGGTAAACAGAGGTTCGTCTCCGGCAGCAAAATATTCATCGCCGATATTACGACCGCCAACAATGGTTGCGGTGTTATCTACGGTAAAACTTTTATTGTGCATGCGGCGGTTAAGGCGAGCAAAATCCGTAATATAGCCAATAGCCCGCAGCGTTCGAAATGAGAAAGGATTAAATAAGCGCACGGCAATATTGGGATGACGATTAAGCTCACTCAGGGTGTTATCCAGCCCACGAGTGTTGTTGTCATCCAGCAGCAGCCGCACTTTCACCCCGCGCTGTGCTGCGTCCAGCACGGCACTGAACAGTAATCGCCCTGACATGTCGTTTTGCCAGATGTAATACTGAATATCCAGTGACCGTTCAGCCATGGAAATCAACAGATAACGAGCGGCAAAAGCATCAAGCCCCTCCGACAGAGGAAAAATGCCGCTGTGTTCCGGGTGTTGCTGCGCCAGCGGTACAACGGCCTGCGCCAGCCGTGGACGCACAGCCGCCGAAAGGTTAGCATCGGGCGACTGCTGTAGTTCGGTCATCGACGATCCTTGAATTGCTCTACGGTAATCCGGCCTGACAGCGCCGGCAGCCTAAGATTATGCCCGGTTAATCAAACATCAGCTAGCGGCAGCGTGCGCATTCATCCATCCCGACAGCATTTTATCTTGCCGTTGAGCGGTAATGACATTCAGGATTGGCAAGATGGCGATGCGAATCGATTCAATGACGGGGCATCATCATGATACCCACAGTGTAATAACGAGGACAAAAGCGATCAGCGTAAAGGAGGCGATGGCAAAAACCATAATGGTAAAAGGCGCGTCTTCTAACGGTACTCGCTCTTTTTTTTCTGGCTCAGTTTCAGAACTGTTTTTCATGTTTAACCACAGCATACCGGCAAAACATTCCTTTTAAGGGGCCGGTAAAAAAATGAAAAGACGTCCGTTTCACAAGGAGAATAAGAGATCTTCACGCTAACTCAATCGGGATCAAACAGCGTGAGTCTCTGTTGGTTAGAAATTATTGTTACCTGTCAGTCATGAAGGATAGCACAAAGCCCGAATTGGTTAGCGTAACAAATTGATTTCAGGACGTTACCAAAAACATAAAATGCGTCGAAACAATCTATCAACAGGACAATTTCAGCCGTTGCTGTTGAATAATCAGGCAAAGTTACTGTTAATTTTTTTTAAAGTTTGATTGTTAATTATGATTGAATTTTCAGTCGGCGGGTAATGCAGCCCGCTTCCTTGCTGTTTGAATGTGGTCAGGCTGCGCCAGATTATGAATAAACCCTGGACTTAGTTCGGGTAATCGGGCGCGGCGCAGCCTCGTTGATGAGGCTTTCGAGCCGCGCTATCTGTTCAAGCGGCGGAGGATAAGCGAGGAATTAATGCCACCAAAAGCATAGTTGTACGACTGAATGCCAGCGGTATGAACCTGGCGCCTGCCGGTATTACCTGGGGTTTACTTTGTCCCGGGTTTGGGGCCGACAGACCCGCAGTGATATATCAGGGCTGCCAGCCCCCGCCGAGCGCACGGTAAAGATCGATCTGCGCCAGCAGCAGGTTATTTTTTGCCTGCACTACGCTGAGCTGGGTAGTGAACAGCGTGCGCTGGGCATCCAGCTCATCAAGATAAGATGCGTAGCCGTTCTGATAGCGGTTTCTGGCAATACGCAGCGCCTCCTGAGCCACCTGCTGCTGGATCTGCAATTCGGCCTGCTGCTGCTGATAGCGGGTGATGGCATCGAGATCGTTGTTCACTTCACTGAACGCTGCGCGCACCACTTTCTCATAGTTGTACAGCGCCTGGTTGCGCGTTGCCATCGACACATCCACCTGCGCCGTCAGCGCTTCACGATTAAGCAACGGGGCAAGTATGCTGCCGCCAACGCTCCACAACCGGAAGGGATTATCGACCAGCTGATGCAGCACCGAGCTTTGCAACGTGCCGCTTGCGGTCAGATTCAGCGACGGCAGCAGGCTGGCGCGCGCGGAGTGCAGCGACGCATCCGCCGCCAGAAGCTGACGTTCGGCCTGTACGATATCCGGTCTGCGCTGCAGCAAGCGAGACGGCATCTCGGCGGGCATCGTCTGCACCGCCAGATGTTCAAAGTGATTCTGCCGCGCGATCTGGCGTGGGTTCATGCCCACCAAAATACTCAGAGCGTTTTCCTGTTCCGCAATCTGATGCTGCAACAGCGGGATCTGTGCCTTCGCCGTCTGATACTCGGACTGCGACTGAAGCCACTCCAGCCGGGAGGTATAACCCGTCTCAAACTGACGTTGCGCCAGTTTCAGCGAATTGTTGCGCGATGCCAGCGTGGCTTCGGTCACACGCAGCTGTTCATCCAGTGAGGCCAGCGTCATATAGCCGGACGCCACCGAACTGGCAATGGTTAACCCGGCTGCGGCTGCGGCAGCCTGCTGCGCTGCCAGGGTCGCTTTAGCCGCATCAATGCTGCTGCTGCGCTCGCCCCATAAGTCGACGTTATAGTTAGCCTGCAACAACCCCTGAAAAACCGAATATTGATAAGGCTGACCGGTCACCGCCGAGATTGCCCGCGCACGGCTGCCCGCCATGCCTGCATCCAGCGTCGGGAAGTTATCCCCTTCTGCACCACGCAGTTGAGCACGATACTGATCGACCCGCGAGCGGGCAATCAGTATGTCCGGGTTATGGCGCAGCGCCTGCTCCACCAGCTGATTCAGTACAGGATCGTTGAAGGCGCGCCACCAGCCGGCCTCAACGGCCGCGCCCGGCCCTACCTGATGGCGCCACTGCGTGGGGATCGGCAACGAAGACGGCGCACGCTCAAGGTGGGTGGCACACCCCGTCAGCGCGACCACCAGCGTTATCACACTGAGCGATCTGGCTACGTACCTCATTTTTTCGCTCCATCCTGCGCATCCGCAGTATTGATAGTGACTTCCACCGACATGCCCGGACGCAGACGGGCGGCGTTATCGCCGGTGATCTTAATGCGCACCGGAATACGTTGAGCGATTTTGACAAAGTTACCGGTAGCGTTATCCGGCGATATGGCGCTGAATTCAGAACCGGCTGCGGGTGAGATATACTCCACTTCCCCGTTGAAACCTTCACCATCCAGCGCATCAACGGTAAAACTGACCGGCAAACCGGGGCGGATGCGCGCCATCTGCGTCTCTTTCATATTGGCAATCACCCACATTTGCTGCGGAACCAGCGAAGTCAGGCGGGAACCGGCCGTTACATAGGCGCCCTGGCGCACCGCAATCTGCCCCAGCTGCCCGTCGCGTGGTGCACTAATCCGGGTGTTATCAAGATCAATCTGTGCCAATTCCAGCGCCGCCTGAGCATTGGCGACATCCGCTTCCAGCGAAGCGCGGTTAACGATGGTGGTTTGCAGATCCTGGCGCGACACTTCTAACGTGGCCTGCGCCTGCTGGACCCCCGCCAGCATCTGGCTGTTGCTGGCGCGAGAGGCATCACGCTCACGCACGGATAAGGATCCATCGGCAGCCAGATTTTCCACGCGTTTTAAATCCAGCCCGCCCTTCAGCGCCTGTGCCTTCGCGTTGTGCAGCGCGGCTTCGTTGCGCTTGATAACCGCTTCGGCACTACGCCGCTGTTGTTGATTATTGGCCAGCGCGGCTTTTTTCATATTCAGCTGTGCGGCGGACTGGTGCACGCGTTGGCGATAAATGCGGTCATCAATGGTCATTAACAGATCGCCGCGATGCACCGGCTGAAAATCCAGCACTTCCACCGCAGTAATGTAACCACTGACCTGGGGGCTGATAAAGGTCACCTGACCACGTACGTAGGCGTTTTCCGTAGACTGCTTTTGGCTGGTGAACGGCGGCAGCTGCCAGGCATAGAGGATCACCAGCACACCAACCAGCACAAAGCCAGATCCCAGCGCGATGGAGATAATCCGCAGCTTGTTATTTCTCTGACGTTCAGCGAGTTGCTGTTCCTGTTGACTCATTATTTCTCCACGTTCATTTGTTGCATGGCCCGCTGTTCCGATTCCGCTTCGCGTTTGGCCTGCTGCCAGTTGAGGTAGCGTAGGCGCGACAAACGCCATAGCACCCAAAGTAAAGTGACTCCCGCTAGCGCAGCCGTCAAAATATAAACATCGTTATACGCCAGTACGTTTGCCTGCAGCGTTGCCGCCGTTTGTAGCTGCGTGGTGCTTTGTGCACTGAGCAGGGTATTATCGCCAATCTGGCTGGCAAACAGATTGTTGTACTGCATCAAACGGTCGGTGACGTTAGGATCGAGTAGCGATAGCCTGTCGCCCAACAGGCTGGAGTGATACTTTTCGCGCCAGGTCTGAAACGTGCCGAGCAGGGCCGACCCCATCAGCCCGCCGAGGTTCTGGCTCATGCCGAACAACACCACAAAGCTGACCAGGTTTTTCGGCTGAGTGACCACGCTGCTGACGCCCAGCAGCATGGCCGGGGCGATAAAGAATGAGGTGCTGAAACCCAGCAAGAACTGGCTGAAGTATATATTGTTGGCACGGGTCAACGGGCTGGACTGCGCATCCATCAGCGAGGCCACCATCACGATAACCAGCGACAGTGCAATCGGCCAGTTAAGATGTTTGGGGTTAATCGTCAACGCACTGCAAATAATCCCCGCAGCAACACCTGCCAGAATAGCCAGCGCCAGGCCCTGCATCTGGTCGTTCTGCAACCCGATCTGTTGCAGGTAACCCATTGCGCCGGTATTTTGCTCCGCGAGCATAATGCGCAGCAGGATCATTACAATACCCAGGCGGAATATTGCTCCGCTACCGAGCCAGCGCGTGTTAATTAGCGGGTTGCTGCGATGATGTTCTACCAGCACCGCTGCCGTCACCAACACCAGCCCCAGCCCCAGACAAATACCCAGCCACGGCGTGCTGGTCCACCACTCAATGCGCCCCAGCGACAACACGCCGCAGAACAGCGCCATGCCCGGTGCCATCAAAAAGAAGGTGAGGAAGTCTTTTTTCTCGAAGACTTTGGTGCGTTCACCGGGTGGCAGCTTGAGGATCAGCACCGCGCCCAAAGCCATTAACGCCAACCCCAGTTCAAACAGATACAGACCGCGCCACTGTTCCAGCTGTAACAGTTCGGTGGAAAACAAGCGCGCCAGCGGGATCGCCAGCTGCGAAGCCCCTAAGCCTATCGCCAACGCCTTTAGCCGATGTCTTGCCGGCCACGCCTGCACTTGATAATAGATGCCAAGCGAACTGAGCGCGGCCCCCACCATACCGTGTGACGCGCGGACGATAATTGCCGAGCTGAGATCGTTAACCAGCAGATGGAAAAATGCCACCAGCACATAGAGCACCAGGAATGCTTCGGTAAATATGCGCAGACCATACTGCTGGCGAAATTTCACCAACAGCAGGTTAATTGAGATATTGCCCATCACATACACGGCCGGAAGCCAGGCGATTTCATCGTTATAGGCAGCGAAAACGCCCTGCAAACTGGTGAGATTCGCAGTGACCAGCGCATTACTGAGCGCCCCGGTGATGCAGATCAGCAGGCCAACAATGCAAAAGGCTATGCGCTTATGGGGCGGATGCAGCGGTGTGGAAGGAGAACCGGGCAACATGGGTTTTTCGCCGGGCGCCCACTCACGCGGCGCATAAGGATTTTGTTGCTTACCCGACACGTTATTTCGCCTCGGTGGCCGTCAGCAGTTGCTGCAAAACACGTTGGGTGGTCGCCAGCTCATCAGGATTGAGGCCAGATAGCAGTTCATTACGTAACGCATCGGCTTCAGTTTTCAGGCGCTCGTTGAGCAGCAGCCCTTTCGGCGTGACATGCAGCAGCCGTTTACGGCGATCCTCCGCCGGCTGAACACGCTCTACCAGCTGCTGTTTGACCAGACGGTCGATCAGCGGCACCACGCTGGCATCCTCAAGCCCCAGCGCCTGCGCCAGCTCTTTCTGATTCATCGGTTGTTCCTGAACAGCAATGGTCGCCACCGCCATCCAGCTGCTCATGCTAAGTCCATTATCCTTCATCCGGCGATCTATCGCCTGACGCCAGGCATTGGCAGTCAGGTGTAGCAGCCGCGAGAAGTTAAGTTCATGAGAGTTCAAATTGTGAGATGCCTGATTATTAGGGTTCTAACTAAAAACATCCGGCCATTATAAACCTGCCCGGGCAAACTATGGAAGCGAGTCAGCCCTGAGTTTAGATAATAGTGACCTTCTCTGCCAGGGAAGGATGCGTCACAGGTAGGGGTCATGTTATGTTGCGAACGATCGTCCTGCACGCCCGGCGGGATAACATACTCTTTGTGTAGTAAACTTTTGTGACCTGCCCTTGCCCCAGGGTTCACGACAAANGCGCATCAGGCCGGGTGGCAACATCCGCTTTATACGATAGTGGCAGAGCGCGCTCTCACATGCGACAATATTATTTATTTAACCATCTTTCAATGTGTTGAAAACACCTTGCAAAACCTTCTTCGATTTTTTCATCATTAGTTGAATCAGTCCGGACGGTGGGAGGTGCTGTGGGTAACTCATTCGCCCTAAGTTTAGCTAAATCAATATTGCTCTGTACATTTAGCTTATGTGCATCGGAATTACCGCTGACACTCTGATGTGGCTTAACGTTGTTAACTCTGTGTGTTTCATCCGGGGTACGCTTCGGTAACAGAAGGACACGCTTGGAATCTGACGAATTTTTTCTGGTTTTCGCTACCCACCATGTGAGTGACGTTTTATGAATGCCCTCTTCCTTTGCAACCTGACTGATAATCTTTTTTTCGTTACTTATCTCGCGGGGGTTTTGCTGCTGTGAGCAGAGTTCGTTCACCCTATCAACACAATGCTTTTTTAGAGCAAATGTTGAGCGAAAACGGCTCCGTGTAGCTATCTCACTGATATTATTCTTATTAATCTTCTCTCTGGCACCACCCGACCCATTCTCCCAGTGGTAGACTGTTCGATAATTAAGACCATGTTCTTTTGCCACTTGCCAAACTGTTTTGGTGGACAGCTCCTCTTTAATGTTTTTAACAAATTCAGGGTCATATCTCTGTCTGCGATAAATCTCTGGCTCACTGGGATGGGATGACGAAGATTGTGCAGCCTGAGCAGGCTGTACTGACGCCAGATTGTTTATCAAGCGTGTTCCATCCTGGACAGTTTTCATATACTCATTAGCTGGCAGCAGATAAACCGATCCATTCTGAACCCCGCTTATCCGGTTAAGAACGCTGTTATGCGGGACTGCCCGTGAACTTTGGCTCATCCAGCCGCTGATATCATTCCCATGAGGTGGCTGCAATTTAATAGGAGTAAACATTAATTTTCCTGAGTGAACGAGATACCAGTACTACTTATATACACGATATCAGTAGCCGTATATAAAAAATTGCTTCTCTATCCTTCAGGCATATACAAATAACTCATCATAAATTCGGCAGAAAAAATGATAAACTTCATTGAGATGATTATTNACATAATAAACAGGGGCGATACCGGAGTATAATGAGAGTTGAGCGGTCTGGCATTTATAACGCAAAAATTAAAGCCTTCGCCTTACCGGTGGGTCGGGAAAGATTGANAATAATCGCGGACGGTTAATCAGACACAAAAATCCAGGGTTACCACCATTTTTGCATCGCTGATTTTTGATTCCTGTTGGCTTGCCTGAATCTATCCGGCGTCACTATGGGCATGGATGCCCACGCCTTGATGCGTTCCGCACCTGATGGAGCCTTATAAAACCGCACGGCTNCAGAGAGTCATATTGTCTGTAAGTTTTTCAGCAGGCCGACAGACCGTTCATGTCATCAATAATCAGTCTCCGCAAAACCAGATTGGGAACGGCTTGATTAACGATTAACCTGCCAGTCAAACTGGCGTCATCGTTACCTTTAGAACACGGTCTGCCGTGAGGGGGATTGCCCATACTATCCGGGCTAATTTGTTGGCCAGCGCACAACACCCTACGCAGTTCTTGCCAGCTGCGCCTGGCCCGGTAAAGCGCCCGCATGACCTGTTGAGCTTCGGTTCATGGTTGCACAACTCGCCTGGAAGGACTGGATGCAGCTTCGCATATAGCTTCCGCATCGACAAAATCGTTCTTGTTGCTCTTAACAATAGGGCGGACGAACTGCGGAAATCAATTTTGCTTCATGACCTGTATCAGCGATCCGGCGAGCCATAAAATGGGTACCGACACAGGCCTCCATCACAACGGTAGCCATTGTGCAGTCTGCCATAAACTCATTAAGTTTGCTGTGGGTAAAATTTTCGCGCACTAATGCCATCATCCCCTTTTGTGACCTGCCCTTGCCCCAGGGTTCACGACAAATGCGCATCAGGCCGGGTGGCAACATCCGCTTTATACGATAGTGGCAGAGCGCGCTCTCACATGCGACAAANATGTTTATCTTGCCATTCTTTAAGTTCTTGTAAACACTCTGCAAAACTTTTTGCGTTTTTTTCATCATTTGTTGAATCAGTGGGAGGTGCTGTGGATTGATCCTACCCACGTAATGTGGACACAGCCCTAAGCGAGGTTCTGGTTTTCAAATTGTTCAGGACTAAGGCCGCCACAGGCACTGTGACGACGCCACCGATTGTAATCACACTCGATATAATTAAACACCGTTGTCCGCATTATTTCCCGGCTGGCAAAGCGTTCTCCGTGGATACATTCCACCTTCAGCGAATGAAAGAAGCTTTCCACGCAGGCATTGTCATAACAGCAGCCTTTTGCGCTCATGCTCCCGCGCAGATTATGACATTTCAGCAAGCTCTGATAATCCGATGAACAGTACTGCCCACCACGGTCAGTGTGAACAATCACTTTTTCAGGACGTTTTCGCCGCCACAACGCCATCTGCAGTGCGTCGCAGGCCAGTTGTGCGGTCATACGCGGCGACATCGACCAGCCAATGACGGAACGCGACCACAGGTCAATGACCACCGCCAGATACAGCCAGCCCTCATCTGTACGTAAGTAGGTGATGTCACCTGCCCACTTCTGGTTTGCGCCGCTGGCGTAAAAATCCTGTTTCAGCAGGTTCTCTGACACGGGCAGGCCGTGTTCACGATAACTGACCGGACTGAACTTGCGGGCCGCTTTCGCCCGCAGCCCCTGACGTCGCAGGCTGGCGGCAATGGTTTTTGATGTTGTACTCCGGCAGCTCGTCAGCAAGACGAGGTGCGCCATAACGCTGTTTTGCCTCAGTAAATGCCTTACCGACGGCCTTATCGCAGATGAGGCGGAACTGCTGGCGCGGGCTGATTTGATGGCGACGCAGGCACCAGACATACCAGCCGCTTCGGGCAATTCTAAGCACACGACACATGGCCTTGATACTGAACTCAGCCCGATTTTTTTCGATAAAGACATACTTCATTTCAGGCGCTTCGCGAAGTATGTCGCGGCCTTTTGGAGAATGGCCAGCTCCTCAGCCTGCTCCGCCAGTTGCCGCTTAAGGCGGGCAATTTCAACAGACATTTCCTGCTCACGTTCAGAAGAGGAATGTGCATTTTTGAGCTTGCTGCGCCAGGCATAAAGCTGCGATTCATACAGACGGAGTTCACGGGCAGCTGGAGCCACACCGATACGCTCAGCAAGTTTCAGGGCTTCGTTGCGAAATTCAGGCGTATGTTGTTTGCGTGGCTTTTTGCTGGTTGATGCTGGTTTTGTCATGAGTCACCTCTTGCTTGAGAGTTTACTCACTTAGTCGCGTGTCCACTATTGGCGGGTAGGATCAGATGACTCATTCGCCCAAAGTTCAACTGAACCAATACTGAGGCGTTTATTTAACGGATGTGCACCAGAATCACCTTCGACACTCTGATGTGTCTGAACGTTTTTAACACTGTGTTTTTCATCCGGGGTACTCTTCGGTAACTGAGAGACAGGCCTGGAATATGATGAATAATTTCTGTCCCTCGATACCCAGTTGATGACTGTACTTATTTTTATGCCCTCTTCCTTTGCAACCTGTCTGATAATCTCTGCTCTACTTATCTCGCGGAGGTTTTGCGGCTGTGAGCAGAGATCGTTCACCCTATCAATACAATACTTTCTTAGCCCAGATAGTGAGTGAAAACGGCTCCGTTTAGCTATCTCTGTGATATTATCCTTCTTAATCTTCTCTCTGTTACCACCCGGCTTATTCGCCCATGCGTAGACTGTTTGATAAGGAAGACCATATATTTTTGCCACTTGCTGAATTGATTGGGTCAACAGATTTTGTTTAACTCGATTGACAAATTCAGGGCTAAATCTCCGGTTGCTATGAATCTTTTGCTGACTGGCTGCAGTCAGATCAGGCTTTGATAGTGAGTGAAAACGGCTCCGATTAGCCATATCACTGATATTATTCTGCTTATTCTTCTCTCTGGCACCACCCGGCCTGTTCGCCCAGTTGTAGACTGTGTGATAAGGAAGACCATATCGTTCTACCACTTCTCGAATTGTGTTGGTGGACAGCATTTGTTTAACTTTATTAACAAATTCAATGCTATATCTCTTGTTGGGAAAAATCTCTGGCTGACTGGAATGTGATGACGAAGATGCTGCAGCCTGAGCAGGCTTTACTTCCGCCAGATTGTTTTTAAAGAATGTTCCATCCTGGAAATTTTTCATATACTCATTAGCTGCCAGCAGAAAAACCGGTCCATTCTGAACCCCGCTTATCCGGTTAAGAACGCTGTCATGCCGGACTGTCGGTGAACTTTGGCTCATCCAGCCGCTGATATCATTCCCATGAGGTGGCTGCAATTTAATAGGAGTAAACATTAATTTTCCTGAGTGAACGAGACACAAGTACTATTTATATACACGATATCAGTAGCCGTATATAAAAAATTGCTTCTNGATCTTTCAGGCATATTCAAATAACTCATCATAAATTCGGCAGAAAAAATGATAAACTTCATTGAGATGATTATTCANATAATAAACAGGGGCGATGCCGGAGTATAAGGAGAGTTGAGTGGCCTGTCATCTATAACGCAAAAATTAAAGCCTTCGCCTTACCGGTGGGTCGGGAAAGATTGANAATAATCGCGGACGGTTAATCAGACACAAAAATCCAGGGTTACCACCATTTTTGCATCGCTGATTTTTGATTCCTGTTGGCTTGCCTGAATCTATCCGGCGTCACTATGGGCATGGATGCCCACGCCTTGATGCGTTCCGCACCTGATGGAGCCTTATAAAACCGCACGGCTNCAGAGAGTCATATTGTCTGTAAGTTTTTCAGCAGGCCGACAGACCGTTCATGTCATCAATAATCAGTCTCCGCAAAACCAGATTGGGAACGGCTTGATTAACGATTAACCTGCCAGTCAAACTGGCGTCATCGTTACCTTTAGAACACGGTCTGCCGTGAGGGGGATTGCCCATACTATCCGGGCTAATTTGTTGGCCAGCGCACAACACCCTACGCAGTTCTTGCCAGCTGCGCCTGGCCCGGTAAAGCGCCCGCATGACCTGTTGAGCTTCGGTTCATGGTTGCACAACTCGCCTGGAAGGACTGGATGCAGCTTCGCATATAGCTTCCGCATCGACAAAATCGTTCTTGTTGCTCTTAACAATAGGGCGGACGAACTGCGGAAATCAATTTTGCTTCATGACCTGTATCAGCGATCCGGCGAGCCATAAAATGGGTACCGACACAGGCCTCCATCACAACGGTAGCCATTGTGCAGTCTGCCATAAACTCATTAAGTTTGCTGTGGGTAAAATTTTCGCGCACTAATGCCATCATCCCCTTTTGTGACCTGCCCTTGCCCCAGGGTTCACGACAAATGCGCATCAGACCAGGTGGCAACATCCGCTTTATACGATAGTGGCAGAGCGCGCTCTCACATGCGACAAANATGTTTATCTTGCCATTCTTTAAGTTCTTGTAAACACTCTGCAAAACTTTTTGCGTTTTTTTCATCATTTGTTGAATCAGTCCGGACGGTGGGAGGTGCTGTGGATGACTCATTCGCCCAAAGTTCAACTGAACCAATATTGTTCTGTGCATTTAGCTGATGTGCATCGGAATTACGGTTGACACTCTGATGTGTCTGAACGTTTTTAACACTGTGTCTTTCATACGGGGTACGCTTCGGTAACTGAGAGACACGCCTGGAATCTGACGAATATTTTCTTCCCCTCGCTACCCAGTTGCTGACTGTCGTTATTTTAATGTCCTCTTCCTCTGCAACCTGAATGATAATCTCTCTTTTACTTATCCAGCGGAGGTTTTTCCGCTGTGAGCAGAGATCGTTCACCCTATCAATACAATGCTTTCTTAGCTCAGATAGTAAGTGAAAACGGCTCTGTATAGCTATCTCACTAATATTATCACACTTAATCTTCTCTATGGCACCATCAGGCTTATTCGCCCATTTGTAGACTGTTTGATAAGGAAGACCATATTGTTCTGCCACTTGCCGAACTGTTTTGGTGAGCAGCTCTTGTTTAATTATTTCAACAAATTTAGGGTAATATCTCTGTCTGCGATAAATCTCTGGCTNACTGGGATGGGATGACGAAGATTGTGCAGCCTCAGCAGGCTTTACTGACGCCAGATTGTTTATCAAGAGTTTTCCATCCTGGACAGTTTTCATATAGTCATTAGCTGGCAGCAGATGAACCGGTCCATTCTGAACCCCGCTTATCCGGTTAAGAACGCTGTNATGCGGGACTGCCCGTGAACTTTGGCTCATCCAGCCGCTGATATCATTCCCATGAGGTGGCTGCAATTTAATAGGAGTAAACATTAATTTTCCTGAGTGAACGAGACACAAGTACTATTTATATACACGATATCAGTAGCCGTATATAAAAAATTGCTTCTNGATCTTTCAGGCATATTCAAATAACTCATCATAAATTCGGCAGAAAAAATGATAAACTTCATTGAGATGATTATTCANATAATAAACAGGGGCGATGCCGGAGTATAAGGAGAGTTGAGCGGTCTGGCATTTATAACGCAAAAATTAAAGCNTTCGCCTTACCGGTGGGTCGGGAAAGATTGANAATAATCGCGGACGGTTAATCAGACACAAAAATCCGGGTGACTATATGGAGTGGGCGGACGGCAACGTGTATGTGCTGCGCAAAACTTACCAGAATGAAGCCGCCGCGAAACGTGCAGCGGCAGCAAAGTGGCAGCAGCTTCAGCGCGGTGCGGCGGTATTCTCAATCACCCTGACACGCGGCCGCGCCGAACTGTACCCGGACTGCACCTTACCATCAGTGGATTTAAGGATGAAATTGACAGTCAGGACTGGATAATTGCCCGCGCCGAACATACGATCGACGACAACGGATTTACCACCCGGCTGGAGCTGGAAGCAAAAATACCTGACTGGATAGCAGAAACTGAATAAAATGTCATGGAGTTCAACTCCCACAGGGGAGCCACCATTATGTTCAGATGCCCTTTTTGCGGCGCTATGGCTCGTACCCGTACCAGCCGTAAGATAACCGATATGACCATCCGGCAATATCACCAGTGCCAGAACCTGGAATGCAGCCGTTCATTTACCACACTAAACAGCGTTGAACGCGAAGTGACCCGGCGTGCAGATGCTAAACCGCTACCGCCTGATTTTGTGCCACGCGATGCCTTTCCGGCATCACACTACGGCAGAGACCAGTTAAATCTGGCGCTGTGATTTACCTGCCCCGCAACGCGGGGCAATTCTTACGCTGCCACCCTGCTGCCATTTCATCGCCAATCCCCAAATCACAGGCACAAAAAAACCGCCCTTAAAGGCGGTTAGGATATTGCTTTAACTGCTTGTTTTTATTGTTGATTCTGAAGATGGTGCCCGGGGCGGGACTTGAACCCGCACAGCCATAAGCCGAGGGATTTTAAATCCCTTGTGTCTACCGATTTCACCACCCGGGCCAGGGTGTAAAGTGGAGGCGCGTCCCGGAGTCGAACCGAGGTAGACGGATTTGCAATCCGTAGCATGGCCACTCTGCCAACGCGCCTTAATTCTTGCTTACACAAAAAACTGTTTCTTGTGAGACTTGATTAGATCGTGAAGATAAACCGGGCAAAATTTGGAGCGGGAAACGAGACTCGAACTCGCGACCCCGACCTTGGCAAGGTCGTGCTCTACCAACTGAGCTATTCCCGCTTAGCCTGTTATGCATAATACCGTACTAACAGAACTTGCTGATTTGCCTTATCTTCTGGCAGACGCTACTGCCTTTCGATGCGCTGCATTCTACTGACTTAGTGGAATGAGTCAATAAAATTATCCTCAAAATGCATTCGTTTGCTGCTTTTTAACTCGCTTCGATCAGTGTTCGAACAGATCACCGCGTGCGGCATTCAAATATTGGAACATTGACCAGAATGTCAGCACCGCAGCAATGTACAGCGCCACCACCCCTACCCCTTCGACAATACTGTCAGGACGCCACAACAACGCGAACAGCGACAGCATCTGCGCCGTGGTTTTCACCTTGCCAATCCACGATACCGCCACGCTGCTGCGCTTACCGATCTCCGCCATCCATTCACGTAGTGCAGAGATGATGATCTCGCGGGCAATCATGGTTGCTGCTGGCAATGTGATCCACCACGAGTGAAAATGTTCGGCGACCAGTACCAGCGCCATTGTCACCATCACTTTGTCGGCTACCGGGTCAAGAAAGGCACCAAATCGGGTCGTCTGTTTCCAGCGACGGGCAAGAAAGCCGTCGAACCAGTCGGTCATCGCGGCAAAAATGAAAATCAACGCGCAGACCAGCGGAGCCCATTGAAATGGCAAATAGAAAGCCAGCACAAAGAATGGGATCAAAACTACGCGAAACAGGGTGAGCAAGGTCGGAATATTAAGTGGCATAGTTATGCAAACTGCCTGGGCAAAGTCCAATTTGTCTCTATGTTCCTATATTGCTAAAGGTGTTGCAATGCTTAGTGTTTCAGCGCATGAAAGATTTTCTCGGCCAGCGCGTGTGAAATCCCCGGTACGCCGGCAATCTCCTCCATTGAAGCGTTAATAAGCGGCTGCAGGCCACCCATATATTTAAGTAGCATTTGACGGCGCTTTGGCCCAATACCTTCGATTGTCTCCAAAGCACTGGTATTTTTCACTTTTGCGCGCTTATTTCGGTGTCCGGTAATGGCATGATTATGGGAATCATCCCGGATATGCTGAATGACATGCAATGCCGGGGAATCCGGCGGCAGAGAAAAGCCTTCACCTTCCGGCTCCAGGAAAAGCGTTTCCAGTCCGGCTTTACGATCGCTGCCTTTTGCCACACCCAGTAACAGCGGATGCGATTTGTCCCAGGCGACATCAAGTTGCGCAAAGACCTCTTTGGCCTGTGCCAGCTGCCCCTTTCCGCCATCAATGACGATGACATCCGGGATTTTACTCTGCTCAATTGCCTTGCCGTAACGACGACGCAGCACCTGATTCATCGCTGCATAATCATCGCCGGGCGTAATACCGCTAATGTTGTAACGGCGATATTCACTGCGTAACGGCCCATTGGTGTCGAAAACCACGCACGAGGCAACGGTTTGTTCACCCATCGTATGACTGATATCGAAACATTCCATACGGCGGATGGCCGGCAGCTTCAACGTTTGCGCCAGCTCTGCCAGGCGCTGGTGGATTGTTGAGTGCTGCGCCAGGCGGGAGGTAAGAGCGGTAGCCGCGTTGGTGCGCGCCAGTTTCAGGTAACGAGCACGGTCGCCGCGCGGCTTACTTTGAATAGTGACTCGCCGCCCCGCCAGCTCCGTCAGGGAAGCTGCAAGCAACTCTTTTTCCGGTAACGTAAAGTCAATCAGGATATCTGCAGGTAAGGTTCGAGCCTGGCTACCCTGCAGATAAAACTGGCCAACAAAGGTTTGCACGACTTCGGCTAGCTCGGTGCCGCCGGGTACTTTAGGAAAATAGCTGCGGCTGCCAAGCACCTTGCCCTGACGGATAAACAGCACATGCAGACAGGCCATACCGGAATCGAAAGAGACGCCGATAACATCCATATCATCGCCTTGATTGGACACAAACTGTTTTTCCGTAACCCGGCGTACTGCCTGGATTTGATCGCGTAGACGTCCAGCTTCTTCGAAGCGCAGTTCGCGGCTAGCCTGTTCCATTCTCGTTACCAGCTGGTTAAGTACCTGATCGTCCTTGCCAGAGAGAAATAAGCGAACGTAGTCAATCTGACGGGCATACTCCTCTTCCGTAACGAGTCCTTCAACACATGGCCCGAGACAGCGCCCAATCTGATACTGCAAGCAAGGTCGTGAGCGATTACGGTAAACACTGTTTTCGCACTGGCGAACCGGGAAAATCTTTTGCAATAGCGACAAGGTTTCACGTACCGCATAGCCATTGGGGAAGGGGCCGAAGTATTCACCCTTTGCATGTTTGGCACCACGATGGCTGGCAAGACGGGGATGATGGTCGGCGCTTAGAAAAATATAGGGATAGGATTTATCGTCGCGCAACAGCACGTTATAACGAGGCTGGTAAAGCTTGATGTAATTATGTTCCAGCAGCAGCGCTTCGGTTTCCGTGTGGGTAACCGTCACGTCTATCTGCTCGATCAATGCCACCAGCGCTTCGGTCTTACGGCTGGCGAGGTTGCCACGAAAATAGCTGGCAAGACGTTTTTTAAGATCTTTCGCTTTACCAACATAGATAACCGTACCCGCCGAATCGTACATTCGATAGACGCCCGGCTGGCTGGTAACCGTTTTCAGGAAATATTTGGAATCAAACACATTACTCACTACTGATTAACGACTCCGCACTGAACAGGCCATGTCGAATGGCCAGATGTGTCAACTCTACGTCACCGCTGATACTAAGTTTGCTGAACATGCGGTAGCGATAGCTGTTGACGGTTTTAGGACTCAGATTAAGGTGTTCGGAAATTTCCGTCACCTTCTGGCCTTTGGTAATCATCAGCATAATCTGCAATTCGCGTTCCGACAAACAGCAAAACGGAGATTCTGACTTTTGCGGCTCAAGCTGGCTCAACGCCATCTGCTGAGCGATATCAGAGGCAATGTAGCGCTGTCCTGAATTGACTGAACGGATTGCGCTAACCACTTCCTGCGGTGCAGCACCTTTGCTCAGATACCCGGAAGCTCCCGCCTGCATCACTTTGGCTGGTAGCGGGTTTTCGGTATGGATGGTCAGCATGATGATTTTACAATCTGGCGCGTAACGGATAATTTTCCGCGTGGCTTCAAGACCGCCAATACCCGGCATATTCATATCCATCAGTACCACATCAGTACTGTGGGTGCGGCACCACTTCACTGCATCTTCGCCACAGTTAGCTTCACCGACTACTTGAATACCTTTGATATCTTCCAGGATGCGTCGAATACCTGCGCGCACCAGTTCATGGTCATCAACAAGAAAAACGCTAATCAAACGAAGCTCCCTAAATAGCTAAGGCAGGTAACTATTGCGACAGTGGCAGGTCGGTTATCTTACTCCTTTTTCCATGCTGTTAGAACAGAAATAACGTAGCAGTCGGAGCAACTACAAATGACGGGTAATATTAAACGGATTGAGAATAAGGCAACCACCCTGCAAATTAACATTTTAACGGTAAATTTTAATATGGATAAAATACATATAACAGATCACTAACGTTTGAAAATAAATCATAAATAACAAAAGATTAAATTACGACAACATTATTTAACTCAGCTGATAGTTTTGTCGATAACTCATTTTGCTGGCATAACAGGCTTCATATCAGCCTATTTTCCGTCTGGAAAGCATTGGCTCTAACGTACAGCATTCAACTGATGCTTTGATTTCGTGATGCTATTATATGATATACTTTCAACAACTTTAGTGGATGCCACAGGTGCTGGCGACACGGTTTTATGACTATCGGGAGAGATTATGAGTCAGATTGACTTTTCAACCAGCGAAGAAGCGCAGGCGTTAGCTAATGAAGTAACCTGTATGAAAGCCCTGGTCACGCTGATGCTTAAAGCAATGGGTCAGGCGGACGCCGGTAAAGTGATCATTAAGATGGAGCGCTGCATCGCGGATTTAGAAGACCCGCAGCAGGCAGAAGTGTTCACTAATACCGTCCATCAAATCAAACAAGCCTTTCGCCAGTAAAAACCATCAGCCATCTGCTGCAGGCAGATAGAAAATGCCCATTGCTTTCTCGGCCGTTTTAACTGATTGAAAACAGCAATGGGGTTACTTTTCAACGCTGTTTTAGGGGCGGCGGCGGTGTTGAACGTCATCCTGTCCAAATCACTACCACCTTGCCGGTTTGATAGCGCTTTTCCCTGCCTTCGCCTTGCTGGCCCATTTCATTGTTGCCAGTGAGCAAGGAACTGCAGCGCTGCTGGCAGCGGTTTCATGTTGGGGGGTTAGCAGCGTGGGTGCTGGTAGTGCTGTGGTCAAAATGGTAGACATTTAATTATTATGGCGTCCGCGCAGCCCAAAATTGGCGGAAACGCCGAAAGTGGGTAACACCTCTTCAGGAGTGAAGCGCCGTGAGCCACGAAATTTTGCTGCAAGACAAGGCTGGTTTACCGGTATTTTTATCGAAAACAGATTATCTTCCGACTGAACAACCCCCGGCATCAGAGACTGATAACTGATTTGATGTTGGTCAAACATCTTTTCCAGCATCGGCGTTGCAGCACTATACAGATAATGTATGCCTGATTGCTCAGCCAGCTGTGTCGCATGCCACAGGATATTCAGCGGCAATTCAGCATCAATTTCCATCCGGGCAGAAAAGCGTGACATCTCCCAAAAGATGTCTTGTTCTCCTGTACTTGGCGTACCCCCTGCTTCCAAGCCGCTGCTGCCGGACAAACGGCCAGCCATCAGACGAGCATAACCACAAATGCCATACTGCGCAGTCCAGGCGATCAAACAGATAACATCAGAACAATCGTAACGATCGTACTCCTGCCCGGGAGAACTGAGACGTGAGGGAATAGCCCATCCTTCGCTTTTAACAAACACGTTATAGCGATAACTCCCTAACTCTGCCAGAAAGGAGGATGGCATATCCTTGAGCTTGGTTTGAATTATTTTCATTTTGATCCCCGATCGCATTCCCTTGTGAGTGCCTCTCCTGATGGTTTGGGCAGCGGTATGACTTGGGCGCAGGTTAGACAAGCCCCTTGCAATAGGAAACTACCAAAATTGGTAGTTAAGGGTTTTTCAGATTAAACCGATTGCTGCTGCATAGGAGGCAATTTGTGTTTTGTTAGGCGCATTAAACCTTTTCTGCATCTTTTTTTGGTGGAAGTTAACCGTGTTTTCCGATATAGAGAGGATCAGTGATATTTCAGCCGATGTTTTTCCCTCTGCGGTCCATTTAAGGATTTCTAATTCTCGTTGGCTTAAATCCAGTTTAGTTGTCGCCATGGAAATATCATTAATCTTGATCAGGGAAGCCATCGACAATTCCGATATATATTGTATTTTTAGCTCCATCACTGGAGTTAACTCTATGGTTTTAAGGGAGTTTGCTGTCGACATCGAAAAGATACCAACGGATCTATTACTGGCCATCACAGAGCAAGAAAGACCATGAAAAATACCGTAATTTCTGGCATTTTCAAAAACGCGCACACCACTGCTAATCGCTTCATCATCCCAGAGCCAGATTTTCCCTGGTGAACCGCACATTTTCAGCACCGGATCAAGCTGATAGAAATCTTCCCGAAAATAGTGTTCAAGCCAGTCTTCAGGATAATTACTGTAAAGAAAGGTCTTCGGCCGGGTAAATGGCACCGGGTGCCGAATAAAAAGTGAGTAAAAATCGAGTTCCAGTTCTCTCAACTGTTGCTCAATTATACGTGTAATGTGAACAATGCCACCGCCCTTTTCATAGGCTGATTTTATATCGGCTCGCCAAATGAAATAGTCTTCGGATGTCATCAACACCTCAGCGGAGGAAGGTGAAAACCTTCACCCAAATTATTGTTATGTAAACAAGCAGCAGCAAAAAGAACGCAATCGAATCTTCTTATCACCAGGATTAAACTTGCAGGAACCACACCATGGCACATGATAGGTTGACAGCAGCGGTAAATGCCCAGATAAAAATAATCATATTAGTGATTATTTTTATCCTGCACCGGTATATTCAGCGACTTTATTCGATCTGAACACACCCGATTAGCATAGGATTTTTCCTGTAAACATTCAATAATTTTGACCGGCTATTTGTTCTATTTATCAGCGGTGATTTTAGCTGAATCGATAGCATCATGATAATGTCACCCGCAGGCAAACGCCAGGATTAACAGCAAAAATGAAGATAATGTGAATTCTTATTCAAATTTTGTCACCATTTGGCTTATGGATGATGGGTTAAGCACATTAAAGAGTTTTGATGATATTTGTCAGTAAATGTCCCTCTCACGAATCATCTTTTCTTCTGCCACCCAGCGCCCGGAATCGCTTTGGCGCTGGGCAGTGCCGGGTTTTTAACCGGGTAATACGCCGTATGAGCAGTTTAGTCTCAATTTTGCTTTATAGCGTAAAGTTTTGCGTTAAGCTCTTGAACGCACAACGCTGATATCTTCTGATACGTTAAAAGCCAACAGAGCTTTATTTTCAATAAAACTGGACAGGAAACCCCAATGGTTGATCAATCAAAAGAACCTTTCGCCTGTGAAGAAGCGCCTGACACACTCCGGCGCAATCTGCATAATCGTCATATCCAGCTAATCGCCATCGGTGGCGCTATCGGCACCGGCCTGTTTATGGGGTCTGGGAAAACCATCAGCCTTGCCGGGCCATCGATCATATTTGTTTATATGATCATCGGCTTTATGCTTTTCTTTGTCATGCGGGCAATGGGTGAGCTGCTACTGTCTAATCTTGAGTACAAATCCTTTAGCGATTTCGCCGCCGATCTGCTGGGGCCATGGGCAGGTTACTTCACAGGCTGGACCTACTGGTTTTGCTGGGTGGTTACCGGCATTGCCGATGTTGTCGCCATCAGTTCCTATTTTCAACTCTGGTTGCCGAACTTCTCCATATGGATGAGCGCCCTTCTCTGCATCGTGGTGTTCTTGTCTCTGAACATTGCCACAGTTAAGCTATTTGGCGAAATGGAGTTCTGGTTTGCAATTATTAAAATTGTCGCCATCGTGGCGCTGATCGTCACCGGCATCATGCTGGTGGCATTGCACTACCCTTCCCCGGGCGGTAGCCACGCTGCACTGAGCAATATCTGGGATCACGGTGGCATGTTCCCTAAAGGCTTGAGCGGATTTTTTGCCGGTTTCCAGATTGCGGTGTTTGCTTTTGTTGGCATCGAACTGGTTGGCACGGCAGCAGCGGAAACGCATAACCCAAAAACCGTGCTGCCGCGTGCAATTAACGCTATCCCTCTGCGCATTATCATGTTTTATGTACTGGCACTGGTCGTCATTATGGCCGTCACCCCATGGGATCATGTGGTAGCCGATCGCAGCCCGTTTGTAGAAATGTTTGTACTGATTGGCCTGCCGGCAGCCGCCAGCATTGTCAACTTCGTGGTGCTGACTTCCGCTGCTTCTTCGGCTAATAGCGGCATCTTCTCAACCAGCCGTATGCTTTATGGCCTCTCGCAACAGGGTGTGGCTCATCGCAGTTTTGGTATCCTTTCACGCCGCGCAGTACCTACCACCGGGCTGCTTTTCTCCTGCCTGTGTCTGCTGGGAGGTGTGGCGCTAATTTATTTGATCCCGAACGTGATGACGGTATTTACGCTAGTCACAACCGTATCAGCAATTTTGTTTATGTTTGTCTGGACCATTATCCTTTGCTCCTATCTGGCGTATCGTAAGAAGCACCCGCAGCGTCATGCCACGTCGGGTTATAAAATGCCGTTGGGTAAATTTATGTGCTGGGTGTGTCTGGCATTCTTTGCTTTTGTACTGGTTCTGCTGACGCTGGAAGACGATACTCGCCATGCGCTGATGGTAACGCCACTGTGGTTTGTGATGCTGGCAGCAGGTTGGTTCTTGCGCAAGCGTAAAGCAGGGTCGCCTGACAACAGACTAGCGCCGGGCAAGAGGCGGTAAAGCTAAAGCCGCCTTTTGCCATAGCCATTCATAGCTTCAAAAACGTGACCACAATTTATCCAGCGCCTTTCTTAACGGCAGGCGCTTAAAACTCACCCGCTCTGGTTTACCCGGAGTCTCCTCCAGTGGTTCAGTGCCGAGATCGAAGGAAAATGGGTAAGCCGCTTCCTCGCCTATTCGCAGATCGGTGATTTCAACCCGGTTACCCACCTTTTTCATCGCAAAGAAACCACGGCTAAACCACGCTACACGCTGCACGTACTGGTTAGCGCTGTACTGTTGATATAACTCCCACCCTCTGGCATGCGTACTTAATACCAGCGGCTTTAAGGGATTAAGTAGTGAATAGAATCCTTCCAGATAGCTTTCAGGTGTCACCACCATGATGCGCCATTGCAGCGTGTTAAACGCGGTTGGGGTAACCAGCAATTGCCGCACGTCCCCATGATGCATCAGAAGCTGACGGTGTGCGACATGGATGACCCACGTTTGCGCGGCCATACTCCAGGCCAGGTACAGACAGCTAAAAATCAGGCCTGATGAGTTACAGCGCCATCCTTTTCTGTTGCGCCATATCAGCGCGGCAATCAGCCCGACCAACAGCGGCAGAGTGTACAGCGGGTCTGTAACAGACATACAGCCAATGGCAAAAGGGCGATCGGTAAAAGGAAGCGCCAGCTGCGTACCATATATCGTAGTGAGATCAAGCAACGGATGGGTCATCAGCGCCAACCACACTGCTGTCCACCAGCGGGCGAACGCCGATGGCTGACGGAATATGCGCCAGAGCAAACAGGCCAGTAAAGGTGATATCAGTGTCAGCCAGAGCAGAGAATGGCTTTCGGTCCGGTGCTGAGTCATATTGCTGATGGCGTCACCTCGGTCAATAAACATGTCCAGATCGGGTAGCGTACCGCACACTACGCCAACTAATGCCGCTTGCCACACCGGCATTCTGCGCCCTAACAGGGCGACGGTAACTACCGCGCCCAGTATTAACTGTGAAACGAAATCCATTGTCGCTCCCGGTAATCTGTGTGTTTAGCGTACGCGAATACCCTCAACCACCATGCGCTGGACGTTTTCCACCGTCTGGTTAAAGAAGTGTTCGTCCTCAAGAGTTTGCCCGGTTATTGCCTGTACCTGGGTGGCAAAATCCGCATAGTGCTGGGTGGTGGCCCACAGCATAAAGATCAGATGTTGCGGCTGCACCGCCGACATTTTGCCCTGTAACATCCAGGCTTCCATTACCGCTGTTTTCTCCTCCACCAGATGACGCAGTCCACCAGCCAGCTCCGCTTTCAACAACGGCGCGCCCTGAAGCATTTCCAGGCAGAACAGCCTGGATGCCTGGGGATAGTCTCGCGACACTTCCAGCTTAATGCGGATATAGTGGCGAATAGCATCAAGCGGCTGCTGCTCGGGGCGCAGCGCGCGTAATGGGGTGAGCCAGACATCGAGCAAATCTTTTAAAACCGCAATATAGAGTTTTTCTTTTGACGGGAAATAATAGAGAATATTGGTTTTTGAGACACCCGCACGTTCGGCCACCTTGTCCAGGGTGGTGCCATGAATGCCATACTGTGAGAAAAATTCCAGCGCGGCGGCTAGTATGGCCGAACGTTTTGCCGCTACCGCGCGCGAACGGCGCGTAGGGGCATTAGCAGGTAAATGATTGACAGAATTCACCTTGACTCCATAATTCATGTGCGGTTAGGGGATAATAGCCAATCGCTCCAGATATACCCGTTCACTATACTGGCACAACGCCACCCGTTAATTGCGCAGACGCAACTGGCTAAAGTGCTCTCACGGAGCAACAACGTGATATTGATTTCTTAAATTCACAATCGGCTGTTTGATATTACCCTTATTTACAGTGATATCGTCTGCGCGATTATATAATTTATATTAACAATAGCGTCATCAGAATATAGCTGAATCCTCAACGGCAGCGAATTTCGTTTTTTCACTGACTCAGAAGGCACAATAAAAGTGGCCTGTGGATGTCGTTCGGCAATAATGGCTAATTTATCTCTGATAATACACCGGACAAGCAAGTGATTTTGCCCGGCCTGACATCCTTTGACCGACAAACCCTACTGAAAGCTATCATTGCCGCGCTGGTGCTTAAGAAGCAGAAGCTCGCCGCTTATCCTTCTTTCTACGCTTGATTTTCAGTTCACCGACCAGTACACCCAGGATGATAAGAGCGCCTCCCAGCAGGGCCATTCCCGGCAGTCGTTCCCCGGCTATGCGCCCAACTATTCCCGCCCAGACAGGCTCGCCGGCATAAATTACCGTAGCTCGTGTTGGTGAAACGCTGCACTGCGCCCAGTTCATCGTTACCTGGATCAGCGCGCTGGCAATACCCAGCCCGACGGCGCTATACAACAGATAAGGGCTGAAAGGCGGCACCGATTCGCCGTTGGGCACCATAACAATAAATCCGAATAATGAAGCGACCGCCAGCTGGATAATCGTTACACGCTGCACGTTGACCTTACCTGCACAGGCACCAATCAGTATAATCTCTGCCGCGATAGCCAGGGTGCTGAGCAAAGTGGCCATTTCACCCGGGTTAAACGAGATTGCCCCACTCCCCGGGTTTGCCAGCAACAGCAGACCACAAAAAGCCAGTATTACGCCAATCCATGACATCAGGCCCGGCATACGTCCGAGAAATATCCACTGCAATAGCGGCACCAGTGGCACATAAAGGGCAGTAATAAACGCCGATTTACTGCCGGAAATAGTTTGCATGCCATAAGCCTGCAGACCATAGCCAGCGCCGATTGCCAGCCCCACGAACGTACCGGCTTTGATTTCCTGCCAGGTTAACCCGCGCAGTGCCGGCCATGATATCAGCGCCAAAAGCACTGCCGCAGTAGCAAAGCGCAGCCCGATAAACCAGAACGGCCCGCTAACAGTCATTGCATGATTAACGACGAGGAATGTCCCCCCCCAGACCACAGTAATGAGGATTAACACCATTTCCTGGGGGTTCACGACAAATTTATAACGAGATAAAAAAGTGACCATCAGCGTACTCTTCAAAAAATTTGGCGTCAGTTTGCGTGATTAATGCCGCAGGGGCAAGAACGAGAGAGGTAACCCTGTTACACCACCTGAATCATTATATTAATGATGGTGTCGTACCGCGTGGCCAGTCCGTTTAGGGCTTCCCGCCGCTTATTTGACCGCCACACTGATAAGCGAAATTTATTCGACGATCGGCGCGTGCCGGCAAAACTTTGTGTCATCCGAAGTGCGGGATGGGAACGATCCTTAACGCTGCTTGTTGCAACGTGCGGTAAATAACGGCATTTGAGCAAAATTCCAGCGGCTGGCGGGCAGACCACCCGCTATCTTCTATACTGAAAAGTCAGGTTCAAAACGGATAATATCAACTACCGGAGACCAATATGGCAACGCAACAATCTAAAGCTCATCGCGTTGGGGAATGGGCAAACGTGCGTAGTACCTCAACAGAAATCGCCGAAGCGATCTTTGAAGTCGCTAATTATGATGAAAAGCTTGCTGAAAGTATCTGGGAACAACAGGGTAGTGACGAAGTTTTGTTACGCGCCTTCGAAAAAACCGACCGGGACGTGCTGACCTGGGATAATAAAGTGGTTGAGCGTAAAAACGTCTGACTCCTCGCCGGGCGGAGAGATCCGCCCATCGCTCTCCATCTTCTGACTGGTCCGATAAACTGTCATGTTGCCGACTTGTTTACTACGCTAAATCCCATCCTTTTTATTCACTGACAGCCAGAACCCGGCTGATTACTCATCAAGGAGTGCGTTATGCCTTATCAGACGATCAACCCCGCAAGTAATAAGCTACTTAAATCCTGGCCTGAACACAGTGAACGTCAGGTTGAACAGGCATTGGCCACGGCTGATGCGTTATACCACTCGAACTGGTCAAAAGGTGATATTCAGCCTCGCCTGCAGGTGCTGAAAAAAATGGCTGACCTGATAGACAGCCGTGTTGAAGAGCTGGCGAAAGTTGCCAGCGTGGAAATGGGTAAACTGATTGCGCAAAGCCGTAGCGAAGTCGAACTTTGTGCGCAAATCGCGCGTTACTACGCCGAGAATGCAGAACGTTTCCTTGCTCCAACCCGTTACCCCAGTGAGCTGGGTGAAGCCTGGGTTGAACATCATCCGATAGGCGTGTTGGTTGCCGTGGAACCCTGGAACTTTCCGTATTACCAGCTGATGCGCGTACTGGCCCCCAACCTTGCGGCCGGTAACCCAGTACTGGTCAAACATGCCAGCAACGTTCCTCATTGCGCTACGTTATTTGAGCAACTGGTTCACGAAGCCGGCGCCCCACAAGGCACCTGGACCAACCTGTTTGTGAGCAGCGAACAGATCGCGGCTCTTATCGCCGATGACCGCGTCCAGGGCGCGGCTCTGACCGGTTCCGAGCGTGCAGGTAGCGCCGTTGCCCAGCAGGCCGGCAAATATCTGAAGAAAACGACCCTTGAGCTGGGCGGCAACGATGTCTTTGTGGTGCTGGATGATGCTGACCTGGATAAAGCCGTTGCGGCGGCGGCTGGAGCGCGCCTGAGTAACTGCGGACAGGTTTGTACCGCAGCCAAACGTTTCCTGGTGCACGAAAAGGTTGCCGATCAATTCCTGGAGAAATTCACCGCTGCCTTTAAGGCGATAAAAATCGGCGACCCGCTTGATGAATCCACCACGCTTGGCCCACTCTCTTCTGCCGGGGCACGCGATGGTCTGGATAAGCAGGTACAGCAGGCCATTGCTAAAGGTGCAAAACGGGTGCTGGGCGGCGCCCCGGTGGCGGGTGAAGGGTGTTTTTATCAGCCAACCATCCTCACTGACATCAAGCGCAGCAATCCGGCCTATTTTGAAGAGTTTTTTGGCCCGGTAGCCCAGGTGTACGTCGTGAAGGATGATGATGAAGTTGTGCAACTGGCCAATGATTCCCATTATGGCTTAGGGGGTTCTGTGTTTACCCAAAATGTTGCGCGTGGTAAGGCGCTGGCATCACGAATTGAAACCGGCATGGTCTACATCAATTCTGCCACTAATACTTCGGCAGAACTGCCGTTTGGCGGGGTTAAGCGTTCCGGTTTTGGTCGCGAGCTATCTGACCTGGGAATTAAAGAGTTCGTTAACCAGAAACTGGTGGTGGTGAGTAAGGGCTAAACCGCCCGTGCGCAGCGCGTAACGGAGCGCACGGGTATCGGCTTATCTCAGACTTCACCTCTCGGGGCGGGTAATGCGCAAACTCGCCCCTGCTGTTGATCACTTGGCAGACGTTGGAGAAGCGGATCCGCTATCTGCCTGCTTATTATCCGTTTTGCCCTTATCCGCTTCGGTTTTATCTTGCGCTGCCTGCCTTGGCAATGCCGTCCCGGCAGCGGCTTTTTCGAGAGCGGCTTGGGTTGCGGCAGCTCTGTGCGCGGCGACTTCTTCCGCCGCTGCTTTGTCTGCAGCGGCTTTATCGGCGGCAGCCTTATCCGCTTCGGCTTTATCTTGCGCCCCCTGTTTAGGCAGTGCAGTCCCTGCAGCCGCTTTTTCAAGGGCGGCTTTCGCTGCGGCAACCCGGTCTGTGGCGACTTTTTCGGCCGCAGCTTTCTCTGCAGCGGCTTTATCAGCAGCCGCTTTCTCTACGGCGGCCTTCTCTGCGGCAGCTTCAGCTTCAGCGGCTTTGTCCGCAGCCGCTTTATCAGCGGCGGCTTTTTCCATGGCGGCTCTGTCTTCAGCAGCCTTTGCAGCCAGCGCTTTATTGACTGCTGTGTCATGATCGACCGGTTTCGCATCATGATCCGATGCAACAGGTTCTGCCGGCGCAGTTTCAGGCACCTGAAGCGGCGTTCCCTGCAATGACTTATTCAGCACCTGAGTGAACCGATCCCACGGGCAGAAACCGTTGGCATCGGTCGGACAACCCGCCATATGCAACGTGACGCGCTGCGGCGGATTACTCAGTGATAGCGGCTGTTCATCGCGGAGTTGCCAGGAGGTTTGATAGACATATTCCACTTTGACCAGTTGACGGTCATTTTTCTTATCATGCCAACGCTGGAACTGCACCATACCGCCAATTGGCGTCTGCTCATTCTGTCCTGGCAACTTGTAAGGTTTAAAATCCAACGCACTCAGCAGTGAGGCGATATTCGAATCATGGCCAACCATCAGCGTCACTTTCGGCGCAGTGGATTGATCCTGGTCGACCAGTGCGCTGCGGATATAATCCACGAGCGGGGCAGCAACTTCACGCGCCACCACCGGCGATGCGAAAAGCGTGTCCTGATAGCCATTTTTGATCGCCGCCAGCTCTTGCCACTGGTCGGGCGTTTTGACCTGCCCCCAGGCGACTTGCTCCATCGGCATGCCTTCGTAATATTGCAGGGTGAATGCGTCCACCAGCGAATTCCCCACCTTCAGTGGGCCAGAAACGCCGGGTTCCTTTCCATTATCTGCCGTGAAGGTATTCTGATTGTCACTGGTCAGATCACACGACTTTTTACCGCTGCACGCCGGGGAGTTTTTATAGTTGATGATTTTCTCCAGGCGCTGGAAAGCGGGCTTAAGCACCAGTTTTTCGCTCTGGCTGTTGAGAGCGGTCAGCGCCTGTTTATTGAACTCTTCGCTGTCATTGGTAATCACCGGGCTGAATATCGGGTCCATGCTGCCCATGGCGTCCTGATGCGAGACGGGAATATCGCAGCCCGGAAAAGCGCCGGTAATAAAGAACTGTGCGGTGGCCACGGTGCGCTGCAGGCTGTTGGCATAGGCGTAGATGGCGTTGGAAGCCGGGCATTCACCCTGTTTAGTTACCCCCTGTTGCTCCAGCCATTCGCGGGTATAACGCCCCATATAAACTTCCAGCACGCCGCCCTTTGTGGTCAGCTCTCCGCCGGGCACATCCCATTTTGGCCAGGCCTTTTGGGTCGCCTTATCCAGCAGGCTGCCATTATCCGCTAAAGGCGCTCGCAGGTTGTGGCGGCTCATCATCAGCACTTGTTCCAGCTGATAATCACTTTCCGCTGCGCGAGCAGAAATGCCTGGAAGTGCTGAGCAAACGGCCAATGCGCAGAGACTGAACTTTTTAATCATGTGTGTGTTCCATTGATGCGAAGGGAATGAATCTGCTGGCCAGCGAAGCTTAACGCCCGGGCAACAACCCGCGTCTTACAGGCTGACTGGGGGTGGCCACCTCTCCAGAGTAAAGACCAGAGGTTCATATCAATCATAAATTAATGAGAATATATCAGATTCTAAACCGGGGGTTGAGTGGCTTAAAAGGGATAAAAGCAACAAGATGTTTAAACGTGCTTCATTTGGCATCAACCTTGAAAGCCGGTAGACAGCGGGTAAAAAAACGGTAAATGCGCGTCGTAAGCGCTTTCTTGCGCGCAGCGGCAGAAGCGCTCATCCGGAAAGGCCGAAAACTAAAACCCCCGAGCTTTTGCAAGCTCAGGGGCAAATTTGATGGTGGAGGAGTAGAGATTCGAACTCTAGAACGGTTTCCCGTCGCCGGTTTTCAAGACCGGTGCCTTCAGCCACTCGGCCACTCCTCCACACGGTTACCCGCTAACGAATTATGCATTCCGCTAACTGATGGGGCGCAGTATAGGGAATGTTTTTGCCTTTGCCAACACTATTTTTTGCTACTTTGTTGATTTTGTGAGCATTTGCGCTAAAGTGGCAAAAAAAATCAGCAATCGCGGACGCCGGATGAGTTTCTTTGCACAGCCCGGGCGGCGGAACGGTATTTTTTCGCACATAGCAAAACGGGCCAGCTTTACGCTGACCCGTTAAATTTGATGGTGGAGGAGTAGAGATTCGAACTCTAGAACGGTTTCCCGTCGCCGGTTTTCAAGACCGGTGCCTTCAGCCACTCGGCCACTCCTCCACGATGGGCGGCACTATAAACATCCGCGTTAAGCTTGTAAAGCAGCTTTTGTTTCAGTCGCGCAAATAAAACTCATCTGGCCCGAATATGCTGTAATTATCACCAAAGCGTTGACAAAACCAGCAGCGGTTAGCGTAAAGAAGGAACCTGTAAATAATTCTGTGTAACTGCCACCGTATTAAAGGTGATCGCTCAGGCGNTCACCGAACTCGATAATAAAACGNCTCATTGCCAGCCGCCAGTTCTGGATCGGCATATTCCATTTTTTTGACGCCGACTGGATCGCCAGATAAATGACCTTTCTCACCGAGTCATCTGTCGGGAACACCTTTCGCTTTTTGATGGCTGCGCGGATCACGCTGTTCAGTGATTCGATGGCGTTCGTGGTGTAGATAGCCTTACGGATATCGGGCGGATAGCCGAAGAACGTATTAAGATTTTCCCAGTGTGTGCGCCAGCTCTTACTGATTTGCGGGTATTTCTCGTCCCAGATGCCTGCAAACTTATCCAGCGCCATCAGCGCCGCCTCTTCTGTCGGAGCCTGATACACCTTTTTCAGCCCGCCGGTGACGGCTTTGTAGTCCTTCCACGACACGTATTTCAGGCTGTTGCGCACCATATGAATAATACACAGCTGGATATGCGTCTGAGGATAAACGCTGTTTATCGCATCCGGGAAGCCCTTCAGTCCGTCCACACAGGCAATCAGGATGTCCTGAAGGCCCCGNTTTTTAAGCTCTGTCAGCACGCTGAGCCAGAACTTCGCGCCTTCGTTTTCTGCCAGCCACATGCCCAACAGCTCTTTCTGGCCTTCGGTATTAATGCCCAGAGCGAGGAAGACGGCCTTGTTAATCACGCTGCCATCGTGACGAACTTTCACCACGATACAGTCAAGATAAACAAATGGGATAAAGTGCATCCAACGGGCGGTTCTGCCATTCAGCAACCTGCTCTTTAACGGCATCCGTGACTTTTGAAATCAGCGTGGGCGACACGTCCGCATCGTACATTTCCCTGAACGTGGCGACGATGTCTCGGGTCGTCATGCCTTTGGCGTACAGGGACAAAATCTGGCTGTCCATCTGCGTGATACGCGTCTGGTTTTTCTTTATCAGCAGAGGTTCAAAGGTGTTTTCACGGTCACGCGGTGTGCTGAGTTCAATCTCGCCGTCATCGCACAGCAGAGTTTTTGACGAATAGCCGTTGCGGGTATTGGAGCCTGCTTTTGGGGCGTTTTTCTCGTGCCCGAGGTGGTCAGTCAGCTCAGCATTGAGTGCTGTTTCAACGGTAAGCTTCGTCAGCATGCGGGAAAACGCATTGAGNTCGGCTTCGGTTTTAAGGCCTTTAGCCAGTTCAGCCGCAAGGGCCTTGAGTTTCTTTTCGTCCATAATGTGCCTGTCTCCGTTGTTGGAATGAACATATCAAAAACAGGCAGATACACAATTTAAATTACAGGCTCTAAAGAAGGGTAAAACGCCTTTTCCCGCCAGGTTGCTCTCCTTATGCTCGCTGGCAGACTTTTCCCCAATTTCTTAATCCTGAGAGGCGCTTTATGGATCGCATCGTTTCCTCCACGCGCGACAGTTCATTACTGAGCACGCACAGAGTTCTGCGTAATACCTATTTTCTTCTCGGCCTGACGCTGGCATTTTCCGCTGTGACCGCCACACTAAGCACCCTTTTATCCTTACCGGCACCGGGATTTATTCTGATGCTTGCCGGTTTTTATGGCCTGATGTTCTTAACCTACCGTCTGGCAAACAGCCCAAGCGGTATTCTCGCAGCATTCGCCTTCACCGGCTTCCTTGGCTACTGTCTCGGCCCGGTTCTAAACCGTTTTCTTTCTGCCGGAATGGGCGATGTTATTGGTCTGGCCTTAGGTGGTACGGCTCTTGTTTTCTTCTGCTGCTCGGCTTATGTGCTGACCACCCGCAAGAATATGTCTTTCCTGTCCGGCATGTTGATAGCTGGCTTTGTCGTCATGCTCATCGCCGTGGTAGCCAACCTGTTCCTGAATATTCCAGCCCTGCATATGGCGATCAGCGTCCTGTTCGTGCTGTTCTCTACCGGAGCAATCCTGTGGAAAACCAGCAATATCATTCACGGCGGCGAAACCAACTATATTCGTGCCACCGTCAGTCTGTATGTATCAATTTATAACCTTTTCGTTAGCCTGCTCAGCCTGCTGGGGATGTCGCGCAGCAGCTAAGCCATGTCCGCAGTAACCATAGCCCCGTCATTGCGGGGCTTTATTTTTGCCGGAGCAAAAAGTTAAACTTGGTGCGGGTCAACAAGGGTGAGGCAAGACAGTGCAGTTTAATGGCAAAGAAATAGCGCGCGACGCGCAAGGTTACCTGAAGTCCACCACGGACTGGAACGAGGATCTGGCGCGGGAACTGGCGGCAGAGGAAGAGATTGAACTGAGTGAAGCTCACTGGGAAGTGGTGCATTTTGTCCGAGCGTTCTATCTGGAGTTTAATACTTCCCCTGCGGTGCGTATGTTGGTCAAAGCGATGGCACAAAAGTATGGTGAAGACAAAGGCAACAGTCGCTACCTTTTCCGCCTGTTTCCAAAAGGCCCGGCTAAACAGGCAACAAAAATTGCCGGGCTGCCTAAGCCGGCTAAATGTCTGTAGACATTAACCGGTGATAAAACCCTGAGGTAAACGGGCGGGATGCCAGGGTTCAGCCAATACTTTATCGACATGGGCACTGCGGGGACCACCGGCTTTTAGCCACGCCAGCAGCGCCTCGACCTGCGGTGCCTCGCCACAGGCGACGATATCTACGCTGCCATCATCCCTGTTTATAGCGTAACCACTCAGACCATTTTTTTGTGCCTCTACCCGGGTGCTGTAACGAAACCCGACGCCCTGCACCCTGCCATGAACCCCTACGCGGATACAAATAATTGCCATTTCCACCTCCTCTGATCAACACCGTTTGCTTTTTAACGGATGGCACCGGACAATATCGTCTGAACCTCTGAATGTAAGCATAGCAAAACATGACTGTTCGTTTAATTCTTGCCAAAGGACGTGAAAAGTCCTTACTTCGTCGTCATCCGTGGGTATTCTCCGGTGCCATTGCCCGTATGGAAGGTAAAGCCCAGCCTGGAGAAACGCTGGATGTCTGTGACAGCCAGGGTAAATGGCTGGCGCGGGCTGCCTGGTCACCGTCGTCCCAGATACGCGCACGCGTCTGGAGCTGGCAGCAGGATGAGTCGATAGATATCGACTTTTTCGTACGCCGACTCCATGTTGCACAGCAGCTGCGTGACTGGCTGGCGCAGCGCGATAATCTCGATAGCTACCGCATGATCGCCGGTGAATCTGATGGACTACCGGGGATCACTATCGACCGTTTCGGCAACTTCCTCGTGCTGCAACTGTTATCAGCTGGTGCCGAGTACCAGCGCGCTGCGCTGATTACTGCGCTGCAACGCTGCTATCCTGAATGTGCGATCTACGACCGATCTGATGTCAGCGTGCGTAAGAAAGAGGGACTGGAACTCACTCAGGGCGTGGTGCTTGGTGACGCACCGCCGCCACTGTTGCCCATCACCGAGCACGGCATGAAGCTGCTGGTGGATATCCAGACCGGGCATAAAACGGGCTATTATCTCGACCAGCGCGACAGCCGTCTGGCAACCCGGCGCTACGCTCAGGGTCGTCGCGTACTGAACTGCTTCTCCTACACCGGCGGCTTTGCCGTCTCTGCCCTGATGGGTAACTGTACTGAGGTTATCAGTGTTGATACCTCACAGGTGGCGCTGGATGTCGCGCGTCAAAACGTTGCGCTGAACGGACTGGACGTCAGCAAGGCTCAGTTTCTGCGCGATGACGTTTTCAAGCTGCTGCGCCGCTATCGCGACGAGGGCGAGAAGTTCGATTTGATTATCATGGACCCGCCCAAATTCGTTGAAAACAAAAATCAGCTCATAGGAGCATGCCGGGGTTATAAGGATATCAATATGCTGGCGATGCAGCTGCTGAACCCGGGCGGAATGCTGATGACTTTTTCCTGCTCCGGCCTGATGGCAACCGACCTGTTTCAGAAAATCCTTGCGGATGCGGCTGTCGATGCACAGCGAGAGGTGCAGTTTATCGAACAGTTCCGCCAGGCCGCCGATCACCCGGTGATCAGCAGCTACCCTGAAGGTATGTATCTGAAAGGTTTTGCCTGCCGCGTCATCTGACTTGAAAACGTCACTGCCGTCTCCATATAGAGGTTAGGCGCAACGTTTCTCAGGAGGTTAGAATGATTGCCAGCAAATTTGGTCTTGGGCAGCAGGTACGCCATCAGCTATTCGGTTTTCTTGGCGTAATCGTTGATGTCGATCCGGAATACTCATTAGATGAGACGGAGGCAGACGATATCGCCGCCAGTGAAGCGTTAAGAAGCGCCCCCTGGTATCATGTTGTGATGGAAGATGATAACGGCCAGACGGTTCAAACCTACCTGGCTGAAGCTCAGCTGTCATGGGAAGTTCACGGCGAACACCCGGAACAGCCCTCTATGGATGAACTTGCAGCCTCTATCCGCCGACAGTTGCAGGCACCTCGTCTGAGAAACTGATTGACCCCCGCCCTGCGCGGGGTTTTACCGTATCTTCGCCAGCCCCAGTCGTGGGATCTCGTTTTTTGGACAGCGATCCATCACCACCTGTAATCCCGACTCTTTCGCCAGCACCGCCGCCTGCTCGTTTATCACCCCAATTTGCAGCCATAATGTTTTGGCATGGATTGCTATCGCCTCCTGTGCGACTTCCCAAGCCGCCTTCGGTTGACGAAATACATCGACCATATCAACGTTCATGGGCATATCCGCCAGTGCGGCATAAACTGTCTGCCCGTGTAGCTTTTGCCCGGCCAGCTTAGGGCTGACCGGTATAACCTGATAACCCTGTTGCAACAGGTATGCCATGACGCCATAACTTGGGCGTGCAGGGTTATCACTGGCCCCGACCAGGGCAATCGTTTTTGTTGTTCGCAGAATATCTGCGATCGTTTGATCACTCATTTTAGCCTCCTGCTTAATAATTCACTTGTCTGCGCTAATTTTGCGCCTTATATGGAGAATAAAAATATAACGAACTGACTTTTTGCGATATTTTGCACAAATAAATATGTTCAAATGTTAATATGCTGCCATACTGTAAGACTTTGATACACTCGTGTCTTATCTCTCGCTGTTCCGCTCTGGAGTCACAATGAAGCTGCGTATGGCCATCACCGGGTTACTGGCATTGCTGGTGGCTGCAAATTTACAGGCGACAACGCTGAAACTGTCTGCTGATACTGACCTTCTGGTTCTGGATGGACGAAAAATTTCGGGTTCGTTACTCAAAGGGGCAGACGGGCTGGAGCTGGAACGTGGTGAACATCAGTTAGTGTTTCGAGTGGAAAAAACGGTTAAAGATCGGTCAGGCGACCCTGTGAACTGGACATCCTTTCCCCAGATCGCCACTTTTGTAGCCGGTACGACATCCGTGTATATCAAGCTGCCGGCACTCCATAGCCTGCACGAGGCTAAACGTTTCGATAATAATCCGCAGTTTACCCTGAACGATGAGCATGGCGCAGAGGTGGTGGCAAAACGCGACCACTTAACGGCAAATTTGCACGACAGTTGTGAGCAAGCGATGCAAGTCTATAATCTGGCGAACAAAGTGGCATCAGTACCGCGCTTTGCCAGACCTTTACCTGCCAGCGCGCAGACTGGCCACCTGCCTGATATGGCCAGCAGTCTCCAGCCCGCACAACCGATGCTGCGCATGTGGTTTCTTCAGGTCGATAGCGCCACGCGTCAGCGTCTTATTATGTTGATGGATGCCCTGCATACCAGTTGATAGCCGTTTAGTTCAGGAGCTACACTCATCCCTCTGTTTGCTCATTTATTTCCGGCTCCAGCCAACCAGGATAACCGAATGGATCAGACTACCCGCACCCTCCAGGCGCAAAAGCATATTGCGCTGGTGGCTCACGACCACTGTAAAAGCTCTCTGATGCAGTGGGTTGGTATTCATAAAGAGAAGTTACAGCATCATACGTTATACGCCACCGGCACCACCGGCAATCTGGTTCAGCGAGCCACCGGGCTGCCCGTTACCGCCATGTTGAGCGGGCCGATGGGTGGCGACCAGCAGGTTGGCGCGCTGATTTCAGAAGGGCGCATCGACCTGCTCATTTTCTTTTGGGATCCGCTCAATGCCGTACCCCACGATCCGGATGTCAAAGCGCTTCTGCGCCTCGCCACCGTGTGGAATATTCCGGTCGCGACCAATCGCGCCTCCGCCGACTTTATCATCCACTCACCGCTATTTGCCGAACAGGTTGAGATTCAGATCCCGGATTATTCGCGTTACCTGCAAGAACGTTTGAAATAATTCCCGACGCGCAGATCATGTCAGGGTTTGCGCAGTGTTGGCACGCCCTGTCTGCTCAATTCGGCAACAAATACCGAAGGCGCATCACGGTCGTAGAGTAACCACACCTGCTGACGGGCACGAGTCATCGCCACGTAGGCCAGCCTGCGCTCTTCAGCATGCGGAAAGTCTTCAGGAACCGGTAACAGCGCAGCTTCCATCACCGACTCTCTGGCCGCAGCGGGGAAGCCGTCTTTACCCTCCGACAGCCCCAGCACAACCACATAATCTGCCTGTTGCCCTTTACTGGCATGGATCGTCATAAAGTCAATATTAAGATTCGGCCAGCGCGTTGCCGCTTTATCCAGCACGTCCGGGCGCAGATGGTGATAGCGAGCCAGCAGCAAAATTCGTTCAGCGGGTGTGGCGTAGCCACTGATTTTATTCAGCAGCGGCTCCAGCTGCTCTTCAGGCAACAGCGAAATCGCTTTTTTGTTGCCCTTGCTCAGGCTGTTAAGCGTTTTTTTTAGTTGAAAAGGATTGCTTTGTACAAACGTATTGGCCACTTCACCAATGCGTTGGTTAAAGCGGTAGGTTGTATCCAGCACGCAACGATCGCCGGCACCAAAGTAGTGATGGAAAGCGGTGGTTAACACCATTTCAGCACCGCTGAACCGATAGATAGCCTGCCAGTCATCGCCCACCGCAAAAAGCGAAGTTTGCGTATTTTGTCGACGTAACGCGGCAAGAAGGGCCGCACGCTGTGGCGAGATATCCTGAAACTCATCGACCAGGATATGCTTCCACGGGCTGATAAAGCGCCCCTTATCAAGAAGGTTTACCGCCTGATGAATAAGCCCGGCGAAATCGACAGCGCCTTCTTCTTTCAACGCGCCTTTCCAGGCCTTCATTAATGGAGCCATTAATTTTACGCGTTTAGTGAAAAGTAATCGTACCTCTTCCGGTGCGGTTTCAATCATCGCCGCCTGAGCCACGCCGTGCATGCGCATCAGTCCCAGCCAGCTTTCCAGCCGGCCAACAAGCCGCCGCGCCAGGCGATCGTCCTGCCAGAAACTCCCGTCGGACACGTCCCATTTCAGTTCATCAGTCAGCCACTGACGCCAGCCATTTGCCTGGGCTTTTTTCTCATCACACTGCTGGCGCCAGACGTTAATTAGCAGCGACTGCCGCTTATCACTATCGGTTTCCAGCCTGCTGATAGCAGGAGACTTATTGCCAGCCTGTTGAATGATATGCAGCGCCAGCGCATGAAACGTTCGCGCCTGCAAGTCCTCCGTTCCCAGACGCGCACGAATACGGTCGTTCATCTCTTCCGCTGCCTGACGGCCAAACGCCAGCAGCAGGAGCTGCCCGGCGTTGGCCTGCCTGCGCATCATCAACCAGCCAGCACGCGCCACCAGCACCGAGGTTTTACCACTGCCTGCCCCTGCCAGCACCAGCACAGCGTCTTCGCCATTGACCACCGAACGCGCCTGCGAAGCGTTAAGCGGGGACGACTCTACCTGATTAAAGAAACCGGTATGCTGTTGCAGCATCCGTTCCGTCCAGTCTTCGTTACGCTTTATGCGCTGATATTCCCCCTCGTTGAGCCACTTAAGACAGAAGTAGTAAGCGCTGCGGCAGTTGTCAAATTCCTCCAGCCGCTCAGCAGGCAGCGGTACAGAAGCGAAGGCTCGATGTATTGCCTGTTGCCAGCCTGTAATGTCACTGCGCGTCAGCCATTTGTCCTGACGTTCCGCCTGCTGAATCTGGTGCTTCTGCTCGGCGAGCACCGTGGCGGAAACGTCACTCATTTCCCTGCTCCACTGCTGCCATAACTGGCTAAGATGGTGATAGAAGCGTTGAGTTTCACTCCATTCTGTGCCGTGCAAACGCACGACTTTGTTGTCAGGCAGCGTGAACTCAAGCTCGCCCCAAACCAGTCCGCGTTTGCATTTAATGGCCAAAAGCTGATTGAAAGGGATCATATATTCATGCTTTTCACCGCTGACCTCGACGCCTGCGGTTAGCAGCCGCACCCGATTATAAGGGTGTTGTGCCAAATGTTTACCCAACGATGTTGCTTTAAGTTCCATTCAGATGCCCTGGCTGCGGTTATTTTAATCATCCAACAGTTTAACTGGCTGGAGTATACCTCTCCAGTACCTGAACGCGGTACAATCAATGGATTGTCGCCAAATAATCATTGATTACAGAGAGGTAGCCTGCCATGCGTACGGTGTTGAATGTTCTGAATTTTGTGCTGGGTGGTTTCCTTACGACCCTCTCCTGGCTGATAGCAACGATTGTCAGCATTATCTTCATCTTCACTCTGCCACTGACGCGTTCATGTTGGG
This sequence comes from Erwinia pyrifoliae DSM 12163, assembly GCF_000026985.1. Classification (NCBI taxonomy): domain Bacteria; kingdom Pseudomonadati; phylum Pseudomonadota; class Gammaproteobacteria; order Enterobacterales; family Erwiniaceae; genus Erwinia; species Erwinia pyrifoliae. Next base: position 2,471,559 of record NC_017390.1, read on the forward strand.
AAATCACTAAGCTGTCGCTGCTACCTTATGGCAATGAAGCAATACACGTTGATGAGTTAAATCCCGCGAGCAAAAGTGCGCTACTTAACTCGGGTGGTACGCTGCTCAATATGCTCTGGCTGCTGTTTTTTGGCTGGTGGTTGTGCGTAATGCACATCATGGCGGGTATCGCACAGTGCTTGACCATTATTGGTATTCCGGTGGGCATTGCCAATTTCAAAATTGCCACCATTGCACTGTGGCCAGTGGGCCGGCGAGTGGTGTCAGTCGAAGTGGCTCGGGCAGCACGAGAAGCCAATGCCCGTGCACGCTTCCGTTAAGAGAGCAATATTATCATGGTGATCGACAACTGGCGCCGTCACGCTTACAACAGTGCCTGGCTATACCTTATCCGTATTAGCCTGGCGCTGGCCGGAACCGCTTTTTTACCGTGGTGGCTGGATCAGGTGACCTGGACCATTCCTCTGACGCTGGGCGCAGTGGCGGCGGCGCTGACCGATCTTGACGACCGCCTGAGTGGCAGACTGCGCAACCTCATCATTACACTGTTCTGCTTTTGTATTGCTTCGGTTTCGGTCGAACTGTTATTTCCCCATCCCTGGCTGTTTATTATCGGCCTTGCTCTGTCCGGTTGGGGATTTATTTTGCTGGGTGCTTTAGGCCCGCGCTATGCGACCATTGCTTTCGGTGCGCTACTGATCGCTATCTATACCATGCTGGGGATCAACCTGTTTCCACAGTGGTATCTGCAACCTGCCCTGCTGCTATTGGGCGCGGTCTGGTACAACCTGCTGACGCTGGCAGGGCATCTGTTGTTTCCCATTCGCCCGCTGCAGGAGAGCATCTCGCGCTGCTTTTCCCTGCTGGCCGGTTATCTCGAAGCCAAGGCCAGCCTGTTTGACCCCGACCTGGGAGATGACGACCGTCGGACGCTGGTCGATATGGCAATGGCTAACAGCCAGTTGGTGATGCAGCTGAATCAGGCTAAAGCCTCTATTCAGTCGCGGCTGCGCGGTGACCGGGGGCAACGTGGCACGCGCCGCACCCTGCACTATTATTTCGTAGCACAAGACATCCATGAACGCGCCAGCTCGTCCCATGTCCAGTATCACGCGCTGCGTGAAGCATGGGGGGACAGCGATATCCTGTTCCGCTTTCAGCGCCTGTTGACGCTGCAGGCTCAGGCATGTCAGCAGCTTTCGCGCACTATTCTGCTGAGTGAACCCTGGCATCACAATCCCCATTTTGAGCGGGTCTTCGCCAATCTTCACGCTGCCATGCAGCGTCTGGCAAGTCAACAGCCCGGCAGCAGCGAAGTTAAAGCGATGAACTACCTGCTTAACAATTTAAAAGCGATTGATGCCCAGCTGGCGACCATCGAGTCTGAACAAATTCTGGCTGAAGGGAGCGCGCAGCACAACCATACGCTTTCAAGCGAAGGTCTGACTGGCTGGAGCGATATTCGCCTGCGTCTCAGCCGTCATCTCAGCCCGGAGTCGCCGCTGTTTCGTCATGCCGTTCGGCTTTCGCTTTTACTGTGCACCGGTTACGCCCTGATTCAAATCACCGGACTTGATCACGGGTACTGGATATTGTTGACCAGTTTGTTTGTCTGCCAGCCAAACTATCACGCCACGCGCCGTCGCCTGGCGTTACGCATCATCGGCACGCTGGCGGGGATAGTGCTTGGGTTGCCGCTATTGTGGCTGGTTCCATCGACCGAGGGGCAACTGATACTGATCGTCGTCTCCGGGGTGCTTTTCTTTGCCTTCCGCCATGTGCGGTATGCTCATGCAACAACGTTTATCACCCTGCTGGTATTACTTTGTTTTAACCTGCTGGGTGAAGGCTTTGAAGTGGCGATACCGCGTATTGTCGACACGTTAATCGGTTGCGGCATAGCCTGGCTGGCTGTGGCGTTTATCTGGCCTGACTGGCACTTTCATCGGCTTCCTGCCGTGGCCGGGCGTTCGTTGTATGCAAACTGCCGTTATCTGGACGCCATTATGGAACAATACCATCAAGGCAAGGATAATCGTCTGGATTATCGTATTGCACGGCGCGATGCCCACAATGGCGATGCTGAACTGGCATCAGTGGTGTCTAATTTGTCAGTAGAAAATAAAGCGGGACTTGCCCTCCGTGAAGCGGCCTTCAGACTGTTATGCCTTAATCATTCCTTTCTCAGCTATATTTCTGCCCTGGGAGCTCACCGTGAAAAACTGGAAAATGCTGCCCTGCTCCAACTGATGGATGACACCGTCAGCTACGTCAATGATGTTCTGCACACTGAAACAGTGGACGGGAACAGGACTAAACAGATGATGGGCAGCCTGGCCTCACGTATCCGGCAAAGCGAGACTGACACGGAAACGAAAGAGCCACTGGTGCTACAGCAGATGGGCCTGCTGGTGGCTCTTCTACCGGAGATTGCAAGGCTAAAAAACGATCTCTCACTGCGAGACTAATTTCCGGAGTGCTGCTTATTGGCTTCCCACTGCGCATATCGGTGAAACCAGCTGCGCAGCTCTTCTTTCACCGCCAGCGGCAGCGCCTCGTAATGCCTTCCGACAATCGCACCCTGCAGTGCCAGGAGAACCGTTATCCCCAAATTTTTGTTACATGCGTGAAGTCTTAGCCAGCTGCGCTTCGCGCCCTGCTGTATCAGCATTTCAATACTGCAAATACCGACCTGACGCAGTAGCATCTCCATACGAATGCCCATGTTGGGTAAATCCTTGAGTCGCCGATTCTTTTGCCGATCCTGCTGCTGCCTGCGCGCCCCCAGCAGACAAAGCTGCGAGAATGCCAGCAGCAGGTCATTGTCGGACCATAGCGCCCGGTCGACGCGATAATAGTTTAGCTCCACCGGCACGCCGCGCTTGTTCAGACTTAGTGCTTCCATCCTGCGTTCGGTGATATAGGGCTGCACCTGCTCACAGGCGCGCAGATACAATTCCCCCTCAGCCACGACCGCAAACACAGTTTTTTCCACTGACAGGCAATATCCGCCAAACTGAGTACGTGACTTGACTTCGCCAAGCCGGGCCAACCGCTGTTTAGCTTCTTCTGTCTTACGCCTTGAACAATCCATGATCTCTCCCTGTATCGATTAGAAAATGCGTATATCCCTCTCTAATTTGCGTTTTAGAAAGTATGCAATCTTCATTAAGGGTTCAATCAATAAATCGCGTCCGGCGGGTTTACATTGTGATTTTGCGAGACGTTACGAAAAAACATCTGGCGGCGGTGAAATGCGCTGGTAACTCCCGGATTTTGCACAGTGTGCCACTGTTCATTTCTGGCTTGCCAGGCTGTGGGAAAAAGAGTTGATTCGCGCGTTTACGACATCCGCCTGAAGGTTGAAGCGTTAATGACCATCAATACTGTGCTTTGGGATCGAAGTCTGAATGAACGCTGATATCCAATAATATATCTGAAATTGTTGATACCAATGTCGTACATACGCAGAGACAGGGCAGAAGATGTCGACAAAAATTTGTTAAGCACACGCCATTGTTTTTTTGCTCACCGCGTAAACATGCACAAAGGGCCGCCTTATCAGGCAAGAGAACGACGGGCGGACTGAAACATCCTGCTTATGGCTGGGTATAAAGTAAGATTAAGGTTGATCTTTACTCAACCTCGCTATACTGTATATTCATACAGTCAACTGGTGAGCGAAGACCTTATGCGTACTCATTTCATGAAAAATCAATCCGTTAAACGCAATCAGCACGTTTCAACACCGGCGATCCCCGCATCGATCTGTGCCGACGGCCTGATCAGCGAACTGGTTCATAATGAGGATCATCCTGGTATGACTCAGCTATTGCTGCTGCCACTGTTGCAGCAACTGGGTACGCAATCTCGCTGGCAGCTATGGCTAACATCGCAACAGAAACTCAGTCGTGACTGGTTACTGCGCTCCGGGCTGCCTCTGGACAAAGTTATGCAGTCACCCTATTGCGGCACCATTACCACCGTAGAGGCGATGATTAAAGCCTTACAAACGGGGAACTATAGTGTCGTTTTGGGCTGGCTGGCAGATGAAATATCTGAGACTGAGCGTAAGCGTTTGCAGCAAGCAGCTAAGTCCGGCCAGGCGTTGGGGCTGATTATGAGATCGGAATGCAATGTTTTGCCGTCTGCCAGACCTTTACATGGGTTAAGAATTCAATCAAGTTTGTATCATTAAGTAAAAACGAGATTTTTCTCAGAAATTTTTTTTAACAAACCGCTTCCGTGTGACGGATGTTAGTCAGGGCGCGGCGGGACAATGGTTTAGCTGCCATTCACGACTCCTTTTTCAGCAAAAAATTCACTCTTAAATGTTAAAATTTGTGTATGAAGTCCTTTTTTTTTGCTGAGCATCGTCACATCGTACTTGTAAGTTTGCTGGTACGTTGTAGACTTTAGCTCGCCAGGGTGCTCAATAACCTCCATTTTCTGGAAGAGTCATAATCGAGCTTTACAACCCGGCGAAGGATTAAACCAAAGAGCTAAATTTAAGCTCATTGCCTATTTGGATGATAACGAGGCGCAAAAATGAAAAAGACAGCTATCGCAATTGCAGTGGCACTGGCTGGCTTCGCTACCGTAGCGCAGGCCGCCCCAAAAGATGACACCTGGTACACCGGTGGTAAGCTGGGCTGGTCTCAGTACCATGATACTGGTTACTACGGTAACGGTTACGAAAACAACGATGGTCCAACTCATGAAAGCCAACTGGGTGCTGGTGCATTCCTTGGTTATCAGGCGAACCAGTACCTTGGTTTCGAGCTGGGTTATGACTGGCTGGGTCGTATGCCTAACAAAGGCGACGTCACTAACGGTGCTTTCAAAGCTCAGGGCATTCAGATGGCAGCTAAGTTAAGCTACCCAATTGCTGACGATCTGGACGTGTACACTCGTCTGGGTGGTATGGTATGGCGCGCTGACGCGACTCAGACCAACCCAACCTTTGGCCGCATCAGCAACCACGACACCGGTGTTTCTCCACTGGCAGCCGTTGGTGTTGAATATGCAGTGACCAAAAACTGGGCAACTCGCCTGGACTACCAGTGGGTTAACAACATCGGTGATGCAGGTACCGTTGGTGCGCGTCCTGATAACTCTATGCTGAGCGTTGGCGTTTCTTACCGTTTCGGTCAGGATGACGTGGCGCCAGTTGTTGCTCCAGCACCAGCTCCAGCTCCAGTTGTGGAAACCAAGCGTTTCACCCTGAAGTCTGACGTGCTGTTCACCTTCAACAAAGCTAATCTGAAACCAGAAGGTCAGCAGGCTCTGGATCAGCTGTATACTCAGCTGAGCAATCTGGATCCTAAAGATGGTTCTGTTGTCGTTCTGGGCTACACTGACCGTATCGGTTCAGAGCAGTACAACCAGAAACTGTCTGAGAAACGTGCTCAGTCCGTAGTGGACTACCTTGTTTCTAAAGGCATCCCTTCTAACAAGATCTCTGCGCGTGGCGAGGGTGAATCTAACCCTGTCACCGGCAATACTTGTGACAGCGTGAAAGGCCGTGCAGCCCTAATCGACTGCCTGAGTCCAGACCGTCGTGTAGAAATCCAGGTTAAAGGCATCAAAGACGTTGTGACTCAGCCACAGGCTTAAGTCGCCCCGTTTTGATCAAACCCCGCCGCTGCGGGGTTTTTTTTGCCTGGATAACTGCACTAAAGAGCAAGGCCGGTCCGTTTTCGGTTCAGGGTTTACCTAGGATCGCCTGCAAATCTTGCTTCAGTGAAGACATTTGACTGGCATATTGCTCTTTACGCTCGGCATCTTCTATAAGCTGCACGATGGTTTCAGACAGCGTGCTGTCCCGCCGTTGAGCCAGGGCGGCCAGACGTTGCCACACCAGATATTCCAGATCTATCGACTTCTTGCGGGTATGCTGATGTTCTGCGTTGAAATGACGCTTACGCCGCGCACGAATAGTCTGTTTCATCCGGTTTTCCAGCGCCGGGCTCATATGCAGGTTTATCCACTGCAACACATCAATCGGCCGGTTCTCCATTTGCAACAGCTCGTCAACGGCTGCCTGCGCCGCGCTTGATTCGATATAGCGCGTGATCAATTCACCTTCACGATGTTTTTTGACCAGATATTTCCATTTCCACCCGCTTTCAAGATTTTCCAGCTGTTGATATTTCATCGGGATCTCATGCTGACTATATAACCGCTTAAGAATAACAGTTTTTTTCATGTGGCCTTAAAGAAAACAGAGTCAGGCTCAGGATTGTTATACCAGGCCGCCGCAAAGCACACGTCTTCGGTGCTTAACGGGTCTAAATCTAGTATAATGCCGCTTTTATTCATTTCAGAAAAAAACGATAACTTTGACCAACTACCGATTAGAGTGGCGCGCCCTACAGCCCGATACCGAACGCTTCCAGCACCTGCTTTCGCAGAACCAGGCCACCGACGCCGGTTGCTTTGACGCCGTTCAGGCACGGCTATGTAATGGCCTGAATCTGTTACTGCAAACCCGGGCAAAAGTACCGTTAATGCTGGTCAAAAGTCCCGAAAGCGCTGTATACCTGACGTTACTGCAGAATATGTTGTCTTCAATGGCAGAGGATCACGAAGACGATTCATCGAAGATCTGGGGTGGACGTTATGAAGTCACGACACACCAGATATACTGGCATAAAGCGCAAGCAGTCAGTGATAATTTCGCCAGCGAGGGGGGCATCTGTCAGGCTGGCTGGATCGAACCTGAGCAGCTTTTTGGCTGCGTGCGCGTCCATCAGTCCACGATTTCACTGACGCCTGGATTAGTTCACCGCGCTAACGGTGGTGTATTGATCCTGTCTCTGCGTACCCTACTTGCCCAGCCATTGATGTGGCTGCGTCTGAAACAGATCCTCGTCAATCAGCGATATGACTGGTACTCCCAGGACGAAACCCGACCTCTCCCGCTGGATATTCCGTCAATGCCAATGCAGTTCCGCCTGGTACTGATCGGTGAGCGCGATGCGCTGGCCGACTTCCAGGATATGGAGCCTGAACTGGCCAGCATGTCTCTTTACAGCGAGTTCGAAGATAATATCCAACTGGCAGATGACGATGAGTTCCATCACTGGCTGATGTGGGTAAAAAGCGTTGCAGAAAGTCTTGATTGCCCTGCCCCAGCCGCTGATTTCTGGCCGGTTTTGATCCGTGAAGCGGTACGTGACACCGGCGACCAGGATATGCTGCCGCTGGATCCCGAGTGGTTGGGACGTCAGCTTCAGGAGGCCGCGCTGTACAGTGACGGCGCAAGCCTGAGTGCGGAAAATCTGCAGGATGCCCTGAGCACCCGCGAATGGCGGGAGGGCTTCCTGTCTGAACGAATGCGCGATGAAATCCTGCAGGAGCAAATCCTGATCGAAACTGAAGGCGAGATGATTGGGCAGATTAACGCCCTGTCGGTGATGGAGTTCCCCGGCCATCCGCGTGCGTTTGGTGAACCCTCGCGCATCAGCTGCGTGGTGCACGTTGGTGATGGAGAGTTCACGGATGTGGAGCGTAAAGCCGAGCTTGGCGGTAATATCCATGCGAAAGGCATGATGATCATGCAGTCCTGGCTGATTGCAGAACTGGAACTTGAGCAACAGCTGCCGTTTTCAGCATCACTGGTATTTGAACAGTCCTATTCAGAAGTCGATGGCGACAGCGCTTCGCTTGCTGAACTCTGCGCACTTATCAGCGCCCTTGCGTTACAACCGATCAACCAGCAGATTGCGGTTACAGGCTCCGTCGACCAGTTCGGTCGCGTGCAGCCCGTTGGCGGAGTGAATGAAAAAATTGAAGGTTTTTTCCACATCTGCAATCAGCGCACGCTTAGCGGTAATCAGGGAGTTATCATCCCTGCCGCCAATATTCGTCATCTTTCGCTACAGCAGGAAGTGGTTGATGCTGTGCGCGAGGGTAAATTCCATCTTTGGGCGGTATCTGGTGTTGATGAAGCCCTGCCGCTGTTGACCGGCAAAGAGTGGGATAAGGAGCAGGGTCCCTGCCTGCTTCAGTCTATACAGGAGCGCATAGCGCAAATTACCCTGCAGGATGCCCGGCATCGACCCTGGCCACTGCGCTGGCTAAACTGGTTCAATCGAGGCTGATCGGATTTGTTCAGCTTACACCTGTAAGCTAAAATCCAAAATTCACTAAAATAAGGCGTATTAAAAATATGGTAGACAAACGCGAATCCTATAGCAAAGAAGACCTGATTGCCTCCGGTCGCGGCGAACTGTTTGGCGCAGAAGGCCCACAATTGCCATCCGGGAATATGTTAATGATGGACCGCGTGGTTAAGATGACCGAAGACGGCGGCAAATATGATAAGGGCTTTGTTGAAGCTGAACTGGATATCAACCCGGACCTTTGGTTCTTCGGCTGCCATTTCATCGGCGATCCGGTCATGCCGGGCTGCCTGGGCCTTGATGCCATGTGGCAGCTGGTGGGTTTCTACCTCGGCTGGTTAGGCGGAGAAGGGAAAGGTCGCGCGCTGGGCGTTGGTGAAGTGAAGTTCACCGGCCAGGTGCTACCAACTGCTAAAATCGTTTCCTACCGCATTCACTTCAAGCGCGTTATCAACCGCAAGCTGGTCATGGGCGTGGCTGACGGTGAAGTGCTGGTCGATGGTAAAGTCATTTACACTGCCAGCGACCTGAAAGTTGGCCTGTTTAAAGATACTGCCGCCTTCTGACAGGAATTTATCCTGTACATCGGACAAACGAAAACCTCCGCAGACGCGGAGGTTTCTTCCTTTTCTCTGAACAGGCGTTACGCGGTAACCGTCCTGTCCTCCATGGCTTGTCGCCAACCTCCCAGCCAGTGAGATCGTGCATCCAGCAATTGATAAGGGCACATCTCCTTAGAACGCCCGGTAATACCTGCGTGATAACCTCGTGAATGCGCCCGATCAAGGCGATCTCGTTTCTGTCTCTTCATGCCGCGTTTCCCTCATTTAGTCTGGTGGAATCTGGTGGAAAGAAAACAGTGGTTACTTTACGAGCAACCACGCTTAATTTCTACCGCGACTGACCACAAAAATCAACGCACAAATGTCACTCCAGTGTCATTTTTGTGAAGCGCGCTCAGACTCTCTCTGACCGGCTAAATGGCGTAATAAAAACGCAGCACGCTGATTAAAAACAAAAAAACCTTTGATCGTGCGGCTATACAGACACGCAACAATCAAAGGCTTAGCCCTGCATAACTATCTGGCTATTGTTCGAGAATTATTGCCTTAGCCACCTGCTCCGCAACCTGCTGCCAGCCTGCGGCAAGCGTTCTGACCAGATCGTCATACCCATCTTCTTTCTGCGGCAGCGCCATATTAAACGGCTGCTTAAACAGTTTGCCGTTATGTTCGAGGATCCATTCCCCTCTGACTACCGCGTGACCATCATAACGGCCGTGAAAATCATGAACGGAAACGTTCAGCGTGTCATGCTGCAGGCCAGGTTGCGCAGAGGAGATCAACGCCCCCGGCAATGCAGCACTGAGACTGCCGATCAGCGTTTGTTGTAACTGCTGATCCAGCGGGCTGGCCCACTGATTATTCGCGGCAATGACGTACTGCACATCATTACTTTGGTAAACCACACCATTACCCGCCAGATAATCAGGTAGCGTAACCCGCTCGACCCAAACCGGTTGTATTACTGAGGTACTGCTGACGGCAGCGCTGGTCGCCGCCATCGGTAGCTGATAATAAACCGTTTTCGGGGTTCCGCTACAGGCGCTCAGTATCAGGGCCAGAGCTATGGGGATCCATTTCATCATTATTTCGCTCTCTTCGGCTGTGGGTCCTGGCCGGGTTTAGCTTCAAACACCAGCGCGTTACTTTTGTTGTTCAGCGTCTTCAATACCGGCTGCAGTTCGCGCAGTACCTGATCGAGGCGCTGCATATCGCCCACCATCTTGTTATAGACTGGCGAACCGGGCTGGAAGCCTTTCATACTTCTGTTCAGCTCGCGCAAGGTGCTCTGCATATCAGCAGGTAGCTCTTTCATCGACTGGCTGGTAGTTAGCTGGTTAAGATTATCCAGCGTTTTTTGCAGCTCTTTGAGCGTCCGCTGGCTTTCCTTCAGCGTGCCTGCTGCTTCGTTCAACAGGGGGTTCAGCGGAAGACGATTGATCTTGTCCAGTGATTCCATCAACTTCTGCTGAATTTGCGCCAGACCGCCACTCGCCGTGGGGATCACGCTATATTGGGCAAAGGTCGCCGGACCGGAAGCCGGTTTAACATTATTATAGAAGTCCAGGTCAACATATAGCGCACCCGTCAGCAGGTTAGCAGACTTCAGCGAAGCGCGCAGACCGACAGCGACGCCATCTTTCAGATGCTGCTCAAAGTTAAAGTCTGAACCAAGCTGAGTCTTGAAACGATCTGGCTCAATGCGGATCAGAACCGGGATGCGGAAATCGTTATTCAGACGCTGGACAATGCCCGGCATGGTGAAAGGCACTTCTGCCACCGTACCGAGACGAATGCCACGAAATTCAACCGGTGCGCCTTTCTGCAGGCCACGAACTGAATCATTGAAGAACAGCAGGAAATCTTTATGCACGCTGTACAGCGAGTCCTGTATGCTTCGCTGGTCATTAAACAGACGGTATTCCGCTTTGTTTTCTGCCGTGGTGCCGGACTCCCATCCATCGGGGATATCGAAACTGACTCCACCGCTGAACAGCGTGGTCAGCGAGCCCATTTCAACGCGCATACCCGAAGCAGACATATCCACCGCAATGCCGCTGTCTTTCCAGAAACGGACATTGGTTGTCACCAGACGATCGTAGGGCGCCGCGATAAACAACTGATAGGTCATCATGCGTTTATCGGCATCAAAGGCGCTGGTCTCTACCGAACCCACACGATAGCCACGGAAAAGTACCGGATCGCCTGCTTTCAGCTGCCCGGCTTTCTCGCTGTCCAGGGTAATACGAATGCCTTTAGCATCCGGCGGTGCCAGCGGCGGCGTGTCCAGTAACGCATAATGCTCCGCTTTCTCCTCTTTGGCACCGGGCTGTAGCTCTATATAGACACCGGAAAGCAGCGTACCCAGCCCGGTAACCCCTTCGCTGCCTATTGCTGGCTTAACCACCCAAAAAGCACTGTCCGAGCGCAGTAGTTTTTCCATGCCGGAATTCAGCCGTGCCTTTATTTCCACATGGTGCAAATCGTCAGTCAGGACGGCGCTTTCAACCACGCCGACATCAACGCTGCGACTTTTGATCTTGGTTTTCCCGCCTTCGATACCTTCGGCATTGGTGGTGATTAAAGTCACCTCCGGCCCCTGATGACTGAAATGGTAAAAAATGATCCATGCCCCGATTAGCACGGTCACAATCGGGATGATCCACACGGGTGACCAGCGTTTGATCTGATCCACCCTGGCAGTTGCGTGGTTATTGTCCGTCACTTGCAGGCTCCTCAGCACTCTTTTCTCTAACCCGGTCCCAGGTGAGACGGGGATCAAACGTCATTGCGGCAAACATTGTCAGGATCACCACCAGCGCGAATAACAGCGCACCGATAGCGGGATAGATATTCATTAAGCTTCCAATACGTACCAGGGCTGACAACACGGCGATGACGAATACGTCAATCATCGACCAGCGCCCGACAAACTCCACCACTTCATAAATCTTGTGCATACGTTCACTGTCCTGGCCACGACTGGTTTGCCCCTTGGCATCCCAGCATAACCAGCCAATGGCGATCATTTTTAACGAAGGCACCATGATGCTGGCGATGAAAATTATCAGCGCCACCGGGTAGGATCCCTCGCTCCACAGCAGGATGACGCCAGCCATAATGGTTGAAGTGATTTTATTGCCAAGCGCTTCAGTGATCATTATTGGCATCAGGTTGGCCGGGATATAGAGCAGCACCGAGGTCAACAGTAATGCCAGCGTCCACTGCAGGCTGTGTTTGCGCCGTGGATGACCTCGGGTTTGACAACGCGGGCAGTCTAATGTGTCGCCCGGCAGCACTGCGGTACAGCAACGGCAGGAGCGCAAACCCTGACACAGGCCGCTAACTCCTGGCTGCGGCTTTACGGGCAACAATGGCAAAGGGGCAACCCGCAGCCATAAGTTGCGGCGGTCGATACACTGAAACGCCCGGAGTTGCAGCAGGCAAAACAGGCACCAGGGAATAAAGCTGGTGCCAATGCCAATATCGCCGTAGGCCATAAGCTTAACGAAGCTCACCAATACCCCGGCGAGGAAAATCTCGGCCATCCCCCAGCTTTTAAGATGGAACAGCACCCGCGCCATCGCACGTTTCAACGCCAGCGGCATACGCGCCGAATTGACCAGCAGCAGGATCGCCAACATACAGAAGGCAGGAACCCCCTGAACAAACAGCAGAAACAGCGTGGCCAGACTGCTGTAGCTGTCGCTCACCATCACCTGAGGTATGCGGATCAGCGTGATTTCGCTGCTCAGTCCCGCAACCTGCATATTAATAAATGGGAACAGATTTGCCAGCACCAACATAATCAGCGCTGCCAGTGCATAGGCAGTAGGCCGCCTGCGCGGCTCTACCCAGTTAGACTGAAGTGTGGTGTGACAACGCGGGCAGCTCGCCTTGCTGCCCGGCCGGATATCGGGCAACTGTGTCATCAGGTCACACTGCGGACAAAGCATCCATTGATGCGCATGGTGCGACGAACACATATTTCACCCTCTGTCTTACTGGCCGCCGTTTTGTAACGACTCCAGATATTCCCAACGTTCAAAAGCGACTTCCAGCTCCTGCTCACACTGCGCCAGCGCATCCAGCACCGGTTGAGTAACGTCGTGAGGCTGATTGAAAAAGTTCGCATCTGCAACCTGTGCCTGATTAGACTGCAGTTTAGCTTCCAGATCTTCCATCTTCTTCGGCAGCTGCTCCAGCTCCCGTTGCAGGTTGTAGCTTAACTTAGTAGCCGGCTTTTTTACCATCTCCTGTTTCGCACTGGTCTGTGGCGTAGTGGTAGTGCTGACTTTGGCCGTCGCGCGATTCTCTTTCCATGCACGACGTTGCAGCTGCGCATCATGATAACCCCCGACAAAGGCACCGATATCGCCATTTCCTTCGAAGATCCAGCATTCGGTCACGGTATTATCAACAAACTGGCGATCGTGGCTCACCAGCAGCACCGTGCCCTGATAGCCATCAATTAACTCTTCCAGCAGCTCAAGCGTTTCCACGTCGAGATCGTTAGTGGGTTCATCGAGGATCAGCAGGTTGCTTGGCTTGAGGAACAGCCGCGCCAACAGCAGACGGTTGCGCTCACCGCCTGATAACGCGCGCACCGGCGTCATGGCACGTTTCGGATGGAACAGGAACTCCTGCAGATAACCCAGAACGTGGCGCGGCTTGCCGTTGACCATCACTTCCTGTTTACCTTCCGCCAGGTTGTCCATGACGGTGCGGTCCGGGTCCAATTCCGCGCGATGCTGGTCGAAATAGGCCACTTCCAGCTTGGTGCCGATGTGCACCCGTCCGCTGTCCGCTTTTAGCTGATCGAGCATCAGTTTCAGCAGGGTGGTTTTACCACAGCCGTTAGCACCAATCAGGGCAATTTTATCACCGCGCTGTACCTGGCGTGAGAAATCACGCACCAGCTGTTTCCCGGCAATGCCATAGCTGACGTTCTCCAGTTCGAAGACAATTTTGCCAGAGCGGCTGGCTTCTTCTACCTGCATGTTGGCTTTACCCATCACTTCGCGGCGCTCAGAACGTTCACGACGTAATGCCTTCAACGCGCGCACGCGTCCTTCATTGCGCGTGCGACGCGCCTTAATGCCTTGACGGATCCACACTTCTTCCTGCGCCAGCTTGCGGTCAAATTCAGCGTTTTGCATCTCTTCAACGCGCAGCGCTTCTTCTTTGCTGGTCAGGTAGAGGTCATAATCGCCCGGCCATGAGACCAGTTTGCCGCGATCGAGATCGACAATGCGCGTAGCCATATTGCGGATAAACGAGCGGTCATGCGAAATAAAGATGATGCTGCCCTGGAAGGTTTTCAGGAAGGTTTCCAGCCAGTCAATGGTTTCGATATCAAGGTGGTTGGTTGGCTCATCAAGCATCAGCACTTTTGGGTTGCTCACCAGCGCGCGCCCAAGTGCCGCCTTACGCAGCCAGCCGCCGGAGAGCGACGACAGCTGCGCGTCGCCGTCTAGACCAATCTGTTTCAGCACATCAACAATACGGCTTTCCAGCTGCCACAGATTCTGGTGATCCAGAATTGCCTGTAGCCGTGACATTTCGTTGAGATTTTTGTCGCTCGGATCTTCCATCACCAGGTGGGAGATAGCGTGATAGGCCTTCAGGTGCTCTGCCTGTTCCTCAACGCCTTCGGCGACAAAGTCATACACCGAACCCTGCACGTTACGGGGAGGATCCTGCTGCAAACGCGCAACAACCAGATCCTGCTCGTAAATAATGCGCCCGTCATCCAACGGCTGTTCGCGGTTAATAATTTTCATCAGGGTGGATTTACCCGCCCCGTTACGCCCGACCAGACATACGCGCTCGTTTTCTTCGATATGCAGTTCGGTGTTGTCCAACAGCGGCGCGTCGCTGAATGAGAGGTAAGCGCCGTGAATACTGATCAGTGACATAAAAGCTTATTCCTTACCGGCGTGAGTAATCAGCCAGCAGTTGTGAATGTGACGGTTGCGGGCAAAATCCTGCGACTGCGTTTTGGCGGTGATTTCGCTTGCCGCCAGGCCCAGAGCTTGCAGCCCGGCGAAGTCCATTTTGAAACCGCGTTTATTGTTAGAGAACATCACGGTGCCATTTTTGCGCAGCAGACGTTTCAGATCCTTCATCAACTCCAGGTGATCGCGCTGTACATCAAAGCTTTCTTCCATACGTTTGGAGTTAGAGAAGGTCGGTGGATCGATGAAAATCAGGTCAAACTGCTCGTCGGCATCGCGCAGCCAGCTCAGGCAGTCAGCCTGCATCAGACGGTGCTGACGCCCGGAAAGGCCGTTCAGGCGCATATTGCGCTCGGCCCACTCCAGATAAGTGCGCGACATATCAATGGTGGTGGTACTGCGTGCGCCGCCCAGGCCAGCATGCACGCTGGCGCTGCCGGTATAAGCAAACAGGTTGAGGAAATCCTTGCCCTTGCTCATCTGCCCAAGCATTTTACGCGCGATGCGATGGTCGAGGAAGACGCCGGTATCGAGATAATCGGTCAGATTAACCCACAATTTCGCGTTAAACTCGGCCACTTCAAAGAAATCGCCCTTTTCGCCCAGCTTCTGATACTGGTTTTTCCCTTTCTGTTTTTCACGGGTTTTCAGTACCAGCTTATTCGCTGGCAGATCCAGCACGCCGAGCGTGGCGGAAATCACATCGAACAGACGCTGACGCGCCTTAGCCGGGTCGACGGTCTTCGGCGGCGCGTACTCCTGAATCACCACCCAGTCGGCATAACGATCGACCGCCACATTATAATCCGGCAGGTCAGCATCATAGACACGATAACAATCAATTCCTTCCTGACGCGCCCACTTGTCCAGTTTTTTGACGTTTTTGCGCAGCCGGTTGGCATAATCATCCGCAAGCTGTCCTGCGGGTGTTCCCGTCGGGTTTTCCGCCAGCTGGTAATTTTTCTGTACGCAGTCCAGCGGGCCATTTTTCGCTTTAAACTGACGCTCGGCGCGCAGCTGCAGGCAGCTTAATAGTTCGGGTGATGCGCTGAACAGCGAGAGATTCCAGCCGCCGAAATGGGTTTTCATGATGCGCCCCAGCTGGCCGTGCAGGGCAATCAGCGCCGGCTCGCTGTCCAGGCGTTCACCGTAGGGGGGGTTGCTCAGGACGGTGCCGCCCAGGCCTTGCGGCAGGGGGTTGCTCAGCTTTAACACATCCTGAGTGGTGAAGCTGATAAGTTCACTCAGTCCGGCGTGACGGGCGTTGACGCGTGCGCGATCGATAATACGAGCGTCATTATCATAGCCAAAGAAGCGCGAGGTTGTATTTTGCATCCCCTGCCGCGCACGTTCGTGGGCTTCACGCGTGACGTCGCTCCATAATGAGGGGTTGAACTTGCTCCAGCCGGAGAATCCCCAGTGCTTACGGTTTAGCCCCGGTGCGCGATCGCTGGCTATCATCGCCGCCTCGATCAGCAGCGTTCCCGAGCCGCACATCGGATCAACCAGCGGCGTGCCGGACTGCCAGCCGGAACGTAATACGATGGCGGCAGCCAGATTTTCTTTCAGCGGTGCCTGCCCGGTCTGCTGGCGATAGCCGCGTTGATGCAGGCCATCACCGCTCAGATCCAGCGCAATGCTGGCGGTATCTTTATTTAGCCAGACGTTGACGCGGATGTCCGGCTGGTCGCGATCGACGTTCGGACGCGGCAAGTTTTTACGCGTAAAGCTATCAACGATGGCATCTTTCACTTTCAGTGCGCCGTACTGACTGTTGCGGATCACCTCATTCAGCCCGCTGAAATGCACCGCGAAGGTTTTGTCGCTGCCAAACATCGCCGGCCAGTCTATCGCCTGCACGCCGAGATAGAGATCGAGGTCGCTGTAAACCGCGCATTCGGTCAGCGGCAACAGGATGCGTGACGCCAGACGGCTCCACATCAGACTCTGATACATCAGACGATCGCTGGCCTGATAATGTACGCCGCCCTGAACGATCTGGCAGCCCTCGGCTCCCAGCGCTTCCAGTTCACTTTTTAACAGCTCTTCGAGCCCACGCGCCGTACTGGCAAACAGAGAATTCATAGCTTCACTTATCGTCATCATAAAATTGCTGCGCATTATAGCTAATCATGGCTTCATGTCATAAAGTTAGCTTCTTTTACTGCAGAAAGCCTGCTAAAAGCCTGGTCGGGCGTTACATCGCAAGGAAATCACCATGGTCAGTTTGACACGTTTATTCGTGCATCCGGTCAAATCAATGCGCGGCATGCAGGTTTCACATGCCCAGGCATTAGCCAGCGGGCTGGCGTTTGATCGCATATGTATGCTGACCGAAGCGGATGGCACTTTCATTACTGCGCGCCAGCACCCGGAAATGGTGCTGTTCACTCCGGCACTTATTGTCGACGGCCTGCATCTCCGCGCCCCTGATGGCAGTAACGCTAACGTGCGCTTTGCTGACTTCCAGCCCACCCCGGCAGCCACCCAGGTATGGGGCAACGCGTTTACCGCCCTGATTGCGCCTGACAGCATAAACCAGTGGTTGAGCGTTTTTTTCCCCCGACCGGTACAACTGCGTTGGGTGGGGCCTGAAATGACACGCCGGGTGAAGCGGTTCACTCAGGTGCCACTGGGTTTTGCCGATGGCTATCCTTATCTGCTGGTTAACGAGTCTTCGCTACGTGATGTACAGCAGCGCAGCCCGGCCGGCGTTAAAATTGAGCAGTTCCGCCCTAATCTGGTCGTTAGCGGGGCGAGCGCATGGGCGGAGGATAGCTGGTCATCGCTGAAGGTAGGCGACGTTATTTTCGATGTGGCTAAACCCTGCAGCCGCTGCATATTGACCACGGTCAGTACCCGGCACGGGCGCAAACATCCGGGCGGCGAACCGCTGAACACTCTGCAAGGCTTTCGTAGTGCGCTGGACGGCAGTGGCGATATTGATTTTGGTCTCAATCTGCTGGCGCGTAACAGCGGGGTGCTGCGCGTTGGCGATCGGCTTGAGGTTTTAGCCACTCGCGCTGCGCGCGCTTACGGTGCCGGTCAGATTAGCGAAGCGCTCGATATCGCTACCGATGCGCCCGCTGAGGTGGAAATAAACTGGCAGGGGCAGCATTTCATCGGCAATAATCAGCAGGTTTTGCTCGAACAGCTTGAAATGCAGGGAATAAAGGTTCCCTATTCCTGTCGAGCTGGCATCTGCGGCAGCTGCGCGATAACGCTGGTCAGCGGGGAGGTCAAGCCAATGAAAAAGGATGCAGTGCGCATGGACGGAACCTTACTGAGCTGTAGCTGCATTCCGGCAAGCGATCTGGTACTGCGTTAAGGGCAACGCGGTCACTCAAACCGCGTGTGCAAAACGCAAGTCTTCAGATTTCGCCTGAGGTAACAGGCGGTCATGCATGATTTTAATCGCGTCACCCAGCCATAGGGTTCGGTCTGCAATGTTCAGCTGCGCCTGTGCCAACAAACAAAGTGAAGCGTTCTCACCGGACTCCACCACCAGCATACTGGCCAGTTCACCACTTGAAGAAACCTTAACGCACACCAGTTCCCCCTCTTCCGGGGACCAGTTTCCCTTATGATGGATGTCAAAATGCCAGCTTTTAGGCATCAGCGGTTTCAGGAAGCGCATCGCTACCAGCGCGTTCAGCACCAGTTCAGCACGCTGCTCGGCGTTGAGTTGCACTTCTCGGCAGCATTCATCAAAGGTGAAGAACAGTGCGGCGTCATCAACGTTAAAACCAGAAACATGAAAGGCATCTGGCGTTAACATCTTGCGCTGAAAGCGCGAACGGAACAGCATACCGTTGGCAAGGTCAAGCATCATGCGATCGCGCTCTGCGTCATAAAACCAACGCCATTTATCGTCTGGTTTAATCCTCATGAAAACTTCCTGTATTCATACTAAGTTACAAACAGCTGAAAGAAGTTAGATGCTTTCAGCAAACAGAGAGTATTTCCTGCAGGCCAGCACACTTTTTTAAACTAATTCTTGGTGTTAACTCGATAAAATATAAACGAGCCAGCGGCGAAAATAAAGCCCCTGGCATATTTAAGCGGCAATCTGGTTACAGATGGGTGACAATTTCTTTTATCAACGGCGGTCCTTTGTAAATAAAACCGGAATATATCTGTACCAGCGAAGCACCTGCTGCCATTTTCTCCCGGGCTGAAATCAGTGAATCAACGCCCCCAACGCCAATGACAGGTAGGCGTCCCTGTAATTCAGCCGACAGTCGACGAATGATTTCGGTGCTGTGCGACTGCAACGGTCGGCCGCTCAACCCCCCTGCTTCTTCGGCATGCTTCAGTCCTTTCACCAAATCACGTTCGAGAGTGGTATTGGTGGCTATCACGCCATCAATTTGATGACGTACCAGACTGTCAGCAACCTGTATCAACTCTTCTTCGGACAGATCGGGGGCAATCTTCACCGCAATCGGCACATATTTATGATGAATTTTTTGTAAATGATCTTGACGGGTTTTAAGCGCTGCCAGCAAATCATCCAGCGCTTCGCCGTATTGCAGGGTTCGTAAGCCAGGGGTATTGGGTGATGAAATATTGATCGTGATATAGCCGGCATACGGATAAACCTTATCCATACACACTAAATAATCCTCTTTACCCTGCTCCACCGGAGTATCTTTGTTCTTGCCAATATTAATGCCGAGTATGCCATCGAAATGGGCTCTTTTGACGTTCTCAACCAGGTTATCCACGCCGAGATTATTGAATCCCATGCGGTTGATAATTCCTTCTGCTTCCACAATGCGGAACATGCGCGGTTTGTCATTACCCGGCTGCGGGCGCGGGGTGACGGTGCCTGTCTCGATAAACCCAAAGCCCATCGCAGCGAATGCTTCGATACATTCACCGTTCTTGTCCAGACCTGCTGCCAGTCCCAGTGGATTTTTGAAGGTTAGCCCCATGCAGGTAACCGGCTTAAAAGGAAGCGACTGATGGATCAGTCTGGTCAGAGGGGTGCCTGACAGGCGTTTCAGCTGCTGCAAGGTCAATTCATGCGCACGCTCAGCGTCAAGCTGAAAAAGCGCCTTACGAACAAAAGGGTAATACATGGCCACTCCCGAGGTCCCGATGGAAATCGGGAAAGGATTATCCGGGTTTCTGCGCTAAAGGGAAATGACCAGGCGCAAAAGGCGTTAAAAAACGTTTGTTTTGCGCCAGGCCGCCACACCATGCAGCACCATAAGGTGCCATATGTGAAATACGGCTTAAATGTGCCGAATAAATCATTTAAGCACTGCAAGCCGCTCTGTCAGTATATGAACGTTAACCTATTATTTCATTCAATCAATAACTTTTGGTTATAAGGAGCGGTTATGCGCGTTATGACTCTGGCGGGCAGCCCCCGCTTTCCTTCACGCTCCACCGCATTGCTGACACTTTGCCAACAGGCGCTTGAAAAGCGCGGCGTCGAAGTTATCCCGTGGAATTTGCATAATTTTCATCCTGAAGACCTGTTGTATGCCCGCTTTGACTCCCCCGCCCTGCAGGCATTGACGGAAGATTTGCAGTCTGCGGACGGTTTAATTATTGCCACACCGGTGTATAAGGCGTCGTTTGCCGGCGCGTTGAAGACGTTGCTCGACCTGCTGCCTGAGCGCGCGCTGGAACACAAAGTGGTGCTGCCGCTGGCAACCGGCGGTACCGTTGCGCATATGCTGGCGGTCGATTACGCGCTAAAGCCGGTGCTCAATGCGCTGAAAGCGCAGGAAGTCTTGCATGGTGTGTTCGCTGACGACAGCCAGATCGCCCATTACGATCGCCATCCGGAACTGTCGCCTCTGCTGGCAGAACGTTTAGCTGAAGCGGTAGATAGCTTGTGGCATGCGCTTGCACGCCGTCGTCTGCCGTTGGCCACCGCGGTATAATCAGGGAAGTTGATCATGCGATTGTTCTCTCAGGTATTGACCCGCGTTTTGCTCACCGGCCTGCTGGCCACAGGTTTGGCCACGGCAGCATCACCGGATGCGCCCAGGCAGATCCGCATCGGCTATCAAAAAGGCTCAGTCAGCATGGTACTGGCAAAGTCCCATCATCTGCTGGAAAAACGTTTTCCTGATACGCCAATCAAGTGGGTGGAGTTCCCTGCCGGGCCGCAGATGCTGGAGGCGCTCAACGTCGACAGTATCGATCTGGGCAGTACCGGTGATATCCCGCCCATTTTCGCTCAGGCCGCCGGGGCTGACCTGCTGTATGTCGGAGCCGAACCGCCTAAACCACTGGCTGAAGTGATCCTGGTACCTGAAAACAGCCCGATTAAAACCGTAGCCGAGCTGAAAGGGCATAAAGTGGCGTTCCAAAAGGGTTCCAGCTCCCATAATCTGTTACTAAGGGCGCTGCGGGAAGCGGGACTGAGCTTCAGCGATATCAAACCGGCGTTTCTGACGCCTGCCGATGCCCGCGCCGCTTTCCAGCAGGGTGACGTTGATGCCTGGGCAATCTGGGACCCGTATTACTCCGCAGCTATTCAGCAGGGTGGTGCGCGCATGCTGAAAGATGGCAGCACCCTGGATCTTACCGGTTCGTTCTATCTTGCCACCCGGCCGTTTACGCAGAAAAACGGCCTGTTCTTGCAGCAGGTGCTTGATACCTTCAGCCAGGCGGATGCACTGACGCGCAGCCAGCGTGAACAGAGCGTGAAGCTGCTCGCCACGGCGATGGGGCTACCCGAAGCCGTCATCGCCAGCTATCTCGATCACCGCCCTCCCGGCACGATAAGCCTGGTGAATGAAAAAACGGCACGGGCGCAACAGCACACCGCAGACCTGTTTTACACCAGCCACTTAATGCCGGTGAAGGTTGATATTTCCAGCCGTATCTGGCATGGCCCTTTATCCAACTGATTGAGGAACAGGACAATGCGTCTTTCCGTATTCTGGTTTCTACCCACTCACGGCGATGGAAAATATCTGGGCACCAATGAGGGGGCGCGTCCGGTGGATCACGCCTATCTGCAACAGATAGCTCAGGCCGCAGACCGTCTGGGATTTGGCGGCGTGTTAATTCCCACCGGCCGCTCCTGTGAAGATGCCTGGCTGGTCGCCGCCTCGCTGATCCCGGTCACCCAGCGCCTGCGCTTTCTGGTGGCGCTGCGCCCCGGCGTGATTTCACCGACTCAGGCGGCGCGCCAGGCGGCAACGCTGGACCGATTGTCCAACGGCAGAGCGTTGTTTAACCTGGTGACCGGCGGTGACGCCGAGGAGCTGGCCGGCGACGGCGTGTTCCTCGATCATGGTGAACGCTATGCCGAATCCGCCGAGTTTACCCGCGTCTGGCGACGAGTACTTGAAGGGGAAACGGTTGATTATAAAGGAAAACATGTACATGTTCGCGGCGCACGGCTGATGTTTAAGCCGGTTCAGCAACCGCGACCTCCGCTGTGGTTCGGCGGCTCCTCCGAGGTGGCACAGGACCTGGCTGCGGAACAGGTTGATGTCTATCTGACGTGGGGAGAACCGCCAGCCCAGGTGAAAGAGAAAATAGCCAGGGTGCAGGCGAAAGCGGCAGCACGGGGGCGCAAAGTTCGCTTCGGTATTCGCCTGCATGTCATCGTGCGCGAAACCAATGACGAAGCCTGGCAGGCCGCCGACCGCCTGATTTCACATCTGGATGATCAGACGATTGCTAAAGCTCAGGCAGCACTGGCACGTACCGATTCCGTAGGCCAGCAGCGTATGGCAGCCCTGCACGGCGGCAAGCGCGATCGCCTGGAAATCAGCCCAAACCTGTGGGCCGGGGTGGGCCTGGTTCGTGGCGGGGCGGGCACCGCGTTAGTTGGCGATGGCCCAACGGTCGCGGCTCGCATGCAGGAATATGCCGATCTCGGCATTGAAACCTTTATTCTTTCCGGCTATCCGCATCTGGAAGAGGCGTATCGCGTCGGTGAGCTGCTGTTCCCGCACCTCGAACTCAACATACCGGAAGTCCCGAAGCCTGCTGCCGTTCAGGCCCACGGCGAGCATGTTGCTCATGATTTCGCACCGCAAAAGGTGCCACAGGGTGAGAGGTAAGCAGATGAGCAGGATACTGAAACGTATGGGAGATCCCCTGCTGCCATGGGCGCTACCGCTGTTGCTGGTGGTGTTGTGGCAGCTGGCATCATGGTCAGGTTGGCTTTCGACGCGCATTCTGCCCTCGCCTGAAGCGATTGTCGTTACCTTTTGCAATCTGTCTGCCAGCGGTGAGCTATGGCAGCATCTGGCGATCAGCAGCTGGCGTGCCGCCATCGGTTTCAGCATCGGCGGCTCTATTGGCCTGCTGCTGGGGTTAATCACCGGCATATCCAGACTCGGCGAACGCCTGCTCGATACCTCGGTGCAGATGCTGCGCAACGTGCCCCATCTGGCGCTGATCCCTCTGGTCATCCTGTGGTTTGGCATTGATGAGACCGCCAAGATCTTCCTGGTGGCGCTGGGTACGCTGTTCCCGATCTATATCAATACCTGGCACGGCATCCGTAATATTGACCGAGGGTTGCTTGAGATGGCGCGCAGTTACGGTCTGTCCGGCTGGAGTCTGTTTATTCAGGTGCTGCTGCCGGGCGCGCTGCCCTCAATCATGGTCGGCGTGCGTTTTGCACTCGGCCTGATGTGGCTAACGCTTATCGTGGCGGAAACCATTTCGGCCAACTCCGGCATCGGCTATCTGGCGATGAACGCGCGCGAGTTCTTACAGACCGATGTGGTGGTGGTGGCGATTATTCTTTATGCCCTGCTGGGTAAACTGGCCGACGTCAGCGCACAGCTGCTGGAGCGCGTGTGGCTGCGCTGGCACCCGGCGTATCAATTGAAAGAGGAAAATGCATGAGCGAGTTCCCCCCCTCTCCGACACGCCTTACTCCCGGTACGCCACTGGTTATCAAGGGCGTCAGCAAGCAGTATCACGGCCGCACGGTGCTGAACGCGCTCGACCTGCACATCCCTTCCGGCCAGTTTGTCGCCGTGGTTGGCCGCAGCGGCTGCGGTAAAAGTACCCTGCTGCGACTGCTGGCCGGTCTGGAAGAATCAAGCAGCGGGCATCTGCTGGCCGGCAGCGCCCCACTCAGCGAAGTGCGCGACGATATTCGCCTGATGTTTCAGGACGCACGCCTGCTGCCGTGGAAAAGCGTGATGGATAATGTCGGCCTTGGATTGAAGGGCAAAAGCTGGAAGGATAACGCCCTCAGGGCGCTTGAGGCGGTCGGCCTTGCCGACAGGGCCACTGACTGGCCTGCAGCGCTGTCCGGCGGCCAGAAACAGCGTGTTGCGCTGGCGCGGGCGTTGATCCATCGTCCCGGCCTGCTGCTGCTGGATGAACCACTGGGCGCGCTGGATGCACTCACCCGTATTGAGATGCAGGATCTGATCGAAAACCTGTGGCAACAGCACCACTTTACCGTGCTGCTGGTCACGCATGACGTCAGCGAGGCGGTGGCGCTGGCCGACCGGGTGCTGCTGATTGAGAATGGAAAGATTGGCCTGGATCTGTCCGTCGATCTGCCACGTCCACGCCGAAAAGGATCGTTAAGGCTGGCCGAGCTGGAAGCAGAAGTGTTGGATCGTGTGATGAAGCGCACAGTGCCCACGCATGAAAAACGTTGTGCACAACGTTAACCGCTAAACAGCGAAAAAATGGGCGACCTGAGCCGCCCATTTTGTCTGGAATACCCCATCAGGCGCTCAGAGCCTTAGTGATTTTCTCAAACAGATCGCCCGAGAGCCTATCCAGTCCTTTCAACTGCTCCAGAGACTGGCGCATCAGCCCCTGGCGCGTTTTGTCATAGCGTTTCAGTCGAATCAATGGCTCTATCATTCTTGCCGCCACCTGCGGGTTACGGCTATTCAGATCGGTGAGGATGTCCACCAGCAGCTGATAGCCGCTACCGTCAATGGCATGGAACGCCGAAGGGTTCAACTGCGTAAAGGCCCCGATCAGTGAGCGAACGCGGTTAGGATTACTCAGGTTAAAGGAGCGGTGATGCAGCAGCGCCCGCACCTGGCTCAGGACGCCCTTCGCCGGGCTGGTAGCCTGCAGGGCAAACCATTTATCCATCACTAAACCATCCTGGTGCCAGCGGTCGTCGAACTCCGCAAGCAGTGGGTCACGGCACGGTAACTGAGCCGCCACAGCCGCTGACAACGCGGCAACGGTATCGGTCATATTGTTGGCATGATGGTACTGTGCCTTGACCAGCTTATCCGCCAACGCCATATCGCCGAAGGCCAGATAGCTCAGGCAGACATTTTTCAGCGCTCGCTTACCGATATCCGCCTGTTCAATGCGGTACTCTGCCGTCAGGCTGGCGTGATAAACCGCCAGCAGCTCATCAGCCAGCTCGCTGGCAAGGGTGCGCACCAGCGCTTCGCGTACTACCGTATTCGCCTGCGGATCGATAGTGTCAAACAGCTCGGCTATCTCATTTTCCGCCGGCAGGGTCAGGATCAGGGCGGTCAATGCCGGATCGCCGTTCTCCTCTAACAGGACGGCGCGGAAAGCATCTGCCACATGCAGCGGTAGCGATAGCGGCTGTCCCTGCTGCTGCCGGGACACATTCAGCTTAATGTAATTGGCCATCAGGCTTTGCGCCGCATCCCAACGCGCAAAATCGTTGCGCGCGTGGCGCATCAGGAAAGTCAACTGGGCATCGCTCCAGTGGTAATCCAGCTTGACCGGCGCGGAGAACTCGCGCAGTAACGAAGGAACCGGCTGGAAGTAAACGTTATCAAAGACAAAGGTCTGGAAGCCTTCGGTGACGTTAAGCACATGATGCACCGGGTGACCGTTATGCTGTAACGGGATTACCTTCCCCTTTGCGTCGTACAGTTCGATATCCAGCGGAATATGCAGCGGCAGCTTCTGTTGCTGGTCAGCAGTCGGCGGCGTCATCTGGGTGACATGCAGGGTGTATTGCTCCAGATCCGGGTTGTAGTCGTCGCGGATTGAAAGCACCGGGGTACCGGACTGGCTGTACCAGCGACGGAACTGGGACAGATCAACCCTGGATGCATCTTCCATCGCCTGGACAAAATCATCACAGGTGGCGGCACTGCCATCGTGGCGCTCAAAATAGCGTTGCATTCCTTTCTGGAAATTCTCTTCACCCAGCAAGGTGTGCATCATGCGGATCACTTCAGACCCCTTTTCATACACCGTCAAGGTGTAGAAGTTGTTCATTTCGATCACCTGCTCCGGGCGGATGGGGTGAGCCATCGGGCTGGCATCTTCGGCAAATTGTAAACCGCGCATCTTGCGCACGTTATCTATCCGGTTAACCGCACGAGAACCGAGGTCGGAGCTGAACTCCTGATCGCGGAATACCGTCAACCCTTCTTTCAGGCTGAGCTGGAACCAGTCACGACAGGTGACGCGGTTTCCGGTCCAGTTATGGAAATATTCATGGCCGATCACCGCCTCAATCCCAAGGTAGTCTTTGTCGGTAGCGGTTTCCGCTTTAGCCAGCACAAATTTAGAGTTGAAGATGTTCAGCCCTTTGTTTTCCATCGCACCCATATTGAAAAAATCGACGGCGACAATCATAAAGATATCGAGGTCGTATTCCAGCCCGAAGCGTTCCTCATCCCACTTCATGCTGTTCTTCAGCGAGGTCATTGCCCAGTCGGCGCGATCGAGATTGCCCCGGTCAACAAAAATTTCCAGCGCCACGTCGCGACCGGAGCGGGTGGTAAAGCTGTCGCGCAGCACGTCGAAGTCACCCGCCACCAGGGCAAACAGGTAGCAGGGTTTCGGGAAAGGATCGTGCCATTTCACCCAGTGACGTCCGTCTTCAAGCTGCCCGGCGTCGACGCGGTTACCGTTAGAGAGCAGATAAGGATAAGGAGCCTGAGCGGCGATAACGGTGGTGGTAAAGCACGCCAGCACGTCCGGGCGGTCAAGGTACCAGGTGATATGACGGAAGCCTTCCGCTTCGCACTGGGTACAAAGCGCCTCGCCGGACTTATACAGCCCTTCCAGCGCGGTGTTCTTATCCGGATGGATGTCATTAACAATCTTCAGGGTGAAATTTTCCGGCAGCTGTTGTAGTACCAGCGCGCCCTCTTCCAGGTGGTAATGCGGCCAGGCGCTGCCGTCAACATGCAGCGATACCAGCGTCAGGTCTTCACCGTCAAGACGCAGATCGGCACCACTTGCACCCAGCCGTTTGATGTGGCTGATGGCCGTTACCTGCGTGGTGCCGGCATCCAGATTAAAGGTCAGGTCGATATCGGTAATGGTATAGTCAGGCGCGCGGTAGTCATGGCGATTTTTGGCTTGCGGCAATTGAGTCATAAGTCCTTCTCACATCAGTAATAAGTTAACTTGTTAAAGTCTATTCCTGTTATCGCTATGTTGCCACGTCGAATCGCGCCCAATCGCTGTGGTTGTCAATAAAAAAGGCAGTTTCCCCTATTAACATTGAGCGTATACGTAAACAGACTGTTCTAATTGTGCTGCAATCAGGTTCAATAAATGCGTATTCAGGTTATACTCCTGCGACTTTATATTCTTTGAACCAGGGATAACGCTCTTCGCCAGAGGATGCTGAAACGCACCATGACACGACACGCTGCCCCGATCTTAACCACGCTTCTCGACACCGATGCCTATAAACTTCATATGCAACAGGCGGTCTTCCATCGTTATTACGATGTGACGGTAACGGCTGAATTCCGCTGCCGGGGCGACGATATGCTTGGCATCTACGCGGATGAAATCGTCCGGCAGATAGCGGCAATGGCCTCGCTGGCGCTGACTGAAGACGAGTTGACTTATCTCTCCAGCCTGCCGTTTTTCAAACAGGATTACCTCAACTGGCTTCGCACCTTCCGCTATAACCCCGCGCAGGTTGCAGTACGCAACCTGCAGGGTAAGCTGGATATCCGCATCAGCGGCCCCTGGCACGAAGTGATTATGTGGGAAGTTCCGTTGCTGGCATTGATCAGTGAAGTGGTTCACCGTCATCGCTCACCGCTGGTCACTGCTGAAATGGCCGTCAGCCAGCTGAAAAATAAGCTGGCGCAGTTTACGCAACTGACCGCTGAACTGGATATGTCATGTTTCCGTTTGATGGATTTCGGTACCCGTCGCCGTTTCTCTCACGACGTGCAGCTGGCGATTGTCAGCACCCTCCGGCAAGATTTTCCATGGCTGGTTGGTTCCAGCAACTATGATATCGCCCGCCGATTGAATATTACTCCGGTGGGCACCCAGGCGCACGAGTGGTTCCAGGCCCATCAGCAAATCAGCCCGACGTTGGCGAACTGCCAGCGCGCTGCACTCCAGGCCTGGCTGGACGAGTACCCCGACCGGCTGGGTATTGCCCTGACCGACTGTATTACCATGGATGCCTTCCTGCGCGATTTCGGCAGTGAGTTCGCCAATGCTTATCAGGGATTGCGCAATGATTCTGGCGACCCGGTTGAATGGGGTGAAAAAGCTATAGCCCACTATCAGCAGCTGGGCATCGACCCACTGAGTAAAACGCTGGTGTTCTCTGACAATCTCGATTTGGATAAAGCCGTGGCGTTATATCGTCATTTTGCGCAGCGCATCAATGTCATCTTCGGCATTGGTACCCGACTCAGCTGTGATATCCCACAGGTCAAGCCGCTGAATATCGTTATAAAACTGGTGGAGTGCAATGGTAAGCCAGTCGCCAAACTCTCAGACAGCCCCGGTAAAACCATTTGCCACGATAAAGCCTTCGTGCGCGCCCTGCGTAAAGCCTTTGATTTGCCGCTGGTGAAGAAAGCCAGCTAGACCTGCTTCGCGGGGGCAGATTGCATCTGCCCCCGGCTTTTACCTTGCCGAATAAATCTCTCTTTGTGCCCGAATTTCTCTTGTTTCTCCTCCGCTGACAAGTAACATAGCGGTACCCTGCATTGGGGTATTCCATTCCGATAAAGACTAACAGTGAGAAACGAATATGAGCGTTGTGCCTGTAGCGGATGTACTGCACGGCCGGGTTACGGTAGACAGTGAAGTCACCGTACGTGGCTGGGTGCGTACCCGAAGAGATTCGAAAGCCGGTATATCCTTTATCGCCGTTTATGACGGTTCCTGCTTTAATCCGGTTCAGGCTGTCGTCAATAATTCTCTGAATAATTATCAGGATGAAGTATTACGTCTGACGACCGGCTGCTCGGTAGTGATTACGGGAAAAGTCGTTGCATCACCGGGTCAGGGTCAGAGCTTTGAAATTCAGGCGACCGAGGTCGAAGTGGTCGGCTGGGTCGACGACCCGGATACCTATCCGATGGCGGCAAAGCGCCACAGCATCGAATATCTGCGTGAAGTGGCGCACCTGCGCCCGCGTACAAACCTGATTGGCGCGGTGGCGCGCGTTCGCCATACTCTGGCACAGGCGCTGCATCGTTTCTTCGACGAACAGGGTTTCTTCTGGGTTTCCACCCCGTTGATTACCGCTTCTGATACCGAAGGCGCCGGCGAAATGTTCCGTGTATCAACGCTGGATATGGAAAACCTGCCGCGTACGCCGGAAGGCAAAGTCAATTACGATGAAGACTTCTTTGGCAAGGAAGCGTTTCTGACCGTATCCGGCCAGCTGAATGGCGAAACCTACGCCAGTGCTATCTCGAAAATCTATACCTTCGGCCCGACCTTCCGCGCAGAAAACTCGCATACCAGCCGCCATCTGGCAGAGTTCTGGATGCTGGAGCCGGAAATGGCCTTTGCCGACCTGGAAGACAATGCCGCCCTGGCGGAAGCGATGCTGAAGTACGCTTTCAAAGCGGTGCTTACCGAACGCGCCGATGACATGGCCTTCTTCGCGGAACGCGTAGACAAGGATGCCGTTTCACGCCTGGAACGTTTTGTAACGACCGATTTCGCCCAGGTGAATTACACTGAAGCCGTCGAAATCCTGCTGGCATCCGGCCAGAAGTTTGAGAACCCGGTTTCCTGGGGTATCGATCTCTCTTCGGAGCACGAGCGCTACCTGGCGGAAAAACACTTTAAGGCACCGGTAGTGGTCAAAAACTACCCGAAAGATATCAAAGCATTTTATATGCGCCTGAATGACGACGGTAAAACTGTCGCTGCTATGGACGTGCTGGCTCCGGGCATTGGCGAAATTATCGGTGGCTCCCAGCGTGAAGAGCGTCTTGAGGTGTTAGATGCTCGTCTGGCCGAGATGGGGCTGAATAAAGAAGATTACTGGTGGTACCGCGATCTGCGCCGTTATGGCACCGTACCGCATTCCGGTTTCGGGCTGGGTTTCGAACGATTAATCGCTTATGTCACCGGCGTACAAAATGTAAGAGATGTTATCGCTTTCCCACGTACTCCACGTAACGCGACCTTCTGATCTCTGCATTAAATATAAGAAATTCATATAAATACTGAGGTCGACTGCGTCGGCCTTTTTTTTATTTTTGTAAATTTAGAGTTGACTCACAAACTTCCTTATTTATTACAATTTGAAATACAATTTTTCTTCTTGTTACCAGAATAAGAGATTAGTAGCATTTTCGGGCTAGATTAACCGGGCTACCAATGGAAAGATGCCTGCAGACACAGGAAGACACCAAACTCTCTTCATGGTTCTGTAAAGAATTGTTGTTGGCAGTGGCAGGTGTTCAAATAACTCCAACGAGGGTAATAAATAATGATGAAGCGCAACATTCTTGCAGTATTGATCCCAGCTCTGTTGGCAGCGGGTGCCGCTAACGCTGCAGAAATCTATAACAAAGATGGCAACAAACTGGACCTGTACGGTAAAGTTGATGCGCGTCACCAATTTTCAGACGACTCCCGTGCAGACGGCGATGAGTCTTATATTCGTTTCGGTTTCAAAGGTGAAACTCAGATCAGCGACCAGCTGACCGGCTACGGCCAGTGGGAATATAACGTGCAGGCAAACGTGGCCGAAGCAGAAGGTACATCAGGTTCTAAAACCCGCGTTGGCTTTGCCGGCCTGAAGTTTGCTGATTATGGCGCGTTCGACTATGGCCGTAACTACGGCGTTGGCTATGACCCACTGGCATGGACCGATATCCTGCCGGTATTCGGCGGTGATTCTGGTTATTCTGATAACGGCATGGTGGGTCGTTCTAACGGTCTGGCCACCTACCGCAACAGCAACTTCTTCGGCCTGGTTGATGGTCTTGACTTCGCGCTGCAGTATCAGGGTAAAAATGAAGAAAGCTCGGACGGTCGTCAAATTGAAAAGGCCAACGGTAACGGTTGGGGTAGCTCAGTTACTTATACAATGCCGGAGGGCGTAGCGGTATCTGCTGCTTACACCAGATCGGATCGCACCAACGGTCAGCAGAATGCCTACTTCGCGAACGGCAGCAAAACCGCTGAAACCTGGTCGACCGCCGTTAAGTATGATGCAAACAACGTATACCTTGCGGCGATGTACGGTGAAACCCGTAACAACACCTATATCAAAGGTAACGTTGGCGGCGTAGGTGTAAACGGCATGGTTAACAAAGAGCAGAAATTCGAAGCGGTTGCGCAATACCAGTTCGATTTTGGCCTGCGTCCATCCCTGGCTTACGTGCAGTCTGTCGGTAAGAAGATTGAAAACGTAGGCAAACAGGATCTGTACAAGTACATCGACGTGGCCACCTACTACTACTTCAACAAAAATATGTCCACCTACGTTGATTACAAAATCAACCTGCTGGATGAAAACGACTTCACCCGTGCTGCCGGTATTTCTACTGATAACATCGTTGGCGTTGGCCTGGTCTACCAGTTCTAAATACCATTATTCCGCCGTTTAACTACGGAATAATGCTTAACGGACGGGGCTTCGGCTCCGTTTTTTTTGGCCTTGAGTTCAGAGCTTCGGTTGTTGCGACTGGGCAATATTTTCATTCCCTGTCTTCATTCCTGACGTTTTTTGCCGCAAACGGTTGGCAATCCCTATGTATGACGGTAACCTGAGCCAACACTTCGCTTTAGATTAATCTAACGGACTCCCATTATGTTTGAACGTATTGCAGCAGCACCCGCCGACCCTATTCTAGGCTTAGCCGATCTGTTCCGCTCGGATGAACGCCCGGACAAGATCAACCTCGGTATTGGCGTGTATAAAGATGAAACCGGCAAAACGCCGGTACTGTCCAGCGTTAAAAAAGCTGAGCAGTATCTGCTGGAAAACGAAACCACCAAGAATTATCTGAGCATTGACGGTATTGCCGACTTCGCCCGCTGTACTCAGGAACTGCTGTTCGGCGCCGCCAGCCCTGTTATTGCCAGCCAACGTGCACGCACTGCGCAGACTCCCGGAGGCACTGGCGCACTGCGGATTGCGGCAGATTTTATCGCCACGCAGACTAGCGCGAAACGTGTGTGGGTCAGCAATCCCAGCTGGCCAAATCATCAGAACGTGTTTACTGCCGCCGGTCTGGACGTTTGCGAATACGATTATTACGATGCTGCCAGCCACAGTCTGGACTTCGACGGCATGCTGCAAAGCCTGAATGCTGCCGGGGCCGGTGATATCGTCCTGTTCCACGGCTGCTGCCACAATCCGACCGGTATTGATCCGACTGCCGAACAGTGGGCGCAGCTGGCCAGACTGTCGCTGGCTAAGGGCTGGCTGCCGCTGTTTGACTTTGCCTACCAGGGCTTTGCCCGTGGTCTGGAGCAGGATGCCGAAGGTCTGCGCGCTTTCGCAGCCAGCCATCAGGAACTGATCGTGTGCAGCTCCTACTCGAAGAATTTTGGCCTGTACAATGAGCGTGTGGGTGCTTTTACCCTGGTTGCCGGCGATGCTGCAGTGGTTAACACCGCTTTCAGCCAGGTGAAAGCGACCATTCGGGCGAACTACTCTAATCCACCGGCACACGGGGCGGCGGTGGTTGCCACCATCCTTGGCAACAGCGATCTGCGTGCGCAATGGGAGCAGGAGCTGACCAACATGCGTGAACGTATTCAGCTTATGCGCCAGCTGTTTGTGAAGACGCTGGAAGAAAAAGGGGCGAAAGGTGACTTCGGCTTTATTATCGCGCAAAACGGCATGTTTTCCTTCAGCGGCCTGACGAAAGATCAGGTGCTCAGGCTGCGTGAAGAGTTTGGCGTGTATGCAGTGAACTCCGGGCGCGTTAACGTAGCGGGCATGACTGCGGATAATATGGCCCCTCTGTGTGAGGCTATCGCCGCCGTACTGTAATTTGGTGCGTAGGCCGCAATGGCGGCACGCCCATGATTCACCAGCGCTGTAAACGGAAAAAGCCTGCATAAGCAGGCTTTTTTACCTTCTGACGGCGATTATTGCAGGAACGGATTGCTGATACGCTCACGTCCCAGCGTCGACATTGGCCCATGACCTGCAATAAAGGTCACGTCATCACCCAGCGGCAGTAATTTGTTCAGGATGGAGGCAATCAGCTGCTGGTGGCTGCCCTGTGGGAAGTCAGAACGCCCTACGCCACCGCTGAATATCACATCGCCGGAAACCAGCAAACGGCCTTCCCGGTCGAAGAACACAATATGGCCCGGCGTATGTCCGGGGCACAACAGCACTTCCAGCACGGTGTTGCCAACGTGTACGACTTCCCCCTCCTGCAGCCAGCGATCCGGAGCCAGCGGCGCGCATTCGTCGAAGCCGAACATCTGGCTTTGCTGCGGCAAACCGTCCAGCCAGAATTTGTCCGCCCTATGCGGCCCGACAACCGGTACGCCGTAATGTTCGGCCAGTTCGGCCGCTGCGCCAACATGGTCGAGGTGGCCATGAGTCAACAGGATTTGCTTCACCGTTATGCCCAGGCCGGCGATCTCATGTCGAATCTTATGCGCATCGCCGCCGGGATCAACCAGTGCGGCTTCACCGGTTTCAGGGCACCAGATCACCGAACAGTTCTGCGCGAACGCGGTAACCGGGATAATGTGATAGTTCATAATACTCCATTGCCGGCCGCCACAGGGCAGCAGGGTTTCACGTTACCAGCGCCGAACCGGCCCGGTATCGATGTGCACAAAGTTACTGCGCGGGTAATAGCCGACACCGCCCGCCCGCAGCGAAAGTGCCGCTTTGCGAATATTGCTTAATGAGATCCCTTCAATATGGAAATCCATCGCCTGGCCCTTCGTATGATAGCTGTGCCGGGCCACGCCGTCGCTGCGTTCACGCAGCATGTTGTTGGTCGCCAGCGAACGATAGCCGGAAATCAACTGAACCGGCTTACGGGTATTAAGCAGGGTTTGCAGACGGAACAACTGATCGAAAAGGTGGGGATCGATGCTTTTACTTTTATTGGCGCGATAATCACGGAAAAAGTGGTTAAGACGCGTCAGTTCAGACTTATCGTAGGTTTTACCGTTAAAAAACTCGGTTTTAAGACTTTCACCGGTGTGCAAATTATTAAGAGTGAGTACCCGGGGACGAGCGGTAGAAAGCGAGGCAAAGGCCTGGCTCGGAAGTAGTGCGACACCCAGGGCGGCTCCGCCCAGAGTCAACCACTTACGGCGATGAGAGTCGATCTTATCCATAAAGCTGTATTACCTGGCTAAAATAGTCGGAATTGTGCATTTACTGCGCTGGCTGGAACCTTACCGGGCGCGAAAACATCCGTCAACCCGGCTATAAACGAAAATGGCGCATTGATCCGGGTGTTGCACCAATGCGCCCTTGCGCTTAACAGCCAGAGAACTACTGATTAATCAGACATTAGAGCAATAATTGCCCAGCCCGCGCCAGCACCTGTGCGCCCGAACGCGCGGTGTTGTCATAATTGTAAATATCTGTACGATACTGGGGTTGCCCATCTTCCGCCACCCAGGCGGTCAGATAATAGAGGTTGACCGGGATGCGTTGACGGATCGGCACAAAGCGGGTATTTCCCTCTTTCAGCGTGCCGGAAATACGCGCATCGTTCCAGCCGACATCGCGCAGCAGTAAATTAGCCAGATCGGAAGCACGATTTACCCTTACGCAGCCGGAACTCAGAGCGCGAATATCCTTCTGGAACAAGCCATGATTTGGCGTGTCATGCAGGTAAATAGCGTCCGAGCTTGGCATATTGAACTTGTAGCGCCCCAGCGAGTTGGTGGCGCCAGGCGCCTGGCGGATGCGGTACGGGAAAGAAGCGGCAGAAACCGTACTCCAGTTAATCATTGAAGGATCAACCACTTCCGCTTCGTTGCTCCAGCCTGCAAGCAGGGTGTAACCGTGCTTATACAGATACATCGGGTCCCGTTTCACCTTCGGCACAATATCCTTACGTACCAGCGTGGTAGGCACGTTCCACGGTGGGTTAAGCACCACATTATTCAACGCGCTGCGCATCAATGGCGTTTTACGATCCGGACGGCCCACGATTACCCGTGAAGACAGGATTTCGCGGCCATTGACGTAGTAAGCCAGCGAATAATTTGGGATGTTAACCATAATTCCGTTTTGCATATCATCGGGCAGCAGGCGCAGACGCTGAATATTCAACGCCAGCAGCGTGGCCCGCTGCTGCGGCGAGACGTTCAGCCATTCGCGGGTGCGCATCCCTATCGCGCCATCGGCCTCCAAACCTTGCCAACGCTGGAAGCGCTTTAGCGCCTCCACCAGCTGCGGCGAATAGGTATTCGCCTGGCTGCCCAACGCCGCCTGCCCGTTAAACACATTGGGTGCAGCGGCGGAGTCAGTAACATCACCTGACAGGTTCGCCGACGGACTGACTACGCGATTATTATCAGCCCGTGTCAGCAAGTTCGCGTCCGGCTGCGCATTATCATCATCGTGAACCAATGGCGCATCGACAGCCCCCACCACTTCCGCAGCGGGTTTAACGGGTTCATTTGCCGATGACATCATGCCGTTACGTTGCAGGATATCACGCAAGGCCGATACGTCATTGCTGATCTGACCCGGTCGCAGCGTCTGCTTATCGACTATACGCGGCCACGGCCGGGTATCCGCCAGCAGGGATTTCAGCGCCTGATGCATACGAGCATATTGCGGATGCTGGGGCGCCAGAGAGCGCACAAAGCCGTTGAGGTTGCCGCTGGCAAGGGCTTGCTGCCACTGATTTATTACCGTCATCGACGGGGCTTCCAGCCGGTAAGGCACCGTGCTGTAGAGCCAGGCTTCGCCCTTACTCGGCGCGCTGGAGGTAAACTGCAGATAACCTAACATCGCATCAGATAGCGCCACATCCCGCGCCAACCCTTTAATTGCCGGATCCGTCAGTTGCTTTACCCATTGGGAAAACTGCGGCTGTACGCCAGAGAGGGCGACTTCAGCCAGCTGTTGCTCAAACTGCCTGACCGCTTGCGGATCCTGCCACATCAGCTGCATACCATTGCTGGCATACAGCGGCACAAGATTTTTCAAATAAAACGGCGTTATACCCTGAGGGAAAGCGGCAATGATTTGCTGCTGGCTCTGCGTAACGCTGACGGCCGGCACCACAGCAGAGGAAACCGGTGGTGTACCTGCTACCGCGCCGGGTAATACTGCCAGCCCGGAGAACAGGCAGCACCCGACCGCAAGCGCTTGAATGAACGATGATTTCTGCAGCAACATCCCTTGCTCCCTGTTAAGTCAGCTAATTTGGAAAACACTAACGATGAGTCGTTGTTATAAGTATACGAACAGAAAACGGCATTTGCCTGTTACGTGACAAATGCCGTTATTCAGATTAATGCCACCCTGGCTAATTTACCACTCTGGAAGCACTATTTTTTACGCTTTTCCAACACTATATGCTGACTTCTTCACGGTCGGTAACAGCGGCAGGCTCAGCGGCAAAACCACGCAGGCCGACCACATGCACATGTTCAGTATTGTTGAACACTTTACGCACCAGTTTATAGGTGGTGCCTTTTTCGGGACTGATATTTTCCGGCGCGGCAATAATCAGCTGCATTTCCAGACGGTCGCAGAGTTCGAACAGCGTGGCGATGGATTTCGCATCCAGACGCGCCGCTTCATCAAGGAACAGCAAACGACACGGCGAGATATCCTTGCCGCGCAGCCGGCGCGACTCCTCTTCCCAGCTTTGCACCACCATCACCAGGATTGACATCCCGGTACCGATGGCTTCCCCGGTGGACAGCGCGCCGCTTTCCGCACGCAGCCAGCCGTCAGAACCACGGCTGACTTCCACTTCCATCTCCAGATAGTTACGGTAGTCGAGCAGCTCTTCGCCGATGGTCTGCGGCGTACGTTGCCCCATATCAATCTGTGGGTTCAGGCGTTGATAAAGCTTCGCCAGCGCCTCGGAGAAGGTCAGACGGTTGCTCTTGAACAGATCCTGATGCTGTTCGTGCTGTTCTGACAGCACGTCCAGCAGCGTGGAATGCGCTTCCCGCACGTTAACGTTCAGACGTACGCTCTTCACCTGACCAAAACTGACGGCCTGCAGGCCCTGGTTCAGCTGGCGGATGCGGTTCTGCTCACGCTGTATCGTTTTACGAATAATATTCGACACGCTGCGCGAGCTGATAGCCAGGGTCTGCTCACGGGCGGTCAGCTCTTCGGTCAGACGATTCAGCTCAATTTCCATTTGTTCAATCGCTTCAACCGGGTCATCGGTACGGATGATATCCTGACGGATGCGTTCGCGCAGATGCTGGTAAACGGCAATATAGAACTGAATTTTACGCTCTGGTCGTTTTGGATCTTCCGACAGGCGCAGCACATCTCGCAGATGTTCATTATCCGCCACCGCCAGACGCAACGCTCCCAATGCCTTATCGGACATTGAGCGCAGCTCGTCACCGCCCAGATAGGCCAGCTCACGACGGTGCAGGCGGCGCTCAACGCCGTTATCCTTCACCATGCGCAGCACCGCCACCCAACCGGCCTTAGCGCTGACAACCTGTTCACGCCCCTGCTGGTATTCGCGTTCAAGGCGGCGCAGTTTTTTCTGCAGCGCGTCCATTTCGGCCTCGCAGAACGTCAGCTGTTTTTCCAGCTGATTACGGCGCGCACGGTTATTACTCAATGCACTGTAAAGCTCATCACGGCGCAAACGCGAGCGCTGTTCGGCGCTGGCATCCGCCTGTACGCCAATATCCTGCATCTCCTGCTGTAGCTCTTTCAGCATA
Source organism: Erwinia pyrifoliae DSM 12163 (assembly GCF_000026985.1). Classification (NCBI taxonomy): domain Bacteria; kingdom Pseudomonadati; phylum Pseudomonadota; class Gammaproteobacteria; order Enterobacterales; family Erwiniaceae; genus Erwinia; species Erwinia pyrifoliae. The sequence goes on from NC_017390.1 coordinate 2,509,230, forward strand.
TCGCGCTTGGCATCATATGAACTTTTTAGCGAGGCCAGTACCTGTGAATATTGCGTCAGCTGCAATTGATGCTGGCGCAGCTGTTCGCGGGCGCGGGCGCGTTCGCTTTCGGCCTGTTCCAGCCGCTGGCGCAGTTTTTCGTTCAGATCGCTGGTGCCGTTCAGCATGCCCGCCGAATCGGTGTAACCAAAGTGCGCCCGGCGCTGCACCACTTCCGTCAGGGCGAATGCCTGCTGGCGCGCATCACGCTGCTGCTGCTGCGCCTGCTGATAGTCCAGCGTTAACTGTTCATGCTGTTCCGGGTCGCTTTGCAGCACGGACAGGATGGGTTCCAGCCTGGCGAGCTGTTCTCCGTGCTGCTGTACAAAGCGAGCGGCTTCCTGCGCTTCAGCCAGTTTTTCCTGAATCTCTTCGTGACGATCCTGTAGCGTATCGTCCAGCAACAGGCTGATGCGGGGCAGCAGGCGGTTAAGCTGCGCTACGCCCTCTTTCGCCTGTTCAAACTGCTGACGCTGCTGCTGATTTTCGCTTTCGTGGTTGCTCAGCTCTCGCTCAACTTCATGACGGCGACCGTTGAGCAGACGTATTGCCGCTTCCGGGTCGGGTTCAAACGCCACGCCGATATGGCCACCGATAAAGCGGCTGAATGACTGGTGCAGCCGCTGGATTTTCTGCACGTCAAATGACAGGGTGGCGAAACGTTCAGCCAGCTTTTCACGCCCGGCACGCAGCACTTCCAGCTGATTTTCCCGCGCCGCACGGCCAAAGAGCGGCACTTTTGGAAAACGTGAATAGCGCCACTGGCGGTCACCCGCCTTGACGACCACCGCTTTTGCCAGCTCTTCAACATGGAATACGCTGTCATCAAACGATTGTGGGTCGCCTTCAATCAGGTAGAGATCTTCCGGGCAGTCATCCAGGCCAGCAAGCTGGTCGCGGATCAAAGACAGATCGGGCACCACGATGGCATGGCGCGCCGGGCCATACAGCGCCGAAAAGTATGGCGCGTCATCAATGGTGACATCGTCATAGATTTCCGATAGCAGCACGCCGCCAAAACGTTCCGCAAGGTGATTCAGACGCGCATCTTCTGAACCTCCGGGCTGGCTAAGGCGTTCGATCTGCTGTTCGCTCTCGCGCTTACGCGCGGCGATTTCGTCACGTTCTACCGTCGTTTCACGCTCCAGCTCCAGCAGCTGCTGCATAAACTCGGTGACCTGCTGGCTGTTTTCCAAAGCCTGCCCGGCCTGTTCACCCAGCTGGGAGAGGATCTCTTGCGCTGCCAGCCACTGCGGTGCCTGCTTCGTCAGCCGCGCAATACGTTCGCGCAGCTGTTCCAGCTCCTGACGCAACGCCATGCGCCGTTCACCGGCATCCGCCACGCTGTCATTGAGTAGTTCAATCTGCGCTTCAAGCCCGGCCTGCAAATTTTCCAGCTCGGCGGCGTCCACCTGTTGGCCGTAGCGCTTGCAGAAGTCGTTTAGCAGACGTTCAGCATCCTGTTGTTCACGCAGACGCTGCCCCAGCTCGCTGACCCGGCTGCGCAGCGGCTGTAGTTGTTCGGCATGGTAACGCTGATTGCTGGCATCGCGCAGCAAATCACGCCCCACCTGCCATGCGTCACTGCGGCTGACCGGGCCGGCAATACGGGTCACCAGCTGATATGCCTGCTCAAACTGGCTGTGCGCGGCCTGCGCCACGCTCATTTTCTGTTCCAGCATCAGGAGTTTATCGGTCGCTTCCTGCTCTTTTGCCTGGAAGGTTTCCTGCCACTCTTCGGCATTGTCAACGCTAAGATCGCGCAGCTGACAGATGTCCTGAGCGCGCTGTAACGCCTGTAACGCCTGCTGATATTGGATAGCGCGGGTTTGCTGCACGTCCAGCGCCTGCTGATAGTCGGCCAGCTGGCTTTTCAGCTCGTCGACTTCCAGCTCGGCGGCTTCACTGCGTGCTTCGTTTTCTTCCTGCACCTCACGCGCTTGTGCCACCACTTCATTCTGTTCTTCAAGGCGGAAAGTCAGCTCTTCGAGGTCGGTATCATAGCGGTCAATCTTCTCCTGCTGGCGCAGCGCGGTTTGCACCAGGTTCAGATGATCGCTGGCACCCTGGTAATCGGTTTCCAAATCGCTTTCGGCCGCAGTGTGTTCGGCGAGTTCACGCGCCATTTCGATATGACGATACTGCTCGCTGGCGCGCTGCTTGCGGCTGGTAAACAGCTCGTTACGCAGCAACAGCGCACCGTCGAGGTGGATGCGCCGCTCATTGGCGTGACGCATATAGTCAGCCGACACATAGTTAGTGGCTTCTGAGATCAGATGTTTAAACAGATCGCGGTCGGACTGGGTGACGCGGATCGCTTCCAGCGTCATGCGGTTTTCACGCAGCGCCGCTTCCATATCCTGGAACGCTTTACGCACGCCGCTGTTTTCCGGCAGAAGATAGTCACGCAGCGAGCGGGTGATCGCGCTGGAAATACCGCCGTACAGCGAGGCTTCTATCAGGCGATAGTATTTGCTGCGGTCGGCCGCAGTGCGCAGACGGCGCGCCACAATGCCAAGGTCGAACATCACCGAGTGGTAATCCGTAATGGAGTTGTACTGCTTAAACTGCACGCTCTCCATCGCTTCAAACTTCTCTTTTAACTCACTAAGCGGCAGCACGCGCGCCTGGCGTGCATTGACCGTTTCGGTCAGCATTTCCGTCGGATTGATTGCCGTTGGCAGGCCGTGAATGCTGAACGGTTTGATATCCACTTTGCGGTCACGGCCGGCAACCTGCTGCAAACGCACGCCAACAATTACGCGCTGATGCAGTGAGTTGACCACGTCCAGCGCAGCGTAACAGACGCCGGGACGCAGTTTACCGTGCAGGCCCTTGTCGCGCGAGCCGGAAGTGGCCCCCGCCTCGGTGGTGTTACGGAAATGTAACAACGTCAGATCGGGGATCAGCGCGGTGACAAAAGCCGCCATGGTGGTTGACTTCCCTGCGCCGTTGCCGCCTGACAGTGTTGTCACCAGCTCGTCGAGGTCAAAAGTACGGGCGAAGAAACCATTCCAGTTAATCAGCGTCAGTGAGCGAAATTTACCACGTTCAATCATTTACTCTTCCTCCGCACTGTCCGGCGCGCTGTTTTCCGCTTCATTTTCATCCTCATCGCCATCATTACTCTGCGTCAGGCCACCATCAAGCTGCATCGCTTCACCATCACGGATCATCCGCAGCTGCGCTTCACGCGCGTCGTCTCCGCTGCGCACGTCGGCACCAAAGCGGAACACCGACTCGGTAATACGGAATTTGCTGCTGTCGTTCCCCATAAACCACACCATACCGAGGCGACGCAGGCGGTTTAATGACGCACGCATCTTCTCCTGCAGCTTCTGGCGGTCGAGGTCAGAACCGGTGGAGCGCTGGTTAACCAGCTTCAACAATTTACCCTCATCCGCCAGCGTCATCAGCTCATCGTGCAGCTCCTGCTGGCTGAAGATCCCTTCATTGGCCAGACGTTCAGGACTGAGATAGAGATAGCAAAGAATTTTGCCCACCATCATGTCCAGCTCGGAAAGCACCGAACGCGGGATAAGCGTGGTCGAGCGCGGGCGCAGGTAGAAAAAACCTTCCGGCGCACGGACAAGCTCCACGTTGTAACGCGCATAGAATTCCTCCAGGAACTCCTGGTAATCCATCAGAAAAGCGTGATTATCCAGCTCTTCAATACCGATATGACGCCCCGCACGCAGCTGGCTATCCAGAGCCGGGAAAATCGGGCTGGCCAGCGCCTGTGCCAGTTTGACCGGCATCACTTGTTCAATATTTGTCGATGACATGTGCCTGCACCTTGGCTCCGTAATCATTAATAGCCTGCCATTGAGCAGTCAGGCCGGAGAAATCTGCTTCGGCCACACCTAAGCGTACGGCCTGATCGACGACAATGCGCGCCACGTCAAAATGACGAACGCGCGGATATTGTGTCAGGTAATCACGCATCACCGCACCGAGATCCAGCGGTTTTTGCTGCGCTTTATAAACAGCCAGCGCTTCTTCGATCATCGCCGCCAGCCGTTCGCGAATTTCATTAAACTCTTCATATTCAAGCTCGGAGGGCAGTTCGCCGGTGACCTCTTCATTGCGCAGTACCAGATCCTCATCACGCATATCGTACAGGCGATCGGCGTTGGCGTGGGTCAGCGCCCACGGCATGTCGAAGTAGTTTTGCACCGACAGGCGCAGACGCTGGGCGAACACGCGGTTCTTATCCATATCGATGGCGGTACGGATAAATTTATGTACGTGACGGTCGTAACCTATCCACAGGTCAATCGCCTGCTGGCCCCAGCTGATGATGCGGTCAAGCTTGTTTTGCAGGTCAAAAACCAGCTTGTCGACAAAGCCAAGATCCGGGCTGCTCATGGTCGCATCCTGGATGCGCAGCAGGTTGGCCTGCAGTTTGTCACCTGCAGCTTCCAGCGTATCCTGTAGCTCACGCAGCGTGCCGGAGGTTTCGTTCAGCAGGAGTTCGCAGCTGGAAATAGCGGCGCGCCAGTCTTTATTCAGCAACTGTGCGATATCGTCTTTTACCGCCTGCTGCTGCTCATCCATTATGCGCTGGGTAATATCGATGCTGTCGAAGATTTCCGCCACCGAGTATTTGAGCGGAGCGAACACGTTGCGATGCCAGTGGAACTCGTCGCCGTCTTCCTCGGCGGCATCTGCTGCACGTTTAAGCTCGCTGGCAACGATTGACAGCTGCATCGACAGACGCAGGGTGGAAAACTCACGCTGGCGTATGTAGTAGTCGGTGATGCCGATGCCAAGCGGGGTGAGTCGGTAAATGGCATGGCCTTCGGAATGCTCGCTGGTAAAGCGGTTGATCAGGCGCTGGCGCACCATGTCATTGATGGCATTGTTGGCACGGACCAATACCGTTTCGCTGGTTTGCTCAAAGCCTTCGCTGACGTGGCGAAAAGCATCAATCAGTTCGCCTTCACTCATTTCCCCATCCATGCGCTCCCCGTTCAGGGTGGCGATCGCCAGCAAAAAAGCCAGACGCTCGGTTGGCAACGAGACGGAAAAATCATTTTTTCTCGCCCAGGCCACCAGCTCGGGGACCGTCTGGGAAAAATCACTCATAGTTCGTCTGCCTTATGGGTTTCCGCGCGGTAACGTGGATGTAACGCCCTAAACTTAAAAATGGCTCCTGGCGGCAATACTGTTTCTCCAGGGCCAGTACCTCATCAAACCGGTCACTCTGTTTGCTTTTGTCACGCAGATAATCGTGGAAAACCCGAATGCCGGTTTTATTTTCAATCACGAACCCGCACGCTACCAGCCAGGCGTAAACCTGCTGCGGATCGCGTGGATAGTCGGGAGACAGGGTTTTCTTTTTACGTTTATTCAATCCGGCCTGCAAATAGCCAAAGTTGCCCAACACCATGGTTTGCATCAGCAGGCCATTGAGGTTGTAAAACATCAGCGACAATACGCCGCCGGGCTTCAGCGCCTGATACAACGCGGCCAAAGCCTGCTGCGGTTCCGCTATCCATTCCAGCACCGCATGAAACAATACCAGATCCACCGGTTTATCCAAATCGCGGGCAACCTGCTGAGCGCTCATCTGCCGGAACTGCATATTAGCACTCACGCCTTGCTGTTGCGCCAGACGCTGAGCGCGCGTCAACATTTCCTGTGAAACATCACATAACAGCACCTGATGGCCACGGGCGGCAATACCGCACCCGGTCTGCCCCTCTCCGCCGCCGGCATCCAAAACCGACAATTGCCCGGCTGGGAAGGTGTTTAGCAGCTCGTCCAAATCCTGCCAGAGGATCGCCTGACGGATGCGACCTTTGGTGGTGCCGTAAATATTCTGCGAGAATTTTTCTGCGATATCATCAAAGTTGCGATCCTGCATGCTAACAGCTCCGGCGTTCAGGCGTGATTCAACGGGGTATTTTGGCATACACTGGCAAATAAGGAACCTTTCAGTCGATGCTTAACGGCTGGGTGGTGTTTTTTCGGACAAAAAGAGGCCATTTGCATGCTGTTTACCGTGAAAAAAATCATTGGTGGCCTGCTGCTTCCGCTACCGATGCTGCTGTTGATTATGGCGCTTGGCCTTTTTCTACTCTGGTTTAGCCACTGGCAGAAAAGTGCTAAAACGCTGATTTCCGTTGCCTGGTTGACTTTGCTACTGCTAAGCCTGCAACCGGTTGCCGACCGGCTGCTGGTACCGCTGGAAAATCAATACCCGACCTGGCACCATCAGCATCCGCTGGATTACATCGTGGTGCTCGGCGGCGGCTATACCTGGAACCCGCAATGGGCGCCCAGCTCCAATATGTTGAACAACAGCCTGCCGCGTCTGGCCGAAGGTATCCGCATCTGGCGGGCAAACCCACAGGCAAAACTGATTTTTACCGGAAGTAAAGCGCAGCATAATCCGATGAGTTCTGCCGCGCTCACAGCCAGCGTGGCCCAATCTCTGGGCGTTCCCGCCACGGCCATTATCATCCTTGACAAACCGCGCGATACCGAGCAGGAAGCGCATGAAGTGGCAAAAATCGTCCATAACCAACCCTTTGCGCTGGTGACCTCGGCGAATCATCTGCCACGGGCAATACGCTTTTTCCAGTACGAAGGGTTACAGCCCTGGCCAGCTCCTGCCAATCAGTTAGCTATCTCTTCCCCACTCAACTTCTGGGAGCGAGTGCTCCCCTCTTCATTCTGGCTGGGTCACAGCGAGCGCGTAGTTTACGAGAATATTGGGCGACTATGGCAGCGGCTGAAACAGCCCGAAAGCCCTTCAGCCGAGCCACGGCAGCAGTGAGCGGGCGGCAAGCATAAAACGTGGGTGGTTGCTTGTAATTTGAGATCGTCGTCGGCCACTGACGCGGGTGCGCAACCGGTTTACTGCATGGCTGTGCGAACGCGTGACAGATCTTCTGCCGTATCCACCCCTGCGCTGGGAACCGCTTGTGCCACATCAACGTGAATTTTTTCGCCATACCACAGTACGCGTAACTGTTCCAGCAGCTCGATCTGCTCCAGCGGGCTGGCTTGCCAACGCACGTAGCGGCGGATAAAACCGGCGCGGTAGCCGTAGATACCAATATGGCGCAGGAACTGGTCGCCAATATTGTCATGTGATACGGCAAAGCGCTCGCGATCCCAGGGGATGGTGGCGCGGGAAAAGTACAGCGCGTTACCATGGGCATCGCGCACCACTTTCACCGCATTGGGGTTAAACGCTTCTTCCACAGAGTCTACATGCACCGCCAGCGTTGCCATTCCTACGCTGCGCTGCGCGAGGTTTTCTGCAACCTGACGGATAATCACCGGCGGGATCATCGGCTCATCGCCCTGAACGTTAACGATCACCTTGTCGTCCGGGAATTGATAGCGATCGATCACTTCTGCCAGACGCTCAGTTCCGGAGTGATGATCGACACGGGTCATACAGACTTCGCCACCGGCTGCCTCCACCGCACGCGCCACATCAGCATGATCCGTCGCCACAATCACTCGCTCGGCCCCCGATTCCTGCGCACGTTGCATAACGTGCACCACCATCGGCTTACCGTGAATATCCACCAGCGGTTTTCCCGGCAGGCGGGTAGAAGCGAAACGGGCAGGAATGATGGCAACAAAACTCATGGGTGGCTCTCTTCCAGCGTCAGCGCACGCGCTTCCACTTCCAGTAACACGGGAATACCATCCCGCACCGGGTAAGCCAGACCGTCTGGTTTACAGACAAGTTCCTGCTGTTCTTTGTTGTAGTCCAGCTTGCCGTGACAGACCGGACAAGCGACGATTTCAAGTAGACGATGATCCATGATTCCTCCGTAAGGGACCCGTTTATGTAACCCGGTTTTTAATCGCGTCAGAATAGCATAGCTGCCGCACCGGGAGTTACTCAGTTCCCTGGAAAATTGGCAGCAGGTCATTCAGTTCCCCATACGGGTCAGCAACAGACTTCTGGCGGTGCTGGCAGGCAACGTTGCTGCTGCAGGAGGCAGACGTGGCGTAAGGCGATCGCTGGCCGGAACCGACCAGCAATCGCGTCAGATAATGATGAAGAGGACGGATATTAGCGCGCTGTCAACGCGGCTATCGTGTTCAGAAGCGCTTCAGCTTTTGCATCAGGCAGCGAAGCGTCTACCGGCAGATACCACCAGTTAGGCGCGGCAAAAGCACGCGCTTTTACAGCATCTTTTTCCGTCATCAGCAGCGTTTGCCCGCTGGCAGCAATCGCATGCAGGTTATCGGCGTTATAGTGTTGATGGTCGGCAAACGCCACCTGCTTCAGCGGCGTCACGCCCTGCTGACGCAGAGTGTGGAAAAAGCGTGGCGGGTGGCCGATACCGGCCATTGCCACGACGTTATGCAGCTCAGCCGCAGACCGCCGCTCGCCGGATTTCAGGTTCACTGCCAGACCCGGCTGTAGCTGCATGGCCATTTCACCAGGCAGCGCTGTACCGCCATTGGTGACGATGGCCGTCACGCTACGCAGACGGCCAGCACGTTCACGCATTGGCCCGGCAGGAAGCCACCAGCCATTACCAAAACGTCGTTCGCCGTCAATCACCACGATCTCAATATCGCGTGCCAGCGCGTAGTGTTGCAGCCCATCGTCGCTGATAATGATATCAACTGCCGCACTGCGCAGCACCGCTTCAGCCGCCTGACGCCGCCGGGGCGCAACGGCTACCATTGCGCCCGTGCGCTGATAAATCAGTACCGGTTCATCACCGGCTTCATCGGTGGTGGTGTGCTCCCCCAGCACCAGCGGATAATGCTCTGCCTTGCCTCCGTAGCCACGCGAAACCACGCCAACGCGTAATCCACGCTGCTGCAGAGCCTGCACCAGCCAGATAACTACCGGGGTTTTGCCATTGCCTCCGGCAGTGAGATTGCCCACCACCACCACCGGAACCGGAGCGCGCCACGCCTTACGCCAGCCCCAACGATAGCTGAGGTGCAGCAGGTTGCTTATCAGGCCGTACAGCAGGCTGAAGGGAATAAGCAGCAGATAAAGCGCACAGCGCCCGCTCCAGATACGCTCAATCATTGGCCAAATTGCATCTTATGAAGCTGCGCATAAGCACCGCGTTCAGCCAGAAGCTTTTCATGAGTACCGCGTTCCACGATTTGACCATCTTCTACCACAACAATTTCATCTGCTTTCTCAATGGTGGAAAGGCGGTGAGCAATTACCAGCGAGGTACGATTCTTCTGCAGTTCGTCCAGCGCCGACTGAATGGCACGTTCAGATTCGGTGTCCAGCGCGGAAGTGGCTTCATCGAGAATTAAAATCGGGCAGTCACGCAGCAACGCGCGCGCGATAGCAATGCGCTGGCGTTGGCCACCGGAGAGCAGCACGCCATTTTCACCGATCACCGTATCAAGGCCCTCGTCCATCTTGCTGATAAAGTCCATGGCATGAGCCATCGTCGCGGCCTTTTCAATATCTTCCCGGCTGTATTGCTCATGTCGAGCATAGGCGATGTTATTCGCAACGGTATCGTTAAACAGGTGCACATTTTGCGATACTAACGCCACCTGATTACGCAGTGAGGCCAGCGTGTACTCACGCAGATCGTGCCCGTCCATCAGGATGCTGCCGTGCTGAATATCGTAAAAGCGCGTCAACAGGCTGGCCATTGTTGACTTACCGGATCCCGAACGCCCGACCAGCGCCACTGTTTTTCCGCTCGGGATTGCCAGATTGATCTTTTTCAGCGCGGGCAAATCGCGCCCGGGGTAGCTGAAGGTCACGTCGCGGAACTCGATATCGCCCTTCGCACGCTCAATGCTGCGTTTACCGCTATCGACTTCCTGCTCGCTATCGAGAATTGAGAACAGCGTCTGGCAGGCAGCCATACCGCGCTGGAACTGGGCATTGACGTTAGTTAATGATTTCAACGGGCGCATCAAAGCGATCATCGATGAGAACACCACGGTAATAGTACCGGCTGTCAGCGTCGACATTACGCTCGGATAACTGGCAGCAAACAGCACAAAAGCCAGCGCCAGTGAAGCGATTAGCTGGATAATTGGGTCGGAGATTGAAGATGCAGAAACCAGCTTCATTCCCTGCTGACGCATGCGGTTGCTGACTCGGTTGAAGCGTTCGCTCTCAATACTCTGGCCGCCGAAGATCAGCACTTCTTTGTGCCCTTTCAGCATCTGCTCGGCGCTGGTCGTCACCTGCCCCATCGTGTTCTGCATATTCTTACTGATATTACGGAAACGCCTGGACACGGTGCGAATGGCGAAAGACACCACCGGTGCCAGCACGATCAAAATCAGCGACAGCTGCCAGCTGTAGTAAAACATCATGATAAACAGGCCGATGATTGAAGCCCCTTCGCGTACCACGGTCACTAACGCGCTGGAAGAAGAGGAGGCGACCTGCTCAGAGTCATACGTAATACGTGACAGCAATGTCCCGGTGGACTGCTGGTCAAAGAAGGAAACGGGCATGCCCATCATATGGCTGAATAAGCTGCGGCGCATTTTCATCACTACATTGCCAGAAACCCAGGAGATACAGTAGCTGGAAGCGTAACTGGTTACGCCACGCACCAGCATCAGGCCAATAACGGCAAGTGGCATCCACAACAGCACCGAGTTATCCGCTTTACCAAAACCATCATCAAGTAAAGGCTTCAGCAATGACAGCATAAGTGTATCGCCTGCCGCATTGAGGATCAGCGCGACTGCGGCCACAATCAATCCCGTCTTATATGGCACAATCATTGGCCATAGACGACGGAATGTCTGCCAGGTGGAGAGATCTTTATCCAGATGCATTGTTTAACCAGCTTTAGTTGAAAATAGCCGCTTATTCTAGCCGGAATCCCTGGGTACGCCAAACCACTGATGATACCAACGGTTCATTATTTGTTCTCTTAGCCCAATAAGTTGCCATCGATGTGCAAAAAAATGTGCGCTTAACTGGCCTGAAAGCGCTGTATCCCGCCACTCGATGCCATTTTCGCCGTAGCGACGAATAATCTGTTTGGCAGGCAAACGCCAGGCGCTGTAACGCGCAGCAGAAGCCACGGCTGCACTTGGCGAGACGGCGCGCAGAAAAGGAGGAGTGGAAGAGGTTCGGCTGCCGTGATGGGGTACCTGAAGCAGGTCTGCATGCAGTCCTGACCGCTGCTCTGCGGTCAATTTTAGTTCCGCCGCCGCTTCAATATCTCCCGTTAGTAATACCCGCCATTTGCTATCGCTGACCATCACCACACAGGATTGGTTATTCCCTTCTCCATTCTCTTTCTGCGGCGGCCAGAGCACGCGAAAATCTAACCCCTGCCAGCGCCATTTATCCCCCTTTCGGCAGGAAAGATGGCCGGGCCGGGCCAGCGCACTGCGCACGCTGGCTTGGGGAAATACGGCCTTGACGCTGGCCAGCCCACCGATATGGTCAAGATGAGCATGACTGATAATAATATCAGTGACGCGGATCCCCTGCCAGGCAAGCCAGGGAAGGATCTGGCTTTGGGCAGCATCGCCGCCAGGCCAGCGATGACCGGTATCATAGAGTGTGGCTTCTCCCTGACGGGAAATCACCACCGCCAGCCCGTGCCCCACATCCAGCATATCTACCCGCCATTCCGCAGCGGGAAACAGCGAACGCCAGCTACATATCAAAAGAGCCGTGCTCGCGATGCTGGCCATTGAAGTGCGCCACCAGCCGAAGCGCAGGCATATTAATGCCAGCCAGCACAGCAGACTGGCAGCGCTAAGCGCATGGTCCAGCGGAAACCAGCCACGCGGCAAACTCTGTAACGGCATAAACACCAGTGCCAGTGACCGATCAACGCATTGCCATAACAGAGGAGAAATCCACGGCAGCGCATTGCACATTAATGCCAAGAGGATCAGCGGTACGGTCACCAGAGAAATCAGCGGCACCGCCCACAGGTTAGCGACCAAAGCGCTCAGGCTGATCCCATGAAACAACACTGCCTGTAGAGGCATCATAAGTAATAACATCCCGGCCTGAAGATGCAGTAAACGTAGCAGGAACCAGCGCCAGCGCTGACAGAAACGCGCGGGTAGCGGAAAACTATGATACCAAAGCAGCAGACCTGCTACCGCAAGGGCTGACAGCCACAGGCTGTCTGACAGCAGGCTGAGCGGGTCAAAGAACAGTATCAGGGCAATGCACAGGATCCATACCTGCCAGGCCTGGCAGGAGATACCACGCAGCCGCAAAATACTCCATGCCAGCAAGGCCAGCATGGCACGCAGAGCCGGCGCATTTCCGCCTGAAAGCCAGCAGTAGATCAAAGCCACCAACAGGCTGCAAAACAGCGGTAATCGATAGCCTATATATCTTACGGGGAGAGCAAACTGTATGCCGCGCATCAGCAGCCAGCCCAGGCTGGCGGCAAGGGCAATATGCATCCCTGAAATTGCCATCAGGTGCGCTGTACCGGTTTCACGCAGCAACCGGTTAATTTCGCGGCTGACCTGCGCCCGCTCGCCAAAAGCCAGCGCGGAGATCAATCCTTGCCACGGCAGATTCGCATAGTTTTTTTGCGCAGAGTCAATCAGGCGGTCACGCCAGCTACACTCTGCCGCAACGATCTCTGCGCTTTTCACTTTGCCGGTTAGCGGCGTGTGGGTAGCCAGGGCAAAACGTTGACGATCGAATCCACCTTCATTGAGCTGCGCATGCACCGGCCTGAGCATCAGCTGCATCCGCCAGCGCTGACCGGAGCAAAAAGCGATATCTTGTGGCGGTAACGTTATGCTGGCGTAAACGGGAGGGAAAAGCACCCTGCCCCGATAGTTTGTTATACGTATTTTTAGTCGTTTGCCGTCCGGCTGTACGTTTTCAATCTGCACCCCGGCTTCAATCGGTGCCCGGGTCAACTCCTCAATCTGTAGCAGTGCAGACTGCCCGGCTGATACTGCCCAAACAAACACAACCAGTATCAGCGCCGGAAATTTTGTCAGCCGCCACGGGCATAGCGCCAGACCAGCAGCGAGCAGCAGAATGAAGATCGATACACCATATCCCGGCAGATGGGGTAGAAAATTCAGCGGCAGCGTTGCAACAATCACGCTCCATACTATGTGGTTAATCGTCAGCGACATGCTCCCCCCTGTTCAAGACCGGCTAAGTGTGCCTTGACTTCGCGGGGCATGCAGCCAGAGAACAACAGATGTGGATAGCAACGCGCAAACAGTTTGCACTGTTGCAGCAAGTTGCAAGAATGATGCGGCAGGGAGTCGTTTCGGCCACGGCNAAAAAAAACGACACCGAAGTGTCGTTTTAGCAATTTATCGCTTATCAGCCGCCGTAAATATTGGCGCGATCGCGCAGCTCTTTTCCAGGCTTGAAGTGCGGAACGTATTTACCTTCCAACTCCACTTTGTCACCCGTTTTTGGGTTACGACCGGTACGAGGTGCTCGATAGTGCAAAGAGAAGCTGCCAAATCCCCGGACTTCGATGCGTTCACCCTCTGACAACGTTGTTGCCATGTGCTCCAGCATCTCTTTTACCGCATCCTCAACGACTTTCGCCTGAATATGAGATTGCTGGCCTGCAAGCCTTTCAATCAGTTCTGACTTGGTCATAAAACCTCCGGTTAATCCCTGACAGGAATAGTTATGACAGTTAACGACGATAGCAGGGCAGCTGAAGCTGCCCTTAAACGATTACTCGCCTTTAGCTGCTTTGAACGCTTCAGCCATAGCGCTAGAGAAGTTGCCTTCTTCCTGTTTGGTGTTAACAGTGTTGATGGCTTCTTTCTCGTCGGCCTGGTCTTTTGCACGAACAGACAGGCTGACAACGCGGTTTTTACGGTCAACGCCGGTGAATTTAGCTTCAACATCGTCGCCAACATTCAGAACCAGAGTTGCGTCTTCTACGCGATCCAGCGATGCTTCAGAAGCACGCAGGTAGCCTTCAACGCCGTCAGCTAATTCAACTGTAGCACCTTTAGCGTCAACTGCAGTCACTTTACCGTTAACAATTGCACCTTTCTTGTTCAGAGAGATGTAGTTGTTGAACGGATCTTCTGCCAGCTGCTTAACGCCCAGAGAGATACGCTCGCGCTCTGCGTCAACCTGCAGAACCACAGCTGCGATTTCGTCGCCTTTCTTATATTCACGAACCGCTTCTTCTCCGGTAGCGTTCCAGGAGATGTCAGACAGGTGAACCAGGCCGTCGATGCCGCCGTCCAGGCCGATGAAGATACCGAAGTCAGTGATTGACTTGATTTTACCTTCAACGCGGTCGCCCTTGTTGTGGGTTTCTGCAAACTGCTGCCATGGGTTAGATTTGCACTGCTTCAGACCCAGGGAGATACGACGACGCTCTTCATCGATGTCCAGAACCATCACTTCAACAACATCACCCACGTTAACAACTTTGGATGGGTGGATGTTTTTGTTGGTCCAGTCCATTTCTGAAACGTGCACCAGGCCTTCAACGCCTTCTTCGATTTCAACGAAGCAGCCGTAGTCGGTCAGGTTGGTCACACGGCCAGTCAGCTTGGTGCCTTCAGGGTAACGTTTAGCGATAGCAACCCATGGATCTTCACCCAGCTGCTTCAGACCCAGGGACACACGAGTACGCTCGCGGTCAAACTTCAGCACTTTAACCGTGATTTCGTCGCCAACATTGACGATTTCGCTTGGATGCTTAACGCGCTTCCAGGCCATATCGGTAATGTGCAGCAGGCCGTCAACGCCGCCCAGATCAACGAATGCACCGTAGTCAGTCAGGTTCTTAACGATACCTTTAACTTCCATGCCTTCCTGCAGGTTTTCCAGCAGCTGATCGCGCTCTGCGCTGTTTTCAGATTCGATTACCGCACGACGTGAAACTACAACGTTGTTACGTTTCTGATCCAGCTTGATGACTTTGAACTCAAGCTCTTTGCCTTCCAGGTGCAGCGTATCGCGCACTGGACGCACGTCTACCAGTGAACCTGGCAGGAATGCACGGATGCCGTTCAGCTCAACTGTGAAGCCGCCTTTAACCTTGCCGTTGATAACACCGGTAACAGTTTCAGCGTCTTCGTAAGCTTTCTCCAGCGTGATCCAAGCTTCGTGACGTTTAGCTTTCTCACGGGACAGCAGGGTTTCACCGAAGCCGTCTTCTACTGCATCAAGGGCAACGTCAACTTCGTCGCCAACCTGAATTTCCAGTTCGCCGGCTGCGTTCTTGAACTGCTCTGCAGGAATTGCAGACTCAGATTTCAGACCCGCATCAACCAGAACAACGTCTTTGTCGATAGAGACAACAACGCCACGAACGATGGAACCCGGGCGGGTTTCGATTGTTTTTAAGGATTCTTCAAATAGTTGAGCAAAAGATTCAGTCATATTGATAATCTTCAGGATTCTTCAATTTAACGTCCACCTGACATCCTGACGGGTGGGGTTGTTTCACATGCCCCATGAAGTCCATATCACAGGGTTATTTAAATCATTCCGCGAGTTGAGGCTTACGATAATAGCAACAAGCATAGCTTAAAATTACGCCAGTGCGAGTTTCTCTCGCGCATATTTAAGCGCAATTTTAATCACCTGATCAATCGACATGGTAGTCGAATCAAGTACTAAGGCGTCAGCTGCAGGCACCAGCGGTGCGATTGCACGATTGCGATCGCGCTCATCTCGCCCTTTTATCTCAGATAAAAGGCGCTCAAAGTTAACACTAAAGCCTTTTTCCTGCAACTGCAGCATACGGCGGCTGGCACGCTCTTCGGAGCTGGCATCAAGGAATATTTTTACCGGTGCATCGGTAAATACCACGGTCCCCATATCGCGACCGTCGGCGATCAGCCCCGGTAGCTCACGAAAAGCGCGCTGGCGGCGCAACAGCGCTTCGCGTACCCGGGGAAAGGCGGCCACTTTGGAAGCCGTATTACTGACATCCTGGCTACGGATCTCAGTAGAAACATCTTCCCCTTCAAGAATGACTTCTATCTCACCGTTATGAGAAACAAAACGCACGTCAAGATGAGCGGCAATCGGGACCAGAGCCTCTTCGGAGCTGATATCCACCTGGTGGTGCAGCGCAGCCAGAGCCAGCACGCGATAAATTGCGCCGGAATCCAACAGGTGCCACTGCAGTGCATCGGCCATTGCTTTACACAATGTCCCTTTCCCTGCACCACTTGGGCCATCAATAGTGATCACGGGGGCTATTGCCGTCATGTCGTTCTCCTTTCGGTGGGATGCCCAGGCAGCAGGCGCCCTGGGAAATATCGACGCGCATTATACCTTGCATAACCCAAGCTGCAACCGCTGCGACCGCGCGTTAGCATTAAGCGCCAAGCCAGCTCACGGCAGCGCCGTGACCTATGCCAGCTGGCTGATGCGGGCTAACTGTTCAAAATAATCAGGGAAGGTTTTGGCGGTACACTTTGGATCAAGGATGGTCACCGGGGTCGATGAAAGTGCCACCAGCGAGAAACACATGGCCATACGGTGATCGTTATAGGTACCAATTTGCGCGCAGGCAATTTTTGCTGGTGGGGTAATCCGAATGTAATCATGCCCTTCTTCAACTTCCGCGCCAACTTTGCGTAGCTCTGTCGCCATCGCCGCCAGACGATCGGTCTCTTTCACACGCCAGTTGTAAATATTACGCATTACCGTGGTACCTTGCGCAAACAGCGCGGTGGTGGCAATAGTCATGGCAGCATCGGGGATGTGATTCATATCCAAATCAATCGCTCTCAGTTCGCCACGCGTGCAGGCTATATAATCATCACCCCATTCCACGCTGGCCCCCATTTTTTCCAGCACGTCGGCAAAACGAATATCGCCCTGCATGCTGTTACGACCAATCCCTGTCACCCTGACCGTACCGCCTCTGATTGCTGCGGCTGCCAGGAAATATGACGCTGAAGAAGCATCACCTTCTACCAGATACTCACTCGTTGCCTGATACTGCTGCTGCCCGCGAATGCGGAAGGTATGGTAATCGTTATTATCCACCACCACGCCGAAGGTAGCCATTAGCTTCAGCGTAATATCGATATAAGGTTTAGAAACCAGATCGCCTTTGATAATAATCTGGCTATCATTTTGCGCCAGCGGCGCCGCCATCAGTAACGCGGTCAAAAACTGGCTGGAAACGCTACCGTCCACCGTGACTTCTCCGCCGTTAAACCCCCCCTTGATACGCAGCGGTGGGTAATCATCCTGCTCAAGATACTCGACGTCAGCACCGCCCTGGCGCAAAGCGTCTACCAGATGGCCTATCGGGCGCTCTTTCATGCGCGGCTCACCGGTCAGAATAATGTCGTTACTGCCAATACAGAGTGCTGCGGCCAACGGGCGCATCACCGTACCTGCATTGCCAAGAAAAAGTTCAAGCGCCCCCTCGGCCTGAAGTGCGCCCCCCTGACCGGTTATTTCACAGCGGGTACGGCCTGCGGACAGCGTGTGCTGCACGCCGAGCGCCTGCAATGCATCCAGCATATGGCGTACATCGTCGCTGTCGAGCAGATTAGTCAGGCGGGTGGTGCCCTTTGCCAACGCAGCCAGCAATAAAGCTCGGTTCGACACGCTCTTAGAACCTGGAAGGTTAACGGTGCCGTCTACAAGGGCGATAGGTTGTAACGTCAGGGAATCCTGCATGTGAAACGTATTCTCCAAAATAATTGCAATGAAACCCCGCCCTAATGCGAGGTTTCATATTTAACCATACAGCGACTTTCGGCGTACCTTAGCCGCGACGACGCTCGAAGTCGACCATAAAGTCAGTCAACGTTTTCACCCCGGACAACGGCATAGCATTGTAGATTGAAGCACGCATTCCACCGACCACCCGATGACCTTTTAGGGCGTGTAATCCGGCAGCCAAAGACTCTTCAAGGAAAAGTTTATCCAGCGCGGCATCCGCCAGCTGGAATGGCACATTCATGCGCGAACGGTTGGCGGCAGATACATCGTTGCGGTAGAGATCGCTGTTATCGATAGTGCCATATAGCAGGTCTGCTTTAGCCTGATTGCGTTTATCCAGCTCGCTAACGCCCCCCTGCTCTTTCAGCCATTTAAACACCAAGCCAGACAGATACCAGGCAAATGTCGGCGGGGTGTTAAACATTGAATCGCTTTCAGCTAACACTTTATAGTCAAGGATGGAAGGTAACTCTTTGCGCGCCTGGCCCAGCAGATCTTCACGCACCACGACCAGCGTTAAGCCAGCCGGGCCGATATTTTTTTGTGCACCGGCGTACAGCACGCCATATCGGCTCACATCGACAGGCGTCGACATAATGGTTGAAGAGAGATCGGCAACGACAACCTTGTCGCCAAAATCAGGGGTTTCATGGATAGCGATACCATCAATGGTTTCGTTCGGGCAGAAATGGACGTATGCAGCATCGTCTGACAGCGCCCAACTCTTCATCGGCGTAATTGCACGCAGGCCATTTAGCGTGGTTTTTGCATCAATGACGTTAGGTGTACAAAATTTTTGCGCCTCTTTTATTGCGCTGGTCGCCCAGTAACCGCCATCAACGTAATCCGCTTTGCTGTTCTGACCCAGCAGGTTTTGCGGCACCGCTGCGAACTGCCCACGCGCCCCGCCGTGGCAGAATAAAACTTTGTAGTTGGAGGGGATTTTAAGCAGATCGCGAAAATCTTGTTCTGCCTCTTCAGCGACCTGAATAAATTCCTTACTGCGGTGGCTGATCTCCATCACCGAGATTCCTAAACCCTGCCAGTTGCACAGTTCCTGCTCAGCACGACGAAGCACTTCTGCCGGCAGCATTGCCGGGCCGGAGCTAAAGTTATAGATCTGACTCATTTACCCTCACCATTATTAAGAAAAATCGGTTGTGTTCTTTTATCGGTTTTATCATTACAACCCTGCTGCCGCAATAGGTTATGCGCTGAATCATTGCGCTTTACGAGGCATGCTGCAAGAACCTATAGGGCAAATGCAACAATAAACGATATTTTGTGAGGTGCTTTCCTGATGTCAAACAGCCTTCTTCCCTTTTCACCAAAATATGACACTCTTCCCGCCATGAAATTAACTTCGTCGGATAGCGATTACAGCGGAAACCCCGTATCATTGCGCGCTTTCCGCACAATCAATAACGAGTGGGCAAAATGACTCAAACTTTTATCCCAGGCAAAGACGCCGCGCTGGAAGTCTCAATATCACGCTTCCAGCAAAAATTGCAGGATCTGGGCTTCAACATTGAAGAGGCTTCCTGGCTGAACCCGGTTCCAAACGTCTGGTCAGTCCATATTCGCGATCGCGACTGTCCGCTGTGCTTCACCAATGGTAAAGGTGCCAGCAAAAAAGCTGCGCTGGCCTCTGCACTGGGTGAATATTTTGAACGTCTATCCACCAACTATTTCTTTGCCGACTTCTGGCTGGGTCAACAGGTCGCCAACAGCGATTTTGTTCATTATCCTGACGAAAAGTGGTTCCCACTAGCGGACGACGATAGCTTGCCTGAGGGCATTCTCGATGCACGTCTGCGTCAGTTCTACGACCCGGAAGATGAAGTTAGCGCCAGCGATCTGGTCGATCTGCAATCCGGTAATGCGGCACGGGGTATTTGCGCGCTGCCGTTTACCCGCCAGTCGGATCAGCAAACCGTTTATATTCCGATGAATATCATCGGCAACCTGTATGTGTCGAACGGTATGTCGGCGGGTAATACCGTTAACGAAGCTCGGGTACAGGGTCTTTCAGAAGTATTCGAACGTCATATCAAGAACCGCATTATCGCTGAATCTCTCAGCCTGCCGGCCATCCCACAGGCAGTGCTGAATCGCTATCCTGGCGTGCTGGAAGCCATTGCTACCCTTGAAGCGGAAGGTTTCCCCATCTTCTCTTACGATGCCTCACTGGGCGGTAAGTACCCGGTTATCTGCGTGGTGTTATTCAATCCCGCGAACGGCACCTGTTTTGCATCATTCGGCGCGCATCCAGACTTTGGCGTAGCGCTTGAGCGTACGGTCACCGAACTGTTACAAGGGCGCGGGTTGAAGGATCTGGACGTCTTTACTCCGCCAACCTTTGACGACGAGGAGGTCGCGGAACATGCCAACCTTGAAACGCATTTCATCGACTCCAGCGGTCTGATTTCCTGGGATATGTTCAAAGATGAAGCGGATTACGCTTTCGCGGACTGGAGCTTTAAAGGGACTACTGAAGAAGAGTTCGCTACGCTGATGGCGATTTTCAAATCAGAAGATCGTGAAGTTTATATTGCAGATTACGAACACCTGGATGTCTATGCTTGCCGCATTATCGTTCCGGGCATGTCCGATATCTACCCGGCAGAAGACCTGCTGCTGGCCAATAACAGCATGGGGGCTTATCTGCGCGATACGCTACTCAGCCTGCCAGACAGCAGCTGGGATAAGCCAGACTATCTGTCACTGTTGCAGCAGCTTGACGATGATGGCCACGACGACTTCACGCGCGTGCGTGAGCTACTGGGCCTGGCAACTGGTAAAGACAATGGCTGGTATACACTGCGCATTGGGGAACTCAAGGCCATGCTGGCTCTGGCAGGTGGAGACCTGCAACAGGCGCTGATTTGGACCGAGTGGACGATGGAGTTTAACCAGTCGATCTTCAGCGCAGAGCGTGCAAACTACTATCGCTGCCTGCAAACGCTGCTGCTGCTTAGCCAGGAAGAAGGACGCGATCCGCAGCAGTACTATGTTGCTTTTGTCCGCATGTATGGTCAGAGCGCAGTAGATGCCGCATCGGCTGCTATTGCTGGCGAAGCACCATTCTATGGTTTGCAGAGCGTGGACGACGACCTGAAAGCATTCCCGGCTCATCAGGCACTGCTGGCTGCTTATGAAAAACTCCAGTCCGCCAAACGCCGTCACTGGAAATAATGCCGTACAAAATGGGCATAAGATACACCAGCACGTTATATTGAACCCGTAGCGCTGGGGCAACACCAGCTAAAGCAAAGGTAACCGTTGTGGCGGTTACCTTTTTATTATCATTATTAAGCGGCAAAAGTTGCTGAACAGGATGGCGTTGATAAGCGACGAAAAAACCGTTGACTACATTGTGCCACACGCGCTGGGAAAAACGATGATGTGCGTAAAACCAACCCAGGCGGATTGATGGATGGCTATTTTCACCATGAGGCGTGCACTGAGGTGCACAACATCTCAATACCAATACCAATACCAATGCCACAAACCGCGAGATACTGCGGCAAGCGATGGAAAAAATATCCCCAGCTGACTGTCCGTGTTTCCAGCTAATCGGTGCGCTTTAATTCATTGACCAACCAACAGCAGGACGTCTTCACCCGCACCTTTACGCATTCATCTCAGTGAATCAGGATCACACCTGCCATGATACTGACGGCATTAAGCGCCGCGATGATGTGGTGATTGATGAGTTGCCGGAAGTCAGCAATCGGGTGATGCTTGACCTGAAGCAGGTCAATAACAATATCCATCAGAATCTGGGGGCCTCATCGTCGCACCCTCGATTTTGCCCGTTATCTGGCGCAGCGCCGCATCCGCCCCTGGATCCGTTATGTCGTGGTATTGGGTGCGCCGACGGCGCTTAATCAGCACATAGACGGGACAAATTCACCCGTCAGAGTGTTAACGTCGAGCAGACAGAACTGCTCCCTGTCATCAACCCGGTAAGCATAAATGGCTGGCGATGAGCAAGAGCACCCGCTGCGTGGCAGTCGGAACCAGACAACGGAAAACGCATATTCTGGAAGGCTATAGCCACTACGTCATGGATTAAACGGGCGAAGCCTTTTTCGCTTTTCTCTTATGCATGTGCTATTGGCGTAGCATGGCGATCGGTCTTGCGTAGTAACATCACCAGGTAGACCAGTGCCACACCGGCAATCATCACAAACAGCAGACGGTCGGAGTAATTTTGCATTAATATTGACGTCATTGCCGGGCCAACCAGACTGCCCACGGTATAGCTCAGCAACAACGCCTGATTCATCGCCACCAGCTCGTGATTTGCCACCGTTTCACAAGCCCAGGACATCGCTACCGGGTAGAGGGTAAATCCGGCACAGCCAAGGATAAACAGCGCAGGAGCCATGGCGGCATGACTCAGCATCGCCAAAGCGCCGAGGATAACAACAAACACCTGCACGCGCAGCACCAGCAGGCGGCCGAAGCGGTCCGCCAGGCGCCCCACCGGCCACTGACCAATAATGCCTGCACTGACCAGCAGCGCCATCCAGTAGCCGACGGTGGCATCGCTCATCCCCTGATGCGAAAGATAAAGCGGCATCAAACCGTACAGTGAGCCGAGCAGGATACCCGAGATAATACAGCCATTGATCCCCAGACGAGCGCTGCGGCGGCGCAACATCAGCCACATCCGCCCTGCCGGCAGCTCTTCTTCGCCCCGGCTGGCCGTTACGCGGCAGAATACCAGCGGCAGGATCGCCGCCAATACCACGCCGCTCACCCATGGTAATACATGCATCAATTCGGTGGAGACCTTGCTGACTAACAGCTGGCCGATCACGGTGCCGAGATAATAGACAATCATATAAGCGGCCAGCATGCGCCCACGATTATGCAAAGTGCCGTTGCACATCAGCGCACTTTCTACCACCACCCAAATCAGCGCACAGCCAATTCCGGCAATAAAACGCCACAAGGCCCATAAACCAAAGCCGGTTCCTAACCCCAGTGCGACAATCGCCAGTGCAAACAGCAACGAGGCAAAGTAATAACTGCGGTTAAACCCGTAGCGTTTGATCACCCAGCCAGCGATTAACGTGCCCAACAGATTGCCGCAATAGTAAGAAGAGCTGACGATGCCCACCTGCCAGGTGGGTAAGGCGTCATGCGTCAGCCATAGCGGAACCAAAGTATTAAGCACGGCGATAGAAACCGTCAGCAGCAGCAGGCCGCAGAGCAATACCAGAACAGGGCGTGACCAGGTGAACATAATAGTGAGTAACCGAAACGGGGTGATATTTTGCGCGCATCATGCCACCGCGCTGACGATTGGAAAAGCGTAATAAAACAGCAATAGCACGATTTGCACTTCGCCGATTTAATGATTCTGCCTACACCGGGATGGTAACACGCTAATATCACCTGGCACCCGGTTCGTTTCATTGATTTATAGTCAAATACCAGCCTGTAACATGAATTATCCATCATCTGTTTTGCTTCACGGCAGAGTCAATACGCTGGGTGACAAAAACGGCGCATAGAGCAACGGGAGCTGCAGGAACGGCATCTGGAGATGGAAAAATTTTAAAGCAGGCAGCCATATTAACGTAAAACGTCTGCAGCAGAGGGCAGCATAAGACGTTACTTGCATGTTGCAACTCGTGAGCTTGCGTTATCAGCAACGTTAAACGGACAGCGGGTAAATACTCAATACGCCAGCGAAAATAATACCAGCTCGAATAAAAATGAATACAGATTTAATGGTGCGGGCGTTGGTGCCAGTTACCAATTGTACCGGCTCTCCGATTTTACGCTTATTTTTGGTGGCGTTAATGCAAAAAATGGATTGATCAACCGTTACGTATTAGGCGCAGTCCTTAACTGGATCTATGATCCTCTGCTGCTTAACGTTTCAATTGGCTATCTTGATGGCATTTCCAAGGATAAATTCTCTAACGACCACACGGCTTATACAACATCCGGTAAAGTTATTTTTGCGGTTAATCCAGAGATAAATTTGAGCCAGGGCTTCTCTAAAGACTTTATTATCGCTAAAAGTCGCTTTCTTAATAAGAAAGAGCGAACCAGCACCACTTCTATGCTGGCAGGAATGAATATCAATTTAGTGGAAAATAGTGGCCATCGGCAATGCCTGTGCATCAGCGCCCAATAATTCGTCAGGCACCTCGAAGGTGATTTTCCAGGGAGTGGGCGGCTTCGTCGCCGGAGGCCTCAATCCGCTTGTCGGGCCAGCAGCAGCAGGAGTACCTGGTCAGAGTGCACACGGTGCCACTCAGGCATTTTTAGGAAGCGGGGGCGGTGGCAACAGCGGATGTCAAACCTGCCACGGAATATCAAATCCATGAGTATTGCGCTAACATTAATAATGATTTGCCTGTATCTCATTACATCCAGTGTTATCTTTCACAGCAGGCGCACGGGAGAAATTATTGCATTCGCACTGGTATTGCTGGTCTTTGGTTGGTTAAATCATTTCAGCACTTACACTTTATTTTATACGCTGGCCACGGTGATAGTTAATATCATCATCATCACTCCCCTGAAAAACAGAGAACACCTTACTAAGTTAAAGGGTACGGCTTTTCTTTTACCACTGGCAACGTTATTTAATTTAGCTGAACATTTTATCAGTTGACGATATGGCTCAGGAAGAGTTCTGGATAAATATTATGAAGTTGAGATTTCCGAAAAGGAATTGATAGATTTCGCCGGCGTAAAACCGGAGTATTCATTTCTTAACCTCGCCAGATTGGCAAAAAAACATTCAATAAATACGCCGGGCGTAAAAATAACACTGGCGCAGCTTTACAAAATCCATTCACCTACCATTTTTATATCAAGAGATTTGGTAAGGTTATTGATGCAGCGCGGCCAGTAAATTGCACTGACCTGTGGATGGCAAGTGCGGACTGGACTATGCGCTCAATGTGAAAAACCCGCCGGCGACGGGTTTAATCACTGAATAGCGAAATCATCAGCGCGCAGACTTAACCAATGAAGGTTAAACCTTTCATATAAGGGCGCAGAACTTCCGGCACTTCGATACGTCCATCGGCCTGCTGATAGTTTTCCAGCACCGCCACCAGGGTACGCCCCACGGCCAGTCCGGAACCGTTAAGGGTGTGCACCAGGCGAGTTTTTGTTTCGCCCTTAGGCCGGCAGCGTGCTTTCATACGCCGAGCCTGAAAATCTCCCATATTCGAGCAGGAAGAAATTTCACGGTAGGTATCCTGCGCCGGCAACCACACTTCAAGATCGTAGGTTTTTTGTGCACCGAAGCCCATATCTCCGGTGCATAACAGCACCTTGCGATACGGCAGATTAAGCAGCTGTAGGACTTTTTCAGCATGCCCGACCAATTCTTCCAGTGCATCCATTGAATCTTCCGGGCGCGTGACGTGCACCATTTCAACTTTATCGAACTGGTGCATGCGGATCAGTCCACGCGTATCACGACCATAGGCCCCGGCTTCGGAACGGAAGCAAGGCGTGTGCGCGGTCATTTTCAACGGCAGTGATTCTTCTTCCAAAATCTCATCGCGTACCAGATTGGTCAGCGGCACTTCAGAGGTGGGGATCAGCGCATAATTGCTGCTGGAAGCTTCTTCATCCAGCGGACGCGTATGAAACAGATCTTCGCCGAATTTCGGTAACTGGCCGGTGCCATACAGGCTGGCATGGTTGACCAGATAAGGCACGTAGGTTTCCTGATAGCCATGCTGTTCGGTGTGCAGATCGAGCATAAACTGGCTCAGGGCGCGGTGCATCAGCGCTATCTGGCCCTTCATTACGATAAAACGTGAGCCGGTGAGCTTAACCGCTGCGGCAAAATCCAGGCCCGCAGCCCGTTCACCCAGTTCAACATGGTCGCGCACGGTAAAGTCAAACTTACGCGGTACACCCCAGCGGCCGATCTCCTGGTTTTCACTGTCATCTTTGCCCAGCGGCACCACATCAGCGGGGATGTTTGGGATTGCCATTGAAAAGTCGTTAATGCTGGTCAGCAGCGCATCCAGCTCTGCTTTTGCCGCGTCCAGGCGTTCACCCAGCGCATTCACTTCCTGACGCAATGGCTCGATATCTTCCCCGCGCGCCTTGGCCTGGCCGATGGATTTGGATCGTGAGTTACGCTCAGCCTGCAGATTTTCTGTCTCAACCTGCAATACTTTGCGGCGTTCTTCGTGCGCGCGCAGCGTGTCAACGTCCAGCTTATAGCCCCGGCGTGCCAGTTTTTCAGCGACTGCGTCTGGCTCATTACGCAGTAGATTGGGATCGAGCATGGTTGTCCTGTGGATAGTTATTGAGTAAAAAAGAGGGGGACGCATCCACAATGTGAATACGTTGATTTCATTGCTAACCTTACCGCAACGCCACCATCAGCGGTAGCGTTTTATCGGGCTATTTTGATCCTGTTCCGTCAGCCAGGCAAGCTTTTCACCAATCTTGCCCTCCAGCCCGCGCGATGTCGGCTGATAATATCGCGTCTGCGCCAGTTCCGGCGGGAAATAGTTCTCCCCGGCGGCGTAGGCGTTGGCTTCATCATGAGCGTAGCGATATTCTGCTCCCAGCCCCATCTCTTTCATCAATTTGGTCGGCGCATTGCGCAAATGCTCAGGAACATCATAATCAGGGCTTTCGCGCGCATCGCGCAGCGCTGCCTTAAAAGCGTTGTAAACCGCGTTGCTTTTTGGTGCGCAGGCCAGATAAACAATCGCCTGCGCAATCGCCCGCTCCCCTTCGGCCGGGCCAACGCGGGTGAAACAGTCCCAGGCAGAAATAGCCACCTGCATACCACGCGGGTCTGCGTTACCGACATCTTCCGAGGCAATCGCCAGCAGCCGCCGCGCCACGTATAGCGGGTCGCCGCCCGCCGTGATAATACGCGCATACCAGTAGAGCGCCGCATCCGGTGCAGATCCACGCACCGACTTGTGCAAGGCAGAAATCAGGTCGTAAAAGCGGTCACCTTTATTATCAAAACGCGCACTGCGTTCTCCGGAGACTTCATTAAGCAGCTGCGGCGTCAGTTCACGCTTGCCCTTACCGTTAACCTCGGCCATATCGGCCATCATTTCCAGCGTATTCAGCGCGCGGCGGGCGTCGCCGTTGACCAGTTGCGCAATCATATTACGGGTGTTTTCCGGCAGGACAATATTGTCGTTGCCGTAGCCACGCTCGCCATCCTGCATAGCCTGGTCAAGCACCGTCGCAATATCCTCACTGGTGAGCGATTTCAACAAGTAGACGCGGGCGCGGGATAACAGCGCCGAGTTCAGCTCAAACGACGGATTTTCTGTGGTAGCACCAACAAAAGTGATGGTGCCATCCTCAATATGCGGCAAAAAAGCATCCTGCTGGCTTTTATTAAAGCGATGAACTTCATCAACAAACAGAATGGTGCGGCGCCCGGCGTGGCGATTTTGTCGCGCACGCTCAATCGCCTCACGGATCTCTTTCACTCCCGAGGTCACGGCAGAAATCCGCTCAACGTCGGCCTGGCCGTAGCGCCCGATGATCTCCGCCAGCGTGGTCTTGCCGGTCCCGGGCGGCCCCCATAAAATCATAGAATGAAGATGCCTAGCCTCGATAGCACGCGGCAGCGGTTTCCCCGCCGCCAGCAGATGCTGCTGGCCGATATATTCAGCCAGCGTGCGTGGCCTCATGCGCGCGGCCAGTGGCTGGAACTCATTACGGGAAAAGTCAAGGGACAGGTTACTCACGCCAACCTCACTGTCGCTGGTCGTCCACGGTCACGCCTTTCGGTGGGGTGAACTTGAATTTATCGGCGCTGATCGGACCATTCTTCTGGCTTTTCAAGGCATAGCTACTGCGTTGCCCGTCCTGTTCAATGGCGCTGAACTGGTTAATGGTTCCGTTTTGCGCCACATTGATGGTGAACTGTTTCAGGTTGCCATCGGCAGATTTAGGCGTCAGCGAGAAATCGTCACCTTTCTGTGTCACATGATACTGTTTCCAGTCACTGGCCTGATTGCGGGCGATAAGCATAAACGGCGTGTTGCTGGTGGCATCTTTCAGCAGACTGGCGCTAACCTGCTCAACGAACGGGTTGTAGAACCACAGGGTTTTACCATCCGCGATGAGGATGCTTTCATCAGGTGCGGTCATGTGCCAGTTGAACAGGTTCGGGCGCTGCACCCACATTTCACCTTCGCCGTCCTGCACCGATGCTCCGCTACCGTCTGTGACTTTCTGATCGAACGTAGCGTGGAAGCTTTTTACTTTGTCCAGACGCTGTTGCAAATCGCTCGTAGCATCAGCCCACGCGCCGGCAGCAGTAAAAGTCGCCAGCAAACAGCAGGAAATGATTAATTTTTTCATTACGGCATCCTTAGTGAAGCGCTTGTATCCCGTTTCGGGTTTAGCGTGACGTGGGTAACTTTAGCCAGGGAGTGACTGGAACAACAGGAGAAAAACTGATTTCCTCCAATCCTACCGTGCAGATATGGGGACAAACGATGAAGATTCAACGGGTAAGGCAAGCCTGACCCGTTGAGAGTTGCAGATCAGTGCGGGGAGTTATCTCTCATGTGGCGGAGGTGCCAACACTTCACGATTACCGTTATGGCCCGGAGACGAGACAATGCCCTGCGCTTCCATCTGTTCGATGATGCGCGCCGCACGGTTGTAGCCTATGCGGAACTGGCGCTGCACGCCCGAAATGGAGGCACGGCGTTTATCCACCACAAACTCAACCGCCTGGTCGAACAGCTGATCCAGCTCCTCCTCGCCGTCTATGCCGCCCGCCGCGCCTTCGCTGTCCTCACCTCCGCTAAGTATTCCTTCTTTGTACTGAGGACGTTCACGCGCTTTCCAGTCTTTGACCACCGCGTGGACTTCCTGATCGCGCACAAAGGCACCGTGCACGCGCACCGGGATCGACGAGTTAGGTGCCAGATACAACATGTCACCCATACCGAGCAACGACTCGGCTCCGCCCTGATCGAGGATGGTGCGCGAATCAATCTTACTGGAAACGGTAAACGCAATACGTGTCGGAATATTGGCTTTAATCAGGCCGGTAATGACGTCAACCGAAGGCCGCTGGGTAGCCAACACCAGATGGATGCCGGCAGCACGCGCTTTCTGCGCCAGGCGAGCAATCAGCTCTTCCACCTTTTTGCCCACGGTCATAATCAGGTCGGCGAACTCATCCACCATGACCACGATATAAGGCTCTTTCTCCAGCACCGGTGGGGTCATATCCATACTGTCCGTGGGTTTCCAGAACGGGTCGGGGATCGGACGCCCCATGGCATCGGCCATATCGACCTTTTCGTTATAGCCTGCAATATTACGCACGCCCAGCGCCGACATCAGCTTATAGCGGCGCTCCATCTCTACCACGCACCAGCGCAGCGCATTCGCCGCATCTTTCATATCGGTGACCACATCAGTTAACAGATGTGGAATACCTTCATAGACCGATAGCTCCAGCATTTTCGGGTCGATCATGATAAAGCGCACTTCTTTCGGCGTGGCTTTATACAGGATGCTGAGGATCATCGCATTGACCCCCACTGATTTACCCGAGCCGGTAGTACCCGCGACCAGCAGGTGAGGCATTTTGCCTAAGTCGGCGACCACCGGATCGCCAGAGATATCTTTACCCAGCACGATTGACAGCGGCGACGGATTATCGCGGAAAGCCGGGCAGTCCAGCACTTCTCGCAGATAGACCGTCTGGCGATGCACATTTGGCAGTTCCAGACCGACATAGGGTCGGCCAGGGATCACCTCGACGATACGTACCGCCACCGCCGACAGGGAGCGGGCCAGATCGCGTGACAGGTTTGAAATACGCGCTGCTTTAACCCCGGGTGCCAGATCAAGTTCGAAACGGGTGATCACCGGGCCGGGAGAATATCCGACAACCTCGGCCTTGACCCGATAATCGGCCAGACGGGCTTCGATAAGGCGGGCGGTCTGCTCAAGCGCAAACTGGTCTACCGGTTCGGTCTCTGACGGTGGCGAAGCCAGCAGATCGAGGGTTGGCAGCGGCGTGGTTGGCCTGTGCGTCGGCTGCTCATGGCGCATCAGGAACGGATGGATAAGGCTGTCCATATCCGGTTCCTGCGGGCTGATCGGCTGACCGGCTGCAGGAGAGCCAACAGGTTGATGCACCGCAGCCGCAGACCGCGCAGCTTCAACCGCTGGCGGCTGTTGCCATGCCGTAGCCGCAGCTTCAGCCGCTGGCGGCTGTTGCCATGCCGTAGCCGCAGCTTCAGCCGCTGGCGGCTGTCGTACTTCGGATTGCTGCCATTGAGACTGCTGCTGCGCTTCAGGCTCAGTTTCGGGGGTTGCAGACAGTGTAAACAGCGGTTCGACAGGACCTTCCTCTACCAAATCATCCATCGGTGAGAAATCAAAAGCACCGCGCGTATCAAACGTGAAGGCCGGCCCCTCATCCTTTACTGCGGATGCATATCGCTGCTGCTGCTGCGCGGCAAACTGGTTGGCCAGCTCAGCCTGCTGCAGGGCTTCTCCATTTTCCGCAGCCAGCTGGTCGTCGCTAGATTGGCGCATATCGTTCAAGGCAGCGCTCTGACTGCTCTGTTCTGACGTATAAGCTGCAGGTTGCTGCGTCTGCTCCTGCTCTTTCGCTTTTTCTTCAGCCATACGCTGCGAAGGAAGTTTAATACCCCAGGAAGCCAGTTCGCGACGCGTCGGCAGCTTGACCGGATTTGGCCGTGGCAGCTCAGGACCAATACCCTGCTTAACCTGTGGGTTGGCATCGTCACCGCTGGTGGCGGAAAAACCAGGCATAAATGGCGTGTTGTTGCTGGTTGGTTGCGCCACAGCGCCCAGCGCAGCACCGGTGGCAGCAGCCGTCACTGAAGCAGGGTGAGAAGCATGTGCGCTTGAGAAATCAAACGGCGAGGCGTTCTGCGCATCCCGCCAGTTACCCAGTGGCGGACCGTCATCTTGATCAAGCGGCAGCGATGGGGCTGGTGTCTGCACCTCAGATGGCATTTCGAAGCGGTAAAGCGGCGGGTCAACAGGCGTAGATTCGACCGCCTGCTGCGTTGGCACCGGCTGCTGGCTGACAGCCGTGCCGGGCTTTGCAGCGGCAGTGGGCGATTCAACCCGGTGACCTGCCGTTGCTTCTGCGCCAGGCACTGAAGCCGCATTAAGCAATGCGGCGTTGCCCCGTTCGTCAGGGTTTTTATCCTGCACGGGTTTTGGCTTCGACAGAAGAACATCATCAACGTGCGCAGAGTTGCTACCGGCGTTCAGGGCTGCGCTGTCGTTCTCCTCATCGTCAAGGTCATCTTCTTCCTGCTGCCATCTTTCATCACCGCGCGATCGGTTGCTGGCGAAGGTGAGTATGCCCATCACCACTGCGCCAATTTTTTCAGCGATGGTCAGCCAGGACCAGCCAGTATACAGCGTCAGGCCTGACGCCCAGACGCACAACAGCGTTAACGTGCCGCCAGGACCGCTTAAATACGGAGACATGGCACTGCTCAACAGGCTGCCAATAACCCCGCCTGAAGCGAAGTACCAGATATCATCGGCGTTGAGTGCAGCTAAACCGCATGATGTTATCACCAGTGCCAGAACACCAATCAGGCGCAGCGCAACGGCGAAATAATCGATGTAGTCCTGGGAATGGCGCTGCCGGAAAGTGATCCAGCACAGGCCCAGAATCACCGGAGGAATAGCATAAGCCATTACGCCAAAAACGAAAAACAGCGTGTCTGCGAGCCACGCCGCCACTCCCCCTCCAACATTGTGGATGGGTTCATGCCAGGCAGTTTGTGACCAGCTGGGATCGGAAGGATTGAAACTGACCAAAGCCACCATCAAATAAGCGGCGAATAAAGCAACAATAATCAGTAAGGCTTCAAGCAGGCGACGCCCGCTGCTCAAGGCTTGTAACGTAACTTCTTTATCTTCTGAGTATTCCTGGCTCAAGAGTATCTCCAGGTGCCTGTAAACTATGAAGGAAACAGCGCCGGACAAGCCCGACGCTGAACCTGTATGAATTCACAGGAGTGTAGCGAAAACTACCAGGCTTTGCACCTGCCCTGTGTTACCGAGTTTTAATGACTAACCGGTTACTTTGTTTTACTTCTTCCATGACCACGTAGGTACGGGTATCGTTCACCCCCGGCAGACGTAGCAGGGTTTCGCCGAGTAATTTACGGTATGCCGACATATCCGGTACACGCGTTTTTAATAAATAGTCGAAATCACCAGAAACAAGGTGACATTCTTGAGTTTCCTCAAGTTTTTGTACGGCGGCGTTAAATTGCTCAAACACATCCGGCGCACCGCGATTCAGAGTAATCTCAACGAATACCAGCAGTGAAGCATCCAGATAATGCGGATTGAGCTGAGCGGTATAACCGAGAATAAAACCCTGTCGTTCCAGACGACGTACGCGCTCCAGGCACGGTGTTGGCGATAAGCCGACGCGCTTAGAGAGTTCGACGTTAGAAATACGTCCATCTTTCTGTAGTTCATTCAAGATGTTGCGGTCAATTCTATCCAGATCTTTACCAGGTCGTTTTTTATTTTCTACCATTGTTGTCTCTCATATATTGCTTCCCTTTACCTGCCAGACCCTGAGCTACATCAATGTAACAGGGTTGATCTAAGTAGAAGACATAGAGCCTGTCGTGTTATTAAACACTTTATCCGCATGACGCATGTTGTCTGTCCACACCATGCGTCATTCCAAATAACAGACTGAGTTTATTCGGCCTTAAATGCAAAACACCGGGCGTAACCCCGGATTTCACTCTCGAATAGTCTCTGCTTCCCATAATGTTTTCGCAAAAGCGCAGCCGATTGTCAAAGCAAAACAAACAAAATCAGTACAACATGCCAAACAAGCTGCTGTCTCTCTGTTTTTCAATGACAATTTTCTCCTGACTGGGCCGTAACGGCTGACAGACCGCGGATTTATCAGTCAGAAAATACTCACCCCTACAGTTGATTGATGCCACCTTTTTCATTAATTGTTAACAAAATCGCAGAATGCTTTTTTTGCCTCGTCAAATTCCCTACAATCCTCTCATCTGTTTGCCAGTTAAATAATGAGGGTCTCATGAGTACGGCTAAACACAGTAAATTGCTGATTTTAGGTTCAGGTCCGGCTGGCTATACCGCTGCCGTTTACGCGGCGCGCGCTAATCTTAATCCGGTGCTGATCACCGGGTTGGAGAAAGGCGGCCAGCTGACCACCACTACCGACGTCGAAAACTGGCCTGGCGATGCCCATGAGCTTACCGGCCCGGGGCTGATGGATCGCATGCACGAACATGCTGTTAAATTTAACACGGAGATCGTCTTCGACCACATCCACAGTGTCGATCTGCAACATCGCCCGTTCCGTCTGACCGGTGACGAAGGCGAGTACACCGCCGATGCGCTGATTATCGCCACCGGAGCCTCAGCCCGCTATCTTGGCCTGCCTTCAGAAGAAGAATTTAAAGGGCGCGGTGTATCAGCCTGCGCCACCTGTGACGGCTTCTTTTATCGCAATCAGAAAGTTGCGGTGATCGGTGGCGGTAACACTGCCGTAGAGGAAGCGCTTTATCTGGCAAACATTGCTGCTGAAGTGCATCTGATCCACCGTCGCGACAGCTTCCGAGCCGAGAAAATACTGATCGATCGCCTGAATGAAAAGGTGAAAAACGGCAATATTATCCTGCATACCGATTATACGCTGTATGAAGTTCTGGGCGATCAGATGGGCGTCAGCGCACTGCGCCTGCGTTCAACCAAAGACGACCAGACGAAAGAACTGGCCGTTGCCGGACTGTTCGTCGCCATCGGCCACAGCCCGAACACGGCGATTTTCAACGGCCAGCTGGCGCTTGAAAACGGTTATATCAAGGTCCAGTCAGGGATTCATGGCAATGCCACTCAAACCAGCATTGCGGGCGTATTCGCTGCCGGTGACGTGATGGATCACATTTACCGTCAGGCGATTACCTCTGCCGGCACCGGCTGTATGGCTGCGCTTGACGCTGAACGCTATCTTGACGGGCTGGTTAAAAACAATCAGTAACCTGTTAAAATTTTGAGCTTATTATCACCAGGGCGACGAGCAATTGTCGCCTTTTTGCCCTCTGCGTTGTACCATTGCCACGACATCAATCCTTCCAGGCTTTTGCCTTTCTACTGTTTACGACAGGGCAATACGGCAACAGATGAACAAAACACGGCAACACATTCTCACCCGCTGGCTAAAAAGTCAGAGCGTGCACGGTCAGCGCTGGCTGCGTCTCTCATTTCTGTCAGGCATTTTGAGCACTCTGCTGATCCTTGCTCAGGCCTGGTTGCTGGCCGCGCTGTTACAGGCATTAATGGTTGACCAGCAGCCGCGTAACGCTCTGCTGGTTCACTTCAGCTTGCTGCTGGCCTGTTTTGCCGGGCGCGCGTTACTGGCGTGGTTACGTGAGAAAGCAGGTTGTCAAGCGGGCCAGGCAATACGCCAGGCGTTACGTCAGCAGGTGTTAAACCGGCTGGCGCATCTCGGCCCGGCGTGGATTCAGGGAAAACCGGCCGGCAGCTGGGCAACGCTCCTGATGGAACAGATTGAGGATATGCAGGATTATTATGGCCGTTATCTGCCACAAATGATGCTGGCCGGCGCGATCCCGTTGCTGGTACTGCTGGTGTTGTTCCCGGTGAACTGGGCTGCGTCTCTGATACTTCTGGCTACCGCGCCGCTTATCCCGCTGTTTATGGCGATGGTCGGTATGGGGGCTGCGGATGCTAACCGCCGAAACTTCCTTGCGCTGTCGCGTTTGAGCGGACAGTTTCTTGACCGACTGCGCGGACTGGACACGTTGCGTCTGTTCCATCGCGCCACGGCGGAAACAGCCACCATCGCCACGGCTTCTGAGCAGTTCCGCCAGCGCACCATGGAAGTTCTGCGTATGGCGTTTCTCTCTTCCGCCGTGTTAGAGTTTTTCGCCTCGATTTCCATTGCGCTGATCGCCGTCTATTTTGGCTTCTCCTACCTGGGCATATTTGATTTCGGCCATTACAGCGGCCCGGTGACCCTGTTTGCTGGCTTCCTGGTGTTGACCCTCGCCCCGGAGTTTTATCAACCGTTACGCGATCTCGGCACCTTTTATCATGCTAAAGCACAGGCAGTTGGCGCGGCTGACGCGTTAGTAAGCTTTCTTGATGCGAGTGAAGCGGCCGCGACAGAACGTGGCGATTTAACGCCGCAGTTCGACAAAGGTGTCAACCTGGTGGCCACCGGGTTGACGATTGTCAGCGCCGACGGCCAGCAGCTGGCCGGGCCGCTGGATTTCACGTTACGGCCGGGGCAACGTATCGCGCTGGTGGGGCAAAGCGGCGCCGGAAAAACCTCGTTGATGAACCTGCTACTTGGCAACCTGCCCTATCGCGGTTCACTGTTGGTTAACGGCACAGAACTGCGCGATATCGCCCTACCGCACTGGCAACAGCAGCTGGCCTGGGTCGGACAAAACCCCCACCTCCCGGCCGCCACACTGCGGCAGAATATTCTGCCGGGCGGTCATCTCGATGAGGTGCGTCTGCAACAAGTGCTGGCGCTGGCTGGCGTAAATGAATTCTTGCCACGACTGCCGGCAGGCCTCGATAGCGACACGGGGGATCGGGCTGCTACGCTGTCGGTCGGACAGGCTCAGCGTGTGGCCGTTGCGCGTGCGTTGATGAAACCCTGCCGGTTACTTCTCCTGGATGAACCCGACGCCAGCCTTGATGCGCAAAGTGAACAGCACGTTAACCGCGCGCTGCTTGAGGCATCCAGAGCGCAAAGTACGCTGCTGATCACCCATCAGCTGGATCGTCTGGCGCAATGGGATGAGATTTGGCTGATGCATGATGGCAAAATTGTGCAGCAGGGATGCTGGGATACGCTGGCCAATCAGCCAGGCCCCTTCGCCGGGCTGCTGGCACAACGGGGAGGATCGCTTGAATGAAAACTCTGCTGCCATTTCTGAAACTATATCGTCGCCATACTTTGCGGCTGCTGTGCGGCATCCTGCTGGCGGCGACCACGCTGCTGGCCAGTATTGGCCTGCTGACGCTGTCCGGCTGGTTCCTTGCGGCTACGTCGCTGGCTGGCGTGGCGGGCATTTACAGCTTCAACTATATGTTGCCCGCTGCCGGCGTGCGCGGCGCGGCCATCAGTCGTACCGTCGCCCGCTACCTGGAGCGGCTGGTCAGCCACGACGGCACCTTCCGGGTACTGCAACATCTGCGGGTATTTACCTTCAGTAAACTGCTACCGCTTTCACCGGCAGGTCTCACCCGCTTCCGTCAGGGAGATCTGCTTAATCGCCTGGTTGCCGACGTTGATACGCTGGATCATCTCTATCTACGGGTCATTGCGCCGCTGGTTGGCGCACTGACGGTGATGGTGGTGGTCACCACAGGTCTGAGCTGGCTGGACGGCAGGTTGGCGCTTACCCTTGGAGCGTTGATGCTGCTAACCCTGCTGCTGCTGCCGCCGATATTTTATCGTGCCGGACTGCCGGTTGGTATCGATCTGACCCGCCTGCGCAGTGAGTACCGTAACAGCCTGACCAGCTGGTTGCAGGGGCAGACGGAGCTAAGTCTTTATGGCGCAGCTGGCCGCTTTCGTCAGGGGATGGACGCCACTGAAGCGGCATGGCTGGTCGCTCAACGGCGACAGGCAAGCCTGACCGGAATGTCACAGGGGCTGGTCATGCTGATGGGCGGAATTGCCGTGACGCTGATTTTGTGGTTAACCGCCAGCGGTGTCGGCGGCGATGCCCATCCTGGCGCATATATAGCCCTGTTTGTCTTCTGTGCGCTGGCCGCTTTTGAAGCTCTTGGTCCGGTGGGTACGGCATTTCAGCATCTCGGGCATGTTATCGCTTCAGCGCAGCGCGTCTCTGAGATTATGGCACAGCGTCCGCAGGTTACCTTTGCGGCGAAAGGTACTGCACCACAACCTGATGCAGCGGCGCTGAGTCTGAATAACGTCAGCTTCCGCTATGATGATGGCCCTTTTGCCATTGAAAACCTGTCGCTGGACATTGCCGCCGGACAACATATCGCCCTGCTGGGGCGTACCGGCTGCGGCAAATCCACGCTGTTGCAGCTGCTGACCCGCGCCTGGGACCCACAGTGCGGCAGCATTTTACTGAACGGTCAACCGCTGCACGCCTGGAGCGAAACTGAACTGCGTGCCTGTACCAGCGTCGTGACCCAACGCGTGCATCTGTTTAGCGCCAGCCTGCGGGATAACCTGCTGCTGGCCGCCGGATCCAGCCAGGATGAACAACTGTCAGACGCGCTGCGTCAGGTGGGGCTGGAGAAGCTGCTGAACAACGATGCGGGACTGGATGCCTGGCTGGGTGAAGGCGGTCGTCAGCTTTCCGGCGGGGAATTACGCCGCCTCGGCCTGGCGCGGGCGCTGCTGCATAACGCTCCCCTGATGCTGCTGGATGAGCCTACCGAGGGGCTGGATGCGGAGACCGAGCAGCAGATTCTGGCTCTGCTGCGTAAAGTTGCCAGCGGCAAAACCCTGATTATGGTCACCCACAGACTGCACGGACTGGCGCACTTTGACCAAATTTGCGTGCTGGATAACGGCCAGCTGATTGAGCAGGGAAATCATCGGCAACTCGTCGCAAAACAGGGCCGCTACTGGACATTTCTTCAACGCTTTGCGCTATAGTGATGATCCCGTTCTCATGAGCATATTTCCATGCGGCTAATCCAGCTTTCGCGCGAATCGCTAAACTTCCCGCCGCCTGAAAAGGCGCTGCGGGAACCGAATGGCCTGTTGGCAATGGGCGGCGACCTGAGTCCCCAGCGGCTGTTAAACGCTTATCACCGTGGCATTTTCCCGTGGTTTTCTCCGGGCGACCCCATTCTCTGGTGGTCGCCCGATCCGCGTGCGATCCTGCTGCCGCAGCACTTTCACCTAAGCCGCAGTATGAAGCGTTTCCATCAGCATTCCTCCTATCGTGTCACCCTTAATCAACGGTTCCGTGAAGTCATTGAAGGCTGCGCCTGCGATCGACAGGAAGGAACATGGATTACTCACGAAGTGAAGCACGCCTGGCAGCGGCTGCATGCACTGGGTCATGCGCATTCTGTTGAAGTATGGCACGGTGACGAACTGGTTGGCGGGATGTACGGCCTGGCGCTGGGGCAAATATTTTGTGGCGAATCGATGTTCAGCCGTAGAGAGAATGCGTCCAAAACCGCACTGCTGGTATTTTGTCACTACTTTCTGCAACAGGGTGGCAAACTGATTGATTGCCAGGTTCTGAATCCCCATACCCGGTCTTTGGGGGCGCAGGAAATTTCGCGCGCCAGCTACCTTGAATATGTCAGTTCTCTGGCATTTCAGCCACTTTCAGCCAACTGCTGGCGGGCGCAGCGGCTTTTTTAGCGTAATCGTTAGATGTTTTACACGCATGGTGATTAGAACAGTGGTACAATGTGCGCGTTTGGTATGTCGTCCGCCTTTCATCGGTACAAGATGGTGAAGCGGAATACCCGGCTGAGAATCGCAACGCACCTTGTCAGAACTGTTTTAATCGTGCGAAAAGCAGATTTAAACAGATTCTTAGCCCGCTGTTCCCCCACGCTGACGCTATTTACTCCAGATTTAATCGTAACTCGTCTGCGCCGGTTGTGCGTAAGAGGGGTTGATGTGGGTGAATTCATCCGCAATTCTTTACTTAATACGTGAAATTCGGCATTATCTTGCCGGTTCAAAACTAAGGTAGTCCACCTAGAGGATTCGATGGCCAAAGAAGACAATATTGAAATGCAGGGTACCGTACTTGATACGTTACCTAACACCATGTTCCGCGTTGAATTAGAAAATGGACATGTGGTTACCGCTCATATCTCCGGTAAAATGCGCAAAAACTATATCCGCATCCTGACGGGCGACAAAGTCACTGTAGAGCTGACCCCGTACGACCTGAGCAAAGGCCGCATTGTCTTCCGTAGTCGCTAATTTGCCCTATTCTGCCGTGCTGCCGCACTGACAGCAGCACTGATAGCCAAGGCCAGACAGGTAACTGTCCGGCCTTTTTTTTATACGGCAAAAGTTGTTACCCGTACCGGGTAAGCCGCCGTTTGCAGGTTAAGCCGTTGTCGTACTGAAACGGGCGCGCCAGGCGATGGGCGAAACGGCGGTGACGGTCCCGCGCTAACCCACCGCCGCCCGTTAAGCTGCCTGAAGGAATAAAGGAAGCCTGCATTGATTGCTGGCGTAAAGCAAAAAAAAAGCCTGACGAGAGAGGATCTCGTCAGGCTTTATGCTAATGCCACCAGGTGGATTAATGCACCGCGCCTTCCGCTTTGCGCTTCTCCGCGCTGAGGAAATGGTAGGTAAGCTGGTTTTTCTCTTTATCCAGCGTCACCGACACCGATCCGCCTTCTACCAGTGAACCAAACAGCAATTCATTGGCAAGCGGTTTCTTCAGATTTTCCTGCACGGTACGCGCCATCGGGCGCGCGCCCATCGCTTTGTCATAACCCTTATCCGCCAGCCAGTCGCGGGCATCATCACTGACTTCCAGCGAAACGCCTTTCGCATCCAGCTGAGCCTGTAGTTCAACAATAAATTTATCGACAACCTGGTGAATCACAGCCTGATCGAGGTGTTTGAACCAGATGATATTGTCCAGACGGTTACGGAACTCAGGCGTGAAGATCTTTTTAATTTCTTCCATCGCATCCGTGCTGTTGTCCTGTTGGATCAGGCCGATTGATTTGCGCTCCGTTTCCCGCACCCCGGCGTTAGTGGTCATCACCAGCACGACATTGCGGAAATCGGCTTTGCGGCCGTTGTTATCGGTCAGCATGCCGTTATCCATCACCTGTAACAGGAGATTGAACACGTCCGGATGGGCTTTCTCTATTTCATCCAGCAGTACCACCGCATGCGGATGCTTAATCACCGCGTCGGTCAACAGACCGCCCTGGTCAAAGCCCACGTAACCAGGAGGTGCACCAATCAGGCGACTGACGGTGTGGCGCTCCATATACTCGGACATATCAAAACGCAGCAGCTCAATGCCCAGTGCTTTCGCCAGCTGCACTGTCACTTCCGTCTTCCCGACGCCGGTAGGGCCGGCAAACAGGAAGGAACCCACCGGCTTGCGATCCTGACCCAGCCCGGCACGACTCATTTTGATGGCTTCGGTCAACACTTCAATCGCGTTATCCTGGCCGAACACCAGCATTTTCAGACGGTCGCCGAGGGTTTTCAGCGAATCGCGGTCAGACGCGGAAACGCTTTTCTCCGGAATGCGTGCAATACGCGCGACCACGGTTTCAATATCCGCCACGTTCACGGTTTTCTTACGCTTGCTGACCGGCATCAGGCGCGCGCGCGCTCCGGCCTCATCGATCACGTCAATCGCTTTATCAGGCAGGTGACGATCGTTAATGTACTTCACCGCCAGTTCTACCGCCGCGCGTACTGCTTTAGCGGTATAGCGGACATCGTGATGCGCTTCGTACTTCGGCTTGAGGCCGATAATAATCTGCACCGTTTCATCGATGGAGGGTTCAGTAATGTCAATTTTCTGGAAGCGGCGCGCCAGCGCACGGTCTTTCTCAAAGATATTGCTGAATTCCTGATAGGTCGTCGAACCCATCACGCGGATTTTGCCACCCGACAGCAGCGGTTTAATCAGGTTTGCTGCATCTACCTGACCGCCAGAGGCTGCGCCGGCACCGATGATAGTGTGAATTTCATCGATAAACAGAATGCTATTATGATCCTGCTCCAGCTGTTTCAGCAGGGCTTTAAAACGCTTCTCAAAATCACCGCGATATTTAGTCCCGGCCAGCAGCGACCCGATATCCAGCGAGTAAATGGTGCACTCTTTCATTACTTCCGGTACGTCGCCCTGCACGATACGCCAGGCCAGACCTTCCGCAATGGCGGTTTTGCCAACGCCAGACTCGCCCACCAGTAGCGGGTTATTTTTACGCCGACGGCACAGCACCTGAACGGCACGTTCCAGCTCTTTCTCGCGGCCGATCAGCGGGTCGATCCCCCCGACGCGGGCAAGCTGGTTAAGGTTGGTGGTGAAGTTTTCCATACGTTCCTCCCCGCCTGCTTGCTCTTCGTTTATCGGATTTTCTGCACCCGATGCCGGGCCTGGCTCATCTTTACGCATACCGTGAGAAATAAAGTTCACCACATCAAGACGGCTGACCTCGTGCTTGCGCAGCAGATAAGCCGCCTGTGACTCCTGTTCGCTAAATATAGCGACCAGCACGTTGGCTCCGGCCACTTCACTGCGGCCGGATGATTGCACATGAAATACCGCACGTTGCAGCACGCGCTGGAAGCTCAGCGTCGGCTGGGTATCGCGATCTTTCTCACTGACCGGCAGGACCGGAGTGGTTTGTTCGATGAAAGCTTCAAGCTCCTGGCGTAATGCCACGATATCCACCGCACAGGCTTCCAGTGCCTCTCTGGCCGACGGGTTACTTAACAGCGCCAGTAACAGATGTTCGACGGTCATAAACTCATGTCGGTGCTCACGCGCTCTGGCGAAAGCCATATTTAAACTGAGTTCCAGTTCTTGGTTGAGCATAGGCACCTCTCACAGTAGATCGCCTTCTTCAGGCTTTTTCCAGCGTACATAGCAACGGATGCTCGTTATCTCTGGCATATTTGTTCACATGAGCGACTTTGGTTTCGGCCACTTCGGCAGTGAAAACACCACAAACCGCTTTACCCTGGTAGTGAACGGTAAGCATCAGTTGCGTTGCACGTTCAATATCATAAGAAAAGAACTTTTGCAGAACGTCAATAACAAATTCCATTGGGGTGAAATCGTCATTGTTCAAAATAACTTTATACATTGAGGGTGGCTTGAGCGCTTCACGGACTTTATCGTTTGCAAGCTGTTCAAAATTAAGCCAGTCGTTTGTCTTTCCCATATTTTCCCAGTGTGTTCAGCATAACTTTCGCCAGACTTAGCTTGTTCAGTTCAGGAACAGCCTGAACAGTAAGTCAAACAGTGCGGTTAAATTTTTTGTTGCATTCCCGCCAATCGCGACCTTTATCACAAAATTTGCAATAGCGTTAACTGCTTCAAATTTTAGTGAATTTTTCCCCGCTTCAGACTGACGTTTACTTGACCGTACCCATCAATTCTTTACAGTACAGCAACAGGCTGGCTCGAATAATTCAATTTACAGTGGGGCGGCAAGCGGGTAAATCCCGATTAGCTGACCCCAGTCAGTGATTCGGGTGAACACGCGCCGCCAACGCACTTGCATCTTGAAGTATAACGGGTTTTACCGCCTGAACACCTCACCCAATACATACAGTCTTTCGAGGGATGAAGAAGCATGATGACGGGTACTGTTAAATGGTTTAATAACGCCAAAGGCTTCGGTTTCATCTGTCCGGTGGGCGGTGGCGATGATATCTTCGCGCACTACTCCACTATCCAGATGGACGGTTACAGAACGCTGAAAGCCGGGCAGCAAGTCCAGTTTGACGTGCATCAGGGACCAAAGGGCAACCATGCCAGCCTCATAGTCCCTGTGGAAGAAGTGCTGGCGATTAGCGCCTGATCCTCAACACACATTCTGTCCAACCCTGAGACAAAATGCCAGCCGGCAGCGCTGGCATTTTTTATGCAGAACACGGCCGCTTTCATCTATATGGGTGATTGTCAGATAATTTCAAGTCTGCGCTTAACCGCCGTGCGCAAAACGGGCCTGCAGACAGCGATCGCTGGCTGTTGATTTTCCTTCATTCGGTTTTGCCGCGCGCCAGCCACTGTACCCGGGCAAACATCTTACGCAGCAGCGCCGGCACCGCTTCCGAACCCCGTTCTGCCGCATCCATCGCTACGGCAATCGCCAGTTCCGGCTTTGAAGAGTGGTGAACCGCCTTTGCGATAATGCGCCGCAAATTCATCGGCACATTAGAAGGCAAGCGGGCAATACGATGATAAACCTCAGAGAATCCCTGCCTGTACAGGAAATGCTCCATATCCAGTGCGGGTAATTGGGTCAGATGTTGCTGTTCTGGCTCGCCATCCAGCAGGCTGTGGGCAGTAGCGGCGTATTTTCTTCCCGCGTCATCGCCATCGGTCAATACATGCCACTCAATGCCCATGCGCCCGGCAAACGTCAGCAACGGCCGCAGCCCACACTGGGCAAACTCAATCACCTTCACCCCTTCGGCAGCAAAGTGGTGACCGCATTGATGCGCCAGCTCGTTCATTATCCACACTTCGGTTTCACCTTCCACCAGCAGCCAGCAGCGGGCAAATAGCGAAGAGGGACGGTTGAAGCGGATATGAAAAGCAATACGTCGGCTCTCTTCAGCGCTCAACCCTCCCGGGCCAATACGCCACGCCGCGACCCGTTCAGGCTCGCGGACCAGGCGGCATACCTGTTCCACCGGCACCTGCGACAGTAATTCTCCCGAATTGGTGGTGGTGATTTTTTGCAACGGCAACAGGTTAAGTAGCCCCCATGCCACCGCCAGCATAACCGGATGCAGGCGCGTTTCCGGGTCTTCTATCAGCAGCAGCGGCCGGGCCTGAGCATCAAGCTGATGCGCCCCGCGTACCTGCAGCAGCAGGGCAAACATCCGCAACAGGATCACTCTGCGGCTGCGGCTGTCCGCCTCGGCAATCAGCCGATTAATATTATCCAGATAACGCCAGCCGCTGCGTGAAGCCATCTGATGGGATAAGCGCCCGCTTTGAGACGCTGCCGACGGCTGCTGAAGCGAAAAATAGTGTTCCAGCAGTTGTTGCATGGTTCTTAACCCCTGGCGCAGAGCGCTGTCGGTCAAACTCTGCGGGCGTGAATGCAAATCACGCGTCAGCGTATCTATTTGCGCTACCAGCACATTGAAACCGGCCTCATCGCCGTGTTGCGTTGGCTCAAGATGCATACGGCGGTTAAAGCGCGCATCACGCAGGCGTAACACCGGATGTAGCCGTTTAAGGGTACGGAGCCGACCGGTCCCATCGCCGGCCAGAACCTTCCCCAGTTCATCGAGAAAGTGATGACGGGTTATCACCGTTCCGTCCGCCAGCCGTTCCCCCAGCACCTGATAACAGAGTTGAGGCGTCCCCGCCTCGCCGCGCTGCCATAAATCGCTTAACTCCGCGTAGCGCGCCGCGTTGCGCTGCCCGGCTTCGAACTCGCGGAAGGTAAAGCGTATCTGGATATGCCGTTCGCGCCCCGGGTTATCTCCCGGAGGAGAATGAAAATCCCCGGCGCTGAACTGATAAGGCTCGCCCGGGGCCAGCAGTAGCGTCAGCGCATCCAGCAGGCTGGATTTCCCCCAGGCATTTTCACCTATCAGCACGTTATTTTCTTCCAGCCTGAGCGACAGCTTATTGATACCACGAAAGCCGCTAACGGCGATTTTTTCCAGGATCATCTTTGCCTCTGCTATCCCTTTTATATTGAGAATGGTTGGCCGGAACGACGTGGTCAAGCCGGGCGAAAAAAACAGGCGATATCGCGCTTTAACATCGTTGAGCCAAGCCCGCTCGGGAAACAGCTTATTACACTCACCCTGCCCCGGTTGCGCTGACGTAAACTATGCTTGTGCTGCAAAT
Source organism: Erwinia pyrifoliae DSM 12163 (assembly GCF_000026985.1). Taxonomy (NCBI): domain Bacteria; kingdom Pseudomonadati; phylum Pseudomonadota; class Gammaproteobacteria; order Enterobacterales; family Erwiniaceae; genus Erwinia; species Erwinia pyrifoliae. Next base: position 2,553,486 of record NC_017390.1, read on the forward strand.
CCTCCCTTCCGGCTGAAGGATATTGCCTTAACTCAGGAGAAAAGCATGAAGCAAACCGTTGCGGCACTGGTGGCAAAAACGCTGGAAAGTGCTGGCGTTAAACGCATCTGGGGGGTTACCGGTGATTCACTGAACGGCCTCAGCGACAGCCTGAACCAAATGGGCACCATTGCGTGGATGCCCACCCGCCATGAAGAGGTGGCCGCTTTCGCCGCCGGCGCAGAAGCGCATCTGACCGGCGAACTGGCGGTATGCGCCGGTTCCTGTGGGCCGGGTAATCTTCACCTGATTAACGGACTGTTTGATTGCCACCGCAACCATGTGCCGGTACTGGCCATCGCGGCGCATATCCCTTCAAGCGAAATCGGCAGTAACTATTTTCAGGAAACACACCCTCAGGAACTGTTTCGTGAGTGCAGCCACTATTGTGAAATGGTTTCCAGTGCGGAGCAGCTGCCTCAGGTACTGGGTATCGCCATGCGTAAGGCCATCCTGAATCGTGGCGTGTCGGTGGTGGTGCTGCCCGGGGATGTCGCGCTCCAGCCTACCCCTGAAAGCGCGACTTCAGACTGGTATCCGCCCCGCCTACCCCAGGTGCAGCCCATCCCCGCCGAACTGGCAAAACTGGCAGCGGCGCTGAATCAGGCCGAAAATATCACCCTGCTGTGCGGCAGCGGCTGCGCCGGCGCGCACGCCGAGGTGGTTAAACTGGCTGAAACCCTGAAAGCGCCCATCGTGCACGCGCTGCGTGGTAAAGAACATATCGAATACGACAATCCCTATGACGTGGGGATGACCGGCCTGATCGGCTTCTCTTCCGGCTATCACGCGATGATGAACGCCGATACGCTGCTGGTACTCGGCAGCCAGTTTCCCTATCGTGCTTTTTATCCGCCGAAGGCGAAAATCATTCAGATTGATATCAATCCCGGCAGCATTGGCAGCCACAGCCGGGTCGATATGGCGCTGGTGGGCGATATTAAAACCACGCTCATTGCCCTGCTGCCCCAGCTGTCGGTAAAAACGGAACGCACGTTTCTTGATAAAGCGCTGAAGCATTATATTGAGGCACGCAAAGATCTGGATGCGCTGGCCACCGCGAATGATAATCAGCCGATCCACCCGCAGTATCTCGCACAGCAAATCAGTCAACATGCCAGTGAAGACGCCATTTTCACCTGCGATGTCGGTACGCCAACCGTCTGGGCGGCGCGCTATTTGAAGATGAACGGTCAGCGTCGTCTGGTCGGCTCCTTCAGCCACGGATCGATGGCCAACGCTATGCCACAGGCGATTGGTGCCCAGGCGATTGACCCGCAGCGCCAGGTGATTGCCCTGTGCGGCGACGGCGGTTTCAGCATGCTGATGGGGGACTTCCTGTCACTGGCGCAGCTCCAGCTGCCGGTGAAAATTGTGATATTTAACAACAGTGTGCTGGGTTTTGTCGCCATGGAGATGAAAGCGGGTGGCTACCTGACCGATGGCACCGAGCTGGATAACCCCAATTTCGCCGCCATTGCCAACGCCTGTGGGGTGAAAGGCATTCGTGTGGAACAGGCATCCCGGCTGGATGAAGCGCTGCGCGAGGCGTTGGCTCACGACGGTCCGGCGCTGGTTGATGTCGTCACCGCCAGCGAAGAGCTGGCCATGCCGCCGCAGATAAAGCTGGAACAGGCTAAGGGCTTCAGCCTGTATATGCTGCGGGCGATAATTAGCGGCCGTGGCAATGAAGTGGTTGATCTGGCTAAAACCAACTGGCTGCGCTAAAACGGTGACAGGCCATGTGACGGACGCTGCGGCGTCCGTTTCACAATGAACAGGAGAACAGACGTGATTGATTTACGTAGTGATACCGTAACACGCCCGACAGCGGCCATGCTGGATGTCATGATGCGCGCTGAAACCGGCGACGACGTATACGGCGATGATCCCACGGTCAACCAGCTTGAAGCCGAAACCGCACGTCTGAGTGGTAAAGCGGCGGCGCTGTTCCTGCCAACCGGCACGCAAGCCAATCTGGTGGCGCTGCTGTGCCACTGTCAGCGTGGTGAGGAGTATATTGTCGGCCAGCTGGCGCATAACTATAAGTATGAAGCGGGCGGCGCAGCGGTACTGGGCAGCATCCAGCCCCAGCCCATCCTCGCCGACGACGACGGTACGCTGCCGCTGGACGTGGTGGCGCAGTTTATCAAGCCTGACGAGATCCACTTTGCCATTACCCGCCTGCTGAGTCTGGAAAACACGCATAACGGCAAGGTGCTGCCGATGGACTATTTGCAACAGGCGTGGGATTTCACCCGTGAGCATCAGCTGGCGTTGCATATCGACGGCGCACGCATTTTTAATGCTGCGGTGGCGCTCGGTGTACCGCTCGAAACGCTGGCGCGCTGCTGCGATACGCTCACTGTCTGCCTGTCGAAAGGTTTGGGTACCCCGGTTGGCTCCATGCTTTGCGGCAGTGAGGCGTTTATTCAGCGGGCGCGCCGCTGGCGCAAAATGACCGGCGGTGGGCTGCGTCAGGCGGGCATTCTGGCGGCAGCGGGGCTGTATGCGTTACGTCATAACGTTGCGCGACTGAAGGACGACCATGATAACGCCGCCTGGCTGGCTGGCGCGCTGCGAGACATTGGCGTTGATATCATCAGTCAGGATACCAATATGGTGTTTCTGCGTCTGCCGCCAGCACAGATCGCTCCACTGGGGGCGTGGATGCGCGAGCGTGATATTCTGCTCAGTCCCGGCGCGGTGACGCGTCTGGTAACGCATATCGACGTAAACCGGGCGGCGCTGCAAACCCTGGTCGACGCGTGGCGGGCGTTTTCAGCCGCCGGCTAATGGCTACTGCGCACCGTATTTTTCGAGCAGCGCGGCGGCGATAGCCTCTGTTTCCGCATCGGCGATGCCACGGTAGTCTGAGGGGCGGAAATGCATCTGAAATGCCGCGATCAGCGCCTGCAGCTGATACGGCATCATCTTGCCCGGCACGTCATAGCCGTAGCTCGCCAGCAGGCCAAGCAGTTTCGTTTTGTCTACCCGCTGGCTGGCGGGCCGCCCGGCCAGATAATACGCCACGCGGTCATCATCTGGCCACGCACCCACGCCCTGCCCGGCCAGCCAACGCCACGGAAATAGCGGGCCGGGATCCTGCTTACGCAGCGGGGCGATATCGCTGTGCGCCACCACGTCCTGCGGGCTGATAGCGTAACGCTGGACGATATCACGCATCAGCGGCAGCAGCGCGGCCATTTGGGCAGCAGGGAAAGGAGCCCAGCTCACGCCGGAGTCGGTGCGGTGCCAGCCGGGGTTCTCCAGCTCAATACCAATCGAGGTATCGTTGAGCCGGGTGGCTCCGCGCCAGAAGCTGATCCCGGCGTGCCAGGCCAGCATCGACTCCGGCACCAGCCGCCACACCAGCGGTTGACCGTCATATTTTGGCGGCGCGGCGGGAAGCAAATAGTGCGCGCTGACGCTGCGGTCGGTCAGCACGTTAAGCGAACGCGGGAAATCACCGGCCGTATAATGAATAACCAGCACCTTGATGCGCGGGCGCGCACCGTAAGCTTCCTCGCGGGTATCGACCATATAGCCCTGATGCGGCTGCAGCCCCTGCGGCGTTATCGAGGTATAAAGAGAGATTGCCAGCAGAACCCACAATGGGCGTATGACGGACAGAGGTCGCATCAGTTACGGAGTTTCACCGCAGTACCGCTAACGCTGACCATCAGCATACTGCTGTCTTTGCCGACTGTTTCATAGTCTATATCAATCCCCACCACCGCATCCGCGCCCAGCGCGTTTGCCTGCTCTTCCAGCTCGGCAAACGCAATTTGGCGCGCTTTACGCAGCTCTTTTTCGTAAGCGCCAGAGCGCCCGCCGACGATATCGCGGATGCCGGCAAAAAAGTCGCGGAAGATATTTGCGCCGAGGATCGCCTCACCGGTCACCACGCCACAGTATTCGCTAATCGGCTGGTCTTCCAGCGTGGGGGTTGTGGAAAATTTCATGTTGCTCTCCTTGATCAAAATGGCTTTCGCTTTCGGGGTTAAACGGAGTGGCTATACTCAATGATAAAGCACCCCCGCTGATAACAATAAGGAAATCACCATGAAATACCCGCCTTTCGCCGCCGTGATCCCTGTGGCTCTGCTACTCAGTGCCTGTTCCACCGTCGAGCCTGCCTGGAAAGATACCGGCACACGCCTTGGTTCCTGCGTCGATGGCGGCCCCGATAGCGTGGCGCAGCAGTTTTACGATCTGCGTGCGCAGCAGCCATCAAATGGCGTGCCTGATGCGCAGCTGCTGGCAAAATACCGCCCTTATCTTAGCGACAAATTGTATCAGTCGCTGATTGACGTACAGCGCCAAACGCAAAAAAGCGCCATACTGAGCGGTGATATTTTCTCCAGCGCCAGCGAGGGCGCAAGCCACGCCAGCGTTGCCGATGCCTCGACCATTCCCAACCGCGATGCCCGCAACATTCCACTGCGCGTCACACTGGCACAGGGTAATCGTGAATGGCAGGATGAAGTATTAATGGTACGCGAAGGAGCCTGCTGGACGGTGGATGACGTGCGTTACCTTGGGCATAACCCACATTTGGGCAGCGGTTCCCTCTATCAACTGCTGTCAAAATAAGGTTTCACTGCGCGCCCCGCCCTGTGGGGCGCACGGTTGCATAATATTGACAGGCTAACAGGCCAGATAAGCGTGCAAAGCGATATGATGTGCTGACATTTGCCACTTATGCGAGCAGAAATAAATTTTAACGCACAATGATTGCATAACTATTCTGTCGGCGTTAAGATTTGCGCCATCAATTGCTATTCACTTTTTGCGCATGAGTATTCAACTAAACGCTATCAACTGCTTCTACGGCGCCCACCAGGCGCTGTTTGACATTCAGCTAACTTGCCCGGAGGGCGAGACGCTGGTTTTGCTTGGGCCAAGCGGTGCCGGTAAAAGTTCACTTCTGCGCGTGTTAAACCTGCTGGAAATGCCGCGTTCGGGTACGCTTTCGATCGCCGGAAACAACTTTGACTTCAGCAAACCTCCTGCTGACAGCGCCATTCGCGAACTGCGTCAAAATGTCGGCATGGTGTTCCAACAATATCATCTCTGGCCGCATCTGACCGTCACACAAAATCTGACGGAAGCCCCGTGTCGCGTGCTCGGTTTGAGCAAAGAGCAGGCGCATGAGCGGGCGAAAAAACTGATCGAACGCCTGCGCCTGACCCCGTTCGCCGACCGTTATCCGCTGCATCTGTCGGGGGGTCAACAGCAGCGCGTAGCCATTGCCCGGGCGCTAATGATGGAGCCAGCCGTGCTGCTGTTCGACGAACCGACTGCCGCACTCGACCCTGAAATTACTGCGCAAATCGTCAGCATTATTCACGAGCTGGCGCAGACAAAGATCACCCAGGTTATCGTCACCCATGAAGTTGAAGTGGCGCGTAAGACCGCCAGCCGCGTGGTATACATGGAAAACGGTTACATCGTGGAACAGGGTGATGACCGCAGCTTTAACCAGCCGCAAACCGAGGCGTTTGCACATTATCTATCGCACTGATTGCAGGATATAACGATGAAAAAGATTGTCATTGCCGCACTGCTCGCGGGATTCAGCCTGAGCGCCAGCGCCAGCCAGACCATCCGTTTTGCTGCTGAAGCTTCTTATCCGCCGTTCGAGTTCATTGATGCCAACAACAAAATTCAGGGCTTTGATGTCGATCTGGCAAACGCACTGTGCCGCGAAATCGATGCCGACTGTACCTTTACCAACCAGGCCTTTGACAGCCTGATCCCCAGCCTGAAATTCCGTCGCTTCGATGCGGTGATGTCGGGAATGGATATCACCCCCGAGCGCGAAAAACAGGTGCTGTTTACCCAAGCCTATTATGATAACTCTGCCCTGTTTATCACCCAGAAAGGCAAAGTGACCAGCGTGGATGCGCTGAAAGGCAAGCGCGTCGGGGTACAGAATGGCACCACGCATCAGAAGTACATTGCCGAGAAACTGCCGGACGTCAAAGTGGTGCCTTATGACAGCTACCAGAATGCTATCCTCGATTTGAAAAATGGCCGTATCGATGCCGTGTTTGGCGACACAGCAGTGGTCAACGAGTGGCTGAAGAATAACCCGGAGCTGGCACCGCTCGGTGACAAGGTGACCGACAAAACCTACTTTGGTAGCGGCCTCGGCATCGCCGTAAGCCAGAGCAACAGCGAGCTGCAGGGTAAACTCAACGCGGCGCTGGACAAAGTCAAAGCCAACGGTAGCTACAAAGCTATCTACAGTAAGTGGTTTCAGCAGTAATCAATGAACGAATTCTATACTCTTGCCAGCGCCGCCGGGATGACCGTCGGACTGGCCGTCTGCGCCCTGATCGCCGGATTATTCATGGCGATGGTGTTTGCCGTTTGGGAATCTGCCCGCTGGCGCGCGCTGGCGTGGCTTGGTACCGGGCTGGTCACGCTGTTTCGTGCTTTACCGGAAATCCTCGTGGTGCTGTTTATCTATTTTGGCGCCTCGCAGCTGCTACTGATCCTGTCGGATGGTTTTACCATCAATCTGGCTTTCGTGCAGATCCCGGTTCAGGTCAGCATCGAGAATTTTGACGTCAGTCCCTTCCTCTGCGGAGTGATTGCCCTGGCGATCCTCTACTCTTCCTATGCATCGCAAACTCTGCGCGGCGCGCTGCAGGCTGTCCCGCTGGGGCAATGGGAGTCTGGCCAGGCGTTAGGAATGAAAAAATCTGCTGTCTTCTTGCGCCTGATCGTGCCGCAGATGTGGCGACATGCGTTGCCGGGGCTGGGCAACCAGTGGCTGGTGTTACTGAAAGACACGGCTCTGGTGTCATTGATCAGCGTTAACGACATTATGCTGCAAACCAAAAGCATCGCCACGCGTACCCAGGAGCCTTTTACCTGGTATGTGATTGCTGCGGCTATCTACCTTGTGATCACGCTGTTCAGCCAGCAGGTGCTGAAACGCATTGAACTACGCGCTACACGCTTTGAGCGGGGAGATACCTGATGTTGAGCTATTTTCCCGAACTGCTGAAGGGCCTGAACACCAGCCTGTCGCTAACCGTGGCGTCGCTGCTGCTGGCCCTGGTGCTGGCGCTGGTTTTCACCGTGGTGCTGGCGTTGAAAGTGCCGGTGCTCAGCATGCTGACCCGGGGTTATATCACCCTGTTTACCGGTACTCCGCTGCTGGTTCAGATTTTCCTGATCTACTACGGGCCGGGCCAGTTCCCGTCTGTCCAGAATATATCATGGCTATGGAGCCTGCTGTCACAACCGTGGCTGTGCGCGCTGTTAGCGCTGTCACTTAATAGTGCCGCCTACACCACGTTACTGTTCCACGGTGCGGTACGCGCCATCCCCTCCGGGCAGTGGCAGGCCTGTGCCGCACTAGGGATGGATCGCAAAGACCAGCTGCGCATTCTGCTGCCCTATGCTTTTAAACGTGCGCTTTCCTCCTATTCCAACGAGGTGGTGCTGGTGTTTAAAAGCACATCACTGGCCTATACCATCACGCTGATGGAGGTGATGGGCCACGGGCAGCTGCTGTACGGGCGCACCTACGACATCGGCGTATTTGCCGCCGCTGGCGTGATTTATCTGTGCGTCAACGGCTTGCTGACCCTGTTGATGCGCCTGATTGAACGACGGGCGCTGGCCTTTGAACGGCGCAACGGATAAATGCTGACGGCGGGCTATAGCAAACGGCCCGCCATCGACAGATCGCTTCTTTAACCATTTCAACAAACTATGGCTAAGGCCATTTGCCGACGCCTCTGTGGGAACAATAAGAAAGTAAGGAACAGAAAAGATGAAAAAAATCGTTCTGGCGGCCCTGCTCGCCAGCGTTGCCTTTGCTACCCAGGCCGCAGAGAAGATTCGTTTTGCCTCGTCGGCAACCTACCCGCCTTTCGAATCCCTTAACGGCGAAAATCAGATCGTCGGCTTCGATATCGACCTGGCTAACGCCCTGTGCGCGCAGATGAAAGCGGAGTGCAGCTTTAGCAATAATCCGTTCGACAGCCTGGTACCCGCGTTGAAATTCCGCCGCTATGACGCGGTAATATCCGGCATGGATATCACCACAGAGCGCAGCAAGCAGGTGAGTTTCACCCAGCCTTATTATGCCAATTCAGCCATCGTCATTGCGCAGAAAGGCAAATTCAGCACTATTGCACAGCTGAAAGGGAAACGTGTCGGAGTTGAAAACGGCACAACGCATCAGAAGTATCTGCAGGGAAAACATCCGGAGATGATCACTGTCGCCTATGACAGTTATCAAAATGCCATTCTCGACCTGAAAAATGGCCGGCTGGAGGGCATTCTGGGAGATAGCGCGGTGGTAGGTGGCTGGTTGAAAACCAATGCGAATCTGGCGACCGTAGGTGAGCACATTACCGACAGCGATTTCTTCGGCACCGGCGTCGGCATTGCGGTGCGCAAAGACAATCAGGCTCTGCTAAAGCAATTTAATGCGGCTATTGATGTGCTGAAAGCCAACGGTACTATCGACAGGCTGGATCGGCGCTGGTTCACGCGGTAACCGGCGGTGGGCGCGGCGGTAAGCGATGCTGCGCCCGATCGGTATATTTAGCGCTCAGCCCGGCAGGTGAAAAAACGGCGGCTGCCAACAGGGACAAAAAGCAACAGCAGCACCAGCAAATCGGGTGATTTCTCCAGCAGCAGCGCGGGTATCAGCTGGCTGTCATGTTCCCTGACAATGCTGAAAATCTCCGGGTAAATCCAGCCCATCGAGGCGAAAAACATATATAGCAACACCCCGGCCTGAATAGCGAGAAAGCCCCAACGCCCCCAGTTATGTCCGCGCATCAGGGCAAGCGCGCAGCGGAGTTCCATTAACCACACCAGCTGACTGGCGATAAAAATCAACGTTGAACCCCAGGCCTGAGCACTGCGATGAATCAGGTTCAGCATCTCCTCATAGCCAAGTTCGTTAGCCAATAGCACAACGCCAAGGCAGCGAGTGGCAATTATTGAACTGCCGGCAACCCACACCGCGACCGGCATATGTCTCGCCCAGCGAAGCGAGGCCTTGTTTTCTCCAAAAATCGGTAACATCACTCCCTCCGTCCCTGCGCTTGCTGATGGTGCAAAAGCGTTATATCAGCGCCAGGCCACCTGCTACCAATAAAAAAAGCGTTTCAGCTTTTAGCAGCACCGATAAATAAGTCTGTGTTGCACATTATTCACCCACTTGCGGGCTGGCCTGGTGCCGGGCGAGTTTACCCGCCGATTATTAAAGGCGCTCGCTGTAGCGAGCGCCCCGTAGGCTCATTGACCACCACGGGCCTTGTGCAAATCCTTCAGCCGCCGCTGTTCTTCACGCGCCATCAGCCGCCAGGCCACAAATCCGACCATCCCCACCGCCAACAGGATCAACGACGCCAGGGCGTTAATTTCCGGGTTAACCCCACGGCGCACGCTGGCAAATATCTGCATCGGCAGCGTGGTGGCTCCCGGCCCGGTGACAAAGCTGGATATGACCAGATCGTCAAGCGACAGCGTGAATGCCAGCAGCCAGCCGGTCACAACGGCCGGAGCTATCATCGGTACGGTGACCACAAAGAATACTTTCAGCGGCGTGGCGCCGAGATCCATCGCCGCCTCTTCAATCGATCTGTCCAGCTCACGCAGCCGGGAATTGATCACTACGGCCACATAGGCAGTGCAGAAAGTCACATGCGAAAGCCAGATAGTCAGCATCCCGCGATCGGCGGGCCAGCCGAAGGTATTTGCCATCGCCACAAACAGCAGCAGTAGCGACAGCCCGGTGATCACATCCGGCATCACCAGCGGAGCAGTCAGCATAAAGGCAAAGCCGGTCGATGTCTTAAAGCGGCCAAAACGCACGATGACCACCGCCGCGATAGTGCCGAGGATCGCTGCCGCCGTCGCCGACATGGCGGCAATTGACAGGCTGAGCGTCACCGCGCTAATCATGGCATCATCGTGGAACAATACCCTGTACCAGCGCAGCGAAAGGCTCTCCCACCCGGCGAGCGGCGACGAGTTGAATGAATAAACCACCAGCAGCAGCATCGGCGCGTACAGAAAGAAAAAACTGACGGCGAGGATCGCCGTACGCCATTTCGAGCGAATAACAGGCAAACTGTTCACCCCTTGCCCCCGATCTCTTTGTTCTGATGCTTATGGAACCAAATAATTGGCAGGATCAGGATCAGCAGGATAATCACCGCCAGAGCAGAGGCTACCGGCCAGTCACGGTTGTTAAAGAACTCCTGCCACAGCACGCGCCCAATCATAATGCTGTCCGGGCCACCGAGCAGTTCCGGGATCACGTACTCCCCGACCGCCGGGATAAACACCAGCATTGAACCGGCGATAATCCCGCCTTTGGTCAACGGCACAATCACGCTAAAGAAGGTCTTCAGCGGGCGCGCACCAAGATCCAGCGCGGCCTCCACCAGCGAGTAATCAATACGCGTCAGCGCGGTATAGATGGGCAGCACCATAAACGGCAAATAGCAGTAAACGATACCGATATACACGGCCAGATTGGTGTAGAGGATAGCAAGCGGATGGTCGGTGATACCGCTCCACAGCAGAAAACGGTTTAACACACCGTTATCGTTGAGGATGCCCATCCACGCATAAACTCGTACCAGAAATGAAGTCCACGAAGGCAAGATCACCAACAGCAGCAGGATATGACGCGTTGAGGCCGGGGCGTGCGCTACCGCCCATGCCAGCGGATAGCCAATCAGCAGACAGATCGCCGTCGAAATCGCCGCCACCTGCAAAGAGTGCAGATAAGCATCGATATACAGCGGGTCATCGGTCAACGTTAAGTAGTTACCCACGTTCAGCACCATACTTAGCTTCCCGTCTGCCCAGCTGAGCAGTTCGCTATAGGGCGGGATGGCACGCGCCACGTCGGCAAAGCTGATTTTAAGCACCATCAGGAACGGCAGCAGAAACAGCAGCGAAAGCCAGAGGTACGGCAGCGCAATCACCCACTTACGCCCGTGCGCCATCTGTATATGAGTCAGCAGCCCTTTTATGCCGGTTTGCCGGGCGCGCGGATTCGGTGTGTGACGTTCAGAAAATTGACTCATTACCCCTCCCCAACCGCTACCATGCCAGGATCACGCAGCTGTCTTGATCCCAACACAGATGCACTTCATCACCCCAGGTGGGCGCCCCCTGACGGAAGCGGTGCGCGTTTTGCAGCTGGGCGCTAATCATCTGACCTTTACCCAGGCGCACATGATAGATGGACAGGTCACCGAGATAGGCAATATGCACCACTTCGCCGATGGCATAATTGCAGCCATCAGCAGGTGGCTGTGCGCACAGCATCACTTTTTCCGGTCGCAGCGCCACGGCCACCGGCACGCCATCGACCACTGACGCATCAGAGGTGACTTTTAGCGGATGGGCAAGCCCGGGGCTGTCAATCAGCAGGTTATCAGGCCGACGTTCGCGCAGCATTCCCTCAAACAGGTTTACCGAGCCGATAAATTCGGCGCTGAAGCGCGTGGCCGGATGCTCGTAAATTTCTTCAGGTTCGCCGATCTGGACGAATTTCCCCCGGTTCATAATCGCAATACGCCCGGCCATGGTCATCGCTTCTTCCTGGTCATGGGTCACCATCACACAGGTCGCTCCCACACGCTCAAGGATATCCACCACTTCATGCTGCATCCGGTCGCGCAGTTTCTTGTCCAGCGCGCCCATCGGTTCATCCAGCAGCAGCAGCTTTGGCCGCTTTGCCAGGCTGCGCGCCAGCGCCACACGCTGACGCTGACCACCGGAAAGCTGGTGGGGCTTACGTTTGGCGAATTCCTGCATATGCACCAGCGCCAGCATCTCGGCGACGCGCGCGGTGATTTCCCCTTTTGCCAGACGATCCTGCTTCAGACCAAAGGCGATATTTTGCTCCACCGTCATGTGCGGGAAAAGCGCGTACGATTGAAACATCATATTTATCGGGCGCTGATAGGGCGGCACATGGGCGAGATCCGTGCCGTCCAATACGATTTGTCCCTGAGTGGGCGTTTCAAATCCCGCCAGCATGCGCAACAGCGTTGACTTACCGCAGCCTGAAGGCCCCAGCAGGGCAAAAATCTCGCCTTTGTAGATGGTGAGGTTCACATCATCTACCGCGTGCTGACCTTCAAAGGATTTGGTCAGATTACAGATCTCCAGCAGCGGCGTCAGCACCTTGCCAGCTTTGCTTTGAGGACGGGGGATTGCATCATTCACTGCCATTTTACTCCGGCGCTTCCGGCGCTATAGGTAAGGCTTGCTATCGGGGATCTGCCCCGCGCTGAAATGGCCAAACAGAGGCCGGTTGACGCGCCTCTGTTACTGCTTTCACGTTAAGGTGTTTAACCGTTACTGACCACTTTTCACTTTAGTCCACGCCCGCGTGCGCACACGGTCAAGCTTCGGTTCTTGCACCCTGAGCGTGAATAGTTTTGCCATAATGTCTGCCGGAGGATAAACGCCAGGGTTATTACGGATGGCGGCATCGACAAACGGCACCGAGGCTTTATTCCCACTGGCATAGAAAACCGCATTGGATATCTGCGCCATCACTTCAGGTTTCAGCAGGTAATTAAGGAACTGATAAGCTTCATCGACATTTTTCGCATCTTTAGGGATGGCCAGCGTATCGAAAAACGCCAGTGCGCCCTCTTTCGGGATGCTGTAGGCGATATCGACACCGTTTTTCGCCGCCAGCGCGCGGTTCTTCGCCTGCAGAACGTCGCCCGCCCAGCCGATGGCCACGCAGATGTTGCCGTTGGCCAGATCATTGATGTATTGCGATGAGTGGAAGTAACGAATGTTTGGACGCAGCTTCAGCAGCAGGTCAGTGGCTGCCCCCGAATAATCTTTTGCATCACTGCTGTTCGGGTCTTTACCCTGATAGTTCAGTACGGTGGCAAAGATCTCTTCAGGAGCGTCAAGGAAGGAAACGCCACAGCTTTTCAGCCTGGCGAGATTTTCAGGCTTCAGCACCAGATCCCAGCTATTCACCGGGGCATCTTTGCCCAGCGCCGCTTTGACTTTTTCAACGTTGTAGCCGATGCCGGTGGTGGCCCACAAATAAGGGATAGCATATTTATTGCCCGGATCGTGTTGCTCCAGTTTTTTGAGCAAATCCGCATCAAGATCCTTGTAGTTCGGCAGCTTGTTACGATCCAGAGGCTGAAAAACGCCGGACTGTAGCTGGCGCGCAAGGAAGCTGGAAGAAGGCACTACCACATCATAGCCGGTGTTGCCGGCCATCAATTTCCCCTCCAGAACTTCATTGGAGTCGAAGACGTCATACACCACTTTGATGCCGGTCTGTTTCTCAAAATCCGCTACGGTATTTGGCGCAATATAATCAGACCAGTTGTAGACATGTAGCGTCTTGTCGGCGCCCAACGAGCCAGCGGAAAGGGTCATCAGCATCGCCGCAGCACCCACAGATAACCATTTTTTACCTTGGTTTAACATCTTCTATCCTCCAGAGCAGGGCTAGTCTTTAGGCCACGCAGCGCCAGCGCAAAGCACCAGCAGCAACGAGCAGCAATGAGCAAATCGACAGTGCATCATTATTCACTGTAGTACGTATACCAGACTCCTGGCTTCCCGGTCGCATCACGCCATGAACCCAGCTACGCAAGGATAGCCCCAGTCATTCATGCTGGAAAGCTCCTGGATTAAAAAACGCCGGGTAGCGATTTATTATGCATATTTTCCCTACATGACAGGCATCAGACGCGGTAAACCCCGATAAAATTCGGTAACAGAGGGCAAAACGCAGAATAAAAAAGGGTGGGGAAGGTGAGACAAGCGCGGTTAAACAGCTTTACACGCCTGATTGACTGAAAGAAAAGCAGGCAAGAAAACGGGCGGAAGCGATCCCGCCCGCAGCAAAAACCCTTAAACGCGCATTAATGCAGCAGAGAATGGCTGGTTATCATCGGAGGTCGTTCTTCATCTTCAGCGAGCATCAGCAGATCATTAGCAAAGGCTTCCATGACGATCATCGAAATCTGTTCTTCACTCTGTTTCATAAAGTGAACGAATTGACCGTAGGTCAGACCGGCCGCTGCGCTGAGCGACTGGCAAACAATCAACTTGGGCAGATTATCGTCCTGAATATCCAGGAATGCTTTCACCGTTAGTGAACTGGCATTGATTTGCGAAAGGTCGCCCGCAAGCGGGATCAGCGCGGTCGGCTTAACCTCAGCCAGCGCCGAAAACAGGATAACCCCGTCCATCAGATCAATCTTGGCATCGAAAACGCCGTCGAAATTCTGCATATGGGGCAGATGAAGAGCCTGACACGAATCACACTCAAACCAGGTGATACTTTGTTGATCCAGCCAACGTCGTAGCACGTCGAGATCCGGGACGACCAATGAAACCATATGCATTTGTCTCTTAAGCCTTAAAATTGCGTTCTAGCTTACGGAAAAACGTCAGCAAAAACTACGATCGCGATAGAAATATGAGGTTAAAAACCGCAATTAGGACAGAACTCATACTGCCGGCACACCAATTCCATTCATCGCCATGCCAACACCTTTTGCTGCGCTGACTTTCACAGCACGTTTGTTTACCCGGCGGCGTGTCACCGCCATTTACAGCGCGGCGTTGCCGGGCATTGTTGCCGGATCGCGGCGTGACAAAGGGCCAGGGAACCAGGATTAGCGCGTAGCCCAGCCTTGCTGATGCAGATAATCAAGGATAAACGGGCGGCTCTCTTTGCTGAGGGTTTTCTGGATATGTTCACTCCAGCTTTCAGATCGAGGATTGCTGTCGCGGTGCTGGTAATACTGCACAAGATCCTCGTCGTATTGCGCCAGCAGTTCGCCGTCTAAGGCCCGATAACCGTTTTCATGCACCAACAGCTCCGCCGGCATACGTGGCTTACATTGCGGATCCTGAGCCGGTCTGCCCAGACACAGGCCAAACAGCGGCAGCACAAATTTGGGCAGACGCAACAGTTGCGTGACTTCTGCAATATGATTACGAATACCGCCGATGTATACGCCGCCAAAACCGAGCGATTCTGCGGCTATCATGGCATTCTGCGCCATCAGGGCCGTATCGACACAGCCCAGCAGCAGCTGCTCTGCCATACCCAGCTCCGCCTGCGGGCTGATTTGCTGCAGGCGATTGAAATCAGCACAAAAAACCCAGAATTCAGCGGCTTGTGCAACATATTGCTGGCCGCCGCTCAGTTTCACCAATGATTCACGCAAAGCGTGGTCGCTGATGCGGATAATCGAAGAGCACTGCAAAAAGCTGGAGGTGGAGGCTGACTGGGCGGCGTCCACTATAGCTGCACGCTGTTCGGCGGTGATTTTCTCGTCACTGAATGAACGGATCGAACGATGGGAACGCAATAGTTCAATGGTCGGGGTCATGGGAATATCCTGGTTTGGGTTTATCACGCAATGAACGTGCACTAAACAATGCGGGGGCGATGATTTTGGCACAGCGCCATATCTTTACCGTCGCGGCGGGCTTTCCGCTCAGCGGCCACGGCAGTCTCTCATGCAGTGCAAGGGGGGCGGCGACCAGCAGCGCAATACCCAAGACTTCCAGTAGCAGTACCGGGCGGGATAGTTGACTAAAGGCACGCATAATCACTCTCCTGGCTGCGGCTATCTGCTATGCAGAGCCAGATTGAAACCTGCAAACGGTCGGTATAGATCTGGCGAATCAGACTAACAGGTAATACCTTCTTTCTTTAAGCACGAGATGCGGGCATCATTCAGCCCATTAACTTAAAATTGCCCTACAAAAATTTCAGGAGAGCACCATGTTTGCAGTGATTTTTGGCCGTCCGGGCTGCCCATTTTGTGTACGTGCTAAAGAGCTGGCAGAGAAGCTGACTGAAGATCGTGAAGACTTTAACTTCCGCTATATCGATATCCATGCTGAAGGCATCACGAAAGCCGATCTGGAAAAAACCGTCGGTAAACCGGTAGAAACCGTTCCACAGATTTTCCTCGATCAAACTCATATCGGTGGCTGCACTGATTTTGAAGCTTACGCGAAAGAAAATCTGGGTCTGTTCCAGTAAATTCTGCGGGCTGCGGGCGTTGGTTTACAAGCCAGCGCCTGAGCTTATCCACCCTGGCGCAAAATCCTTGTCCCCCTCCCCGGCAGCATCTGCATTCCCCTTAACCCGCCTCGCCCCTTTTGCGTATAGCCTGCCATGCGAAAATAAATAACCGATCATAAATAAACACGCCGCGAGGTGGCTGTACGGCTCGGTAGCGATTAAAATAGTGCGCGTTTGAAGTGATTCTTCCGATTACGCTGCTGACATTCCCCCCTGGGCAGCATCACCGGGCAAAATTAACCGATTAACCCTGCCATCACAGGTTAATGATAAAAAGAAGTGAAGCGTGAATATAAACGTTGCAGATTTGTTAAGTCGCAATTACATCCTGTTGTTATTCGTCGTACTGGCGCTGGGGTTATGCTTAGGCAAACTTCGGTTAGGTTCCGTCCAACTCGGTAACTCTATTGGCGTTCTGGTCGTCTCGTTACTGCTTGGTCAACAGCACTTTTCCATTAATACTGACGCCCTCAACCTGGGCTTTATGTTATTTATCTTTTGCGTGGGCGTTGAAGCCGGGCCGAACTTCTTTTCTATTTTCTTCCGCGATGGCAAAAACTACCTGATGCTGGCGATCGTCATGGTCAGCAGCGCAATGGTGCTGGCTCTTGGGCTGGGTAAGCTGTTCGGCTGGGATATTGGTCTGACTGCCGGGATGCTGGCCGGGTCGATGACGTCCACCCCGGTACTGGTGGGCGCTGGCGATACCCTGCGCCAGACGCTGACCGACGGCAAAAGCCTGAGCCTGGCTCAGGATCATCTCAGCCTGGGCTACGCACTTACCTACCTGATTGGCCTGGTCAGTTTGATTTTTGGCGCACGTTACCTGCCGAAATTACAGCATCAGGATTTGCCGACCAGCGCACAGCAGATCGCCCGCGAGCGCGGGCTGGATCCAGACAGTAAACGTAAAGTCTACCTGCCAGTGATCCGCGCCTATCGCGTAGGCCCGGAACTGGTGGCCTGGAGCGATGGGAAAAATCTGCGTGAGCTGGGCATCTATCGCCAGACCGGTTGTTACATCGAACGTATTCGCCGTAACGGTATTCTGGCTAATCCGGATGGCGATGCCGTGTTACAGCCCGGCGATGAAATCTCGCTGGTCGGCTACCCCGACGCCCATGCGCGCCTCGATCCCAGCTTCCGCAATGGAAAAGAGGTCTTTGATCGCGACCTGCTGGATATGCGCATTGTCAATGAAGAGATTGTGGTAAAAAACAACAATGCGGTTAACCGACGCCTGAGTCATCTTAAGCTGACCGATCACGGCTGTTTCCTTAACAGGGTGATCCGTAGCCAGATTGAAATGCCGATTGATGACAGCATCATTCTTAATAAGGGCGATGTGCTGCACATAAGCGGAGAAGCCAAACGCGTCAAATCCGTCGCGGACCGCATCGGCTTTATCTCCATTCACAGCCAGGTTACTGACCTGCTGGCATTCTGCGCCTTCTTTATTGTTGGCCTGATGATTGGCATGATCACCTTCCAGTTCAGCAACTTCAATTTTGGTATCGGCAATGCCGCTGGCCTGCTGTTCGCCGGAATTATGCTTGGCTTCCTGCGTGCCAACCATCCCACCTTTGGCTATATTCCACAGGGCGCCCTGACCATGGTGAAGGAGTTTGGACTCATGGTGTTTATGGCAGGGGTCGGTTTGAGCGCCGGTAGCGGCATCAACCAAGGGCTGGGCGAAACCGGTTTGCTGATGCTTGGCGCGGGGATAGTGGTGAGCCTGGTTCCGGTGATAATCTGTTTCCTGTTTGGTGCCTGGGTACTGAAAATGAACCGCGCTCTACTGTTTGGCGCAATCATGGGCGCCCGTACCTGCGCCCCGGCGATGGAAATTATCAGCGATACCGCGCGCAGTAATATTCCGGCACTCGGTTATGCCGGAACTTACGCAATTGCTAACGTGCTACTCACCCTGGCGGGTACGCTGATCGTCATCATATGGCCGATGCTGGGGGGCTAGAATAATTTCATCCTGCGCCGAACTTTTTTTTGGCGCTGAAGTCTTAATTATTGCCACTGCTTTTCTTTGAAATTCCCATATTGAGGAACCCGTTAATCGTCTGATTAACGGTTTTTTTCATTTCTGGCCAGCATCGGCATGCCCCTGGTTTCAGCCACTGACTCTTAATGTTTCCTTAAGCGCTACCCGGCAAAATCCCACCCTGTTTATCAACCAGAAGAAACAGCATGAAACTGTCAATCATTGTTAACAGAAGCCAAACGGCGCACGACATTCAGCGCTATCCCCTTTACCCGTTACCCTTCCGCTTTTATCTTAAGCAGTTCGTGCTACTGGTGCTGACCGCCCTGGTTTTTATCTGGCTGTCGCGCAGCGGGAACTGGGATATGGCGCTTAGCCGTCTGTGGTACGACCCGCTCACTCACCGCTTCCCGTTGAAGGATAACCGCTGGCTGGATGTGGTCAACCATCGCCTGCTCAAAGATATGCTGATAGGTTTCGGCATCCTGCTGCTGCTGGCCGGTTGCCTGCGCCGCCAGCCGCGCTGGGTGCTGGTAGCCCTGATGATGGGGATCGGCCCGCTGGTGGTCGGAATATTAAAGGCCTGCAGCGCGCACTCCTGTCCGTGGGACCTGCTGCAGTTCGGCGGCAAAGCCGTCTCTTATCCGCTGTTCGGCAGCGTGCCTGCTAACAGTGGGCCGGGTCGCTGCTTACCGGGCGGGCACGCATCCAGCGGTTTTAGCGCCATGGCGCTGTTTTTTCTGTTCTACCCGCGCCGCCCGTGCCTTGCCGTCATGTGCTGGTGGATGGCGGTAACCATCGGGCTGGTAATGGGTTTTGGTCAGGTGATGCGAGGCGCGCACTTTTTGTCGCATAATCTGTGGTCGGCATGGTGGGTATGGCTGACACAATGTGTCACTTTCGGGTGCGTTACGCATCTGCTTAAAAGACGAGGAATTGCCCCTGATAGAAGCCTTCAAACGGTCGCTGTTTCTCAGCATTAGCACCGGCGCAGAGTCCCCCGGCTGGCTTATCGGACTGGCCACTTTTTTGTCCGCGATGCTATCGCCATTGTGCCGCTGCTGATTGTCGGGCTGTGGCTATGGGGGCCGCGCCGCCAGTTAACCTCACAGCGCGTACTGGTGGGGCTGCTCTCCTGCCTGTTTGCGCAAATCTTCTGGCAGTTATGGGGTAAGCCGCTGCTGTCATCCCTGTATCGAGCGAAGTTTGCTTTTCCTGTCAGTAAAGGTAGGGTGCGCAACTCATATCACTATAAGAGCCTAAAATTTCAGGCCCTTGCCCCGACCCGAAATCAGGCTGCTCAGAATTTCATTGCTACGCAATAACATGATTATTTCCTCCCTCATCCGTCACGTTGCGCAAATTACCCTGGATTAATACGGCTTTATTTTACCGTTTGCGCAAATGATTAAAATGACGGCAACCAGTAAGTCCTGATTGATATAGAATCATTGATTTGAAAAAGCTTTTGCGAATTCCATCAAAGCCACCTGCTATTTTACACTTTGGCAAGCATCGCATAAAAATACATATTTAGCGTAAACATCTGGTAAAAAACAGGCAATTGGTTGAATTGGTCGCAAAAGTGACTTCATTTAGAAATTGATACTGAAAAGGTGGTGGAAATGTGATTCCGATCACCGGCAATTAATCATTCAGTACTTTCTTATCTATTCTGGGGTGGTAAAGTGTGCGCCATAAAATCACAGCAATTAATGATAGCCGTAAGTCAGAAAATTAATTCTGCTCTGACGGAAGGCGCAAGATTTAGTTAATTCATATCGCTTTAACACTGGAGAATTCATGGATACATCCCAAACGGCGGTGCTGGCCCCCGAAGCAACCCAGGATGCCAGCACATGGCGTAAAACCGATACCATGTGGATGCTGGGTCTGTACGGCACCGCCATTGGTGCCGGCGTGTTGTTCCTGCCGATTAATGCCGGCATCGGTGGCCTGATCCCGCTGGTGATTATGGCGCTACTGGCCTTCCCAATGACCTTTTTTGCTCACCGGGGGCTGTGCCGCTTCGTGCTTTCCGGACGTAAACCCGGCGAAGATATTACCGAAGTGGTTGAAGAGCATTTTGGCGTCGGTGCAGGTAAACTCATCACCCTGCTCTACTTCTTTGCTATCTACCCCATTCTGCTGGTGTACAGCGTTGCCATTACCAATACGGTTGAAAGCTTTATGACTCATCAGCTACAGATTCAGGCTCCGCCGCGTGCGCTGCTGTCACTGATTCTGATTATTGGCCTGATGACCATTGTGCGTTTCGGCAAAGAGATCATCGTCAAGACCATGAGCGTACTGGTTTATCCGTTTGTTCTGGTGCTGATGCTGCTGGCGCTGTATCTGATCCCCCACTGGAGTAGCGCGATTTTTGACAACGTCAGCCTGGAAGGCAGCGGCAAAGGTTTGATGATGACCCTGTGGCTGGCCATTCCGGTGATGGTGTTCTCTTTTAATCACTCGCCGATTATCTCCGCCTTTGCCGTGGCCAAGCGCGAAGAGTACGGCGACCAGGCGGAACCAAAGTGCTCTCGTATCCTGGCGCGCAGTCATATCATGATGGTTGCCACGGTGATGTTCTTCGTTTTCAGCTGCGTACTGAGCCTCACGCCGGAAAACCTGGCGGAAGCCAAATCACAGAACATTTCCATTCTGTCCTACCTGGCAAACCACTTTAATACGCCGCTGATGGCATGGCTGGCACCCATTATCGCTATGGTAGCCATTACCAAATCCTTCCTCGGCCACTATCTGGGCGCGCGTGAAGGCTTCAACGGTACGGTTAACAAGATGCTGCGCAGCCGGGGTAAAACCATTGCGGAGCAGAAGCTTAATCGCTTTACCGCAGTGTTTATGCTGGTAACCACATGGATTGTGGCAACGCTGGACCCGAGCATTCTGGGTTTGATTGAAAGTTTGGGCGGCCCGATTATCGCGGTGCTGCTGTTCCTGATGCCCATGTATGCCATCAACAAGGTTCCGGCTATGCGTCAGTACAGCGGTAAGCTGAGCAACGTATTTGTTGTGCTGGTCGGCCTGGTGGCGATTTCTGCGGTGGCCTGGAACCTGGCCTGATGCTGATGCCCGTCCGGTGAGGAGCCGGGCTTATCTCTTCATCACGAGACGGGGGCTTTGGCCCCGTCTCGTGGCTGGCGGCGGATCGTCATGAGAACCACTGGCCGAACCAGCTGTTCATCTTCATTACCACGAAATCCCAGATTCGGCTAAACAATCCCCCCTCGTTCACCGCCTCCAGCACCACCAGCGGGCGCTGCTCAACGGTCTGGCCATTCAGCTGAAAATCAAGGGTTCCTACCACCTGGTTTTTCGCCAGCGGAGCGGTCAGCTGCGGCTGACTTAGCGTGAAGCTGGCTTTCAGGTTCTTCATCTGCCCGTGAGGCAGCGTGATCGCGGCGTCTTGCGCAACGCCGAGATTGACCTTCTGACGATCGCCATACCAGACGCGCTGAGTAACAAAAGCCTTTCCTGCTTTAACCGGCGTCACGGTTTCGAAATTGCGCAATCCCCAGGTCAGCAGTTTCTCGCTTTCGCGAAAGCGGATCGCATCGGTTGCCGCCCCCAGCACCACGGAAATCATGCGCCGATCGCCATCGACCGCCGAAGCGACAAGGTTGTTGCCCGCTCCGGAGGTATGCCCGGTTTTGATACCGTCAACCTGCAGGCTGGTGCTCCACAAAAGGCGGTTTCGGTTGTACTGGCGAATGTTGTTGAAGGTAAATACTTTTTCTTTATGCAGCGCATACTCGTCCGGTACGTCGCGGATCAGCGCCTGGCCAATCAGCGCCATGTCCCGTGCGGTGCTGTACTGCCCGCTGGCATCAAGGCCGTGCACGGTTTTGAAATGGGTATTTTTCAGCCCCAGCGCCTGCACATAATTGTTCATCAGGCCGACAAATGCGTCCTGACTGCCGGCGACATAGTCAGCCAGGGCAATACTGGCATCATTTCCGGACTGGATAACAATGCCTTTGTTAAGTTCGGAAACCGCAATATGGTCACCGGGTTTGAGGAACATCAGGGAGGAACCTTTTAAGACCGGGTTACCGGTGGCCCAGGCATCTTTCCCTACGGTGACCAGATCATCCTTGCCAATCTTGCCCGCTTTTAGCGCCTGGCCGATAACATAGCTGGACATCATTTTCGTCAGGCTGGCCGGATCGAGACGCAAATCGGCGTTGGATTCCGCCAGCACTTTGCTGCTGCTGTAGTCCATCAGGATCCAGGCTTTGGCATCAATTTGCGGCGCGGCGGGCATCTGTTGCGCACGGGCGCAAGAGAGCGTTAGCAATAACAGTGAATAGGTAGTGACCAGTGTCATCACACCGGTAGAAAGGCGCGTTTTTTTCTTCATGGTGTAACCAGGTATCCCTCTGAAAGACCAAGATAATTGACGCAGTGTCAGGCGATTAAACGTACTACATTAAGGCGTTGCTGCCTAAAAAAAAACCGTAGGGTGGTGGAATTTGCTTATATTTACTCAACGCAGCGATTATTGGCCCCTTGCTCGTCACTACATCAGCGCCCGGGTCAGGCTATGGTAAAAGCGCCCTGAACCGTTGCCGGAGCGCTTTTAAGGGGGAAAAATCAGCTGTTCAAACCTTCAGTTTCGGATCCAGCGCGTCGCGCAAGCCGTCTCCCAACAGATTAAATGCCAGCACGGTAAAGAAAATCGCCAGGCTGGGGAAAATCGCCACATGCGGTGCCAGTACCATATCCGCCTGTGCTTCATTCAGCATTGCCCCCCACTCCGGGGTCGGGGGCTGAGCGCCCAGCCCCAGGAAGGAGAGGCTGGCCGCAGAAATGATTGAGGTGCCGATGCGCATGGTGAAATAAACGACGATTGACGACAGCGTACCGGGCAGGATATGGCGCACAATCAGGGTGAAATCAGAGGCGCCAATACTGCGCGCCGACTCGATCCAGGTCAGATGTTTCAGCACCAGAGTATTACCGCGCACCAGGCGGGCAAAGGCCGGAATACTGAAAATCGCCACCGCCAGAATGACGTTCGACATACCGCTGCCCATCACCGCCACCACCGCAATGGCCAGCAGAATGCCCGGAAAGGCAAACAGCACGTCACAGATACGCATGATCAGGCGGTCCCACCAGCCTTCATAATACCCGGCCAGCAGCCCGAGCGCGCTGCCAAACGCGGCACCGACCGCCACCGAAAAGAAACCGGCGACCAGCGACAGACGGCTGCCCAACAGCACGCGGCTGAAGATATCGCGCCCCAGCGCGTCGACGCCAAACCAGTGCAGCTGTGAAGGCCCCTCGTTTAACCGGTCGTAGTCAAAATAGTTTTCCGCGTCGAAAGGAGCCAGCCACGGGGCAAACAGGGCTATCAGGACAAGCAACAGCACGAACACCGCAGCCACCATCGCCATATGCTGACGGCGAAAACGCCGACAGAACTCGCGCCAGGGGGTGCGAACCCGATCGGGGTAAATGAACGGCTGCGAAGAGAGTAAGGCATTACGTCGCCAGTTAATCATCGTAGATCCTTACTGGTAGCGAATGGCTGGATTGATCGCCGCATACAGCATATCGACCAGCAGATTAATCAGAATAAATTCCAGTGAAAACAGCAGCACTTCGGCCTGAATCACCGGATAATCGCGCATCGCTACCGAGTCCACCAGCAACCGCCCCAGGCCAGGCCAGTTAAACACCACTTCGACGACGATAGAACCACCCAGCAGAAAACCAAATTGCAGGCCCATCATGGTGACGACCGGGATCATAGCATTACGCAGACCATGCTTCACCATCACCACCGCTTCAGGCACCCCCTTCGCCCGCGCGGTACGCATATAGTCTTCCTGTACAACCTCAACAAATGAGGCTCGGGTAAAGCGCGCCATCACCGCCGCTACCGCCGCACCCAGGGTAATGGAAGGCAGGATATAGTGTTGCCAGCTATCGGCTCCCACGGTTGGCAGCCAGCCAAGCTGTACGGAGAACACCTGCATCAGCAGAATGCCCAGGGCGAAAGCCGGGAACGAAATGCCCGATACCGCCAGCGTCATTCCTAAACGATCGGGCCAACGGTTGCGCCACACGGCGGAAACGACTCCAATGGCCATGCCGATCAGAACTGACCACAGCATGCTGGTCAGTGTAAGACCCAGCGTGGGCAAAAATCGTTGCGCGATTTCGGCAGAAACCGGCCGTTTCGACACCATTGAAACGCCAAAATCCCCCTGTAACGCACGGGTGATATAACGCCAGAACTGCTGCGGCAGCGGCAAATCCAGCCCTAACTGCTGGCGCACCATCGCCACCACTTCAGCATCGGCTTCGCGTCCGGCAATCAGTCGCGCCGGATCGCCCGGCAGCAGGTGCACAAACAGAAATACCAGCACGGCAACAATCAGCAGTGTGGGGATCAGGCCAAGCAGTCTTTTGAGAAAATAATTAAGCATGTTGTACCCTGCGCCTCCCTGGCGGGAGGCGCGTTAACCGTTACTTCAGATCTGCATCGTCAAAGTTGAACGACGTATCCGGCATCACGTAGAAACCGCTCAAATTGCGGGTGTTGGCTGAAATCAGCTTTTCTACCACCAGCGGCGCCCAGGGCTGGTCATGCCAGATACGATCCTGCGCATCTTTGTACAGCGCGGCTTTTTTCTCACCGTCGGTGGTATTCAGCGCATCGCTCAAGTCTTTATCGACCTGAGGATTGCTATAAAAGGCGGTATTGAAGATGGTCGGCGGCCAGGACTGGGTGGCAAACAGCGGCGTCAGCGCCCAGTTCGCTTCACCGGTTGAGGCAGACCAGCCGGTATAAAACATGCGCACGCCGCTCTCTTTCTGACCTTTATCTTCCACCTGAGCCGCTCGCTGACCGGCATCCATCGCCGTCACTTCTACCTTGATCCCCACCTGAGCCAGCTGCTGCTGGGTAAACTGCAGCACTTTCTGCGCCGTACTGTGATTGTGCGAAGACCATAGCGTGGTGGTAAAGCCGTTGGGATAGCCTGCTTCTTTCAGGAGTTGACGCGCTTTCGCCGGGTTGTATTCCGGGGTCGCATACTGCTGCGCGTACTGGATAGACGGCGGCACAATGCCGCTGGCCGGGGTGGCGTACCCGGCGAAAGCCACCTTCGCCAGCGCCTGACGGTTAATGGCGTAGCCGATCGCCGCGCGCACCTTCGGGTCATTGAACGGCTTCTGCGTGACATTAAAGCTGATATAGCGCTGCATAATCGACGGCGAAGCCACCAGGTTCAGCCTGCTGTTTTTCTCCAGCAGTTTGGCTTGCTCAAACGGGATCGGGAAGGCAAAGTTCGCCTCGCCGGTTTGCAGCATTGCGGAACGGGTATTGTTATCCACCACCGGACGCCAGGTAATGCTGTCCAGCTTCGGATAGCCCGGTTTCCAGTAACCGCTGAACTTCGCCACCTTGACGAAATCGGTCTGATTCCAGGTGACAAACTGATACGGACCGGTACCGACCGGATGGAAAGCGATATCCTTGCCGTACTTCTTCAGCGCGGCCGGGGAAATCATCGCTGCGGCCGGGCTGGCCAAGGTATTAATAAACGCCGAGAACGGCTGCCTGAGGGTGATTTTCACCGTGTTCGCATCGACCACTTCGGTACTGGCGATGGTTTTAAACAGGTTAAAGCGCTTAAGATGGTTATCCGGGTTGCTGGCGCGGTCGAGGTTGGCTTTTACCGCTGCGGCATCAAACGCCGTGCCGTCCTGGAACGTTATCCCCTTCTTCAGCCTGATAACGTAACCTAGCCCGTCCGGGCTGGCCTGATAGCTGTCCGCCAGCACGTTTTCCAGTTTCATTTCTTTATCAAAGCCGAACAGCCCCTGATAGAACGACTTGGCCACCGCCTGCGACAACGTATCGTTGGCATCGTAAGGATCGAGGGTAGTGAAGTTAGACGCCACCGCAATGGTGACATCCTTCGCCGCCAGGGCGGGAAGTGCAGCACAGCTGCCCAGCAGGCCGGCCGTTAACCATACAGTACGCGTACGCTTATTCATCATCTGGGTTATCCCTTATGTTATGCAGCCATCAGGCCCGGCTAATCGCGTGGCGCGCCACAAAATGCCCGACACCGACTTCTATCAACGGATCCACTGCCGGTTCGTCGCCCAGGGCGCGAATCGGACTGGGTATTTCATCAACTAACAGTGCTCGTTCACGTCGACGGTGAGCCGGATCGGCTACCGGCACCGACGCCATCAGCTTACGGGTATAGGGGTGTTGAGGATGCTCAAATACCGCCTGACGCGGCCCGATCTCCACGATCTGCCCAAGATACATCACCGCCACCCGGTGGCTGATACGCTCCACCACCGCCATATCGTGGGAGATAAACAAAAATGCGATGCCAAATTCGCGCTGTAAATCGAGCATCAGATTAATGATCTGCGCCTGAACCGAGACGTCCAGCGCCGATACGGCTTCATCGGCAATCACCACTTTTGGGTTAAGCGCCAGCGCGCGCGCAATGCAGATGCGCTGACGCTGGCCGCCGGAGAACTCATGCGGATAACGCCGCGCATGTTCCGCCAGCAACCCGACGCGCTCCAGCAGGCTTGCCACCCGCTGCTCCGCTTCTTGTCCCCGGGCAATACCATGAATCAGCAGCGGTTCCATGATTGAATAACCGACGGTCAGGCGGGGATCGAGCGAGGCATACGGGTCCTGAAAAATAAACTGGATATCACGGCGTACATGCGACAGCGCCGGGCCGGATAAACGGTCAATGCGCTGACCATTAAAGGTAATGCTGCCGCCCTGGCTCGCCACCAGTCGCAGCAAAGAGCGCCCGGTGGTGGACTTGCCGCAGCCGGATTCCCCGACCAGCGCCAGCGTTTCACCGGCGCGCAGATCGAAGCTGACCTTCTCTACGGCGTGCACCCGGCGCTTCACCCGGTTGAAAATACCGCTGCGTATGTCAAAACGGGTCACCAGGTCACGCACCTGAAGGATGGGGGCTTTCTGCCTGTCGACCGTATCCTGCGGCACTTCCGTCGCCGTGACGCCAGTATCGGTCAGTGGAAATTTCGCGGGCAGATCGCGCCCGGCCATTTCCCCGAGTTTAGGGACCGCCGCCAGCAGCGCACGCGTGTACGGCTGTTGGGGTCGGCTAAAAATTGCCTCCACGCTGCCGCTTTCCACCACGTCACCGCGATACATCACCTGTACCCGATCCGCCATCTCTGCCACCACGCCCATGTCGTGGGTAATGAAAATGACCCCCATCCGCATCTCTTTTTGCAGCACGCGGATCAGTTGCAAAATTTGCGCCTGAATGGTGACATCCAGCGCGGTGGTCGGCTCGTCAGCGATAAGCAACGCCGGACGGCAGGAGAGCGCCATAGCGATCATCACCCGCTGACGCATGCCGCCGGACAGCTGGTGTGGGTAGCGCGACAGCACATTTTTGGCTTCCGGAATGCGCACCAGATCGAGCATACGCCGCGCCTCGGCCAGCGCCCCGGCATGGTTTTTTCCCTGATGCAGGCGAATGGACTCGGCGATCTGCTCGCCAACCGAAAAGACCGGGTTAAGCGAGGTCATCGGTTCCTGGAAAATCATCGCCATATCAGCGCCACGTATCCTGCGCAGCTGCGACTGAGTCAAAGTGGCAAGGTCAACCGGCGGCTGCTGTCGGCGGTGGAACCATATGCTGCCGCTGTCGAGGGTGCCGCCTCCCTGCTCCACCAGCCGCATCAGCGCCAGGGATGTTACTGATTTGCCGGAGCCGGACTCGCCGACAATCGCCAGCGTTTCACCGGCATGTACGTCCAGCGACAGATTTTTCACCGCCTGAATGTGCTGACCTTCACGCGTAAAGCTGACGCTCAGATCGCGTACCGACAAGACCTTGTCCTGATGTGAAAACGCGCTCATCAGGGTTCCTCCTGATAAATAGCCACCACGGGCGCTTCGCCCTCCACGCCATAAGCGCGATACATCCCTTCGCTATTGAACGGCAGCGCCAGGTTGCCAGCAGCATCGACGGCAATCAGCCCACCGCTGCCACCCAGCGCGGGGATTTTCTGCATAATAACCTGATGCGCCGCCTGTTCCAGCGACAGCCCGCCATATTCCATCAATGTGGCCACATCATAAGCAGCCAGCAGGCGCATAAAGACTTCTCCGCTTCCGGTACAGGAGACGGCAACCCCGGCGCTGGCATAGCATCCCGCACCGGGTAGCGGCGAATCGCCAACGCGCCCGAACTGCTTATTGGTTATGCCGCCGGTCGAGGTGGCTGCGGCCAGATTGCCGGCACCATCGCACGCCACGGCTCCCACGGTGCCAAATTTACGATCGGGATCGATTGGGTCACCGTCATGATCCAACCGCATTTGCCCGGCTGCGATAGCGCTTTCCAGCTGGGCGCGGCGCTGAGGGGTAGAAAAAAAGTGATTTTCGACCATTTCAAGGCCCTGCGCCGCCGCAAACGATTCCGCGCCTTCACTGATAAACAGGACATGCGGGCTGTTTTCCAGCACCGGATTGCGTACGCGGGTCACCCCCGCCACAGCCCCGGCCGCGCGCGTTCTGCCATCCATTATGCAGGCATCAAGTTCATGATGCCCCTGATGGGTAAAAACCGCGCCGCGCCCGGCATTAAATAGCGGACATTCTTCCAGCTGGCGCACCGCCCCGGTAACCACATCCAGCGCGCTCTGCCCCGCTGCAAGGCTGGCCTGCGCGCCTGCAATAATCTGTGATAACGCCTGACGATAATGTTGCTCTTTGTTGGCATCCATGCTGGCACGCGCAATAGCACCGGCACCGCCATGAATTGCAATCGTCGCTTTGGCCATTATTCAATTTACCCTGTAACAAATCAGCATGAAAAACACTGGGTTAGAATATATTTCTCGTGAAAATAACCCTTTTGACTATAGGTAGGCGGTATAAAGTTGTAAAGCGGAATATTTACCCGTGAATTATAACTAATCGTTCTAAGATAAACCCTAACGACGTTTAAAGCCCGGCAGCACGGGTAAACGTGACCCTGCAGCGGATTCACGCCATAATAATGCCATCAGATTTAGTCCATCTTTTGGAGAACAACCAATGGAAGCTTTTAGTGCGGGATTGATCTCCCTTGACGATGCCCTGGCTACCCTGCTGGCACGCATCACCCCGCTTACTGACAGCGAAACCGTTAGCCTGACCCACGCGGCAGGCCGTATTACTGCCCACGCGGTGATTTCCCCGCTCAACGTGCCGCCGTTTGACAATTCGGCGATGGACGGTTACGCCCTGCGGCTGGCCGACCTCGCCCCGGGAGTGGCGCTGCCGGTAGCCGGCAATGCGTTTGCCGGTAGCCCGTATGACGGCGAATGGCCAGCGGGTAGCTGCATCCGCATTATGACCGGCGCGCCGTTGCCGGCGGGGTGCGAAGCGGTGGTGATGCAGGAACAGACCGCCGCAGTCGGTGACGCGGTGCGCATTACCGCTGAGGTTAGCGCCGGGCAACATATTCGCCGGGCGGGTGAAGATATCCCTCAAGGCGCTCAGGTGCTGGCAGCCGGGGTAAAGCTCGGCGCGGCTGAACTGCCGCTGCTGGCCTCGCTCGGTATTCCGCAAGTGACGGTGCTGCGCAAACTGCGCGTGGCGATTTTTTCCACCGGAGATGAATTGCAGCCGGTGGGCCAACCGCTGGCGGCGGGGCAAATCT
This sequence comes from Erwinia pyrifoliae DSM 12163, assembly GCF_000026985.1. Taxonomy (NCBI): domain Bacteria; kingdom Pseudomonadati; phylum Pseudomonadota; class Gammaproteobacteria; order Enterobacterales; family Erwiniaceae; genus Erwinia; species Erwinia pyrifoliae. Next base: position 2,583,325 of record NC_017390.1, read on the forward strand.
ACGATACCAACCGTTTCGCCGTGCGGCTGATGCTGGATAAGCTCGGCTGTGAAGTGATTGATCTTGGCATTATTCGCGACGACCCGGCCGCTCTGCGCGCCGCCTTTATTCAGGCCGATGCCAGCGCCGATGTGGTTGTTAGCAGCGGTGGCGTATCGGTTGGCGCGGCAGATTACACCAAACAGATGCTGGAGGAGTTAGGCGAAATCGGCTTCTGGAAGCTGGCGATTAAACCCGGTAAGCCGTTTGCCTTTGGCCGCCTGGCGCACAGCTGGTTCTGTGGCCTGCCCGGCAACCCGGTCTCGGCGGTGCTGACCTTTTACCAGCTGGTGCAACCGCTGCTGGCCAGGTTAACCGGGCAGCACGGCCCGGCGTTGCCGCCGCGTCAACGGGTTCGCTGCGCCAGCGACCTGAAAAAGACGCCGGGCCGCCTTGATTTCCAGCGCGGCATTCTCCAGCGCGAACCTGACGGCGATCTGCGGGTGAGAACCACCGGGCATCAAGGCTCCCACGTATTCAGTTCATTCCAGCTGGCCAACTGTTTTATCGTGCTGGAGCGCGAGCGCGGCAACGTGGCTGCGGGTGAATGGGTCGAGGTCGAACCCTTTAACGCGCTGCTGGAGGGCTGATATGCTGCCCGAACTGAGCGATGAGGAGATGCTGCGCTATAACCGTCAAATCGTCCTGCAAGGTTTTGACTTCGACGGCCAGGAGCGGCTAAAGGTCGCCCGTGTGCTGGTGGTGGGCCTGGGGGGGCTGGGCTGCGCCGCCAGCCAGTATCTCGCCGCCGCCGGCGTCGGGCAGTTGACGCTGCTTGATTTTGACCAGGTGGCGCTGTCAAACCTGCAACGGCAGATACTGCACGGCGAGGCACAGGTGGGAATGGCAAAAGTCGACTCGGCGCGGGCGCGCCTCGCCGCCATCAACTCACTGATCGCCATTGAACCCGTTAACGCCCGCCTTGATGATGACGGTATGGCACAGCTTATTGCCCGGCATCAGCTGGTCATTGACTGCTGCGACAACCTTGATACGCGTGAACAGCTCAACCGCCTGTGTTTTGCCAGCAAAATGCCGCTGGTGTCCGGTGCGGCAGTCCGCATGGAGGGGCAAATCAGCGTATTCAGCTGGGGCCGTGATGAACCCTGTTATCGCTGTATCAGCCGCCTGTTCGGTGCTGCAACTTTGAGCTGTGTGGAAGCCGGGGTGATGGCACCGCTGGTCGGGGTGATCGGTTCACTGCAGGCGATGGAGGCCATTCGCGCCCTTACCCACTACGGCAGCCCGATAGCCGGGAAATTGCTGCTGTACGATGCCATGACGCTGCAGTTCCGCACAATCAGGGTGGCGAAGGATGCGGGTTGTGAGGTGTGTGGGGATGGCGGAGAATCATCAGATTGAAAATAAGATGATGCAGAACTTCAGAGGGATGCACAATCGAAGAGGATAGCTGACTGGGAATTTGACAGCCGCTGCGCCATGTTGATGCAGCGGCTTATTTTGCACAGACTGACTGCTCTGGTCAATCTCACAACTGCCTTCAGAGATTAAACGATACCCTGACTGCGCAGATAGTCTTCATAGTTACCGGTGAAATCGTTCATTTTGCCCGGCGTCATCTCAATGACGCGGGTTGCCAGTGAACTGACAAATTCACGGTCGTGGGAAACGAAAATCAGCGTGCCTTCGTACATCTCCAGCGCCATATTCAGCGCTTCGATGGATTCCATATCAAGGTGGTTGGTCGGTTCATCCATGATTAATACGTTCGGTTTCTGCATCATCAGCTTGCCGAACAGCATACGGCCCTTCTCACCACCGGACAGCACCTTAGCCGGCTTTTTGATGTCGTCCTGGGTAAACAGCAGACGTCCGAGAATGCCGCGCACCGCCTGCTCGTCATCCCCTTCTTGCTTCCACTGGCTCATCCAGTCGAACACGCTCAGGTCTTCACTAAAGTCGTGAGCATGATCCTGAGCGTAGTAGCCAATACGCGCATTTTCAGACCATTTGACCGTTCCGCTATCCGGTAACAGATCGCCCACCAGAGTTTTCAGCAAGGTGGTTTTACCGATACCGTTCGGGCCGAGGATCGCCAGCTTCTCGCCCACTTCCAGCAGCATATTCAGTTTGCTGAACAGCGGGCCATTATCGAAGCCTTTGGTAACGGCTTCCAGCTCAAGGGCGTTACGGAACAGTTTCTTATCCTGTTCGAAACGAATAAACGGGTTCTGGCGGCTGGATGCTTTTACTTCATCCAGTTTAATCTTATCGATCTGCTTAGCGCGTGAGGTCGCCTGACGGGATTTCGATGCGTTGGCGCTGAAACGGCTGACGAAGGATTGCAGTTCGTTGATCTGCGCCTTTTTCTTGGCGTTATCCGACAGCAGACGTTCGCGTGCCTGGGTGGCCGCCGTCATATATTCGTCGTAGTTACCGGAGTAGACGCGCAGCTCGCCGTAGTCGAGATCGGCCATGTGCGTGCAAACCATATTCAGAAAGTGACGGTCATGCGAAATAATGATCATCGTGCTGTTGCGCTCGTTCAGCACCTGCTCCAGCCAGCGAATGGTATCGATGTCCAGGTTGTTGGTCGGTTCATCCAGCAACAAAATGTCCGGGTTAGAGAACAGCGCCTGCGCCAGCAGCACACGCAGTTTCCAGCCGGGAGCAACTTCGCTCATTGGGCCGTAATGCTGCTCCAGCGGAATGCCCACGCCCAGCAGCAGTTCACCGGCGCGCGCTTCAGCGGTGTAACCGTCCATTTCGCCATAGGCCACTTCAAGATCGGCCACTTTGTAACCGTCCTCTTCGCTCATTTCCGGCAAGGCATAAATGCGGTCACGCTCTTCCTTAACGGCCCACAGCTCGCCATGGCCCATGATCACGGTGTCCAACACGGAAAACTGCTCGAAGGCGAACTGATCCTGGCGCAGCTTACCGATTCGCTCGTTAGGATCGAGGGCAACATTACCCGCAGAAGGCACCAGGTCGCCGCCGAGAATTTTCATAAAGGTGGACTTGCCGCTGCCGTTGGCACCGATCAGACCATAACGGTTGCCGCCGCCGAATTTGACAGAGATATTTTCGAACAGCGGCTTACTGCCAAACTGCATGGTGACATTGCTGGAAACTAGCACAGGATAGCCTTTCGTTTGCGAGGTGAATGGGTAAATCAGCGCGCATTATGCCAAAAAAATAACGCGCGGCATACAGCACTCTGGCAGACGAAAAGGCCGGGTGTGTTCCGTGCAGCCGGGGAATTCCCGGCTGACATGCTTAATGGCTGGCCGCCTGGCTTTTTGCCGCTGCCAGCGACGGGCGGCTATCGTTATCATTACTTAGCCGGTCATGAAGATAGTGTTCGATTTGCTCCAGGCTGCGGTTACGCGTTTCCGGCACGCATTTCACCACGAAAATACCGGAGAAAATGCCAATCAGCGCAAAGCTTAAGAAGGTACCGGACAATCCCGCGCTGGCTAACAGTATCGGGAATGCCAGCGAGATCAGGAAGTTGGCAATCCACATGGCGAAAATCGCACTGCCCATAAACACGCCGCGCAGCCGCGTTGGAAATATCTCCGACAGCAACAGCCAGGTAGCCGGTGACAGGAAAGCCTGCTGGAAGCTGAGGAACATCAACATGCCCAACAGCACCAGGTAGCCGCGCAGCATATCCACCTGCCCGTGCACGGTTTCCGGCATAAAGAAACTGACCGCAGCAATAAACAGCAGGCTAAAGGTACAGCCAAACTGTCCGATGAGCGTCATGGTGCGTCGCCCGATTTTGCCCAATAACCCGATGCCCACGCACGCCATCAGCACCGATACCGCGCCGTTAGCAATGGTGGCAAACAGCGCCGCGTTGGTGCTCATACCCACAGCCTTTAGCATGGTCGGCGCGTAGTACATGATGGTGTTAACGCCGGAGGTTTGCTGGATAGTGGCGATACCGACGCCAATCAGAAACAGCTTCAGCAGCCACGGCTTTGCCAGATCGCGCAGACCCGTCTTTCCCCGATCCTCTTCTTCCGCCAGCGTCTCCTCAATTTCTTCCATTTCCCAGTCAACATCTTGCGGGGCGCGGGTTCGCCCCAGCACACGCCGGGCCTCCGCCAGCCTGCCCTGCATGGCATACCAGCGTGGGGTATCGGGCATAAACATCATGCCGAACCACAACAGTACCGCCGGGACGGTGGCTAAAGCCAGCATCCAGCGCCAGGTTTCGCTGCCGCCCCAGACCGCGTTAAACCCGGCATTAGACATATAGGCCAGCAGCTGACCGCTGACGATCATCAGTTCCTGGACAGTCACCAGCTGGCCGCGTTGGTTGGCCGGTGCAATTTCGGCAATATAGACCGGCACCGTGGCTGAAGCCCCACCGACGGCGACGCCGAGGATCAGACGGAAGAAAATCATCCACCCGACGTTTGGTGCCAGAGCCGTACCGGCGGCTCCGATAACAAAAATCAGCGCCAGGATAATAATGATTTTCTTGCGTCCGGCCGCATTGGCAAAGACCCCCGAGAGTAGCGCGCCGAAAGCGGCACCAAACAGCAGTGAACTGGTTACCAGACCGGTGGTGAAAGGGGTCAGATGGAGTTCATCGCCCATAAACAGCAGTGCGCCAGAGATCACGCCCGTATCGTAGCCGAACAGTAAGCCGCCAAGCGTAGCCACTGCCGCAATCACTTTGACAAAGGGTTCCGTTTTGCTGTTGCTGTTGGGGCCGGACGCGCGGTTAAGGGTGATATATTGTTCTTTTGTCATGGGCTACTTTGACCTCTCATCAACCTGGTGAATAAGGGTACGAACCAGAAACGTATTCGTTGGCATTGATCATTGTCACATGCCATTTTCAATTTAAACCATTTAATTCATTTTTTGTTAACAATGAAATTAAATTTCTGTGTATCAGATCTCACTTTCACCCGAATACAGCGATCCGCAGAAATCCACGGCGAGAAAGTAGGGATTCCGGGTTTAATCTGAAGGATAAAGTTCGTTTTATAGCGACAGAAGTTTCATTGGCTTAATGAAGAGAAAATAAATTCCAAAATTCTACCGGGTATTGTGAAAAGAGAGACGTGAGACTGGTAATACACCGGGTACGGCCGGGAGGTCAGAAACCTGAGTCAATGCTGGCTGCAACGGCAACAAACAACGCCACTGAAATTGTTGATTCAGCTAAAAACCTCAGGGATCTCAGTAACGAACTATCCATAACGGCGTAAGAGCAGAAGAGCGGGATTTCGCCTGTCGGTATCGCCCACAACGAGCTTGAGCAACTGACTCAACCAAATGACAACCGGTCCGGCAATCCTCCTCCTGTCACTCGTCAGAAGATCGGCTTTACATCTGATAAACCGTTAAATTATCCAGTCCGCAGCAGGCACGCTAAGCCTTTTGCCCTCAAGCCAACGGGCTGCCAGGCTCCGCACGGCCTGATTAAAGGCCATGCGTTGGGGTTATACGGGCTTCCTCAGGGATTTTCAGCCGCGCCAAACACCGGGTAATCCGGCAAATTAACTTTCTGCCAGCTTTCCCAGCCACCGCCGAGTGCCTTATACAGCGCTACCAGGTCGAGACGGCTTTGTACCCGTGCCTGCTCCGCCTGCTGCTGTACCTGCGCCAGCTGCCGCTGTGCATCAAGTGGTTCAATAAATGATGACAGCCCCTGACGATAACCGTCACTGGCAAGGTTAAAGGCGTTTTGCAACGCCTGTACGCTCTCATCCAGCCCGGTGACTTGCTGCCGATCGCTGCGGTAGCTCACCAGCGCATTCTCCACGTCCTGTAATGCCGTCAGTACCGTCTGGCGATATTGCAGCGCAGCGCTGGCCTGCTGCGCCCGCGCCAGTTTTACGTTGGAAACCAGTCTACCGCCCTGGAAAATCGGCAGGGTCACCGACGGCCCAAAGCTATAAAAATGACTGCTCCAGTTATCCAGATAGCTGGCGTCACTGTTACGCATGCCAAACTGCCCGCTAAGCGACAGGCTTGGGAACAGCTGCGCCACCGAAACGCCAATACTGGCCGTGGCGGCATGCAGACTGGCTTCGGCGGCGCGAACATCAGGGCGGCGGCGCGCCAGTTCGGAGGGCACGCCAACCGATACCGCTGGCGGTAGAACCGGCAGCGCTTTACGCGCCGTCAGTTCAGCGTCCAGCGCCCCTGGCACCTGGCCGGTTAATACCGCCAATCCATTCATCGCCTGGTGGATCTGCGCCTGATACTGCGGCAGCTGAGCACGCAGCGAGCTGAGCTGTGCGCGTGCATTTTCTACATTGGTCTGCGGTGCCAGCCCATTACGTTGCTGGCTTTGCGTCAGATCCAGCGTCTGCTGCGCCACGTCAATTTGCGTTTCTATCGTCTGGGTAATGGCCTGTGCGCCGCGCAGCTGCAGATAAGCGCGTGCAACCTCGGCTTCCAGCGACACCAGCGCATCATTGCGCTCTTCTGCCGACTGCTGCTGCCGGGCATCCGCCATCTCGACCTGGCGGCGCACCTTGCCCCACAGATCCAGTTCCCATGAAGCATCGAAACTGCCCTGATACAGACCAATAGGTTTCTCCAGGCTGTCCAGCGCCGGGCGCACGCTGTCGGCGTTGTCGACTCCATTGAGCCGATCGTCGATCCCTTGCGACTCCAGCTCACCTTTGACTCCCAGTTGCTGGCGCGTAAAACGCGCATTGCTGCTCACCGAGGGTGCCCAGGCACCGCGCGCCTGATTTAACTGCTGACGCGCCCCGGCGATGCGCAGCACCGCCTGTTGCAGGGACAAATTGCCCTGCACCGCCCGCTCAATCAGGCTATCTAACTGCGGGTCGTTAAACGCTTTCCACCAGTCTGCCCGGGTGGCTGACGCCAGAGGCTTTGCTCCCTGTTGCGCCTGCATACTGTTAAAAACTTCCGGCATGGCGGGCCTGGGTGGCTGATAGTCCGGCCCCAGCACGCAGCCGCTAAGCGACAGCGCCGCCGCTATCAGCACGCCGTTTCCCGAGCGGCGAAAATAACAAGGAACGTTCATGTCAATGTGCTCCCGCACTGCCCTCGCTCTTGATCGGAGCCAGCAGTAAACAAAATGGAATAAGGATCAGGGCAACAATGCTGAGACCCATAAAAACGTCAATATAGGCAAGGAAACGCGCCTGTACGATCATCTGTTTATACAGCTGCCCGGTGGCAACGGTCAGCGGATCGCCAGCGGTATGTACAAAGTCTCTGACGCCCTGCGTCCAACGCTCCAGCGTCAAATTAAAGGGTTCGTTGAGCGGGGTCATGCTGTCTGCCAGCTGCGCGCTGCGCGCCTGTGAGCGCTCGGTGATCATCGCGGTGGATAGCGAAATACCGATCGATCCGGCCACATTGCGGAACATGGTAAACAGCGCCGAAGCATCGGCATTCAGCCGCTGCGGGATCGTGACAAAGGCAATGGTGGTCAGCGGTACAAACAGGAAGCCTAAACCGATGGTCTGGAAGCTACGCATCAATACCAGAGTGGTGAAATCAATATTCGGCGTCAGGGTTGAGGAGTAGATAAACGACACGCCAAGCAGCATAAAACCGAAGGCAATCAGCAGGCGCGTTTGCACCAGCGGCATCAGCTTCAATACCAGCGGAATAGAGAGCACAATCAGCACCGCTCCCGGCGACAGCACCAGGCCGGACAAGGTGGCGGTGTAACCGAGATCCTGCTGTGCCAGCTGCGGGATGACCACCGAACTGCCGTAGAGAATGGCCGCCATGCCGGCCATCAGCAGGCAGGCCACCGCAAAGTTACGGTCCTTCAGCACATGCAGATCCACCACCGGCCTTTTGGCATACATCAGCCAATAGATAGCCCCGACAATGCCGGTCAGCGCCAGCAGGGCAAAAGTAACAATAAAGCCGGACTGGAACCAGTCGGCATCTTCACCGCGATCCATCATGACCTGCAGGCAGCCAAGACCCAGGGTGATCAGGCCGATGCCAATATAGTCGATGCTGAGCTTTCCCTTCGCCCATTTGCGCTCCCACGGCGGATCTTCCAGCAGCTGATAGATAGCCAGCACGCTGAGGATCCCCACCGGGATATTGATGAAGAACACCCAGCGCCAGCTGTAGTTATCGGTTATCCAACCGCCCAGCGTCGGGCCAAGCACGGGGGCGACGATCACCGCAATAGATGACAGGCCAAATGCCTTACCGCGATCGGCGGGTTTAAAGTAGTCCAGCAGCACCGATTGCTGTACCGGCTGTAACCCCCCGCCGAAGAAACCTTGCAACACTCGGAACAGAATTATCTGCCATAGCTCCGTGGCAATACCACACAGGAAGGAACAGACGGTAAACATGACGATGCAAATCAGAAAGAACTGTTTGCGACCCAGCAGACGACTAAGAAAGGCGGAGATGGGCAAAACGATGCCGTTAGCCACCAGATAAGAGGTCAGTACCCAGGTGGATTCGTCGTAGCTGGCTGAAAGCGATCCCGCAACGTGCGGCAGAGCCACGTTGACAATTGTGGTGTCGAGGATCTCCATAAACACCGCCAGCGTCACCGTCATCGCCACCAGCCAGGGGTTACTGGCAGGCTTCCAGCTCTGGCCCGGACTCATTCCAGCGTCACCTTCGGTTCAACCGACAGGCCAATCGGCAGCGGATGGTTGGCATCCAACCCGCTATCAATGACAATCTTCACCGGAACACGCTGGACAATTTTCACATAGTTTCCGGTGGCATTTTCAGACGGGAAGGCCGAGAAACGTGAACCGCTGCCCATCTGCACGCTGTCGACATGCCCTTTCAGCTTCAGATCGGGCCAGGCATCGACGCTGATATCGACCTTATTACCCGGCTTCATGCGCGCCAGCTGGGATTCTTTAAAGTTCGCTACAATCCACATATCCGGTGATACCAGAGAAAACAGCGAAGAACCCGCCTGCACCAGCGTGCCCACCTGCACATTGCGTTTGGTGATAAAGCCATCGTAAGGCGCGCGCACCTCGGTGTAGGACAGGTTAAGGCTGGCGGTATTGAGCTGCGCCTGCCCCTGATCGACCTGGCTCTGACGCGCTTCGACGCTGGTTTCCTGCTGACGGATCTGTAAAGCGACCTGCGAGGCTACGGCAACCTGAGCCTGCGCATTTTTCAGCTCCGCTTTAGCACTGCGTAACTGGGCGCTGGCAGCATCGATATTACGTTGCGAAGTTGCACGCGGGTCAACGCCGCGCTGACGTTTATCATCTTCCCGCGCGTTGAGATAGTTGGCTTCAGCACGCGCCAGCTGCGCCAACGCCTGCTCTTTCTGCGCCGGATACTGTACCCGTGCCAGAGCCAGCTGCGCCTGAGCCTGATGTAACTGTGCCACGGCAACCCCAAGCTCCGCCTGCGCCCGATCGCGCTGCGCGCTGGCATCACGCACATCAATCACCACCAGCAGATCCCCTTTCTTCACCCGCTGGTTATCTTTGACTTTCAACTGGGTGATATACCCCGACGCTTTGGGTGCGATGGTCACCGCATCCGCTTCGGTAAAAGCATCGTCGGTGGTTTCAATATTGCGGTTCATCAACCAGAAAACCAGCGCAACCGATAGCATCACAACAGCTACAATTGCCAGGATAATCAGCGGCTTTTTACCGGGTCGTGGACGATTTTTATCATCTTCCTGACCGTCGTCGGCCGGTTGTGATTCATGTTGCGGCAAGGATTCATCATCAGGTGAGGAGGAGGTTTGCTTAGCCATAGTATCCATCAATGCGGGCGTCGCCAAAGCGGAGACGCAATTATTCAGCCTGATATAAACATAGGAGCAGAATTGACAAATGCCAGGAGTTCCTGACAAAAAAAGGATTTATCAGCGGCAACACAAGGTTAATAAGCACTTAAAGCCCCTGCCAGGCGGCAAAGACCGGGCCGATAGGGGAAGAAAGTCGCAGTGAATAGCAGTGAATAGCAGTGAATAGCAGTGAAAACAGGCAACACGCATCAGGAGAGATTGACCTGGCGCATAGAGCCATGCTGCTGGCACAGCTAAAGTAACGGTTATTGCTGACTTTCGCTAAATTTGCGGAAAATGGTCAAGGTTTCATCGCTGACATGGTGCTCAATGCCCTCTGCGTCGCGGCGGGCGGTATCCGGACTGATACCGAGCGCCAAAAGGAACGTTTCCACAATGTGATGGCGCTCACGACTTTCGTTGGCCAGCTTCTCCCCTTCCGGGGTCAGGAATACGCCGCGATAGGGCACCTGCTCGACCAGACCGCCGGTGGCCAGACGTTTCAGCATTTTAGCCACCGTTGGCTGCGAAACGCCAAGACGAGCGGCCATATCCACCTGCCGCGCTTCGCCAAACTCGCGAATAAGGTCAGAAATCAGCTCAACATAGTCATCGATTAATTCACGACGGTGCGCTTCACGTACCTGGCGGAAGCCTTCGACATGCTCTTCGATATCTTTCAGTGGCGCGGGCACTGCAACTTTTGCGCGACGACTCATTCAGCTTCCTCTATTTATCAACCAATACATTTCACCAGCGCATCGGTCTGTTGGTGGCACATTGTAAACGAACCGCCGGGAAGCACAAAATTTTGCATGTTAGCTCTGGCTATATGATATAGCCTGTGCTATATCTGTTGATAATTCGTTCATAACCTGACTGACCGGAGGGCCATACAGATGAAACTCCCACTGCTGTTAACATTATTTTGCCGCTCGCCGTTTACACTGCGCCTGATGCTGCTGGAAATGCTGGTTAAACCTAAGCCAGCCGCCCGGGCTTCTTAACCCCTCTTTTGACTCGCCGCGACGGTTTATCCTTTGTCAGCGCGGATGAATTTTTTCCCCGGTAAGCAACGATCTCGCCTGTTTGAAACCGGGAAACCCCACGGTAAACCTGGCTCCTTTTTTTTCGTTTACTCATAGCATCAGGCAGCCAGCTGCCGCAGAAGGCCTGCACCCCCATCCCAGATCCAAAGCAAAAAAAATCCGCCCATAAGGGCGGATTTCTTCAACGTCAGTCCGGTAAGCGGACTTGCGGTTAGCAGCTTAGAAGCTGTAACCTACGCCAGCAGTCCAGGTGCCAACGTCAACGCTACGGATGCGGCTCTGCTCGTAACCCACATCCAGAGCAACGTGCTCCATTGGGTTGAACTGCAAGCCGGCACCGTAAGAGAAGCCAGCATCGCTTGAAGATGACTGGAAGCGATCTTCTCCAGTTGCCTGGAATTTACCGAAGCCGACGCCAACCACACCGTAGATGCTTGCCCAGTCGTTCAGACGGTAAGCAGGACCACCAGTGATGCCATAGTACTGGCCTTTGATGTAGTCACCATTTTCAGTGCGATCTTTTTCTGTATAGGTGAAAGAACCGATCCAACCCAGCGGATCGCTGCCGTTTTCATAACGGTACTTCAGGTTGAAGCCGTTAGCTTTGTTAGCAACGCCCTGGTAATCGCTCTGAGCGTAACCGCCGGTAACGGTGCTCTGCGCCATTGCTGAACCGGCAGATACTGCCAGTACGCAAGCTAATGCTGAAAGACATGCAATTTTTTTCATAACCACCTCAAATGTGAAAGTACTTCTCTCCTGACAACGTTGAAAATATAACAAAAAATGGCCGGAAACTCTGCCCCGATTTCGCTGTCTAATGAAATGTTTGGTGTAACAGAAAGTTAATGAAACGGCTTATGTCATTCTTTTTTCTTATCTTTCCTTTAAGAATAATCGCAATTCAGAAGGCAAAAAAAACCCGTATTAAGATAATTCTTAATTCAAACTGACAGATTTTTACTCAACCGACCCCACTTTCAACTTCACTCAGACTTTTTCACCCACATGCTCCGTTTACCGACAGCATCAAGTACACTAAGCAACAAATTTTCTTACAACGGATTATCAAGGCTGGAAACAGGATGTCTTCATTACAGGTAAAAAATGCCATATGGCGTCCCGTGGCGTTGCTGCTTATCGCCATGACCTCCATTCAGGGGGGAGCCGCGTTGGCTAAGACGCTGTTCCCAACAGTAGGTGCTACAGGGATCATCGCCCTGCGCCTTGGGTTGGCGACCTTTATTCTCTGCATCATCTTTAAACCCTGGCAATTGCGCTTTGACCGGCAGCAGCGAGTACCGCTGATTATCTATGGACTGGCGCTTGGCGGCATGAACTACGCATTTTATTTGTCCATTCGCACCGTACCGCTGGGTATTGCGGTGGCGCTGGAGTTTACCGGCCCGCTACTGCTGGCTCTGGCCGGTGCGCGCCGGGCGCTGGACTTTGTCTGGGTGGCGCTGGCCGTGATGGGATTGTTCTTCCTGCTGCCGATTGACCACGATATGAGCAGCGTTGATCCTCAGGGTGCACTGCTGGCATTGACCGCCGGAGCCTGTTGGGCGGTCTATATCCTGGCCGGACAGCGAGCGGGCAGCCAGCACGGTCCGGCAACCGTGGCGGCAGGCTCACTGATTGGCGCGCTAATCTTTGTTCCGCTGGGGCTGGTCTTCGCCAATCCGGGTATCTGGACGCTGTCTCTGCTGCCTGTCGGGTTAGCAATCGCTGTATTGTCCAGCGCGCTGCCCTACTCACTGGAAATGGTGGCATTGACTCGCTTGCCGGCACGCACCTTTGGCACGCTGATGAGCCTTGAACCCGCCATGGCAGCGATTTCCGGCATGCTATTTCTTGGTGAAGTGTTGACTCTTGTACAGTGGCTGGCGCTGTTGGCCATTATTATTGCCTCAGCGGGGTCTACTTTGACCATGCGCCCGACAAAACCCCAAATTACCCCAATAAACCTAACGGACGAATAACGTTTTGCCACCTGCGGGAACCGACTTTACCTGCAGATAATGCAGTAACAAAAGGTTTATTATGGCGTCGCAGCGCTTAAACACGGTCTGATTAAGTCATTCATAGACAGCTGAATATATTTTCCACAACTAAACAATAAAACCGCATTAAAAAAGTCATGAAAAGCAATATATTAAAACAAAATAAATCAAACCTCCTTTGCGGAAATGATCGGATATCGGTGCGGTTAAATGATTATCCGATCAACCACTCTATGCCATCAATAGGCGCTACCTTTCCGGCAGGCTTTGAAATCGGTGCTATAATGTAGTCCGTATTCCATTCAGAACAGCACGACCATTAAGAGGATATTAATGATGAGTACCGCTAAACTGGTTAAAACAAAATCTTCTGATCTGATTTACACCCGCAACGATGTGGCCGAAGACGAGAAAAAAGCCACCATTGAGGTGCTTAATCGTCTGGTTACTCAACTTATCGATCTGTCGCTGATCACCAAGCAGGCTCACTGGAACATGCGCGGCGCCAACTTTATTGGCGTGCATGAAATGCTGGACGGCTTCCGCACTGCCATCACCGACCACCAGGACACTATTGCCGAGCGTGTGGTACAGCTGGGTGGCGTCGCGCTGGGGACAGCACAGGTGGTGAGTGACAGAACGCCGCTGAAGAGCTACCCCCTGAACATTCACAGCGTACAGGATCACCTGAAAGCGCTGGCTGACCGCTACGGCGTGGTGGCTAACGATATGCGCAAAGCTATCGGCGAAGTTGAAGACGAAGACACGGCAGATATCTTCACCGCCGCTTCGCGTGACCTGGACAAATTCCTGTGGTTTATCGAATCCAACATCGAGTGATTCCGTCCGGCACCTTGTCGACGTATTAACCCAGGAGCAGATGGCCACACCATCTGCTCTTTTTATTTGGAGGTATTATGGCCAGTGGTTGGGCGCGGGACGATGCCGTGCAGGAACAGATTGATTCCACCGTTGATGACGCCGTGCTGCGCGCGCGTCGCGCCCTGCATCAGGGCGTTAGCGCCACTGAATGTGAAGAGTGCGGGGAACAGATCCCTGAAGCCCGCCGTTTAGCCCTGCCGGGAGTCAGGTACTGCATTCAATGCCAACGGCTGCACGACGACCGCCAGGCAGCCGGTCTGTATAACCGTCGTGGCAGTAAAGACAGTCAGCTGCGCTGAATACATTTCTTTTCAAAATATGCGCCCGCTGGCATTTACGACATTTTCATCTCACCCAGAGTTGTTTTCATCCTGATACTCGCTAAATTGCTTATGCACCATGACAGATACCACGCACTAAACCAGCGCACTATAACGGTGCAATGGATCTGCCTCGTGCTGGTTTTATCGCAACGTGCCTGCTCAGACTGCCGTTCCTTAAGCCATTGTAAAACTGGCACGATTCTTCCATAGGGCTGCGGGCATTTAATCGGAGAAGCCCTTTCCCAAAAAGCGATAAGGATAAGATGATGAAGTCAATTTCTAAGGTTTCGATTGCCGCGTTGGCGCTGGCATTTGCTTTTTCTTCCACAGCCGCTGAAAAAAAACTGGTCGTGGCTACCGATACCGCTTTTGTGCCCTTCGAATTCAAACAGGGCGGTAACTATGTCGGTTTCGACATCGACCTCTGGGATGCGATCGCCAAACAGCTGAACATGGAATACACGCTGAAGCCGATGGACTTCAGCGGCATTATCCCTGCGCTGCAAACGCGCAACATCGATCTGGCGCTGGCCGGTATCACCATTACTGATGAACGTAAAAAAGCCATCGCCTTCTCTGACGGTTACTACAAAAGTGGCCTACTGGTAATGGTGAATGCCAATAATGATTCAGTAAAAGGCATTGATGACCTGAACGGTAAAGTGGTAGCGGTTAAGAGCGGCACCGGGTCCGTTGACTATGCCAAACAGCACATCAAATACAAAGACCTGCGTCAGTTCCCTAATATCGACAACGCCTACATGGAGCTGGGCACCAACCGAGCCGATGCGGTGCTGCACGATACGCCAAATATTCTTTACTTCATCAACACTGCGGGTAAGGGTCAGTTTAAAGCCGTAGGTGACTCCATTGAAGCTCAACAGTATGGTATTGCCTTCCCGAAAGGCAGCGACGATCTGCGTGAGAAAGTCAACGGTGCACTGAAAACCCTGCGTGAGAACGGCACCTATAACACGTTGTACAAAAAATGGTTTGGCAGCGAACCTAAATAAAAACAAGGACTGGTATTAACTTAACGCAAGGGGATTGGCGGAAGCTGTCCCCTGTATTTTCCCCATAAGCAACAAAAGGTTTTCGACCCGGAGAATAAACATGCAGTTTGACTGGAGCGCCATCTGGCCTGCTATTCCCATCCTGCTGGAAGGCGCGAGGATGACCCTGCTGATCTCCGTCCTCGGGCTGGTTGGCGGGGTGATTATCGGCCTGGTTGCCGGTTTCGCCCGCGCCTACGGCGGCTGGCTGTCACGTAATATCGCACTGGTTTTTATTGAGCTGATCCGTGGCACGCCGATTGTGGTGCAGGTGATGTTTATCTATTTCGCTCTGCCGATGGCGTTTAACGATTTGAGAATCGACCCGTTCAGCGCGGCGGTGGTCACCATTATGATCAACTCCGGTGCTTATATCGCCGAAATTACCCGTGGTGCGGTACTGTCAATTAACCGGGGCTTTCGTGAAGCGGGACTGGCGCTGGGCCTTTCCAGCCGCGAAACGCTGCGCTACGTCATTATGCCGCTGGCACTGCGCCGTATGCTGCCACCGCTCGGTAACCAGTGGATTGTCAGCATTAAGGACACGTCGCTGTTTATCGTGATCGGCGTGGCAGAACTGACCCGTCAGGGCCAGGAAATTATTGCCGGCAACTTCCGTGCGCTGGAGATCTGGAGCGCCGTCGCCGTTATCTATCTGATTATTACCCTGGTGCTGAGCTTTGTGCTGCGTCGCCTTGAGAGAAGGATGAAAATCCTGTGATTGTATTTAAAAACGTTTCCAAGCACTTTGGCGCTACCCAGGTGCTGCACGACATCGATCTGAACATCAAACAAGGTGAAGTGGTGGTGATTATCGGGCCGTCCGGTTCCGGCAAATCCACCCTGCTGCGCTGCATCAACAAGCTGGAAGAAATCACCAGCGGCGAATTGATTGTTGACGGTATAAAGGTCAACGATCCTAAGGTTGACGACCGGCTGATCCGCCAGGAAGCGGGTATGGTGTTTCAGCAGTTCCATCTGTTTCCACAAATGAGCGCGCTGGATAACGTGGCGTTTGGCCCAATCCGCGTGCACGGCGTAAAAAAAGAGGATGCGCAGCGCCTGGCACGCGAGCTGCTGGGGAAAGTGGGCCTGGCTGAGCGAGCCGATCACTTCCCTTCCGAGCTTTCCGGTGGGCAGCAGCAGCGCGTTGCCATTGCACGCGCGCTGGCGGTGAAACCCAAGATGATGCTGTTCGATGAGCCGACCTCGGCGCTGGACCCGGAACTGCGCCATGAAGTGCTAAAAGTGATGCAGGAGCTGGCCGAAGAAGGCATGACGATGGTGATCGTCACTCACGAGGTCGGCTTCGCGCAGAAAGTGGCATCCAGGCTGATCTTTATCGATAAAGGCCGTATCGCCGAAGATGGCAACCCCGATGAGTTAATCACTAACCCACCCAGTGCACGTCTGCGTGAGTTTTTGCAGCACGTATCCTGATGCCCTCCGCCAGCTGTCGGAGGGCTGTCCGACTGCTGGCGATTCGCTGACCAGATAATCAGCCCTTCAATATGGCTAGCGGCTGGCCAGAAAACGATGTTTATTATTCACTACATCCCCATTTTTACAGCATTGGCACTTTCTGCTAAACGATGTGCTGAAGATGTTACCAGTATAATTCCTGGTCGCGTTTCTTTGAACTATAAAAAACAATACGTTATCGGAAGCTATAAATAGAAGGATTACACATTGAATATAGACACCCCTGAAATTATAAAAACCTCCCTGACTGGACCTTATCAACCAGTAGTCAGAGAGGACATTGCAGATAAAAATAATTTAAAATCATCTTTGAAAAAGATAACCAGTAACCACCATGACATTATGCATCCTCAGAAAAAAGAGGGTGAGACCAGTAATGAAGAAAAAAAATTTCGTCGATTAATTCACCCTTTGCCGGCGGCTCTTCTTTTATACCTGTCAGGAAAATAATTAATGCTGAAATTGACTGTGAAAAAAAACGCTGATCCGTTCATTACGCAGCTATGAAGTAAACCTACTGGATAATAATACTCACTACTCCTTATTGACAAAGGAACAAATCAGATACAGGTTTCAAACTGTAGGGTATCTAAATAGCTGCGTCTAATAGCGCTCCACTTTTGCCAGTCCGTGTTTACCGCCCGGGAACGGGCTGACCGTTTTCATAAAGTGGCGTACTTTTTTCAACAGTTGCCACATTGACCGGCACTGATGATTGCGTGTAATGGTATCGTGCAGCGCCTGCCACAGGCGCTCAACATGATTGACCCACGGCGAGTAAACCGGCTGGTAAATCACCCTGAACTTTGGATTCTGTTTCAGCCAGCTCAGCGTTTCACGGCTTTTGTGGATGATATAGTTATCGACAATCAGCGTGATCGTTTTTGCCCGGCGGTAACTCGCTTTCAGGTGCTTAAGCAGGCTGATAAACAGCACCGAACTTTTGCTGTTACCGCCAACGTAACTGACTTTGCCCGTTCCGCTGTGCAGCGCACCCGCCAGGTAATATTTTTCATTTTGACCCGGTGTTACCACGCGTCTTTGCTGCCCGCGCAGTTGCCAGTCAGCACCGATTTTTGGATTGAGGTGGATATCCACTTCATCTTCATAAAATACCGGATGCTCTGCGCTGCATTTGTCCAACGCCTGGCGGATCACCGCCATCTTTTCATCTTTGTGCGGGTCACGGATCCGCAGGGTTGGCGCAGCTCTGCGCCACACCAGCCCGGCAGCGGGCAACCAGCGACGGACGGTTCCTGCATGCAACCGGCAGCCGGTTATGTCTTTAATTTTTATAGCCAACAATTCCGTACTCCAGCGTGAACGCTGATAACCAAAATCGCCGGGAGAGTGCTTTATCAGTTCACGTAACAGAGTGCAGATATGCTCAAATGGCCATCGGCGGGAGCGCCCTGCGGGCAACGATTTCAGACCTTCAACACCGGACAACGTAAACCAGTTAATCCAGCGCCCGACGGATGAACGGGCGCAACAGAGCGTTCTGGCGACGTGGCTGACACGGTTTCCCCGGTGCAACATCAGTATGGCCGTCAGCCTGCGGGCATGATTTTTATCGCGCGTTTTATGGATAGCTTTTCGCATCAGGCGTCGTTCTTCACGGGAAATGGGTGCTATGATCGGCATTGCTCAGTCCGGTTGGTGATTTGTTTTGATTTGGCGATTGATCAGATCGCACAATCCGGGCTGAGTTCCCTCAAAGTGATCTACTATTCCGCGCAGCTATTTAGGAGATCTTTATAAAGCCGAAGGTAGGAAACATGTAGACTGGAACGAACTCATTAAATTATCGGAAACTCGTGGTTTAGAACAGCCATCAAATATAAAAAGTGTACTTGCCGCAATATGTTACCAGGCTTGCGGGACACAAAAAACAGCGCCCTCGTTAAGCGCTGAATTATATCAATCACTTTCAAACCTTATTGAAAAAACCGATCCACCGTATACACCTGAAAAGTTAAATTACTTTTTAAGAAATTTAGCATATGACGACAAGGCACTCACTATTATCTATAATTATATGATAAAGAATCATATTAAAATCTGTAAAAGATCGATATCTACGGCAATGAGGCCTGCAAATATAGTCAGAGATACGGCACAAAAAATAGTTATTAATGCGGACAGATGCGATCTTCTGGAAGGTATCAACCTTTTAAAAAAAGAACACTTTCTTTAAGCGATGACGAGTTTTTATTAACACTAGATGGGGTTCTAAAAAAAAGGAATAAACCACCTTACAGTGTCTATAATATCTACACCGCTAACGGAAAGACCATTGCAAAAATTATACAAAAAAACCTTCCTTACGATACGTCATTAACAGGAATAGTGGAAAAATTAAAAAATTTGGCAAAAGGTGATCCCGGTCCAAATGAGGAACTGGCTGAACACGTTATCCGAAAATTGAAAAATCAAGGATTGCTCCCGCCAAAAAATAAAGATTAAAAAAAACATCGGGGCTTACCATATTATCCCCTGGTCCTCGATCACCACTTTTGCTAACTTTGTGCGCGGTATCGGCTCATTTGTCGCCAATTATGATGTCGACAGGCGTGAAGATACCGGGCGGATAAATGCCACCCTGCAGGCGGCGGTGAAAGAACAGCAGGAGGACAACAACATTCGCACGATGGTGATCGGTGAACCCGCATTTTCCGGGCTGGTGGGATTAACTAATCAGTCGTTTACCGTACGCGTCTCCTTCACCACCCAGTCGCTGAAACAGTGGACGGTGCGTTTTGCGCTGGACAGCATGGTGAAAAAGCACTTCGACGCGGCAGGGATCAAGACCCCGCTGCAGACAGTACAAGTCATGCAGAGCGGAACGGATATTGACGGCGTGGCCAGCTTTGCGGCGCTGAGCGCGCCAAAATAAGGCGCTTATCTGGCCAGCAGGCGGGCGCGCTGCGGCTGTTCCATAAAGCTCCAGGCAATAAAGCGGCTTTGCTTCTGCCCCTGGGCCATATCGATAGTGCGCGTTGCCGCGACATCGGCCTCTTCCAGCGCCCGCCACAGCTCCGGCAGGTTTTCCTTGCGTGATACCAGTGAGGTAAACCACACGCACTGACGGCCAAAACTGATGCTCTCTTCAATCATACGGCGGATAAACGCGATTTCGCCGCCCTCACACCAGAGTTCTTCCTGCTGACCACCAAAAGTCAGCGGCGAGTGACGATCGAGGCCGAGATTGCGCAGTTTACGCTGGCTACCCTGATGCGCATCGACGGCCGTAGCGTGAAACGGCGGGTTACACAGCGTGGCATGGTACAGCTCGTTTTTGTGGATCACGCCGCTGAACATCGCCTGGCCGTCTTTCTGACGACGCAGGCGAATAGCGCGGTTCAGTCGCGGATTGCCCGCAATAATGGCGTTGGCTGCGGCCATCGCCCGTTCGTTAACCTCGCTGCCGGTAAAGCGCCACTGGTATTCGCTATGCCCGATCAGCGGATAGATCAGATTCGCGCCACAGCCAACATCCAGTACGTTTATCTCGCGTGGCACCACGCGGCGATTATCTTCCGCCAGCAGATCGGCAAGATGATGAATATAGTCAGCGCGCCCCGGCACCGGCGGGCAGAGGAAGCCTGCAGGAATATCCCAGTGAGCAATGTGGTAAAAATGGTGCAAAAGCGCCTGATTCAGCGCCTTCACCGCGTCAGGATTGGCGAAGTCTATCGACTCACTGCCCCAGTGATTAACCGCGACAAACGGTGCCAGCGGCGGATGGCTGGCAATCAGCGCAGCAAAATCATAGCGGCCGCGATGGCGGTTACGCGGGTGAAGCACGTTTTTTTCGGCGGCGGTTTTCATGAATAACTCTCTTATCAGCAGGCGCGTAAGATACCTGCTGTGATATTAATGGTAAACCACTGACCACATTTTTCCGCCTCACATCCTGAAGGAGTTTTATGACACGTAGCCGCTATAGCTATCAACCTAAACAGGGCCACGGCCTGCCGCACAATCCGCTGAACGCGATTATTGGCCCACGTCCGGTCGGCTGGATCAGCTCACAAAATGCCAGCGGTCAGCGTAACCTCGCACCTTACAGTTTTTTTAACTGCTTCAATTACCACCCGCCGATAATAGGTTTTGCCAGCAGCGGCTGGAAAGACAGCGTGCAGGTGGCCCAGCGGCTTACTACACCATCAGTGAAGCACACAGATTTGCTCTGACGCGGCCGGATGCCCGTTAGCGACTGGCAGAGCGCGCTAAAATGCCGGCTGCGCTGCCGTTTGCGGATTTTTTTGTTATGATACCGGTTCTTTTTTACCCTTTATCATGGAGTGATTATGAAGCGTATTGCCATAGATATGGATGAAGTTATTGCCGACTTCCATACCAAGATTGTTGCCACCTGGAACAGCCATTTTACCCGGCAGCTTAGTGCAGAAGAGCTGAATTTGTTCGATCTGCACCAGGATTCCCCGGAACAGCTGGCCGAGCTGTTTGCCCTGGTGGATCATCCGACCTTCTTTGACGATTTGGCGGTGGTTGCCGACAGCCAGCAGGTTATCGCCCGGCTGAGTGAGCATTACGAGATTTTTATCACCACGGCGGCCATGCTGATGCCAAGTTCGTTCAATGCCAAATTCCGCTGGTTGAATACCCACTTCCCGGCGATTCCGCATAGCAATATCGTCTTCTGCGGCGATAAGAGCATTATCAAAGCCGATTACATGATCGACGATAATGCGATTAATTTTGCCCACTTCTGCGGCGAAGGCATTATCTATTCCGCGCCGCATAACCGCAAGGTGACCGGCTATCGCCGCGCTGAAAACTGGCAGGATATTGCCACCATGTTATTGTAATTCGCTGGTGAAAAAGGCGTGAAACCTCGCGCCTGATGTACTACGCCGGGCGGCGATGATGCTGCAACATCGTCTCCATCAGCTGTTTTAGCAGCGGCTGTACGCGCTGCGCTTTATCAGTACGCCAGGCAAAAGGCGGATGCTCATCCATATAGTTACACTGCGCCAGTTCAAGCTGTAATGCGTGCTGATTCTGCTGCGGNTTACCGGTGTCTCTCCGCTGTTAAAGGCCGGGTATTTTCATGCTGCGCCTGACACNCGGTTCCGTTTAGGCAGTTCGCTCCANGCTGGGCTGTGTGCAAANCCCCCCGTTCAGCCCGACCGCTGCGCCTGTTCCGNTAACTANCGTCTTGAGTCCAACCCGGTACAGATGCGAAAAAACGCCACTGGCAGCAGCCATTGGTAACTGGGGGTTAGTGGATTTAGATATTCTGAGACTTGAAGTGGATGCCTGATTGCGGCTGCACTGAAAGGAAAATATTTGGTATCCGCGCTCTATTAAAGCCAGTTACCACAGGTTAGAAAGCCTGAGAAACTTCTAACTTTCGAAAGAACCCGCGCCTGAAAACGTGGTTTTTTTCGTTTACAGAGCATGATATTACGCGCAGCCAAATATAATCTCAAGAAGATATTTATCTGAATCCGGCTTATCAGTTCGAATATAAACGTCGATATATCTGCACAAACACCCCTTTTTGAGAGTGAATATTACCAACCGTAACCTCATCATTGGTCGCTCGACTTTCCCAACACTCGGCTTCAACATCACAAGATGCCTGGAGTTCATACCCCTCTGATTTTAGGTAATTCCTGATACTCCGAGTTTCAGAAACACCATAAAATTTCATGGTAAAGACATTAGCTTCTGTGCCTGTAATTCTTCCGAATTCAAATTTATAATCATCTGATATTCTTGGTATTTTTTTTAACAATTCGGGTGTGTAATACTCATAAGCCCGTTTATCTTGCTCGGTATAATATGCGCTGCTGGCAAACTCCAGCCTCACATACGGCCAACCAACGACCAGCACAATACCAGCGATAACCACTACACCAATCAGGACGACGATAGTTTTCCTCATAATCCCATCCTGCCGTTGCTGGCACCTATAATCGCAAACGTCCTGTCATGCTGCGGCAGGATCACGTTCCCGGACAGAAAATCGTTATAGGGGACAATCGTCCGCATAAACGGCGGTAACAACCCTTTATGGGGACGTGAGTGTGGGAACTTTTCCGGGTCGGGGAACAGCAGAGGCTGAAACGTCTCGTTTTTCCAGCGGCCGATCTTGCCGTAGTAATCCCAACGTTTCAGGGCNTCTTCCTTGCTCACCGGACGGAGCACCCCAAAGGGATTCTGAACCGACACCACTCGGTAGAAACCCAGCAGGTCTGACACCAGATCCTCACCACTAAAACCGCTGTCAGTCACCAGGTTATTGGGAAACGAACCCTGGAACGCCTCGAACTTGCGCGCCATCGTCATCATCATCGCCAGCGCAATGCTTTTCTGTTCCCAGTGAGGTCGCCCGCGCCGGATACGCCAAGTCATCACCTTCCCCGAACGGAATAGTCCATATGCCGATGTCATCCCCTGAGAGTACCTTACGTCATAAAAATCTTTTCCAGAGGATTCTCCCCGTGAAATCTGACTCAAAAGATCACGAATATCAGTTCCCTGTGCATGACCCAGATCCACCCAGCCAAGCACCTCCGTATAAACGAGTCCCCTCGGTCGAGACGCTGCATGTTTTCCATCAATAATTTCCGTTCGCTTACTCATCCGGAATATCCCTTCACTTGTTGATTGACTGTGGCCTGAAGGTGTTTTTTTCATTTTCAGAGCAAGAAATTACGATTCTCCTGAAAGGATTTCGAGAGGATCATTTAGAATCTGCCAGAGGCTCCGTGTACGGACTCCGGTATACATCCACAAAAACCTCCTTTGGAGACAAAAACTTGGCAACTGAAATAACGTCATTATTTTTATAACTTCGCCAACACTCCGCTTCAACATTGCATGTTTTTTGTGGCTCATACCCTTCAGATTTTAAGTAATTTCGGATCTCATTACTGTCAGTCACGCCCTGAAAATGAACTGAAAAAACATGCGCCTCCGGACCCGTGACATTACCAAACTCAAACGTATATTCGTCTGAAATTCTGGGTATCCTCTTCAGTAAATCAGGCGTGTAAAACTCATATTCCAACCAATCCTTTTCTGTGTAATATGCAGAACCAGCAAACTCAAGCTTAAGAAACGTCCAGCCAGTAGCCAGAATAATAGCAGCAACAAAAATGACGCAAGTCCGGAATATGACGTGCTTCTTCATAACCCACTCCTGCCGTTGCTGGCACCTATAATCGCAAACGTCCTGTCATGCTGCGGCAGGATCACGTTCCCGGACAGAAAATCGTTATAGGGGACAATCGTCCGCATAAACGGCGGTAACAACCCTTTATGGGGACGTGAGTGTGGGAACTTTTCCGGGTCGGGGAACAGCAGAGGCTGAAACGTCTCGTTTTTCCAGCGGCCGATCTTGCCGTAGTAATCCCAACGTTTCAGGGCNTCTTCCTTGCTCACCGGACGGAGCACCCCAAAGGGATTCTGAACCGACACCACTCGGTAGAAACCCAGCAGGTCTGACACCAGATCCTCACCACTAAAACCGCTGTCAGTCACCAGGTTATTGGGAAACGAACCCTGGAACGCCTCGAACTTGCGCGCCATCGTCATCATCATCGCCAGCGCAATGCTTTTCTGTTCCCAGTGAGGTCGCCCGCGCCGGATACGCCAAGTCATCACCTTCCCCGAACGGAATAGTCCATATGCCGATGTCATCCCCTGAGAGTACCTTACGTCATAAAAATCTTTTCCAGAGGATTCTCCCCGTGAAATCTGACTCAAAAGATCACGAATATCAGTTCCCTGTGCATAACCCAAATCCACCCAGCCAAGCACCTCCGTGTAAACTATCCCGTACTTAGCTGTGCTTGCATCGCTACCATCAATAATTTCCGTTCGCTTACTCATCCGGAATATCCCTTCCCTTGTTGATTTACTGAGGCCTGATTTACCATAACATCCGCCCGGCTGAACACCCACTTCCCGGCAATTCCGCATAGCAATATCGTCT
Source organism: Erwinia pyrifoliae DSM 12163 (assembly GCF_000026985.1). Classification (NCBI taxonomy): domain Bacteria; kingdom Pseudomonadati; phylum Pseudomonadota; class Gammaproteobacteria; order Enterobacterales; family Erwiniaceae; genus Erwinia; species Erwinia pyrifoliae. Next base: position 2,607,851 of record NC_017390.1, read on the forward strand.
TCTGCGGCGAAGGCATTATCTATTCCGCGCCGCATAACCGCAAGGTGACCGGCTATCGCCGCGCTGAAAACTGGCAGGATATTGCCACCATGTTATTGTAATTCGCTGGTGAAAAAGGCGTGAAACCTCGCGCCTGATGTACTACGCCGGGCGGCGATGATGCTGCAACATCGTCTCCATCAGCTGTTTTAGCAGCGGCTGTACGCGCTGCGCTTTATCAGTACGCCAGGCAAAAGGCGGATGCTCATCCATATAGTTACACTGCGCCAGTTCAAGCTGTAATGCGTGCTGATTCTGCTGCGGCTTACCGTAGGCGCGGGTAATATATCCCCCTTTAAAACGCCCGTTCAGAACCCAGTTGAACTCTGACTGCGCTGCGCAGCATTGGGTCAGCCGCTGCGCCAGCGCGGGCGTGCAGCTGGCACCGTCATGGGTTCCCAGATTGATATCAGGCAACCGGCCATCAAACAGGCGCGGCACCTGTGAAGCAATAGAGTGGGCGTCAAAAAGCAGCGCATAGCCAAACCGCCGTTTGATCTGCGCCAGCTCATGCTGGATTTTGTCGTGGTAAGGCTGCCAGATCTGCCGTAGCCAGTCGTTACGTTGCTGATGTCCCGGCGTCATACCCGGCTTAAAGGTTGGCGTACCGTCAAACAGCGTTTCCGGATAAAGCCCTGTGGTCGCAGTGGTATAAAGCGCCCGATCGTCCGGCGGGCGGTTAAGGTCAATGACAAATCGTGAGTAGTTCGCTGACAGCACGCTCACCCCCATCTCACGGGCAAAATCATACAGCTGGGGAATATACCAGTCGGTATCCGGCAGGCTGCGCGCTTCATCACTAAGCCCGGCCTCGACCTCCGGCGTAAGCCGGGTGCCCGCATGCGGAATACTGAGTAGCAGCGGCAGTTTACCAGCACTGAATTGATACGCGTTCATCGTTCTTCTCCACGGAAAATCACCCGGCAGGGCAGCTGCCCGCCCAGCCAGTAAACCAGTTCGGCCGGGCGTGCCAGCGGCCAGTGGACAAAATCGGCCATTTTCCCGCTTTCCAGCGAGCCGATGCGCTGCGCCAGGCCCAGCGCGCGCGCGGCGTGCAACGTCACTCCGGCCAGCGCTTCTTCAGGCGTCATGCCAAACAGCGTACAGCCCATATTCATCATCAGCCGTAACGACAGAGCGGGCGATGTGCCGGGATTGGCATCGCTGGCCAGCGCCATCGGAACCTGATAGCGACGAAACAGCTCCACCGGGGGGCGCTGTTTTTCACGCAGCAGATAGAAAGCACCAGGCAGCAGCACCGCCACCGTGCCGTGCTGCGCCATCGCCGCAACGTCACTTTCCGTGGCGTACTCAACATGGTCGGCAGACAGGGCGTCAAATTCAGCCGCCAGCGTACTGCCGCCCAGCGATGAGAGCTGCTCCGCATGCAGCTTCAGCGCGAAGCCCAATGCTTTAGCGGCGATAAACACCCGCCTCACCTGGTCAGGCGAGAAGGCCAGATGTTCGCAAAAGGCATCCACCGCGTCCGCCAGCCCAACTGCTGCCACCTGCGGCAGCAGCTGGTCACAAATCACATCAACCCACGCCTCGGGGTCTTGCTGGTGCTCCGGCGGTATCGCATGGGCGGCCAGACAGGTGGCCTGGATCTGCACAGGCACCTGCTGCGCCAGCTGGCGGATGGCCTGCAACATGCGCAGTTCGCTGGCGACCTCCAGCCCGTAGCCGGATTTAATTTCAACGGTCGTCACCCCCTCCGCCAGCAAATGTTGTAAGCGCTGCCGGGCGCCGTCCACCAGCTCGTTCTGCGTGGCGCTGCGCGTGGCGCGCACCGTGGCGAGGATCCCGCCACCCTGTGCGGCAATCTCGCTGTAGCTAACGCCGTTAAGACGCTGCTCAAACTCATCACTGCGGTCGCCGCCAAACACCAGATGCGTATGGCAATCCACCAGTCCGGGGGTGACGATCCCCCCTCCAAGATCGGTTCGCTGGCGAGCCTGAATATGCGCCGAATCCGCATAAGGGCCGACCCAGACAATCCGTTCGCCGCTGACCGCTATCGCACCCTGCTCAATGATGCCGTAGCATCCGCCCTGCATGGTGACAATATTCGCCCCGAACCATAAATGGTCACAGCTGAGTTGCTGGTTCATCCGTTCTCCCACGTTGTGCACTTTACTGTTGAATTATAAGTATGTATATGTATATACAACCTCATTGCACAGGAAGCAACCATGACTCGCTTTTTTGCGCCACGCGCACTTATGGCCGATGGCTGGCAACATAACGTCCTTATCGAAGTCGATGCGCGGGGTTTTATCAGCGCAACCACCGCCAACGCTCAGCCACAGGATGCGCAGCATCTTAATGGCAGCGTGCTGCCAGCGATGGCAAATCTGCATTCCCATGCCTTTCAACGGGCAATGGCCGGAATGGCGGAAGTGGCAGGTCATCCGCACGACAGTTTCTGGAGCTGGCGTGAACTGATGTACCGCATGGTACAGCGCCTGACCCCGCAGCAGGTCGGGGCCATTGCTGCCCATCTGTACGTCGATATGCTGAAAGGCGGCTACACCCAGGTGGCGGAATTCCACTATCTGCACCACCAGCCCGACGGGCAGCCCTACCCCGATGACGCCATGCTACACCAGCTGATAACTGCCGCAGAACGCAGCGGCATCGGCCTGACGTTGCTGCCGGTGTTGTACAGCTATGCCGGTTTCGGCAGCCAGCCAGCCCAGGCGGGACAGAAACGCTTTATCCAGGATGCGCAAAGCTATCTGGCGCAACAGCAGCGCCTGCAACAAATGATTAAGGCCAGACCGCTGCATAATCAGGGCCTGTGCTTCCATTCACTGCGCGCCGTCGATAAGCAGCAGATGCAGGAAGTGCTGGCGGGTAGTGGGCAACATCTGCCGGTGCATATTCACATCGCCGAACAGGAAAAAGAGGTCAGCGACTGCATGGCATGGAGCGGCGAACGCCCGGTCAGCTGGCTGCTGGACCGTTTCAAGGTTGATGCACGCTGGTGCCTGATCCACGCCACGCACCTTAGCCAGCAGGAAATCAGCCGTCTGGCCGCCAGCCAGGCGGTGGTTGGTCTGTGCCCGACCACCGAAGCCAATCTCGGCGACGGTATTTTCCCCGCCGGCGACTATATCGCGCAGAATGGCCGCTGGGGAATTGGCTCCGACAGTCATGTTTCCCTGGACGTGGTGGAAGAGCTGCGCTGGCTGGAATATGCGCAACGGCTGCGCGACCGCCGCCGCAACCGCATTGTCACGCCACAGCAGCCAGCGGTTGGCGAAGTGCTGTTTCAGCAGGCGCTGACGGGGGGCGCTCAGGCCTGTGGGGTAAAGACGGGCAGCCTGCAACCGGGTTATCGGGCCGACTGGCTGGTTCTGAGCAACGACGCGCTACTCGCCAGCACCGCCGATAGCGCTCTGCTTAATCGCTGGCTGTTTGCCGGTAATCGCGCGCAAATTCAGGATGTGTTTGTCGCCGGGCAGCAGCGTATCCATGCCGGGCAGCATGCGCAGCAGGCGCAGATTGATGCCGATCTGCGTCATGCACTGGCGGAACTGCAATGATCCATCCCTATGACAGCCGCACTCTGCCGGTTAGCCGCTGGCGTAACGGCGGAGGAGAGACGCGGGAAATTATCAGCTTTCCCGCCGGCGTGGAGGATTTCGATTGGCGTATCAGCATTGCCACCATCGCCGCCGACGGCGATTTTTCGCTATTTCCGGGCGTGGATCGCATCATCACTCTGCTGAACGGCGGGGTCGCGCTCTACCGCAAGGACAGGCTCTACCAGCGTCTGGTGCTGAATCAGCCTTTTGCCTTTGCCGGGGAAGAGAGCATCAAGGCGCGTATTATCGGTAACAGCAGCAGCGATTTTAATATTATGGTGCGGCGCGACCGCTTCCGGGCGCTGGCAGGCGTCAGCCACCAACCCCTGACGCCCGTTACAACCGGCGGCGTGGCCTATGTTATTTCAGGGCGCTGGCAGCATGGGGAAACCCGGCTGTCGGCCGGTCAGGGGGCGTGGTGGCAGCATGATGCGGAAACCTTTGTCCCCCTCTGCGCAGATGCGCAGCTGTTATGGGCAACGATCGTGCCCCGGTAAACATCAGCCGTGGCCTTTAAAACGCCCCAGCAGCTGATAACGTGAACCAGGATAAAGAAGGCGGGCATAGGTAACGATTTTGCCGTCGCTCCAGGTCTGGCGACGGATCAACAGACAGGGATCCTGCGCCGCAATCGCCAGATGCTGGCACTGGCTGGCGTCCGGCAGTACGGCTTCGACAATATGCTCGCCTGCAGTCAGCGGTGCCACCTGCATCAGATAGGTGTAGGGCGTAACGCTGGGGTAATCCTGTTGCAGATAATCAGGTGCCATCAGCGGATTGACGAGGCGGTCTTCCAGCTGTACCGGCAGTTCGTTTTCAAAATGCACCATCAGCGAGTGAAATACCGGCTGCCCGGTGCTTAAGCCCAGCATGGCCGCCTGCTCCGGGTTTGCTTTACTTTCGCCAAGCGTCAATATTTTACAACTGTGGCGATGACCGCGCTCGGCGATCTCTTCAGCAATATTATGCACTTCCAACATGGCGGTGTAGCCCTTCATCTGCGCGACAAAGGTGCCTACCCCCTGCATACGCATCAGATACCCTTCACTGGTCAGCTCGCGTAGCGCACGGTTAATCGTCATGCGACTGACGCCAAGCTCGTTCACCAACTCGCTTTCTGAAGGTACGCGCTGATTGGGCTGCCATATTCCTTCGCTAATCTGACTGACAATGGCCTCTTTCACACGTTGATAAATCGGAGCAGGTCGATCGCTCATTGCTGCTGAAAGTTGAGAAATGGCGGTCTGGCGGACCATAACGAATTCCTTGTTGTCGTAATAGCCGCAGTTTACTGGCTAAAATCCGATATGTATAGACATGTGGGATGCCACCCTGTGTGGCACGGCGAACCATAAAGGTGCAGCCCACCGACGACGGATGTATTAGTCGCCGCGCCGTTCTTAGCCTGGCATTTTGTGAGCGAGCTTGCACAACCCTTTCCAGTTGTATAGACAAGATTATACAAATGTGATTCACTCAGAGTCATTCAAACAAGAGTCATTCAAACAAGAGTCATTGCAAACATACTTGTCTATACAGGAGCAAACATGTCACTGACCGCGCATCACTGCCTGCTGACCCCGGGAAAGGTCGACCTCGCCACCCTCAAATCTATTTATCGCGGCGGGGTTACCCTGGCGCTGGACGCCGCCTCACGCCACCGAATTCAGCAGGCACACGCCACGGTGGCGGATATCGTCCGTTCGGGCAAAGTGACCTACGGGATTAACACCGGTTTTGGCAAACTGGCCCAGACCACCATTCCCGCCGGGCGTCTTGCTGAACTGCAACGTAACCTGGTGCTGTCACACAGCGTGGGTCTGGGCGATTTACTGCCGGATGACGTGGTGCGACTGATCGTGGCGACGAAAGTGATTAGCCTGGCACGCGGCCACTCCGGCATCCGCATGGAACTGGTTGACGCGTTGATCTCCCTGTTCAACGCCGGCGTAATGCCCTGCATTCCGGAGAAAGGCTCGGTCGGTGCCTCGGGGGATCTGGCTCCGCTGGCGCATCTGTCGCTGATGCTGCTGGGCGAAGGCGAAGTGCGCGTGGCGGGTAAACTGCTGCCTGCTACGCAAGGTTTAGCCCTGGCCGGGCTGCAACCCTTTGTTCTCGGCCCGAAAGAGGGGCTGGCATTGCTGAACGGCACCCAGGTATCCACGGCGCTGGCTTTACGCGGCCTGTTTGAGGGTGAGAATGTGTTCGCCGCCGGACTGGTGGCAGGCGCACTGTCGCTGGAGGCGATCAAAGGCTCGGTTAAACCCTTCGACAGGCGCATTCATGAAGCGCGTGGCCAGCAAGGGCAAATTGCCGTTGCTGCTGCCGTTGCCGACCTGCTGGAAGGCAGTCATATACTGGCTTCCCACGCGAACTGCGGGCGCGTGCAGGATCCCTACTCCATTCGCTGTGTACCCCAGGTGATGGGGGCCTGCCTTGATAACCTCAACCACGCGGCGCGCGTGTTGCAAATTGAAGCCAATGCCGCTTCCGATAATCCGCTGGTGTTCCCCGACAGCGGAGAAGTGATCTCCGGTGGTAACTTCCACGCCGAGCCGGTGGCGTTTGCCGCCGATATTATCGCGCTGGCGGTGGCGGAAATCGGGGCGATCTCAGAGCGCCGCATGGCGCTGCTGCTGGACAGCGGCCTCTCCGGTCTGCCGCCGTTCCTGGTCAATGACGGCGGGGTGAACTCCGGCTTTATGATAGCCCAGGTCACCGCCGCCGCGCTGGCCTCAGAAAACAAATCTCTCGCCCATCCGGGTAGCGTTGACAGCCTGCCGACCTCCGCCAACCAGGAAGATCACGTATCGATGGCAACCTATGCCGCCCGTCGCCTCGGCGCTATGTGCTTCAACAGCGCCGCCGTGGTGGGCATTGAGGCGATGGCCGCCGCGCAAGGCATTGATTTTCATCTTCCTCTCACCAGTTCACCGCAGCTGGAACAGGTGATAATGGCTCTGCGCGAACGCGTCACATTTCTGGAAAAAGACCGCCTGATGGCACCGGATATCGAACAAATGCGCCAGTGGGCCAGCGGCGACAGCTGGCCGGATGCCGTTGCCGCGCTGCAACCGACACGCGCTCTTACATTCTGATTTAAAAGGAGTAAAGCATGACTGAATCCCTGAGCAACGCCGTTGCCCGTACCGTACGCGCCCCACACGGCAGCCAGCTGCACTGTGCCAACTGGCTGATAGAGGCGGCCTGGCGCATGATCCAAAATAACCTCGACCCGGACGTTGCCGAACGGCCCGAAGACCTGGTGGTGTATGGCGGCATCGGCAAAGCGGCGCGTAACTGGCAGTGCTTCGAGCAGATCCTTCGTTCGCTGCAGGCGCTACAGCCGGAAGAAACCCTGCTGGTGCAGTCCGGTAAACCGGTCGGGGTTTTCCGTACCCATGCGGATGCCCCGCGCGTGCTGATTGCCAACTCCAACCTGGTACCGCACTGGGCGAACTGGGACCACTTCCACCAGCTGGATAAAGCCGGCCTGATGATGTACGGGCAGATGACCGCCGGGTCGTGGATCTACATTGGCGCACAGGGCATCGTACAGGGCACCTTCGAAACCTTTGTTGAAGCGGGCCGACAGCACTTTAACGGCAACCTTGCGGGGCGCTGGATCCTGACCGCCGGGCTGGGCGGTATGGGCGGCGCACAGCCGCTGGCGGGGGTGCTGGCAGGTGCATCGGTACTGGCCATTGAATGCCAGGAATCACGTATTGATTTCCGTCTGCGCACCCGCTATCTGGATCATAAAGCCTTCTCGATTGACGAGGCGCTGGCGCTGATTGCTAAAGCCAACGATGAAAAGCGTGCGATTTCCGTTGGCCTGCTGGGCAACGCCGCAGAGATCTTGCCTGAACTGGTGCAACGCGCCAAAGCCGGAGGGATGAAGCCGGATATTGTGACCGATCAAACCTCTGCCCACGATCCAATCAACGGCTATCTGCCCGCCGGGTGGGATTTGGCGCGCTGGGAATCAGAGCGTAAAACCGATGCCAAAGCGGTAGAAAAAGCCGCACGCGCCTCAATGGCCGTGCACGTCAGGGCGATGCTCGACTTCTGCCATATGGGCATTCCTACCGTTGACTACGGCAACAATATCCGCCAGGTGGCGCTGGATGAAGGCGTGGAAAACGCCTTTGATTTCCCCGGCTTCGTCCCCGCCTATATCCGTCCGCTGTTTTGTGAAGGCAAAGGCCCGTTCCGCTGGGTGGCGCTTTCCGGTGACCCGGAGGATATCTATAAAACCGATGCAAAACTAAAAGAGCTGTTCCCGCAGCATCAGAACCTGCACCGCTGGCTGGACATGGCTCAGGAACGCATCGCCTTTCAGGGATTGCCGGCGCGCATCTGCTGGCTGGGGCTGGGTGAGCGTCATCTTGCCGGTCTGGCCTTCAATGAGATGGTGCGCAACGGCGAGCTGAAAGCGCCCGTGGTGATCGGCCGTGACCATCTTGACTGTGGATCGGTGGCATCGCCCAATCGTGAAACCGAAGCGATGAAAGATGGTTCCGATGCCGTTTCCGACTGGCCGCTGCTGAACGCCCTGCTGAATACCGCCGGCGGTGCCACTTGGGTCAGCCTGCATCACGGCGGCGGCGTGGGTATGGGCTTCTCACAGCATTCTGGCGTGGTGATTGTCTGTGACGGTAGCGAGGAAGCCGATCGGCGTATCGGGCGCGTGCTGTGGAACGACCCGGCCACCGGCGTGATGCGCCATGCGGATGCAGGTTACGAACAGGCACAAGCCTGCGCCCGTGAACACCAGCTTAATCTGCCGATGATCCCCTAACCTACACGGGCCGCCTGCAGGCCCGTCACATCAGATCTGCCCTTCCTGCAACATTTTATGCTAACTTCATTCTCTGCCCGCTAGCGGATAGCCCCCTGTACAGGAGAATTCCCCTATGACCATTCCCGTTTCGCTAATCGCTGAAGCCACCGCCTGGCGCAGAAAGCTGCATGCCTGTCCGGAACTGGGTTATCAGGAGCATCAAACCGCGCAGATGGTGGCAGAACAGTTGACGACGCTGGGGTTGCAGGTACATCGCGGGCTGGCAGGCACCGGGGTGGTGGCCACGCTGGAAAACGGCCCCGGCCCGGCGATTGGCCTGCGCGCGGATATGGATGCATTACCGATAACTGAACTCGGTAACCCCGATCACCGCTCCACCCGGCCGGGCGTGATGCACGCCTGCGGCCATGACGGACACACCGCCATCCTGCTGGCTGCCGCCAAACATCTGTCGCGCACCCGCCGCTTTAGCGGCAGCGTGCACTTCGTTTTTCAACCAGCGGAAGAAAATCTCGGCGGCGCGCGCCGCATGGTGGAAGAAGGGCTGTTTACCCTGTTCCCGATGGAGGCGATTTACGGTATGCACAACTGGCCGGGGCTGCCAGCGGGAGATGTTGCGGTGAATGAAGGAGCGATGATGGCCTCGCTGGATTCATTCGACATCACGCTGCGCGGCCGCAGTTGCCATGCGGCGATGCCGGAGAACGGTGCCGATCCGGTAGTGGCAGCGGCCCAGCTGATCCTGGCGTTGCAAACCATCCCCTCGCGCCGTCTTTCTCCGCTGGCATCGGCGGTGGTCAGTATCACCCAAATCAACGGCGGCGAGGCGATAAACGTTATCCCGGAAGTGGTGGTGTTGCGCGGCACGCTGCGCTGCCTGCAGGCCGATGTGCGCATCCGCGTACGCCAGATGATCGACGAATTTGTCGCCGCCTTTACCACTCCGTTCGGCATCGTCGGCAGTATTGACTATCAGAGCGGCTATCCGGTGACGATCAACAATGCGCCGCAGGCGGCCAGCGTGCGTGACTGCGCGCTGATGCGGCTGCCGGCAGAACGGGTGCACTGGAATATCGACCCGTCGATGGCGTCGGAAGATTTTGCCTGCATGCTGGAAGCCTGTCCGGGCGCTTATTTCTGGCTGGGAGCCGACGGTGCCCGCGCTTCCGCACCGCTGCACAATGCCCATTATGATTTTAACGACGAGCTGATTGCTCCGGGCATCGCGCTGTGGACGGCGCTGGTCGAGCGGCAGCTGGCGCTGAAATAATCACCATCGCGGCCAGATAGCTGGCCGCACCGAGGCTCTTTAATACCCCGCCTGAGCGATCTGCGCCAGTGCCGCATCCAGATCCGCCGCGCGTCCGGTCGCCAGATAACAGCAGGCCATTTGCAGCCGCAGCGACTGCGGCACGGCGACCTCGCGCTGCAGGCAACGACGGATCCAGGCGGCGGTGGTTAGCGCATCTTTCGCGGGCGGCAGCGAGTCAACGCCGGCTGCCAGATCGGGCTGGCGCGCAACCAGCACCTGCGGCTCTGCCCCGGCAATCAGGCTGATGGACGGGCAGCGCTGCGGATTGGCATACACCTCCCCCTCCGTGCCATTGAGCAGCAGCCCACGGCCGCCGACAGCGCTGAAAAATTTGGCGATGCGCGGAATGTATTCCGGGTGCGAGACGCTGGCGATGCGCAGCGCGGCGTCTTCGGCAAACGGCGTTGCCAGCTTGGCAAGGGTATGTGCACTGTTGCGCACCCCCATGCTCCAGCGCAGCGCCAGCTGCTGTTCCAGCGGGGCGCACAGCACACCCACCGGCATAAAAACCAGCTCGCCCGCCTCCAGCTTCGCCTGGGCCTCCGTGGCTGAACGCACGGCGGAAACGCCGAGCGCGGCAAATACCGCTTCACTGGTAATACGCGTAGCATCGTCGCTGACGCCGTGCACCAGCACCGGGAAACCGAGTTCAGCCAGCAACAGCGCCAGTAGCGGCGTCAGATTGCCCTGCTTACGCGCCCCGTTGTAGCTGGGTATCACCACCGGCATCGGACGCTGTGCGGGCGGCGTCAGGCGCGGCATCAGCTCCTGCATCGCCCGGTAAAAGCCGAGCATCTCCTGCTCGCCCTCACCTTTAATACGCAGCGCTATCAGTATTGCTCCCAGTTCCAGCGGCGGCACCTCTGCGGCCAGCATCTGGCGATAGAGCGCACACGCCGTGTCGGCGTCGATATCACGGGCATGGTTTTTGCCACGGCCAATCTCTTTGATAATTTTGTTATATTCCATGCTCACCTGCTCGTTAAGTCGGTTAACGTCGCCGCCGCGCGGCCGTTTTTTTGCCCACGGCGGCGGCAGTGGCTTTGGGCAGTTCTCCTTCCGGCATCGGCGGCTGCTCTATAGGGAATACCGGCAGCGCCCGCAGCAGGCGCGCGCCATAGCTTTTGTTGATCAGTCTGCGGTCGTAAATCACGATTTCGCCGAAGCAGTCATGGCTGCGGATCAGCCGCCCGACCTGCTGGATCAGATTAAAAGAGGCGCTGGGCAAACTCTGCACTTCAAAAGGATAGCGCTTCAGGCTTTTCAGCCACTCCCCTTCAGTCAAAATAACCGGGCTGTCTACCGGCGGGAAAGCAATTTTATGAATATGCACCTGCGACAGCAGCTCACCTTTCAGATCCAGCCCCTCGGCGAAGGACTGTAAACCAACCAGAATGCTGGTTTCGCCCTGCTCCACGCGCTTGCGGTGCAGCGCCACCAGCGCGGGGCGAGGTTTATCCCCCTGCACCAGCATCATCAGACGCAGTTCGGGTAGATAGCTGAGAAACTGCTGCATGGCGCGGTTGCTGGCAAACAGCACCAGGATGCCCTTATGCGCCGCCAGGCGGATCTGCTGGCGGAAGAAGTGCGCCATTTCCGCCAGGTGCTGTACCTCGTTGGCCAGCATCGGCTCCACCTTCATCTGCGGGATGACCAGCTTCCCCTGGGTAACATGGTTGAACGGCGAGTCCAGCGCCACGAAGCGATCGCCAACCTTTTCGCTCAGGCCGGACATCTCCTGCAGACGTTGAAAACTGTTCAGCGAGCGCAGCGTGGCCGAGGTCAGCACCACATGGGGAATTTTGCGCCACAACAGCTTTTCCAGCTGCTCACTGACGCGAATGCCGGCGCAGTGAAACAGGTAATGCGCATTACCGTCGCGCGTTTCGCGCGTGATCCATTTCGATACCGGCGCTCCGGACGCCTGCTCCATCGACGCCAGCCGCCACAGCTTGCTGCCGGCCTCAAACGCACCGAGCGCACGGCTCATCTGGATCAGCGTGCGCTGCAGGCGCACCACGTCAAACTGGCCGGTCTTCTCGCTCAGATCGTTCATCAGCCCTTCGGCCAGCCCGCGCAGCGCGTCACTGAGTTTAAACAGCCGGGCGCACAGGGCCATTATCTCTTCCGGCAAGCGCCCCATCTCAAAGCGGAACGCGTCTTCCAGCCCCTCTGCGGGTAGATACAACGCGAAAATCTGCGTGAGCATTTGCAGCTGTTCACGCATCTCTTCGCAGTGGGCTTTCAGCTTGTCAGGATGACTGAGCGGCGGCGGTCGTTTCGGGCGGAACTGCGCCAGGCACTGTTCTACCAGGCGGCAGAACAGATCGAGCTGCAACGCGTTCCAGCCTGGGGTCACGTCACCGCTCATCTCCAGCGCATCACGCGCCACGTCCGGCAGATGATGGCCTTCATCCAGCACCAGCAGCAGATGTTTCGGCGGCGGCAGCACCGATTCGGTTTCCAGCGCCGCCATCACCAGCGCGTGGTTCGCCACCACTACGTCAGCATGTTCAATTTCACGCCGCGCCACATAAAACGGACATTCACGGAACCAGTGACAGTGGCTGCCAAGGCAGTTGGCCTTATCGGTGCTGAGACGCTGCCAGAGCGAATCTTCAATATTTTCCGCACTGTGATCGCGCAGGCCGTCCCACTGATGACGATTAAGGGATTTTTCCAGTTCGCTACAGACCGCGCGCTCATCCTTACTGGCGGTCATCTCGTCGTCGAGAAACAGCAGCAGATCGCCCTGCTGCTGTTCGTCGCCTGCCAGCGCCGACAAATTACGCGGGCAGACATAGCGCCCACGGCCAAAGGCAGCGGTAAACCTGAGTTCGGGGATGATCTTTTTCAGCAGCGGCAAGTCTTTGCTGAAAATCTGATCCTGGAGCGCCACGTTGGCGGTACTGACCACCAGCGGTTTTTCCTCAGCACGGCTTACGGCAATGCCGGGGATCAGATAAGAGAGGGTTTTACCCACTCCGGTAGGCGCTTCGATAGCCAGGTGGCGGCCGTCGTCACCCGCCAGCGTTTTCGCCACTTCGGCAATCATCTGCCGCTGCGGAGCGCGCGGAATAAAATCGGGGACTTGCTGTTGCAGAGCCTTATACCACCCGGCAATTTGCGTTTTTAATGCGACAGTTAACGCCATGACAACCACTTCCAGCTAAACAGGGCTGTATTTTTGCACAGTATGGCGTCGCCGTCAGCCTGCAAACGCCCGTTGGCAAAAACTATCGCCCCGGCAGCCGATGCGGTCAGACGCTGCGCTGTTTGTACATCAGTGTGGTGCTATCCTGCTCGCCCGCCGTGGAGCGCGCACAGGCGGGGATCCGCCCGGCGACCTGCCAGCCCAGCTGATGATAAAGTGATTCGGCCACATCGCCGCTGCGCGTATCCAGCACCAGCAGGGTGCGCCCGGCCTGCCAGGCCCGCTGTTCGGCGCGGCACATCAGCTGGCGGGCAATGCCGCGTCGCCGGGCGCGCGGGTGAACCAGCAGCTTAACCACTTCAGCGCGATGTACTCCATTGGGCGGCATCGCCAGCGCCAGCATCACCGTAGCCACAATTTCCCCCTCAATGCGCGCCACCAGCAGCTGCTTATCTCCACATGCCAGGCTGAGCGCCGCATCCTGCCAGAAGTGGCGCAGTACTTCAGGGTCAAGATGGATAAAGCCGATACTGGCACCTTCAGCAATACAGGCATCAAGCACTGCACACAGTGCCGGCAGTTCGTGCTGCGCCTGCTGCGCCGTCAACCACTGATATGCCGTCATGGCCGAGCCACCACCAGCGCATAGTGCGCCCCCGTGGCCTCCGGCGCATGAAAAGAACTGCGGCCAAACAGATGAAAACGCAGACAGTCACCCTGCTCCAGCCGCCAATGGCGTTCATCCATAGTGAACTCCAGCACGCCGCCCAGCATCCAGATATGCTGCTCCAGCCCGGCCAGCGACGGCATGTCGTAGTCGATTCGCGCGCCGCCATCCAGCCGTGCTTCAACCAGTTCAGCATGAAATGCCTGTGCCGGGGGCGATACGCTACGCCGCCGGTAGCCGCTCTGCGCATCGTGCCAGACGCTTTGACTATCCCCGCGCATAAGCTGCATTCCGCCCTGCTCAACCTCACTCAACAGGCGCGACATGGTTAAGCCATAAGCGTTGCACAGACGATTGAGCAGGGTGGCTGTCGGGCTGGTTTCTGCCCGTTCAATGCGCGACAGTGAAGCGCGGCTGATCCCGGTCAGCTCGGCCAGCGTCTCCAGCGACCAGCTTTTTTCCAGCCGCAGTTCAGCAAGACGCCGGGCAAGCCGTTGTTCGGTTGCATTGATATCCATCAGACCATCTCAAATATGGGAATTAATCTCTTTTATGAGATATAATCGTATTTTCCCGCCCCGGCAAGTTGTACACAAAAAAATAGTTTGTACAATAAAGCAGAATTGAGTAGTTTGGTGGCAGGTCTGACAGTCAGTAAGAGGTAATTCATGACCTTGTACAGTATCGGTGACGTTGCCGAAAAGTGCGGTATCAACCCGGTAACGCTGCGCGCCTGGCAGCGACGTTATGGACTGCTGAAACCCCAGCGCACTGAGGGCGGCCACCGTCAGTTCGACGATGAAGATATTCTGCGTATTGAAGAGATCAAACGCTGGATTAAAAGTGGCGTATCGGTGGGTAAGGTTAAGGCCTTGCTGGAAGGCGAAAACATAAGCCAGGATGATGGCATCGTTGCTCTCCAGGAAGAGATGATGAGCGTTATTCGGCTGGTGCGCCCATCCAAACTGCGCGTCAAAATCGCCTCATTAGGTAAAGAATTTCCGGTTGATACCCTGATCGACCAGGTTTTTGTCCCCATCCGTCATCGCCTGGGGCTGGATCAAAACACGGCGCGCACCCTGTGCAGTTTTCTCGATGGGGCGCTGATTGATTATATCTCCTTCTGCCTGACCGGCGCGCGTAAGAAAGCAGGAAAAGATGCATTGCTGATAGGTTGGGGGATAACCGACCGTACGCGGCTGTGGCTGGAAGCCTGGCGGCTGGCGCAGCAAGGCTGGCGCATTGACCTGCTGGCAGAGCCGCTGGCATCACCGCGCCCCGAACTTTTTCCCGGTCAGCATATTTTTGTCTACAGCGGTAAAACGTTAACTCAGCACCAGGAAGAGCAATTGGCTCACTGGCAAGAACAGGGGCTTTCCATCACCCCACACGGTCACTGAAGGAAGGATTCATGACGCAGCAGGCAGCACTGAAACAACTGGTGGCGTTTTATCAACGGCTCGATGCCAGCCAACTGTCGATGCTGGCCGCGATCTACCACCCGGACATTCGCCTGTGCGACCCGGTTGGCGAACATCAGGGGCTGGCCGTGGTGGAGCGTTACTTTGCCGCACTGTTGAAAAACATGCGCTATTGCCGCTTTGTGGTGACGTTAACCCGTGAATTTGATGACGATGCCCTGCTGCTGTGGCGCATGGAGTACGCTCATCCCCGGCTGCAGGGCGGCGCAGATCAAATTCTGGACGGCAGCAGCTATCTGCAATTGCGTGATGGCAAGGTGGTCTTTCAGCGTGATTACTACGACATGGGCGCGATGATTTATGAAAAGTTGCCGCTCCTGGGTGCTGCAGTGCGCCTGGTCAGAAAGAGGCTACAGCCATGAAACGCGTACTTATCACCGGAGCCAGTTCCGGAATAGGCCTGCAGCTGGCGCGCGATTACGCCGCCGACGGCTGGCACGTCATCGCCTGTGGGCGCAGTCAGCAAAAGCTGGAGGCGCAGCATGCAGGGCGCCCGCACATCGACATCTGTACCTTTGATATTACCGATTTGGCGGCGACGCGGGCCGCCCTTTCCGGCCGCATTGTCGAGCTGGCGATCCTTTGCGCCGGCACCTGTGAATACCTCGACCACGGCATTGTGGAAGCCGAAAAAGTCCACCGCGTGATGCAGACCAACTTTAGCGGGCCGATCAACTGCCTTGATGCTCTGCTGCCGCAGATGCAGCCCGGCAGCCGCGTGGCGCTGGTTGGCTCCATCGCCAGCCTTGTCCCTCTGCCCCGCGCCGAAGCCTATGGGGCATCAAAAGCGGCGCTGGCGTACTTCGCCCGCAGTCTGGCACAGGACATTAAGCGCCAGCAGATAGGCATCAGCCTGGTGTTACCCGGCTTTGTCGATACCCCGCTGACGCAGCGCAATGACTTTGCCATGCCAATGATGGTCGATACGCTGCAGGCATCGCGTTTTATCCGCCGTGGGCTGTCTAAAGGGCAGGCTGAAATCGCCTTCCCCCGCCTGTTTGCCTTTATGTTGCGGATGACGTCACGTTTGCCCCTTGCCCTTCAGCGCATGTTAACGCAAAAAATAGCGAGGTAATCCGTGCGGGTTGCAATTATTGGTAGTGGTATTGCCGGCCTGAGCTGCGCGTGGAAACTGGCCGCAAATGCAGAAGTCGATCTGTACGAAGCCGGTTCAACGCCTGGCGGCCATACCGCAACGGTTGACGTCGAGCTGGATGGTGAAAGCTGGGCTATCGATACCGGGTTTATTGTTTATAACGATCGCACCTATCCGCGTTTTCTGGCGCTGCTGGCCGAATTGGGACTGGATAGCAGGCCGACCGAAATGAGCTTTTCAGTGCGCAATCAGCGTACCGGACTTGAGTATAACGGCCACTCGCTTAGTAGCCTGTTTGCCCAGCGCAGTAACCTGCTGAAACCCTCATTCTACCGCTTCCTGCTGGAGATTGTGCGCTTCAACCGCCGCGCTAAACGGTGGCTGGGACAACCCGGCCAGCAGGCGTTGCTTGATGACTTTCTGCGCCAGCACGGATTCAGCGAGTTCTTTGCTCAGCATTACATCCTGCCGATGGGGGCAGCTATCTGGTCCACCTCGCTGGCGCAGATGCGCAGCATGCCCCTGGCACAGTTTCTCAACTTCTTTAATCACCACGGTCTGCTGGATTTAACCCAGCGCCCGCAATGGTTCGTGGTACCGGGCGGTTCCCGCCAGTATATCCGGCGTATGATGCAGCGGATTGGCGAGCAGATAAATGTGTGGCTGGCAACGCCGGTAACACGGGTAACCCGCGATGCTGACGGCGTCACGCTGGAGAGTTCGCGTGGTTTACAGCGCTATGATCAGGTCATCTTTGCCTGCCACAGCGACCAGGCACTGTCCCTGCTGGCTGACGCTTCCGCTGATGAGCACACCATGCTGACCGGCGTGCCCTACGGGGCTAATGAAGTGGTGCTGCATACCGATATCAGCCTGCTACCACATGCGCGCGCCGCCTGGGCCAGCTGGAACTACCAACTTAATGACAGCAGCAAAAGCGGTGAGCAGGCCGCCGCCAGCGTTACCTACAATATGAACATTTTGCAGGGCATCAACGCCAGTCACACCTTCTGCGTCAGCCTCAACCCGGCGCAGCCGATTGATGAAGCCAAAGTGTTGCGCCGTTTCATCTATCACCATCCGCAGTTTGGTGCCGACTCGCCTCAGGGTCAGCAGCTGCGGCTGCGGCTCAACGGCAACAACCGCAGCTGGTTCTGCGGGGCCTGGAGCTATAACGGTTTCCATGAGGATGGCATTCGCAGCGCGCTGGATGTGATAAGCGGAATGGAACAAAAGGGGCTGCTATGAACAGCGTGCTGTACAGCGGCCACGTCCGTCATCGCCGCTTCACCCCGGTGGATCACCGCTTTAGCTATAAAATTTTTATGCCGCTGATCGATCTTGATGAACTGCCGCAGCTCCGGGCAGCCGGAATCGGCTCCGGCCGCCTGTGCGCGGCCAGCTTCTGTGGCGACGATTATCTGGGCGGCGGCGATATCAAACAGCGCGCCCAGGCGCGTATTGCCGAACTGACCGGAGAGCAACTGACCGGACGGGTAATGCTGCTGACCCAGCTGCGCTACTTTGGCTGTTCGTTTAATCCGGTCAATTTTTACTATCTCTACGATGACGCCGATACCCTGCGCTGGATGCTGGCAGAGGTGCGCAACACGCCGTGGAATGAGCGTCATACCTACGCGGTCAAACCGGACGGCAGCGAAACAACAGAGAAAGCGTTCCATGTCTCACCGTTTAATCCACTGGAGATGACCTACCACTGGCGGCTGTCCGCGCCGGGTAAATCACTGCTGGTGCATATTGAAAATCACCGTGCCGGGCGTGAGTTTGATGCCACTTTGCATCTGCGCCGCCAGCCGTTGACCCGGCAGAATCTGCGCCATTTTCTCTGGCGATTTCCACTGATTACCGCTCGTACCGCGCTGGCCATTTACTGGCAGGCGTGGAAACTATGGCGCAAAGGCGCGCCAGTTTATGCTCACCGCAAAGCAGAGAAATGATCGATGACTGACACCAATTTAAGCCTGACGCGCCGCGACAAAACCGGTAAATGCTGCCCGGCGTCACGCCGTGCGGTCTTCTCCCTGCTGCAACATATTCAGGGCGCGGGGCTTACCGTGCACGATCCGCAACGGGGTACGCAGTTTGTTGGTGATGCCGGGGCGGCGCTGCAGGCTGAAATGGTGGTGCAACATGCGCGCACTTACCGCCGGGTGCTGACGGGCGGCACCATTGCCGCCGCCGAAAGCTATATGGATGGCGACTGGGATACCCCGGATCTCACCGCCCTGCTACTGACGCTGGCCAATAATATCCACGTTGCCGATAAGCTGGAATCACGTCTGAGCTGGCTGACAACGCCGCTAAATCAGCTGATTCATGCCTTGCGGCGCAACAACGTGCGCCAGGCGAAGCGTAACATTGCCGCACACTATGACCTCGGCAACGATTTCTATACCACGTTTCTTGACCAGGCGATGCTCTACTCCAGCGCCTGGTTCCGCCAGCCAGAAATGACGCTTGAACAGGCGCAGCAGGCAAAAATGCAGCGGCTGTGCGATCGGCTGGCGCTTGGCCGGCAGGATCATCTGTTGGAAATTGGCAGCGGCTGGGGGGCGATGGCGGAATATGCCGCACGGCAGTACGGTTGCCGTGTCACCACCACCACCATTTCACGCGAACAGTATGAATATTGCCGTCAGCGCATTGCCGCAGCGGGTTTAAGCGACCGCGTCACGGTACTGTGCGAGGATTACCGCCATCTCAGTGGGCAATATGACAAAATTGTCTCGATAGAAATGATCGAAGCGGTCGGTAAAGCCTATATCCCGCTGTTTATCCAGCGCTGTCAACAGCTGCTGAAACCCGGCGGCCGCATGGCGTTGCAGGCGATTACCATCAGCGAAGAACGCTTCACCTCTTACGCGCGCGGCGTTGACTTTATTCAGCGCTATATATTTCCCGGGGGCTTCCTGCCCTCCGTCAGTCTGCTAAATGATACGTTGAAAGCGGTCAGTGATTTCAGCGTGCTTGACCAGTTTGAGATGGGTGATGATTACGCGCAGACCTTGCAATGCTGGCGACAGCGCTTCGACCACGCCTGGCCGCAGCTGGCACGGGGGCGTTTTGACGAACGTTTCCGCCGCATGTGGTTGTTCTACCTCTGTTACTGTGAAGCGGGCTTCCGCGCCCGTACCATCGGCACCGTCCAGCTGACGCTGCAACGGCATGAGCCGCTGGCGCTTTAACCTTGACTCATGCGCGGCCAACCCTGGCAAGCTGGCCGCTTCCCGGTCGCACAGATGCGCCCCACCTGGAGATCAATCATGTTGAAAACCCTGTTACTGATGCTATGCCTGTTAACTGCGGGCTGCAAAAGCCCGCTGGAAGATTACCAGCAGGCGCAGCCAAAGATAGATATCTTCAACTGGTTCAACGGTGAATCACGCGCGTGGGGGATGGTACAGGATTTCAGCGGCAAACAGATCCGCCGTTTCAACGTGACGATCCAGGGCCAGGTGGCGGGTGATACCCTGACGTTAAACGAGCATTTTGTTTATGACGATGGCGAAAAACAGACCCGCGTCTGGCACATCCAGCGGCAGCCAAACGGCGGCTACGTGGGTAACGCCGGGGATATTATCGGTAGCGCCCGTGGAGAGGCCAGCGGCAATGCCTTTAACTGGCGCTATACCATGAGGGTAAAAACCCGGGACAGCGAGTACAAGCTGAACTTCGACGACTGGATCTATCAGCAGGACGCCGGCCATCTGATGAACGTGACATCAATGAAAAAATTCGGCATTGAAGTCGCCCGCGTCACGCTGTTTTTCGCTAAATAGCCGGAGCTGGCTCCCTGCAAGCGCCATTTTAGCTTAATTCCGACGGATTAAGGCGCTATACTGCGCTCTCCTTCGAAGCAAAACAGGCTACAATATGAACTGGCAAAAAATCGGTGTCGTATTCATTTTCCTGCTGATGGCGCTCGGCGGTATCGGCGGCGTCATGCTGACCGGGTACACCTTTATCGTTCGTTCCTGAAGCGTAGTCTGGCGGCTCCCTGCCGCCGTCCTTTGCGCGAAATGTCATGCCACCTGTTACCCGTAAGTGCGCTTTTTTCGATGTAGTGCGCTTTTACCAATAATGCCCCACACCAGCCGCTTCAGAAACAGAAATAATTTCTGCATCAGGCGCGCTTCCATGTCCTGTTCTGCAATACTGAACATATAAACTCCTGCTTGCTCATTTCTAGCTTGAATTCACTTCGCTATAAATGGACGCACCTGAACTAAATCAATGATTATCCCCCGAAGTAATCATGAAAATAATTATTAGTGACAAGAAATATCCGAAAAATAGAAATATAATCACTGATGGTAATCATACTTATTTAAACTTCAGATATAAAAACCTTTGGCTATATATAAACGCGATTCGCAAGAAGATTCTCAAAAAGAACAAAGCGTTCATTTTTCAGCTTATTCCCGCTTTAATACCGAGGGATAACGCTGTTATTCACCTGTTCAATGAGGTGGCAAAACCCATAGAAAATGGGTTTCAACCTTTGAAACCGAGATACCACGCGTGCTGACGGTCAAAGGAATAGCTAAATTATCCAACCCGGAACTTCATTCACAGCTTAAGCTGGCTGCTGCACCGCAGTGTATTGGGCTGATTGCCATTTCTGAAGCCACGCGAAATAGACAGTTAAAGCTTTTGTATTCATTTCCGGCAGAAAAACAGATTATTTCCGCCAAGCTGCATGTCCTGCATCCTCCTCAGTCATTACTGCACGAAGAAGTCCGCCACCATAGCGCACTGAAGGTGACTTTACCTTTATCGGTTCGGATTTCTACCGTAAAGGCGGAGCAGAGGTGGTGCTGGCCTTCAGCGAGCCGGCTGCTGCGCCATATAGCGGGCAAACTCGCCGGGAATACGCGAAAAGGTAAACAAAAACCACGGGGTGAAAAGCTCAGGATGGGTCTCTATTTCACGCTGGATATCCGCCAGCGAGCTATAGCGCCAGTCATCCGCTTCTTCAGGGTTCATGGCGGGTAGCGCATCGCTGATGGCGAAATAGACGTGACCGTATTCGTGCTCGGTGAGTCCGTTACTTAACGGCAGGTTGTAGCTGAGTTCAAACACCGGCTGCAAATTCAGATCCAGCCCCATCTCTTCAATAAGGCGGCGTTGTGCCGCCTCTGCGGTCAACTCCTGCGGATAGGGGTGGCCACAGGTGGTATTACTCCACAGGCCGCCACAGTGATATTTTCCGCGTGCGCGTTGCTGTAGCAGCAGCTGATGGTCAGAGTTGAACACGTAAACGGTCACTGCGCGATGCAGTAACCCTTTCTCATGTACCTCAAGCTTTTCCATCTTACCGGTGGGGCGGTCGTGGCGATCGACCAGGATAACTTCAATTGCAGACATGCCGACTCCTTTACGCTAATGCCAACTATTTTGGCACAGGACAAGGACATTAATCTGCATATTATCGTGCGCTAATGAACGTAAAAGACTAAATTGTCGCGCCGGCCACACTTTCATCGCCGTCGGTGCACGCTGCAAGCCGGCGGGCTTAGCCGCCTGCTTACGCCCCGGCTTCGACCACCTGTTGACGTGCGCGGAAAATATGCCCGCAGCCATACTGCAATAGCCGCGCTACCAGCTGCTGACCGCCGTCGGTTTCACGCTGGGCAAACTCAAGTTCCGGCGCGGTAACCGGTGCAGTCCACAGCAGGTTGACCGTATCGCCATCACGTTTGGGTAACGCCAGGCGCCCGGCTTCACGGCCGAGCGCGCCAGAAAGCACAAATCCCGCGAAGCCCACCGGCGCGAGCGCGGAGTCCAGCGTGTGCCCTTCCCCCAGCCAGCTAAGACCCGCCCACGGCATATGCGCAAAGCCCGCCAGCGCACTCGCCATCTGCACCGCATTCTCTTCCGTCATTACCGAAGCATCGACTGCGAGGGCAAGTTCGCAACGGCGATGTGCAGGAGCGAGATGCCGGAAGAGAAAGTTAACCCACGGCATTGGGCGCACCGACATGCCCAGCGTGAAGAAATACCAGCTTCCCTGATAATAATGCTGCGAAATAGCCATCGGCGGCCAGTTCCCCTGGTCGATGGCGTAGTACTTCAGGGATTCGCCATACTGCGCCTGGTAACACTGCAACAGCTCCTGCCGTAACGGCTCCCACGGCTGGCCATCCTGCCAGTCGCGCCAGAACTGGCGATGCTGCTGCGCTGCGGCATAGTATTCGTTAGTAGAGGCCGAGCCAAGCGGTGCGGTCAGGGGACTGGCCTTAATACAGCCAGCCGAAAAGCTGACCTGTCGATCCTGATACAGACTCCAGCCGGGGATCGCCGCCAGCAGCTGCCCCTGATACCACAGCGCGGCGCCATCATCGCTCGGTTCCCAGACAATTTGCACAGCGGCGGGGTCGAGCATTGGCTCTGCCTCCAGCGTGCGGCAGTACGCGGCGCTAAGTAACGGTGCAATGCCCTGCTTCATCGCCGCCACGTCTTCCTGCTGCGGCGCGGGTAGCAGGTTGCGTAACCAGCAGCCGCGTACGGCAAACCGCGTGCGCAGTGCTTCCGCTGGCCAGATGTAAAAATAGGCTGTTCGCTCGTCCTGTTCGACTATGGCGATCAGCGTCTGTTGCTGATTGCTGACTTCAGCAATCTGATAAGGCTGCGTCATAACGCCTCGACATCGGTGTGGAGGGGGCGATTCTCGCCGATTATCAGCCAGCATGCCGCGCCGGGCCACGTTGCGGCAAGGGTAATTGTCTCAAAACGGCGCGGGGGCTAACGGCCAACCCGCGTCATGGCGCGCTGCAAGGCACCTCGATGAATTACCCAGCGCAATAACCTGGCGATGATATGAATACGTGCGCGGATAACGCTGTCCGGGCCGTAAAACCCCGGTTCGCCGGGCGGCGGCGAGAGATCGAACTCATTCAGCGCCGGTCCGCTTCGACGAAATACCCGTTGCTGAATGTGGTCACGTACTGCTGCCCCGTGTTGAAAGCGGGGCAAGCCCCGCTGATGCTTACAGATAGTTAAATTCGGCATTGTGGGTACGCACGGAGTCCAGCCCGATCATTACGCTGAATTGACCCGGCTCTGCAACATGCTGCATTTTGGCATTCCAGAACTTCAGCGCGCTGGCGTCGATCGGGAAGGTGACCGTTTGTGATTCACCGGGCTGTAGCATAATGCGCTTGAAGCCTTTCAGCTCTTTCACCGGACGGCTGATACTTGCCACCTCGTCACGCAGATAGAGCTGAACCACCGTCGCCCCGGCGTATTTACCGCTGTTGGTCACCGTGATGCTGGCATTAACCGTTGCGTTTTTGTTCATGGTTGTAGCAGACATTTTCACCGGCGACAGCGTAAAGTCGGTGTAGCTCAGTCCATAGCCGAACGGGAACAGCGGGCCATTTGCTTCATCGAAGTAATGGGAAGTGTACTTATTAGGATGTTCGAAATTGTATGGGCGTCCGGTATTCAGGTGGTTGTAGTACATCGGGATCTGCCCCACCGAACGCGGGAAGGTCATCGGCAGCTTGCCGGAGGGGTTATAGTCGCCGAACAGCACATCGGCAATGGCATTGCCGCCTTCTGTGCCGCTGTACCAGCTCTCCAGCAGCGCATCCGCCTGCTGCGTCTCCTCTGCCAGGGTTAACGCCCGCGCATTCATCAGCACCAGCACCAATGGCTTACCGGTGGCTTTTAACGCGCCAATCAGCTGTCGTTGGCTGGCTGGCAGCGTCAGATCGGTACGGCTGGATGCCTCGTGCGCCATACCGCGCGCTTCACCTATCGCCAGCACCACCACATCCGCTTTCTTCGCCGTTGCCACGGCTTCATCCAGCATCTGCTGAGGAGAGCGGGCATCAATGGTCACCGCCTTTTCATACAGATTGAGGAAATCCTGAATGCCCTTGCTGTCGGTGATATTAGCCCCTTTGGCATACAGCAGCGTGGCCTTGTCGGCAGTGGCATTTTTCATCCCCTGCAACAGCGTCACCGACTGGTCTGCAACCCCCGCCGCCGACCAGCTGCCCATAATATCGATCTGGCTGTCGGCCAGCGGGCCGATCAGCGCAATGGTGCCGTTCTTTTTCAGCGGCAGCGTTTCCAGACGGTTTTTCAACAGCACCATGCTTTTACGCGCCACATCACGCGCTTCTGCCCGGTGCAGGCGGCTTTCCGCATTAGTATCGGCCGGATCGCTGCTGGCCGGTCCCAGGTGGCTGTAAGGATCGTTAAACAGCCCCATATCGTATTTCACATTCAGTACGTGGCGGGTGGCGTCATCAATCTCCTTCATGCTGACCGCCCCGCTCTTCACCAGGCCCGGCAAGTATTTGCTGTAGTATTCATCGCTCATACTCATATCGATACCAGATTTCAGGGCAATGCGTACCGCATCCTGCGGATCGCGCGCCACGCCGTGCTGGATCAGCTCTTTGATCGCACCGTGATCGCTGATGGTGATGCCCTTAAATTTCCAGTCATGACGCAGAATGTCTTTTAGCAGCCAGCCATCGGCACTGGCCGGTACGCCGTTCAGCGAATTCAGTGCCACCATCACGCCGCCGCTGCCGGCATCCAGCGAGGCTTTATACGGCGGCAGATAGTCCTGGAACAGGCGTTGCTGGCTCATATCAACCGTGTTGTATTCACGCCCGCCTTCCACTGCGCCGTAGGCAGCAAAGTGTTTCACGCTGGTCATCACTGAATAGCGATCCGCCGGGCTGTTGCCCTGCATGGCTTTTACCAGCACCCGCCCCATTTCACTGGTCAGCCAGGTATCTTCACCAAAACCTTCCGATCCCCTTCCCCAGCGCGGTTCTCGGGTCACATCCACCATCGGCGCCCAGGTCATATTGAGACCGTCATCGGCCGCTTCATAAGCCGCAATACGCCCCACTTCTGCCACTGCCTGCGTATCCCAACTGGCGGCTAACGCCAGCGGGATCGGGAACTGGGTGCGCTGCCCGTGGATCACGTCATAGGCAAAAAACAGTGGGATTTTGAGACGGCTGAGCTGCATCACCTGATCCTGCATCTGTCGGATATCCTGACGGGTCACGGTGTTAAAAATCGCCCCGATCTGCCCCTGCTGGATCATGTCGCGAATGGCCGATTTGGGATTTTCCGGCCCGACGCTGATCAGCCTGAGCTGGCCAATTTTTTCATCAAGGGTCATTTTTTTCAGCAGCCCGCTGACAAACGCGTCGCGCGCCTGTGGGTTGAGCTGATGGGGGCCGATCATATCGTCGGCGAAAGCTGGCTGCAGCGCCAGAGTAACGGCAAGGCTGACAGAACAAATCCAATTCATCAGATGATCTTCTCTCAAGTGACTGTAGTGTATCAATTATTTTACTACATGCAGACTGATGTGCGCAGTGTGTCATACCTGAAGAATAGCAGCTAGTTTTAACGCCACAGATTACCCCATTTTCAGCGAGGGCTTTATCACCAGCCAACCGGTGCTAAAGTTAAAAGGTGATACTGATAAGGACATGACATGCACACTTCCCAAACCGCAAGACAAAAACTGATTGCTGAACTCGGCCGTATCGTTGGCCGCAACCATCTGTTAACCGCACCAGAAAAAACTGAACGTTACCGCAAAGGCTTTCGTTCGGGCGAAGGTGACGCGCTGGGCGTGGTATTTCCCGGCTGTTTACTGGAGCAGTGGCGCGTCCTGCAGGCCTGCGTCGTCGCCGATGTGATTATCCTGATGCAGGCGGCCAACACCGGGCTGACCGAAGGATCGACGCCCAACGGCAATGATTATCCGCGCGACATCGTGATTATCAGCACCCTTCGTATGGATAAAATCCAGCTGCTGGACGAGGGCAAACAGGTGCTGGCATTTCCCGGCAGTACCCTGTATCAGCTGGAAAAAGCCCTTAAGCCGCTCGGGCGCGAGCCGCATTCGGTGATCGGTTCGTCCTGTATTGGCGCGTCGGTGCTGGGCGGCATATGCAATAACTCGGGGGGTTCGCTGGTCAAACGCGGCCCGGCTTATACCGAGATGGCGCTGTACGCACAGATTGATGCCAACGGTAAATTGCAGCTGGTCAATCATCTGGGGATCAATCTCGGCAGCACGCCGGAACAGATTCTCGGCAAGCTGGATGATGACAGCTGGCAGCCTGCTGACGTCCGGCATGACCAGCGTCACGCCTCCGACCCGGACTATGCCGAACGGGTACGCGATGTTGATGCCGATACGCCGTCGCGCTTTAACGCTGATGCACGCCGCCTGTTTGAAGCCTCCGGCTGCGCCGGCAAGCTGGCGCTATTTGCCGTGCGCCTTGACACATTTGCCAGCGAAAGCGCCCAGCAGGTGTTCTATATCGGCACCAACGACACGGCGGTGCTCGGCCAGCTGCGCCGTCATATGCTGTCCAGCTTTACCAACCTGCCGGTGGCCGGGGAGTATATGCACCGCGATATTTTTGATATTGCGGAGACCTACGGTAAAGATACCTTTGTGATGATCGATAAGCTCGGCACCGATAAAATGCCGCTGTTCTTTACCTTGAAGGGACGAATGGATGCGCTGCTGGCACGCGTGAAATGGCTGAAGCCCCACTTTAGCGACCGCCTGTTACAGAAGCTGGCCGCGCTGCTGCCCGCGCATCTGCCGCCGCGTATGAAGCAGTACCGCGACCGCTTTGAACACCACCTGATGCTAAAGATGTCCGGCGACGGCGTGGCGGAAGCGCGCGCGTATCTGCAGACGTTTTTCCGGCAGACACAGGGCGAGTTTTTCGAATGTGAAGGCAAAGAAGGTGCGCATGCCTTTTTGCATCGCTTTGCCGCCGCCGGTGCGGCGGTGCGCTATCATGCGGTGCACCATGATGCAGTCGAAGATATTCTGGCGCTGGATATCGCGCTGAGGCGCAATGACCGCAACTGGTTTGAGCAATTACCGCCGGAGTTCGACGGCGCGCTCACTCATCGCCTGTATTACGGCCACTTCCTGTGCCACGTTTTCCATCAGGATTATATTGTGAAAAAAGGGGTGGATGTGCACGCGCTGAAGGAGAAGATGCTGGCCATCCTGGAGGCGCGCGGGGCGGAATATCCGGCCGAGCATAACGTGGGGCATCTGTATCAGGCCAGGCCGCAGCTGAAGGCTTTTTACCAACGGCTCGATCCGACCAACAGTTTCAACCCCGGCATTGGTAAAACCACGCGGGCCAAACACTGGGCTGACTGCGACTGCGGCAACCAGGTTGCCGGGCGGGGATGAGCTATCCGCCCGCTAAAGGCTAACCTCACCTGATGCTACTCTTGCGGTGCCTCTTTTAACGCCAGCTGCTCATCCTTACGTTCAATGATCATGGTTTGCGGCGTCGACAGCACGACGCCTTCTTTACGCAGCCGGGTCAGGATATCAAACAGCAGATCGCTTTTCACACTGCTCACCTGGCGCGGGCTGGCAACGTTGCCGGTGACCGCCAGCACGATGCCGCTGCTGGTCAAATCCTTAAATGACACCGATGGCTCCGGTGTTTCCAGCACGCACTCGTTTTCGATATACACATCCAACAGCAGTTGGCGCACCCGTTCAGGATCGATATCCAGCGGGAAGGTCAGGGTAACGATCACCACCCCCTGGGCGTTGCCCATAGTGGCGTTACGCACGTTCTGCGAAATAAACTGTGAGTTAGGCACAATCACCGTCGACTTATCACCCAGCTGGATCTCGGTAGCACGCACGTTAATTCGGCGGATATCCCCTTCAATGCCGCTAATGCTCACCAGATCGCCGACTTTTACCGGGCGTTCGGTCAGCAGGATCAGACCGGAAATAAAGTTCTTCACGATCTCCTGTAAGCCAAAACCGATACCCACCGACAGCGCGCTGACAATCCACGCCAGCTTGTTCCACTGCAGGCCCATAATTGACAGCGTCATCAGGACAACCAGCACAAAACCAATATTGCTGAACAGAGTGATGAGCGATACGCGCATCCCGATGTCCATCGTGGTTTTAGGCAGAAAATCATGCTCCAGCCAGCGCTTCACCGAGCGCAGCGCCCAGATACCAACCACCATACAAACCAGCGCATTCACCATATGCGCCGGGACGATATTCAGCGATTCCAGCCCTTTACCACCCCAGAATTCGATGGCTTTCTGCACCAACTCGATGGGCGTTGAACTGCCAAATGTGCCGTTGAGCAGCGCCAGGGCCACTACCAGCACCAGCAGGGTTTTGCCCAGCGCACCAAGCAGCGCAGCGACCTGGCCCAGATGACGCTCATCGATATTAAGCGAGCTTTGAATGCGTTTGCCGCTGGCGCTGGTGGGGGAAAACAGGCTCTCTGTGGCATCCGCCAACAGCTGGCTGCAAATATAGAAAGAACCGAAGACGATGCCCATCCATACCAGCTCATAACTCAGGAAGCGCGCCAGAGTGATATAACCGATGGCCAGTGCAATCATAATCGCCACGCCGATCAACGTCAGCGCCATCTGAATCAGCCCGACCAGCGTCGATTTCGCCTCGGGCTGATGCCCTTCCAGCAGCATACGACGGCGTACGCGATTGGTACGCATGCTGATGGACAGCGCAGTCGCGCCAATTAATAGCGCGGTCATGCCGTTGGCGAAGATGGTGGTGCCCACGCTGGTGTTCACGCTGCTGTTAACCGTTTCTACCGTCTGGAAGATAAACACCAGCGCTGCGGTCAAAGGCGGGTACGGTTTTAACGCCAGCGCGACCTCATTAGAAATGGTGGGCAGACGCCATGACGGGCGGCGGGTAGAGAGGAAAGCTCGCCCTAATCCGGCTATCAGCCCGCAGATAACGCTTTGGCCCACCAGCCGGTCGGCAAAGACGCGCACGTCATCCACCACTTCATCGGGGCGGGTAAAGGCCAGATCGATGAAGTTAAACGCCAGTGCCACAGCGGCCAGCGTGGTAAGGGCGGTGGCCGCAGCAAGGAAACTGCGGCGCAGACGGCCCTCCGGCAGATGATGAATGCCCACCCAGGCAAGAAATTCTTCCAGATAACGGCGACCCAGCGTGGCCACCAGCATCGCCGCCAGCACCCAGACGATGGTGCCAAAGCGCCAGTCTGGCTGCCAGGCAAGTGCCGCAGTCGCGCTCAGTTCATCGCTAAAAGCACTGATTTTGTCGCGGTCATCGCTTTGGCTGTTCAACAACGGCGCCCAGAAGTGCGTGCCGAAGATACTGCCGGCATTCAGCGCCAGCTGGGTTTTCAGCGCATCGCGCCGGAGGTTGGCAATCTGCGCCGAGAGATTGATCGCACCGTTTTTAATCGCTTCGGCCTGCTTGATCTGATCGTCCATTTTGGCTTTCTGGCTTTCCAGCCGGCTGCGCTTGCTGGTCACCTCGGCGGTCTCTTTGACGCCGCTGCCCGCCTGCGGAGCCGGGCCGAGCACCGCCAGCTGGGCATGCAGCTGGGCGCGCTGCGGTATAAGGCTCTGCATCAGGGTATCGGCATCGCCAGAAAGCTCCAGCGCCATATCGTTGAGTTCATTCAGCCGGCTGGCGTTGGTTTCCGCTGAAACCCGCTGCTTGATATTGTCCAGCACCTTCTGCATTTTCGGCAGCTCGGCAACAACATTGACCTTATGCGGCGCATCGCCATTTTGCTGAATGCTGTCATTCTCTGCCGCCAGCGCCAGCTGGGGTGATAGCGCGACCAAAGCCAGCAGACAGATACGAAGATAAGTAAACAAGCCAGACATGATCGGGTTCCTGATACCAAGTGCGGTGCCGACAGGGCACCATGAAATTTGCCGGACAGTTTATGCTTTAGCCCTGCACGGCACTATAGGATTAGTGATGTAAAGTGACGGCCGCCATCATAAGGATTATCGATACACAACGCCCTGACGGGCGCGCTGCCGGATGCAGCGGGCATGGTAATCGTCCGGTCGGTTACTCAAGCGCGCTGTCGTCGCCCTGTTCAGGGTTTGCTGCCCGTGCAGAGCGGTCTTTTTTATAGTTTAACGCTGCGGGCGGCACCGCCGAGACCTTGCCGTTTTCCATCCACTGGCGCAGACGACTGGCGTCAGCAAAAT
The DNA here is from genome assembly GCF_000026985.1 of Erwinia pyrifoliae DSM 12163. Classification (NCBI taxonomy): domain Bacteria; kingdom Pseudomonadati; phylum Pseudomonadota; class Gammaproteobacteria; order Enterobacterales; family Erwiniaceae; genus Erwinia; species Erwinia pyrifoliae. The sequence goes on from NC_017390.1 coordinate 2,638,037, forward strand.
GGGTGTACTTGCCGAATGCGTCCAGCACCACCAGTGAGACCGGGCGCTGATTAATCACCGTGCGCATCACCAGGCAGTGTCCCGCTTCGTTGGTGAAGCCGGTTTTCGTTAGCTGAATATTCCAGTCAGGGCGATACACCAGATGGTTAGTGTTGCGGAATGGCAGGGTGTAATTCGGGCTACGGAAGCTGGCCATATCCTCATGGGTGGTGCTCAGTTGGCCTATCAACGGGTAACGCTTCGTCGCCTGCAACAGCTTACTGAGGTCGCGAGCGGTGGAGACGTTGTCAATCGACAGTCCGGTTGGCTCCACGTAGCGGGTATGGCTCATGCCCAGCGCACGCGCTTTGGCATTCATTGCGCGGATAAAGGCGTCGTAGCCGCCGGGATAATGGTGCGCCAGGCTGGCAGCCGCGCGGTTTTCCGACGACATCAGCGCCAGCAGCATCATGTTTTTGCGGCTTAGCTCACTGTTTAGCCGCACGCGTGAATAGATGCCACGCATCTGTGGCGTATGGCTGATATCCACTTTGAGCATCTCATCGAGCGGCAGATGCGCATCCAGCGTCACCATCACCGTCATCAACTTGGTGATGGAGGCAATGGGACGCACCCGATCCGGGTGGCTTTCGTAGATCACTTTATTGCTGTTCAGATCGACGATCATCGCGCTTCCCGAAGCAATGGCCGGCCGGGCAGCGCTGCTAACTTCAGGCTGGTGAGCGCGGGCAGCGGCCTGACCCATCAGGTACGGTATGGAGAACAGCAGGGTCAAACTAAGCAGGGATAAACGAATTTTTGCAGGCATCAGTGAAAACTTAACGGCTGGTTATTCAGGTGTGGGGGCCACACGCCGCTTCCCGTCAGGAGTACGGGGGCTGGCTCCGGCATAATAAGCTGTTGCACCAGAATTTTCCTACAGAATATTCGTTTCACCACGTTAATGAAAACACCGCCGGTTACCCGGCGGTGCGGGCGGTCAGAACAGCTTGAAACCATAGCCCCAAAGCAGCACTGTTAACGCCAGTAACACTTCAAGCACCAGCACACCGATAGCCAGAGTGGAACCCGAAAAACGCAGGCTCTCTTCGCGGTCGATATTCAGAAACAGCGGAATGCCAACAAACAGCAGATAGCCGGTATAAACCAGCGCCAGCGTACCCACCAGCGCGCACAACCACACCAGCGGATAGAGCGCTACCAGCCCGCTAAGGAACATCGGCGTGGCCACATAACCGGCAAATACCCGGCAGCTGGCAAGCGTTGGACGCTGTGGATAGTCACGCGCCATCCACCAGATGACTCGGCCCATTACCGCCACGCCGACCAGCATCAGCGCGTAGAAGAAAACAGCCAGGGTGAAAGCCGTGGATAAAGACAGCATAATCGCGGGTTGGTCGCTGGCTCGCCAGCCAAACTGGGTGGTGCCGATAAAGGCGCAAAGCACCGGGATCAAAGCCATCAGCAATACGTGATGCGTATAGTGGTGAGAGAGAGATTCGTTCTCCTGCCTGATGTCGCGCATCTCACGGCCGGGATGCGCAAGAAGTCCCCATACATGGTTCATATCTTCACTCCTCTGAACATTGGACCGCCAGCTGGCAACCTCCCGGGCGGCATCTGTTTAAGTATAAGTGCCCCTGAACGATTTGTGGCTAATTCGCTGCAAGCAGTGATAAATGGCTCAATTTTCGACCAAAATAAACCCAGCCCGGCATCAAATCCGGCAATCGGTGATAAAGGCGTTAAACTTACCCGTTGGTAAACAAAAAGGAGTGGTGCTTTGCACATTGACGTTAATACGCTGATTGCCCAGTACGGCTACTGGGCGCTATTTATCGGTTGCCTGGCCGAAGGGGAAACCTTTACGCTGTTGGGCGGCGTGGCCGCGCATGAAGGACTGTTGCACTATGGTGGGGTGATTCTGGCAGCCATGTGCGGCGGCATACTCGGTGACTGCGCGCTGTTCTTTATCGGTCGGCACTTCGGGGAGACTATCCTGCAACGCTTTAACAAGCATCGCCAGCATATTGCCCGTGCCAATCGGCTGATCCGCAACAGGCCGGTGCTGTTTGTGATTGGTGTGCGCTTTATGTACGGCCTGCGCATCGTCGGGCCGATCATTATCGGTGCCAGCAAGCTCTCTCCACGCCAGTTCCTGCTGTGTAACCTGACCGGTGCGGCGCTGTGGGCCACTCTTTTTGTTACGCTCGGCTATCTTGCCGGTCAGATGATTGCCCCCTGGCTTCATCAGCTGGAGCAGTACCTGAAGCCGCTTTTCTGGCTGTTGCTGATCCTGGCGGTGGTATGGGGCATTCGTATTGCCATCAAGAAGCGTGCAAAATCGTAGCAGCGCCATTGATTGAGCGCTAACGGGCGACGGCGATCAGGTTTTTGCCTGGCGATAACTGGCCGGCGTCACGCTGTTGATTAAGCGGCTATTGTTAAACAATGAAAAAAGCGAAACGAGCGATTGAAGACCACGGTGCGATTGGCGATTTGCGTACCTGTGCGCTGGTCACCAACGGCCGCTCCATCGACTATTTCTGCTGGCCGAATCTGGACAGCCCACCGGTATTCAGCGCACTGCTGGACAGTGACGACGCTGGCGTATTCAGCCTGTGCTCCGACTGGCCCGACGCGCGCCGGATGCAGCGCTGTCTGCCTGACAGCAATATCCTGCAAACCCGCTGGCTGCACCAGGACGGCGTGGTTGAGTTGACTGACTATATGCCGGTTTGTCAGCAGAATGGGGCTTTGCCGCGCATTATTCGCCGGGTTAAGGTGGTTCACGGCAGCGCCTCGATCCCACTGCGTTGCGCCCCGGTGCATGATTATGCCGGCGCAGCAACTAAGCGAACCTGGTCAGCGACGGCATGGTGCGGCGCTACGATGTTGCAGAGACCCCGGCCGACGGGTTGCAGGGGGAAGAAGGTGCTTTCGCCGCCTGCTCCTTTTGGTACGTCGAATGCCTGGCGCGTGCCGGACGCCTTGATGAAGCCCGTTTTGAGTTCAAAATCCTGCCTGGCTATGGCAACCCGCCCGGTCTTTACGCCGAACAGTTTGCCCCTCACGGGCGCGCGCTGGGAAATACCCCACAGGCGCTGATGCACCTGGCCTTTATCAGCGCGGCGTTTTTCCTCGACCGTAGGCTCAGTGGCGCGGAGCCGTTATGGCAACCCTCAACGAACAAATACCGCCAGCCAAATGGTGGTACACTGTTGTTAATCGTAAAGATAGTTCTGTAGCAATAAATGCTGGTTTCCTCAAAGGCTATTATGCCCATATAATGCGCAGCCGGTCATATACGTTAAACTTCAGGCTGCAGTCACGTTGGCTGCACCCCGAAGGTTTCGGCTTCAGTTGACCAGTATTGGGTCGTTTATCAACAGTCTACATGGCGCTACACCTGAATTAATATGAAAACAAGTCTCCGTGCGTTCGTCACCCTGATCCTCACCGCAGCGGCGTTAAGCCACTCGGCCTTCGCTGTGGTTTACCCTCTTCCGGCCGCTAACAGCCGCCTGACCGGGGAAAACCTTGAAATGACCATTCCGCAAGACAGTAAACTTCCGCTGGAAGCTTTCGCGGCTCAATACCAGATGGGTCTGAGCAACATGATGGAAGCTAACCCAGGCATTGATGTCTATCTGCCTAAAGCCGGCAGCAAACTGATTATTCCTCATCAGCTGCTGCTGCCTGACGCCCCGCGCGAAGGCATTGTGATTAACAGCGCAGAGATGCGCCTGTACTACTACCCGAAAGGCAGTAAAACCGTGGTGGTGCTGCCCATCGGTATCGGTGAACTGGGTAAGGATACGCCAATCAACTGGACGACCACCGTTCAGCGTAAAAAAGATGGCCCGACCTGGACGCCAACCAAGAAAATGCATGAAGAGTACGCCGCACGCGGAGAATCTCTGCCAGAAGTGTTCCCGGCTGGCCCGGACAATCCGATGGGCCTGTACGCGCTGTACATCGGTCGTCTGTATGCCATCCACGGCACCAATGCCAACTTTGGTATCGGCCTGCGCGTCAGTCACGGCTGTGTGCGCCTGCGAGCGGAAGATATTAAATGGCTGTTTAGCAATGTGCCGGTCGGCACCCGCGTGCAGTTTATCGATCAGCCGGTTAAAGCCTCGGCAGAACCGGACGGTTCACGCTATGTCGAGGTTCACAACCCGCTGTCGCAAACCCAGGAGCAGTTCGCCTCCCGCGATCCGGTGCCGCTGACGCTGAGCGATGCAGTCAACAAAGTGGTCTCCGATGCCAGCGTGAACAGCGCAAGTATGGACGCCGCGCTCAAGATGCGTTCAGGTATGCCGGTGAAGGTTAACGGTGAGGCGGATGAGCAGGCTGCAAAACCGGTTACCGTAACGGAGCAGGAAGGTGCGCAGCCTGATACTTCAGCCGCTTCGCCTGACAGCAATCAGCCGGCTGCGACGGCTGGCCAGGATGCGCCAGCGCTAAGCCAGCCTGGCCCGATCTACAGCCAGCCGAAACCCTAGTTTTCCGGGCAAAACAAAAACCCCCGTTCCTCGCGGAACGGGGGCTTTTTTAATCTGCATCAATTACCGCAGCGATCTCACCCGAGGTTTTCAGCGCCCGGACCTGCATAAACAGCTCCGTGGCTTCCTGATACTCCTTGCGCAAATAGCCGAGCCACTGCTTAATGCGCGCCACATGATATAGCCCGGTATCGCCCTGCTTCTCCAGCCGCACATAGCGCTGTAACAGCTGTACCACCTGGGGCCACGCCATACGCGGCTCCTTGCATTTAATCACCCGGCTGAGGTTGGGTACGTTCAGCGCTCCACGCCCGATCATCACCGCATCGCAGCCCGTAACCGCCATACAATCTTGCGCGCTGTGCCAGTCCCAGATTTCGCCGTTGGCAATCACCGGGATGGTCAAGCGCTGGCGGATCTCACCAATTGCCTGCCAGTTAATCGCTTCGGCGCGGTAACCGTCTTCTTTAGTACGGCCATGCACCGCCAGTTCGCTCGCCCCGGCCTGCTGCACCGCATCGGCAATTTCAAACTGACGCGCCCCCGAGTCCCAGCCCAGCCGCACTTTCACCGTCACCGGCAGATGGGCAGGCACGGCTGCGCGCATCGCCTTTGCACCCTGATAGATCAGCTCGGGATCTTTGAGCAGGGTCGCTCCCCCGCCGCTGCCGTTAACGGTTTTTGACGGGCAGCCGCAGTTAAGATCGACGCCCCAGGAACCAAGCTCCACCGCGCGGGCGGCGTTTTCCGCCAGCCATTCGGGATATTGCCCTAATAGCTGAATGCGCACCAGGGTGCCCGACGGCGTGCGGCTGGCATTATCCAGTTCGGGACAGAGTCGTTGAAAGCATTTCACCGGCAGCAGTGCGTCTACTACGCGTAGAAATTCCGTGATACAGAGATCATAATCGTTGACGTCGGTCAGCAGCTCTCGCACTAATGAGTCGAGAACGCCTTCCATCGGGGCAAGTAATACACGCATGGTAAGCCTGTGGCGGGGGTAACAAGGGGAAGCGGGCGCTTCCCCCCGGTTAATTAGCCGTTATTCGCCGGGTTGGCGCGGCGTGGACGGGTTTTGTTGACCCGTGGTGCGCCACCGGTGCCGCTTTCAGGACGTGCACCGCGCGCGGCACCGGCACTGTTGCCGTTACCCTGGCGGCGTTCGCCGCCGTTACCGTTACGGTTTGCGCTGGCGCTACGATCGCTGCCGCCTCGGGGGGCTTGCCCCTGGCTGCCGCGCCCACGTCCGCCACCGCCGCCGCCGCCGCGCTGCTGCTGACGACCATTAATGATCGGCTCGGCTTTGATGCTTGGGTCCGGTTCAAAACCGTCGATCGCCATACGCGGGATCTCACGCTTCAGCACGCGTTCGATATCGCGTAACAGCTTGTGCTCGTCAACGCACACCAGCGACAGCGCTTCACCGACCGCCGCCGCACGACCGGTACGACCGATACGGTGGACATAGTCTTCCGGCACGTTAGGCAACTCATAGTTCACAACGTGTGGCAGCTCTTCGATATCGATCCCACGCGCTGCAATGTCCGTTGCCACCAGCACGCGGATTTTACCGTCTTTAAAATCACTCAGTGCGCGGGTACGTGCGCCCTGGCTCTTATTACCGTGAATGGCGGCGGCGGTGATGCCGTCTTTATTCAGCTGCTCGGCCAGATGGTTAGCACCATGTTTGGTACGGGTAAACACCAGCACCTGCTGCCAGTTGCCGCGACCAATCAGCAAGGACAGCAGCTCGCGCTTGCGTTTTTTGTCCACCAGGTGAACATGCTGGGTCACCTGCTCGGAAGCGGTGTTGCGGCGGGCAACTTCGACCTGCTCTGGGTTGTGCAGCAGTTTTTCCGCCAGGGTTTTGATTTCGTCAGAGAAGGTCGCCGAGAACAGCAGGTTCTGACGTTTGGCCGGCAGTTTTGCCAGCACGCGGCGGATATCATGAATAAAGCCCATATCCAGCATGCGGTCCGCTTCGTCCAGTACCAGGATTTCCACTTTCGACAGATCCAGCGCGTTCTGATGTTCCAGGTCCAGCAGACGGCCAGGCGTCGCCACCAGCACGTCCACACCGCCGCGCAGTTTCATCATCTGCGGGTTAATGCTGACGCCGCCAAATACCACCAGCGACCGCATATCAAGATATTTGCTGTAATCCTGCACGTTTTCGCCAACCTGAGCCGCCAGTTCACGAGTCGGGGTCAGGATCAGGGCGCGCACCGGTCGCCGGCCTTTCGGGTGCGGGTTGTGACTGCTCAGCAATTGCAGTAATGGCAGAGTAAAACCTGCGGTTTTACCCGTCCCCGTCTGGGCGCTGGCCATCAGGTCTCGTCCAGCAAGCACTACCGGGATTGCCTGACGCTGAATAGGCGTTGGCTCGTTATAGCCCTGTTCTGCAACAGCGCGCAAAATATCGGCATTGAGGCCGAGAGAATCAAATGACATAAAGTTGACTGACTCCGGATCCGCCCTGACCGCATCGCGGTGAAGTTTCCAAGGGGAGAGTTGACGTCAGGATCATTCCTGACGCTTGAATGACGGCACAAACCACGGTGCATAAGGGGATGATTATAGCAGACCCCAACGCGATAAAGGCAGTTATTATTGCCTGTATTACGAGAAATTAATCGACAGGCTAAATAACACGTTGCCCGGAACGGCTGAAAGCGCGTGAAGACTTGAGGGGGGGATGCGGTGAAAACGGGCCACCGAAGTGGCCCAACGGGAAACTAGCGCGGACGCTGGGGCGGCTGTGAACGCTCTTTGACCAGCAGCGAAACCAGCGCTGGCCCGGCCAGCATCACCACGCCGACGGCACCAAGCAGCAGGTTGTTGTGCACGATCCGTGACAAAACCAGCAGCACCATCATCGCGGCACCGAAGTAGTAAGTGGTGGTGACATCTTCAAGGAAATCACCGATACGCCGCAGATGCGGCAACCGCTGGGTAAGCAACATCGCGGTAAATACGCCGGCATACAGCGTCAGTAAAATCGTGCTGACCTGCAACAGCGCCTGATGTTTCCAGCCCCACACCAGCGCGGCGATCAGCAGCAGGTGCAGTGCGATATGTACGCAGTTTTGTCCGGTGACAATCTGGATACGATGGGACCATTTCATTTTTTTCTCCTGGCAGACCCGACAAAGGTTGCTCAAGCGGGTTACCGAAACCAGTCAGTAACGTGTTACCTCAGACTATCGTAGTTTTAGGTTAACGCCGTATAAAGAACGCGCGCTCTACCTGGTTTTGTGACCAAGACTACACTCTTTCTTTCACTGGTTAAAAGCAAGAGTGCCGACAGTATGCCACAAAAGCCAAAGGGATTTCATTTTAAGTCCCGACGGCGAACGCCTTGAACGGTTGCATAACGTGATTGCTGGCTGATGTCCGCCCGGCGGCTGTGCGGCAACCCGCCAGGCGGCAGCAGGAATTTAGCGCTGAGAGGACGTGACGGTCAGTCAGGATTGGCGAATATCAGGGCAGGCACTAAACCAAAGTGATCTGGCAGGCTAAACAGGGTTGAAGCCGTTCGGTGAGCAACATGTCATCGCCGTCACTCACCGCATTGACAGGCAATCCGTCTGACGCGGGGCTACATTTCCCGCCCCGCGTCAGCGAACGTCGATTAACGGCGATTGCCGAAAATACGCAGCAGCATCAGGAACAGGTTAATGAAATCGAGATACAGCGTCAGCGCCCCCATTATCGAGTAGCGACGCATATTCTCTTTATCTTCAACGTTGATCCCTTCGCCGATGTTTTTCAGCTTTTGCGTGTCGTAAGCCGTCAGTCCGACAAACACCACCACCCCGATATAGGTGACTGCCCACATTAACGCCGTGCTTTTTAGCCAGATATTCACCAGCGACGCCAGCACGATGCCAATAAGCGCCATAAACAGCATGCTGCCCATGCCGCTCAGGTCGCGTTTGGTGGTATAACCCCACAGGCTCATGGCACCAAACATCCCGCCGGTCACCACAAAGGTGCTGGCAATTGACGAATAGGTATACACAAGGAAAATGCTGGCCATGGTCAGTCCGGTCAGCGCCGAGTAAAGCATAAACAGCCCGGTGGCCACGGCCCCACTGAGTTTATGCACCATGCCAGACAGGACAAAAACCAGCCCCAGCTGAAAGATAATCAGACCAAAGAAGGTGATGCGGTTAGCAAATACCAGCTGCATCACCGCTGGCGTATTAGCCGCATACCAGGAGATGAATGCCGTCAATAGCAAACCGCAAGTCATCCAGCCATAAACCTGGGCCATATACACCGAAATGCCGCTGCCGGCACGTTGAACGATTGAATCATCAGAACGTGGATATCTATCCATGATGCCCCCTTAAATGGTTGAATGAAAAAACAGTGCGATCTTTTTTTAGTCTGGCATATACCGACTTGCTACACCACCCTCAATCCACGCCGTTCTCTATCGGTACAGGATTAAAAGGGTTGGAGGCAGTGGGTAGAAAACGCCCATCTATCTTAGCCTTTCCGGCGACTGATCGAGAGCTTTTTTAGTTCAAACCTGGAGCCATTGCACAACCCTTTTTCGTCGCCAAAGCGGGACAGCAAGGATGCACAGCCAGCAGGTTTGGCAAGGATCATGCGCCTGCCTGATAACAGAACCATTTACAGGATAAGCGCTACGCCCACAGCATTGATTTAAAAAGTAAAATGTCTACAGCTGCCGGTTTGGTTTAAATAAACCCGACAATTATTGCCGACCAGGCAGCATAGAAAGCTGGCACCCTGCCGTGGCCAGCTTTTTATGCTGGTCAGTTCACCGTCACATCATCTGTTATTTTGCTAATCATCCGGGCTGGGGATAAAACAGGTTCGGTTTATCCTGGCGGTCTGCCCGGCCAAAAATGAGTTAATTGCGTGATAAACAGCTCTGGTAACGGCTGTTCACGCGCTGGGCAAACCACGCGGTGGTAAGATTACGCGTCATCTTCGGGCTGTCCAGCTTGATCCCCGGCAAAATTTCACGCGGTAGCTTTTTGCCAGCGTGCTTATCGGCCAGGGCAAATACCGATTGCCACAGATCGGTTTTGTCGAAGTCATTACCGTCACCTTTTTCCAGCGCACGGCGAATGGCCCGGTCGCTGTAATCCAGCCGTTTGCCCAAGAGACGCACGGCCTTCTCGGTGCCCCCGGCGCTGTCTGAACCGTAGTTAATCAGGTCACCATCCAGCGCCAGCTTAATACCACTGAGACGCGACACGGCGGCCTGGAAGGCGGCATTGCGGCTGGCATACCAGCCGGCGTTGAAGTCGGCAAAGCGGTACAATGGCGCAGTGTAGTTTGCCGGATAAGCCAACAGATGCATGGTGCCAAACCACATGCCACCACGGCGGGTAAAGACCTCGCGCCGGATGGAGCCGTCCACCTGGTAGGGATAGTCTTTCGCGTGGGCCTCGGCAAAGGCAATACTGACCTGCATCGGCCCACCGGTATGGATCGGGTTCAGATTACCGAACAGCTTCTGCCCCATCGGCACCATATCGATGAAATCATCAAATACCGCGCTAAGCTCCTTCTCGCTTTTGACGTGATCCAGCCGGTCGGCATAGCTTTTACCGGTGGGGGATTTGATCAGCAGCGCGGTGCGTACCAGGAATGACGGGATATGGTGCTGTCCGGCGCGGCGGTCGATTTCACCCCAGGCAATTTTCGGCAAACCGCTTACCGCCGCATCAGCGCTGAAATTCGACTCTTGCCCGGTGACGGCAATCACCGCGCACAGGTTACTGACGGAAGGCGGGATGTTCTGGCCGTTAAATGTCACATAAATATCCCCTGCCCACCCCTTCCGGTCGCTCACTCCCTCAGGAAGCAAACGGGCAATCTGAGTTTTGACATCGGCGGGACGCGGTGCAGAGGCATTGTCTGACGAATGGCGGCTACAGCTCGCCAGCAGTAGCGCCAGCGGAATAATGAGTTTTTGTAAAGAACGGTTCATTGATTTCCTTTCCAACGGGCGGCGGCCTGCCGATCGCTGTCGCGTGCAGCAACCCAGCGCTGGCCGCTAGCGGTGGCTTCACGCTTCCAGAACGGGGCGCGCGTTTTCAGTTGATCCATAATAAATTCGGCAGCAGCAAAGGCTGCCCCACGGTGCGCTCCGCTAACGCCGACCAGCACGATATCATCGCCGGGGAATAGCTCGCCAATACGGTGGATCACCGTCACCCGCTGCATCGGCCATTGCAGGCGCGCTTTCGCAATAATATCCGCCAGCGCTTTCTCTGTCATGCCGGGGTAGTGTTCCAGCGTTAGCGCGCTGACATCGTCACCCAGGTTGTGGTTACGCACTTTCCCGGTAAAGGTCACTACCGCGCCGTCCAGGTCTGAAGCGGACAGCCACTGATGCTCATCACTGATACTGAAGGGCAGATGACCGACTCTGATCCGGGTTTCCATCTCAACCTCCGGTCACTGGCGGGAAGAAGGCCACTTCATCCCCGGCGCGTAGCGGATGCTGCAGCGACACCAGCGTCTGATTCACGGCCGCCAGCAGCTTACCTGGCGCCAGCGCCAGCGCCCAGCGTTCCCCCTTCTCCGCCAGCTGGCGGCGCAGCGCTTCGACATCGGCGTATTCTGCGGCCACCTGCAGCCCGTCAGTACCAACCAGTTCACGCACCTGGGCAAAAAACAGCACGTTAATCATCAGACACCGCCTGAAAATCACCCGATTTGCCGCCGCTTTTACTCAATAAACGGCACTGCTCAATGGTGATGTCTTTCTGCACCGCTTTGCACATGTCATAAATGGTCAGAGCGGCGATGGAAGCCGCCGTCAGTGCTTCCATCTCGACTCCGGTTTTACCGCTCAGGCGGCAGAGTGATTCAATTCGTACCCGGTGATGTTCAGGTTCAGCCACCAGCGTCACTTCGACCTTACTCAGCAGCAGCGGATGGCACAGCGGGATCAGTTCCCAGGTACGCTTTGCCGCCTGGATACCGGCAATACGCGCGGTGGCAAACACATCACCCTTGTGATGGCTGCCTTCAATAATCATTTGCAGCGTCTGCGGGTGCATCACCACAAACGCCTCGGCACGCGCTTCGCGCACGCTTTCCTGTTTGGTGGAAACATCCACCATATGCGCCTCTCCGGCAGCATTAATGTGAGTCAACTGGGACATATCAGGTTTTCTTCAGATGCGAAACAAAATGACAGGGGCGGGTACGGGCATCAAGCTGGTGCTGAATAATGCGTTCCCAGGCAAGCTGGCAGGCAGCGGTTGAACCGGGAACGGCGAAAATCAGCGTACCGTTAGCGATACCGGCCAGCGCGCGCGATTGCAGGGTTGCAGTGGCGATATCCTCCCAGGAAATCATGCGGAACAGTTCGCCGAACCCCTCGACTTCACGGTCGAACAATGGCCTGAGCGCTTCCGGAGTGGCGTTTTTTTCGTTAAAGCCGGTGCCACCATTGATCAGCACCACTTGCACATCCTTACTGGCAATCCAGCTGGACACCACCGCGCGGATGCGGTAACGATTGTCCGGGACAATCGCATGATCCAGCACCTGATGCCCCGCCCCGGCCAGCGCTTCACGCAGATAGCTGCCGGAACTGTCGCTGTCGGCGCTATGACGATCGGAGACGGTCATCACCGCCACGTTAAGGGGGATAAAATCGCTGCTGCCTTTTCCCATAATCAAATCCTTAGCTTAACCGCCAATAAATGAAAGATTCTGTGTGATACCGCTATTGCCCTGATGCAGAAAATGCGTCTGTTTTTTCGTTAACAGGCTGCCGGCAATACGCGCCTGTAACTCCGCCTGCTGGTCGTCATGCGCCAGCAAATCTCTGAGCGGCACGCCGCCGTCGCCGAACAGACACAAATGCAGGTTGCCCGTAGCCGAGACGCGCAAACGATTACAGCTGGCACAGAACTCTTTTTCATAAGGCATAATCAGGCCAATTTCGCCCTGATAGTCTTGATGACGGAATACCTGCGCCGGGCCATCGCTGCGCTCGCGCACCTGGAGAACCCAGCCCTGCTGCAACAGGCGGTTGCGGATAACGCTGCCGGAAATATGGTGTTGACGAAACAGCTCTCCGCCATCGCCGGTTTCCATCAGCTCAATAAAGCGCAGCTGGATGGACCGGGTGCGGATCCAGTCGAGAAAGGTATCGAGGCTTTGGTGATTGACGTCACGCATCAACACGGTGTTCACCTTGACCTTGCTGAAGCCGGCGTCAAAGGCCACATCGATACCGCGCATCACCTGGTCGAATTTATCCTGTCCGGTGATGGCGTGAAACTGGCGGGCGTCCAGACTGTCGATGCTCACGTTGAGCGCGTTTAGTCCGGCAGCGCGCCAGCGCGCCACATCGCGTTGCAGGCGGTAACCATTAGTGGTCACCGCCAGCTGGCGAATGGCCGCATTTTCACGTACCGCAGCGATAATCTCGGTGAAATCACGGCGCATGGAAGGCTCGCCGCCCGTCAGACGCACTTTTTCAGTGCCGGCAGCAGCGAACGCACGCGTGACGCGCCGGATCTCATTCAGCGTCAGAAAGCGTTTATTTTGCGCGCCCTGGGGCTGATAGCCATTGGGCAGACAGTAGGTGCAACGAAAGTTACACACGTCGGTGATCGACAGACGCAGATAGTAGAACCTGCGCGCGAAGTTATCAGTAAATTGTGACACAGGTAACACCTTTCCAAAACGGGAGATGCAGGCATTTCTTTCTGCACCCTGGCAGCGCGATGGCTGCGGCCAGGACACCATATCCAGCGGGACACAGGTATCAGGGCTTTAGTGCGGTATGCCGACATCGGCAAACCGTGGTGGCGGGAATGTTAACGCTAATATTGTGTGCTGACCAGAACAGAGTTTCGCTATGTATTTTTATATATAGCGAATTTTAGCGACATTTTCCCCGACGAATAGCGTAAAATATGCGGTGATAATCTGTTGAAAACAACCTGGATAATATGATGCGCAATCGCACTTTAGCTGACCTCGATCGCGTGGTGGCTTTGGGGGGTGGACACGGACTGGGCCGCGTGATGTCCGCCCTGTCACCTCTGGGTTCCCGCCTGACCGGCATTGTTACCACCACGGATAACGGCGGCTCCACCGGTCGCATCCGGCGCTCCGAAGGGGGAATTGCCTGGGGAGATATGCGTAACTGCCTGAATCAGTTAATTGCCGAGCCGGGCGTGGCATCGGCAATGTTTGAATACCGCTTCAACGGTCATGGCGAACTGGCAGGACATAACCTCGGCAATCTGATGCTGAAAGCACTCGATCATCTTAGCGTACGGCCTTTAGAAGCCATTAATGTGATCCGAAATCTGCTGAAGGTTGACGCATTCCTGATCCCGATGTCCGAACAACCGGTCGATCTGGTGGCACGGGACGTTGACGGGCGTCTGGTCTATGGCGAAACGGACATTGACCTGATGGCGCTGCCACCACAGGAGCTGATGCTCTCACCGGCGGTTAGCGCCACGCGTGAAGCGGTAGAGGCGATTGGCCAAGCCGACCTGATCCTTATCGGCCCCGGCAGTTTCTTTACCAGCCTGATGCCGGTACTGCTGCTACCGGAGATTGCACAGGCGCTGCGCCGTACCACGGCGACGATGGTATTCATCGGCAATCTGGGTAAAGAACTGAGTCCGGCGGCTGCCGGGATGACGACCGCTAACAAGCTGGAAATGATGGAAAAGGTGATAGGGAAACAGGTGGTTGATGCGCTGCTGCTGGGGCCATGCGTTGACAGCGCCCGGCTTGGGCAGCGCCTGGTTATCCAGCAACCGCTGGAAGCAGAGGATATCCCCTACCGTCATGACCGCCAGCTGTTGCGCAAGGCACTGGAACGGGCAGTGCAGTCAATGAGGTAATGGCCGTTTACCGGCGGGCTGCGCCCCCGGTAACGGCGCCAATCAGGACGCCGCGATAAACAGCTCGCGCACCTGGTGCAGCTGGTCACGAACCTGGGCGGCCTGTTCAAATTCCAGATTCTGTGCATGCTGCTGCATCTGCGCTTCCAGCTGGTGGATGCGCTTTTGCAGTCCCTGCGGCGACAGATCGACGTAGGCCGGATCGTCTTCGACAATACTGCGCCCTTTCATATTACGCGGTTTGGCTTTGTTCTTCGCCAGCCCCTGGCCCAGCTCCAGAATATCGGAGATTTTCTTGTTAAGGCCCTGCGGGACAATGCCGTGCTCTTCATTGTGCAGCTGCTGCTTCTCACGGCGACGTTCGGTTTCGCCAATTGCGCGCGCCATCGACGGGGTGATTTTATCGCCGTAGAGGATCGCCTTACCGCTAAGGTTACGCGCAGCACGGCCAATAGTCTGGATCAGGGAACGCTCAGAACGCAAGAAGCCCTCTTTGTCTGCATCGAGGATGGCCACCAGCGAAACCTCAGGCATATCCAGCCCTTCACGCAGCAGGTTGATCCCTACCAGCACGTCAAACTTGCCCAGCCGCAGATCGCGAATGATTTCCACGCGCTCCACGGTATCAATGTCCGAGTGCAGATAGCGCACCCGCTCACCGTGCTCTGTGAGGTATTCGGTTAAATCTTCCGCCATACGTTTGGTCAGTACCGTGACCAGCACGCGTTCGTTAATCGCCACGCGCTGGCGGATTTCAGAAAGGAGATCGTCCACCTGCGTTGCCACCGGGCGCACTTCAACAATCGGATCGAGCAGTCCGGTAGGACGCACCACCTGGTCGATCACCTCGCCACCCGATTTTTCCAGTTCGTAATGACCCGGCGTGGCGGAAACGTAGATGGTCTGCGGTGCCAGCGCTTCAAACTCTTCAAACTTCATCGGGCGGTTATCCAGCGCTGACGGCAGACGGAAACCGTACTCCACCAGCGTTTCTTTGCGCGCCCGGTCGCCACGGTACATGCCGCCTATTTGCGGAATAGTCACATGGGATTCATCAATCACCAGCAGACCGTCGGCGGGCAGATAGTCAAACAGCGTGGGTGGCGCTTCGCCCGGCCCGCGTGCGGACAGATAGCGCGAGTAGTTTTCAATCCCGGAGCAGTAGCCCAGCTCGTTCATCATCTCAAGATCGAACTGGGTGCGCTGGCTCAGGCGCTGCTCTTCCAGCAGTTTGTTGTTATCCAGCAGCACCTTTTTCCGTTGCACCAGCTCTTCTTTGATCTCTTCCATCGCCTGCAGGATGCGCTCGCGCGGCGTCACGTAGTGGGTTTTGGGATAGATGGTATAACGCGGGATCACCGACTCAATCTGGCCTGTTAACGGGTCAAAAATGGACAGCCGCTCCACCTCTTCGTCAAACAGCTCCACGCGCAGCGCATAATCATCAGACTCCGCCGGGAAGATATCGATAACCTCTCCGCGTACGCGGAACGTACCGCGCTGGAAAGCCTGGTCGTTGCGCGCATATTGCAGCTCTGCCAGCCGGCGCAGAATGGCGCGCTGGTCAATCACCATACCGCGCGTCAGGTGCAGCATCATTTTCAGATAGAGATCGGGGTCACCGAGGCCGTAAATCGCCGATACCGATGCCACCACCACCACGTCACGCCGTTCCAGCAGCGCTTTAGTGGCCGACAGACGCATCTGCTCGATGTGTTCGTTCACCGAAGCGTCTTTTTCGATAAAGGTGTCCGAGCTGGGAACGTAAGCTTCAGGCTGGTAGTAGTCGTAATAAGAGACAAAATACTCTACTGCGTTATCCGGGAAAAACTCCTTCATTTCGCCGTACAGCTGCGCCGCCAGCGTTTTGTTTGGAGCCAGCACCATCGTCGGGCGGTTCAGGTCGGCAATCACGTTAGCCACGGTAAAGGTTTTACCCGACCCGGTCACGCCGAGCAGGGTTTGATGCGCCAGGCCGTCTTCCAGCCCCTCTTTCAGGCGACGGATAGCCTCCGGCTGGTCACCAGCGGGTTTAAATTCGGAGTTGAGTTTGAAGACTTTGCTCATTTCAGGCTACCTGATGAAGATGGACACGAACCAGCATCTCATTCTACCCGGCTCTGACGATTTTGCCAGCAAAAAACACTGGATATAATCACAGCTATACGCCATGATGCCGTTTTGTCGGCCAGAGATGCTGTATTGCCCGGCATGGTGCCAGGAGCTGAACCGGGTAAGCAAAGAGCTTATCCCCACAGGATTCAGATTTTACTGTTTGTCAAGAGCGCCGGCTGAAAGTCTTCACCAATGGATTCCATCAGTAAGAGATTATTGATTTTATATAACCAGTTGATTTTAAGCATATATTCAATAAAGCCGAGTTTCGCACCAACCCGCAGCAAAGCCGCGTCCGCTCTCGTATTGCGCTAGTTTTCACAGTCTAATACACAAGGTTATCCACAGGAATGGTGGATAACTGTCTACAGCGCTTGAGACGTCTGATGTGTATAACTCATCCCCATGTACGGTTAAGTCCGGTAAATATTTTTTTTCTGCGGTTTTTTTAGCGCCGCCGTCACACCGTTACGCACTGAAAAACACATTTGACCGCATCCTGGCGCATCTTCTCTGTGATACCACGTTGTACAGGCTGGTTGCCAGCGGATCCGGCACTTGCACCATCACTGATTAGCAGCAGGCACTGACCCAGTGCAAAATGCTATTTACCCCGCTGAACAGTTTAGCTGCGCTCATCAATAACCTGCACCAGGGTGCAGGCAACGCGAAAAGCCGGCCTCATCACTCACCTGGCGCGATGATTGCATGGTCATGATAATGACATAGCATTACGCTGCAATGCCTGATGCTTTCACAACACCATAGCGAAAAGCATCAAGCCGCAACGGTTGTTCATGGTACGCCAGACTGTTTGCCATACGACAAAGAGCGTAAGCAAAACAGGTGCGATCTAAAACTTTCTGGAGGAGAGTGTCAGATGCTCAGTTTACGTTCAGTCAATCAGTTCTACGGGCAAAACCACATTTTGTGGGACGTCGATTTGGAGCTTGAACCCGGTACCTGCACCGGTATTCTCGGGCGGCAGGGCATGGGGAAAACCACGCTGGTAAACTGCATTATGGGACATCTGCCGATCAACAGCGGCTCCATGACATGGCAGGGTGTCAGCGGGCCGCCACAGGATCTGCTGCTGCAACCGGTGGAAACCCGCGCCTCGCTGGGGATCGGTTATGTGCCACAAGGACGGCACATTTTCTCTCAGATGAGCGTTGAAGAGAATTTGCAAATCGCCCTGTTGGCCGGTGCAGGTATGGCATGCCACAGGGCGATCCCGAAGAGGGTTTATGATCTGTTTCCTGCGCTGTGGTCATTGCGCCACCAGCGCAGCGGTGAGCTGGCCATCGACCAGCAGCAACAGCTGGCGCTGGCGCGTGCGCTGGTATTGCAGCCCAGGCTGCTGATTCTGGATGAACCCACGGAAGGCATGTCACCGTGGCTGGAAGAGGAGATGGGAAATCTGATCCATCGACTGAGTCACGATTTTGGTATGACTATTCTGCTGCTGGAACAGCGCCTGTCGTTTATCCGTCGCGTAGCCGACTATTTTCTGTTGCTGCATCGCGGACGTAATGTGGCTCACGGCAAAGTGGCGCTGCTCGATGACCGCGTGGTCAATACGTGGCTGGCGGTGTGATCGCCACGGCTGGCCAGCGGCACGGGCCGTTTCACCACCTGGCCGGAGAGGATCATGGCAGGGTGAGATAACGGCCGAGGTGGTCCCGACCGCCCCCAGCCAGATGGGGAATTTCACCCAGACAGGGCGCGGCTATCAGCGCGTTCAAGGTGGCCAGATACTCCCGGTGCCGTTTGCCTGCAGGCTGGATGCCATTGGCTATCCAGCCCGCCAGCGGCAGACCACTGGACAGCACCGCCCCGGCGGTCAGCAGCGCATGGTTAATACAGCCCAGCTTTACCCCTACCACCAGAATCACCGGCATCTGCTCCTGCTCTACCCATTGTGCGAAGGTCAGGCTGGCTGCAAGCGGCGTCAACCATCCTCCCGCTCCTTCGGTTAACACCCATTCAGCCCGCTGTGCCACCGCCGCCAGTCCGGCAGAAAGCTGGCTGGCGGCGATGGGCCGCTGCTGCTCCGCGCTGATAATATGCGGTGAAGTCGGCTCGGCAAACGCCAGCGGATTGACCATCTCATACGGCAAGCGCACGCTGCTGTACTTCTGTAGTGCCAGCGCATCCTCATTACGCAGCCCTTGCGCGGTGACTTCACAGCCGGTGGCCACCGGTTTGTAACCTGCACAGCGGTAGCCCCCCGCCGTTGCCGCCTGCAGTAACGCGCAGCTGGCGACGGTTTTGCCCACTTCCGTATCGGTCCCGGTGACAAACCAACGTTTACTCACGCTCAATCACTCCTGATACCAGTTGATAACTTAACAGGCAGCCGCGCGCATCGCGCTGCCAGACCTGCTCCAGCTGTTGTAGCTCGCGCCGACTTATCATGCCATTCGAACGCCCCTGATGCAGATGGGTTGCCCCAATCCCCTTCAGCGAACGCAGCGCGCTGAGCACGTCCGGGAAGGCCAGCGTTAGCGTATAACCGGCCAGCGTCAACGCCAGGCTACCCGCCGCCTGCTCAATCACCGGCAGGCTGGCAAAACGGTTGAGCGGTGCACTGCGCCCGATCTGCTGCCAGGCCGCGCTCACTTCCTTGAGCGACCCCTCCGTCAGGGTGGAAAACAGCACCTGCCCGCCCGGTTTCGTGACGCGCCGCAGTTCCCGCAGCGCCAGCGGCAGGCTGCTGCACCACTGGACGGCCAGATTGCTCCAGCAGCGGTCAAAACTGGCGTCGGCGAAGGGTAAGGCTTCGATGTCGCCAGGCAGATAACAGTCTGCCGCCTGATTTTCCCGCGCATGCTGTAACATCTTTTCTGACAGATCGAGCGCGGTAACCCAATGCCCACCCGCTCGCCAGCGCTGGCTGAACCAGCCGGTGCCACAGCCTGCGTCGAGCACCCGCAGCGCATTACCGGGGCGGGCATGTTCCAGCAGCCGCTCGCCGCACTGACGTTGCAGCTCTGCATGCTGGTTATAGCTGCGGGCGGCGCGGCCAAACGCCGCCGCCACGGCCTGTTTATTCACCGTCTGTGGCATACAGTCCCTCCAGCAGGCGGTCGATATCATCCGCCCGGTGGGCGGCGCTTAGCGTAATGCGCAAGCGTGAGGTACCGGGCGGCACGGTGGGTGGACGGATGGCGCTCACCCAGCAGCCGCGATCCCGCAACCGCTGTGCCAGCGTCAGCGCTTTCTGCTCATCACCGACGATGAGCGGCTGAATGGCGCTGTCGGACGCAGCTAACTGCCAGCACAGCCCCAGCGCCCCCTGGCGAAAGCGGGTGACATTGGTCGCCAGCCGCTGACGCAGATCGTCACCCTGCTGAATGCAGCCCAATGCCGCCCGGATGGCACAGGCCTGGGCAGGCGGCATGGCGGTGCTGTAAATCAGGTGACGGGCAAACTGCAACAGATAGTCGGCAGTGGTGTTATCACACAGCAGCGCCGCGCCGCTGACGCCAAACGCTTTACCAAAGGTGACAATCAGCAGTTCGGGCTGTACGCCCTGCTGCCAGCAGCTGCCGCGCCCCTGCTCGCCGCAAACGCCCACGCCATGTGCGTCATCCACCAGCAGCCAGCCACCACGCGTTCGTGCCAGCGGGTGAAGTAACTTCAGCGGGGCGCGGTCACCGTCCATACTGAAGACGCCTTCCGTCACCACCAGCGTTTCTCCGTCGCCTTCTGTTGCCAGCAGTTTCGCCAGCGCGGACGGCTGGTTATGGCTGAATCGGCGCAGAGTGGCAGGACTGAGGCTGGCGGCTTCCAGCAGCGAAGCGTGGCACAGCTTATCGGCGAAGATGCGGTCTTTTTTTGCCATCATCGCCGCTATCACCGCCTGGTTAGCGGCAAAACCGGAGATAAACAGCAGCGCACGCGGGTAGCCAAGCCAGTCGGCCAGCTGCTCTTCCAGCTGCGCCTGGGGAGCGCGGTAGCCGGTGACATGCGCCGATCCGCCAGCCCCCACGCCATAGCGCTCTGCCCCCTGCTGCCAGGCGCTGACGATGCGCCTGTCGTGGCTAAGGCCCAGGTAATCATTGGCGGAAAAATTAAGATATTGACGCCCCGCCACGCTGAGCGCGCGGGCATCCGCCTGCTGGCTGAGCTGGCGCTGGCGATATTGTCCGTTCAGGCGGCGCTTGACCAGCGCCTGCTCAATCCGCTGTGACCAACTCATCACAGCGCCGCGTTGTAAAACAGTTCGCTGTCGGCATTCAGCACACGGGCGGTCAGCGCCTGCTGCTGCGCGTTATCCCCGGATTGCATGGTGCTGTGCTGTGGATTAAGCCCCAGCTTGCGGAACAGCAGCAGGTCTTTATCCTCTTCCGGATTGGGGGTGGTCAGTAGTTTGCAGCCGTAGAAAATGGAGTTGGCTCCGGCCATAAAGCATAGCGCCTGGGTCTGTTCGCTCATCTGCTCACGTCCGGCAGAAAGTCGAACATGGGAGCGCGGCATCATAATGCGCGCCACCGCGATGGTGCGCACAAAATCAAACGGGTCGACGTCATCGTTATCGGCCAGCGGCGTGCCTTTCACCTTGACCAGCATGTTGATCGGCACGCTTTCCGGCGGCTCCGGCAGGTTTGCCAGCTGCACTAATAATCCGGCGCGATCCTGCACCGTTTCGCCCAGCCCGACAATGCCGCCGGAACAGACTTTGATCCCGGCATTGCGCACTTGACCCAGCGTATCAAGGCGATCCTGATAGCTGCGCGTAGTAATGATACTGCGGTAAAACTCCGGCGAGGTATCAAGGTTGTGGTTATAAAAATCCAGCCCGGCATCTGCCAGCCGCTGCGCCTGCTGCTGACTGAGCGAACCCAGCGTCATGCAGGTTTCCATCCCCATTGCCTTCACCCCCTGCACCATCTTTTCCAGATACGGCATATCGCGCTCGTGGGGATTCTTCCACGCGGCCCCCATGCAGAAACGCCCCGATCCGGCGGCTTTAGCCTTACGCGCCGAACTGAGCACCTCTTCCACCTCCATCAAGCGTTCGGATTCCAGCCCGGTTTTGTAACGGGCGCTTTGCGGGCAGTATTTACAGTCTTCCGGACAGGCGCCGGTTTTGATCGACAGCAGCGTACTGACCTGAACCTGTCGCGGATCAAAATGCTGGCGATGAGTGAGCTGGGCTTCGAACATCAGTTCGAGAAAAGGCTTTTCAAACAGCGCCTGTGCCTGAGAAAGAGTCCAACGTGTTACCATTGCTTGCTCCAAAAAATCTGTCAATTGTCTGTACGGCCTGGTTATACTTGTAAACTAATTTTTTTATTTTTGGTTTACAAGTGATTTTATGACCCCGGACGATTTGGCTTTTGACCGTGACCATATCTGGCACCCCTATACCTCAATGAGCGCACCACTGCCCTGCTACCCGGTGGTTGCCGCCGAGGGAACCGCGCTCCGGCTGGCTGATGGCCGTCAGCTGGTGGACGGCATGTCTTCCTGGTGGGCCGCCATTCACGGCTACAATCATCCACGTCTTAATCAGGCGCTTCAGGCCCAGTTAACACAGATGTCGCATGTGATGTTTGGCGGGATTACCCATCCGGCGGCGGTGGCGCTGTGCCGCAGGCTGGTGGCGATCACGCCAGCTCGACTGGAGTGCGTGTTCCTTGCTGATTCGGGTTCAGTCTCGGTGGAAGTGGCGATGAAAATGGCGCTGCAATACTGGCAGGCGCGTGGTGAAAAGCGGCAGCGCTTTCTTACGCTGCGTCACGGCTATCATGGCGATACCTTTGCCGCCATGTCGGTGTGCGACCCGCAAAACGCCATGCACAGCCTGTATCAGGGCTATCTGCCTGAACATCTGTTCGCGCCCGCGCCCGGCTGCCGCTTCGATGACGAATGGCAGGAAAGTGACGCCGATGCCATTGAGCAGCTGATAAGCCAGCATCACCGCCAGCTGACGGCGGTGATCCTTGAACCGATCGTGCAGGGCGCGGGCGGAATGCGCTTTTACCATCCGCGCTATCTGCAACGGGTACGTGCGCTCTGCGACCGTTATCGGCTGCTGCTGATCGCCGATGAGATCGCCACCGGTTTTGGCCGCACCGGCAGGCTGTTTGCCTGTGAACATGCGGCTATCAGCCCGGATATTCTTTGCGTTGGTAAGGCGCTGACCGGTGGCACCATGACGCTTTCCGCCACGCTAACCACCCGCCACGTTGCCGACACCATCAGCAACGGCGCGGCGGGCTGCTTTATGCACGGCCCCACGTTTATGGGCAACCCGCTGGCCTGTGCCGTCGCCAGCGAAAGTCTGGCGCTGTTGCAGGAGAACCGCTGGCAGGCTCAGGTGGCGGCGATTGAAAACCAGCTACGCGCAGCGCTACTGCCGTTGAACGCGCAGCCGGAAGTCGCCGATGTGCGGGTGCTGGGCGCGATCGGCGTGGTGGAAACGCAGCGTCCTGTGGCGCTGGCGACGATGCAGCAGTTCTTTGTTGAACAGGGCGTCTGGATCCGGCCATTTGGCAAGCTGATTTACCTGATGCCGCCGTATGTCATTACGCCGGAGGCGTTGCAGCAGTTAACCGATGCCGTCAGCGCGGCTATCGCCCGCCCCGGGCTGTTCAGCTAGCGCCCATGCTGCCAGGCAGCAACCAGCACGATGCACTACGCTTTTAGCTGGTTTGCTTAAGTCAATACGCCCTGGAGGGGAATATGCCACAAGATAAACAGACTAACCGCCGCCTGCTGCTGGCTTCACGCCCGCACGGCGCGCCAACCGCCGCCAATTTCCGTCATGACACGCAGCCGGTGCCGCAGCCTGCTGACGGGCAGGTGCTGTTGCGCACCGTCTGGCTGTCGCTGGACCCGTATATGCGCGGGCGCATGAGCGATGCCCCCTCCTACGCCCCGCCGGTGGCGCTGAACGAGGTGATGTGCGGCGGCACGGTGGCGTTGGTTGAGCGCTCTGAACACGCGGATTTTCGCGTTGGCGACTGGGTTGTCAGCGGCAGCGGCTGGCAGGATTTCGCCCTGTCGGACGGGCGCGATCTGATTAAGCTTAGCGGCCCGGTGCTTGATCATCCGTCATGGGCGCTGGGCATGCTGGGCATGCCGGGATTTACCGCCTATATGGGACTGCTGGATATCGGCAATCCGCAGCCGGGAGAAACGGTGGTGGTGGCTGCCGCCACGGGAGCGGTAGGTTCGCTGGTGGGGCAGATCGCCAAACTGAAGGGCTGCCATGTGGTGGGAATCGCCGGAGGCGCGGAGAAGTGCCGTTATGCCGAACAGGTGCTGGGCTTCGACCGCTGCCTCGATCACCGTGATGATAATCTGGCAGAAAATCTTAGTCGCCACTGCGCGGACGGCATCGACGTTTATTTTGAAAGCGTTGGCGGTAAGGTGTTTAACAGCGTACTGCCGCTGATGAATGCCAAAGGCCGTATTCCGGTCTGCGGACTGATCGCCGACTACAACAGCACCGGCATCGCTGATGGCCCCGATCGCCTGCCGCTGCTGCAAAGCGCCATTCTGCGTAAGCGTCTGCGCATTGAAGGTTTTATTATCAATCAGGATTATGGCCAGCGCTTTGACGAGTTTTTCCGCCAGATGAGCCAGTGGGTCGCCGAAGACAGGCTGGTTTTCCGCGAAGACATTATCGACGGGCTGGACAATGCACCAGAAGCGTTAATCGGCATGCTTAAAGGGAATAATTTCGGCAAAGTGGTGGTGCGCGTGGCACAAGACAAGCCGGTAATAAAGCGTTAAGGTATTGCTTCAACAGGAAATAACCACAACCGGAGTCAAGATGAAACTCATTAGCCAGGATTTTAACCACGGCGATAAGCTCCCGGAGCGCCAGGTGTTGAATGCGATGGGCTACCAGGGCGATAACCTGTCACCCCATCTCGCCTGGGACGATGTGCCGCCAGGCACGAAAAGTTTTGTTGTCACCTGCTACGATCCCGATGCGCCCACCGGTTCCGGCTGGTGGCACTGGGTGGTCGCCAACCTGCCCGCCGACACGCGTGAGCTGAAGCCGGGTGCAGGTTCGGGCAAGGCTGAACTGCCGACCGGCAGCTTACAGACGCGTACTGATTTTGGCAGCGCGGGCTACGGCGGCGCGGCTCCGCCAAAAGGGGAAAGCCACCGTTATATTTTTACCGTCCACGCGCTGGATGTTGGCAGGCTGGACGTTGATGAACACGCCAGCGGTGCGCTGGTAGGCTTTAATGTGCATTTCCATGCACTGGCCAGCGCGTCGATCACCGCAATGTACAACTGATCGTGGCGTTCAGGCGGAGCGGTTTATCTGCTCCGCCTTGTTAACCGCAGCAGGATGGCAAACCGGCTTGATCAGTCCAGCTGATTGATTGCTACCCACATCGGCCCCTGACCCACGGCGTAACGCGCCAGCGGCTGTAGCAGACCGCGATCGGTGCTGATTTTGTACACTTCAATATGATGGGATTTCTGCCCGGCCGCCACCAGATACTGACCGCTGTGGTCAATATCGAAACCGCGTGGCTGCGTTTCGGTCGGCTGGTAGCCCTCCACCTTCAGGCTGCTGCCATCAGCGCTGATGCTGAAGATGGTGATATTGCTGGCGGTGCGATCGCAGCTGTACAGATGACTCCCGTCCGGGGTGATATGAATATCGGCCGCCCAGCGCGTGTCGCTGAACCCTTCCGGCAGCGCATCCACCGACTGCACTTTCTGCACCTGGTCACCGCTGATATCCCAGACGTCAACGCTGCTGTCCAGCTCATTGACGCTGTAGGCGTAACGCTGATTTGGGTGGAACGCCATATGACGCGGGCCGGCACCTGCACGGGATTTGACTTCAGCCTGCGCGCACGGCGTCAGTTTACCCTGATTATCCAGGCTAAACAGCGCGATACGATCCTGCTTCAGCGCGGGCACAAACAGCGTCTTATTGCCCGAATCGATATTGGCCGAATGGCAACCTTCCAGTCCTTTCACCACCTGTAGCGGCGCGCCCGGTAATCCGTTAGCGCCAATCGGACTGACGCTGACGCAGGCATCGTTATACGAGCCGACAAAGATAAAGCGCCCTTGCCGATCGGTAGAAATATGTGTCGGACTGCCTGGTAGCGGCGCGTACCCTGCCTCTTTCAGTTTGCCTTCGGCATCAATCTGGTATGCCACCACGCGGAAATCCGGGCGTACGCCAACATAAAGAAAGGCTTTATCCGGGCTGACTACCATCGGCTGTACCTGGCCCGGCGCATCCACCACCTGTAATAGCGTCAGTGCACCCTCTTCATTCAGCTGCCAGACGTGGATCTGCTGGCTCTCCGGGCTGGCGGTATAAACAACTTGTTTCATCAATGCTCCTTGTTCTGAACAGAAAATCATCACGGTGGCGAAGTTCCACCACCGTCACCGAACGATTGCACCGCCAGTTTTGTCACTGGCGTCACAAGGTGTACACTTATTGACTCTTTTGCGTCACGGAAACTGTTATGAGCTATCGTATCATCGCCCTCGATCTGGACGGCACGCTGTTAACCCCGGATAAGACCATTTTGCCCGCCTCACTGGAAGCGCTGAAGAAAGCGCAGCAGGCGGGTGTCAAAATCCTTATCGTGACCGGTCGTCATCATGTGGCTATCCACCCTTTTTATCAGGCGCTGGCGCTGGATACACCTGCAATTTGCTGTAACGGCACTTATTTGTATGATTACCAGGCTAAAACCGTGTTGGAATCCGACCCGCTGCCGCTGCCGCAAACGCTGCGGGTGCTTGAAATGCTTGACCAGGCGGGCATTAACGGCCTGCTGTATATCGATAATGCGATGCTCTACCAAACCGCAATGGGCCATGTAACCCGTACCCTGCACTGGGCGCAGTCCCTGCCGCCGGCACAACGCCCAACGTTTTTGCAGGTCGACAGTCTGGCAGACGCGGCACGCGATGCGCAATCCATCTGGAAATTTGCCCTCGCCCATTCCGATACCGATGCGTTACAGCAGTTTGCCTCACGCGTGGAAGCAGAAATGGGTCTGGCCTGTGAATGGTCCTGGCACGATCAGGTTGATATTGCCAAAGCCGGTAACAGCAAGGGCAAACGCCTGGCGCAATGGGTAGCGGCTAACGGTTACCAGATGAGTGAAGTGATTGCCTTTGGCGATAACTATAACGACCTCAGCATGCTGGAAACCGTGGGTCTCGGCGTGGCAATGGGTAATGCGGACCAGGCGATCAAGGATCGGGCGCACCGCGTTATCGGCAGCAATCTGCAAGCAGGCATCGCCGAAACGATTTACCGCGAGGTTCTTTAACCTACGCCACCTGCGCCCCTGTGCGGTGAGTCAGGTGGTAATCGACACGCTTTTGATCTGGGCAAACAGCCACATATTTGGCTTGATCATCAGCTCATCACGCGCCCAGGGGGTAATCCGCGCCCACAGCTCGCTCTGCCCCACCAGCAGCCTGACCTCGACCTGATTGTTAATTTCAAGAAGTTCGTCAACTCTGGCGGGGATCACATTACGGATGCTGCTGCTAACCGGCAGCTTCAGCACCAGCGAGACGTCTGCCGACTGAATGCGAATGCGCAGCGGCGTATTCAGCGGTGCATCCACGCGGTTGACCCAGATATGCTGGTCGCCCAGCGACAGCGCGGTCATCTCGTAATACGGATGCTGTTTCAGCACCTGCACGCGTAAAATGCTGCTGCGATCGCGGCTGGCCAGCCACGGCCGCATGGCGCTGCTGGCCCAGACTTTCTCCAGCGGGCCAAATGCTTTTACCGTGCCCTGGTCAAGCACCATCACGTTATCGGCCAGATGCAGCAGTTCATCCAGGCTATGGCTGACATACAGGATCGGCGTGTTAACCCGGCGCGCCAGCGTTTGTAGCCAGGCTAACAGCTCGCGCTTGCGCGGCAGATCGAGCGCGGCCAGCGGCTCGTCCATCAGCAGTATCTCCGGCGCGGACAGCAGCGCCCGGCCAATGGCCACGCGTTGTTTCTCGCCACCTGATAACGTCCACGGGAAGCGATCCAGTAGCGGTTCAATCCCCAGCATCTGTACCACGTCTGCAAACTGCTCACGCATTGATTTCGCCATGCCGTATTGCAGATTGCCGCGCACCCGGTAGTGCGGGAACAGGCGGGCATCCTGAAAGACATAGCCAATACGCCGTTTCTCCACCGGCAGCCAGGTATCGCTGGCCGTATCGCTCAACACCCGCCCGTTGAGCGTAATACTCCCCTGCTGCGGCACGCTAAGCCCGGCGATGGCGTTAATCAGTGAGGTTTTACCGGCACCGGAAACGCCGAAAATAGCGGTCACCCCGCTGGCGGGCAGCGAAGCCTTTATTGCAAGGCAGTGATCGCCCTGCCGTTGCGTGAAATCGAGTTCCAGCATCAAAGCCCCAGGCGCTGACGACCCCAACGGGTCAGCCATTCGGAAAGCAGTAGCGAAGCCAGCGCCAGCAGGATGGCAATGACGCAGAGGCGCGCTGCCGCGCTTTCAGCACCGGGCGTTTCAATCAGCGTGTACATCGCCGAAGGCAAGGTACGGGTTTCACCCGGAATATTCGATACGAAGGTAATGGTGGCACCGAACTCGCCTAACGAACGGGCGAAGCCAAGCACCGTACCGACGATAATCCCCGGCAGCGTCAGCGGCAGCGTAATGGTGAACAACACCCGCCAGCGCCCGGCTCCCAGCGTACGCGCCGCCTGCTCCAGCTTGCGGTCCACCGCTTCCAGCGCCAGGCGGATAGCGCGCACCATTAGCGGGAAGGCAATCACCGCCGAGGCTAATGCCGCACCGCGCCAGCTAAAGGCAAAGGTAAAGCCGAACCAGTCATAAAGATATTTGCCAATGACCCCGCGTCGCCCGAACCCGAGCAGTAGCAGATAGCCGACCACCACCGGCGGCAGCACCAGCGGCAGATGGATTACGCTGTCGAGCAGGGTTTTGCCGCGAAACTGACAGCGCACCAGGATCCACGCCATCAGAATGCCGAACGGCAGGCTACAGGCCACCGCCATAACGGATACTTTCAGGCTTAGCGCCACCGCCTGCCATTCGGGTTCACTGAGGATCATTTCTGCGTGGCAAATCCATATTGTTTGAAAATCACCGCAGCCTGCGGCCCTTTCAGATAGAGATAGAAAGCCGTCGCGCTGCCATTATTATGCCCCTTTACCAACGCCAGCGGGTACTCCACCGGTTTGTGGCTGTCCGGCGGGAATACGCCAACCACCTTGACCTTTTTACTCGCCACCGCATCGGAACCATATACGATGCCGTACGGGGTTTCATCACGTTCTACCAGCGCCAGCGCGGCCCGCACGCTGTTACTGCGTGCCATCAGCGGCGAGAGCTGCTGCCATGCGCCGAGGTTTTCCAGCGCTTGTTTGGCATAAATGCCCGCCGGAACATGATCGGGATCGCCGACCGCCAGGCGCTGACCTTTCAGCAGGCTGTTCCAGTCGGTGCTTTGACTGATACTGACCGGCTGCGGATGAGCCGTCGTCGGCGCTATCAGCACCAGATCGTTACCCAACAAAGTGACGCGGCTGCTGTTGTCGATAGCGTTCTTAGCGGCAGCATAGTCCATCCACTGCTGGTCGGCAGAGATAAAGATATCCGCCGGAGCGCCCTGCTCTATCTGGCGTGCCAGCGTTGAAGAGGAGGCAAACGAAGAGACAATCTTCACCGCTTTTCCCTTTTCATACTGACTGGCGATATCCTGCAAGGCGTTGGTCAGAGAGGCAGCGGCGAACACCGTCACATTTTCTGACGCCAGCGCATGACCGGCCATACTCAGACCGATGCAGCCAGCAACCAGCCAGTGGTTCCATTTTACAGACATGGTCATTCTCCAGTGAGGTTCGTTGTATATCTAATGATATAACGATGTATCGGAGAGTCGTTACCAATAATATCGGCAGCGGAAAGAAAAAGGTTAACGGCGGCAGCAAAGAGAACGCCCGGCATGACCGGGCGTTGAGAACAGCGTGCGAGATTTAGCGGGCAGAATGGCTTTTATTTGCCGACGAGCCGTCACGATGACCCAATTTGGAAATAACGTTGAATACTTCGCCCAGTCCCCAAATCAGACCAAGAATAATCGCCATCACAACCGGCACCATCAAAACGGCTACCGCAAGGCCTTTCAGTAATTCCAGCATGGAAACCTCATCTTGATGAATAAAAACTTAATTGTAACGCCAGAGTCGCACAACGCACTGCCCTTTTGTGCCTTCTCACGCAATTATTTCGCCGCGCCGCACCGCCGCCAGCTGTTACAATCAACGTTTCCCTTTCGCTTCCGGAGCGCTTATGCAGGCTGAAATTGCCCTGATCCTGAAAGTACAGCAGCGGCTGTTTGCCGACCCGCGCCGCATCGAACTGCTGCGCCAGGTGCAAAAGAGCGGCTCCATCAGTCAAGGTGCCAGACTGGCGGGCATCAGCTATAAAAGCGCCTGGGATGCCGTCAGTGAGATGAATCAGCTGGCCGGTAGCACGCTGGTAGAACGCGCTACCGGCGGCAGAGGCGGCGGCGGTGCCGTCGTCACCCCCTTTGGCGAGCGCCTGATGCAGCTGTATGCGCTGCTTGAGCAAATCCAGCAAAGAGCCTTTGACGTTTTGCAGAATGATGCCCAACCCGGCAGCCTGCTCGCTGCGATTGCCCGATTTTCTTTACAAACCAGCGCACGCAACCAGCTGTCCGGCACCGTCATCGCCCGCGATTTTCAGCCGGTGCAGCAGCAGGTCACCGTACTGCTGAACGATGGCGTTACCCACATTCAGGTTGCGCTGACCGAACAGAGCGCCGACCGGCTGCTGCTGGAGCCAGGCAAAGAGGTGCTGGTGCTGATCAAAGCACCGTGGATTAACGTCACATGCGGCGCTGAAAAGGCGGATAATCAGCTGGCCGGAACCATCAGCCAGATTGAACCGGGAGAAACGCACAGTGAAGTGCTGATCGCCGTAGGGGGTGGCACAACGCTGTGCGCCACGGTGGAGAATCAGCTTATTGCCCGGCAGGATCTCCAGGCGGGAACCGCCGTTACCGCATGTTTTAATGCCGATCGCGTTATTATCGCCACGCTGCTGTGAATCCGTTAAATGAGAAGGAGCAAACAGGTAAACCCGCCGCCACATGACTTCCCTCCCATTTCTGCCAGCTGACGGCACAATACTGCGCGCCAGCCTAAAAGACAGCTTATTGATACCGCGCACGGTACAAATCAGATCGAACGGTTAGCCCCCGGTTTTGACATTCCGGCTCCCTACGGTCTTTGCCTGGGGCGCAGTATGGACGACCAGTCTGTACCGGCAACGGGTTCTGCCCCTGGCAGAATGCCCTACTGGTGTGGCGTCGGCTTCGCACTTACGGATGCAACCTGATCAAAGTCTGCTATCTATAGACGAGAGAAAATGGCTCAGAAATCCATGCTTCCGTCTTACCTGGTGGCCACACGCTTGCTGGCCTCACGCTGAAGTATGTCAAGAGCTAGTGGGTGCGTGATTTTGCATTCCCTGGCCACACCACGCCAGTCTTCGCCCTTACAGACACGTTGCATGGCCTTCCTCTCGATGAGATCCACCTGAGATGCGAGGCTGCCATCGGGGTGCGCGATTTCACCTTCTCTGGCTCCCCCGCAACTGTCTTAGCTCTTCCTTAAAACATACTCCAAATTATCAATGATCCGCTGCTGCCGCTGCTGAACTTCAGCCGAGTCATTTAAGACAAACTCTATTTTCTTAGAGAGGTTGTCGTTCAGAGCAGCCTCCCCCTCCACACCACTTGTGCCCTGAATCTTATGGTCGCAACTGGTACTGGAATTCGTCTTGCCGTTCCGGACACGTTCTTGGGCATTATCCTGCAAGGGACACAGACCGTATTCACTCATAGCGGATGCTATATTATTTAAAATGTTCGATTGGTATGGAGTCGCCTGCACATTTTCGAATGTAACCTCCCCTGCTTGACTGGCTTGACTGGAGCCAGCGATAGCATTATTCATCATTTTTCATATTTCCTTATTTACAGAACATGTCGTTATCCCCAAAGAAAGGCATATTATTCCTGCCAGTGGAGGAATACTGTCAAATTTCGGGCACACGCATCTTTCCCTTTACAACGAGCAGCTCTGTTACAGCAGGTTATTCGCCAGTTTTTCAGTTCAGCCGGTGCGAGCCGGAAAANTGAAATGCAGGTTTATTTTCAGATATTGTGGGTTTGAGGCCAGCGCTGCTTGCCGTTACTGTAGGCTGAAGATCGGGGTAAATGCGGTTCTGAACATTTTTAAACGCGGATCGCATCACCTGATGACTTTGCGATGCATATAAGGGAATGAACTATGTCTATGTTGCACATCACGCGGGGTATCTTTCGCCTTAGTGATACCCGCACGNTTAATCTCAATGAGCTGATGGTTCAGTCTGGCGAAAGCTGGGCTTTTGTTGGCGCTAATGGCAGCGGTAAATCCTCGCTGCCGCGCGCCCTGTCTGGCGAACTGGCACCCATGAAAGGCAGCCTCGTCAACCGGTTCCTGCGCCCGTGGCGTCTCTCCCTGGAGCAGTTACAACAGCGGGTGGAAGACGAGTGGCAACGCAATAACACCGATATGCTTAGCNTTGACGAAGAGGATACGGGTTATCTCGTCAGTGAAGTCATTCAGGAAGAGAGCAAAGATGAAGCCCTGGTAGCACAGTTAGCGCATAGTGAAACTCTGGCTGGCAGGTGGAACGCGGCCAGCACTGGCAAATCAGCTGCCAGAATAGAGCCTGTAATTTAAATTGTGTATCTGCCTGTTTTTGATATGTTCATTCCAACAACGGAGACAGGCACATTATGGACGAAAAGAAACTCAAGGCCCTTGCGGCTGAACTGGCTAAAGGCCTTAAAACCGAAGCCGANCTCAATGCGTTTTCCCGCATGCTGACGAAACTAACCGTCGAAACAGCACTGAATGCTGAACTGACAGAGCACCCCGGGCACGAGAAAAATGCTCCCAAAGCAGGCTCGAATACCCGAAACGGCTACTCATCAAAAACGGTGCTGTGCGACGACGGNGANATTGAACTCAGCACGCCCCGTGACCGTGAAAACACCTNTCAGCCTCAGTTGATAAAGAAAAGCCAGACGCGTATCACGCAGATGGACAGCCAGATTTTATCTCTGTACGCCAAAGGAATGACCACGCGGGAAATCGTCGCCACGTTCAGGGAAATGTACGATGCTGACGTGTCGCCCACGCTGATATCCAAAGTCACCGACGCGGTCAAAGAGCAGGTCGCAGAGTGGCAAACCCGGCCTCTGGATGCGCTGTATCCCATCGTTTATCTTGACTGTATTGTGGTCAAGGTTCGTCACGGTGGCAGCGTGATTAACAAAGCCGTCTTCCTTGCTCTGGGCATTAATACCGAAGGCCAGAAAGAGCTGTTGGGCATGTGGCTGGCAGAAAACGAAGGCGCGAAGTTCTGGCTCAGCGTGCTGACAGAGCTTAAAAANCGGGGCCTTCAGGACATCCTGATTGCCTGTGTGGACGGACTGAAGGGCTTCCCGGATGCGATAAACAGCGTTTATCCTCAGACGCATATCCAGCTGTGTATTATTCATATGGTGCGCAACAGCCTGAAATACGTGTCGTGGAAGGACTACAAAGCCGTCACCGGCGGGCTGAAAAAGGTGTATCAGGCTCCGACAGAAGAGGCGGCGCTGATGGCGCTGGATAAGTTTGCAGGCATCTGGGACGAGAAATACCCGCAAATCAGTAAGAGCTGGCGCACACACTGGGAAAATCTTAATACGTTCTTCGGCTATCCGCCCGATATCCGTAAGGCTATCTACACCACGAACGCCATCGAATCACTGAACAGCGTGATCCGCGCAGCCATCAAAAAGCGAAAGGTGTTCCCGACAGATGACTCGGTGAGAAAGGTCATTTATCTGGCGATCCAGTCGGCGTCAAAAAAATGGAATATGCCGATCCAGAACTGGCGGCTGGCAATGAGCCGTTTTATTATCGAGTTCGGTGANCGCCTGAGCGATCACCTTTAATACGGTGGCAGTTACACAGAATTNTTTACAGGGTCGAGCAATATTATCACTATCTTTTAGCGTGAGTGAAAATGAATATTCATTGCGAGCAGCAGGCGTTTTGACTTTCAATAAAAAATACCCACTTCTCGCTGCCAGGTTTCCGGGTTAGTTCACACTTCGTTGTATTCTATGGCGTATTCATAAGCCAGGTTATACATAATGTCCCGTCCCATACCGTCAAGATGCAAGTCATATTCTACACACAATTTCTCAAATTCATCCTTCGTATCAACAGTTTGCCCATCCGTAATCAATTTTTTCATGAAATTAGCCATTATTGGTGCCAGCTTATCCTCAATATAGATAGAACGATCACGACATTCATCTAGTGAATCATCCCTTAATTGACGAGTATCGTAATCACAACTTATACTCAGCTTATTAAGCATGTCAAAGGCATCTGCATCATTGTAAAAATTATCCGGGATATCGAATCTGACCTTGCAAAAATATTTAATATACTCGCTAAGTATTGCTTCAAAATTCTCTGTTTCTGGTCTCATTTTTATGATTTTGTCAAACAACTCGTAATTTCTAGGACGAAAACTTTCGAGATTTAATTTCACATGATTCAATCCCATATTCTCGTTCATTAAATCTTCCAGAGAGGTCGGGATCGACGTCGAACTGCAGAGTTCGCCTTTCTTAACGTCCGGCTTGGCCAAATTTTCGACGGCCTTTTCAAGGTTGGGAGTGACCGGTTGTCTATCCGTCCGTTTTTTTTTGATGACCTCATCCCATGGATCGCCGTTATTGACACCCAGCGACGCCAAAAAGTCGAGCGTACTATCCTCAAGGCCAAGAATGCTCCCTTTGAGCATCAGTTCATGATTTTTGATGGTCTCACCGCATGGTTTGCCGTTATTGACACTCGGCCAGGGCAAACCGTCGACGATATTCTTTGTATCAATACTACGAAGCAACTTATCGATCCCCGTTTTCTTGCCCAGCGGCGCTCGTTTGCAGCTTTCTGACATTCCTGATTCCTGCAGCGGACTTTTCCCCAAGCGCCCAGTGCCCTGCTGGGGAAACAGACAGCAATTACTGACAGCGGATACTATCTTTTTTGAAATGTTCGGTTTGTCTTGGTTCAGTTTGTCTTGAGTCGTCTTCACATTTTCGGATGTACCCCCCCTTGCTTGACTGGAGCCAGCGATAGCATTATTCATCATTATTCATATTTCCATATTGACAGAACATGTCGTTATCCCCAAAGAAAGGCATATTATTCCTGCCAGTGGAGGAATACTGTCAAATTTCGGGCACACGCATCTTTCCCTTTACAACGAGCAGCTCTGTTACAGCAGGTTATTCGCCAGTTTTTCAGTTCAGCCGGTGCGAGCCGGAAAANTGAAATGCAGGTTTATTTTCAGATATTGTGGATTTGAGGTCGGCGCTGCTTGCCGTTACTGTAGGCTGAAGATTGGGGTAAATGCAGGTCTGAGCGTTTATAAACGCGGGTCGCATCACCTGATGACTTTGCGATGCATATAAGGGAATGAACTATGTCTATGTTGCACATCACGCGGGGTATCTTTCGCCTTAGTGATACCCGCACGNTTAATCTCAATGAGCTGATGGTTCAGTCTGGCGAAAGCTGGGCTTTTGTTGGCGCTAATGGCAGCGGTAAATCCTCGCTGGCGCGCGCCCTGTCCGGCGAACTGCTACTCGTGGCGGGCAGCCTCGTCAGCCAGTTTCAGCGCCCGTGGCGCATGTCACTGGAGCAGTTACAGAAAAGAGTTGAAGATGAGTGGCAACGCAATAACACCGATATGCTTAGCNTTGACGAAGAGGATACGGGTTATCTCGTCAGTGANGTCATTCAGGAAGAAACCCGGAATGAAGAGCGCTGCCAACAGCTGGCCGCGCTGTTTGGCATCGGGCACCTGCTGACGCGCCGCTTTAAATATCTCTCGACCGGGGAAACGCGCAAAACCCTGCTGTGCCAGGCGCTGATGGCACAGCCCGATCTGCTGATCCTCGATGAACCCTTTGACGGGCTGGACATCGCTTCACGCGCCGCTCTCGCCGCCGTTCTCAGCGATCTGCAGCACAGGGGGATCACGCTGGCGCTGGTGCTGAATCGTTTTGATGATATTCCTGCGTTTATCGATCGGGTGGGCGTGCTGGCAGAATGTACCCTTGTCCGTACTGGCGAGCGCCAGGCTATCCTTGCCGAAGCTCTGGTAGCACAGTTAGCGCACAGTGAAACGCTGGCTGGCATGACGCTGCCTGAAGCTGACGATATCAGCGCTATCCCGGCGCTGGCGGAAGACGCCCCGCTGATTGTCCTGTGTAATGGCGTGGTTTCGTACAACGATCGTCCTGTCCTGCATCAGCTTAACTGGCAGGTGGAACGCGGCCAGCACTGGCAAATTGTCGGCCCGAACGGGGCCGGGAAATCTACCCTGCTCAGTCTGGTGACCGGCGATCATCCGCAAGGCTATAGTAACGACCTGACGCTGTTCGGCCGCCGCCGTGGCAGCGGAGAGACCATCTGGGATATCAAGCAGCATATTGGCTATGTCAGTAGCAGCCTGCACCTTGATTACCGCGTCAGTAGCAGCGTACGTAACGTGTTGATATCTGGCTATTTCGATTCGATTGGGCTTTACCAGGCGGTGTCCGACCGCCAGCGGCGGCTGGCCAGCCAGTGGCTGGATCTGCTGGGCATCAGCGCGGCAATGGCGGACTCGCCGTTCCACGACCTTTCCTGGGGACAGCAGCGGCTGGTGCTCATCGCCCGTGCACTGGTGAAACACCCGGTGCTGCTGATCCTCGACGAACCGTTGCAGGGGCTGGACCCGTTAAACCGCCTGCTGGTGCGCCGCTTTGTTGACGTGCTGATCGGCGAGGGCCGCACCCAGCTGCTTTTTGTCTCGCACCATGCGGAAGATGCGCCGCGCTGCATCACTCATCGACTGAGTTTTGTGCCTGAAGGCGAGGCATATCGCTATTGCCAGGATAAGCGTTGATTCCGGCGTAGCATCGGCAAACAACGGTTCGCCCTGCTTGCACAGTCGCCGACTTTTGAAAGTGTAATCGCTTCCAATTTTCATGTCCTTTCAGGTGAAATACTGCTTTATGATACTCACCATGACGGTATTAAGGATTATTATCGAGTGTAAACGATTCCATTTCCCTACAATCGGTCACGCTTTCAGCCACTGAAGTATGCTATTTTTCCTCCGTCGTTCATCAAGTGTAAAAACGGATATCAGGACATAACATGCAGACATTCAACCCGGCCGATCATCCTCATCGCCGCTATAACCCGCTGTCCGATCGGTGGATTCTGGTTTCACCGCACCGGGCGAAACGTCCGTGGCAGGGCGCACAGGAAACGCCGGCAAAGGAAAAGCTTCCGGCACACGATGCGGACTGTTTTCTTTGCCCCGGAAACACGCGGATCACCGGGGACAAAAACCCTGATTACGCCAGCACCTATGTTTTTACCAACGACTTTGCCGCGCTGATGACCGATACGCCCGACGCCCCGCACAGCGACGATCTGCTGATGCGCTGCGAAAGCGCGCGCGGCACCAGCAGGGTGATCTGCTTTTCGCCCGATCACAGTAAAACGCTGCCGGAGCTGACGCTGGACGGACTGATTGAGGTGGTTAAAACCTGGCAACAGCAGACCGCCGATCTTGGCCAGCATTATCCGTGGGTACAGGTGTTTGAAAATAAAGGCGCGGCGATGGGCTGCTCCAATCCCCATCCGCACGGGCAGGTCTGGGCCAACAGCTTCTTGCCAAATGAAGCACAGTGCGAAGATAACCTGCAACGCGCTTATTACGCTAAGAACGGTACGCCGATGCTGGTTGATTACGCTGCGCGCGAATTACAGGACGTTAGCCGCAAGGTGGTAGAGACGGAACACTGGCTGGCGGTGGTGCCCTGGTGGGCTGCATGGCCGTTTGAAACGCTGCTGCTGCCAAAAGCGCACGTTAAGCGCCTGACTGAGCTGAGCGCCGGGCAGCGCGACGATCTGGCTGTGGCATTGAAAAAGCTCACCAGCCGTTATGATAACCTGTTTCAGTGCTCTTTCCCTTATTCCATGGGCTGGCACGGCGCGCCCTTTAATGACGATGCCAACGCTCACTGGCAGCTGCACGCCCATTTCTATCCGCCGCTACTGCGCTCGGCCTCAG
This sequence comes from Erwinia pyrifoliae DSM 12163, assembly GCF_000026985.1. Lineage (NCBI taxonomy): Bacteria > Pseudomonadati > Pseudomonadota > Gammaproteobacteria > Enterobacterales > Erwiniaceae > Erwinia > Erwinia pyrifoliae. The sequence goes on from NC_017390.1 coordinate 2,675,765, forward strand.
TGCGTAAATTTATGGTCGGCTATGAAATGCTGGCTGAAACCCAACGTGATTTAACCGCAGAGCAGGCAGCACAACGGCTACGTGCCGTCAGCGATATTCATTTCCGTGAGGCGGGAACGCAACCATGATCTTACAAAATACCACCCGGCAGATCTTCAACAACGCTTTCAGCTATGCGCCAAGCCATCTGATTCAGGCACCGGGCCGCGTCAACCTGATTGGTGAACATACCGATTACAACGAGGGTTTTGTGCTGCCGTGCGCCATCAATTATCAGACGGTGATCGCCTGCGCCACGCGCAGTGACCGCCAGGTGCGGGTGATTGCCGCTGACTATGATAATCAGCAGGATATCTTCTCGCTGGATGAACCGATTGAGCGCCATCCGCAGCAGCTGTGGTCTGACTATGTACGCGGCGTGGTGAAATATTTGCAGCAGCGTACGGCTGACTTTAGCGGAGTTGATATGGTTATCAGCGGCAACGTGCCGCAGGGGGCCGGATTAAGTTCGTCAGCCTCGCTTGAAGTCGCGGTGGGTAGCGTGTTTCGGCAGCTGTACTCGCTGCCGCTGAACGGCGCGGACATTGCGCTTAACGGCCAGCAGGCTGAAAACCAGTTTGTCGGCTGTAACTGCGGCATTATGGATCAAATGATTTCAGCGCTGGGCGAGCAGGATCACGCTTTGCTGCTCGACTGCCGCACCCTGAGTACACGCCCGGTGCCGCTGCCTTCCAATATTGCGGTGGTGATTATCAACACTAACTTCAAGCGTAACCTGGTGGGCAGTGAGTACAACACGCGCCGCCAGCAGTGCGAAGCCGGAGCGCAGTTCTTTGGTCAATCCTCGCTACGCGACGTTGAGCTGGCGGAATTTGCCGCGCGTGAACATGAGCTGGATCCGCTGGTCGCTAAACGGGTTCGCCACGTCCTGACGGAAAACGCCCGTACGCTGGAAGCTGCCGACGTGCTGGCGCGCGGCGATCTGGCGCGACTGGCGGTACTGATGGCCGAATCACACGCCTCGATGCGCGATGACTTCGAGATCACCGTACCCGCAGTGGATTTACTGGTTGAAATGGTCAAAAACAGCCTTGGCGAAAGCGGCGGCGTGCGCATGACCGGCGGCGGCTTTGGCGGCTGTGTGGTTGCCCTGATGCCGCGTGAGCGGGTCGCCAGCGTTAAGGCAGCCGTTGAGCGGCATTACCAGGCGAAATCCGGCATCAAAGAGACGTTCTATGTCTGTACCGCTTCAGCAGGAGCTGGCCCATGCTAACGTCCGGGTCATCCACAGCTGACGGTTCTGGCTGCCGGATTACCACTTTGCATAATGGTAACGGCATGGTCGCCACCTTTATGGACCAGGGTGCAACCTGGCTTTCTGCCCGCGTGCCGATGGGCGACGGCAGCGTGCGTGAAGCGCTGCTGGGCTGTGCTTCACCGTCAGACTATGCACGACAGTCGGCTTACCTGGGCGCTACCGTGGGCCGCTATGCCAACCGCATTGCCTACGCGCAGTTCCACTATCAGGGTACCCCCCTTCCGCTGCTGGCAAACCAGGGTCAACACCAGCTGCACGGCGGCCCTGATGGCTTCAACCAGCGCCGCTGGCAGGTTGTCAGCCACAGCAATAGCGAAGTGGAGTATCGGCTCGAATCGACGGATGGCGATCAGGGTTTCCCCGGCAGGCTGTCAGTTTCGCTGTGCTATCGCCTTGACGACGATAATGCGCTGTCAATAAGCTATCACGCCTCGGTAGACAGACCCTGCCCGGTTAATCTCACCAATCATGCCTATTTTAATCTGGATGGCGTTCAGGGTGATGCGCGCCAGCATCGCCTTTTAATCAAAGCAGATCGCTATCTGCCCGTTGACAGCGAAGGCATTCCCAACGCACCGTTGAAAGCCGTGGACGGCACCAGCTTCGATTTTCGCCGGGAAAAAAGCCTGGCACAGGATTTTATGCAGGATGATGACCAGCGTGCAGTGCAGGGTTACGATCACGCTTTCCTGCTGAACGCGGCAGCAGGCGAAGCGGCCGCCTCGCTTTGGTCTGCTGACGGCAAATTACGGCTGGATGTGTTCACCAGCGCTCCGGCGTTACAGCTGTACAGCGGCAATCACCTGGCAGGGACTCCGGCGCGCGATAGGGGTGTTTATGATTCTTTTCAGGGTATTGCACTGGAAAGCGAGTTCTTGCCCGATTCGCCTAACCACCCAGAGTGGCCGCAGCCAGACTGCTGGCTACAGCCCGGTGAATCGTATCAGTCGGTGACGCGCTATCAGCTGACGGCACTTGACTGAGTGCGTGAAAAACACGCAAAGCGCGTCTGACGGGCTTACGCGCTGCGCAGAATTCAGCTATGGTATTGCACATTAAAATTGTCGCGGGTGATGTCGCGGCGATTTATCGCTCGCCTTTAACATTGAAATAGAGATTTATTAAGGAGTTAAGCTATGGCTGTAACAAAGCTGGTTCTGGTACGTCACGGCGAAAGCCAGTGGAACAACGAAAACCGTTTCACCGGTTGGTACGACGTTGATCTGTCAGAGAAAGGCCGCACCGAGGCAAAAGCCGCCGGTCAGCTGCTGAAGAAAGAAGGTTTTACCTTCGATTTTGCTTACACTTCTGTGCTGAAACGTGCCATTCATACCTTGTGGAACATCCTGGATGAAGTTGACCAGGTGTGGCTGCCGGTAGAGAAGTCATGGCGTCTTAACGAGCGTCACTACGGTGCGCTGCAAGGACTGGATAAGGCTGAAACCGCTAACAAATACGGTGACGAGCAGGTTAAGCAGTGGCGTCGTGGCTTTGCCGTTACCCCACCTGAGCTGGATCGTGCCGATGAGCGTTTCCCCGGTCACGATCCTCGCTATGCTTCGTTGTCCGCTGAACAGTTGCCGACGACCGAAAGCCTGGCGCTGACCATTGACCGCGTGCTGCCATACTGGAATGAATCTATTCTGCCGCGTATGAAAAGCGGAGAGAAAGTGATCATTGCCGCGCACGGTAACTCCTTGCGCGCGCTGGTCAAATACCTGGACAATATGAGTGAAGAAGAGATCCTCGAATTAAATATCCCGACTGGCGTACCGCTGGTCTATGAGTTCGATGAAAACTTTAAGCCGATCAGACACTACTACCTGGGCGATGCAGATGAAATCGCCGCTAAGGCAGCTGACGTAGCTAACCAGGGTAAAGCGAAGTAAGAGTTAAGTCCGCACCCTGAATGACGAGATTTGAGATTTTCAGGGTGCGTTTCACAAACCGGCAGCGATCAAGCCCCGATAAAAACCAACTATTAACTTCAGCCAATATTCAATCCTCCGGCTCCTAAGAAAAATGCTTGGGGGAATAATTAGCGTTGTGTACGATTTCAAATCGTGATGCAAACTGTTTTAGAATATTTTGCATAGCATGAGGATCATGAGCGAATTTTTCAAAACTGCTTTGTAATATTTCCGGTGGGTAGCCAAAAGAAGTCACTGTTCCTTGAAAAGCTTTCACCGGCAAGCCTGTGATCTGATGCATGTCGTAACCTAATGGCGGGGTCAGAAAACCGAAATCAGCTGAGTGGCAAGCAATAATTCTGATTGATGCATAATTATCATAGTTAATGCCTCCGATCGAACCTAAGAGCTGATCTAGCCCTTCATAATCTAACTTATTAACCTGTAGTAGCTTGCCTGAGTTATCGAGTCGCGTTTCAATTAAAGATGTTTTTTTACCATGCGAATAGATATTTAATCTGGGTTTATTTTTATATGTGTCATCAAAAACACTGACGCCATAGCCTAAATATTTTAATCCCATAATTTCTTTTTTCTTTTTATCGAAAGAGAGATTACGCAGAGTTTGTTGGCTTTTGTTAAAATCAAAAAATCTCTTTAGACTCTTGGATAACGGATATCTGAACTTTCCAAAAGCATGCAAAAGGGAAATCCCTAAACCTATTGACGAAGAGACACCGCCAATAGCAAGCTCATGCTCATTACCATCCCCCTGTATTGATTTTATTCCTAAAATCCCCGCTCCAATTTCAAATATTGAAAAAACGGTCATCATCACAGAAGACATTGCCAGAGATCCTCCCAGAGTAGCTATGCCAGAAACAATCGATAAAGAGCCGGCAATATAAACGGGGATTTTCCAATGTTGGTTAGTGAGATAACCGGATTTGTCATCATTATTAACCGGGTTATTATTACAGTAAATATAAGGGTTTAAATTACCGCCGTTAAAAGGTGATAAATTATCAGGCGTGGTAAACCTCTTATTTTCGGCATCGTACAACCTGGATCCAAGAAGATATCCGTCGGCATGGGCGTCATACAGATATCCATTGATACCAACGGGAAGATCGCTTTGCGAAACACTGCCATAAATATCAGTCGTTGGAACCGCACTGCCTTGATATTTTCCATTATTGAAGTTCAACACAAAGAATGGAGTGCCTGAATTATTCGTGATTATCTTCTTTTTAACCAAATCATTCTGATTTTGGATGTTTATCTGCTTAGCTTCCCCATGAAGAAAATTGACTGACTGGTATTGCATCTTATTTTTAAGATCAATCATGTTAATAATTTCATCATCATTACCACGGAATGTACTGATTTCCTCTGTTTTTTTTCCTTCTGTGAGGATCTTTTTAAACAGAACTTTATTTGAGTTTCCGAACTTATACTCTGTAACATAACTATCACGCACGACATTGTTTTCATAGCTGGTTTTTTCAATCGTAGATAAATTTAACGAACTATCGTAGTAGTAAATAGACTCTTTAGCCTTAGTCGAGTGAGCGCCGACTGTTTGCGTATGTTTTTTTCTTAACAAATAACCCAGGTTGCTGAACTCATAATCAGTAAAATCCAATGTGCTGGTATTATACATACGCCTCAGTAAAAATGGGTTAGTCTTATCATAAAAGAATTTTATATCACCATGGCTGTTATCGTCATAGGTAGAATTAGCTTCGCATATATTTCCTACTTCATCATAAGCATAGGCTACTGCTCGTATTCCCTTTCCACTTTTATCGGTTGTCAGTACATCTCCCCTGCATTGGTAGTTTTTTATTCTGTCCAGTTCGTCGTAAATAAAACTTTCAATCCTGATAATTTCTACATTTTCTTTTAACTGTTTGATCACTCTTGATTTAATCAAATTATTAGCGTAATACATGGTTTCAACTAACAGGTTAAGGCTCTGAAATGGATCCGGGACAGGTTTTTCACAGGTAAGAGACAGAGCAACACGCCGCTGAATTTCTCTGCCAAACTCGTCGTAGACCAACTGGAGTGCAGATTTACCAAGTTCATCACTTTCAGTGATATGACCGATCCTGCTAAATTTATCATAAAGAATTTCAGTTTTTATTTTACCGCTATTGATTTCTGTTAGCCTTCCATGTTTATCGTGTGTATAGACATATTCAGTATTATTTTCATCCGTAATTTTACTAATGCCATCATTATTGATATAGTTTTCTTGCTTGTAAGTGATATCAATCGAATTATTGTCATGTGTGAATGTAGTATTTATCACTAACGAATTATTTCCTGTATCTTCGGTTATTTTTTCAATGTAGGTATCATGTGCCGATATATATTTAGTTTCAATCAGCGAGTCATCGATATACGAATACAAAAATTCATTACGGAATTTTTTTTCTTTATCTGTTATTGATAATATTTTGTTCTTTAATCCATAATCATTTTCATAAAGTATGGTGGTGCCATCAGCGAAAGTGATCTCATCTGGCAGCGGACGATCAAGATTATAATGGTACTTGGTCGTCACGCCATAAGCCTGACTCTCTTTAAGTCTGTTCAGTGCATCGAAAGTTTGCGTCCCTATTTCAAACTCTTTTCCATTGAAAGACGTAAAAGTCAGTTGTTCGATGAGTTGTTCCTCAGAATACTTATTGTATGACTTGGTGATAACTGAATGATCCGGGAGAGTAATGATATTAACTCTGTCCTGAAGATCATAACCATAATGGGTAATTCTTCCTAACTCATCCTTTTTATTTACCACTCGACCTGAAGCATCTCGCTCCAATGTTAACTGTGTGTATTGATCATCCAGAGAGTATCGTTTGAATATGACAGGCTGATTATTTATATCAAACTCCGTCATCGTTTTATTTATGCTATCATTACCATGGGACAGCCAGTGGGTTACGGTTCTATTTACAACATCTGATAAAATATTTTCTTCAACTCCATCGTCATGCCTGACTTTATTAATATTTCCCCATGGGTCGTAAGAGTAAATATTGATTAAACTTAGCTTTTCATTCCCCTTGTATGAAAAGCGATCTTCATGAACTAGTTGAGACAATTCATTGTATTTGTAAGAATGAATAATTCTTTCTTTATCACTGTTATTCTTTAAAATTGCAACAGTTTGCATTCTACCCAAACCATCATAACGTTCATAAATTTTGTTCCCATATAAATCTTTAGTCTCCACCTCATAATTTAAGCCCCCTGATTGCTCCTTGAAGTTATATTTATAGCTATACTGAAAGGTTTTCTTCTTATTTTTATCATCAACGTTAGAGGTGAGAGTGACAACAATTAATCTACCTAAATTATCACGCTTATATTCTATCCACTTACTCAAGCCATCAAAACTGCTTTGAACCAGACCGGTTACCCCATTAAACTTCACAGTTACGAAGCTGAATAAATCATCATTCTCATTTCTGGTACGCAAAACTAATTTGCCGAACAGATAATCCCATTTAAAGGTTTTAATTATTTTCCTGTCGAAACAATGGAGGGTGTGTGACTTTAATTTACCGAACTCGACGTTATCTTTCAATCCCCAATGGTAAGTTAGCGAAGTGGTATTAACTAATACGTAATTTATGAACAGTTTTTCTTCTATCGGGACTATCTTATAGCTACCTATACCTTCATCAGAGTCAGAACCATGAACAGATTCGGTGAATAGTTCATAAATGTAATCCTTACGAATATTACTTTTGATATTTCCGGGATATTCAATGCTGGTAGATTTCATTACCCAAGAGCCATTAGGCGTTTCGACTGCCTGATGTCCACGGCGAATTAAATTTGTATAAATAAATAAAAAAATTGAATTATTATCATTTTCTTGTTTGACCAGGTTACCATATTCATCGTATTCCATACTGACGACTTCATCACGCTGTTTAACATTAGCACCAGTGTTATCAGTGAATGTTGTCCTGATTTTATTAATACATTGATACTTAGGAGATTGATACTGGAAAGTTTTTGTTTCATCGCAATCATTATAAGTATAGCTGGTATTTTTTACTGTCATGCCAGCCTCAATGCGTTCGCTAATCAATAAATGAAATTTATTATAAGTTCTGATGATTTTCTTTATCACCTCGCGTCTTATATTCAAAAACCCTTCAACAGATGAATAGTGATCATTATCACCAGCCCAGTTAAAAATATAGCTGGTGGCTATTTGTTTTATACCCGACATAAACTGAGGAATAATTTGGTACAGCCATACGCAGTACAATACAGAGTCCTCAGGGAGTGTTAAACTAAACGTATTTTCGCTGCGCTTATATTCAATAGTATCTTTTCTTCCACTCGGATATCTTATTTCCTCTAACAGATTATCTTTACCTGCTACATAAGAGTATTTGAATTTCCAACTGTGTTCGCCAAAAATATCTAAACCGGTGTTTTTTATTTGTATTAAAAGGGTTTTGGTATTTAAGATTAAAGACATACTGTAACTGTATTCTGTATCTTCAAAGACCTGAATTTTTATATTTTCTTTTTCATCATAATCGAAGGATAGCAGTTCGGTATTAGTATTTATGGCTTTTTTATTTTCCCGAACGGTCCTTAGTTGTGGTATACCATTATTATAATCCCAGAATATTTGTATTTCCCCCCCTACTCCATAAAGAATTACGGAGGGTACATAACAAGTTTGTTCATCACCGTTGATATCTACATTTTCAAGCTTTTCCACGACTCCATTCATATACATAATGTAATAGATTTTTTGCGATACAGCCCCATCAGGGCTTCTGAGCAATATTTTTTTAAAGGTAAAGTCGCTGTATTTACAATCGGCTATCTCGGGCTGCCCCTCTATGGGGTCGTTAGCTATTTTGTATATCTGGCCGGATGAAAGAGATAATAGTTTTTTTTCTTCATCATAGCGGGATAGATTATCCGTAAATCCGTAGCCATATCCTTGATTTGAATACATGTTCTTAGAGTTATAATTAAGTACAAAAGAAAATCTGGCGTCAGAAAAACATGAGCTGTAGTCAAAAAGCGTGGTTGAGTTACTAAAAACGCCTGTCCTTGGGTCGACCCCAGTCATACAGGCACTGATAAAATTATCCTGTTGTATATTTACATTGAAATTCGCGGACGACTGCGTTTTTTCTTTCATGAACCCTCCGTGATAATATCATTATGTTAATATAGCTTTGTTGTAATCGTTTATTACCTGTAAAAGTTAAATCAGAATATACACCTGTTATTTCATAAATCAGATGTGGAACATGCATATCAAAATGAGTATATTAACCGGTTAAGTAAAATACGTAGGTAGATAGTTAGCGTTATGGATAAGTTCGAATTCTGCGGAAAATTTCTTACGAATATTATAGAGAGAATGAGGGTCAGTAGAATATCTTTCAAAATAACTTTGTAACGTTTCCGGTGGAATGCCAAAAATGGTCACATCCCCATGAAAAGCCTTCACCGGCAGACCTGTTATTTTATGCATATCATACCCAATCGCTGATTTATAATAACTGTGGTCACCTGAATGGCAGGCTAAGATTCTTATAGAGGCATAATCGTCATATTTAATCCCTCCGCTAGTGCGCAACAAATTATCCAGCCCTCGTGAACTGAGTTTAGACGTTTCGATAAGCTTACCTGAATCATCCATTCGTGTTTCAACCAGGGCAGCCTTTTTTCCATGTGAGTAAATATTTAACCTCGGTTTTTGTTTGTAGGTATCGTTAAATATACTCACTCCTCTGCCGAGGTAGTTTACCCCGGATATTTTTTTTCTGTTTTTGTTCACGGGCAATGTTCTAAGATCATTTAAACTTCTGTTGAAATCTAAAAACCTGCTCAAATTCTTTGATAAGGGGAGCCTGGACAATTTTGCAATATTAAAAAATGACAGGCCAAAATCGAATAGCGTTGACATGCCATATGCAGCCAATTCTGAATCATCATTAATACTTTTTAGCGTTGCCAGGCTCAACGCACCTCCTGTAATCTGTATTGCTGAAATAACGCTTATTAACACCGATGACATCGCAATTGAACAGCCGAATGTTAATATACCAGTACCTATAGATAGTACTGCCCCAGTATATATTATATTCTTCCACGTCTCCCTGGTAAGGTAACCCGTGTTATCATTATTATTTACAGGATTATTATTGCAATAGATATAAGGGTTTATATTGCCTCCATTGAAAGGTGATAAACTATCTGGCGTGGTAAACCTCATACTCTCAGGGTCGTATATCCTTACCCCCATAATATATCCACCGGACTCTTCATCATAAAAGCAACCATTTAAGGCAGGTTGCATACTTTTTTTCCCTGAAGTTCCGTAGATTCCTATTGTGGTGTATTCGCTGCTCACATACTCACCGCCCCAATATTTTGCCACAAAAATCGGAGTATTCGAATTGTTAGTAATAATTTTATATTCGATACTCGGCTCATCGGTATTTTTGAGTATCATTTTAGCCGCCCCATATGCAGAGTGGATTAGCGTCATCATCGATTTATCTTTAAAACCAATAAAGTTGGTTATTTCATCATTATATCCCCGGTGAGTCACTATTTCCTGTTTCTTAACCTTATCCTTCACTGACTTTCTGAAGAACAGTTTTCCCGTAGAGCCATAACGGTATACTATATTCTGGCTTTCATTGGAGAAATGAGTACCTGAGATAGTTTTCGTGATAGATGACAAACACAACAGGTTATTATATCTATAGCTAACATCATATTTCTTAGAAAAATCAGCATTAATTCTTTCCGTGTGCGTTTTATTAATGAGAAAACCGAGACTGTTAAACTCATTCTGTGTTATATCAAGGGTGCTTTCATTTTGCATCCAGCTCAATAAAAAAGGCTTCTTCTCATCATAGATGAATGATACACGAGTTCTGCTGCCGTCTAAATAAACAGTATCAGTAATTAATATGTTACCCACGCCATCGTAGGAATATCCCACCGTTTTTATAGCTTTGCTATTTTTATCTGTGGTCGGTATGATGCCACTACATTTATAAAATATGATTCGATTCATAATATCGTAGTTGAAAGTCTCTTTTCTAATGTCTATTTTATTATCTTCAGCGTATTGTTCGATCGAACGTGATTTTATCAAATTATTTTTGTTGTATTCAGTAGTGACTGTAATAGCAATATTTGGCTCGCTGATAGAAGGATCGCTTTCGAAATAAACCTTCACTTTTCGACCAATCTCTCTGCTGAATTCATCGTAGGAAAATTGAATAACGGACTTTCCCTCCAGGTCAGATGCCTTAATGATATTAATCCTGCTGAATACATCATACTTAATCTCTGTTTTCTCTTTGTCTGACGAGATCTCAATTATTCTTCCATACAGGTCACGAGAATATACAAATACAGTGTTCGTTTCATCCGTGATTTTATATATCCCTTCATTATTATAATAATCTTCTTGCTGATACATCAGTTCGATAATATTTCCATCATGAATAAACTTAGTGTTAATATTTATGATGCTGTTTATGGTGTCCTCTTCAATTTTTTCTATGTAGGTATCGTGTGGAGTAAAAAACTTTGACTCGATGAGTGAACCATCGACGTCTGAGTATTTGAATTTTTTTAGAAATTCCCTTTTATTATCAGTCACGGATAAAATACTATCATTCAAACCATAGTCATTTTCATAGAGATTACTTGTGCCGTCAGAAAAAATAATTTCTATCGGAAGCGGCTCATGCTGAGTATAAACATACTTTGTTGTTACCCCATAAGATTCTCTTTCAACTATTCGTTCTAATTCGTCAAAATCTTGAACACCTATATCATATTTCTTACCATCAGCGGATGTAAATGTGATTTTCTCCACCAGCTGCTGCTCTGAATATTTGTTATATTTTTTATTGATGAAAGAATTGTCGGGAAATACGATTTTCTCGACCCTGTCAAACAAATCATACTCATATTGGGTTATACTTCCTAATTCATCATGATACTTAACTAACCTTCCGCAAAAATCTCTTTCGAAAATTGTTTGCAATATTATTCCTTCAGAAAAATATCTTTTAAAGCTCACGGGCTGATTGTTGATATCAAATGTAACGGTCGTTTCATTTATAACTTCTTCGCCAAATGCCAACCAATGCGATTTGGTTCGGTTTATCAAATCCGTAACGATATTCTCTTCAACACCATCATTATGTCTTAAGGTTTTAATATATCCCCAATCATCATAAGAATAGATACTTATCAGACTAATGCTTTTATTTCCTTTATAAGTCAAATGCTCTTCGTAATCGATTCTTGAAAGGTAGTCATACTTGTAAGCGTGGAGTATTTTTTCTTCATCATCGTGTTTTTTTTTCATTGCTACACATTGTAGCCTGCCAAGACCATCATATCTTTCATAAATATTGTTATGATTCAAATCTATCGTTTTTTTTTGGTAATATAAGACCCCTGAAATATTTTCAATACTATATTCATAGGAATATTGAAACTTTTTTGACCTCGCATCATCATTGATATTCGAAGTCATTATTGCGCCAAGAATTCGCCCTATCTTATCCCTCTTATACTCTAATTTCCTCCCCAGGCTATCAGTGATGCTGCACAAAAGGCCCGTTACGGAATTCCATATCACAACCTCTTCAATTTCAATTTCATTTATTTTTGTTTTCGTATATAGTGTGAAATCATCATAGTAAATTCCGCCAGACCATATAAACTCTTTGACTTTTATTCTGTCAAAATACTTAATAGTTGAAGACTTTAATTTCCCTAAGTTTTCTCTGTCATGAATACTTTCGAAGTATTTTAGTGAGGTGGACTTTATTGAAATATTATTAATGAGTGTGTTTTCATTAATCAGCACCAACTTGTAAGTTTTAGGTTCTTCGGGGTTCGAAATCATTACGGCAGGTTTAGCAATCAACTCGTATTCATATTCTTTAACGATATTGTTACCTTCACTTTTGAGATACATTATCTCAATTGACTCAAGCAATCTCATTCCATTAGGAATATCAACTAAAATTCCACCTTGATGTACTTTTATGGCATAAGAAAAAAATATTATCGAAATATTATTATTTACCTGCCTGATTAGATTACCTCTCTCATCATAGGACATTTCAACCGCATCTTGTCTCGTATTGTTCTTAGCGATACTCAAATCGGTAAACGTCGTTTCGGTCTTTGTGATGCATTGATAGTTAATGTCTTGCTGTAATAATTCCTTTTTTTCATCACAATTTGCGTAAGTGTATATAACATTTGTCGCAGTCACTCCTACTTCTTTCATTTCACTGACTAACAAATGAAATTTGTTGTAATTTCTGGTAATTCTTTTTATTACTCTAAATCTTACATCCATATACTCTTCAGCAGAGGAATATCGTTCGCTCTCGTCGAACTTTTTAAAATTATACTGCGTAATAATTTTCTTCATATCTGCAGCAAACTGAGGTGTTATATAGTACCTTCTTACCACAAATAATTTAAAACTGTTTAGAGGTATTATATTGGGGCTGTTCCTTGCTCTGATATATTCAATTTTATCATTCCTGCCGCATGGATATCCTATTTCATTCAAAAGCCTGCCTTTGCCTGCTTTATTTGTGTATTTAAACTCCCAGTTATAATGACCACTGGCGTCTAGCCCATAATTTTTTATTTTTACCAGAAGTTTTTTTTCATTTATATGCAGGGTCACCTTATACTCATAAGGCTCATTTTCAAATAGTCGTATGGTTCTTTCATTTTCATTAGTCGCCATGAATGACAAAAGATACCCACTGGTATAGGTGCCAGACTTTTGTTCTTTCACTGACTGTAAAAATGGAATGCCTTCAATATAATCCCATTGCAAATGTATTTCACTAATAATGCCAAAGTATATAACGACCGGCACGTATATTTTTTGTTTCTGCCCCCTTAAATCTAAGTTTTGCATTCTTTCAATAACACCATCGATATATTTTATGTAATAGTTAATTCGGGGTGCTTCTCCAAGAACGTCTCCTACTTTATATTTGGTAAATGTGAAGTTTTCAAAATCGAAACTGACTAAATCTCTTGCGTCATCGGCCTTATCATTGGAAATAGTGTAAACCTGTCCTGATGAAAGCATCAGTGTTTTCTTTTCCGCATCATAGCGAGACAGGTTATCTGTAAATCCATAGCCATAACCTTGGTTATAATCAAGCGCCTTGGAATTATAATTCAGCACAAAAGAAAATTTGGCATCAGAAATGACTGACGAATAATCAAATATAGTCGTCGCATGATTAAAAAAACCCGTCCGGGGATCTACACCAGACATGCATGCGCTTATGAAATTATCTTGTTGCGTGCTTAAAATGACATTATCAATGCCGTTATCATTACTATCCATGATTGCACTCCAATAAAGTGGTTGTAACTTATTTCAAACTGTCATCTTAGTTTTCTTACTACAGGCTGCACATCGTAAATGTCAATCAATTGAGCACGCGTTTTATATCGCTCAGCATAATAATATTTCTCGCTATTTATCCCAATTACAGGATAAGTAATAAGAATCATGTATGAAGCGGCATGTTTTATGAAGCATGAATCTACATCAACTTCTTGTTAGTTGAATATACTGACGACTTTGTCCCCCTCCTGTTTAATACAGCAGGCTACGACGCACTTCACCACTTCTCTTAAATGCTCTTTCAATAAAAAAGTGGCTAAAGTTACGATTCAGTCATAACTGTTTAAATCTGACTGCAGGATAGTTTTTTAGTTACCAATGAAGTGAAAAGGAATGTTAAAAGAATATTAGATGATATCTTGGATTATGGCGTTTTTTGGCCAGTTGAGCTTCAACAAAAGATCAACTTGAAGGATAAATCGTAGAAAATATGTTTACGGAATGCGGAATTGACTTTTTCTGGCGTTTCTTTTGAACTTACCGTGAAGCTAAAACTTACAGTGAACTCAAACTGGCGATAACATGTGTTGCTGTGGCAGCCTGACCACGGCGTCAAAGGCATCCATGCTTTACATTCTGAAGCGCCAGTCCCCTTGACGTGAAACAGCACTCCTGCACTTAAATGATTAGCGTGCTGAGTGCTGTAAGTCACTACAGCGTGCTATTTACGCCGAGTTTCCACCGCCTGCGCCAGCTGACGCAGCACGGTTTCGGTATCTTCCCAACCTATGCAGCCATCCGTTACGCTCTTGCCGTATACCAGCGATTCTCCGTTATCCGTGTTCTGATTACCTTCCACAAGGTGGCTTTCAATCATCACGCCAATAATGGCTTTTTCACCCTTCGCAATCTGTAGCGCAACATCTTCAGCGACTATCATCTGCCTTTTAAACTGCTTGCTGCTGTTCGCATGGCTGAAGTCGATCATCATTTGAGCCGGAAGTCCCGCTTTTTCGAGCCCGGTTTTGACTTCACTAACATGATGTGCACTGTAGTTTGGTTCTTTACCACCGCGCAAAATAATGTGGCAGTCAGTGTTGCCACTGGTTTCAACGATGGCAGAATGGCCGTACTTTGTCACCGAAAGGAAGCAGTGTGGCGCGCTCGCCGCACCGATAGCGTCGATTGCAACCTTAATGGTGCCATCCGTGCCGTTTTTGAAACCCACGGGACAGGACAGCCCGGAAGATAGCTCGCGGTGCACCTGAGACTCGGTGGTACGCGCACCAATAGCGCCCCAACTCATCAGGTCGGCAACGTACTGCGGAGTAATCATATCCAGAAACTCTCCGGCAGTCGGTAAACCGATGTCATTGATCTCTACCAATAGCTGGCGAGCGATGCGCAGACCGTCATTGATACGGAAGCTGCCATCCATAAAGGGATCGTTAATTAATCCCTTCCAGCCCACTGTCGTGCGCGGTTTCTCGAAATAGACACGCATCACGATTTCCAGTGAATCATTTAGCTCTTCCCGGAGGGCCAACAGCCGGATGGCGTACTCTTTGGCCGCAACGGTATCGTGGATGGAGCACGGGCCGATCACCACCAGCAGCCGATCATCTTGTTTTTGAAGGATCTGATGAATCGATCGACGGGCTGAGGAGACCGTTGCAGCCGCCTTGTCCGTGGCAGGGAATTTTTCGAATAATGCCACAGGAGGCAAAAGCTCCTTTATCTCTTTGATTCTTAAGTCATCGTTCTGATAATTCATAATATATCCAGGTTATTTCATTGCCTTACTGCACACCGGGCGCATCACCCTCAATTTATCGCGCCTCTTCTGCCCTGTAAATCAGCTTTAAGCATTAATATGGCTGGCAAATTTGATTTCTCTTCGATGCTGTCTACACTTTCAGTGCTAACAGCTGTATTAACCGTATTAACAATTTTTAAGATTCGATCTTGCAGCATGTTTCTTTCTGCACGTTTAAATTGCGTTAACTCAATGATCGAGTTTGTCAGGCAGTATTCAATACTTAACGGAGCATAATGATGAATAAATTTGCAATGGTATTGCTGACAGCAGCAATGACCCTGGGTAGTGGAGCAGTGATGGCAGCAAGCGGTAACGGTTCAGCCAATGCGGCTGCAGACGCCGGTGCGATAGCGCCCGGTGCAAAAGATAATCTTGCTCCTAACCACGTCGATAACAGTAAAATCAATACCGAGGGTAGCAGCGCACTGAAACATAAGAAAAAGCATCACGGCCTGAGTGCAAATGACGTGCACAAAAATACCCAGTGTAAAGAGGGTAAATGCACCAACATCAATACGAAGGTTGGTAACGGTGCTGATACCAAAACTAACGGTACCAGCCAGTAAGCGAATTCGTACCGTTGATCATTCAAGGAGAGCCACGGCTCTCCTTATTTTGTGTCAATATTCGCGTTGAACAGATTTTTTGCCCGATTCCCTCTGGATTTAGCTGTTTTATCCCCCGCCACAGGAAGTTAAGTGCTTGTGACGCTAACCGATTCAGGCTCGCCATCGCTTAAATTTTTCAAGCCACCGAGCCAGCCTTCAATTTATTGATATGATTGCTGCATAGTCTGTTCAATTAACGGAAAAATTATGGCTCACAACCACATGAAGAAGGATGCTAACCGCTCACGCTTGCTGGCGGCATTTATTGTTACCGCCGTATTTATGTTGGCAGAAGTCGCTGGCGGCCTGCTTTCAGGTTCACTGGCGCTACTGGCAGATGCCGGACATATGCTCACCGACGCCGCAGCTCTGCTGATAGCTCTGTTGGCAACACACTTTGCACGCCGCAAGCCCAGTGGACATCATTCGTTCGGGTTTCTGCGTCTGACCACGCTGGCAGCCTTTGTTAACGCTATTGCCCTGTTGGTGATCACCGTGCTGATTGTCTGGGAGGCTGTACAACGTTTCTGGCATCCGCAGCCGGTAGCGGGCAATATGATGCTGGTCATCGCCATCGGTGGCCTGCTGGCCAATTTGCTCTCCTTTTGGCTACTGCACCACGGCAGTGGCGAGAAAAACCTTAATGTCCGCGCCGCCGCGCTGCACGTTCTGGGCGATCTGCTTGGTTCCGTCGGGGCTATTGTCGCCGCGCTGGTGATTTTGTTTACCGGCTGGACTCCGATAGACCCGATACTCTCTATTCTGGTCTCGGTACTGGTATTACGAAGCGGCTGGAGGCTGATCAAAGAAAGCGGGCATGAACTGCTGGAGGGAGCACCACAGCATATCGACATTGCTAAGCTACAGCGTGCGCTGGTTCGCGATATATCAGAAGTACGAAATGTTCATCATGTGCATTTATGGCAGGTGGGGGAGAAACCGCTAATCACTCTGCATGTCCAGATTATCCCACCTTACGATCATGACGCACTGCTGCTGCGCATTCATGATTACTTGCATCATCATTATCATATTGAGCACGCCACGGTGCAAATGGAGTATCAGCGCTGTGAGTCTGACGATTGCGACAGCCGTTGGGCACAGTCAGGCGGCGAAGAGCATCTTCATCACCATTAATGCTGCCTCTACATCCGAAAGGGTTAGTCTTTCCGCCCGGTGCAACTCCTACGTGCTCCGGGGGAAAGCAACGATGCACGCTATTTTCGCTGAGCGGCGCGTTTGACCCATAACCGGGAACCGTTGAGCGCAATTAACGTCAGTAAGGTATACTCCAGCGCCATAGCGTAGACGCCCTGACGAGCAAAGATAATCACGCTAATGACATTAATAACTACCCACAACAGCCAGTTTTCCACGTATTTACGCGTCATTAGAATCATCGCCGCAATCGACAATACCATCATACTGGAGTCCCAGAACGGGAATGCATCAGGCTGAAGCTGCGGCATGATGACTTCAAGACCCATCGTCTGCATCAGCATGACCGCTGTCTGCGTCAGTAAAGCAAATACCGGGTCGATGTAGTACGTCAACAAGGCAATCGCCACCGCTATGGCAGCAGCCCAGCCAAGAAGCTGCCGCCCCGGCACCCAGCGAATATTTAACGCCCGCTGGTGTTCGCTGGTCTGGCGACTCCAGGCATACCATCCGTAAAGGTTGGCAACAAAGAAAAACAGCTGTAGCAGCAGGCTGGCATAAAGTTGGATCTGAAAAAAGATCGCTGCAAATAGCGTGACGTTTATCAGGCCAAATACGTAGTTTACGATCTTCTCAAGGCTGGCCAGCCAGATGCACAGAAGCCCTGCAAGGGTTCCTGTCGCCTCAATCCACGATAAATCGTATCCACCTGCACCGAGAGGAATGTGAAACAGAATATTCGACGTGCTAAAAAAATCCATATTGTCTTCCTTATCCTGAAAAGAACAGTCAGGCGTTACCCTTGACCTTAAGCTTGAGATTCGCTGCAAAGGTTAGCATACGATTCAGCGGGATCAATGCGCCTTCACGCAGCGCATCGTCAACCAGAATTTCGTGCTGCCGCCCCCCCTGCTCCAGGCCTTCAGCAATCGCTTTAAGACCGTTCATTGCCATCCACGGACAGTGGGCGCAGCTGCGACAGGTCGCCCCTTCGCCAGCGGTGGGAGCCTCCAGCAGCTCCTTGTCAGGGCAAGCCTGCTGCATTTTGTAGAAAATTCCGCGATCGGTCGCCACAATCATCTGCTGGTGCGGCAGCGTTTGCGCAGCGTAGATAAGCTGACTAGTCGAACCGACCGCGTCGGCCAGCTCGACTATCGCCGGAGGGGATTCCGGGTGCACCAGCACGGCGGCTTGCGGGTAAAGTAACTTCATCCTTTGCAGCGCCTGAGTTTTAAACTCATTGTGAACGATGCAGGCCGCCTGCCAGCACAGTATATCTGCACCGGTTTGACGCTGAACATATTGCCCAAGATGCCGGTCAGGCGCCCAGATAATTTTCTCGCCCAGGCTGTCAAGATGTTCAATCAGCTCTACGGCAATGCTCGACGTTACCACCCAGTCGGCGCGCGCTTTCACCGCAGCAGAGGTATTTGCGTACACCACTACCTTGCGGTCGGGGTGCGCATCACAATACTGACTGAATTCGTCGACCGGACATCCGAGGTCGAGCGAGCACTCGGCCTGCAACGTTGGCATCAAAATGGTTTTTTCAGGACTCAGAATTTTGGCGGTTTCCCCCATAAAACGCACCCCGGCGACCAGCAGCGTGGAGGCGGGATGCTGGCTACCAAAGCGAGCCATCTCTAAGGAATCGGCCACGCATCCACCGCTTTCTTCTGCCAGCGCCTGTATTTCCGGGTCGGTGTAATAATGGGCTACCAGGACCGCATCACGCTCTTTTAGTAAACGTTTGATCTTTTCGCGGTAGGCCTGTTTTTCATCCGGTGATAAGCGGGCAGGTTTGGATGGAAAAGGATAAATGGTAGTTTCAACATCGAACATCTGGCTCATAAAACAGCTCTCGTTTCTTTAACTTAACTAATTAAACGTAGAATGCCCATCATTCAGCTTTTCGACGCCTTTTTTGTTTTATATGCTAAACAAGATAACCGAAATACAGGTCATTGTCGCCAGCTTTCTCACTGTAGCGGCAGCATGTGATAACGATGGTTAAAGCACCTCTTCCCCCCATCGCTGTCCATCTTCCAGCCGCAGTAAGAAAGCTTTGGTTGCCAGCCCACCGGCAAATCCGGTCAGCTTTCCGTTGCTGCCGATCACCCGATGACATGGGGCAACGATCGGCAAAGGGTTTCGCCCGTTTGCTGCTCCCACTGCACGTACAGCGGCAGGATGGCCGATTTGCTGCGCAATCTGCCTGTAGCTGCGCGTTTCGCCATAAGGGATGGCAATCAGTGCGGCCCATACCTGTTTTTGAAACGAAGTGCCGACAAACTCCAGTGGCAGATCGAACTGTTGAAGACGCCCGGTAAAGTATTGCTGCAACTGCCGTTCCGCCTCGGTCAGGATCGCGTGGCGCGGTTCCATACCCAGTGAGGGAAAACGTGCGCCCGGCAACCTGGCATCTGCCCACATAACGGCTACCAGGCTGCTTTGGCTGGCGACCAGGGTGAGTTCCCCCAGCGGGGAGTGCATCTTTTTATAACAGAAAGCCATGTTGCTTCTCCTTGAAGATGTGTTTCGGTAGTGATTATGCCTGTTCTGGCGTTCGTCACTGGCCGTTTACGGACGTCAGGATCAAATAAGTTTGATGACCGCCAGCGGCGCGAACACGGCGATTGCGGCGGGCGTTGCAGTACCGAGTGAAACTCAGCTGGCGGTCACACATTGCTGATGCCTGTGGATTTAACAGCCTGCGCCGCTTCAACGCCGTTTTCAGCAGCCATTATCGCCTGTCACCTTCACGTTTGCGCACGGAGGGATCACAGCAGGAAAACCTGTTGAACAAAAGTAGTTAGCCTGCGTGGAAGAGTTGTGGAGAACAGTTTTGCCCGTACCGTGCGTCCTGGGGAGCACAGTGGGGTGGATACGGGTGACTCAGGTATTGGAGAAAAATGCGTTACAGGTAGCGTTTACTCCTTCACTGACTACCCGTTTCGCTATGGCCACTGGCTAAGAGATAACTACACTGTTAGCGCAGTTGTCATACCTTTCGCAGCTGGCGGAAAAAGTGGCGCAATGCCGTTTTGCAGAGCTTGACAGCCTGGGAGTGGTTAGCTCACCTGGCCGAAGAAGCCTGGCATTGGCAGCCAATTGCGCCCGGAATGAATGGCAGCTGTATGCGGCCAGCCAGCCTGAGCAATACATGGGTCGGCGGCTGCAACTTCCTGGATCGGTGAATGGACAGCGCCTTACCTCACCCTGCGCACGCTGTGTTGGCTGATGCGTTCCCGGCGGGATATATGGCGGTGCGTAATAGGCTCGGCGGGATAGCACGAAGCAGGCTACAGCGCGCTCTTTAGCATGGCGTCCGTGGCTCAATTACGCGGTAATGCATCTCTGGCTGGCGGATGATTAGCAAAGAGGTTGTGTTGCTGCACGAACCACGCACAGCAAAAAGGCGCCTCTAGGGCGCCTTCCTACATTGGTGGGTCGTGCAGGATGACTTCGGCTTCGCCTCGCCCTGCGGGCCGTTGCCGCTGGCAACGTTGTCTCGCTCTCGCTCGACNCGACCTGCTGCAGGTTCGAACCCTGCACGGTTTACACCGCTTACTGCTTTGAAACTGGTGGGTCGTGCAGGATGACTCGGCTTCGCCTCGCCCTCCGGGCCGTTGCCGCTGGCAACGTTGTCTCGCTNTCGCTCGACTCGACCTGCTGCAGGTNCGAACCCTGCACGGTTTACACCGCTTACTGCTTTGAAACTGGTGGGTCGTGCAGGATGACTCGGCTTCGCCTCGCCCTGCGGGTCGTTGCTGACGCAACGTTGTCTCGCTGTCGCTCGACTCGACCTGCTGCAGGTNCGAACCCTGCACGGTTTACACCGCTTACTGCTTTGAAACTGGTGGGTCGTGCAGGATTCGAACCTGCGACCAATTGATTAAAAGTCAACTGCTCTACCAACTGAGCTAACGACCCGAAATTCGGTGAATCTGCAAGGGTGGGTCGTGCAGGATGACTCGGCTTCGCCTCGCCCTCCGGGCCGTTGCCGCTGGCAACGTTGTCTCGCTNTCGCTCGACTCGACCTGCTGCAGGTNCGAACCCTGCACGGTTTACACCGCTTACTGCTTTGAAATTGGTGGGTCGTGCAGGATTCGAACCTGCGACCAATTGATTAAAAGTCAACTGCTCTACCAACTGAGCTAACGACCCGAAATTCGGTGAATCTGCAAGGGTGGGTCGTGCAGGATGACTCGGCTTCGCCTCGCCCTCCGGGCCGTTGCCGCTGGCAACGTTGTCTCGCTNTCGCTCGACTCGACCTGCTGCAGGTNCGAACCCTGCACGGTTTGCACCACTGACTGCTTTGAAACTGGTGGGTCGTGCAGGATTCGAACCTGCGACCAATTGATTAAAAGTCAACTGCTCTACCAACTGAGCTAACGACCCACTTTTGCGCTGCTGGATCCTCTGAACATATCCCCCGGCAACGGCGGCATATATTACTGATTTGAATGCCCAGCGCAACCACTATTTCAGAACAGGCTGCCCAACTGCTTAGCTTTCATGCGGTCAGCACAGAATTCAGGCAAAGACAGCCCATCTGCCCCCGTCAAAGCGATGCAAATCGCTTCTGTGCTGTTTTAGCCGCTTCGCTGTTGGAATACAGTTTGATCACCTGTTGATAAACCGCTTTTGCTTTCGCCTTATCACCTTTTTCCTGCATGATTACCCCCACCTTGAGCAGGGCGTCAGCACTCTTCGGTGACTTAGGAAATTTCTTGACTACCGTGGCGAAATAGTAGGCCGCATCGTCTTTTTTGCCTTTGTTATAATTTAGCTGACCCAGCCAATAGTTAGCATTTGGCTGGTAAGTTGAATCCGGATACTGCTTAACAAAAGCCTGAAAAGCCGAAATGGCATTGTCGTACTGTTTCTTTTCCAGCACCAGCGCAACCGCTGCATTATAGTCTGTATTGGCGTCGCCGCTTTGAATGGGAGCAGAGGCTGCAGCAGCGCTGTCATCCACTGCGCCACCATCCGCAGCCGGTGCTGGGGCATCAGCGTTAGCGGACGTTGTTGCAGCGGCATTAGAGCCTCCACGACTTAAACTGTCAATCTGCTGATAGATTCCTTTCTGGCGTTCTACCGCCTGGTTCAACTGGTAACTGTTTTCCTGGATTTGACCGCGCAATGAGTCAATATCGTTTTGCGAGTCGGAGAGCTGCTGCTGAAGTTGCTGGAGGAGTTGTGCCTGAGCATTCGAAATACGCTCAAGAGTGGTGACACGGTCTTCAACCGAGCCGGAGCCAACGCTACTGATTGATGCCTGGGCATTAGCGGCCCAGGGAGCCGCTACGCCAACCAGTAACGACAGACTCAGGAGATGAGTTCTGAAGCTACTAATCATATGATTCTCTTAGTATACCAGTACGGCACGACGGTTTTTCGCATACGCTGACTCGTCATGGCCCAGGACTGCAGGTTTTTCTTTACCGTAAGAAACGATAGAGATCTGGTCGTCAGCAACGCCTTTGCCCTGCAGGTACATTTTCACCGCTGATGCACGACGTTCGCCCAGGGCGATGTTGTATTCAGGGGTTCCACGCTCATCCGCATGACCTTCTACTGTCACTTTGTAAGACGGGTTGCTACGCAGGAAGTTAGCGTGCGCATCCAGCATCTGAGCAAAATCAGACTGGATGTCATACTTGTCCAGGCCAAAATAAACGATATTGTTTTTTTGCAGCTCCTGCATCTGCAGACGAGCCTGCTCGTCAGAAGACATATTGCCGCTGTTCATGCCGCTGTTGGCAGAACCGTCCAGGCCCATTCCATTAGTCTGGTCATTATTGTTGTTTTTGTGCGAGCTACATGCCGCTACTGCGATAACTGGCAGTGCCAGCATTAAGCCTTTCAGCACTTTGTTCAGTTGCATTATTTAATTCCTATTATAGTTTGCCATACATATTTACACATGCATCACAGATACGGCGACCAGGCAGGAAATTTGACCTGTCCATCAGTTGCCGGAAGACGCGCTTTGAAACGCCCATCCGTCGAAACCAACTGCAATACGGAACCCATACCCTGAGTAGAGCTGTAGATTACCATTGTGCCGTTAGGTGCGAGACTTGGCGTCTCATCCAGGAACGTGTCCGTTAATTGTTGAACGGCTCCGGTTACCAGATCTTGTCGGGCGACGTGTTGAGCGCCGCTGTTGGTGCTGATCATCACCATTGATTTGCCATCAGAGCTAACGTCCGCATCCTGGTTTTGTGCACCGTCCCAGGTAATGCGCTGGGCTGTGCCACCGTTAACACCGATTTTATAAATTTGTGGTCTGCCTGCCTGATCGGAAGTGTAAGCCAGGCTCTGGCTATCCGGGAACCAGGTCGGCTCCGTACTGTTATAGCGACCGTCAGTAATCTGGCGGATTTGACCGGAACCCACATCCATCACATACAGGTTGAGGCTACCGGTTTTAGACAACGCAAATGCCAGCTTACTGCCATCAGGCGAGAATGACGGCGCCCCATTGTGACGCGGGAAGGAAGCAACCTGCCTGATGGCACCGTTAGCCAAAGTCTGAATAACAAGCGCAGATTTGCCGCTTTCAAAGGTCACATAAGCCACTTTGCTACCGTCCGGGGACCAGGCCGGAGACATCAGTGGCTGTGGTGAACGATGCACAACAAACTGATTGTAGCCATCGTAGTCAGAAACGCGCAGCTCGTAGGGGAACTGACCACCGTTAGTCTGCACCACATAGGCAATGCGGGTACGGAATGCGCCTTTAATAGCCGTCAGCTTTTCAAAGCTTTCGTCGCTGGCGGTGTGCGCCGCATAGCGCAGCCACTGTTTGGTCACTTTGAACTGGTTCTGGGCCAGCACCGCACCCGGATTACCCGAGGTATCGACCAGCTGATAAGAAACCGTATAGCTGCCATCAGCCCCGGGCTGAACCTGCCCGACGATTACCGCATCAATGCCCAGCGCGGTCCAGGCAGCAGGCTGCACTTCCGCAACAGAAGTGGGCTGCTGGGGTAAACGAGCACGATCGATTGGATTGAACTTGCCACTGTTACGTAAATCCGCCGCAACAATGCCGCCAATGTCTTCAGGTGCAGCACCGGGACCATCCCATTTAAACGGCACAACGCCGATGGGACGAGCGGTATTCACACCCTGGGTAATTTCAATGCGTACTTCTGCATGCGCAACCGCGACAAACAGCATCAAAACGCTCAGCGCTACACGAAATGCCTGCTTCATTATTTCTCCCTTATCCGGGTATAGCACCCACGATAATTAGCTATGAATCAACAACCCTAAGAGTACTGCCTGTTTAACTTAGTTCAACAGGCCACAGCACTGTTCAGCAAAATCTTACGGCTTAAACTCAATAGTGGCCTCTTTAATCACCTGCCATACTTCCTGGCTCGGTGGTTTTGGTATCTTCGCCATACGTGCCGCATTAATTGCCGCCTGACAAAGCGCTGCATCCCCACTTGCCGCAGTGGCAGAAATCAGCAGCCCGTCCGGCCCCAGCTTGATCCGTACGTCACAAGTTTTACCTGCAAAAGTGTCGGCATCATAAAACTTACTCTGAATCGCGCCTTTTACCTGCCCCAGATAGCTGTCAATGGCAGCCCCTGATGCACCTGCTTTTTTCTGCTGGCCCTGCCCTGCGGCCGCGCCGCCAGCTTTGCCCGACTTAGGTGCATTTTTACCGGCAGTAAGGTCACCCAGCAGATCGCCGACGTCACCAGACTCTTTCGCCGCTTCAGCAGCCGCTTTCTTTTTCGCATCCGCAGCGGCCTTCGCTGCAGCGTCAGCTTTTGCTTTGGCCGCTGCGGCCGCTTTCTCTTTCGCTTCGGCAGCAGCTTGCGCTTTGGCCTCGGCAGCGGCCTGCTGTTTCGCTTCCTGAGCCGCTTTAGCCGCTGCTGCCGCTTTGGCTTTAGCGGCTTCTGCGGCAGCCTGTTTAGCTTGGGCATCCGCCTGTTTTTTCGCATCGGCGGCCGCTTGCTTTGCTTTCTCGGCTGCTTTTTTCTGTGCTTCAGCGGCGGCTTTCTNCGCTGCTTCGGCCGCCTGCTTTTGTGCATCTGCGGCGGCTTTCTGCGCTGCTTCGGCCGCCTGCTTTTGTGCTTCAGCGGCGGCTTTCTGCGCTGCTTCGGCCGCCTGCTTTTGTGCTTCAGCGGCGGCTTTCTGCGCTGCTTCGGCCGCCTGCTTTTGTGCTTCAGCGGCGGCTTTCTGCGCTGCTTCGGCCGCCTGCTTTTGTGCTTCAGCGGCGGCTTTCTGCGCTGCTTCGGCCGCCTGCTTTTGTGCTTCAGCGGCGGCTTTCTGCGCTGCTTCGGCCGCCTGCTTTTGTGCNTCAGCGGCGGCTTTCTGCGCTTCTTCGGCCGCCTGCTTTTGTGCATCAGCGGCGGCTTTCTGCGCTTCTTCGGCCGCCTGCTGTTTAGCCTGCTTCTGGCGCTGCTGCTCGGCACGCTGGCTGTCGCCTGGCTGATTTTGCTGGCGATTGTATTGCTCTACCACTGCGCCCGGATCAACCATTACGGCATCGATATCGCTACCGCCACCGCCGCTACTGGCGTCAATATTTTCGTCAAACGAGCTCCATATTAGCAATGCAATCAATATGATATGCAAGATTACAGATAGGGTTATAGCACGTTTTAGCTTATCGTTTTGCTCGGTTGCCTTCGACACTGTCGGTTCCCAAAAACGGTTCGAATGAATTAAATCGGCTGCGTCATCAATCCGACAGACTTCACGCCTGCCTGATGCAGCAAGTTCAGCGCCTTGATGATTTCCTCGTAAGGAACCTCTTTAGCTCCGCCAATCAGGAATACCGTCTTAGGGTTAGCCGTCAGGCGGCTTTGCGCTTCGGCAACGACCTGTTCTGCCGGCAACTGCTCCATCCGGTCATGATCGACGACCAGGCTGTACTGCCCTACGCCAGCCACTTCCACAATCACCGGTGGATTATCATTACTGGAGACAGTTTTTGAATCTGTCGCATCCGGCAGATCGACCTCCACGCTCTGGGTGATAATCGGTGCAGTTGCCATAAATATCAGCAGCAGCACCAGCAGCACGTCCAACAGCGGAACAATATTGATCTCGGACTTAACGTCGCGGCGACCGCGACCACGTCTTCTGGCCATGCTAACCTCCGGCTTACTTGCTTACGTCGCTGGAAAACGCCTGGCGATGCAGGATAGCCGTGAACTCTTCCATAAAATTATCGTAGTTCTGTTCCAGCTTATTCACGCGCAGAGTCAGTCGGTTATAGGCCATAACCGCAGGAATAGCGGCAAACAGGCCGATGGCGGTAGCAATCAGCGCTTCAGCAATCCCCGGAGCAACCATTTGTAATGTAGCCTGTTTAACGGCACCCAGCGCGATAAAGGCATGCATGATCCCCCAAACCGTACCAAACAGGCCAATATAAGGACTGATGGAACCCACGGTGCCAAGGAAAGGAATATGGTTTTCAAGCGCTTCAAGTTCGCGGTTCATAGAGATACGCATCGCACGCGTTGCCCCTTCTACCACCGCTTCTGGCGCGTGATTATTGGCACGATGCAGACGGGCAAACTCTTTAAAGCCCGCAAAGAAAATTTGCTCCGATCCGCCTAACTCATCGCGACGAGACTGGCTTTCCTGATAAAGACGTGACAGCTCTATACCGGACCAGAACTTATCTTCGAAGGCGTCGGCATCACGCACCGCCGCATTCAGGATACGGGTACGTTGAATGATCACAGCCCAGGAGGCGATAGAAAACCCGATCAAAATCAACATAATAAGTTTGACCAGAAGGCTCGCCTTCAGGAACAAATCAAGAATGTTCATGTCAGTCACTGCTTGAACTCCGCGACAATAGACTTGGGAAGCGCTATCGGCTTCATTAGATGTGGATTGATGCAGGCAATCAGAACCTCTGCCTCATTAAGCACACGGCCTTCTGCATTTACAATGCGTTGTGCAAATGTCATGGTGGCTCTGGTCATGGCAACAACCTCGCTTTGCACCTCAAGCAGTTCATCGAGACAAGCCGCAGCCAGGTAATCGACCGTAATCCGCCGCACGACAAAGCCTACTTGCTGTTCAAGCAGAACCTGCTGACTGAAATGGCGCTGACGCAGCATTTCAGTACGTGCCCGTTCATAAAAAGCGACATAGCTGGCGTGGAAAACCACACCACCGGCGTCCGTATCTTCATAATAGACGCGCACCGGCCATCGAAACAGCGTTGAACTCACTTTACATCCCGATCATGCTAAACGTTGGTCTGGACAACGTTGCTACTATACGCAAGAGCATACTCATTGGGAATGGATTGCCAGAGTGGAGAGAAAATAATTATTACATGCTAACAACTTGCCTTATTTCAGCATACTTGTTTAATCATGTTTGATAATGATAACGATAAAGATCAGGCTAAAAGAGTACCGGCTGAAAAATGGTGGCACCGGATCTGTACAAAAAAAGGCCGCTGAAGGCGGCCAGTTATTGAATGATGCTCATGCCAGACGGTTTTACTGCGGCAATACCGCTTTTACAGCATCACCGATATCGGCCAGGCTACGGACGGTTTTCACACCGGCCGCTTCCAGCGCGGCGAACTTTTCGTCGGCCGTGCCTTTACCGCCAGCGATAATGGCACCGGCGTGGCCCATACGTTTGCCCTTCGGCGCGGTCACACCAGCGATATAACCCACTACCGGCTTAGTGACGTGCTCTTTGATAAACGCCGCCGCTTCTTCTTCTGCGCTACCGCCGATTTCCCCGATCATAACAATCGCTTCAGTTTGCGGGTCATCCTGGAACAGTTTAAGGATATCGATGAAGTTTGAACCCGGGATCGGATCGCCGCCAATACCTACGCAGGTTGACTGGCCGTAACCGATATCAGTGGTCTGCTTGACCGCTTCATAGGTTAGCGTGCCTGAACGGGAAACGATACCGATGCGGCCCGGCTGGTGAATATGACCAGGCATAATACCGATCTTACAGGCACCAGGAGTAATCACGCCCGGGCAGTTTGGACCAATCATCCGCACACCGGCTTCATCCAGTTTCACCTTCACCGTCAGCATATCCAGCGTCGGAATGCCTTCGGTGATGGTAATGATCAGCTTGATGCCTGCGTCGATAGCTTCCAGGATGCCGTCTTTGCAGAACGGAGCCGGAACGTAGATGACCGATGCGGTTGCGCCCGTCGCTTCTACCGCTTCGCGCACGGTGTTAAACACTGGCAGACCAAGATGCTCGCTACCCCCTTTACCCGGGGTTACGCCGCCGACCAGCTGTGTACCATATGCCAACGCCTGCTCGGAGTGGAAAGTCCCCTGGCCACCGGTGAAACCCTGGCAGATTACCTTGGTGTTTTTATCGATCAGAATAGACATTATTTACCCTCCGCTGCGGCAACAACGCGCTGCGCCGCGTCACTCAGGCTGGTTGCTGCAATAATATTCAGGCCGCTGTCTGCCAGTTTTCTGGCACCCAGCTCTGCATTGTTCCCTTCCAGACGCACCACCACCGGCACGTTAACGCCCACTTCCGCCACAGCGCCGATGATGCCATCTGCGATCAGGTCGCAGCGCACGATACCGCCGAAGATGTTAACGAACACCGCTTTCACCGCGTCGTCAGACAGAATGATTTTAAAGGCTTCGGTAACGCGCTCTTTGGTCGCGCCGCCACCCACGTCGAGGAAGTTGGCCGGCTGGCCGCCGCTCAGTTTCACGATGTCCATTGTGCCCATCGCCAGACCGGCACCGTTCACCATACAGCCAATGTTACCTTCCAGGGCAACATAGTTCAGCTCCCACTGGGCAGCATGTGCTTCACGCGAGTCTTCCTGGCTTGGGTCACGCATCTCGCGCAAGTCGGGCTGGCGGAACAGCGCATTGCCGTCGGCGGTCAGTTTGCCGTCCAGGCAGACTAAATCGCCCTGTTTGGTGATCACCAGCGGGTTGATCTCAACCAGTGCCAGATCGCGCTCAAGGAACAGCGTCGCCAGGCCCATAAAGATCTTGGTGAACTGGCCAACCTGCTTACCGGTCAGCCCCAGCTTGAACGCCAGCTCACGGCCCTGATAAGGCTGTGGGCCGGTCAGCGGATCGAGCGCCATTTTATGGATCAGGTGCGGGGTTTCTTCAGCAACCTTTTCGATTTCTACTCCACCTTCGGTGGAAGCCATAAACACCACGCGGCGGGTACCACGGTCAACCACTGCGCCCAGATAGAGTTCTTTGTCGATATCGGTAGCAGCTTCAACCAGAATCTGGTTTACCGGCTGACCGCCAGCATCAGTCTGATAGGTCACCAGACGTTTACCCAGCCAGTTCTCAGCGAAAGCGCGGATATCTTCTTTGCTGTTGACAACCTTCACGCCGCCCGCTTTACCACGGCCACCGGCGTGAACCTGACATTTCACTACCCACGGGCCAGCGCCAATCTTGGAGGCGGCTTCTTCTGCTTCACGCGGCGTTGTGCAGGCATAACCGGTTGGTGCCGGCAAGCCATACCGTGCAAACAACTGTTTTGCCTGATACTCGTGTAAGTTCATGATGTTCTATCCATTCAGGTCTGAAAAGACGGGGCTGCCATAAGCAGCCATATAAAGGGATGGGTGCGGCATCATTCCATGCCGCACGCCAGGGTTTAGACGTCCAACAGCAGACGAGCCGGATCTTCCAGCAGCTCTTTGATCGCCACCAGATAGCCAACGGATTCACGGCCATCGATCAAACGGTGATCGTAAGAGAGCGCCAGATACATCATTGGCTGGATCACCACCTGCCCGTTGACCGCCATCGGGCGATCTTTGATCGCATGCATGCCAAGGATAGCGCTCTGTGGCGGGTTGATAATCGGCGTGGACATCAGTGAACCAAAGACACCACCATTAGTGATAGTGAAGTTGCCACCGGTCAGTTCATCAACGGTCAGTTTGCCGTCACGCCCTTTCACCGCCAGCTCTTTGATTTTTTTCTCAATGTCAGCCATAGTCAGCGCATCAACATCTTTCAGCACCGGGGTAACCAGACCGCGTGGCGTGGAGACGGCAATACTGACGTCAAAGTAGTTGTGATAAACCACATCCGTACCGTCGATTGAGGCATTCACTTCCGGATAACGCTTCAGCGCCTCAACAACGGCCTTGATGTAGAAGGACATAAAGCCCAGGCGAACGCCGTGACGTTTTTCGAATGCTTCACCATACTGCTTACGCAGCGCCATAATCGGCTGCATATTCACTTCATTGAATGTGGTGAGCATCGCGGTGCTGTTTTTCGCTTCCAGCAGACGTTCGGCTACGCGCTTGCGCAGACGGGTCATCGGCACGCGTTTTTCACTGCGATTCGCCAGACCCGCTGGCGCAGCGGCTTCTGCCGCTTCAGGTTTAGCTTTTGCCGCCGGAGCCTGCGCCAGATGTTTTTCCACGTCTTCACGGGTGATGCGTCCACCGACACCGCTGCCTTTAATTGCTGCAGGATCGAGGCTGTGCTCGGCAATCAGGCGGCGGATGGCCGGGCTGAGAGCATCATTGCTCTCTTCTTCCAGTGAAGCCGTTTGGCGCTGTGCGGGCGTCGATTCATTGACCTCGGCTTTGGCAGAGGTCTCTTTACCGCCGCTGTTGCCCTCTTTCAGGCGGCCCAGCGCCTGGCGGGAAATCACCGTGGCACCTTCATCTTCGAGGATTGCTTCCAGCACGCCGTCGGCAGAAGCCGGTACTTCCAACACCACTTTATCGGTTTCGATTTCCACCAGCACTTCATCGCGCTTGACGCTGTCGCCGGTTTTTTTGTGCCAGGTGGCTACGGTGGCGTCAGCCACGGATTCAGGCAGGTCAGGAACAACGATTTCTACGCTACTCATTTTCTTTCCTTAATTATTCAACGTTCAGCGCGTCATTAACCAGGTCTTGCTGCTGCTGCTGGTGAACGGACATATAACCCACTGCCGGCGATGCAGATGCAGGGCGACCGGCATAACGTAATGAAGCCCCAAACGGGACGATTTCACGGAAATGATGCTGACTGCAGTACCATGCCCCTTGGTTGAGTGGCTCTTCCTGACACCAGACAAAGTCATGTACGTGGGAGTACTGCTTCAACACATCCTGAACCGCTTTATGCGGGAACGGATAGAGCTGTTCGATGCGCACAATTGCGACATCGGTTTGCTCATTCTTGCGGCGTTTATCCAGCAGGTCGTAGTAAACCTTACCGGAGCAGAGCACCACGCGTTTCACCGACTTCGCATCAAGCGCATCGATTTCGCCAATCGCCGGCTGGAAAGCGCCGTTAGCCAACTCTTCCAAAGAAGAGACCGCCAGCGGATGACGCAGCAGTGACTTTGGTGACATCACCACCAATGGGCGACGCATGCCGCGCAGCGCCTGGCGGCGCAGCATATGGTAAACCTGTGCCGGGGTTGAAGGAACGCACACCTGCATATTCTGCTCGGCGCAGAGCTGCAGATAGCGCTCAAGACGTGCGGATGAGTGCTCCGGCCCCTGCCCTTCGTAGCCGTGAGGCAGCAGCATCACCAGGCCACACATGCGGCCCCACTTCTGCTCGCCGGAGCTGATGAACTGGTCGATGACCACCTGAGCGCCGTTGGCGAAATCACCGAATTGGGCTTCCCAGATGGTCAGCGTACGGGGTTCAGCAGTCGCATAGCCATATTCAAACGCCAGTACCGCTTCTTCAGACAGTACGGAGTCCCATACTTTAAAGGCGCCCTGACCGTTATGAACATGCTGCAGCGGGGTGTAAGTCGAACCATTAGACTGGTTGTGGATCACCGCATGACGATGGAAAAAGGTGCCGCGCCCCATATCCTCACCGGAGAGACGGCACGGAATGCCTTCATCCACCAGCGTGGCATAGGCGAGGTTTTCCGCCGCGCCCCAGTCGAAGGGCTTGTTGCCAGCGGCCATTTCAGCACGATCGTTGTAGATTTTGGTCACACGCGACTGCATTTCAACCGCTTCGGGCACGGTACTGATACGCTTAGCAAGTTCCTGCAGGCGCTTCAGTTCGATGCGCTCCGGATAGCTCTCATCCCAGTCGTGGTTCAGATAAGGTGACCAGGTGAAGGAGTGCAGGCTCATCGGCCGCCATTCCGGCACCACGCACTCGCCAGCATCTAAAGCATCACGGTACAGGTTGACCATTTCCGTGGCATCTTCCAGGCTGGCAACCTGCGCGGCTTCCAGCTTGTCAGCATAGATTTTACGCGGCGTGGGGTGCTTTTTGATCTTCTGGTACATCACCGGCTGCGTGGCGCTAGGCTCATCCGCTTCATTATGACCGTGACGACGATAGCAAACCAGATCGATAAACACATCGCGTTTAAAGGTGTTACGGAAATCCAACGCCAGACGAGTGACAAAGGCAACGGCTTCGGGATCGTCTGCATTGACGTGGAAAATAGGTGCCATCACCATTTTGCCGATGTCGGTACAGTACTGCGTCGAGCGGGCATCTTTCGGGTTTGAGGTGGTGAAACCAATCTGGTTGTTGATCACGATACGCACCGTACCGCCCACTTCATACCCGCGTGCCTCGGACATGTTTAGGGTTTCCTGCACCACTCCCTGCCCAATCACCGCAGCATCACCGTGAATGGTAATCGGCAGCACTTTGTTGCTACCAGGCTGATCGAGACGATCGAGGCGGGCGCGCACCGACCCCATGACCACCGGACTGACAATTTCAAGATGCGAAGGGTTAAACGCCAGCGCCAGGTGAACCATACCGCCTTCGGTTTCAACATCGGAAGAGAAGCCCATATGGTACTTAACGTCACCGGTACCGAGATGTTCTTTATGCTTGCCGGAGAATTCGTCGAACAGGTCCTGCGGCTTTTTGCCCAGCACGTTGATCAACACGTTCAGACGGCCACGGTGCGCCATTCCCAGCACCACTTCACGCGTGCCGCTTTTGCCGGCATGACGGATCATCTCGTTCAGCATCGGCACCAGCGCATCCCCGCCTTCCAGCGAGAAGCGTTTAGCTCCGGGGAATTTCGCGCCGAGGTAACGTTCCAGGCCTTCTGCGGCGGTTAACTGCTTGAGGAAACCTTTTTTCTCTTCCACAGAGTAGGAAACCTGCCCCAGCACCGATTCAAGACGCTGTTGTATCCAGCGCTTTTCATCGGTGTTGGTGATATGCATATATTCCGCACCAATAGAGCCGCAGTAGGTTTGCTTTAGCGCCGCGTACAGGTCGGCCAGTTTCATCGTTTCTTTGCCGCTGGCAAAGGAACCCACGTTGAAACTTTCCTCGAAATCCGCATCGCTCAGGCCATGATAGCCCGGATCAAGATCCGCTACTGATTCCTGTTTCCACAGCCCGAGCGGGTCAAGGTTAGCCTGCTGATGACCGCGAAATCGAAACGCGTTGATCATTTGCAGTACCTTAACCTGCCTGGCATTGGTTTCAGGATCGCTGACGGAAGCGGTATAACGCGAAGCGTCTTTCGCCAGGCGGCGGAAGTATTCGCGGGTGGTGGAGTGAATTTGTTCAGGTCTAACCCCAGTACCAGGAAGCTGCTGGAAAAGAGACTTCCAGGCCACATCGACAGAGTCAGGATCGGTTAAAAAGTCCTCATAGAGCTGCTCTATGTAGGACTGATTCGCGCCGGCCAGCCAGGAGGAGTCCAGCCAGGGTTTCATCGCGCTGTTCTGCATTGTGATCCCTTAAGCATAGTTGTGCTTTTTGTTCGCCGTGGTTGTTTAATGGAACCTTTGCAAGTCCCGCGCCGCGTTAACGGCTTACCGTGGTACGGTTCTTCGATACGAGCGACCGGCCCGTAAGGGAACCTTTGTAAAAAGTTTCCGCTAACATCCGTCTGGCGAACACCTCTTACAAAGATAGCCTGATAAAAATTCCGGGAACCTTTGGTTCCCGGAATGTTGGCGTTATGCGCCCCGCTGTAGCAACATCGACTTAATATGGCCGATGGCGCGAGTCGGGTTCAGCCCTTTCGGACATACGCTTACACAGTTCATGATACTGTGGCAGCGGAAGACGCTGAAAGCATCGTTCAGATTATCCAGACGCGCATCGGTTTCGGTGTCACGGCTGTCAATCAGGAAACGGTAAGCTGCCAGCAGGCCAGCCGGACCGATAAACTTGTCCGGGTTCCACCAGAATGACGGGCATGAGGTGGAACAGCAGGCGCAAAGAATACATTCGTACAGACCATCCAGCTTTTCGCGCTGCTCCGGCTGCTGAAGATGTTCTCTTGCTGGCGGTTTCTGCCCATTATTCAACAAGTAAGGCTTAATCTTCTCATATTGCGCATAGAATTGACCCATGTCCACCACCAAATCGCGGATCACCGGCAATCCGGGTAACGGACGGATAACAATTTTTTGTTTGCCGTTGCCGAGCGCAGAGACTGGCGTAATACAGGCCAGCCCATTTTTACCGTTCATATTGAGGCCATCGGAACCGCAAACCCCTTCACGGCAGGAGCGGCGGAAGGCTAACGTCGGGTCTTTCTCTTTCAGACGCATCAGCGCGTCCAGCAGCATCATGTCACGACCGTCTTCCGACTCCAGCTGGTAATCCTGCATACGCGGAGCATCATCGACATCCGGGTTGTAACGATAAATGGAAAATTCGAGTCTCATGGTGTTATCTCCGCAAACTAGTAGGTACGCGCTTTCGGCGGGAAGGCCGCACGCAGTTTCGGCTGCATGTTCACCTCACGGCGCGTCATGCTTTCACTCTGCGGCAGATACAGGCTGTGACATAACCAGTTTGCATCGTCACGTTCAGGATAGTCGAAGCGGCTGTGCGCGCCCCGGCTTTCGGTGCGGAAGTTGGCCGATACGGCCGTGGCGTAGGCCGTTTCCATCAGGTTGTCCAGCTCCAGGCACTCAACGCGCTGGGTATTAAAGTCGCTGGAACGGTCATCCAGACGGGCATTTTTCAGACGCTCACGCAGCACCTTCAGTTCAGCCAGACCTTTTGCCATCGCATCGCCTTCGCGAAAGACCGAGAAGTTATGCTGCATGCAGGCCTGCAGGGCTTTACGCAGCTCTGCCGGGTCTTCGCCGTTGATGTTGTTGTTCCAGCGGTTCAGACGCGTCAGCGAAGCCTCGATTTCTTCTTCCGTCGCATCAAGCAGTGCGCCCTGTTGCTGGATCGACTCCTGCAGATGCAACCCGGCCGCACGGCCGAAGACCACCAGGTCGAGCAGTGAATTACCGCCCAAGCGGTTAGCACCATGCACCGATACACAGGCAATTTCGCCCACGGCAAACAGGCCTGGGATCACCACATCTTCCCCCTGCTCGTTCACCGTCAGCGCCTGACCGCTTACTTTGGTCGGGATGCCGCCCATCATATAGTGACAGGTTGGGATGACCGGAATAGGTTCTTTAACCGGGTCAACGTGGGCAAATGTACGAGAAAGTTCCAGAATCCCCGGCAGACGCGATTCAAGCACCTCTTTGCCGAGATGATCCAGCTTCAACTTGGCATGTGGTCCCCACGGACCGTCACAGCCACGGCCTTCGCGAATTTCGATCATAATCGAACGCGCCACCACGTCACGACCGGCAAGGTCTTTCGCATTCGGCGCATAACGTTCCATAAAGCGTTCGCCGTGTTTATTCAGCAGATAACCGCCTTCACCACGACAACCTTCCGTCACCAGCACGCCCGCGCCGGCAATGCCGGTGGGGTGGAACTGCCACATTTCCATATCCTGCACCGGCACGCCAGCACGCAGCGCCATGCCCACCCCATCGCCAGTATTGATATGCGCGTTAGTGGTCGACTGATAGATGCGCCCTGCACCGCCGGTAGCCAGTACCGTTGCACGCGCTTTGAAATAGACCACTTCACCATCTTCAATGTTCAGCGCGGTGCAGCCAACGATCGCTCCGTCGACGTTTTTCACCAGATCCAGCGCATACCATTCAGAGAAAATGGTGGTTTTGTTTTTCAGGTTTTGCTGGTACAGCGTATGCAGCAAGGCATGACCGGTACGGTCAGCGGCAGCAGCGGTACGTGCGGCCTGCTCTCCGCCGAAGTTTTTCGACTGCCCACCAAACGGACGCTGATAGATGCGTCCGTCATCCAGACGTGAGAACGGCAATCCCATGTGCTCAAGTTCCAGAATCGCTTCCGGGCCGGTTTTGCACATATATTCAATCGCGTCCTGGT
Organism: Erwinia pyrifoliae DSM 12163; assembly: GCF_000026985.1. Classification (NCBI taxonomy): domain Bacteria; kingdom Pseudomonadati; phylum Pseudomonadota; class Gammaproteobacteria; order Enterobacterales; family Erwiniaceae; genus Erwinia; species Erwinia pyrifoliae. Next base: position 2,712,173 of record NC_017390.1, read on the forward strand.
CGCCGATATAATCGGAGCCTTTAACGGTGTCATACATATGCCATTCCCAGTTATCTTCGTGGGTATTACCCAGCGCTACAGTAATCCCCCCCTGAGCAGATACCGTATGGGAGCGGGTTGGAAAAACTTTCGATAACAGGGCGCAAGTCTGGCCCGATTGGGAAATCTGTAATGCGGCGCGCATACCTGCACCGCCTGCGCCGATCACCACGGCATCAAATTCTCTGACTGGCAACTTCATTATGCACCCCACACTACAACAGTTCCATAAATGGCATACACCAACAGTGCTACCACGACGACCAGCTGCAGCATCATGCGTAGCGCCAGTGGTTTGATATAGTCGGTCAGTACCTGCCACATCCCAATCCAGCCGTGCACCAGGATGGAGAACAGCGTCAGAAGGGTGAAGACTTTAGTAAAGGATGAGGCAAAAAAACCACGCCAGATATCATAGGTCAGGGAGCCTGACATGACGATAAAAGCGAGGATATACAACACGTAAAGGGTCATTATCATAGCGGCGGCACGCAGCAGCAGCCAGTCATGAATGCCGTTGCGCCCCAGTGCAGAAGCGTTGCTTACCATACGAGGACTCCAGCCAGAATTGAGAGCGCGACGGTGATACCGAATGCAATTTGCGCGGAAAGTTTGCCTGTTTCTAAGGTTTCACCCAGCAGGCCAAAATCCATCATCATATGGCGAATGCCACCGGCAATATGGTACGCCAGCGCAGTTAAAATGCCCCACATAATGAATTTGACAATAAAGCTGTCCATCACGGCAGAAGCCTGGAGGAAACCTTCGGGAGAAGAGAGCGACAAACCCAGCAGCCACAGCAGTATTCCAATCGACACAAAAGTGATGACGCCGGAAACGCGATGGAGGATGGACGCAATTGCGGTTAAGGGAAACCGGATCGTGGAGAGATCCAAGTTGACAGGTCTTTGTTTTTTCACGGTTTTGCCCACACAGCCTTTCTTATTTTGCTTCCTCCGGTCCTGAAGGGGGGTCAGACAGCGTTATTGAGGCAAGCATTCGCGGCAGGCACTAAAACTTCAACGTCCAGTGTCAAACGGCGCGTATGAAACGCTGGGTGGCTCCTGTTGCAGGGTATTTCCGGAGACCTGGCCGCAGTATAAGTGGATCACAATCTCATTACAATTCCCCTACAAACTCTTCGGCGAAATTTCGGCCGAACAGTGACAATAATCACATTTTCGATAAAATCCTCATATTTAATTATCTGATTTGACAAAAGTTAAACAATTTTGCTACAAATCTACGGATAACATTCTGAGATGCACAATAGTTAAGGGGATACCCTTTCCCATACGCACAACTTATGTAACATTGATTAAGATTATCCAAAACTATCTGGTATTGGCTACTATGTAAGCCATGTTCAGACCGGATCGTGTCATGATCATGATACTCATCAGGATGGTGCCAACCCGCCCGGCATGCGCCCGTCACTCTGTACCCTGCACACAATAAGATGCCACAGAGTTGATTACCTTTCGCGTCAGGCAAGAGGCTGGGGAGATGTGGCTTTCCCGGTGATAAAGATCCCTATATTAGGCGCTAAGGAGATTATAAATGGCTGATAAAAAAGCAACGCTAACCCTCGATGGTGAAGCTGCTATCGAGCTTGATGTGCTTAAAGGCACGTTAGGCCAGGAAGAAATTGATGTCCGTGGTCTCGGCTCCAAAGGCTACTTCACCTTCGATCCCGGCTTTACCTCTACCGCGTCCTGCGAATCTAAAATTACCTACATCGACGGCGATGAAGGCATTCTTCTGCATCGCGGTTTCCCTATTGATCAGCTGGCGTTGCACTCTAACTATCTGGAAGTGTGTTACATTCTGCTTAATGGTGAAGCGCCCAGCGCAGCACAGTTCGAAGAGTTTACCGTCACGGTAACGCGTCACACCATGCTGCATGAGCAAATTCACCATCTGTTCCGTGGCTTCCGTCGCGACTCCCACCCGATGGCGGTGATGTGCGGCGTTACCGGGGCGCTGGCCGCATTTTACCACGATGCGATGGACGTCAATATTGAGCGACATCGTGAAATTGCCGCTTTCCGACTGCTGTCGAAAATGCCAACTATGGCGGCGATGTGCTACAAATATTCTATTGGTCAGCCGTTTGTTTATCCGCGCAACGACCTTTCATATGCCGGTAACTTCCTCAATATGATGTTCTCCACGCCTTGCGAAGATTACGTGGTGAACCCGGTTCTTGAACGCGCCATGGATCGTATTCTGATCCTGCACGCCGACCACGAACAGAATGCCTCTACGTCTACCGTGCGTACTGCCGGCTCCTCCGGTGCTAACCCGTTTGCCTGTATCGCGGCGGGGATTGCCTCGCTGTGGGGGCCTGCTCACGGTGGAGCAAACGAAGCCTGCCTGCGCATGTTAGAAGAGATCAGTACCGTCGAGCACATCCCTGAATTCCTGCGTCGCGCTAAAGATAAAAACGATTCGTTCCGTCTGATGGGCTTTGGTCACCGCGTGTACAAGAACTACGATCCGCGCGCCACGGTGATGCGTGAAACCTGTCATGAAGTGCTGAATGAGCTGGGAATGAAGGACGATCTGCTGGAAGTGGCGATGGAGCTGGAACACATTGCACTCAACGACCCCTACTTCATTGAGCGCAAACTCTATCCCAACGTCGACTTCTATTCAGGCATTATACTGAAAGCAATGGGAATTCCTTCATCTATGTTTACGGTTATTTTCGCCATGGCACGTACCGTTGGCTGGATTGCTCACTGGAAGGAAATGCATGACGATGGCGTGAAAATTGCCCGTCCGCGTCAGCTTTACACCGGCTACGATAAGCGCGACTTTACCTCCAACATCAAATAGTAAGCTGTCGGCAGCGGTTACCCTGGCCGGGCTGATTGACTCAGCCCGGCTTTGTTATTTCTGGCAGCCCGGACACCAGTAAAAAGGCCGGGAAGAGAGCATGGTTTTGACAATGGTCTCACCGCAACGCTGGCACGCTTTCCCCGCCCGGTGAAAAACTTTAAAGCTGAACAGCGCGCCGTGATGGTGGTTTTCATCCGCCTGGCCACGGGTATGATATGAAAGACGTGGGACTGACAGCAGGGCTTCAGCCAGCGCATCCAGCTGCTTATCGCTTAACGTTTCGGCCTTGTGCTGTGCGGCAAGCTGTGCCTGCCAAAGTATCTCTATGCGCAGATAGTTCCCCAACCCGGCGAGAAATGCCTGATCCAGCAACAGCCCGCTGAACTGACGGCGGCGAAAACGTTTCGACAACAACCGCTCACGCACCTGCTCTGCTGTCAAAGCCCTATCCAGCACGTCCGGGCCTGCCCGTTGCAGAAACGGATGGGTATCCAGCCCTTGTGCATCAAGGAGCTGGATATCCGAGGCGCTGTACAGCAGCAACGTCTTGTCAGCAGCAGCCAGCCGCACCCGTAGTACGCGCTTGCTCTGTGCCGGCTCGACCCCACTGTTTATGATTCGCCAGACGCCGTACAGCTGATTATGGCTGTACAGCGTCAGGCCGTTTGAAAAATGAGTAAGCAGCGCTTTGCCACGGGTTTCAATGGAGATAATTCGCTCGCCGACCAGCATCTGCTGATAAGACTGCAACGTCGGGAAAGAAAACCAGACATCGGTCAGCACTTTGTCTTTTATTGCTGCTTCCAGCCGATCTGCCGCCCGGCGGATTTCAGGACCTTCCGGCATCTGCCGCTCCTCCTACCTCAATGCGTTGCCCCGCCCTCAAGACGAATATCCTGTTCAACAGCCAGCGCAATGCTGACTGCCATCTCCAGCGCCAGAACGATCGTTGCCAGCGACATGCTGGGCGCGCCGGGATGATTAACCGCCTGTTCAGGCAGATAAGGGATATGGATAAATCCGCCACGCGTTTTGCGCCGCCGCAACAAGTGCAGCAATCCATACATAACGTGATTACAGACGAAGGTGCCTGCGGTTTGCGAAACCGATGCGGGGATGCCGGCTTCACGGATCCCCGCCACCAGCGCTTTAATGGGCAAGGTGGCAAACAGCGCTGCCGGGCCTCCGGCAACCACCGGCTCGTCGACCGGCTGCGCTCCTGCATTATCCGGGATGCGCGCATCGTCTATATTAATCGCCACGCGCTCAATGCTGATATCGGCGCGGCCACCGGCCTGCCCGACCGCAATCACCAGGTCCGGCTTTTCCGCTTCAATCGTGGCATACAGCACCTCCAGCGAGGTGCCAAACACGCAGGGCAACTGTTTAGCTACGATCTCAGCATTGCCAATCAGCCGGTTATGCAGCTGGCTGACGGCTTCCCACGAGGGATTGAGCCTTTCGCCGTCGAACGGCTCGAAGGCGGTAATCAGTACCTTTTTCATGGTTCCCTCATAAAAACATCATGAAATACAACAGGAAGATATTGGCAGTTAACAGTAGCACACCGGTGGGGATCTGAGCCTTGATCACCGCATTCCTGTCCGGCAGCTCCAGCAGCCTGGCCGGCACAATGTTGAAATTCGCCGCCATCGGCGTCATCAGCGAGCCGCAATAGCCGCAGAACATGCCGATCGCCGCCATCACCGCCGGGTTACCATGATGCTGCAGCACCAGAATGGGAATGCCGATGCCGGCGGTGACAATCGGGAAAGCGGCAAAGGCATTGCCCATAATCATGGTTAACAGCGCCATGCCGACGGCATACAGCACCACGGCGATAAAACGGTTATCTACCGCAAGGTAGCTCCCGGTTAAGTGGGCAATAGCGCTACCCACGCCCGCGTTGGTAAACAGCAGCCCCAGCGTGGCCAGAATTTGCGGCAGAATAAATGCCCAGCCAATCGAGTCCAGCAGGCGGCGGGACTCCTGAAGTGACTGCGTGGGGGTTTCTCTGGTCATTTTCAGCGCCACCAGCCAGGCCAGCAGGCAGCCCAGCGTCATAGAGAACAGGGTGACCAGCGTCGCATGGCTCCCCTCACCGAAAACCGTCAGTTGCAGGCCGGGAATATGATTAAACGCCAGCACGCCAGCCACGGTGACGACAGGGATCATCAGCGCCGGTAAGAACAGCCGGTTGCCGAGGCGAACCGCGCTCTGTTGCCGCTGCTGCTCAGAACGTTGAGCATAGCTGCCGGGCCTGACGCCCCCGCAGCCGGCAATCAGCGCCATCACCACCACGCCAATGCCGACGCTGATATGCAGCGTGCGCGCATCCATCAAGGCCGTTACCCAGTCGCCAATAAAAAACACCAGGCCGTACAGCGCCCAGAACAATCCGGTGGTCACGCGGCGAGGATTGCTTTTGTCACGCCATGACAGCAGCGCCACCGCCAGCAGGACGGTGCCGGCCAGCCAGAAAAGATAAGCTTGCTGAAACATACTATCGCTTCCTCTTTTGTTTCAGGGCGATGACATTCAGATCATGCAGCTCGGTAGCGAGGCTTTTGTCCATGCGATGCAGACGCACCGCATGGATCAGAAAAGCACAGACGGCGGTTGGAATGCCCCACAGGGCAATCTGTAACGGCTCGGTTTGAATGCCGGCGGACTCCTGCATAAAGTTATGCATAAAGATGATGGCGCCGAACGCCACAAAGATATCTTCACCGAAGAACAGGCCGACATTGTCCGTCGCTGCGGCCATTGCCCGTAGCCGGTAGCGCACCGCATCGGGCAGATCACCGTAGCGATTGCCAGCCGCGCCTTCTGCCATTGGGGCCAACAGCGGGCGAACCATTTGCGGATGCCCGCCCAGGCTGGTTAACCCCATCGCCGCCGTAAGTTCGCGCGCCAGCAGATAGACGATCAATAATCGCCCGGCGGTGGCGCTGCGGATGCGCGCAATCCACGCCTGCGCCCGCTCTTTAAGACCATGACGCTCCAGCAGGCCAACGATCGCCAGCGGCAGCAGCAGGATAAACGGCAGATTGCGCGTGTTAAGGAAGCCGGAGCCGAGCTTCTCCAGAATATCACCCACCGGCATGCGTGCGGCCAGTCCGGTGACGATACCGGCTACCACCACCACCATCACCGGATTAAAACGTAACAGGAAACCGACCACGATGATGGCAATGCCCATCAGCGGCCAGAGATTAACGGCAGCGTCCATTGTGACTCCTTCGTCGAAAAAAAACCAACGCCTGTCGGGCGTGAAAACAGGCAGGTTCAGCTGCTGCTGACGTCGATACCTTGCAGGCTGAACACCTTGCGCAGTTGACGGGCAAAATCGACTGCGTGTGCGCTATCGCCATGCAGGCAGATACTGTCCGCCTGCACCTTTACCCAGTCCCCGCTCAGGCTCTGCACCTGGCCTTTTTGGATCATCAACAGCGTCTGTCTGATGGCCTGTTCATCGTTTTCGACCAGCGCACCAGGTTGACCGCGTGCAACCAGCGAGCCGTCGTTCTGGTAAGCACGGTCGGCAAACACTTCCTGGCGTGTGGTTAACCCGTGGCGTTTTCCGGCGCAAATTAACTCACTGTTGGCCAGCCCGACCAGTATCAGCGCCGGGTCAATCGCCGTTACCGCACGAGCGATAGCCTCAGCCAGCACCGGGTCTTTTGCCGCCTGGTTATACAGCGCGCCGTGCGGCTTAACGTGTGCCAGTTTTCCCCCCTCACCTTCTGCCAGCGCTTTCAGCGCACCAACCTGATAAACCACCTGCGCGTAGAGAGTTTCCGGCGGCAGCTGCAGGGGGGTGCGGCCAAAGTTTTCGCGGTCGGCAAAACCGGGATGCGCGCCTATCGCCACGTTAAACTCCAGCGCCCAACGCACCGATTGCAACATGGTTTGGGCATCACCGGCGTGAAAACCACAGGCGATATTGGCGGACGAAACCAGCTGCAACAGCGTGCGGTCGTGCGCACATCCTTCACCCAGATCGGCATTAAGATCGACTTTCATCGGCTAACCCCCTGGCCATTTGTTCCAGAACGCGCTGCTGTTCACGTTGCGCCTGCAATGCCTGCTCCAGCGTGCAACAGACAAAGTGCACCGATTCGCCGAGACGCAGCTGCGCCAGATGCCAGAGATCGGCTTCAATCACGCAGGCAATACGCGGATATCCACCGGTCGTCTGCGCATCCGCCATCAGGACAATGGGCTGACCGCCCGGCGGCACCTGCACCACGCCGGGTATCAGGCCATGCGACAGCAAATCGCGCGAGGTATCACGCCGCAGTTGACGTCCCTGCAAACGGTATCCCATACGATTGCTTTGTGGATTAAGCCGCCAGGCCGTACGCCAGAATGCTTCCCGGCTCTCTGCGCCGAATTCATGGTATTCAGGGCCTGGCATGGCGCGCACCCGGTTGCCCCACAGCAGCTGGCGCACGCCAGCAGTCTGATGAAACTGGCGATTGGGCCTGCCGAGCGGTATGCGGTCACCATCCTGTAACTGGCGACCGGCGAATCCACCAAACCCGGCTTTCAAATCGGTGCTGGCAGACCCCATCACTTCCTCGATCCTGTAGCCGCCGTCGACCGCCAGATAACTGCGCATGCCGCGCCGGGGCGAACCCAGCGTTAGCCGCTGCCCCTTTTTCACCGCACAGCGCCAGCCGGTCCACACCGCCTGGCCATCCAGTTCGGCGTGGCAGCCAGCCCCTGCCAGCGCGATCCAGCCATCACGCTCAAACTCGGCGCAAAAGCCGCCCAGCGTGATTTCCAGTACCGCACTGTCTGCGGCGTTGCCCACCAGCATATTGGCGGTTTGCATGGCCGGATGATCGAGTACGCCACACAGGCTGACGCCATATTGACGCCAGCCCGGGCGGCCCGCGTCCTGGACACTGCTGCCGATCCCGGCGCGGATAATGTTCAGCATATGCCCTCCTTCTGCGGCACAAAACGCACGCGATCGCCGGGGCGCAGCAGCACCGGAGGATGTTGTTGCGGGGTGAACAGCGCGATCGGTGTCTGACCAATCAACTGCCAGCCGCCGGGTGCCGCCACGGGGTAAATCCCGGTCTGACTGCCGCCAATACCTACTGAACCTGCAGGCACCAGCACGCGCGGTTCAGCGCGGCGCGGCGTATGCAGCCGTTCATCCAGTCCGCCGAGATACGGGAAACCCGGCTGGAAACCAATAAAGTACACCACGTATTCTGCCGATGCGTGACAGGCCACGACCTGAGCAGCACTCATGCCGCTATGATGCGCCACCGCGTCCAGATCCGGGCCTGACCGACCGCCATAGACCACAGGAATGTCAACCTGGCGTGACGCCAGATCCAGCGCTTCACTCTCTTCCCAGCGCTGCTGTAACCACTCAATTGCCTGGTGCACATCCCGTTGAGGATCGCGTAACAGAACGGTAATGTTGTTCATTCCGGGGACAATTTCGAGGGTTTGGCGGCAATCCTTCAGGCAATGCATCAACCCCCAGATGCGCTGCTGACTGACCAGCGATAGCGGAGGTTCTAACTCGAGGACTACCGCGCGTTCACCCAGCAGGTAACAGCGTGCTCGTTGCAAAAGAGGTCTCCTCAATCAGGAATAAGTTAATCAGGTAGTTATGCGTAATTGTTGTGGGGCTGTCAACCACCCGACAGGCCGTGGCCCGACGGGTGGCGGATGATATGGGTGAAGGCAGGATCAGGCAGGGTTAGCGATATCAATAAAAGTGACGTCCAACCCGTGGTGCGTGGCCAGCCAATCACCCAGCGCTTTAATGCCGCCTCGCTCGGTGGCGTGATGCCCGGCAGCGAAGAAGTGAAGCCCCTGTTCACGCGCGCTGTGTATCGTCTGTTCAGAGACTTCGCCGGTGATAAACGCATCCACGCCGAAAGCGGCCGCCGCGTCAATAAAGCCCTGGCCACCGCCGCTGCACCATGCCACGCGTTTAATCACCGCCGGTGCATTATCGCCACAGTGTAGCGGCTCACGCCCCAGCGTCTGGCTAATACGCCGGGTCAGTTCGGCGGCGCTCAGCGGCGTCAATTCCCCCCAGGGAACCAGCGGCAGTACCCCGCCCTTTACCTCAATGCCAAACAGCTTTGCCAGCATGGCGTTATTGCCTAACTGCGGGTGCGCATCCAGCGGCAGATGCCAACCGAACAGGTTAATATCGTTCGCCAGCAGGGTTTTCAAACGCTGACGCTTCATGCCCTTAATCGCGGGCGCTTCGTTTTTCCAGAAATAGCCGTGATGAACCAGCACCGCATCGGCCTGCAGACGCACGGCTTCATCCAGCAGTGCCTGACAGGCGGTAACGCCGGTAATCACTTTTTTTATCTCGCTGCGCCCTTCAACCTGCAGCCCGTTAGGCGCGTAGTCGCTAAAGTCCGCACTGTTAAGCAGCTGGTTAACCCGCTGCTCGAGTTCAGTATTGCGCATAATCAGTCCCGTTGTGTTTTTGCCGCCTCGAAGGCATCCAGCGTTTGCTGGCGTGCCAGCTTATGATCCACTAACGGCTGCGGATAATCGAGCGTTTGCCGGTTTTTTCGCGCCCACTGGTGCGGCTGATGGATATATTCCGGCGGAACGTGGCGCAACTCAGGTAACCAATGGCGGATAAACTCGCCGTCTTTGTCGAACCGCTCTCCCTGAGTGGTGGGATTGAAAATGCGGAAGTAAGGGGCGGCATCGGTTCCGGTGGACGCCGCCCACTGCCAGCCGCCGTTATTCGCCGCCAGGTCACCATCGATCAGCTGCGACATAAAATAGCGCTCGCCTTCACGCCAGTCGATCAACAGGTCTTTCACCAGAAAACTGGCGGTAATCATGCGCAGACGGTTATGCATCCAGCCCAGGCTGTTGAGCTGACGCATCGCCGCATCGACAATCGGATAGCCGGTTATACCCTGTTGCCAGGCGGTGAGCTGTTGTGAGTCAACGCGCCATTTGACGCTCTTCGTCCAGCGCATAAAAGGCTGATGGCGACACAGTGCGGGAAATGCCACCAACAAATGGCGATAGAATTCGCGCCAGATAAGTTCGTTAAGCCAGACAAAGACCCTGCTGTCTTCCAGCGCGCCCGGATGCTGTTTCAGCAGGCGATGCAGGCACTGGCGCGGTGATAATACCCCTGTAGCGAGGTAAACCGACAGGCGGCTGGTTCCGTCACAGGCCGGTAAATTGCGCTTGTCCGGGTAATCAGCCACGGCCTGCTGACAGAACTCACGCAAACGAGCAATCGCCGCTTTTTCGCCGCTCGGGAACAGGCCGGCATCGATATCTTCACGCGGATAATCAAAAGCAACCAGCGAACCCGCCCGTGCTTCGACAGCCCCACCCGGCCGCACGGCGGGGGCTGGCAGGCACTCCGGCAGCCCCTGCTGCAAACGTTTAACGAAGGCTTTACTGAACGGCGTGAAGACTTTGTACATCTCACGATTACCGGTCAGTACGCTGCCGGGCGGCAATAGCAGGCTGTCGTCAAAGCCTTGTACGACCACATTGTCATGCTGGAGCGTGCGCTCTACTGCGGCATCACGCTGCCGCTCGTTAACTTCATACTGATAGTTATAAAACAGGCGATTGACGCGATGCTCGCGGCAAAATTCCTGCAACAGCGTGACGCTGGCGCTAAAGTCATCGCACTGCGCAACGTGCAGCACTATCCCCCTTGCCGCCAGCGATTGCTGCACATCCTGTAAACTTTGCCAGATAAATTCTGCCTGCTTCGGTGCCATAAGGTGTGTGCGCCACTGCCCCGGAGTGGCAATAAACAGCGCGATGACGTTCGCCTGTTCAGAACGGCAGGCAGCATACAGGGCATGGTTATCATTAATGCGCAAATCGTTGCGCAGCCAGACCAGATGAGTTGTCATAAAGCTCCCTGAGATCAGTGTCCGTAACGTAAACGCAGCACTTCCGGGTACGGCGCGAAATAGCGCTGCCCGGCCAGCCACGGGTGCGGGAATTGCGTCATATAGTGTTTCAGCAGGGTTATCGGTGCCAGCAGCGGTAACAGCTCCTGGCGGTAGTCATCAATCACTCCTGCCAGTTCCTGACGCTGCGCGGAAGTCAGTTCGCGGCGGAAATAACCCTGAACGTGCATCAGCACATTGGTATGGTTACTGCGCGTTGACGGGTGCTGCATCAGATCCATCAGCCTCAGCCGGTACTCACGGGCAAACGCTTCCAGCGACGCCCATTGGCCAATCCCGGCGACAAAAGGGCCTATCTGTCGGTAGGCAGGCTGGGAATGAGCCAGCAGTAACAGTTTATATCGGGTGTGAAACGCCATCAGCCTGGCGCGCGTCAGCCCACTGCGCCATAGCTGATTAAATTCGTGCAGGGCATAGACGCGTGCGACAAAGTTCTCGCGCAGCAGCGGATCGTGGAGGCGGCCATCCTCCTCGACCGGCAGCCAGGGCATCTGCGCCATCAGTTCGCGGGTAAATACCCCGGTTCCGGCCTTACGGTTATTATTGTTGTCCGGTTGATAGATGCGCACCCTTTCCATCCCGCAGCTGGGGGATTTAGCGCAGACGATATAGCCGCAAAGATGGTGCAACTGGCTGATTTTTTTCTCGGAAAACGCCTGCATTTTTTCCGTGACGGGTAAGTCGCTGCCGTTGCTGAAACTGAGCGAAATATCGCCCTGGGCTGCTTCGGTCAGCCGCAGTGCCGGGCGTGGGGTTGGCAGTCCAATCGCCATCTCCGGGCATATCGGTTCATAGCGCAAAAAAGGTGCCAGCTGCTGCGCGGCAAATTCGCAGCGTTTATGCCCACCATCGAAGCGCACGCGCTCGCCCAACAGACAGGCACTGATCCCCACCGGAATTTTCTTATCCATAGTTATACAACCTCTAAAAACCTGTACACATTTAAGTGTAGCGTAAAACCCTGGGTCGCGGGCAAAAAAAATCCCGCCACCGGGCAGGATGATCCGCTTTCACCGGGGATGAAGTCAGCCTGATGACAGGATTTGATTTAGTCCTGGCTGCAGCCGGCGTCTCTGACCTGCGCCAACCACACGAGCCGATCGCTGGTTTTGACCCAGACAGAGCGCAGAAAGCTGTAAAAACCAGCACGGTCAGAACCCAACAGCATGAGTGGGAAAGCGGTAATACCGACAATATGCACCAGGCTTAGGAAAATGCACCCAAATGAATAATGATGATAAAGCCCCATGCATCCTCGCGAACTGATAACAGCAGTGGCTATGTATAAACTCAACAAAATACTCATCATTAAAGGGTTGTCTATCTGATGATCGGACCACTTTTGCTAAAAAAACCGCTTATCGCGCCAAATCCGAAATAACGTGACTTTTTCGTTAACGAATAACCGTTTAACGAACCCCACCCGATCCTTTTTTTTTAACAATCTGCCTGCTGGTAATAATCACAGACGCCATCCGGCCTTTTTTGCTAAATTAGCCCAGGTAAGCGTAATGCCACTATGAAAGTTGACCGACTGCCGAGGTATTGTGACCACCATTTTGATTGTTGAAGATGAAAAAGAGATCCGCCGTTTTCTGCGCGTTGCGCTGGAGGGCGAAGATTTCCGCGTTGTCGATGCAGAAACTCTGAAGCGTGGCCTGATTGAAGCGGCAACGCGCAAACCGCAGCTGGTGATCCTCGATCTTGGACTGCCTGACGGCGATGGCTGCCAGTTTATTCGTGAAATTCGCCAGTGGAGCACTATGCCGGTGATTGTCCTCTCGGCGCGCAGCGACGAGCGTGACAAGATCACGGCGCTTGATGCCGGTGCAGATGACTTTCTGACTAAGCCGTTCGGTGTGGGTGAGTTACTGGCACGAGTTCGCGTTGCCCTGCGCCATCGTCCGCAGAATAGCGAAAGCGTTCAGGCTCAGGTCAATTTCGGCAGCGTTAGCGTGGATATCGCCGCACGCCGCGTCACCCGCAACGGACAGGATCTGCACCTGACCCCAATTGAGTTTCGTCTGCTGGTGAGCCTGCTGAATCATCCCGGCAAGGTGATGACGCAACGTCAGCTCCTGATGCAGGTTTGGGGACCCAATGCGGTTGAACATCACCATTACCTGCGTATTTATATGGGCCACCTGCGGCAAAAGCTGGAACATGACCCGGCTCAGCCGCAGCATCTTCTCACTGAAACCGGCGTCGGATATCGTTTTATGCCATAAAAAAAGGGCGTTCACTGTGGGTGAACGCCTTTTTTCACCGCCCGTCAAATCAGGCGTTATTCAGAACCGCACTGACAATCTCCACCGCTTCTTTCTCTATTTTCTCGCGGTGCTCAGCGCCGAGGAAACTCTCGCAGTAAATTTTGTAGGCATCTTCCGTGCCGGACGGACGCGCAGCAAACCAGCCGTTTTTGGTCATCACTTTCAGACCGCCGATAGCCGCACCGTTCCCCGGAGCCGCCGTCAGGCGGGCGGTGATCGCATCACCCGCCAGCGTGTCGGCGCTGACCATATCCGGTGACAGTTTTGACAAGGCGGCTTTCTGTGCCGAGGTAGCCGGCGCCTGCAGGCGGTTGTAGCTGGGTGCGCCAAAGCGCGCGGCCAGCTCATCATAATGCTGCTGCGGGTTCTTGCCGGTCACGGCGGTGATCTCCGCTGCCAGCAGGCACAGGATGATCCCGTCTTTATCAGTAGACCACGGCGTGCCGTCGAAGCGCAGGAATGAAGCACCGGCACTCTCTTCGCCACCAAAGCCTAAACTGCCGTCAAACAGACCATCGACAAACCATTTGAAACCCACCGGCACTTCCACCAGCTTACGCCCCAGATCGTCCACCACGCGGTCAATCATCGCGCTGGAGACCAGCGTTTTACCAACGGCAACCTCTTTGCCCCACTGCGGGCGATGCTGGAACAGATACTGAATCGCTACCGCAAGATAGTGGTTTGGATTCATCAGGCCAGCTGGCGTGACGATACCGTGGCGGTCATAATCCGGATCGTTGGCAAACGCCAAATCGAACTCATCGCGCAGCGCCAGCAGGCCAGCCATGGCGGATTCCGATGAGCAGTCCATGCGGATCACGCCATCGTGATCCAGATGCATAAAGCGGAAAGTCTGGTCAACGGCATCATTAACGAGGGTCAGGTCAAGCTGGTAAAAATCAGCAATACGCTGCCAGTAAGCGATGCCGGCACCGCCCAGCGGATCGACGCCAATCTTCAACCCGGCTTTCTGAATTGCCGCGATATCAATGATTTGCGCTAAACCTTCGATGTAGGGCTGGATGAGATCTTTTTCCTGCAGATGGCCACTGGCCCACGCCTGAGCCAGCGTCACGCGCTTCACCTCTTTCAGGCCGTCTTTGATCAGCGCGTTGGCGCGGTCTTCCACCACTTTAGTGACGTTGGTATCGGCCGGGCCACCGTTGGGCGGATTATATTTGATCCCGCCATCTTCCGGCGGGTTGTGGGACGGCGTGATAACAATGCCGTCGGCCAGCGGGCCACCGTTTTTATTGTGTTCAAGGATAGCATTTGAGATCGCCGGCGTTGGCGTGTAGCCGTTATCCTGCTGCACGATCGCATCCACACCGTTAGCCGCAAGCACTTCCAGCACCGAGATAATCGCCGGTTCTGACAGCGCATGGGTATCCTTGCCCACGTAACAAGGGCCGGTTACACCGTTCTTTTTGCGCTCTTCTGCAATCGCCTGCGCAATCGCCAGAATATGCGTTTCATTGAAGCTATGACGACCCGCGCTACCGCGATGCCCGGAAGTACCAAATTTTACCGCATGCTCTGCGTTGCCCACTTGAGGCTGCAAGACATAATACTGCGAGGTTAACTGTGCAACATTAATCAAATCGCTCTGCCGGGCGGCTTGCCCGGCACGGGGGTGATTGGCCATTGGCGCTTCTCCCTGACGCTAAAGTTAGAGGGTACCGCAAACTTTCTCAGTCAGTTCCGCCGGGAACTGCATTGACAGCATGATGTGTTCCACCATGCTGCGTTTACGATGGGTATTGGTGTTAGTGATCACCCAGTACGGCGTGCCGGGAACGTGCTGCGGCTTGGTATGGGTACCACTCTCCAGCAGCTTTTGCTGATTACCCGCGAAATAGACGCGGGTACGCCCATGCAGTGAATCTGTCGCTGCACCAAACGCTTTGGCATCCAGACTGTACAAAGTCGATAAAATCAGCATGAAGCGATTTACGGCTCTTTTTTGCCCGGCATACTCATCAGACAACAGTAGCTCGCGCATGACACGCACCGGATTTTGCGAATGCGCTGTAGCTGAAGCGGCAGACGTTCCGGTTGCAGTCGAGGCATCCTGGCCCGCCGTAAACTTCAGCATCCGGCGCAAAATATCCGATGCGCTTTCACCAATATGCTGAGTGTGGCTGGCAATATAACGGTATAGCTCTTCGTCGACTTCTATCGTTTTCATCTTTATCCAATACGGTTATTGCTTAGCTGAACCCGGATGGCCAGAGCCGAACGTGAGCGTCATCGCGCTAACGAGACCTCCAGCCCAACCTGTTTCAACATCAGGACTATAAAGTTAAATACTGCCAGAGTGTAGCGCGAGGCCCGTTTAACGGCAAAAGTCAGAATATGCCGTAAAAAAGTCCATGACCGCCATCTGGTTAACAGCAGAAATTGTGGAATTCATGATACCTTAAGCCTCCGTCTCCACAGTAAGAACTTCGCTATGAATTTGAATTTCCGCGTGCAATCTGAGCAATCTGTGACCAACCCTCTGCCGCTGGTGCTGATCCACGGCCTGTTTGGCAGCATGGATAACCTGGGCGTGCTGGCGCGTGGGTTGAAGGACGATCGCCGTCTGATTCAAATTGATGTGCGCAATCATGGCGGTTCCGACTGGTCGGGCGAGATGAATTATGCGCTGATGGCACAGGATGTCCTTGATACGCTCGACGGCCTGCAGGTCGAACGTTTCGATGTGGTCGGCCATTCGATGGGCGGTAAAATCGCCATGGCGCTGACCGCGCTGGCTCCGGAGCGCCTGGCGGGCATCGTGGCGATCGACATTGCGCCCGTGGCGTACCGCACCCGTCATCATGACCAAATATTCAGCGCCCTGCAGGCAGTGACGGCCGCCGGGCTGACTGGGCGCAGCGATGCCGCCGCGCTGATGCGCGAAAGCATCGCAGACGATGGCGTTATTCAGTTTCTGCTTAAATCGTTCCATCAAGGTGAGTGGCGCTTCAATGTACCGGTGCTTTGGCAATGCTACGATCGCCTTATCGGCTGGCAACCACAGCCTGCCTGGCTCCATCCGGTGCTGTTTATTCGTGGCGAATTGTCGCCTTATCTGGCCGATGAGTATCGTGACGAGCTGCTGGCGCAGTTCCCGCAGGCGCGTGCACATGTGGTCGCCGGTGCCGGGCACTGGGTCCACGCGGAAAAACCTGATGCCGTATTGCGCGCAATACGTCGTTTTTTTGCGCTGTAAAAACAATTATTTCCTGCTGCGGTGAAATGATTGTCGTCACCACTTTTGCTGGGTTATGATGGCGCGCTAACATTTTGCCGCTGCTGATTTTTAGGCGGCAGCACGAGCCTGTTCATCAGAAATCCAGCCTTTCAGTATTACGATTCTATGGCAAAAGAGAACACGGACCGCACAACGCTCGATCTGTTTGCAGATGAACGTCGCCCGGGACGACCCAAAACGAATCCGCTGACGCGAGATCAACAACTGCGTATCAATAAACGCAATCAGCTCAAACGCGATAAAGTGCGCGGGCTGAAGCGTATCGAACTGAAAATGAACTGCGACGCGGTCGAGGTGCTTAATCAGCTGGCTGAAGAACGTAATATGAGTCGCAGCGAACTGATCGAAGAAATGCTGCTTAAGCAGCTGCAACGCCATCAAAGCTGAACAATAGTGGACTTAGCACTCAGCAACAAATGTCGCCATATTACACATTTATCCACTCACGGCAGTCTGATATCATTACCGCTATCTGCTCGTTATACAGCAGTCTCCATATCATTAAGATTCAAGAGGTTATTAAGCTCATGGCACTTGTCGGCATTTTCTTTGGCAGCGACACAGGTAATACAGAAAACATTGCAAAGATGATCCAGAAGCAGCTTGGAAAAGACGTTGCAGAAGTTCATGATATTGCCAAATGCAGCAAAGAAGATCTTGAAGCCTTTGATATTTTGCTGCTGGGCATTCCCACCTGGTACTACGGCGAAGCCCAGTGCGATTGGGATGACTTCTTCCCAACCCTTGCTGAGATCGACTTTAACGGTAAGCTGGTTGCCCTGTTCGGCTGTGGTGACCAGGAAGATTATTCTGAATACTTCTGTGATGCTCTGGGAACCATACGCGATATCATCGAGCCTAACGGTGCGGTGATCGTCGGTCACTGGTCCACCGAAGGTTACACGTACGAAGCCTCAAAAGGTCTCGCGGACGATAATCACTTCCTCGGCCTTGCCATTGATGAAGACAGGCAGCCAGAACTCACCAACCAACGCGTTGATAAGTGGGTAAAACAGATTTTCGATGAACTTCAGCTGAAAGAAATCATTGAGGCCTGAATTCGCAACCCGGTGTGAGAGCCATCCCGCACCAAATCAATGGTTTTAGCGATACAAGTAATAGATAGATGTTTGTACCTTTTACCTGCAAAACGGTACAATAACCCCATCGGTTATCGGCTCTCTAAGCGCCCTTCGCCTCTTTGACCACCACGGTCGGTCAAAGAGCGAACGGATGTGGCAGATCGAAATGTTAACATAGCACCACCCGGGCGCGAAATCCCACGGCTGTTAAGCGTGTTGTTCTTACCTCCAGCTGTGGTTTACGGTTCCCCCTTTAGTTTTCATTTCGACGTATCAGTTCTATACTGACTCTCATTGCGCTTCAGCGTCGACCGATGTTCAGGGCCTTACAGCCACTAAGTGACGAGCAAAGTAACAGGACAAAATCCGCATGACTGACAACAACACCGCATTAAAGAAGGCCGGCCTGAAAGTCACGCTTCCCCGACTGAAAATTCTGGAAGTGCTTCAGGAACCCGAAGGCCATCACGTCAGTGCGGAAGATTTATACAAGCGCCTGATCGATATGGGCGAAGAGATTGGTCTGGCCACGGTTTACCGCGTACTGAACCAGTTCGACGACGCGGGGATCGTTACCCGCCACAACTTTGAAGGCGGAAAGTCCGTTTTCGAATTGACGCAGCAGCACCATCATGATCATCTGATCTGCCTGGACTGTGGCAAAGTGATTGAATTTAGCGACGAATCCATTGAATCCCGTCAGCGTGAAATTGCCACGCGTCACGGCATCAAACTGAGTAACCACAGCCTGTATCTCTATGGCCACTGTGCTCTGGGCGACTGCCGTGAAAATGAGACGCTCCACGACAAATAATTTGCACCTGATACCCTGAATACTGCGCGTTGCAGGAACGTGGCAACGCTCATGGCTTTAAGTCTGACGGGTAAGACGATGGAACGGTGGCCTCTGCGCCACCGTTTTTTTTGCCTGCTACTGAGTATATACCGGCAGCCAGCCACCGTAAGAGAGTATTGAAACCAGCGCATTCATGGCGCCGAACATCAGCACCAGCACCACAGGCAGTATCCCTCCCCTTACCCGCCATGCCGATGTCGCGAAGCGCTGCCGCGCCTGCCAGGCCAGCAGCGCCGGAGTGATCACCGCCCAGACGGTTGCCGCCAGACCGGCATAGCCGATTGCCAGCAGAAAACCATTTGGCCAGATCAGCGCAGCCGTTAAGGGCAGAATAAACGTCAGCACGGTGGTTTTCAGCCGCCCGATCGCCGAATTATCCAGCCTGAACAAGTCGGCAAGATAATCAAAGAAGCCCAGGCTGACACCGAGAAATGAACAGGCGACGGCGAAATTAGAGAAAATATCCAGCAGCAGATTCAGGTTACGGCTCTGTAACACCCCGGACAGGGCCGAGACCAGCACATCAATATTCCCTCCCTGCGCGGCGATCGCCTTAAATTCAGCACGCGGAATATTCCCCATCGTGCCAATAATCCAGACAAAATAGATAACCAACGCCAGCAGCGTACCGTAAACCAGACAGCGGCTGATGCGACCGCCATCTTTGCCATAAAAGCCAATCAGCCCGGCAATATTGCCGTGGTAACCAAAAGAGGCGAGGCAAAATGGCACTACTATCCACAAATAGCGCAGATAGTGACTGTCACCTGCGTTGCTGTCCAATAAATTGGCCGGCTGGATATGCCATAGCAGCCCGCCGAAGATCATCAGAAAAGTGACCACCTTCGCACCAAGAAAAATAAGCGTCATACGGCTCACCACCGCAGTCCCCAGCCAGATAAACAGCGCGACCAGCAGTGCGAATAGCAGCCCGGCCACGCGTGCCGATATCCCGACATTCAGTTGATTCAGACTGTGCTGAATAATTGCACCGCTGGCCGAGATATAGGCGTAGGTCAGAATACCCAACACAAAAATCACCGACAGGCCGTTGAACACATTCCAGCCGCGCCCCAGCAAATCGCGAGTGACGGTATTGAAACTGGCTCCGGCGGGATAGTGCAGGCTGGCTTCAAGATAGAGCAGCCCGGATAGCAGCATGCAAAACCAGGTGACGATCAGCATCATTGATGACCAGAGAAACCAGGCACCGGACATCACCACCGGCAGTGAGAACATGCCGGCACCAATAATGGTGCCGCCGATAATTAAGGTTCCCCACAGCGTGGAGGGTAGAGCAGCAGAAGCAGGTGCAGCCATAGCAGATCCTTAGCTAAAAACAGAATAAAACGCCCTCGCCGGGATATTCCACTGGCTAAACGGCATTAACGCCGCATAGTTTACCTGCAATCACACTATCGAACTAGTACAGTAATTAATTAACAACCATCGTTTCTTGTAAATAGCGCCAGCGCGGTGGATTGCGGGCGCAGTCAATCACCGCTAATGAAATACGAGCGGTGCAATTATCGCCCTGTTGCTGCAGCTCGTGATACTGGATTACCGCCTGCTGGTCAAACTGCGCAATAAGCTGGCACCGTTCAATGGTGATAACGACTCCCTTTCGTTCCCCGGCCAAACGCGCAAACAGCGCGGCAACCTCATCCAGAGGCAGCCTTTTCCCGGTGGGCGTCACCATAGTGAATTCTGGCGCAAAATGGCCAAGCAGCTGCGGGATTTTGCTGCCGTCGCCATTAAATACGTCGGCGATAATCTGATGCAGCACGATAACGCTGTTACTGGCTTGTTCAGTTAATTCGGACATGTTATGTCCTTACATCAGGAACGGTGAAAAACAACCGCAGCAATTAACGCGCAAACCGTCAGCAACGGTCGAAAAAAAAGGGCGACTCATCGCCCTTCTTATGCATAACACCCGGCTTATTCGCCGTTTTTAGCCCAGGTGTCACGCAGCCCAACGGTACGGTTAAACACCAGCTTAGCCGGGCTGGAATAAACGCTGTCGGCACAGAAATAGCCTTCGCGCTCGAACTGGTAAGGAGCAGACGCCTGCGCCTGCTGCATTCCCGGTTCAACAAAGCCCTGACGAATAACCAGTGAGTCCGGGTTAATGGTAGAGAGAAAATCCTCCTCCGCCGCCGGGTTGGGCACGCTGAACAGACGATCGTACAGGCGGAATTCGGCCGGCAACGCGTGCTCGGCTGAAACCCAGTGGATCACGCCCTTCACTTTGCGGCCATCGGCCGGGTCTTTGCTCAGAGTATCGATATCGCAAGAGCAGAACAGGCAGGTAATATTGCCCGCTTCATCCTTGGCGATGCGCTCGGCTTTAATCACGTAAGCATTACGTAAGCGCACCTCTTTACCCAGTACCAGACGCTTATAGTGCTTGTTTGCTTCTTCACGGAAGTCGGCGCGGTCAATGTAAATTTCGCGGCTGAAAGGCACTTCACGCGTGCCCATTTCGGGCCTGCCAGGATGATTAGGCATGCTGATCATCTCTTCATGATGAGCAGGCAGATTTTCAATCACCACTTTGACCGCATCCAGTACCGCCATGGCACGCGGTGCGTTTTCATTGAGGTCGTCACGAATGCAGCTTTCCAGCGCCGCCATCTCCACGATATTGTCCTGTTTGGTCACGCCAATGCGGCGGCAGAACTCACGCACAGATTCTGCGGTGTAACCACGACGGCGCAGACCGGAAACGGTGAGCATACGCGGATCGTCCCAGCCCTCAACCACCTTCTCAGACACCAGCAGGTTCAGCTTACGCTTGGACATGATGGCGTATTCAAGATTCAGGCGTGAAAACTCATACTGGCGCGGATGTACCGGAATAGTGATGTTGTCCAGCACCCAGTCGTACAAACGACGGTTATCCTGAAACTCCAGGGTACACAGCGAATGCGTAATGCCTTCCAGCGCATCGGATATGCAGTGGGTGAAGTCATACATCGGGTAGATGCACCACTTATTACCGGTCTGGTGGTGGTTGGCAAACTTGATACGGTAGATAACCGGATCGCGCAGCACGATAAAACTGGACGCCATATCGATTTTGGCGCGCAGACAGGCGGTGCCTTCGGCGAACTCACCGTTACGCATTTTCGCGAACAGCTCAAGGTTCTCTGCCACGCTGCGGTCGCGGTATGGGCTGTTTTTACCCGCTGATGTCAGGCTGCCACGGTATTCGCGGATCTGTTCGGGCGACAGTTCGTCGACATAAGCCAGGCCTTTACCGATCAGTTCAACGGCATAATGGTGCAATTGCTCGAAATAGTCAGATGAGTATCGTACTTCGCCGCTCCACTGGAAGCCGAGCCACTGCACATCACGTTTGATTGACTCAACGAATTCCAAGTCTTCTTTCACCGGGTTGGTGTCGTCGAAACGCAGATTACATAGCCCCTGATAGTCTTGTGCGATGCCAAAATTCAGGCAAATCGATTTCGCATGGCCAATGTGCAGATAGCCGTTAGGCTCAGGCGGAAAGCGGGTATGCACCTTGTTGTGCTTACCGTTCGCCAGGTCTTCATCGATAATCTGACGAATAAAGTTAGTTGGGCGGGCTTCAGCCTCACTCATCTTAATTTCCTCAATAATGCATGGCATAAATTAGCTATACCCAAAAATAATTCGAGTTGCAGAACAAAACGCTACGCCTTTTTGAACAGCACCGGTGCTGGCCCGGAAGGGGCAAAGCCCAGACTTGTGCCGGGTAACGCGGCAGACTCGTGGACCCCAATCAGCTTACCAGAGTAATTGATGCGGGTGAATGCGAGCAGCCAACGCAACTGCGCCTTGAAGTATGAAGGGTATATGAAATAACGGAGTATGATCCACAAAGCAGAGTGGTGAAACAACCGTTTGTTGCGCGAATGGCATAAAAAAGGCGGCGAGTCTCTCACCGCCCTGAAACAGTCGCCTTAGCCGCCTGGCTTAGCCGTTAATTTCGTATAACCGCGTTTCACCGGCAACGACGGTTTCACCCGCCAACAGCGTTAAACCGGCGAAATCTTCAATATTGCTGACCACTACCGGACTGACCATCGAGCGAGCATGTGCATTCAGGAAAGCAAGATCCATTTCCAGTATCGGTTGGCCGCCCACCACCTGTGCGCCCTCTTCAACCAGACGGGTAAAGCCTTTCCCCTCCAGCACGACGGTATCCAGCCCCATATGCACCACCACTTCCACCCCTTTTTCGGTTTCCAGGCAGAAAGCATGGTTAGTATTGAAGATTTTCACCAGCGTTCCGGCTGCCGGAGCAACAACGGTGCTGCTGGTTGGCTGGATAGCCAGCCCATCACCGACCGCTTTGCTGGCAAAGGCTTCATCGGGCACCTGTTCGATAGCCACGACAGTTCCGCTGACCGGAGCCACCAGCATGGCGACAATACCCTTGGCGCTATTCGGTACTGCCTGCGGCGCTGCAGGCGCAGTAACGGCACTGGTCGTCGCGGCCACCGGCCCCCTGGCGATCTGTTTCTTCATCTCTTCGGCAATCGATTCGGCTTTCGCGCCAACAATCACCTGAATCGTCTGCTTATTCAGTTTCACCACTCCTGAAGCCCCTAAACGTTTGCAGGCTGCATCGTCGACCAGTGCGGCATCTTTCACCGACAGACGCAGACGAGTGATGCAGGCATCAATTGCGTTCAGGTTATCTGAACCTCCTATCGCCCCGATATATTGACGCGAAAGCTGAGTCAGTCCTTCCTCTGTATTGCTGTTGGCACCCTGTTGCTCAACGGCATCTTCACGCCCCGGCGTTTTCAGGTTAAACATGCGGATAACCGCGCTAAACAGGACGAAGTAAACCACAAATGCAACGGCACCCATCACCAGCAGCAGCCAGACGTTATGGCTTGCCGCCGGCAGTTTGAACATTAATACATAGTCGATAGCGCCTGCCGAGAACGAGAAGCCGGCATGGATGCCCAGCGCGGTCGCCACAAACAGGCTGATACCGGTCAACAGGGCATGGATCAGATACAGCACCGGAGCCAGGAACATAAACAGGAATTCCAGCGGTTCGGTCACCCCGGTCAGAAATGCGGTCACCGCAACGGAAAGCAGCATCCCGCCCACCATCGGACGTCGCGCCTTTGGTGCCGCCAGATACATCGCCAGCGCCGCCCCCGGCAGGCCGAACATCATGATTGGGAAGAAGCCGGACATAAACATCCCCGCCGTGCCGTCACCGGCATAGAAGCGGTGGATATCACCGTGAACCACCGCACCGGCAGCACTGGTGAATTCCCCAATCTGGAACCACGCAATGGTATTCAGCACCTGATGCAGGCCGGTAGGGATCAGAAGACGGTTAACCAGCCCAAAAATACCGGCACCGAGCGCGCCTTCAGAGACTATCCACTCTCCGCCGGCATGAATAACAGCCTGCACCGGAGGCCATACGTAGCCAAATACCGCTGCCAGCACCAGACAAAAGAAGCCGGTGGCAATGGGAACAAAGCGTTTCCCGCCAAAGAAGCTGAGAAAGTCAGGCAGCTTGATATCGGCCCAGCGATTATAAGTCATACCGGCAATCAGCCCGGTAACGATCCCTGCCAGAACGCCCATATTCACCGTAGGGCTAATGGTCACCATAGCTTTCGTCATGATGAAGTAGCCCACTGCACCCGCCAGCGCGGCTGCTCCGGCGTTATCTTTAGACCAGGTTGACGCCACCCCAACAGCAAAGATAAGCGGGAGATTGTCGAAAATGGCTCCGCCGCCCTGAGCAATAAATGGCATATTAAGTAAGTCAGGCTGACCAAAACGCAACATCAGCGCGGCCACTGGCAGCACGGCTATCGGCAGCTGTAATGACCGTCCTAATCGTTGAAAGAATCCTAGTATATTCACCTTTTACCCCGCAAAGTCCCCTTCAATAAGGCGACAAAAATCTGTGTAACTCACCGTCTGTGCAAAATCAGTTTAAATCAAAAAATTCTTAGGGCGAGTGTAAAAACAATAAATTTGCATAGCAAATTAACCCACCATATATGTGATTAAAGTCACCTGAATTAAACAATGTCACCTGCGTAACACTGGTAAATAAGGCTAACTTATTTTATGATCCAAAAAAAATCAAACAGACGATCGCTCCTCTCTTGTTACGGCTATAACGTTACGCTTATCTAACGATAGTCAGGGCGCGGTTTTAACCCCTTACCACTCTCTAAATACGAGGTGCAGCATGAGACTTATTCCTCTGTCAACACCAGGACAGGTCGGCAAATGGGCAGCACGACATATTGTTAACCGCATCAATGCGTTCAACCCCACGGCCGACCGTCCATTCGTGCTGGGGCTACCCACCGGAGGCACGCCCCTGGAAGCCTACAAGCATCTTATTTATATGCATAAATCGGGCCAGGTTAGCTTTAAGCATGTAGTGACTTTCAACATGGACGAATATGTCGGGCTGCCGCAGGAGCATCCGGAAAGTTATCATAGCTTTATGCATCGCAACTTTTTTTATCATGTTGATATTTCAGGTGAAAATATCAATCTTCTCAATGGCAATGCGCCAGATATTGACGCAGAATGTCGCCGGTATGAAGAGAAGATTCGTTCCTACGGCAAAATACACCTGTTTATGGGCGGGGTCGGCAATGATGGCCATATTGCCTTTAACGAACCGGCCTCATCGCTGGCTTCGCGCACGCGCATTAAAACGCTGACTCACGATACACGCATCGCTAATTCGCGCTTCTTTGCTGGCGATGTCAACCAGGTGCCTAAATATGCCCTCACCGTGGGCGTTGGTACTCTGCTGGATGCCGAAGAAGTGATGATTTTGGTTACCGGTCATCTGAAAGCGCTGGCGCTTCAGGCTGCGGTAGAGGGCAATGTGAATCATATGTGGACAATCAGCTGTTTGCAGCTGCATGCCAGGGCCGTCGTGGTCTGCGACGAACCGGCCACTATGGAGCTGAAGATGAAAACCGTGAAGTACTTCAGCGAAATGGAAGCAGAAAATATTAAAGATCTGTAATTGCTCGCCAATTTGAGCGATATAGCAGATCTGTTCCTGCCGCAACAGGCCACCGTCGGGCAGGAAAGGATATGAGTGGAGTCAGGAGAATAATTATGTACGCTTTAACCCAGGGTCGCATTTTTACCGGTCATCACATCCTCGAGCGGCATGCGGTAGTGATTGCTAATGGCCTGATCGAACGTATTTGTCCACAGGATTCTCTACCGGCCGGTATTGAGACTCGTGAAGTGGGTAATGCGATTATTGCCCCTGGCTTTATTGATTTACAGCTTAATGGCTGTGGCGGCGTTCAGTTCAACGACGATATGGCAGCAATCAGCGTTGAAACGCTGAAGATCATGCAAAAAGCCAACGAGAAATCTGGCTGCACCAGCTTCCTGCCGACGCTGATCACCAGTAGTGATGAATTAATCAAGCGGGCAGTAGAGGTGATGCGCTCATGGCTGGCGCAGAATGCCAATCAGGCGCTGGGCCTGCATCTGGAAGGGCCTTGGCTCAATCCGTTAAAGAAAGGTACCCATAACCCGGATCTGATCCGCGCTCCCAGCCAGCAGCTGGTGGATTTCCTTTGTGCCAATGCCGATGTGATAAGCAAAATTACCCTTGCGCCCGAGAAAGTCGACGCCGCCGTCATACGTCAGTTACATGATGCAGGGATCGTCATCTCGGCAGGCCACACAAACGGCACCTACGAGGAAGCCTTGAGCGGAATGGCGGCCGGCGTCACTTTTTCTACGCATCTTTATAATGCCATGCCAACCACCAGCGGTCGTGCGCCCGGTCTGATCGGCGCACTGTTTGATTCGCCCGACGTTTGGTGTGGCATCATCGCGGATGGATTGCACGTCCATTACGCCAATATTCGTAATGCTAAACGCATCAAAGGCGACAAGCTGATACTGGTAACCGATGCCACCGCACCCGCCGGTGCATCTATTGATCGGTTCATTTTTGCCGGCAAAACAATATACTATCGGAACGGGCTATGCGTTGACGAAAACGGCACTCTCAGCGGTTCTGCACTGACAATGATTGAAGCTGTGGCTAACAGCGTCGAACATGTTGGCATCCCCCTTGATGAAGCCGTCCGCATGGCCACATTATACCCGGCACGAGCAATTGGAGTGGATAAAACATTGGGGTCTATTGAAGCCGGAAAAGTGGCTAATATTACCGTGTTCACCCGCGACTACAAAATCACCCGGACCATCGTTAATGGTAACGAGGTCTTAAGCGAGTAGATATTTAATGACCACCGGCGGCCAGGCTCAAATTGGAAATGTTGATCTTGTTAAACAGCTTAACAGCGCGGCCGTATATCGGCTTATTGACCAGCAAGGCCCTATTTCACGGATTCAAATCTCTGAACTTAGCCAGCTTGCGCCTGCCAGCGTCACCAAAATCACCCGCCAACTTATCGAACGCGGGCTGATCCGTGAGGTTGCTCAGCAGGCTTCTACCGGAGGGCGGCGGGCAATCTCCATTATCAGCGAAACGCGCGGTTTTAATACCGTCGGAGTGCGTCTTGGGCGTAATGATGCTACGGTCACGCTGTTTGATCTCAGCGGTAAATCGCTGGCTGAAGCGCTTTACCCCCTGCCGCAGCGCACCCAGGAAACCCTTGAATATGCGCTGTTTAAAGCGATTACCGACTTTTGCGCACTGCATCAGCGTAAGCTGCTCGAACTGATTGCTATCTCGGTGACGTTGCCGGGTCTGGTAGATCCAATTAACGGCATCATTCGCTATATGCCGCATATTAGCGTCGAACACTGGCCGCTGGTAGCCCATCTGGAAAAACGTTTTCGCGTGGCAAGTTTCGTCGGTCACGATATCCGTAGCCTGGCTCTGGCCGAGCACTATTTTGGTGCATCGCGCGACTGCGCAGACTCGATTTTGGTGCGCGTCCACCGTGGAACCGGTGCCGGTATCATCGCCAATGGCCATATCTTCCTCGGCAGTAACGGTAATGTGGGTGAGATCGGCCATATTCAGGTTGACCCGTTAGGCGAACGCTGCCACTGCGGTAATTTTGGCTGTCTTGAAACCATTGCCGCTAATAACGCCATTGAAAACCGCGTGCGCCATCTTCTGACTCAAGGTTACCCGTCCAGTCTTACTCTGGATCAATGCCAGATTCAGTCCATCTGCCGGGCGGCTAACCGTGGGGATGCACTGGCCAGCGAAGTGGTTGAGTATGTTGGCCGCCATCTCGGCAAAGCGATTGCCATTGCCATCAACCTTTTCAACCCGCAAAAAGTAGTGATTGCCGGTGACCTCATCGCAGCAGATAAAGTGCTGCTCCCGGCCATTGAAGGCTGCATTAATACCCAGGCACTGAAAGCCTTTCGCAAAAACCTTCCGGTGGTACGTTCAGAGATTGATCACCGCTCGGCCATCGGCGCTTTTGCCCTGGCCAAACGGGCAATGCTGAACGGTGTTCTGCTGCAACGCCTGTTGGAAGGCCATTTAACGGATGAACGCTGAACATATGACCATTAAGAATATAATCTGCGATATAGACGGCGTGCTGATGCACGATAATACGGCTGTACCCGGCGCACGCGAGTTTTTACAGCGCATTTTGGGCAATGATATGCCGCTGGTGGTGCTGACTAACTACCCTTCGCAAACCGCGATGGATCTTGCCAACCGTTTTGCCGCCGCCGGCATTGAACTTCCTGACAGCGTGTTCTATACCTCCGCGATGGCAACCGCCGACTTTCTCACGCGCCAGGAAGGCAAAAAAGCGTTTGTCATCGGTGAGGGGGCGCTGATCCACGAGCTATACAAAGCCGGATTTACCATTACCGATATCAATCCTGATTTCGTCATCGTCGGCGAAACGCGATCCTTCAACTGGGATATGATGCACAAGGCCGCCTGGTTTGTCGCCAACGGGGCGCGCTTTATCGCCACCAATCCCGACAGTCACGGCCACGGTTTCTCCCCGGCCTGCGGCGCCCTGTGCGCCGGCATTGAAAAAATTTCCGGCCGCCAGCCATTTTACGTCGGCAAGCCCAGCCCGTGGATAATGCGTGCCGCCCTCAATAAGATGCAGGCTCACTCTGAAGAAACGGTCATCGTCGGCGATAACCTGCGTACTGATATCCTGGCCGGGTTCCAGGCCGGGCTGGAAACGGTGCTGGTGCTGTCTGGCGTTTCCACCCTCAGCGATATTGATGCCATGCCTTATCGCCCAACCTGGGTTTACCCTTCTGTTGCTGATATCGATATTTTCTAGCCCCTGGCCGGTTCGCCGGGCATCGCAACCTGCCCTGCGTACAGATTTCATCCACAACCGCCCTGTAATTGACGATTAATCAATAAAACCCCCTTAAAATTGCATATCCGTTATCTATTCAGCCCGGTCAATGGGCTATTTTTTATCAAATAGCTAAATTACTTGCATCACCTGCCGTCTTAACGCATGTTCATAGTCATGACGCGATCGCTGTCGCTTAACCCCGATATCTTCACCGCAAGCTAAGTCGTAAGGGAGCTGTATATGTGTTCTATTTTTGGTGTACTCGATCTGAAAAGCGATCCTGCTGAACTTCGTAAGAAAGCCCTTGAGATGTCGCGCCTGATGCGCCATCGCGGCCCGGACTGGTCCGGTGTTTATGCTGACGAGCACGCGATCCTTGCCCACGAACGACTGTCTATCGTCGACATTAACAACGGCGCACAGCCGCTTTATAACGCAGCGCATACCCACGTTCTCGCGGTGAACGGTGAAATTTATAACCATCAGGCTCTGCGCGCTGAATTAAGCGACCGCTACGCGTTCCAGACGCATTCTGACTGTGAAGTTATTCTGGCGCTGTACCAGGAAAAAGGCATCGAATTCCTTGATGATCTCCAGGGAATGTTCGCCTTTATCCTGTATGACAGCGTGAAAAACACCTACCTGATTGGCCGCGACCCTATCGGCATCATCCCGCTTTATATGGGCAATGACGAGCACGGTAACCTGTTTGTGGCTTCAGAAATGAAGGCGCTGGTGCCGGTTTGCCGCAGCATTAAAGAATTCCCGGCCGGCAGCTACCTGTCCAGCACCGACGGTGAGATCCGCCGCTACTGGCAGCGTGACTGGTTTGACTACTCTGCTGTCGAACAGAACACCACGGACGCTCACGCGCTGAAAAATGCACTGGAAGAGTCAGTCAAAAGCCACCTGATGTCAGATGTTCCATATGGCGTTCTACTGTCAGGCGGGCTGGATTCTTCTATTATCTCCGCGATCGCTAAACGTTATGCGGCAAAGCGGGTAGAAGATGAAGATAAAAGCGAAGCCTGGTGGCCACAGCTGCATTCATTCGCCGTGGGCCTGGAAGGATCGCCGGACCTGAAAGCCGCAAAAGCGGTGGCAGAACATCTGGGTACGGTACATCACGAAATTCATTTCACCGTACAGGAGGGACTGGATGCCATCCGTGATGTGATTTACCACATTGAAACCTATGATGTGACCACCATTCGCGCCTCCACGCCGATGTATTTAATGTCACGCAAAATCAAGGCGATGGGTATCAAGATGGTTTTGTCTGGCGAAGGTGCTGACGAAGTCTTTGGTGGCTATCTCTATTTCCACAAGGCGCCGAACGCCCGTGAATTCCATGAAGAGAACGTGCGCAAGCTTCACGCCCTGCATATGTTTGACTGCGCGCGCGCTAACAAAGCGATGTCTGCCTGGGGTGTTGAAGCACGCGTACCCTTTCTTGATAAAAAATTCCTGGATGTGGCAATGCGTATCAACCCACAGGACAAACTGTGTGGCAGCAATGGCAAAATGGAAAAACACATCCTGCGTGAGTGTTTCGCCTCTTACTTGCCAGAAAGCGTGGCCTGGCGTCAGAAAGAGCAATTCTCTGACGGCGTTGGTTACAGCTGGATAGATACCCTGAAAGAAATGGCCGCCGCACAGGTTAGCGACCAACAGCTGGAGACGGCGCACTTCCGTTTCCCTTTCAACACGCCAACATCGAAAGAAGCGTATCTGTACCGCGCAATCTTCGCAGAACTGTTCCCGCTCCCCAGCGCAGCAGAATGCGTACCGGGCGGCCCGTCAGTCGCCTGTTCTTCGGCGAAAGCCATTGAATGGGACGCAGCGTTCAAAAACATGGACGACCCGTCAGGACGTGCTGTAGGCGTGCACCAGTCCGCTTATTAATAGATGACGGATGAGTCAACTGAAACGGGCTTCGCTGCCCGTTTTTATTCCCTGTTGCGTTGACCAGCCCCGGAATCCGTTGCTTTTATCATCATGATGGTTATAAGGCAGTCAAACGGAACGAATGTGGTTAAAAACGGTAAAAAACTAGTTGACGCATTTAGGCCAACTTAGCATAATGCGCCCCGCAACGCCGATGAAGGTGGCGCAAAAAAGAAGGCTACTTAGCTCAGCTGGTTAGAGCACAGCACTCATAATGCTGGGGTCACAGGTTCGATTCCCGTAGTAGCCACCATCTTTTTTTTTGCGCGGGAGTGGCGAAATTGGTAGACGCACCAGATTTAGGTTCTGGCGCCGCAAGGTGTGCGAGTTCAAGTCTCGCCTCCCGCACCATTTCAAAAGCTTGCACGGATGGGGTATCGCCAAGCGGTAAGGCACCGGCTTTTGATGCCGGCATTCCCTGGTTCGAATCCAGGTACCCCAGCCATTTTTTAGAACAACATGTAGTAAGCAGTAAAATTCAGGCTACTTAGCTCAGCTGGTTAGAGCACAGCACTCATAATGCTGGGGTCACAGGTTCGATTCCCGTAGTAGCCACCAATTTTATTGGGGTGTCGCCAAGTGGTAAGGCTCTGGTTTCTGATACCAGCATTCCGGGGTTCGAATCCCTGCACCCCAGCCACATTAAGACGGCTGGTTTTACGAGTCGCATAGAAAAAGACGCCTGGTCCACCAGTCGCATAAAAAATTGGGGTGTCGCCAAGTGGTAAGGCTCTGGTTTCTGATACCAGCATTCCGGGGTTCGAATCCCTGCACCCCAGCCAAAAAGTAAAAAAGCCCGCTTCTGCGGGCTTTTTTACGTCAGTAGCACGGGTGAAAGCAACCTGAGGGCAGAGCCGCTAAGCCGGTTTGCCCGTCGGTAACGTCATAAACCTAACGCGTAACGCAATGCCTGGCGTTTTAACACGCCCGAATGCTCCGCGACAATCAGCCCCAGGTTGCGCACCACCTTTAACGGTGCCAGCTGATTGCTGAAAGCAAAATAAAACAGATCCATCCCACTTTGCATCAGTAAGTTATCCGTCAGACGTTTGCGTTGATAACGCTGCAACACGGCTGCGGAAGACCAATCCTCCGCTCGCTGGCGTGACTCACTCAGCACTGAGATCAGCGTATCAACATCACGATACCCCAGGTTTACCCCTTGCCCGGCTAACGGATTAATGGTATGTGCCGCATCGCCGACCAGCGCCAGCCCCGGTAAGGTGTAACGCGTAGCGTGGCGACGTACCAGCGGGAACGAACCGGCAACCACCGGCGTCACTTTGCCAACCCGCGCCGGGAAATGCGCCTGAATCTCTTTTTGTAACTGCGGCATACTCATCGCCTGCAGTTGGCGAATACGCGCTGGCGTGTCGTACCACACCAGCGAAGCCCAGCGGTCAAACAGCGGCAGAAAGGCGCGTGGCCCCTGCGGCGTAAACTGCTGCCAGGTGGTATCACCCGTCGAATGTTCACAGCGTACGCTGATCAACATGCAGGATTGCGCATAGTTCCAGCCGCGAATGCCAATACCTGCCAGCTGGCGCACCTGTGAATTAGCCCCGTCAGCCCCAACCACCAGCCGTGCCTGCAGTATCTCGCCATTATCCAGCGTTATCTGCCAGCCACCATTTACCTGCTGCAAATCCCGCAAGCGGGCCGGGCAAAGCAGGTTCACATCCTGCTGCTGCAAACGTTGCCAGAGCGCACGTTGCAGCACGCTGTTCTCGACCATGTAGCCCAGTTCGGGTAAGCCGAGCGACCCGGCATCAAAGCTTACCTGGGCCGTTTGCCACTCCCAGGTCTCCAGTTTACGATAGGGCGTGCAGCGCATACTGAGCACCTGTGGCCAGACATCCAGCTGTCTTAGCAGGGCAACCGAAGCCGCACCTATCGCTGAAATACGCACATCAGGATCGGCGGACGGATCAAATTCAGCCGGTATTTGCTGTTCCAGCACCGCCACCCGAAAACCATGCTGCGCCAGACCACTGGCTAGCGCAGCACCCACCATACCGCCACCAACAATAGCGACATCGACCTTTTGCTTTATTTCCATCATTTTTCCCTCATCGGCTGCATCAGACGCATTGTGCAGCTACACCTCAGCGGCCGAATTCTGTTATCCTGATTGTTATTAAGTGTACCGGATTTCTCAGTAATATTCTGAGCACCGCTACATCTATTTAACAGGATGCGCAAGACTACAATACGCGCCCTGCACTTCGTTCTGCATGACAAATGGCAAGCCAATGACAAAAAAACTGCATATCAAAACCTGGGGCTGTCAGATGAATGAGTATGACTCATCCAAAATGGCCGACCTGTTAAACAGCACCCATGGTTATACCCTGACCGAACAGGCAGAAGACGCTGATGTATTACTGCTGAACACCTGTTCAATTCGTGAAAAGGCCCAGGAAAAAGTTTTCGGCCTGCTCGGACGCTGGAAAAAGCTGAAAGAGGCTAACCCCGATGTGATTATCGGCGTTGGCGGCTGTGTGGCGTCCCAGGAAGGTGCTCAAATTCGACAACGCGCCAGCTGTGTGGATATCGTGTTTGGTCCACAAACGTTACACCGCCTGCCGGAGATGATTAATAGCGTGCGCGGCACCAAAAGCCCGGTGGTCGACGTCAGCTTCCCGGAAATTGAAAAATTCGATCGTATGCCGGAACCCCGTGCCAATGGGCCGACTGCGTTTGTCTCGATTATGGAAGGCTGCAACAAATACTGCACCTTCTGCGTGGTGCCTTACACGCGCGGTGAAGAGGTTAGCCGCCCTGCAGACGACGTTCTTTTTGAGGTCGCCCAGCTGGCAGCACAGGGCGTGCGCGAGGTCAATTTGCTCGGGCAGAACGTTAACGCTTATCGCGGAGCAACCTACGACGGCGGTATCTGTTCCTTTGCCGAACTGCTGCGTCTGGTGGCCACCATTGACGGCATTGACCGCATCCGTTTTACCACCAGCCACCCGATTGAATTCACCGACGATATCATCGAGGTATATCGTGATACGCCAGAACTGGTCAGTTTTTTGCACCTGCCGGTACAAAGTGGTGCCGATCGCATTCTGACCCTGATGAAACGTGCTCACACCGCGCTGGAATATAAAGCGATCATCCGTAAACTCTTAGCGGCGCGCCCGGATATTCAAATCAGTTCTGACTTTATCATTGGTTTTCCCGGTGAAAACCAGGCGGATTTTGAGCAGACGATGAAACTGGTAGGCGAAATCAACTTTGATACCAGCTACAGTTTTATCTATTCTGCCCGTCCGGGAACCCCGGCAGCCGATCTGCCGGACGACGTTTCTGAAGAAGAGAAAAAGCAGCGCCTTTACATTCTGCAAGACCGCATCAGCCAGCAGGCTATGGCCTGGAGCCGCCGTAAACTCGGTACCGTTCAGCGTATCCTGGTCGAAGGCACGTCACGTAAAAGCGTGATGGAACTCGCCGGCCGTACCGAATGTAACCGCGTGGTTAACTTTGAAGGAGCGCCAGAGCATATCGGTAAGTTCGTTGATGTAGAAATCACCGATGTCTACGCCAACTCGTTACGCGGCGTGTTACTGCGTGGCGAACACCAGATGGATCTGCGCACCACGGAGACTCCTGCTTCGGTGATTGCACGTACCCGTAAAGAGGATGAGCTGGGCGTGGCGACCTGGCTACCCTGACCTGAATAGTTCGCACTGCGGGAAAGCGTCCAACACGGGCTTATTAAGCCAGACAACCGGTTAAATGCGGCGAGTGTTCATGTCTCGCCGCATGATTTCATTACAGGACACTTGCTTTCTGAAGGGTGCGCCCAAATATCTCACCAAACGTTTGCAGCTTTGCGCTGACTGATTTACCTTCCTCATGGCTCTGGCATTAAGCCCGGACTGATATTTATTTTTCTCAACCTGGCCCTGTGTGACCCCAAGGATTAGTTTGAATATTGAAACTCGTGAAATCACTCTGGAACCCATCGACAATGCGCGGCTGATGAGCCTGTGCGGCCCGTTTGATGACAATATCAAACAGCTGGAGCGCCGTCTGGGCATAGAGATTAACCGCCGCGATAACGCCTTTAAGCTGGTGGGCCGTGCGCTCTGCGTGCATGCAGCCGTGGATATTCTGCGCCATCTGTACGTTGATACGGCACCGTTACGCGGCAACATCCCGGATATTGACCCGGAACACATTCACCTGGCGATCAAAGAAAGCCGGGTGCTGGAACAGACCGCCGAAAGCGTGCCGGAGTTTGGTAAAGCAATACATATCAAAACCAAACGTGGCGTGATTAAGCCACGCACGCCTAACCAGGCACAGTATCTGGCGAATATCCTCGACCATGACATTACCTTTGGCATTGGCCCGGCAGGTACCGGCAAAACCTATCTGGCCGTTGCCGCTGCGGTGGACGCGCTGGAGCGCCAGGAAGTGCGGCGTATTCTGTTGACTCGTCCCGCTGTTGAAGCCGGTGAAAAACTCGGCTTCCTGCCGGGCGACCTCAGCCAGAAAGTAGACCCCTATTTGCGCCCGTTGTATGACGCGCTGTTCGAGATGCTCGGCTTTGAGCGGGTTGAAAAGCTGATCGAGCGTAACGTTATCGAAGTTGCACCGCTCGCCTATATGCGCGGCCGCACGCTGAATGATGCGTTTATCATCCTGGATGAAAGTCAGAACACCACCATTGAGCAGATGAAAATGTTCCTGACGCGTATTGGCTTCAACTCTAAAGCGGTAGTAACAGGCGATATAACGCAAATTGACCTGCCGCGCAACCTGAAGTCCGGGCTACGCCACGCGATTGAAGTGCTGTCAGATGTCCCGGATCTAAGCTTTAACTTCTTCAACAGTGAAGACGTGGTACGCCATCCTGTCGTGGCACGAATTGTTGTTGCCTATGAAGCCTGGGAGGCTACAGACCAAAAGCAGTGGGATGCACAGGCAGCTGAACGTAAACGTGAAGCCCTGACAGCGCAGGAAAATAAATGACTCAGGTAATTCTGGACCTGCAGCTAGCCTGCAAAAGCGAGCAGGGTCTGCCAACTGAAGGCGACTTCCAGCGCTGGCTGGAAGCGGTACTGCCACAGTTCCAGCCGGAGAGCGAAGTGACTATCCGGCTGGTGGATGAAGCAGAAAGTCATCAACTGAATCACACTTATCGCGGCAAAGATAAGCCGACAAATGTGCTCTCTTTCCCGTTTGAAGCCCCGCCTGGTATTGAGCTTCCGCTGCTGGGAGACCTGATAATCTGTCGCCAGGTTGTCGAGCAAGAAGCCGCCGAACAGGAAAAAGTCCTGGAGGCTCACTGGGCGCACATGGTTATCCATGGCAGCCTGCACCTGCTGGGCTATGATCACATCGTAGATGACGAAGCTGAAGAGATGGAATCGCTGGAGACCGAGATAATGCTTGCTCTTGGTTATCCCGATCCGTACATTTCGGAGAAAGAGTAAGTCGTCTGCAAAGACGATCGGCATAGCTTCCCTGCCTTAGCAGGGATAATCCGTACCCGGCTGGGCCACCAGCCAAAATGCCTGCCCTGGCCCCTGTCGCGGCAGCCGAACCCATTAGCAGAGAGACAAACTCAAAAACGCCATGAGCGATGACCATTCACAAAACAACGACAGTCCCGCCAGTAAAAAGGGATTTTTTACCCTGTTCCTCAACCAGCTTTTCCACGGCGAGCCAAAAAACCGGGACGACCTGCTGGAGCTGATCCGCGACTCGGAACAGAATGACCTGATCGATCCGGATACCAGGGACATGCTCGAAGGGGTGATGGATATCGCCGATCAGCGTGTACGTGACATTATGATCCCGCGCTCTCAGATGGTCACGCTAAAGCGCAACCAGACGTTGGAAGAGTGTCTGGGGGTGATCATTGAGTCTGCCCACTCGCGCTTCCCGGTTATCAGTGAAGACAAGGATCATGTTGAAGGCATCCTGATGGCTAAAGATCTGCTGCCGTTTATGAGCAGCGAATCAGAACCCTTCAGTATCGAAAAAGTGCTGCGCGCTGCCGTGGTAGTCCCCGAAAGCAAGCGCGTCGACCGCATGCTGAAAGAGTTCCGTTCACAGCGCTATCATATGGCCATTGTGATTGATGAATTCGGCGGCGTCTCCGGGCTGGTCACTATCGAAGATATTCTTGAACTGATCGTCGGTGAGATTGAAGATGAATATGACGACATTGAGGATCGCGATATCCGTCAGTTAAGCCGTCATACTTACACTATTCGTGCACTGACGCCCATCGAGGACTTCAACGAAGTTTTTGCGACACACTTCAGCGATGACGAAGTGGATACCATCGGCGGTCTGGTGATGCAAGGCTTTGGCCATCTGCCCGCCCGTGGTGAAAGTGTTGAGATTGATGGTTACCAGTTTAAAGTGGCGATGGCAGATAGCCGACGCATTATACAGGTTCACGTCAGAATACCGGAAAACTCGCCGCAACCGACTCTGGAAGAATAAAATACGCTATGGCAACCGCCTCTATCCGCCAGCGTCAGCAGGTTCGCCTGCTTTTGGCGCTGATTACGGGTGCCATCGGCACCCTCAGTTTCTCCCCTTACGACTTCTGGCCAGCCGCTGTGGTTTCACTGTTTGGCTTACAGGCTCTGACGCTGAACCGCACTACCCGACAAGCCTGCGCCATCGGCTTTACGTGGGGTTTTGGCCTGTTTGGTAGTGGAATCAACTGGGTCTATGTCAGTATCGCCACTTTTGGTGGCATGCCGGGTACGATTAACGTCTTTCTCGTCGTGCTGCTGGCGGCTTATCTGTCGCTGTATTCCCTGTTGTTTGCGGGGTTACTCAACCGCCTGTGTCCGAAGACTTCGCTGCTACGGCTTACGCTTGCGGCACCGGTACTCTGGCAGCTCACTGAATTTTTGCGTGGCTGGGTACTGACCGGATTCCCGTGGTTACAGTTTGGCTACAGCCAGATCGGCGGGCCGCTGAAAGGCCTGGCCCCCCTGCTGGGGGTGGAGGGGATCACCTTCCTGCTGATGATCATTGCCGGGCTGACAGTTTATGCTGTACTGCTGCGTCGCGTTGCCGCCGCAGTGGCCGCCCTGGCGCTACTGTTGCTGCCTTGGCCACTGCGAACCATTGACTGGTTCCAGCCACAGCCGCAGCGAGCGGTAGACGTGGCTTTGGTGCAGGGCAACATTGAGCAATCGCTGAAATGGGATCCCAATCAGCTCATTAACACCCTGAAAACTTACACCCGGCTCAGCCGCCCTTATGTGGGTAACACGCCGATTATCATCTGGCCGGAATCTGCCGTTCCCGATCTGGAAACCAACCAGCAGCCATTTCTGAAAACAATTGATGAACAGCTGCGCACGTCCGGCAGCAGCCTGGTGACCGGCATTGTTGATTCTCGCCTCGAAAATAACCGTTACCACGATTACAACTCGATCATCGTGTTGGGTGGTGCACAGCCATATAACTACTTCAGCAGCAGTCGTTACCAGAAAAACCACCTGGTACCTTTTGGCGAGTTCGTGCCCTTAGAAGCGCTGCTGCGCCCACTGGCTCCCTTCTTTGACCTGCCTATGTCATCATTCAGCCGTGGGTCATACATCCAGCCTCAACTTCAGGTCGCCGGTTATCACCTTACTGCCGCCATCTGCTATGAAATTGTGCTGGGCGAGCAGGTACGCGATAACTTCCGTCCAGAGACTAACTTCCTGCTGACGATCTCCAATGATGCCTGGTTCGGCCATTCGATTGGCCCGTGGCAACATCTGCAAATGGCACGGATGCGCGCGCTGGAACTTGGGCGGCCGTTATTGCGCAGCACTAACAATGGCGTGACGGCAGTGGTTAACGCCCGTGGTGACATTGCGCAGATCATCCCTCAATTCGAATCCGGAGTACTGGCGGCGAAAGTGACCCCCACCACCGGGCTGACGCCGTATGCACGTTTCGGTAACTGGGGTATGTGGATGGTTACCCTATTGTTTGCCGTCACTGGGCTGTTAGTCGTCTGGCGCTCGCGCCGATCCTGATCCTGTCTCAACGCATTAAACGCGGTCGCGTAGCGCATTAAACGCCACTTTGTCTGCACAGGGCTTAAGCCCTGTGCCACTTCTGCACTGCCCTTCTCACTGATAACCAGAGCTGCATAGCTGTTAAAAATGCAGTTGGCACGATGTTTGCTAAAAATAACGTACAGCTGGCGCTGCTCGGGCTGAATCAGCGAAGACATGGCTAACGCATCACAAAAGCTCGCCGCTCGCACTCTGGTAAAACATCGCCAACAGAGCTGCGCTAAATTGGTGCGGCTTAGCTCGCAAAAAAGAAACTTTTTTGTTTCATACCATTAACATTCAGTTATGTTGATGGGGATTCACAGCGACTTCAGTGCGAATTTCAAACATGTGATCGAGTATAAAATAAACATATTTCGTCGGCGTCGATCTGTTGAGCGCCCAAACTGCAAAGGAGTTGAATATGAAATTTCGGAAACTGGGGCTTTGCCTGGCCCTGGCAGGCATCGCCTCCGGTATTGCTCATGCTGAGGACGCTAAAGCACCAGCCGCCGCCGACGCGCAACAGCAAACTCACACTCTGGAAAAAATAGCTAAAAGTGGCGTGATCGTGGTCGGCCATCGCGAATCGTCCGTCCCCTTCTCCTACTATCATAATCAGCAAAAAGTTGTCGGCTATTCTCAGGATTACTCTGATGCCATCGTCGCAGCTATCAAGAAGAAGCTGAACAAGCCCGATCTTCAAGTAAAAATGCTGCCTGTTACCTCACAGAACCGTATTCCGCTGTTACAGAACGGAACCTACGACTTCGAATGCGGCTCCACCACCAACAATATTGAACGCCAGAAACAGGCAAGCTTCTCAAACAGTATTTTTGTGGTCGGTACCCGTTTGCTGGTTAAAAAAGGCGGCGTGATCAAAGAATTCGCGGATCTGAAAGGAAAAACCGTTGTCGTGACTTCCGGCACCACCTCTGAGATTTTGCTGAACAAACTGAATGATGAACAGAAAATGGGCATACGCATCGTCAGTGCTAAAGATCATGGCGACTCCTTCCGTACGCTGGAAAGTGGCCGCGCTGTCGCATTTATGATGGATGACGCCCTGTTAGCGGGAGAACGCGCCAAAGCGAAAAAACCGTCTGAATGGGAAATCCTCGGTACGCCTCAGTCCCATGAGGCCTACGGCTGTATGCTGCGCAAAGGCGATAACGAATTCAAAAAGCTGATGGATGACACCATCGTTCAGGCGCAAACCTCGGGTGAAGCGGCTAAGTGGTTTGACAAATGGTTCAAACAGCCTGTTCCACCGAAAAATATGACCATGGACTTCGATCTGTCAGATGACATGAAATCGCTGTTCAAAACGCCGAACGATAAGGCAATGAATTAATAATAATAACGCCCAAAATAATTGGCGAGGCAAAGCGCCTGCATCCTTCAGATGCCTGCATCACCTCTGCACGTTAAGTATGGCGGGTTAAGGGGCGGTATCTCGCCCTATGATTGTTGAACCCAGGCTCGGACAGACACAGTTCGGCTGATATCGCTAAAGCCATACAGCCTGGCGAAGATGCAAACCGGTCGTTCCCCGGTGCGCATAAATACCCAAAGCAAAAAGGGTATGGGAGCCTTTCATCAATCTTCAGGGTAGCAGCCGCTACCCTTTTTTTACCGGAGTGTTTTTATGTCTATCGATTGGAACTGGGGAATATTTCTGCAAGAGGCCCCGTTCGGTAATACAACCTACCTTGGGTGGCTGTGGTCAGGCTTTCAGGTGACTATTGCCGTCTCGGTCTGCGCCTGGATCATCGCCCTGTTCGTTGGCTCGTTTTTCGGTATTTTACGAACGGTACCGGGACGGCTGCTTTCGTCTCTCGGCACCTGTTACGTTGAGCTGTTCCGCAATGTGCCGCTTATTGTTCAATTCTTTATCTGGTATTTGGTGGTACCGGAACTGCTGCCGGAAGATATTG
This sequence comes from Erwinia pyrifoliae DSM 12163, assembly GCF_000026985.1. Lineage (NCBI taxonomy): Bacteria > Pseudomonadati > Pseudomonadota > Gammaproteobacteria > Enterobacterales > Erwiniaceae > Erwinia > Erwinia pyrifoliae. The sequence goes on from NC_017390.1 coordinate 2,752,696, forward strand.
GCATGTGGTTTAAATCTGAAATCGACCCGAATATTCAGTTTTTTACCTGTTCGGTACTTTGCCTGGGTCTGTTTACTGCTGCCCGCGTTTGCGAGCAGGTGCGTGCAGCCATCCAGTCCCTGCCCAGTGGGCAGAAAAATGCCGGCCTGGCGATGGGGCTGACCCTGCCACAAACCTATCGTTACGTCCTTCTACCTAATGCTTATCGGGTCATCGTACCGCCTATGACCTCAGAAATGCTTAACCTGGTGAAGAACTCGGCGATTGCTTCCACTATCGGCCTGGTTGATATGGCCGCTCAGGCGGGCAAGCTGCTGGACTACTCTGCTCATGCCTATGAATCCTTTACCGCGATTACCCTCGCCTATATTGCCATCAACACGGTGATTATGCTGCTGATGGGGCTGGTTGAACGTAAAGTCCGACTGCCCGGCACGGGAGGAAAATAATGTACCAATTCGACTGGAGTACTATCGTCCCCAATCTGCCGTGGTTATGGAACGGTATGGTGATAACCCTGAAAATCACCTTTACGGCAATAGTTTTCGGCATCATCTGGGGCACTCTGCTGGCGGTTATGCGCCTGTCTTCATTCAAACCCGTAAGCTGGTTCGCCAAAATATACGTCAACCTGTTCCGCTCGGTGCCGCTGGTGATGGTACTGCTGTGGTTCTACCTGGTGGTACCGGGTTTCCTGCAGCAGGTACTGGGGCTTTCGCCTAAAACCGATATCCGTCTTATCTCGGCGATGGTGGCTTTCTCACTGTTTGAAGCCGCCTACTACTCTGAAATTATTCGCGCCGGCATCCTCAGTATTGCGCGTGGCCAGGGCAATGCGGCGCTGGCGCTCGGGATGACTCAGTGGCAGTCAATGCAGCTGATCGTCCTGCCACAGGCGTTTCGGGCCATGGTGCCGCTGCTGCTGACGCAAGGTATCGTGCTGTTCCAGGATACGTCACTGGTTTATGTCCTGAGCCTCGCGGACTTCTTCCGTACCGCCGATACCATTGGCGTGAATAACGGTACTGAGATTGAGATGGTGCTGTTTGCCGGTGCGGTTTACTTCGTTATCAGCCTTAGTGCGTCGCTGTTGGTCAGCTATCTAAAGAAAAAAAGGACTGTTTAAATGATTACCCTGAAAAATGTTTCTAAGTGGTATGGTCACTTTCAGGTGCTGACCGACTGCACAACCGAAGTTAAAAAAGGTGAAGTTGTGGTGGTTTGCGGTCCTTCCGGCTCCGGAAAATCGACGCTTATCAAAACGGTAAACGGCCTGGAGCCGGTTCAGCAGGGTGTTATTGAAGTTAACGGCACGGCGGTTAACGACAAAAAAACCAATCTGGCACAGCTACGTTCGCAAGTAGGCATGGTATTTCAGCATTTCGAACTGTTCCCGCATTTGTCGATAGTCGATAATCTGACGCTGGCTCAGGTGAAGGTATTGAAGCGTGACAAGCAAGAAGCGCGCACCAGGGGGCTGAAACTGCTGGATCGCGTTGGCCTTGCTGCCCATGCCAACAAGTTTCCCGGCCAGCTGTCCGGCGGCCAGCAGCAACGCGTGGCTATTGCCCGCGCCCTCTGTATGGATCCTGTCGCCATGCTGTTCGATGAGCCAACGTCTGCTCTCGACCCGGAAATGATCAACGAAGTGCTGGACGTGATGGTGGAGCTGGCTAACGAAGGCATGACCATGATGGTGGTGACCCACGAAATGGGTTTTGCGCGCAAGGTTGCTAACCGGGTTATCTTTATGGATGAGGGCAAGATCGTTGAGGATTCACCGAAGGATAACTTCTTCAGTAATCCGCAGTCAGAACGCGCAAAGGACTTTCTGGCCAAAATCCTTCATTAATGCCGCCTGCAGCAAGGTGAGTCCGCAGCACCATTCACCATAAAGGCTTATTACACAGCCGGGTAAAGTAGCCAGGGAAGGCGTTCACAGCAGCCTGTGCGGAAGTTATGCACAGGCTGGGCGGTTAAACCGCGAGATATTGGGCTGAGCTTGAGCGCGACTGAAAACTAAGGTTCAAACGGCTGACGCGCAAAGCGATCGTGGCCGCAATGCGGGCAACGCGTCAGCGCTTCCGGGGTGTAAATGGCCCGGGTAAACTGACACTGTTCGCAGACTAAATTTCCCAGCCCCACCACCTCACCGCTGTGATAGACCCCGTGATGACTCAGATCCTGAAACACTTCGCGCCACTCAAGCTGGCTCTTGTCGGTAATGTCTGCCAGCTCTTTCCACAAACTCTGGCGGATTACGCGCATAAATACGCTTTCGCCCAGCTCGTGGCGCTGTTCTGCATAGCTACGGGCAAACTCTTCCAGATCGCGGCGCACGGCATGCGTCACGTCATCAATTTCACTTCGGGTTAATTCCCCACGGTTAAGCATACGCTGACGCGCACTTTCTACCAGAGCATCAATATCACGTTCACCGCGCTCCAGGCGCGCCGTCAGCGAAGACACCAGCTCACGATAATACTGAGCGACCTTGTTCATAGACACGCCTTTATTGATAACGAAAGTGTATTGACTCATTCTAGTGCCTGCGAAAGATTTTCCGTCATTTTGCCGTCATAATTGCCAGCGCGCTTCCAGCTTACAGAGAAATGCCTTTCGGCCGGCCGCTTCCTGTTGTTGCGCCGGGGACGGATCGGCTATGCTATGCGGATCTGAACGAACACAAAAAATTGATACCAAGGACCACTGGCCACCATGCAAGAGCAATATCGCCCGGAAGAGATAGAATCCCATGTCCAGCAGCACTGGGACGACAAGCAAACGTTCAAAGTGACCGAGGAAGAAGGTAAAGAGAAGTACTACTGCCTCTCCATGCTGCCCTATCCTTCTGGTCGCCTACATATGGGCCATGTGCGTAACTACACCATTGGCGACGTGATCTCACGTTATCAGCGCATGCTGGGTAAAAACGTACTCCAGCCAATCGGTTGGGATGCTTTCGGTCTGCCGGCTGAAGGCGCAGCGGTGAAAAACAATACCGCGCCGGCCCCCTGGACCTATGCCAACATTGACTATATGAAGAACCAGCTGAAACTGCTGGGCTTCGGCTATGACTGGAATCGTGAGCTGGCAACCTGCCAGCCGGAGTATTACCGCTGGGAACAGTGGTTCTTCACTAAACTGTATGAAAAAGGCCTGGTCTACAAAAAAACCTCTGCGGTGAACTGGTGCCCGCATGACATGACGGTACTGGCTAATGAGCAGGTCATCGACGGCTGTTGCTGGCGCTGCGATTCCAAAGTTGAGCGCAAAGAGATCCCACAGTGGTTTGTCAAAATCACCGACTATGCTGACGAACTGCTGAACGACCTCGACAAGCTGGAAAGCTGGCCGGAGCAGGTGAAAACCATGCAGCGCAACTGGATCGGCCGCTCTGAAGGCGTGGAGATCGAGTTCAACGTTATCGACAGCGAAGAGAAGCTGAGCGTTTACACCACCCGTCCCGACACCTTTATGGGGGTCACCTACCTGGCAGTTGCGGCGGGTCATCCGCTGGCTGCTCAGGCGGCGATGAACAATCCGGCGCTGGCGGACTTTATTGCCGAATGCCGTAATACCAAAGTTGCCGAGGCAGATATGGCAACGATGGAGAAGAAAGGCATGGCGACCGGTCTGTTTGCAGAACATCCGCTGACGGGCGAAAAAGTGCCGGTATGGGTGGCAAACTTTGTGCTGATGGAATATGGCACGGGTGCCGTTATGGCCGTTCCGGGCCACGACCAGCGTGACTGGGAGTTTGCCAGCAAATACAGCCTGCCGATCAAAGCGGTTATTCTCGCGGCTGACGGCAGCGCGCCGGATCTGAGCGCATCGGCGATGACGGAAAAAGGCACGCTGTTCAACTCTGGTGAATTTGACGGTTTATCGCACGAAGCGGGCTTTGACGCCATTGCCGCCAGGCTGGCGGATAGGGGCGTCGGCGAGCGTAAGGTGAATTATCGCCTGCGCGACTGGGGCGTGTCGCGCCAGCGTTACTGGGGAGCGCCAATCCCTATGGTCACGCTGGAAGATGGCACGGTGATGCCCACGCCGGAAGACCAGTTACCGGTTGTCCTGCCGGAAGATGTGGTAATGGATGGCATTACCAGCCCGATTAAAGCCGATGCAGCGTGGGCGGAAACTACCGTTAACGGCCAGCCTGCGCTGCGTGAAACCGATACCTTCGACACTTTTATGGAGTCTTCCTGGTACTACGCACGTTACACCTGCCCGGATTATGACAAAGGTATGCTGAACCCGGCGGCGGCTAACTACTGGCTGCCGGTGGATCAATACGTGGGCGGTATCGAACACGCTATCATGCACCTGCTCTATTTCCGCTTTTTCCACAAGTTGCTGCGTGATGCCGGCTTGGTCAATTCTGACGAACCCGCTAAACGTCTGCTGTGTCAGGGCATGGTACTGGCTGACGCGTTCTATTTCACCGGCAGTAACGGCGAACGCAACTGGGTATCCCCGACTGACGTCAGCGTTGAACGCGATGAAAAGGGGCGCATTACCAAAGCCACCGATAACGATGGCCACGAGCTGGTTTATGCCGGCATGAGCAAAATGTCGAAGTCGAAAAACAACGGCATCGACCCTCAGGTGATGGTAGAGCGCTATGGTGCCGATACCGTGCGTCTGTTTATGATGTTCGCTTCCCCTGCTGAAATGACCCTTGAGTGGCAGGAGTCCGGCGTTGAGGGAGCTAACCGCTTCCTGAAGCGCGTGTGGAGACTGGCCTTCGAGCATACGGAAAAAGGCACCGCCACCGCCCTGGACGTTGATGCGCTTAACGATGACCAGAAAGCGCTGCGTCGCGATCTGCATAAAACCATCAGCAAAGTATCCGATGATATCGGCCGCCGTCAGACCTTTAATACCGCCATTGCGGCGATAATGGAGCTGATGAACAAGCTGGCGCGTGCGCCACAGGAAAGCACACAGGACCGGGCATTAATGCAGGAAGCCCTGCTTGCAGTGGTTCGTATGCTTAATCCGTTTACCCCACACGTCAGCTTTGTGCTGTGGCAGGCGCTGGGCGGCGCGGGAGAAATCGATAACGCTCCCTGGCCACAGGCTGACGAAGCGGCAATGGTGGAAGATTCTCTGCTGGTCGTGGTGCAGGTAAACGGTAAAGTGCGCGGGAAAATAACCGTTGCCGCTGACGCAACACAGGAACAGGTGCAGGCTCGCGCTGCGCAGGAACATCTGGTGGCCAAATATCTCGATGGCGTCACCATTCGTAAAGTGATTTATGTGCCGGGCAAGCTGCTTAACCTGGTTGTTGGTTGATGTCAGGAGGAATTGTGCGACATCCGATAGTCTCTCTGTTACTTAGCATGGCGGTCTTGTTGACCGCCGGATGCGGTTACCATCTGCGCGGCACCACCTCGGTGCCGTCGGAGATGAAAACGCTAATTGTAGATACATCAGACCCTTATGGCCCGCTGACGCGCGAGGTGCGTGAGCAACTGAGGCTAAACAACGTGACTATTCTCGACAAGCCGGGATTACGTACGGATATGTCTTCGCTGCGCCTGCAGGGGGAAACCCTCAGTCGAGATACCGCCTCGATTTTCCAGGACGGCAAGACGGCGGAATACTCGATGATGATGACGGTGCGCGCTCAGGTGCTGGTGCCCAACAAGGGGATCTATCCCATCAGCGCCACCGCGTATCGTTCATTCTTCGACAATCCGCAGGCCGCACTGGCAAAAGACTCCGAGCAGGATATTATCGTGAATGAGATGCGTACGCAGGCGGTACAGAAGCTGTTACGTCAGCTGTTGACCGTTCACGAGGCAGAAACCAACCCGGCAGTCAATACGCTTGACCATACGCCATCGGCCGTCGATCGCTTACCCGTCGATGCGAACACCGTCTCTGACAACTCTTACACCCGATGATCAGGATCTACCCTGAACAGCTTGGCGCGCAGCTTCGTGAGGGGCTGCGCGCCTGCTATTTATTAAGCGGCAGTGAACCTTTGCTGTTGCAGGAAGCACAGGATGCTATTCGCGCAGCAGCCCAACAGCAGGGGTTTACCGAGCACGTTAGCGTGGCGCTGGAAACCGGGACCGACTGGCAGGAGATTTTCTCTACCTGTCAGGCATTAAGCCTGTTCGCCAGCCGCCAAACGTTGCTGCTCACTCTGCCTGAAAATGGCCCGAATGCAGCGATGAGTGAACAGCTGCTCACCCTTTCTACCCTGCTGCACAGCGATATCCTGCTGATTTTGCGCGCAGCCCGACTGACCAAAGCACAGGAAAACAGCGCCTGGTACAAAGCCCTTAGCGCCAATGCGGTCGTGGTTCCCTGTCAGACATCGGAACACGGGCAGCTGCCACGCTGGGTCACTATCCGGGCGAAGAAGCTGAACCTGACGCTGGATGATGCAGCAAATCAGCTGCTGTGCTACTGCTACGAGGGTAATCTGCTGGCGCTTTCTCAGGCGCTGGAACGGCTTTCGCTAATGTGGCCAGACGGCAAGCTGACGCTGCCACGCGTCGAGCAGGCGGTAAACGATGCAGCACATTTCACCCCGTTCCACTGGGTGGATGCTTTGCTGGCGGGCAAAAGCAAACGTGCGCTGCATATTCTGCGCCAAATGCGTGCTGAAGACATCGAGCCGGTGATCCTGCTGCGCACCCTGCAACGCGACCTGCTGCTGCTGCTGACGTTACAGCGACAGATGGCGCATACCCCAGCGCGCACCCTGTTCGATCAGCATCGCGTGTGGCAAAACCGCCGTGCGCTATTTAGTGAGGCTCTGCAACGCCTCACCGCCGCACAGCTGGCTCAGGCGATAACACTGCTGACCCATACAGAGTTGACGTTGAAGCAGGATTATGGCCAGACCGTCTGGGCGGAGCTGGAAACACTGGCGCTGATATTATGTCTCCCCACTTTCCCGGCGAGTTTCTGTAATGCGTGACAGCAATGCACTCCACGCGCTTTTTGGCGGCACGTTTGATCCGATTCATTACGGTCATCTGCGTCCGGTAGAAGCGATGGCCGCCGTAGCTGGCCTGCAAAAGGTCACTCTGCTACCCAACAACGTACCGCCACACCGTCCACAGCCGGAAGCGACGCCGGCACAAAGGGCAGAGATGGTTCGGCTGGCGATTGCCGGTAATCCACTGTTTGACCTTGACCTGCGTGAAATGAAGCGTGAAACGCCCTCTTACACTATCGACACGCTGGCTGCGGTGCGTGCCGAACGCGGAGCGCATCAGCCGCTGGCCTTTATTATTGGTCAGGACTCCCTGTTAACCTTACATCAGTGGTACCGTTGGCAGGATTTGCTGTCGCTGTGCCATCTGCTGGTCTGCCAGCGGCCAGGATATCGCAGCGCGATGGAAACCACTGAGTTGCAACACTGGCTGAACAGCCATCGGACGTATTCTCCCGAGGATCTGCAGCAGAATCCGGCCGGCAACGTGTTCCTGGCGCAAACCCCGCTGGTGGCTATTTCCGCCACGGAAATCCGCGCGCGGCGTCATCGGGGAGAATCGGATGCCGACCTGCTGCCACCTGCAGTCAGCGCATATATCGATCGCGAGCGTTTATATCGCAACCCTCAACGGCATGATATACTGCGTCGCTAATTTTTCTGGGGCGATATCTGCCCTTTTAATACACCATGTTACGGTTATCATTTCAGCTCGCGCCGCGAATATGAGATAGCCCCGCAGACTTAAATCCCAAGGGGGAACCTTTTGCAAGGTCAAGCACTCCAAGACTTCGTTGTTGATAAAATAGACGATCTCAAAGGCCAGAACATCGTTACTCTCGATGTACGCGGCAAATCCAGCATCACCGACTGTATGGTTATCTGCACCGGTACTTCCACGCGTCACGTTGTGTCGATTGCTGAACATGTGGTCCAGGAAGCTCGCCTTGCCGGTTTGCGCCCGTTTGGCGTTGATGGCCGTGCTGCAGCTGACTGGGTCGTCGTTGATTTGGGCGAAGTGATCGTTCATGTGATGCAGGAAGAGAGCCGTCAGCTGTACGAACTGGAAAAGCTCTGGAGTTAAGCCGTGAAGCTGCAACTGGTTGCCGTCGGCAGCAAAATGCCCGACTGGGTGCAAACAGGCTTTATGGCATATCTGCGTCGCTTTCCTAAGGATATGCCCTTCGAGCTGGTTGAAATTCCCGCCGGGAAGCGCGGTAAGAATGCAGATATTAAACGCATCCTGGAGAAAGAAGGCGAAATGATGCTGGCAGCAGCCGGCAAAGGTAACCGCATCGTCACGCTGGATATACCCGGCCAGCCGTGGGAAACGCCGCAGCTTGCCAACCAGCTTGAACGCTGGAAGCAGGATGGCCGTGATGTCAGCCTGTTTATCGGCGGCCCGGAAGGACTGTCACCCGCCTGCAAGGCAGCGGCGGAACAAAGCTGGTCACTCTCAGCGCTAACTCTGCCCCATCCGCTGGTTCGCGTGCTGGTTGCAGAGAGTTTATATCGTGCATGGAGCATTACTGCGAATCACCCTTATCATCGAGAGTAACGGATAAGGTCAACCGGACAGACATAAGCAGCGGATGAAATTACAACGTAACTCCTTTCGTGACTACACTGCCGAGCAGACGCTGTTTGTTCGCCGGGCGCTGATCGCCTTTGTTGGCATTTTACTGCTCTCCGGTATTCTGGTGGCCAATCTCTACCACCTGCAAATTATCCGCTTTGACGACTACAGTACGCGATCTAATGCCAACCGCATTAAGCTGGTTCCGGTGGCCCCCAGCCGGGGGATCATCTTTGACCGCAACGGTATTCCGCTGGCGCTTAATCGCACCATCTATCAGCTCGAACTGGTACCGGAAAAAGTCGACAATCTGCAAGAAACCCTGCAACAGCTTAAGCCTGTTGTCGATCTGACCGATGAAGACCTGGACACTTTTCAAAAAGAGCGCAAACGGTCGCGCCGCTTCACCTCAATTGCGCTGAAAACCAGCCTGACTGAAGTTCAGGTAGCCCGCTTTGCGGTCAACCAATATCGCTTCCCCGGCGTGGAAGTGAAGGGCTACCAACGTCGTTTTTACCCTTACGGTTCCGCCCTGACCCATGTATTGGGTTACGTGTCGAAAATTAACGACCGCGACGTCGAGCGACTCGATAAAGTGGGAGAATGGCCTAATTACGCGGCAAGCCATGACATCGGCAAACTAGGCATCGAGCGTTATTACGAAGATGTGCTGCATGGCAAAACCGGCTACGAAGAGGTGGAAGTTAACAACCGTGGGCGGGTTATCCGCCAGCTACATGAGCAAGAACCGCAGGCCGGTCGAGACATCCATCTGACGATCGACCTCAAGCTGCAGCAGTATATTGAAACCCTGCTGGCGGGCAGCCGTGCTGCCGTGGTGGTAACCGACCCGCGTAATGGCGAAGTGCTGGCGATGGTTTCTATGCCCAGTTACGACCCTAATCCCTTCGTCGGCGGTATCTCAAGCAAGCAATACAGCCTGTTGATCAATGATGAAAACCGCCCGCTGATTAACCGTACGACCCAGGGGGCTTACCCTCCGGCCTCAACGGTGAAACCCTATATTGCCGTTTCTGCCCTCACCGCCGGGGTCATTACGCGCAACACCAGCTTATTCGATCCGGGATGGTGGCAACTTCCCGGTTCGGAAAAACGCTTTCGTGACTGGAAACACTGGGGGCACGGTCGCCTTAACGTGACAAAGTCACTGGAAGAATCTGCCGATACGTTCTTCTATCAGGTCGCCTACGATATGGGAATCGATCGCTTGAGTGAATGGATGAGCAAGTTTGGTTACGGGCAGCTTTCCGGCATCGATCTGACGGAAGAAACGCCCGGTAATATGCCAACGCGTGAATGGAAAATGAAACGCTTTAAGAAGCCCTGGTATCAGGGAGATACGATCCCGGTTGGCATTGGGCAAGGGTACTGGACTGCCACCCCGGTGCAGATGAATAAGGCGCTGATCACCCTGATTAACGACGGCGTGATTAAAACCCCTCACCTGATGATGGACACCGTGCAGGGAGCGAGTAAAGTGCCGTGGCGTCAGCCGCCAAGCGCCCCGGTTGCAGACGTACATAGCGGTTACTGGGAAATGGCCAAAGACGGAATGTATGGCGTGGCGAATCGCCCTAACGGCACCGCGCGCAAGAGCTTTGCTGATGCACCGTATAAAATAGCCGCCAAGTCGGGTACGGCGCAAGTGTTTGGTTTGAAAGCAAATGAGACCTATAACGCCCACAAACTCACAGAGCGACTGCGTGACCATAAACTGATGACCGCTTTTGCCCCCTACGACCAGCCGCGCGTAGCGGTAACCATGATCCTGGAAAACGGCGGAGCGGGTCCGGCAGTCGGCACCATTATGCGCCAGATCCTCGACCATATTATTCTTGGCGACAACAATACCAACCTGCCTGTCGCGGCGCCAACGCCACCAGGCTACGAGGGTGAATAACCGGTTATGAGCAGTAGCCATCAGAAAAAGACACTTTGGGCGCGTATCCATATTGATCCGCTATTTTGCCTTATTATCGCCGCGCTGCTGGTCTACAGTGCGCTAGTGATGTGGAGTGCCAGCGGGCAGGATCCGGGCATGATGGAGCGTAAACTCGCTCAGATTTGCATGGGTGTTGTCGTGATGCTGGTAATGGCGCAGATCCCGCCCCGCGTTTATGAAGGCTGGGCGCCCTATTTGTACATCCTGTGTGTTGTGCTGCTGATTGCGGTTGACGCCTTTGGCCAAATCAGTAAGGGCGCGCAGCGCTGGCTGGATCTTGGCGTGGTGCGGTTTCAGCCATCGGAGATAGCCAAAATTGCCGTGCCGCTGATGGTGGCGCGCTTTATTAACCGCGATATTTGCCCGCCAACGCTGAAAAATACCGCTATCGCGCTGATCCTGATCTTTCTGCCGACACTGCTGGTTGCGGCACAGCCTGACCTGGGGACATCCATTCTTATTGCCGCTTCCGGCCTGTTTGTCCTGTTCCTGTCGGGAATGAGCTGGAAACTGATCGCGGTGGCAGTGCTGCTGCTGGCGGCATTTATCCCCGTTTTATGGTTCTTCCTGATGCACGACTATCAGCGTGACCGCGTGATGATGCTGCTGAACCCGGAAAGCGACCCGCTTGGCGCCGGTTATCATATTATCCAGTCCAAGATTGCTATTGGTTCCGGCGGGCTGCCTGGCAAAGGCTGGCTGCACGGGACTCAGTCTCAACTGGAGTTTCTGCCCGAGCGCCATACCGACTTTATCTTTGCCGTGCTGGCTGAAGAATTAGGATTGGTCGGCGTAGTGGTTCTGCTGATACTCTACGTCATGCTGATTTTGCGCGGCCTGGTCATGGCCGCACGCGCGCAGACCACCTTCGGTCGCGTGATGGCGGGGGGGATGATGCTGATCTTCTTTGTCTATGTTTTTGTGAACATTGGCATGGTTAGCGGCATCTTGCCGGTGGTTGGGGTACCGCTACCGCTGGTCAGTTACGGCGGGTCCGCGCTTATCGTTTTGATGGCCGGATTTGGTATCATTATGTCGATTCATACCCATCGAAAATTGTTGTCAAAAAGCGTTTAAGAGGCATAAACATGCGTAAGAATTGGCTTTGTATCGCGCTGGCATCAGCATTGCTGACTGCCTGTACAACTGACAACGATCAGCGGGCGGCGGTCGCACAGCAGCAACCTGCTTACAACGGCCCGGTGGTAGAGATCGGCGGTGCTGAACCGCAATATGAACCGTTTAATCCGGCGACCGCTCAGGACTATAAGGTCAACGGCAATAGCTACAAAATTGTTAAAGACCCGTCAAACTTTAGCCAGACAGGCATCGCCACCTCGTACGGTGAGGAGAGGGGGAGCAACCAGACCGCAACGGGTGAGCTGCTTGATGCCAATGCGATGACCGCAGCGCACCCGACACTGCCGTTACCCAGCTACGTGCGCGTCACCAATCTGGCCAACGGCCGCATGATTGTCGTGCGCGTCAACGATCGTGGGCCATATACGCCGGGGCGCATTATCGATCTGTCACGGGCAGCGGCTGACCGGCTCAATATCTCTAATCATACCCGGGTACGTATCGACTATATCAGCGTCGCGCCGGACGGCTCACTGTCAGGCCCCGGCACCATCGGTACTACCGTGGCGAAACAGAGCTACGCGCTGCCATCGCGCCCGGATATTGGCGGTGGTATGACTGCCAACGACGGCGGGGCGGCGGTTTCTGCGCCCTCGTTACAACCGGCGCAAAGCTCCAGCCCGCAGCAGGAGGCGCGTCCGGTGGACAACGCAACGCTGAGCAATAATGATCACGCTATGGGTGCACCAGTACGTAGCAGCGGCTTCCTCGGTGCCGCGCAGCCGTTACAAAGCGGCGTACTTGAAGGCAGCGAGCCGGAAGTCACTGCACCTGCGCCCGCCAGTTCCGCTGCGGCCAAAGCGCCTGCTGCCGCTACCACAGCGGCAGTAGCGGCCAGCGGTCACTATGTGGTACAGGTCGGTGCACTCAACAACCCAGACAACGCCCGTCAAATGGCGACCAGCCTGGGCAAGCGCTTTGGCGTTACCGGGGCGGTCGACAGCCGTGGCAACATTTACCGCGTACAGCTGGGCCGTTTTAGCTCTCGTCAGCAGGCCGCAGCATTGCAGCAGCGGCTGGCGAAGGAAGCGCAGCAACAATCGTTTATCACCGTCGCACCTGCCGCAATGTAATTCTTCCAGTCTGCCAGATTTAAGCAGGCTGGAAATGAATGATTTTGCTATAGTGAGTCACTTTTATTAACCTGGCCAATGGATGTTATCGTCCTTAACATGAACACTCTGAACTCGTCCCGACTGCTTAAACGCCTGACTGCAGGCATGCTGATTGCTCTCAGCCTCAACGTTGTCGCCTATGCCGACGATGTCAACATCAAAACCATGATCCCGGGCGTGCCAGATATTGACGCGGAAGCCTATGTGCTGATCGATTACAATTCGGGGAAAGTGCTGGCAGAAAAGAATGCCGATGCGCGCCGCGACCCGGCAAGCCTGACGAAAATGATGACCAGCTATGTCATCGGCCAGGCGATAAAGGCGGGTAAAATCCACCAGGATGATATGGTTACCGTGGGTAAAGATGCCTGGGCTACCGGTAACCCGGTATTCAAGGGTTCTTCCCTGATGTTTCTTAAACCGGGCGACCGCGTGCCGGTTTCTCAGTTGACGCGCGGAATAGTATTGCAATCAGGCAATGATGCCTGTGTGGCAATGGCCGATTATGTTGCCGGCAGCCAGGAAACGTTTGTTGGGCTGATGAACAACTACGTTAAGGCTCTGGGCCTGCAAAACACGCATTTCCAGACGGTGCACGGTCTGGATGCCGAAGGTCAGTACAGCTCTGCACGCGATATGGCGCTGATCGGCCGTGCACTGATCCGTGACGTGCCCGATGAATATGCGGTCTATCACGAGAAAGAGTTCACCTTTAACAATATTCGTCAGATGAACCGCAACGGTCTGCTTTGGGACACCAGCCTTAACGTTGACGGCATCAAAACTGGCCATACAGAGTCTGCGGGCTATAACCTTGTCGCCTCTGCCACTGAAGGCCAGCAGATGCGCCTGATCTCGACAGTGATGGGTGGCCATACTTATAAAGGGCGCGAAACCGAAAGCAAAAAGCTGCTGACCTGGGGCTTCCGTTTCTTTGAAACCGTAGCGCCGCTTAAGGCAGGTAAAGAGTTTGCTTCAGAGCCGGTATGGTTTGGCAACAGCGACCGCGTTCAGCTTGGTGTTGAAAAAGACGTTTACCTGACCATCCCTCGCGGCCGGATGAAGGATCTGAAAGCCAGCTATACGCTGAGCAACACCGAACTGCATGCACCACTACAGAAAAATCAGGTCGTTGGCACCATTAACTTCCAGCTGGATGGCAAAACCATCGAACAGCATCCGCTGGTGATCCTGAATGATATGCCGGAAGGCGGTTTCTTCGGTCGCATCGTTGATTACATCAAGCTGATGTTCCATCACTGGTTTGGTTAATCCGCTGCGCTTTAAAGGGCCGATCGGCGATCGGCTCCTGGCGCATTGTCAACGTACATCGCTTGAAATTCATTGCCAGTACCCGCATATTGTCAGTTATCTACCCAGTCTTATATCTGTAAACTCCCGCTGCGGCGGGAGCCATTAGTGGTGTCACCGGAGTCTAAATGAAAACCAATCTTAAAGAACTGCTCGAATTCCCTACGTCTTTTACCTATAAAGTGATGGGACTGGCACAGCCTGAGCTGGTCGGTCAGGTGGTTGAAGTCGTGCAACGTCACGCACCGGGTGATTACTCTCCAGAGGTTAAACCCAGCAGCAAAGGCAACTATCATTCCGTATCCATCACCATCACCGCAACGCATATCGAACAGGTGGAAACCCTTTATGAAGAACTGGGTAACATCGAAATTGTTAGAATGGTGCTGTAAGCAATGAGCGGGGGCAAGCTGGCTCTTGCCATGCACCAGCGATATACTACCGGCCTCTTTATCCAACCGGACTGACCGTTTTGTCGCCAGATACTCTGATTATCCGCCAGCTGGGTCTGCAGCCCTGGGCGCCCGTTTCCCTCGCCATGCACCGGTTTACCGACCAGCGTAACGATCACACGCCAGATGAAGTCTGGCTGGTGGAACATCTTCCGGTGTTTACCCAGGGACAGGCGGGAAAAAGCGAACACCTGCTCATGCCCGGCGATATTCCGGTGATGCAGAGCGACAGGGGCGGCCAGGTCACCTACCATGGCCCGGGGCAGCAGGTGATGTATGTGATGGTCAATCTGAAGCGGCGCAAAGTGGGCGTACGTCAGCTGGTTTCAGCAATTGAACAGACGGTCATCGACACGCTGGCTGCTTTTTCCGTTAGCGCAACCGCGCGCGCCGATGCGCCAGGCGTCTATGTGGATGAAAAAAAAATCTGCTCGCTGGGCCTGCGCATCCGTCAGGGCTGTTCGTTTCATGGTCTGGCGCTCAACGTCGATATGGATTTAACTCCGTTCCTGCGTATAAACCCCTGCGGCTATGCCGGCCTGGAGATGACCCAGCTGGCGCAGCAGCAGCCCGGCGTAACACTGACTGAAGTACAGCCGGTTTTGATCAACCGTTTTGCCCGACAGCTGGCAATTACCGACATTGACTGGAGCGCAAGCACCCAACTGCCGTAATCTGCGGCAGCGCTGAAGCTGATTTACAATTCTGCAACGCTTTCTCGTTCGGCCAGGCTGAATCTGCGGCGATGAGGTGATATAATTTACGCGCTTCATCAAATAAAGTTGAAAATCACCAACTCATTGAGTGTTTTGCGGCTGCGTCATTCTGAAACCAGCGGCTGTCGCATTCCAACCTGGAACCAGCAAGAATATGAGTAAACCGATCGTGATGGAACGCGGTGTTAAATACCGCGATGCAGACAAAATGGCGTTGATCCCGGTGAAAACCGTGGTGACCGAGCGTACGGAAGTTTTACGTAAGCCGGAGTGGATGAAAATCAAGCTGCCCGCCGACTCCAGCCGCATCCAGGGCATTAAAGCTGCGATGCGTAAAAATGGTCTGCACTCCGTTTGCGAAGAGGCTTCCTGCCCTAACCTTGCCGAGTGTTTTAACCACGGTACGGCCACTTTTATGATCCTGGGTGCCATTTGCACCCGGCGTTGCCCGTTTTGTGACGTGGCACACGGTCGCCCGACGGCTCCGGACGCCAACGAGCCGGGTAAACTGGCACAGACCATCGCCGATATGGCGCTGCGCTATGTGGTTATTACCTCGGTAGACCGTGATGACCTGCGCGATGGCGGCGCTCAGCACTTTGCTGACTGTATCAGCGCTATTCGGGAAAAAAGCCCGGCGATTAAAATCGAAACGCTGGTGCCGGACTTCCGTGGACGTATGGATCGCGCACTGGAAATACTCAATGCCACGCCGCCGGATGTGTTTAATCACAATCTGGAAAACGTTCCACGCGTCTACCGTCAGGTGCGCCCAGGCGCGAATTACGACTGGTCGTTGAAACTGCTGGAGCGTTTTAAAGAAGCTCACCCGGAAATCCCCACCAAATCAGGTCTGATGGTTGGGCTGGGTGAAACCAATGCTGAGATCGTTGAAGTGATGCGCGATTTGCGCCGCCACGGCGTCACCATGCTGACTCTCGGCCAGTATCTGCAGCCCAGCCGCCATCATTTGCCGGTTCAGCGCTACGTCAGTCCGGCCGAATTTGACGAAATGAAAGCAGCGGCCGTGGAAATGGGCTTCACCCATGCGGCCTGCGGGCCGTTTGTGCGCTCGTCATATCATGCCGATATGCAGGCAAAAGGGCTGGAAGTAAAATAACTCTGCTGGCGTAAAGAAAACGGATGACGCTTCAGTCATCCGTTTTCTTATCTGGCACATCACTCTTTATGAGCTGCCTGCCCGGCATTTTTTTCTTCTGAGCCGGTGTTGCGTGCGCAGCCGTCTTCGTCTTGCATCGCTTTTTTGAAGCCTTTAATCGCCGATCCCAGATCTGCACCGAGAGTACGCAATTTCCTGGTGCCAAATAACAGGACGATTAGCGCACCCACGATCAATAATTTAGCGAAACTGATACCTTCCATTTTCTACCTTTTGTTATCAACCTGACCGTCAATGCGGCCTTAAAACACAGGGTATTAACACCCGCTACAGATGGCAATTCAAGCCGCTGCCGTAACATAACATGTTTATAACAGCTGCGGTGGCGCAAAACGCCGGTTAACCAGAACCGGTAGAGCACGGCGAACTTCGGCAATTCGCTGCGCATCAATTTCAGCCACCACCAGCGCTGGCCCCTCCGCAGCCTGAGCAATAGTGACTCCGAGCGGATCAACCACCATGCTGTTACCTATGTTACGCGGACCGCATTCCCCTACTGCTGCGACATAACAAGTATTTTCCAGCGCGCGTGCGATGACCGAAACCTGCCAGTGCATCTCTTTAAGCGGGCCTCTTACCCAGGCAGAAGGCAGCACCAGCAGGTCGGCGCCGTCCAACGCCAGCCGCCGTGCCAGTTCCGGGAAACGGATGTCATAGCAGGTCATCAGTCCGACGTTGATCCCATCGACATCCACCAGCGGCGGTATGCGATCGCCCGCAGTAACATTGCGTGATTCCTGCAGGGTAAAGGCATCATAAAGATGCAACTTATCGTAGCGAGCGATAATCCTGCCCTGTCGAATAACAATCAGCGCGTTGAAAACACGGCCATCCCCCTCCGGCACATGGACGGTGAACACGGTCGTCAGGGTGTTATGCAGGCTTGTAGCCAACAGCAACAGCAGAAATGGCCCATCGAGAGGCTGCGCGGCCTTTATGCCCCATTCCGGGTCGGCAGTATCGCGAGCTGACACCGCCTCCGGCAAGACCAGTAAGCGAGCACCTTGCTGATACGCCTGATCCATCAAGCCGATGCAGATATCGGCATTTTCCTGCCACTCGCGCTTAACCGCGAACTGGCCTAAAGCCACTTTCACCATGAATTCCTCCTGGCACCGCGTTCTGCTGACTCAGCGCTACGCGGGTTAAGGCGCACACGGACAACCTCATGACCCGCAGATTAGCGGCTTAACAGCCTGGCAGCGAGGATGAGCAAGGCAAACTTTCAGTCTGCGTGGGTCACCTTTGCGCCATCACATCCCTGCCTGCTCTCAGTTGATTTTAATGTTTCCTAAATATTGTCTCAGTAAACTGGCAATCTTTTGGTCAAACAGGATAAATAAGATGATCTGGCTTACGCGCACCCGAAACGAATATCTTGCTTCAATGGTTGCAGGTGTAACGGCGGGTATCTGGCTGGTGCAGTTTTTTAGCCGTTAGCAGCTCTGGTCGCCGGATCTCAGACAAAAAAAACCCGCCATCAGCGGGTTTTAAAAATTCTGTCTGATAACTTAAATAGCGGCAACGTTAGCAGCAGATGGGCCTTTGGCACCGTTGGTGATTTCGAACTCTACGCGCTGACCTTCAGCCAGAGTTTTGAAACCGTTGCTCTGGATGGCAGAGAAGTGTACGAAAACATCTTTGCTACCATCTTCAGGAGTAATGAAACCGAATCCTTTGGACTCATTAAACCACTTAACGCTACCTTTAATCTTAGACATCAATATTACCTTTACATGAAAAATGGACACTAAACTGTGTCAGCAGTTAGTACAGCAATTGCGAAGGCTTTTGTCCAGTCACCAACGTAGAAAAAGTGATAAATATCGTTTTTTTTTTACCATACCTTATCTTCTCGCCAGCCTCCGCCATCATAACTGCCAGCGCAGCCAGGCGAAATAGACGTTACCGTTGTTATAAGTCCCTGGAATGTAAGTCATTTGAAAACTTACATATTCATAACCTATTGAAGCTAAAGGTAACAGTACAGGAATGGGAATATAACTCCAGTTATCGCGCATGGTCACTCCCGCAGTGTAGCCCAGCCCAAGATGGAAATCGGGATCCCTTAACGGACGCCAGGTTTTTTCCCAGCCGTAACCGCTGATTAGCTCCCATTTGTTAAAGGAGTCCTTAAATGCCATCAGATAGATACCGTTCCAGTTGCCTTTTTTGTCAAAATGCGACACGCCGCCACCGGCTCCCCAAGGGCGTTCATTATATTTGTCGATTTTGTCTGCGTCGTAAGTCCAGCGATTATGCCAGATGATGGAAGGAATATACGGGTCGAACGTTTGCGGTTCGTTCCACGTCTGGCTGAAGCTATGCCAGCTAGCGGAAATACCGTGCGCGAGAGTGGCCGCATGAGCACTCTTCAGCCCCAGACAGCCAAGCAGCATCAGTAAGTACAGAACGGGTTTGAGTTTCATTGTGGTTTAACAGCTCTCTGGAGAATGTGTGTAACAGCACACTCAAATAGCCAATATGTTTCGGGTCATATTATTTCTGAATGATAAAAGTGTGGATTAACAGGCCTTGAACAATCGGTTAGTCAGGCTCCTTAGCCATTCCTGTCAAAAATCGTTATGATTTTGTAAAACAAATCAAAGCTGAACAATTCGTCCCACCGGGTTTTAAACCATCGAAATAAGTTTCCAGCGGACAGCGTATTTATGCTCTTTTTGAGCTATCAAACCAAGCTTGTATTAATTGATCTGGATCATTAAAACTCACGATTTTTATGCAACCTCGCACGAAAAAGCGCGTTATATCGGCAATTATTAATCAAAAGACTTTAATTAACATCGTGTTGTATGAATAAAGCCATTCGCTTTTTTAGTTAATTTTATTTATAGATCTCCATTTATAATTTGTTAGGATATTCCTGAAGAAATCGTTCGCAGGATAAGCAAGGGTGATGAAAATGCTAAGGTGTAGCAGATGTGGTTGTCACAGGTTTATTTTCACGATGCGCGGTGACAGATATGGAGAACATCACGGTGCCATCTGCGCTGCCTGCCATAAATGTATGAATGTGAATGATCTTTCTGTTCCCTCACCTGCTATAAGGTCAGCCTGTGGGAAAACAGATATTCACAATGTCACCGAGCGCTGTTACAGCGCCAAACTACAACACCCGTAATATAACAAGTATGGCATAAGTTCTTCGGGCAGCGCCGTTTAGCGCATTAGCATCGGGAACTGCCTGAAGGGCAACCGTTGACTTTGCAGAGAGGTAATGCGGGACAGAACCACAAATGCAGTGACAGGCTTCCCGCATCAGCTTTAGAAAATAAGTTTAAACACGCCGGTGATAGTCAGCAGACCTACAATAAAAACGATTGCAACAATCCAGAGAAAAATCTTCATTTCATACCCTCAAATTAACGTAAAAGACACGACGATGTTGTCGCATAAGTGTAGAAGAAGAGTAGAGTTTTGCTAAAAAAGTTATTCTTCGTTTTTGGTACTTGCTCTAACCCGCTAAAGACAAAAGCCATACTAGTGCAAATCCGGTTAGCGCCATCACCGTGGTTAGCACGGTCCATGTCCTGAGTCCGTCAGCAACCGACAAGCCAAGATAGCGTGTAACCACCCAAAACCCCGCATCGTTGACATGTGACAGCCCCAGGCCGCCAAAACAGGCGGATAGCGTAATCAGTACCCGCTGCCAGTCACCCAGGCCGTTGACCGCTTCAGTAAGCAGGCCGCTGGTTGTTAATATCGCCACGGTAGCGGAACCCTGCGAAGCACGCAGTGCCAGAGACAGGATAAAGGCGGCGGGGATCGGCGGCAGATGAATATTTTCCAGTGACAAAGCCAGTGCTTTACCAACGCCGGATTCAACCAGTACCTTTCCAAACGCGCCCCCGGCACCAGCAACCAGGATCACCCCAGCCGATCCCGGTATGGCCCTGTCCAGCAATTCACTGAGCTTATTTTTACTCCAACCCCTGCGCATACCTAACAGCCAGGCAGCCAGCGCCAGGGCGATCAGCAAGGCAATTGCAGGCGTACCGACTAAGGTCAACACCTGGCGAAACACATTTGACTGCGGCAAAGCACTGTGAGCCAGTGTGCCGACCACGATAAGAGCTATCGGCACTACGATCAGTGATGAAATCAGCCCTGCCCCGGGTGGTTGCTGCTGATGGCGGACGTTTTCCGTTTTTGCCAGTTGTAACTGCTCCAGTACGGCGAGCGACAGCTGATACTGGCGGCGATTCATCATCTGAGCGATAAAATAACCTACCACCCCAACCGGAACAGAAATCGCTATTCCTGCCAGCATCAGCCAGCCCACATCGCTGTGCAGTAACCCCGCCGCCGCTGCGGCACCCGGATGAGTGGGCAAAGCGACATGCACGGTTAACATCACACCGGCCATCGGCAGTCCATATTTTAACGGTGAAACGCGTGCCACTTTGGCAAAACCATAAATCAGCGGGATAACAATGATAAATCCGACTTCGAAAAAGACGGGAATGCCCAAGATAAACGCCGCTATCGTCAGCGCAGCAACGCTACGTCTTTCACCCAGGCGATAATTCAGGCGCAGTGCCAAAGCTTCAGCCCCGCCGGAAGACTCTATTATCGCTCCCAGCATCGCGCCCAAGACGATAATAATGGTGATTGATCCCAGTAACCCCCCCATACCGGCAACGATCACCTGCATAATATTATCAGCCGGAATACCGGTTGCCATCGCGACCAGCAGGCTAACCACCAGCAAAGCAACAAACGGATGAACTTTGGCTTTAATCACCAGCAGCAGCAGGATCAGTACGCTGGCTACGGCAACAGTTAATAACAGGGCGGTAGACATCTATTTGACCTCACAGGGTTTTATTTTTTTGTACGCCTGAGGCGCATTCATTGACAGCCAGCGTTCTCGCTGTTGTTATGGTCTGGTTCCGACCGCAAGAGTCCGCACCACGAGCCGTAGCCCGCAGCGTTCATCGATATACGTTGTGTTTAATTAAAAGCGCTTAACCAGCCCAACCCCGCCTGCGTGGTGGTGCGCGGAAAATATTCGCAGCCGACCCAGCCCTGATATCCGCTGCTATCGAGCAGTTCAAACAGCCACGGGTAATTAATCTCACCTTCATCCGGCTCATGGCGGTTCGGCACTGAGGCAATCTGGATATGTTGATAATGACCGATGTAGTCAGCGATCAGATGGCTCAGGTTACCGTCAACCAGCTGCGCGTGATACAGATCGAGCTGAATGAAAACGCCTTGACGGTCTATACGCTTTACCATCTCGAGCACCTGATACTGGCTGGAGTAGAGATAGTCAGGTTTAGTTTTGGGATTGAGTGCTTCGAGTAAAATGCGGATATCGTGCCGGGCAAAGCGCTCAGCGGCGTAGCGCACATTGTCGATAAAGGTTCGACAATAAGCTTCGCGATCTGCGGCCTTTGGCACCACCCCAGCCATAATGTGCACCTGGTGGCATTCAAGCGCCAGGGCATATTCCAGTGCGCGGTCGATATCACGTCGGGCATCAGCTTCACGACCGGGAATAGCGGAAACGCCCCACTCCCCCGCCGCTGTATCACCAGGTGCAGTATTAAATAACACCAGTTCCAGCTGATGACGGGTTAACGCCTGCTTTAATTCTGCTGGCTGATAATCGTAGGGAAAGAGGAACTCCACCGCGCGAAACCCGGCTTTTGCCGCAGCCTCGAAACGTTGCAGGAACGGTATTTCGGTAAACAGGGTCGATAAATTGGCAGCAAACTTAGGCATATTCAGCTCCGTAATTCGGCCACTTCGTCATCGTTAAGGTAGCGTATCGGGCGGTCACCCAGGGTAAATATCAGCCGGGCTGTCTCTTCCAGTTCTTCGGCATTATTCGCCGCTTCACGCAGAGTATCACCCACCACCACCGGGCCGTGATTGGCCAGTAAAAACGCCTTGTGATGGGGTGCTAACTGCGCCAGATCTTCGGCCAGTCGCCCGTCACCCGGACGGTAATAAGGCACCACGGGCACCGCGCCAACGCGCATCACCACATACGGCGTGAACGGACGAATACAGTTTTTAGCATCCAGACCTTGCAGACAGGAGAGCGCGGTTAAATACAGACAGTGCAGATGCACAATCGCCCCGCAGGCGGGATTATTCAAATAAATGGCGCGATGGAAGCTAATCTCTTTCGAAGGTTTGTCACCGGAGATCCACTCCCCTTGCGCCGTCACTTTTGATAAGCGCTGCGCCTCAAGCTCGCCGAGGCAACAACCGGTTGGCGTCGCCAGCAGCGTACCATCGGCAAGTCGCATCGACAGATTGCCAGCTGAACCGGTGGCGTAACCGCGCTGGAAGAAAGAAGCACCCAGCCGAACCATCTCTTCTCGCGCTTGCTGTTCCGTCATACTGAAAAATCCCTCTGTGCTCGGGTAAAGAAATCTTCGCCGCCAAAGTTTCCGGACTTCAGCGCCAGTGATACCGGCTGCTGTACCGCGCGTACCCAGGGTACGCCGGGTGAGATAGCCGGGCCGATATGGAAAGCATCTATCGCCAGCGACTGCGTTACCACGCCTGAGGTCTCGCCCCCGGCGACGATAAAGCGCTGCCAGCCACGCTGCTGTAACTCGCGTGCCACGGCGGCAAACAGCTGTTCAACCGCGTCGCTGCTGCGTTTTGCACCGAAGCGCTGCTGAACAGATCGCAGCCCGTCCGGCCCGGCGGTGGCATAAAGCAGCGGTGCCAGCACATCCTCTTTATGCTGTACAACCCAGTCACAAAGCTCACGGACATAAGCCTCATGCTGACTCAGGGCGCGTTCAATATCGATACATTGCGCGGCCGCCTGCTGACGATAGTGCGCAACCTGGCGCTGCGTCATCTCAGAGCACGAGCCAGAAAGAACCACGGCATATTGCCCTTGCGGCGCACCTGCCGTCTGCGTATGGAAGCGGTCTGCTGCACCTCTCTTCCACCAACGAGCCAGACCAATGGCAAGGCCGGATCCCCCGGTCAGCAGCCGCATATCGCTTAGCGCCTCGCCCTGGGTTAGCAAATGCTGCTCGTGCAGTGCATCCAGCACCACATAATTGACGTCCTGCTTAGCCAGCGCCCCTAGCGCCGCTCGCACCGCCTCCGCTCCCTGGTCAAGGGTCTGGCTGTCGATCAATCCCGCTTTCCCGCTGGCCTGTGCTTCCATCAGGCGTAACAGGTTGCTATCGGTCATGGGCGTTACCGGGTGATGGCGCATACCCGAGTCACACAGCAGCTGATCCATGACAAACAGATGCCCCTGGTACAGGGTACGACCGTTAACGGGTAACGCGGGGGCAACAACAGTCTGCGATTCGCCGAGAGCTTTCAGCAATGCATCGGTTACCGGGCCAATATTGCCTTTTGCACTGCTGTCGAATGTCGAGCAGTATTTGAAGTAGAAGCGCTCACAGCCCTGCTGTTGCAACCACATCAGCGCCTGCAGCGAATCGTCTACCGCTTTTTCAGGCGGGCAGGAACGGGATTTCAGGCTGACCACCAGCGCATCCGCGTTGATTTGACGAGCTTCAGCAGGCACACCGTTCAACTGCACGGTGGACATGCCGTTTTGCACGAGGAAACTGGCAATATCCGTCGCCCCGGTAAAATCATCCGCTATCACTCCCAGACGCATTATTCACGCTCCTGTTGGGCTGGCAGAGAGATACCGCTGAAAATCTTAATGACCGCGCTGTCATCTTCGCGACCGTAACCCGCATTGCTGGCAGAGGTGAACATATTTAACGCCGTTGATGCCAGCGGCAGCGGAAAGTGCAGATCTCTGGCCGTATCGATGACCAGCCCGAGGTCTTTGACAAAAATATCAACCGCTGACGTTGGCGAGTAGTCACCATCGACAACGTGACGCATGCGGTTTTCGAACATCCAGGAATTACCCGCCGCGTTTGTCACCACCTCATACATCGTAGCAAGAGGAATACCGGCCCGAGCCGCCAGCGCCATCGCTTCTGCACCGGCAGCGATATGCACCCCGGCCAGCAGCTGGTGAATAATCTTCACCGTCGAACCCTGGCCAATTTCACTGCCGATACGGTAGACTTTAGCCGCAACCGCATCGAGCACCGGCTGCAGCAGCGCAAAAGCCCGGTCACTGCCAGATGCCATCACCGTCATCTCGCCTTTTGCCGCTTTCTCTGCTCCGCCTGATACCGGGGCATCCAGCATAATCAGCTGATGTGCTGCCAGCTGCTGTGCAATGTTCCGTGCATCCTGTGATGACAGGGTTGAAGAGACCATGACCGCCGTACCCGGTTTTAATCGCGCTGCCAGACCCTTTTCTGCAAACAGGATCTGTTTGACCTGAGCCGCATTAACCACCAGTAGCAATACCGCATCGAGGTCGGTGGCAAAAGTATCGGCACAGGTATCAGCCCCCTGCGCCCCGCTGTCGCGCAGAGTTTGCAAAGCCTGTGGATTGAGATCTACGCCCCAGGTTTTCAGGCCGGCGTGAATACAGGATTGCGCCGCCCCCATTCCCATAGAGCCAAGGCCAATCACACAGACCGACAATGATGTTGCCTTTGACATACGCCTCCATGTTAACTCTAGTGATTATTTGTTATTCCATGTTAACTATAGCGGCTGCAACTGCTCTCATTAGTGACAAACCTCACATTACTGAACGAAATTAAGGTGTTTTTCACAAAAATTAACAATAACAAGAATGGTGCAGCTCACTTTTTTCTTCTGGTATTCAAATAGATAATGCTTAAAAGCTGATGATTAAGCCTCATTCCCTGCTCTGAAAATAGCTGAAAATTTTGGTGCACAGTACAGGGTCGCTCTTTACACTTTGGCTCAGAATCTCTGTTAAATTCTCAGGAGTAGTCATGATTCCGGTTGAACGTCACCAACAAATAGTCACGCTGGTGCAGCTTCGTGGCGTGGTAAGTATTGCTGAGTTGTCCGAACGACTGGCCGTCTCTCATATGACGATACGTCGCGATCTGCAAAAGCTGGAAGAACAGGGAGCCGTACTGCTGGTTTCAGGTGGGGTGCGCTCAACCGAGCGCCTCTCCAGCGAACCTTCTTACCTGGATAAGAGCAGCATGTACAGCATGGAGAAACAGGCAATTGGCGTTGCCGCCGCGCGTCATATTCCTCGTAACAGTTGTATCTATCTTGATGCCGGCACCACCACGCTGGCGCTGGCTCGTGAACTGGGAACACGAGACGATCTGCTGATTGTGACCAATGATTTCGTCATCGCTGATCTGCTGATTGATAGCAGCCAGTGTCGGATGATCCATACCGGTGGCAAATTATGTCGAAATAATCGCTCCTGCATCGGGGAAGCGGCGGCTCAGACATTACGCGGGCTTTCGTTAGACATTGCATTCATTTCCGCTTCTTGCTGGGGCATGCGTGGCATATTCACCCCGGATGAAGAAAAAATTGCCATCAAGCGCACGGTGAGTGACATCAGCAGTAAACGTGTACTGCTGGCCGACAGCTCCAAATACAATAAGATAGCCACTTTCCTCGCTCTGCCACTCACCCGTTTTGACCATATCATTACCGATGCCCAACTGACCGATAGCGCGCGGCAGGATCTGAGAACGCTCGATTTTGAGATAACGCTTGCCGGGTAACAGAGCGTATTTATCAAATAAAAAATTTTGTCGACAACGGTCACGATTTTCTATTTTTGTTGCGCGTATTATTAGAGAACTGTGAGCTGAGTAGCTAAAATTATCAGAACGGTTATGGATTCACCCGCTGCCTTTCACCGCTTCGACGCAAACGTGACCGGGAGTTATTATGAGCACTATTAATACCAGTTTGGGTCGTTACTGCATCAAAGCGTATAATGCAGTCGACCATATCCAGGGATCGATTGCCATTAATGATGAAGGAGGCACCCAACTGACACGGCAAGAGTTCAGTGAGCAATACCTTGATGATGTGATTAATAATGTCGTCTTTCCGGCTACCGGCGGTAATCGTGTTATTGCAAACGCAATACGAGAACAGATGATCAAAGCGGGCTTCGCCCAATCGCATTGATCATGCACAGTGCGATGACAGGGAACGCACGTTTCGCCCCGCCACATCTGGCTTCGATAAATCAACATACTCACTCTAAATCAATGAACAGCCCGCTGGCAAAAAAGCAGTGGCGCAAACGCCGATCGTGGCACAAAGAAGTCGGCGACTATTTCCGCAATAAGGATAATCAGCGCTAACAAACGGTCAAACCGGTTTTATGCTGTTTCCGCCGGTGGCTGCGGGTGTTTCGTCGATTCGGTCAGTGACTCTTGCGCACGCATTGTGCTCAGGTCACCTGAGTTTTGCCGTACCTGAAAAACCGGGGCAACCATAAATAGCAACATGCTGGCTGACACCGCGCAACCCAGCAAACTGAGCAGCCCTGGCCAGCCTTCTCCCGCCGTCACCCCTGTAATGATGAGTGAAAGCAGAAAAAGGCCTGTCAGCGTTATACTTACCGGCCAAATATTGACGATACCCATATCACCGATCGCCATTTTTGTCGGCTTCGCTGCGAGTTTTGCGGCATCAATCTTCTGCTGAAGCGCATGTAAATCAACACAGGGGGCGATAAAATCCTGAGCGGGCTGAGGACTGTGCAGCTCCTCGAAAATAAGGTCAGTTGCCGGGAATTTTTGCGGCCAGAGGGCGCTGTGAACCCCATAACGGGTCAGCACCGGTAAGGTGATTCGCGGCCAGTGAACCGCCTGCAGGTAACGGTCGTTGATGACCACCCAGCTTTGTCGGGTAGCCCCCTTAGTGACGTGGTAAATCGTAAAGCGGGAAGCCGGGGGGTAAGTCAACCCGATAACTCTGGCAGTAATAAAGGGGATATGGCGTTGTCTGCAGTAGTTAACCCGGCTTTGTCCCTGCACCGCCAGCAGCATTGCCAGCGAAGAAATAAAATAATATAACGTGCCGTCAGCAGCCTGGTCTCCGGCAAGATGTTCACGCAATTTTTCTTCACTGTTGGCAGTAAGGTGCTCGGGCCACCAGCGCCAGCTGCGGCCAATTACCCGTTCAACAGGTACCTGCCAGATGCCCGGAGGTGAGTTTTCAGATGGCAAGGAGGCAAAAGGAAAAATTTTACTAAAGAAGGTTAAAGCATCATCCGGGCCGTTCCATTCACCGCTGGCCTCCAGGCCGTGCAAATTGCCCGTCAGTTCCCCCCAGCCCTGTTTTCCCAGCACGTCGATCTGATATTTTGTATCTGCCAACCGCTTGCCAAGCAGCAGTATATCGGCAGGGATAACCGTCAAATCCAGTAATGGCGCAGGACTGGTTTCGCTGTGTTCACTTTGCATACTGAGTGATTCCTGAAGAGAGGGTTTGTATCTCAGAGAAATTTGGCTTTAGTAAAAAAATACCGAAATATCAATGCAATAATATACATACCACCAGGCAGACTTAGCAATAACTGTTATGAAAATCACCCCGTTAATCGGCCTTTTCGCATAAAAGAGCATATGGATAAGCGTCGCACCAGGCATACGCTCTGCCCACAGTGGCCACAAAGGAGTGTTCCTCACCCGTGCTGTTCAACGAGAGAAACGCAACTTTCCCCCCCGCCGCAGCGAAAAACAGGGCAATTCCCCTTCAATTCCCGTCGACATTTCTGATAACCCCAGCAGCCAGGCTAATGTCTATTGAACACCATGCGCAAAAGGCTCCCAATCTGGGAGCCTTTTGCTGGAACAGTGAGAGGGTTTAAATCGAATAAATCTGGCATTCATTTATGCACTGCCAGATTTTTGGGAAGGGGTAACCTTTCCGATCAGTCACCCATTTTGATGACGATTTTACCGAATGCGCCACGGGAAAGATGTTTGAACGCTTCCACGGCGTCAGTGAAGCTATAAACCTGCTCAATGACTGGCTTGATACTATGCTTATTAAGGAAAGGGTTCATACGGTCAAATGACGAACGTGGTGCAACAGCAATGCCACGAATAGTCGTCTGACGGAAAATCAACGGCATCAGATCAAGCTCAGATGTCTGACCGGTCAGGAACCCTACCTGAGCGATAGTTCCAGCAACTTTGGTCGCTGCAACTGACTGGTTAATGCCCTTACCACCGGCGACTTCTACCGTAATATCCGCTCCTTTCCCCCCGGTTAACTCAAGGACTTTGTTCTGCCAGTCAGGACAGGTTTTATAGTTGATCCCCTCATCGGCACCCAGTGTCTTAATTCGCTCCAGGTTGGCATCGTTACTGGATGTGGCAATCACGCGCGCACCGTAAGCGTGTGCAATCTGTGCAGCAAAAACAGACACCCCGCCCGTTCCTTGCACCAGGACTGTTTGCCCAGGCTGCAGGTTGCCGATATCCATCAGAGAATACCAGGCGGTCAGCGCTGCGATAGGGAGCGTTGAGGCTTCCTCATCGGTCATGCTGTCAGGCGCTCTGACTGCGCTGTCCTCATGGATTATCATGTATTCTGCCAGCCCACCCGGCAGCGGCATCCCCATACACCAGGCTGGCTCATCAGCAGCTGGCTCCCCCTCTAACCAGCGAGAATAGAGATGTGAGTTAACACGCTCGCCTACGCTAAAGCGGGATACCCCCTCACCCACCGCAATAATGGTTCCTGCTGCATCAGAGACCGGAATGAGTGGCTTTGGAACCAGATGAGGTTCGTAAAACCCCTCAACAATCGCTTTATCCCTGAAATTCAGAGAAACTGCGCCTACCTTTACCAATAATTCACCGGGACCCGGTGTTGGCGTCTCAACCTCTTCAAGTTGCAAATTTTCCAGGCCAAAATCTTTTAGTAACCATGCTTTCATTTTGTTAAGTCCACTTTTTATACCTAAGATTCGTTAATGATAAAGAGAGAGGGCCGTAGGAAAAAGTCACATAAAAAGACTTCAGTGTTATTTCAGGGGAAACAATCAAGGTGGGGTATAATCTGCCTAATCGGCCATCAATAGGTGGGATTTTGCTACCGGGGGTAAAAACTATGCGCGCTAACATGCTTGAACTGATGGGTATTTTTGTGCACGTTGTCGATCTGCACAGTTTCACTAAAGCCGCTGACACTTTGCAAATGCATCGCCCTGCGGTCAGTAAATCTATACAGCAGCTGGAAGACGATTTGGGCGTAAAGCTGCTTCACCGCACAACGCGTAGCCTGAGTGTGACGGCTGAAGGGGATGAAATCTATCAGCGAGCAAAAACACTGCTGAATGACGTTAACGAAATGATGGCTTCTGTTTCCCCGACGCAGCCGCCTCGCGGACGTCTTCGTATTGATGCGCCGCTGGCACTGACGCACGCGATCCTGATCCCCTCTTTAGGTGAGTTTCAGGCTCTCTATCCACAAATTGAAATCGTATTGACTGCTTCAGATCGCCTGACAGATTTGGTTTCTGAAGGGATAGATTGCGTTATTCGTCTGGGGGAACTGGTTGATTCCAGTTTTATATCGCGTCGTGTGGGTAACGTTCGTATGACCACCTGCGCTGCGCCTTCATACCTTGACAAATACGGTACCCCCGTAACGCCGGATGATCTTGAACATCACAAAGCCATTCATTTTTTTAGTGAGCACAGTCGTGAAGTGATGGAGTGGAAGTATGTCATGGATGGCGAAGTTATCTCACGGCGTCCGGGAAGCAATATGCTGGTTAACAATTCAGATGTGCTGCTGTCCTGCGGGTTGGCGGGGCTGGGCATGATTCATGCCTTACACACTGCACTGGAACCGCATATCCAGTCAGGCAGATTGAGGGAAGTATTAACTGATTATGCAACCATCACTAAACCCGTGTCCATTTTGTTCCCCGACAGGCGCTACCTTCCACCTAAAGTCCGGGTATTTATTGACTGGTTCTCTGACATATTTGCAAGGAATTATCAGCTTTAGCAAGCATCAACATGATCGATCATATCTGCGGTATTGCAGCCAAGCCGCTATTTCCATACGGATGAAAATGCACTGGCTTTGATAGCAGCTTTGCAACGTCTGCGCGGGTACAGCATAAAGCGCTATTAACTAGTGCAACGACCTTGATGCGTTCTATTGCAGAAACAGGTGGACGTGCTCAAAAAATCCAGCTGTCTCAGGCTCCCGCCGCATGACATCAGGCAAGAGAGAGGTCGGTAACACACTGTGAAAATCTGCGTCATCCAGCGCTGGATTAAGCATTTTTTTTGATTTCAAACAGGTAAAGCGCAAAAACACGCGCCCATTTTGTAACAAATTAATTCTAAATGGCTATTTATGTGTATTACAACCTTAACATTTGCAGGCCAATTCTTAGTACCTACGGTGTCTTTCAGATTGACATCACCTGGCGAAAACGGAATGAGGAAGCGTAAATTAAGCAGGCAAATCAGTCACAACTGTACAACATTTTTGCTACAAACAGCGCTAATACTCAGGGTCATTATATCATTAAGACGTTAGTATCTTTTTTTTAAGAACGTTAACTTAAATTAAACCGAGCCGTGGCGGGAAGTACTTAAAAATCCACATTTAAGGCCGCAGAGTAAATGCCTTAGCAGATGAGACAGACGGCATGTTCAAACGCCCGTGTAACACAAAAATATTACATTATTGCATCATAACGGAAAATAATATTAACATTAGGGCGCTGTTATTTAACCTTAAATCGAAACAATTACTCGTATTAATCGTTACTGTTATACCCCGGATCAATATTACTGTAGCTACTTCTTCACCCGCTTTGGTTTTAAGATCAAAGCTTCGATGAATAGTCCCATGTTAATGACCGCCCTGATGCGGAAAATGTCATATCTTTATTAACGGTGGGTAAAAAAATAAAGGCAGTTTATGTTAGTACGAGGTAAGCAATGTTTGGATTAGATGCGTTTCATCTGGCCAGGATACAGTTCGGTTTTACTGTCGCCTTCCACATCCTCTTCCCGGCTATCACCATCGGTCTGGCCAGCTTTCTGGCCGTGCTGGAAGGACTATGGCTGAAATCAAAAAACGAGGTCTATCGCGACCTCTACCATTTCTGGTCGAAAATCTTTGCCGTCAACTTTGGTATGGGCGTGGTTTCCGGCCTGGTGATGGCCTATCAGTTTGGCACCAACTGGGCCGGTTTTTCGCAGTTTGCCGGCAGCATAACCGGCCCGCTGTTGACTTACGAAGTGCTTACCGCGTTCTTCCTTGAAGCCGGCTTCCTTGGCGTGATGCTGTTTGGCTGGAACCGTGTCAGTCGTGGCCTGCACTTCTTTGCCACCTGCATGGTGGCGATTGGCACCCTTATTTCTACTTTCTGGATCCTCGCTTCAAACAGCTGGATGCAAACGCCACAGGGTTATGCCCTGCAAAACGGCATCGTGGTACCCACCGACTGGCTGGCGATTGTCTTCAACCCTTCATTCCCCTACCGCCTGCTGCATATGTCCGTTGCGGCCTTCCTGGTGACCGCTTTCTTCGTCGGTGCCTCTGCTGCCTGGCATCTGCTGCGTAAAAATGACACCCCGGCAGTGCGCAAAATGCTGTCGATGGCGCTGTGGATGGCGCTGATCGTTTCGCCAATACAGGCAATGATCGGGGATGCTCATGGCCTGAACACGCTTGAACACCAGCCGGCGAAAATCGCGGCCATCGAAGGCCACTGGGAAAACCCACCGGGAGAGGCCACCCCGCTCATCCTGTTTGGCCTGCCCGATATGAAGGAAGAGCGCACCCGGTACGCGCTGGAAATCCCTTACCTCGGTAGCCTGATCCTCACCCACAGCATGGACAAACAGGTTCCGGCTTTGAAAAGCTTCCCGCCGGAAGATCGCCCCAACTCCACCGTGGTGTTCTGGTCATTCCGCGTGATGGTCGCGCTGGGAATGTTGATGATCCTGGTCGGCGTGCTCAGCCTGTGGATGCGTCGTGGTCAACGTCTTTATACGTCGCGTCCGTTCCTGTGGTTCGTGCTGCTGATGGGGCCATCGGGCCTGATTGCGCTGGTTGCAGGCTGGATCACTACCGAGATAGGTCGTCAGCCGTGGGTGATTTATGGCCTGTTGCGCACCCGTGATGCCGTATCGTTGCACAGCACGCTGCAGATGAGCATCAGTCTGATTGTCTTCCTGGTGGTCTATTTCTGCGTGTTCGGCGTCGGTTACACCTATCTCGCTAACCTGATCAAAAAAGGCCCGCAGGAAGGCGAAGGCGGCCACACGCCGGATGGCGGTCCGGGCACTTCCCATACCCCCGCACGCCCGCTGTCTGCGGTGCAGGAAAAATTGAATTCGCCGCAGGAGGATAAGTAAAATGGGAATCGATCTCTCAGTTATCTGGTTTACCATCATCATCTTCGCCACCCTGATGTATATCATTATGGATGGCTTCGATCTTGGGATTGGCATCCTCTTTCCGTTCAACAAAGATGCGGTTGAGCGCGACATGATGGTAAACACCGTTGCCCCGGTTTGGGATGGTAACGAAACCTGGCTCATCCTTGGCGGCGCTGCCCTGTTTGGTGCTTTCCCGTTGGCGTACGCGGTAATTACCGATGCGCTGGCTGTCCCGCTGACGATGATGCTGATCGGCCTGATATTCCGTGGCGTGGCATTTGAATTTCGCTTTAAAGCCACCGAAGAGCATCGCCCTTTCTGGGATAAAGCGTTTATCGGCGGCTCCTTCGTGGCCACCTTCAGCCAGGGCGTGGTACTGGGTGCGGTGATCAATGGCCTGGAGGTTACTGGACGCACCTACAGCGGCCAGGAACTGGTATGGCTGACGCCGTTTACCCTGTTCTGCGGCGTGGGGCTGGTGCTGGCTTATGCCCTGCTGGGTAGCACCTGGCTTATCATGAAAACGGAAAATGAGTTGCACCGCAAAATGACCGCGCTGACCAGGCCACTGCTGGTTGCCCTGCTGGTGGTGATTGCTATCGTCAGCGTCTGGACACCGCTGGCGCACGCGGACATTATGCAACGCTGGTTTAGCCGCCCCAACCTGTTCTGGTTTCTGCCGGTGCCGGTACTGGTGCTGGCGGCAGCCTGGGGGCTTTGGCGCGCGTTAAGCCGTCATGCGCACTACACGCCATTCCTGCTGACGCTGGCGCTGGTGTTTCTTGGCTTTACCGGGCTTGGCATCAGCATCTGGCCGAATATCATTCCGCCAGCCATTACCATCTGGGAAGCGGCATCGCCGCCGCAGAGCCAGGGCTTTATGCTGGTCGGCGGCCTGCTGATCATTCCGGTTATCCTGGTGTACACCTTCTGGAGCTATTACGTTTTTCGCGGCAAAATCAAGGCGGACGCCGGTTATCACTGATCGTTTGGGGGCGAACCACAGGGTTCGCCTTTTTCCATCACCAACAGCCACCACCACGCCTGAAACCGCTTCAGCCAACAAAAAACTCCCGCCTGTTCATATTTTTACACAAAATCCTCACGGCAACATCCGCGCGATGGTCTACGCTTAAGGTTCTGATTTAGAGAAGTCATGCCATCAAAGGAGGCACAATGAGTCTGTTTGATAAAGCTAACGATAAAGCACAAGAAGCCGTCGGCAAAGGTCAGGAAGAGTTGGGTAAAGCCGTAGACTCGCCGGAGCATGAACTTAAAGGCAAAGTACGCCAGCACGCGGCGAAAGCCTCATATGCTGTTGATGACGCGCTGGACTGTGTAAAAACGAAAACTCAGGATGCACCGCTGGTTTCACTGGCTATTGCCGCCGGTGTTGGCTTCCTGGCCGCCAGGTTGCTCGGCCGCCGTTAAGGTAAATCTGTATGATGATAAGCGCCCTTTTAAGGGCGTTTTTTTATCTCTGTTTATCTCGCCCGCCGGGCAGAAGCGGCAAATCTTCATTTACCAGCGTCACTTGCGGACGGGTTACTGATATTCAGCTGGGGTTTATCAGCGCGCTTTTGCCGCCGGCCAGCACATCAGCAGCAAACCGCCGACGATCAGGCTTGCTCCCGCCAGCTTGCCCCAGAGAAAGGCTTCGTCGATGCCGGGCAGCCACTGCGCGGCCAGCCATACCAGCAGATAGCTCACGCTGAGCAACGGGTAAGCCCGGCCTGGCGGCATGCGTTTCAGCGCCAGCAGCCAGCACAGCATCGACAGTCCGTAGACCAGCAGTCCCGGCAACAGCGCCGCCGTCGGCAACGACATACTGCGTAACGCAGAAACAAACTGCGGCAGCTGACTGATATCAGGCAGCTGCACCATTGCCCATTTCGGTAACAGCTGCGCGATACTTACCAGCACTACGTTGCCTGACGCAAACAGCAGCCCCATCAGATATAGCTCCCCATGACGGCTACGCCAGCCACATCAACAGAACGCGGCGACCACTGCGCTGGTGAGTAGCCTGCTTCTGGCATAGCTGCCCCGCGCAGCTTAACAGACTGGCCAGTACAATCAGCAAGATGTTCATGGCTGCCGCGAGTAGTACCACAGGAGCAGCCGGCCGCGCTGGTACTTCTGGTCTGGCCTGGGGATGCGCCCGTCAATCTGTCTGTCCTCATCAGACAGCTTCATCACCAGTGATACGCTGCCCAGCCGGCGGTGCGCTTTCAGCCAGGCGGTAAAATCATCAATAGCGATAAACCGCCCTTTTGCGTCAGGATAACTCAGGCCATATCTCAGCTCACCTTGCTGACTGAACAACAGGATATCGCTGCGTTGCAGCTCCCATGCCAGCGCAGAAGCCACGCCGACTTCATTACCCAGCACATAGCGGCTTTGTTGTAGCTTGTGACTTATCGCGGCAATAAACGACTGCGGCTGTTTGGAGTCGATAACCCGCTGGGGGATGGCGGCAGCTATAACTAAGGCCAGCCCTAAGGGACATAACGCCGCCAGCCGCCAGTATCTTGCGCCATCTGCCAGGCTGACTAAGCCGATTAGCGCCCACCACAGAAACGCGATGCCGGCCAGCAGCACCCTGGATAGCTCCGATGGGGCATAAAGCGGATGCTGAACCACTCCCCATGGGGCCAGCACCAGTACAACAGCCAGCAGCCCCAGTGAACCAAATAGCAGATTAATCATGCCGTTGGCGTTTAACGCCCGGCCTTCTGTGGTGGCCATCTTAATGCCGTGATGTGCCAGCAGTATCGCCAGCGGCGCAAAACAGGGCAGGATATAGGTCGGCAGCTTGCCTTTCGCCAGGCTGAAAAACAGCAGCGGCATGACCACCCAACAGAGCAGATAAAACGAAGCGGGGCAGGTTTTACGATCCCGCCAGGCGCGCTGTAGCGCCCCCGGCAGCAGCCCCAGCCACGGCAGCGTTCCGGCCAGCAGCACCGGCAGGTAGTACCAGAACGGAGCCTTATGCTGCGCATCGGCTAGCGCAAAACGCTGAACGTGCTCCACCCAGAAGAAATAGTGCCAGAAATCAGGCTCCTGGCGCGCAATGCTGATAGCCCAGGGAGCAGAAATGCAGGCGGCACTCAGCATCGCCAGCGGCCCGAAAAGCAGCAGTTCTTGATAACGGCGCTGCCAGATCATCCACGGCACAATCGCCACCACCGGTACCGCCAGCGCCAGAAATCCTTTGGTCAGCAGCCCCATACCGCAAGCCAGCCCCAGCAGCAGCCAGCCCGTGACCCGCTGAAGCCTGCTGCCGTTTTGCGCGGCAAGCCAGAAGCTGCACATTGCCGCCACCATCCACAGCGTGATCATCGGGTCAAGTATGGCATAGGTGCCCACGCCATAGACCAACAGGCAGGTGAGAAATACCACCGACGAAAGCAGCGCGGTAGCACGCTGCTGCCACAAACGCAGTGCCAGCCAGTAAACCAGCAGCGCGCTTAGGGTGATGGCGAAAACGGAGCCAAAACGCACGGCAAAATGACTCCTGCCAAACAGCCACTGGCCAAGGCTGTTAATCCAGTATCCGGCTACCGGCTTTTCGAAATAGCGCAGGTCAAGGAAGTGCGGCACAACCCAGTTACCACTCACCAACATTTCACGGCCGATCTCGGCATAGCGAAATTCATCCGGCTGCCATAGAGCCCGTAACTCCGGCGGGATTAAATAGTACAACAGATAGAAAAGAGGTAATAAAAGCGCATAACGGGTGTACTTCATACTCAATCACTCAGGTTAGCTGCTGGCATCCCAGCCAGCCTTCACGACCAGGGACAGCTCCCCGCACAATGCGCCCTACCGGCAGCCGTGTCGCGTCCTGCGGCAGTAACTCGCTTAGCGGACAAAAACGGATGCCCTGGCGACGCGCTACGGTTAACAAATCTGCAAACATCTCGCTAAGCGCAATCCCTTCCACCTCGGCATGAATGGTATATACCGGTACGCCCTGATGGCGGCGGATATTGTCGAGGATAAAACGGTTATAACCCGTCCGGTTTAAGCCGCTGCCGATGACTTCGTCCCAGGTCGGCAGCGTGACCGGGATCTGTACCGTACCGAGTTGCCCGTCTGGCAACTGCGGCCGAAACGGGCGGACGCCACGGCAGTCGCTGTTGTAAACAAAATGAAAAGGCTGCCTGGCGACCACCACCCGGTCATCGGCCCGCCAGCCGGCCGCAGCCGAACAGCTGACCGGTTGACCAACGATTTGCGCCAGTGATTCCACGCCACGCAGGATCTCAGCGCTCAGGCGCTCTGCCGGCCAAACCCCTGCCCAGGTTTGCCAGGCAAAATGATCCCAGGCGTGCAGGCCAATCTCATGCTGTTGGCTGGCCGCACGGATCACTTCCGCCAACCCCTGACCAATGCGCCGCCCCGGCCAGGCCGTCCCGGCGAGCAAAATGTCCCAGCCGTACAAAGAAACGGCATTTGAGCGCAGCATCTTCCAGAGAAAACGCGGTTTTAGCAGCCGCCATAAATGGCGGCCCATATTATCCGGGCCAACGCTGAAAAAGAAGCTGCCACGGGTTTGCTGGCGTTGCAATATCGACAGCAGGCGCGGCACGCCGTCACGCGTACCGCGCCAGGTATCGACGTCTATACGCAGGCCGACATCGATCATTAACCTGCATCCCCCGGCTCCACGCTTTGCAGGAAGAAGTCGAGCGTGTCGTCAATGGTTTTGTCCAACGCCACCTCAGGCTGCCAGTTCAGCAGCCGTTTCGCATTGCGAATTGAGGGTTTGCGGTGTTCAACATCCTGATAGCCCTTGCCGTAATAACTGCTGCTTTCCACCTCGCGGAATCCGGCGAAGGGCGGGAAACGGTTGCGTAGCGGATGGCGCTCAAAACTGGCCAGCAGCTGTTCAGCCAGCTGTTTGATGCTGGCTTCGTTTTCCGGATTCCCGATGTTGATAATCTGGCCATCGCAGTTATGCTGCCTGTTCTCAATGATGCGGAACAAAGCTTCAATACCGTCGTGGATATCGGTGAAGCAGCGCTTTTGCCCTCCTCCGTCAACCAGTTTGATCGGCGAGCCTTCCACCAGATTGAGGATCAGCTGGGTGATCGCGCGCGAACTGCCGATGCGTGCAGCATTGAGATTATCCAGCCGTGGCCCCATCCAGTTAAACGGACGAAAAAGGGTGAAACGCAGCCCTTCTTTATCTCCGTAGGCCCAGATAACCCGGTCAAGCAGCTGCTTGGACACGGAGTAAATCCAGCGCTGCTTATTGATCGGCCCGACCACCAGATTAGAACTGTCCTCGTCAAAGGTCGTATCGGTACACATGCCGTAAACTTCTGACGTGGATGGGAAAATGATGCGCTTTTTGTATTTCACGCAGTCGCGGATGATTTTCAGATTCTCTTCAAAATCCAGTTCAAAGACGCGCAGCGGGTTGCGGGTATATTCTATCGGCGTGGCAATGGCGACCAGCGGCAGCACCACATCGCATTTCTTAATGTGGTATTCGATCCACTCCGAGTGAATGCTGATATCCCCTTCAACAAAGTGGAACCGCTCATGGCCAATAAAGCGGCTGATGGCATCCGAACCGATATCCAGCCCGAAAACGTCAAAGTTTTCGTCAACCAGCAGGCGTTCGGTCAGATGATTACCGATAAAGCCATTCACTCCGAGGATCAGGACGCGGGTACGGCGTTGCAAGACGGCCGCCGGCTGATTATGCAGCAATGCGCCAGCCACCAGCCCAAGCGTCTGCGCCAGCTGGCTGCCCTGCATATAGATGCCACTGTCACTTTGCCCGGTGACTATCTCCAGCGCGCCCGCTGAGCAGGCCACCACCAGCGGCGCAACAGAAAGGATCGTACCCGGCCTGTTCGCTGGACAGTCGTGACGAACTTTTGACTGCCAGACGATGAACTTCCCGCTTCCGACATAGCTGAATGCGCCAGGCCAGGGATCGGTCACCGCACGTACCAGGTTATGAATTCGCTGCGCCGGAAGCCGCCAGTCAATACGGCCATCTTCCGGCGTACGGCGGCCGACATAGCTGGCCAGACTTTCGTCCTGCGGATGTCCAACATCATTGCCGCTTTGCATATCCGGCAGCGTGATGGCCAGCAGCTCCCCCGCCGCCGCGCACACCTTATGATGCAGCGTCAGTGCATCATCACGATCGGCGATCGGGACTTTTTTCTGGGCAATAATTGCCCCGGCATCGGCCTGCTTCACCATGCGATGCAGCGTCACGCCGGTTTCCTGTTCGCCGTTGACCAGTACCCAGTTAAGCGGCGCCCGGCCGCGATACTTCGGCAGCAATGAGGCATGCAGATTGAAGGCACCCCGGCTGGCACTGTTGATGATGGCGTCATTCAGCATATGGCGGTAGTGGAACGAGAAGATGACGTCCGGAGCCATACTGCGGATGCGGTCAATCCATAACGGGTGATTAACATCCTCTGGTGCGTATACCGGCACGCCAAGCTGCGTGGCAGTGCGCGCGACCGAAGCAAAAAAGTGATTTTCTGCGGCATTGTCCGCATGAGTGAAAACAGCGGCGATCTGGTAACCCGCCTCAGCCAGCGCACGCAGCCCGGTGCAGCCAATATCATGGTAGGCAAACACCACAGCTTTCATGATTTCTGCTCCTTTATGGAGTCGGCATTGCGGCTCACAACGCGCTGAATAAAATATCGCGGACGGGCGCGCGCATCGTTGTAGATGCGCCCGATATACTCACCAAGCAGCCCCATGGCGATGAACTGTGCGCCGACAAAAATAAACAGCACGGCAAACAGCACAAATACGCCATCACCCGCCCACTGCGCGCCCAGGAACAGGCGCAGCGCAATCAATAACAAAGAAAAAGCGAAACCCGATAACGCAATGATGCTGCCGAATACGCTGAGCAGCCGTAGCGGCGAGGTAGTCAGGCTGGTCATCAGGTCGTACATCAGGTTGATCAGGCGCATCAGGCTGTATTTGGAATCACCAAATTCACGTTCAGCATGCAGAACCGGTATTTCCGTGGTGCGGCGGGCAAAGGTGTTTGCCAGAATCGGAATAAAGGTGCTGCGTTCATGGCAGTTCAGCATCGCATCGATAATATGGCGGCGGTAGGCGCGCAGCATGCAGCCATAGTCCCCCATCGCTTTGCCGGTGGTGCGCTGGATCAGATGGTTGATTATCCGTGAGGCAAATTTGCGGAACCTGCTGTCCTGGCGGTTCTGCCGCACGGTTCCCACCACGTCATAGCCCTGTTGCGCAGTCGCCACCAGGCGCGGGATCTCCTCCGGGGGGTTCTGTAAATCGGCATCAAGGGTAATCACCAGATCGCCGCTGGCATGGCTGAAGCCGGCCATGATCGCCGAGTGCTGACCGTAGTTGCGGTTGAGCAGCACCGCCACGACAGGGCTGCCAGGCGCTTCGGCCGCCGCCGTGAGCAGCGCGGCAGAATCGTCGCTGCTGCCGTCATCCACCAGCAGGATTTCATAGTCCAGCGCCAGCTGCGCACAGGCGGCATCGGTGCGCCGCATCAGTTCGGGCAGGCTCTGCTGCTCGTTATAGACCGGGATCACCACCGACACTTTTTCGATCGCGCGTTCTGTCATATCAGCGCTCCGCCAGGGTGCGTAAGGCGGCGATGACGCGTTCGCAGTCCCGATCGCTCATGCCGGGAAACAGCGGAATTGAGCAGATTCGCGCCGAGTTCCATTCCGTTTCCGGCAGTGATAACTGCGGGAAGCGATCGCGGTAATATTTCTGCGTATGCGCGGCGCGAAAGTGCAACCCGGTGCCGATGCCCTGCTGTGCCAGTTGCTGCATCAGTTCATCGCGGCTCAGTCCGCAAGACTCGCGGTCAACGCGCAGAATAAACAGGTGCCAGGCGTGCTGATGCGGCCAGGCGGGGCGCACCAGCGGCAGAAACGGCGTGTCCTTCAGTTCGTTCAGGTAGCGCTGGGCGATCTGCTCACGGCGGGCATTGTGCGCGGCCAGCTTACCCAGCTGTGCCAGCGCAATCGCCGCGTTGATATCTGCCAGGTTGTATTTAAACCCCGGCGTCAGCACTTCGGCCTGCGGCGCACGGCCCTGTGTCTGTCGGTCAAATGCATCCACGCCCAGGCCATGAAACTTCAGGCTACGCACGCAATCCGCCAGCGCATCATCATCGGTCACCACCATTCCACCTTCGGCGCAGCTGATGTTTTTAATCGCATGGAAGGAGAAAATAGCGGTGCCGCTGTCCCCCACATGACGCCCACGGTAGTACGTTCCCGCCGCATGAGCCACATCGTCGATCACCGTAATACCGTGGCGCTTACCCAGCGCATGAATTGCATCAATATCCGCCGGAGCGCCGGCGTAATGCACTGGCACAATCGCCCGCGTGCGCCCGGTGATCGCCGCTTCAATCCGTTGCGGCGTGACCATTAACGTATCGCGGTCAATGTCGATCATCACCGGGGTTGCCCCCAGCAGCACAATCATATTCAGGGTCGATACCCAGGTCAGCGATGGCGTAATCACCTCATCGCCGGGGCCGATCCCCAGGGCCATTAGCGTCACATGCATACCTGCCGTTGCCGAGCTAACGGCAATCGCATGACGATTGCCGGTAAGTTGACAAAACGCCTGCTCAAGCTGCTGATTTTTGGGACCGGTGGTTATCCAGCCGGAGCGCAGTACCTCTTCAACTGCGGCCAGCTCTTCTGCCCCCATCGACGGGCGCGAGAAAGGCAAAAATTCCGACATTGATTAACCTTATTAACAGTTTAAAGTGCTGACGGAGAGCAGGTTGCCTCTGTTAACGTTCATGCAATACGGCAAACGGCAACATCGTGGCGCCTTAGGGGAAACGCCCCTCTGCGCCCGGCTGTTCAGAACAAACCCGGGGACTACGCAAAACAGGTTAGCAACAATCTTATATATATAGCCTAAATGAAAATGGCTTAGGGCGACGAGTGGGATTCACAGTCCAGCGCCCAGTTCAAACGATCGGGTTTAATGGCGGTGTAACAGCAGCAGAAACGAACAGGCAACGGCCGGCGAAGGCAACGAAAATATAAAAAAAACTTCACATTCATGTGCAGTAAATATATAAAAACAAGGGTTTAACTGGCAGATTCTGAGCGGACGGTAAATAACAGGGCGCTAAATGAGTGGCAGTATTAAGTCAATGTCTGGCATTCTCCGTGGGCGCATTTAACCCTAATACGGCAGCACAAGCCGGCGAAAATTAAGATTAAACCGGGTAAAGCGCAGGGGAGAAATCATCCCTGCGCAAGTTACATGGCTCATGCCCGAATAAAGAGGAACGATATATGACAGACGCCAGCACGCTGCCTGCTGAACTCATGGCACTGCTCGACGGGTCGCTGCCGGATAGCCATCTGCATCAGGCGATCCACCTTTCGAGCGTGGGCGAAGATGGCTGGCCCTACGCGGCACAGCTCAGCCTGGGCGAGATTGTCGCCCGCTCCCATGGCGAATTGCTGTTTGCCATCTGGCCAGACTCAACCACCACCCGCAACCTGAAACGCGACGGTAAAATCACCCTTGCGCTGGTGCTGGACGGTGCCGTGCTGGAAATTCAGGCGCGGGCGGCTTTGCATGCAGACGCGTTGACGGCGCTAAAGCTGGCGGTATTCCGCGCCGATGTGCAGCAGGTTCGCTTCCATCGCGCTCCCTATGCCACGGTATTGAGCGGCTTAACTTTTTGTCTGCAGGACGAGGCCGCCGCTATCGCCCGCTGGCGCGAACAGATCGGCGCGCTGAAAGCGCTGGCATAAAAAAAAGGGCGACCCCGCGCGGGTCGCCCTTATCAGCCGTTAGCGTTTACTTGCTGTCCGGCAGTGCATAAGCCTTCACATAGTCGCCCAGCCTGGTGCCGAACGAACCGTGTCCGCCGGCAACAATCAGTACGTACTGTTTGCCGTTGACTTCATACGTCATTGGCGTGGCCTGGCCACCTGCGGGTAAGCGCGCTTCCCACAGCTGTTTGCCGTTAGAGACGTTAAACGCGCGCAGATAGTTATCCGCCATTGCCGCAATAAAGAACAGGTTACCTGCCGTGGCAACTGGCCCACCCAGCATTGGCATGCCCATTTTAAACGGCAGCGGCAGCGGCGAGCTGTCGCGCACGGTGCCGATA
This sequence comes from Erwinia pyrifoliae DSM 12163, assembly GCF_000026985.1. Classification (NCBI taxonomy): domain Bacteria; kingdom Pseudomonadati; phylum Pseudomonadota; class Gammaproteobacteria; order Enterobacterales; family Erwiniaceae; genus Erwinia; species Erwinia pyrifoliae. The sequence continues at coordinate 2,795,531 of NC_017390.1, forward strand.
CGTTTCTTCCACACGATTTCGTTGGTCTTCAAATCGACCGCAGAAATATAGCCCCATGAAGGCTGCTTACAGGGTAAACCAATCGGAGAGAGGAACGGATTCAGCGTCACGCCGTAAGGCAGTCCGTACTGGGGCTGAATGCCCTTCTCACTACCGGTGCCGCCTTTATCATTCTCATCTGGCTCAATGGGGTTACCCGGTCCACGCGGGATCAGTCGGGAAACGAACGGTAGCGCCATTGGGTTAGCGATGGCAACCTGACGATCGCCATCCACCGCGATACCTCCCCACTCAAACATACCGAGGTTGCCCGGGAACACCAACGTGCCCTGCTCGGATGGCGGAGTGAACGGACCTTCGTAACGCAGCTGGTGGAACATCACGCGGCAGACCAGCTGATCGTAGAGGGTTGCGCCCCACATATCTTTGCCCGCCAGCTGTGCTTTCGGACGGAAGCTCAGTTCAGAGTATGGCTGCGTCGGCGACACACGGTCGCCCTTCGCCGCCCCGCCCGGAACCTGCATTTCCGGCGCAGGCACCACGGGTTGACCGTTGGTACGGTTCAGCACAAAGATATCGCCGGTTTTGGTCGGAATATAAATCACCGGAACCTTGTGGCCGTCTTTGTCGTCAATATCCGCCAGGGTTGGCTGCGCCGGTACGTCCATATCCCACAGGTCGTGATGCACGGTTTGATAGAACCATGCCAGCTTACCGCTGGTGGCATTCAGCGCCAGCATACCGGTGGCGAAGCGCTCCATTTCCGGGGTGCGGTGGCCGCCCCAGATATCAGGCGTTGACACGCCCATCGGCAGGTAAACCAGATCCAGTTTGGCGTCGTAGGCTGCCGGTGCCCATGAGTTCGGGGAGTTCGGCGTGTATTGCTGCTCGTCCTGCGGCAGCAGATTCGGTTCTTTCGCTCCGCTGTCAAATGCCCACAGCAGCTTACCGGTGTTGACATCGAAACCACGCACCACGCCGGACGGCTGTTTGGTGGAGTAGTTATCGGTCACCGCGCCCGCCATCACAATGCTGGTGGCCGTGACGATTGGCGGTGAAGTCGGCTCGTAAGAACCCACTTTTGCATAAGGCATATTGCTTTGCAGGTTTAATCTGCCTTTATCGCCGAACTCCTCGCACAGAGCGCCGGTTTCAGCGTCCAGCGCGTACATACTACCGTCATTCACCGGCAACAGAATACGGCGCGAGCAGAGAGCTGGCTGCGTTCCGGCCGGAGTGGCCGCCGCCTGCGGCGTCTGATAATAAGAGACGCCGCGACAGGTCACATGCTGGAAGGCCGGATTCGGCTTCAGCTTGGGATCGAACATCCACTTCTTCTTACCGGTGGCCGCATCCAGCGCAAAAAGCTGCTGGTGCGCAGTACACAAATAGAGCGCATTGCCGATTTTGATTGGCGTTGCCTCATTGGTGATCTCACCCGGATCGCTTGCGGATTTCAGGTCACCGGTCTGGAAGGTCCAGGCCTCCTGCAATTCGCCCACGTTTTTATCGTTAATCTGCTTCAACGGAGAGTAACGCGTACCGCTCTGGGTACGGCCATAGGCCGGCCAGTCGCCCGGTGCCACCCCCTCTTCAGCAGGAACCGCTGCCGCCCGATCCGAATTAAGTGTGCCGTTAATTTCCTGCGGGTCGTTAAACACCGAATAAGCCAGTACCGCCACGGCAAAGACCAGCACGGCAGACAGGGCCACGCGTGGGAAAGCGCCTTTAGTATTTAGCTCACGCCAGATAAAGGGCAACGCCAGCCATAATCCGAGGAAGAAGGTAACGTCCAGGCGCGGAGTCAGCGCCCAGAAGTCAGAACCCACTTCCCACAGCGACCAGACGGTGGTGCCCAGCAGGAACAGCGCATACAGCAGCAGCGCAGCCCCCCGGCGACGATGCAGCAGAAATGCGGTGATCAACAGAACCACACCCGCGATGATGTAGTAGAGAGAACCGCCCAGTTTAGCCAACCAGATACCGCCAATTAACAGATATAAGCCACTCATCGCGGCGAATATAACCGTTAGCAGGATCAGTATTCGTGATGCTTTACTATGCATAGTGTGAACCTTATCCAAATTAAAAGTCTTCGTTGAAGCGTAAAGCGTCTGTATAAAGCTCGCGTTTATGCTGACTTATCCATCCAGTATTGTTATTACGGTACTGAGGCAAGCGTCCCTGGCAGGCACTTGCAGGATTCATTGCCGGGCTGCGCCCGGCTAAAATTTAAAACTGATAGCTGATAGTGGCACCACCGCCCCAGTTACGACCCGGTGCCGGTTCGAAGTAGCGTTTGTTACCTTCATTGACGATCACCGAGCCGATGTAACGGCGGTCGAACAGGTTATCGACGCGGCTAAACAGATCCAGCGACCAGCGTTCCCAGTTAAAGCGGTAGCCGCCGTTCAGGCTGGCAATGGTGTAAGACGGAGCCTGAGCACGGTTAGCATCGTTGGCCTGAATCTGGCTCATAGTGCGGATATCCGCACCGGCGTGCCAGCCGCTTTCCGGCGCAAATTGCAGTGAAGCGTAGCCCATATTGCGCGCAATGCCCGGCAGACGGTTGCCCGCTGGAGTACAAACGCTTTTCGCATTACAGGTCTCATGGCGATAGGTGGCGTCCAGCAGCGTCCAGGCCAGCTTCACACGCCAGTCCGTAGCAAACTGCTGGTCAAAGCCCAGCTCTAACCCACGACGGCGCGTTTCCCCGGCGTTTTTATATACGCCACGGCCATTTTCATTGTCATCCACCACCAGCTCATTATCGGTATCGGTCTGGAACAGGGCAGCGGTGAGCAGGCCATAGCCAATGCGGGTTTTACTACCCAGCTCTATCGTATCGCTGGTGGCCGGTTTCAATCCGAGATTCAGTCCGGTAACATCCCCGTTAATGGAACGATAGGACAACTCGTTAATCGTCGGCGTTTCGAAACCCCGACCGGCGGAGAGATAAACATTCCATGCGTCGCTGACCGCATAATTCAGCGCCCCCATTGGTAACAGCCGGTGGTAACGTGCGCTGCCGCTGTCATCGCCGTTGCCCGATGTGATGTAGTAGTCGGTAGAGTCAAAACTGACGGTGCTGTAGCGCAGCCCGGCGTCCAGCGTCCATTTCGGCGTCAGCCGCCAGCGGGTTTGCAGATAAGGATCCAGGTTCCACAGGGTATTTTTTTCATTGCGCCGCTGCGCGCCTTTCTCACCAAAAGCCGGCACGCCACCCACCAGGTTGTAGTTCTGGAAACCCTGGCGGCGCTCGGTCATGGTTTCATAGTCAACCCCGCCGTTCAGCGTCACCGGCACCGCCCCCAGCTGGCCATCGTGCTGCCAGCGGGTATCAATGCCCTGATATTTCCGCTCCAGCAGAATAACGCCACCCGGATAGGCAGGATTGCGCTGCGGTGCCAGCGGAATCGACTGATACTGGGTGGTGTGGCGCTCGCCGTGCCAGGTGGTCAGCGTCAACCGGTCACTGTCGCTGAACTCACGCTGATAGCGTAGGCCAAACTGCGTCTGATCGAGGCTTTTGCGGGTATTAAACGCATCGCCACGCGGCGACTGACGCGGGTTAGCCTGATACTCTTCAGCGGTCAGCCCGCCGGGATCGTTGGCATCTACCGATACGCTGTTGAACATCAGCGTCAGGGTACTGACATCATCCAGCCTTACGCCGAGTTTGCCGTTACCGAGGTTCTTCTGCGTGCCGCTATGATGGCGATAACCGTGGGTGGTAAAGCGCGATGCGGACAGAGTGTAATTGACATCACCTGCCTGGCTACCATCACCGGTCGCGCCGCTGACCTTAACGCTATTACGCCATGAGCCGAACTGCCAAAATAAGTCCCTGCTTCCAGCGTTGTGGGCTGGCTGCCAGAAAGGGTATCAATGTTGACCACGCCGCCGGAGGCATTGCCATACAGTGCGGAGTAAGGCCCGCGCAGCACTTCTATTTTACCCACCGAGTTGATATCGATATTTGACGTCTGTCCCTGACCATCCGGCATGGTGGCCGGAATACCGTCAACATATAACCGCACGCCGCGCACGCCGTACATTGAACGGCTGCCAAAACCGCGTACCGACAGCTGCAGATCCTGCGCATAATTCTGGCGATTCTGGATTTGCAGCCCCGGGACGCTGGCTAAGTTCTCCGCGAGATTAATCTGTGCGCTGGCGCGGCGCAGATCGTCACCGTCCACCACGCTGACCGCAGCAGGCGTATCCAGTTCGGACAGCCCGCCACGCTGTTTAATCACCATAAGGGATGGTTCCTGTGCCTGAACGCCGACTGCATCTGCTTGCGCAGAGCTGAAGCAGCGGGTATCAGCAAAAAAGACGTCAGAAACAAATCTAAGATTTTATTATTCACTGGAATGATTCGATAAGTCTGATTAGTACCCAAGAAGGCTTATCCGGCCCGGCTCAATAATCTCCACCCGTCCTCGGTGATCGACCTGAGCACGCCAGGATAAATCGCAAAAGAGTGTATAACTGATGCCGCATTTAGCACCGACAACTGCCAAAATTGTGTTTCTCATTTCACGCAGAAAATGCCCGGAAGCCTGTTGTTACAGGGGTTCTTTCACTCACTTAGTGTGATCGGGATCGCAATATGTCGGCAATTGTAACACTCATTAGTTGGCTTGCGAACTGGTGTTAACACATTAGCTGAATTGATTCAGTCAACTGTTATCGCCAGACGGATGTGACTATTAGCCACTAATCTGCGGTGAACAGAGCAATGATAATTACGTCATAGAGGTGTGACGGTGGGCTATAATATGCCTGAAATGAAACCAACAGGATGCCGTATGAACCGTTCAGGACGTTGGTCAACGCCAGATTGCTCGCCACGGCCTGCCGTCATTTGCTTACTGCTGTACGTGCTGGTGCTTAGCGCCTGTTCCTCCAACGAGCAGGGCAAAATATGCGTGGGCAAGGTTGAAACGCTGAGTGGTCAACCGCTGGGAATGTTGCAGGGCCGGATTATTGACCGGTTCAGCTCATTTTCAGTCAACCTGCCATCGCTGAAACTCGACAGCGGCCCCTTGCACTCCAATGACCGTCAGCTCTATATCCCCACGGCGGTGACGGAGGATAACTGGCTGACACAACGTATTTCTGACCACCGTTTCGCCCTGATTAACGCGTCAAAAGACCAGGCTATCACTCTCACCTGCCCATAACTGCCGTGCGCCAACAGTTGCACCGTGGTTAAAACCGGCCAGGGTGCCAGGATGCTTATTTAAATTCAGCCGTTATTTGCTGACAAAGATACTTTAAACGCGGCACAGAAAAGAACATAATATGATTTCCTGCTAATAAATTCTGACGCCTTTTCCAGTGAATTTTACTTGTCTCACCTGATTTCAATCTTATATATTTTACGGGAGGAATCTTCCCACCTCATTATAAATAAAACGTCAATCATCATAAATAAGGAATTTTTATGTCAGTTTATACCAAAGGCGCACCCCATACTTTCGCAGCGGTGAGCATGATCTATTTTAAAGATAAGAATCTAGAATCCGCCATTAAAACCACATTAAACCTGGCCGAAAGTGAAGGTGTTTCCACTGTCAATATATTGGATCTGACTCATCTCAGAGCTTTGGATAAGGATATCTCTGATTTGTCGGGTCTGGAATATGCAGAGAATCTGCAGTTAGTCACATTTACAGGGAATAATATTACCTCGTTGGAACCTTTGAAAAATCTGAACCAGCTCTATAGCGTTGGTTTTGCCTATAACCCCAATCTTAAGATGGAGGAAATCCTTAAGCTGGAACACATCACCGAGCTTGATTTATCCGGTAATCAGTATACAGGCGCAGAGTTCGACCGGCTTGAGAAATATTCGGACATGACCGTACTCTGGCTTAACTCGTGCCAGCTCAACTCAGTTTCATTTATGTCCGGAATGAATAAGCTTGTTCAGCTTCAGATTCAAAATAATAATCTGACGAATATTGATGCGCTAAACAGTCGCTGGCTGATTGGTATCTGGGCGACAAATAACCGCATCACCTCGCTGAAAAACGTGGTAAACCTGTCAGGACTGAAAAGACTCTGGCTTGACAACAACCAGTTAACCGATCTCGACTGGCTGAATAAACTGGATAATGTTTCTCATGTCTATGCCAGTAACAATAAGATAGAAAAAGCCGTCGTTGCAGGCCATCAGCAGATCTATTTACTCCAGCTGGATGAGAGTCATATCACTGATATTGAATTGACCAACTTACCCTCTCTGATGCAGGTTAGCCTGAACTACAACAGCCTTTCTTCTTTTAGTAAAGCAGCTAACCTTCCTGCGCTACAATCATTGAGCCTGATTGAAAATATTGAGTTGACCAATATTGAAGGCATCAGTGCGGCACCAAAACTGGTGCGATTGGTTTTGCAGGGTTGCCCTGGCATCTCTGACTTCTCCCCAATTTCATCCTCAGAGCGACTTGTTCAGCTGTACTGCAATAATACCGGTATCAGCGATGAACAGATCAGAGATATAGGATTTAAGAGCAAACTGACTCTGTTAGCCGTTGCTCAGGGTAAACTCACCAATATTGACTTTATTTCTCAATTCCCGGCTCTTAAACTGTTTGCTTTAATGGGCAACCACATTTCCGATATCAGTCTGCTGAGCGATGATATTTCCACCTATTCTGCAACGGATCAAAAAATCAGCCTTGCTGAAGTCGCCGTGGGTGAAAAAACGCAGATTTGGCTAAAAGGCAGATATTCACAGCGCGTTGATAATATTGAATGGCTGACAGAGGGCAACATCTCCACAGAGGGGGATAAGCAATATCTGACCTGGGCTGAAAGTGGGAATAATAAACTGACTTTCTCCTGGCAGGAGAATACCAGCACAGCGCCTTTATTTAGCGGAACGATTACTCAGACCGTCAATGAATAAAAGCGTCTGGTGAAAATGGTGAAATTAAGTTTGCTGCTGTAGCAAAAAAGCCGTACGGTCTGAAATAGCAGAACATCAGACTGTGTCGCAAAAAACGGTCGGGTAACACGATATCAGTTGTTACCCGACAATCCTTACTGCGAGAACTCAAAACGCGACTGGAACTCTTGCAGCGCATACAGTGAGCACGCCACTGGTGTGCATAGTGACAGAGCCAGTAAGATGAAATTAAACAGGTTTTTTTGTCATCGTCAGCATCCCGCCCCTGAGTGCAAGCCGATTGTGTGGTCAAATTAACCGCACACAAACCCCATGCCGTTAGTCGATATCAGCAGAAAATCTGCGCATATTTGTTTTTTAAGCAGCGTGACACAGGGTTATCGGAGTTGAATAACAAACTTTATCCGCCTGCCCCTTTTCACAGGACTTATCATTTACGCATCTTTAGCGCTCACTTCCTGCAACCAGCCGGGGCGCATTTGCGGTACTGCCGCCAGCAGTCGGGCGGTATAGTCGTCAAGTGGAGAGCTGAACACCTGATCCAATCCTCCCTGACGCACAACGTTGCCGTGACGTAACACCATCACTTCATCCGCCACTGCCCTGACGACATGCAAATCGTGGGTGATAAACAGTAGCGAAACGCCGGTTTCCTGCTGCAATTTTTTCAGCAGTGCCAGCACCTCGCGCCCGACCAGCGGATCCAGCGCCGAGGTCGGTTCATCACAGACGATCAGCTCCGGCTGCACCGCCAGCGCACGGGCAATGCAAACGCGCTGTTTTTGCCCACCAGAAAGCGCATGAGGATACCGGTCGGCCAGCAGCGGTGAAAGCCCCACCTTCACCAGTAGCTCATCAACTCGCGCATGACGTTGTGGCGCAGAAAGCCCGGTCAGACACACCATCGCCCGTTCAATTTGCAGCCGGATGGTTAGCCGTGGATTAAGTGCGGTATCGGGGTGCTGATGGATCATTTGCACACTTTGCAGCTGCTGTCGCGTGCGCTGACGTAGCATGGCGGGCAGCGGCTTTTGGTTAAAATGAATCTCCCCCTGCGATGGGGTGACCAGACCACATACGGCGCGCCCGAGCGTTGATTTTCCTGCACCGGACTCGCCGATTAACGCCAGCGTACGCCCACGACCAATGGTCAGCGACACCGCATGCAGTACCTTATCACCGTGATACTCAACGCTGACCTGGCGGGCAATAAGTAACGGCGATGTCGCGCTACGCGGCTGGTGGGGTTCACCATGGCTGTGCAGCAATTGGCGGGTGTAATCCTGCTGCGGCTGCGTCAGCAGCGCCTCAGTGCTGCCCGCTTCCACCTGTCGACCACGGCGCAACACCATGATGCGTTGGCTAAGCTGGGCGACGACCGCCAAATCGTGGCTGATATAGAGCGCGGCGACACCGGTCAGCTCGATGACCTGCTGAATAGCCCTCAATACTTCCAGCTGGGTTGTCACATCCAGCGCGGTGGTAGGTTCATCGAAAATAATCAGTTCAGGCCCGGCGCAAATTGCCATAGCAATCATGGCGCGCTGTAGCTGTCCACCAGAAACCTGATGCGGATAACGTTGGAAGAATATCTCCGGCTGCGGCAGCTGCAGCTGGGAAAAAATTTCAATGGCGCGACGAATAGCCGTGCGGCGATCGCATACCCGATGACGAATGGCGCTTTCAATCACCTGCTCACCGATTTTTTTCGCCGGATTAAAGGCCGCACTGGCGGACTGCGCCACATAGGCAATTTTCGCGCCGCGAACCTTACGCCACTGGCGCTCTGTCAGCGCGGTCAGTTCACGCCCGGAAAAGTGGATCTGCCCCCCGCTCAGCGTCATGCCGTGTCGGCAGTGACCGAGGATCGCCTGACCTATGGTCGATTTGCCCGCCCCGGATTCGCCAATCAACCCGAGTACCTCGCCCTTACGCAAGGTAAAAGAGATGTCATCGACCAGTACTGCGCTACCCGCAGTAACCCGCAGTTTTTCAACGCTTAACAACGGTTGCTCGCTCATATTTACTCCTGCCAGCTACGAGTATGCTGGCTTAACAGCCAGTCGGCCACGCTGTTTAACACCAGCGCCAGCAGGGCAATCGCCGCGCCGGGGATCAAGGCGGCCCAAACGCCAAACAGAATGCCGTCTTTGTTGTCACGCGCCAGTCCGCCCCAGTCGGCAGCAGGCGGCTGAATGCCAAGCCCGAGGAACGAAAGCGCCGACAGGAACAGCAGGATAAAGATAAAGCGTAAGGCGAATTCTGCCACCAGCGTGGTGTAGGCATTCGGCAGGATCTCACGCCACAAAACCCAGCTCAGCCGTTCACCACGCAGGCGGGCCACTTCAATAAACTCCTGTGCGGCAATATCCAGCGCCAGGGAACGCGCCACGCGCAGCACGCGAGTAGACTCAAGAATGCCCAACACGGCAACAATCATCGGCATGGTTTTCGGCAGCATCGCCAACACGACCAGAGCCAGGATCAGCGTTGGGATCGCCATCAGCACATCGTTAACCCTGGATATCAGCTGGTCAACCCAGCCACGGGCGTAACCGGCCAGAAAACCAAGGAAGATACCAATGACAAATGCTAACAGCGTTGCCAGCGCGCTAACACTCAGCGAAATGCGAGTTCCCCAGATCAGCCGAGAAAGCAGGTCGCGGCCAAGATTATCCGTCCCCAGCCAGTTTTGCGGCGTCATCCCGCTCCATGCACTGCCAACTATCTGCTCCGGCGCATAAGGTGCCAGCCACGGAGCCAGCAGTGCTACTAAAATGAACAGGCTCAGCCCGATGGCTCCGGGGAGAACAGCAACTTTCAGTCTCAACATCTACAACAATTCCTGGTAGCGTCCCGGTAACCTGTAAAGGGTCACCGGGATATGAATCAGCGCCGTTGGTTAACGGCTGTGGCGCAGACGCGGGTTGGCCAGCAGGGCAACCACATCCGCCAGAAGGTTCAGCAGGATATAGATACCTGCCAACAGCAGCGCACAATCCTGAATCACCGGGATATCACGTTTGCTAATGCTGTCCACCATATACTGGCCCAGACCTGGATAGACAAAGACATTCTCGACGATCACCACCCCCACCATAAGCCAGGCAAGGTTCAGCACAATCACGTTGATTATCGGCCCCCATGCGTTCGGCAACACATGTCGGAACAGGATCGCTGATGGCGATAACCCTTTCATTAAGGCGGTGTCAACCCATGCGGCATTCTGCGCAGTGACCAGTGCAGCGCGCGTCATATTGCTCATATGCCCGAGAATGGCGAAAATCAGCGTAACACAAGGCAGAGCGATGGCCTGCAGACGATCGCCCAGCGGCATATCATCAGAGATACTGCTGTTACTGGGCAACCAAAAAAACGTGATGGAGAAAACCAGAATCAGCAGATAACCGGAGAAAAATTCCGGCAATGAAACGGCAGCCCGTGTAAACAGGTTAAGCAGGCGGTCAATCCACCGCCCCTGGTAGCGCGCAGAAATAAACCCTGTCACCAGCGCCATTGGCACGGCGACCATTGCGGTAAAACAGGCCAGAGACAGCGTGTTAGCCAGCCGGTCAAGCAGTACTGGTGCAATGGCTTCACGGCTGGTGAAACTATGGCCAAAATCGCCGTGCAGTACGCCAGCCAGCCAGGAGAGATAGCGGCTTAGCGCTGGCTGATCCAGCCCCAGCTGCTGATTAAGCGCCGCCACCGCTTGCGGTGTCGCCGATTGCCCCAGAATTGCGGTTGCTGCATTGCCAGGTAGCAACTGTATGCCGATGAAAATGAGCATTGAGACCACCAGCAGCATGGCTACCCCAGCCAGCAGCCGCAAACCAATCAGTTTTAACAGGGGAAAGTTTCCTTTCCCCCGACTTTCACGAAACAGGCTCATGGGAGATTACGCAAACCACACTTTTTCCGCTGCACGGTTACCGCTCATCGTAAAGCCCGGAATGGCGACGAAGCCACGGATTTTACTGCTGGCCGCATCCAGGGCATCGGCATAAAGCGGGATGATTTCGCTGCCCTTCTCCACCAGCATCACCTGAATATCATGGTATATCTGGCGGCGTTTCTGTTCATCCTGTTCAGCGCGCGCAGCTTTGACCAGCCGATCAAATGCCGGCTCTTTCCACTGCGACTCGTTCCAAGGCGCGTTGCTGGTAAATACCAGCGACAGCAGCGCATCCGCCGTCGGGCGCAGCGCCCAGTTGGAGGAAACAAAGGGCTTCTTCATCCAGACGTTATCCCAGAACGCATCATCCGGCACACGTTCCACCTGCAGCGGAATATCAGCTCTTGCGGCAGAGTTCTGGAACAGCTGACCCGCATCCACCGCGCCAGGGAAGCCAGCTTCGGCAACTGACAGCACCAGTGGCCCGCCAAAGCCGCTTTTCTGCCAGTGATATTTGGCTTTTTCCGGGTCATAAGGACGCTGCGGAATATCCTTAGCGTAATAGGGGCTGGACGGGAAAATCGGGTTGTCATTGGCCACGCTGCCGTAGCCGCTAAGAACGGTGTTTATGATCTGCTGACGATCGATGGCGTATTTCAGCGCGAGACGCCCGTCCAGGGTGTTGAAGGGTGCTGCATGAGCAAGGCCAGGGAAGGTAAAAATCTGACTGTCGCGCGAGCGCAACAGCTGGATGCCTGGCATCCTTTTTAGCCGATCGACAATACGAGGATTAACGCGGTTTATCAGATGTGCAGAACCACTGGCCAGCGCAGCAACACGAGCCGTGGAGTCATTCATCGCCAACGTTTCAACAGAATCAACATGACCGCGAGCCGGATTCCAGTGATGAGGATTACGCTTCACCAGCGTACGCACGCCGGGCTTGAAGTTTTCAAGAATAAACGCGCCTGTACCAATGCCTTTATCGAAGCTTTCGTTTTCGGCAGTGATAACGAAATGCACGTCGCTTAACAGCGCAATAAACTCAACATTTGGCTCTTTCAGCTTGATGATAACCTGATTTGGCGTAGCGGCTTCCAGCGATGTCACCGGCTCCAGATAGCCCTTGACCGAAGAGCTGGATTTCTCATCACGATGATGATTAAGCGAATAAACCACATCTTTGGCACTCAAAGTGCGACCATCATGGAACTGTACGCCCTGACGGATATTAAGCAGCCAGGTTTTACTGCCGTCCCGGGCTTCCCAGCTTTCCGCCAACGAAGGCACGATTTTGCCCTGCTCGTCTATTTCTACCAGGCCGTTAAACAACTGCGAACCGACGAAGTACATGTAGGATTCAAACCAGAATGCCGGATCAAGCCGATCGGTACTGGACGCATTATCGATGCCTACAATCAGATGGCCGCCTTTTTTAGCGGTCTCCGGCGTGGCTTCAGCCGCCCAAAGTGGTGATAAAGGCCAGCCGCCGCATGCAGCAGCAACAGAAAGTGCACCGGTGGTTTTGATAAAGTTGCGACGATTCATGATGTTGTTTTCCTGTTTTTATTTTTCCGCAATGCGGTTGGGGCGCTGGTGTTTATTTAAACGCGCTGGCCAGGCACTGGATATGTTCAGGGCCAATACCACAACATCCGCCGACCAGCGTAGCACCTGCCGCTACCCACTCGCGCGCCCAGCGCAAATAGCCTTCCGGGTGAGTATCCTGACGTAAATCGCTCAGGCCTTCATTGGCTCCGCCTTCGTTGCTGCCGTGCTCGAACGCATTGGCGTAAACGCCAATCCCGGCCCCAGATCCAAGCCGACGCAGAGTTGCGGCCGCCTGCTGCACTGCCGATAGCATGACTTCCGGATTGCTGCAGTTAAACAGAATATGAGTTGCACCTGACTCCACCGCCAGCTCCACGGCGGCAGAAACGCTTTCACCCGAACGCAACCTACTGTCGCGTCGCGTCTTATCAGGGCCATCTTGCAGGCTGAACGACAGCCATAACGGCTGGGGCTGGTCTGCTACCGCTTGGTGAATCGCTACGGCTTCTGCCAGGGAACTGATGGTTTCACCCAGCCAGACATCTACGTAAGGAGCTTGTGCCGCTACCAGTACGCGATAGATCTTCAGCGCCTGTTGTGCATCAAACAGATCGGGTCGGTATGAACCCAGCGCCGGAGGCAAACTGCCCGCCACCTGCACCGGATGTGTGGCGGCATTGGCAGCCTGGCGCGCCAACTGACCGGCCAGTGCGGCCAGATGCTCACCATCAGCGTTAAAACGCGCTTCACCGATGTGGAAAGGGACGACCGCATAGCTGTTGGTAGTGATGGTGCCCGCTCCGGCAGAGATAAAGCTATCGTGAACCTCGCGTACCCTTTGCGGAGCCTCATACAGAGCCAGTGCAGACCACTCAGGCTGGCGGAAAGGTGCCCCTACTCTGGCAAGTTCACGCCCCATTCCACCGTCCAGGATCTTTATCTGCTGAGTCATTGGCCTGCTTCCTTAGAGAAAATTCTTATGTCCATGCTACATAAGGTGATGGCTACATGTCCAGACGTCTATAAGGTTAAATACCGGATAGTTTGGTTCAGGCGGGAAATTAACGGGTACACCCGCCAGGTTTCAGAAAAAGAGTTTTGCTAATCCCAGACCAAGGGCAAGCAACCCGAGCTGAGAAGTGGCAAACCATTTGATCTGTGCGGCGAGAGACTGGTGAAGCTCGCTACGCAGGCTCTCCATTTTACTGTCAAGCCGGAAGACATCTTCTTTGGTGGCATAATTAGACTTGATAACCCCCACATCGATCTTCAGGATGCCGACATCGTCTTTCAGCTTACCGACGTCTTCTTTCAACCGGTCGACATCAACTTTGAGCATGCCAACATCCATTTTAAGCATTCCGACGTCTGTTTTTAACACCCCTACATCGGTCTGTAACAGGCCAATATGTCCTTCCAGTTTATCCATGCGGTTTTCCATGTTCTGTCCTTAGCCCGGTTTATGTTTTTGCTCTGTTCATTCAGTCCGACGTGGGTAATCATAATTGAGGGAATGCCGGAGCAACAAGCCTGATGCTGACGATAATTTGCGCCCTGTGCCGTAAAAATGGGATGTAACAGCGTGCAAAATAACAGGCTGAAAAATAATGATAATGGAACGAGTAAGACGATCTCGTCGGCGGAATAAACCGTTGGGAAATGAGACATGCCGATGGCAGAAGCCATCGGCCAGAGAGAATCAGTGATGGCCTGACAGATTGCCGACGATGATCGCAGTAACCAGCCCCGTTGCAGCCGCAATCAGCACATAGTTGCCGTCAATATAAGCCCAGTGCGCGCCGCGCGGTGGCTCTTCCAGACCACGGTCGCGCCAGTCATCAACGCGGTAACCGTCGCCGCGATAGCGCTGGGGAGCCGGGTGACCACGGCGAAAATCATCGCCACGCCAGGTGAAATGAGTACGTTCTCCCGGATCTTCACGACTGCCGTATCCACGATCGTTGTGGCTGCGGACAGCACGTCGTTCGTCGCCACGATTATCGTGCTCACCCTGCTGCTGGTGCCAGGAGCGATCCGGGCCATCGCCCGGATCATGTGCATGCGAAAAGTTTGTAAAAAAAGCGCCTGCTGTGAAAATGCCAATCATTACTGACAGTGTTGTTTTTTTCATTTTGATATCCTCATTTAGCACACGGCCTGCAAACTGCCGCTACCTGACTATCGGGGATAGCACAACACTTCCCAATCTCTCCAACTCCTAAAGCAGGAGGATTAGCGCGTTTTTTTCACATCCTTAACCGTTTCCTGACTTAACCAGGACGTCGTTGCCTTAAACCGGAATTAATTTTCCAGCTGGTAGTCGAGGGTGATTTCAGTATTCAGCAGTTTAGAGATTGGGCACCCTGCTTTCGCCTGCTGGATGATCCCGTCAAAGGTGGATTTCTCAATCCCCGGCAATGCTATCTTGCTTTGCAACGCCACTTTGGTAATGGCAAAGCCACCATCCACTTTGTCCAGCGAGACATCGGCGGTGGTATCAATACTTTCAGGCGTATGCCCGGCTTCACCCAGCATTAGCGAAAGCGCCATCGAAAAACAGGCTGCGTGCGCAGCGCCGATCAACTCTTCCGGGTTAGTTCCCGGTTTGCCTTCAAAGCGAGTATTGAATCCGTACGGCTGCTGGCTCAGCGCACCACTTTCGGTGGAAACCGTGCCTTTACCCTGCTTAATGTTGCCTTCCCAGTGTGCCTGCCCTTTCTTATGAATGGTCATCGTTTTTCTCCGGTTGTTTAACGCCAGCTACCAGTATAGCCGCTGTATCAGAGTGCGCTGACCAGCGGGTCATTAAACAACCTGTCCATGCCGGATCGATGTAATAAGCAGCAAGCGCCAATGGCTGCATCACCTCAATATCACGGGGCATAAGGGTTGAGAGATCGGCTTGCGACGGTATTTTGCCAGCAAAAACAACTGAGCAACTGTAAGGCAATATACAGGATATGATAGACTGCGCTTTTCCCATTGATGACGAACACAAGGTGATAAGGCGTGAATAAAAGAGCAATTGCCCCCGGACTTATCTTTTTAGCAGCGATGGCGTTTTTGTTCTGGTTTATCGCATCTGGCGCGGCAATGCCGGGGAACTGAGAGGTTAAAACTGAGGAGGATATCTACCATCGGCGACAGGCCGACGGCAATTGTTATCAGCTGGCAAAAGCCTTATAACTGACCATCATTTGAGCTTTACAGAAAATGCAGTTGGCACCGTGAGGATTTTTGGCAGTGATGTTGAAGACTGAGAAGCGGTACTGACATCCGTGACAAGACGGGCACTGATATTTGATATTTTGGATAATAAACCTGCTTATTTTTATAATACGAAAGCGAATGTTAACACAATTTCCATATTCTGTCAGTTTTATTCACTGCAAGCCAATGCTCGATGTCGTGATATCCCGCTGATGCGAAAAAACTGCCTGCTCCGTGCCGTCAATAAAAGGCGCGTTGATTATGCTGATAACGGCTTTTGCAGCGGATCGGTTCAGGCCGCACTTTTCTTCAGCATGAGAAAATGATTTGGGTGATAGCAACACGCCGCCAGCCAACATGGAAAGCGCGAACGGCTTTAGCGATTTAGTTTTGCCCGAATTAAACAATTGTTTTATAGGCTGTGTTATACTCCGCGACGCTGTGCGGCCATCGTATAATGGTATTACCTCAGCTTCCCAAGCTGATGACGCGGGTTCGATTCCCGCTGGCCGCTCCAACACCGCTCAATATCGTGGCATATTTTGTTCAGCTTTGGCTGGCCGCGTAGCTTTTCACCTTGCCGTTAAGTAGTCTTATGGTCAGCGTCCTTCCTTGGGTGGTGCTCATTGCTTTTGCCTGGCTCCAGGTCCACATCAAAATACTTTGCCCCTGCGGAAAGGGCGTTTCTGAAGATGGCTGGCCAAATAAAGCTATCAGATCCTGCCTGGTCGTAACGTCATATTTTATCTGCGCCAATTTAGTATCATCAAAATTCTGCCCGACCGAAGCCGTACATGCACTTAACAATCCCCAAACCAGGCACAGCATGATTTTTTTATCCATATTTGGCATCTCTGGCGATCGATTCGTTCAGGAGATGACTAAACTACAGCAAAAAACACACTCAGGATAGCCCCTGTTTTCTAATAACTATCATATGGTTATCATAATATCGTGCGGCAGGCGTGGCCTACCCTTTCTTCGCTGTGCAGTTTCTTGTGCTGAAAACGATTGACGCGATAAGCGAAGTTTTACGCGGCGCGCGGTAAACCGTGTTTATCAGCACCGGATTTTAGCTATGTATCACGAAAAGGGATTTACACTGTGGGCAAATTAAGGTCTGTTTTTTAGATATTTTAATGGTTAATTGCTTAGAGGTTCTATGACAAACAGGGCACCTGGCATCATGTGTGGTTTTGCCCATTTTAGCCAGCGCAAGATGGAAAAGAGACATGTTATTCGACCTTATTGGTGAACGAAATGCACCATAACACGACTGATGTTTTTTTACTCAAATAAACGAAGTTCGGGGGAGATAACGATTTATCACGATGAATCTTCTTACAAGCTTTTGAAGCCCCGCCATGCTTGTCGGCCGCGGTCAGGTCGTTATGTTAGCCAATAGCTGAAGCAGGCGAAATGAGCAGCATTGGTTATAATACTTCTACCTTAACACCGATTACAGGTGATCTATGCTGTGGCTCGAACAAGGCCTCTATCTGAAAGTGCAGGAAATGGAAAATGGTCCGCGCCCACTTCCCTTACAGAGTGGATTTAGTAGCAACACAGCCTATCGTGCGTTGGGCTGCTTTAATCCATCAGAAACATCTGATTCTTACTATATCCTTTCGAACGACCGCGACGAAATCTGGTTTATCTGTAACCGGCATTTGCGCACCGTATGCTTAATTAATGAGAGTAATGACTTCAGGCTTCCGCTCGTGGCAACATCACAAACTTTCAAGACTGCTCTAAATGGCGCCAACAAGCCTAACTGAATCATTTTTCCGGCGGACAATGCGCCAGATATGCATAAAGTACAAGGCGCAGAACATTGTCAGGAACGCTGCGGAGGCCATTATATCGGCCGCCCGTCGTCGTGATCCTGACGACATAGCCCGTTATCCCTTATTGGCTTCAGGCACTATTTCCACCAAAACCAGCGGACACTTTTTTACTTTACAGGCTTGCAAGTAAGCCAGGGAACACACGGAACAGAGATCCTTCGCCTCAGAATGATATTGATATTCCATAAAGTAACGGAACTTCCCCCCGCAAGAATCTGTTCGCCAGAAACGTTGAGGCTCTAAAATCTCATTAAGTTGCCTGAATGTCAGGGCAGAGGGGTTATGAAAACCGACTCTTACGCGATATGTTGTCATGGCACGATTATTTTCTAATGCCATGCCATAAGCAAAACGTTGTTGATACTCGCTGAGATAGGAAAAACCTTAAGCAGGCAGTATATACGGCGCACTCTTTTATGATCTCAAGCGTGACCCTGGCGGCGCAGAAGCTGGAACAGTTTGCTGAAGCCGTAACGCGGGTAACGTTCAGCTGCCTGCTGAAGTGCACTGATAACCGGTTCATCACGCAATATGTCGGGACGGTAATGATAAACCGTACGGCTCAGAGAAAAAGCCCGTCAGGCCCGCCTGACGCTGATAGAAAACGTCTGCACCACTTGCTTTATCAGCTCCCGCTTTTCTGATGGCTTCAGCGTTTTTTCGATCACATCTTTCAGCGCCCTGTTCTCAAGGCTCAGATCGGCGAACATCTGCTTCAGACGGCGTTTTTCATCTTCCCAATCTATGATCTTCTTGATGCCGCTGGCTCCATACCCCCGCATTTTGCTTTCCAGTTGTAGTCACTGGCTTCTGAAATTCCGGCTTCACGGCACACATCCTTCACCGTTCTGCCAGCCTCCATAGACTTCAGAACAGCGATGTTCTGGTGTTCGGTAAAACGGGCTTTGCGCATAGCGGTCTCCTCAGGNGGCATCATCAGTATGCCGGAAGATCTCTAAAAGTGAATNGCACCATTATGCGGGATGCTTACACGATCACCTTTAATACGGTGGCAGTTACACAGANTTATTTACAGGGTCATTATTATTTCTCATATTAAGAAACTGCTTGAGAACCCAAAAGTGTTTCATTGGCTCTTGAGTAATAAAAGCGATTACCTAAATAAACTGACAGACATCTCTGGCATTAACAAATTAACTTAAAGCTTATTCTTTTGTGGCTTACATAACTTCCTCTTGTAAATGTTAGTGTCTACAGCTATTTTGCAGATCCTTACTTCGTATCCAAAATTGCTAATACTCTTATGAAAGTTCTTTAAATTTATTTTTGAAAATAAAGGTAAATCTTCTGGAAGGTTTTTATTCGTAGCTATGGCGAAGACTAATTTATATTTTTTGGCATCAGGTCTAATTATATGATCCGCTAATTTTATATGAGCTGGCAACTTTTCATTAAGCTTTCCTCTAAATTCAGAATCGCTTATGAAAAGCTCAGAACCTACAAATCCTTGTGAAAAGAGATGGCTCATGCTTTGCGAACCACTGTAATATTTTACATGGATAAAATCTGATTCATCTTTTATAAGATCACAAAATTCTATCTTACTTTTCCCACCTCCATGATGAATAAATTGCTGATCCATATGTGTAAAGGATTTATCACTAAGACAAACATTCTTATTATAATCCTCTTCTCTTTTATAGGAATAAACCGGAAATTTATCTGAATATTCATAATGTAGGATTTTTTTCATTTCATCATCAATGATAGATACGAACTTTCTATCAGCAACATACCATATTGAATCTCGCAGAATATAGTTTTGGTCACCGTCTTTAATCTCAGCATAAATGCATCTATATAAAGACCATTTTTTTATCGATTCAAAATCGGCATTTAAAACATGCAGGCAACTTCTTTTCAGTTCATCAACAGTCATTTCATTTTTTTTGCCATCAAAATACTCACAAATATGATTTACTGACAAGCTTTCATAAATAATGCTTCTTTGTCTTTTCTCGAAAGAATACCCTATTTGATTTTCCCAATCTACAATTTCTGGCTCACCTAACCATATGTCATGGAAATTTCTTTCTTTAATCAAATCAATCAAGAGCGAATCCAATATCTCAATTTCGGCCTCATCAGCCTCTTTTATATTGTTAACCCACTCAAATTCTTCAGGGAGAGGTAATAGATAAATAGAGTCTATTTTCGTTAACAATTCAGGAATTGCTTTTAAGTCAACATCAGGCATAATTAAAAAAGCGTCTTTCCCTGTTATTTTGTTTCCTAAAACATCCTCTGTGGAAGTGCCTGTGAGGGTTGTGAGAATATCCATCTCAGAATCTATTTTAAGATTAAATATATCTACTTCTTTACTGCTCTGACTACGAGTTAAAAGGTTAGTCTCGTTGTGACTACCTTTATCTAAGCTACGGATTTTTTTATGTTCAATACAGTTAAGGGTTGTTTTGAGTCCAAAACCTTTGACAATACTATTATCATTGATTAAGTGATGACCAGTCCCAAATGGAATTAGATATCTTGAATTATTAACCTCAACAACTAAGACTGCCCCAGTGCTACTGTTCATACCGAAGAAATCGGATTCTATGTCCGTCTTTTGGCTTGTAAATAAAGTTGTCCATTCAGGAGGCATTGGATCCATAACTTGCTTTGCATAAAGGTATACTCTTGCATTATCTATCTCAAATTCGATAGGTTTCTGGACTCTTTCCAAATTCAAAACCTGATCAATGTCATCTGTAAATCTTTTTGTTTTATAAATCGAAAGTTTTATCTTCATTCCATTTACCCGCAATATTTTATCGGGCCAGTATATTTAAAGAGTTTAATAACTGAGTATCTAATGTTTCTCTTACTGGAGCAGGCAGTCCATTTGCAACTCTATAATTCTTAATAGCGGTCCTTGTCGCAGGTCCCATGCTTCCGTCGATATTTCCGTTATAGAACCCCTTATCGAGTAAGGCGAACTGCACTCGCATGATCAACCGCTTACGTTTTTCAGTATCCGAAGTCAGCCCACCAGTGGCACGATTGGCTCCTGTCGTTTCTGCTGAGTTTGTAGTTGTAGAGGTATTAGTATCGTTAGAACGAAGTGAACGGACAGATGAAGAAGACGATGACGAAGGACTTTCTGAACTGGAAGAGTCTGAGGTACTTGGTGAGCTGTACGTTTTGGGATAGTAGGGAGTGCTTCCACCATAGTAGCCACCGCCTGATGAAGAACGGTGAGAGCTGTGGCTACGGTGAGAACTGTGACTTCTGTGTCCGCCAATGTAGAAAGGCACTTCGGTGTTGAGCGGTGCAATCACCAGATCATGTTCATTTAAGGTCATGCCAGGTAAATCGCTGGCGCCTGTAGATGAATCACTTGCCCAGACTGAGTTGTTTAGAGCCAAAAATCCCGGAAGCAGAGCAGCGAAATTAAACTTTTTCATATTATTGGTCTCGGAGGTTGATGAAAACGGCCTTTTGATGAACTGAAATAACCAGCACAGGAAGACTTCTGAGTGCATTCATCACATTCTTTTGGATAGTAATTTTTCCAGTCAGAGATCGACTGTGTTGCAAAACCCCAAACTCTTTCGGGAAGATGGCATAGTGGATAGTTGAAGATGGTAAAAGGGATACCTGACCTGTGTGCGGTGTCTAAAGCCGAGAGAATCTTTTCGCTATAGCAGTCATGTTCAATGAAGATTGATGACCAGTTCTTGCGGGCCCATCCAATCGACTCCAGCCCCATCAGGGAGATCTGGTTAATGTTGGAGAAAACACGACCAGCAAACTCTACGATGTCATCAAGCTCTGTGTAGTTAGTCTGAGTAGGGATGATTCTCAGTTCGATGTTGATACCTGAGTTACCGGCATTTATAAGTCCCCTGACCGTTTCATCAAATGCACCCTCGCTTCCGACCAGGTAGTCATGCACTGTTGCTCTTGAAGAATAAAGCGGAATGCCAAAAGTGATTTTGATCTTATCGCTTCGTTCTTTCATCTGCTGGGTAAAGCTGACATCTGCAAACTTCCGCCCATTGGTTAAAACATGTAGTGCTGTGTCAGGGGAGTTTTCGATGATGAAATCCAGAAAATGCAGGAAGTCTTCGCCATATAGCAAAGGCTCTCCCCCGCTCACTCCCACAACTCCATTGAGTGAGAAGGAAGCGATAGCGAGAGCGGACTGGTTAAGAAGCCAGTCATCGTTTCCCGCTTTTGGAGGCTGAGAACAAAACAGGCAACTGTTATTGCACCTTTCAGTGACAAGAACAGTGTTATGGTTCGCTCTACGAGACAGAATCACCCGGAGCATGTTGCCGTTGTTGACGATGCCAATGTCACCATCTTCTATAGAATCGAAAAGTTCTTTGCTTACAACCGAGTCTGCAAAATATGCTGGAAGTCTGGAATCGAGTTCAGTTTCAGTAACAAGCAAATTTGGCAGATAAAACTGAGGATTTTCGGGCTTTGATTTGCACAGGCGATTGAAGTGGTTTACTGAATTTGGCCATCTGAACAGAGGTGATATGCTCACCTCAGAACAACACAGGTGCTCCAATGAAAAGAAGAAATTTTAGTCCTGAATTCAAACGTGAATCCGCTCAGTTGGTTGTTGATCAAAACTACACCGTCTCTGATGCCGCTAAGGCTATGGATGTCGGTCTTTCCACGATGACAAAATGGGTCAAGCAACTGCGTGATGAGCGGCAGGGCAAAACACCAAAAGCCTCTCCGATAACACCGGAACAAATCGAAATACGTGAGCTGAAGAAAAAGCTACAACGTATTGAAATGGAAAACGAAATATTAAAAAAGGCTACCGCGCTCTTGATGTCAGACTCCCTGAACGGTTCTCGATAATCGGGAAACTCAGGGCGCGTTATCCTGTGGCCACTCTCTGCCATGTGTTTGGGGTTCATCGCAGCAGCTATAAATACTGGAAAAATCGTCCTGAAAAACCAGACGGCAGACGGGCTGTGTTACGAAGTCAGGTACTTGAGCTACATGGCATCAGCCACGGTTCGGCCGGAGCAAGAAGCATCGCCACAATGGCAACCCAGAGAGGCTATCAGATGGGGCGCTGGCTTGCTGGCCGGCTCATGAAAGAACTGGGGCTGGTCAGTCGCCAGCAGCCGACTCACCGGTATAAGCGTGGCGGTCATGAACACGTTGCTATCCCGAATCACCTTGAGCGACAGTTCGCCGTAACAGAGCCAAACCAGGTGTGGTGCGGTGATGTGACCTATATCTGGACAGGCAAACGCTGGGTATACCTCGCTGTTGTTCTCGACCTGTTTGCAAGAAAGCCAGTGGGCTGGGCAATGTCGTTCTCGCCGGACAGTAGACTCACCATGAAAGCACTGGAAATGGCATGGGAAACTCGCGGTAAGCCCGCAGGAGTGATGTTCCACAGCGATCAGGGCAGTCATTATACGAGCAGGCAGTTCCGGCAGTTACTGTGGCGCTACCGGATCAGGCAGAGTATGAGCCGGCGTGGAAACTGTTGGGATAATAGCCCAATGGAACGCTTCTTTCGGAGTCTGAAAAACGAATGGGTGCCAGTGACAGGTTACGTAAGCTTCAGCGATGCGACTCACGCCATAACGGACTACATCGTTGGATATTACAGCGCACTCAGGCCGCACGAATATAATGGTGGGTTGCCACCAAACGAATCAGAAAATCGATACTGGAAAAACTCTAACGCGGTGGCCAGTTTTTGTTGACCACTTCAGAAGATAGGTCTGACAGCTAACTCGTTCATCAGTCGTTTGGCGAAGGCAGAACTCAGGGAAGCTTGTGAAACTGCCTGAGTAGCATCGGCTGCAATGAACAATCTGCTTTCAAGAAGTCGGGAAGTGAATTGCTCTGAAGGAGAGTTGTTATCGGCAAGAAGGTTTAGTTCTTCCTTATCGACGAAGCTGTGAAAGCCAGCGAAGTTGCTGATGAAGACTTTGCCATTGTTCAGGCGGTCAAAGTTGAAGGGCATCGAAATCATTCGGCAAGTCTCGAATCGATGCTCCTCAGAACATTGTCGATGATTGAAGACCTGACGTGCCCCGTGTGTGCCTGAAGCTTCTCCCTGAGCTTGTAGTCATTAAGGAGCCGTTCAAACTCGAACTCAACCTCATCATTGAAAGGTTCGAACAACACGAGCCAGTGCTCATCGCCTTCATCAAGCTTCCAGCGAGTGACATTACTCATCCAGTAAAGGATGTTTCTGATCACCCATTCAGAACACACTGTTTTTCTTATCATTTTTGTCATTACATTACCATCCAGAAAGTAAAAAGGTATGAATCTAAAATTTTACTTCTCAGTTTCAGGCCGTGAGAGGTTGCAAGGAAGCTAAAATGAAAACGCCATTTTCAGTAAGCATATGTTTTTACGATGGTTTGTTGGTTTTAATTACAGAATATTCTTATATCTAAATCTTAACCCTTGTAATTGAGAATGTAAATTCATTATCAAAATTTTATGACGAATACCGTAACTATTACATTGTAAGCATCCCGCATAATGGTGCCATNCACTTTTAGAGATCTTCCGGCATACTGATGATGCCTCCTGAGGAGACCGCTAGCCCTAATTCTACCCGCCTGTTTCTTATTNTATGATAGATGCCTCATACATTAAGGAATGCCACCAGCCATGCGAATGACAGCCCGTAAAAAAGAGATATTGAGCTACCACCAGCCGGGTAACCTCGAATGGGTGACGGGTGAGATTAGAGAGCCGCCGTTTGATGTGTCCGGGCTGGCCTTTCTGGTTTGCGGGCTGGACTCCTTCGATACCAGGCACCATCTGGAATCTACCCGGCGCAGTCTTGAAACGATGGTGAAAGATGGCCTGTTAGAGAAGGTNACCAGCTTTGAGCGCAGACAGGACACGACACAAAGCGGTGACGGTAAAGGTATCTGGTGTAACTGCTCCCGGTATGGCCTGCCCGGNTCCTGTCTGGTGGTACGCGATGAAGGCGTTAAGGGTGAGGCTATAGACGGGGAAGCGGTGCGAGTCGGTTATTAGCCTTATGTTCCACATTGTTTTACAGTTCGCTAACGGGCTTTAGGACTTACTCTGATGGTACTCAGTCAGGTTCTTGCATAAGGTCAGTACTGTAGAACTGCCGCTTAACCTTCGGGGTAAAGTAATCTACGAAATGGCAATTTCAATAACAGGGAATGATGAATGGACACAGTAGAAGAACTTAACGGAACGTATTTTTTTAACGGGCTTAGTAAGCTTAGCTCAGAGGAGTTTCTTTTCTGGGTAATGGTAGATGAGATGCTCAAGCAATTGGGCGTACAAGACGTAATTGGTGTCGCGTCAATAATTCTGGGAAACAACATTATCGGCATTCCCGGAAAACCCATAACTGCTACGCCCGGCACTTCACCAGCTTCGCTTTATTTTCGCAAACATTTGAGCTACAAATTTCGTACCAGAGTCCTGCCAACTCTTACCAAAAAATCATTTTCTATGAGAGGCATAAAGATTTTCTGGGTTAACAACTTAGGTTCATTCGCTGGCAGAGCAGTACCTGTTCTTGGATGGGTAGTTCTGGCTGTGGATGTCACGATGATTAGTTATCATACGGTTAACAGGTACAACACCATCGCACGCCCGGAGGATAAAATCTGGTGAAGAGCGATAGCAATGAGCAACTCCGGGAATACATTCTTGAACATCTACCAAAAGTGACAACCCTGTTTAAACAAGTCGTCATTTCTGATGATGAGCCGTTACAGGAAACTTTCGAAAGTGAAGACCTGGCGGCACTGGTAGAAGATTTATCGGTTGAGATTAATGTCAATTGCGAAAATTTCAATATGCTCAGGTATTTCCCGTGGAAAACGAAATCAGTTTTTAACAGGGACCCCGATAATTCCAGCAAAGCACCTTTAACACTCAAAATGTTTATTGAGTCAGCTAAAGCAGGATACTGGCTTTATGACTAAATGAAAATATACCGAAAAAATATATTAACATTGTATTTCAGTAAGTTACAAAAACATAGCGCACTATATAACCTGAAAACAGAAAAAACCGGGTTAGCGTTAATTTCATATTCAGGCGGCGGTACTGACGGCGGGAAGCCCTGAACGTTTAACCTGCCCCCACCGCGCACCAGCAGTGCGAACCACTGCCGACATTCTGCTACAAATCCAGCCCCAATCCCTTAGCCGCCGCGCCCACCCTAATCCTACCCGCATCATTACGACCTGGGAAAACGTACTTACCCCGCCCGGTTAGCTGGTGGGTTGCTTCAAGTAACGATTTAGCCTGGCTGGAAATGGGTACTATGTGGGGGCGGCGCATCTTCATACGTTCGGCGGGGATCTGCCAGATACCCTTATCAAAATCGATATCAGGCCATTCAGAGGCGCGGAGTTCGATAGTCCTTAACCCGGTAATCATCAGTAGCCGGGTAGCGTAGCGGGTGATCATGCTGCCGCTGTAGTTGCTCAGGTCATTAAGGAATGGGGGTGGATAAAGACGGCTCCTGTAATAAAAACCAAAAAGCTGGTGAGCAAAAGGATTCGCTGGCTTACCCGAGAGGAGGCAAACAGGCTACTGGAATGCTGTTCTGAAAGCATACGCCCAGTTGTCACTTTTGCACTTGTAACCGGGTTGCGCAGATCCAACATACTCGACCTTGAGTGGAACCAGATTGACCTGCAGCGAAAAGTGGCCTGGATAAATCCAGAGAATGCAAAGGCAGGCAAGGCTATTGGCGTAGCCCTGAATGATACAGCGTGCCGGGTTCTGCGGGGGCAGATAGGGAGGCATTCTCGCTGGGTGTTTGTTCACACTAAAGCATCCACGCGATCTGATGGTACAAAAACAGAAGCTGTCAGAAAAATGAGAAAAGATGATAACAGCGCATGGCGTGGCAGTCTTAAACGAGCCGGAATCACTGATTTCAGATTTCATGATCTTCGGCATACGTGGGCAAGCTGGCTGATACAGTCCGGCGTTCCACTGTCAGCGCTGCAGGAAATGGGTGGATGGGAAAGCATAGAAATGGTTCGCCGATATGCTCATCTTGCACCGAACCACTTAACCGAACATGCGTGCAAAATTGACGCGCTTTTAAGTGTTAGCGACACAAAAACGACACAAGGTGTAAATCAGGCTGGTTTAAGAATCGGGTAACTCATTGATTTTAATTGGTACGCCCTACAGGATTCGAACCTGTGACCTACGGCTTAGAAGGCCGGTGCTCTATCCAACTGAGCTAAGGGCGCATAGTGAATGCGTCGGATTATACGGCCAGCATCTGCTGAGTCAACGATTTTACTGCCGCAAGGCATTCAATGCCGAAGTTATGAACAATATCCTGCCAATCTGTGCCTGACAGCGCGGTCCGCTTCTGACAAAATAGGCGCAATTCCCGATTTACTTAACACAGATGGATCCCCTCTCTGATGGTAGCAAAAATTATTGATGGTAAAACGATTGCGCAGCAGGTGCGCAATGAAGTTGCCGGGTTAGTTCAGCAGCGTCTGGCTGCCGGAAAGCGAGCGCCAGGTCTGGCCGTAGTGCTGGTTGGTGAAAACCCGGCTTCACAGATATATGTCGGCAGTAAACGTCGTGCCTGTGAAGAGGTTGGATTCCTTTCGCGCTCGTACGATCTGCCCGCCAGCACCAGCGAAGCGCAGCTGCTGGATCTGATTAGCGAGCTGAATGATGACGCAGACATTGACGGTATCCTGGTGCAGCTGCCGCTGCCTGCCGGTATCGACAATACCAAAGTACTTGAGCATATCTCCCCCGCCAAGGATGTCGACGGCTTCCATCCTTATAATGTAGGCCGCCTGTGCCAGCGCGCACCGACGCTGCGCCCGTGCACGCCACGCGGCATCGTTACGCTGCTGGAGCGTTATCAGATTGATACTTTCGGCCTGAACGCCGTGGTGGTGGGTGCCTCCAATATCGTTGGCCGCCCGATGAGCATGGAACTATTGCTCGCCGGTTGTACCACCACCGTGACTCATCGCTTCACCAAAAACCTGCGTCAGCACATTGAAAATGCCGATCTGCTGGTGGTTGCCGTTGGCAAGCCCGGCTTTATTCCCGGCGAATGGATTAAGCCTGGCGCCATCGTGATTGATGTCGGTATCAACCGTCTGGAAAGCGGCAAAGTGGTCGGCGATGTCGATTTTGACCAGGCCTCAACGCGTGCGGCCTGGATTACCCCAGTACCGGGCGGCGTAGGTCCGATGACCGTTGCCACACTGATCCAGAACACCCTGCAAGCCTGTGAAAGCAACGACGATGGAGTATCAGCATAATGGCAACTTTCTCTCTGGGCGATCATCCTCATGTTGATCTCTGTGACCTGATGAAGCTGGAAGGCTGGGTAGAAAGCGGCGCAATGGCAAAATCGGTTATCGCTGAAGGCCATGTGACGGTTAACGGCACGGTGGAAACCCGCAAGCGCTGCAAAATTGTCGCCGGTCAGAAGGTGGTTTTCGACGGCAACAGCGTGACCGTGACCGCCTGATTCAATCTGTCTTTCACGCAGGGCTGTCCTTTTGGGCAGCTTTTTTTATGCCTGCAAGCATACCCAGCGCTTATCTCTTAATCATCTGATTCCGCGTCCCCGTCTATACTGTAGTGGCTTGATGTATATCAATATATAGCTGACCGCTGGCGCTAAGCTGATGTTATACACCTTATAAACTGAAGAGGTTCACGATGAAAGCTGCTGTCGTCACTCACGATCATCAGGTTGATGTGGTAGAGAAAACCCTCCGCGCGCTGCAGCATGGCGAAGCCCTGCTCACTATGGAGTGTTGCGGGGTCTGTCACACCGACCTGCACGTCAAAAACGGAGATTTCGGCGATAAAACCGGCGTTATCCTTGGGCACGAAGGGATTGGCGTAGTCAAATCTGTCGGTCCGGGCGTGACCTCCCTCAAGCCCGGCGACCGTGCCAGCGTGGCGTGGTTTTTCAAAGGCTGCGGCCATTGTGAATACTGCAACAGCGGCAATGAAACCCTGTGCCGAGAGGTGATCAACGCCGGTTATACCGCCGATGGCGGCATGGCCGAAGAGTGTATCGTGGTGGCGGATTATGCCGTTAAGGTGCCTGACGGTCTCGATCCTGCGGTCGCCAGCAGCATTACCTGCGCCGGTGTCACTACCTACAAGGCGGTGAAAATCTCCGGTATTTCTCCCGGAAAATGGCTGGTTGTCTATGGCCTTGGCGGTCTGGGCAATCTGGCGCTGCAGTACGCAAAAAATGTGTTTAATGCCAAAGTCATCGCCGTTGACGTCAGCGATGCCCAGCTGAAATTTGCCGAAGAGATGGGGGCCGATATGGTGATCAACTCGCGTAATGAAGACGCGGCACGGCTGATCCAGCAACGCACGGGGGGCGCACATGCTGCCGTGGTAACAGCCGTTGCCAAAGCGGCGTTTAATTCTGCGGTGGATGCGATGCGCGCAGGTGGCCGTATTGTGGCAGTGGGCCTGCCGCCGGAATCGATGAGCCTGAATATCCCGCGTCTGGTGCTGGACGGCATCCAGGTCGTCGGCTCGCTGGTCGGCACGCGTGAAGATTTAGCTGAAGCTTTCCAGTTCGCGGCTGAAGGCAAAGTTGTACCCAAAGTCACTCGCCGCCCGCTGCAGGACATCAACGCGATCTTCCATGAAATGGAAAGCGGAAAAATCGTTGGCCGCATGGTGATTGATTTTAACAGTACCCATTAACCCTGCGTCGCGCTGCGCAGATTAAGGTCGCAATGAAAAAAAGCCCTGAAAATTCAGGGCTTTTTATATTCTCACTTCAACTTATTTGCGGCGCCAGCGGGTACCACCGGCACCGTCCTCCAGCACAATGCCCATCTCGTTCAGACGGTCACGCGCCACGTCGGCCTGCGCCCAGTTTTTCTCTTTACGCGCATCGATACGCATCTGGATTAGCGCTTCGATCTGCGCCACTTCTTCATCATTGATATTGACACCGCTTTGCAGGAACTGCTGCGGATCCTGCTCCAGCAGGCCAAGCACGCCGCCCAACACGCGCAGGCGCGCCGCCAGGCCATCCGCTGCCGCCGGATCTTCCCCCTTCATGCGGTTGACTTCTCGCGCTAAATCAAACAGCGCCGAATAGGCTTCCGGGGTATTGAAGTCGTCATCCATCGCCTCGCGAAAGCGCGCCTCAAACTCTTCGCCGCCGGCCGGAGTGGCGCGGGTATCGGTGTTACGCAGCGCAATATACAGGCGCTCCAGCGCCGAACGCGCCTGGTTGAGGTTATCTTCGCCGTAGTTTAGCTGGCTGCGATAGTGGCCGGACATCAGGAAGTAGCGCACCGTCTCCGCATCGTAGTGCTGCAGCACATCGCGCACGGTAAAGAAGTTGTTCAGCGATTTCGACATTTTTTCACGGTCAATCATCACCATGCCGGAGTGCATCCAGTAGTTCACATACGGGCCATCATGAGCACAGGTGGACTGGGCGATCTCATTCTCGTGGTGTGGGAACATCAGGTCAGAACCGCCGCCGTGAATATCGAAGTGCTCACTCAGCTGTTTGCAGTTCATTGCCGAACACTCAATATGCCAGCCCGGACGGCCGTTGCCCCACGGGGAAGCCCAGCCAGGTTCATCTGCTTTGGACATCTTCCACAGCACAAAGTCCATCGGGTTACGCTTCACATCGGCAGCCACCTCAACGCGAGCGCCGGCCTGAAGCTGATCCAGATCCTGACGCGACAACGAACCGTATTGCGGATCGCTGTCAACGGAGAACATCACATCGCCATTGCTGGCAACATAAGCATGCTCACGGGTAATCAGCTTCTCGACCAGTTCGATAATCTCTGCAATATGGCGCGTGGCGCGTGGCTCCAGATCCGGCGGCAGAATGTTCAGCGCGGCGAAGTCTTTATGCATTTCGTCGATCATGCGATTGGTCAACCGCTCGATAGATTCGCCGTTTTCGTTCGCGCGTTTGATGATTTTGTCATCTATATCGGTGATGTTACGCACATATTTCAGCTGATAACCACTGTAACGCAGATAACGCGCCACAACATCAAAAGCGGCAAAGGTTCTGCCGTGGCCGATATGACACAGGTCGTAAACGGTAATGCCACACACGTACATGCCGATGTTACCGGCATGTATGGGTTTAAATTCCTCTTTTTGACGACTCAGGGTGTTGTAAATCTTTAGCATTGAGACATTCCGTTTTAAGCGTGTGCGGGGTTAACGATAATTTAGTGTGTATAATATTCTGACGTATTTTTCCGTGCAGCGCTACGCAAAGCAAAGTTATCCCCCAGCCCCGCTTTGCAGCGTTGCTGACGAGCCGTCACAATTTGTGGTATAAAAGCCGTCTGCCGCCAGGGGCAGATTATTTGTCTGCACTTCCTGCGCCCACTGTTAAATACTTCAAACCCTGACAGGATGAGAAAATGGTTACTTTCCAGACTAATCATGGCGATATCGTCATCAAAACTTTTGATGATAAAGCCCCGGCTACCGTAAAAAACTTCCTTGAGTACTGCCGCGAAGGCTTTTACGACAACACCATCTTTCACCGTGTGATCAACGGTTTTATGATCCAGGGCGGTGGTTTTGAGCCAGGCATGAAGCAGAAAGACACCAAAGACGAGATCCGTAACGAAGCCAGCAACGGCCTGAAAAATACCAAAGGCACCCTGGCAATGGCGCGCACTCAGGCTCCACACTCTGCCACTGCCCAGTTCTTTATCAACGTGGCAGACAACGACTTCCTGAACTTCCGTGACGAAAGCCTGCAGGGCTGGGGCTACTGCGTGTTCGCTGAAGTGGTTGAAGGAATGGACGTGGTTGAGAAAATCAAAGCCGTCTCTACCGGCCGCAGCGGCATGCACCAGGATGTGCCGAAAGATGACGTGATCATTCAGAAAGTGACCGTCAGCGAATAATGCCGCACACGCTGTTTATCGCAGATCTCCATCTGTGTCGTGAAGAACCGGCAATCACTGCCGGTTTTCTGCAATTTTTGCACCATCAAGCACAGCACGCTGATGCGCTGTATATTCTTGGTGACCTGTTTGAAGCCTGGATTGGTGACGACGATCCCAATCCGCTGCACGCGCAGATCGCCCACGCGCTGCGTCAGCTCAGCATCCCCTGCTACTTTATTCACGGTAATCGCGACTTTCTGTTGGGCAAGCGCTTTGCCCGCTCGGCCGCAATGACGCTGCTGCCGGAAGAACAGGTGCTGGAACTGTACGGCAAGCGCCTGCTTGTCATGCACGGCGACACGCTGTGCACTGACGATAGCGGTTACCAACGGTTTCGTCAGAAGGTGCAGCAGCGCTGGCTGCAAAAGCTGTTCCTCGCCCTGCCGCTGTTGATACGCCAGCGTATCGCGTTAAAAATGCGTGACGGTAGCAAACAGGCTAACAGCAGTAAGGATATGGCGATTATGGACGTTAATCAGCAGGCGGTGATCAAAACAATGTGTCGCCACAATACCCCGCTGTTAATCCACGGCCATACGCATCGTCCGGCGGTACACCCGCTTGAAATCAACGGCCAGCCGGCGCAGCGTCTGGTATTGGGAGCCTGGCACCAGCAAGGCTCCATGATCCGGGTCAGCAGTGACGAGATCAGGCTGATTTCCTTCCCGTTCTGAAGCGTAACTGGCGCGGTTTCGCGCTACGCAACCGTTTTCCTTGCCGCACAGTCATGATATTCTCTCTGCCCTTCCCACCCGGTAGCCAGTCTCTGCGCTGCCACGGTGACGTTTTACAATCACAGGAGTCAGACCCGCATGTCATCCAACGCCGCACCGGCCCGCATTGCTATTGTTATGGGTTCAAAAAGTGACTGGGCCACCATGCAATTTGCTGCGGAAGTCCTCACCAGTCTGGACATTCCGTTTCACTGTGAAGTGGTGTCCGCCCACCGCACGCCAGACAAGCTGTTCAGCTTTGCCGAAAGTGCCACGGATAACGGGTATCAGGTGATTATTGCCGGGGCAGGCGGCGCGGCGCATCTGCCGGGTATGCTGGCAGCGAAAACGCGGGTGCCGGTACTCGGCGTGCCGGTACAGAGCGCCGCGCTAAGCGGGGTAGACAGCCTGTATTCCATCGTCCAAATGCCGCGCGGCATTCCGGTAGGCACGCTGGCGATTGGTAAAGCCGGGGCAGCCAACGCCGCCCTGCTGGCGGCGCAGATCCTCGCGCTGCACGACAGCGGCCTGGCGCTGCGCCTGGCGGACTGGCGACAGGCGCAGACTGACGAGGTGCTGAACCATCCGGACCCCCGGGAGGAAGCATGAAACCGGTCTGCATTTTAGGTAACGGTCAGCTCGGGCGCATGCTGCGCCAGGCCGGGGAGCCGCTGGGGATCGCCGTTTATCCGGTCGGCCTTGACGCCGAGCCGCAGACGCTGCCGATGGCGCAAAGCGTCATCACCGCCGAAATCGAGCGCTGGCCGGAAACCGCGTTGACGCGCGAGCTTGCCGATCATCGCGCCTTTGTTAATCGCGATATTTTCCCGCTGCTGGCGGATCGCCTGACGCAGAAACAGCTGCTTGACCGGCTTGGCCTGGCAACGGCACCCTGGCAGCTCTTATCCGCTGCCGACCAGTGGGCGCAGGTGTTCACTACCCTCGGCGAACTGGCAATCGTTAAACGCCGTACCGGCGGCTACGACGGGCGTGGCCAGTGGCGTCTGCGCGCCAGCGAAACCGCTACGCTGCCCGGCGAATGCTACGGCGAATGTATCGTCGAACGGGGCATCAACTTCTCGGGTGAAATGTCGCTGGTGGGCGCGCGCGGCCACGACGGCAGCACGGTGTTCTACCCGCTGACCCATAACCTGCATCAGGACGGCATACTGCGTACCAGCGTGATGCTGCCAGACGTCGATGCGCAGCACCAGCAGCAGGCGGAACGCATGCTGTCGGCGATTATGCATGAGCTGAACTACGTTGGCGTGATGGCGATGGAGTGCTTCGTGGTGCCGGAAGGTCTGCTGATCAATGAGCTGGCTCCGAGGGTGCATAACAGTGGTCACTGGACGCAGAACGGCGCGTCCATCAGCCAGTTTGAACTGCATCTGCGCGCCATTCTCGATCTGCCGCTGCCCACCCCGGTGGTCAATACCCCGGCAGTGATGGTCAACCTGATCGGCACCGACATCAATACCGCGTGGCTCAGGGAGCCGCTGGTGCATTTGCATTGGTACGACAAAGAGGTGCGCGCCGGGCGTAAGGTCGGCCACCTGAATCTGGCAGACGCCAGCCCGCTGGCACTTGGCACCGCGCTCAATGCGCTGGTGCCAATGCTGCCTGCGGAATATGCCAGCGGTATTGCCTGGGCCGTGGATAAACTTGCTTAAGCCAGCAATACGGCGGGCTGAAAGTGATAAGTTCAGGCCCGCCGCTTCACATCGCCCCGCCGTCAGCCCGCCTCATATCCCCGGAACAGCGCCCTGCCCTTCAGCAGACGCAAGCCCAGCCAGCCGCCGCACAGCGATAGCAGCAGCGCACCGGTTAACGGCAGCGCCAGCCACAGCATAAAGTCCGGCTGCCAAGGGAAGTCAAACACCTTGCGCTGTAATCCCCACAGCGCCACTTCAGCCCCGATGGTCGCCGCCGCGCCCGATACCACGCCAAGCAGTGCAAACTCGCACCACAGCGTGGCACGCAGCAACTTCTTGCTGGCACCCAGCGTACGGTACACCACCAGCTCCTGCCGCCGCTGGCGCATCCCGACCTGGATTTGTGCCAGCAACAGCAGCACGCCGCAGACAGTCACCAGTACCACCATGATCTCCAGCGCCTGACTCACCTGCGCCAGCACCTGGCCTATCTGACGCAAAATCGTGCCGATATCCAGCAGGCTTAAGGTCGGAAACTGGCGGTTAAGCTGCGCCAGCAGCGCGTTATCGTCATTGACGCGGAAGCTGGTCAGCCAGGTCTGCGGCTGGTTATCGAGCGCGCCAGGCGGGAAAATAATGAAGAAGTTTGGCCTGAGGCTCTCCCAGTCCACCCTACGCAGACTGCTAATTTTAGCGCTGAACTGCTGGGTATCTCCGGTAAAAGTCAGACTATCACCCAGTTTTACCCCCAGCCGCTCGGCCAGCCCCTGCTCGATCGAGACTTCCCCTTTTTGCGGCGGCCAGCTGCCTGCGGTCAGCGGATTGTGCTGCGGCAACGCTTTAAGCCAGGTCAGATTCAATTCACGGTTGAGTGATTCATCCTGTGCCGGATCTGCCGGCTGCTGATTAATAGCGGTCAGGCGCGCACGCACCACCGGATAGAAGGTTTCCGGCTGCACCTGATGCTGTTGCAGGAATGACGTCACCTGCGGCACCTGCCGTGCGGTGATATTTAGCAGGAAGTAGTTCGGGCTGTCCGGCGGCAGCTGCTGCTGCCACCTGTCCAGCAAATCGCCGCGCATCACCAGCAGCAGCGCCAGCAGCATAAACGACAGCGAAAATGCCGCCAGCTGGCTAAGGGTGGTCCACGGCTGGCGCAGCAGGCGGTTGACCGCCAGGCGAAATGCCAGGTTGCGCAGCGTCAGACGCCGCAGCAGCAACAGTCCGCCCCAGCCGATTGCCCCCAGCAGCAACGACAGCAGCACAATGCCAGCCACCAGCGCCCACAGCAGCTTGCTTCCTCCCACCAGCAGCGCCAGCAGGCCGATCACCACCAGCAGCATGGCCGGCAGATAAAACTTCAGCGGCCAGATATTCACCACCGCGTCACGGCGCAATACGCGCAGCGGCTGAGTGGCCAGCAGCAGGCGATACGGCCGCAGCCCGACCAGCAGTGAAATCGTCAATAAGGATCCCAGCGCCCACAGCCACGGCCAGCCGCTGGCGGCCGGTAGTTCCCCCGGCAAAACCGGGCGCAGCAGGGACAACAGCAAGGTTTCAAAACCCAGGCCAATGGCGCTACCGACCAGCCCTGCCAGCAGAAGCACCGCCAGCCACTGGCCAACGATCAGCTTTTGCAAGGCGCGGCGATTCGCGCCAAGCGTTTTCAACACCGCCACCAGATCGTATCGGCTGCGGCAATAGTGGTTCATCGCCACCGTCACGGCGGCAATCGCCAGCATCAGCGTCAGCAGGGCCGACAGCAGCAGGAACTGCTGGGCGCGCTGCATCGATTTACCCAGCGCGTCCCCGGAGTTTTCGACGCTGATCCAGCGTTGTTCCGGGGTAAGGCGTGATTCAATGTAGCTGTCATATCGTGCCAGCTGCGCCGGGCTGCCGGAGAATTTATAGCGCCAGGTCACCCGGCTTCCGGGCTGGACAGCGCCGGTTTTTTCCACATCGGCCAGGTTCATCAGCAGGCGCGGCGCGGTCTGGAACGGGTTAAAGCCCGCATCCGGCTCCTGAATCACTGCTCCGCTGATACGCAGCGTGGTATCACCCACTTCGAGGTTTTCCCCGGCTTTACGGTCGATCAGTTCAAGCAGGCGCGGCGCGGCCAGCACCGCGCCCGCTGCCGGTTTTAGCCCGGCTGGGGCGGTGGTCAGCTGGCCGTACATCGGGTAGAGACTGTCCACCGCCTTCACCGAGGCCAGCTGCGGCGTATCACCGGCAAAAGTCATGGTCATAAACGTTAGCTGCCGTCCGATTTGCAGCCCTTCGGCTCGCGCCTGTTCCAGCCATTGCGGCTGCACCTCGTGTGCGCTGCTTAAGGTGCGGTCACCGGCCATAAAGTCACGGCTTTGCTGCGTCAGCCCTTTTTCCATGCGGTCGCTGAGCGAGCCGAGCGCCAGCACGCAGGCCACCGCCAGCGTCAGCGCCAGCCAGACGATCAGCAGCGAGGGGGATTTCCACTCGCGCCAGAACCAGCGCCAGATCATGCTTCCTCCCACAGCTTGCCGTCACGCAGACGCAAACGCCGGTCACAGCGTGCGGCCAGCTGTTCATCATGGGTAACGAGGATCAGGGTGGTGGCGTGATCGCGGTTCATGCTGAACAGCAGATCGACGATACGATCGCCGGTTTTGCGGTCCAGATTGCCGGTGGGCTCATCGGCAAACAGCAGCGCCGGGCGGCCGTTAAAGGCGCGGGCCAGCGCCACGCGCTGCTGTTCACCGCCGGAAAGCTGGGCGGGCAGATGGCCGAGGCGCTCGCCCAGCCCAAGCTGGCCCAGCAGCGCAGCCGCCTGTTCACGACTCTGCCTGTCGCTCTCACCGCGCAGCAACGCCGGGAGCTGCACGTTCTCCTGGGCGTTGAGCGTTGGCACCAGCATAAACGACTGGAAGACGAAGCCGACATTCTGCGCCCGCAGCTCTGCGCGCTGCTCCTCATTCATCTGATGCAGCGGCTGGCCGAGCATCATCACTTCTCCCGCACTGCCGTCATCCAGTCCGGCCAGAATCCCCAGCAGGGTTGACTTGCCCGATCCCGACTCGCCGATCAGGGCAAGGGTTTCAGCCGGTTTGACAACCAGCTCAACTCCGGTAAGGATAGATAGCTGATGCTCCCCCTGACCGACGGACTTACTAAGATGATGAACTTCAAGAATGTTTTCCGCTGGCATTACCCGTTCCTGTTTTTAGTGGCTTTTATGACGCTGCGTGCGGCGGCGGCAGATACGCTGCTGGTGCTGGGCGACAGCCTGAGCGCCGGTTACCGCATGTCCGCCAGTGCCGCATGGCCCGCGTTACTCAATGAGAAATGGCAAAAATCCCCTGCTATCATTAACGGTAGCATAAGCGGCGATACTACGGCACAGGGACTGGCCCGACTTCCGGCGCTGCTGAAACAACATCAGCCGCGCTGGGTACTGATTGAGCTGGGGGGTAACGATGGGTTGCGTGGTTTCCCTCCGCAGCAGGTCGAGCAGGATTTGAATCAGGCCATTGCTCAAATCCAGGCGGCAAAGGCGCAGCCGCTGCTGATGCAGGTGCGGCTACCGGCCAACTACGGCAAGCGCTACACCGATTCATTTGCCGCCATCTATCCCAGACTGGCCAGTCAGCATGCGATCCCGCTGGTGCCGTTCTTTATGGAACAGGTCTACCTGAAGCCGGAATGGATGCAGGATGACGGCATTCACCCTAATCCGGTGGCCCAGCCTTTTATTGCCGATTTGATGGCAAAACAGCTGGCTTTCTTAGTTAAGCATCAGGCATCGGATAGCGTGGGGAATGATGGGTAATGAAATAGAGCACAAGACGTTGCCCCACTCTGACAAATAGCACATAAAAACCAGATTAGTTCTCAGTCCATTGCGATGAACCAGGTTTATTAAGAGCACAAAAAGTTATGCAAAAAAGTATCGTGATCACCGGCTGTTCCAGCGGGATTGGCCTGGTCGCAGCTAACGACCTGCTGCGCCGTGGCTACCATGTGATCGCCGGCTGCCGTAAACCCCAGGACGTGGAGCGGATGAACCAGCTGGGGTTCAGCGGTGTGCTGCTGGATCTTGATGATGCCGCCAGCGTTGCGCACGCGGCAGATGACATCCTCACGCTATGCGATGGCTGCCTGTCTGGCCTGTTTAACAACGGGGGATTCGGGCTGTATGGCCCGCTGCAATCGATATCACGTCAGCAGCTGGAACAGCAGTTTGCCACCAACCTGTTTGGCACCCACCAGCTTACCATGCTGTTACTGCCTGCCCTGCTGGCTTCGGGCAATGGGCGCATCGTCAATACCAGTTCGGTGATGGGGCTGATCTCCACGCCGAAACGCGGTGCCTACGCCGCCAGCAAATACGCGCTGGAAGCCTGGTCTGACGCGTTACGCATGGAGCTGCACGGCAGCGGGGTGCGCGTCAGCCTGATTGAGCCAGGGCCAATCAGCACCCGCTTCAGCAATAATGTTCAGCAGGCGCAGCAGGACAGGCCGGTGAAGAACCCGGGCATTGCCGCACGCTTTACCCTGCCGCCGGAAGCAATTTTGCCCAGGCTGCACCATGCGCTGGAGAGCCAGCATCCGCGCCTGCGCTATCCTGTGACCTTGGTCACATATGGCATCAGCCTGTTACGCCGTTTGCTGCCAGGCTGGATAATGGATCGTATTTTACGCCAGAATTAAGCGCCGAGCCTTGAAGCGCTACCTGCCGCCCCAATACAGTACTAAACTTACGTAAAAAGAGACGAATTGATGTCATCACAAGCGCAGATTGTCGAGATTAATGAAACTAACCTGCACCAGACGCTGGAACAGTCGATGCAGGTTCCCGTGCTGTTCTATTTCTGGTCAGAGCGCAGCCAGCATTGCCAGCAGCTGACGCCGCTGCTGGATCGTCTGGCGCAGGAGTACGCCGGTCAGTTTGTTCTGGCAAGGCTGGATTGTGATGCCGAACCGGCCGTGGCACAGCAGTTTGGTCTGCGTTCGATCCCAACCGTTTATCTGTTCCAGAACGGTCAGCCGGTGGACGGCTTCCAGGGGCCGCAGCCGGAAGAAGCGGTGCGCGCCCTGCTGGAAAAAGTGCTGCCGAAGGAAGAAGAGCTGAAGGCGCAGCAGGCCATGCAGCTGATGGACGAAAATAAACTGATTGAAGCCCTGCCGCTGCTGAAAGACGCCTGGGCGCTGAGCAAACAGCGCAGCGATATCGGTTTTCTGCTGGCTGAGGTTTTAATTGGCCTGAACCGCAGTGAAGAGGCCGAGGCGGTGCTTAACGTGGTGCCGTTGCAGGATCAGGACACGCGTTATCAGGGGCTGGTGGCACAGATTGACCTGCTGAAACAGGCGGCAGACACCCCGGAAATTCAGCAGCTGCAGCAGCAAATTGGGGCTGAACCTGATAATGCCGAACTGGCAACCCAGCTGGCTCTGCAATTTCATCAGGTCGGGCGTAATGAAGAAGCGCTGGAGCTGCTGTTCAGCCACCTGAAGCAAGACCTCACTGCTGCCGATGGTCAGGCGCGCAAAATGCTGCAGGAGATCCTAGCCGCGCTCGGTACCGGAGATGCGCTGGCAGCCAAATATCGCCGTCAGCTCTATTCCCTGCTCTACTGACAGCGGAATATGCACGAAAGGGTCTGCTGAGATCTATCGGGGCGAACCGCCGTTCAGGTTCGTCCGTCAACGCGGCCGTGAGGGAAAGCGACCGCTCCCGTACGTTAAATAACAATTTGGAGGTTATTTCTATGCTGACTGTTATCCCCGTCATTATCGTGCTGGCTCTGATTATCGTCTGGTCAGGGATCAAAATTGTGCCTCAGGGTTTTCAGTGGACGGTGGAACGATTTGGCCGCTACACCACCACCCTGCAGCCGGGTCTGAACCTGGTGGTACCGTTTATGGACCGCGTCGGCCGCAAAATTAACATGATGGAGCAGGTGCTGGATATCCCTTCCCAGGAGATTATCTCCAAGGATAACGCCAGCGTCACCATCGATGCCGTATGCTTTATTCAGGTGGTCGACCCGGCGCGAGCCGCCTATGAAGTCAGTAATCTGCAACAGGCAATCATTAACCTCACCATGACCAATATGCGTACCGTCCTGGGGTCGATGGAGCTGGACGAAATGCTGTCACAGCGTGATAACATCAATACCCGCCTGTTGCAGATCCTCGATGAAGCCACCAACCCCTGGGGCATCAAAATCACCCGAATTGAGATCCGTGACGTGCGCCCACCGGCGGAACTGATCGCCTCAATGAACGCGCAGATGAAGGCTGAGCGAACTAAACGGGCCGATATTCTTGAGGCCGAAGGCGTGCGCCAGGCAGCCATTCTGCGTGCCGAAGGCGATAAACAGTCGCAGATCCTGAAAGCAGAAGGCGAACGTCAGTCGGCGTTCCTTGCCGCTGAAGCGCGAGAACGTAGTGCGGAGGCAGAAGCCCAGGCGACCAAAATGGTCTCTGAAGCGATTGCCGCTGGCGATATTCAGGCCATTAACTACTTCGTGGCGCAAAAATATACCGATGCGCTGCAGCATATTGGCTCTTCCACCAACAGCAAAGTGGTGATGATGCCGCTGGAGGCCAGCAGTCTGCTTGGATCGATTGCCGGCATCGGCGAACTGTTAGGTGAAAGCAAACTGGAGCGTAAACGCTAATGTTTGACCCGCTGTTAGCAAATCCGTGGTGGTTATGGCTGACGCTCGGCGGTCTGCTGCTGGCAGCTGAAATGCTCGGCGCCAGCGGCTATCTGCTGTGGAGCGGCATCGCCGCCGTGTTGGTCAGCCTGCTGGTGTGGCTGGTGCCCTTGCCGTGGGAGTGGCAGGGGCTGAGCTTTGCCATACTGACTATTCTTGCCGCGCTGTGGTGGTATCGCTGGCTGAAAAGTCGCCAGCAGCGCCATCCGCCCTCCACGCTTAACCAACGCGGCCAGCAGCTGATTGGCCGCCAGCTAACGCTGGATGCCGCGCTGGTAAATGGTTTCGGCCATGTCCGGATCGGTGACGGTAACTGGCGCGTGCAGGCCGATGAAGATCTGCCGGCAGGCACGCAGATTACCGTGGTGGCGGTAGAAGGGATCACGCTGCGCGTGGTGGCGCGCAGCGTTTAACCGCCCTTACTATCGTGACAGCAGCTGGCCAGATGATTAATGATCGGGCAATCAGCACCGTCATCGCCAGGGCAGCTGGCGGCCAGTTCGAGCAGCTTCTGCCGCATCAGCTGTAGCTCGTTAATATGTAACGCGATCTCCGCCGCTTTCTTTAGCGTGCGCGCTTTCACATCAGCGCTATGGCGCGCCGGGTCATTGAACAAACTGACCATTTCCCGGCACTGTTGCAGATTAAAACCCACCTGGCGCGACTGGCGCAGCAGCGTCAGCTCCTCCAGGTGCTTCGCACTGTAGCTGCGATAGCCGTTTTCCATGCGCAACGGCGGCGTCACCAGCCCTTTCTCTTCATAAAAGCGGATTGCTTTGCAGGTCAGTCCGGTCTTTTTTGCCACGTCGCTGATGTTCATGGTTTCCCCTTGACCTTCCCCTTAATGGAAGGTTTAACCTCCATAAGTAATGTAAAAATCGCGCCGGGTCAAACCGGATCACCAGGAGAGATAATATGTCGCAAGTCACCCTACTGACGCTGGACGGATTGTCATGCGGACACTGCGTAAAACGGGTAAAAGAGGCGCTGGAACAGCGCGCCGACGTGGAGCAGGCAGAGGTCAGCATCGCTGAAGCACGCGTGAGCGGAAGCGCCAGCGCCGGGGCGCTGATCGCCACGGTTGCCGGAGCGGGCTATCACGCCAGCCTGGCTGAAACACCCGCGCGCCCAAAGGCTGACCCGCTGACAGACTCAGATATTCAGCCGGAAGCGCTGACAGCGGCCACCAGCGAGCTTCCGGCGCAACAAAGTGAAAGCGTCCAGTTACTGATTGAGGGTATGAACTGCGCCAGCTGCGTGAGCCGCGTTCAGAATGCGTTGCAAAATGTCCCCGGCGTCAGTCAGGCACGGGTCAACCTTGCACTGCACAGCGCGCTGGTGCTGGGCTGCGCGTTACCCGGCGCATTAATCGAAGCGGTCAGCCGCGCCGGATATGGCGCGGAAATCGTTGAAGATGAGACGGAAAGGCGCGAAAAACAGCAGCAAAGCGCGCAGGCGGCGGTAACACGTTTCCGCTGGCAAGCAACGCTGGCGTTAGCGCTGGGTGTTCCACTCATGGTTTGGGGGATGGGCGGTGGCAATATGATGCTTACCGCAGCCAATCGCGGCGGCTGGCTGGTGGCAGGCGTTCTGACCCTGCTGGTGATGATTGTTGCCGGCGGCCATTTCTATCGCAGCGCCTGGAACAGCCTGTTAAATCGCAGTGCCACGATGGATACGCTGGTAGCGCTGGGTACCGCCGCCGCCTGGCTCTACTCCATCACGGTGAATCTCTGGCCTGAGCTGTTCCCGATGGCGGCACGCCATCTCTATTATGAAGCCAGCGTGATGATTATCGGCCTGATCAATCTTGGCCATATGCTTGAGCAGCGCGCTCGTCAGCGCTCATCGCAGGCGCTGGAAAAACTGCTGGATCTCACCCCGCCCACCGCACGCGTGGTCACTGAAGGTGGCGAACAGCTTAGGCCACTCAGCGAGGTACAGCTGGGGATGACGCTACGCGTGATGACCGGCGATCGTGTGCCGGTAGACGGTACTATCGTGCAGGGAGAGGCCTGGCTGGATGAAGCAATGCTCACCGGTGAAGCCATCCCGCAGCTGAAATCGCCGGGCGATACCCTGCATGCCGGAACCGTGTTGCAGGACGGTAGTGTCCTGTTGCGTGCCGGGGCCGTCGGCAAAAACACCACCCTGGCGCGCATCATTCAGCTGGTGCGTCAGGCTCAGAACAGCAAGCCGGAAATCGGCCAGCTGGCGGATAAAATCTCTGCGGTATTTGTCCCGGTAGTGATGGCGGTCGCGCTACTGAGCGCTGCCGTCTGGTTTCTGTTCGGCCCGGCACCTCAGCTGGTTTACACCCTGGTGGTGGCCACTACCGTACTGATTATTGCCTGCCCCTGTGCGCTGGGCCTCGCCACACCGATGTCAATTATTGCCGGCGTTGGGCGTGCCGCCGAGTTCGGCGTGCTGGTGCGTGATGCCGATGCGCTGCAACGCGCCAGCACGCTGGACACGCTGGTTTTTGATAAAACCGGGACGCTGACCGAAGGCACGCCGCGCGTGGTCGAGGTTGTGCTGTTTAACCAGGCCGATCGCCAGACGGTGCTGCAACAGGCGGCTGCTCTGGAACAGGGCGCCAGTCATCCGCTGGCGCGCGCCATCGTCGCCCATGCCGGGCTGGCCACGCTGCCGGACGTTGAGCAGTTTCGTACCCTGGCGGGAAAGGGCGTGAGCGGCGTTCTCGACGGTCGCGCTCTGCTGCTGGGTAACGCAGCGCTGATGGCGCAGCAGCAGATTGCCACCGATGCCGTCTCAACGCAGATGTCACAGCTGGCAGCAAAGGGTGCCACTCCGGTACTGCTGGCGGCGGATGGCAAGATCGTCGCCCTGTTTGCCATTCGCGATGCGCTGCGCAAGGGGAGCGTGAGCGCGTTGCAACGCCTGCATCAGCGGGGTTATCGCTTGGTGATGCTGACCGGTGACAATGAAATAACCGCCAGTGCCATTGCTCGCGAGGCGGGAATCGACCGCGTGATTGCCGGGGTGTTGCCTGATGGTAAAGCCGCAGCCATTAGCGCCCTGCAACGGCAGGGGCAACGGGTAGCCATGATTGGCGACGGGATCAATGATGCTCCGGCGCTGGCACAGGCGGATGTGGGGATTGCCATGGGCGGCGGCAGCGATGTGGCGATTGAAACGGCGGCGATGACGCTGATGCGCCAGGATCTCAATGCCCTGGTGGATGGGTTAGCCATCGCCAAGGCCACGCTGCGCAATATGAAACAGAATCTGCTGGGCGCGTTTATCTACAATGCCTGCGGTATTCCGCTTGCTGCCGGCGTGCTGTATCCGCTAACCGGAACGCTGCTCAGCCCGGTCGTCGCCGGGGCAGCGATGGCGCTGTCCTCAATAACCGTGGTGAGCAATGCCAATCGCCTGATCCGCTATCGCCCACCGAAGTGACCGACGGCTCTGCGTTATTCCTGTCGGCCAGCCACCGTTCGCGTTAGCATAAGGGCAATAAGCGGAAAAGGGGAAGCATATGAGGACACTGATTTACAGGCTGCAGGTGCTGTGGCGGAGGCTACGCGCGGCAAGCTATCGTTACCCGGCTGTGGACATCACCCTGGGGCCGCGTCAGCTTCATCTGGTGGGCAGTATTCATATGGGGACGGGTAATATGATGCTGCTCCCGGCGCTACTGTTGGATCGGTTACAGCGCGCCGATGCGCTTATCGTTGAAGCGGATATCTCCGCTGGCGCTTCCCCCCTTAACAGAAGTGAAGAGTGCGCGCCGCTGGCGCAACGGCTGCCGGAGCAGCAGCTGCAACAGCTGCAACGCCTCTGTGAAGAGCTGGGCATCGATCCTCTGCGGGTTGATACCTTGCCCGCCTGGCAGATTGCGCTAACGCTGCAGGCGCAGCAGGCGCAGCGGCTCGGGCTACGTGCCGACTGCGGTATTGACTTACAACTGCTGCAGGCCGCACATGCGCGGTCGATAAAGGTTGTCGAACTGGAGGGGGCCGAGGCCCAGCTGGCGCTGCTGCAATCCCTGGCGGATAACGGCCTTGCGCTGCTGGAAGACACGCTAAAATACTGGCACAC
Source organism: Erwinia pyrifoliae DSM 12163 (assembly GCF_000026985.1). Taxonomy (NCBI): domain Bacteria; kingdom Pseudomonadati; phylum Pseudomonadota; class Gammaproteobacteria; order Enterobacterales; family Erwiniaceae; genus Erwinia; species Erwinia pyrifoliae. The sequence goes on from NC_017390.1 coordinate 2,840,030, forward strand.
CAATGCCCGCCTGCTGCAAACGATGGTGAGCTGGTGGCTGGAAGCCCCACCGGGCAGCGGGAGGAAACTTGAGTTGCCCGGCACGTTCAGCAGCGGCCTGAATGATTTGCTGATGACCCAGCGTAACCTGCACTGGTGCCGCTTTCTTCAGCAGCTGCCGCCGGGCCGATACGTGGTCGCCGTTGGCGCACTGCATCTTTATGGCGAGGGGAACCTCCCCGGCCTGCTGAGCGGCGGCTAAAAAAAAAGGCCAATATCGCTATCGGCCATCAAATAAGGACATCATTATGATTTTAGTTATCGTTTCAGCGGTTAGCCGAAACGGGAGCCGATTGTCGCTTAAAGCGACATCATTCACCAGCGTTTTTATTCATCAATCGTTGATACTGTTAAGCGGCACATAACGGAAGGCCTGTACTTATGACACCTGCGGTAAAACTCCTTGAAAAACAGAAGGTCGCCTTTACACTGCACGCCTACGAGCATGACAGCAACGAAACCCATTTCGGCGACGAAGCGGTGCGCAAGTTAAATCTTGATGCCGCCCAGGTGTATAAAACCCTGCTAGTGGCGCTGAATGGTGATAACAAAACCCTGGCCGTCGCGCTGACTCCGGTAGACGCGCAGCTGGACTTAAAGCAGGTGGCTAAAGTGCTGGCGGCCAAAAAAGTGGAGATGGCCAACCCGCAGTTTGCTCAGCGCAGCAGCGGTTATCTGCTGGGTGGCATCAGCCCCATCGGCCAGAAGAAGCGCCTGCCGACGGTGATCGATGCTGGCGCGCAGCAGTTTGCCACCATTTACGTGTCAGGCGGCCGACGTGGGCTGGATATCGGGCTGGCACCGCAGGATCTGGCACAGCTGCTCAGCGCCCGCTTTGCCGATATCGCCATAGCCAAAAAATAATTCGGTCTGCTGTGCAAAAATGCAACGGCAGATCGAAGTGGGAAAGGGATAAGGGCGATTAATCAGGACGCTGGGCTATAAGCCGATCGATCATCCACTGTCCCGCCGGGCCGGGCGGTGAACACCTTGAGCTAATCACATCAACCTGAATATGTTGCGGCCAGCCCGCCACCGGCAGTTCGCGCAGCAGTTGATGACCAAACTGCGCGGTAAGCCAGCGCGGTAAGATACTCCAGCCGAACCCCTGTTCCGCCATCTCCAGTAATAGCGGATATGACGGCGCCAGCCACACCTTCCCGGCGGGTGCCGGCGTTTGCTCAACCCAGGTGTTTAACCGCAGCTGGCGGAGCTGGCTCAGTTCTGCTTCGCTGACCTGCTGCTGGTGCGCCAGCGGATGATCCTGATGCAGATAAATGGCCATTTGCGCCTTTACCTGCAGGTGCTGTACGTTGATGTCCGGCGGGTAGTGATGCTGCGCACGCAATACGCCGATATGCGCCCGGCCACTTTGCAGCAAATCGATCACATCTTCATCTTCCGCAATCATGCACTCAAACTCAATATCAGGATAACGACTGGCAAAACGTTGCAGCAGCAATGCATGGTGGTCAGCCTGCCAGAAGTCGGTGATCGCCAGCCGCAGACAGGGTTCCACCTCACCTGCCAGGCGCACTGCCAGCCTGTCCAGCTGCGCCGAGGCGCTCAGGATCTCTTTCACCTGCGCCAGCGCCCGTTGACCGTTTTCAGTCAGTACCGGGGTACGGGCGGTGCGGTCGAACAGGGTGAAACCCAGATCGCTTTCAAGATTCGCCACGGCGGTACTGATGGTTGACTGGCTTTTGCGCAGCGCGCGCGCCGCTGCGGAGAACGAGCCGCTTTCCACAGTCTGTACAAAAGCTTGCAGAGATTCCGGTGAATAACGCACTTATATATCGCTTTTATCGATGGATAGTCATTTCATCTTAGCAAATAAAGCGGTGAAAATAGCGCGATGAAAATAACAAGGAGGGCTATATGTCTGGCCGTACGCTAAAAGAACGTTTTTATCATGCTGCAGGCTTTGAATTACTGGCTATTCTGCTGGTGTCACCGCTGGCTGCCTGGGCAATGGGTAAACCCCTGTTTCAGATGGGCTTGCTGGCGATCGTGCTGTCGACGGTAGCGATGATATGGAACATGGTTTACAACGCTGGCTTTGACCGGCTGTGGCCGCGCGGCAAGGTACAGCGCGGACTGAAGTTGCGCATACTGCACGCACTGGGTTTTGAGGGCGGCTTTATCGCTATCGGCCTGCCGATTGCGGCCTCGATGCTGGGTATCACTTTGCGGCAGGCATTCCTGATTGAAGTCGCTTTCTTCCTGTTCTTCCTGCCGTATACGGTGGTTTATAACTGGTTGTATGACAAAGTCCGCGAACGGATCCTGAGATCACCCCGGCGGCAGGCGCAGAATAAACCGATTTAGTGGCGGACAAAGCCGCTGAACGCCCGGCACCCCGGCTCTGTCTGTTTATTCAGGGCGGCTCCCTTATTGGCGGGCCGCCCCTCCTGCTATCGATACATCCTGACAGGGATCTTGCCGGTTGCTAAGGCCGGGTCACCGATGCGTTATCGCCCGCTGCTGCCTTTGCTGCCGTATTAAGATACACAATTTCTTTGCCAGGCTGATAGTTTGCCGCGTTGAGAGGAGAATGGCTCTGAATATATTGTTTCAGGACTTCAGCATCGACAAAACCGGTATTAACGTAGCCCGGTCGCTTATCCACCGGCGGATAGCCGTCACCACCGGTGGCGTTAAAACTCAGCATCGCCATACGGTAGGTTTTATCCGCTAACAGCGGCTTGCCGTTAATTTTGATATGACTGACCCCGGAACCGTCGGCAACCAGGCTGACGCCGGAAAACTGCGCATATGCACCGGAATCCACCTGCTTATTGGCGACGACCGCAAGGTACTTTTCAATTTCGCTGCCTGTCATATCAACCCGGGTCACGGTATTACCAAATGGCTGCACCTTCAGCACATCTTTATAGGTGATGCTACCCGCTTCAATCGAATCACGCACCCCACCGCCGCTCATTAGCGCAAAGTCGGCGTGCGTGCGCTCTGTCAGGCCAGCCAGGATCAGGCGTGCCATATTGGTTTGCACAAAACGCACTTTACTACGGTCGCCTTCAAGGTGAGCGTTGACGCTGCCAATTTTGACACCAAGCTGCGCTTCACCCTTCTTCTGGAATGGCGTCAGTAGTTTTTGTACCCCTGGGTTTTTGGCAATTTCAGCCGTGTAGTTCACCCAGCGGGTGTTGCCGTCAGCATCCTTAACCTGATGCTTCAGATTGATCGGCACCAGCTGATAGTTAACCAGCGTCAGCGTGCCATTACGGAAAGTGAAGTCGGCACGGCCAATATATTTGCCCCACTCATGAGCCTGCACGATCCAGGTACCATTCTGACGATCCGGCGTACAGGGGCTGCCCGGCACATAATCCACCTGTTTCAGATTTTCTTTGGCCATGCATACCGGATCCTGCGAATGTCCACCGACGATCATATCCAGGTAGCCTGCTGGCAGTGCGCGCGCCATTTCTACGTCGCCCGGCGCGTTAGAACCGTGCTGGCCGTTGTCGTAGTGACCCATATGCGTTGCGGCAATGATCACGTCCGGTTTTTCGTTTTTACGCAGCTCTTCGACCACCGTTTTGGCTTCTGTCGCTGGTTTACGGAACTGGATATCGTCAAAATATTCCGGATTGCCGATCCTGGCCGTATCATCGGTCGTCAGGCCGATGACGGCAACTTTCAGGCCCATGCGGTTGAAAAGTGCATAAGGCTGGAACAGACGTTTGCCGGTGCTTTTCTGATAGATATTGGCCGAGAGTAGAGGGAACTTCGCCCATTTCTGCTGCTGGCGCAGTACCGAAAGCGGGTTATCAAACTCATGATTGCCAATCGCCATCGCATCGTAGCCAATCATATTCATTGCGCGAAAATCCGGTTCAGCATCCTGCAAATCGGACTCCGGCACGCCGGTATTGATGTCCCCTCCGGAGAGGATCAGCGTTGCGCCGCCATGAGTCTGCACCTCGGTACGGATCTGATCCATCATGGTTTTCTGCGCGGCCAGGCCATATTCATCATGCACGTTAGGCCAGAAACGGCCGTGGTGGTCGTTGGTATGCAGCACGGTAAATTTGTAGGTCCGGTCTTTTTGCCACGCCTGTGCCATCAACGGCGTGCTGCATAACGCAACCGCCAGAACTCCGACAAGACTTCTTTTGAACATTGCCACTCGCTTCTCCTTGTTAAATCCCCGAAAGGTGAAAATGATTTGTTTTTATGACGTCCGGCTGATTATGCAGCAGGAATGCTACTAAAAGGTCATCGCTCTGTCTTATATTGTTGCAAATTGGCGAGTGACAGGCACTCAACAACCCTAACTTGATGACAGGAACGATAATGACAGGCGTCCATACTCCCCTTCCGCCAGAGATACCGGTTAAGCGTACCTCTTTTGGCGTACTCAGTGCGATAAGCGTTGCCCATTTGCTCAACGATATGATTCAGGCGCTCATTCTGGCGATCTACCCCCTGCTACGGGAAGATTTTTCACTCAGCTTTGTGCAGATTGGTTTGATCACCCTGACTTATCAACTGACTGCTTCACTGCTTCAGCCGCTGATTGGTCATTTTACCGATAAACATCCGCAGCCGTGGTCGCTGCCTGTCGGGATGGGCTTTACACTCTGCGGCGTGATACTGCTGGCGCTGGCCAGTCATTATACGATGATTTTACTGGCGGCAGCGCTGGTCGGTAGCGGCTCCTCGGTGTTTCACCCGGAATCCTCGCGGGTGGCTCGTATGGCCTCCGGCGGGCGTCATGGCCTGGCGCAATCGCTGTTTCAGGTCGGCGGTAATCTTGGTACTTCGCTTGGCCCGCTGCTGGCGGCGCTGATTATTGCCCCATACGGTCGAGGCAACCTTGGCTGGTTCTCGCTGGCGGCCCTGCTGGCTATTGTGGTATTGCTGCAGATTGGTCGCTGGTATCAGACGCAGCATGTAGCCGCCAAACCCCCTGCTTCCGCAGCCATCCATGCGTTACCACGCCGTCAGGTGGCGTACGCGATGGCCATTCTGCTGGTGCTGGTGTTCTCCAAATACTTTTATCTCACCAGTCTGAGCAGCTTCTATACCTTCTACTTAATGCATAAATTCGGCCTTTCGATACAGAATGCGCAGTTACATCTGTTTGTCTTTCTGTTTGCCGTAGCGGCAGGGACAATCGTTGGCGGCCCGGTAGGCGACAAAATCGGCCGTAAGCGCGTGATTTGGGCATCCATTCTCGGCGTGGCTCCTTTTACCCTGCTGCTGCCTTATGCCAACTTAGAGTGGACCGGAGTCCTGTCGGTGGTGATTGGCCTGGTACTGGCTTCGGCTTTTTCCGCCATTCTGGTCTATGCCCAGGAACTGATGCCTGGTCGTATTGGCATGGTTTCCGGTCTTTTTTTCGGTTTTTCATTCGGCATGGGCGGGCTGGGTGCCGCCTTACTCGGCGTGGTGGCCGATCGCCACAGCATTGAGCTGGTCTATCAAATCTGCGCTTACCTGCCTTTACTCGGAATCCTCGCAGCTTTCCTGCCTGATAACCGCCATAAATAGCCCTTCCACGCTGCTATTGACTGTAATTAGCAGCGCACAGTTCACCCGCGACGTCTGGCTCTCCAGCTGATAAGTGGGAAAAAGCACACTCTTCGACGAACTTATCTGAATAAATGATGTTTTTTGTCATTATCACCCATAATGACAAGCGCGAGCTGGCAATATGCCATACACTTAAAAACTACGTTCAGAACCATTTACGCTCCGTATAACTCGGGTAGCAGGAAAACGGCAGACTCTCCTTGAGTAACCCGATGAATAGCGAGTGTGCAAATAAAGGAGACAGGCATGCACCACACCACCCCGCTTATCACCACCATTGTGGGAGGCCTGGTACTCGCCTTCCTGTTTGGTATGCTGGCCAACCGCCTGCGCATCTCTCCTTTAGTCGGCTATCTGCTGGCCGGCGTGCTGGCCGGGCCTTTTACACCGGGTTTTGTCGCCGATACTAATCTGGCACCGGAACTGGCCGAGCTGGGTGTGATCCTGCTGATGTTCGGGGTTGGTCTGCACTTCTCATTGAAAGACCTGATGGCAGTCAAGTCGATCGCTATTCCCGGTGCGGTGGTGCAAATCGCCGCCGCCACCCTGCTGGGAATGGGGCTGTCGTGGGCGATGGGATGGCCAACGATGACCGGCCTGGTGTTTGGTCTTTGTCTTTCAACCGCCAGTACCGTGGTGTTACTGCGCGCGTTGGAAGAGCGACAGTTAATAGACAGTAAACGCGGACAGATCGCTATCGGCTGGCTGATTGTTGAAGATCTGGTGATGGTGCTGGCGCTGGTGCTGCTGCCTGCCGTTGCCGGACTGTTTGAAGAGGGTAATGCCAGCGTCACGATGGTGCTGTTCGACCTGCTGATCACCATCGGCAAAGTGGTGGCGTTTATGGTGCTGATGATGGTGGTGGGGCGACGCGTGGTGCCTTGGATACTCGCGCGTAGCGCTGCAACCGGCTCCCGCGAGCTGTTTACCCTGTCGGTGCTGGCTCTGGCGTTGGGCATTGCCTTTGGCGCGGTGGAGTTCTTTGATGTCTCCTTTGCCCTTGGCGCTTTCTTCGCCGGAATGGTGCTCAACGAGTCAGAGCTGAGCCACCGTGCCGCACACGATACGCTCCCGCTGCGGGATGCCTTCGCGGTGCTGTTCTTTGTCTCGGTGGGGATGCTGTTTGACCCAATGATCCTTGTCCAGCAGCCGCTGGCGGTGCTGGGCGCGCTGTCGATTATCGTTTTCGGCAAATCACTGGTTGCGCTACTTCTGGTGCGCTTGTGTGGTCACTCCAGGCGCACGGCCCTGACCATCTCGGTGAGTCTGGCGCAGATTGGTGAATTTGCTTTTATTCTCGCCGGGCTGGGCATATCGCTCAACCTGCTGCCAGAAAGTGGTCGTAATCTGGTGCTGGCAGGTGCCATTCTGTCGATTATGCTTAATCCCATCCTGTTTTCCCTGTTGGAGCGCTATCTGCTCAAAACGGAAAATCTTGAAGAGCAAACGTCAACAGTGGCGGATGAAGACGAGAAGCAAATCCCTGTCGATCTCTGTCATCACGCGATTATTGTTGGCTTCGGCCGCGTAGGCAGCCTGCTGGGCAGCCAGCTGATGGCGGCCGACATTCCTGTCGTGGTGGTGGAGAACAGCCGTGCGCGGGTTGAAGCTTTACGTGAACGGGGGATCACGGCGGTGCTGGGCAACGCGGCGCGCGGCGATATTATGGATCTGGCACGTCTTGACTGCGCCCGTTGGTTGCTGCTGACCATTCCTAATGGCTACGAATCTGGTGAGATCGTTACCGCCGCACGAGAAAAACGCCCCAAAATAGAGATTATCGCCCGCGCCCACTATGACGACGAGGTTATATATATTGAGGAGCGCGGTGCCGATCGGGTGGTTATGGGCGAACGCGAGATCGCCAATAGCATGCTGAATATTATATTGCTGCCGCTGAAGGACGAAAAACCGGCCGCGCGCCCGATTTAACGTCACGGGGTGCGGTTGAGGGGGCTGCATGGTAAGCCGGTCTGGCCCTCGATAAATATCGGTTAAGAGTTAATGGAAGCAGCTGGCTATTTGCGCCCCCCGGCCTTTCATTGCGGCATCAGCAAGTTCTTATTTGATGAAATGGATCTTACTTTGAACGTCATGATTTTGTTTAACGCCCTTGAAAAAATACGTTAATCCAACGGCAACAAACTTCTACACTGAACAGAATGTAAATTCGGGCGCCTGGTGCCGATTGTTTTTTGCTTTTCTGCTTCTACCGCATGAATTCTTTGCTTCAGTTCATTTCTGAACCTATCAATCGAATATTTCTTTTGTATCGTGCTTTTTGTTTCTGCACCTGAATACGATTGACTTGCGCACAACACAAGATACTGAGTCGGGGCATGTCCTTGATTACAATCCATTTTATCAAGCCAGCTCAACACGTTAGCTGAAGGATCAGAAGCTATTGATAATAAAAATATATCTTTAAGAATTACCGTTTTCTTTTCTAAGACTTTACTGCCACTATTCAGCAGAATACGATATACGTGACTTATTTGATCGGAAATTTCATGCGGTTGTGATTTCTCCTCTGAATTCTTCACATTATTCAGACAGCTTAGCAGATTGGAAAACGTGACCTTCCCTTTTCGCGTTGAATCACTGCTTAGTTTATTAATCAGATCATGACAACTTGGTGAAAGTCGCCAATATTCCGTAATACCCCTCATAACAGCTCCTTTTTACGATACGGTGTGGTTCCACCAGTAAGAAACTTATGCTAAATAAATTAAAGTCGGTATCAAAGCCAGAAAACGACTTTATTTGACGCCAGCCGTATTGAGATAAAAGCCAGCAACTTCAACGTGGGAAGTTCAGATATGCGAAAGTAGCTAACCGTCGTCTTTGCAGGGGGGAGTACAGGAGGCTATCTGTTTCCTGTACACAGAGATGCGGCTTAGCGTTCCCAGTACGACTCTTCCAGACTGTCTTCCCGCTCAGGCAAACCACGCGTAAGACGTGGGGAGTGCTGGTTAAGCACCTGATAACTTACGCGGTTGGCGTATTTACATACCTGCGCCAGTGACGAATAGGTCAGATAGCTGCGTGCGTGTTTACTGGAGTTAGGTACGTTAGTACGGTGGAAATTATTCGCTGAGATATCATGCAGCAGCGCCGCCAACGCACCATCGCCAGCTCCGTTGGTGTTCATGATTTTTTCCGGCCCGCCCATATATGGGGCAATGTGGGAAAAAATCCGCAACGGCTGGCTACAGTCCTGATAGCGCATTGCGCGACTGAATTCATACTGGTTAAATTCAGGGATCGCCCCCGGTAAGAGCGGATGCTGGGTGGCACGTTTACCAGAATCTTCAGTAAATGCGGCCATATACAGCCCGTTCGGACCAGCAGTACACAGTACCAGGTCGACCCAGTCGAGGGTCATGTTCGCCGCCTGAAGCGGATCGCGTTCGCCGGTCAGCTCAAAAGCTTCATCCTCATTCATCGCCACCACGGAAACGTGATCGCGGATGAAATCACGCCAGAACTGCGGATTATCCGCAATCACATATTTGGTACCCAGCGTCAGTACCACCGGCACGTTATACTTTTTCGCCCATTCAATCGCCTGCATGGTGGCGAGCGGCATCGGCTCCCCAGGGTTGCAACGCAGCAGATAAGAGGTCAGTACCAGCGCTGAAGCGCCGGCAATCACCTCTTCGGGAATGCTCTGCGGCCGCAGCTGATTCATCATGCCCGGGTTGATAGCAAAGGTGCGTTCACCGTTTTCATTAATCAGCGTAAAACAACGACCGATAGCCCCATCAACTCCCTGCAAATAGTTCAGGTCAGTGCGACTGGAGGTATTGCACAGATAGCGGTAAGCGTAGCCGCCAATCTGCACGTTGTTACACATCACACCGAGTAGCACCGAGCGGTCATCCGCCAGCACCGAGTAGTTATGCAGGGTGTTACCAATGGTGCCGCCGGCAAACTGGTGGCCGATCAGCTTACCGCGCTGCAGTTCGCCGTACAGCGCTTCGGCAACATCATCTGCAATGACCAGCGAATGGCCGATACTTAGCCCGTAACGGCTGACAAATTCGTCATCCACTTTTGCTTCAATATCGACCAGGATCTGATCGATACCGACGATCCAGCTTCTGGCGGCCTCGTTTTCGGGCTGTACAGGTTGCAGCAGCGGATCGCGCTCGCTGACGGGAAAGTAATGTTTGGATTTACGTTGACCGGGGAATTTCATAATTGCGGATTGCTGGCAGGGAAACAGGGCGCAATGATAACACAATTGCGCCCGATGAGGACTCCCCAGACGGGAGCTGCCCCGAATGCTTAGCGGTACTGATTCACCAGCTCAAGCATCATGGTGATATGGGCTTCGTCATCGTTCAGCGCCGGTATGTATTCAAAGCGCGTGCCGCCCGCATGCAGGAAGATTTCCCGGTTCTCTCCGTTGATTTCTTCCAGGGTTTCCAGGCAGTCAGCGGCGAAACCGGGGCTCATAATCTGTACATGCTTTACGCCCTTAGCGGGCAGCGCCTTCATGGTTTCATCCGTGTAAGGCATCAGCCAGGGTTCACGGCCAAAGCGCGACTGGAAAGTCAGCATCGCTTCGTCGCTGCCAAGCCCCAGAGACGCTTTCAATGCGTCAAAGGTTTCGTAGCAGCGCTGCGGATAATCGTCGCCTTCGTTAGCAAAACGCTGTGGAATGCCGTGGAATGACGTCACTAACAGATCCGGCTTGCCGTGCTGCGCAAATGAACGCTCTACTGAAGCTTTCAATGCGGCAATGTACGCCGGATGTTGTGCATAGTCGCGAATAAAATGGACTGACGGCAGGCTACGGTAACCGGCAAATACCTCGGTAATACCATCCCATACCGCCGCAACGGTGGAACAGGAAAATTGCGGATAAAGCGGCAGTACAATAAGCCGGGTGACACCTTCTGCCATCAGGCTGTCGATGGCACTCTTAAGGCTTGGGTTACCGTAGCTCATGCCCAGCGCCACAGGCATGTCCAGCCTTGCTGCCAGGGCGCTGCGCTGCCGCTGGCTATAAACCATCAGCGGTGACCCCTCATCCATCCACACCGAAGCGTACAGTTTTGATACGCGCGGTGAGCGGATAGGCAGAATACCGAAATTCAGCAGCGGCCACCATAGCCAGCGTGGCGCATCAACCACGCGCTTGTCGCTGAGGAACTGCTTCAGATAACGTTTTACCGCTGGGGTGGTTGGGGCATCAGGCGTGCCTAAATTCACCAGCAGCACGCCAGGTTTATCTTGCCTCATTGCTATTCCTTGATTTAGTGACAGGGTCAGTGATGTAAACCTGACCTATTTTAGCGGAAAAAGGCGGGAGTGGAACCGATTGGTGCAATTGAGCCAGGAGGAGCCTGGCTCACAGCTTTAACCGAGAATACTTGCCAGTTCGGCGCTGACTTCGGTCACCTTACGCGTACCATCGATTTTATGGTAGGCCGTATTTCCCGCCTCCGCTTCCTGGCTGTAGTAAGCAATCAGCGGAGCCGTCATCTGATGATATTCCACCAGCCGTTTACGCACGGTTTCTTCCTGGTCGTCCTTGCGCGTGGTTAGCTCTTCGCCGGTCACGTCATCTTTGCCTGCCTCTTTCGGCGGGTTGAAGGTAACATGGTAAACCCGACCCGATGCTGCGTGCACCCGGCGACCCACGATACGCTCAACGATCAGTTCGTCCGGCACATCAAATTCCAGCACGTTGTCGACCTTGATGCCCGCTTCCTTCATGGCATCAGCCTGGGGAATAGTGCGCGGGAAACCGTCCAGCAGGAAACCATTGCGGCAGTCTTCCTGAGCGATACGCTCTTTGACCAACGCGATAACCAGTTCATCGGTAACCAGCTTACCGGCGTCCATAATCTCTTTGGCTTTCTGACCCAACTCTGAACCGGCTTTAACCGCGGCGCGCAGCATGTCACCCGTGGAGATTTGCGGGATACCGTATTTCTCCATAATGAACTGAGCCTGAGTCCCCTTTCCAGCACCCGGAGCCCCGAGCAGAATAATACGCATTGCGTAAATCCCCTTGCGAATTGCTTTAATGAACACATTATCTGAGGGCACGAACATATCATCATGCCCCGTTTTCCACAAGGAAGGGCGCGGTTATGCCACTTCGGCGCAGCGCGATGCAGACTCCTTTCGACGGGCGTACAACGATTGTGTCATCACCGTGATGATAATGATCGCACCGCCAATAACCGCCTGAACTGTGGGCACTTCACCCAGGAACAAATACATCCACAACGGCGCTAAGGCGGTTTCCAGCAGTAAAAACAGTCCTGCATTAGCAGGCGAGACAAAACGTGTTGATAAGGTAATTAACCCCATCGCCAGCGGCATGATCAGGGCGCCTTCAGCCATTACCCATCCCAGCTGCGCCGCCGACAGCATGTTCAGACTGGTTACCACATCGGAACCTGACCCAAGCACGATCAAGACTGAAGCCAGCAGCGCTCCCAGCGATGGCAGCCCGGCCGTTCCGCCGCTAACGCGCGAGGTAAAAATAAACGCCAGCGCCATCGATATTGCCGTTGCCAGCGCATAAAGGTTGGCCACCCCGTCGTGACCCATGCCGCGCCCGGACATCACGATACCCACGCCAATAATGCCTGCCAGTGCAGCCAGCATGACGCTGCGATCGATAGCCACTTTAAACAACAGACGGGCGATCAGCGCCGAAATAAACGGCGTACCGGAGATGATAACCAGTACCGTTGCCACGTTGCCGTGGTTCAGCGCATTAACGAAACAGGCGGAGGCGATGCAGAAAAACAGCGTCGAAAGCAAATTATCTCTGGTCAGCCACGGCTGCCCGAGCGTTGAACGGCTTTGACGCCAGAAGATCCAGACAAGCAGGCAGATGACCCACATGCAAATCCCGCGCAGGGCAACAATCAGCCATGAGTTATCGATGCTCATTAGACGAATAAATACCGAATCGGTACTCAGGATAATGCCGCCCACCATGCCAATCAGATTGCCATTCACTGCCAGGGAACCTTTCATTTTTCCTCCCACAGCGCAATCAAATCTTGCTCTATCTGTTTGGTCATATCCACCCGCTGACTGCCATCACCACGCACCCAGCACGACAAACGCACCGTGTTGGTATGGGGGAAATAACTGGCCCCGGCTTTCTTAACCTGCTGTTGCCGTGTGGCGCTTAGCGCGGGTACAGGGAAACAGCTGAATGGCAGATCCGGCGCGCTGATGGAGCAAAAGTCCATTCCCGCCGCGTCCTTTATTTCAACCGGCTGAACCTGGGCAACATTAAAGGGCTGCCAGCTGTGACTGCGCACATTTTCGAGCGCTTCCTCCAGCGGCTTGTCTGAAGAAGTGGACTCTTCGAACAGGCGCAGTTCGCTACGCATCAGCGTGCTGAAGTGCTCAGCGCGTAAAGCAACGATCGCCAGCCCAACGGCCAACGAAGCGTGCTTATGCAAGGGGGCGACAAACACCGAACTCTCTGCGATCAGCTCGGCGTGGCGATTAGTGGCGAAACTGTGAGACGCATCAACAACCCCTTTTCCTTTGCAATCTTGCAGGCTGTTAACTTTCCCCGTGTAAGGGTTGACGTGGGTAATAATCGGCACGCTGCCCGGCCCGCTGGCATGTGCTGAAGATGAGTTAAACAGCTCACAGATAGGTTTGTAATGCGCATGTTTCGCCAGGCATAAAGCGGTTTCCTGCTTATAAAACAGGTGTGAAAGGATCACCAATCCAACGCGCACCGACTGGACAAAAAACAGATCGTAATCATGTAGTTGGTATACCCGTGTAAGCTCTTCACGAAGTTCGTCTTTTAGCATATTGACTCGCTTATAAAACCGATCGCCGTGCACCGTCTGCAACTGCGGGGAAAAGGAGGAAGCATCCATCAGTTGATCAACTCTTGCTGGAATAACAGTGGGATAACGTTATTGCGAAAAATCGATCCGACCGCAATTTCACAGGGCGGTTTGCGATAATTCACCCACGCAATCTCTTCAATTTCGTGGCTTGCGCGCGGCTGGCCAATAATCTCGACAAAATAAACGTGGTTCTCGATGGCCTGTGCTTCGAATTCGGCGCGACCATGAAACAAACCAAAAGGTCGGAAACTTTTGATTTTCACCCCCAGTTCTTCATCTAATTCTCGCTTGAGGCAGCTCAGATGATCTTCCCCTGCCAACGGTTTGCCACCGGGAGAAATAAAAACCTCGGTGCCCCGTTTACGGGTAAGTAACAGCGAACGCTGATGAATGATAATGGCAGCGCATTTAACAATTGTTTTCATCTCAACTCCGCAAGACGTAATCCGCAGATTACGCCACGATTTTCGTGCAACCTCAGGCTGCGGCGCTGTTGTTCAAAACGGGAGGATTAAGCGTTTCGCCAGCAAGGAAATTCACAATATTGTGTGCCAGAGGCGCTTTTTCTTTCAGATAAGCGAGGACGACATCATCTGAAGGCGTAGAGAAACTGTCGGCAAAGATGCTGATCCCCTCAAGGGATTTAGTAGAGATACCCAGCTGCAACAGACGATATTTCACGTCATCTGCCGACTGCGCAAACTCATACACCGGCGACTGATAGTTAATATCATATTGTGCCATCATCTCCATCAGGAAGGTTTTTGCCACCAGCCGCTGCTCCGGGAACTCCATTTGATAATGAGTAATACCGTCGTTGATGGTATTGATATCGTTGCGGCGACAGAAATCGACCAGATGCGCATGAATGGCCAGTTTTTCGCCGAGCAGCACCAGATTTTTGCGATATTTGAGAATATCTTGTTCCAGCGCTTCGATGGCAATAGAGCGAAAAGCACCGCTAATGTCAGCAACGGTATGACCCACCACCAGATCGCCAAAGCGATTCTTCATTTCTTCAACCCGGTGCGACAAAATACCGCGATGCAGTGAGCATCCGCTATTACCCGACCAAAGGTGGACAGGGATACCCTGTAACATCAGATAACAAGCAGCCAGGGTGCTGTCCCGACCACCGGTAAACATAACGAGTTGCGGCTTAACTGAATACTGATTTGTCATTTCCTTTCCTTCGCATAGCGGTTGAGTTTCATCGAGGTCTGACAAGGGGAAAATTCGTCTGTATGAAGTGATATTCCATCAGTTGATTCAGGCTGTTCGCTACCAGTACATTCCCCGGAACCTGTGCCAGACTAGTGAATTTTGACTGGACTTAAAAATGATATAAACAGACACTTAATGTGAGTTTTTCTAACAAGGTACTATGATGTCTAACCTTCCTTCACTGCGCGCGTTACACTATTTCCATCAGGCTGCATTGCGACAAAGTTTTAGCCGGGCGGCACAATCGCTGAACGTAACGCACAGTGCCGTTAGTCATCAAATCAAACAGTTAGAAGAGTGGCTGGGAAAACCTTTATTCCTGCGGATTAAGGGGCGAGTGCAATTAACGGCCGACGGTGAGCGCCTTAAAGCCTGCTGTATGCAAAGCTTTCGCAGCATTGAAGTGACCTGTGACAAAATTCGCGCGTGCGACCTTCATAGCCTGACAATATCGTGCGCCCCAAGTTTTCTGGCGCAATGGCTTATCCCGCGTATCAACCGCTTCACGTCACGCCATAGCGAAATCGCCCTGACTTTCCAGACCCACGTTGATCTGGAGCGGGTGCGTAGTGAGCATACCGATATACTGATCGTCAGCCAGCAGCAGCCCGTACAGAAGGACATTGCCGCCACGCTGATTACCGTCGACTATATTGGCCCGGTATGTTCCCCAGCGTTCAGTAGCCGCTTTAGCTACGAGACCGATTTTTCTACCTTACCGCTGCTGCATGCCGATACCAAACTCAATGCCTGGTCCGAATGGGCAAAAAAAACCGGAGCGCGCGGTGATTTTTGGGCTGGAAATCATTTCGACAATCTCACTCTGGCGATTCAGGCGGCGCGTAACGGCATGGGGATTATTATGACGCCGCAGATCCTGGTGAAAAAAGAGATCTTCGACGGTTCACTGATTGCACCACTGGGTTTTGCCGAGGTAGATCGCGCTACCTGGATGATGATAAAAGCGTCACGTAAAGCAGATAAGGGGATTAAATTATTTCGCAGCTGGCTATTAGATGAAGCTTCGATGGTGGGGTAACAAGGGCAGCGCACAAAACTGTCAACGACATCAGGGATATTTTACGGCCAAATGAATATCCGCAGATGTCGTTGCAACAGGCACGTCGAACTGAATGAACTGGCCCGACGGAAATTACTGTTTATTGGGTTTTACCCCGCCCTTGCGCCCTAAACCAAAACCGACTCGGTAAAGATCGGGCATATCGATACGCTCATCGGCACGTTCTTCAAAAACACCGATACGCAACAGGTCCTGCTTAATACCCGGCCAGCCTTTTTCCACATGCTGTGGCGGAAGCCGGTTATTACCCGCATCCTGTGGCCCATTGGGGAAAGCATCATGCCATCTTTGTAAGACGTAGGAAAAATCAACAGGTACCGTTAAGCCCCCCAGCGGATCAAAAAATACCCTGACCCAGGGATAGTCTTCCGCCAGCTCGCCCACACGAATTCCTGAAGCCTCCTGAACTCCGCGCTTGACGCTTTCATAATGCAAAGGATAGGGATGGTCCTGATATTTGTCGCGGGAATCCTCGGCTGCCTGACGAATTGCGGCGAGAAACGAGCGTGGTGAGGTGCGGCCATTGCCATCAGCAAGATGACTTACTGCCCAAATATAGGGCACGCCACGGCGCCTGTCTTTTCCCATCCACGGGCCAGCCAGCGCTGAAAATAACGCTCTTTGTGCTTCGGTCTCGCGCTTGATTTCGTCATGTGGTAAATAAAGACCATTGGCTTCAATGACACTTTTGCCAACAGAATGTTGATATAAGCCCCGTAAAACATCGCCAGCATTACCTTTAGCATTCAACAGGTACTGCCACAGCAAACCGTGCAGGTCGTTAAGCGCCCATGAAAGCTCTGCTTTTGTCGCCAGCAATTTCGATGCATCAGGAAAATCAGTCACCGTCCTCTCCAGCTGATCTTCGCGTAAGAACACCTTAGCCGACAGGCGCGGATAAGGTTTCAGCCATAACACGACGCGCAGTAAGTCCCGTACCATGCTATCCATCAATGACCAGTCGGTACTGAGGCGATCCAGTGCGTCAAAGAGAATTAAAAAATGCTGGTTTTTTACCACCGCCTGCTGACTGGCATCAGCCATAAACTGCGCAACACGCTCGGGGTTCTGCTCAATCCAGCTGACTTTTTCCTGCCACGTTTTCTTATCGTTAAATAAGTTATGTTGCAATAATTTTGCAATACCTAAGACAACGATCGTGCGCCAGATAACATAAGGCGTGAAACGGGACGACAGTTGCTTAAAAGTATCCGCATCAGGATAGTCCTGATTATTGGGCCGCTCGGAAAAACCGATATGAATTTCCGCAGAATCCAGTTCAGGTATATTTGAGCCGATAACCTTACGCAACTGAGGATCGGCCAAGGCAGCGGTCCATACCGATTTACCCACTCCACGGCTGCCAACCACCAGCACGCATTCTGGCCGCAGCGCCTTTAAATGCGCCGGAGGGACATATAAATTCTCCAGTGCAGGCGCGGAACCGCTGTAGGAGGTATCGGCGGGCAAAGCCTCATATATTGCGCGACGAATGCTATCTGCTTTACACCTCTTCTGATGTCTCCACGATATTGATCGCCTGACTGGTCCCGTCGATAAGCTCGCCGAAGACAAGGGAAACATTCCTGGCGTCGACTACGGTTAAACGAGAATGCAGGGAGGTTATTGCTGAAAAACCCAGATTCCAGCGTATTACCCATGGATAATGCGGGGCAAGAACATCGCTCATGGCAAAATTAAAGCGATCTTTAAGATCGCCGGGCTGTATTTCATCGTATAGCGGATTAAACAGATTCCAGGCGCGTTCGCGCATACCGGAAAAATAAGCTTCGCGGCGCTCATCGTCCGGTACCATTGCGCCAACAATCTGTAAACGCTCGCGTATTTCGGTGGCTTTACCTAAACGTTGCCAATACTCGAACAATACACGATAGCCAGACCATGTCTGTTCTCCATCTACCGTAAATAATAAGATGAGACTTGCACCTAAATCGCTCACGCAGCTTGCTGCTATTTCATCAATGCCGGAACGGGAATCAATAAAGATAACATCCGGTTTTATCTTTTCTTCCAGATCGGATATCAACCGGTTTAGCCGTTGCGACCAGCTTTCACGCTGGCCATGGTTACCCACTTTCGGCATCCAGACACGACCCAGCTTGGCGATATATTCGCCGGGATCTTTACCGTGAGCAGGGACGACGTAAATTTCACCGTCATGAGAGAGAGAGCTGGTTGCCAGCATGTTATCGACAATACGGCTGCCATTATCCACCAGGTCTTCGACCATCCAGTCAACAATGCCACTGGCTGGGCGTTTTTCCTCCGGCAGTAGGGAGGTTGACAGGCCAGGAGACTCAAGATCGAGGTCAAGCACCAGCACTTTTTTGCCTTCCTGAGCCAGCGCCCAGGCAGAGGCCGCCATCGCCGTGGATCGCCCCACGCCGCCTTTTATAGAGAAAAAGACAATGCGCCTGGCACCGTGGGTGACAGGTTTTATCAGATCCCAACGGCCTTCCGTGGGCAGACGGTCGACAACCCAAACATTATCCGTGCCTGATAGTAAAAAGTGCGGGGCATTCTGGCAGACCGCTGCCACATCCGGCTCATAGAGAACCGCAGCCTTAGCAGGAAAGGAATGTGGGGAGAGCCGTTGTTCCATCTGCTGTGCAATCTGATTAATGAGATCAAACTGCTGCGGATTTTCGCGCGCAGTCTCGGGCGCAATTAAACGAACTTTACCATTCAGGTCACGATTGACGGCGATGGGGCCAATCTCTGAGACAGCCTGAGCATGGGGGGCAAAAATGCTCTCCAGGCCAGTTAAAATTTGATCAAAGATAATCATATTGGTATCGCACCGTCGAGTTGAGCCTGTTTGAGGATATCTTTCGCCATCTTAGCGCCCTTTCTGTGATTCTCCGCTACCTGCTGGCTAAACGCCGATTGATGATCGTAACGCTGAGATGCCCGCCAGTCATCGAATGGATTCACCGGGTCTAATGCGTAAGCCCCTGCGGGATGACAGTTCCCCTGGTAGGTTTGATAACGCTGCCAGATGCGGTCAATATGCTTTTGGTCATCACGCTCTTGAGGCATATTTCTTACAGTATTGAAGGGAATGCCAAAGGCTAACATCAGGTATTTCAACGCACTTTCTGCCGAGAAACCATAAAGATGATCGGCATTGGCCCAGCGCCCTCTACTGAATAATAGTTCGGCATCATCCTAATGCCGCTGGCAAGAATCTGCAAAATCACAGCTCATCTTTAGACACTCATTTAACAGAATTTACACGCATAAACGGTTCTTACTCTGCAGGCAATTGATTTTACCTACAAAAGCGGTATGCAAATTGACGTGATGATATTAAACAGGAAGACGGGGAGAGTGCAAAGCAGGAATAAAGGAAAAATGGATTAATGACTCACCGGGAGAATTTCTGCCGGTGAGTCAACAGCTCTGTTACAGAATACTGTGCGGATTATCCCAGCAGCAGCTGGTTCATCCGGCGGATAAACTGATTCGGATCTTCCAGCGTGCCTTTTTCGGCAAACAGCGCCTGATCCAGCAGCAGTTCGATCCACTCGGCAAAGCGTGCTTCATCCTGGGTGTCGACAGCGCGCTTCACTAACGCATGCTCAGGATTCAGCTCAAACAGATATTTCACCTCCGGCACATCCTGGCCCGCAGCGGCAAACAGTTTTGCCATCTGGGTCGTCATTTCGTTAGCTTCGGTGGTAACGATTGCCGGCGTATCGGTCAGGCGGTGCGTCAAACGCACTTCTTTCACTCGCTCGCCCAGCAGGGTTTTTACCCGCTCAACAAAAGGCTCCAGCGCTTTCCCGGCTTCTTTCTGCTCTTCGGTTTCTTCGTCCGCCAGCTTGCTTAGCGCGTCGTCCGCCTTGCTGACCGACTGGAATGATTTTCCGTCGAACTCGGTGAGATAGCTCATCATCCATTCGTCAATGCGGTCTGAAAGCAGCAGAACCTCGATGCCTTTCTTGCGGAACAGCTCCAGATGCGGGCTGCTTTTCGCGGCAGCGTAGCTATCGGCAGTGATGTAATAAATCTTCTCCTGCCCTTCCACCATGCGGCTGACATAATCTTCCAGCGATACGGTCTGCGCCGCCCCTTCGAAGCTGGTAGAGGCAAAACGCAACAGTTTGGCGATGGTTTCGGCATTGCTGCTGTCTTCTGCCGGGCCTTCCTTCAGCACCAGACCGAACTGCTGCCAGAATTTCTGGTATTTCTCTTCATCATCCTTCGCCACTCTCTCCAGCATCTGCAGTGAACGCTTGGTCAGCGCCCCGCGCAGCGTCTGGGTAATACGGCTGTCCTGCAGGAGTTCACGCGACACGTTGAGCGGCAGATCGTTAGAGTCAATCAGTCCTTTGACGAAGCGCAGATAGTTCGGCATAAACTGTTCGGCATCGTCCATGATAAACACGCGCTGCACGTACAGTTTCAGACCATGTTTGTGATCGCGGTTCCACATGTCCCACGGTGCCTGGGCCGGTATATACAGCAGGCTGGTGTACTCCTGCTTACCTTCTACCCGGTTGTGGCTCCAGGTAAGCGGGTCGGTAAAATCGTGGGCAACGTGTTTATAAAACTCTTTGTATTCGTCTTCGCTGATATCAGACTTATTACGCGTCCACAGCGCCTGCGCTTTGTTGATCTTTTCCCAGGTGGTGGTGTCATCTTCTTCGTTATGGGTTTCGATCTCCACCGGCAAGGCAATATGGTCAGAGTATTTACTGATGACGCTGCGAACGCGCCACGCATCGAGGAATTCATCTTCACCTTCGCGCAGATGCAGGGTGATTTCGGTCCCGCGATCGCTTTTCTCAATGTCGGCAATGGTGTAATCGCCTTCACCGGCAGATTGCCAGAATACCCCTTCATCGGCAGCAGCCCCCGCAGCACGGGTACGCACGGAAACGTTATCCGCAACGATAAACGCCGAATAGAAACCCACGCCGAACTGGCCGATGAGCTGGCTGTCTTTGGCCTGGTCAGATCCCAGTGATTCAAGGAAGGATTTAGTCCCGGACTTGGCAATGGTGCCCAGGTTTTCAATGACTTCGTCGCGACGCATCCCGATACCGTTATCGCTGAGCGTCAGGGTACGTTTTTCCTTGTCGACCGCCACCCGCACGCGCAAGTCGCCATCCCCTTCGTACAGTTCCGGGGTAGATAACGCCTTGAAGCGCAGCTTATCAGCGGCATCGGAGGCGTTTGAGATCAGTTCGCGCAGGAAGATTTCTTTGTTTGAATAGAGCGAGTGGATCATCAGGTGCAGAAGCTGTTTTACCTCTGACTGGAAGCCGCGTGTCTCTTGTCCTTTCATGGTCATTGCTACCTCAATGAAAACAGGTTGATGAACGTTGAGGTAAAGATGGGGATGTAAAAATGGATTTCAAGACGGCACGAAGAGTTCGTGCCATTTAGTTGCTCAGAATTTGAACTTCTGACGTCCGGCCAGTGAGTGCGACAGCGTGGTGCCATCGACCATTTCCAGTTCACCGCCCACCGGAACACCATGAGCAATGCGGCTGGCGTCCACGCCGTACTGTTCGCACAGGCTGGCGATGTAGTTAGCGGTCGCCTCACCTTCCACCGTCGGATTAGTGGCGAGGATCACTTCCTGAATCGATTCTTTTTCCAGCCGCTGCTCCAGCCGGTCGAGGCCTATGTCATCTGGCCCGATACCATCCAACGGCGACAGATGCCCCATCAGTACAAAGTAACGGCCAGCGAACTGCCCGGTTTGCTCGATGGCGTGGATATCTGCCGGGCTTTCCACTACGCATATCAGCCCATTCTGCTGACGCCGTGGATTGGCGCAAATAGTGCAAATATCCTGTTCAGTGAAGGTACGGCAGTCGGCACAGTGCCCGATTTCCGACATCGCTCGCGTCAACGCCTGGGCCAGGCGCATCCCGCCGCTGCGATCGCGTTGTAACAGCTGAAAAGCCATGCGTTGAGCAGACTTAGGCCCAACGCCCGGCAGGCAACGCAGCGACTCCATTAATGTTTCGAGGAGTGGGCTGGTTTGCATCAGAACGGCATCTTGAAGCCAGGTGGCAGAGACATTCCGTTTGATACCGTTGCCATTTTTTCTTTCTGTGCTTCAGCAATACGGCGAGCCGCATCATTGAAAGCCGCCGCCACCAAATCTTCCAGCATATCTTTGTCGTCTTCCAGCAGGCTTGGATCAACCTCTACCCGGCGACAGCTGTGTGAGCCATTAATCGTGACCTTCACCAAACCGGCCCCGGACTCGCCGGTAACTTCCATCGCGGCGATCTCTTCCTGCACCTGCGCCATTTTATCCTGCATTTGCTGGGCCTGTTTCATCAGGTTACCCAATCCGGCTTTACCAAACATACGTTTTCTCTCTTTAGCTCAGGCCACATCAACTCTGTCAGAGCGATGCGGCGGTTTAAACAGGTCGGATACTTTCTTCGTCTACTTCAGCATCGAAAAACCGGCACAGCGTCTGAATATGCGTATCCGTTATAATCGACTGACGCGCCTGCGCCAGCTTCTCTTGGTAAATCTTTTGCCGCCACTCCAGTGGCGTTAGCTCTGCCGGATTATCATCCTCAATCACGGTTAATTCAATAGGGCGTCCGGCTGCCTCATTCAGGGCTTCATTCAGCACTTTTTGCGCTGAAGGGGAATTAAGATGACGCTGAGCCGAACGTAAATGCAGACAGATGCCGCTGTCGGTGGTCTCTTTCCACGCATTTAACGCCAGCTGTTGCACCAGTTTCGGCAGGGTGAGCGCAGCGATTTCAGCCGCCCAGGCATCGCGTTCCAGCGATTCTGCCACCAGCTTAACGACCAGCTCAGGGTGCTTTTCGTACTCCAGCGCATTGCGCAACGCTTTGGGCGTTGCGCGCGGTTCCGTTTTGACTTCCTTAGGGTTTTGCGCTTTCCAACGATAGGCTTCTTGTTTTAACGGAGCCGCTTCGCCAGCGGTCTGTTGCTGACGCTGCTGCCCGCGCTCGCTGAACGCAGCGAGGCGATCCAGTACCGAACTTGCCGGCCGCGCATTCTGCGCTGCCGGCTCACTCTTTTTTGGCTTGCTCGCCCCCTGATGGCGCATTAACTGCGTTCGCGCCTGCAGGAGCTGGCTGGTGGCGTCCGGTAGCCCTTGAGACGTTGGCACCTGCGGTGCCGACGCGGCCGCCGCTTCGCTGCGCGTTTCACTCTGAGTAGATGCCTGCGCTGGCAAAGCAGCGGGCGTCATCGCCGGGCGAGCTAGCGGTTCGGCAATCACCGCCTTAGGATGGAAAGCCAGCGCGCGCAGTAGCGTCATTTCAACGCCCATACGGCGATCCGGCGCGAAAGATAGCTCTTTGCGCCCCATCAGCAACGTCTGGTAATAGAGTTGCACATCAGCGGGAGGCAGCACCCGGGCCAGTTCGCGCAGCCGCTGGGCGACAGCGGCCATGTCATCACTCAGCGCAGAAGGCAGCAGCTGGATCATCGCCACGCGATGCAGCAACGCGAGCATTTCTACCAGCAGGGCTTCCCACTCGACCCCGCGCGTGGCGGCCTGATTGAGCAGCGCCATCACCTGCGCCCCGTCGGCGTGAACCAGCGCTTCAATCAGCGCCAGCGGCTGTTCATCATCAAGCATACCGAGCATATCGTTGACGGTGGCAGCAGTGACCTGCCCCTGCCCCATCGCGATCGCCTGATCGGTAAGACTCAATGCATCACGCATGCTGCCATCTGCCGCGCGAGCCAGCAGCTGAAGAGCGCGGGTTTCAGCGCCGATATTCTCGGCGTGAAGAACATGCGCCAACTGACCACGGATTTGTTCCTGATCCAACGCTTTAAGATGAAATTGCAGACAGCGTGACAAAATGGTGACCGGCAGCTTCTGCGGATCCGTGGTGGCCAACAGAAACTTAACGTGTTCCGGCGGTTCTTCAAGGGTTTTCAACAGCGCATTAAAACTGTGACGCGACAGCATATGCACTTCGTCGATCAGATAGACCTTAAAACGACCGCGCGCCGGGGCATATTGGACGTTATCCAGGAGATCGCGGGTGTCTTCCACCTTAGTGCGTGAAGCGGCATCGATTTCAATCAGATCGACAAAGCGGCCCTGTTCAATCTCGCGGCAATTATCGCACTGCCCACAGGGAGTGGCAGTGATACCGGTTTCGCAGTTAAGCCCCTTCGCCAGCAGGCGGGCGATGGTGGTTTTCCCGACGCCACGGGTGCCGGAAAACAGATAAGCGTGATGGATACGGCCAAGGGACAAACCATTAGCCAGCGCGGTCAGCACATGTTGCTGTCCGACAACATCGGTAAACGCTTGTGGACGCCACTTGCGGGCCAGTACCTGATAGCTCATTAAGACTTCATCATCGAGTGGAATAAATTGTATTAGGGTTGTGGTAAACCCGGCCTGGCAACTATAACAGTTTATCGCCGTTGTCGTCTTATCGCTGTCACTTTATCACGCCCATGGCTTCGGTTCGCTGGCACAAGTCCGCCATGTTGACAGGGAAGAGAGAGAAGGATGAAAACAACAGCGGGAAAGCGAAAAAGGGCGGGCCAAGCCAGACTGACCCCATCCCGGTCAGTGACCCGGGAAGTTCACCAGGCTATAGCTTTCAATGCCCAGTGCTTTCAGGCGCGCTTCGCCGCTCAGGTCAAACAGGTTGATAATGAATGCCGCATCCTTGACGCTGCCGCCCGCACGGCGGATCAGCTTCGCGGTCGCTTCAATGGTACCGCCGGTTGCCAGCAAATCATCCACTACCAGTACCACGTCACCCGGCTGAATCGCATCGCAATGCAGCTCCAGCGTATCGGTGCCGTACTCCAGCTCATAATCTTCAGCAAAGGTTTTACGTGGCAGTTTGCCCGGTTTACGCACGGGTACAAAGCCGACTCCCAGCCCCAGAGCGACAGGTGCGCCAAACAGAAAACCACGCGCCTCAGTACCCACTACCTTAGTGATACCTGCATGACGATAGCGTTCTACTAACAGTTTAATGCTCAGCGCAAACGCTTTCGGGTCTTCCAGCAGGCTGGTGACATCACGGAAGAGGATGCCCGGTTTAGGATAATCCGGGATGCTTTGGATACTGTTTTTTAGAAATTCAAGCTGCTGCGCAGTCGCGGTCATAATCTTGTGCCTGGTAAAAACAAATCTGACTCACGCAGCCTCATTACACGCGGCAATCATTGCTGCGTGAAATTCAAACATCGGGGGGAAGCCGCGCACGAAAACGACCAAATCTATGCAAAGCGCCGGGCAATTGCAACCGTATTCAGCAAAATCAGGGTTTTTCTTGTCCTGTATCATGCACCGGTAGCCGGATTATAAAAACGATCAGCAGGATGAGGATTGCCAGTAACACGAGCCGGAGCCAAAAAATATTGACCATCCACAGCGACAAAGCAAAGGTGAGTAAAATAAACACGATTACCTTGCCCTTAACACCCGGCGGCATGGCGTGGTGGTGCTGCCAGTAGCGCAGATAGCGCCCAAACATCGAACGATGCAACAGCCACTGGTGAAAGCGCGGCGAAGATCGGGCAAAGCACCACGCGGCCAGCAGCAAAAAAGGCGTGGTGGGCAACAGTGGCAGGATAACGCCAATAGTGGCTAATATCACGGCTAACCAACCCAGAGTCATCAGGATGTAACGTTGCATGGGAAGCCCGCATAATCAGAGTTAAATTCAGGTTATCATACCGGGATTAACGCCGGGGAAATGCCAATGAAGAGCACAGTTTTATTGCAACAACTGGAAATCCAGCTTGAAAAGCTGGCGCAAGCCGTGGAGCCTCATGCCAATAAGCGGACGACACAGGCACGCTTCGACCATCAGTTATTTCATTGCCATACCACACGACTTGGCGATTATTTGCTTGAAGTACGTCAAACGCTGGCACAGTTAGCGCAAAGCGTGCGTGATAACCGCACCGAAAGCGTGGCGTGGATGGCCGAACGGGTGGTTTTACAGATGAGCGCGCTACAGCGTGAAATCGCAACGCAAAAAATGCGCAGCAGCGAGCAACGTCCGGCACCAGTCAAAGAAAATTTGTACGAGAAGCTGGCGGCACATCAGGACTTTGAGCGCCGCCTGCGCGCCATGATCGGCGATCGTGAAAGCCTGTTGGCGCAGCAGGAGACGCTGATCCAGCAGCAACACTTACAACGCGAGCTGGCGGCGCTGGAAGGACGTTTGCAGCGTTGTCTGCAGGCTGTGAAACGGATTGAGCGCGCCATTGAAAACCGTGAACGTGGATTATAATATAATCGAAATAATTCGAGTTGCAGGAAGACGGCAAGCGGGTGAATCCCGATGAGCTGACTACAGTCAGTGATTCAGGTGAACACGCGTAGCCAACGCTCCTGCAGCTTGAAGTATGACGGATCTACCCTAAATAATTCGCGTTGCAGGAAGGCGGCAAGCGGGTGAATCCCGATGAGCTGACTACAGTCAGTGATTCGGGTGAACACGCGTAGCCAACGCACCTGCAGCTTGAAGTATGACGGGTATAAGCCTTTTATGACTGGAGCAGCAATAATATATGGGTCTGCTTACCTGGATTGTCATCGGCCTGCTGGTGGGTTTTGTGGCCTGGAGCCTGTTCCCCGCTCGGGCCAGCGGGCTGGTCAGCTCGCTGGTGCTTGCCGCCGTCGGTGCGTTGATCGGCGGATATATCAGTAGCTACTTCGATTACGGTTCTCTCACCGCTTTTAACTCGCACGCCCTGCTGCTGGCGCTGGCCGGAGCGCTAATCATGGCCGGCGTGGGTAAAATTCTGCGCATTTAAAACTTCAGCTTATGCTGTACATCTGATAAGGAAACCCTATGTCGCTGGAAAATGCGCCAGAAGAAGTTAAGCTAGCCGTTGATTTGATTATGTTGCTTGAGGAAAATGAGGTTGCTCCGGCAACCGTACTGGCGGCACTGGCTATTGTACAACGAGATTTTGAACAAAAAGTCATTGCACTGGCGTAATTCGCCATCAGGTCGGTTTGCGCAGAGTGACGCTGTAGTTCAACATATCAATTAAGGTCGCCACCAGCTGAGGCGCATCTTCAGCCAGGTCAAAGCTTTCCGGCATAAAAAGCCAGTTTTCCATGATGCCGCTAACATAGCCGCGCATCACCACCGCAGCGCGCCGGGTATCCAGATTTTCAGGAAGTTGCTTTGCTGCAATACACTCGGTCAGCACCTCTTCTATCTTTTCATAACATTCCAGGTAGAGGTTTTGCTGCATCAGTTGCAGGGTGGTCATTTCACCCACGAACTCACATTTATGGTAAATGATTTCCATAAGCGCACGTCTTCTCGGGTCGGTGGCAGTCGCTTCAAACACATACAGAAGCATTGCACGCATCACGGAGAGTGGATCAGCCGGGTATTTTGATTGATACTCAAGTTCCCGGGTCGTCAAACCGGATTCGGACTGGGTCCAGATTTCATTGAGCAAATCGGTTTTATTTTTGAAATGCCAATAAATCGCCCCTCGCGTCACGCCTGCGCCTGCGGCAATGTCCGCCAGTGACGTTTTAGCAACGCCATGTTCAGAAAAACGCTTGATAGCCGCATCTATGATGTGATTGCGCGTTTCCTGCGCTTGTTGTTTGGTATTTCGTGCCATGGCGGTATGATTGACAACGCTTCAGACTTACATACATTTGCGAATGTATGTACCATAGCACGACTAAAATTTAAACGCAGCAATGGGTTTGTGGGTTTGTAATCCATTGAACAATCGATATCGGACATTCGAGGTTTATTTATGAACAAAAACAGAGGGCTAACGCCTCTGGCGGCCGTTCTGATGCTTTCAGGGAGCTTAGCGCTGACTGCGTGTGATAACAAAGATTCGCAGCAGACTGGACAACAGCAGGCACCAGAAGTAGGCATCACAACGTTAAAAAGCGCCCCGCTTAAAATTACTACCGATCTGCCAGGTCGTACCTCGTCGTTCCGAGTCGCAGAAGTTCGCCCACAGGTTTCAGGCATTATCTTGAAACGCAACTTCGTTGAGGGTAGCGATATCAAGGCTGGTGAGTCTCTATATCAAATCGATCCGGCGACCTATCAGGCCGCATACGATAGCGCTAAAGGCGATCTGGCACAGGCACAGGCTAATGCGCAAATTGCTGCAACAACCGTAAAACGCTATAAACCCCTGATGGGGACTCAGTACATCAGCCAGCAGGACTACGACACGGCTGTCGCCACCCAGAGCCAGACGGCAGCGGCCGTTGTGGCGGCACGGGCAGCGGTAGAGTCAGCTCATATTAATCTTGCCTATACCAAAGTCACCTCGCCGATCGATGGGCGCATTGGTAAATCTTCCGTGACCGAAGGGGCGTTGGTCACCAGCGCACAAACGACCGCGCTGGCAAGCGTACAGCAGCTGGATCCAATCTATGTTGACGTGACGCAGCCCAGTGAAGACTTTATGCGCCTGCGTGAAGAGCTGGCTTCCGGTAAGTTGCAGCAGACCAACGGAAAAGCGGAAGTTAAACTGCTTTTGCAAAATGGGAGTGAATACGCCCAAAGTGGAACATTAGAATTCTCTGATGTTACCGTTGATGAGACCACCGGCTCCATCACTCTGCGCGCCATTTTCCCTAACCCGGATCATAACTTGCTGCCGGGCATGTTTGTCCGTGCACGTCTGGATGAAGGCACCAACCCGAACGCGCTGTTAGTCTCTCAGCAAGGCGTAACGCGCACGCCAACTGGCCAGGCAACTGCCATGGTGGTCGGCCCGGATAACAAGGTTGAATCACGTAATCTGACCGCCGATCGGGCTGTAGGTGATAAGTGGCTGGTCACTGAAGGTCTTAACGCCGGCGACCGCGTTATTATTACCGGTCTGCAGCGGGTGAAACCCGGTGCAACGGTGACACCACAGGAAGTGAGCGACGATAGCGCCAACGCAACGACCCAGGCGCAATCTGAAAAACCGAAGTCTTAACAGGAGCCGCTGATACATGGCTAAGTTTTTTATCGATCGCCCTATCTTCGCCTGGGTTATCGCCATCATTATTATGTTGGCGGGTACGCTGTCGATCCTGAAACTGCCGATTGAGCAATATCCTAACGTTGCTCCGCCGGCAATTGAGATCACGGCTACCTACCCGGGTGCCGATGCGAAAACGCTGCAGGACTCCGTCACGCAGGTTATCGAACAAAACATGAATGGCATCGACGGCCTGATGTATATGGGTTCCAGCAGTGACTCGTCAGGTACGCTGCAGCTTACCCTGACATTCGAGTCCGGTACTGATGCCGATATCGCTCAGGTTCAGGTGCAGAACAAGCTGCAGCTGGCAACGCCGCTGCTGCCGCAAGAAGTCCAACAACAGGGGATCCGCGTACAGAAATCCTCCAGCAGCTTCCTGATGGTCGCCGGTTTCATTAACGACAGCGGCACCATGACGCAGAACGATATCTCCGACTATGTTGGCTCTAATATCAAAGATCCGATCAGTCGTGTTTCCGGCGTGGGTGATACTCAGCTGTTCGGGGCGCAATATGCGATGCGTATCTGGATGGACCCGCACAAACTGAACAACTACCAGCTTACCCCGGTAGACGTTATCAGTGCGATTAACACGCAAAACGCCCAGGTCGCGGCTGGCCAACTCGGTGGTTCACCGCCGGTTAAAGGCCAACAGTTGAATGCATCGATCATCGCGCAGACTCGTCTGACGTCGACGGAAGAGTTTGGGAAAATCCTGCTGAAAGTGAATGCTGACGGTTCACGCGTGCGCCTGAGTGACGTGGCGCATATTGAGCTGGGCGGTGAGAATTATGAGGTGATTGCTCGCTATAATGGGCAACCTGCTTCAGGTTTGGGTATCAAGCTGGCAACCGGAGCAAACGCACTGGACACCGCAGCGGCAGTGAAAGCGGAGCTGGGTAAACTGGAGCCGTTCTTCCCTTCAGGGCTGAAAGTGGTTTACCCGTATGACACCACGCCATTCGTTAAAATTTCAATTAATGAAGTGGTTAAAACGCTCGTTGAAGCTATCGTGCTGGTATTCCTGGTGATGTATCTGTTCCTGCAGAACTTCCGCGCCACCCTGATCCCAACGATCGCGGTGCCGGTAGTATTGCTGGGTACTTTCGCCATAATCAGTGCCTTCGGGTATTCAATCAATACCCTGACGATGTTCGGGATGGTGCTGGCTATCGGCCTGCTGGTCGATGACGCCATCGTAGTGGTGGAAAACGTCGAGCGTGTCATGGCCGAAGAGGGCCTGCCGCCGAAAGAAGCCACGCGCAAATCAATGGATCAGATCCAGGGCGCGCTGGTCGGCATCGCTCTGGTGCTGTCAGCGGTATTTATCCCGATGGCCTTCTTCGGTGGCTCTACCGGCGTTATCTACCGCCAGTTCTCGATTACCATCGTTTCGGCGATGGTGCTGTCGGTCATTGTTGCACTGATTCTGACCCCGGCACTTTGTGCCACCATGCTGAAGCCAGTTAACAAAGGCGATCACGGCAAAACCACCGGCTTCTTCGGCTGGTTTAACCGACTGTTTGACAAGAGCACCCATCACTATACCGACAGTGTCGGCCACATTGTGCGCAGCACGGGCCGTTATCTGGTGATCTATCTGCTGATTGTGGTGGGTATGGCATTCCTGTTCCTGCGTCTGCCAACCGCCTTCCTGCCGGAGGAGGACCAGGGGGTATTCCTGACCATGGCGCAGCTGCCTGCTGGCGCAACCCAGGAACGTACCCAGAAAGTGCTGGACCAGGTAACGGATTACTACCTGAATAAAGAAAAAGCGAACGTTAACTCGGTATTTACCGTTAACGGCTTTGGCTTTGCCGGGCGCGGGCAAAATACCGGGCTGGCTTTTGTCAGCCTGAAGCCCTGGGATGAACGTTCCGGTGCAGCTAACAAAGTTCCGGCCATTACCGGGCGGGCAATGGGCGCACTTTCGGCGATCAAAGATGCGATGGTGATCCCGTTCAACCTGCCGGCTATTGTTGAACTTGGAACCGCCACCGGTTTTGACTTCCAGCTTATCGATCAGGGTGGCCTGGGCCATGAAAAACTCACTGCGGCACGCAACCAGCTGTTGGGCATGATTGCCCAGCATTCAGATACGCTGGTTGGTGTGCGTCCAAACGGTCTGGAAGATACCCCACAGTACAAACTGACCATCGACCAGGAAAAAGCACAGGCGTTGGGGGTATCGCTGTCTGATATCAACACGACGCTCGCTGCTGCCTGGGGTGGTTCATACGTCAATGACTTCATTGACCGTGGCCGTGTGAAGAAAGTGTACGTGATGGGTGGTGCTCCTTACCGCATGCTGCCAGATGACATTGGTAACTGGTATGTTCGCGCTACCAACGGGGAAATGGTGTCGTTTAACGCCTTTGCTTCCGCGCAGTGGGTTTACGGTTCACCACGTCTGGAACGCTATAACGGTCTGCCTTCGATGGAATTGCTGGGCCAGCCGGCGGCAGGCAAAAGCTCCGGTGAAGCGATGGACCTGATGCAAGAGCTGGCGTCTAAGTTGCCAACCGGTATCGGCTATGACTGGACCGGCATGTCTTACCAGGAACGACTATCGGGTAATCAGGCTCCGGCACTGTATGCCATTTCATTGATTGTAGTGTTCCTGTGTCTGGCTGCGCTGTACGAGAGCTGGTCTATACCCTTTGCCGTTATGCTGGTAGTACCGCTTGGGGTTATCGGCGCATTAATTTTCACCACTCTGCGTGGGCTGAGTAATGATGCCTACTTTGTGGTAGGGCTGCTAACCACCATCGGGCTATCGGCGAAAAACGCCATCCTGATTGTTGAGTTTGCCAAAGACCTGATGGAGAAAGAAGGAAAAGGTCTGGTTGAGGCAACGCTGGAAGCGGTGCGTATGCGTTTACGCCCAATCCTGATGACCTCACTGGCGTTTATCCTCGGCGTTCTGCCGTTAGCAATCAGCAGCGGTGCCGGTTCCGGCGCCCAGAACGCCGTAGGTACTGGCGTAATGGGCGGCATGGTCACCGCAACCGTGCTGGCAATATTCTTTGTACCGGTGTTCTTTGTGGTCGTGCGCCGCCGCTTCAGTAAAAACAAAGAAGATATTGAACATAGCCACCCTGTGGATTAACACTTAACCACAGCTGTTGTGAGGAAGTAAGAGGCCGCCGGGATAACTGTGCTGCCTCTTTTTTTTGCCTTAAATATAGCCTTTAAGTGGTTGCAATTCAGGAAACGTCGGCGCATAATTTATGTTATATTATAACATATCATTTGAGGTAATAATGAAACCGAAAATTCATCCTGTTTACCGCAAGGTTGTGTTCCATGACACAACGGCCGATGCTTATTTTGTTGTAGGTTCCACCATTAAAACTGACCGAACCATCCAGCATGAAGGTGAAGATATGCCCTATGTGCCGTTGGATGTTTCCTCCGCTTCACACGTTTACTATACCGGCAAGCAAAAAGATTTTGCCAAAGAAGGCAGCGCTGCGCGCTTCAATCAGAGATTCGGCAGTTTTCTTGGCGCAATGAAAAAATAAGGGGAATATGATGCAGGTTCTCAGCTCGCTGGCATCGGCCAAAAAACGCCATAAGGATTGCAAAGTCGTTCGCCGTCACGGCCGCATATTTGTGATTTGCAAAAGCAACCCGCGCTTCAAAGCCGTACAGGGCAGAGGTGGCAAGAAGAAGCGCTGACAGTGACTGTCGCGGCGCACAGAATAGTGCCACCCGGATTCAAATCAAGGACAGCGCCAGCTGTCCTTTTTTTCCTCCAACGGGTGCTGTGGCGCGGTTTATAGATGCTGGCGACTCGTGTCTCTCAGTCAGCCACTGCATGGCCAGAAACCCACGTCCCCCGTGGTACGGAAAAAGTCTTTCTCAGTTCCCGAGCACTGCGGTAGTCAGCGACTTGACGGCGTGGAAGCAATCAAAAATGAAATGTATCTATTTATTACACACAACTTCTCTTTCGACATCCGCCTATATATAAATAAAACTCAACCACCCTCTTATACCTGTATGACGGCAATGCAGACAGGGGAATATTTGACCACTTAGTCATTGTGATAGGCTATACTGCAATTGACTGGTCGCCTGTTTAACGATTTCTGGCAACTATCCTGGGTAAAAAAATATCTCCGCGAGGAAAAAATGCTCAAAACTTTACCAGTAAAGTACAGCCAAACTGAAGCTAACCCACTTGAATTAATGTCAGAAATCCAACAGTTAATTCCAAAAATAGAGACT
Source organism: Erwinia pyrifoliae DSM 12163 (assembly GCF_000026985.1). Taxonomy (NCBI): domain Bacteria; kingdom Pseudomonadati; phylum Pseudomonadota; class Gammaproteobacteria; order Enterobacterales; family Erwiniaceae; genus Erwinia; species Erwinia pyrifoliae. Next base: position 2,873,021 of record NC_017390.1, read on the forward strand.
GACCTGGTCGGTTCCCTTGATTGGTATTCACCTGATGCGCGATATGTTCCCGATGCTATCAGAATGATTTCCCTGGAACATTTGGGACAATCGCGTTATAAAATGAACTACAGTTTTTGCTGGAACTTGTTCAATGCCTGTCTGGATATTGATGCGAACGAAACAATCAAGCAGTCGGTCAATTTTAGTTACCGTCCAAACGAACTGATTTTTGACTTTGTTGATAACCATCGCCAAATGATGTCAGACGAACTGTAATATTTAGTCATCACCCATACAGATAATTCATACCAGGTTATATTTGTACAGATGTTCATAGTCGCGTCGTAATTATCAATTCCAGGCTCACTGAGTTTACAAGTGCGGCTTAATGACATGTTTCGCGAGCTATGGAGGGAAAAATGATGGACGAATACTCACCGAAAAGGCATGATATTGCGCAGCTGAAATTCTTATGTGAAAACCTGTATGATGAAAGTCTGGCTACGTTAGGCGACAGCCACCATGGCTGGGTTAACGACCCCACCTCAACGAGCAATCTACAGCTTAACGACCTGATAGAGCACATTGCAGCATTCACTATGAATTACAAAATCAAGCATATCGAAGACTGCGATTTGATAAGTCAGATTGATGAGTATCTGGACGACACCTTTATGCTTTTCAGCAATTATGGCGTCAATACTCATGACTTACAACGCTGGCAAAAATCAGCGAAGCGATTGTTTAACATTTTTGCTAAAGAATGCCTAATGAGCCAGGTTCAATCCAGCCATTCATTTTAGCAGCCCATAACTCTTTCTACGGTTTAATAATGACTGACAAACTTCTTACGAAAACTGACTACCTGATGCGCCTCAGACGTTGTCGTTCAATCGACACCCTGGAACGCGTGATTGAAAAGAACAAGTATGAATTATCTGATGATGAACTGGCTGTATTTTATTCAGCCGCCGATCACCGTCTTGCCGAACTAACCATGAATAAGCTGTACGACAAAGTACCGGTTGCCGTCTGGAAGTTTGTCCGTTAAAAATGTAAAAGGTTTTGAGAAGCAGAATTAAGAAAGCGAATAGCTGGCTAAGGCAGAATTGGGTGGGGGCCCTGCCAGCTACATCCCGGCACACGCGTCATCTGTTACGGCTGCTTCCTTCCGGACCTGACCGAGTTCACAAATTAGCGTTGCGGGAGAACCAACAGGGCCCCCATTGAGTGCTCAGAATAATCAGAGCGAAAGCATTATCAATGATGCCCTTACCAATTGCAAGCCACCTCCTGATGACCGTTGTTTTCTTGCTCAATTTGCAGCTTTTTTCCCGGCCTGGAGCATCATGAGTTCGGAATCTGACAACTTCACACAACGAATCTGGCATATCATCGCCGCCATTCCTTTTGGATCGGTGACAACATACGGTGACGTAGCCCTGCTGGCCGGTTCACCCCGCGCCGCCCGCCAGGTCGGTGGTGTACTGAAGCGGTTGCCTGCAGGCAGCAAACTGCCCTGGCACCGGGTGATAAATCGTAAAGGGGAAATCGCATTGGCCGGAGATGATTTTGCCCGGCAGCGTCAGGCGCTGTTAAGCGAAGACATAGAAGTTTCTCTGGAAGGTAAAATTTGTCTGCAGCGCTACCGCTGGCAACGCCTGTAACGCCCCTTGCGGGGCGCTGTCGTTAGAGCGATGTCGGAGCCGGCACGCTGGATGATGGGGTAACCTGAGTAGGTGACGTTAAAGGTACAGTACTCGCCGTTCCACTATGAGTTGGTATGGCGACTGAAGGAACCGGAACCAGCGTCAAGTCCTGCCGTGTGCCGCCGCTGGTAACAGCCTGCTTCACCGTATCGGTAATAAACAGCAACTTGCCATCAACCGTCACTGCCGCACTCAACAAAATGCGCGCATTTGGCTTAATATCTGCGGGTTCAAATGGCAGGACAAAGCGGAAAGGTGCCTGTGCTCCTTCGGTGCGTACCACCCGCTGCGCCAGAATTTTAGACGGCGCATCAGCCAATGAGGCATCAGAGAGGGTGACCGTCAGTACCGCGTTGGGGGGGAGAGCGATTTTCTGACGGATCCATACCGTACCGCTAACATTAGGCATTCTCAGCGTCGATGACTGCCCGGCGACCTGAGATCCCAGTGTAGGAGTTGGCACATTTGTGCTTTTATCGGCACAACCCGAAATTGCAACGGCCAGCGCTGCGCTACTTAATACTTGCCAGATTTTCATTAATCATTTCTCCTTAACTCAGTGCTACGGCAAAACATTGCCACTGATTGGCCAATTTTTACTACTTTGGTGGATTTAATACTGGCACAAGTTGCTGATTTTTTCCTGTATGTGGCTATTTTCATGTGCAGGCCGTCTTAGAAAAGCTCATACGACCCGTTATTGACGTTGGCTGGTCGGATCTCGCAAACTGCAGTAGTAAAAAATATTGAGGAACCGGGTATGAGTCAGGCATTGCATAATCTGTTAAACCTGCTGGATCTGGAAAAGCTGGAAGAGGGTCTGTTTCGCGCACAAAGTGAAAATCTTGGTCTGCGACAGGTTTTCGGCGGCCAGGTGGTAGGCCAGGCGCTGTACGCCGCCAAACAAACGGTGCCGCAGGATCGCGTCACCCATTCATTTCACAGCTATTTTTTGCGTCCGGGCGACAGCCAGAAAACCATTATCTATGATGTGGAAAATTTGCGTGACGGGCAAAGCTTCAGCGCCCGCCGCGTAAAGGCAGTGCAAAATGGTCAGCCGATCTTTTACATGACCGCTTCATTCCAGGGCCATGAGAGTGGTTTTGAGCACCAAAAAACGATGCCCAAGGTGCCCGAGCCTGATGCACTGCCATCCGAGTCTGATATGACCCGCCAGATGGTGCAGTTTATTCCTGAAAAAGCCCGTAAAAAGTTTTTAGCCGAGAGACCGTTCGAAATCCGCCCGGTTGAATTCCATAACCCGTTGCAAGGCCACGTCAGTGAGCCGGTGCGCTATAGTTGGATACGCGCGAACGGCACCCTGCCCTCCGACAAACGTATTCATCAATATTTGCTGGGCTATGCTTCAGATTACAATCTTCTCCCTGTCGCGCTGCAACCACACGGTAAGGGTTTTCTGGAGCCAGGCATGCAGGTTGCCACCATCGACCATTCGATGTGGTTCCACCGTCCGTTCGATCTCAATGAATGGCTGCTGTACAGCGTAGAAAGCACCTCCGCCTCCGGCGCCCGAGGCTTTGTGCGCGGTGAGTTCTACAATCAGCAGGGCAGCCTGGTGGCTTCTACCGTACAGGAAGGCGTCATACGTCAAAACTCATAACACCCTGGTGGCATAAAAAAAGCGGGCCTTGAATGGCCCGCTTAACTTTTGGCTTCGGCTTTTCATGCCAAACATTAATTGTTATAAGCATTCTCGCCGTGGCTGTTAACATCCAGACCTTCGCGCTCCTGCTCTTCCGGAACACGCAGACCAACAGCCATATCCGCCACTTTGAAGCCGACGAAAGCGACCACTGCAGTCCAGACGATGGTCAGACCAACACTGAACAGTTGTACCCAAACCTGATGGCCCATAGTCACCCCCTCGGCATAGCCCACTCCACCCAATGAAGAAGACGCGAAGACACCGGTCAGGATGCAACCAACAATCCCGCATACGCCATGCACGCCGAACACATCACAAGGGTCATCAACACGCAGCCATTTTTTCAAGGTGGTTACCCCCCACAGGCCGGCCAGTCCGCCGATCGCTCCGATAATTAACGCACCACCAACACCTACGTACCCACAAGCAGGAGTTATGGCAACCAGGCCGGCGATAGCACCGGAGCTGACGCCCAGCAGTGAGGGCTTACCGCGTAGCGCCCATTCGCCGAAGGTCCAGCTTAGCATCGCACCAGCGGTCGCGATCACCGTATTGAGGAAGGCAAGAGCCGCAATTTGATTGGCTGCGCTGGCCGAGCCGGCGTTAAAGCCAAACCAGCCAAAGTAAAGGATCGCCGTTCCGGTAAACACCATCGGCAGATTATGCGGTTTAAGGGCTTCTTTACCGAAACCGGCACGTTTACCCACCAGATAAGCTCCGACCAGCCCCGCAACGGCGGCGTTAATATGAACCACCGTCCCCCCGGCAAAGTCCAGCGCACCGTCCTGAGCGAGGAAACCGCCGGCCCACACCATATGAGCAATTGGCAGGTAGGCAAATGTCAACCAGATAACCACGAAAATCAGCACCGCAGAAAAACGGATGCGTTCAGCGATAGCGCCAACAATTAAACCAACGGTGATACAAGCAAAGGACGCCTGGAAAGCGATATGAATATACTGATAAAAAGACCCCATCAGTGCACCAGGCGCGATATTTTTCAGCATCGCCCAGTTAAAGCTGCCAAAGAATGCGTTGCCCTCGCTGAATGCCAGAGAATAACCGTAGACCATCCACAATACGCAAACCAGGGCGAAAGTCATGGCAACCTGAGTCAGCATTGACAGCACGTTTTTCGCACGAATTAAACCGCCATAAAATAGTGCAATGCCGGGAATGGTCATAAAAAGCACCAGGGCAGTACAGATCATCATAAAAGCATTATCAGCTTTGTCGGCGACTGCGGGTGCAGCAGCCATTGCCAGCGACGGTAAAAAAGTGGCCCCGGCGAGGCAGAAGGTAGCAATTTTTTTCATTTTATCCCATCCCATCTATTCTATTCTTAGCCCCGGATTACAGTGCTGCTTCATCAGTTTCACCGGTACGAATGCGGATGACCCGCTGCAGCTCTGCAACGAAAATCTTCCCGTCACCTATTTTTCCGGTGTAGGCCGCTTTGCTGATGACATCCACAACTTCATCCAACTGGTCTTCCGCAATAGCGATGTCAATTTTTACTTTTGGCAGGAAGTTCACGCTGTATTCCGCACCGCGATACAGCTCCGCATGCCCTTTCTGACGGCCAAAGCCTTTAACTTCAGTGACGGTGAGTCCCTGAATGCCGATAGACGACAGCGCTTCACGCACGTCTTCCAGTTTAAACGGTTTGATTACCACGGTAACCAGCTTCATACGATCCCCCAGGATTAAAATATGGCTGTCTCAGCAACACCTGTCTATTAAGCAAAGGCTGTGCCACAGTTGAATAACTGAAGATTTCATATGATGAGTCAATGTCGGGCTGATACCTGGCTGAGACTGCATTTGAACGAAAAGAGAGAAGCAGAAAAAGAAGAAAAAATAACGCACCAACATGGTGCGCCATGCATTAAGTCAGTGCATTTTTTCTCACCGTCGGCCATTTTCTCGCCTGAATTTGGTGCAGCACAGCGATTGTCTCTTCCGGACTCTTATGACACGGCAAGCTGCGCGCCAGCCAGCTGCAACTGATACATCTGCCAGTAGCGTCCGCGTGCCGCCAATAGCTGCTGATGACTGCCGCGTTCAACCACCCGTCCGCGATGCAGCACCAGGATGGTATCCGCTTCGGTGATCGTCGATAGTCGATGGGCGATGACGACCAGCGTAGTCCGCTGACGTACCGCACGCAGGGCTTGCTGGACCGTCTGCTCGGTACCGGAGTCGATATTTGCCGTGGCTTCATCAAGGATAAGTATTTCAGGCGTCGAGACCAGCACTCGGGCCAGTGCTAACAGCTGCTTCTGCCCGACGGAAAGAGAATTACCCTGCTCCCCCAATCGGGTATGAATACCTTCAGGCATAGAGCGCGCAAGCGCCGCCAGCTGCACCTTCTCCAGAACATCCCAAACCACTTCCTCACTTATCTCTCTTCCCAAAGTGATATTGGCGAAGAACGTATCAGCTAATACCACCGGATCCTGCTGAACCATCGCCACGCTGTTGCGTAGTGCGGCATGGCTGAGTGAGGGCAATGGTCGATTATCAAGCAGGATCTCGCCGTCGCTCAACGGGTAGTAGCCCATCAGCAGGCTGGCAAGCGTGCTTTTACCGCTGCCGGTGTGCCCTACCAGCGCAACAAAATGGCGCGGCGGCACCGACAAATTGATATCCGTCAGCACCGGGCGACTGGCGCGATAAGCAAACGTCAGGTCGCGAATGTCGATGCTGCCACTACTGAGCGGCTGGATATCTTTACCATAAGGCTGGCGGGGCGCATCCATCAGCTCGAAAATGCGCTCACCGGCTACCACGGCCTGTTGCAGCATCGATTGCTGGGTGGTCAGTTCGATCAGAGGCTCGTTGAGCCGGCCGAGATAGCTGATAAAAGCGTAGAGCACGCCGACTTCAATGCTTCCCACAGATGAAAAACCATAAAGCATCATCAGCCCGCAGAGTATCAGCGCGGAAAACAGGCTGAGCAGCGGCCGCAGCAGGAAACCATCCAGGCGTAACGTCTGCATGCGCGCCAGATAGTGCGAGCGGCTGGCCTCGCCCATACGTTCGCCAAAACGGGCCTGCTGACGAAACTGTTGGATCACGCTCATGCCGCTAATCACTTCGTTAAAACCATTATTGATTTCTGCCAGGTAACTGCGCACCCGGCGCACAACAGGCGTGCTGTAACGCTGATAGATCAGCATCACGGTCAGCACCGCCGGAAAAATGGCCACCGCCACCAGTGCCATGCGCCAGTCCAGACTAAACATTGCCACCAGCATCGCACCGACCAGCGCAGCACTGCGCAGTACGGTAGCCACCACGGTGACATACAGATCGCGCACCACTTCTGTATCATTGGTCACCCGCGAGATAATTTGCCCGACCGGCTGAGTATCGAATGCGCTTAACGGTTGGCGCAAAGCGGCATCCATAACATCGGTGCGTAAACGCTGTACCACGCCAACTGCGGCCTGGTTGAACCGCAGTGCCTGCCAGTAATGGAGTAAAGCGGCCAGCAGCTGTAGCAACAGGTAGCTGGTTACCAGCCCTGCCGCCAGCCCAAAAGGCATACGGTGTTTCGCCACCAACTGGTCAATAAAATAACCGATCAGCACCGGTCCAAGCACTTCTGCCGCTGCGGCAATCCACAACATTAATACGGCCAGGCCAAGGGATTTCCGCCAGGGTGCACCGTAGGAAAGCAGCCGCTTGATCGTCGGCCATAGCCGAGTAGTATTAGCCATGTGTCACTCCCTGTACGATGTCATCTTCATCTAACGCCGCTTCCAGCTGCTGATAGCGATACATTTCACGATACCAGCCTTCCATGGCGAGCAGCTGTTCATGATCACCACGCTGGGCAACGGCACCATACTGCAATACCAGAATTTCACTGGCCTCGGCCAATGCAGATAGACGATGTGCGCTGATGATCACCGTGCGCCCTTCTCCCCAGCGCCGCAAATTTTGCAGAATTTGGTGTTCAGTACGAGCGTCCACCGCAGACAGGGCATCATCCAGCAGCAGAATTTCAGTATTCAGCAGCAGCGCACGCGCGATGGAAATACGCTGTTTTTGCCCGCCGGAAAGCATCACCCCGCGTTCGCCTACCTCCGTCTCGTACCCTTGCGGCAAGCGCAGTATATCCTCGTGCACGTTGGCCAGTTGCGCCGCATGCTCAATCTCGCTCTGCGTGGCAGCAGGACGACCTAAGGCAATATTTTTTGCCACGCTGTCAGAGAACAGGAACGGGGTTTGGCTGACTACCGCCAACCTGCTGCGCCAGGCGTCAAGACGCAACTGTGGCAGTGGGATTGCATGAAAACGAATGCCCCCCTGTTCAATATCAAAATGGCGCTGGATCAGGCTGAGTAGCGTACTTTTGCCCGAGCCGGTGGAGCCACACAGCCCCAGCATTTGCCCGGGTTTGATATTCACATTGAGGTTACGTAGCACAGGCTGCTGCACGCCAGGATAACAAAACTCCCGGATAGCAATTTGCAGCATCCCACGCCCTTCCGGCAGCGACTTATTACCATCGGCGACCACCGGCGCTTCGGACAGCAGCGAGCGGATACGGCTCCAGGCGGCGCTACCGCGTTCAACAATATTCAGCATCCACGCCAGCGCCAGCATTGGCCAGATCATCAAACCGAGATACATAACAAAACTGGTTAGCTGCCCAAGCGTCATCGAACCATGCCAGACCATCCAACTCCCCCCACCGACAGCCAACAGGTTTGACAGAGCGATGGCGATGTAGATGGTGGGATCGAAACGTGCATCAATGCGCGCCACACGCAGGTTTTTTTCCCCGGTATCCTGAGCAATGGCTGCGAACTGGCCCGACTGATGGTTCTCTAAACCAAATGCCTTGATCATGCGGATACTGCTCAGACTTTCCTGGGTTTGATCGTTTAATGAGGAGAAGGCGGCCTGTGCGCTTTTAAAACGATGATGTAGCTGGTCGCCGTAATGTTTGATCACCATCGCCATGATCGGCATCGGCAGCAGGGCCAGCAGGGAGAGCTGCCAGCTAATTTGGCTGCTCATCACCACCAGCACCACCATGCCCATTACCAGTGAGTCCACCAGCGTCAGGACGCCTTCTCCGGCTGCAAAGACGACCCGGTCAACGTCATTGGTGGCTCTGGCAATCAGATCGCCAGTGCGGTGCCGCAAATAAAATTCAGGGTGCTGACGGCTTAGCTGGCGGTAAAAATCTTCACGCAGTTCAACCGCCAAATGGTAAGAGGCACCAAATAGCAGTATGCGCCAGACATAGCGCAGTAAATAGACGATTATCGCGGTGATTATCATTGCGCCAATCCACATTATCAGCTGCCCGGTGCTCATGACCCCATGGCTGACGCCGTCAACGATTTTGCCTACAACATAAGGTGGCAATAGCTGAAGTACAGCAATGACAATCAGCAGCAGCACCGCACCGAGATATCGGCGCCATTCTCGCAAGAAAAACCAGCTCAGTTGGCTAAAAAGTCGCAATTGAACATCCTGATTATTGGCCGGATTAAGTTAGCGGCAGTCCCTGTCAGGGGCCAACCGGTAAAGCGGTAGTGTATTTTATCTCTTCCATGGCAAAGCTCGAGGTCACATCAAGTAAGCCGGGAACGCTGTTTACCAGCGTTTTATAGAAGCCATCATAGCTTTTCATATCGGTTACCTGTACCCGCAACAAATAATCATATTCTCCCGCCATGCGATAAAAACCCATCACTTCCGGCATCGCCTGGACCACACTGACAAACTGATGGTACCAGTCACTGCTGTGCTGACGAGTTTTGATTAACACAAAGGCCGTGAGATCCAGACCGAGCTTTTCACCATTCAACAGCGCTACCCGGCCGCGAATATAGCCCTCATCCTCCAGCCTTTTCAAGCGCTTCCAACACGGCGTTGTTGTCAGGTTTACGGCATCCGCCAGCACCTGCAGTGACAAGGTACAATCCTGCTGAAGCAGGTTCAAAAGCATACGGTCTTTTTTATCCAGCGCTGTTTGTAGCAAAATTTTCTCCCTAATATGATAAAAGCAGCAATATTATAGCAACCTTTTCTCCCGGCATTTCGTTAATCTGCTGCTTTCCTCTTTTACATTCAGGGATGACCGGGATGAACAACAAAATTTATCGTAACATTTTGATCATTGGACTATTCACTGCCGTTTCCCTTACCTGGGGAACCACCTGGATGGCGATGAAAATTGCCGTGGCCAGCGTGCCGCCAATTTTCGCTACCGGGCTGCGCTTTCTTTGTGCCGCGCCGCTGCTGTTATTGTTGGCACGTTATAAAAAAGCCCCTCTGCTATTCCCCGCTGGTCAACGCGGCTTCCAGCTGTGCGTCACGCTTTTCTATTTTGCAATCCCGTTCACCCTGATGATTTACGGCGAACGCTATACCTCCTCCAGCCTGGCCGCCATTATTTTTGCCACAATGCCTGCGGCCGTTCTTGCGGCATCACTGTTATTTTTACGAGAAAAAACAACGTTGCAACAGCTGCTTGGCCTTGGCATCAGTACCGGCGCACTGGGCACCATACTGTGGCATGAAACGCAGTCCAGCGCAGAAAGTCAGCTGCTGGGAATTCTGGCACTGGTCGCGGCAGTGCTAATCCATGCAGTCATGTATGTACAGTGCAAAAAACGCTGTGCGGGTATCTCGGTACTGAGCTACAACGCGCTACCCTGCATGGGTGCCGGGATACTTCTGACGCTTGTCGGCCTCAGTGAATCACCTGATTACCAGGCTTTTACGCCACAGGCGCTGCTGGCGATAGCTTATCTTGGGGTGATCGCCGGGGTGGGTGGTATTCTGGCCTACTTTGCGCTGCAGCAAACGGCCAAACCCTTCCAGGCATCGCTGGTATTTCTGGTGTTTCCTCTAATTGCCGTGACGCTGGAAAGCAAATTGAACGGCGTTAGCATCAGCCTCCAGTCGCTGATCCTGTTACTGCCATTCCTGCTGGGAATTATGCTGACGCTATATCGTGGAGCTTGCCAACCTGCTATAGCCAGAGCGGAACGGGCCAGTAATCGTTAAGCAACACTAAGACCGGGGATACCTTTATTTGCCGCCAGGCATTACCATAGCCCCGTGAGATAATCGGGGAAACAAAATATGAAGCGTGCAGTGGTTGTATTTAGCGGTGGGCAGGACTCCACAACCTGTTTGATTCAGGCCTTACAACAGTATGACGAGGTGCACTGCGTCACCTTTGACTACGGCCAGCGCCACCGCGCTGAAATAGAAGTTGCCCAACAGCTGTCAACGTCGTTGGGTGTTCGGGCGCACAAAGTGCTCGATGTCACCATGCTTAACGAACTGGCCGTCAGCAGCCTGACGCGTGATAACATACCAGTTCCGGCTTATAATCCCGCAGCCAGTGGCCTGCCCAGCACCTTTGTCCCTGGCCGCAACATCGTGTTTTTCACCTTCGCCTCAATTTATGCTTATCAGATTGAAGCAGAAGCGATCGTTACCGGTGCCTGTGAAACTGACTTCTCCGGTTACCCTGACTGCCGCGATGAATTTGTTAAAGCGCTGAACCAGGCGATTAACCTCGGTATGGCTCGTGAACTGCGCATCGAAACTCCGCTAATGTGGCTGAATAAAGCAGAGACTTGGGCGCTGGCCGACTACTGGCAGCAGCTGCCGCTGATACGTCATCAGACGCTAACCTGCTATAACGGTATTATCGGCGACGGCTGTGGCGATTGTGCCGCCTGCCATCTGCGCGCCCGTGGATTGAGCGAATATCAGCAAAATCCTGCTGCGATCACGCTGGAGTTAAAGCGCAAAACCGGTCTGGTGTAACGGCCCGGGGCGGGTATTGATCAGCTCCCCGGGGCTAAGCCGGCCAAATGTGCTTTCAACTCCCCTTCCAGCGGCTGTGCTCTCTGCGTTTTGGTATCGACGCAGACAAAGGTCAACATGGCATCTGCGATCTCAATTCCGTCCGGCTGCAATGAAACCCGCTGTGCAACGATGCCGCTTTTGCCACCAAGCTTCACCAGCTGACAGTCAACATCCAGCACGTCGCCCATCATTGCCGGGCGGCGATAGTTGATATTAATATTAACGACGACCAGCGCCAGGCCCCTTTTGCTCATCCAGTGAAAGGATCCTCCTTCTTCCAACCATGCCCAACGGGCTTCCTCAAGAAACTCCAGATAACGCGCGTTATTGACATGCTGGAAGACGTCAAGATGGTAGCCACGTACTTTTATAACGGTTCGCATAACCATGTTCTCCGCGCTGAAAGGCCACAAAAACGGGTATGACCTTTCAGAGATTAGCAGTTAGCAATCCGGTTTACAGAGCAAATGGCCGACTCAGGATAGGGATCACAGTTTGAGGCGCGCCAGATTTCTCTCCACCAACGTGTTGCCGAGACCGGGAACCTCCTTCAATTGATCTACCCCAGTAAAAGGACCGTATTTCTCGCGGTAGCTGACTATAGATTCTGCTTTTTTCAGACCGACGCCGCTCATCGCCGCCGCCAGCTCCTGCGCGCTGGCGCTATTAATACTGACCTGCGCCCCGGCGGCGCCCCTTTCTTCGGCCAACGTTTTTCCCCCGCTACTAAGCTCATCTGGCGCGCTGGTAGCGGCTAAAGAAGGCATCGTCAGCCCGATAGCAAGGGCAAAGGTGATCGCCTGTAATCGATGATTCATCATGCTGTTTTTCCTCCATGTGTTTGACAGCACGGCAACTCTACGCCCGAAGTGGCAGCGCGGCAAACGGCCTGTTTCAGAAATGGAAAAGGCCGCATAAGCGGCCTTGAATGTTGCAATCTGTTGCAGAAAATTTACGAGGCTTATTGCGCCTGAGCCATAGCTCCGTATTTGATTTTCGCTTCCTTACGCAGATTGCTAAGCATGGCTGCAAAGGCAAGCTGGGCGTTATTCTGGGTGATGCCCTGCACCAACGCCTGTTTTTGCGCTTCAGGCATCTCGCCTTTTTGCACTTTGTCGAGCGCAATCAGCACCACATTACCCTGAGCATCTTCACTGATGCCGTAGGACGGCTTACCTTGTGGTGGCAGTGGCAGTGAGAATGCAGCCTGGGTTAACGCATCCTGTCCGGTACGCATGAGCGTCTGCTGAGCGGCAAATCTGAGATTGGCTGCTTTCAGCGCGTCGTCACCCTTACCGGCTTTCAGTTCAGCCAACAGTTTGTCTGCCTGAGCTTTTGCCTGCTGCAACCCTTTTTGCTGTTTCAGCGTATCGGTAATTTGTGCAGCCACGTCTTTTAACGCTTTTACCGCTTCCGGTTTGTGTTCGCGAATACGCAGAACGAACGCACGATCGCCATCCACGGTAATCACCTCGGAGTTGCTGCCCGGCGCACCGTTTTCACCTAACAGAGCACCGTTAAAGATAGCGTCCTGCACCGCTTTAAACTTCAGCTCGGCTGGCAGATTGTCACGATCAAACCAATCGGTATCAACGGCTTTCACACCGGCAACCTGTTCGGCGCTCGCCAGTGACTCGTTGTCATTACTGGCTGCATCGCTGACTTTCTGTTGCAGTTTATAGAAAGCAACAACCGCCTTTTCCTGTTTCAGTTTGCGGGCAATCTCATCGTGCACTTCGCTTAACGCTTTGACTTTTTCCGGCTGAGTGTCATCCAGGCGCGCAACGATAAAACCGACTGACGAGGTAATCACATCCGATAGCTGGCCTTTCTCTTTCAAAGCGGCATTTTTCAGCTCGTCTGGCGTGGTCTCTGGCTCCAGCCAGCCCATATCGCCGCCGTTGCGGGCAGAAATAGGATCGGCGGATTTCTCTTTCGCCAACTTAGCAAAGCTCCCCCCTTTATTCAGAGCATCCAGAACCGACCGTGCCTCGGCTTCGGTTTTCGTCTGGATAATGCTGTAGCGGTTGCGCTGTGGCTGAGTGTAATCATCCTGGTGCTGTTGATACCAGCTTTGGATATCACTTTCACTCACCGGCTGCAGCATCGCCGACGCATCCATTTTAATGTAGCTGACGCGGAACTGCTCAGGAGACATCAGGCTGCTCTGATGCTGCTGGTAGTAGTTGGCGATCTCTTCCTGAGTCACGTTCTGCTTAGCGGCCAGGGCGTTAACGTTAATCGTCACTTCACGCACCAAACGCTGTTGTGCCACCAGCGCCGCCAGTGAATCCGTTTCATTGCCAAGAACAAAGTCAGTTCCTGTCACGGACCCAATTAGCTGCTGGGTGGTAAGCTGCTTACGCAAAGCTTCTGCATACTGATCGGCAGTGAATCCCATATTATTGATAATGCTCAGGTATTTAGCGTTATCAAATTTCCCGTCTGTCTGAAAAGCTGGCTGTGTGAAGATCGCCTGTTTGATTTGGTCGTCGCCGATAGCCAGGCCAATTTCTTTTGCATACTGCGTGAGCAGCATTTCATCAATCAGTTGGGAGAGGGCCTGCTGACGCATCTGCTGCATATAGCCTTCGTTACCCGCCAGCACGGAAAATTGTTCTCCCAGCATTTGCTGCTGGCGAGCACGCTCGCTGCTAAAGGCACGTTCAAGCTGCGCCCGGCCGATCTCTTGCCCATTGACTTTAGCGGCATAATCCCCGCTTCCGCCGGTCAGGTATCCGCCTACCCCGGTAAGGATAAAGGACAGGATGATCAGGCCCAGTATAACTTTGAGCACGACATGGTTCGACGCCGCGCGTAAATTGTCCATCATGGTGTGACAACACTCCGCTGTAGTATGAATGTAAACCTTGCGCTGTCGTCCCGCGTTGACCAGGACGTGCTTAGCCGGTAAGACAACCGCCCCCGGCGTTTGTCAATGAAACATAAAAAAAAAGCACATCAATTTGCTGATGTGCCCGTATGTTACATGAGAACGCATTGGCGATCCTCAATCCACCGCAGAAATTTGCTGCTGCGATGCCTCAACGCGCTTATTTAACGGCTTCTCTCAATTCTTTACCGGCACGGAAACCTGCCACTTTTCTCGCTGCGATAGTGATCTCTTTACCGGTTTGCGGGTTACGGCCAGGGCGTTCAGCGCGTTCGCGTACCGAAAAGGTGCCGAAATTAAGCAGTGCCACTTCTTCGCCAACCTGTAGTGATTTAGTTACTGTGTCAATAAAAGCTTCCAGTATACGTCCCACTGAGGCTTTAGAAACATCGGCATCTGCAGCAATTTTTTCGATTAACTGTGACTTATTCACTCACTCATCCCCTATTGTGTTATTTGTACCCTGTGCGGGCTTCGCCAAATGCGAGCATGCAGTTATTTTTGGGCTGTACAGCCCTGGCAATCCTTGCTCTGACAGAGCCATAACTTAACCACAGCTAAAAAGGCTGGCAAGCACCAATTCACTTACCAACCTTAGTTTTATAGTGAGTTTGCCTTAAATCACTATTTTGCCGTGGCAACCTGCATACCATAAGGCGCGTTCTGCAGGGCCAGGGTTAACACCTCTTCAATGCGCTTCACCGGATGAATATCCAAATCGGCAATAACGTTTTCCGGGATCTCCTCCAGATCGCGCTTGTTTTCATCCGGGATCAACACCGTTTTAATTCCGCCACGGTGAGCGGCCAACAGTTTCTCTTTAAGCCCACCAATTGGCAGAACCTGACCACGCAGCGTGATCTCACCGGTCATGGCAACATCAGCGCGTACCGGATTACCGGTAAGACAAGAAACCAGCGCAGTACACATGGCAATACCCGCACTTGGGCCATCCTTGGGTGTTGCCCCTTCAGGCACATGCACATGGATGTCGCGTTTCTCGTAGAAGTCACCGTTGATACCCAACTTTTCCGCCCGTGCGCGAACCACTGTCAACGCAGCCTGAATCGATTCCTGCATCACTTCGCCCAACGAACCGGTGTAGGTCAGTTTTCCCTTACCCGGAACGCAGGCCGTTTCGATGGTTAACAGATCGCCACCGACTTCAGTCCATGCCAGGCCGGTAACCTGACCAACGCGGTTTTCGCTGTCGGCACGGCCGTAGTCATAGCGCTGCACGCCGAGATAGTCTTTCAGGTTGTCAGCATTAATTTCGATGTGCTTAACGGACTTGTCCATTAGCAAGGTTTTTACCGCCTTGCGGCACAGCTTGGAGAGTTCGCGCTCCAGGCTACGCACGCCCGCTTCACGTGTATAGTAACGAATAATGCCAACAATGGCGCTATCGTCGACGGTCAGCTCATGTTCTTTCAGAGCATTACGCTCAATCTGCTTCGACAGCAGGTGCTTTTTAGCGATATTGAGTTTTTCGTCTTCGGTATAACCGGACAGGCGGATCACTTCCATACGATCCAGCAGCGGAGCCGGAATGTTCATCGAATTAGATGTTGCAACAAACATCACGTCGGAAAGATCGTAATCCACTTCCAGATAGTGGTCGTTGAAGGCAATGTTCTGTTCCGGGTCGAGCACTTCCAGCAGTGCAGAGGCTGGATCGCCACGCATATCGGATGACATTTTGTCTATTTCATCCAGCAGGAACAGCGGGTTTTTGACCCCAACTTTCGCCATTTTCTGGATCAGTTTGCCCGGCATCGAACCAATATAGGTGCGACGGTGACCGCGAATTTCAGCTTCATCACGCACCCCCCCCAGCGCCATACGCACATATTTGCGCCCGGTAGCTTTAGCGATAGACTGCCCCAGTGAGGTTTTACCCACGCCCGGAGGCCCTACCAGGCAGAGGATCGGGCCTTTGATTTTGCTAACGCGGCTCTGCACGGCTAAATATTCAAGAATACGGTCTTTAACGCGTTCCAGGCCGAAGTGGTCAGTATCCAGCGTTTCCTGCGCTTTCTGCAGGTCTTTTTTCACCTTGCTACGCGCATTCCACGGCACCTGTACCATCCAGTCGATGTAGCCACGAACGACCGTTGCTTCAGCAGACATCGGTGACATCATTTTCAGTTTCTGCAGTTCAGCTTCGGTTTTTTCACGCGCTTCTTTCGGCATTCTGGCCGCATCGATTTTGCGTTTCAGCGCTTCGTTTTCGTCCGGCGCATCGTCCATCTCGCCCAGTTCTTTCTGAATCGCCTTCATTTGCTCATTCAGGTAGTACTCACGCTGGCTTTTTTCCATCTGCTTTTTAACGCGATTGCGGATGCGTTTCTCAACCTGTAACAGGTCGATTTCCGATTCCATCATCGCCATCAGATATTCCAGACGTTCATCCACGTCTGACATTTCCAGTACTGACTGTTTATCCGCCAGCTTTAACGGCATATGAGCGGCAACGGTATCAGCAAGACGCGCAGCGTCATCAATGCTGTTGAGGGAAGTGAGCACTTCTGGCGGGATCTTTTTGTTCAGTTTGATATAGCCTTCAAACTGATTAATCGCCGTACGCACCAGCACTTCCTGCTCGCGCTCTTCAATTTCCGGGGACGTCAGATACTCGGCTTTAGCCGTAAAGTGGTCGCCATTGTCGGATAGGGTGGTGATATGTGCACGCTGTAACCCTTCCACCAGCACTTTTACTGTGCCATCCGGCAGCTTTAGCATCTGCAAAATAGAGGCAACGGTTCCGACCGAGAAGAGATCGTTAATACCAGGTTCATCCGTTGAAGCTTCTTTCTGAGCGACCAGCATGATCTTTTTATCATGATCCATGGCGGCTTCAAGGCAGCGAATTGATTTTTCACGACCAACAAACAACGGAATGACCATGTGCGGATAAACCACTACGTCACGCAACGGTAACACAGGGATTTCAATGCGTTCAGAACGCTCAGGATTCATAGAGCTCTCTCTTTAGTTTAATTTCCGCCAGGGTAAGGGGAACCGCATCATTAAAAAAGGTGCAGTTTAACCCACAGGTATCTGAGTATATGGGGATGAACGGAATAGATTCAATGTTGGGTTACGAGAAAAGTAAAAGGGGGGGACATTTCCCCCCCTGGCCATAACTCACTGGATTAATTTGGTTATTTATTCACCAGACACCTGCTGAACGTCCGCTTTACCATAAATCAGCAGCGGCTGGCTTTCGCCGGAGATGACCGACTCGTCGATGACCACTTTTTCCACGTCATCCACCGACGGCAGATCGTACATGGTGTCCAGCAGTGCGCCCTCCACGATGGAGCGTAGCCCGCGCGCACCGGTTTTGCGCAGCATCGCCTTGTTGGCAATGGCTTTCAGCGCTTCTTCACGGAACTCCAGCTCCACCCCTTCCAGATTAAACAGCGCCTGATACTGCTTGGTCAGCGCATTTTTCGGCTCGCGCAGGATCTGGATCAGCGCTTCCTCGCTCAGCTCGGTCAGCGTCGCCACCACCGGCAGACGACCGATGAATTCAGGGATCAGACCGAATTTAATCAGGATCCTCAGGCTCGACCTGCGCCAGCAGCTCGCCTTCTGTCGCCTTTTCTGACTTGNCNTTTCACCGACGCGCCAAAGCCGATGCCGCTGCCACTGTCCACGCGCTGTGAAACCACCTTATCCAGCCCGGCAAACGCACCGCCGCAGATAAACAGGATCTTCGAGGTGTCCACCTGCAGAAACTCCTGCTGCGGATGCTTGCGCCCGCCCTGTGGCGGAACCGCTGCCACCGTCCCTTCAATCAGCTTCAGCAGCGCCTGCTGCACGCCCTCACCCGACACGTCACGCGTTATTGACGGGTTGTCCGATTTGCGCGAAATCTTGTCGATTTCGTCAATGTACACGATGCCGCGCTGAGCCTTTTGCACGTCGTAATCGCACTTCTGCAGCAGCTTCTGAATGATGTTTTCCACATCTTCACCCACGTAGCCCGCTTCGGTCAGCGTGGTGGCATCCGCCATGGTGAACGGTACGTCCAGCAGGCGTGCCATCGTTTCGGCCAGCAGGGTTTTACCGCTACCCGTTGGGCCAATCAGCAAAATATTGCTTTTGCCCAGCTCGATNCCGTTGCTGGTGTCGCCGTTACGCAGACGTTTGTAATGATTATACACCGCCACCGACAGCACCTTTTTGGCCCGCTCCTGNCCGATGACGTAATCATCAAGATGGTGGCGGATTTCATGCGGCGTGGGCAGTGAGCTGCGCTCGCGGTGCGGCGCAACTTCTTTAATCTCTTCACGGATGATGTCGTTACATAAGTCTACGCATTCATCGCAGATGTATACTGACGGGCCGGCAATCAGCTTACGCACTTCNTGCTGGCTTTTGCCGCAAAAAGAGCAGTACAGCAGCTTCCCTGAACCGTCTTTGCGCTTCTCTGTCATCAGTTAGCCTCATAGCTGGTACACAACAGACCCGAAGTGATCTGTCGCAATTCACACCATTGTTAAACATTAATATAGCCCATTTTGCTGATAAGCAGGGAGAACAGCGCCACATTCCACTTTGTACAGGATGAAGAAAGCTTATTTAGCCTGTACCAGGGCTGAATCAGGCTTAAGGAGAAAAACTTCGTCGAAAGGTCATTTAACGTTCTGTTTTAAAAGATAAAGAAGTGAAGAAGTCAGGGTTTATTTAGCTGCTAACTGGATTATGCTAAACTCTGGTCACTTAAATTTATCCGATGGAGTGTAAGCATGTCTGAAGAGCCAGAGAAAAAAGAAGAAAACGGCCAGGAAGAGAAGAACTCAGCGCTGGCAGTGAATAAACTCCTGCAGTCACGCTCCGTTATCATTTCAGGTGAGATTAACCAGGCACTTGCCGAGAAGGTTACCGCTCAGTTGCTGATCCTGCAGGAGATGGGCGACGAGCCGATCAAGCTGTTTATCAACAGCCAGGGGGGGCATGTTGAAGCCGGTGATACTATCCACGACATGATCAAATTTGTGAAGCCGAAAGTGCTGGTTATCGGCACCGGTTGGGTAGCCAGCGCCGGTATCACTATTTTCCTGGCGGCAGATAAAGAAAATCGTTACACGCTGCCTAATACCCGCTTTATGATCCACCAGCCGCTGGGCGGCGTTCGTGGCAAGGTTTCAGATATTGAGATTGAAGCGAAAGAACTGCTGCGCGCGCGTGAACGTATCAATCAGTTGATCAGTAAAGCCACGGGGCAGCCACTGGAGAAGGTGGAAAAGGACACAGACAGTAACTACTGGATGAGCCCGGAACAGGCTATTGACTACGGTATTG
This sequence comes from Erwinia pyrifoliae DSM 12163, assembly GCF_000026985.1. Lineage (NCBI taxonomy): Bacteria > Pseudomonadati > Pseudomonadota > Gammaproteobacteria > Enterobacterales > Erwiniaceae > Erwinia > Erwinia pyrifoliae. Next base: position 2,892,438 of record NC_017390.1, read on the forward strand.
CTACCCACGTCATCAGTCATTGGAACGAGCTAAAAGCCTGATACTCGCCAGTCAGAAATAAAGACGGCCCGCTTCTGTTACTGCGGGCCGTTTTTATTTGAACAACATATGGATTACTCCCCAGATGCCTGCTGGGTATCTCCCTTGCTATAAATCAGCAGCGGCTGGCTTTCGCCGGAGATGACCGACTCGTCGATGACCACTTTTTCCACGTCATCCACCGACGGCAGATCGTACATGGTGTCCAGCAGTGCGCCCTCCACGATGGAGCGTAGCCCGCGCGCACCGGTTTTGCGCAGCATCGCCTTGTTGGCAATGGCTTTCAGCGCTTCTTCACGGAACTCCAGCTCCACCCCTTCCAGATTAAACAGCGCCTGATACTGCTTGGTCAGCGCATTTTTCGGCTCGCGCAGGATCTGGATCAGCGCTTCCTCGCTCAGCTCGGTCAGCGTCGCCACCACCGGCAGACGACCGATGAATTCAGGGATCAGACCGAATTTAATCAGNTCCTCAGGCTCGACCTGCGCCAGCAGCTCGCCTTCTGTCGCCTTTTCTGACTTGCNTTTCACCGACGCGCCAAAGCCGATGCCGCTGCCACTGTCCACGCGCTGTGAAACCACCTTATCCAGCCCGGCAAACGCACCGCCGCAGATAAACAGGATCTTCGAGGTGTCCACCTGCAGAAACTCCTGCTGCGGATGCTTGCGCCCGCCCTGTGGCGGAACCGCTGCCACCGTCCCTTCAATCAGCTTCAGCAGCGCCTGCTGCACGCCCTCACCCGACACGTCACGCGTTATTGACGGGTTGTCCGATTTGCGCGAAATCTTGTCGATTTCGTCAATGTACACGATGCCGCGCTGAGCCTTTTGCACGTCGTAATCGCACTTCTGCAGCAGCTTCTGAATGATGTTTTCCACATCTTCACCCACGTAGCCCGCTTCGGTCAGCGTGGTGGCATCCGCCATGGTGAACGGTACGTCCAGCAGGCGTGCCATCGTTTCGGCCAGCAGGGTTTTACCGCTACCCGTTGGGCCAATCAGCAAAATATTGCTTTTGCCCAGCTCGATNCCGTTGCTGGTGTCGCCGTTACGCAGACGTTTGTAATGATTATACACCGCCACCGACAGCACCTTTTTGGCCCGCTCCTGNCCGATGACGTAATCATCAAGATGGTGGCGGATTTCATGCGGCGTGGGCAGTGAGCTGCGCTCGCGGTGCGGCGCAACTTCTTTAATCTCTTCACGGATGATGTCGTTACATAAGTCTACACATTCATCGCAGACGTATACTGACGGGCCGGCAATCAGCTTACGCACTTCNTGCTGGCTTTTGCCGCAAAAAGAGCAGTACAGCAGCTTCCCTGAACCGTCTTTGCGTTTATCGGTCATTTACTTCCCTCTCATTATCGCGCTTATCTTCCCCCGGGGGAATTAAGCAGGCCGTCACCTGTGCAGGCAACGGCTATCTGTCACAACTTGCATAATCAACTACGTTGGGATAATACAGAATCCACTAATCCATACTCGACAGACTCACTGGCCGACAGGAAGCGATCGCGATTGGTATCACGCTCGATGGTTTCAATCGTCTGCCCGGTATGTTTTGCCATCAGCTCGTTCATCATCTGCTTCGTTTTTATAATTTCACGCGCATGAATATCGATATCTGACGCTTGCCCCTGGAAACCGCCCAGCGGCTGGTGGATCATGACGCGCGAATTGGGCAGACAGTAGCGCTTTCCTTTCGCGCCCGCAGTCAACAGAAAAGCGCCCATTGAACAAGCCTGCCCCATACAGATGGTGCTGACATCAGGCTTAATGAACTGCATGGTATCGTAAATCGACATTCCTGCAGTAATCACGCCGCCGGGGGAGTTGATATAAAGATGAATATCTTTTTCTGGATTCTCCGCTTCCAGGAACAGCATCTGCGCGACGATCAGGTTGGCCATGTGGTCTTCTACCTGACCTGTCAAAAAAATAATGCGCTCTTTGAGCAGGCGCGAGTAGATGTCGTACGAACGCTCTCCGCGAGAGGTTTGTTCGACCACCATTGGCACCAAGGCCATATGAGGTGCAGTTAATTCACGTTCGCCACTGTATGACATTACCATCTCCTGGATATATTTCATTAGGCACACTCTGTAGCGATTCTACTTGAGAGCGATCAGGAACACTACGATTCCAGGCCTGACTACCCGATGTCATCCGGACAACGATCGGGCCTGATGACTTCTATTGTAACCATTTGGGGATCTTCCCCTGCTATTTCAAGCATAACAACGTTTTTATCAACTGCTAACCAGGAAAAGTAGCTTAACGGATAATTTGCGGAGTAAATGAGCAATTAACTGTCAAATGTTCTCACTTGCCATGCTATAGAAAAGCAAAAGCCCGCAACCAGGTAGTTGCGGGCTTTTGTCATCACCAGAAAGTTTTAAATCAGGCCGTGGCGGTCTGGTTCATGAGTTCCTGGAATTTTGTTGCTTTTTCAGTCACTTTCGCTTTTTCCAGCACGGCTTCAACAGCCTGCTCTTCCAGCGCAACGTTACGCATATTGTTCATCAGCTCGGCGTTTTTGCTGTAGAACTCGATCACTTCTGACGGATCTTCGTAGGCGGAAGCCATCTCTTCGATCAGCGCTTTAACACGATCTTCGTCAGCTTTCAGCTCGTGGGTACGAATCACTTCACCCAGCAGCAAGCCAACCACGACACGGCGTTTCGCCTGCTCTTCGAACAGCTCACGAGGCAGTTCAAGAGCCTGTTTCTCATCACCACCGAAGCGCTGAGCTGCCTGACGTTTGAGAACATCGATTTCACCGTCAACCAGAGCCGCTGGAACGTCGATGTCGTTAGCTTTAACCAGCCCATCGATTGCCTGCGTCTTCACGCGGTTACGTACAGCGCCTTTCAGTTCACGCTGCATGTTCTTACGAACTTCTGCACGCAGACCATCCAGAGAACCCGCTTCCACGCCGAAACGCTTGATGAACTCTTCAGTAAGCTCTGGCAGTTCGCGTTCTTCAACTTTCTTCAGCACGATGTCGAACTTGGCTGCTTTCCCTTTCAGGTTTTCAGCGTGGTAGTCTTCCGGGAAGCTGACGTCGATGGTGAATGTTTCACCGGCTTTGCGACCAACAACACCTTCTTCAAAGCCTGGGATCATGCGACCCTGGCCCATAGCCAGCACGAAGTCGGACGCTTTGCCGCCTTCGAACTCTTCACCGTCTACGGAGCCGGTGAAGTCGATGGTAGCGCGGTCTTCGGCAGTCGCTGCTGCATCGGTTTCTTTCCAGGTGGCCTGCTGCTTGCGCAGCGTGTCCAGCATGGTGTCAACGTCAGCTTCGGTGACTTCAACAACCGGTTTTTCAACTTCGATGGCTTCCAGACCCTGCAGCTCAACTTCCGGGTAGACTTCAAACTCGGCAGAGAAAGTAAAGTCTTCACCGATTTTATACTCGCCTGGCACATACTGAGGCGCGCCAGCCGGATTAATTTTTTCTTTGATGATTGCATCAACAAAGTTGCGCTGCATCAGATCGCCCAGAACGTCCTGGCGAACGGAAGCACCGTAACGCTGCGCCACAACGGTCATCGGTACTTTACCTTTACGGAAACCGTCGATACGTACTTTCTTAGCTACGCTGACCAGCTCATTTTTCACCGCGTTTTCGATCACATCTTTATCAACGGTAATCGTTACGCGACGGCCAAGGCCCTGAGTTGTTTCTACTGAAACTTGCATCTTATTACCTCAAAAAATCACGTGCTCGGTCAACTTCAGACGCACCCTGCCTTTATTCACAAGATGAATCTAACAACCGGGACGGCTTCTGATGCCAGAACCACATTCCCTGTTAACAAAAGCGTCCCGAAGACATAGCGGAAAAATAGACGCAGCATTATAGCGACAACATCATGACGAGTCGAGGCTACACGATGACTCGAACCCCGTAACTTCTTACATTTTTGTCATCAAAACGTAATATTTCACTGCCGGCCAGTGTTTTTGCGCGTAATCATCAAAAGGCCACCTCAAAAACAGGTGGCCAGGGTGATGACAATGTTCTTGCGTTACCGCGTTCAGCTCATGCTATGACAGAATGCCGGCACCGCGACAGCCTGGCGATGCGGGCACCGTATCCTGCAATGTAGCCCACTCTTTCAGCGTATAACTGTGTAGCGCCAGCGCGTGCACGCTGCCTGCCAGTTCTTCAGCCAGTACGGCGTAAATAGCACGGTGCCGGGAAAGCAGGCGATGGTCGTTAAAGCTCTCGCTAACGATAACCACTTTAAAATGACTTTCCGCCCCCGCAGGTACGTTGTGACGATAGCTTTCGTCTTGCACCTCAAGATACACCGGAGAAAACGCCGTACGTAGCTTATCTTCTATTTCTTCACGGACCATATCAGGACTCCTAAGATGCAGACGATTAACGCTCTATCCCCTTTAAATCGTAGTCGTTTTCAGATGAAACTGACTACATGTAACACATTTTATCTGTGCACGGTGAAAAGTGAGTGAATCCGTTGCAACATAGCAATGGTATTGATGTCAAACCGCCGATGGCAACGCAATGAATTTACGCGCTGCAGGGGTTCTTCTGCTAGCAGGCAATGATATGATGGCCGCTGTTTTGCCAGCAATACTTTTCACACAATCGAGAAAAAAGCATGTTAAAAAAAATTATCTTCCCTCTGCTGGCCGTATTTGTGCTGGCTGGCTGTGCGAGTAACAGCAATACGCTTGATGTTTCGCCGAAAATTCAGTTGCCTCAGCGCGATCCTGGCCTGATGGCTACCACTGTCAGCATCAATGGTGCCGACAGACGCAGCGATCAGGCCCTGGCCAAAGTCAATCGCGATGGCCGGTTGGTGACGCTTACGCCTTCACGCGATCTGCGTTTCCTGCTGCAGGAAACCCTGGAAAAACAGATGACCGCGCGCGGTTATATGATCGGACCTGCCGGTGCAGTTGATCTGCAAATCATCGTGAATAATCTGTATGCCGATGTAACACAAGGCAATGTCCGTTACAGCATTACCACCAAAGCGGATATTTCAGTTATCGCCACCGCCAAAAACGGCAGTAAGCAGGTGAAAAATTACCGTCAGACTAACAGCGTTGAAGGTGCGTTCTCCGCAACCAACGACAAGATCACTAAGGTTGTTAACAACGCCTTAGGCGACGTAATAGCTGACATGGCACAGGACACCAGCGTGACTGAATTTATCAAACAAAACGCGCGTTAATCCTCTCCGGCCCGGCAGGACGCCGGGCCTGATTTAAGGTTCATATGCCCAATCAATATCTGCAGATTTTTACGCGGCGTAACAGCGCCCTTCTTTTATTACTCGGCTTCGCTTCCGGCCTTCCGCTGGCACTGACTTCAGGTACATTGCAGGCATGGATGGCAGTCGAGAATGTCGACATTAAAACCATCGGCTTCTTTTCTCTGGTCGGCCAGGCATACGTCTTTAAGTTTCTCTGGTCACCGTTGATGGATCGCTACACACTGCCGTTTCTTGGCCGCAGGCGTGGCTGGCTGCTCGTTACGCAAATATTATTGACGGTCGGTATTGCGCTAATGGGTTTTATGCAGCCTTCCCACGATTTGACGTTACTGGCTGCGCTGGCGGTGCTGATTGCATTCTGTTCGGCATCCCAGGATATTGTATTTGATGCATGGAAAACTGACGTACTGACGGTGGCGGAACGTGGTGGCGGTGCAGCAATAAGCGTTCTGGGATACCGGCTCGCGATGTTGGTTTCCGGCGGACTGGCGTTGTGGTTGGCCGACCGTTTCCTTGGCTGGCAGGCAATCTGGTGGCTGATGGCCGCCATGATGTTTCCCGGGATTATCGCCACACTTCTGGCGAGAGAACCAGAAAATTCCATAAAGCGGCCCCGTTCCCTGGAAGAGGCTGCGTTTGCCCCGCTGGGCGACTTCTTTAATCGTAATAATGCCTGGCTGATCCTGTCGCTGATCGTGCTGTATAAGCTGGGTGACGCGTTCGCCGCCAGCCTGAATACCATTTTTCTTATTCGCGGCGTTGGATTTGATGCAGGTGAAGTTGGGCTGGTCAACAAGACTCTGGGGCTGATGGCGACAATCATTGGCGCCCTGGCTGGCGGGATGTTGATGCAACGTCTTAGCCTTTTCCGCGCACTGATGCTGTTTGGCACTTTGCAGGCGGTCTCCAATCTCGGTTACTGGATGCTGGCGGTAACCGACAAAAACCTTTTCAACATGGCTGCCGCCGTTGCCGTCGAAAACCTGTGTGGCGGTATGGGTACTGCCGCTTTTGTTGCGCTGCTGATGACCTTGTGCAACCGATCGTTTTCCGCTACCCAGTTTGCCCTGCTCTCTGCGCTTGCTGCGGTTGGCCGCGTTTATGTCGGTCCGGTCGCAGGCTGGTTTGTTGAAAGTTGGGGCTGGTCGGCCTTTTATGCTTTCACCGTGGTGGCGGCTTTACCGGGCCTGCTGCTACTGGCCGGCTGTAAATCGACGCTGGAATATGCACAGAATCACAGTGATTTTCCGCCGCGTAGCACCTGGCTATCGGGGTATCGCTGGGCGCTGCGCGCACTGCTGTGCGGCTGCGTGCTGCTGGCTGGCTGGCTACTGTTACTGATGCTGGAAGCGCTGGGATGGTTAACGGTGAGCGGATTAAGCAACGCGCTGTTTGAAATTGGCATCGTATTGCTGCTGGGTGCCATCGTCCTTGGTACGTCGCTGGATTACATGACAACGCGTAAAAATCCAGATTCGTCAACACCATAGCGCATCTTACCTCAGAGAAAGCGATGGGTAAGCTGGCCACTGTTGGGTGGCTGGCTTAACTGTTTGGGGTGAATGCCGTCATAGCGAATGACGATCGGAGATTACCTTGTCGCCTATTCTGAACTTATCGAGAAAATTTATTTTTAAGCATTTTTTGAGGTTTTTTGCCAGCCGACCTATCATTAATTATCTCACTTTGAATTATTAATCACCGGTTAGTAACTATTCTAGGTTAAATATAAATGTCGCCATGCTAAATTTTTGTTAAATAATTGGTGCGTTAATTGACTGGTTATAGCTGATGCAATTTCTGTAAGGTTATTTAAATCAGATTTTGTTATATTAGTGCCAACCCTTTGCCAGTGTTCATATTTTGTCACCTCCGGCAACAGATGTGACAACGTTTGCAAAAGGTGTCAACACCCTGCTGACACAACCTGTTGCAGGTTTACAGTACCGAAACCTTCCCGTAAAATGCCGCCACACTTAAACGACAATAGAGCCCTTGTCATTGAGGTCGTTAAATGAGACTCAGTAAATACAATAAAAGTTTGGGGATTTTGTCATTAATCGCAAGCATGGTTTTGCTAAGTGGTTGTGATAGTGCATTATTGAATCCCAAAGGACAGATTGCGATGGAGCAACGCTCGCTGATTCTGACGGCTTTCGGCCTGATGATGATCGTGGTTATTCCAGCAGTCTTGATGGCCGTGGTGTTCGCCTGGAAGTACCGGGCATCCAACACTAATGCGAAATACAGCCCCAACTGGTCACACTCAAATAAAGTGGAAGCCGTGGTATGGACTGTACCCATCTTAATCATTGTTTTTCTTGGCATTCTTACGTGGAAATCAACTCACGCTCTGGAACCAAGTAAGCCACTGGAATCTGATGCTAAACCTGTCGAGATCGAAGTCGTTTCGCTTGACTGGAAATGGTTGTTTATCTACCCGGAACAGGGGATTGCCACCGTTAACCAGATTGCTTTCCCGGCTAACCGCCCTGTAAGCTTCAAGATTACCTCGAACACCGTCATGAACTCCTTCTTTATTCCAACCCTCGGTAGCCAGATTTACGCTATGGCGGGCATGCAGACTAAACTGCATCTTATTGCGAATGAAGCCGGCACCTTTGACGGTATCTCTTCCAACTTCAGTGGTCGCGGATTCTCTGGTATGAAGTTTAAGGCGATTGCTACTCCTGACGAAGCGACCTTCGACCAGTGGATTGCAAAAGCGAAACAGTCTCCAGATACCCTCATGACAATGGATGATTTTAACAAGCTGGCTGCGCCCAGCGAAAATCACCCGGTGGAATTCTTCTCAAGTGTGAAACCTGAACTGTTCAAAGATATCATTGGCCAGTTCCAGATGAACCACGGCGGAAGCATGGAAATGTCTCACGGTGAAGGCCATGAAGGCATGGATATGAGCAACACCGCTCACGCGGGAGCCGAGGAATAATACGATGTTAGGAAAATTAACCCTGGATGCCTTCCCTTACCACGAGCCAATTATCGTGGTAACGGTTGCTGCCATCATTCTTGGCGGTCTCGCCATCGCCGGAGCGCTAACTTACTTCGGCAAATGGAAATACCTGTGGACCGAGTGGTTGACGTCTGTTGACCACAAAAGACTCGGGATCATGTACATCATCATGGCGTTTGTCATGATGCTGCGCGGCTTTGCCGATGCGGTATTGATGCGTAGTCAGCAGGTGCTTGCCTCTGCCGGCGAGGCCGGATTCCTGCCTCCCCATCACTACGACCAGATCTTCACCGCCCATGGCGTAATTATGATCTTCTTCGTAGCGATGCCGTTTGTTGTGGGTCTGATGAACATTGCTGTTCCGTTACAGATCGGCGCACGCGACGTGGCTTTCCCGTTCCTCAACAACCTCAGCTTCTGGTTTACCGCTGTCGGTGTGGTACTGGTTAACCTGTCACTGGGCGTGGGCGAGTTCGCGCAAACGGGCTGGTTGGCTTATCCGCCACTTTCCGGGGCAGAATACAGCCCAGGGGTCGGCGTTGACTACTGGATATGGAGTCTGCAACTTTCCGGTATTGGTACAACCCTGACAGGTATCAACTTCTTCGTGACCATCATGAAGATGCGCGCACCGGGCATGACCATGTTCAAAATGCCGGTGTTCACCTGGGCTTCTCTGTGTACTAACGTACTGATCATTGCCGCGTTCCCGGTTCTGACCGTGACCCTGGCTCTGCTGACCCTTGACCGTTATCTTGGTTTCCATTTCTTTACCAATGATATGGGCGGCAACATGATGATGTACGTCAACCTGATTTGGGTTTGGGGTCATCCGGAAGTGTACATCCTGGTTCTGCCAGTCTTTGGTGTGTTCTCGGAAGTGGTCGCCACCTTCTCTAAAAAACGCCTGTTTGGTTACACCTCACTGGTATGGGCAACGGTAGTCATTACCATCCTGTCCTTCATCGTGTGGTTGCACCACTTCTTCACCATGGGTGCGGGTGCGAACGTTAATGCCTTCTTCGGTATTATGACGATGATTATCGCCATTCCGACCGGTGTTAAAATCTTTAACTGGCTGTTCACCATGTATCAGGGGCGCATCCAGATGCACTCTGCGATGCTGTGGACCGTTGGCTTCCTGGTCACCTTCTCTGTAGGTGGTATGACCGGCGTTCTGCTGGCTGTACCGGGTGCTGACTTCGTGCTGCACAACAGCCTGTTCCTGATTGCCCACTTCCATAACGTAATTATCGGTGGTGTGGTGTTCGGTTGCTTTGCCGGTGTGACTTACTGGTTCCCGAAAGCATTCGGCTTTACGCTGAATGAAACCTGGGGTATTCGTGCATTCTGGTTCTGGATCATCGGCTTCTTCGTGGCCTTTATGCCGCTGTACGTACTGGGCTTTATGGGTATGACGCGTCGTCTTAGCCAGGATATCGACCCGCAGTTCCATCCCATGCTGGTTATCGCCGCGTGTGGTGCTGCTTTGATCGCCTGTGGCGTTGCTTGCCAGCTGATCCAGTTCTATGTCTCGGTTCGTGACCGTGAGCAGAACCGTGACCTGACCGGTGACCCGTGGGGCGCGCGTACTCTGGAGTGGGCAACCTCTTCGCCACCGCCGTTCTACAACTTTGCCGTTGTTCCTGCAGTTCACGAACGTGATGCGTTCTGGGAAATGAAGGAGAAAGGTGAAGCGTATAAACGCCCGGCTCACTATGCTGAAATTCACATGCCAAAAAACAGCGGTGCTGGCGTGGTTATCGGTTTCTTCAGCCTGATCTTCGGTTTTGCGGCAATCTGGCACATCTGGTGGCTGGTAGGCCTGTCATTCCTCGGCATGATTGTGTCGTGGATCGTCAAGAGCTTTGACGAAGACGTGGATTACTACGTTCCTGTTGCCGAGATCGAAAAAATCGAGAATCAGCACTTTGACGAAATTAGCAAAGCAGGTCTGAAAAATGTCGACTGAAACTCTGACTAAACACCACGACGCCCATGCTGAGCATGGGCATCACGATGCAGGAGCCAATAAAGTATTTGGCTTCTGGATCTACCTGATGAGCGACTGCATTATCTTCGCAACGCTGTTTGCCACTTATGGTGTTATGGTAAACAACACCGCAGGTGGCCCTGCAGGTAAAGATATTTTTGAACTGCCGTTCGTACTGGTAGAAACCGCCCTGCTTCTGTTGAGCTCCATAACCTATGGTTTTGCCGTCATCAACATGAACAAGGGGCAGAAAGGTGCGGTTATCGGCTGGCTGGCGCTGACCTTCCTGTTTGGTCTGGGCTTTATCGGCATGGAAATCTATGAATTCCATCACCTGATCGCCGAAGGCTTCGGTCCCGATCGCAGCGGTTTCCTTTCCGGCTTCTTTACGCTGGTTGGTACTCACGGCCTCCATGTCACCTCCGGGCTGATTTGGATGCTGGTACTGATGTATCAGGTGGCCAAACGTGGTCTGAACGACACCAACCGTACGCGTATTATGTGTCTGAGCCTGTTCTGGCACTTCCTGGACGTGGTGTGGATCTGTGTATTCACCATTGTTTACCTGATGGGGGTGATGTAATGAGCCATCCTGCAACTGAACATGGCGCTTCTCATGGTAGCGTAAAGTCTTATATGATCGGCTTTATCCTGTCGATCATTTTGACCGGTATCCCATTCTGGATGGTCATGGACGGTGGTGCTTCTAAAGCCACGATCCTCACTGTCGTTCTGGTGTGTGCAGTTGTCCAGGTGCTGGTGCATCTGGTGTACTTCCTGCACCTGGACAGTAAGTCTGAGGGGGGCTGGAACCTGATTGCTATCGTGTTTGCAGCACTTATCATCCTGATTGTTGTTGTTGGCTCGCTGTGGATCATGTGGAACCTCAACTACAACATGATGAGCCATTAACCGAGCTACTGTGATGATTAAGCAATACCTGCAAGTGACAAAACCAGGAATTATCTTCGGAAATTTAATTTCTGTGATCGGGGGGTTCCTGCTGGCTTCTAAAGGCAGCATTGACTATTCCCTGTTTCTCTCCACCTTAGTCGGTGTTTCACTGGTGGTCGCATCAGGTTGTGTATATAACAACTATATCGACCGCGACATCGACAAGAAAATGGAGAGAACCAAGAATCGGGTGCTGGTTAAAGGCCTCATCTCTCCGAAATTGAGCCTGGTTTATGCAACCGTGTTGGGTATTGCTGGCTTCGCGCTGTTGTATTTCGGAGCAAACCCGCTGGCGATGTGGCTGGCGGTGATGGGGTTTGTGGTTTATGTCGGCGTCTACAGCCTGTACATGAAACGCAACTCCGTTTACGGCACGCTGATTGGTAGCTTGTCTGGAGCCGCACCGCCGGTTATCGGCTACTGTGCCGTGTCTGGTCAGTTTGACGCGGGGGCATTGATCCTGTTGGCTATCTTTAGCCTGTGGCAGATGCCGCATTCTTATGCGATTGCCATCTTCCGCTTTAAAGATTACCAGGCAGCCAATATTCCGGTACTGCCGGTGGTGAAAGGTATCTCAGTCGCTAAAAACCATATCACGGTGTATATCATCGCATTTATGGTTGCCACTTTGATGCTGACTTTAGTCGGCTATGCGGGCTACAAGTATCTGGTTGTAGCCTCCGCAGTCAGCGTCTGGTGGTTGGGAATGGCGCTTTCAGGTTACAAAACCCAGAACGACCGCGTCTGGGCGCGTAAGCTGTTCGTGTTCTCGATTGTGGCCATTACTGCATTAAGCGTAATGATGTCGGTTGATTTTATGACACCTGCCTCAAAAGACCTGCTCACTTACATCGGTTAACAGCAAGCCATATCACTGCTAAGGGCGCGATTTCGCGCCCTTTCTTCTTGTCATAAATGCTTAAAAAGTAATATTTTACCCGCCCTTGCCAGACACATAGAATAGAAATATTAAGAGCATTGAGGTAGTCATGAACGATAATAAAATGACTTCGGTTGAGCTGCGCGCAACCTGGGGTTTAGGGACGGTTTTTTCCCTGCGCATGCTGGGAATGTTTATGGTTTTACCCGTCCTGACCACTTATGGCATGGCATTACAGGGAGCAAGTGAGACACTCATTGGACTGGCCATCGGCATATACGGTTTAGCGCAGGCAGTATTTCAAATTCCTTTCGGACTTCTCTCCGATCGCATAGGTCGTAAACCGCTGATTATCGGCGGGCTGCTGATCTTTGCTATCGGTAGCGTGATTGCCGCCATGACAACATCGATCTGGGGGGTGATCCTCGGACGCGCGTTACAGGGTTCCGGCGCGATAGCCGCCGCCGTTATGGCCCTGCTTTCTGACCTGACGCGTGAGCAGAACCGAACTAAAGCGATGGCGTTTATCGGCATCAGCTTCGGCATTACCTTTGCCATTGCCATGGTGCTTGGCCCTGTTATTACTCACGCTCTTGGCCTGCAGGCGCTGTTCTGGATGATCGCCCTGCTCGCTGTTTGCGGTATCGTCATTACGCTGCTGGCAGTCCCTTCTTCGTCAACCCACATCCTTAATCGTGAATCGGGCATCGTGAAGGGCAGCATTCGCGACGTCCTCGCCAACGATCGCCTTGTAAAGTTGAATATGGGTATTCTCTGTCTGCATATACTGCTGATGTCGAGTTTTGTTGCCCTGCCCGGCCAGTTTGAACAGGCAGGATTTCCAGCCAGCGAGCACTGGAAAGTTTATCTTTGTACCATGCTGGTCGCTTTCGCCGCCGTGCTGCCATTTATTATCTACGCAGAAGTTAAACGCCGGATGAAACGTGTTTTTGTCGGCTGCGTGGCGCTTATGCTGGTTGCTGAAATTGTCTTGTGGGGATCGGGAAACCATTTCTGGACGCTGGTCTTAGGTGTTCAGCTGTTCTTTATTGGTTTTAACCTGATGGAGGCGATACTGCCGTCACTGGTCAGTAAAGAGTCGCCTCCAGGTTATAAGGGGACCGCAATGGGCCTGTATTCCACCAGCCAGTTTATCGGCGTGGCGATTGGCGGCAGCATGGGCGGTTGGGTGTTTGACCACATCGATGCGCAAAGCGTATTCCTGTCAGGGGCACTGATTGCGGTAGTCTGGCTGTTGCTGAGCCTGAGCATGAAAGAACCGCCCTATGTCAGCAGCCTGCGGATAACGCTTGAACATTGCAGCCTGGATAAATTGAGCCTGGAACAGCGGCTGAAAGCACATGCCGGCGTGTCAGAGGTGTTTATCGTGCCTGAAGAGCAGAGTGCCTATGTCAAAATTGACAGTAAAGTCACCAGCCGCGCCGAGCTGGAGAAACTGATTACGGGTTAACATTCATTATCGTGGCCGCCTCAGTCGGCCACGATGGCAATACGCGGCAAACCAGGCTATCTGCACGTCTCCTGTTCAGTCCAAATGTGCGCCCACTGCGGTTGTAAGCATCCCGNATAATGGTGCCATTCACTTTTAGAGATCTTCCGGCATACTGATNATGCCCCTGAGGAGACCGCTATACGCAAAGCCCGTTTTACCGAACACCAGATCATCGNCGTTCTGAAGTCTGTGGAGGCTGGCAGAACGGTGAAGGATGTGTGCCGTGAAGCCGGAATTTCAGAAGCCGGTTACTACAACTGGAAAGCAAAATACGGGGGTATGGAGGCCAGCGACATCAAGAAGATCAAAGATTTGGAAGATGAAAACCGTCGTCTGAAGCAGATGTTCGCCGATCTGAGCCTTGAGAACAGGGCGCTGAAAGATGTCATCGAAAAAAAACTCTGAAGCCATCAGAAAAGCAGGAGCTGATAAAGCACATGGTGCAGACGTTTTCTATCAGCGTCAGGCGGGCCTGCCGGGCTTTTTCTCTGAGCTGTATTAGTCGCGACTTGATCTGACATATGGCCTTGAAAGGTTGAGAGTTACCGGTTTTGATATGGGTGTCGAATCCTTATACAAAACACGAGGTAACTCTCATGCTTCATACTAACAATCCTGTCATCAAACACAAAACAGGTTTGCTCAATCTGGCCGAANAACTCAGCAACGTGTCAAAAGCCTGTAAAATCATGGGCGTCTCCCGTGATACGTTTTACCGTTATCGTGAACTGGCTGACGAAGGCGGTGTGGATGCGCTGATTAACCGCAGCCGACGCGCTCCCAATCTCAAAAATCGTACTGACGATGCAACTGAACAGGCCGTTGTTAGTTATGCAGTTGCGTTCCCTGCTCATGGTCAGCACCGGAGCAGCAATGAGTTGCGTAAACAGGGCGTTTTTATCTCAGGAAGTGGTGTCCGTTCTGTCTGGCTGCGCCACAACCTTGAGAATTTCAAAAAGCGCCTTAAAGCACTGGAAGAAAAAGTGGCTCGTGAGGGTATCGAACTGACTGACAGCCAGATCGCCGAACTGGAACGTCAAGCCAGTGATGACGAGGCCTGTGGCGAAATTGAAACCGCTCATCCGGGTTATCTTGGCTCTCAGGACACGTTCTACGTGGGGAACCTGAAAGGTGTCGGGCGTATTTATCAGCAGACGTTCGTGGATACCTACTCGAAGGTCGCTCACTGCAAACTGTATGTCACCAAAACGCCGATTACAGCGGCAGAGCTGTTGAATGACCGTGTGCTGCCGTTCTACGCGTCTCAGGGACTGCCCATGCTGAGAATACTGACCGACAGAGGCACAGAGTACTGTGGCAAAGTAGAGCAGCATGATTACCAGCTGTATCTGGCAATAAATGATATCGACCACACGAAGACCAAAGCGATGTCGCCGCAAACGAACGGCATCTGCGAACGGTTCCACAGGACGATATTGCAGGAGTTTTATCAGGTAGCGTTCCGCAAAAAACTGTATGGCGAACTCGATACATTACAATCGGATCTTGATGAATGGCTGGCTCACTATAATAATGAGCGAACCCATCAGGGGAAAATGTGCTGTGGCCGGACGCCAATGGAAACATTACTTGATGGAAAACACATCTGGGCTGAGAAAAATTTAAGCCGGATGTAATCTGACAGACACCTGTATAAATAACCGGTAACTGTCAGATCAGGTCTGAGCTAATACACTTTAGCTGAGCCCCCTGAGGTCACAAACACTTTATTTTCTTCCCGTAACTCATAGTCTTTGATTAATCCGGCCTGACGTAAATCATTGAGTAGTGGAATGCAGCTCTCCCGATCATTAAGGGTTAGCGTCGCCCTGGTTTTTGCATTAAATATTTTTTTCAGTTCGCTGTTCTGCAATGTTTCAGCCATCTGTCCCAGTACCGCTCTGTTACGGTACCGGGACAATATGAGCGTGCGCATGATTTTCATTTTAAACCTCTCGTCCTGAGAAAGATAAAATACGCTTAGCTTCTGCTCTTCAGAAAGTGGCAGCTCATTATCTGGAAGCGACAGGTAATATTCCGCCTGCTGAATGATTAACGCATTTTTCAAGGAGTCCGGTAAAGCACCGCTTCCTGTAACTTTTATCAGCAACTTTTCAAAAGCATTATTATCATCAATAGCCTGAAGATAAAACTCGCTGTCAGCCATGAACTCTTTCTTATAACAACCAAACCAGAAAACCATCGCCTCAAGCATGTCATCACCGGTTCCTGCCCGGCTGATAATGATGCTGTAGTTATCTTTATTCAGTTCTACTTTACTGTTTTTCAGAAGCCGGATAATGACAACCTCTGTTATTTTACTGTCAAACAGTTCGGTTCTGACTTCAGTATTTCTGAGTATTTTTTTATAGCTGTTCTCATCTAATAGAGAATTGCATATAACATATTGATAGGCATTGGCGTACGTTTTTTCATCATAATCCTCCAGGCAGTCCTCACCCAGGATGTCGGCATGCCGGGCCATAAAGCACGTAATCACCTTCTGATCGCCGCCGTTTTCAAGGTCGGCCAGCAGCCCAGCCCAACGGGCATAAACGCGGTCATAGCGGTAAAACAGGTCGCGGAACGAAAGCGTTACTCCGTTTTCTTCAGAGCCGGGCTCACGGGGAATTTCCGCCAGCGAATCCAGGCAGAAGCTCATTTCCCTGACGATCCTTAACTTCAGGTCATCGCTGAGGGGAGTGAGGAAAAGTACGGCATTAACGGCCGCGGCATCTTCCTGAGAGGTCAGAAACACCTCTCTGACAAACGTCTCAGGATCCTGCAGGAAGTACTGATGCGTCGCCGTATCGTGCGAGGATGCGAGTGACCAGGGGAGCTCGCGACATTCAGTGACGGTGTATCCGTGCGAGCTAAGGCGCGCCGACAGAACGTGCCCGACATTTTCACTGGTAAGCCTATATAAATGGTGTTGCCCAGCGAAGCAGTGGAGCTCCCGCTCCCCGTCGCTGGCGGCGGGTGTGAACGTTTCATAGCGCACTGCCAGGCTGCGGATAAGGGTCAGAAATTCCGGCATGCGCAGCGCCTCGACATGGTGCACGATACCGGGACCAAGCGCCTCAACGTAATCCCGGAACGCGTCGCTATTATCCGCCCAATCCGCCTGGGCATATGAAACCACCGCCGCAGCAAGCAGGGTATTTTCATCACTTTTATCTGCGGCCTGAAGGTGGGTAATCAAAAGATTCAGATAACGATTTTTGTCGATAATACGAACAAGCAGCTGGGCGAAGCTGTCTGGCTCCTTGAACCGGTTTTCAAGCGAGTTCAGTACCTCCAGAATGATATCACCCGTCTTATTGAACAGCGTGGCGATCATGTCATCAAGGCTGCTATCGTTCTTTTGGAGCAGGTAAGCAAGGATTTGATGATGCAGTACCGCATCAAAGTGCAGGAAATTCTGTGCGCGGATTTCGTCTGTAACCCCCCTGACGTCATCTATGACGTGGCTGTCATTCGATTTTTCGAACGAGAGGCCGAGAGGAATTTGCTTAATGAATTCGTTATCCTCAGGCGACAGGCCACCTTCATGGAAAACGGAGCGGGAACGCATGAAGTCCTGGTCAAGGAACCCCCGTGACAGCAACAGATACAGCGCATCAGTCCCGCCATAACGCATTTCGTCACGAATAAGTTTCCTTTTCTCTTCGGACAGAAATGTGTGAGTGTCCAGAGCGTTAAGATAGCCCTCTGCTCTGGCTGAGAACTGTTCCAGAGTCATCAGCGAGACCAGGCCGGACAGCGATATCGCTTTTTTCCGACGCTGTTTTTCCTTTGCTTCGGCCAGGTCTGATTTTGCTTTTTCAATGGCTTTAGCTCTGTCATCTCCGATAAGAGTCTTCCGCCTTTCATAATCGCTCTGCAGATCGGCCCTTTCAGACTGGGATAATATAAAGGAATCTTGTGAATTACCGTTACAAATAACACTGCCAACTCTTATATTTTCTTGACTTTCCAGAAATTCAATAAACTCACTTTCATTACTGACGAGTGCGTTCGTATCGTAGGAGTAAAAGTGATAATTATCCTTAGAGTGCTGTAATTTAACAACAACTCTCAACCTTTTTGGAATAAGTGAAGCAATAATACTTTCCCTGATATCCAGGGATGTGCTGGCATGCTCCTCTATGACAGATTTTAACTTACCAGAAAGAAGCAAAATTGTTTCTTTTAAGTTTGAAAAATACTCATCATGCAATATGAGGTGACGATAATCATGTACAAAGCGGTACAGTAAACTTATTTTTCTGTCAATTAACCCATAATCATGGGAGAACGTGTTTTTGTAAAAAATAAGGCTGTAAAGGTTAACCTTCCTGTTATTATTATCTACCATGCTTTCGAATATGAGGTATTCATTCACTATATTCTGGAGACAGCGCATGTCGTTTATATACATTGACGTACCACGCAGACAGTCCTGAATTCCAGGAACGCTATCACCAAGCCTGCTATTTAACAGGGAGTAAGCATTTCTCACATCCATAACAGAAACGACGGGTATGATGAAATCAAAAAACTTCGTGCGTGATTCAGCACCGGGAAAAACATCGTCCCTGACGGCGTAGATGAACCGGAGCGGATTATCTTCAGAAAGATTATTGTTTATTATTGTGTTTATCTCTCTTAATTTTACGAAAATATCATGATCTTTCAGGCGATCGAGGTCTTCGAACACCACGATGCGGTAGTCCTGAATCTTTGAAAAAAAGTACACCATCTCATCGAGGCAGTTATTCAGAAGAGAGCTTGATTCACCGCTTCCGGTCTCGACCTCTCCGCTCAGAAGCGAGATCTTGTTGAGCTTTATTTTCTTGTCAAAGATACCTATCCGTGAGGTGAATGCGGAAATACAGTAAAGTGAGAGTCCGAACGACAAAAGCACAAACAATGATTTATACGGTACTGCCCAGTCAAACCAGGTGACAATGCTGGCGGGTATACCTGCAATACTGAGGGCCTTATCCGGGAAAATGAGCGCCAGCAGGAGACTGAGCGGCACCGCGAGCTTTAAGGCCGAGAAGAAAACCCGTCTGATGTGCCTCCCGTTTCTGTTAAGAATACGGTCTATCCTGGAGTCAGGGAGCGCGTCACTGTTTTCTTTATAGAGGATCTGCTGAAGGATGCTTAGCTCCACCTCCTGTGGTTTAGGATCACCCTTTTTTTCCATGTCGAAACCGGCAAGAGAGACGCTGATGTGCCGCCCTATACTTAACGTATCCATGTATGAGCTGATGATGGTGCTTTTGCCAGCGCCGTAAGCCCCCGTTACCGCAATGTTCCTGACTTCTTTTTGTGACAGCGCATAGTCCATGGCAGTGAAGTATTCATTCGGACCTTCAATCTTAGATGGCGTCAGCGCGGTATATTTCGATTCAGGGGAAACGTCATCCTGTTTCAGTAATTCATTAATTTTTGACACCAACTTTTTCAGCCTGGTTGCTGCATATTTCAAAAACTTCCTATTAATTTTTTCCATCATCATTCCTTCAATTGTTCCCTGTTATGGACATTTGCAACAGAAAAAATTCAATGTCGTCACTGGGTGGACGCGCGGGGAGGTAAGCAGTTAGCAGAAAACTCAAGCCTGATAAACAGTGGCAGATTAAGCAGATGTGGCCTGCATCTGGTATCGCACGGACCGGGTGCGCTGAATTCTGCCATACGGGAATATACCATATAGTTCAGCAAACAGCAGAAGCGGCACCATGGTACCTGTACCGTACAGGATCGGGAATGCAGGGAGCGTGGTGACTGGACAGGAAAATCGACCCTGTAAATAATTCTGTGTAACTGCCACCGTATTAAAGGTGATCGCTCAGGCGNTCACCGAACTCGATAATAAAACGNCTCATTGCCAGCCGCCAGTTCTGGATCGGCATATTCCATTTTTTTGACGCCGACTGGATCGCCAGATAAATGACCTTTCTCACCGAGTCATCTGTCGGGAACACCTTTCGCTTTTTGATGGCTGCGCGGATCACGCTGTTCAGTGATTCGATGGCGTTCGTGGTGTAGATAGCCTTACGGATATCGGGCGGATAGCCGAAGAACGTATTAAGATTTTCCCAGTGTGTGCGCCAGCTCTTACTGATTTGCGGGTATTTCTCGTCCCAGATGCCTGCAAACTTATCCAGCGCCATCAGCGCCGCCTCTTCTGTCGGAGCCTGATACACCTTTTTCAGCCCGCCGGTGACGGCTTTGTAGTCCTTCCACGACACGTATTTCAGGCTGTTGCGCACCATATGAATAATACACAGCTGGATATGCGTCTGAGGATAAACGCTGTTTATCGCATCCGGGAAGCCCTTCAGTCCGTCCACACAGGCAATCAGGATGTCCTGAAGGCCCCGNTTTTTAAGCTCTGTCAGCACGCTGAGCCAGAACTTCGCGCCTTCGTTTTCTGCCAGCCACATGCCCAACAGCTCTTTCTGGCCTTCGGTATTAATGCCCAGAGCGAGGAAGACGGCCTTGTTAATCACGCTGCCATCGTGACGAACTTTCACCACGATACAGTCAAGATAAACAAATGGGATAAAGTGCATCCAACGGGCGGTTCTGCCATTCAGCAACCTGCTCTTTAACGGCATCCGTGACTTTTGAAATCAGCGTGGGCGACACGTCCGCATCGTACATTTCCCTGAACGTGGCGACGATGTCTCGGGTCGTCATGCCTTTGGCGTACAGGGACAAAATCTGGCTGTCCATCTGCGTGATACGCGTCTGGTTTTTCTTTATCAGCAGAGGTTCAAAGGTGTTTTCACGGTCACGCGGTGTGCTGAGTTCAATCTCGCCGTCATCGCACAGCAGAGTTTTTGACGAATAGCCGTTGCGGGTATTGGAGCCTGCTTTTGGGGCGTTTTTCTCGTGCCCGAGGTGGTCAGTCAGCTCAGCATTGAGTGCTGTTTCAACGGTAAGCTTCGTCAGCATGCGGGAAAACGCATTGAGNTCGGCTTCGGTTTTAAGGCCTTTAGCCAGTTCAGCCGCAAGGGCNTTGAGTTTCTTNTCGTCCATAATNTGCCTGTCTCCGTTGTTGGAATGAACATATCAAAAACAGGCAGATACACAATTTAAATTACANGCTCCACGATCTGATTCTACTTATCAACTCCGTTTAAAAATGGGGGGATTACCTGCACATCCGTCCATCCATGATGTTGAGAATCTTAAGATTCTCCCATAACCCCATCAATTTAAGAAAAACACCGTTCGAGATAAGATCCCCTAAATTTCCCTGTTTAATCCTGCTTTTCAGACTCCGCTGCAACAATGCACGCGAATACTCACTTTGTGGTGCTGCGCCTGCCGCAGTAGTTGATTCTGCGATACTAACCCTTGGTCATACCGTATTACGAGTGACTTCAAACGATTAAGTTGTACCCCCAGTACGTCTCGATAAGCGCAGCACCTCAAACAACGCTAATCGCGGAAGTTCTTAAACTGGAACGGCTGCCCTAATTCGCCCTTACGTACCAGCGCCATCGCGCCTTGCAGGTCATCGCGTGATTTACCGGTGACGCGAACTTCATCACCCTGAATCTGCGACTGCACTTTCAGCTTGCTGTCTTTAATCAGCTTAACCAGCTTTTTAGCAATGTCCGTTTCGATGCCTTTCTTCATTTTTGCATCAACGCTCCAGCTTTTACCACTGTGCTCAATTTGCTCCGGAACGTCGAGTGCTCCACCTTCTATTCCGCGTTTCAACAGTTTTTCACGCAGAATATCCACCAGCTGCTTCACCTGAAAATCCGATTCGCTGGAGACCTTAATCGACTCATTTTTTTCATTCAGCTCGAAACTGGCCTGAACGCCGCGAAAATCGAAGCGGGTGGATATTTCACGGTTAGCGTTGTCTACCGCGTTACGCACTTCCTGCATATCAATTTCAGAAACGATATCGAAAGATGGCATGATCTATTCTCCTGATACTAAAGTGACAGGCATAATACCTGCTTGCCGCTGGTAAATAAAACCACCGGCGCTGAAAGCTATAATAACAGTCAGGCAGGCATGCGCCAGGCTGGTCAAGCAACCCGCATGCGGGGAGGAACAATGAAAATTACCGTACTTGGATGTGGGGCCTTAGGGCAGATCTGGTTGGCTGCGCTTGAACGGCAGGGACATGAAGTTCAGGGCTGGCTGCGAGTACCGCAGCCGTATTGTTCGGTAAATGTTATTGACCTGCATGGCAGAAGCATCAATAAGACCTTTATCGCTAACGACCCGGTATTTCTCGCCGAAAGTGAGCTGTTGATCGTTACACTGAAAGCCTGGCAAGTCTCTGAATCAGTCAGAAATCTGCAATTTATTTTGCCCGCACGCTGCCCAATCCTGCTGTTGCATAACGGCATGGGGACGCTTGACGAGTTGAAAAACCTGCGTCAGCCATTATTACGGGGCGTCACGACCCACGCAGCAAAACGAGATGGCACGGTCATTATTCATGTCGCCTCAGGGATTACCCATATCGGCCCGACCTCGAACGGAGGCGCGGAACTGAGCGATTTGGCGGAAGTTTTGCACCGCGCTCTGCCGGATGTGGCATGGCACAATAACGTGGCTTCCGCCGCATGGCAAAAACTGGCGGTAAACTGCGTTATCAACCCCTTAACGGTATTTTATAACTGCACCAACGGCGAGCTGGCTGAACACCGTCAGGAGATTGAATCCCTGAGCGACGAAGTAGCAGCAGTGATGGAGCGCGAAGGTCAGCATATTTCGCGTGAATGGCTGATCGATTATGTGCTTGAAGTGATCAGCACCACCGCCGCGAATACCTCCTCAATGCTGCAGGACGTTCGGGGCCAGCGCCGCACCGAAATCGACTATATCAACGGCTATGTTATTCGGCGCGCACGCGCACAGGGGTTGAGCACGCCTCATAACAGCCGACTTTTTGAATTCATCAAGCGAAAGGAACAAGATTATGACCGAGAAACCATCGGTTCTGGTTTGCCTGGCACCTGGGAGTGAAGAAACCGAGGCCGTCACCACCATCGACTTACTCGTGCGTGCCGGGCTGAGAGTGGTTACCGCCAGCGTTGCTGACGATGGCAACTGTGAAATTATCTGCTCACGCGGAGTTCGACTGTTAGCCGATGCGCCGCTGGTGGAAGTCGCCGATGACGATTTTGCTGCCCTCGTTCTGCCAGGTGGCTTGAAAGGGGCAGAATGCTTTCGCGACAGCCCGCTGCTGGTGGAAACCATCCGTCACTTCAATCAGTCAGGGCGCATCGTTGCCGCAATCTGCTCCGCCGCCGCCACAGTATTGATACCGCATAATCTGTTCCCGGTGGGAAATATGACCGGCTTTCCGGGGCTGAAAGAGGACATTCCCCAAGAGAAATGGATGGATAAACGCGTGGTATGGGATCGCCGGGTCAATCTGCTCACCAGCCAGGGGCCAGGCACTGCTATTGATTTTGCCCTGAAGCTTATTGACTTGCTGGTTGGCAAAGACGCCGCGCGTGAGGTCGCCGCGCAGCTGGTGGTGGCTGCCGGAATTTACGATTACCGCGATTAATATTTTGTGGGTTAGCTGCCGCGCGCACCAGCCGTCGGCAGCATAGTTGGCATGGAACTGACCTAAGGGCGATAGACCTTGACGTTTTTAAAACCCTGTTCGTGCAGATACAGCGCCTGCAAGCGGCTCATCACGCCGCGTTCACAGTACAACAGCCAGCTTTTGCTCTGGTCGAGATCGCCAAATTGCGTTGCCAGCTTATAGAACGGCAACGATTTCACTACCACGCCATCCAGCTCCAGCGGACGCGCTTCCTGCTCGTCGGCCGAACGAATGTCCAGTATCACATCATTGTCAGAAAATGAGGCAACGGTCTCCACTTCAACCACTTCCTCTTCGGTCTTCTCGGCGATTTCACGAATATCAACGTTAGTCGCTTCCTCAACCATCCGGTCAAGAATGGCGAAATCGAAGTTTTGCTCTTCCTGTTCGATCTTCGCCTTGACCGCTTTGACCGTTGGGCTTTTTGAAATCACACCGCAGTATTCCGGCATGGTACGCGCAAAATCTTCCGTGCCGATTTCACGCGACAGCTTGATAATGTGCTCTTTATCATGGGAAATCAGTGGACGCAGGATCAGCGTATCGCTGGCATTGTCGATCAGGCGCAGGTTTGTTAGCGTCTGGCTGGAGACCTGGCCCAGCGCTTCACCGGTTACCAACGCCTGTACGCCGTAACGCTCGGCAATTTGTGAAGCGACACGCACCATCATACGCTTCAGCACCACCCCCATCTGGCCATCATCCACTTTTTCCAGGATCTCACCGACCACTGGCTCAAAGTTGATGGCTACAAAGCGCACGCGATGGGTACTGCCATAGCGCTTCCACAAATAGTGAGCAACCTGGCGCACGCCGATCTCATGGGCCGCGCCGCCGAGATTAAAGAAGCAATAGTGCACACGGCAGCCACGGCGCATCAGCATATAGCTGGAAACGCCTGAGTCAAAACCACCAGAAATCAGCGACAGAACATCTTCCTGGGTGCCGATAGGATAACCGCCGATGCCTTCATAACGGGCGGTAACCAGAATCAGGCGATCGTCTTCAATTTCCAGGTTGACCGTCACCTGGGGGCGATTGAGTTGTACCTGAGCGCTGGCGACATGCTGATTCAGGCCACCGCCAACGTAGCGTTCCACGTCCTGTGAACTGAACTCATGCTGACCACGGCGCTTCACGCGCACGCAGAAGGTCTTGCCTGCAATACGTTCGCGGTTCATTTCGAGGGCTTGTTCAAAAATATGATGCACGTCGGTGTAAGCGCGATCTTCCACTGCCAGCACATGATGAATGCCCGGAATGCGCGTCAGCTCTGCCACAATAGCAGCCCGCTTGCTTTCGTCTTTGGCACGCACTTCGATATTGTCCCAGTGGCGTACCACGGCGAGGGTTTCATCAAAGGGTTTGAGTATGTTGCGAATATTTCCGGTGAGGATTTTAATAAAACGCAGGCGTACCGACTGGCTTTTGATTGTAATTTCAGGGAATAACTTAATGATAAACTTCATGGCGGCATGTATTCGTTAGGCAATTAAGTGCTGATGGAGGATCACTTAACTGTTAAAATCAGAGTCTCGCAAACTGGCCTGCGCCCTTTGCATCCGCAGCAAGTATACCACCTTTGTCTGGCGGCTGCTGCGTCATATGCCGCCAATATGATTGCCCCCGGTAACATTAAATTTGCAGGGATATTTTGCTAATCATTTAGAGTCGGCTAACATGGGCATTCGCTGATGAAAATGCAAAGTCAGGATTAAAAATGCCGAAAAAAACTCAACAGCCTGTCAGTTTCGAAACCTCCCTGCAACAGCTGGAGCAAATTGTCAGCCGCCTTGAAAGCGGCGATCTTGCGCTTGAAGAAGCGCTGAATGAATTTGAGCGCGGCGTACAGCTGGCTCGCGCCGGGCAGCAGACGCTGCAACAGGCAGAGCAACGGGTACACATTTTACTGAGCGAAGACAAAAACGCCGATCTGACGCCTTTCACGCCGGAAAAAGAGTAATGGATTTTAACCTGTTACTCACCAGTCACTATCAGCGGGTCAACGCAGCGCTTCAGGGGTTTATTTCACAACTGCCTTTTCAGAGTACTCCTCTGGTAAACGCGATGGAGTATGGCGCACTATTGGGTGGTAAACGCTTGCGCCCTTTCCTGGTATACGCAACGGGCGACATGCTGCGTGCGAACGATGCAGCGCTTGATGCACCCGCAGCCGCGATCGAGTGTATTCATGCATACTCTCTCATTCACGACGATTTGCCCGCTATGGATAATGACAGCCTGCGTCGCGGCCAGCCCACCTGCCATATTAAGTTTGGTGAGGAGGCCGCCATTCTGGCAGGAGATGCGCTACAGACGCTCGCCTTCTCAATACTTGCCGACGCTCCAATGCCCGGCGTGGTGGCGGAAAGCCGTATTGCCATGCTGTCTGAACTGGCCCAGGCCAGCGGTGTGGCCGGGATGTGCGGCGGTCAGGCGTTAGATCTTGCTGCGGAAGGCAAGCAGGTGACGTTAAACGAACTGGAGCAGATCCACCGGCATAAAACTGGCGCGCTGATCCGTTCTGCGGTAAGGCTTGGTGCCTTGACGGCGGGAGAACGAGGCCGTGCTGCCCTGCCAGCCCTCGACCGATTTGCCAATGCCATCGGCCTGGCGTTTCAGGTACAGGATGACATTCTGGATGTGACAGGTGATACCGAAGTGCTCGGAAAACAGCAGGGTGCCGATCAGCAATTGGGCAAAAGTACCTATCCGGCATTAATGGGGCTGGACAATGCACGGATAAAAGCATGGGAACTCTGTCAAGAATCCCTTAACGCGTTAGACACGCTTGCTGCGCAGTCTTACAACACGTCCGCGCTGCGGGCGCTGGCAAGCTTTGTCATTGAACGCGATAAATAACCTCCAAATGAGTCACTGATGAGTTTTGAATCTGCAAAATACCCGACGCTTGCTCTGGCAAGCACGGTGCAAGAATTACGTTTGCTGCCAAAAGAGAGCCTGCCAACGCTTTGTGACGAACTGCGGCAGTATCTGCTCGACAGCGTAAGCCGCTCCAGCGGTCATTTTGCTTCCGGACTGGGCGTCGTGGAACTCACCGTTGCCCTGCACTACGTCTACAACACGCCGTTCGATCAACTGGTATGGGATGTTGGCCATCAGGCTTACCCCCACAAGATCCTGACCGGACGACGTGACCGCATAGGCACCATTCGCCAGAAAAACGGGCTACATCCGTTCCCCTGGCGCGAAGAAAGTGACTTCGACGTGCTCAATGTGGGCCACTCCTCCACCTCGATCAGTGCCGGGCTTGGCATGGCGGTTGCCGCCGGTAAAGAAGCGCAAGGCCGCCGCACCGCCTGCGTTATCGGCGATGGCGCGATTACCGCCGGGATGGCGTTTGAAGCGATGAATCACGCCGGAGACATTAAGGCCGATCTGCTGGTGGTGCTGAACGACAATGAAATGTCGATCTCTGAAAACGTTGGCGCGTTAAATAATCGTCTTGCCCAGATTTTGTCCGGTAAAACCTATTCGCGCCTGCGTGAAAGCGGCAAAAAGGTACTTGATGGCCTGCCGCCAATCAAAGAGCTGGTGAAACGCACCGAAGAGCATCTGAAAGGGATGGTGGTACCGGGCACGCTTTTTGAAGAACTGGGCTTTAATTACATCGGCCCGATAGATGGGCACGACGTGTTAGCGCTGGTGCATACGCTGCGCAATATGCGCGCGCTGAAAGGCCCGCAGTTCCTGCACGTCATGACCAAAAAAGGCAAAGGCTATGCCCCGGCAGAAAAAGACCCCATCAGCTGGCATGCGGTGCCTAAGTTTGATCCGGCCAGCGGCCTGTTGCCCAAAAGTGCCGAAGGCCTGCCCAGCTACTCGAAGATTTTCGGGCAATGGCTGAGCGAAACCGCCGCCGTTGATGACAAGCTGATGGCGGTGACGCCGGCAATGCGTGAAGGCTCCGGTATGGTCAGCTTCTCGCGCGACTTTCCGCAGCAATATTTCGACGTAGCGATTGCCGAACAGCATGCGGTGACGTTCGCTGCCGGGCTGGCCATCGGCGGGTATAAACCGGTGGTGGCAATTTACTCGACTTTCCTGCAGCGCGCCTACGATCAGCTGATTCATGACGTGGCCATTCAAAAGCTGCCGGTGCTGTTTGCTATTGACCGTGGTGGCATTGTCGGTGCAGATGGGCAGACTCACCAGGGGGCATTTGATCTCGCCTTCCTGCGCTGTATTCCGAATATGGTCATTATGACGCCAAGCGATGAGAACGAATGCCGTCAGATGCTGTATAGCGGCTATCACCATGAAGGCGGGCCAAGTGCGGTACGCTACCCGCGTGGCACCGGCACCGGTGCGCCGTTTGAACCATTGGCCGCCCTGCCGCTGGGTAAAGGCGTGATCAAACGGCAGGGAGAAAAACTGGCGATCCTCAATTTCGGCACGCTATTACCACAGGCGGCAGTGACAGCGGAGGCAATGAATGCCACGCTGGTGGATATGCGTTTTGTCAAACCGCTTGATGAGGCGCTGGTACTGGAGCTGGCGGCACAGCACCAGGCCCTGGTGACCCTTGAAGAGGGTGCGATTAAGGGCGGTGCCGGCAGCGGCGTTAACGAACTGTTGATGGCGAAACGTAAACCGGTTCCGGTACTGAATATCGGCCTGCCGGATGAGTTTATTCCTCAGGGGACTCAGGAAGAGATTCGCAGCGATTATCAGCTGGATGCCAACGGCATCCGGCAGCAGATAACCGACTGGCTGGCGCAATAATCGTTAACCTACTCCCTGCGGGGAGTGGGTTAACACTGCCTGGTCGTTAAACCAGCCAGTAATGCCCGACGCAGTAGAGAATAACGGCAGATATAATTCCTGCGATAATATCATCCACCATAATGCCCATGCCGCCATGCACGTTGCGATCGAACCAGCGGATCGGCCAGGGTTTCCAGATATCCAGCACGCGGAACAGCAAAAATCCGGCCAGCACCCACTGCCAGCTGTTGACCGGAATGGCCATCAGCGTGATCCACATACCGATAAACTCATCCCAGACGATACTGCCGTGATCGTGCACGCCCATATCTTTCGCCGTACGATGGCAGAGATAAACCCCGATACTGATGCCAAGCAGCACCGCTAACGCGTAGAGATCCTGGGGAAGGAAGCTCATCAGATACCAGAATGGGATCGCCGCCAGCGATCCCGCCGTTCCCGGCATCCAGGGGCTTAAACCGCTGCCGAATCCGGTGGCGAGTAAATGCCACGGGTTGCGCATTTTCAGGCGGCTTTTGGCAATATCCTTAGCGCTTTGCAAAGTGATCGAACCCCTTAAGGTTGATGTCTACCGGCTGGTCGTTTTGCCACAACGTGAGTCCGTCAGACTGCGGCGCAATCTGCCCGATGCAGGTATAGGGCACGCCGTGATACCCCAGCGCCACGTCCAGCGCGCCACGGTTTATCTCGGCGACAGTGAAGCACAGTTCGTAATCCTCACCGCCGCTCAGCGCCCAGCTTAACGCCTGCCGTGTAGCAAAATTCTGCTTCATCACTGCTGACAGCGGTAGCGCATCAAGATTTAGCCGGGCACCACAGGCGCTGGCCTGCAGGATATGGTCAAGGTCGGAGATAAGCCCATCAGACAGGTCAATGGCGGAACTGGCCAAATCACGCAAGGCCTGCCCCTGTAAAACACGCGGCATCGGGCGTAAATGGCGCTTGATAAGGGCTTCATGAGCCACCGGGTCGTTGATTTTCACATGATGCTGAAGCAGCGCAAGACCGGCAGCACTGTCACCTAACGTGCCTGTGACGTAGATCCAGTCGCCGATACGTGCACCGCTGCGCTTCAACGCCCGACCCTGCGGCACCAGGCCATGAATGCCTAAGGTCATGCTAAGCGGCCCACGCGTGGTATCGCCGCCGATCAGCTGCATGTGATAGTAATCCAACAGTTCAAACAGGCTGTCGCTGAACGCCTTTAACCAGCTTTCGTTGACTTCAGGTAGCGTTATCGCCAGCGTCAGCCAGGCCGGCTCCGCGCCCATTGCCGCCAGGTCACTGAGGTTGACGGCAAGCGCTTTATAGGCGAGGTCGCCAGGATGGATATCACGCAGGAAATGCACGCCTTCAACCAGCGTGTCGGTACTGATTGCCAGGGTCTGTTTTTCCGGCACGCTGAGTAGCGCACAGTCGTCACCGATGCCTTGCTCCACATCGCGACGGGAGCATGATGCGCGGTTAAAATAGCGCGCAATCAGTTCAAATTCGCCACAGGCCATAATGCATTCCGGGAGTCAAAATGAGGCCGGGTTAAGCGGCCTCTGAGGATTATTTGCGGTTGGGGCGGATCTGCGGAGCGGCTTTGTCCAGCACGCCGTTGACAAACTTATGACTGTCTTCAGCACCGAACACTTTTGCCAGCTCGATCCCCTCATTAATAGCCACTTTGTAAGGCACGTCTGAACGCTTGCTGAGTTCAAACAGTGAAATACGCAAGATGGCCTTTTCCACCTGGCCCAGCTCTTCAAGCTGACGCGACAGGAACGGTTTCATCAGGTCGTCGAGGTATGCACTGTGAGTTGCAACGCCGCCGACCAGCTCACGGAAATAGGTAATATCGACGTCTTTAACGTCCTGTTCCGCCAGAAACTGGTATTCAACATCCGCGATGTCATTTTTAGATATCTGCCAGGAGTAGAGTGCCTGAACAGCACATTCACGGGCGCGGCGACGAGCAGCAGGTTTCACGAAATTCCCCTTAAATCAGGCTTTAATGGCTTTCAATACGTTAATCATTTCCAGAGCGGTGAGGGCTGCTTCAGCACCTTTATTACCCGCTTTGGTTCCGGCGCGTTCAATGGCCTGCTCGATGTTTTCCGTCGTCAGCACGCCAAAGGCAACCGGGATATCGCTTTGCATGGCAACGCTGGCCAGGCCAGAACTGGCCTCACCTGCCACGAATTCAAAATGGGCAGTACCGCCACGGATCACGGTGCCCAGCGCCACAACC
Source organism: Erwinia pyrifoliae DSM 12163 (assembly GCF_000026985.1). Classification (NCBI taxonomy): domain Bacteria; kingdom Pseudomonadati; phylum Pseudomonadota; class Gammaproteobacteria; order Enterobacterales; family Erwiniaceae; genus Erwinia; species Erwinia pyrifoliae. The sequence goes on from NC_017390.1 coordinate 2,922,622, forward strand.
GCATCATGCTTACCGGTTTTCGCCAGCGCACGAGCGGTGACGGGCAGCTCATAAGCACCCGGAACCCATACTACGGTGATATTCTCATCTTTAACCTGACCAATACGCTTCAGGGCATCGATGGCACCGCTTAGCAGGCTGTCGTTGATAAAGTTGTTGAAACGCGCAATAACCAGAGCAACGCGCGCGTCAGGAGTAGCAACAGCAGCTTCAATAACGTTCATATCTTCCTTCCAGGGTTCTGTTTGGCCCCGCAGGGGGGCGGATTCTATCATACTCTTTAAAAGCCTGCTTGTTTTTGCGCAAGCCCTTATGACGGGGTCAACGTGAGCCTGATATCAGGCCCTACCTGACGAATATCACTAAAGGTAAAGGCAGGTGCAGCGGCCAGCGTTTCCAGCCCCGGCAGCTGACACAGGCCACGCCCGGCATCGCCAAGTAATTTAGGAGCCAGATAGACGATCAGTTCATCGACGACGCCTGCCTGTAATAATGCGCCGGCAAATTGCGCTCCGGCTTCCACCCAAACGCTGTTAATCTGTTTTTTGCCCAGCAGCATCAGTAATGAGACCAGATCGAGGCGATTCTGATAGAGCGGTACGATCAGCTGGCTAACGTTTTCCGGCCACTGCTGCCGATCGCCGGAGGTGCGTGCCAGCCAGGTCTCCCCCGGCTGGGCAACTAGCCGATACTCTGGAGTCACGCGATTCTGACCGTCAACGATGACGCGTACCGGCTGGCGCAGCAAATCGACCGGGTAGTCCGCCAGACTGGCGCTATCCAGTTCATCGTGACGAACGGTCAGCGCCGGATTATCTGCCAGCACGGTGGCGCTGGTGCTGAGGATAGCCGAGCTTTGCGCGCGCAGTCTTTGCACATCGCGTCTTGCTTCAGGAGAGGTGATCCACTGGCTTTCCCCGCTGGCCATCGCCGTGCGCCCATCCAGGGAGGCACCGAGCTTAAGCTGTACCCAAGGGAAACCGGTGCGCATGCGTTTGAGAAAGCCACGATTCAGCGCTTCCGCTTCCTGCATCATCAGCCCGTGGCTGACTTCAATCCCTGCCTGCTGCAAACGATATAGCCCGCGCCCGGCTACCTGCGGGTTCGGATCCTGCATCGCGGTAACGACCCGCTTAATGCCAGCCGCAATCAGCGCCTCACAGCACGGCGGCGTACGCCCGTGATGGCTACACGGCTCCAGCGTGACATAGGCGGTAGCCCCGAGCGATTTCTCACCAGCCATGCGTAGCGCGTGTACTTCCGCGTGCGGCTCGCCGGCGAGCATATGGTAGCCTTCACCGACGATCTGGCCATCACGCACCAGCACGCATCCTACATTAGGATTCGGCGTGGTGGTAAAACGGCCACGGCGCGCCAGTTCCAGCGCCCGGGCCATATAAATTTCATCGCGCATTCTGTCAGTCCTGTAAGCGGGCGATCTCCTCGCCGAATTCGCGGATATCTTCGAAACTGCGATATACCGATGCAAAGCGGATGTAGGCGACTTTATCCAGTTTTTTCAGCTCATCCATCACCAGGCTACCAATCAATTTGCTGGCAACTTCGCGTTCGCCGGTGGCGCGCAGCTGGCTTTTGAGGTGGCTGAGGGCATTTTCCACCGCGTCGGAGCTAACCGGACGCTTCTCCAGCGCCTTCATTAATCCACTTCGCAACTTGTCTTCATTAAAGGGTTCACGCACGTCATTGCTTTTGACCACCCGTGGCATGACCAGTTCTGCCACTTCAAAGGTAGTAAAGCGTTCGTGACAAACCAGACACTGACGGCGTCGGCGCACGGAAGTCCCTTCCCCCACCAGCCGGGAGTCGATCACTTTAGTATCCACGGTGGAACAAAATGGGCAATGCATAAGTCTGTCCTGATTCTTCAGCAGAGGGGCATTAGTGTACCCTGAAGTGTTTAACAACTAAATCATTCACGCGAGCCGGCTTAGCCGGTGAGGCACTTCTTACACCCATGGTGAAAAAAAAGTCTATGCTTTGTATACCCCATCCGGGGATTCACCTAAAGGAGTCAAAAATGGGACTGTTTGATTTTGTTAAAGATGCAGGGGAGAAAATCCTGGAAGCGTTCGCCGGGAATGCACACGCACAGGGTACGGCCATTGAGGATAGTCTGAAAAAGCAGGGTATCCCGGGCGCTGACAAAGTGAAAATTGACGTTAACGGCGATAAAGCCGTCGTCACTGGCGACGGCCTGACCCAGGAAGAAAAAGAGAAAATCCTCGTCGCAGCAGGTAATGTGAAAGGCATCAGCAGCGTTGATGACAAGGTCACCACCAACTCCCCCGCCGCCAATGAGTCTGAATACTACACGGTAAAATCCGGCGATACGCTGAGCGCCATTTCTAAATCTGTCTATGGCGATGCTAATCAGTACAACAAAATCTTCGAGGCTAATAAGCCAATGCTCAGCCACCCGGATAAAATCTATCCAGGCCAGAAGCTGCGTATTCCTCATTGAGACGTTGCTAAGTTGCTAAGTTGCTAAAAGGAGGGGACGTGGTCAAAACACTGACAGGCGTTATGCCATTTCCCCTGCTGCTGCTTTTAGCAGGGTGTTCATCTTCTCCGCCCGGCCAGCAAACACAACAGCTTGACCGAGAGGTGGCAAGTTGGATCGGGAGCTAAGCCAGCTCACTCTTCAGGCCACCGCGCTTGAACTTCAGGGCAGACTGAATCAGAACTCACTGAATGGTGCCTGGTTAATCCCCGCTGCCAGAACCCCGGTGGTTTTGCAAAGCCAGGCCGGAGTAGTGCGCCTGTGGTTAAGCCCCCTCACCCGGCAAGACGCGGGTTCGGGGGCATTACTGTATCTGAGTTCTGCGGGTTCTGCGCAGCTTACGGCGCTGTCCGGCCAGCTGGAATGGGGTAGCCTTGATGACAGCAGCGGCAGACCACTAACGGCTGAAAGTCGCAGTGAAACCTTCCAGGTTGTACCCGCTTTACCGCCACGCAGTGAAGCCACCGTCCAGCTGCATTTGCGTGGTTTCCCGCCGGGGAAAATCGGTTATGTACGCGTTCATGGCCGGGTTCTGAACGGCCACTTATCTTCTGCACCCTAAAAAAACGGCCACCCTGAGGTGGCCGTTATGCTGACTGCATCGTTTTAAGGCAGAATCGAAGGCTGATCTGCGCCCTCTTTTTCCACTTTCTGTTGGATCATATGTTCGCGTTTCATGCCCAGCTTCAGCGCCAGAGCGGAAGAGACATAAATTGACGAGATCGTACCGATGGTAATCCCGATTAGCATAGTCAGTGAGAAGCCTTGCAACAGCGCACCGCCAAAGATAAACAGGATCAGCACCATCGCCAGCGTCGTTACCGAAGTGATGATGGTTCGGCTCAAGGTCTGTGTTAGCGAGACGTTGGTGATGTCGTAAGAAGAGCCACGGCGGATCTTGCGGAAATTCTCGCGAATACGGTCCGATACCACAATCTTATCGTTAAGCGAATAGCCGATAACCGACATCAGCGAGGCGACAATAGTCAGGTCGATCTCTATCTGGAACAGAGAAAGCAAGCCCATGGTGATCACCACGTCGTGTGCCAGCGCCAGCACGGTTCCCAGCGCCAGACGCCATTCGAAACGAAAGCCGATATAAAAGAGAATGGCAATCAGCGCCGACAACAGAGCCATACCGCCCGCCTGAGCCAGATCGCTACCCACGCTGGGGCCGACAAACTCAATACGCTTGACGGTGGCGTTCTGCCCGGTTGCTTCATTGACAATGCCCAGCACTTTACTGCCCAGCGCTTCACCCGCATTGCCTTCAGCGGGTGCCATACGCACCATCACGTCACGGCTACTGCCGAAGTTTTGCACCTGCGGTTCAGCAAAACCGGCTTTCTGCAGGCTGCCACGCATCATATCCAGATCGGCCGGCTGCTCAAGATTAATCTCAATCACCGTTCCACCGGTGAAATCAAGCCCCCAGTTGAAGCCTCGCACACCGATAATGGCGACTGCCACAATCAACAATATTCCAGAGATGATGAACGCCAGTTTATCCCAGCGCATAAAGTCGTAAACTTTACGCCCGTGATTCATTTGTTCAACACTATGTTCCTGTGCCACAACGCACTCCTCAGATAGACAACTTATTAATGCGTTTGCCGCCATACATCAGGTTGACGATGGCACGGGTGCCGATAATCGCGGTAAACATGGAAGTTGCCACACCAATCGCAGTGGTGATGGCAAACCCTTTGATCGAGCCGGTGCCCACTGCGTACAGAATGATAACTTTAATCAGCGTGGTCACGTTGGCATCGACGATACTGGAAAACGCGCCTTTGTAACCCTCATGGATCGCCTGCTGTACGGAACGCCCGTTACGCAACTCCTCCTTGATACGCTCGTTAATCAGTACGTTAGCATCGACCGCCACCGCCAGCGTCAGCACGATACCGGCAATACCGGGCATCGTCAGCGTAGCGCCTGGAAGTAGCGACATAATACCGACGATCAGCACCAGGTTAGCCAACAGTGCGCTGGTCGCCACCAGGCCGAATTTCTTGTACCACACCACCATAAAGACGATAGATGCGATCAGCCCCCACAGGCAGGCTTCCAGACCCTGAGTGATGTTCTGCGCACCCATGGTTGGACCGATGGTACGCTCTTCCACAATCTGGATAGGCGCAATCAACGCGCCGGCACGCAGCAGCAGCGAAAGCTGGCGGGCTTCGTTCGGATTATTGATGCCGGTAATACGGAAGCTGTTACCCAGCCGCGACTGGATATTGGCAACGTTAATCACCTCTTCATGCTTCTCCAGGATCGCCCGGCCGTTAGCATCTTTCTTCCCACTGTCTTTGTACTCAACAAACAGGGTTGCCATCGCTTTACCCACGCTGTCCTTAGTGAAGTTGGACATGATATTACCGCCAGCGCTGTCAAGGGAGATATTCACCTGTGGCTGATTGTATTCATCGTTGCTGGAGGTGGAGTCGGTAATGTGATCACCGGTGAGGATCACTCGCTTGTACAGCACCACCGGCTGTTTATCACGCGTGTTTTTTACTTCTGAGTCACCCGGTACGCGGCCGTTAGCGGCTGCGGTGGCGTCCACGCTGGTATTGACCAGACGGAACTCCAGCGTGGCCGTAGCACCAAGGATCTCTTTCGCCCGAGCGGTATCCTGAATACCCGGCAGCTCTACTACAATACGGTCAGAACCCTGACGCTGTACCAGAGGTTCCGCCACGCCCAGCTGATTAACACGGTTACGCAGAATATTGATGTTCTGCTGTACCGCATATTCGCGGGCTTCACGCATGCGTTCATCGCTCATGACCGCCGTCAGGGCATTACTGCCGCTGCCGTTGATCACCATATCGCGATGACGGGTGATCAGATAGCTGACCGCTTCATCACGCGCCTTGTCATCACGGAAACGAATTTCCATGCCGTAATTGGCGGTTTTACGCACGTTAACGTAAGGAATGCTTTTTTCACGCAGATCGCTGCGCAGATTGTCGATGTTCTGATCCTGAAGTTTACCCAGCGCAGTGTCCATATCCACTTCCATCAGGAAGTGAACACCACCGCGTAGATCGAGACCAAGCTTCATCGGCTCTGCGGATAACATGGCTAACCAGGCGGGCGTTGCCGGGGCGAGGTTAAGCGCCACCACATAGTCGTCGCCAAGAACGTTGATTATCGCTTCACGCGCGCGCAGCTGCACGTCAGTGTTAGCGAAACGCGCCAGAATCGCACCATTTTCCAGGGCGACGGATTTGCTCTGAATATTGTCTTGTTTTAACGCGCTTTGGATCTGAACCAGCGTTTGCTCACTGGCCGCGCTTCCGCGCGCACCAGTGACCTGAACAGCCGGATCCTCACCATAAAGGTTGGGCAGTGCATACAGCAGACCGACGAGTAACACGACGATCAGCATGATGTACTTCCATAAAGGATAACGGTTTAACACGGCAGTTCCCTTAGGGAAATCAAAAATTAAAGCGCCTTCATCGTACCTTTCGGCAGAACGGCGGCAACGAAGTCACGCTTGACCACAACTTCAGTGGTATCGTTAAGCGCAATAGCCACATAGCCGGTTTCAGCGACTTTGGTCACGCGCCCTACCAGCCCACCGGTGGTCAGAACCTCATCCCCCTTAGCAATGGAATCCATCAGTTTTTTGTGCTCTTTCGCACGTTTCTGCTGAGGACGAAGGATCATAAAGTAGAAAATCAGACCAAACACCACCAGCATGATCACCAGAGAATACGGACTACTCTGAGAAGGAGCTGCGGCTGCCACGGCATCAGAAGTGTTAAAGCTCATTAAATTTCCCTCATTGTTTAATTATCAGACGTTAATGGCGGAACCGCCGTCCCCGTCCGTTGGTAGAATTCGCTAACAAAGTGCTCTAATTTACCTTCTTCGATAGCCTGGCGTAAACCTGCCATTAAGCGCTGATAATAGCGCAGATTATGAATGGTATTCAGACGTGCACCTAAAATTTCATTACAGCGGTCGAGATGATACAGATAGGCACGGCTGTAATTAAGGCAGGTGTAGCAATCACACTCGGCATCGAGCGGAGATGTGTCATCTTTGTACTTCGCATTACGGATTTTCACCACGCCGTCGGTGACAAACAGATGCCCGTTACGCGCGTTACGGGTCGGCATGACACAGTCGAACATATCAATACCGCGACGAACGCCTTCCACTAAATCCTGAGGCTTACCGACACCCATCAGGTAGCGTGGTTTATCCTGGGGGAGCTGAGGACAAACGTGCTCCAGAATACGGTGCATATCTTCCTTAGGCTCACCGACCGCCAGGCCGCCCACAGCGTACCCATCGAAGCCGATCTCTACCAGTCCTTTAACCGACACATCTCGTAAATCTTCGTAAACACTGCCCTGAATAATGCCAAATAACGCGTTTTTGTTGCCGAGGGAGTCAAACCTGTCGCGGCTGCGTTGCGCCCAGCGCAGCGACATTTCCATTGAACGCTTGGCGTAATCCCAGTCGGCCGGGTACGGCGTACATTCGTCGAAAATCATCACGATGTCGGATCCGAGGTCGTACTGAATTTCCATCGACTTTTCCGGATCGAGGAAAATCGCATCACCGTTGATCGGGTTACGGAAATGCACCCCTTTCTCGGTAATTTTACGGATATCTCCCAGGCTGAACACCTGGAAACCGCCGGAGTCGGTGAGGATCGGCCCCTTCCACTGCATAAAGTCATGCAGATCGCCGTGCAGTTTCATGACCTCCTGTCCCGGGCGTAGCCATAAATGGAAAGTATTGCCGAGGATGATCTGAGCGCCGGTGTCCTGCACTTCTTCCGGGGTCATACCTTTTACCGTACCGTAAGTACCTACCGGCATAAATGCCGGGGTTTCTACTACGCCACGCTCAAAAACCAAACGGCCACGGCGCGCGCGCCCGTCAGTCGTGTCTAATTCAAACTTCACATTGCCTCCACCAGAAAAACAGTCTGATGTAAATGGTTATCGGGGACGGGAATGCCCCACCCCGGGGGAACTTACTGCCCGGGTATCTCGGCAAACGCCTGTGGATTACGGGTAATAAACATCGCATCGCCGTAGCTGAAGAAACGGTACTGTTCAGCAACGGCCTGCTGGTAAGCGTGCATGGTATTTTGATAACCGGCAAAGGCTGACACCAGCATAATCAGCGTCGATTCCGGCAGGTGGAAATTGGTCACCAGCGCATCGATCACCTGGTAGTGATAGCCCGGATAAATAAAGATTTTGGTATCACCAAAGAAAGGAGCAATCAGGTCATTTCCAGCAACCTGCGCAGCACTCTCTAATGAGCGAACGGAAGTGGTTCCCACCGCAATAACCCGGTTGCCGCGTGCCTTGCAGGCCAGCACCGCATCCACCACATCCTGTGGCACTTCAGCATATTCGGCATGCATAATATGCTCTTCAATGGTATCGACGCGCACCGGCTGGAACGTCCCGGCACCGACATGCAGGGTAACAAAAGCCGTCTCAATGCCTTTTTCACGCAGTGCTTCCAGCAATGGTTCGTCGAAATGCAGGCCCGCCGTCGGGGCCGCCACCGCGCCAGGTTTCTGACTGTACACCGTCTGATAAAGCTCGCGGTCGGCATCTTCGTCAGGACGATCGATATAAGGAGGCAACGGCATATGGCCGATACTGTTCAAAATGTCCAGCACCGGACGCGCATCGTTAAATTCGATCTCGAATAACGCATCGTGGCGCGCCAGCATGGTGGCCTGCACGTTTTCATCATCGCCCAGCAGCAGCTCGCTGCCGGGTCTGGGGGCTTTCGATGAACGCACATGTGCCAGCACGCGCTTCTCATCAAGCATGCGCTCAACCAACACCTCAATTTTTCCGCCGCTGACCTTGCGGCCAAAAATACGCGCCGGGATCACCCGCGTATTATTAAACACCAGCAGATCGCCGGGGTTGAGCTTGTGCAACAAATCGGTGAATACACCATGCGTTAACGCGCCGTCCGGGCCGTTCAGCGACAGTAAACGGCACCCGCTACGCTGAGTCTGCGGGTAATGGGCTATCAAAGATTCGGGTAACTTAAAAGTAAAATCGGCAACGCGCATGGTCATTCACAGTCCGGGAAATCAGGGCGCACATTCTAGCTGAAAACTGACCATAGCTAAACAATCTGCGTGATATCGATGTTGTCTGAGGTAGAATAGCGCGATGAACTATCTTGCCCACCTCCATCTGGCTCATCTCGCTAACAGTTCGCTGCTCGGCAATCTGATGGCCGATTACGTGCGCGGTAATCCCTGGCAACAGTGGCCAACCCGTATTGCCGATGGCATTAGCCTGCACCGCCGCATTGATGCTCTGACGGATTCGCTACCGCAAGTTCGCGAGGCTCGCCAGCTTTTCCGTAGTGAAACACGCCGGGTGGCACCGATTACGCTCGATGTTATCTGGGATCACTTCTTGTCGCTTCACTGGGATAAGCTGATGCCGGAGACCACTCTGCCCGCTTTTCTGGCGCATGCCAGAAGTGTTATCGAGCCGCAGCTGACACATACGCCACCGCGCTTTCAGACGCTTAACGCCTGGTTATGGCACGAACGCTGGATGGAGCGTTATGCCGACGCGGCGTTCTTATCGCATGTGCTAAACGGAATGGCCAGCCGCCGCCCGAAGCTCGCGGCACTGGCGGACAGCTATCAGGACTTTACCGATAACTATCACCGGCTTGAAGATCTGTTCTGGCAATCATATCCGCAAATGACGGAGCAGGCAGTCCGGGGTAAATTATGAAAAGTGACCGCGTTTTGTCCTTTGCCCTTTTGCCAAAACAGGCTATCGTATGGTGCTGATTTAAACTCAGCCTTAATTTTGATAGGCGTACCCTATCTGAACAATCGGCGTATTACGCTGGTTCCTGGCTGGACGCCCCTCTTATAATGCCGGCGTCTTGTCTCCCCTCATTTAATGACTTCAACAGGAGTGAATAATGGTCCTGGTAACTCGTCCAGCCCCAGATTTTACTGCCGCAGCTGTGCTGGGCAACGGTGAAATCGTAGAAAACTTCAACTTTAAAAAACACACCGCTGGTAAAGCCACCGTTGTGTTCTTTTGGCCAATGGACTTCACCTTCGTATGCCCTTCCGAGCTGATCGCTTTTGATAAGCGGTATGCCGAATTCCAGAAGCGCGGTGTCGAAGTTGTTGGCGTCTCCTTCGACTCAGAGTTCGTGCACAACGCATGGCGCAAAACGCCGATCGATAAAGGCGGCATCGGCGAAGTGAAGTACGCAATGGTTGCTGACATCAAACGTGAAATCCAGAAAGCCTGGGGCATTGAGCACCCTGAAGCGGGTGTTGCACTGCGTGGTTCATTCCTGATCGACCAGGCCGGCGTGGTTCGCCACCAGGTGGTTAACGATCTGCCACTGGGCCGTAACGTTGACGAAATGCTGCGTATGGTTGACGCGCTGCAGTTCCACGAAGAACACGGCGATGTGTGCCCGGCTCAGTGGGAAAAAGGCAAAGAAGGTATGGGCGCATCTCCGGACGGCGTTGCCAAATACCTGTCTGAGAACGCCGCCAAACTGTAACAGCACCGTTCTGTTCGGCAAAAGCTCGCTACTGCGAGCTTTTTTATTGGAAGATTCTGCCCCGCGTTCTCGCACGCTCCGGTCAGCGATACTTTACAATGACGGAAGACGTCGTATCTCCCGCACCAGGATGCCGCACATGATATCCATGCGGCACCGTTCAGCCTGCCGGTAGCCTGGTATCACGGTGAGCGACTAACATAAAAAGGGCGAACCATAGGTTCGCCCTATCTCAATGACTGCCTGTTAACAACTGCGGCGCTTTACCCACTGCCAGCTCACCAGCAGCAGCACAATCCACGCGAAACCGGCATAAAGCGACACGCGGGTATCAGGGAAGTAACCGATCAGGCCAATAATAAAGGCGAGGAAGACAATGCCAATCGCCGCAGTGAGTGAACCTCCGGGCAGGGCAAACTTCAGCTCTTTTTGCTGTTCTGGCGTCAATGTACGACGAAACGCAATCTGGGAGAACAGGATCATTATCCATACCCAAACGGTAGCGAACGTCGCCAGCGAGGCGATGACCAGAAACACTTTTTCCGGCATCAGATAGTTAAGATAGACGGCAACCAGCATCGCCAACATCATCGCCAGTACCGTCACCCAGGGAATACCTTTCTCCGATACGGTGGTAAACACTTTGGGCGCATGGCCCTGCTCTGCCATGCCGTACAGCATACGTCCAACGCCAAACACATCACTGTTAATCGCCGACAGTGAGGCGGTAATCACCACGAAGTTAAGCACCGCTGCCGCTGCCGCAATCCCCATATGCTGGAAAGTCAGTACAAACGGACTGCCTTGAGTCCCGACCTGATTCCAGGGGTAGATCGACATGATGACAAACAGCGTGCCAACGTAGAACACCAGAATGCGCAGCGGTACGGTATTAATGGCGCGCGGGATCGATACGGCCGGATCCTTCGCTTCACCGGCGGTGATACCGATGATTTCAATCCCGCCAAAGGCGAACATCACCATTTGCAGCGACAGCACCACGCCAATCCAGCCATTGGGTATAAAGCCGCCGTGGGTCCACAAATTGCTGATGCCGGTCGCCTGACCGCCGTTGCCGATGCCCCAGAAGATAATGCCAATACCCGCGACAATCATCACAATGATGGTGGCCACCTTGAACAGCGACAGCCAGAACTCGACCTCGCCGAACACCTTAACCGTCGCGAGATTGATCGCGCCAATCACCAGCACCACGCTGAGTACCCATGTCCAGTGAGGCACATCGGGGAACCAGACGCTCATATAAATACCGAATGCGGTGACATCGGCAATAGCGACAATCAGGATTTCAAAACAGTAGGTCCAGCCGGTGATATAGCCGGCCAGCGGTCCGAGGTAATCTTGCGCGTAGCGGGAGAAGGAGCTGGCCTGAGGGTTGTTGACGGACATTTCACCAAGCGCGCGCATAATGATATACGCTGCCACACCGCCGATAAGATAGGCAAGCAGCACGCCCGGACCGGCCATTCTGATAGCATCGGCCGAACCGTAAAACAGGCCGGTGCCAATCGCTGAACCCAACGCCATAAAACGAATATGGCGCGTACTCAATCCCTTTTTCAGAGTCATTTTTGTCATTTTTTTCCACCTGGCGGCCCCTTACCGACCGGTGGTAAGGGGAGATTTTACAACGCTATTGCTGATGCACGGTAACCGGGCGGCCAGAAACGCGATCGTAAAAGGCCACCAATACCAGCATCACCAGTGAAGGCGGCAACCACGCCAGCCCCTGATCGGCCAGCGGCAGATTCTGGGTAAACGCGGGGAGCAGCGCCTTTAAATCGGTGGTTTTGATTGCGTCGACCAAACCAAACAGCAGGCTGACCAGCATGACTGGCGCAACAATCCTTGTGCTTTTCTTCCACCAGCTCAAAGTAAAGCTTAACAGCACCAGCACGATACAAGGCGGGTAAATCGCGGTTAATACAGGAATAGAGATCTGGATAAGATGGCTAAGACCAAGGTTGGAAACCACCATAGAAAACGCACCCAGCATAAACACCAGTTGGCGATAGCTGAAAGGCAAATAGTGCTCAAAGAACTCCGCACAGGCACAGGTCAGACCAACGGCCGTCACAATACAGGCGACGAAAATCAGTGAAGCGAGGAAGAAGCTGCCCATAGCGCCGAAAGTATGCTGAACATAGGCATGCAGGATGGCAGCACCGTTAGCGCTATGATCGACAATCGACGCACTGTCAGCACCGAGTTTGAACAGAGCCAGATAGACCAGCGTCAGACCAACACCGGCAATCAATCCGGCAATCACGGTGTAACGGGTCAGCAGTTTTGCTTCGCTGATGCCGCGTGAGCGGGCGGCATTGACAATAACGATGCCGAACACCAGCGCCCCAAGGGTATCCATCGTCAGATAACCATTCACAAAGCCATTGGAGAACGCCGCACGCTGAAATTCATCGGTAGCAGGCGCAATATCGCCAGCAGGCCACAGCAGCGCCGCCAGGCCCAGCAGGGTCAGGGCAAAAATTTTCAGCGGGGCGAGGAGATGGCCGACGGTATCCAGAAGCTTACCGGGATAAAGCGAGACGCCAATCACCAGGGAAAAATAGACCAGACTGTAGATAAACAGCGGCAATGCGCCATCGCCGGTCAGCGGAGCAATACCGACTTCAAACGAGACGGTAGCGGTACGGGGGGTGGCAAACAGCGGCCCGACGGCCAGATAGCAGACGGTCGCCAGCACCACGCCAGCCACTTTACCGATGGGCGAACTGAGAGCATCAATTCCGCCACCAACGCGCGCCAGCGCAATTACGGAAATCACCGGCAGACCAACTGCGGTAATCAAAAAGCCCAGGGCCGCATGCCAGACATGCTCTCCGGCCTGGATACCTACCATTGGTGGGAAAATGATGTTCCCGGCGCCGACAAACAGGGCAAAAGTCATAAAGCCCAGTGCCAGAATATCTTTTGAAGTTAAACGATGCGTCATAAGAAACGTGTTGCCTGTGGTGGTGTTAAAAGTCGTGATAACGGTGCTGCTCGCCCTACTTCACGTTGCAGTCGTCAATCCCCTGCCAGCTAAAACGACTACGCTGAAGAATCAAAGAATTGCCCTGTTTCTGCAAAATGCACAATTTTGCAGCCAATCACCCTGGATGCTCTAAATACGCTACTAAATCAAATCGATGCAGCCGAAAACGCTGATGACGTCGCGACGGGTAGTGAATATGAGCTGATTATTTTGTATTCAGGGGGAAGACGAGAAACGGGGGTAAGTAGAACGTTTATAGCGGTAAAAGGCAATACAGAATCGAGAAAGCAGATGAATATACCGTAAAAAATCACATAACCAGTGTATATACTTAGATGAGACCGAAATTGCGTTACATGATTTGTATTTTTTTCGCCTGTACAGCGCTATTTTGGTGATAAACCGATTAAAGAAGCACAAAAGGCGCACAAATCCGCGCCTGATGCACAAAATGAGTTTTTTTACCAAACCCGATTAGCCACTTCCACCAGCAGGCGCAGCTTGGCCCACTGCTGCTCTTCCGTCAGGCTGTTGCCCTCTTCGGTAGAAGCAAAGCCGCACTGCGGGCTAAGGCAGATCTGATCGAGGCTGACGAACTGCGCGGCCTCACGCAGACGTTTTTCAATGGTTGCCGCCGCTTCCAGCTCTCCGCTTTTCGTGGTGATCAGCCCCAGCACCACCTGCTGTTTGCCTTTTTTGATAAAACGCAGCGGCTCGAAGCCGCCCGAACGCGCGTTATCATATTCAAGGAAGAAAGCGTCAATGTTGACCCCGCCAAACAAAATTTGCGCCACCGGCTCATAGCCCCCTTCAGAGATCCAGGTAGAGCGGAAATTGCCCCGGCAAACATGCAGGCCGATTTTCAAATCGTTGGGCTTGCCTGCAATGGCTTTATTCAGCACGCGGGCGTAAGTACGGGCCAGCTCTTCAGGGCTGTCACCGCGTTCGCGGATTTGCTGCTTCTGATCGTCAGAACAGAGATAAGCCCAAACGGTATCGTCCAGCTGCAGATAGCGGCAGCCTGCATCGTAGAATGCCTGAATCGCATCGCGCCAGGTTTGTGCAAGGTCGTCGAAATAGACGTCCAGATCCGGATAAACCTGCGCATCAATCACCTGACGACCGCCGCGAAAATGCAGCACGCTGGGGCTTGGGATAGTCATTTTTGCCACTGCATCCCCGCTGATGCTTTGCAGGAAGCGGAAATCCTCTAACATTGGATGATGGCTGAAACCCAGTTTCCCGGTAACCTTCACGCCACGCGCCTTAGTCTGCACGCCGTTAAACTGAATGCCCTGCTCTGTTTCATAACGCTCTACGCCATCCAGACCGTCAAAGAAGTCGAAGTGCCACCAGGCGCGACGAAATTCCCCGTCGGTAACCACCTGCAGGCCGCTGGCTCGCTGGCTGGCAACCACTTTACGGATCTCTTCATCTTCAATGCTGCGTAACGCAGCCGCGTCAATGTCACCAGCGGCAAACTGCTGGCGCGCCTGCTTTATTGCCGCCGGGCGCAGAAAGCTGCCAACCACTTCGGCGCGATAAGATACGGATGTTGTCATGTCGGCTCACTCCTGGCCTGCACTCGGCCGCATAATTGCGTTACGCAATAGTTGCGCTGGGTTAATTTAGACTTCTGGACATCTAAATGTCTGTTGCTCACAGTGTCATGAGATTCTCCCCGTCGCAAACGAGGAAATTTCAAGGTCAGTGAGAAAAGTTCATTATGCTAAAAAAGACGGAGGATGACGGGCAACAAACGGGTTTGTTTTTGAGAAAAGGCCGCTTAAGGGCAGCGCGGAAACCACATCACTGCTGCAAACTCACGATATTATTGCGCAATCATCGCCAGTGCCTGCTCCCTTTGCGCTTCAGATAAGGGCAGATAGCCAGCCCGACTGACCAACGCCTGACCCGCATTTGATAGCGCCAGGCGGAGAAATGCGGCGCTAAGCGGCTCCAGAG
Organism: Erwinia pyrifoliae DSM 12163; assembly: GCF_000026985.1. Lineage (NCBI taxonomy): Bacteria > Pseudomonadati > Pseudomonadota > Gammaproteobacteria > Enterobacterales > Erwiniaceae > Erwinia > Erwinia pyrifoliae. The sequence goes on from NC_017390.1 coordinate 2,937,687, forward strand.
GTTTGCCCGGCGCTTTATTAACATAGATGTAGAGCGGACGCGCATAGGGATAACGCCCGCTGCGGATATTTTCAGCCGTGGGCGCAACCCAGTTATGATCATCCCGCGCCACAGGCACCACTTTAACACCGCTAAGATGAAATCCGGCGCTGGCATAGCCTATGCCGTTCAGCGAACCGGCCACCGCCTGCACCACCGCCGCAGAGCCGGGATATTCGCCAACATCATTGCGTAAATCACCGTTGCACAACGCCTGCTGTTTGAAAAAACCCCAGGTACCGGAGGCGGAATTACGGCCAAATCGCTGGATGCCGCGCTGCGCCCAGCCGGGCTGAGTCAGCTGCAAATCCCCCCAGGTTCTGGGGGAAAGCCCCCCTCCGCAAAGTCGGGTGACGGAGAAAATAGCATCCAGCTGCTGAGCATTCAGTCCGGTTAACGGATTATCCTGGTTCACCACCACCACCAGCGCATCGATTGCCACCGGCACCGCCAGCGGCGGATAACCATAACGATCTGCAAACAGCTGGCGTTCTGCTGCCTGCATCGGCCTGCTCATCGCGCCCAGTTGCGCAGCCCCGGCGGCCAACGCCGTGGGAGCCGTGGACGATCCCGCCGCCTGAATCTGCACATTTACGCCGGGATACTGCTGGCTGAAACGATCTCCCCAAAGCGCCATCAGGTTGCCGAGCGTATCGGAGCCGACGCTGTTCAGATTCCCCGCCAGCATACCCTCTTTGGCATGAGCCAGCATACAGACCAGCAGCAACGCCAGCGCAATGAGATGTTTCATGGTAAGGGTTCCGGGTAATTAACGCCGCCGCTGCCGCCCGGTTCAGCACCAGCCACCACCCTGAGCGGCAGCTGAAAACTGAAGCAGGTTTCCGCTGCGGGCAAGCTGCTGATATTCAGCCGCGTATTATGGTGGCTGAGCGCATGTTTGACGATAGCCAGCCCCAGCCCGCTTCCCCCGGTCTGCCTGGAGCGTGCCTGGTCAACGCGATAGAAACGTTCAGTCAGACGCGGTAAGTGTTCTGGCGCGATGCCGGGGCCGTTATCTTCGACCTTAAACTCGGCTCCCCGGTCGTTGCGTTGCCAGCTGACCACAATCCGGGTGCCGTCGGGCGTGTGATTGACCGCATTATAAACCAGATTGGACATGGCGCTGCGCAGCTGTTCGTCATTGCCATATACGCGTAAATTCGGGTCGCTGTCGAACTGGATCTGCTGACGCCCCTGACTGAGCGTTTCCGCTTCACGCTGCAGTCCCCGCAGCATCGCGGGCACATCGACGATTTCCTGCAGGTCGGGCGACGGTGCCGCCTCAATGCGCGACAGCGTCAGCAGCTGACCCACCAGGCTATCCATGCGTTTCGCCTGTTCCTGCATGGTTTGCAGCGCTTTATCACGCAGACGCCCTTCCAGCACCGGATCATTCATCATCTCCAGGTAACCCTGCAACACCGTTAATGGCGTGCGCAGTTCGTGGCTCACGTTGGCAAAGAAGTTGCGCCGCGCCCCTTCCAGCTGGTGCATTTGCGTTACATCGCGCGCCACCAGCAGCCACTGTCCTTCACTGTAAGGCATGATGCGGAACTCCAGATGGCGCTGGCTGTTCAATACCAGCGTCAGCGGAAGCGCGAAATCCCGCTGGCGCAGATAGCGGGTAAATTCCGGGTAGCGCAGCAGGTTAAGGATATTCTGGCCATTATCTTCCGGCCAGCGCAGCCCCAAACTCTGCTGGGCCAGCCCGTTACACCAGAAAATCGTGCCCTCGTCGGTGGTCAACACCAGCGCATCCGGCAGCGATTCAGCCCCGCTGCGAAATCGCTTAATCAGATGGCCAAGTTCCCGGCGGCGGCGACGGTTGCGCGCCTGCATTTGATACAGGCCGTAGAACAAAGGTTCCCAACTGCCACGTCCGCTGGGCGGGTTCATACTGCGATCCACCCACAGCCAGTGCGACAGGCGCAGAAGATTGTTGAAGTGAAAAACCAGCACGCAGAGCGCGGAAGCCAGCAACAGCCAGGGCAAACCGCCCGCGATGAGTCCGGTAATCAGCGCAGGCAGGCCGGCAAGCAGCAGCTCTAACAGTAATCTCTTCCAGGAGAGGCGTTCCAACACGATTCAGACTCCGTGCGAGCGATCAATAACGTGCAGAGAAACGATAACCTGTTCCGCGAACCGTCTGTACCATACGATCGTGCCCGTTCAGTTCCAGCGCTTTACGCAGACGGCGAATATGAACGTCGACGGTGCGGTCTTCGACATACACGTTAGTTCCCCAGACATGGTTTAGCAACTGCTCACGGCTGTAGACGCGCTCCGTATGCGTCATAAAGAAGTGCAGCAGTTTATATTCGGTTGGCCCCATATCCAGCGGCTGGTTGCCTGACATCACGCGGTGTGAAGACGGATCGAGAGTCAGCCCCTGCATTTCAATCACCTCTTCCACCGCCATCGGCGAAATGCGCCGCATCACGGCTTTAATCCGTGCCACCAGCTCCTTCGGTGAGAAAGGTTTGGTGATGTAATCATCAGCGCCGGCTTCTAACCCACGCACGCGATCTTCTTCTTCGCCACGCGCGGTCAGCATCACCACCGGGATATCGCGCGTCATCGCCTCACGCTTAAGATGTTTAATAAACTGAATTCCGGAACCACCGGGCAGCATCCAGTCCAGCAGAATCAAATCTGGCCAGGGTTCAATCAACAAATTAACCGCGCGGTCATAATCCGCAGCTTCTATCGGTTGATAATCATTTTGTTCCAGAACGAAACACAACATCTCACGGATTGGGGCTTCATCTTCAACCACAAGAATGCGCTTTACCATTATTGCTCCTGCTGCGGTGACCGGTTGTCACGGGATAGGCGACATCAGTATGCGTCAGTTTTATGACACTTTTATGAAAAAAGCACCTGCAAAAAGGGAGATGAAACGAATTAAATATCCGTACGGCTTTATGTTTATAATCATCGCTTCGCGTTTCTGCCTCCGGGGGATCACCATGCGCATCATTCATACTGCCGACTGGCATCTCGGCCAGTTTTTCTACACCAAAAGCCGGGCGGCCGAGCACCAGGCTTTTCTTGACTGGCTGCTGGAACAGGCGGAAACGCAGCAGGCCGATGCGATTATCGTCGCCGGTGATATCTTCGATAACGGCTCCCCGCCGAGTTACGCACGCCAGCTCTACAACCGCTTTGTGGTAAAGCTGCAAACAACCGGCTGTCAGCTGGTGGTGCTGGGCGGCAATCACGATTCGGTCGCCATGCTCAATGAATCGCGTGAGCTGCTGGCCTGCCTGAATACCCGGGTGATCGCCGCCGTCGATGAGGATATCCGTCAGCAGGTGCTGGTGCTGAACCGCCGCGACGGGCAGCCGGGCGCTCTGCTGTGCGCCATTCCGTTCTTACGCCCGCGCGATATCCTGCGCAGCCAGAGCGGGCAGTCGGGGCGCGAAAAACAGCAAAGCCTGCTGGAAGCCATCAGCGATCACTATCAGCGCTGCTGGCAGGAAGCGCTGGCGCAGCGTGATGCGCTGGGTTTGCCGCTACCGATTATCGCCACCGGTCATCTGACCACCATGGGCGTCACCAAAAGCGATGCGGTGCGCGATATCTATATCGGCACGCTGGACGCTTTCCCGGCCGACGGCTTTCCCCCGGCGGATTACATCGCCCTCGGCCATATTCACCGCGCCCAGCGCATTGCCGACAGCGACCATATTCGCTACAGCGGCTCGCCGATCCCGCTCAGTTTTGACGAGCTGGGCAAGGCCAAAAGCGTGATGCGGGTTGATTTCCATGCCGGCAAGCTCGCCGGGGTGACCGAGCTGCCAATCCCGCTGTTTCAGCCGATGCAGATGATCAAAGGCTCCCTGGAGCAGATAGAACGGCAGCTGGCGCAGCTAAAACCGGATGCACGGGGCAAAACCATCTGGCTGGATATTGAAATCGTCACCGACGCTTACCTCAGCGAACCACAGCGCCGCATTGAGGAACTGACCGCCGCGCTGCCGGTTGAGGTGGTGCTGCTGCGCCGCAGCCGCGAACAGCGGGAACAGGTGATAGCGCGCCAGCAGAATGAAACGCTGAGTGAACTGAGCGTTGAGGAGGTGTTTGCGCGGCGGCTGGCATCGGCACCAAATCAGCCCGAGCGCCCGGAACGCATCAGTGCGCTGTTTGCCCAGACGCTGGAAGCGGTGCGCCATGAGGAGCAGCCATTATGAAAATTCTCACCCTGCGTTTTAAAAACCTCAACTCGCTGAAGGGCGAGTGGAAAATCGATTTTACGGCAGAACCCTTTGCCAGCAACGGCCTGTTCGCCATTACCGGGCCAACGGGTGCGGGGAAAACCACCCTGCTTGATGCCATCTGTCTTGCGCTTTATCACAAGACCCCGCGCCTGGGGGGAATTACCAGTACACAGAACGACCTGATGACGCGCGATAGCGCAGAATGCCTCGCCGAGGTGGAATTCGAGGTGAAAGGCGTTGCCTGGCGCGCCTTCTGGAGTCAGAACCGTGCGCGCGCTGCCGCCGATGGCAATCTGCAGGCACCGCGCGTCGAACTGGCGCGCTGCAAGGATAACCATATCGTCGCCGATAAGGCGAAAGAGAAGCAGGATATGATCACCAGCCTGACCGGGCTGGATTTCGAGCGCTTTACCAAGTCAATGATGCTGTCCCAGGGACAGTTTGCCGCCTTTCTTAATGCCAAAGCGAGCGAACGCGCCGAGCTGCTGGAAGAGCTGACCGGCACCGAAATTTATGGCCGCCTGTCATCAGCGGTATTTGAGCGCCATAAAGAGGCAAAGGCGGCGCTGGACGGGCTGCGCGCGCAGGCAGCGGCGATGGATCTGCTGGATGCGGAGCAGCAGCAAACCCTGGCTGACCAGCAGACACAGCTGATAAGCGATGAGCAGGTACTCACTTCACAACAGCACAGCCAGCAGCAGGCGTTACAGCAGCTGCAACAGCTGGAAAGGTTACAGCAGGAGCAGCAGCAGCTTTCCCGCCAGCGCCAGCAGCTCGATGAACAGATAGAGCAGGCAAAGCGGCAGCTTGGCGCGGCAGACCTTGAGCAACAGCAGGCGCTGAAGAACCATGAGGATCATCAGCTGCATCGCCAGCAGCAGGAAACGCTGATCGCCGAACAGGTCATCCCTCTGGATCACCAGCTCGCCACGCTGCAAGAACAGTCTGAGCAGCTGGCCCGCGAGCGAAGTGAGCACCAACAATTGCTGACAGCGCGCCTGACGGAGAGCGCTAAAAACCAGCAGATCCAGCAGGATAAGCAGGCGCAGCAGCAGCGGCTGAACCAGTGGCACGAAGCGCATCCCCATTTTTCTCACTACGGTGAGTATTTACCCCTGTGGCGTGAACGTTTCAGCCAGCAGCAGCAAAGTGAGCAGTCACTTTCAGCGCTAAGCCAGCGGCTAAAGGTTCAACAGCAAACGCTGCAGCAGCAGGAGCTGGCTCACCGGCAGCTTATCCAGCAGGCGGTGCCACTGCAGCAGCAGCTTGATGCGGCGCAGCACAGCCTGAACCAGGCGCAGCAGGCGCTGGCCCCGTTACAACAGCAGCACCCGCAGGAAAGTCTGCGCAACGCGCTGGAGCAGTTTAGCCGTCTGCGCCCGCAACGCCAGCTGCTGGCTACGCTGCTGCCGCAGTGGCGGCAGCTCGGTGAACGCCGCAGTCGGCTAAAGCGGGAGCAGCAGGCGTTAGCGCAACAGATACAACAAAGTAGTGAGCAGTTACAAACCCTGCGCAGCCGCTGGGCAGAGAAACGCCAGCATGAGCAGGACCTGGACAAACGCTGCCGGCTGGAGCAGCGCATTGCTGACCTGGAACAGCAGCGCGCCCTGCTGGAACCGGGCCAGCCCTGCCCGCTGTGCGGGTCAGAAAACCATCCGGCGATTGCCGCATATCAGGCGCTGGAGCTATCGGAAAATCAGCGACGGCTCAACGGCCTGAAAGAAGACGTCCGGGTGCTCGGCGAACAGAGCAGCGCCTGTGGCGCACAGTTAAAGCAGCAGCAGGAACAGCAGCAGCGCCAGCAGCAGGATGACGCCGACCTTGCCCGTCAGGCAACGGAGCTGGAACAGCAGTGGCACAGCGCCGCCTCCGCGCTGGCGCTGGAATTCACCGCCGATCAACATCAGCAGGCCCACGACTGGCTGGCGCAGCAGGAGCAGCAGGAAAGCGAACTTCAGCAGCAGCTGAACCGGCTGGAGCAGGCGATGCGCCACTGCCAGCAGCAGCAGGAGGCGCGGTATCAGCAGCAGCAGGCCTGGCAACAGCTTGAACAGCAAACCGCCCTGTGCCAGCAGGAGATGACGACGTCACGCCACCATTTAAGTGAACAGCAGCAGCAGCTGGAGCAGGACAGGCAGCGCGCACGCCAGCTGCGCAGTGAACTGGCCGCAAGCCTCGCGCCGCTGGAGCTTAAGCTGCCGGAGGACGGCGATTATCCAGGCTGGTTACAGATCCGTGAGCAGCAGTGGCGGCAGTGGCAGCAGAACGCCAGCGAGCTGGCCACGCTGGCACCGGAACTGGCGGCGCTCGGCAGCCGTCAGCAGGCGCTGGAAGAGGAACGGGTGCAGCAGCAGGCACGTATTAACGCGCTGGATGCCCGCAGCCAGCAACAGCAGCAATTGCTGAGCGAACGCCGGCAGCAGCGCCAGCAGCTGTTTGGCGATGCCACGGTAAACTCGCTACGCCAGCAGCTCAACGACGAGTCGGAAAAGCATCTGCAAACCCTGCGCCAGTATCAACAACAGCGGCAAGTGCAGCAGGATCGGATAAATACCCTGACCGGGCAGCATAAATCATTAAATGAACAGTTGACTGGTCTACAGTCGCGGCTTAATGAAGCTGCAAAACACGTTGATCAACCGGAAAACCTGACTGCGCAGCAGCAGACCCTACAGGTCAGCCTGGAGGCGCTCAGTCTGCAATTGCGCGAACTGGCCAGCCAGCAGGGGCAGCTGCGCCAGCAGCTCGAATACGATGCAACACGCCGCTTACAGCAGCAGGCGCTGCTGGCGGAGGTGGCCGCCAATGAACGGCAGATGGAAGACTGGAGCTATCTCAATGATTTGATTGGCTCCCAAAACGGCAGTAAGTTCCGCCGCTTTGCCCAGGGATTAACCCTCGATCATCTGGTATCACTGGCAAATACCCAGCTAAGCCGCCTGCACGATCGCTATCAGCTCCAGCGCAAACCACAAGAGGCGCTGGAATTAGAGGTGATCGACACCTGGCAGGCCGAAACCCGGCGCGATACGCGCACGCTGTCCGGCGGCGAGAGCTTCCTTGTCAGCCTGGCGCTGGCACTGGCGCTTTCCGATTTGGTCAGCCATAAAACCCGCATTGAATCGCTGTTCCTTGATGAAGGCTTCGGCACGCTGGATGCTGAAACCCTTGACAGCGCGCTGGATGCGCTGGATGCGCTTAACGCCAGCGGCAAAACCATTGGGGTAATCAGCCACGTCGAGGCAATGAAAGAGCGCATTCCGGTGCAGATCAGGGTAAGAAAGGTTAACGGGTTGGGTTACAGCCGGCTGGATTTACCCGGCGGTTAACCACGGGGCGACCTCTTCAATGACCGGTCGCCCCATAGCTGCATGCGGGTTACTTAGTGGTTTTTAAGCCGGTACGCGGCCCCGGCAGGATACTGCCGTCAGCGCCGTCGGCGGTGAGCATGTTGGCTGCGGTAATCACTGCAATATCGTGACTCTTGTCGGTAATATTGCTGGAGATCTGTTTAATCGCCGCCGTCACCAGAATCGACACAACGCCGCTGCTATTGTTGTTATCAGCGTCAGATGCAAAGCCGGCCCCGGACCAGATCTGCTTACCGCTACGCAAGTCAACCAGACGCGCCGTTGCGCTCACCCGAGTCACGCTGTCAATCAGCATGTATTTTGTGCCGTATTCATGCACATCCACATACAGCGCCGCATCGGCGTTAAAAATCTCGTGCAGTTTAGCGCTGCTGACCGCCTGTGCATCTGCCGCGCTGGAGAGGCCGTTTTGCTCGAAGGTTTTATCTACCACCGCTACCGGGAAAACATAGTAGCCGGATTCGGCCAATGGCGTGGTCACCACGGACACCAGGCTGTGGGCAGCATGAATATCCGGGCTGCTGTTTTTCGCCGGCAAAACGACAATCGAGGCGGGTTTGCTGGCGAGGAATGCGCTGTAATCATACGAGGCTTTTTTATTAGCGCAGCCACTTAATACCAGTACAGAGGCGAGTGCGACAATAGTTGATATTTTCATTATTTCTTCGCCTTATTGCGCATCAGGAAATCCATATAGGCCGCAGATTCCGGGAATAGTGTTTTCTCAGTATTAAATTGCTGAAAGGCCAGGTCGGGACGGCTGGTATCAGCATATAGCAGACCGAGCTGTGCATGTAGCCCAGGGGGAACTGGCTTACTTTTCGCCTTAGCCTGTTCCACGATGGTATTCAGCGAATCTATCTGCTGCTGCGGTGATTTATCCTGTTGGTAATAGCCGTAAAGCGTGGACTGATAGTCACCCCAATAATAGGTAGTTTCTTTTTTACCCGCGCAGGCGGCCATTAGCAATGCAGCTGACGCTACGCTAATTATTTTGATCGCTTTCATTTTTACTTCCTGTTTATTATTTAACCGGACGCCATGTGCCAGATTCGATACCATTCACCAGGTGATTGACCGCTTCACGCATGGCTAAATCTATCACTTTACCGTTCAGCGTGGAGTCATAGCTGGCGCTGCCGCCAAAGCCAATAATTTCACGGTTAGACAGGCTGTATTCACCAGCGCCCTGGACGGAATAAACCACTTCTGATGTGGTAACATCCACCACGTTCAGGTTTACTTTGGCATAAGCAATCTGAGACTTACCACGGCCGAGAATGCCCCATAACTGCTGGTCTCCGACCTCTTTTCTACCGAATTCGGAAATATCACCAGTAATCACGTAATTAGCCCCCTTAATTGACTGTTGGCGGCCTTTGTACTGCGCTTCGGCTTTCAGTTCGTCAAGGTTGGCACGGTCAAGCACGTTAAAACGGCCGGTTTGCTGCAAATGCGTGATAAGAATCGTTTTCGACTGGTTACCAAGACGGTCAACGCCGTCTGAGAAAATACCGTTCATATAGGCGGAACGATTATCAAATTTTCCAACGGCAATCGGGCTTTTCACCCCTTGATATTGTGGCTGGGTGGCGGCCACTACCTGGGGCGCAGCAACAGAACGAGAGGATTCAGTGGCACAGCCGGTGAGAAGTGATGAGCTTAATACCGTTAAAGCAACAAGATATCTGGATTTCATTTCCTTTTCCTGTGTGTTTTTTATATTTAATAGACAGACCGAAATAGCGAATCAAGATTCAGCACATAAAATAAATTCAGTTGAAAAAAGCGTGATTTGAACGTGGAATTTACCACAGGAAAATTTTAAATAAAACTAAAAGCTGGTTTGAATTGATATGTTTCACCCATAAAAATGTCGCCGATTATATATCAATCAAACTTAGGTTAAATCAGAGGTCAATATGAAAACAGACCCTGTGCGATACTTTTTAAAATTAACAGCATATTGTATTCTAAAGTGGTATTAAGGAAAGCAACATCCTTCGTTCGTTTAACTTATGTCAGGAGAACAACAGATAGATTTGAACGCTTTAGCTCGTCGGGATTGTTCATTATTAAGCGCCTGCTGAGCTGTGCCTTTATCAGACAACCATAAAACAGCGAATACAGGATAATTTTGACCATGCAGCGGATTATAACGGCCAGCGTTGTGCAGTCAGCATAAAATGGGGTGCCACCCGGCGTTATCAGGTATTGAGCACGCAAGGGGATGAGCCGCTATGCCTGAAAGCCTGGAGCACGCTCGCTAATGCAGGCGCTATGCCGCCCCCACCGCCGGAGATGGCCAGTGGCCTGCTGCTCGATTTCAGACCTTAGCTTAACCGCCCCGCTCTTCCTGGCGCCACTGGCGCGGGCTGATGCCAAACCAGCGGCGAAAAGCGCGGGAAAAAGCACTGACTTCCGAGTACCCCAGCAGCAACGCCATTTCAGAAATGGGCAGCTGGTGCTGCTGCAAGTNGTGTTTCGCCATCTCGCAGCGCACGTTGTCCGCCAGCGTGGTAAAACTTAGCCCCTCCTCCCGCAGGCGGCGNTGCAGCGACCAGCTTGATAATCCCATGTTGTCCGCCACCTCTTCCAGCAACGGTTCTCCCTGNAGTAACGATTGATGAACCTGTACCCGGGCCAAATCGACAATATTCTGCTGTGCGGAACCGCTGTTCCTTGATGAAGGCTTCAGCACGCTGGATGCTGAAACTCTCGACAGCGCGCTGGATGCGCTGGATGCGCTTAACGCCAGCGGCAAAAACATCGGGGTGATTAGCCACGTCGAGGCAATGAAAGAGCGGATTCCGGTGCAGATCAGGGTAAGAAAGATTAACGGGTTGGCTTACAGCCGCCTGGAGCTGCCCGGCGGTTAATCAGGACCGTGCTAACAGTCCAATACGTTTATCAGGCTGAAATTTTCGACAACAGTTCTGCTATTAATAAAGATGACTCTTAATTAAGTATTATCTTTATTAATCTCTTCGCATTCACCGAATTTTTTTATTTCCATAAATTCCCATAGCGGAGACCAGCATAACATTGAGAAACTCACATCCTCATTCCGGCACATAAAATCATAAATATTACTAAACTATTTATCTTAAATCACCTCCATCCGGGTTATATTTCTTAAAGATAAGTTTTAGCGGTTTTTGAAAGAAAAAAATGACAGTCTATTTTATATTAAAAATCACATAAAAAAACAGAATGATTCCCATGCGCATAGAAAAACAACAAGAAATAAACAAAATAGATAATGATATTTCGTCAACTTCGCACAACTCCGATGAGTCGAAAGTAAATATTTTGATAGAATTTTACAGTGCAACGCAAACGTCTTCTTTACCAGAAAATCAAAACAATAAACACCAAACGGATAACCCTGAAAAATTAAAGGTGTATTTTGAAACCAACAATCTTGGAACTTCTTATGCAGGGATTCCCGTCAACCTGATTGAAGAAGAATTGCCTCTCCTCTATCCTCCAATGGAATTGTCTGCCCCCAGCGATTCGGTGCTACCTTCATACTTAGATGTAAGTAGAACGCCGATCAAACCGGTCAAAGAAATAGAGAGTTTATCCAAAGAAGATTTTTGTCTTTTGCGTACTCTTGTTTTTTTTGAAAAAAAAGATGTGTGTAATGAGTTTGAAAAAGAAGATGTGTGTAATGAGAATAAGCGCGATAATCCCACTTATTTATCCTGATATAACATTTAGATAACCTGACAGCCGGCATGACGGTTTATACGTGGCGACAGGTTATTGACTCACCACAGCCAGTCATCTTATTTAAAGCAGGAAAGCGAATAAGGTGAGTGAACAATATTTCACTTGAGATTTTCTCATTTTGCCGCATTGCTGGCGGGTTGCCATTCGGCGTCAAAGCACGGTTCTGTGCCGATGGCGCACCTGCCTGTCGGTGCCGTTATCTGACCACCATCGGTCACCGCTGCCCCCATTTTAGCTGCTCCGCGGCGTAGTACCCGATTTTCAGCCTGTAGCTTAACCGCCCCGCTCTTCCTGGCGCCACTGGCGCGGGCTGATGCCAAACCAGCGGCGAAAAGCGCGGGAAAAAGCACTGACTTCCGAGTACCCCAGCAGCAACGCCATTTCAGAAATGGGCAGCTGGTGCTGCTGCAAGTAGTGTTTCGCCATCTCGCAGCGCACGTTGTCCNCCAGCGTGGTAAAACTTAGCCCCTCCTCCCGCAGGCGGCGNTGCAGCGACCAGCTTGATAATCCCATGTTGTCCGCCACCTCTTCCAGCAACGGTTCTCCCTGNAGTAACGATTGATGAACCTGTACCCGGGCCAAATCGACAATATTCTGCTGTGCGGAACCGCTGTTCAGGCGGCGTATCGCATCCTGCATCACTCCTAACAGCAGCGGATCGCTGTCAGGCATAGCGCGTGCCAAATCGCGCTTGGCAATAACCAGCGAGTTGAACGGTTGGTCAAACCAGACCGGGGCATCAAACACTTTACAGTGCTCGTGCCACTGTGAAGGTCGTGGATGTTCAAAATGCACCTCACGCGGCGCCCAGTTTCTCCCGGCAACGTGACGGATGAGATTCAGAAACATGCACAGCGTCAGCTCGGCGTCCTGGCGGCGGCAGAGGATGGCACCGTGCCGCACCTGATAATCCAGACGCCAGCAGTCCCCCTTATCCACAAGCCGCGTTAAGGTATCGTGCTGGTGCCAGGGAAACGCACAGGCCACATTATGCAGCGCCTGTTCCAGCGTCGGGCTGCACAAACCGATATAGCCAATCAGGCCTAATGACTGTGGTTTAAACTGCTTGCCGTAGTGCAAACCGAAGTTATCACAATCCGAATAGCGAGCCGCCTCTTCCATCACCCGGCAGTAGTTGATCAAGCCCAGGCTCAGTGTCGGCTGCGCCAGCAGTTCCGGGTCGATGCCGCTGACGCCAAAAATACGGTCAACGTCGCCGCCGTTGTCGCTGATAAAGTCGCTAAGCCCACTGGCGGCAGCGGCCAGCACGCCACGATGACAGACGCCGCCGCCGTTAAAAATAGGGCTGACCTCTGACCTGGCTTGATTACTTTGCATCATAGTGATTGCCTCATACTGCGATGGATAGGCTATTCACAGCAAATTTCGTACCAGCCGCCGCATCAGACAAAATGGTCGCCTTAACGTCAATGATGCGGGAAATAAGCACCGCAGCAGCGCAGAATTGCCCGGCAACGGTGCAGGTAGCCTGGCGCTATGCGCCGACCGGCAGCTGTTGCGTCTCCAGGTAGCGACGGCACAAACGAACAGAATGATCCGCCCACTGTGGCCCAAGGCTTTGCGCCATTTCGGTTTCCGTATGCGAACCGGCCCATGCCAGCAGCTGGATGCGGCGCTGGATCAGCAGCGTCGGCACCTTGTCCATTTCGTCGTCGCTGATATGCGCAACCTGCTCATAACCGCGCACCCAGTGGTCAATCCACTCGGCGGCGCGAGGGTGATGTTCAACAAAGCTTACTGCCGCCGCCAGGTCGTGCAGATACCAGCCGAAACCGCAATCATCAAAATCGATTACCCGGGTTTCGCCCTTGTGCAACAGCAGGTTGGTCAGGCGCAGATCGGCATGGATCAGCCCATAGTTGCGCGCATCCTTGCCGAATTCAGCCAGCGTCGATCCTACCCGCGCAATCGTTTGTTCAACCATCGTCCGATCCGCAACGCGCAGATTGGGCGCATCGCGCCAGTCGCCCCAGTGGCTTTGCGGGCTGACCATCGTATGATGATCCCAGATAATGCGCCGGAAGCCAGCCGGACGCTGCCAGCTACGGCTGTGCTGATGCAGACGAGCGGTGATATTGCCCAGCTGCTGAAACGCACGCGGATCGACATCCGTCCCCGGCATATCGCCCTCAACCCAGTGGAACAGCACCGCGTGCCGCACCGAGCCATCCTCTAACGTCAGGCTTTGCACATTCTGTCCTTCACTGTCTGGCACCGCCTGAGGCACTTCAATGCCGCTTTCGCGCAGCGCATCCAGCCAGTGCAGCTCACTCTCAATGTCGGCACGCTGATGGTAATCAGCCCGGTGCAGGCGTAGCGCGTATCTTGCCTTCCCCGTCTGTAGCAAAAAAGTGGCATTTTCCGATCGGCACAGCAGGCTGAGCCTGCCCTGCACGGACGCCGGATAGCGTGCCAGGGCCAGTTCAGCCAGATGCAGCAGCGCGGCGTTATTCAGGGTGTCATATTGTTTGGCGGTCATAGTCTGGCTCCGGAATCGGTATTGGGCGGTGCTGACAGCATCCGATCGTCTTTCCTTTTCAGCTTGACCGCAGACAACCCAATTTTGACCGCAGCATGCAGCTGGCGCTTTTTTTGCCTGTCAGTTGACCGCAGAGCGCAAAAATGGTCGCGCCAGCGTCAAGTTTCCCCCGGCGGGCAACTGCATGATCAAAAACCACAACACGGGGGTACGGGGATAGAATATGACAACACAATTAAAACCAACGCTGGGCACCCTACATTTGTGGGGCATTGCAGTCGGACTGGTGATTTCCGGTGAATATTTTGGCTGGAGCTACGGCTGGGGCGTGGCGGGAACGCTGGGATTCCTGCTGACCACCTTGATGATCGCCACCATGTATACCTGCTTTATCTTCAGCTTTACCGAGCTGACTACCGCCATTCCACATGCCGGCGGCCCGTTTGCCTACAGTCGCCGTGCGTTCGGTGAAACCGGCGGACTGATTGCCGGTATGGCAACCTTGATTGAATTTGTCTTCGCTCCACCCGCCATCGCCATGGCGATCGGGGCCTATCTCAACGTGCAGTATCCTGAACTGAATCCCAAATATGCCGCAGTGGGTGCTTACCTGGTATTTATGTCGCTAAATATTCTTGGCGTGAAGCTGGCCGCAATGTTTGAACTGGTGGTGACTATCCTGGCAGTGCTGGAACTGTTGGTGTTTATGGGCGTGGTCGCACCGGGCTTCAGTATGGCTCACTTCGCGGCCCACGGCTGGGCGGGCGGAGAGCACTTCGGCATGCCGGCGCTTTCCGGTATTTTCGCCGCCATCCCGTTCGCCATCTGGTTCTTCCTCGCGATTGAGGGCGCAGCGATGGCGGCTGAAGAAGCGAAAGACCCGAAATACACCATTCCGCGCGCTTATATTGCCGGTATTCTGACGCTGGTGGTGCTGGCAATTGGCGTGATGTTGCTGGCAGGCGGGGCCGGCGACTGGCGCGCGCTATCCAATATCAATGACCCGCTGCCACAGGCGATGAAGATGATCGTCGGCGAACATTCCAACTGGATGCATATGCTGGTGTGGATTGGCCTGTTTGGGCTGATTGCCAGCTTTCATGGCATTATTCTTGGCTATTCACGTCAGTTTTTCGCCCTGTCGCGCGCCGGTTATCTGCCCGCCGGTTTGGCGAAACTGTCACGCTTCCAGACGCCGCATCGTGCCATCATCGCCGGAGGGGTCATTGGCATTGCGGCTATCTTCAGCGACAGTTGGATTAACCTGCAGGGAATGACGTTGACGGCGGCGATGATCACCATGGCGGTGTTTGGTGCCATCGTGATGTATATCATGAGTATGCTGAGTCTGTTTCGCCTGCGCCGCAGCGCCCCTGAGCTGGAGCGCACTTTCCATGCGCCGGGGTACCCGATTGTACCGGCGATGGCGTTGCTGCTGGCGATGGTTTGCCTGGTGGCCATGCTGTGGTTTAACCCGCTGATTGCCGTCATCTTTGCCGCACTGATGCTGGTGGGCTATTTGTGGTTCCTGCTGACGAAAAATCAGCGTGATAACGCCCCGCACGATGCAATGCTGCAAGGCGAATGATCTTTACGCTGCGGGCTGTTCTGCACCGGTCATCCCTTGTGGCTCTTCGCTTAAATCGCAACCTGAGTAGTCAGGTTGCGGAAAGGCAATGAAACCCCGCCGCCGATTCGCTATCATGCGCGCTGACTTTGAACTCGCGCGCCTTTTGCGCGCCCGGAGAGGGAATGCAGCATGCTGTGGTTTAAAAATTTGATGGTTTATCGTCTTAATCGCGACATTCCGCTGGTGGCAGACGAGATGGAAAAACAGCTCGATGTTTTCTCCTTCACTCCCTGCGGAAGCCAGGATATGGCAAAAACCGGTTGGGTTTCACCGCTGGGCGCGCGCAGTGAAGACCTGACCCATGTGACCAACGGCCAGATCCTGATTTGTGCACGCAAAGAAGAGAAGATGCTGCCTTCACCGGTGATCAAGCAGGCGCTGGAAGCCAAAATCAGCAAGCTGGAAGCCGAACAGTCGCGCAAGCTGAAGAAAACCGAGAAAGACTCGTTAAAAGACGAAGTGCTGCACAGCCTGCTGCCGCGTGCTTTCAGCCGTTTTAGCCAGACGTATGTCTGGATCGATACGGTTAATAACCTGATTATGGTTGACTGCGCCAGCGCAAAAAAAGCCGAAGATACCCTTGCCCTGCTGCGTAAGAGCCTTGGCTCGCTACCGGTGGTGCCGCTGACGCTGGAAAGCCCGATAGAGCTGACGTTGACCGAATGGGTACGTTCCGGCGAGCTACCGGCCGGTTTCGCCCTGATGGATGAAGCCGAGCTGGAAGCCATTCTGGAAGATGGCGGGGTGATCCGCTGTAAAAAGCAGGATCTGGTGTGCGATGAGATAGCGAACCATATCGAAGCCGGCAAGCTGGTGACCAAACTGGCTCTCGACTGGCAGGAACGTGTCCAGCTGATCCTGTCTGACGATGGCTCGATCAAGCGCCTGAAATTCGCCGATATCCTGCGCGAACAGAACGATGATATTGACAGGGAAGATGTCGCCGGACGTTTTGACGCTGATTTTGTCCTGATGACCGGCGAACTGGCCGCGTTGATTAGCAATACCGTAGAAGCGTTAGGCGGGGAAGCACCACGTTAGTGGCTGGCAGGGCAAAGAATGAATTAACGGCATCCCTGAGCGTGGCATATCACGCAGGCATGGGGGATGCCGTGGATATTTCAGCCGCCGGGGCTGTTACATCAGCCCTTCAGATAGCGGCACAGGTACGCCGTCGGTTCTGCCACCTGCAGGTAAAACTCGCTATGGCCCGGTACGTTGAATACCTCACCTGCCTGATACCATTTCCAGTCGGTTTCACCCGTCAATAATACTTTCAGCGAACCGCTGACGACGGTCATCTCTTCCGCCTGAGCAGTACCGAAAGTGTATTCGCCTTCCGCCATCACCCCGACGCTGGCACGCCCGGCGCTCGCGCTTTCAAAACCAATCGACTTCACTTTACCGTCGAAATACTCACTAACGTTGAGCATAGCAATTCCTTGTTATCATAAAAAAAGGTAAGCGGGCAGCATAAAGCCAGTGTCTATCTGTTGCACGCTCAGTGAGAAACTTAAATCAGCAGCGCTGCTGCCAGCCTGGTGACGATCGCGTTCGACAGCAGTATCGGAATGCCTCATTGTTTTTACAGCATATCACGATGGTGCCGGTGATAACCGATGCCGTCAGGGCACCATCACATCCGCTCCACGATCCAGTAGCGACCGCCCCGCATCCAACAGTGCTTGATCACAGGTCAGCCAGGGGCTGGCCCGCGCAAAACAGAAGTGCGGGGCAAATTTTCCACTCGCCGGCCTGCTGTTGAATGTCTCCGGCCACTGGCAACACAACCCTGATTTCGTGTTCACCAGCCATCGTGGCAATCAGCGGCGGGAACATGGGGTCCGGCTCCAGCAGCAGCGCCCTGTCAGGGTAAGGGGAACCCAATTCGCCGCTACATAACAACAGGATAGTCTCAAAACCGCGATCCTCCAGCGGCAAAATGCGCTTTTGCAGGCTGCTCTCCACTTTGTCTTGACGCCCACGGCACCACTTCATGCTCCTTCATCATGATGTCATCCACGGGTAAATCTATGTGCACGCGCAGAGGCAGCAGACGGTGCGCAATGCCCGCTTCGCCACCGACCTGATGTTTATGGCACAAACGCGTGCTATCGACGGGATCAGATCGGCAGGGAATACCCGGGTATCGAACAGACGATATAACAGATAAGCTTCCAGCCTCATTGCTGCACTGACGCCAATCAACACCGGCGTCAGAATCAGCAGGCTGTTGGCGGCACCAAAGGTGGCAGACGATATAACTGTTTGCGCCAGATTTTCGTCTCGACAAATCGATAACGCCGGAACGCCTGTAAAGGGGTTCGCGCCAGTCATATCGCCAGCAGTGCGCCAATAATAGCACCCAGTACAGAAAGTAAAATCACCACCAACAGGATGCCAATATCCTTTAACGGGTTTTCCCGCTGCCTATTTCCTCCATAGCCATTCCTGTTAAATTCCTTTTTATTCACACATGACAGAATACCCCCCTGATGCATCGAGGGGATATTCTGTATACAGATATTCAGCCTCTTACGGGCTTTTTTTTAGATATTCATATTGATAATAGTACTGCAATTGCCCTGGTGAGGCGTACTTCATATCCGTTACAGATATAAAGTGGTTGCTGCATGCGGGGATATATCTTAGTTCCCTGCCATGTCCGGTCGCCGTATTGCACGGCCAGCTTATGCATTTTTGGATCGCGTTCCAGTAAACCTACACTGACCATCATCGACAGCAGGCGGGCAACCGTGCGTCTGGCAGCCGCAGAGCTTCGATAACAACAAAGAAAGTTAACCCAGGCTAACCCAAATTGAGATCGCTGCGGTTGAAAAAAATAACTATTGCGACGGCATTTTTCCGTGTGGCCATTTTGAATATTCCACTATCAGGAACAAGTTCTCCTTTTCTCAATTATTTAAAACTAAAGGCAGTCAGCTGCCAGGTCAAGGAGTAATTTTCACGTACGGTGAAATACAGAAAGGAATAATCAGGTTAAATGCGCTATTAATAATTTAATGTTCTTGCTGTCAAAATTAATGGTAAAACGTTAGGTGGAAAAGCGGGCGCCTTAAAGTGAATTACTCTGTTATGCAAAAATAAAAAAACGATTAATAAATCTTGTAATAAACTTAACATAAATATAATGGCTTCCCTGCCACAGGGTATTATTCTTTGGCTTTGTCCTCATAACGTTCTTTGGCGTCCAGCGCTTCCTGTTCACTTTCATGCTCGCTAATCAGCGAGTCGGGTTTTGGATGATCGGCACGTAATTCATACCAGGTAACGGATTTTTCGGGCGTGCCTTTTTCAACCGGTACAACGAACGCTTCGCGTGGATATGGCGGTCTGCCTGGCATAACGGTCCCCTCTTAAGTATCTGTATTTATATGTGGCCAGTGGCCAGACAGGTTAAGTATAGACAAGCACAGCGTTTTATCTGCCGGAACGGCAAAAAAGTAGCAGGGTAACCCGTACAACAGGGGGAAAGCCTGGCAGGAAATTAGCTGGCGCGAGCGAGTGAAAGAACGCTAACTATTTGATTAACTATGGCATCGGTCGATGGCATGGCGTCAATAATATGGTGGGCGGCCTGCTGGTACAGAGCATCGCGTGCCGCCAGCACTTCAACCATCTCTTCGGCAATGGGTCGTCCGGTTAAGGTCGGGCGCTGTTCAGTCTGCGGATAGGCCTCAAGACGAGCCGCCAACACCAACCCATCGGCACTCAGGTAAATCACCCTGCCGTGCTCGCGCATATACAGACGATTCTCTTCTGCCAGCACCATGCCGCCCCCGGTGGCAATCACCTTCCTTGCAGCGGTCACCCCTTTCAGAGATTCGGTTTCGCGCGTACGAAAACCAGACCAGCCTTCGGCTGCCACAATATCGGCAACAGTTTGCTGACTGGAATGCTGTAGGAAATGATCGGTATCACAGAAGTCATACCCTAATGCCAAAGCCAGTGCCTGGCCCACGGTGGTTTTTCCGCAGCCGCGTGCGCCAATCAGATAAATGGGTAATGACATATCAGGCGTTTCCTTAAACGAATGCCACCTACGTTAATCGCATAGCAGAGGGGCAAGAAAAAATCTAGTGGGCGGCATAATAGCGAACATTTATCAGCAGAACCAGCAGTAACGTTTTATTTACAGGCTGGCAGAGCCATGTCGTCCCTAATCTCAGATTTAACAACTAAAATAGCGTGATATTCATTCGTTTGTGCGGGTTGAAAATACGCATTATCACTGCAACATTTCCTTACTCCAGAGGCATTTACTTTCCTGGCGGTATCGCCACTATGGTATCCATCGCACGTTTTGGAGAAATCTCTATGCAAAGCCAAGAGCAACAGCTCATTGAAAGTCTGTTCAGCCGCCTGAAACAGGCTGAATCTCAGTCCGCACCGCGTGACAGCGCAGCAGAAAAATTAATTCAGCAACAGCTACAGCAGCAACCCGGTGCGCCCTACTATATGGCACAAACCATCCTGATTCAGGAAGCGGCATTGAAACAGCTGAACGGCCGAGTCGGCGAGCTGGAAGCCCGACTGGCGCAAATGCAGCAACAGCAACCGCAGCAGAGCAGCGGCGGCTTTCTCTCTGGGTTATTTGGCGGCGGCAGTCGCTCCCAGCCGCCGCAGCAACCGCCTGCTGCCTCATCGCCCTGGGGCGCTCAGGCCACTCAGCAGCAGCCCGCTGCGGCGGCAGCGCCTTCTGCTGGCCGGGGCTTTCTGGGTGGCGCCCTGCAAACTGCCGCAGGCGTAGCCGGCGGGGTGGTATTGGCAGATATGCTGACCAGCATGTTCCATCGTTCTCAACCGGAAGAGATCGTCAACATAATTAATGAGCCGGCGATGCCGGAAACAGATTTCAATAATAATCTTGATACCTTCAACGGCGCAGACAACGCCTCGTTTCTGCATCAGGACAGTGGGCAGCAGGATTACGCAAACAACAGCGATAATGACAGCTTCGCTAACGACGGGTTCGACAACAACGACTTTGACGACGACAGCTTCGTGTAAGGCTGGCCGCTCCTCTCCCGCACAGCGGGAGAGGTTTCTCGTTATTTCCGCTGCTGCTGCAGCCACTTATCCAGTTCATTAGCAAACTGCTGGCGGTCACGCTGGTTCAGCGCCGGTGGCCCGCCTGTCTGTACCCCGCTGGCACGCATCGTGTCCATAAAATCACGCATCGTCAGCCGTTCGCGGATGGTTGCCGCGCTATAGCGCTCACCGCGCGGATTTAGCGCTATCGCACCTTTTTCCATCACCTCTGCCGCCAGCGGTATGTCGGCGGTGATCACCAGATCGCCGCTTTGTGCACGTTGCACAATTTCGTTGTCCGCCACGTCAAACCCGGCCGCAACCCGAAGGGTTCGCAGAAACTTTGATGGAGGAACGCTGAGGGACTGATTAGCGACCAGCGTCACCATCACCTGCTCACGATCGGCGGCACGGTAAAGCACCTCTTTGATTACTTTAGGGCACGCATCGGCATCCACCCAGATTGGCATCAATATTTCCTTTTTCAGAGAGTGGTGAATAACGGCGATCTTCCCATTCTTTGGCCGAATGGCAAACTTAAATCCGATCCGCGTGTTCCGGTTTCCAGGCGAACACCTGCCCTGTCAAGATATTCAGCAGGTGTATGGCCCGCTTTTGGGGTTTAAGCATCACGGCAGCTGGGTTAAGGTGAAGGGATGGCAGCTGTTAGCTATTCACGACAAGATGAACAGTGAGAAAATGATGAAAAAGAAAATTGGTTTTATTGGCTGCGGCAATATGTCCAAAGCCATTATTGCTGGCCTGGTTTCGGCCGGGCAGTTTAAAGCGGAGAATATCTGGGTCTTCGACCATAAACCCGCCACGAATCAGGCCATGCAGCAGCAGTACGGCATTACCCCGGCAGACAGCGCCCGCCAGGTGGCGGAACAGGCGGATATTCTGTTTGGTGCGGTCAAGCCAAATATGATTCTGTCCGTGCTGAAAGATGTGGCCGGCAGCCTGAATAAAGAGACGCTGGTGGTTTCCATCGCGGCGGGTATCACGCTGGATGCGCTGGCTTCAGTGCTCGGCCATGACCGTAAAATCGTGCGCGTTATGCCAAACACCCCGGCTCTGGTTAACGAAGGCATGAGTTCGGTTACCCCGAACGTGCTGGTTACCAAGGAAGAGGCCGATGAAGTGGTACACATCTTTAGCGGTTTCGGCAAAGCGGCGCTGGTGCCGGAATACCTGATCCACGCGGTCGTAGGCGTAAGCGGTTCCGCGCCGGCCTATGTGTTTATGTTTATCGAAGCGATGGCGGATGCGGCAGTGCTGGGAGGAATGCCTCGTGCGCAGGCGTATCAGTTCGCAGCGCAATCGGTAAAAGGTGCCGCGCAGATGGTACTGCAAACCGGTAAACATCCGGGTGAACTCAAGGATATGGTGTGCTCGCCGGGCGGCACCACCATTGAAGCGGTGAAAGTTCTGGAGCAGAAAGGCTTACGTTCAGCGGTGATCGAAGCCATGCAGCAATGTATGAATAAGTCAGAACAGATGAGCAAGCAGTAAATCTTACGCCGCCGCCTGCCTGGCGGCGGCGGCCGTTACAGGATAACGCTGGGTATGACGATCAGCGCAAAGATTAATACGATCAGCGAATGCTTAACCCAGTAGTAGTAAGTGCGGTTGCGCTTTTTCAGGTTCTGCCCGGCATCCCTGACGCGATTAACATATTTAAAAATACGGTTAATTGCCCCTGTCCGGTCATTATCATCGTTGGGCGAACTGGCGGCAGACATGACTTTCGCGCCCACCCAGCGGTTGACCGCCTGGGCCCAGCGCCACTTCATGGGCCGTTCAATGTCGCAAAACAGGATTATCCGCGTCTGTTGAGTCGCATTTTGCGCCCAGTGAACGTAGGTTTCGTCAAAAAGGGTCGCTTCACCGTCGCGCCAGCTATGGCGCTGACCGTCAACTTCAATGAAACAGTCATCATCATTGGGCGTTTGCAGCCCCAGATGGTAGCGCACCGATCCTGCATAGGGATCGCGGTGCTTGCCTAAATGACTCCCTGCCGGAAGCTCGGCAAACATCGCCGCCTTGACCGAGGGGATCTGGCTAAGTAACTCGCTGGTTACCGGGCACAGTACTTTGGCTGACGGATGCGCATCGCCGTACCATTTAAGGTAAAAACGTTTCCAGCCGCGTTTAAAAAAGGTATTGAAACCCGCGTCATTATGCGTTTGCGACGCTTTAATATGATCCTGCAAGCGCACGGCCTCTTCACGGATCGCCTGCCAGTTATCGGTCAATTTGGAGAGTTCCGGGAACGCTGTACTGTCGAAAAATGCCTGTTTCGGCGGCAGCCTGGACAGCCCGGTCATAAACATATTGATCGGTGCCATAAATGTCGAATGATCGAACAGCTGGCGCGAGAATTTCTGTTTTTCCACGCCCCTGGAATGCGCGTAGATCACGCTGATAATAAAAATACCGATAATAATTAACGCCACCATGCAACCTGCCCTGTCGTAGTCAGTCACACCCACCATAAAGGCTGATGGCGGGTTCAGACAAAAATGTGCAAGACTTTTATCCAAAAAACGCGTTTGGACTTCATATGCCGTGCCGGAAATGAGCCGTACTACCAATGACAGATTGCGTTAGCGAGCCACCTGACCCACTGCCATTCAGACTTTTTTCAGGCAGCTACTCATAAAAGTCTTACGCGCTTCACCCTTGAGCATTTTTTCACCGGCCTGAGAATTACAAGCCTTCATATTGCTCTGCTGCGGGGTTATTCCTGCAGTTTTGCTATCTTTTTTCAGACAGTTGCTCATAAAAGTTTTGCGTTCATCGCCTTTCAGCGACTTTTCGCCCGCCTGCTGATTACATACGGTCATCTTGATCTGCTGAGCCGTTTTTTCTGCGGCTCCGGCATAACCTGCTGCCATCAGCGACAGCAGAGCAGCCGTCATGAGTAAGTTAACTTTCATTCGTATCCCTTCGCAAAGATGTTATAAATGCATAATGAAGTGTGGCATAGATTTTTTTTTCAGCGAGTCGAAAAATGATATTTGCCGATGTGCGCTAAAACGGCATGATAGCGCGCAAGGGCATATTCCTGCCCTTGCGGCATCAGGACTGTCGCCCTAATTTGACGGGTGTTGAAGGTGTTTTGAGGCAGGTACGTTGCATAACGGTATATTGATGCGGAGACGGATATTTACAGGGCCATTGTCTGGCCCCGCAGAAACTCGTTAGCGCCCCTGCCGCATAAAACCACCGCGCGGCTCGCCACCACCACCCGGTGGAGGAAAGAGGCATCCGCTTAACGTGGCCACCAGCGCAATAAGGCTTATCACTTTAATCAAGCCCGGCATAATACCCCTCATAACAACGTGAATGATTATATGCGCCTGATACTAAGCAGGGTTCTTGCCGCCCACAATGCCGAATTCTCCTGATTGCGGTGCTTTTTACCTCGGGTAACCCTGCTTTACGCTTTCCTGCCATTTTCCTGGGTTAAATCTGTGACGGATCGCTGTTTTACAGATTATCTTTATTACCGAATGTTGCAATAGCCATCACATCCCGATCTCTTTTATCTTTATATCAACCGCTTCCAGCTTCAGTCTCAACACATAACTCTTATGAGGTATAGAAGATGGCCAGTCCCGATCCCCTCACCTTGCAGCAATTATTATCCCAGCGCCATTGGGAAAACCCGGCACTGACCCAGCTTAACCGTCTGCCAACCCATACGCCGCTTGCCAGCTGGCGCAATGAAGAGGCTGCGCGAAGCGATCTGCCCAGCCCAAGTTTCCGCATGCTGGACGGTGAATGGGGATTTAGCTATTTTCCCGTCCGCAGGCGGTGACGGACGCGTGGTTGTCTGGCGATCTGCCACAGGTAGCAGCATACCTGTTCCGTCTAACTGGCAGCTGGCGGGTTACGATGCGCCGATTTATACCAACGTGCAGTACCCGATCCCGGTGGATCCGCCACACGTTCCCGAGGATAATCCGACCGGTTGTTATTCGCTCAACTTTCATTGCCAGCCCGACTGGCTGCAAAGCGGACAGACGCGGATTATCTTTGACGGGGTTAACCCGGCCTTTTACCTGTGGTGCAACGGCGGTTTTATCGGCTACTCGCAGGACAGCCGCCTGCCGGCCGAGTTCGACCTCAGCCACAGTCTGCGGGCGGGAGAAAACCGCATTGCCGTGATGGTGCTACGCTGGTGCGATGGCAGCTATCTGGAAGACCAGGATATGTGGCGCATGAGCGGCATTTTCCGCAGTGTCAGCCTGCTGCATAAACCGGGGGTGAGGCTGAATGATATTCAGACAGATACCCGGTTAAGCCCTGAATTACGCAGCGCACAGCTCCTGGTGCTGGCGTTAAGTTCACTGCCTGACGCCAGCGCCTACCGGCTAGAGGTGAAGTTGTGGCACGAAGATACGCTGATTGCGCAGCAGCAGCCTTTTGGCACGCCGGTGGTTGACGAACGCGGCTGCTACCTTGACCGTACGCGCCTGTCCCTGCATATCGACCAGACCCTGCTGTGGAGCGCCGAAACTCCGCATCTTTACCGTGCGGTGGTTGCCCTGCTGGATGCTGATGGCAGATTAGTCGAAGCAGAAGCCTGTGACATTGGCTTTCGTCAGGTTGAGGTGAGCGGCGGGTTGTTGAAACTCAACGGTAAGCCCTGCTAATCCGTGGCATCAACCGCCATAAGCATCTTCCGGATCGCGGTCAGGGCATCGATGAGCCAGCAATGGTTGCCGATATTCTGCTGATGAAACAGCATAATTTCAACGCCGTGCGCTGCACCCATTACCCGAATCATCCGTTGTGGTACCGCCTGTGCGACCGCTACGGGCTGTATGTGGTTGATGAAGCCAATATTGAAACGCACGGAATGCAGCCGATGAACCGGCTGGCGGACGATCCGGTCTGGTTTCATGCGTTCAGCGAGCGGGTCATCCGCATGGTGCAACGCGATCGCAACCATGCGTGTATTATTATCTGGTCGCTGGGCAACGAATCTGGCCACGGCAGCACCCACGATGCTCTTTATCGCTGGATCAAATGTAACGATCCCGGCCGGCCGGTGCAGTACGAAGGCGGCGGTGCCGACTCTGCCGCCAGCGATATCATCTGTCCGATGTATGCGCGGGTCGACCAGGATGAACCTTTTGCCGCCGTGCCTAAATGGTCAATTAAAAAATGGATTGGCCTGCCGGAAGAGACGCGCCCGTTGATCCTCTGTGAATACGCCCATACGATGGGCAACAGCCTTGGCGGTTTCGATCGTTACTGGCGGGCCTTTCGCCAGTTCCCCCGCCTGCAGGGGGGATTTATCTGGGACTGGGCTGACCAGAGCCTGACGCGCCATGATGCCGATGGCCACAGCTGGCAGGCCTACGGCGGCGATTTTGGCGACACGCCTAATGACCGCCAGTTCTGTTTGAACGGGCTGGTCTTTGCCGACAGGAGTCCACATCCGGCGCTGTTTGAAGCCCAACGCGCCCAACAGTTTTTCCAGTTTCACCTGCTCAGTACCGCACCGATTACCGTCAGCATTACCAGTGAATACCTGTTCCGTCATAGCGATAACGAGCAGCTACGCTGGCGCATTGAGCATCAGGGGGTACCGGTTGCTGAAGGTCACATTGCGTTGGATCTGCCGCCGGAAGGCACGCTTTGCCTGACGCTGAGTGAACTGCCAGCGTTAACCGGCGAACTGTGGCTGCGGGTCGCGGTGATCCAGCCCGCAGCCACCGCATGGTCAGCGGCCGGCCAACGCGTGGCGTGGGATGGCTGGCGGCTACCTGCGGCGCTGGCTTTGCCACAGCCTCAAATAACCGGCGAGCTACCCCGTTTGTATCAGCAGCCGCAGTTGATTGAGGTTGTCCACGGTCAGCAGCGCTGGCAGTTCTGTCGGCAAAGCGGTGAGCTGATACAGTGGTTGCAGGCAAATAAACCACAGTTGCTCTCCCCGCTGCGCGATCTGTTCGTACGCGCACCGCTGGATAACGATATCGGCACCAGTGAAGCCACACGCATTGACCCGCATGCCTGGGTGGAGCGCTGGCAACGTGCGGGCTATTTCCAGCTTGAAAGCCGGCTGCTAAGCCTGCAGACGGATATTCTGAGCGACGGCGTGCAAATCCGCAGCGAACAGGCATGGCTGGCTGGCACAGAGCTACGTTTCCTCAGCCGCAAATGCTACCGGATCAATCTTCAGGGTGAGGTGCTTCTTGACATCGAAGTAGACATTGCCGCCGGGCAGCCGCCGCCGGCGCGTATTGGCCTGCATTGCCAGCTGGCTGGGCCTTGGCCCACATGAAAACTACCCGGACCGACGGCTGGCGGCAGAGTTCTCTCGCTGGCAGCTGCCGCTTGACGCGTTGAACACGGCCTATGTTTTCCCGAGTGAAAACGGCCTGCGCGGTGGTACCAGGAAACTCACCGTTGGTCACTGGCAGATCGGCGGTGATTTTCACTTTTCCCTGAGTCGCCACAGCGTTGAGCAGCAGCGTCAGACTTCGCATCGTCATTTGCTGCGCGATGAACCGGGCTGCAGGCTGATCCTTGATGGTTACCATATGGGCGTGGGCGGTGATGACTCCTGGAGCCTGAGCGTCAATGAGGAATTTTTGCTTTCCGCCCGCCAGTATCGCTATCAATTAACCCTGGCGCGCCGCTGAATATCCCGCTGCCGGGGTAAAGAGGTGCGCCGCCGTTCCTGAAACGCAAAAACCCGCCTTAAGGCGGGTTTTTTGATTTCGTATAGCGCCGTTTAGGATAAATCCGGCACGGCGGTAACGAATGAGTTTCTATCTTACAGCGCAGTTACGTTAGCAGCTGCAGGGCCTTTCTGGCCATTTTCGATAGTGAACTCAACTTTCTGACCTTCTTCCAGCGTCTTGAAGCCGCCGTTCTGGATTGCAGAGAAGTGTACGAAAACGTCTTTGCTGCCGTCGGTTGGGGAGATGAAGCCGAAACCTTTCTCAGCGTTGAACCATTTTACCAAACCAGTCATTTTGTTAGACATAAGTCTTTCCTTCAATATTGTAGTAAGCCACGAGGGGCACAGGGTTCGTCAACAGGGATTACTATGAGGCACTCAAGAAGGAAGTCAGGAAGAAGCTTAGGCTAACGCTTGAACTGAAGACTGCTTTACTAAAATTGCTCGCATACGTGGGTCTGTATCAAAACCGACAGGCATATTTACTCATAACCGGGCGTTTAGTACAAGAGGGGATTGAATAAAACAGGCAATTTAATATTAACATAATGATTTTGTTGGTTAAATAACTTTAGGTTTCTTTGCCCCGGGCGGCTATCTTTGGCTGCCCATCGCTGAAAGACGACAGTCTGACCATAAAAGATCGGCAGTTAGTGCTGAACGCTTCAGAAGGCCAGCAAAGTTGCCTGATAAAAATATTTCTGTTGGTCACTGGCAATCCCGTGTGCGGCACCTAGAGTAATAAAAATCTACCTGTAAATTGTTCAGAAGTGTCGGGCTGCCTTGTCTTGCTGTCATCCCGAATCGATGCTCTGGCCCCGTGGCCATGGCCGCCAGTGGCGTGTTTGAGGAGGTTCGCCATGAATCATCAGCTACAAGGCGCGGGACGCGCCATCACCGACTATTTTAACAGCCTCTCATACCACCCGGTGAAGGAGAGTGAACTGCTGGAGGCAATGATGGTGGAACTGATGCAGTCCGCAACGCCAGCCAGCAGTAAAGCGATGCTCGCCAACGCGATCGCACGACTGGGAAGAGAACCCGATAAGTCAGTACTGCTGGACTGCAGCAAACTGCTGGCAGAGTTACTGAATGATGAGGAATAGATGCCGCGAGCCGCAATACGGTGCAATAAGCGGCTGCGGCTTGCAGAAAACGTCAATCCCTGCGCGTTAAGGCAAAAGGATGTTGAGGACTTATCAGACAATATTCATCCGCAATAGACCTGGCTGATGTTGCCCTGCTTATCACCCATGAAGTTGATGCGGTTGAGATTGAAATCCATCGTCACGGCAGAGTTATAAGGTATTGCGCGCACCGCGTGTTCGAAGTGGAGAGATTCTACGGCCGTCAGCGGCTTGCCCGTGTACTGTTGATATTGCGATGCGCCGCAACGGTCCATTTCAGGATCCACCGCTGTGGAGGACGTACTTTTATTATCAACTGACTGGCAGCCTGCCAGCACCATCAACGCCAGCATTGCGGCTATTTTTCCATGATACTTCACTATTACTGCTCCTCTCTGGCTTTAAAAGTGGTAATACGCAGTAATATTAGCAGAAATCACTATCCTGACGCAGCCAAAATTCGGTACTCTTTGCCGGCTTGGCGGGCCAGCCACGCTTCCTCGACAGCCCTGCAATGGCTTGTTAACATCACCACTCTCCTGTCTCTCAAGAGCCTTACCATGACACCAGCCAGTGACAAAGTCAGCCATACCCTGCTTTGCTGCGGCGTGTTTATGCTTTGGTACACGATTGCGCTACTGGTTAATCTGTTGCCCCATATCGATACGTTAAAAAGCCAGGGAATGCTGATGCCGGCGCTCTGTATGCTGGAGTTCGCCGCGCTGGTGCCTGTTTACCAGTGGTATACGCGCCGCTTTACGGATATCCCCCTGGGTGAACTGCGCGCGCGCCAGTTACTGCTGTTCTGCGCCCTGCTGCTGGCGACAATGGCCAGCCAGTCGTTATATTTGCTGCCGGAAAGCTGGACCGCCGGCCAGACAGGTTACACCAGCCTGAGCCGGGTTGGTTTCTGCCTGGCCGTGGTACTGCTGGCTCCGATATTTGAAGAAATTCTGTTTCGCGGTTTTATCCTGCAGGGGTTCCTGCTGTGGGCGCCACACCAACGACTGGGCTGCGCAATAATGACCTCCCTCATTTTTGCCCTCCTGCACAGCCAGTACGTTCACCTGCAAACCGTGATTTCGCTTGTGGTGCTGTCACTCCTGCTGTGCGCCGCGCGCTTTGTTTCAGGCGGTCTCAGGCTGCCAATGGTTTTGCATATGTTGAACAACTTTCTCGGCGTTGCCCCCCTTTTCTGGCAGAGCTTCAGCCGCCAGTCCTTCTGCGGCCTGGTTCAGTTTATAACTGCCTGGCCAAGCTTATAACTTTTCTGCATAACGATAGCGAATAATCTACTATTGTTCTCACTGGTTGTGCACTTACACTCGCGAAAAAACATAAGGCAAGGAAACGTCATGAAAATTGCAGTCCCGTCTGTTCTCGTTCTGACTATGGCGGCATCTTTTGTTGCCTGTGCCGCTACGCCTGCGGACACCCTGGTCATTGCCCAGTCAATTGACGACGTAAACAGTTTCGACCCGGCTGACGGTTTTGAACTCTCTTCGGTTCAGGCTTTTACCAATCTCTATCAGCGCCTGGTTCAGTCCGATCCGCAAAACCCTGTCGACCTGCAACCCACGCTGGCCACCAGCTGGCAGCCCGGTAGCGACAACCGCAGCATGACCTTTACCCTGCGCAATGGGGCACGATTCGCATCCGGCAATCCCGTGCGCCCGGAAGATGTGATCTTCTCACTGTCGCGCGTTATCAAGCTGAACCTCGATCCGTCGTTTATCCTGGCACAGCTCGGTTGGACCAAAGATAACGTTGATGCCCGCTTGAAAAAGATCGACGACCAGCGTGTGCAAATCAGCTGGAGCGCCAACGTCAGCCCGACTTACGTACTCAGCCTGCTGGCCGCCCCGGTGTCATCGATCGTCGACGAAAAAACGGTGATGGCTAACGAAAAACAGGGCGATCTCGGCAACAAATGGCTGGCCCTGCACTCTGCAGGCAGCGGTCCTTATCAGATTCGCAAATATATTCCGCACGAAGTGGCGCTGTTCAGTGCCAATCCCGGCTCTCCGGCCGGTGCACCAAAATTAAAAAACGTGCTGATTAAAAATGTGCCGGAACCGGCTGCGCGCCGTCTGTTACTGGAACAGGGCGATGCCGATATTGCACGTAATCTGGGTGCCGACCAGATGGCCTCCCTAAAGGACAAGCCCGGGGTGAAAACGCTCGCAGTACCCATGGCCTCGTTGTATTACATTCAGTTCAATATCGACGCCAACCCGGTGCTGAAAAACCCGGCTCTGTGGGAAGCTTCGCGCTATCTCTTTGACTATAAAGGCATTGCCAACGACCTGCTGAAAGGACAATTCCAGGTTCATCAGTCGTTCCTGCCGCAAGGCTTCCTCGGCTCGCTGAACGATAACCCGTTCACCTACGATGCGGAAAAAGCGAAAGCGATACTGAAGAAAGCGGGCCTGACCAACGTGAGCTTCAAGCTGTCCACCAGCAACCAGCCGCCATACCTGGACATCGCTCAGGCTCTGCAGGCCAGTTTTGCCAAAGGCGGCATCAAAGTAGAGGTGGAGCCGGGCATCAGCTCCGAAGTGGCAACCCGGGTGAAATCACACCAATACCAGGCCACTCTGAACGCTTGGGGAGCCGACTATTTCGATCCGAATACCAATGCCGCCGCGTTTGCCTATAACCCGGAAGATGGCAGTAAAACCCTGGCATGGCGCTCTAACTGGCATATTCCTGAACTGAACAAGCAGACGCTGGCCGCCACGGCGGAAAGCGATAAGGCCACGCGCGTCAAGCTGTACCAGAAATTGCAGCGTGAAGTGCAGCAAAACTCGCCCTATATCATCGGTATGCAGGCACGTAATCTGGTGGCGCTGCGCGATAACCTGAAAGGCTACGTGCAGGGCATTAACCCGGATATGGTGTATTACAGCCAGGTCACCAAGTAATGACGGCATCTGTTCACCCTGCCGGGCTTTCCGCCCGGCTTTTCTGGCGTCGTAGCGGCGGAGTCCTGAGCGCGCTTATTTCACTGGTGGTTACCCTGTTCGGGCTGCTGCTCTTCACCTTTGCACTATCGCACCTTTCACCGGTTGACCCGGTGTTGCAAATTGCCGGCGATCACGCCAGCGAATCAACCTATGCCCAGGTGCGCGCCAGCCTCGGACTGGACCAACCGCTGCCGCTGCAGTTCTGGCACTATGTGCAACATCTGGTGCGTGGCGACCTCGGTATTTCCAGCATGACCAATCAACCGGTGGCCAGCGACCTCGCACGCACCTTCCCGGCCACCATCGAGCTGGCCACCTGCGCCATGATTTTCGGCGCGCTGTTCGGTATCCTGCTGGCGCTGCTGGCAGCGTGGAAGCCGGGCAGCCTGCTGGATAACGTGGCCAGGCTTATCTCTCTGCTCGGCTATTCGGTGCCGGTGTTCTGGCTCGGACTGCTTGGGCTGCTGCTGTTCTATGCCGTGCTGCACTGGTCTGCCGGGCCGGGAAGACTGGACGATATCTGGATTTATACGCTGGAACCTAAAACCGGTCTGGTGCTGATCGACAGCTGGCTGTCCGGCGACAGGGAGATGTTGCGTAACGCCATCGCCCATCTGTGGTTACCAGTGGTGGTACTGGGGCTGCTGTCGATGGCGACCATCACCCGGCTGCTGCGCGCAGCGTTGTTGGAAGAGAGCAGCAAAGAGTATGTCACTCTGGCCCGCGCCAAAGGTGCCAGCCGTGGGCGCATCCTGCTGCTGCATATTTTTCCTAACGTGCGCGGCACGCTTATCACCGTGCTGGCGCTTTCCTATGCCACGCTGCTGGAAGGCTCGGTACTGACCGAAACCGTGTTCGCCTGGCCGGGCGTGGGCCGCTATATGACCACCGCGCTGTTCGCCTCGGACACCCCGGCAATTCTTGGCTCCACCCTGCTGATTGGCGGCTGTTTTATCGCCATTAACGCGCTGGCGGATGCGCTCACTTACCTGACTGACCCGAGAACCCGATGACGCAATCTCTCTACAATGCGGAAAGCGTTAAACCACGCGTGCGCCGTCATATCACGCTGACCGTTGGCCTTGGCCTGGTCGGTATGCTGATTTTAGCCGCCCTGTTTGCCCCACTGCTGGCGCCGAACGATCCCAACGCACAGGAGATGGCCGTTCGGCTGATGCCTCCTTCTGCTGACCACTGGCTGGGAACGGACGGCTTTGGCCGCGACCTCCTCTCCAGAGTGATTTACGGCGCACGGCCCACGCTGCTGCTGGTGTCGTTAATTCTTGTACTGACCATTCCGGTCGGCATGCTGATTGGCATCAGCGCCGGCTACCTCGGTGGCTGGAGCGAGCGGGTACTGATGCGCATTACCGATATTTTCCTGTCCCTGCCTAATCTGGTGATTGCCCTGGCGCTGGTGGCGATGATGGGGCCGGGGCTGATGAATGGTGCGCTGGCGCTGGCGTTGACCAGCTGGCCGCCCTTTGCCCGCCAGGCGCGAGCTGAAACCCTGGCGCTGCGCCGCAGCGACTATCTTGCCGCTGCCCGTATGCAGGGTATTCACGGTCTGCGCCTGATGTTCGGCCATATTTTGCCGCTCTGTCTGCCAACGGCGGTAGTGCGCGCTGCACTCAGCCTCGGCGGGATCATCCTCTCTGCTGCTGGCCTGGGGTTCCTCGGCATGGGCATTCAGCCGCCGACCGCCGAATGGGGCTCAATGGTCGCCGAAGGCAGCAAGGTGATTTTCGATCAATGGTGGGTGGCGGCCGTTCCCGGCGGCGCGATCCTGTTTGCCAGCCTGGCATTCAATCTGACAGGCGATGGCCTGCGTGACCGACTGGATACCCGAAATGAACACTAATCCTTCTGCGCAGATTGTGGCGGATGGCCTGACTATTCGCGCGGCCAACGGTGCGGAGCTGGTGAAAAATATCAGCTTTACCCTCGGTCGTGAACGTGTGGCGCTGGTCGGGGAATCCGGCTCAGGCAAATCGCTGACCGCCCGCACATTGATGGGCCTGCTGGCTCCTTCGCTACGGGTAGAGGCCAATACGCTGAATATCGCCGGGGAAAATGCGCTGACGCTCAGTGAGCGCCGCTGGTGCGGGCTGCGCGGTAGCCAGCTGGGCATGGTGATGCAGGATCCGAAATACGCCCTCAATCCGCTTCGAACCATCGGCTGGCAGGTCGCGGAGCCACTAAAACTGCACGGCCGCTTCTCCCGCGCCGAGATCAAGGAAAAAGTGTGCGAGATGCTCGACGCGGTCGGGTTGCCGCAGCCAGCAGAGCTGATGCAGCGCTATCCCCACCAGCTTTCAGGTGGGATGGGGCAGCGCGTGATGCTGGCAATGGCGCTGATCGCCGAACCGCGCTTTCTGATCGCCGATGAACCGACTTCCGCACTGGATCACGCGATGCGCGATCAGGTGCTGGGGCTGATTCAACGTTTGGTGGATCGGCGCAATATGGGGCTGCTGCTGATCAGTCACGATCTGCAACAGGTTTCCGAGCACTGTGAACGGGTGATGGTGATGTATCAGGGCGAAGTGTTGGACCGACTGCCCGCAGCCGAATTACCCCGCGCCACCCATCCTTATACGCGCACGCTGTGGTCGTGCCGCCCGGGCAAGGCGACCCACGGCAGGCTGCTGCCAGTGCTGGATCGCGCTGCGCTGGTACAGGGAGACCGCCATGATTGAATTGAGCCAATTGAGCGTTGCCCACAAGCAGGGCTACGAACTGCGTCGCGTAGTGCATGATGTGTCGCTGAAGATCCGGCCGGGAGAATGTTTTGGCCTGGTCGGCCCCTCCGGCTGCGGCAAGTCATCGCTACTGTGGGTAATGGCCGGTCTGAACGCGCACTGGCATGGCGGCATGCAGCTGGCCGGGCGCCAGGCCGCAGCGGGCAAGCCGTTTAGCGGACAGCTAAGGCGCGATGTACAGATGGTGTTTCAGGATCCGTATGCCTCACTGCACCCGCGTCACCGCCTGCGCCGCACACTGGCGGAACCGCTGAAGTTGATCGGCAGCAGGCAGATCAATGAGCGCATCGATCAAGGTTTCCGTCATGTCGGGCTGGATCCGGCGCTGGCAGACCGTTATCCACATCAGCTTTCCGGTGGCCAGCGTCAGCGCGTAGCGATTGTGCGCGCCCTGCTGCTGGAGCCGAAAATTCTGTTGCTGGATGAGCCAACTTCCGCGCTGGACATGTCGGTACAGGCGGAAATCCTTAATCTACTCACCCAGCTGAAGCAGCAGGATAACCTGACGATGGTACTGGTCAGTCACGATCCTGATGTCATTGACCATATGTGCGACCGCGCGGTGCATATGGAGCGGGGAAGGCTGGTCAATTAACTTTATGCCAACAGGGATGGCCCTTTTACAACGGGTGCCGCGTTAAACCCGGATGCCCCGGAGGCTCTTACGCCAGCCTCTGGGGCACCCGGCTTATCAACATGACCCGGCCTCTGTTTTAAAACGGCTAAGGTTAGTTAAATCCGGCATTTCTGATTTTGCCATCTCCCCCTATAGTCCTGATAACTCTTCCGATTCAGGACTTATCATGCGAATAATCCTCCCGTTGTTGTTGGGCAGTACTCTGCTACTTTCTCCAGGCATTCAGGCCGCCACGCCTGCCGATACGCTTATTGTGGCTATTTCGCTCGACGGGATTATCAGTTTCGACCCGGCAGAGAGTTTTGAGACGGTAAGTACCAGCAGCCTGCGCAACGTTTATCAGACGCTGGTATCCGCAGATATCGACGACCCGCGTAAGCTGGCGCCCCAGCTTGCCAGCAGCTGGCAGCCGGGCGCCGGTGAGCACAGCCTGCTGTTTACCCTGAAACCGGGAGTGAAGTTTGCCAGCGGTAACCCGGTGACCAGCGATGACGTGATTTATTCACTGACGCGGGCGGTAAAGCTGAATAAGACACCGGTATTTATTCTCGGTGAGTTCGGCTGGACGGCAGAGAACATCGACGCGCAGTTCACCAGACACGGCGATAACCAGTTAGAAATTCGTTGGTTCTCTAATATCGGACGCGATCTGGCGCTGCGCCTGCTGACCTCTCCCGTCGCTTCTACCCTTGACGCTAAACTGGCGCAGCAACATGCCAGCGCAGGGGATTTTGGTAACGGCTGGTTACGTACCCACTCGGCCGGCAGCGCCGCCTACAAAATTAGCCACTATGTGCCACAGCAGGCGCTGGTGCTGGAACAGAATCCACAGGCGCAGCCCGCACCGCACCTTAAAAGAGTGATCCTGAAAAATGTCGCCGATCCCGGTTCACGCCGCTTACTGTTGGAACAGGGCGATGCCGATGTCGCCTACGGTCTTGGTGCCGACCAGTTCGCCACGCTGAAAAAACAGTCTAACGTGACGGTCGCCAGTTTCCCCTCCAGCCTGATTTACTACCTTGGCTTTAACACTCAGGATCCGCAACAGCCTGTGCTGGGCAATCCGGCCTTTTGGCAGGCCGCACGCTGGTTGATTGACTACCAAAGTCTCTCTCAGCAGCTTCTGAAGGGGCAATATGCGGTGCATCAAGCCTTTCTGCCGGGCGGATTTGACGCCGCGCTGGATAATCAGCCGTTCCATTACGACCTCGTCAAAGCGAAAGCGATTCTGGCAAAGGCCGGCATTCGGCCCGGCACGCGTTTTGCGCTCACTATCGTCAATCAGCCCCCCTACAGCGAGGTAGCACAGGCGTTGCAGGCCAGCTTTGCTAAAGCGGATATTCAGATTGATATTCAGCCGGTGGCAGAGGCTGAACTGTGGAGCAAAATGCGCGGGCGCGATTTCCAGTCGGTCTTTATCTACTGGGGCGCGGATTACGTCGATGCCAACAGCAATGCCAGCACCTTCGCTTATCATATGAACGGCGGGCCAAAGACCCTCGCCTGGCGCGTTGGCTGGAACATTCCACAGCTTAGCGCTCAGACCCGTGCCGCCGCTGCCGATAGCAATGTTATTAAGCGCAATGCGCTTTACCGGCAGTTACAAAGCGAGATCCAACAAAATTCGCCGTTTGTGGTGATGTTGCAGGGGCAGCAGCAGGTAGGTTTGAGCAGGCATGTGCAGGGGGCATACGGGGGGATTGGCATTAGCCTACTGTATTTCGACCGGGTGAGTAAAATCTAGTGGCGAACGGCTGCGCGCCAGGCGCGCAGCCGATGCTCTGAGTTAGCAAGTCAGGAAATCACCGACTCAGAAGCATGTTTATGCTTTTCGCTTTCGAAATGGGTTTTAAACTGCTCATAGATGGAGATCATATTGGCAGCATCACCCTGCAAAGGGCTGAGTTTACCCGCGCGAACCAGCTCAATAACCAGCTGTAAGGCGGCCTGCTTCGGGCTGGTAGAAGGGTGTGCAATTTCGTTTGGCATATCTCATTCCGTTAACCGTTAAACCCGCACTCTACCAAGTTTGCCCGGCTGACGTCACGTTTTTTACAGGTGATCACCACCCGGGAAAATATGTACAAAATAAATAAACTTGTACAGATTTATCAAAGCAGATAAAGTCACTGCCGTAACGAATTATGCACTTGCATAGCCTCTGGAAGTGTTGCCGGGTTTCCCACTTCCCGAGGCTATTTTTTGACAGGATTACTCACTCTTCCCGCTTCCACTTCTTTTTTCTTTTTGTGCTATAACGCAAATTAATTGTTTTTTAACAAGGAAAATTAGGCTCCTTTAGGTTATTTTTTAACCCTTCCATTCAATAAATGGAGACGTGTATGAAGCGACAGCCTGTGGCATCATCCGCTATTCCTGGCGGCGGTTATTCGGATATCATGTCGAAAAGCATATCTGCAGGTGGAAACGCTGCGCCACGGCACTGTAACCTTAAGCGGTGTTCCTTTGACTGCCTGGCATTTTTTGATGGCCGCACCGTCTAAAGGACTCTTCTTTATACCAGCACATCAAAAATCGTTATCATCAAATCTGGCCGCAAGGATAAGGGAGTACTCGCTATGTCATTCATCAAAAGGCTTTTTCAACCGTATGGCGCTCCGTTGCTCGGCGTGTTGTTGTCAGGCGTGTTCGGCTTTGCCCCTTCTTCAAAGGCAGAGACGATCTCCGTTCCTTTGTCACAGGAACAGGACGGTGGGGAGGCAGGCCGTGCCTGCATTTATGTCTGGCATGGTTCTGCGCAATATCGTGTGGTCAACGCCGGCCAATTATGCGCAGCGGAAATTACCGTCGAAGATAAACCTGGTATTACCGATACGAATATTTGACGGTAAGACATCTGAATAGCGCAGAGATATGTTACTTTACAGGCATTGAGCCTGCAGATGCCTTGCAGTGCAGCCCGCTGGCAAAGGAATACGTTGTTGAAAACCCTCAATATTAAACTGTTAATGCCGATTGCCACCTATCTGGTGATCCTGCTACACACTGCTGCGGTGCCGTTCCATACCTTTCATAGCGCCTGGTCAGTCGCAGTTATGTATGACGCTCTGGGCCGAATTTCCTTTCCGCTGTACTTACTGATTGCGGGCTATATTTCGCTCAATAAAAATGAATCATTGCTTAGTACGTTAAAGGTCCGGGTGCTGAACCTGCTGATACCGCTGATTGCGTGGACGGCGGTTTACTTTGTTTATAACCGTATGATTAATGGCAGTACTGCCTCATTCAGCGTGCTGGAAACGCTCAGTACCCCTGCCTATCAGCATTTGTGGTTTATCTATACGCTGATCCTGCTGTATCTGGTTACTCCGCTGCTGAATACGTTTATCCAGCACGGTAGCCAGCAGCGAATTAATTATATTATCGCCATCTGGTTTGCTCTGGCTTCAGTTTATATGTTGTTTGACAATTTCAAAGATAGCGTGCTGGAAAATCATCCTGAATCCGTGCCAAGTAATATTGATATGGTGGTTTATCTGTCCGGGTTTTATATTATTGGTGGCGTCGCACGTCGCTATAAACTGGCACCTAAAACGGCCATCGCCAGCGTCATATTCATACTGAGTGCGGTATTAACCGCAGTGATGTGCTATTCGTTATCCATCAGCATCAACCAGCCAAACGAGATTTTTTTGTTCTATTCGGCACCGACCATTGTCACGCTTGCGCTTGCCTGTTTCTTTATGCTGCTCAATGCGCGATTGCAGTTCACCAGGCGTTTGAGTTTGTCCATACGCGGGCTAAACAGACTGAGTACGGGTATTTTCTTTATTCATATGCTGGTGCTGGAAACGCTACTGCGGCTGTGGCCGGTAAATTTTGAAAACTACTACGCCATCCTGACTATTCCGGCAGTGGCTCTGTTGAGTTATACGGTGTCTGCTCTGCTGGTAGCGGCGCTGCGGGTGGTTCCGGGGCTTAAACGAGTGGTATAACTGCAATGACCGTTCAGTACCTCTCTGAACGGCCATTGACTCCCGCTCGCAAACACATCAGTCACAGGCTGGGGTTCAGCCCATGGCCTCGGCAAATTTGTGCGGTTGATTAATTGCCCGGCGTGCAATCCAGTAAAGTAAAATCCGTTCGTCATCATGATCCTGATCGGCCATTGCCAGAAGCTTTAAACCAAGCGTGGCTTTGTTTACTGGCTGCCCGGTAATACTGAGATCAACCACTGCCTTGCCAATGATAGTGCACACCTCTTCCTCACTTGAAATCGGCTCTTCTGTCAGACTACTCATTTTCTCCTCCTCTTTGCCCAAAGGTTAAGCATAGCAAACCTGCGCAGCTTGCCACATGGAGTAAGTAACAGCTTATTAACGGGCAAGCGAGCGCCGGTGATAAACCCACGCGGGGGCAGGTTTGCCAGAACGCGCGTTCGGTTGCAGGCAAAATAAATGGAAAGCAGCGTCTCGCACATCGAGGTGTACTGGAACTGGACAAATACCCCGTTAGCGTGAAGCCTGTCGGCAGCACGTTGCAAAATACGATGACGTAAAGCCTGCGGCAGGGACAACAGCGGTCAGCAGGAAAAAATGACATCGAACTGACCATCAAGATTTTCCTCTGACTCAGCCACCACCTGCAATCGTGCATCCCGATCCTGCATAGCGTAAAGAGCGGAATAAAAGCGTGGATTGGTTTCAAAAGTCAACAGAAGGGCATCTGCGCGCATACGCGCCAACAAATGCCGTGTTAACACCCCCTCCCC
Source organism: Erwinia pyrifoliae DSM 12163 (assembly GCF_000026985.1). Classification (NCBI taxonomy): domain Bacteria; kingdom Pseudomonadati; phylum Pseudomonadota; class Gammaproteobacteria; order Enterobacterales; family Erwiniaceae; genus Erwinia; species Erwinia pyrifoliae. The sequence goes on from NC_017390.1 coordinate 2,977,158, forward strand.
GGCCCCTGACTCGGCAATGCGCAGACAGTGCTGCCAGTCCACCCCGTCCGACATGGTTTTACCCAATGCCGCGATGACGGGTCGATAGTGCCGGTGTTGCGCGGGCCGGCGATAAATTCCTGAAGGTAGCTGGCTTTATTTTTCAACCAGCACGGTGTAGGCAGCAATATATTTATCTCCCGATGAATATGTCGTACCTGTTCAGGCCATCACTCGTTCGACAAGTTCGGTAAATCTGCCTCCTTGCCGTAAAACCAGGACCTATCCCAAAAAATCCAGTTCAGCACCTTCAGCCTTAATGCCCGACGTGAATCGGGCTGACGACCGATCGCCCCGGTTCGGCGAAGCACATACTTGTCATCCGGCTTATCGCCTATAATGAAACAGACACCGTTCTGTCATAGGAGTAAGCGATGTTAATTGGCTTCGTACTACTTGTCAGCGCCTGTGGAAATGATGCCTGCGACGCGCTTCCCGTATCGGAACATATTTATCCTACCCGCTATGCTTGTGAACAGATGGCGGAGCGCATTCATCAGCGCCGCCCCAAGGCAGTGTTACTGTGCGGTGAGGTTTTTCGCCAGGTCGACACCGCCCCTCCTTAGGCATCCTCTGCTGGCGTGGCTTCGTCGACATATCTCGTTACCGCCAGCAGACGGTTCACATGGGTGAGCAATAAATCCACGTCGGTTTGCAGAAAACCCTCGCCTCCGCGTGATACGGTGAGAATCGCATTCTGGATATTTTCCGCTATTGAGGGGCTGTCCTCTTTACCAACGGTAAGCAGCAATGCGGCCAGCACCAGTGATTGCGCCTCAACTTGAGCCGTCAGCTCTTTTGTGTCCACATCCATTCTGGCAAGCTTCATTAAAATATCGATAACCAGCTGCTTCATTTGAAGATTTCCTCATAAAATTATTGCTATGAAATTACCATTCCGCCTGAGGCGGGTAAACAGGATTTGGGCTTTTATCAGCGAAGCCGCTTCTACCGGCAAACAGCGGATGCATCTGCTTGTTTATCTGTAAATTTTCCTCTGTTCACCTGTTTCCGGAATCATTAAATCACCTCGATTATCTCCTTAACATAAGACATTTCTCTGTGCTGAAAGCGCACTTCAGGCTTCGCACTGGTCCCTTTCGGGTAGCAGGATTGCTTTTTTGCTGCCAGGCTTGGCTAAAGGCCATAAAGGAGTTGCTATGTTTCGTTTTTTTCTCACCCTGTTTTCCAGTCCCGAATCATTGCTACAGGTGATGAGCAAGCGGGCGATAGCCGAGTCAATTGAGGATGGTGAACGTATCCTGATTGATGAAGATGGCAGCGCCAGCGTCAACATTCACAGCCCGGAAGTCAGGGAAGATTTTGCCCGCCATATCGCCACGCTAAGGAGAGCATGACTTGGGTACGGCAATATTTATGGTTTTGATGGTTTGTGGTTATTGGTATACCAGCCGCGACCTTTCCACCCGATTTAAAATAAAACGTTCCTTTGGCTGGGATACGTATTTTCTTGTCGCGCTGTACGGCTGTATTTTCGTTTTACAGGGCGTTTTCGCCACGGGTATTATCTGGCTGCTGCTGCTGGGCGCATCCTCGATATTTAACGCTATTGCGCAACGGGCTGACGGCCAGCACTACCAGTGGCAAATTGCGTTTATGAACTGGAGCTTTTTAGGTATTCAGGCACCGGTCGTGGTAATGCTGATCCTGGCGATTGCTTTTTGCATCTATCGCACCAGCTGGTCGGGGAGCGCACGCCTCGACAGCAACGGCAGGAAAAAACTGTATAAAAAACTCTCCCGAACCAACGGCGTTGAAGCTCTGCTGTTTCAGTGCATGGAGCAAGGGCAACTGGTGTTGATCACGCTGGAATCGCGCCATGTCTATATCGGGATGGTTCATGCTGCTTCTTACGAAAACATCAATACTGCTAATGTGGTAATTATCCCGATGTTAAGTGGCTGCCGCGACAGTCACACGCAGAATTTAAGTATTGAACATAACTACAGTCGCTGGTACGCCGAACATGGCATAACCCTGGTATCGGAACCCACATCTGCCATGGCGTTTCGTAAAGTGATCATGCTTAAGCAAATCGAGAGTTTGTCACTCTTCGATGCCGCCAGCGCCAGCACATTATCGCTGGGCAAAGCCGCTGCACCCGGCTCAGAGAAGCAGTGACATAAGCCAGAAGCCACCCATCGTCATTAACAGTGAACCTGCGACGTGGGTAATAACAGAGATGATTGCCCAGAGGTAACTACCAGCCTGGATCAGCGTCACCACCTCCAGCGAGAACGTGGAAAAGGTGGTCATCCCCCCGCATAAACCGGTGGTTATCAGCAGTTTCCAGGTCTGATCCATCCCCGGATAACGGGCAAACAACGCCACCGCAGCACCAATAATAAATCCACCGACCAGATTAACCAGCAGCGTGCCGGGCGGCAAATTTGGAAACCAGGCGTTGAGGCGCACGGCGAGCAACCAGCGCACGACGCAGCCAGCACAGCCGCCTGCCATCACGGCTAATAACTGTTTCAACATAAAATCCTCTGCGGGTAGCGGGGCAGGTGCCAGCAGGTAATCAAACTATCGCCTGAACCACCAACCCCGGTTGAAAGAGTCAGCGTGATCGGGCGTTATCAGCCCAAAAAATCAGGGCGGTTGGGAAAGGTGCAACACCATTACCTTATTGCGTGTAAGATAATCAGCCGTCGTGAGTTTTGCAAGCGGCCGCTCAAAGGCTAAGATAACAAAAACACCGCTGCTGCAGGATGGGGTAAATATGACCGAACGCCGCAACATACTGCTCCCCGCCACCGCGCAAAAGCGCAACAGGAAAAAAGCGTTGCGCTATTTATATCAATTGTTGGCCGTGTTAAGCCTGGCGCTGGCCGTTGCGGGCTTCATTCTGCCGGGCTTGCCCTGCACCGAGTTTGTGCTGTTGGCGGCCTGGTTCGCTTCGCGTAGCTCACCGTCTTTGCACCGCTGGATTATGCGTCACAGGCTGTTTGGCCCGCTGCTGGCCAACTGGCAGCAGGGTATTTTGCCGCGCCGGGCGAAATGGGCTGCCACGCTGGCCATGAGCCTGACCGCGCTGGTGATGGCCATTTGCGTGTCGCATACGCCCAGCGTGGTCGTATCTATCGGCTGCATGGCGGCAGTATTGGTTTGGCTTTGGCGTCGTCCGGAGAAACAAAACCCGCCGCCACCGGCCTGAAAAGAAGAAAACCCTGATGCCGCGCCACCGATTCGAATCGAACCAATATTCATTCTACTGCTGCTTCACCGTGCTCAAATATTGTGCTAAATTAAAATGTAGTAACATATCTACATTTGGCTCAGGAGCGCGATATGACGACAAAAACCTATACCAGCCGCCTGTTTAATCAGGACGTTTCTGGTGCAAAAAAAGCCGCAGAAACTGCGCCGGTATATATCACGGTGCGCGGCAGGCCGTCTCACGTTTTAATGACGTTTGCACAGTATCAAAAGCTGTCTGGTGCCTCGGTAAGCCTGGCCGATGCGCTTTATATGCCCGCAGCCGGGGATGTCGATTTTGAGCTTCCCCGCGAGGATATTATTGTCAGGGATGTGGATTTCTGATGCTCTATTTACTTGATACCAATGTCCTTGCTGAACTACGCAAGGTAAAAAGTGGGCGATGCGCGCAGCAGGTCATCGACTGGGCAGAATCAGTTAGCGTTAGCGATACCTTTATCTCTGCCATCAGCGTACTGGAAATAGAGCGCGGAATATTGTTGAAGGAAAAAAGCGACAGTCGTCAGGGAAAAATCCTGCGTCAGTGGTTTGAAGAATACGTCCTCAGTGAATATCAGGGACGGATCCTGTCTGTCGACAGACAGGTTGCCCGTCATTGTGCCCGGCTGCATGTGCCGGACAAACGTTCACTTAACGATTCACTGATTGCCGCCACCGCTTTTATCAACGGCATGACGGTAGTTACCCGAAACATCGCAGATTTCACCCATATGGATATCCCCTTGCTCAATCCCTGGGCTGATGTCTGAACAAAACCGCTCACTAGCGATTATCTACCCGCATTTTCAACGCCAGTCCGGCCAGCACCGCGCCCATCAGCCAGCGTTGAGCCTTCTGCCAGCCGAGCCGACTGGCAAGAAAGCTGGCGATACCTCTGGCGGTGAAGATAATCCCCCCGTTGATCAGCATACTGATAACGATTTGACTGAAACCGAGTGCCAGCGACTGCCCCAGCACATGCCCCTGCGCCGGGTGGATAAACTGCGGCAGCAGGGTCAGATAGATAACGGCAGCTTTTGGGTTGAGCAGATTGGTAAACAGCCCCATGCTGAACAGCTTGCCAGCGCTGTCCGGCGGCAGGTCGCGCAGCTGAAACGCGGATTTTCCACCACATATCGCCTGCCACGCCATCCACAGCAGATAAATCACGCCAGCGAAACGCAGCACGTCGTAAGCCATTGGTACCGCCATCAGCAGCGCGGTAATGCCCAGCGCAGCGCAGCGCAGCGCAGAGCATATAAAACATAAAGCCTAACGCCACGCCGGATAGCGAGATATATCCGGCCCTACGCCCCTGACTTATGGAGCGCGAGATCAGATAGATCATGTTGGGTCCGGGGGTCAGTACCATACCAAGCGTGATGCCGGCGAACGGCAGAAGCGGGGAAAGCGTCACCATATCCCCCCCTGATATCAGTTAAACGCGCACGGTATCGTCGCCGAACGCCACCCACTTATAGGTGGTCAGCGCTTCCAGCCCCATCGGGCCACGAGCGTGCAGTTTCTGCGTACTGACCGCCACTTCTGCGCCTAAACCAAACTGCCCGCCGTCGGTAAAACGGGTGCTGGCATTCACGTAAACCGCTGAAGAATCCACTTCATTGACGAAGCGCTCCGCATGCTTAATGGTGCGCGTCAGAATGGCATCGGAATGTTGAGTACCGTATTCGCGGATATGCGCAATCGCTTCAGTGAGGTCATCCACCAGCTTCACGTTCAGATCCAGCGCCAGCCATTCGTCGCGGAACTGGGCATCGGTCACCGCACTGACGCAAGCCGTGCCCTGCTGCAACAGCGGCAGCGAACGCGCATCGGCGTGCAGGCTAATCCCCTCCTGCGCCATGCGCGCACTGAGCGCTGGCAGGAAGCTGTCGGCTATCGCCGCATCAATCAGCAGGGTTTCTACCGAGTTACAGGCGCTCGGCCGCTGCTTCTTGGCATTAACGATCACCTTGAGCGCCGCTTCCTGCTCGATACTGCGATCGACGTAGATATGGCAAACGCCGATACCGCCGGTGATCACCGGAATGGTCGACTGTTCACGGCACAGCTTGTGCAGTCCGGCACCACCGCGTGGGATCAGCATATCGACATAACGATCGAGTTTCAGTAGCTGATTGACCAACTCGCGATCCGGGCTTTCAATCGCCTGTACCGCTGCAGCCGGCACACCATGTTGTTTCAACGCATCCTGAATGACGCGCACGGTGGAGGCATTGGTGCGATAAGTCTCTTTGCCACCGCGCAGGATCACCGCATTACCGGTTTTCAGGCACAGGCTGGCGACATCCACGGTGACGTTCGGGCGCGCTTCATAAATCACCCCGACCACACCGAGCGGCACGCGGCGGCGTTCAATGCGCAGTCCGCTATCAAGCTTACCGCCGTCAATCACCACCCCGACCGGGTCTGGCAGGCGGCACACCTGACGTACGTCGTCGGCGATCCCTTTCAGGCGTTGCCGATCGAGCATCAGACGATCCAGTAGCGCCGCGCTCATGCCGTTTTGCCGCGCGTCGGCAAGATCCTGCTGGTTGGCGGCAAGGATCTCTGCGCTCTGCGCTTCAAGACGATCGGCAATCGTCATCAATAGCTGGTTTTTTTCTGCGGTGGAGAGCACCGACAGCTGATAAGAGGCGGCCTTCGCGGCCTGGCCCATTTGTTCTAGCATCCACGTTCCTTAGCTGACAATCATATCGTCGCGATGAACAGCCACCGGACCATATTCATAACCCAGAATTTCGCCGATCTGCTGGGAATGATGCCCGGCGATCATGCGCATAGCATCGCTGTTATAGCGCGATACGCCGTGAGCCACATCGCGCCCCAGCAGGTTGCGGATGCGGATCACTTCACCACGCGAGAAGTTACCGCTGATTTCACGGATGCCTTTTGGCAACAGCGAACTGCCGCGTTCAAGGATCGCCGACAGCGCTCCGTCGTCCACCACCAGTTCACCGGCAGGAGGCGCGCCGAAGATCCAGCGTTTACGGTTTTCCAGCGGGGTTTCCAGCGCATGGAAGCAGGTTCCCACCGGATTGGAAGCGATCACATCGCCAATCACGCCCGCACGGCCACCCGCCGCAATAATAGTATCGATGCCGGCACGGCAGGCAATATCCGCCGCCTGCAACTTGGTCGTCATACCTCCGGTGCCAAGACCGGAAACGCTATCCCCGGCCAGCGCACGCAGATTGTCGTCAATGCCCCTGACGTCACGGATCAGTTCTGCCTGCGGATTATCGCGCGGATCGGCGGTGAACAGCCCCTGCTGATCGGTCAGCAGCAGCAGCTTATCGGCTCCGGCGAGAATAGCGGCCAGCGCCGACAGGTTATCGTTATCGCCCACCTTAATCTCGGCGGTGGCGACCGCATCATTCTCATTAATCACCGGGACAATATGGTTATCGAGCAGCGCGCGCAGCGTATCGCGGGCGTTGAGAAAGCGCTCACGATCTTCCAGATCGGCACGCGTCAGCAGCATCTGGCCGATATGGATACCGTAGATAGAGAACAGTTGTTCCCACAGTTGGATCAGACGGCTCTGCCCCACCGCAGCCAGCAGCTGCTTGGAAGCAATGGTCGGCGGCAGTTCCGGGTAACCCAGATGCTCTCGCCCGGCCGCCATCGCGCCCGAAGTGACGATCACAATCCGGTGCCCTGCCGCGTGCTGCTGGGCGCACTGCCGCACCAGCTCGACGATATGCGCCCGATTAAGCCGACGTGAACCGCCGGTCAAAACGCTGGTCCCCAGTTTCACCACCAGGGTCTGGCTGCTGCTCATTATTTCCTGCCATTTCGTAAAAAAGAGTACAAAGAAACGTTTTAGCAGTTGTTGTGCCTGAAGCCAACAGCCAGCAGGGGAAAAGGGTGAAAAAGCCATTCCCTTTGCCGTTCCAGGCGTGGGCGATTAACAGCAAACATTTAAAACTGTAATAAATATTTAATAGATAAGAGGTAAAAAGTCGGTGTCTTGACAGGAGCCTGACGGCCAACAATAGCCAAAATAGCTCGGTCTGCATGATCGATATCCTAACTATGGCGGCAATTTATTTTTTTTCTTTTGGGTTTGATAATAACATGATGATAAAACGCACACTGACAATCCTGACCGCCGCTTTGACCTTAACCACCGCTGCACAAGCCGCAGAAATTTACAATAAAGACGGCAATAAACTGGACTTCTACGGCAAAATCAAAGCGATGCGCTACCTAAGCGATGCGGATAGCAACGCCGGCAATAATGCTGATAAATCCTATACCCGTATCGGCTTCAAAGGGCAGACCCAGATCAACGACCTGCTGACCGGCTATGGTCAGTGGGAATATCACTTCAGCCTGAGCAATTCAGAAGGCAGCAGCGACGCGCAGTCAGGTAACAAAACCCGTCTGGGCTTTGCCGGCCTGAAGCTGAAGGATTATGGTTCGATTGACTACGGCCGCAACTATGGCGTGATATACGACGTCGAAGCCTTCACCGATATGATGCCGGAATTTGGCGCAACCGGTTATACACGCACTGATACCTACATGCTCACCCGTGGTAACAGCATGCTGACCTGGCGTAACAGCGATTTTTTTGGTCTGGTCGACGGGTTGAAGATTGCACTGCAGTACCAGGGTAAAAACGAAGGTTCGGGCGCCCGTGCCACCAACGTGTCTAACGGTGAGGGCTACGGCGCGTCACTGTCTTATCAAATCGTCGAAGGTCTGACCATTAACGGCGCGATGTCTTCATCCAACCGTTTGAATGCCAACGGTGCCAGCTCCACCACCAGCCAGAAAATGGCCGCTTACGGTTCAGGTGATAAGGCGGAAGCCTGGGCAACGGGCTTAAAATATGACAACAAGGGAGTCTATCTGGCGGGAACTTATGCTGAAACGCGTAACACTAACCCGTTAAGCGGCGCTTCTTATACCTTTGCCGGTAATACCACGGCAACCGCCGTTTCCGGTTACGTTAACAAACTGCAGAATACCGAACTGGTTGCCCAGTATCAATTTGATTCCGGGCTGCGTCCGTCGCTGGCTTATGTGCAGACCAAGGCTAAAGACATTGAAAACGGCATTGGCGATGCCGATCTGAGCAAATTTGTTGATATCGCCGCCACTTACTACTTCAACAAAAACATGTCTGCCTTCGTCGACTACAAAGTTAACCTGCTAAGCAAAAACAATAAGCTGAACCTGAATACTGACGATATCGTCGCTGTCGGTCTGATGTATCAGTTCTGATTAACCTGATGCGCTCACCCGGTTTCTGCCGTGCTGAGCGTTGATTATCTGGCCTGTCGCTCGGAAAACAAACAAGGCTGGTTTAATCAGCCTTGTTTGTTTAATCCGGTCAGGCGGTGAGCTTCACCGGCTGGTCAGCAAAATCCGTCGCCGGGATCAGTTCCAGATCCATCTCCGCCAGCAGCGCTTTTAAACGCTCATGGAAGTTGCGTAATGTCTCTTCGAGACGGGCATTGTTATCCTTGCCCTTTACTGCTGTCGGCTTCCAGTTACCTTGTTTATCGAACAGGCCAAAGTGGTACTCGTAGGTAAAATGGTCAGCCCGGGCTTCCAGCTCCATCCACCATCCCCAGAATTCACGCAGCTCCGGTTGCGGTTTCACATTGACGCAAACGGCCAGACAGTCGAAGAAGAAACGATCGCCTTCGCATTTACTTTCACGGATATAAGGACCTAAAGAGTGAAAGCGCTTAATTATTCGACTCTTAGGATGTCCACTCGGTAACGTCATCGTTTAACCCCCTTGGTTGAGCCTTAAGTTGTAGCAAAAATGTGGGTTTTAGCAACTCATCGCGATAAATTGGCAAATAGCCAGTCACAAATATCGCGTAAAGCCTTATCAAAATTCGTTACCGCCGGGGACGGGGTGATTTTTAACAGCCGGCCGGCACCGGAAGAGTTCACGATCAGCCGCGATTCCTCTTCCGCGCTGAGAGGGTCATCTGCCCAGTAAGCTGACAGCATCGGGGTAGATAAGCGACGGCCCAGCAGCCCCTGCATTTTCAGCGAAAAGCGGCACAGTTCGGCACGCAATGTGCTGTCAGAAGTACCGGACATCCCCAGCCTGCTGGCCAGCATATCCATAGACATATCCGGCACGCTGTCCTGGAGATGCCTGTCCGTCAACAGACGATGTACCCACGGGCTGATGCAGGCCACCGCACGCAACCGCTGAGTTTCAAGACAGGCAAGTCTTACCGCCACGTTAGCGCCAAAGCGAAATCCAAAGGCCGCTACGCGGGTGTGATCAATCCAGGCAACGTTTTCCAGCTGGCGCAGCACCTGCTGGTGCAGGTAGCTGGTATCCTGCGTCAGTTTCCATTTGGCGGAAAAACCCACCGACGGCATATCCAGGGTCAGCAAAGCGATACCGCGTGGCGCGAGGTAGTCATGGAACAGCCGGTAATGATCGCTTTGCAGCGAATCGAGGCTGCCGCACATCAGCACCGTGGGAAAAGGAGGCTGTGCCTCAGGGGGCATATGCAGGAAGCCGTTTACCGGGCTGCCGTCAGCAATGGCAAACTCCAGCTCTTTCAATTCACCGGGCAAAAGCACAGTGCTCTGCTGGTAGGCGCGGCTGGCCAGCAATTGCGCCTGCCCGGCTAACCTATCCTCTTTCAGGTGCGGATAAATCGCCACGCTAAAAAGGTTAGCGGCTTGCAGCCAACAGTGGCCAGCCTGCTGGTCATCGGCGCACTGGCCGGCTTTCTGTTGCCATCGGGCAGCCTGTTTTGACCACTCATAAATCCAGTTACCGCCACGGTAACCCATCACCGTATCCAGCAACCGCTCGTCAGTACGCTCGCTGTTACTCGCCGCAATACGCGCCAGCACCTCAATGATCTCCTGCGGCGACAGGCCACGCCAGGCCCATAGCAGCCGATCGATCGTGCGATACCAGCCGACAGGGATCTCACCGCCCAGCGCAGAATGAATTGAGAACGGAAGAGGATGGCCACGACGCACCAGCGATGACGTTTCCGGATGTTTAAAACGCGGTTTGAACAGCTCTTCGCTGAGATTTTTTGGCGACATAACAGGGAGGTTCTCCGGCAGGCGATCGGACATTGAGTCTATCGTAGCCAGCGAATTCACGCGAAGGGTAAAACAGACGCGCCCGGCATAACCGGGCGCGTTTTGATCGACATCAATCAGCTTTTAACCAGCGGTGGAAGATAGGCGATCCCCATATCCCACGGCTGTTCGATCCAGGTATTTTGCGGAATATCAATGACGTAATCATCTACCAGTGGGCGGCCAGCAGGTTTGGCAAAGATGGTGACAAAATGCGCTTTCGGGTACATATCGCGGATGGCCTGTGCAGTGCCGCCGGTATCCACCAGATCGTCAATCACGATAAAGCCTTCGCCGTCCCCTTCTGCACGTTTCAGTACGCTCATTTCACGTTGGTTATCATGGTCGTAGCTGGAGATACAAACGGTGTCCACATGACGGATGCACAGCTCGCGCGCCAGTAACGCAGCCGGCACCAGACCACCGCGACTGACGGCAATAATGCCCTTCCACCGTTCAGCAGGCAGTAAGCGCCCGGCCAGTTTACGGGCATGAATTTGCAGCATGTCCCAGGTGACGACGTATTTTTCACTCATAAAAAAATCCCGACCAAGAAAATTGGCTCAAAAAATGTGCAGTGGCAGCGGTTGCGCGAAATTATAGTGATCTGAGGCGCTAAAAACCAGCCCGCTGCACCCCGGGGGGATTTTTTCCTCAGGCGACAGGAGCATGCACTAACAATCAATGATATTCTTTTGCTACCGCGCCAGAGTTGCTGGCGTGAATTTTCTAACCGCTATCCATGCACGCCCCTGCCTTACAGACAGGTTGGTGATGCCGACACAGGAGAGTTAACGTGTCTGAATTGTCTCAGTTATCCCCGCAGCCGTTGTGGGATACTTTTGCCACGATTTGCTCCATCCCCCATCCTTCATACCATGAAGAACAGCTGGCGGCTCATATTACCGCCTGGGCTTCGGAACAGGGTTTCTGGAACGAGCGTGACCAGGTGGGCAACATCCTGATCCGTAAACCGGCAACGCAAGGTTATGAAAACCTTAAACCGGTGGCGTTACAGGCGCATCTGGATATGGTGCCGCAGAAAAATAACGACACGGTACACGACTTTACGCAAGACCCCATACAACCCTGGGTTGATGGTGAATGGGTTAAGGCACGCGGTACCACGCTGGGCGCAGATAACGGTATTGGTATGGCTTCAGCACTGGCGGTGCTGGCAGATAACAGCCTGCAACATGGCCCGCTGGAAGTGCTGCTCACCATGACCGAAGAGACCGGCATGACCGGTGCATTCGGTCTACAGCCCGGCTGGTTGCAGGCGGATATTCTGATCAATACCGATTCGGAAGAGGAAGGTGAGATCTATATGGGCTGTGCGGGGGGCGTTGACTTCACCAGCACCCAGGTGCTGACTCACCAAGCGGTTCCGTCTGATTACCAGACGGTTAAACTGACCCTGAAAGGTTTGAAAGGCGGCCACTCAGGCTGTGATATTCATCTTGGTCTGGGCAATGCCAACAAGCTGCTGGCGCGTTTTCTGTTTTCCCACGCGCAACAGCTGGATCTGCGCCTGATTGACTTTAACGGCGGTACGCTGCGCAATGCCATCCCCCGTGAAGCTTATGTGGCGCTGGCCGTTTCCTCGCAGCACCTTGACAAGCTGAAGTCTGTGGCGGCTGGCTATCTGCTGACGCTGCAACACGAGCTGGGTCTTATTGAGAAAAATATTGCGCTGGTAGTAGAAGATATCGCCCATGCGCCACAGGCGCTGGATGCCACCAGCCGTGATGCTTTCATTGCGCTGCTGAACAGCATGCCAAACGGGGTGATCCGCCATTCTGACGTGATGAAAGGCGTGGTGGAAACCTCGCTTAACGTCGGCGTGGTGAAGATTGACGGTGACGAGGCGAAAATTAACTGCCTGATCCGCTCGCTGATCGACAGCGGTAAGCATTACGTGGTCGACATGCTCACCGCACTTAGCCAGCTGGCTGGCGCGCAGACTCTCGCCAGGGGCAGCTATCCGGGCTGGCAGCCAGACGGCAGTTCGCCGGTGATGGCGCTGGTGCGTGAAACCTATGAACAGCTGTTCCACAAAACCCCGAGCATCCAGGTGATCCATGCCGGTCTGGAGTGCGGGCTGTTCAGGGAACCTTATCCAGAGATGGATATGGTTTCTATCGGCCCGACCATCACCGGGGCGCACTCGCCGGATGAGCAGGTACACATTGCCAGCGTGGGCCTGTACTGGCAATTGCTGACCGCGCTGCTGAAGGCAATTCCGGTTAAGTAAATCAACGCGGGCGAACCGGAAAAGTCCGATTCGCCCCTATATGCCCAACAGCAGCTGCCGTTCCAGCTGTGGGTCCAGCAGCGTGACGTGCAGCCCTACCAGCCTGACTCCGCGCCCTGCCCGCCGCTCATCCCAGCTTTTGCGCGCTACCTCAATCAAATCCGCTTTGTTCAGCTCCGGCCAGGCATGCTCCTGTGTGGTCTGCTGAAAATCGGTGAACTTCAGCTTGACCCCCTGGCGAGCAATCAGCCTGTCCGGCTTAATTTTGCTTAACCGCCGATCCAGCTCGTCGTACAGCAGGTCAATAATTTCCAGACAGGCTTCCCAGCTGTGAATATCCTGTGACAGCGTGCGCTCCACGCCGAGAGACTTGCGCTCCCGCTCGACGATCACCTCGCGATCGTCAATGCCGTTGCAACGCTCCCACAGCACGCGGCCAAACTTGCCAAAGCGTTTTAATAACATCGCCAGATCGGCTTTCTGCACGTCGGCACAGGTATTCAGCCCCAGTTCCTCAAGCTTGCGCGCGGTGACCTTTCCCACGCCGGGAATTTTCGCCAGCGGCAGCCGCTGCAGGAAGTCGGGCACCTCCTCCGGGGTAATCACAAACTGACCGTTGGGCTTATTGATATCCGAGGCAATTTTTGCCAAAAATTTAATCGGTGCCACCCCGGCGGAAGCCGTCAGGTTCAGCTCCCGGCTGATGGTGTCGCGGATCTGACGTGCAATCAGCGTGGCAGAACCCTGGCAGTGTGGACTGTCGGTCACGTCGAGATAGGCTTCATCCAGCGACAACGGCTCAATCAATGTGGTATAGCGGGAGAAGATATCGCGAATTTGCGTACTGGCTTCTTTATAAGCGTCATAGCGGCCACGGATCACCGTCAAATGAGGGCAGAGTTTCAGCGCCATCGCCGTCGACATCGCGCTGCGTACGCCATATTCGCGTGCCGGATAGTTGGCGGTACTGATCACCCCGCGCTGCATCTCACTGCCGCCAATGGCGATGGGAATGTCGCGCAGGCTGGGATTATCACGCATTTCTACCGCAGCAAAAAAGCAGTCCATATCCACATGAATGATTTTGCGCATATCCCCTCCAACAGCACTGGATAAGTATACAGGCAACTTAACAGAGTTCAACAATGGCGAGAGTAAGCGGCATAATCCGATTTTTATGCCTGACGATCTTGATAAAAAAACAGACAGTGCTAATGTGACGCGGTAATAGAGGAATCTTCCGATATTGTATTTAACAGGCGCTTTTCGGCGCTGCTTTTCCCTCCTACTTTCAAGAGAAACAGAATGGGCAAAATCGCACTGCTGATTGCGATGATTTTCCTGCCAGCCGTTGTCTTCGCCAGCGTACCCGATGCGGTTACGCCTCTGGCACCGGTAAGCAAAGAACTAAGAAAACAATTAATCGGTGTTCCCGTGTATCTGCAAATCTTTAAGGAAGAGCGTACGCTGGAGCTGTACGGCAAAATTGGCAATGAATACCGTTTACTCAACAGTTACCCCATCTGCAAGTTTTCCGGGGGGCTCGGCCCGAAACGCGTACAGGGTGATTTCAAAAGCCCGGAAGGGTTTTACAGCGTGAGTTTGTCGCAGCTGAAGCCTGACAGTCGTTTCTACCGTGCGATTAACGTTGGTTTTCCCAATGAGTACGATCGCCAGCAGGGCTATCAGGGTAAATACCTGATGATCCACGGCAGCTGCGTGTCAATCGGCTGCTATGCCATGACAGATGCTTATATGGACGAAATATATCACCATGTGGAAGCCGCGCTGCGCAATGGGCAACCGCGAATCGAGGTGAGTATCTATCCGTTCCGTATGACCGAGAGCAACATGCAGCGCCACCGCTACTCGACCTATATTAACTTCTGGAAGCAGCTACAGCCTGGCTACGCGCAATTTGTGCAGACTAAGCAACCCCCTGCCGTTGCCGTCAGTGCCGGTAAGTACGTCCTGAGCCGCCCGCTTAACAGCTCAGCCGCTCCGGCATCAGCCCTCGCGCTCTCCCAGGTAAAATAGCGCCCATTCGCCTGGCGCAATCTTGTGCCAGGTTTCATTCGCCGTCAGCGGCTGTGTGGCCACCACGGTAACCACGTCGTTCGGCGTGGTCTGCTGCTGAAAATCAATTTCCACGTCCTGATCCAGCAGCTTGGCTTTACCGAATGGCGCACGCCGGGTTATCCAGAACAGATTGGTTGAACAGAAAGCCATCAAATAACGGCCGTCTGACAACAGCATATTGAATACCCCTTTTTCCCGCATCTGCTGCGCCAGCTCGGCAATATAGCGGAACACCGCCGGCCAGTTGCCCGGCGTGCGCGGATAACGCGTGGTCAGCTGATGCAACAGCCAACAAAATGCCTGCTCGCTGTCGGTTTCCCCCACCGGACGGTACGGGCCGGTATCAAGGTTTTTATAGCCTCGCAGCTGACCGTTATGCGCATAGGTCCAGTTGCGGCCCCACAGCTCCCGGGTAAACGGATGAGTATTCTCCAGCGACACTTCGCCACGGTTAGCCTGGCGGATATGTGCCACCACCGAGCGCGATTTGATGGGGTAGTCCTGTACCAGGCGGGCAATGGGCGACTGGAAACTGGGCTGTGGATCTTTGAACGTGCGGCAGCCTTTCCCTTCATAAAAGGTAATGCCCCAGCCATCTTTATGCGGACCGGTTGCGCCACCGCGCTGTACCAGCCCGGTAAAGCTAAAACAGATGTCCGTCGGGACATTGGCGCTCATCCCGAGCAGTTCGCACATAGGGATACCTCATAACCAATACGGCAATAGCGTTTGAGAACGGAATTTTACGGTTAATTTCGCGTGACATAAAGCGGCAACCGGGGTCATATCCACCAGCTTACCTCAGTCGGCGCAGCGGTTGACAATAAATTTGCAGGGGGCAGATTTAAACGCCCTTTACAACAGGCGTACAGCCGACGGATGAGCTTTATCAGGAAACTCACCCACCGATAATCGTCAGCGATAATAAAGATTATTTTACCATCTCTTTTTCAATCAGCAGCATCAGGATATGGATCACTTTAATGTGAATTTCCTGAATACGGTCGGCATAGCCGAAGTGCGGCACGCGAATTTCCACGTCCGCCAGGCCGTCCATTTTCCCGCCGTCTTTACCGGTCAGGGTGATAACCTTCATGCCCTGAGCGCGCGCGGCTTCAACCGCCTTGATGATGTTCGCTGAGTTACCCGAAGTTGACAGCCCCAGCAGAACATCTCCGGCTTTACCCACCGCTTCGACATAGCGCGAGAAAACATAGTCATAGCCAAAATCATTACTGACGCAGGAGAGATGGCTGACATCAGAGATGGCAATCGCCGGGTAGCCGGGACGGTTTTCACGGTAACGGCCGGTCAGTTCTTCTGCGAAGTGCATCGCATCACAATGAGAACCGCCATTGCCACAGGAGAGGACTTTGCCACCCGCTTTGAATGAATCAGCCAGTAACACCGCCGCGCGCTGAATGGCCGCGATATTTGCCTCATCACTGAGAAATTTATTCAGCGTATCTGCCGCTTCGTTCAGTTCGCTACGGATAATGTCCTGATACATAGGGGGATGTCCTCTTAGGGAAAAATTCTCGCCAGAGTCTATCAAGTTGCCGCAGAGGCGGAAAGTAATAAGCCTGACGGAGGCGGGGATCTCACCGCTTTGTGAGCCAGGTAGTAATTATTATCTAAACAGATTGCGGCCAGCGAGAGGGTCATCTAAACCTGTAGTTAACAGGTCAGACCACTTACTACTTACGGAGCACAGGTTATGATGGTTCTCAGCATTATGGCGACGATGATCGCGCTCGGCGTCCTGTTTTATCACCACATCAACCTTCAGGCTTCCAGCGCAATTCTGCTGGTGTGGGCCGCTGCTCTCGGCTTTGCCGGGCTGTGGACGTTATGGCTGCTGCTACCGCTGGCCGCTATGCTGCTGGCGCTGAATCGGCCTGCAATACGCCGCCCGCTGCTGGCAAAACCGGCGCTGGCAGCCTTCCAGAAAGTGATGCCGCCAATGTCGCGCACTGAAAAAGAAGCCATTGATGCCGGAACCACCTGGTGGGAAGGGGATCTGTTTCGCGGTAAGCCGGACTGGGAAAAGCTGCATAACTACCCACAGCCGCGCCTGACCACGGAAGAACAGGCATTTATCGATGGTCCGGTGGAAGAAGCCTGCCGCATGGCGAATGATTTTCAGATAACTCACGAAATGGCGGATCTGCCGCCCGAACTGTGGGCGTACCTGAAACAGCAGCGCTTCTTCGCGATGATTATCAAGAAGCAGTACGGCGGGCTGGAGTTCTCCGCTTATGCCCAGGCTCAGGTGCTGCAAAAGCTGGCGGGCGTTTCCGGCATTCTGGCGATCACCGTCGGCGTACCTAACTCCCTGGGGCCGGGGGAACTGTTACAGCATTACGGCACGGAGGAACAGAAGGATCGCTATCTGCCACGCCTGGCACGCGGCGAAGAGATCCCCTGCTTTGCGTTGACCAGCCCGGAAGCGGGTTCCGATGCCGGTGCCATCCCGGATACCGGCGTGGTATGCATGGGAGAATGGCAAGGGGAACAGGTTCTCGGCATGCGTCTGAGCTGGAACAAGCGCTATATCACCCTGGCCCCGATAGCCACGGTGCTCGGCCTGGCGTTTAAACTTTCCGATCCACAACACTTGTTAGGGGAAGAGGAAGAGCTGGGTATTACCTGTGCGCTGATCCCCACGCAAACCCCTGGTGTTGAGATTGGCAAACGCCACTTCCCGCTCAACGTACCGTTCCAGAACGGCCCCACCCGGGGTAAAGATATTTTTGTACCGCTCGACTTTATTATTGGTGGCCCGACGATGGCCGGCCAGGGCTGGCGCATGCTGGTCGAGTGCCTGTCGGTGGGGCGTGGCATCACCCTGCCGTCTAACTCCACCGGCAGTTTGAAAAGTATTGCTCTGGCAACGGGTGCTTACGCCCATATCCGCCGTCAGTTCCACGTATCCATTGGCAAAATGGAGGGAATTGAGGAACCGCTGGCACGCATTGCCGGCAACGCCTACGTGATGGATGCCGCCGCATCGCTGATTACCAGCGGCATCATGCTGGGCGAAAAACCCGCCGTCCTGTCAGCCATCGTGAAATACCACTGCACCCATCGCGGCCAGCGGGCAATTATCGATGCGATGGATATCGCCGGCGGCAAAGGCATTATGCTGGGTAACAGCAATTTCCTCGCCCGCGCCTATCAGGGTGCACCGATTGCTATTACCGTGGAGGGAGCCAATATTCTCACCCGCAGCATGATCATCTTCGGCCAGGGGGCGATCCGCTGCCATCCGTATGTGCTGGATGAGATGGCGGCCGCACAGAATAATGACGTGGCGGCGTTTGATAAAGCCCTGTTCAGCCATATCGGCCATGTCGGCTGCAACAAGATGCGCAGCCTGTGGCTGGGATTAACCGGCGGGCGTACCAGCGCCACGCCAACCCGTGATGCCACACGCCGCTACTATCAGCACCTGAACCGCATCAGCGCCAACCTTGCGCTGATCTCGGATATGTCGATGACGATCCTGGGCGGCAGCCTGAAACGGCGTGAGCGCATTTCAGCCCGACTGGGCGATGTGCTTAGCCAGCTCTATCTGGCATCGGCAGCGCTCAAACGCTATGAGGATGAGGGGCGCAATGAGGCGGATCTGCCGCTGCTGCACTGGGGCATACAGGACGCCATGCATCAGGCAGAAACGGCAATGGACGATTTGCTACGCAACTTCCCCCACCGCCTGCTGGCCGGGTTGATGCGCGTGCTGATTTTCCCCACCGGGCTGCACTGTCCTGCACCCTCCGATCGCCTCGATCACCAGCTGGCGCAGATCCTGCAAGTCCCATCGGCTACCCGTACCCGCCTGGGGCGCGGCCAGTATCTGACGCCGGGCGAGAATAACCCGGCAGGGCAGCTGGAAGCGGCATTACAGGATGTGATAGCGGCAGAAGCTATCCACGACCGCCTGTGTCAACAGCAGAAAAAGCATCTGCCGTTTACCCGCCTTGATGCGTTAGCCGCAGAAGGATTGCAGGCGCAGTGGATCACGCCGGAAGAGGCCGATATCCTGATCCGTGCTGAAGCCAGCCGCCTGCGTTCAATCAACGTCGATGAGTTTGCGCCGGATGCGCTGGCCGTCCGGCCGGAGAAAGAGGCGCGGGCAGCACCGAAGATTGCCGCAGCATAACCGCGAGGGGGACATTGTCCCCCCGCACTTTCCTTAGCCGTTCTGGCGAATACGCGCAATCAGCGCTTCGACATCCGCAACGTGGTCAGCCAGCAGGATCAGACTGCGGCCCAGCGTTATCGCCTGGCGCACGCACTCAACGCGCATCGCCTCATCTTTAATGCCTTTGATATCCGCCACCTGCGACATGCCCACGGTGCGACGAATCAGCTCGGTGCCGCTGTAGCCGATGGTATCGCGCCATATCTTAACCAGGAAAGTGCTGGCATAGCCCGGTACGGCCAGCGCTCTGTCGCGGCTCTTCCCGGCTGCCAGCGCGAGAAAACCTTCAGCAAAGCTCTGCCACAGCTGGCGTACGTCGTTCAGGCGTTTTTCACGCGCATCGGCCGCCTCACGCGGAGGCAGAAGCCCCGGCGCGGCGCAGTAGCTAATCAGCAAATTACCCAGCGCGCTGCCGATATCAAAGCCCATCGGGCCGTAGAAACCAAATTCGGCGTCGATCACCTTGAGCTTACCTTCAGCAACAAAAATGGAGCCGCTGTGCACATCGCCGTGCAGCAGCGCTTCGGCATTGCTGAAAAAACGGTGTTTTAATCCGGCAACCGCCACCCGCAGCTCGCGGTCTTCACGCAGCGCTTCCGCCAGCGGCTCCAGCGCACGCGGATAGCCATTACGCGCATGGACTTCATAAGGTTCATTAAAGAACAGCTCTTCGGTAATGTCGCACAGCTCCGGGTTAGTAAAGCGAATAACGTCCGCTTTTTTCTGACGGGGATGCTGGAAGAAATCAGAAGTATGGAACAGCGTCTGCGCCAGATAATCTCCCAGCTGCCGTGCCGCCTGCGGCCAGTCGACGCCTTTTACCAACTCAGTGCGCCAGATAGCATGATCGGAGAGATCTTCCATCACCGTCACCGCCAGCAGCGGATCGTAATGCAGAATGTTGACCGTATGCTGCGGGCAGAATTTGCCATGCTCAATCAGCACTTCGGCCTCCAGCCGGGCGCGATCGAGGGTCAGCGGCCAGGATTCCCCCACGCAGCGCACCCAGGGCAGCGCCTGCTTGACGATCACCCGGCTTACGCCCGCCGTATCGAAAACCCTGAATACCAGATTCAGATTACCATCGCCCACTTCCAGCGCGTCGACCAGACTGTTGGGATTATCCACGCCGCCAAACTGGCGAGCATATTCCACGGCATCAGCTGCGGCAAACGTACGGTATTGCGCCATAACCTGTCCCTCAAAAATAAGCGATGATTCGTTATAATAAGCCGTTCAGACGTCTATACATCCGCCAGCCATGTTGGCACAATAACCCGCAGTAAATCAACCAGGATTTAATCGATGCAAACACTCAGCACCACCAGCCTGAAGATACGTGACAACCAGCTCTGGATCCTCGATCAGCAGGCGCTGCCGCAGCAGAAAATCTGGCGCCCGACGGCAGATGTCAATCAACTGGTTGGCCACATCAAGGCGCTGCGCGTGCGCGGTGCGCCGCTGATCGGCCTGTCTGCCAGCCTGCTGCTGGCACTGCTGGCGGAAAACGGCATGGCTAAAGCCGCACTGGCCGAAGCGCTGGAGGTACTACGCGCCGCACGCCCGACGGCAGTTAACCTGATGAACAACCTAGACCGCATGAAGCAGGCGCTGGCGCAAAACGACTTTATCAACGCAATGAGTACAGAGGCGCTGCGCCTGATCGACGAAGATAAAGCGCTGTGTGAGCGCATCGCCATCGCCGGTAGCGCACTGATCCCCCCCGGCAGCCGTCTGCTGACCCATTGCAACACCGGAGGGCTCGCCACCGCGGGCGTTGGCACGGCACTGGGCGTGATTGCACGCGGCTGGCAGCAGGGCAACGTTGCCAGCGTCTGGGTGGATGAAACCCGCCCGCTGTTGCAGGGTGGCCGCCTGACGGCCTGGGAGTTGGGCGAACTGGGCATCCCCTACCGCCTGATCTGCGATTCGATGGCCGCCAGCCTGATGGCGCGCGGGGAGGTGGATGCAGTCTGGGTGGGCGCGGATCGGATCGCGGCGAATGGCGACGTGGCGAATAAAATTGGCACCTACAGCCTGGCGGTGCTGGCTGATTATCACAATATTCCATTCTATGTTGCCGCCCCGCATACCACGCTGGATCGCGCCTGCCCGAACGGTGACGCCATCCCCATTGAGCAGCGGGCAGCCAGCGAAGTGACCGGCGTCAGCGGCAGTTTTGGCACCGTGCACTGGGTGCCTGAAAACGCGGCGGTATACAACCCGGCATTTGATGTCACTCCCGCCTCGCTGATTAGCGGCTGGGTGCTGGATAGCGGCGTGGTAACGCCGGAGCAGGTTCGGGCGGGTGAATTTTCACCGCATCGTCAAGGGTAACAAACCGGGGCAACCGTGCATATATCACGGTTGCCCCGCGTATTGTCCCGTTTAAGGCAGGCGCGGATAGCCGTCCGCAATCGGATCGCCGGTAAATTTAGCGATCCAGCCTTCCTGATTGTCGAAGATGCGGATGGCAGTAAAGTGCGGTGAGGATCCCATATCAAACCAGTGTGGAGTCCCTGCCGGAACCGAGATCAGGTCATTTTTTTCACACAGCACCTGGAAAATATGCCCGTCAAGATGCAGGCAGAACAGCCCCGCCCCTTCGACAAAGAAGCGCACTTCATCTTCTCCGTGAGTATGTTCAGAGAGAAACTTGCTGCGCAACGCCTCCTTCTGCGGGTTGTCGGCACGCATGCTGATCACGTCCCAGCTTTGGTAGCCTTTCTCCGCCACCAACCGGTCAATAGCATGCTGATAGGCATCGATTACCGTCTCTGAGTCAGGGTTATCCCCCAGGTCGCGGTCGGCATGCCAGCGTTCAAAGCGCACCCCTTTGCTGCGCAGCTTTTCAGCCATTTCAGCCGCATCCATGCTGTACCATACCGGGGTGGTCGCTTCACTATCGGTAAAAATAGTCAGTGCACTCATGAGTTCAACAGCTCCTGGTTAATCCGATCAAAATCGGTGACCTGACGATGGCGGCTTGCGTTATCCGCCGCGCCGCGTATTAACTGCACGGTATGCCAGCCCGCATCCCGTGCGGCGTCCAGCTCCTGATGGATATCGGACAAAAACAGCAGCTGCTCTGCGGGCAGGCCAATCTGGCTGGCGATATTGTGATAAGCATCCACTTCGCGTTTGGCACCCACATGGGTATCAAAATAGCCGCTGAACAGCCCGGTGATATCACCGGCATCGCTGTAGCCAAACAGTAATTTCTGCGCCGCCACCGAACCGGAGGAATAGATATACAGCGCCAGCCCCTGCTGCTGCCAGCGCTTCAGGGCGGGTAGCACATCCGGATAAAGATGGCCGGTAAAACTGCCGTTGAGATAGCCGTCACGCCAGACCATCCCTTGTAACGCCTTCAGCGCGGTGGACTTACGATCCTCAGCCATAAAGCCAAACAGCACGTCGATAAGCTCCTGCACCGTAGCCTGTGGGCGCGCAACCTCCGCGCGCAGCTGGTCGAGCACCTGCACCACCGCCGGCTGCTGCTGGTTACCGCTGATAAATGACGGCAAATTTTCGCGGGCGTAAGGGAACAGCACGTTATGCACAAAGCGAATATCGCTGGTGGTGCCTTCAATATCGGTGACGATAGCGCGGATCATGGTTTCTCCAGTAAGCGGCGTTGTAATTCACACTGGAACAGAAACTCCAGCCCTTCAAGATGGCGACGCGCTTCATTAACGTCTTTACCCCAGCAGGTCAGCCCGTGGCCGCGCAGCAGGAAACCGTAGCGCAATGGCCGCGCGGCGGCAAACTGTTCAATACGCCGTGCCAGCGCGTCGATATCCTGGTCGTTATCGAACAGGGCTATCGATACGCCGTCGAGGTGCGAGTGTTGCCCGGCCAGCGTCTTCTGCATTTCGTAACCCCGGAGCACCAGCGCCGCGCCCTGCTCCACCCGCGACAGCACGGTAGAGTTGACCGTATGGGTATGCAGCACCGCCCCGGCGTCAGGAAACAGGCGGTAAATCAGGGTATGCAGTCCGGTTTCCGCCGAGGGTGTGCGCCCTGACGGCACGCGGTTACCGGCAATCTCCACCTGAATAAAGTCATCACGCGTCAGGCTGCCTTTGTCCTTGCCGGACGCGCTCAGCAGGCAGGTGTGCTCATCCTGGCGCAGCGACATATTGCCGCCGGTCGCCGGGGCCCAGCCGCGCTCACCAATCCAGTGACAGGCGGCAACCAATTGATCTAACTGTTCGCTTTGCGTCATGCCATTCCCTTAAACCCAGGCTGAAGCGTTCGCACCCGCAGCACGAAGCCCAGCAACTACAGACGTCTAAGCGTCTTGATTGCCAAATACTAGCATCCTGTGGTGGTGAAATGAAGGGAGAATTATTGCGTTGGAATGCGTGATAGCACGCCCGCCGGGAAGGGTATTTCCCTTCGTCTGGCTGGATGCAATCCACGACAAAATCCGCGAAGATGGGCATTATCAAAGCAACGTGGTTTACACCGTTCTCGCACTGAATCTGTGGGGTTAATGAATGCGTAAGAAAATGGACGATACCGAACCAGAGCTGGAATTTGATATTGTCCCGGTTGGCGATTTATTTGGAAGGTTGACCCTGTAAGGTAATGACGTTGTAGTGATTTTTTAACGTGACACAGAATTATTAACGCTCTCTGATAAACATCAAGACGATCGGAATCGGCGTCAATCACCGCAACCTTTCGCTTGCAAGTTTATATGCCTGGCTGCGCTCTCTTTTTCCAACAGCTACCACAGCTATAATCAGCTCTTCATCAATAACCTGATATACCAGCCGAAAGCCGGAAGACCTGAGTTTTATTTTGTAACATCCCGCTATTCCCGTTAGCCTGGCTGAAGGTACATGCGGATTTTCACGCAATTTTTTAAGTTTTTTACTAAATTGCTCCCGAACGGCACTGTCCAAACCATGCCATTCTTTCAGGGCTTCTGCCCTGATTTTAACCTTATAAATCAACTTTTTAGTCCAGATCGAGATCTATCAGAGGTTGATTTTCACGCGCTTTAACCAGCGTGACCAGTTCCTGATCGTCTATCACTTCCAGCATGCGCTCATAGAGTGGTGCAGGGATGCAGTAGAAAGCGGGCTGATTGCGGTTGAGAATCGCTACAGGAAAGCCGCAACCGGCATCAACTGTAGCCATCGGATTCTTTTTAAGCTCGCTTACGCTTGCACTGGTATCACTAAGAATGAGATTTGCCATGACGCTTCCCTAAAAGACCTGTTGAGAGGTTTTAATATAGTTGCTATAAGACCTGTAAACAAGTCTCCAGGTAACATTTAATTATTTCGGCAGAATGGGCGTTTTACTGGAAAGCCCACCGATTCTCCAGCTCTTAAAGAGTCCGTTACCCTGCAAACGCGTGAACACCGTCTGTCTGTTCGCAAAGTCTGTGCAAAGTTCACTATCCCTGCTTTTACCGGTTAATCAGTGGAAACGACGGTATGATGAAAGGGTTTTGAAGCTCACCAACTTGATGACATGCGGGCTGATATACTCGAAAATGTTAAATTCGGTAATATCATTATACCTCATTGATTTAAGTCAGTTTACTGACAGCATGTTATATTGGAAGCAATACCAACTTCCCACAAATTACCGCGTTGCATAAGGGTTATTACAGATGAGCCAGACGTCGTTCACCCCAGAAAGCAAACTGCCCGCGCTGGGAACCACTATTTTCAGCCAGATGAGCGCGCTTGCGCAGCAGCACAACGCCATTAATCTGTCGCAGGGTTTCCCGGACTTTGACGGTCCAAACTATCTGCAACAGCGCCTGGCGCATCACGTCAATCAGGGGGCTAACCAGTATGCGCCGATGACCGGCGCGCCCGCTCTGCGTACCGCGATAGCGAAAAAAACCGCCGAACGGTATGGCTACACGCCCGATGCCGACAGCGAAATCACCGTCACCGCCGGGGCGACGGAAGCCCTGTATGCGGCGATCACCGCGCTGGTTCGGGCGGGCGACGAGGTTATCTGTTTTGACCCGAGCTACGACAGCTACGCGCCAGCCGTAACGCTGGCAGGCGGCGTGCTGAAGCGCATCGCGTTGCAGCCGCCGGAATTCCGCGTTGACTGGCAGGCATTTAAGGCGCTGCTGTCACCGCGCACCCGGCTGGTTATCCTCAATACGCCGCACAATCCATCCGCCACCGTCTGGCAGCAGAGCGATTTTAACGCCCTGTGGCTGGCAATCGCCGGGCAGGAAATCTACGTACTCAGCGATGAAGTGTATGAGCATATCTGCTTTGACGCCAACGGCCACGCCAGCGTGCTGGCGCATCAACAGCTGCGTCAACGTGCTGTTGCCGTCTCTTCCTTTGGCAAGACCTTTCATATGACCGGCTGGAAAGTGGGCTACTGCGTGGCGCCTGCCGCGTTAAGCAGCGAAGTGCGCAAAGTACACCAGTACCTGACCTTTTCGGTGAACACCCCGGCGCAGCTGGCGATTGCCGATATGCTGGAGCAGGAACCGGCGCACTACCGCGAACTGCCTGAATTCTATCGCGCACGCCGTGACCGCTTCGTGCAGGCGCTGGCGCGCAGCCGTTTTACCCTTCTGCCCTGTGAAGGCACCTATTTCCTGCTGGCGGACTACAGCGCCATCTCCAGCCTGGACGATGTGGCGTTCTGCCAGTGGCTGACCAAAGAAGCGGGCGTGGCGGCCATTCCGCTGTCGGTCTTCTGCGCTGACGCCTTCCCGCATAAACTTATCCGCCTGTGCTTCGCCAAACAGGAAGCCACGCTGGATGCTGCCGCGGAGCGCCTGTGTCAACTTTAAAACTTAGCGTATTACAGCAGCCGCTGGTATGGATGGACGGCGCGGCGAATCTGCGCTTTTTCGACGGGCTGCTGGCGGATATCCACCAGCGCGACCTGATCGTGCTGCCGGAGATGTTTACCAGCGGTTTCGCGATGGAGGCCGCTGAACGTTCGCTGCCGCAGCCAGAGGTGGTTGCCTGGTTACAGGAAAAGGCGCATCTCGCCAATGCAATGATCGCCGGCAGCGCGGCCATCCGTACGCAACAAGGCGCGGTTAACCGTTTCTTTCTGGTGGAGCCTGCTGGTACGGTGCATCACTACGACAAGCGCCACCTGTTCCGCATGGCGGGTGAACATCAGCATTATCTGGCGGGCAGCCGCCGGGAGATCGTCACCTGGCGCGGCTGGCGCATTTTACCCCAGGTGTGTTACGACCTGCGCTTTCCGGTGTTTTCACGTATCCGGGATGACTATGATTTAGCGCTGTATGTGGCCAACTGGCCGGCGGCGCGCGCGCTGCACTGGCAGGTGCTGTTGCAGGCGCGGGCGATTGAGAACCAGGCGTACATCGCCGGGTGCAACCGCGTTGGCTGCGACGGCAACGGGCATCAGTACAGCGGCGACAGCCGCATTATCAGCCCGCAGGGTGAGATTCTGGCGGCCGGGGAAGCCCATCAGTCCGCGCGTCTCGACGCCGACCTGTCGCTGGACGCGTTACGCGACTACCGCTCGCGCTTCCCGGCGTGGCGCGATGCCGACCGCTTTAACCTGCCGGAGTAATGGCCTTTTCAGCATCCGGGGCCTTTACCCGATTAAACAGCAAATTCAGCGTGACCGAAATCAGGCAGGCCGCGCTGATGCCGGAGTGGAAGATAGTGCGAACCCAGCCGGGGAACTGGTCATAGAACGATGGCATCACGATCGGGATCATGCCGAAAGCAATCGACGTAGCGACAATCACCAGGTTCATATTGTCTTTGTAGTCGACTTTCGCCAGGGTACGAATGCCGCTGGCCGCCACGGTGCCAAACAGCACCACCCCGGCACCGCCGAGCACCGGCATCGGGATTGATGCCACCACGCGTCCGAGTATCGGTAAAAAGCCGAGCAGCAGCAGGATCACGCCCCCCGCCGCGACGACAAAACGGCTTTTCACCCCGGTCATCGCCACCAGCCCGATATTCTGGGCAAAAGCACTTTGCGGGAAGGAGTTAAACAGCGGAGCCAGCGCGCTGGTCAGCATATCGGCACGTAGCCCTCGGGTAATGCGCCTGCCGTCAACCTCGCTGCCAATAATGTCGCCAATGGCCAGCAGCCCGGCTGTAGTTTCTGTCAGCAGCACCAGTACGATCAGCGTCATCGACACAATCGCCGCCACGTCAAACACCGGCATACCAAAATTCAGCACCCCCGGCAGCGCCAGCCACGCCCCCTGCGCCACCGCGCTAAAGTTGGCCTGCCCGGTGAACAGGGCAATCACCGTTCCCACCGCCATCGCCAGCAGTACCGCCAGCCGTTTAATGGCCGCATTGCCCACCCGGTTAAATAACAGCACCAGCGCCAGCGTCAGCGCCGCCAGGCCAATATGGTGAGGCGATCCCCAGCCGGGTAACTGCGGGGTGCCCCCCATCGCCCAGCGTGCCGCTACCGGCATCAGCGATAAGCCGATCACGGCGATCACCGTACCGGTCACCAGCGGCGGAAAGAAGCGAATAATATGAGCAAACAGCGGCGTCATCAGCAGGCCAATCAGCGACGAGGCGATCACCGCGCCAAATACCACCGGCAGGCCACCACCGCCCGTCACCAGCGTGACCATCGTGGCCACCCCGGCAAAAGAGACGCCCTGCACCAGCGGCAGACGCGCACCAAATCCCGGCAGGCCCAGTGCCTGTAGCAGCGTGGCGCAGCCGCTGACAAACAGCGCGGCGGTCACCAGCATCCCCAGCAGGCTGGCATTCAGTCCGGCGGCGGCGCCAATAATCAACGGCGGGGCAATAATGCCGCCATACATAGTCAGTACATGTTGCAAACCCCAGGCAAAAGCTTTACCTGGCGGATAACGCGTATCTTCTGGCCCGACGCTCATAGTTTGCTGCCTTCTGTTGGTTTATCGCCCGATCAGCTGCCGCGGTAAGTTGACCATGACCAGGGGGAGATCAAAAAAGGTAAGTGGTAATGGCCACCGTGCGCCGCGATAGCGAAATCAATCTGCGCGCTGAGATACAGCGCCTCTCGTCCGGCAGCGGCAAAGTAATCGCCGATGGCCGCCGTCAGGCGGTAGCGCCCGGCGGCCAGCGGTTGCGGCGTCAGATCGCCGAGACGGCCGTCGGCGTTGGTCACGCCCTGCGCCAGCGGCAGCCAGCCTGCGGCGCTCTTCTGCTCAAGCAGCATGGCCACCCCGGCGGCCGGTTTTCCCAGCGCGGTATCAAGAATATGCGTACTGATGGTGCTCACAGAAAAGTCTCCTTCAGGCGTAATAGTGTGATTTCGCGCAGCTGATGGAGAGCTTCCTGCTGCTCCTGCTGCGTATCGTTTTGCAGACGGCGTTGCAGCTCTGCCAGCATCTGTTCGCCGCTGCGCCCTTTGGCGCGGATCAAAAACACCCGGCCAAAACGCCGTTCGTAGGCGGCATTACCCACTGCCAGCGCCTGCTTCAGCGCCGTGTCCGCTTCATTCACCTCTCCCTGTTCCTGGCGAGACAGCTGCGCCTCTCTGCCTGCACCCGCCGCACGTTCACCAATACGCGGATGCGCAGACAGCGCCTGGGCAAGCGCAACACCGTCCCAGCGCTGTGACAGACCGTCAGCCACGGCAAGTAGCTCATCCAGCGAACGACAGAGACGCGCTGTCACCAGCGAGGCAACCCAGTCCGGCAAGGCCACGCAGTGAGAAATCGCCCGCTGCGCATCGGCGGCGCTGGCCTGATTGAACTCGCTCAGATTCATTTTCCCGCCACCTCGCTCACCATCTGCACCCAGGCCTGTAGTGCTTTTGCCACATCGTCCACCGCCACCGACTCTGCCGGATGATGGCTGATACCGCGATCGCAGCGCACAAACAGCATGCCCACCGGCCAGCGTTCTGCAATGGCAATCGCATCGTGGCCCGCGCCGCTCGGCAGCGACAGGCTACGCCCCTGCACCGCCGTCACCGCACGCGTCAGGGCGCTTTGCAGCGCCTCATCACAGCGCGTGGCGGGGATCTGATAGTACTCGTCCGCGCTGAAACTGAGACCGCGCCGTTGGGCAATCGCCTCTGCCTGGATCAGCAGCTCGGAGAGCAGTTCAGCCAGCGGCTGATCCTGTGGGCCGCGCACATCAAGAGTCAGGGCGACCTCTCCGGGAATGACGTTTACCGCGCCGGGCTGGCACTGCAAACTACCGACCGTTGCCACCAGCTGCGGGCTGTGCTGCGGGGTGCGCTGTTCGATAAACACCATCCATTCGGCGGCGGCGGCCAACGCGTCTTTGCGGTGGCTCATCGGTACCGTACCAGCATGCCCGGCCTCACCCACAAAGCGGCAGTTGAGGCGACGTGCGCCGTTGATCGCCGTCACCACGCCCAGCGCCAGCTGCTCCTGCTCCAGCACCGGCCCCTGCTCAATATGCAGTTCGAGGTAGGCAACGAAATCTTCGACGTCACGCGCCGCCTGCCAGATGCGTCCGGCATTCAGCCCACAATCCTTCATCGCCTGCGCCACGGTAATGCGGTTACCGTCCGGGTGCGTTACCCAGCTCTCCGGCCAGGTGCCGGTCAGGCCACGGCTGCCGAGCAGGGTAATGCCAAAGCGCGTACCCTCTTCGTCGGCAAAGCCGATAATCTCAATCGCCAGCGGCAGCCGCTCGCCGCGATCGTGCAGAAACTGCACGGCTTCAATCGCCGCCAGAACGCCGAGCATGCCATCGTAGCGCCCGGCGTTGCGTACGGTATCAAGATGAGAACCCAGCAGCAGCGCCTTCGCTTCCGGCCGCTGCCCTTCATAACGGCCACAGATATTGCCCACGCCGTCCTGCCACACCTGCATCCCTGCCGCCTGCATCCACTTACCGACCAGCGCGTTGGCACGCAGATGCTCCGGCGACAGATAAACGCGGGTCAGGTATTGCGGGGTTTCACTGATTTCTGCCAGCGCATCGCAGCGGGCCATGACGCGATCGGCCGCCGCCGCCGCCATCGGGGCATTCATCAGGCAGTCGCTCATCAGCAGCTCCCGCGATAGTGATCCCAGGCAGCCTGTAGAGCAGCCCCCTGTGTGGTGCGGAAACCAAGATGGGTCAGCACCGATTCCAGCGCGCTCAGCGTCAGCATCACGCAATCTTTACGCGCGTTGTAGCCCATGGTGCCAATGCGCCAGACCTTACCGACCAGCGGGCCGAACGAGGTGCCGATTTCAATGCAAAAATCCTCCAGCATCAGCTTGCGCACCTGCTCGCCATCAATACCGGCCGGGATCATCACGCCAAGCACGTTATTCATTTTATGTTTCAGGTCGCCAAAGGTTTCCAGCCCCATGCCCTGTATCCCTTTAAGCATGGCGTCACCGTGCAGCTTATGACGGGCGATGCCGTTATCCAGCCCCTCTTCGAGGATCAGCCGGGCGCATTCGCGTGCGCCATACAGCGCGCTGGTGGCTTCGGTATGGTGGTTAAGACGCTCCGGCCCCCAGTAATCCATGATCATGCCGAGATCGAAATAGTTGGAGTAGATCATCTCATCCTCACCGTCCTGGTGAGCCGCCGTGCGTATCCCGGCTTCGACGCATTTGCGCTGGCGGATCGCCGCTTCCATAGCCGGGCTGAGCGTGATCGGAGAGGTTCCCGACGGGCCGCCGAGACATTTCTGCATCCCGACCGACACCGCATCCAGCCCCCAGGCATCGGTCTCCAGCGCGTTACCGGCCAGCGAGGCGGTGGCATCGGTATAGAACAGCACCCCGTATTTGCGGCAGATTGCCCCCAGCTCTTCCAGCGGTTGCAGCATGGTGGTGGACGTGTCGCCCTGCACCGTCAACAGCAGGCGCGGCTTCACGCGCTTAATGGCATCTTCAATGCGGTCCGGGGTAAACACTTCGCCCCAGGGCACTTCAATGGTGTGCACCTCGGCACGGCAGCGGCGGGCAATTTCGCACAGCAGATGGCCAAAACGGCCAAACACCGGCACCAGCACCTTATCGCCGGGACGGATGGCGGACAGCAGGACAGACTCAATGCCGGCGCGGGAGGTGCCGTCGACAAGCAGCGTCCAGCGGTTTTCAGTACGGAATACCGCACGATACAGCGCCATCACCTCATTCATATACTGTGTCATCGCCGGATCGTACTGGCCAAGCAGCTGGCTCGACATGGCGCGCAGCACGCGCGGATCGGCGTTGATCGGCCCCGGCCCCATCAGCAGGCGCTGCGGCGGGTTGATTGGCAAATAGTTTGATAAGTCCATGCGTTCAGTCCTTCTTGTCAGTCGCGGCGCGCTCAGTTCAGGCCGCGCACCGAGGAAATAAATTGTTTCAGTTCAGTGGTTTGTGGCGCGGCAAACACCGTCTGGCTGTCGCCCTGCTCCCATACGCGCCCCTGGTGCATAAACACCACGCGGTCGCCGACTTCGCGCGCGAAGTTCATTTCATGGGTCACGAGGATCAGCGTCATGCCTTCCCGGGCCAGCTGTTCCAGCACCTTCAGCACTTCACCGACCAGCTCCGGGTCAAGGGCAGAGGTGATTTCATCACACAGCAGCACCTTCGGTGACATCGCCAGCGCACGGGCAATCGCCACGCGCTGCTGCTGGCCACCCGACAGGCTGGCCGGATAGTAATCAATGCGGTCACCAAGACCGACCTTTTCCAGCATGGCGCAGGCCAGATCGCGGCACGCTTTCTCGCTCTTTTTCAGCACCCGGCGCGGCGCCAGCATGACGTTTTCCAGCGCGGTCATATGCGGGAACAGATTGAAGTTCTGGAACACCATTCCCACCGAGCGGCTGATTTCCCGCGCCTGGCTGTCACGCTCGGTAATGGTCATGCCGCCGAGTTTGATGCTGCCTTCCTGATAGCCTTCCAGCCCGTTGATACAGCGCAGCAGCGTACTTTTTCCCGAACCGCTGCGGCCGATGATTGAGATCACTTCACCCATGTCGATATCAAGATCCACGCCTTTCAGTACGTGGTTGTCGCCATAGTATTTCTGCACCTGATTAATGGTGATGAGCGGCATTGAATTTCTTCTCCAGATACTGGCTGTAGCGCGACAGCGGATAACACATCAGGAAGTAGCCGAGGGCGACTAACCCGAAAACCTTAAATGGCTGGTAAGTCACGTTGTTGAGGATGGTGCCCGCCTTGGTCAGTTCAATAAAACCGATAATCGAGGCCAGCGCCGTGCCTTTCACCACCTGTACGGCAAAGCCAACGGTGGGGGCGATGGCTACACGCAACGCCTGCGGCAGCACCACGCGAAACAGCGTCTGACCGCTGCTGAGACCGAGACAGCGACAGGCTTCCCACTGCCCTTTCGGTAACGCCTTAATGCTGCCGTACCAGATATCCACCAGAAAAGCGCTGGTGTAGCAGGTCAGCGCCAGCGCGGCGGCGGCCCAGGGCGAGAGATCGATGCCGAACAGCGCCACGCCAAAGAAAGCAAGAAACAGCTGCATCAGCAGCGGAGTCCCCTGGAACAGCTCGACGTAAGCGCGGATAATGCGGTTTGGCCACAGGCGACCTGCCAGGCGCAGTCTCACCAGCGGCAAGGCCACCAGCGTGCCGCCAAAGAACGCCGTCACGGAGAGTGCCATCGTCCAGCGTGCTGCCAGCAGCAGGTTGCGCAGAATGTCCCAGTCGGTAAAGGTGTTCATCAGGGCTGCTCTCCAAACCATTTACGGCCTGCCGCCAGCAGCAGCTGGCGCATGGCGATCGACAGCGCCAGATACATCAGCGTGGTCACCAGGTAGACTTCAAAACTCAAAAAGGTGCGCGACTGGATCAGGTTGGCGGCAAAGGTCAGCTCTTCATAAGAGACCTGCGACACCACCGAGGAGCCGAGCATCACGATAATGCACTGACTGACCAGCGCCGGGTAAATACGCTTCAGCGCCGGTGGCAGCACTACGCGCATAAAGGTTTGTCGGCGCGTCATTCCGAGTACCCTGCCGGCTTCCCACTGCCCTTTCGGCGTGACCTGAATTCCCGCCCGAATAATTTCGGTGCTGTAAGCGCCCAGGTTAATCAGCATCGCCAGCAGCGCCGCTTCCCCCGCCGTCAGCTTCAGCCCCAGATTGGGCAAACCAAAGACGATAAAGAACAGCTGCACGACAAACGGCGTGTTGCGGATCAGCTCGACATAGACGCCCCAGATGCGGCTGAGTAGCGAGGGTTTGCCGCTGCGCAACGCCGCGCCCACAATCCCCAGTACCACGCCGCCGGTCGTCGCCATCACCGTTAGCTGAATGGTAACCCACAGCCCGGAAACCAGTTCCGGCCAGTAAGGCCACAGCGCCGGAAAATTCAGTTGCCCTGTCATCCCTTCGCCCCTACGCGCCGAGATCGTTCGGCAGCGGTGCCTTCAACCACTGTTCGGCAAGGCGGTTCAGGGTTTTGTCTGTTAACGCCTGTGCAATCAGCGCGTCCACTTTGGCTTTCAGCGCCGGCTCGCCTTTCTTGATGCCGATAAAGCACGGTGAGTCTTTCAGCATAAACTGTGCCAGCGGCGCTTTATCGGCGTTCTGGCGCGCTATCGCCGCCACCACCAGGTTACCGGTGGCGACATACTGCACCTGGCCTGACAGGTAAGCGGAAAGCGTGGTGTTGTTATCTTCGTATCGTTTTACCTGCGCATCTTTCGGCACCACGCTGGTCAGCACCATATCTTCCACCGCGCCGCGCGTCACCCCGACAGATTTACCGCTAAGTTCGGCGGCGCTCTTCAACGTGCCCTGCTGCGGTCCAAACACGCCGAGGAAGAACGGCGCGTAGGCGCGGCTGAAATCAATCACCTTCTCGCGCTCCGGGTTCTTGCCGAGGCTGGAGATCACCAGATCGACCTTATCGGTTTGCAGGTAGGGCACGCGGTTGGCGCTGGTCACCGGCACCAGCTGCAATTTAAGTTTCATCTGACGAGCCAGGTACGTCGCCATATCGATGTCATAGCCCTGCGGCTGCAAATCGGTGCCGACAGAGCCAAACGGCGGGAAGTCCTGCGGCACGGCAACACGAAGCACGCCACGTTTTTCAATGTCCTGTAGCTGGTCAGCCCGTGCCACGCCGATCTGAGAGAACAGCAGCGCAGCGGCCAGTAACGCGAATAAGCTTTTTTTCATCTTCTCTTCCCCGGTTAATAAGCAATGAAACGAAAGATTCTTAAATAACTTAATTGCAACTAATGTGCTAGCACGTTCTGCGCAGCGTCATTTTCACCAATTTGCACATAACCAGTTGATTAAAATTATTTATTATGGATAAGCAGGGGGAGATAAAACCGATAATGCACAGTGACATCAGTGCTGACAACGGGAAAACAGCCTGATAAAGGGCAGATATTCACGCCCCAAAACCATGCAAAGCACCCGTTTGGTGCCCCATCAGCGTTGCTCCAGCTCGTCCAGCTGGCCGTAAAGATCGGCGATACGATGAATGCGCTGTCGTCCGTCGCTTAACAGGTGATGCAGTAAAGCATTGGCTAACAGGTTGATCAGGCTGTTAGCGGCGGCATAACTGTCAAAGGCGGATACGCTGTCGAGCGGCGCGCACAGCTGCCAGCGCGCCAGCGCAATCACCGCCCGCGCCTGCGGCTCGCACAGCGCCAGCACAGGAATGCCCTGCTGTTGCAGCTGTTGCAGCAGCGGGCGGATAATACGCGGTCGGCGGCGGAAGGCCATCACTACCACCATATCCTGCGGCGTCAGATCCACCAGCTCTTCAGATAGCGTCTGCCCCGGCTGTGGCAGCACCTGCACCTGCTGGCGCGCCTGTAACAGCTGCTGGCGCAGATGCAGTGCCACCGGATAGGCATTACGCATGCCGATGATAAATATGCGTTTACTTTCTGCCAGCGCCTGCACCACCCCGGCAAACTGAGCGCTGTCCAGGCCGTTAACCCACTGCGTGAGGTTAGCCATCTCCTGCTTATAGTGACGCGCCAGCAGGGTATTGCCCTGTACCGCATCACGGTTATCGGTCAGAGGCATGCCGCTCTGGCGTAGCGTGCGCAGCTCGTCGCGCATATCTTTATATTTTTCATAGCCTAAGCGTTTAAACAGGCGGCTGACCGTCGCTTTAGACACCCCGCTCAGGCGTGCCAGCTCGGCGCTGTTATAGCCGATCAAATCGTCAAAATGATCGAAAGCAAAATCGGCCACGCGCTGCTCCTGCGGCGAAAGCTGTGGGTAATGGCTGCGCAGACGTTCATCAAGCTGCTTCATCAGGTTGGTCCTGTAACGTTTGTTTCATCATAGCGATGATATACAAATTATGTGCCTGCCTGTAGCGGGGGAGCGGGAAACCGAGAATTTTATTTGCTAAAGATGTTTTTGGGGGGTGCCAGCTTTCGCCGAATATAGCGGATGCAGGCGTGCGCTAACGTCGCCAGATATCAGCGTAAATCACATTGATATGCTCCCAGCAAATGGCAACCGATGCGATAACAATTTTTCTTTGACGTTGATTTCCTGATTAAGGGCGACTGTTTATATATTTAGCACAATCTGTCCAAACACAGGGTATAAACTCATAAACGGGGCATTTCTGTCAAGCACCCTATGCGTAATGAGGTCATCCTCCTGAGCAAGGTTTTTTTACTGTTTTTTGGTAAAAAAAATCAAAAATTTGATTACAATTGTTTTTTTTAACCAGGAGCCGTTTAATGAATGTTAATTTTAATAGTTGGGAAATTTTTAAGGTTCACCTTACCAGCATCACAGGTGGTAATATTTCAACGAAGACATTCAATGGTCTTCTTGATAAACTTAAAAGTGTGGAGAACATACCCCCCCCCATTGAAAACGCTTTGTGTCAAAAAGTTAAAAAGCATGCTGACTTAGAAATACCCCTTTTAACGGCCTACAATAAAAGAGATGATAAAATAAACACAGCCGAGCTCGCAAAACAGCAGGAGATATTAAAAAACAGTAAAATGTCCCGTGAGGAATATGCAAAGAAAGCGTATTCCATTTCAAGAAAAGTGGTTGATGCAAGCGGCGGGTTTTTCAGATGTTTTGTAGCCGATGATTTAGAAAGCCACAACATGGACCATGAAAGCATTAATGAA
The DNA here is from genome assembly GCF_000026985.1 of Erwinia pyrifoliae DSM 12163. NCBI lineage: Bacteria > Pseudomonadati > Pseudomonadota > Gammaproteobacteria > Enterobacterales > Erwiniaceae > Erwinia > Erwinia pyrifoliae. The sequence continues at coordinate 3,013,093 of NC_017390.1, forward strand.
ACATTAACAGAATTAAAAGACACCTATGACAAAGTAAAAGAGCAAGAGGCAAGACTCAATGAATTAAAAGCAACAATCCAGGAAGAGACTCGTTCTTTTACCCCCAAAGATGAAAATAAGCGAACCGGTTATATACACAACCACCATGGCTATGCTCTGGAAGGGCATAATAATGAAATAGGAAAATATAAGACGAAAGCAGAAGCTATTAAGAGTAAACTTACAATACAAAGGGAAATATATACTAAAGCCGTTATCGACCAATCCAATATAAACCCGGACTTCATAAATCCTACAATGCAATCACATTTAACAGATTTAACAAACCTGATTGAGTATCATAAAGCATTACCTAAGATCCAAATGCGTGTGCAAAGCAAGATAGATGAACTCACAAAACGAATTGGGGAAAATAAAGCAAAAGACAATGAAATTATGGAAGCAAAAGATCAGGTGATTAAACACCCAGATGCCCCAACGCATAAAACAAAGTCAACCCTAACCGATAAGATAAAGAACACCCCCGCTGCAGGATAGGGACTTATCAGAACGGTTTCTCTTCCTGAACAGCCGTACCCGATCGTGCTGCACCCTGCCCGACGCTTGCTACAGTGCGGGCATTCACAACTCCAGGGCTGCATGGCGTTGGGCAAATATAACCCTGGGCGGGCTGCTGAAGCGATATCAGGCCGCCCTCTGTTTGACGACCGGTGCCTTTATCACCACATTAACTGCCACATTTATCGGATCCGTGTGGCGTCCTTACAAAAGCTTTGCTTATTCTCATCCGGGAGGCGGTTCATCACCGCCAAACCTCCCGTTATCCCTCCTCACCGTAGCGGTTTGTCATTCAACGCGTTTTTATCGGAACGGCTGCTGGCAGACAAAGTTATGCCTGTTATCGGCCCACCGTACGACAAACTGGAACAACTCTTGCTTGAATAAGCCAATCAGTTATCCGATTGACGAGAATGGCATGCATCAAAGCAATATGGCTCCGCTGGGGATGGCCGTCACGCCCCACCACCTTGCCAGCGAAACGGCGCTGGGGATTTTACGCGAAGGCGGCAATGCGATTGAAGCGATGGTCGCCGCGGCGGCCAGCATCGCCGTGGTCTATCCGCATATGAACGGGCTGGGCGGTGATGGCTTCTGGCTGATTTTGCCACCGGGCGCAGATCCGATAGCCATTGACGCCAGCGGGGCGGCGGGTTCTCTGGCCACCGCCGAATTCTATCGGGGCAGTAAAACCATTCCTCATCGCGGCCCACGGGCGGCACTGACCGTACCCGGCACGGTGAGCGGCTGGGCGCTGGCGCTGGAGATTTCCCGCGAACTGGGCGGCCAGCAGCGCCCGCTGGCGCGCCTGCTGGCCGATGCGATGCGCTATGCCGCCGACGGCATCCCGGTCACCGCATCCCAGTCCGCCGCCACCGCCAGCAAATATGCTGAGCTGTGCCAGCAGCCCGGTTTTGCTGCCACCTTCCTCCCGGATGGCTGCGTTCCATGCTCAGGCAGCCGCTTCAGCCAACCCGAACTGGCCAGTACATTGATCCATCTGGCGCAAGCCGGACTGGAGAGCTTCTATCGCGGCCCGCTGGCACACAGGCTGGCGGATGAAATATCCCGGCTGGGAATGCCGGTAACGCTGCAAGATCTCAACGCACAGCAAGCAAAACGCGTTAAGCCGCTGCACATTCGCCATCAGCACGGTGACATTTACAATATGCCCCCGCCGACCCAGGGGCTGGTCTCACTGGCTATCCTCGGCATTACCGATCGGCTGAACATGGCCGAAGCCGGCGAAGCGCAAACCATCCATCGTATCGTCGAGGCCACCAAGCTGGCCTTTGGCCTGCGCGACCGTTACATCACCGATCCGCGCCATATAAGCGAAGACATGCAGGCGTTGCTCGACAGCGATCGTTTAGCCCAGCTGGCGGCTCAGATTGACCCAAACCAGGCCGCCCCGTGGGGCAGCGGCAAGGGGCCGGGCGATACGGTCTGGATGGGGGTAATGGACAGCAGTGGCCTGGCGGTTTCCTTTATTCAGAGCATCTATCATGAGTTCGGCAGCGGCGTAGTGGTTCCCGGCACCGGTATCACCTGGCAAAATCGCGGCGCGGCGTTCAGCCTCGATCCCGCGAGTCTGCTGGCGCTGGCTCCGGGTAAACAACCTTTCCACACCCTCAATCCGGCGGCGGCGCGCCTTAACGATGGCCGGACGATGGTTTACGGTTCGATGGGCGGCGACGGCCAGCCGCAAACTCAGGCCGCGCTGTTTACCCGCCACGTTGTGCAGGGCATGCCGTTGCAGCAGGCGGTCAGCGCCCCGCGCTGGCTGCTGGGGCGTACCTGGGGACAGGCCTCGGACTCGCTGAAGCTGGAAGGCCGTTTTTCACCACAAACCGTCGCCGCTCTGCGTGCGCTGGGACATGAAACGGAGATGCTGCCCGACTTCAGCGAGGCGGTTGGCCATGCCGGTGCCATCGTGCGCCATAAAAACGGTATGCTGGAAGGGGCTTACGATCCGCGCAGCAACGGCAGCGCGGCCGGTTTTTAACGGGAGAGGATAATGAAGCAAACGAAGACCGACTGGGCTGCCTGGGTGGCACAGATGGAGCAGATACTGGCGCTGGAGCTGGATGACGCGCGCCGCGCCGAACTGCTTATTCAGTTTAGCCGTATTGCCGCGATGGCCGAACCACTGATGGCGTACCCGCTGGACGATCGGCTGGAAGTGGCAGGAGTGTATAAAGCATGAATCTGGCTTCATTCTCAATTAACGAACTGAAACGCGCACTGGCGGCTGGCGAACTGAGCGCACGCGAGGTCGCCAGCCAGACGCTGGCCGCCATCGACCAGGCTAACCCACAGCTTAACGCCTGGACCGGGATCACTGAAGATCGCATGCTGCGCGAGGCCGATCGCCTGGATGACCGTCAACGTCATGGCCCGTTACCGGCGCTGGCGGCGGTGCCTTACGCGGTGAAAAATCTGTTTGATGTCGCCGGGCATACCACGCTGGCCGGGGCCAGCCTGCTGAGCGATCGCCCGGTGGCAGCGCATGATGCCTGGGCGGTAAATAAGCTGGCCGCCAGCGGTGGCCTGCTGTCCGGCATGCTGAATATGGATGCCTACGCCTACGGTTTTACCACCGAAAACAGCCATTATGGCGCCACGCGCAACCCGCACGATATGGCACGTATTGCCGGGGGTTCATCCGGCGGTTCAGCCGCCGCCGTTGCCGCCGGGCTGGTGCATTTTTCCCTCGGTTCGGATACCAACGGGTCGATTCGCGTGCCGGCCTCGCTGTGCGGCATTTTCGGCCTGAAGCCGACCTTTGGCCGCCTGTCGCGCTCCGGCACGCATCCGTTTGTCGCCAGCCTTGACCATATCGGCCCGTTTGCCCGCCGCGTTAGCGATCTTGCTCAGGTCTATGATGTCCTGCAGGGGCGCGATGCCAGCGACAGCTTCCAGGCCGACAAGGCGGTGCAGCCGGTAACGCCGCTGCTGGATGCCGGGCTGGAAGGACTGCGCTGCGGCGTGCTCGGCGGCTGGTTTCAACAGTGGTGCGATGACGATGCCCGTGCGGCGGTGGCCAGCGCGGCACGGGCGCTGGACGCCTGCGAAGAGATCGTGCTGCCGCAGGCGGAGCTGGCACGATCCGCCGCGTTTATTATCACCGCCAGCGAAGGCGGTAACCACTATCTGCCCGAACTGCGCCACGCGGCGGAACGTTTTGAGCCGCTGTCGCGTGAGCGCCTGCTGGCCGGAGCGATGATCCCCGCCGTCTGGTACGTGCAGGCACAGCGCTTTCGCCGCCATTTCCAGCAGCAGGTGCTGCCGCTGTTTAAGGATGTGGATGTGCTGATTGCCCCGGCCACCCCCACCAGCGCCACGCTGATTGGCCAGGAAACCCTGCGCATTAACGGCTGCGACCTGCCGGTACGCGCCAGTATGGGGATGCTGACGCAGCCAATTTCCTTTCTTGGCCTGCCGGTCACTACCGTTCCTCTGCGCACCGCGGGGGGTATGCCCATTGGCTTACAGCTGATTGCCGCGCCGTTTAAAGAAGCAGCCTGCCTGCGGGTGGCACGCGTGCTGGAGCAGCTCGGTATTGCCCGCGCCGCGCCTGCAAACGGGGAGCATAAAAGATGAAAAACGAAGCCATCAACCAGCCAGCGACCGTGGCCGAAGTCACGGCGGCGTTTTCTCGCTATGAAAAGGCGCTGGTCAGTAACGATATTGCCGTGCTGGATGAGCTGTTCTGGCACGACGAGCGTACCGTGCGCCTCGGTGCCGGAGAAAACCTGTACGGTATTGAGGCGATACGCGCCTTTCGCGCCGCCCGCCCGTCAGCCGGGTTGGATCGCCAGCTACACAATACGGTGATAACCACCTTCGGCGATGATTTCGCCGTCTGTAGCACCGAGTTTACCCGCCCGGGCAGCGAGAAGATCGGCCGCCAGCAGCAGACCTGGGTCAAACTGCCCGCCGGCTGGCGCATTGTCGCGGCACAAGTGAGTTTAATGGGGTGAGGTGGTGGTTGGCCAAAATACCTATCGGTGCCCTTTAGCTAAAGGGCACCTTTTATGTGGCTAAAAATTTATGCGGGCAGATAGGTTCTTTTCAACGGGACCAGTAATTTGGTTTCGATATCAATCTGTTCGTAGTTTTCCAGCAGGGCACGCACCAGATCGTCCAGCGTCCACAGTGTTAGCGGGATGGTTGAACGATCGGCTTCATAACGGGCATCTTTGGTAAAACCGCCAGTACTGACATATAACCCACGATCGTCTTTATGGCGGCCGCCAATAAAGCTGCGGATCTGCTGACTACCTGTTTGATCACGGCGATGTTTGACTTCAACAATAATTCGGGGGTTTTCAAAACCGAATCCGTCCGGGGAAGCAATGATATCCTTGCCGCGATCGGCTCCGGCAGGAGAAACCTGGGTTTTGTAGCCCATGCTGCGTAACACGCCCGCGACCAGCTGCTGCATTTCATCCCAGTCCAGGCGATTAATACGATCCTTGATTCCTTCAAAAGCGACCATTTCCATATCGCGTAAAGGATCGGAAACAGCCTCTTCATCATCAGTCATTTCAGGGGGCGGTGGAATGATCACCGCCCCGGCTCGCTCGCCATATAACAGTTCATTGACGGCATATTCAGGCAGCTGAAAGACCGTTAGCGTGGAGCCAAGCGGATTTTTCGTCGCATCGCTCAAGTTGTCGCGCTTAATCTCTTCAGCGTTCCATTTCACCCGGCGGGCGATGCCCATCCCCTTTTCAAGCCATTCCGGGTGGTACTCAAAATCTGAAATGACTCTGCCTGATAAGTAGGTACGGTTGGCTGGCGAGTAGGTGATAACCCAGTCACCCTGCTTAATCTCATTAACAAAGCGCCAGATTTGTGACCTTCCGGAACGCGCCGTACCCAGTTTCACTTGCGGTTCATGCTCCAGATAAATGGCCAGCAGCTGGTCGCGGGACAGTCCGGGTTTGACATAAGGAGCAAGCTGTGACCAGCCAATAGCGACAACGTTTTCTTCACGAAAATTATCATAGAGCCTGCCTGCATCACCACGCACCATCCAAACTTTGCTTTCCATAGGGTTACGCATCCCGTTAATTATATTGCTGTATTCAGGTGATTTCCCGTTAGCCGCACTGCATCAATTCTTGTGTGTATTCAATGAACTCATCCCGGACGGTCAGCAGGCTGCGGCCTGAAAAAAAACCGCTTTTAAGGTATCATGTTAGCCAAGTTTAACCGAGGGACAAGATACCGCTATGCCATTTCTGGATTGGGTCAATAAAAATCAGGCTAAAGCTGTCAGTACAGCCGTGCCTTACCATCTGCTACAAAAAGAAGCCGAATTTGGTACGCCGTCAAAAGACAATATGATTATACAAGGGGATAACCTGCTGGCACTGCGCGCCCTAATGCCGCTGTATGCGGGCCGTGTTAAATGTATTTTTATCGATCCGCCTTACAATACCCAATCCGCTTTTGAGCACTATGATGGCAGTGCGCAGATTCATGAATCACGCAATGCCTGCTGACGATCCAGCAGGCATTTTACCGATCGTCACACTTCAGGCGGATGCGTTTTCATCCAGTGGTCGGCGATCTGCTGGCGGGTACAGATCCACACCCGATCGTGCTGCTGGATATGATCAAGGAAACGCTGCAGCGCACGGAAACGCCCGGGGCGGCCCAGCAGACGGCAGTGCATCCCTACCGACAGCATCTTCGGCGCGCTTTCCCCTTCCTCGTACAGCACATCAAAGCTGTCCTTCAGATAGGTATAAAACTGCTCGGCGGTGTTGAAACCTTGCGCGGTGGCAAAGCGCATGTCGTTGGTTTCCAGGGTGTAGGGAATAATCAGATGCGGTTTAACCGTGCCGTCCTGACAGGTGACCCGCGTCCAGAACGGCAGGTCGTCGCCGTAGTAGTCGCTGTCATAGCTTAAGCTGCCCTGCTCCACCACCAGCCTGCGGGTATTGGGGCTGTCGCGCCCGGTGTACCAGCCGGTCGGCGTTTTGCCTAACAGGTCGGTCAGGGTATCCAGCGCCAGCTGCATATGCTGACGCTCGGTTTTCGCATCCAGCCCCTGATAGTGGATCCAGCGCCAGCCGTGGCTGACCACATCGTAATCCGCTTCTTTGATCGCCGCGACAATCTCCGGGTGGCGCGCCAGCGCCATCGCCACGCCAAATACCGTTAGCGGCAGACCGCGCCGCTGAAATTCATGGTGGATGCGCCAGAAACCGGCACGCGAACCGTATTCATACAACGATTCCATTGACATATGGCGCTCGGGGTAGCTGGCGGCACCGATGATATCGGAGAGGAACTGCTCTGATCCGGTATCGCCGTGCAGCACGCTGTTCTCTGCGCCTTCTTCATAGTTCAGGACAAACTGTACCGCGATTTTTGCCTTAGCAGGCCAGGCGGCGTGCGGCGGTTCACCCGCGTAGCCGCGCAGATCGCGCGGGTAGTTTTTGTTGAAGCTGTACTCTTTTTTTTCCGGGGTATTGCTCATGATTTCAGTCCTTAGCGGCGGAAAACAGAGAGAGGCAGGCTTTCAGTTGAGGTGCTCAAACTGGCCCGACAGATTTTTTCTTAGCGGGTAGTCAAGATCGCCCTGCTTACTGGTGCCGAGGCCTAACGCCACCAGCGACTCCACCATCTTAACTGCAGCCGCTACGCCGTCAATCACCGGCATGTTCAGTTCACGCGTCAGCTCCCGCGCCAGGTCGGCCATGCCGCCGCAGCCAAGAACAATAGCACCGCTGCCATCTTCACGCTTTGCCTGCAGACAACGTTGACGCACTTTTTCCTGCGCCAGCCCGCTGCCATCCTCCAGCGCCAGCACCGGCAGATCGATGGCGTGCAGCGCCGCGCAGTGATGCTCAAATCCATACTGTTGCAGCAAATGACGCGCAATAATCAGCGTGCGCGGCAGCGTGGTGACGATAGTAAAACGCGTTGCTACCAGGGTTGCCATATGCATCGCGGCTTCGGCAATGCCCACCACCGGCCCTTGCGCCAGCTCGCGCGCCGCCAGCAGGCCCGGATCGCCGAAACAGGCGATAACATGCCCGCAAACCCCCTGCTCCCGCCCGGCTTTGACCTGTTCCAATACGCCGATCGCGGCTATCGCTTCATCAAAATGCCCTTCGATGGAGGGCGCGCCCTGGCTCGGGCATACCGCCAAAATCCCGGTATCTGCCGCTGCTACCGCCCGCGCCGCCGCGCCGATGGTTGCCGTCATCGCCTGGCTGGTGTTCGGGTTGATCACCTGAATGACCCGCTTGCTATTCATCATCGTACTCCTTTCGCCGCAAACAGCCGGGCAAAGTCCGGCAGCGTTTCGCCACTGCGTTCAAAGCGCAGACTGGTAATAATTTGATCGAAATGTTGCCGCCATGCGTTGGTGAGTTTAGCCAGGGATTTTTCCCGCAGCAGCCTAACCAGCTGATGGTGATCGTTGCAGCGGCAGCCCTGCTGCCACGGTGCACCGTAAGCGGCAACCACCAGCGAGGGTCGCCGGGCGAGGCGCGTGACGATGTCGGCCAATACCTGATTACCAGCAATCGCCTGTAGCTGAATATGAAAAGCGGCCGACAGACGAATAGCCGCTGCGCCATCATGGTTTTCATGCGCCTGCTGCTCCTGCTGATTGAGCTTTTCCAGCGAGGCCAGATGCGGGCTTTGACAGTGAGCCAGCACCTGCGGCAGATTCGCACACTCAATCAGGCTACGCGTGCGCAAAATATCCTGCCCCTCTTCAACCGTCGGCGTGGTGACCTGCGCACCGCGTTTGGGCGTCAGGGTGACCATCTGCACCGCCGCGAGGCGCTGTAGCACTTTTCGAATGCCGGTACGACTGACGCCAAACACCTCACTCAGCGCCTCCTCCGGGAGTTTGCTGCCCGGGGGGAGCTGGTGTTCCACGATTGCCGTCAACAGTGACTGATAGATAGGTTCATCCTTGTCACTCAGGTCCGAGGCCGTTTTCAGCCCGCTTTCACTTATCATTCCCTACCCCGCCCGACTGCATTCTCTGCCAGAATCGTACACATAATGAATCAATATTGTATACATGGAACTCAATTTGGCCTGGATCCTGCAACGTCTCTGTTAAGCCAGTTTATCGAACGCTCAATCAGAGGAGCAGGTTTTATGCCAATCAGTCAACGTTCTTCCCCGGCAGCGGCGTCTGGCGTCCCTGCTAACTACAGCCCACGCTTGTGCAATGAGGATCTGGCACCGACCCGTGAGCAGCACTGGAGTTGGTACAACATTTTCTCGTTCTGGATGTCTGACGTACACAGTATGGGTGGCTACGTGGTGGCCGCCAGCTTCTTTACGCTCGGCCTCGCCAGCTGGCAGGTGTTGCTGTGCCTGCTGGCCGGCATCTGTATTGTGCAGCTGTGCGCTAACCTGGTAGCCAGGCCAAGCCAGATGACCGGGGTGCCTTATGCCGTGGTCTGCCGTCAGGCATTCGGCGTGTTTGGTGCGAATATCCCGGCGGTGATCCGTGGCCTGATTGCCTTTGCCTGGTACGGTATTCAGACCTGGCTGGCGTCTAATGCGCTGATGCTGGTTTCCCTGAAGTTCTGGCCTGGACTGGCCGCGCTGACGCACACGTCGTGGCTTGGGTTATCACAGCTTGGCTGGATCTGCTTCGCGACGATGTGGCTGTTGCAGGCAATGGTGTTCTGGCACGGAATGAATGCTATTAAGCGCTTTATTGATGTGGCTGGCCCGGCAGTGTACGTGGTGATGGGGGCGCTGGCGGGCTGGATTGTATACAAAACCGGTTTTGACGGCGTTTCGTTTACGCTGGCGAGCAAGGTGCTGTCCGGCAGCGAGCAGGTGTGGCAGATGATCACCGCCACGGCGCTGGTGGTTTCCTACTTCTCCGGCCCGCTGCTGAACTTTGGTGACTTCTCGCGTTATGCGAAAAACATGGGTGAGATCCGCCGGGGCAACCGCTGGGGGCTGCCGTTCAACTTCCTGCTGTTCGCCATCGTGACCGTGGTTATCGTCTCTGGCACGCAGTCGCTGTTTGGCCGCATGATCACCGATCCGATTGAGACTGCCAGCATGGTCGGCAACGATCTGGCGGTGGCGCTTGGCCTGCTGACGATGATCGCCGCCACTATCGGCATCAATATCGTCGCCAACTTCGTTTCTCCGGCGTTTGACTTTTCCAACTGTTCGCCACAGAAAATCAGCTTCCGCACCGGTGGTATGATCGCCGCTGTCGGTTCGTACTGCTGACGCCGTGGAATCTGTTCCAGTCTCCCGAGCTGATCCACTACACGCTGGATGTGCTGGGATCCTGTATCGGGCCGCTGTTTGGCATCCTGCTGGCGGATTTCTATCTGGTCAAACGCGGCCAGATTTCCGTCGACGATCTGTTTAATGATACGCCACAGGGCAAATACTGGTATCGCGGTGGCTTCAATCCAAAGGCCATCGCCGCGCTGCTGCCGTCGGTGGCGATGGGTTTGCTGATTAGCTTCACTCCGTCACTGCACGCGGTGGCCAACTTCAGCTGGTTTATCGGCGTGGCGCTGGGGGCCGGGATCTATCGCTGGGTAGCGCGTGACGAGGTGGCAACAAGCGCAACTCAAGGTTATGCCCTCCGCGTCGCGTTGCAGGAAGAATAAGGAAGATGAGAGGCTAAAAACGACGAAAGGCCGATTTTTTCGAATCGGCCTTTCTGGATACTTGGCGGAACGGACGGGGCTCGAACCCGCGACCCCCTGCGTGACAGGCAGGTATTCTAACCAACTGAACTACCGCTCCGCGCTGTGTTCCCCGTCGGGAACGAGGCGGATATTACGAGGCTGTATCAACTTCGTCAACGCTTTTTCAGTTGAAACAGCGTAACTGCGTTTTTTTTCAGCGCTACGTGCGGTTAAGCAGGGTCAGCCATAATGTCTTGTGGCCGCCACAGGCAGCTTCCGCCTTTTTTCTCAACCAGATCGAGACGTGCTTCGTGCGCCATCAGCTCCTGTTCACTGGCGCGCACCACGCGCAGGCCAGATGAGGGCCGCGCTATGCGGTGAATGGTCTCACCGCCCTGCTGCTTTTCACGCTCCCCTTCCATTGAGAATGCCAGCGAGGTCTGCCCGCCGGTCATGGTCAGGAACACCTCCGCCAGAATTTCGGAGTCAAGCAGTGCGCCATGCAGAGTACGCTTGCTGTTATCTATCTCGTAACGTGAGCACAGCGCATCAAGGCTGTTGCGCTTGCCGGGGAACAGCTTACGCGCCATCGCCAGGCTATCGGTGATTTTGCAGAAGGTTTCCGTTTTCGCTATGCCGCGCTGCAATTTGGCAAATTCATAATCCATAAAGCCGATATCGAACGAGGCATTATGGATAACCAGCTCCGCACCGTTTATGTAGGCAAGGAAGTCGTCCGCAATCTGCGCAAAGGTTGGTTTATCCAGCAGGAATTCATCTGCGATACCGTGCACGCCGAACGCTTCCGGGTCGATCAGACGATCGGGCTTGAGATAAACATGGAAGTTATTGCCGGTAAGACGGCGGTTGATCACCTCAACAGCACCGATTTCAATAATGCGGTGCCCCTCATAGTGGACACCGATCATGTTCATACCGGTGGTTTCGGTATCAAGTACGATCTGACGCGTTGTATTTACTGTGCTCATAGGACCCGTTTATGTCAGACTTGGCGTTTTTTCTACGGGGAGTCTACCAGAGATGCTCAAGCAGGTAGAAATTTTCACTGACGGTTCGTGCCTGGGTAACCCAGGCCCCGGAGGGTACGGCGCGATTATGCGTTATGGTAAACATGAGAAGATTTTCAGCGCCGGTTTCCATCTGACCACCAACAACCGCATGGAAATGATGGCGGCAATTGTGGCACTGGAAGCATTGACCCAGCCCTGTGCGGTGGTGCTCAGTACCGACAGCCAGTACGTTCGCCAGGGGATCACCAGCTGGATCCATAACTGGAAAAAACGCGGCTGGAAAACTGCCGATAAAAAACCGGTGAAGAATGTCGATCTGTGGAAACGACTGGACGCGGCGCTCAGTCATCACGACATTAACTGGAAGTGGGTAAAGGGACATGCTGGCCACGTTGAAAACGAGCGCTGCGACGTGCTGGCGCGTACCGCAGCAGGATGTCCCACCTTTGATGATGTTGGCTACCAGGCCTGATGGTGAGGGCGGGGATTAGGACCGTAAGCTATTGCGCTTCGGCTGGCACAGCAAATCCGCTACGCTACTGACTGGTCACGCCCACGGCGTGCAGACGCGGTTTCCCTGCACTTTTTTTCGCCGGATTCCTGGTCAACGGGAAGGTCCGTTTACGCGCTACAATAAGATTCATGCAGCCCAGCGCAGGGAGATGAGTGCTGATCATTTCCCCCCCCTGACAGTTCCACGGCAATACCTGGAAACAGGTGCGCCGTATCACCTCATAGTTCAGCAGGCTTAGCCAGTCCAGCAGACGCATCTGGCTGTACATCCTGCTATTCCAGGGGATGCGGCGATGGAGGCCCGGTATCAGTTTGCCCATCCCCAACAGGCTAAAAAGGTTAAAGCCGCTGATGATTATCCAGCCATCATCGACCAATACGCGATCCACTTCACGCAAAAGGCAATGCGGGTCGCTGCTCCACGCCAGGGTATGTGCCAGCAGGCAGGCATCCACCGATTTTGACTCAAACGGCAGGCTTAACGGATCGGCACGGATCTGCATCAGCTCTCCGCTAAGCCCCACATTGACCTGATGGGCTATTGCACAGCTTTCCGTATCAATTTCAGCACTGAGCCTGCCAATCTTCAGCAGGTGAAAACCAAAAATTTTTCCAAGACTTGGGCGGAGCTGATGCGCCAGCGCATCGCGGTAATATTCGCCACAGGGTATCTGCGACCAGGATTCAGGCACATGGCGGATTTGACGTGTTTTAGCAGGCTTCATGCTTTACCATCTTCTTTTCCATCGTGCGCATCAAAAGAGGTGAATATGAATCTTACCAGCATTCCGGCCCTGCAGGATAACTACATCTGGACCTTAAATGATGATAGCGGCCGCTGTCTGATTGTCGACCCCGGAGAGGCAGCTCCCGTGCTGCGCGCGATAACGCAAAATCATTGGCAGCCACAGGCGATTCTTCTTACCCATCATCACCATGATCATGTTGGCGGGGTGGGAGAACTGCTGGCGCAGTATCCTGATTTGATCGTCTATGGCCCACAAGAAACTGGCGATAAAGGCGCTAACAACGTCATCGGCGAGGGTGATCACATCCGCGTGTTGGGGTTGGATTTTACGATTATTGCCACCCCGGGCCACACTTTAGGACATATCTCATACTTCAGTAAGCCTTATCTTTTCTGCGGGGATACGTTGTTTTCCGCAGGCTGCGGCAGGCTTTTCGAGGGGACAGCAAAACAAATGTTCGAATCATTTCAAAAGCTTAATAGTCTTCCGGGTGATACGCTGGTTTGTTGCGCACATGAGTATACTTTATCAAACCTTGCCTTTTCTCATCATATCTATCCGCAAGAGACAGAAATAAAGCGCTACTACCATGAAATTAAGGAGTTACGCGCAAAAAATGGCATAACCTTACCAACAAAACTCGATCATGAACGTAAAATAAATGTTTTTTTACGCACCAAAGATGTTGAATTACAACGATTAATAAGCCAGGACCCTGCACAACTTACTGAATGTCAGACTTTTGCGATTCTACGCGAGAAGAAAGACAGTTTTTGAGATTTCAGGTTGTGTTGTCGGGATCGACCACGTATTATTGCTCGTCTTTTAAGCGAACTATTGACACATACATGAAGGCTAAAGCGATCCTACTCGCCTCAGTCTTGCTGGCCGGGTGCCAGGCATCAAGGCACGATGCCAACATCCCGGAACAGCATGCACAGAGTTTGTCTTCGGCAAGTGAAAATGGACAGTACACAGATAATATGTTGTCGCCGCGCTGGCAGGACGATGGAACGTCCCTTGCGCAAGACAAAGATTTGTGGAATTTCATAAGCGACGAGCTGAAGATGAAGGTTCCGGATAATTACCGGATACGCGAACAAAAACAGAAATACCTGAGCAATAAGAGCTATCTCCACGATGTAACATTACGGGCAGAGCCGTATATGTACTGGATAGTCGAGCAGATTAAGCAACGTAAAATGCCGATGGAACTGGTACTACTACCCATAGTGGAGAGCGCTTTTAACCCGCATGCCACGTCATCGGCAAATGCCGCTGGCATTTGGCAGATTGTGCCGCAAACGGGACGAAATTATGGTCTGAAGCAGACTCAGTGGTACGACGGACGACGCGATATCGTCGCCTCGACTAAAGTCGCTCTGGATATGATGCAGCGTCTTAATGACATGTTTGACGGTGACTGGTTACTGTCCGTTGCCGCCTATAACAGTGGTGAAGGCCGCGTGCTCAAAGCGATTAGAACCAATAAGGCCAAAGGGCGACCTACGGACTTCTGGTCACTGGCGCTGCCAAAAGAAACAACTGTTTATGTACCGAAAATGCTGGCGCTGGGGCAAATCCTTAAGAACAGCAAGCGCTACGGGGTTAGTCTGCCAACTCCGAACAAAACGCGAGCTCTGGCACGCGTGGAAGTCGGACAACAGATTGAGCTAACGCAGGCTGCCGAAATGGCAGGTATGTCGCTAAGCAAGCTGAAGAGCTTTAATACCGGCTACCGACGCGGCACGACGGCACCTAATGGTCCTCATTACATTATGGTTCCTAAGTCCAACGTGGCTAAACTGCGTGACTCACTCGCAACCGGGGATATCGCCGCAGTTCAGACGACATCTCTGGCTAACAACAGCGTTTCTCCGGCATCTTACAAGGTACGTAGCGGTGATACCCTTTCCGGCATTGCTAAACGTCTTGGGGTTCCGGTAAAAGATCTGCAGCGTACCAATAATTTGCGCGGCAGCAGTATCAAGCCAGGCCAGACTCTGACCTTGGGTAACAATGTAGGAGCGCAGCTGGTTGATAACGGCGACAGCATCACCTATCAGGTACGTAAGGGTGATTCTCTGGCCAGTATTGCAAAACGTCATGGCGTTAACATTAAAGATGTTATGCGTTGGAATAGCGGATCCACGAGTGCGAAGAACATTCGCCCCGGTGATAAACTGACGCTGTTCGTTGCTGACAACGCGACGCCAGACAGCTGATCATTCTATGTATTGCCTGTATACTCTGATAAAAAGCCCGGTAATCCGGGCTTTTTTTATGGCCGGATAGCCTCAATAAAAAGGGTATCAGTGCTAAAACTTCCGTCCGGCTGCAAAGCATAATAGCGCTGTACGTCATCAGGAGCCGAGTGCTGATAGGCACGAATCGCCTGCACCATGACCTCCGGCGTCCGCATCCGCTCTATCCAACTGCTAAACTCCAGTTCGAGTTTTTCCTGCGATGCACGCTGAATAATCAGGCCGGACTCAGTCATCAGGGTTAACCATTCACCGGGGCTGTAATCCTGCACATGTGAAGCATCTCGCAGGGCTTCCACCGTTTGTAACCAGATATTCAGCACAGGATTTCCAGGCGCACTCACGTCTATTAAAATCATCTTTCCGCCGGCTTTGAGCACCCGACGCACTTCGCGCAGCGCACTACCAACATCATGCCAGTGGTGCGCCGAGTAGCGGCTGATAACAATATCAAATTCCGCGTCACCAAAAGGCAGATTCTCCGCATAGCCTTGTTGAGTAGTAAGATGTCGATAGCCGCGTGCAGCTGCCGTTTCATCAACGGTCGCCAGCATCCTCTCAGACAGATCGTAAGCGACGATTTCTTTAACATACTGCGCGGCAACAAAACTGGCGTGCCCTGCACCACAACCTATATCCAGCACCCTTGCCTCAGGCGTTTCACTCAGCCGCTTCCCCAGCCGTAGCAGGTCAGCTCCAGCGGCATGCACCGCACTGGTAAGATATGCGTTAGCCTGCTCGCCAAATTGCCTGTTAATGTTGTCATGATGATTTGTCGCCATGGCAAAAAGTCTCCTTAATTCGCTCCAGCCGGGGAGTTAAAGTCAAATTCAACCAGAAGTGGATTGTGGTCGGATGCGCGCGTCACCAGTACCGAGGCCTCTGCCACTCCCATACCACGATAAAAAATAAAATCCAGCGGACGGCCGAAGGCCTTACGGCGATGATCGTCGGTAAAGCGTACTTCACGTAATCCCATTTCCCGGGCAAAGCGATAGAGCGCATTAATTCGCTGACGACTCCACGCATTGAAATCGCCGGCCATAATTACCGGGCCTTGATGATGAACAATTTGCTCACCGATCGGCCCCAGTTGTTTGCTGTATACATCAATACCCAGACTAAAGTTCACCGCATGAATATTGACGACCATCAGTACCTGGTCGTTTGGCAGAGCGTAGGCAGTGACAAGCGCCGATTTTGATAAACGTAGCAGCGGCTCACGCTCGCGCAGAGGGCAACAGTAAACAGCATGTGCAGACGCCAGCGTCATAACTCCTGACGGATGTTGTGGCAGTACAAAGGCAGGTACCTGATCGGCAACCAGATAGTTTGTGG
Organism: Erwinia pyrifoliae DSM 12163; assembly: GCF_000026985.1. NCBI lineage: Bacteria > Pseudomonadati > Pseudomonadota > Gammaproteobacteria > Enterobacterales > Erwiniaceae > Erwinia > Erwinia pyrifoliae. The sequence goes on from NC_017390.1 coordinate 3,029,202, forward strand.
TGGCAAAACGCACCAGTTCAGGGGTGGTTTGTGCTTCCTGTAACAGGACGAGATGGGCATTTTTACCAAAATTCTGCAACACTGATAGCCAGTCGGCACGCTGCTGCTTGAATATATTCCATACCAGTACTTTAAGGCGGGTTGCAGCGGTTAACGGCACTCCGGGCGGTAATACCTGCCCAAGATGCAGCATTGCCACGGGAGGAAATATGCGCTCCACTGGCTGACCTGCTACATACCTCATGGCATAGGTTTTTTTCCGCACGTTACCGCCTGCACTGTTGCAACTGAATGGGCTGACTATCCTTCAGTTATAGGGGCTTTATGGTCTGGTTTCAATCGGTGACTGCTGAATGAAATGAGTTAGTGCTTAAGGAGACGCAAAACCTGATTTTGAATACAAAAAAGCCCTGACTCTTATGAGTCAGGGCTTCCTGTTTTAGTGGCGGAACGGACGGGGCTCGAACCCGCGACCCCCTGCGTGACAGGCAGGTATTCTAACCAACTGAACTACCGCTCCACCGATTCTGTACTGATATCAGAAAACGTCTGATTTCAGGTGTANCACCTTTACCTTGTCAGGGGTAAAGTCACGACCAGATAGCTGGTCTTNATTTGATGCCTGGCAGTTCCCTACTCTCGCATGGGGAGACCCCACACTACCATCGGCGCTACGGCGTTTCACTTCTGAGTTCGGCATGGGGTCAGGTGGGACCACCGCGCTAAAGCCGCCAGGCAAATTCTGGTGCACGAAACGAATCTTTTTCACTGATGCCGCGTTGGCCGCGCTTGTAAACTCAGTCACATACCTCAGTATGCTCCTTCATTTACTGCACTTGCCGCCTTGCATCAGCAAAAAATCTTTCGTTCCCGCTAATTCTTTATCCGGTTCAAGCTGAAAATATCTCTTCGTCCCTCAACACAACCCAGAACGCTTCTGGCGTTGTAAGGTTAAGCCTCACGGGTCATTAGTACCGGTTAGCTCAACGCATCGCTGCGCTTACACACCCGGCCTATCAACGTCGTCGTCTTCAACGTCCCTTCAGGGGTCTCAAGGACCCAGGGAAGATTCATCTCGAGGCAAGTTTCGCGCTTAGATGCTTTCAGCGCTTATCTTTTCCGCACTTAGCTACCGGGCAATGCCATTGGCATGACAACCCGAACACCAGCGGTGCGTTCACTCCGGTCCTCTCGTACTAGGAGCAACCCCCTCTCAATCTTCCAGCGCCCACGGCAGATAGGGACCGAACTGTCTCACGACGTTCTAAACCCAGCTCGCGTACCACTTTAAACGGCGAACAGCCGTACCCTTGGGACCTACTTCAGCCCCAGGATGTGATGAGCCGACATCGAGGTGCCAAACACCGCCGTCGATATGAACTCTTGGGCGGTATCAGCCTGTTATCCCCGGAGTACCTTTTATCCGTTGAGCGATGGCCCTTCCATTCAGAACCACCGGATCACTATGACCTGCTTTCGCACCTGCCCGAGCCGTCACTCTCGCAGTCAAGCCAGCTTATGCCATTGCACTAACCTCACGATGTCCGACCGTGATTAGCTGACCTTCGTGCTCCTCCGTTACTCTTTGGGAGGAGACCGCCCCAGTCAAACTACCCACCAGACACTGTCCCCACGCCGGATTACGGCGCCAGGTTAGAACATCAAACGTTAAAGGGTGGTATTTCAAGGTTGGCTCCACGCAGACTGGCGTCCACGCTTCNAAGCCTCCCACCTATCCTACACATCAAGGCTCAATGTTCAGTGTCAAGCTGTAGTAAAGGTTCACGGGGTCTTTCCGTCTTGCCGCGGGTACACTGCATCTTCACAGCGAGTTCAATTTCACTGAGTCTCGGGTGGAGACAGCCTGGCCATCATTACGCCATTCGTGCAGGTCGGAACTTACCCGACAAGGAATTTCGCTACCTTAGGACCGTTATAGTTACGGCCGCCGTTTACCGGGGCTTCGATCAAGAGCTTCTCCTTNCGGATAACCCCATCAATTAACCTTCCGGCACCGGGCAGGCGTCACACCGTATACGTCCACTTTCGTGTTTGCACAGTGCTGTGTTTTTAATAAACAGTTGCAGCCAGCTGGTATCTTCGACTGGCTTCAGCTCCGCGAGCAAGTCGCTTCACCTACGCGCCAGCGTGCCTTCTCCCGAAGTTACGGCACCATTTTGCCTAGTTCCTTCACCCGAGTTCTCTCAAGCGCCTTGGTATTCTCTACCTGACCACCTGTGTCGGTTTGGGGTACGATTCGATGTTACCTGATGCTTAGAGGCTTTTCCTGGAAGCAGGGCATTTGTCACTTCAGCACCGTGGTGCCTCGTCATCACGCCTCAGCCTTAAAGAGTTCCGGATTTGCCTGGAACTCAAGCCTGCACGCTTAAACCGGGACAACCGTCGCCCGGCCAACATAGCCTTCTCCGTCCCCCCTTCGCAGTAACACCCAGTACGGGAATATTAACCCGTTTCCCATCGACTACGCCTTTCGGCCTCGCCTTAGGGGTCGACTCACCCTGCCCCGATTAACGTTGGACAGGAACCCTTGGTCTTCCGGCGAGCGGGCTTTTCACCCGCTTTATCGTTACTTATGTCAGCATTCGCACTTCTGATACCTCCAGCAGACCTCACNGTCCACCTTCGACGGCTTACAGAACGCTCCCCTACCCAACGGACGTATCCCGAGGCCCACTCGACTTTNATGGGCGCATTGACGTCGCTGCGCTCCGTCAATCGTTATCCACTATAGTGAATGTGCCTGGGTGATACGTCCGCTGCCGCAGCTTCGGTGCATGGTTTAGCCCCGTTACATCTTCCGCGCAGGCCGACTCGACCAGTGAGCTATTACGCTTTCTTTAAATGATGGCTGCTTCTAAGCCAACATCCTGGCTGTCTGGGCCTTCCCACATCGTTTCCCACTTAACCATGACTTTGGGACCTTAGCTGGCGGTCTGGGTTGTTTCCCTCTTCACGACGGACGTTAGCACCCGCCGTGTGTCTCCCGTGATAACATTCTCCGGTATTCGCAGTTTGCATCGGATCGGTAAGCCGGGATGGCCCCCTGGCCGAAACAGTGCTCTACCCCCGGAGATGAGTTCACGAGGCGCTACCTAAATAGCTTTCGGGGAGAACCAGCTATCTCCCGGTTTGATTGGCCTTTCACCCCCCAGCCACAAGTCATCCGCTAATTTTTCAACATTAGTCGGTTCGGTCCTCCAGTTAGTGTTACCCAACCTTCAACCTGCCCATGGCTAGATCACCGGGTTTCGGGTCTATACCCTGCAACTTAACGCCCGGTTAAGACTCGGTTTCCCTGCGGCTCCCCTATACGGTTAACCTTGCTACAGAATATAAGTCGCTGACCCATTATACAAAAGGTACGCAGTCACACCACGAAGGTGCTCCCACTGCTTGTACGTACACGGTTTCAGGTTCTGTTTCACTCCCCTCGCCGGGGTTCTTTTCGCCTTTCCCTCACGGTACTGGTTCACTATCGGTCAGTCAGGAGTATTTAGCCTTGGAGGATGGTCCCCCCCATATTCAGACAGGATGTCACGTGTCCCGCCCTACTCATCGAACTCACAATAAGTGCCTTTTTGTGTACGGGGCTGTCACCCTTTACTGCGCGACTTTCCAGACGCTTCCACTAAAGCACAAACTGATTCAGGTTCTGGGCTGTTCCCCGTTCGCTCGCCGCTACTGGGGGAATCTCGGTTGATTTCTTTTCCTCGGGGTACTTAGATGTTTCAGTTCCCCCGGTTCGCCTCATGCCACTATGTATTCATGACATGATAGTGCAACGGATTGCACTGGGTTTCCCCATTCGGGTATCGTCGGTTGTTGCGGTTCATATCACCTTACCGACGCTTATCGCAGATTAGCACGCCCTTCATCGCCTCTGACTGCCTGGGCATCCACCGTGTACGCTTAGTCGCTTAACCTCACAACCCACAAGCGTCCCGAAAGACGTCTGTCAGTTGCAGGCATTGAGAGACTCGAACNTATCGTTAGCTTCATTCTTATTACGGCGAATGAATACGACACGTCGTTTCAATTTTCAGCTTGTTCCGGATTATTAAAGAGCAAATATCTCAAACGTGACTCACCGTTAAGGTGGAATCAGTTTTGAGATACGGTTGATAACGTCTTTCACTTCGTTACCGGTATGGCGTCCCCAAGGGGATTCGAACCCCTGTTACAGCCGTGAAAGGGCAGTGTCCTGGGCCTCTAGACGATGGGGACTCTGGTGTGACTTTGCTCGTTACTTCTATCAGACAATCTGTGTGGACACTGCGCCGGAAGGTATCTTCAGGTAAGGAGGTGATCCAACCGCAGGTTCCCCTACGGTTACCTTGTTACGACTTCACCCCAGTCATGAATCACAAAGTGGTAAGCGCCCTCCCGAAGGTTAAGCTACCTACTTCTTTTGCAACCCACTCCCATGGTGTGACGGGCGGTGTGTACAAGGCCCGGGAACGTATTCACCGTAGCATTCTGATCTACGATTACTAGCGATTCCGACTTCACGGAGTCGAGTTGCAGACTCCGATCCGGACTACGACGCACTTTATGAGGTCCGCTTGCTCTCGCGAGGTCGCTTCTCTTTGTATGCGCCATTGTAGCACGTGTGTAGCCCTGGCCGTAAGGGCCATGATGACTTGACGTCATCCCCACCTTCCTCCGGTTTATCACCGGCAGTCTCCTTTGAGTTCCCGACCGAATCGCTGGCAACAAAGGATAAGGGTTGCGCTCGTTGCGGGACTTAACCCAACATTTCACAACACGAGCTGACGACAGCCATGCAGCACCTGTCTCACGGTTCCCGAAGGCACTTCCGCATCTCTGCANAATTCCGTGGATGTCAAGGCCAGGTAAGGTTCTTCGCGTTGCATCGAATTAAACCACATGCTCCACCGCTTGTGCGGGCCCCCGTCAATTCATTTGAGTTTTAACCTTGCGGCCGTACTCCCCAGGCGGTCGACTTAACGCGTTAGCTCCGGAAGCCACTCCTCAGGGGAACAGCCTCCAAGTCGACATCGTTTACGGCGTGGACTACCAGGGTATCTAATCCTGTTTGCTCCCCACGCTTTCGCACCTGAGCGTCAGTCTTCGTCCAGGGGGCCGCCTTCGCCACCGGTATTCCTCCAGATCTCTACGCATTTCACCGCTACACCTGGAATTCTACCCCCCTCTACGAGACTCTAGCCTGCCAGTTTCGAATGCAGTTCCCAGGTTAAGCCCGGGGATTTCACATCCGACTTGACAGACCGCCTGCGTGCGCTTTACGCCCAGTAATTCCGATTAACGCTTGCACCCTCCGTATTACCGCGGCTGCTGGCACGGAGTTAGCCGGTGCTTCTTCTGCGGGTAACGTCAATGAAAAAGGTTATTAACCTTTCCCCCTTCCTCCCCGCTGAAAGTACTTTACAACCCGAAGGCCTTCTTCATACACGCGGCATGGCTGCATCAGGCTTGCGCCCATTGTGCAATATTCCCCACTGCTGCCTCCCGTAGGAGTCTGGACCGTGTCTCAGTTCCAGTGTGGCTGGTCATCCTCTCAGACCAGCTAGGGATCGTCGCCTAGGTGAGCCGTTACCCCACCTACCAGCTAATCCCATCTGGGCACATCCGATGGTGTGAGGCCCGAAGGTCCCCCACTTTGGTCCGTAGACGTTATGCGGTATTAGCTACCGTTTCCAGTAGTTATCCCCCTCCATCGGGCAGTTTCCCAGACATTACTCACCCGTCCGCCACTCGTCACCCGAGAGCAAGCTCTCTGTGCTACCGTTCGACTTGCATGTGTTAGGCCTGCCGCCAGCGTTCAATCTGAGCCATGATCAAACTCTTCAATTAAAAGTTCGATTTGCTGAAACCTGCTTTTACAAACAGGACAGCGATGCTCAATCGTAAAACGTCATAATGAATGTCATTATGTGTTCACTCATGAGGCTTGATATTTTTTGCGCCTTGCGGCGCTGATATCAATCCTGCGAGTGCCCACACAGATTGTCTGATAAATTGTTAAAGAGCGGTGCAACAAGTCGCTGAAGCGTACTGTCGCGAGGTGGCGTATANTACGCTTTCCTCCTTCGGAGTCAACCTCTTTTTCAGAGGNTTTTTCCGGCGGTTCAGAACTTCCTGAACNTCTCAACACGCCGGCCTGTAAGCCGTTGTTCCGTGTCAGTGGAGGCGCATTATAGGGAGTTTCTGACGGCTGACAAGGGCTATTCGTAAAAAACTTTTCAACCGTTCAATTTCCAACCAAAAAGCACTGTTCAGCGGGTTTTATGACGCTTTAATCAACAAAAATGGGCCTGCGGCCCATTTTTTTGACTTACCTTAGATTACTGATGGGCAAAAATTATTCCATCTTTCACATCCATTTCGATGGTCTTACCAGGCACCAATGCACCAGAGAGGATCTGCTGTGCCAGCGGGTTTTCAATCTGCTGCTGGATAGCGCGTTTCAAAGGCCTTGCACCATATACCGGGTCATAGCCGTTTTCACCCAACTGTTGAAGGGCCGCATCTGAAACATGCAGCGTAAAGCCACGTTCTTCCAGGCGCTGATACAGACGTTGCAGCTGAATACGCGCAATAGAAGCAATATGCTTTTCACCCAGCGGATGAAATACCACCAGCTCATCAATGCGGTTAATAAATTCCGGACGGAAACTGTGGCTGACCACCGACATCACCAGCTCTTTCATTTCTCCATAGCTTAAGGCACCAAAACGTTCCTGAATCAGATCGGAACCCAGGTTAGAAGTCATGATCACCACCGTATTGCGGAAGTCGACCGTCCTGCCCTGCCCGTCGGTCAAGCGTCCGTCATCCAGCACCTGCAACAGGATGTTGAATACGTCGGGGTGCGCCTTCTCAACTTCATCCAGCAGGATCACCGAATAAGGACGGCGGCGTACTGCTTCGGTCAGATAGCCTCCCTCTTCGTAACCAACGTACCCCGGAGGTGCACCGACCAGACGCGATACCGAATGTTTTTCCATAAATTCGGACATATCAATGCGCACCATGGCATCGTCGCTGTCGAACATAAAGTTAGCCAGCGCTTTGCACAGTTCAGTTTTACCCACCCCGGTCGGGCCAAGGAACAGGAACGAGCCAATCGGGCGGTTCGGATCCGCCAGCCCGGCACGGCTGCGACGAATAGCGTTCGATACGGCTTCCACCGCTTCATGCTGCCCAATCACCCGTGTATGCAACTGCTGCTCCATACGCAGCAGTTTATCGCGTTCACCTTCCATCATGCGCGCCACCGGGATGCCGGTCCAGCGCGCCAGTACATCGGCAATCTCAACATCCGTTACGCGATTTCGCAGTAAACGCATGGTTTTCCCTTCGGACTGGGTTGCCGCCGCCAACTGTTTTTCCAGATCCGGAATTTTGCCGTACTGCAGTTCAGACATCTGACCGAGATCGCCCTGGCGGCGTGCCTGTTCCATGTTCAGTTTCGCCTGTTCCAGCTGGGCTTTGATATGCTGTGTGCCTGAGAGCGACGCCTTTTCTGCCTTCCACTCTTCTTCCAGCTCAGAGTACTCACTCTCTTTCTGGCTCAGTTCACCTTCTAGCATTTTAAGGCGCTTGATGCTGGCCTCATCAGACTCTTTCTTCAATGCCTGCTGTTCCAGCTTAAGCTGAATGATTCGCCGCTCAAGCCGATCCAGTGATTCTGGCTTTGAGTCGATCTGCATACGAATACTCGATGCGGCTTCATCGATCAGGTCAATGGCTTTATCGGGTAACTGCCTGTCGGCGATATATCGATGCGACAGCGTGGCCGCCGCCACGATAGCCGGATCGGTAATCTGCACATGGTGATGCAACTCATAACGTTCTTTCAGTCCGCGCAAAATAGCGATGGTGTCTTCCACACTCGGCTCAGCGACATAAACTTTCTGGAAGCGACGTTCAAGCGCGGCATCTTTTTCGATGTACTGGCGATACTCATCCAGCGTGGTTGCCCCCACACAGTGCAGTTCACCGCGCGCCAGCGCGGGTTTCAGCATATTGCCGGCATCCATCGCGCCATCGGCCTTACCGGCTCCCACCATGGTGTGCAGCTCATCGATAAACAGGATAACGTTACCTTCCTGCTTTGACAGGTCGTTCAGCACGCCTTTCAAGCGTTCTTCGAATTCACCACGGTATTTCGCCCCGGCGACCAGTGCGCCCATATCCAGCGCCAGCACGCGGCGACCCTTCAGGCCTTCAGGGACTTCGCCATTAATAATCCGCTGCGCCAGACCCTCAACAATGGCGGTTTTACCGACGCCCGGCTCACCAATCAGCACCGGGTTGTTTTTAGTACGGCGCTGCAGCACTTGAATAGTGCGGCGGATCTCTTCATCGCGGCCAATCACCGGGTCCAGCTTGCCCTGTTCGGCACGCTCGGTGAGATCAACCGTATATTTCTTCAATGCCTGACGTTGATCTTCTGAACCCTGATCGTTCACGTTTTCACCTCCGCGCATCTGGTCAATGGATTTGGAGAGCTTATCGCTGGTAGCACCATGGGATTTTAGCAAATCCGCCAGTGAGCCACGCGATTCAAGCGCCGCCAGAATAAAAAGCTCTGATGAAATGAAGTTATCTTTGCGTTTCTGCGCCAGTTTGTCGCACAGGTTGAGTACCCGTACCAGGTCGGCAGAGGGCTGAACGTCACCATCCGTCCCTTCCACCTGTGGCAGCCGGCTAATGGCCTGTTCGGTAGCGCTGCGCAGTGAAGAGACATTAATGCCAGCAGAAGTCAGTAGAGGACTAACGGATCCTCCTTCCTGTATGAGAAGTGCGCTCATCAGGTGCAGAGGTTCAATGAATGGGTTATCGCGGCCCAAAGCCAGGGACTGGGCATCGGCGAGGGCAAGTTGGAATTTGTTAGTAAGACGATCCAGACGCATAATTTCCCCCTATCAGGTCAAATTGCTACTGGAGATTAAATGAGGTCATCCCTCAAATTTTCAAGTTAAATGACCGGATATTTTGGAGAAAAAAACACCCTTCCAGACCGTCTTATGGCGCTAGGTTATATCAGCCAGATCAAACTTGCCATACGTCCGGTAACACCATCGCGTCGGTAGGAGAAAAATTGCTCATTCCGGGTCATGGTACATTGGTGACAGTCCCAGATCTGGCGCACTCCGCTGGCTTGCAAACGCTGTTTGGCTAATTGCCCGAGGTCAGCATAAAACTTTCCCTCTGCCGGACAAAAGGCAGCTGAAGCTGCCTGATTTTTCGTCAGAAATGCTTCGCGCACTTCTGGCCCAACCTCAAACGCTTCAGGACCAATTGCAGGCCCCAGCCAGGCACATATTTGCGATGGCGGAGCGGAAAATTCATTGATTGTCGCTTCCAGAATCCCATCACAGAGCCCGCGCCAGCCGGCATGAGCCGCTGCCACTTCCCGACCATCCTGTGAACAAAACAGCACCGGCAAACAGTCTGCCGTCATTACCGCACAGACGACTCCCGGCGTGCGGGTATAAGCCGCATCCGCACGTAGTGAGGACGGGACGTTCCAGTCCAGCCTTAATACTCCAGTCCCGTGTACCTGATCAAGCCACTGTGGCATTGAGGGCAGATCGGCCGTTTCCAGCAGGCGCTGACGATTAGTCAGTACATGCTGCAACTCATCGCCAACATGCGCGCCAAGGTTGAGGCTATCCCAAGGAGCCTGGCTGACGCCGCCCTGCCGCGTACTGTTCACCGCGCGCACGTTAGCAGGGACCGACCATTGCGGTACGATCAGCGCCATTACCAGTCCAGCTGCTCTTTAAAGGCTTCGGTATCCGCTTTCAGGGCGTCGATCAGATCGACCATATCCTGCGGCAGCGGCGCATGCCATTCCATCTCAATACCGGATATCGGGTGGTAAAGACGCAGCATGGTTGCGTGCAGCGCCTGACGGTCAAAAGCACGTAGTGTGGCAATAAAGGCTTCTGACGCGCCCTTCGGTGGGCGTGGACGGCCGCCGTACAGCGGGTCACCCACCAGCGGATGACTGATATGTGACATATGAACGCGGATCTGGTGGGTACGACCGGTTTCCAGACGCAAGCGCAGCCGCGTGTGGGCGCGGAAGTGTTCCATAATGCGATAGTGCGTGGTAGCAGGTTTACCCATTGGGTGCACTGCCATATGGGTACGCTTGGTAGAGTGACGGCTGATTGGCTGATCAACCGTGCCGCCCGCCGTCATACGCCCAATCGCCACCGCTTCATACTCGCGGGTAATTTCTCGGCGCTGCAGAGCATCGACCAGGTGGGTTTGTGCCGGGACGGTTTTTGCTACCACCATCAGACCGGTGGTGTCTTTGTCCAGGCGGTGCACGATCCCCGCACGCGGAACGTCGGCAATGGCCGGAAAATGGTGGAGTAGAGCGTTAAGAACTGTACCATCAGGGTTGCCTGCGCCCGGATGTACCACTAAATCACGCGGTTTGTTGACAACCAGAATATCCTCGTCTTCATAAACGATGTCCAGCGGGATGTCCTGCGCTTCCCAGCGGGCTTCTTCTTCAATTTCCGCATCGATGCTAATTTGCTCACCGCCGAGCACCTTTTCTTTCGGTTTGTCGATTATCACGCCGTTGACGGTGATGTGCCGGTTGAGAATCCACTCTTTTATACGAGAACGTGAATAGTCAGGGAACAATTCGGCCAAAGCCTGATCTAAGCGATGCCCGAGTTGCGATTCGGCTACCGTTGCATTGAGTTTTACTTGTTGTGCCATAAATAAGCAGCTTCTTTGTTAACGTTGGGTTTTCACGGCGATGCCGTTTAATATAATGTGCTATCGTACCTGGTCACTATCGGAAGCTTAACGGACAGCTTCCTGAATAACACTTGAGGATAAGCAAATCGTCATGACGCGTATGAAATATCTGGTGGCTGCAGCCACGTTGAGCCTGGCATTAGCTGGATGTTCCGGCTCCAGGGATGTGGTGCCTGACAGCCCACCTTCCGAGATTTATGCCACTGCCCAGCAAAAACTGCAGGACGGTAACTTTAATGGAGCAATAACGCAACTGGAAGCGCTCGATAACCGCTATCCATTCGGGCCATACTCCCAGCAAGTTCAGCTTGACTTGATCTACGCATACTATAAAAATGCCGATTTGCCGCTGGCACAGGCCGCTATCGACCGCTTTATGCGCCTGAATCCTACCCATCCGAACATTGATTACGTCATCTACATGCGTGGTCTGACGGATATGGCGCTGGATGACAGTGCACTGCAGGGCTTTTTTGGTATCGACCGTTCAGACCGGGATCCCACCCATGCGCGTGATGCGTTTAAAGACTTCTCACAGCTGCTGCGTGGTTATCCAAACAGTCAGTACGCCACTGATGCGCGCAAACGCCTCGTGTTCCTGAAGGATCGCCTGGCTAAATATGAGTTGTCCGTGGCTGAATTCTACACTAAACGTGCGGCTTATGTTGCAGTGGTTAATCGCGTTGAGCAAATGCTGAAAGATTACCCGGATACCCTGGCAACCCGTAAGGCTCTGCCGCTGATGGAGAATGCCTACCGCAAGCTGCAGCTGAATGCGCAAGCCGAGCGCGTGGCAAAAATCATTGCTGCCAATCAGGCCTGAGCCTGATGCCATAACCCGCAGTCCTGGTAACATGACGATGGTTTAGACATTGCCTGATTCCATGGCCATGATGCAAAAAGGGTTCATGTTTATCATGAACCCTTTTTGCAAATTTCTTTCGCTCGTCCCGCCCTCTTTTTTGGCGACAAAATCAGCTTTGAACGAGCATGCAATCAGCTTAACCTGTCAAACATGCCACTGAAAATGTCCGCCGACAACCTTTCCTGGCACTTTAATTGGCCGACATCACTGTTTTCTTCCTCCTGACAAAAAGTGACAATAAAATGTGATTTAAATCACATATTTTCAGTTTTTTCGCGCTATGCTGAAATGACTGGACGGAAATGACAGAGAGGTAAGCATCATGGTTTTGAACATTACCAGTAAGCAAATGGATATAACGGCGGCTATCCGCCAGCATGTCGAAGACCGTCTGGCCAAACTTGAAAAGTGGCAAACCCACCTGATTAATCCGCATATTGTTCTGTCTAAAGAACCTAAAGAATTCGTCGCTGATGCTAATATTAATACGCCCAACGGCCCGCTTGTCGCCAGCGCCAAGCATGAAGATATGTATACAGCGATCAACGATTTGATTAACAAACTTGAGCGCCAGCTGAACAAAGTTCAGCATAAAGGAGAAGCGCGCCGCGCCTCCGCCAGTGTGAAAGACCTCAGCGTGGTCGAAGCTGAAGAAGAGTGAGTTCACAAAAGTCGACAACGCGCCTGCGGGCGCGTTTTTTATTGACATAATGAAATTGCAGCGGTTACTTTAATGTGATGTCAATGATGGATAGCCCCATGAAACACGCACCGTTTATCTTCGCATTCTTTTTTACCTTCCCCTGAACCGGGAGGCAATTCGTCGTGTAAGAAGTCATGCGAAGACGAACAATAAAGCCTCCCACCGGGAGGCTTTTTTTTAGCAACACTGACAGGTAGCAAATATGAACCCCGAAAACCCGTTGCTGGCTCTGCGCGGAAAAATCAGCGCGCTGGATGAACAACTGCTGACGCTGCTGGCACAGCGCCGTGCGCTGGCAGTAGACGTTGCCAAAGCCAAAATGGACACCCATCGTCCGGTACGCGATATTGACCGTGAACGCGATCTGCTGGAACATCTCATCGCCCTGGGGAAAAGCCACAAGCTGGATGCCCACTATATTACACGCCTGTTCCAACAGATTATTGAAGACTCCGTACTGACTCAGCAGGCGTTACTGCAAAAGCACCTGAACAATACCAGCGCCCATTCGGCGCGCATCGCCTTTCTTGGCCCGAAAGGCTCCTACTCGCATCTGGCTTCACGCCACTATGCGGCCCGTCACTTCGATAGCTTTATTGAGAGTGGCTGCCTGAAATTCCACGATATATTCAACCAGGTGGAAACCGGCCAGGCTGATTACGCTGTACTGCCCATCGAAAATACCACCTCCGGCTCGATTAATGATGTTTATGACCTGCTTCAGCAAACCAGCTTGTCCATCGTTGGGGAGATCACCCTTCCTATCGATCATTGCGTGCTGGTATCGGGCAGTACAGACCTGCAGCAGATTGAAACCGTCTACAGCCACCCGCAGCCGTTCCAGCAGTGCAGCCAGTTTGTTAACCGTTACCCACACTGGAATATTGAGTACACCGAAAGCACCGCAGCCGCAATGGAAAAAGTTGCCGCGATGAACTCGCCAAAAGTTGCCGCGCTGGGCAGTGAAGCCGGTGGTGCGCTGTATAGCTTGCAGGTGCTGGAACGTAATCTTGCTAACCAACGCCAGAACATCACCCGCTTTATCGTGCTGGCACGTAAGCCGGTTGAGGTGTCACTGCAGGTGCCGGCGAAAACCACGCTGATTATGGCGACCGGCCAGCAGGCAGGCGCCCTGGTTGAAGCACTGTTAGTGCTGCGTCAACATCATCTGATCATGAGTAAGCTGGAATCTCGTCCCATTACCGGCAACCCTTGGCAGGAGATGTTTTACATCGATTTCCAGGGGAATCTGCGTAGCGAAGAAGTTCAGCAGGCGCTGAGTGAACTGACGCCGCTCACCCGTTCGCTGAAGGTGTTAGGCTGCTACCCGAGTGAGAATATTGTCGCGGTCGACCTACAGTAATCACTGATATTACGCCAGCCTGTCATGCGGCTGGCGTAGGCTACGCACGCTGGTGCCGGAATTGATCTGCATCCACAGCTGGGTAGCCTGACTCACGTCGATGCCGAAAGGGGAGCGTTTTGCACCCACAAATGATGGTTGTCGCCTGCTACGCACCACGGGAGATGACCCACCAGATCCCGGTTCCGGGAATAACGGTAGTCGCTAAGCGTGAACAGCGGCTCACAGCAGGCGCAGCTCCATCCACAATGAGCTAACAAGATGGCGCCGGGTGAGTTAAGGATGGCGAAAAAACGTTATCCGGCGGAATTTGCCGATATGGATATGCAGCAGCAGGCCGACAGCAGGTATCGGCGTTGCTATCGCGCTGTCGATGAATGCAACCATTGCCAGCGCGAAAGAAGTAAAGACCCGGCCACTAAGTAGCCTCACACAGCGGCCAGCTTAAGCCCGGCTGTCATTCGCCTGGCGTAACAGCGTGCGGCTTTCCGCCTGGAAACGTTGCGCGTAGTCGCCAAACCATTGCTCAACCTGACGGAAGCTGGCGATAAACGCCTGCTTGTCGCCATGTTCTAACAGCTTAATCGCCTCGCCAAAACGCTGATAGTACCGCTTAATCAGCGCCAGGTTGTTCTCTGAGGACATAATGATATCCGCATAGAGCTGCGGATCCTGAGCGAACAGCCGGCCAACCATTGCCAACTCCAGACGGTAAATAGGTGATGAGAGCGCCAGCAGCTGGTCCAGCTGGACATTTTCTTCAGCCAGGTGCAGGCCATAAGCAAAGGTGGCGAAGTGGCGCAGTGCCTGAATAAACGCCATATTCTGATCGTGTTCCACCGCACCAATGCGATGCAGACGTGCTCCCCAAACCTGGATCTGTTCAAGGAACCACTGATAGGCCTCCGGCTGACGGCCATCGCACCATACCACCAGCTGCTTCGCCAGGCTTCCGCTATCCGGGCCAAACATCGGGTGTAAACCCAATACCGGGCCGGAGTGCGCAGCCAGCATCGCCTGCAACGGTTTGTTCTTCACTGACGCCAGGTCAACCAGAATACAATCCTGCGCCAACGGTGGCAGATCGCTAATCACCTTTTCGGTCAGATGAATAGGCACGCTAACGATCACCATGCCGGCGTTAGCCAGCAGGTTTTCAGCATTGCCCCAGTCGTCTTTATCCAGAATTTTGACCTGATAGCCTGACAGGGTTAGCATCTTTTCAAACAGCCGCCCCATCTGGCCTTTCCCGCCAACAATCACCACCGGACGTAGTCCAGGACATAACGTTTTGAAGCCTTTATCGTTTTCGCTGGTATACGACTCGCGCATCACCCGGCGCAGCACGTCTTCGATCAGATCCGGTGGCACTCCCAGCAGCTGTGCTTCTTTGCGGCGCGAGGCCAACATGGCCGCTTCACGTTCAGGAACATAAATCGGCAATCCGTAGCGGCTTTTAACCTCACCCACTTCTTCCACCAGCGCCAGCCTTCTGGCCAGCAGATCCAGCAGCGCTTTATCCACTTCGTCGATTTGATCGCGTAGCGCGCTCAGTTCAGCCACCATAACTCGTTAGTCCTCTTGCGACAGACGCGCCGCCAGTACTCCATCCAGATCCTGATAAATTTCACGCAGCAAATTTTCGGTCGTTTCCCAGTTGATGCAGGCATCGGTCACGGAAACGCCGTAGCGCATTTCACTACGCGGCTGCTCGGAAGACTGATTGCCTTCGTGAATGTTGCTTTCCAGCATCAGGCCGATAATAGAACGGTTGCCATCTCTGATCTGCGCGACCGCAGACTCAGCCACACCCGACTGGCGACGGAAGTCTTTATTAGAATTGCCATGACTGCAATCTATCATCAAGGAAGGACGGAGTCCCGCCTGCTCCATCTCTTTTTCGCACTGGGCAACATCCTGTGGGCCATAGTTAGGCTGTTTACCGCCGCGCAGGATCACATGCCCGTCCGGGTTGCCCTGGGTTTGCAGCAGGCAGACCTGCCCCGCCTGGTTGATCCCAACAAAACGGTGCGGTTGTGCCGCAGCACGCATGGCGTTGATCGCCGTAGCGAGGCTGCCATCAGTCCCATTTTTGAATCCTACCGGCATCGACAGGCCAGAGGCCATTTCGCGGTGCGTTTGCGACTCGGTAGTACGCGCACCTATGGCAGACCAGCTGAACAGATCGCCCAGATACTGCGGGCTGTTAGGATCCAGCGCTTCGGTTGCCAGAGGCAGCCCGATCTCTACCAGGTTCAGCAGCAGCTTGCGGCCAATGTGCAGCCCAGCTTCCATATCGAAGGTGTTATCCATATGCGGATCGTTGATCAACCCTTTCCAGCCTACGGTGGTACGCGGCTTTTCGAAGTAGACACGCATCACAATGTAGAGCCTGTCGCCAACCCGATCGGCCAGCTTTTTCAGATCGCGTGCGTAGGCCAGCGCTGCTTCAGGATCGTGAATGGAGCACGGCCCGCACACCACCAGTAAACGATGATCTTTACCGCTGATAATGTCAGAGATCACCCGACGCGAAGCGGTAATCTGACCTTCCAGCATCTTGTTCAGCGGGTACTGCTTTTTCAATGCTTCCGGGGTGATCAAAACCTGTTCGTCAGCGATGTGGACATTGTTGAGCGCATCTTTTTGCATGATCGTTATCCTGATAATTCGTTTTAATGGGATCCTTAAAAGGTTAAACGTAACTGTACCAGAATAAGTACATAAAACAACGCAAGGTGTACACATTAATTACCATAATAAAAAACAGGTAAATAGATAACTGTATAAATACGTTAATAATCATATTATTACATACAATCCACTTAAAAAATATGTAAATTAAAAATTACATAAAGGATGTAACATCCAAAACACCGGTGATTTTCACAGTATATTCAGACCACTACGTCTCATCTGATATACGATTTTGTAATGGGTGCTTTTCACCTCTTTGCGTCATTTTTGAAGACCCATTGAATTTAGCGTTACGCCCTTTTAAAAACGTTATTGCACGGTGGCAATCCGAGTGGCAGCCAAGCTGATTACGACCCGTTTCGGCCCGATGGTGTTAGCCAGCAGGTCGGGCAATATCGCTGTTTACCCGCGTTTTGAGCGCATCAACATACTTAATGAGGCACGCTGATGCCCGGACTCATCAATATTTTCCGCCGACAGCCAGTGGCGCAAGACGTTATCCAGCGCTGGCCACTCATCGTCAATGATTGAGAACCAGTCAGAATCACGCGAACGATTTTTACGCGTCATCATCTGGCGGAAGGTTCCTTCATAGGTGAAGCCCAGGCGCAGCGCCGCATTGCGCGATGGAGTATTCAGAGAGTCGCACTTCCACTCACAGCGGCGATAACCCAGCGCGAAGGCGTTCGCTATCATTAACCATAAGGATTCAGTACCGATCACCGTACGCTTCATCAATGGTGACCAGGTAACACCGCCAATCTTCAGCGAACCGTTGGCCTGGTCGATACGTAAATAAGATACCAGCCCAACCGGCTTATTGCGCTGCGCGCAAACAACAGTGAAGGTCACAAAGCCTTTTTCCTCCGCCCGTTGTCGGAGCCAGATGTGAAATGCCGCCAGTGAAGAAGGGCGATCTTCCGTGAGGTACGTCCAGTCACTGTCATCGGGCGCAGAGGCATAAGCCGCAAAAAGCTCGTCCCCGTGCCGCACGTTGTCCAGCGGCTCCAGCCAGCAGTAGCGTCCGTTTATCACTTTTGCTGCTGGCTGAGAGACAGCCTTCCAGTCAGGCAATGGTGCACCGACAGGCTGGCCAAATTCATTAATGTGCTGCGTCATGTTCTTCTCCTGGTAAAAGACAGATCGCCATCATATGAAGGGTTTGGCCCGCTTGCCAGCGTCTGAGTCCTTCACTAATATATTTTTTTACCTGGATGGAACACGCAAATGCCCCCTGTTCGTTTAGCTCTGGTTGGTGATTACCGTGCCGATGCCATTGCGCATCAGGCCATTCCAAAGGCGATAATGCTTGCCGCTCAATCCCTTGATATTGACGTCAGCCCACAGTGGTTGCCAACTGCCAGCATCACCGATCGTAGCCAGCTACGTGAATATGATGCTATCTGGCTGGTGCCAGGCAGCCCCTATATCAATGACGACGGCGCTTTTCTGACTATCACCTTGGCGCGTGAAAACAACGTGGCTTTCCTCGGCTCCTGCGGCGGGTTCCAGTACGCTATCGTTGAGTATGCGCGCAACGTTATGGGCTGGAGTGATGCCGGCCATGCCGAAACTGACAGCACTGGGCGGCTGGTGATTGCCCCATTAAGCTGTTCTCTGGTGGAGAAAACCGGGGATATCGTAATTGAGCCGGGCACGCTGTTGGCACAGGCCTACGGCAAGACGGAGATAACGGAAGGCTACCACTGTAACTTTGGCGTCAATCCTGATTTTGTCGCCGACCTGAAATCATATCCGCTGCGCCTGAGCGCCCACGATGGTGATGGCGATGTACGGGCGATGGAGCTGCCGGGCCACCGCTTTTATGCTGCCACGCTGTTCCAGTCTGAACGTGCCGCGCTGCGTAACGAGCTGTCACCGCTGGTAGTGGAACTGCTGCGCGCTGCCCGGCAAAGCGATTAGGTCGACGAGTGCAAGACATCACATTGACACTGAAAGAGGTTAACTTTGAAACAAGTGCTGTTTGATTTGTCACTGATTACTCTGCCAGACATGACTCATGTGAAATGGCAACCCTCTTAGCTCCTGCCTTTAAAAACCCCAGTATGCTTGATAAAGGCGTTAGCAGGTCAATAACAAGACAACAGCTGCCCGGCCTGGCACACAGCTCTGTATGGTGACAGAAGAAGGTGCCGTTGATTTTAGCTGTGGGTATGCGCGGCGGCAAAAGCCAGCTTGGCTGGCAGCTTATGTAACCCTGTTAGTTCCCCACGCGGAGGGGAGTTGCAGTGGAATAACCCTTAATATCAGCGAGCCGGCAGGATTTTCTTTGCGTCAGCCAGACGCCTTTATGATAAAATCTCTAAGTGATTTTGTCTCTGTCTTTTCTACCAGAGAAGTAATAAGCTCTTTTGGCATATTATTAAGTATATTACTTGCTATGGATTCGAGGTTATTTATTCTGCAATTACTCATAATTATAAAGAATGTCCTATCATTAGGAAAAAGTTTCTGACGACATGCACTTATCATTACGCTTTCTGATTCTTTAAAAAATCCAAATCGCATATAGTCTTTACACAAATTCCCGTAAGTTTCGCGATCAGGCTTTATTCCTGCTTCTTTTAAATCGCCGGACAGCATTCTGGCGAGTAATTTTTCTTCCATACCCCTAGGTGGATTGCTGTAGCATCTCATCAACGAATTATAGTGCTTTATATCAGGGAT
Organism: Erwinia pyrifoliae DSM 12163; assembly: GCF_000026985.1. Classification (NCBI taxonomy): domain Bacteria; kingdom Pseudomonadati; phylum Pseudomonadota; class Gammaproteobacteria; order Enterobacterales; family Erwiniaceae; genus Erwinia; species Erwinia pyrifoliae. The sequence continues at coordinate 3,048,312 of NC_017390.1, forward strand.
GAGACCTAACGCCTTCATTCTGGATAGCGCCTGATTGGCTTTTTCTGTTTTACCGTGAGGGATATAGCTTCGTATCAATGACAAGTAGGTTTCTTCATTAAGACGATGAAGCTTAGCGATTTTTTTCTCCTGCTCCTCTGCTTTCATCCATTCACCGACATGGCTATAGTATCTCAGCATCGAATGTTCAATTGCAGCATCACGAACAACTCCGTATTCAACCATCATGTTGGGCAGCGCTTCCTCTGCCGCTGCCAGGCCTTCCTCACTATAAATGCATTCTAACATGTGCGTGCAGGTATGGATGTCAGGCAAAGTTTCTTCTTTTTCATCCATTTTCCGCTTTAATTGTTTTGCTTTATTGAAATAAACATTTTTGACATGGGGTTTCTTCTGCGCTTTACCTTTCATGACAAGGGCTTTCATCAGCACATTATAGTGTAATGTCTTCGGTTCAACCCCATTTTTCGACATATCTCTCATTATTTTAATTATTTTATTTTCATCTATGTGATTTTTTTGGATATGCCTACGCATATCTATTTCATAGGTATGCTCATCTGGTTTTAATCCGTTAACTTCCATTTTTATTCTCAACGCATCTGCTTCCTTGGTGTTATTTGAATTAACATAATATCTCCGCAGCAGGTTATATATTTCGGTCGTAGGAGGAATATTTATCTGCTCCTTCATTATGGAAAATGCTTTTTTCGCCTCATCTATGTGGCGACCTTGAATATAACCATCAATTAACACTTCATAGCTTTCGGCATCAGGAGCAACCTTATATTCTATATTCATAATATTTAGCAGGTTCTTCACCTCTTTGATATTACCAGCTCTGGCGAGGATAAGAATCCGGAAGTCGATGATTTTTTTCGTAGGGAAGATTCCGAGATCCTTCATTTTTAACCATAACCTTTCGGCTCTTTCTTGATTTTCTTTTGAGTCTTTAGAAAAAGCACACCCTTGAAAAATCGACTCAAAGGACAGGACATCAGGACTGTATTCCGCGTTGTAAATCATTTTATCCAGTAGAACTTCTGCCTTTGCTAAATCACCCACTAAACAATATCCATGTATCATTTTGGAATAAACCCGAAGATGAGTCAAAGCTCTTTCAACCGGGTCAAGTATTTTAGCTTTTAAAATTTCAACGAATATTCTCTCTGCCTTATAAATTAATTTAAGCTCAACATAACGGCACAGCAATTTGAAGTAAATCGGTAAGGAGTGAGCATTATTTTTTCCAGATTTCTTAAGCATCTTTTCGACCCCTTCATAATCTCCCTCGGCAATTAAACCATACATTTGTTCAATTTCAGGCCTTTTTTGATCGCCTTTAATTGATGATGATAAAGAATTGTTATGGTGAAAATTCTTTACATTACTCGAATTTTTCCAAGCAGGCTGAGCTGGCATGCTATCTGTTGATTGTTTTGATTGATTTTGTTGGCGAGCATCTTTTATATTATCTGAATGCTTCCCTTTAGACACGGCTGTAGCATAAGTCAGGCTACTAACAGGCTTAGCTGGCATATTATCGGTTGATGGGTTCGANGGATGGCGTTGGCGAGCATCATTTATATTACCTGAATGCTTATCATCAGACACGACTTTAGCATAAGTCAGGCGACTAACAGGCTTAGCTGGCATATTATCGGTTGATGGGTTCGANGGATGGCGTTGGCGAGCATCATTTATATTACCTGAATGCTTCCTGTCAGAAACGACGGTAGAGTCAGTTTCCCTGTCAGTTACATAAGGTGAAAGATTATCCAGATTAGCTAACATTTCTTGCAAAATTTGCGAATTCACAGCTAATGGAACTGTCCTATTTTTTATCTGAACATTACCATTCTGACTTTCACTTACCGCAATTTCTTGACGACTATTTTTAACATGGCTGATCTTTTTTAAAGCACTTCCAGCGACCGAAACTACAACATCACCTCTTATAACAGCAATATAAGGCGGGTTCTTTCTCCTACTTTCTACTTTAGCATCTAAAACAGGCATATAGGCAACTCAAATTTAATTATCAGGCTTTTGAAAATAAACCAAAAAAAATAAATATACTATAAAATAACAATCTTCTGATAATAACTGTGAATTTGTCAAATACTATTTTAAACACACAGATTTTAGTTTAAAATGCTTTTAGAGAGTTCCGGATTTTCAACAATCAGTCGGTACTCTTCCGGCATCAGGATATTCATAACCCCATGCAGCCGTTCACTATCTTATTCTTTCAGCCAGCGCCGATGATTTACCGGACTTCACTCACTGTACTGAACGGATAAATATCCAATATTTCTGCCCGGTACTTTCGCTAAACCGCTCGATATACGAGTTCTGTATCGGCAACCCCGGCTTAATAAATTTCAGCATTATGCCGTTCTCTTCAGCCTATTGTGCTGGCGTCAACGATACCCCTTCGGGAGCGTTATCCATTCGCATGTTCAGCGGACATCTACGGTTCGCCACGATATTTGTCCAGCACCAGGACGAATCAATCAATCTTAAATCATTCCCGCTGTGCCTGAGCGTGTGCAATGGATTCGAAGGGTCACCGGTTTGCCACTGCCACACTTATACCTGTTCGAACGTGCCGCGTTGCGTAATGAGCTGTTACCGCCACCCAGTGGAACTAACAAGACAACAGCTGCCCGGCCTGGCAGCTTATGTAAGCCTGTTAGTTCCCCACGCGGAAGAAGACTAACAGAATTAGGGTGATGATTTTTATAAATAAAGGCAGTGTGAATCAACCTTAACATCAGCCAGCTCGTCAAAGGGGAGTGACACTGGAATAGCCCTTAATATCGGAGATCAAACTAGATTATCTACGAGTCAGCCTGAACCTGCATGATGAAATTTTTAAGTCGCGGATTTTTGATCTGAATTAACAGAGAACTAAAGACGTCTTTTGGCATATAACTCAGTATCTTCTTCGCGACTTCTTTATTATTGTTATTTTGACAGTCTTTCAATAATGAAATCAATACCCCATTTTCAGGACGCAAATCTTCACTATACGCTCTGCTCAGTGCATATTCTGCACCTGCCAATTTATTCCATGGATACAATGAGGGACTGTAGAGATAAGCATAAATCAAACACTCGTAAGTCTTGTTGTCAGGTTTTATTTTGTCTGTTTTTAAATCGCCCACATACATTCTGGCTAATAATTTTTCCGCCATTTCATGGTCACCTACGGTGGAGTAACCACGCATCATAGAGTTACAGTTGGGCGTAGTCACATTTGCTATTTGTCTAAGTTTTTCAAATGTTAGTTCTGCACGCTCAACGTCTCCTGAATAAGCATACTCCTTCAACAATTTGGCGTAAGCCCATTCGAACCCAGACTTTTTTTCATGACCATTAAGTAGGCTTTCGACCTCAGCATATTGTTTACAATTTAAAAAATTATCAATTTTTTGACCAATATCCAAAATTTTAGCTTCTTTGGTGGATGAGTTTGACAAATTGTGTGTGCGTTCATGACTTAGAATATTTCCTACAATGAATGAACCAAGTTCCAGACGATGAACAAACCGAGTTGGAGTATTTTCCCCTTTCTCACCAATAGTTGGTTTTTGAGCATGGGTGACTGTTTCAACTAACAGATCATGTCGAAAAGCATTATCTTTGCGACTTGTAGCCCCCCCCATGTCTTGAGGACTATTATCGACATTCATTATATTTCCTACAAACGTCTTACTAGCAGTGGCTGAAGCATAACTTTTTCTTCCTGTAGACTGGGTTAAAATACTTCCTTCATTTGTTAATTTAATAGGGTCAAGAGGCATATAGTTCATTAGAATTAATTGTAAGGCATTAAACAATAAATCAAAAAAAATAAATGAAATATAAAAAAACAATCATATTCTAATAATAAAGACTTTGTCAGATGCAATAATCTTTATTCATTGCAAATCCTCTTGGAAGAACTATTTATTTTACTAACCAATATCCGTAGTGGGAAAGCATCCAGACAGGAAATAACTTATGCCGACGGTTGCTTCCAGAACAAAAAAAGGGGCCAACCTCACGGTCAGCCCCTTGTTTGCTATTAACTAGTCGATGTCGCGTTAGCGATACCTTAGCCCAGACGCTCTTTGATACGTGCAGACTTACCAGTACGCTCACGCAGGTAGTACAGTTTGGCTTTACGCACGGCACCACGACGTTTAACAGTGATGCTGTCGATTACCGGGGAGTGAGTCTGGAAGACACGCTCAACACCTTCGCCGTTGGAAATTTTGCGAACAGTGAATGCAGAGTGCAGACCGCGGTTACGAATAGCGATAACCACGCCCTCGAATGCCTGCAGACGCTTTTTAGCCCCTTCAACGACCCATACTTTCACTTCCACGGAATCACCCGGACGGAATGAAGGTACGTCCTGTTTCAGCTGTTCTTGTTCAATCTGCTTAATAATGTTGCTCATAATTAAATCTCTTATCCTGGGTAAACTGATAGTTAAGGCGGATTAATCCAGCCGTATCATCGTTTTGTTGCCTGGTGGTGTTCCCGTTGGAACTCAGCCAGCAACTTTGCTTGCTCTTCAGTCAGAGCCAGGTTTTCCAGAAGTTCAGGTCTTCTAAGCCAGGTACGGCCCAACGACTGTTTCAGGCGCCATTGGCGAATATCAGCATGGTTGCCCGACAGTAAAACCGGCGGAACCTCCATCCCTTCTAACACTTCAGGGCGGGTATAGTGTGGGCAATCCAGCAAACCGTCAGAAAAAGAGTCTTCCTCGGCCGATGCCTGTTTTCCCAGAACTCCCGGTATAAACCGGGAAACCGAGTCAATCAGCGTCATTGCTGGCAGCTCACCACCGCTGAGGACGTAATCGCCAATCGACCACTCTTCATCGATTTCGGTTTTGATTACGCGCTCATCAATCCCTTCGTAGCGACCGCAAACCAGAATCAACTTCTGGTTGGTCGCCAGTTCGCAAACCCCGTTCTGATCGAGTTTACGCCCCTGAGGTGACAGATAAATCACCTTAGCGCCTTCCCCTGCCGCCGCTTTTGCTGCGTGGATGGCATCCCGTAAGGGTTGAACCATCATTAGCATTCCCGGCCCACCGCCGTAAGGACGTTCATCTACGGTACGATGGCGGTCGTGAGTGAAGTCACGCGGACTCCAGCTCTGAATGCTGAGCAGGCCATTTTTTACTGCCCGGCCAGTTACTCCGTAATCGGTAATTGCGCGAAACATGTCAGGAAACAGGCTGATTATGCCAATCCACATACTCTGCGCCGGAGTATTACCGTTTTGTTCGGAGCTCAAAAACCAGGATCCCAATCTACTTTGATGGTGCGGGTAGTGAGATCGACATTCTTGATAACCTGTTCATCGAGGAACGGAATCAACCGCTCCTGCGCACCAAACGCATCCTTCAGGTTAGCCTTGACGACGAGAACGTCGTTTGAACCGGTTTCCATCATATCGATGACTTTACCCAGCTCATAACCTTCAACAGTGACTACCTGGCAGCCCATCAGGTCTTTCCAGTAATAGTCGCCGTTATCCAGCTCCGGCAGTTGCTCTGAATCCACGACAATTTCGCAATTGGTCAGCAGACCCGCAGCATCACGATCGTCAATGCCTTTGACTTTGATTATCATGTCCTGATTGTGGCGCTTCCAGCCTTCCAGCTCGACAAGCTGCCATTGACCCGCTCGTTGAATAAACCACGGCTGATAGTCAAAAATGCTTTCGGCGTCTTCGGTGGAGGAAAACACTTTGAGCCAACCACGAATACCATAGGCAGAGCCCATCTTCCCCAGAATTAACGGGGTTGCGGGAGGCTGCGCGGTGAGTTGCTTGCTCATGTTGACCACCGTGACAGATTAAGCTGCTTTCTTAGCTTGCTTGATCAGCGCGTTAACGCGATCGGACAGCGTAGCGCCCTGGCCAACCCAGTGCTCAATGCGGTCCAGATCCAGACGCAGTGGCTCAGCCTGACCAGAAGCGATCGGGTTGAAGAAGCCAACGCGCTCGATGAAGCGACCGTTGCGAGCATTACGGCTGTCGGTGACGACTACCTGATAGAACGGACGCTTTTTAGCGCCGTGACGTGCCAAACGAATTGTTACCATAACATCCTCTTTAGTTAATAAAACAACCGGGCCCCATTGAGGGAACGGGGCCCGGATGCAATATAAAAAGCCCGAAAATTTTACTCATTTTGGCGCAAAAAGCAATCTAATTCGCCCGAGTCATTTTCCGGCCAGCTTAACGACCTGGGAAACCCGGCGGCATCATACCTTTCATGCCGCGCATCATTTTCGCCATACCGCCTTTCTTCATCTTTTTCATCATGCGCTGCATATCGTCGAACTGCTTAAGCAAGCGGTTAACGTCCTGTACCTGCATACCAGAACCGGCAGCAATGCGGCGCTTGCGCGAGCCTTTGATAATCTCCGGCTTTTGGCGCTCTTTGCGCGTCATGGAGTTGATCATCGCTTCCATGCGCACCAGCACTTTGTCGTCCATCTGCGACTTAACGTTATCCGGCAGCTGCCCCATGCCCGGCAGTTTACCCATCAGGCTGGCCATACCGCCCATATTACGCATCTGCTTGAGCTGGTCGAGGAAGTCGTTCAGGTCAAAGCCGTCACCCTTCTTCAGTTTGCTGGCCAGCTTTTCCGCCTGAGCGCGGTCTACTTTGCTTTCGATATCTTCGATCAGCGACAGCATATCGCCCATGCCCAGAATACGCGAAGCAATGCGGTCAGGATAGAAGGGTTCCAGGGCCTCGGTTTTCTCACCGACCCCCATAAACTTAATCGGTTTACCGGTGATATGACGAATCGACAGCGCCGCACCGCCACGGGCGTCACCATCGACTTTCGTCAGAACCACACCGGTTAACGGCAGCGCTTCGTTAAACGCCCTGGCGGTATTGGCCGCATCCTGGCCGGTCATGGCATCGACAACAAACAGCGTTTCTACCGGGTTAATCGCGGCGTGAACCTGTTTGATCTCGTCCATCATCGCTTCATCAACGTGCAGTCGGCCGGCGGTATCCACCAGCAGCACATCGTAGAATTTCAGCTTCGCCTGCTGTAATGCATTTTTAACGATATCGACCGGCCGCTGACTCAGGTCGGACGGACAAAAATCTACCCCGACCTGCTCCGCCAGCGTTTCCAGCTGTTTAATTGCCGCCGGGCGATAGACGTCGGCAGACACCACCAGCACTTTTTTCTTGTGCTTTTCACGCAGGAATTTACCGAGTTTACCGACGCTGGTGGTTTTACCCGCCCCCTGCAGGCCCGCCATCAGAACCACCGCTGGTGGCTGTGCCGCCAGGTTCAGCGTGTTGTTCTCCTCACCCATTGCCGCCACCAGCTCGTTTTTCACGATCTTGACGAACTCCTGGCCCGGCGTCAGGCTTTTGTTCACTTCCTGACCAACGGCGCGTTCTTTAACACGCCCGATAAAGTCACGCACCACCGGCAGCGCAACGTCTGCTTCCAGTAGCGCCATGCGCACTTCGCGCAGCGTGTCTTTAATGTTGTCTTCTGTTAGCCGTCCACGGCCGCTGATATTGCGCAGGGTTTGCGATAGTCTATCGGTTAAATTATCAAACATCGTCTCTCGCTCAACGTAATGAGAGGCCGCCGTGGCGACACAATTCTACCGATTATAACATGATCCCGCTGGGATCTCAGCCATATGCGATGAGATCGTTTGGAGCCAGCCGTCGCTGGCGCTATACTGATTTTTTCCCTATCCGGTCGGTATCTGACGAAAGCTATGTCCGTAATTGCGATTCTGGCGCTATTCGCCTACTCATTCAGCCTCGCCCTGATCATCCCCAGCCTGCTGCGTAAAAACAGCACCTGGCGGCGACTGGCCGTGCTCTCCGCCATCGTTGCCCTGGTGTGCCATGCCGTAGCGCTGGAACAGCGTATTTTTGTTCTGAATGGCGGACAAAACCTCAGCCTGTTGAATATCGCTTCACTGGTGAGCCTGCTTATCTGCTTTATCATGACCCTTGTCGCCTCACGTAACCGAGGCTGGATCCTGCTGCCCATAGTTTACAGCTTTGCGTTGATTAACCTGGCGTTCGCGACATTTGTCCCCAATGCTTTCATCACGCATCTGGAAACCACACCGGGCATGATGGTGCACATCGGCCTGGCGCTATTTGCTTATGCGACCCTGATTATTGCCGCGCTTTACGCGCTCCAGCTTGCCTGGATCGACTGGTTGCTGAAAAATAAGAAACTGGCGTTTAATACCGATATCCCCCCGTTGATGACTATCGAACGTAAGATGTTCCATATCACTCAGATCGGCGTTGTGCTGCTGACGCTGGTGCTGTGCACCGGGTTGTTCTTTATGCATGACCTGTTCAGCCGAGAAAATATTGATAAAGCGGTGCTGTCAATCGCGGCCTGGTTCCTCTATATCGTGCTGCTGTGGGGGCACTACCATGAAGGCTGGCGCGGTCGCCGCGTGGTGTGGTTCAACTGTGGCGGCGCATTTTTGCTCACGATGTCTTACTTCGGTAGCCGCATGCTGCAGCACTTTTTGACCTCCTGATTTCACCACAAGGACCGCTCGTGGAACACGTTTCAACCACTACCCTGATTATTACGCTGATCGTTATGATTCTGGTGTCGGCGTACTTTTCCGGCTCCGAAACCGGCATGATGACGCTTAACCGCTACAAACTGCGTCATCAGGCTAAGAACGGCAACCGCGCCGCACGCCGTGTTGAGAAACTTCTGCGCCGTCCTGACCGTCTTATCAGCCTGGTATTGATTGGCAACAACCTGGTGAATATTCTGGCCTCTGCGCTGGCAACCATTGTTGGTATGCGCCTGTACGGTGACGCCGGCGTAGCGATAGCTACCGGCATACTGACCTTCCTGGTACTTGTTTTTTCTGAAGTCCTGCCGAAAACCGTTGCGGCGCTCTATCCGGAAAAGGTTGCCTTCCCCAGCAGCGTCCTACTGGGGCCACTTCAGGTGGTGATGATGCCGCTGGTGTGGCTGTTGAACATCATTACGCGCATGTTGATGCGCATGGTGGGGATCAGCAGTGACGGTGCTATCAGCGGCGCTTTGAGCAAGGAAGAACTGCGCACCATTGTCTATGAATCACGTTCGTTAATGTCGCGCCGCAACCAGGATATGCTGCTGTCAGTACTGGATCTGGAGAAGGTCAATGTCGACGACATAATGGTGCCGCGCAACGAAATCGTCGGTATTAATATCAACGATGACTGGAAATCCATTGTTCGCCAGCTGACGCATTCGCCGCATGGCCGCATCGTGCTATATCGGGACTCGCTCGATGACACCATCAGTATGCTACGCGTACGCGAAGCCTATCGCCTGATGACGGAGAAAAAAGAGTTTACCAAAGAGGTCATGCTGCGCGCAGCGGATGAGATCTACTATGTGCCGGAAGGTACGCCGCTTAACGTTCAGCTGGTGAAGTTCCAGCGCAATAAAGAAAAAGTCGGCCTGGTAGTTGATGAGTACGGCGACGTCAAAGGGCTGGTCACCATCGAAGATATTCTGGAAGAGATTGTGGGTGACTTTACCACTTCGATGTCGCCCACGCTGGCAGAAGAGGTGATGCCGCAAAACGACGGCTCGGTGCTTATCGAAGGTAGCGCTAACATCCGTGAACTGAATAAGGTATTTAACTGGACGCTGCCGGAAGCGGATGCCCGTACCATTAACGGCATGATCCTGGAGGAAATTCAGGATATTCCGTTAACGGGGACCACCGTACATATCTCTCACTACGCGGTGGATATTCTTGATGTTCAGGATAATATGATTAAGCAGGTGCGTATTACGCCACAAAAACCGCTGAAGGAGTCAATCGGCTCATAGCCCGATTTGCCCCAGTAAAAAGGCGACCATATTAAGATCGCCTTTTCTCTTCTCACCGCTGACTAAATATGCAGCTCTTTCAGCTTCTCTTTTGGCAGCGCCAGCTCATCGTTGCGGTTAACGCGAATGTCCTTTTCAATGATATGACGGGCGATATCCTGCGCTTCATCCAGCGAGTGCATCTCATAAGTACCGCACTGATACTCATTCAGCTCGGGAATCTGACGCTGTTCGGCAACTTTCAACACGTCGCCCATTGCCGCTTTCCATGCCTGGGCTACCCGCTGCTCGTCCGGCACGCCAATCAGACTCATATAAAAACCGGTACGGCATCCCATAGGAGAAATATCGATGATTTCTACTCCGTTACCGTTAAGGTGATCGCGCATGAAGCCAGCGAACAGGTGTTCCAGCGTATGGATGCCGCGCTCAGGCAACACTTCCTTGTTCGGACGGCAGAAACGCAGGTCGAAAACCGTAATGGTGTCGCCATGAGGGGTCTGCATAGTCTTGGCTACGCGCACGGCAGGAGCAGCCATGATGGTGTGATCGACGGTAAAGCTATCCAGTAATGGCATATGGTTACCTCAAAAAATTGATTTATTTTTGATGCGATGAAACTTTCTCGATCGCCAGACGTCTGAATATATGAAAGACGCGTATTTGTTATCATCATCTCATCCCTGACAACAGAGATGTTAATTTAGGCCACAGTGACGTGGCCTTTTTCTTTTGGCGCTAGCTTTTGCCTTGCAAAAAGGCTTCAAGGCTAAGCGTATCACTTTCTTCAATTTCTTGCTGGTTCAACCGCGAACGCCGCGCTTCCTCGCTAAAGCTCTGCCCGGTCAACACTTCCAGTGGTTCTTCACACAGCTGGGCACGATATTGCTCGGCCAGCGCCAGCCCGGTCGCGTCGATTCCGTTCTCTTTAAGCGTTTGCAGAAAACGAGCGGAATAGGTCAAATCCGGCTCATCAAAAGATGCAATCAGACGGTCACACACCTGCTGATAATGTTGATTGCCGCCCTGGCTATCCAGCGTTTTCGCAATGCGACGCAGATCGTTAAACAGCGTTTTGCCCACATCAACCAGCGGATACTGTGTTGCACTGTAGCCCATGCCGAGGGTCAGACCGGGCTTACGCCCTTCAGCAATCACCAGATTCCAGTTATTACGCGTACAGGCCAGCTCGGCACGATCCATCTCCGGAGCATCCGCCAGCGTACACCAGATAAGGAACAGGTCGAGGAAACGAACCTGATCGGCATCCACGCCTGTCGATGAGAACGGATTGATATCCAGTGAACGTACCTCGATGTATTCAATGCCGCCGCGTTGTAGCGCATCAGAAGGGGCTTCTCCGGTACGCGTCACGCGCTTAGGACGGATGGGAGCATACAGCTCATTTTCAATCTGCAGCACGTTGGTATTCAGTTGCAGCCAGTCGCCATGACTGTCCTTTATCCCCATCGCCGCAAACTCTGCTGACGGGGTTTTAATCGCCGCTTTCAGACCTGCAATATAGTCTGGCAGGTGGTTGAAAGTAATATCCAGGCTACTCTGCGATTTATTGGTGTAGCCGAGATCGCTGAGGCGCAGCGAGGTTGCATACGGCAGTGACAATACGCCTTTATCGCTGCGCTCGAACGGCAATGCGCTCTCTTTACCCTGCAAAAAGGATGAACAGATAGCCGGAGAAGCTCCGAACAGGTAAGGGATCACCCAACCGAAACGATAATAATTACGTATCAGTTGCAGATAACCCGCAGAGATCGCTTCTTTACCCCTTTCCGCGTCTTTCACGCCAGCCCATGCCTGCCAGAAAGAGAGCGGCAGAGAGAAATTGTAGTGCACGCCGGAGATTACCTGCATCAGCGCGCCATAGCGATTCTTTAGCCCCTGGCGATACAGCGTTTTCATCTGGCCGATGTTTGAAGAGCCATATTGCGCCAGTTCTATATCCTGTTCGGGGTGTACCCTGCACGGCATGCTCATTGGCCACATACGCTCTTCGCCAAGCTCACGGGCAACATGACGGTGAATATCACGTAAAAATGCCAGCAGATGATCGACATCCCGATCGACCGGCGTGATGAATTCCAACAGCGCTTCCGCGAAGTCCGTGGTTATCCACTTATGCGTTAAGGCCGAACCAAGGGAAGCCGGGTGAGCGGTGGTAGCCAGAAATCCATCGGGGCTGACGCGCAGTGTTTCGCGCTCGATACCGCGACCGATGCCGTTGAGTGCGTCAGGATGCGCTTCCAACCATGAAAGCGCCTGTGATACATCCGGGATCAAATTGACCTCCCGCAGAGAGAAAATTTATTATTGTTAAGCATAATGTTAATCGTAGCGCCGCCTGAAAGCGAATCAATGCCACCATTCCATGCCCTGAAGTGTTGCGGCCGCCAGCACGATGTAGCGCAAGGTCTTACCGATGGTGAGAAAAATCACCATCGGCAGCCAGGGAAAACGTATCCAGCCGGCAACAACGCATAGCAGGTCACCTATCACCGGTAACCAACTGAAAACCAGTGCTGCAGGCCCTAAACGCCGCAGCCATGCCACTGCCGTATCATGCCGTCGTCCCTGATCTTTTAGCGGGAGCAATCGACCAATCACAATGCTGGTTAAACCTCCCAGGGTATTACCCAGTGCAGCAGTCACCACCAGCGCGCTGACGGAAATTTTGTCCGCCATCACCAGTCCGACCAGCAATGCTTCCGAACTACCGGGCAATAGCGTGGCACTGAGGAAACTACTGGTCAACATCGAAACATAAGACAACCACTCACTCACAGTCGTCTGACATCCACCGCATCCATTCCTGCAGCGCGTGCCGCCTGTAAGCCAAAGTCTGCGTCTTCGAACACCACACAGCGCGCAGCAGGAACGCCAATTAATTCGGCGCAGCGCAGAAATGTATCAGGTTCAGGCTTATGACGTTTAACATCATCTGCTCCGACGATAGCATCGAAATAATTGTGCAAATTCAGGTGCTGCAACAGCGCAACCGCCATTGCATTCTCACTACCGGTCCCGACAGCCATGGGTCGACGTCCCTTGTAAGCTTTCACCACTTCAATAAGCGGCAGTGGCTGTACGGTGTCAAACAGCATGGTTTTCAATAATTGCGTTTTTTCAGCAGCCAGCGGGTTAGGATCGAGATCGCTTTGGTTATGGATAATGATAACCTGTGCGATTCGCCAGGCCGGGGAGCCACTCAGGCCGATAAGAGCCTTTTCATCAAAGACCAAACCGTGTTGCACCAGCACCTGCCGCCAGGCCTTAAGGTGCGTTGGCTCAGTGTTGAGAATGGTGCCATCCATATCGAAGATCAAGCCATCGTAGTCATCGTACATTGTTGTGTCCATCCTGATAGCGGAATGATTACTTTAGCTTAAAAGCAGTATGATTGTCGCTTTGAGCGTAAAGCGGCAGAGTTTTGACGTGATAAAGACGATGGCATCAGATAAGTGCTACGGAATAAGTTTGTCAGTGAAGAATGATGTCGAACTTCAACCGTTTAACCGGGCGCCGTGGAAAAAATTGGGCTACTGCGGGTGATATTGCTATGCAAGGGGAGTGATTCGGCTTCGACTCACCGTGGCGAGCCATTACTGAAGCAACGTTATCCACCTTAGTGCTGGTTGTGACGGCTTCTCAAGCATGCCAACCCAAGGTTACTTCCGGTATTGCANAATATGGTGCATCCAGGAGGATTCGAACCTCCGACCGCTCGGTTCGTAGCCGAGTACTCTATCCAGCTGAGCTATGGATGCATTGAATAAATACGGTGAGGAGTAAAGCGCAAAGCTGAGAAGTGACTTAATAATGGTGCATCCAGGAGGATTCGAACCTCCGACCGCTCGGTTCGTAGCCGAGTACTCTATCCAGCTGAGCTATGGATGCATATTTAATTCTTGTATAACGCAGTGTGCTAACAGTTCATCGCGATGCAGAATGCTAATTCCACACCAGCACTACTCAAAAATAAAGCCGCTGTAAGCAGCTTTAGTAACAGGTTGCATCCAGGAGGATTATTCGGCTCTGCCTCACCCTGACGGGCGGTTGCTAAAGCACTATTATCCTCCTTAAGTGCTGGCTGTGACGACTTCTCAAGCATGCCAACCCAAGGTTACTTCCGGTATTGCANAATATGGTGCATCCAGGAGGATTCGAACCTCCGACCGCTCGGTTCGTAGCCGAGTACTCTATCCAGCTGAGCTATGGATGCAAAATGGCGGTGAGGCGGGGATTCGAACCCCGGATGCAGCTTTTGACCGCATACTCCCTTAGCAGGGGAGCGCCTTCAGCCTCTCGGCCACCTCACCACTAGCACTCTTTCGAGTTGTGCTTCCAAGCGTTCTGACTGCTCATCGGCACTGCGTGGCGCACATATTACTTTCTGGGCGTTGTAAGTCAAACAATTTCTCCCGCTTTTTTTGCCGGCCGTGTTTGATTGCACAAATGCCACGCAATGTGGGTATTTTGACGGCAAAAAGAGTGATTTTTCAACAAAGAATGCACCTGTCTTGCCATCGACCAGGCTGCGCTTACACTGGCTCAATGGAAAAAAACTGACGGAAAATGGGTTAACTAAAAGAGAAAAGCGGGGAGAAGTGCTGAAGATAAAGCAGAGAAACGATAGCGCCTCGCTACGAAGAGCGAGGCGCTGGATGCGTTAGTAACTCGTTTGCTGCGTTTTTTCGGCCTGAATGCGCTGATAGATCTCTTCGCGATGCACCGAAACTTCTTTAGGGGCATTCACTCCAATACGTACCTGGTTACCTTTGACTCCCAGCACAGTTACAGTCACCTCATCACCGATCATGAGGGTCTCACCAACTCGACGAGTTAGAATAAGCATTCTTTGCTCCTTGAAAGATTAAAAGAGTCGGGTTCACTGCGTCCCGGCATTATCCATCATATAACGCTAAACGCTGGATAAGGCAAATACACTCGTCGTGCACCTGACTACCAATTCATTCCGCTAATGTTCAGTTTAGCCGAAAACCACATCATCAACCCGACTTTATGATTGCAGGGGCGCATTGTCGGGAGTAAGCACCAGAGCTTTTCCCTCATTACACCTCTTTGCGATACGTTTTTTCCGCCATATTTGACGCCACAGGCACGTTGCCTGCATTGACAGCCACATCACAGGGACTGAATCTGCTCCGGGTAGGGTTGAGTTAAGCCAAATCACTGAAATCCATAAGTTCATCGGGCTTAACGACCTTGCCATCTTCCTCTGGCTCAAATTGTTTTGGGTAACTATGACAGTTTTGCCGCAACCCATAACTCAACGCCGGCCAATGCAGCCGGCAAAGCCATTGCATCCGTACCGCCTGCCTGAGCCATATCAGGGCGACCACCACCCTTACCGCCAACTTTTTGAGCAAGTTCGCCCACCAGCTCACCGGCTTTTATACGGTCGGTCAGATCCTTAGTTACCCCGGCAATCAGTGAGACTTTGCCGTCGGCAACGGTTGCCAATACAATAATCGCCGAGCCAAGCTGATTTTTCAGGTCGTCTACCATCGTGCGCAGCATTTTAGGCTCGACATCACTCAGTTCGCTAACCAGCAGTTTAGTGCCTTTTACCGCAATGGCTTTACTGCTAAGGGATGCACTTTCTTGCGCAGCCTGCTGATCTTTCAACTGCTGCAACTGCTTTTCAAGCGCGCGCGCGTGGTCAATCAGCGCACGAACTTTTTCACTCAGATTGCTGTGATTGGCTTTCACCAGATGAGAAATATCTGCCAGCTGTTGATTCTGGCTATACAGCTGCGCCAGCGCACCTTCACCGGTAACGGCTTCGATGCGCCGTACACCCGCCGCCGTTCCCGATTCAGAGGTGATACGGAACAGGCCAATATCGCCGGTGCGGGTGGCATGTGTGCCGCCGCACAGTTCAGTCGAAAAATCGCCCATGCTGAGTACACGCACATGGTCATCATACTTCTCACCGAACAGCGCCATGGCACCATGAGCTTTCGCCGCTTCTAATTCCATAATATTGGTTTCAATCGGCAAGTTGCGGCGGATCTGAGCATTGACGATCTCTTCTACCTGACGAATTTCCTGCTGCGTCATGGCTTCGAAATGCGAGAAATCAAAACGCAGATATTTATCATTGACCAGCGAACCTTTCTGCGACACATGCTGACCAAGAACCTGGCGTAAAGCGGCGTGAAGCAGATGGGTTGCAGAATGGTTGAGACGGATCCGCGCACGACGCGCCTCGTCAACCTGTGCCGCCACGCGCTCGCCGACACGCAGCTCGCCAGTAGCGAGCTTACCGCTATGACCAATCGCCTGAGCGTATTTCTGGGTGTTACTGACGATCAAACTGGCACTGTTGCCTTGTAGCTCACCGGTGTCGCCAACCTGACCACCTGATTCGGCATAGAACGGCGTGGCATCAAGCACGATAACCCCTTCCCGACCGGCACTGATGGTGTCAGCAGCCTGCCCGTCAACGAAGATGGCAGTAATCGCAGCGTTAAGTTGCAACTGCTGGTAACCTTTGAATTCTGATGCCTGATCGATGTGGATCACATTATTGTAATCGCAGCCAAAACCACTGGCATCACGCGCACGCTGACGCTGTTGCTCCATCGCACGCTCGAATCCTGCTTCATCAATTTTCAGATTACGCTCACGGCAAACATCTGCGGTCAAGTCGGCCGGGAAACCGAAAGTGTCATATAAGCGGAATACGGTTTCACCATCCAGCGTATCGCTCTGTAGGTTTTCAAGCTCTTCATCAAGCAACGCAAGACCGCGCTCCAGCGTTTTTGCAAACTGCTCTTCTTCGGTTTTAAGCACCTGTTCAACCTGTGCCTGCTGGCTTTTCAGGTCATCACCGGCCGCGCCCATGACGGCAATCAGCGGAGCAACCAGCTTGTAGAAGAAGGTTCCTTCTGCGCCCAGCATGTTGCCATGACGTACCGCACGGCGAATAATACGACGCAACACATAGCCGCGATTTTCATTGGATGGGATAACGCCATCCGCAATAAGGAAAGCGCAGGAACGGATATGGTCAGCAATAACGCGCAGTGATTTGTTACTGAGGTCCGTTGCACCTGTTAACTGTGCCACTGATTTAATCAGCTGGGCGAACAGGTCGATTTCATAGTTAGAATTAACATGCTGCAGCACGGCAGTGATGCGCTCAAGGCCCATTCCGGTATCGACAGAAGGTTTTGGCAGCGGCAACATGGTTCCGTCAGGCTGACGGTTGAACTGCATAAAGACAATGTTCCAGATCTCGATGTAACGGTCACCGTCTTCTTCCGGGCTGCCTGGCGGGCCGCCCCAGATATGGTCGCCGTGGTCGAAGAAGATCTCCGAGCACGGGCCGCAGGGACCGGTATCGCCCATTTGCCAGAAGTTGTCAGAAGCGTAAGCGCTGCCTTTGTTGTCGCCGATACGAATGATGCGTTCACGCGGCACGCCGATCTCTTTTTCCCAGATATCAAAGGCTTCGTCATCGGTCTCGTAAACGGTAACCCATAATTTTTCTTTCGGCAGGCCAAACCATTGGGAACTGGTCAGCAGTTCCCAGGCAAAAGCAATGGCTTCACGCTTGAAGTAATCACCAAAACTGAAGTTGCCAAGCATCTCGAAGAAGGTGTGATGGCGAGCGGTATAACCCACATTTTCAAGGTCATTGTGTTTACCACCTGCGCGTACGCAACGCTGCGAACTGGTAGCGCGTGAATAGTTGCGCTTATCCTGACCGAGGAAAACGTCTTTAAACTGGTTCATCCCGGCATTGGTAAACAGCAGCGTCGGGTCATTGTGAGGAACGAGGGAGCTACTGGCTACAACCTGATGTCCCTTGCTCTGGAAAAAGTCGAGAAACGCTTGACGAATCTCCGCAGTGCTCTTGCTCATATTTGTCCTGAATAACGCTAACGAATATTTCGTGGGTCTGACTACGGCGCTGTTGCCCGGCCTGCAATGACACACGAACAAAAAGTGAGAGATAAGATAAATTTTCTTCAGGGGGAAGTAAAATCGGATCGATGGTCAATCATCAAAATTCTCGAATATTGCCCGAATATCTTCCATAAAAAAGCCTTTAGTCATCAAATAGCGTTGCACTTTGGCTTTTTGGTTCCACTCCGTTGGAAAGGGATGTCCGAACTTGCGTTCGGCCAGCGCAAAAGCCTGACTCTGCCAGTCGATTTCGGCGTTAAACAGTACTTCATCAATCAAACTTTTCACAACGCCCTTCTGTCCCAGCTCCTGGCGGATGCGCTGCGGCCCGTAGCTTTTGCGGCCTCGCCCAGCGACATAGCGTTCAGCGAAGCGCGCATCATCCAGCCAGCTGTGCTGATAGCACCAGTCGACAACCCGATCGATCTGTTCCGCGCTCAGTGGTTCAGGCTGATGTTCACTATTGTTGAATCGCGCTGCGCGCTCACTAGATTGAACCAACTTACGGCGGAACTCTGCTTCGCTATGATCGCGCATCGCGAGAATACGCATTGCACGTTCCAGCAGTTTCGCATACTGGGTTCGTTCAGTGGTATCTGACATAGCGGCGCCCACGAATTTTTAATGAATGAAACGGGAAATTAAGGGTAGCGTTTGGTGGCGATGCATGCGAGTAAAAATCGCATAAAAAGTGGTTAGGATAAGCAGATTTATCGGTTGTTTGGGGTGGGGAGTTCTTAAATGATAAAAGGAGGCAATCCGGCTGCCTCCTTTCAACACGCATCAACCTGTTATGCCCGCAGCATTTATACCAGCAGCATTGAGCGCCCAAAAAAGAAGGGCGCCCACAGGAATCAGAGGCTTTCGTTAGCTTCGCTTTCCGCGTCCACTTCATGCGCAGCCGGGACGAAATCAGGCTTGTCGTCTTGGTTACCCAGCAGCATGGCGCGCAATTTGGCATCGATTTCGTTGGCAATGGCCGGGTTTTCCTTTAGGAAGTTGCCCGCGTTAGCTTTACCTTGTCCAATTTTGTCGCCGTTATAGCTATACCATGCACCTGCTTTTTCAATCAGCTTGTGCTTAACGCCCAGATCGACCAGTTCACCGTGAATGTTAATTCCTTCACCGTACATAATCTGGAATTCAGCCTGCTTAAACGGCGCGGCAACTTTGTTTTTTACCACTTTAACGCGGGTTTCGCTGCCCACCACTTCGTCGCCCTCTTTAATGGCGCCGATACGGCGAATATCCAGACGGACAGATGCGTAAAACTTCAGCGCATTACCGCCGGTGGTGGTTTCCGGGTTACCGAACATCACACCAATTTTCATACGGATCTGGTTGATAAAGATCAGCAAAGTCCCGGAGTTTTTCAGGTTACCGGCCAGCTTACGCATTGCCTGGCTCATCATACGCGCCGCAAGGCCCATGTGAGAGTCGCCGATTTCCCCTTCGATTTCTGCTTTTGGCGTCAGCGCCGCGACGGAGTCAACGATGATGACATCTACTGCCCCTGAACGCGCCAGCGCATCACAGATCTCCAACGCTTGCTCACCGGTATCTGGCTGAGAGCAAAGTAAATTATCAATGTCCACGCCCAGTTTTTTGGCATACACCGGATCCAGCGCGTGCTCGGCATCGATAAACGCACAGGTCTTACCTTTACGCTGCGCGGCGGCAATCACCTGCAAAGTCAGGGTGGTTTTACCTGAAGACTCCGGGCCGTAAATTTCAACGATGCGCCCCATTGGCAGGCCACCTGCACCCAGCGCGATATCCAGCGACAAAGAGCCGGTAGAGATGGTCTCCACGTCCATGGTACGGTCTTCACCCAGGCGCATGATGGAGCCCTTACCAAACTGCTTTTCAATCTGGCCCAGCGCTGCTGCCAGTGCTTTTTGCTTGTTGTCATCGATAGCCATTTCTACTCCTAATCATGCGGGTAAAGCACACGCGAACGTTGCTTATTCGATAAAATATGCATTGATTATACTGTATAGTCATACAGTATCAAGTTTAATTTATGAGAAAGTGGTCATGCAACGTTTGCAGCGCCCAGCCCGTTGCCTGCCGGCGAACCGCTTCACGGTCGCCGTTAAAACAGCGCACCAGCGTCAACACTTCACCACTGGCAGAGGCGAAACCAAACCATACCGTGCCCACCGGTTTTTCTTCGCTGCCGCCTTCAGGACCGGCAATACCACTGACCGATATGGCATACTGCACATTGGCTTCTCGCAGCGCCCCCTGGGCCATCTCGCTCACCACCTGTTCGCTTACGGCACCGAACTGCGTCAGCGACTGTTCCGTCACGCCAATCATCTGCTGCTTGGCGTCGTTACTGTAAGTAACGAAACCTCGTTGAAACCAGGCGGAGCTACCGGCAACATCCGTCAGCACTTTGGCAATCCAACCGCCGGTGCAGGATTCAGCGGTGGTG
The DNA here is from genome assembly GCF_000026985.1 of Erwinia pyrifoliae DSM 12163. Classification (NCBI taxonomy): domain Bacteria; kingdom Pseudomonadati; phylum Pseudomonadota; class Gammaproteobacteria; order Enterobacterales; family Erwiniaceae; genus Erwinia; species Erwinia pyrifoliae. The sequence continues at coordinate 3,068,577 of NC_017390.1, forward strand.
ACACTCGCGCCACGCGCCAGCAATAGCTGGCCGATTCGCAAGCTCAACTGAGTTAGTTTGTTATCCGTCAAGCCGCTCTCCTCTTGCCAATGAATTCAGAACAAAAGAGTAGCACTTTTCCGTGCAATAATGCGCTTAAGCGGATGTATTTGCGGCGTGGCTTCAAAACTTTCAGTCAACCCTTTTTGCACCGTAACAATTGGAGAATTGCCACAAAACTCCGTCAGGGGTTAGCGCGCATCACGCACCGCCAGGCCCAGCTGCCAAACCGCCATCGCATAGTGGTTGCTGTGGTTGTAGCGAGTGATGGCGTAGAAGTTCGGCAAGCCGTACCAGTATTGGTAGCGGGTACCCATATCAAATTTCAGCAGGCTCACCTGTTGATTCTTCTCCAGTTGAATATCAGGAGAAAGTCCGGCAGCAGCCAGCGAAGAGACCCTATAGCGAGTTTTAAAGCCGCTTTCCAGGCCGGGCGCCTGACCACTGGCTTCTACCGCCACGGTGCCGTTTGTCAGCCACCCATGCGCCTGAAAGTAGTGCGCCACGCTGCCTATTGCATCGACCGGATCCCACAGGTTGATATGTCCGTCACCGTTAAAGTCAACGGCGTACTGCTTAAACGCCGATGGCATAAACTGACCATATCCCATCGCCCCGGCGAAGGAACCACGCAGATCGAGCGGGTCGTCATCCTCTTCACGCGCCATTAACAGGAAGGTTTCCAGCTCGCCGCTGAAATACCGGGCGCGGCGCGGATAGTTGAAAGAGAGCGTGGCCAGCGCATCAAGGATACGCGTTTTACCCATTACGCGTCCCCAGCGGGTTTCTACACCGATAATCCCGACGATGATTTCCGGTGGGACACCATATTTCTGCCGGGCGCGTTGTAATTCATCCTGATATTGATTCCAGAATGCCACACCATTTTGTACGTTTGCCGGGGTGATAAATTTGCTGCGATAGCGGATCCAGGCACCGTTTGGCCCCCCCGGCCCTTTAGCCGTACTGGGCGCCTGGCGATCCATAAGGCGAACTACCCAGTCGAGATTTTTGGCCTGCGCCAGCACGCTATGGAGCTGCTCACGGTCAAAACCGTGCTTACGCACCATCTCATCAACAAATGCATTAGCTGCCTGATTATTAGCAAAGTCCCCGCCCACTACCGTGCCACTGTGTGAGGGTTCCAGCAGAAAAGTACTACGGCCTTTAAACGGGTTGCCCTGCGGTTGAGCCGTTCCCCCTTTCGGCTGACTGCTACAGGCAGCCAGTAAAGCGAATACGGGGATAAGCGCTGCCAGATAACGCATCAGATGTCCATTTTTCATTCAGAGAAGATGATGAACAAATGGTAGAACATTGTCAGCGATAAGTTAAAGCGGATTTACGTATAGCGACATTTAATCTCGCAATATCCCCAATATTGATATTTCATTAACATATCAGGGTGAGTCAGAGGCGCAACCATGAATCATTTCACCGTCAGACATCAGTAGTGAACCGAAAACAATCTCCATAATATTGGAACTCAGGGTAAGAGGGGTAATCCCCTGCCGAGCGGCACCTTAAGTCCCCCCCGGAATCAGGATGATGTTCAGCTATCAGTGCTTATAGTAGATCTCGCCCGATTTGGCCTGGAGGATTTTGCCGTCGGCGTTAGCGATCTTCACATAAGTTCCCCCCATATAGGTCCAGTGATCATCCGCCTCTGGCGCAGGCAAGTGCCTGACATTCCACTGAGTAACTTCATATTCCTTAGTGCGATAGAGTTCAGGTACGACATCGCCAATGGCAAAGCGCTTAAAATCGGCGAAGAATGTTTGCACATCATAAGGATCTACAGGATTACTCTGAACCAGCGGGGCTTGCTCATCCGCAGCCCGGGACAGCGAGTTCTGACTTTCAGGGGTTTGCACAGCAGGTGTCTGCACTTCAGGTGCGGATGCCTCTACAGCCCGATCGCCTTCCGCGTAAGCGGTGGAAACAGAGGATAATGCCGCAGAGAACAGAGCAGAACAGAGTACCACTTTCAAGTTACGCATATTTTCTCCAAGATTTAGGCCGTCCGGCAATGTTCAGCCGCGCAATCAACGCAGTAAAGACATTGCTAATCAACAATAAACCGGTTCCCACAATGCCCGATAAACCACAGTCAGTAAAAAAGGGGTGATGGTTCCGGCTTAGCTGTACCGGATAATATGCGTTATCAGCGAGATAGTCAGGAGTTATTGTCAGGAAAATGATGGCAGGGGTAACCAGTTTGCCTCCCACCACCGTTGTGTATTGTGAAACTAAGACGGATGGCAGGCAGGAGGCTACACGCTAAGAAAGTGACTTACATTGCGGGTCAGGGTTGTTTCTCAAGCAAAAAACGAATGATACCTGCAAATTCTTTAGCATAATCATCTGCGCTGGTGCTGGTGATGGCAGCATTGTTGACCCGGTATTTGCCAGAAACGTAAAATGATGGAGTCGAAGTGACATTCAACGTTTCGACTGCATCATCCTGCTTCTTAACCAAAGCCTGAACAGGCAGGCTGCGGCGGGTATTTTCATATTGACCTGCCTCAACACCAACTGAGCTAAACACCTTCATGATATCAGCAACGCTATTGACAGAGCGTTCCTGCTGAATTTTCTCAAAAAGCAATTTTTCGACTTTATGTTCAATACCCAGCACCATAGCAACTGACCATGCTTCAGTCAGTTCATGCCCCAGCGGCCCCATAAGACCGACATGATATTTGGTTAATCTGGTAGCGGAAGGCAAATTTTCACTAATCACATCAGTCACTTTATAAGTGTGGGAAAACTGAAAACATGGTCCGCAATAGAATGAAAAGAATTCCACAACATCAGGCACGGTCGTCGCTGATTTTTCCTGAACAAAATATTGATCGTTCTCTTTGTAAGAAGCCGCGTTGGCCGGGGGGAAGAACACGGCAGAAAAACAGAAAAGACACAATAACGTGTAACGATTTACTTGGGTAAACATAGAGCCTCTAAATAAAAACAGGTTATCAAAAACAGGTTGTTTAAGGGTTATTCAACTATCAGGGCGCTATGCGGCAGTCAATTTGTTGCCGTGAGTTATCAGCCACAGGGCCGTGATTTTACACATAAATTCACCTAGCACTCTTTTTTTACAGTTCTTTTCTCTCACTGACAATAAATGAAAATACAAACTGAATTGCAACAGCATTCACTTAAACTTAAGCAAACTTCTCGACAGGAGTACTCAAACTATAATTCGTTAATTTTTAACACAAAGCCAAACGCAATTCTAAATATTTATTCTTATTGTTCTTAACTTCCTTAATGATGATTTGTTCTAACCATGCCTGGTTAATAGTTGTAACCTCTCTTTGAATTAAAGAATGATCGTAAATTTGTTAGCATTAACGGGTAAAATCACCCATTTTAGTTTCGTGCACTTTTGCAGTTCCGGTATCAAATTTTCAGAAACGCATGCGGACGTATACAGTAACATTTCCCCAGCCCTTTCCCTGTGATTTCGCGCACCTGATTCAACGTCCTGAGCGGGTAAAAATTCAGCACATCCGTTCGGCACGTTCGGTTAAAGCGTGCAATAAACGCACTCTGCGCCGGCTTTCCGGGCTTAATAAACTCCAGCGCCAGTTAAATGAACTCCCGGGTCGCTTTCCATACGTAATATCAGTGGATAACCGCGGTGAACAGCAATGCGATCCCGCCCCCTGCGCACCCGCTTTGCGGCAACTTTCAACGTTTTTTTCGATTGCGTCTCTTAGCACCCTGTTCTCAAGGTGTAATGGCACACTGAATTTAACACCAATCCAACGGGTGAATCGCGGTGGTTGTCAGTGATAAGATAAGGCTTACCAGAAATGTCAGGCGCATACACAACTCGTCCATCTGAATCTCACCCCGGTTTTGGCTCTATCGACAACTGATTGAATATTGTGGATTGACTCAGAATCATCTTCGCGGNTGTTGCCTCATGTATACCAGAAGTGCCATGTTGTATTCTGGATAGTCGCCANAATACAACATGGCATACAAATTTTCGGATTTAGATGGGTTTAACCGGGTTCAGATGGGGCCACTTGAGTACGTCTAAAGCCATAAAAATGAGTAAATTCAANATGAAAGAGTCTACTGACAAGGGATTTTGTAGCCACACGCCGATGATGCATTGGTGTGTTGATATTGATCAATAAAGATTAATTTTCGATTATCGAAAAAAACCACACTTTAACCTACACTTTATTAACTATCTGATTTTACGTGTATTGTTGTGATGCCCGCTGGACGTTATAATTTCATCTCAATCAGTCACCATCACCGAGCGTATTCATGAGCCGATACGACGTCTCCGGCAGCGAAGGCCAGTATGAAAAAGACTCTGGCGAGCAGGTTTTGGCCAATAAACTGGGTATCGCTGCTTCTGATGAGATAGACGAGGCGGAACTTGTCCTGGACTGCCCCTATGCCAGTAGACGATCCTACCGTATATTTGGACTGCCCCTATGCCAGTAGACGATCCTACCGTATATTTTGAGCATAGGAGGAACGTATGGGCACACCACGATTTACACCTGAATTTAAAGAAGAAGCCGTCCGTCAAATAACGGAACGCGGCTATTCCGTCGCTGAAGTTTCNGACCGTCTGGGCGTCTCTGCACACAGTCTCTACAAGTGGCTTCGGGCTGTCAAACCTGATAACAGCGAACAGCATGCCCGGGATTTACTGGAAGCCAAAAGCGAGATCCTGAAACTACGGGCGCAGCTAAAACGCACCGAAGAAGAACGGGATATCCTGAAAAAGGCCGCGCGGTACTTTGCAAGGGAGCCCGACTGAAGTACCGCTTTATCAATGAGCACCGCACTGTATGGGGTGTGATGACGATGTGTCGGGTACTTCATGTCGCCCGGGCCGGGTTCTATGCGTGGCTGCACAACCCGGTCTCGGCGCGTGATAAAGATAACCAGCGTCTGCTGACGCTTATCCGTGACTCATATTCACTGAGCGGAGGCGTATACGGTTACCGGCGGGTTCATGGCGACCTGAACGAAATCGGGGAAACCTGCGGTAAAAACCGGGTGGGCCGTATTATGCAACTGAACCGGATTAAAGCCGTGCGCGGCTATAAAGCTCCGCGTCGTATTGCTGGCAGACCTTCAGTGGTTGCCCCTAATCGCGTGCAGCGGCAGTTTACTGTTGTCCGGGCCAATCAGGTCTGGGTGACCGATATCACCTACATCCGCACCTGGCAGGGCTGGTTGTATCTGGCGGTGGTTATCGACCTCTTTGCCCGTAACGTGGTGGGGTGGTCGATGAAGCCCACCCTCTCACGCGAACTGGCACTGGATGCGCTCATGATGGCGGTCTGGCGACGAAAACCGGACGGCGAGGTGATTGTGCATAGCGATCAGGGCAGCCAGTACGGCAGCGACGACTGGCAACGGTTTTGCCGGGCCAATAACCTGGTCCCGAGTATGAGCCGGCGTGGTAACTGCTGGGATAATGCCGTGGCCGAATCGTTCTTCAGTTCACTGAAAAAAGAACGGATCAGAAAGCGGATGTATAAAACACGGGATCTGGCCCGCGCGGATATCTTCGATTACATTGAAGTGTTCTACAACCGGGCCCGGCGTCACAGCCATCTCGGTGGCGTCAGCCCGGAGGCCTTTGAACAGGCCTCGTCGTGAGGACAGAATTTGTCTACCGTTGTGGGGTCAGTCCATCCTGTTAGAACAACTCTACCAGTCCGTTTTTGAAGAACAGTTCCCGGAAGGACAGCTCAGCGTAGCCCTGGTAAAAAGCTGGCACCGCCGCTGGTTAGGTAACATCTACGAGTGGGCTGGACAAGAAAGAGCGGTCAATATCAGCAAGGGCGGCTTTATGTTTGCCCCCTCAGCGCAGTTGCCAAAACTGCTGAACGAATTCGACACCAGGTATCTGGCTCAATACACGCCGTGTAGCAGCATGGACGAAGAACAACTCATCACCGCTATCGCCATCACCCATGTCGAGCTGATACTCATCCATCCATTCAGAGAGGGAAACGGTCGCCTGTCTCGACTATTAGCCGACGTGATGGCCGTTCAAGGTGGATACAAACCGCTGGATTATCAAAGCTGGGAGCAAAACAAAACCCAGTATATATCGGCTATTCATGCAGGCATGTCAATGGACTACGAGCCGATGAAAAACTGGGTCATGGAAGCTCTGAGAAGCGATTAAACTGCAAGACGTAAATGCGCGAATTTTTTGCGTGCGACTTCCAAAGAAGCTTCAATCTTCGCAGCGGGCTGGCCTGTTTCAACCGCTGTTGACGTCACCACAGAACGCACAATGTCCGTGCGAGACGGCTTAGCGTAGGTTACCTGAAATTTTTTGTTGTTGCTCATAGCGGCTCCAGATTAACAAATTAACTGTTTACATTATATCCAGTATTACTGAGAACTGCATGTCATTGGCAAATAACTTCAACAAACGCTGCTTCTCTGACGACAGAGCATGAGCAAAAACACAAGCAAGGTCTGCATTCGATAATGCCATATTCACGATAAAAATTACACGCGATTAGCAGCACACTTTGACCTCTCCTGTGCCTGGTGGCTAAAAAAAGCAGGCATTCTCTGGTGTTTCCTTGCGATTCAAACCATGACATCCTTCCGCCTAACCATTACAATCCCTCATTGTTTTTTGCGAGCTGGTTTGCAGTTTTCTAAGGGTAAATATAACGATGAATAACGACAAAACATGGATTGGTGACCTGCTGGGCGGGCCACTAATGAGCAGGGAAAGTCGAATCATCGCTGAGCTCATGCTTGCCGACCCAGATGAACAGACCTGGCAAGAACAGATCGTTGGTCATAACATGCTACAAGCCTCCTCTGTCAATACGGCAAAGCGTTACGCGACAACAATAAAACTACGCCTGAATACACTTGATAAAGCCGCGTGGATGCTCATTGCAGAGGGGAGCGAGCGCGAACGTCAGCAATTGCTGTTTGTCGCTCTGATCCTCCATTCACCGGTTGTTAAGGACTTCCTGTCAGAAGTAGTGAATGACCTGCGCAGACAGTTTAAAGAAAAGCTCTCAAGGGATAGCTGGGATGAGTTTGTGACCAGCCACCTTCGGCAGCAGCCTGTACTCACCAGTTACTCGGAGTCATCCATCAAGAAAATGGGCAATAACCTGATCAAAGCGCTGGCTGAAGCGGGTTATCTGGATACGCCGCGTCGGCGTAATCTCCAGTCGGTCTTTCTATTACCAGAAACCCAGGCAACCTTGCAGCGCCTTGGGCAACAGGAACTGGTTTCTATTCTGGAGGGGCAACGGTGATCGATCCCGTGCTTGAATACCGCCTGTCACAGGTTCAGAGCCGCATTAGCGAAGATCGCTTTCTCAAAAATAACGGCTCCGGAAACGAGATTGGTTTTTGGATTTTTGATTACCCCGCTCAGAATGAGTTACAGGTACGTGAACACCTGAAATATCTGTTCCGTAATCTGGAAAAAGACTACACGTTCGCGCACCTAAATATCTTTCAGATCATTATCGACATACTCAATCAACGTAGGTTATTTGAGCGCGTCTGTCAGCAGGAAGTGAAAGTGGGCACAGAAGCGTTGAAAAAACAGCTTGTAGGCCTGCTCAATCAAAAGAAGATCGCCGATCACATAGCAAAAGAAGTCGATCTTAAAAGTCAGAATTTCGTCATCCTTACTGGTATGGGTAATGCCTGGCCCGTTGTTCGTGGACATGAGCTGATGAGCGCCCTGCAGGATGTAATGGGTTTTACCCCGCTGTTAATGTTTTACCCGGGAAAGTACAGCGGACATAACCTGGCCCCGTTAACCGATATTGACTCCCGGAATTATTATCGCGCCTTCAGGCTGGTACCCGAAAGTGGACCATCGGCGACATTGAATCCTCGTTAAAGAGCACAGCAATGAATATTGAACAGATCTTTGATAAACGCCTTGACCGAAATATTAATGGCGTTGTAAAAGCCGAACAGACGGACGATGCCAGCGCCTGGATTGAGATGGATGAATACGTCATCACTCGGGAACTGGAAGGGCATCTTCGCCATTTCTTTGAATCTTATGTTCCGGCAACCGGCCCGGAGCGCATACGCATGGAGAACAAAATTGGCGTATGGGTTTCAGGGTTCTTTGGCTCAGGTAAATCGCACTTTATCAAGATCCTGTCTTATCTGTTGTCTAACCGCAAAGTCAGCCATAACGGTACGGAACGTCATGCATACGCCTTCTTTGAAGAAAAAATCAAAAAAGATGCGCTGTTCCTTGCTGATATCAAAAAAGCGGTCCACCATCCGACGGAAGTGATTCTGTTCAATATTGATTCTCGCGCTAACGTCGACGACAAAGAAGACGCCATTCTTAAAGTCTTCCTTAAAGTGTTTAACGACCGGGTTGGTTACTGTGCTGATTTCCCACACATCGCCCATCTTGAGCGCGAACTGGCTAAACGCGGGCAATATGAGACTTTTAAAACGGCCTTCTCAAGTATTACTGAGAAGAACTGGGAAAAAGAGCGCGACTCCTACTATTTCATCAGCGATGAAATGGCGGAGGCCTTAAGCCAGGCCACGGGTCAAAGCGTTGATGCCTCGCGTCAGTGGGTAGAACAGCTTGATAAAAATTTCCCCTTGGATATCAATAACTTTTGCCAATGGGTTAAAGAGTGGCTGGATGAAAACGGCAAAAACATCCTCTTTATGGTGGATGAAGTCGGCCAGTTTATCGGTAAAAATACGCAGATGATGTTGAAGCTGCAGACCATCACTGAAAACCTGGGGGTTATCTGCGGTGGGCGTGCATGGGTTATTGTCACCTCTCAGGCGGATATCAATGCGGCCATTGGTGGTATGAGCAGCCGCGACGGACAGGACTTCTCTAAAATCCAGGGCCGTTTCTCTACCCGTTTGCAGCTTTCAAGCTCCAATACCTCCGAAGTTATTCAAAAACGTTTGCTGGTAAAAAACGATGCGGCAAAACCTGCACTCGCTAAAGTCTGGCAGGAAAAAGGCGACATTCTGCGTAACCAGCTTGCCTTTGATCCCACAACCAGCGCTTCATTACGCCCTTACACCAGTGAAGAAGAATTTATTGATAACTACCCGTTTGTCCCGTGGCACTACCAGATTCTGCAGAAGGTTTTTGAATCTATTCGTACTAAAGGTGCCGCCGGTAAACAGTTAGCGATGGGTGAACGTTCACAACTGGAAGCCTTCCAGACTGCGGCACAGCAAATCGCTCCGCAAGGCCTGGATTCTCTGGTTCCGTTCTGGCGTTTTTATGCTGCAATTGAGAGCTTCCTGGAGCCAGCCGTCAGCCGCACCATCACTCAGGCCTGCCAGAATGGCATCCTTGATGAGTTCGATGGTAACTTGCTGAAAACGCTGTTCCTGATCCGCTATGTCGATGTGCTGAAAAGCACATTAGACAACCTGGTCACCCTTTCGATAGACAAAATCGATACCGACAAAGTTGAGCTGCGCCGTTGCGTTGAAAAAAGCCTGAACAAGCTGGAACGGGAAATGCTGATTACACATGTTGAAGACAAACACGTTTTCCTGACCAATGAAGAAAAAGAGATCGAGAACGAAATCCGCAACGTTGAAGTCGACTTCTCCGCGATCAACAAGAAACTGGCTTCGATCATCTTTGATGATATTTTGAAAAACCGCAAATATCGCTACCCGGCAAACAAGCAGGACTTCGATATCAGCCGCTTCCTGAACGGGCACCCGTTAGACGGTGCGATGCTTAACGATCTGGTGGTGAAAATCCTCACGCCAAAAGATCCGACCTATGATTTTTATAACAACGATGCTGCGTGCCGCCCATACACCTCAGAAGGTGATGGCTGCATTTTAATTCGTTTACCTGCCGATGCCCGGACCTGGACCGATATCGATTTGGTCGTCCAGACTGAAAAATTCCTTAGAGACAATGCAGGTCAGCGCCCGGAACAGGCCAGCCTGCTTTCAGAAAAGGCGCGCGAGAACAGCGTGCGCGAGAAAATGCTTCGCGTACAGCTGGAGTCACTCCTTGCCGAAGCAGACATCTGGGCGATTGGCGAGCGCTTACCGAAGAAATCCTCAACACCGTCCAGCATTGTGGATGAAGCCTGCCGCTATGTGATTGAAAATACCTTCGGCAAATTAAAGAAGCTGCGTCCTTATAATGGCGAAATCGCGCGTGAGATTCATCAACAGCTTACGTTAGAAAACGACACCGAACTTGATCTTGGCGACACAGAAGAATCCAATCCCGACGCGATGCGTGAGGTGGAAACCTGGGTCAGCATGAACATTGAGTACAACAAGCCGGTCTATTTACGCGATATCCTGAACCACTTTGCTCGCCGCCCGTATGGATGGCCGGAAGAGGAAGTGAAGCTGCTGGTTGCCCGTCTGGCGCGCAAAGGTAAATTCAGCTTCAGCCAGCAGAATAACAATATCGAGCGTAATCAGGCGTGGGATCTGTTTAACAACAGCCGCCGCCACAGCGAGCTGCGCCTGCACAAAATTCGCCGTCACGACGAATCGCAAATTCGCAAAGCCGCGCAAACTATGGCGCAGATTGCCCAGCAGCCGTTTAGCGAGCGTGAAGAACCCGCACTGGTTGAACATATCCGTCAGGTCTTCGACGACTGGAAACAGGAACTAAATGTCTTCAGAGCGAAAGCGGAAGGTGGAAACAATCCAGGGAAAGATGAAATTGAATCAGGTCTGCGCCTGCTGAATTCCATTCTTAGCGAAAAAGAAGATTTTGCCCTGATTGAGCGGGTCACAACTCTGGCCAATGAACTGCTGGAATTCAGCGAAGATCGCGAAGATTTGGTCGATTTCTACCGTAAGCAGTTTGCCACCTGGCAAAAGCTGGGCGCTGCGCTGAATGGCAGCTTTAAATCCAACCGCAGCGCGCTGGAAAAAAACACCGTGACGGTGAAAGCGCTGGGTGAACTGGAAAGCATCTGGCAGATGCCGGAGCCTTATAAACATCTCAATCGCATCACGCCGCTGATTGAACAGGTGCAGAACGTCAACCATCAGTTAGTCGAACAGCACCGACAACATGCTCTGGAACGCATTGACGCGCGAATTGAAGAGAGCCGTCAACGTTTGCAGGAAGCGCATGCTACCGCAGAGCTGCAAAACAGTGTTTTGCAGCCGATGCAAAAAGCCAGAAAACGCGCCGAGGTCAGCCAGTCGATCCCGGAAATTCTGGCGGAACAGCAAGAGACGATGGCGCTGCAAACGGATGCAGAGAAGAAAATAAACCAGTGGATCGACGAGCTGCGTAAAAAGCAGGAAGCCCAGCTACGGGCCGTAAAAGAGACCAAACAGGCCACAGAACCACGGCAGTCTTACGTTGCAGCTGAAAAACCCGTTATCCAACCGGTACCGAAAAAAACGCATCTGGTGAATGTTGCCAGTGAGATGCGCAAAGCCGCTGGCAGCGAAGTACTGGAAACCACTGAGCAGGTGGAAAAAGCGCTGGATACGCTTCGCGCAGCGCTGCTGGCAGCCATTGAGGCAGGTGACAGGATCCGTCTTCAGTAACCCCATTTCAGGGCAGCGCTCTGCTGCCCTTTGCAGGATTTCTATGAATACTAATAACATCAAAAAATACGCGCCACAGGCCCGTAACCAGTTACGCGATGCGGTGATCCAGAAGCTGACCACGCTGGGGATTTCCGCTGATAAAAAAGGCAATCTGCAGATTGCGGACGCCGGGATCGTCGGCGAAACCGTGCGCTATGGCCAGTTCGACTACCCCAAATCCACCCTCACGCGCCGTGACCGTCTGGTCAAACGCGCCCGCGAGCAGGGCTTTGACGTGCTGGTTGAACACTGCGCCTACACCTGGTTTAACCGCCTGTGTGCCCTCCGTTATATGGAAATCCAGGGTTATCTTGATCACGGCTTCCGTGTGCTCTCGCACCCGGAAAACCCATCCGGCTTTGAAGTGCTGGATCATGTGCCGGAAGTGGCGGAAACTCTGCTGCCGGAGAAAAAGGCACAGCTGGTTGAGATGAAGCTTTCCGGCAACCAGGACGAAGCGCTGTACCGTGAACTACTGCTGGCACAGTGTCATGCCCTGCACCGTGCGATGCCGTTCCTGTTCGAAGCAGTGGATGACGAAGCCGAGCTGCTTTTACCAGATAACCTGACCCGTACCGACTCCATTCTGCGCGATTTGGTAGACAGCATTCCTGAAGAAGACTGGGAAGACGTTGAGGTTATCGGCTGGCTGTATCAGTTCTATATCTCTGAGAAAAAAGGTGCCGTTATTGGCATGGTGGTAAAGAGCGAAGATATTCCTGCCGCCACCCAGCTGTTTACCCCGAACTGGATTGTGCAGTATCTGGTGCAGAACTCCGTCGGTCGCCAGTGGCTACAGACCTACCCGGACTCGCCGCTGAAAGGCAAAATGGAGTATTACATTGAGCCGGCCGAACAGACGCCGGAAGTGCAGACGCAGCTGGCCGCCATTACGCCTGCCAGCATTGAACCGGAAAGCATCAGGGTGCTCGACCCGGCCTGCGGCTCCGGGCATATTTTGATTGAAGCCTATAACGTGCTGAAAAATATCTACGAAGAGCGCGGCTATCGCGCCCGTGATATTCCGCAGCTGATTCTGGAAAATAATATTTTTGGTCTCGACATTGACGACCGTGCTGCCCAACTTTCCGGCTTTGCATTATTAATGATGGCCCGTCAGGATGACCGCCGGATATTCACCCGCGACGTGCGCCTGAATATTGTCTCCCTGCAAGAAAGCCTGCATCTGGATATTGCCAGACTGTGGCAACAGCTGAATTTTCATCAGCAGAGCCAGACCGGCAGCATGGGGGATATTTTTGCCGAAAATACCGCATTGCCTCATACCGACAGTGCGGAATACCCGCTGCTAATACGTACCCTGAAGCGCTTTGTGAATGCCAAAACGCTGGGCTCACTGATTCAGGTGCCGCAGGAAGAAGAAGCTGAGCTGAAGGCGTTTCTCAATGCGCTGTATCGCCTGGAACAAAAAGGGGATTTCCAGCAGAGGTCCGCAGCGAAAGCGTTTATTCCGTATATTCAACAGGCGTGGATACTGGCACAGCGGTATGATGCGGTGGTGGCTAATCCGCCGTATATGGGCAGTAAGGGAATGAATGGTGAGCTGAAAGAGTTTGCCAAAGATAATTTCCCGGAAAGTAAAGCTGATTTGTTTGCGATGTTTATGCAGCATGCATTCTCTTTGCTTAAAGAAAATGGATTTAATGCCCAGATAAATATGCAAGCCTGGATGTTCCTGTCTAGCTACGAATCGCTGCGCGGTTGGTTATTGGATAATAAGATGTTTATCACAATGGCCCATTTAGGGGCGCGGGCATTTGGGCAAATTTCTGGAGAGGTGGTTCAAACAACAGCATGGGTGATTAAAAATCATCGCAATGAAAAATACCAACCAGTTTTCTTCAGACTAATCGGCGGCACAGAAGCTGAAAAGAAAAATGACCTTCTTTTGCACAAGAATATTTTCAATAGATTCAAGCAAAATACTTTTAAAAAAATACCAGGTTCACCGATTGCCTATTGGATAGATACTTCCAGCCTACTCTCATTTAGTGTTAATAAAAAACTTGGTGAAAAAATATCTTTAAAAGCTGGAATGTCAACCGGAGACAATACCAGATTCCAGCGATATTGGTTTGAAATTTCCTTGGACAAATCATCCATTAATAAAAATTATAATGGAAAGCCATCAACATATAAATGGATTCCATGCAGTAGTGGTGGGGAATACCGAAAATGGTACGGTAATAATGAGTTGGTTGTAAATTGGATGAATGATGGTTACGAAATAAGAAATTTCAAATTTGAGAACGGAAAAACCCGATCAGCTGTTAGAAATGATGAATTTTACTTTCTCGAAGGTATAACTTGGTCTAAAATAAGCCAAGGGAATTTTTGCGTAAGATATCGTCCAGAAGGTTTTGTTTTTGATGACACAGGGCGCTGTGGATTCTCAAATGACAAAAACAACCTCTTATTTGCAGCAGGATTAATGTGTACGCCCGTTATAAATCACTACTTATCAATTCTTGCTCCTACACTTAGTTTTACAAGTGGTGAATTAGCATCAGTACCCCTTTCCGAATTAGACGATAGAATACCCGAGCTAGTCAAGAGTGCTATTAACACAGCCAAAAATGACTGGGATTCATCCGAACTATCTTGGGATTATGATAAATCCCCATTACTCAAAAACAATCCCCCCCCCTTAATGCTCAAGCAAGTCTATGAGCAAAAGGTATTAACAGATAATGAAATAATTGAACTACTTACGACTATTGAAAATAACATAAACAATATTTTTATTAAAAAAAATGGATTGGATAACAGCGCTGTAAAATCGGTATCAAAAAACGAAATAACCCTTTTATGTAATCCGTTTTATCGATACAAAAATATTACAAATTACACCGAGCAACTCAAAAAATATTATACAGATTTAACAATTGATTTTATTAGCTACTCCATCGGCTGCCAAATGGGCCGCTACTCCCTCGATCGCGAAGGCCTCGTCTACGCCCACGAAGGTAATAAAGGCTTCGCCGAACTTGTCGCTGAAGGCGCATACAAAACCTTCCCAGCGGACAATGACGGTATCCTGCCATTGATGGATGACGAGTGGTTTGATGACGACGTTACCGCGCGCGTCAAAGAGTTTGTCCGCACCGTCTGGGGCGATGAGCACCTGCAGGAAAACCTCGATTTTATCGCCGAAAGCCTCTGTTTATACGCGATAAAACCGAAAAAAGGCGAAGCTGCGCTGGATACCATCCGCCGCTATCTTTCCACCCAGTTCTGGAAAGATCATCTGAAGATGTATAAAAAGCGCCCGATCTACTGGCTGTTCAGCTCCGGCAAAGAGAAAGCGTTTGAGTGCCTGGTCTATCTGCATCGCTACAACGACGCCACGCTGGCGAGAATGCGTACCGAATATGTCGTCCCGCTGCTGGCACGCTACCAGGCCAATATCGATCGCCTGCATGAACAGGTCGATGGTGCCTCCGGCGGTGAAGCCACGCGTCTGAAGCGTGAGCGTGATAGCCTGAGCAAAAAATTCAACGAACTGCGTAGCTTCGACGATCGCCTGCGCCACTATGCTGATATGAGAATCAGTATTGATCTCGACGATGGCGTTAAGGTTAACTACGGTAAGTTTGGCGATCTGCTGGCGGATGTAAAAGCCATTACCGGCAATGCGGCCGGGGTGATTTAAGTCAGATTGCATATCCTTTCCCACCACCGGGCTTCAGACCGGTGGTGATCTCAATACCGGAAACCCGCCTTATTCAGGCACCCGTCACTTCCGGTTCATGATAAAATATGGCTTTGTGTCAGAACGCTGAACATCGGTTCCCGACATTCTGACATACTCGAATTTACAGAATCAATATGGGATTGTGACCTTGCAAAATCAGGAATTTATTGCCGGCCTTAAAGCTAAATTCGCCGAACATCGCATCGTTTTCTGGCACGATCCCGATAAGCGTTTCCTTGAGGAGCTGGGTAACCTCAAACTGGAGAACGTCACGCTGCTCAATATGTCCGACCAGTCACAGCTGGCGGTGAAAAAGCGCATTGAAATCGATGAGCCTGAACAGCAGTTTTTGCTGTGGTTTCCCCACGATGTGCCCGCAAAAGAGTTCGACTGGCTGTTGGACATTCGTCTTTACAGTGCGGAGTTCCACGCTGATTTCGCCGCCATCACTCTGAATACGTTGGGTATTCCGCAGCCTGGCCTGCGCGATCATATTCAACGCCGCAAGGCATTTTTCAGCCTCAGGCGTCTGTCTGCCTTAAAAGGCCTGGTGACAGAGCAGGAAAACGAAGCCTCTCTTGATAAGAAGATGGTTGCGGTCATCGCTGGCGTCAAAACAGCAAAAACGGAAGAGATCCTGTTCAGCCTGATGACCCAATACGTTAATCAGCAGCAAGATGACGACAGCGATCTGGAAAACACCCTGGCGATGCTGAAACGCCACGATCTGCAAGGCGTGCTGTGGGGCATTCTGAATCAGGAAATGGGCTACCAGGCCGAGCATCCTTCGCTGGAAAACCTGATCCTCAAGCTGTTCTGTACCGATCTCTCCGCACAGGCAGATCCACATAAAAGCGCATGGCTGGAAAAAAACGTGCTGGCCACGCCGTCAGGCAGAGCATCCGCGCTGGCCTTTATGGTCACCTGGCGTGCCGACCGTCGCTACAAAGACGCTTATGATTATTGCGCACAGCAGATGCAGGATGCGCTGCGACCAGAAGACCAGTACCGTCTCAGCTCGCCCTATGATTTGCACGCGTGCGAAACCACGCTGAGCATTGAACAGACCATCATTCATGCGCTGGTGACGCAGCTTCAGGAAGAAAGCACCACGCTCGACCGCGAAGCCTTCAAGAAGCTCATGTCCGAGCGTCAGAGTAAGTACTGGTGCCAGACACGCCAGGAATACTACGCCATTTATGATGCGCTGCGTCAGGCCGAACGGCTGCTGAATCTGCGTAATCGTCACATCGACGGCTTCCACTATCAGGACAGCGCAACATTCTGGAAAGCCTACTGCGAAGAGCTGTTCCGCTTTGATCAGGCCTACCGCCTGTTTAACGAATACGCGCTGTTGGTTCACAGCAAAGGCGCAATGATCCTGAAAAGCCTGGATGACTATATCGAAGCGCTGTATTCCAACTGGTATCTGGCGGAACTGAGCCGTAGCTGGAATAAGGTTCTGGCAGCCGAAAACCGTATGCAGGCGTGGCGTATTCCGGGCGTTCCCTCACAGCAGAACTTCTACAATGAGGCGGTCAAACCACAGTTTAACAATCCGCAGATCAAGCGCGTGTTCGTGATTATCTCCGATGCGCTGCGTTATGAAGTGGCAGAAGAACTGGGTAACCAGATCAAAACCGAGAAACGCTTTACTGCCGAACTGCGTTCCCAGTTGGGCGTGTTACCCAGCTATACCCAACTGGGCATGGCAGCATTACTGCCTCATGACGAGATGGGCTATCAACCGGGTAATGGCGACATCGTTTATGCGGACGGATTGTCCACCTCAGGTACGCCTAATCGCAATACCATTCTCAAGAAATATAAAGGGATGGCAGTAAAATCGGACGACCTTTTGAAATGGAAAAATCAGGAAGGGCGGGATCTTATTCGCGATTACGAGGTCGTTTATATCTGGCATAACACGATTGATGCCATCGGCGACAGCGCATCGACAGAAGAAAAAACCTTTGAAGCATGCCGCAATGCTGTGGTCGAGCTAAAAGATTTGGTGACCCGAGTGATAAACCGACTCCACGGTACACGCATTATCGTAACGGCAGACCATGGTTTCCTGTTCCAGCAGCAACCCCTTTCCGGCCAGGATAAAACCACGCTGCAGATTAAGCCGGACAATACGATTAAAAACCACAAACGCTTTATTATTGGCCATCAGCTTCCTGCCGATGACTTTTGCTGGAAAGGGAAAGTGGCGGATACCGCAGGCGTCAGCGATAACAGCGAGTTCATGATCCCTAAAGGGATCCAGCGTTTTCATTTCTCAGGTGGTGCGCGGTTTGTGCACGGTGGAGCGACGTTGCAGGAAGTTTGCGTGCCGGTATTGCAGGTGAAAGCGCTGCAGAAAACCGCAGCCGACAAACAACCACAGCGTCGTCCGGTTGATATTGTTGCGTATCATCCGATGATCAAGCTGGTGAATAACATTGATAAGGTCAGCCTGCTCCAGACTCACCCGGTCAGTGAGCTGTACGAAACACGCACCCTGAATATTTTCATCGTCGACAGTGCGAATAACATGGTTTCCAGCAAAGAGCGAATCAGTTTTGACAGCGACAACGGTACAATGGAAAAACGCGTACGTGACGTTACGCTGAAACTGATTGGCGCAAATTTCAATCGTCGTAATGAATACTGGTTAGTTCTCGAGGATGCACAAACGGAAACGGGTTACCAGAAGTACCCTGTGATTATCGATCTGGCGTTTCAGGATGATTTCTTTTAAGTGAGGCGATATGCAAACCCATCATGACTTACCCGTTCCAGTGATATCCGAAGGGGAACTCGTCGCAGAAGGTTACGATCTGGACGCTTTGCTGAATCAGCATTTTCGCGGACGCGTGGTGCGTAAGGATCTGACCAAGCAGCTCAAGGAAGGGGCTAACGTTCCGGTTTATGTGCTGGAGTATCTGCTCGGTATGTATTGTGCTTCCGACGATGACCAGATCGTCGAGCAAGGGTTGCAGAACGTTAAGCGCATTCTGGCTGATAACTACGTCCGCCCCGATGAGGCAGAAAAGGTGAAATCGCTGATTCGCGAACGCGGATCCTACAAGATCATCGACAAAGTGTCGGTAAAGCTCAATCAGAAGAAAGACGTTTACGAGGCTCAGCTCTCAAACCTCGGTATTAAAGATGCGCTGGTGCCGCCGCAGATGGTAAAGGACAATGAGAAGCTGTTGACCGGCGGCATCTGGTGCATGATCACCGTGAACTATTTCTTTGAGGAAGGGCAGAAAACGTCGCCCTTCTCCCTGATGACCATCAAACCTATCCAGATGCCCAATATGGATATGGAAGAGGTGCTCACCGCGCGCGCACACTTCAACCGCGATCAGTGGATTGATGTCCTGCTACGTTCCGTGGGGATGGAACCCGCTAACATTGAGCAGCGAACCAAGTGGCACCTGATCACCCGTATGATCCCTTTCGTGGAAAACAACTACAACGTCTGCGAACTGGGTCCACGCGGTACCGGTAAAAGCCATGTTTATAAAGAATGTTCACCTAACTCACTGTTAGTCTCCGGCGGGCAAACCACCGTTGCAAACCTGTTTTACAACATGGCCAGCCGCCAGATCGGCCTGGTAGGAATGTGGGACGTAGTAGCATTCGATGAGGTGGCGGGGATCACTTTTAAAGACAAAGACGGCGTACAAATAATGAAAGATTACATGGCGTCTGGCTCGTTTTCCCGCGGTAGAGATTCGATTGAAGGCAAAGCATCGATGGTATTCGTCGGCAACATCAATCAAAGCGTTGAAACGTTAGTCAAAACCAGCCATCTCTTAGCCCCCTTCCCTGCCGCAATGATTGACACGGCGTTTTTCGACCGCTTCCATGCCTATATCCCCGGCTGGGAAATCCCGAAAATGCGCCCGGAATTCTTTACCAATCGCTACGGCCTTATCACCGATTATCTCGCCGAATACATGCGGGAAATGCGCAAACGCAGCTTCTCCGATGCGATTGATAAATTCTACAAGCTGGGTAATAACCTCAACCAGCGCGACGTAATCGCGGTAAGGCGCACGGTGTCAGGTTTATTGAAGCTGCTACATCCTAATGGAGCCTACAGCAAAGAAGATGTTCGTGTTTGCCTGACCTACGCTATGGAAGCCCGTCGTCGCGTCAAAGAACAGCTTAAAAAGCTGGGTGGACTGGAGTTCTTCGATGTGAATTTCAGTTACATCGATAACGAGACGCTGGAAGAATTCTTCGTCAGCGTGCCAGAACAGGGCGGCAGCGAATTAATTCCTGCTGGTATGCCTAAACCGGGCGTTGTCCATCTGGTGACTCAAGCCGAGGGGGGAATGACCGGGCTGTATCGTTTTGAAACACAGATGACAGCGGGGAACGGTAAACATTCGGTTTCCGGGATTGGTTCAAATACCGGCGCTAAAGAAGCCATCCGCGTGGGGTTTGATTATTTCAAAGGAAATCTCAGCCGCATCAGTGCCACAGCGAAGTTCTCAGACCATGAATATCATCTTCATGCTGTGGAACTCCATAGTACCGGCCCCAGCATTTCAACCAGCCTTGCAGCACTCATTGCATTCTGCTCGGTGTTACTGTCAAAACCTGTTCAGGAACAAATGGTGGTACTGGGTAGCATGACGCTTGGCGGTGTCATTAACCCGGTGCAGGATCTGGCCGCATGCCTGCAGGTGGCATTTGATAGTGGCGCGAAGCGCGTATTGTTACCTATGGCATCCGCAATGGACATCCCAACCGTACCGACAGAGCTGTTTACTAAATTCCAGGTCAGTTTTTATTCAGAGCCGGTTGATGCGGTGTATAAAGCGTTGGGTGTTAATTAACCCTGAACAGATGTTAGGTCATTGAGGATAGGCTCCACAATGACGTAACAAAACACAACCAAAAACCTGTTTAATATTATGTAAAAACACCATTTCCTTAATTACCATTCTATTACACCGAACCATGAAATAAGGGGCATACTTATTATTGCATCCAGCATAATATTTATACTTTCTCACCCAAATATTATGCGTGTTCGTACATGGATGGAACAACATATCTGAGGTTTGGATAAAACAACAAGCCCTAACGTCAGGCTTATTTCCATTTATGCATTTTTAAACAATACCTACGTTTGAGATAAGCTATACCGAACCTTAGCTGCCTGGTGGCCCCTCTGTAGTCCCAGCCAGCATCGCTACTGTCCTTTATGTTCAAATTCGAATGATAACCTCACTTGCAATAATGGGAGGATGGGATGTGAAAGATGACCGAGTAAGAAGCCTTGTTTATAGTTGCCTTGTCGGGAATGCAGCGAAAGATATCCTCAAAGGCACGGGGATTGTTGTTGGCTCTAAGATGTCTACTCAATTAATTAGAAGTATATCGAAAGAAACGATATTCGCCATTAACAAAAAAGTAGGATTTAGATTGTTAACAAAGTTTGGTGAGAGAGGGGCTATCTATTTAGGAAAAATGATCCCTCTTGTCGGTGGCATAATCGGCGGGACATTTGATGGAGTTTCAACGAATATAGTTGGTAATGTTGCCCGTAAAACGTTCATTAGGGAAAAGTTTTTTAGCAGAATAGTCCAACCTATAAATTTTAACCGAAGCAGTGTGTATAAATCACTGCTTCCATTTAAAATTTTCACTTAGGCTTCTTTATTACTTTTGATATCCCATCCTGATTGTGACTCTGCCCCTTTACCGCCCGAGGAAGCCTGTTCCCAATACTGAATTTTGACTTTAGATGCCTGGAACTGATATGACAAACTCAGGAATTCGGAGTGTGTCGATCCATTGAACAGGACATTGGTCACAAGCACATCTTCAAGGGTGATCCTGCACTACTCAATCTGGCTACCACCGGCCTTACAAGTAGAAAGTTCAACTTTAATGATATGCTTTCCATTGGAAACATACTTCATCAGAGCGGGTGTTGCTATATCCATATGGGTCTGAAACAGTCAGATCCCTGTATTGAACCTTCCCTGCCCCGCCTCCACCACCAATACTCATGTTTCCGGGCTGAAGTGGTCAACAAAAACTGGCCACCGCGTTAGAGTTTTTCCAGTATCGATTTTCTGATTCGTTTGGTGGCAACCCACCATTATATTCGTGCGGCCTGAGTGCGCTGTAATATCCAACGATGTAGTCCGTTATGGCGTGAGTCGCATCGCTGAAGCTTACGTAACCTGTCACTGGCACCCATTCGTTTTTCAGACTCCGAAAGAAGCGTTCCATTGGGCTATTATCCCAACAGTTTCCACGCCGGCTCATACTCTGCCTGATCCGGTAGCGCCACAGTAACTGCCGGAACTGCCTGCTCGTATAATGACTGCCCTGATCGCTGTGGAACATCACTCCTGCGGGCTTACCGCGAGTTTCCCATGCCATTTCCAGTGCTTTCATGGTGAGTCTACTGTCCGGCGAGAACGACATTGCCCAGCCCACTGGCTTTCTTGCAAACAGGTCGAGAACAACAGCGAGGTATACCCAGCGTTTGCCTGTCCAGATATAGGTCACATCACCGCACCACACCTGGTTTGGCTCTGTTACGGCGAACTGTCGCTCAAGGTGATTCGGGATAGCAACGTGTTCATGACCGCCACGCTTATACCGGTGAGTCGGCTGCTGGCGACTGACCAGCCCCAGTTCTTTCATGAGCCGGCCAGCAAGCCAGCGCCCCATCTGATAGCCTCTCTGGGTTGCCATTGTGGCGATGCTTCTTGCTCCGGCCGAACCGTGGCTGATGCCATGTAGCTCAAGTACCTGACTTCGTAACACAGCCCGTCTGCCGTCTGGTTTTTCAGGACGATTTTTCCAGTATTTATAGCTGCTGCGATGAACCCCAAACACATGGCAGAGAGTGGCCACAGGATAACGCGCCCTGAGTTTCCCGATTATCGAGAACCGTTCAGGGAGTCTGACATCAAGAGCGCGGTAGCCTTTTTTAATATTTCGTTTTCCATTTCAATACGTTGTAGCTTTTTCTTCAGCTCACGTATTTCGATTTGTTCCGGTGTTATCGGAGAGGCTTTTGGTGTTTTGCCCTGCCGCTCATCACGCAGTTGCTTGACCCATTTTGTCATCGTGGAAAGACCGACATCCATAGCCTTAGCGGCATCAGAGACGGTGTAGTTTTGATCAACAACCAACTGAGCGGATTCACGTTTGAATTCAGGACTAAAATTTCTTCTTTTCATTGGAGCACCTGTGTTGTTCTGAGGTGAGCATATCACCTCTGTTCAGATGGCCAAATTCAGTAAACCACTTCAAACCCTTCTTTGAATGATATAGGTCTTCTTTGTAGCACTGATCTTAACACCAAAGCCAACGGGTGAATCACGGTGGCTGTCAGTGATAAGATACGGCTTATCCGATACATCAGGCACATACATAATTCGTCCATGTGAATCAAACTCTGGTTTTGTCTCTATAGAAAACTTCTTGATTACTATGGATTGACTCAGAATCATCTTCGCGGNTGTTGCCTCATGTATACCAGAAGTGCCATGTTGTATTCTGGATAGTCGCCANAATACAACATGGCATACAAATTTTCGGATTTAGATGGGTTTAACCGGGTTCAGATGGGGCCACTTGAGTACGTCTAAAGCCATAAAAATGAGTAAATTCAANATGAAAGAGTCTACTGACAAGGAATTTTCTAGCCACACCCCGATGATGCAGCAGTATCTACGCCTCAAGGCGGAACATCCCGAAATCCTGCTATTTTACCGCATGGGTGACTTCTACGAACTGTTTTATGATGATGCTAAACGCGCCTCACAGCTGCTGGAGATCTCCTTAACCAAACGCGGCGCATCGGCCGGGGAACCCATTCCGATGGCGGGAGTACCTTATCATGCGGTAGAGAACTACCTGTCAAAGTTGGTGCAGCTCGGTGAATCGGTCGCTATCTGTGAGCAGATTGGTGACCCGGCATTAAGTAAAGGGCCGGTCGAGCGCAAAGTGGTGCGTATTGTGACTCCCGGCACCATCAGCGATGAAGCGTTACTGAATGAACGCCAGGATAATCTGCTGGCTGCCATCTGGCATAGCCCGCGCGGCTTTGGCTATGCCACGCTGGATATCAGCTCGGGCCGCTTCCGCCTGGCTGAGCCGACTGACCTGGAAACGATGGCTGCCGAACTGCAACGTACCAACCCGGCAGAGCTCTTGTACCCGGAAGACTTTGCCGCCATGGCGCTGATTGAGAATCGTCGTGGTCTGCGCCGCCGTCCGCTATGGGAATATGAACTGGATACCGCCCGCCAGCAGCTGAACCTGCAATTCGCCACGCGCGATCTTAGCGGCTTCGGCGTGGAGCAGGCGCATCATGCCCTGCGTGCCGCCGGCTGCCTGCTACAGTACGTTAAAGATACCCAGCGAACCTCGCTCCCCCATATCCGCTCGCTGACCATGGAGCGCCAGCAGGACGGCATCATTATGGATGCCGCGACGCGCCGTAATCTTGAGATCACGCAAAACCTCGCCGGAGGAAGCGAAAACACCCTGGCTTCGGTGCTGGACAAAACCGTAACGCCAATGGGCAGCCGTATGCTCAAACGCTGGCTGCATATGCCGTTACGCAATACGCAGACGATCACCCAGCGGCAGCAAAGCATCCGCGCCCTACAGGATTTAAGTGACAACCTGCCCCCGCTTCTGCGCCAGGTCGGCGATCTTGAGCGCATCCTGGCACGTCTGGCGTTACGCACTGCGCGCCCGCGCGATCTGGCGCGTATGCGTCATGCCTTCCAGCAGCTGCCGCTGCTGGATAGCGAGCTGGTCAACAGTGATAATGCGCACCTGCAAACTTTGCGTAGTCAGATGGGGGAGTTCAGCGAGCTGCGCGAGCTGCTGGAACGCGCCATCATTGAAACGCCGCCGGTGCTGGTTCGTGACGGAGGGGTGATCGCCCCAGGCTATAACCAGGAGCTGGACGAATGGCGGGCGCTGGCCGACGGGGCGACCGACTATCTTGACCGTTTGGAGATCCGCGAACGGGAAAAGCTGGGGCTGGATACGCTGAAAGTTGGCTTTAATGGTGTTCACGGCTACTACATTCAGGTCAGCCGTGGTCAGAGCCACCTGGTTCCCATTCACTACGTGCGCCGCCAGACGCTGAAAAACGCAGAGCGCTACATTATTCCCGAACTGAAAGAGTACGAAGACAAGGTACTGACTTCTAAAGGCAAAGCGCTTGCACTGGAAAAAAACCTCTACGATCAGCTGTTTGATATGCTGCTGCCGCATCTGGAAGCGTTACAGGACAGCGCCTCTGCTCTGGCAGAACTGGACGTATTGAGTAATCTCGCTGAACGCGCCTTGACGCTGAATTACCACTGCCCAACGTTGAGCGACACCCCCGGTATTAAGCTCACTGGCGGCCGTCATCCGGTGGTCGAGCAGGTGTTGAAAGAACCCTTTATCGCCAATCCGCTTTCACTCTCGCCCCAGCGCCGTATGCTGGTGGTCACCGGCCCCAATATGGGCGGAAAAAGTACCTATATGCGTCAGGCCGCTCTGATTACCCTGATGGCTTATATAGGTAGTTTCGTTCCCGCAGATCAGGCGACCATTGGCCCAATCGATCGTATTTTCACCCGAGTAGGTGCGGCGGACGATCTCGCTTCCGGCCGCTCCACCTTTATGGTGGAAATGACCGAAACCGCCAATATCCTGCATAACGCCACCGAGTACAGCCTGGTGCTGATGGATGAAATTGGTCGAGGAACTTCAACCTACGACGGTCTTTCGCTGGCGTGGGCCTGTGCCGAAAGCCTGGCCAACCGCATCAAAGCCATGACGCTGTTTGCCACACACTATTTCGAACTGACCACCCTGCCTGAGCAAATTGAGGGTGTGGCGAACGTGCATCTGGATGCTGTCGAGCATGGCGATACTATCGCCTTTATGCACAGCGTGCAGGAGGGGGCCGCCAGTAAGAGTTACGGCCTGGCCGTAGCCGCACTGGCCGGGGTTCCCAAAGACGTTGTCAAGCGAGCGCGCCAGAAGCTGAAGGAGCTGGAAGCGCTGTCCGGTAGCGCTGCCAGTACCAAAGCCGATGGTTCTCAGCTGCCGCTGCTGGTTGAGGAAACGTCACCAGCGGTCGAGGCGTTAGAAGCACTTGATCCGGATTCTTTGTCACCGCGTCAGGCGCTGGAATGGATCTACCGCCTGAAGTCACTGGTTTAAGTCATACGGTGCGGTCAAACAATGGGCGACCGAAGGGTCGCCTGCTAAACTCCCCATGATAAAACGCTGGTGGCGGTAGCGCCCCGGTTAAGGTTGCGGATAAGCTGCTTCGCCGTGCCACTCCTGTTATCTCCACCGCTAAAGAGCATTGACGGCAGCAAGCAGGCCTTTCCCACCGGAAAAAAGGCAATAAAAAAAGCGGTGACTTTTTGGATGGTCACCGCCTTACGCATTACTGATGAATCAGACTGTTATTCTTTCACACTGTTCTTCACGCTATTATTCACGGAAGAGCGCTTCAATACTCAACCCCTGCCCCTGCAGTATTTCACGCAGACGACGCAGGCCTTCAACCTGAATCTGACGAACACGCTCGCGGGTCAAACCAATTTCACGACCCACATCTTCCAGCGTGGCCGCTTCATAGCCAAGCAGGCCGAAACGACGAGCCAGTACTTCACGCTGCTTGGCGTTCAGTTCGAACAGCCACTTAACGATGCTTTGCTTCATGTCATCGTCTTGGGTGGTATCTTCCGGGCCGTTGTCTTTTTCGTCGGCCAGGATATCCAGCAGCGCTTTTTCAGAATCCCCGCCCAGTGGCGTATCAACTGAGGTAATGCGTTCGTTGAGGCGCAGCATCCGGCTTACGTCATCAACAGGCTTATCCAGCTTTTGCGCAATCTCTTCCGCACTTGGCTCATGATCGAGCTTATGCGAGAGTTCACGCGCGGTGCGCAGATAAACATTCAGTTCTTTTACGATGTGGATTGGCAGACGAATGGTACGGGTTTGATTCATAATCGCCCGTTCGATCGTCTGACGGATCCACCAGGCGTAGGTTACTTTCGATCATTCGGCGACGTGAAGGCACATCACCACGGAGTGCACGACGGGCAAAAAAGACTTCTTCCTCAGCCGTGAGCAGCGGAGAGTAACCAATCTCTCCCAAGTAGAGCTGGGTAGCATCCAGCACGCGCTGTGTTGCGCCCTGAGATAACAGATCTTCTTCAGCTAAATCGTTATCACCAGGTTCATTTCCGACAAGAGCCTTCTCATCAAAGACCTCAGCTCCGTTTTCATCGAATTCCGCGTCTTCATTTAACTCGTTAACTTTCAGCGTATTCTGGCTCATAAGCGGCTCCTACCCGTGATCCCAGGGCAGAACCGCAAGGTTCTGCCGGATTATCGTTGCGGCAAATAACGCAACGGGTTTACGGATTTCCCCTTGTAACGAATTTCAAAGTGTAATCTAACAGAACTCGTGCCAGTACTGCCCATCGTGGCAATCTTCTGACCCGCTTTCACTTCTTGTTGTTCACGGACCAGCATAGTGTCATTGTGGGCATAAGCACTCAGATAGTCATCATTATGTTTGATGATAATCAAATTACCGTAACCGCGTAGCGCGTTACCGGCGTATACCACCCGCCCGGAAGCAGTGGAAACAACGGGTTGGCCATGCGATCCTGCGATATCGATACCTTTATTGCCACCTTCGGAAGCAGAGAAGTTATCAATAATCTTACCGTCGGTTGGCCAACGCCAGCTTCCCACCTGAGTAGAGCTGTCCGTTGTACTGCTGACGGTCGGAACGGCAACCGGAACTGTCGTCGTTGCAACAGTTTTACCGGATGAAGGCAGCATTTTGCCCTCACTTATTGTATCTGAGTCCTCAGAATACGTAATAACAGGTTGGTGTGCAACCGTTGCCGTTTTCATCTGCGTGCCGTTATGTAACGCTGTTATGCCAGCCGCTGTAGCGTCAGCGGCCGTTACCGCATTGCCACCGGTGATCGGCGTACCCGTACCATTGGCGACTTGTAACTGCTGGCCTACGTTGAGGCTGTAGGGCGCAGCGACGTTATTACGTTGCGCCAGATCACGGAAATCATTGCCGGTAATCCAGGCAATATAGAATAACGTATCGCCACGTTTGACCGTATAAGTGTCACCACCGTAGCTACCTTTCGGAATATTCCCATAACTACGGTTATAAATTATACGACCATTTTCACTGACCACATTTTGGGGCTGGCCGGGCGAGGAAACATTCATTCCGCTGTTCGATACGGGCGGGCGGGCCGGGCGAACGAGATGACCGGTGCTGTCCCCCCCGGCACTGCTAACGGGAACGGAATTCCCCGCAGAGGCGGAATTGCCGGTTGGCGCAGAATTGCCGCTCATCATGCCGGATCCATTTCCGCCAACCGAACTGATAGGGGCTTGAGTATCGTTGCTGCTGGAACAACCTGACAGCCAAAATCCTACCAGTGAAACGGCCGCTATACGGCGCAACTTAAAAACCGGGCTTCCCATGCTGATTTACTCCCCCATTACGGCAATACTTTAATAAATAATGATTAACTTTATTGCAGCGATAAGGCTGTGCAACAGAGCCAGATACTAACAATATCAATGGCGGCGTGCCATGAAACAGTTGTGTACAAATATCCTCGCCGTGGCGATCACGCAAGGTCGCCTTTCACCAGCGGCACAAAACGCACCGGCTCAATGGTATCGACAATAAACTCATCGCCCTTACGGTGAATACGTTTCAGCACCTGGTTTTCTTCCCCAACTGGCAAGACCATAATCCCGCCATCAACAAGCTGTGACATCAGGGCATCCGGTATTTCCGGCGGGGCAGCCGTCACTATAATCGCGTCAAAGGGGCCGCGTGATGGCCAGCCCAGCCAGCCATCGCCATGTCGGGTGGAAACATTGTGCAGATCCAGCTGCTTCAGACGGCGTTTAGCCTGCCACTGCAGCCCTTTGATGCGCTCTACCGAACAAACATGCCCTGCCAGATGCGCAAGGATTGCCGTCTGGTAGCCGGAGCCGGTGCCGATTTCCAACACGCGCGATGCCGGGGTCAGCGCCAGCAACGAGGTCATTTTGGCCACCATGTAGGGCTGGGAAATTGTCTGCCCGCTGCCAATCGGCAACGCGGTATTTTCCCAGGCTTTGTGTTCAAAGGCTTCATCAATAAAGCGCGCGCGCGGCACGTCACCTATAGCCAGTAACAGCCGCTCGTCATCAATGCCCTGCAAACGCAACTGCACCAGCAGGCTCTCTATGCGTCCACTTACCATTCCCTGGCGACCCCGGCATTCTCCAGCCACGAGGAGACAACCTCCTGCGCCGCATGGGCAGTAAGATCGACATGCAGCGCCGTCACTGACACATAGCCTTCATCAACCGCAGCAAAATCAGTATCAGGCCCGGCATCAAGCTTTTCCCCAGGAGGTCCGATCCAGTACAGCGTATTACCGCGCGGATCTTGCTGTGGGATAGCCTGACTGCTGGGATGACGGCTGCCGCAACGAGTGACGCGGATCCCTCTAATCTGCTCCAACGGCAGATCCGGCACATTAATATTGAGGATACGGCCGGTACGTAACGGTTCACGCAACAGCGCTTTCAGGATGGAGCAGGTTACCGCCGCCGCCGTGTCATAGTGCTGGTAGCCGTTAAGTGAGACCGCCAGCGCCGGCAGGCCAAGATGCCGCCCTTCCATCGCCGCCGCAACGGTTCCAGAGTAGATAACATCGTCGCCAAGATTAGGGCCGGCGTTGATTCCGGAGACCACGATATCCGGCTTCGGGCGCATCAGAGTATTGACGCCGAGATAAACACAGTCAGTGGGCGTGCCCGTCTGTACCGCAATATCACCGTTGGGGTAATTAAAGGTGCGCAGAGGCGTTTCCAGCGTCAGCGAGTTTGACGCTCCGCTTCGATTGCGATCCGGGGCGACAACCTGCACTTCAGCGAATTCACGCAACGCCTTTGCCAGCGTCTGAATGCCCGGAGCATGGATACCGTCGTCGTTACTCAGCAATATGCGCATCTGATACCTGACTTGTTGAATTTAATGAACCACAGCAGGAGCCAGAGTGGATTTTATCCTGAAGCTTAACCTGTTGAGGCTATGATGGCTTTCATACATACCGCTGTGTGAACCGATTGGCGTATTTTAGCCGGATGCGGCGATAGGTGGTAGGTGTAAATATCTGGTAAATAGAAAGATGGCAGGGATGGCGGCTTATCTTACTATTGAATTTAACAACGGCGCGGGGAGCCTGCTCTGACCTGGCATTTGCCGCTGTGAAGGTAATGCGGGTGCTGTCAGACGTCGTGGGGGAACAAAGAATGATGACTAATATCAACGCTAACACGTCGGCAAAGCCTGCTGCCTGACACAGGCTCTGCCGGAGAACGACTACTCGTCTGCTGCGGTGGAACTGCTCTGAGTGACCAACAGTTCTCTTACCACGCTGGTGGCAAAGCTGCCGGCCGGCAGCCAGAAGTTCATCTCAAGCGTGGCGTCATCGGCCCAGCTCCAGATCAGGTCGCGGGGTATCACCAGCATCGCACGGCGCGCAGCATCGACCCGCTCACGATCCATCAACGCGATAAGCGCGCCCTCATGCGCCAGGCTGTTTTGCTCGAAGGCCAGCGCCTTGTCACGCGAACCCCATTCGCCACTACCCGGCAGCGGCGCGGTGATACGCAACTCGTTGCTGTCCACGCGCTGCTGCAGGCTGTCGAGTTCGGCGGCCTCTGCAACAAACCAGCTACCGCGCCCGGTAAGCTGCAGCGCATCGCCGGCCAGTACCCGACACAGGGAACCCTGCTGCGCCAGACGGTCGCTCACCACCTGATTGAACATCGCGCTACGTGCGGCTGACAGAATAAAACTGCGTTTACTGCGCTCGCGTACGCGAATGTCATCCGCCGCCCAGCGCTGCGCCAGCGTCAGGTTGTTGCCATCATGACCAAAACGCTGGCTGCCAAAATAGTTCGGCACCCCGTCGGCGGCAATCTGCTGCAGGCGGTGTTCCACCGCGTCCCGATCGGATATCTGACGCAGAACCAGCGTAAAGGCATTGCCCTGCAGTGCCCCGGTGCGCAGTTTACGGCGATGGCGGGCGCTTTCCAGCACCTCAACCCCTTCCAGCTGAAAGCCGTTCAGGTCCGGCGTCACTTTGCCCGGCAGACGCAGGCAGAACCACTGCTCGGTGACGGCATGCCTGTCTTTCATGCCGGCAAAGCTGACGTCGCGCGCCGGGATACCAGCAAATTTCGCCAGCGCCTCGGCAACAAAACGCGTGTTGCAGCCCTGTTTACGCACGCGCACCAGCAGCTGTTCGCCTTCTCCATCCGGGGCGTAACCAAGATCTTCAATCACCACGAAATCTTCGGGAATACTCTTAAGTACACCGCTGGCAGTGGGTTTACCGTGCAGCCAGCCCTGACGGGTTAAATCCATCAGTTACGCCTTAAACAATAACGCGACGGCTTCACAGGCAATGCCTTCGCCGCGCCCGGTGAAGCCGAGCTTTTCGGTGGTGGTCGCCTTCACATTGACCTCGTCCATATGAATGCCCAGATCTTCGGCAATATTGATGCGCATCTGCGGCGCGTGCGGCAGCATTTTCGGTGCCTGGGCAATAATCGTCACGTCGACGTTACCCACGCGGTAGCCTTTCTGCGCGATCTGGCGCAGCGCTTCGCGCAGCAGTTCGCGGCTGTCTGCGCCTTTGTAAGCCTCATCGGTATCGGGGAACAGTTTGCCAATATCGCCCAACGCCGCCGCACCGAGCAGCGCGTCAGTCAGCGCATGCAGCGCCACATCGCCGTCTGAGTGAGCGAGTAAGCCTTTCTCATAGGGAATTCGCACGCCGCCAATAATCAGCGGGCCTTCGCCGCCGAAGGCATGTACATCGAAACCGTGACCAATACGCATTCTGCGCTCCTGATTAACTCTGTCTTTGGGTCAGATAAAATTGCGCCAGCGCCAGGTCTTCCGGTCGCGTGACTTTCAGATTGTCGCTACGTCCGTTGACCAATTCGGGGTGATAGCCACAGTATTCCAGCGCCGAAGCCTCATCGGTAATGTTCGCACCTTCACCGAGCGCGCGCAGCAGGCAATCACGCAACAGCTCAAGTGGAAACAGCTGCGGCGTCAGCGCGTGCCACAGGGCTTCACGTTCAACGGTATGATCGATATCGCTGCGGCCGCTGATGGCGCGCTTCATGGTGTCGCGCACCGGTGCCGCCAAAATGCCGCCAACCTTACTGCTGGCAGTCAGAGCCAGCAGGCGGGCCAGATCCTCCGGATGCAGGCAGGGACGCGCAGCATCATGTACCAGCGCCCATTGCGCGTCCCGCGCTGTCTGCAGGCCCGCCAGCACCGAGTCGGCACGCTGGAGGCCGCCCGTCACCGTGGAGACGCGCGCATCCCGGGCGATGGGCAGTTGATGAAAATGGCTATCTTGTGGACTGAGAGCCACCACCACCCGATTGACCGCCGGGTGCGCCAGCAGCGCATGCAGGCTATGTTCCAGAATGGTTTTGCCGCAGAGGGTGAGATACTGCTTCGGGCAGCCGGACAGCATACGGCTACCCACGCCCGCTGCGGGCACCACGGCAATCACGTTTGGTAAAGAGATGATTTTATTCATAATGGCGATTACCGGCTGGCACCCGTGCCTGCTGCGCGTTGCGTCTGTTTTGATCCGGCACAAGGCGATAGAAAGCCTCGCCGGGTTTGATCATCCCCAGCTCATTGCGTGCGCGCTCTTCAATGGCTTCCGAACCGCCATTTAAGTCGTCGATTTCAGCAAACAGACGATCGTTACGCGCTTTAAGCCTGGCGTTAGCGCCCTGCTGCGAAGCAACATCATCGTTAACACGCGTGTAGTCATGTATGCCGTTCTTGCCCAGCCAGAGCGAATATTGCAGCCAGCCCAAAAGCACAAGTAACAGCAGCGTAAGTTTTCCCATCCCCGCCCCCTGCGAAACGGCTCAATCATCCCATAACTTTTCGTGCGACTCCACTCTGAAGATAAAATTGAACGTGACTGAGCAAAAACGACGTGAAAATGCGGCGAAAAGGAGCAGACTTTGGCTGGATTTGAGGTCGGCTGTGCAAAATCTTGTCACGCGGCGATGCGTTTGTTTATCGCTGAGGACAGCGTTACCAACTGGATAACAGACAGAACAATAGCCAGAACAGGGAGATGGCTAGCAGAGTGGTGACCAGCGCCGTCCAGATCACTTGACCGCGCAGCAGCGCGCTGATGGCAACGCCTGCCAGCACCGATACCGGCAACAATGCAAGAAAGAAAGGCCAGGTATAAAGAAAAAACAAGAAGAGAGTGCCTGAGCCGTACATCATTAACGGGATTGCCAACGCTATCCACCAGGCAACAAAGCCCGCCACGCCACCGGGAAGGAACCATGACGTTTCTTTTTGCTGGCGTTGGTGTTTATCTGCCTGAATGGAGGTTGCATTTTGCATAGATACCCCGTTAAATTTCAGGCTGGGCAGTTCAACACCGCCGCGCCTGCTCATCACGCCCGTTAACGGGCGATAGACCAAAGTTAGCTCAGGGTTTGATGATATCTTGCTGACGCAGCAGATCTAATATTTTACCGGTTAAATGTGTTACCAATTGTTGGCCATCAAGACGAATATCGGCACGTAAAGGAGCCTGATAGTCCGCATCAATACCGGTGAAGTTACGCAGCTCTCCCGCCCGTGCCTTTTTATAAAGCCCTTTCGGATCGCGCGCTTCACAAATCGACAAAGGCGTGTCAACGAACACTTCGATAAAGCGCCCTTCACCCAGCATATCGCGCACCATCTGGCGTTCGGCGCGATGGGGGGAGATAAATGCACTCAGTACTACCAGCCCGGCATCCGCCATCAGCCGCGCGACTTCGCCAACCCGACGAATGTTCTCTTTGCGGTCGTCATCACTGAAGCCAAGATCGCGGCACAGGCCGTGGCGCACGTTATCACCATCAAGCAGATAGCTGCTGACGCCAAGCTGATGCAGCGCCTGCTCCAGCGCCCCGGCAACGGTAGACTTACCGGACCCCGACAGCCCGGTAAACCACAGCACCACGCCCTGATGACCGTGCAGCCGCTCACGCGCCTCCCGGCTTACCGGGTGCGCGTGCCACACTACGTTTTCATCATGTTGCGCCATGCTATTTACCGCCCAGCAGGTCGCGGGCATTCCAGTGTGGGAAGTGACGGCGAACCAGCGCATTCAGTTCCAGCTCAAAAGCACTGAAGTTTGCGCTACCGGCGGAAATCTCTTCTGCCAGCGGCTGACGGATCATCCCGGCTCCCACGGTCACGTTACTCAGGCGATCGATAAAAATCATGCCGCCGGTGACCGGGTTCTGCTGATAGCTATCAAGAACCATCGGCTCATCAAAGACGATATCGACCAGGCCTATCGCGTTCAGCGGCAGTTCTGCGCTGTTATGCTGCGTCAGATGATTGATCTCCACCTGATGCTGAATGTTTTCTACGCGCGCGCGCGTTTTCTTACCGGCGATTTTCACATCGAAACTTTGCCCCGGCGTCAGCGGCTTTTCAGCCATCCACACCACGTCAACCGCAGCAGCGCGTACTGGCGTCAGTTCTGCACCAGCATCCACCAGCAGGTCGCCACGGCTGATATCGATCTCATCTTTCAACACCAGGGTGATCGCTTCCCCGGCGGCAGCCCGTTGCAGGTCGCCGTCAAAGGTGACAATGCGCGCAATGCCCGACTCGACGCCCGAAGGCAGCACTTTCACCCGTTGCCCCACCTGCACGCTGCCGGATGCCAGCGTTCCCGCATAGCCACGGAAATCCAGATTTGGGCGGTTAACGTACTGCACCGGGAAGCGCATCGGCTGCTGCTCGACCACGCGCTGCACCTCAACGGTTTCCAGCACGTCCAGCAGCGTCGGGCCGCTGTACCAGCTCATATGGCCGCTCGGCGCGGCAACGTTTTCACCTTCCAGCGCCGACAGCGGCACAAAGCGAATATCCAGATTGCCCGGCAGCTGCGTAGCGAAATCGAGATAATCCTGTTTGATCTGCTCAAAGGTGGCCTGGCTGTAGTTGACCAGATCCATTTTATTGATTGCCACCACCAGGTGTTTAATGCCGAGCAGCGTCGAGATAAAGCTGTGGCGGCGGGTTTGATCGAGCACGCCTTTACGCGCATCGATCAGCAGGATCGCCAGATCGCAGGTTGATGCGCCCGTCGCCATATTGCGCGTGTACTGCTCGTGGCCTGGCGTATCGGCGATAATAAATTTGCGCTTTTCGGTAGAGAAGTAGCGATACGCCACGTCAATGGTGATGCCCTGCTCGCGCTCGGCCTGTAGCCCGTCCACCAGTAATGCCAGGTCCAGCTTTTCCCCCTGAGTACCGTGGCGTTTGCTGTCGTTATGCAGCGATGACAGCTGGTCTTCATAAATCTGCCGCGTATCGTGCAGCAGTCGGCCAATCAGGGTGCTTTTGCCGTCATCGACGCTGCCGCAGGTGAGAAAACGCAGCAGGCTTTTATGCTGCTGTGCGTGCAGCCAGGCTTCCACTCCGCCCTGGTCGGCAATCTGTTGTGCAATAATGTTGTTCATGGCGGCTCCTTAGAAATAACCCTGGCGTTTCTTCAGCTCCATCGAGCCGGCCTGATCGCGGTCTATCATTCGCCCCTGGCGCTCGCTGGTGGTGGAAACCAGCATCTCCTCGATAATGCCAGGCAGCGTTTTCGCTTCCGACTCTACCGCCCCGGTAAGCGGCCAGCAGCCGAGGGTACGGAAGCGCACCATACGCTGTTCAATGACTTCACCCGGCTGCAGGTCGATGCGATCGTCATCAATCATCATCAGCATGCCGTCTCGCTCCAGTACCGGGCGCGGGGCGGCCAGATACAACGGCACAATTTCGATATCTTCCAGAAAGATGTACTGCCAGATATCCAGCTCGGTCCAGTTGGAGAGCGGGAATACGCGGATGCTTTCGCCTTTGTTCACCTGACCGTTGTAGTTGTGCCACAGCTCCGGGCGCTGGTTTTTCGGGTCCCAGCGGTGGAAGCGATCGCGGAAAGAGTAGATACGCTCTTTGGCGCGGGATTTTTCTTCGTCGCGGCGTGCGCCGCCGAAGGCCGCATCAAAACCATACTTGTCCAGCGCCTGCTTCAGCCCTTCGGTTTTCATGATATCGGTGTGTTTGGCGCTGCCGTGCACGAACGGGTTAATGCCCATCGCCACGCCCTCCGGGTTGCGGTGAACCAGCAGTTCGGCACCAATATTTTTCACCATGCGGTCGCGAAATGCGTACATTTCGCGGAATTTCCAGCCGGTATCCACATGCAGCAGCGGGAATGGCAGCGTCCCCGGATAAAAGGCTTTACGCGCCAGATGCAGCATCACCGATGAATCTTTGCCAATGGAGTACATCATCACCGGATTGGCGAACTCTGCCGCCACTTCGCGGATAATATGGATACTTTCCGCCTCCAGCTGACGCAGGTGAGTAAGTCGTTTTTGATCCATCATTTTTCCTCAAGCCAAATTCACAACGGGGGACTGGCGTCCGTCCTGCTGCGCTGAATGTTGATACCATGCCAGCTGCTGATGCAGATTGACCACTTCGCCAATCACTAACAGCGCAGGGGTTGGGGCATTTTGTGCCAGCTCGCCGAGCTGTTGCAGCGTGCCGGTCAGTACCTGTTGGTCCTGACGGGTTCCACGACCGATCACCGCGACGGGCGTTAGCGGATCGCGCCCGTGCGTCATCAGCTGGTCGGCGATATCCCCTGCGGCCATAGCACCCATATAGATCGCCAGCGTTTGTCGCGCACGCGCCAGCGAAGGCCAGTCGGTGCCGTTACCGTCGGCACGGCACTGCCCGGTAACAAACAGCACGCTCTGGGCATAGTCGCGATGGGTCAACGGGATGCCGGCGTAGGCGGTAGCACCGGCAGCTGCGGTCACGCCGGGTACCACCTGAAATGGGATGCCCGCCGCCGCCGCCGCCTGCAGCTCTTCACCGCCACGGCCAAAGATAAACGGGTCTCCGCCCTTCAGCCGCACCACGCGCTTGCCCTGCTGCGCCAGCTCTACCAGCATGCGGTTGATCTCTTCCTGCGGTACGCTATGGGCGTTAGCGCGCTTGCCCACGCAGATGCGGTCGGCATCACGCCGCACTAAGTCCAGAATTTCATCACTGACCAGGTAGTCATACAGCACCACATCCGCCAGCTGCATCACCTGTAGTCCGCGCAGAGTCAACAGCCCGCTGTCCCCCGGGCCGGCACCGACAAGGATGATCTCTCCCTGGGGCGTTTCCACATCGGTTAACTGACTGTCGAGCGTGCGTTTGGCTTCATCGACATTGCCCGATGCCACCTGGCTGGCGAACAGCCCGTTAAAGGCTTTGTCCCAGAAGCGACGGCGATCGGACATCATCGAGAAGCGCGCTTTGACCTTGTCGCGCCACTGCCCGGCGATCTGCGCCATCTGGCCGAGATTAGCAGGCAGCAGCGCCTCCAGTTTTTCGCGCAGCAGACGCGCCAGCACCGGCGCGGTGCCGCTGGAAGAGATAGCCACCACCAGCGGGGAGCGGTCAACGATGGAAGGAAAGATAAACGAGCATTTCGGCTGGTCGTCCACCACGTTGGCCAGCAGATGGCGAGCGGTGGCATCCTGATAAACCTGCCCGTTGAGTTCAGCATTATCGGTGGCGGCAATCACCAGGAATACGCTACCGAGCTGCTCTGGCCGGTAGGCGGTGGCCAGCCATTCAACGCGGTGGCTCTCGGCCAGTGCGGCCAGCTCTTCGCACAGCTCGCGTGAAACAATCTGTACCCGCGCTCCGGCCCGGCGCAGCAGTTCGATTTTGCGTGCAGCCACGTCGCCACCGCCCACCACCAGCACCGGCTTGTGTCTGATATCAGCAAAAAGAGGGAGATAATCCACGCGAACCTTCTTAATTACATAAGCTTGAAAGGGACTATACGTGTCCGGCTGAAGGGTTATGAAATGACTAATTGGAATGAGTAGTTACCGAATGGAATAACGTGATGGGAAAGCTGAGAACAAAATGTGCTTAACAGATGATATTGTTAGCATTCGGGCAGCGGGCGCGCCCGCAAAATACTTCGCCGGTTTATCGCGGTCAGTTTAAAATATCTGGCTGATAACCTCAGTCGACCGCCGTACCCTTTAGCGAATTGCGCAGAATAAATAGCGTTGTTGCGCTGGCCGCTGCTGCCGATGGCATTGCTATCTGTTAACCTCTGGAGTCGTTATGTATCTTGTTTTGCTTAGCTATACCCGCCCAATGGACGAAGTTAACCGTCTGCTGGAACCGCATATTGAGTGGATTAATCGCTATTTTGCCGATGGCGTCTTTATCAGCGCCGGGCGCAAAGAGCCGCGCACGGGCGGCATGATCATGGTAAAGGAGATGGATCGCGCACGGCTTGATGCCATTCTGGCGGAAGATCCTTTTCAGGCCGTAGCCAGCTATGACGTGACCAAAGTCAATATCACCCGCTCTGCCGATGCGTTTTCCGCGCTAACGGGGATCTGAACATCAAGAACGAGCCGCTGTTTCAGCCCGCCCGTTGGTAGCAGACTTATTCGTGCAGGCCGCATTCGCGCTTCAGGCCGAAGAAGCGGGTTTCTTCTTCCGCCATGCCCGGCTGCCATTTGCGCGTGGTGTGGGTATCGCCGACCGACAGATAGCCCTGCTCCCGCAGCGGGTGGTAGCTCAAGCCATGCTGTTGCAGATACCGGTAAACCTGACGGTCATCCCAGTCGATAATCGGCAGCAGTTTGAAAACGCCTTTTTTGACGGCCAGTACCGGAAGGTGCGCACGGCTGCCGGACTGATCGCGGCGCAGTCCGGCAAACCACGTCTGGCCCTGCAACGTTTCCAGCGCGCGGTTCATCGGTTCCACCTTGTTGATCTGGTTGTAGCGCTCAATGCCTTCTACCCCCTGCTCCCATAGCTTGCCGTAGCGAGCTTCCTGCCACGCCGGACTTTGCGCAGCGCGGAACACCTGTAGGTTAAGATCGAGCTTTTCCGTCAGCTGGTCAATAAACCGGTAGGTTTCCGCGAACAGGTAACCGGTATCGGTGAGGATCACCGGGATATCTGGCTTCTGGCGCGTCACCAGATGCAGGCTCACCGCCGCCTGAATGCCAAAGCTGGAGGTTAATACCGCCTGGCCAGGCAGATTCTCCAGCCCCCAGGTCACCCGTTCCTCGGCGGAAAGCTTATCCAGCTTATTGTTGATTTCGGCGAGCGCCATTACGCGCTCAACCTTGGGAAGTTGGTTCAGTGCAGAGAGATCGAGAACTGCCATCTTATGCCTCCGTCATTGCCAGAAATCACGAGCCGGATCGCGTACCGGTTGCACCACCCCGGCGCGGAGGGTGAAATCACCGAAGCCTTCATCCGCATATCGCTCTTGTGACCAGCGGTCGATCAGCTCATCAAGGATAGCCAGAATTTGCTCTTCGTTGATATTTTCGCGATACATACGCGGAATGCGCGTCCCGATGCGGTTACCGCCAAGATGCAGGTTATAGCGCCCCGGCGCTTTGCCCACCAGGCCGATTTCCGCCAGCAGCGCACGGCCACAGCCGTTAGGGCAACCCGTTACGCGCAAAACGATATGCTCATCGCCCACGCCGTGCGCGGTCAGGATCTCTTCCACCCGCGTGACAAACTGCGGCAGAAAACGCTCCGCTTCCGCCATCGCCAACGGGCAGGTCGGAAATGCCACACAGGCCATGGAGTTTTCACGCTGGTGGCTGACGTTTTCCATCAGGCCGTGCGCCACCGCCAGCCGCTCAATGTTCTCTTTTTCTGCCTCCGGCACCCCGGCAACAATCAGGTTCTGATTCGCGGTTAAGCGGAAGTCGCCCCGGTGGATTTTGGCAATTTCTGCCAGTCCGGTTTTCAGCGGGCGGCCGGGATAGTCCAGCAGGCGGCCGTTTTCGATAAACAGCGTCAGATGCCACTGATTATCAATGCCCTTCACCCAGCCAAAACGATCGCCACGGGTGGTGAATTCATACGGCCGGGTCGGCTCAAAGGTGATACCGGCACGGCGTTCCACTTCTGCCTTGAAGACATCCGGCCCCACGCGCTCAAGGGTGTATTTGGTTTTCGCATTTTTACGGTCGGTGCGGTTGCCCCAGTCACGCTGGGTGGTCACCACCGCTTCAGCCACGTCGAGGATCTTGCTTAGCGGCAGATAGCCAAACTCGCTGGCGGTTCGGGCAAAGGTGGCTTTATTACCGTGTTCGATTGAAAGACCGCCGCCAACCAGCAGGTTGAAACCGACCAGCCTGCCTTGTTCGGCAATGGCGATAAAGTTCATGTCATTGGCATGCAGGTCAACGTCATTGTGCGGCGGCACCACTACCGTGGTTTTGAACTTACGCGGCAGATAGGTTTCACCGAGGATCGGCTCTTCATCCGTGGTGGCCACTTTTTCCTTATCAAGCCAGATCTCTGCATAGGCGCGGGTGCGCGGCAGCAGATGCTCGGAGAGCTTCTTCGCCCATTCATACGCTTCCTGGTGCAGTTCGGACTCAATCGGGTTCGAGCTGCACAGCACGTTGCGGTTAACGTCGTTAGCGGTGGCCAGCGCGTCCAGCCCGACTTCGTGTAGCATCTGATGAGCCGGTTTGACGTTGCCCTTCAGGATGCCGTGGAACTGGAACGTCTGACGGTTGGTCAGACGGATACTGCCGTAAATGGTGTTATCACTGGCAAATTTATCGATGGCCAGCCACTGTTTTGGCGTCATGATCCCGCCCGGCAGGCGGCAGCGCAGCATCATCGCATGACGCGCATCCAGCTTCTGTTCGGCACGCTCGGCGCGGATATCGCGATCGTCCTGCTGGTACATGCCGTGAAAGCGGATCAGCAGGAAGTTGTCGCCGTTAAAGCCGCCGGTCAGCCCGTCATGCAGGTCTTCAGCAATGCCACCGCGCAAATAGTTGCTTTGTTTCTTCAGGCGTTCGGCGTCGACCAGCTTGCCTTCAACCACCAGTGGGCCTGGATATTTTTCATCGCTCATTAGTACACATCTCGCTGATAACGGCGCTCAATGCGCAGCTCGCTTAAAAATTCATCTGCCGCTTCGATGTCCATTGCACCAAATTCGGCTACCACTTCCAGTAATGCCTGCTCAACGTCTTTGGCCATGCGGTTGGCATCGCCACAGACATAAATATGTGCGCCCTCTTCAATCCAGCGCCACAGCTCTGCGCCATTAGCACGGATTTTGTCCTGTACGTAGACCTTATGCTGCCCGTCACGCGACCAGGCTAAGTCAATGTGGGTCAGCAAACCGTCTTTGACGTAGCGCTGCCACTCGACCTGATAAAGAAAATCTTCGGTAAAGTGCGGATTACCAAAGAACAGCCAGTTCTTGCCGCCAGCCCCTTCGCTGTCGCGCTGCTGCATAAAGGCACGGAACGGGGCGATCCCGGTGCCGGGGCCAATCATAATCACCGGGGTTTGTGGATCGGCCGGCAGGCGGAAGTTGTCATTGTGCTCGATGAAAATGCGCACCTCTGCATCTTCGCTAAGACGGTCGGCCAGATAGCTGGAAGCGCCCCCGGCTCGGGCGCGGCCTTCGATCTCAAAACGCACGGCACCTACGGTGATATGGACTTCGTTTTCGTTCTCCGCCTGCGAGGAGGCAATGGAGTACAGGCGCGGCGTGAGCGGGCGCAACAGCCCGGTTAACTGTTCCGCGTTCAGTTCGGTCGGGGCATAACGCGCCATATCAACGATAGGCGTGTTCTGCGCATAGTGCTGTAAAGCGCTCTTATCGCCTATCTGCGCCAGCAGCGCCTCATTACGTGAGAGCCTGGCATACTGTTCGACGATCTGCGGCGTATTTACCGTCAGTTCGTAATGTTTTTGCAGCGCTTGCGCCAGCGGCACGGAGCGGCCATCCACCGTCACCGGCTCATCGCCCTTCAGCCAGAGAAGTTGCAGCAGCTCCTGTACCAGCGCCGCATCGTTTTCAAACCAGACTCCCAGCGCATCGCCCGGCTGATAGCGCAGCCCGGAATCACCAAGGTCAATTTCGATGTGGCGTACATCTTTAACGGAATGGCGACCGGTGATTTTCTGATTAACCGCCAGGCTGGCGCTAAGCGGTGCTTCTTTGCTGTACGGGCTGCTGGAGATGGCGTTGATGCTGCCCGCTGCGGCAGCCGTCATCTGAGACGAGCCCGCCTGCGGAACGCGTGCTTTTAGAATATCGGTTAGCTGTAAGCGCCAGGCCTGCGCCTCAGCA
The DNA here is from genome assembly GCF_000026985.1 of Erwinia pyrifoliae DSM 12163. Classification (NCBI taxonomy): domain Bacteria; kingdom Pseudomonadati; phylum Pseudomonadota; class Gammaproteobacteria; order Enterobacterales; family Erwiniaceae; genus Erwinia; species Erwinia pyrifoliae. The sequence continues at coordinate 3,110,256 of NC_017390.1, forward strand.
GCGTACTCTACGTCTGCATCAACGCGCTCCAGCAGGCGTTCAGCGCCCAGCTCGGCCAGCCTGCTGTCAAAATCTTTACCGGCCTTGCTGAAGAATTCATACGACGTATCGCCAAGGCCAAACACCGCAAAGGCGCTGGCGTTCATCTTTGGCGCTTTCTTCGACATCAGGAATTTATGCAGTGCCACCGCTTCTTCCGGCGGCTCCCCCTCGCCCTGAGTGGAGGTGACCACCACCAGCAGTTTTTCCTGGCCAATTTGTTTGAACTTATAGTCACCGGCATTGACCAGGCTGACGTTGAGCTTTGCACCCAGCAGGTCGTCGCGCAGCTGTTCAGCCAGACGGCGGGCATTACCGGTCTGGGAAGCAGAAAGGATGGTGACCGCCGGCACTTCGGCTGCTGCTGGCGCAGCGGCGGCTACCGCACCCGATGCCGGGTTGACCATGCCCCAGAAATAACCGGAAAGCCAGGCCAGCTGCATGGGGGAATAATCACCGGTCGCCGCCTGCAGGCGGGCGAGCTGATCCGGATTAAGCGGAAGCATATTTAAAGGTGCCTGAGTCGTCATTGCGTCAAAAGTTCCAGAGTCTGAGATCTATAGCAACAGGGTAAAGGTAAGCATAACAACCCTTAAATAAGGGTTGGTACTAATTCATAACCAAAATGACTAAACGGTTTTTCGGGTAAGCGTTAGCGGCAAAACAGATTGATTTTAATATTATTTTTCAAACAGTTAAAAAATAAATATTTCGCCATTCTTTATCTCACGGCATCTGGCCGGTAAACGGGTGCGAAAAAAGCTCTTTTACGGTATCCTGCAGCGTTTTTTAAGACCTTTACAGAGACCGGGATCATGGCAACCACGCTATTTAAAGAATTTCAATTTGAAGCCGCGCACCTTTTACCGCATGTGCCAGCCGGACATAAGTGCGGCCGCCTGCACGGACACTCCTTTATGATCCGGCTGGAAATTACTGGCGAAGTGAACCCCCATACCGGCTGGGTAATGGATTTTTCCGAGATCAAAAGCGCATTTAAGCCGATTTATGACCGGCTGGATCACTACTATCTTAACGATATTCCCGGTCTGGAAAACCCGACCAGTGAAGTGCTGGCAGAATGGATTTGGCAGCAGATGAAACCTGCCCTGCCGCTGTTAAGCGCGGTCATGGTAAAAGAGACCTGCACCGCCGGATGCGTCTACCGTGGCTGATGCCAGACGGGCCTGGCTAATCGCCTTTTATCAGCCGGGCCTGAACACGTTAACGCTTTTGCCTGACTGATTCAGTTGCCAACATCTATTTCCATTAAGAATAATCTATAACTGCAAGTTATATAGCGCACCTGCGCTGACATGATAACCTTTGGTGACAAAACGAATATTCTTAGCAACGCTATTTTAGGGAAGGTGCCGGGTGCCCTCATGGTTTAATTTAGCAATCGAATCATTCTGGCCAATGCTTTATGCCGGTCTGACATTCACCATTCCACTCACGCTGATCGCCTTTACGCTGGGTTTATCCCTTGGCGCTGTTGTCGCTCTTGTCAGACTGTATGGCCCCCGGCCTTTGCAAAGCCTGGTGCGCTTTTATGTCTGGCTTATTCGCGGCACGCCGCTGCTGGTTCAGCTGTTTCTTATCTTTTATGCTTTGCCCGGGGTCGGTATTACCATCGACGCTTTCCCGGCCGCCGTAATCGGCTTTACGCTGAATATCGGGGCTTATACTTCGGAGATTATTCGCGCCACGCTGCTGTCCGTCCCCAAAGGGCAGTGGGAAGCTGCGCACTCTATCGGTATGAGCTGGGGCCAGACGCTGCGACGCATTGTTATGCCTCAGGCGGCACGGGTTGCGGTACCGCCTTTATCAAATACCTTTATCGCGCTGGTTAAAGACACGTCTCTGGCGTCGGTGATCACCGTTCCCGAACTGTTTCTCGCCGCGCAGCGTATTGCGGCGGTAACCTACCAGCCATTAATACTGTATACCGAAGCGGCGATTATTTATTTACTGTTAAGCTCGGTGTTGTCTGCTTTGCAGGCGCGACTGGAAAAAAAGCTGGCCAACAACGGTGCTATAAAAGGAAGAGATAATGATTAAATTATCCGCCATTGAAAAACGCTTTGATGGTAACCCGGTATTAAAAAACATCAATCTGACCATCAATGAGGGCGCGGTAACCGCGCTGATTGGGCCGTCAGGAAGCGGCAAAAGCACCCTGCTGCGCTGTATCAACCTGTTGGAAATTCCTCAGGCTGGGGAATTAACCATCGGTGATGAACGGCTTTTATTTACCGGCAGCGCCCGCGTGAGCAAAAAAGACACCCGCCGCATATGCCAGCAAACCGGAATGGTGTTTCAAAATTTTCAACTGTTCCCGCATTTGACCGTGATTGAAAATATCATGGAAGGCCTGATCACCGTCCAGAAGCAGAGCCGGCCACAGGCTGAAGAACGCGCCGAAATGTTGCTGAATAAGGTTGGCATGCTGCACAAACGGGATGCCTGGCCTGCCACGCTGTCCGGCGGCCAGCAGCAGCGTGTGGCCATTGCCAGAGCGCTGGCTCCTTCGCCTAAAGTGTTGCTGTGTGATGAACCCACTTCGGCGCTGGATCCGGAGCTATCACAGGAAGTGGTCGCGGTGTTAAAGCAGCTTGCCAACGAGGGCATGACCATGTTGATGGCAACGCACGACCTGCGTCTCGCCGCGAATATCGCCAGCCAGGTGGTATTTATTGAGGCGGGCGAAATAGTGGAAAGTGACAGCTCGAAAAATATTTTCACCCGGGCCAGTAAAGCCAGAACCAAAGCGTTTATCTCGACGCTGACCGAAACCTTACCCGATTGGGAAATTTAACCCGAAGACTATATTACCGAGCGCATTCAGGAGTTTAGACATGAAATCTATCGCAACGCTGTTATTAGCAGGCATGGTGCAGTTCGGCCTTTCATCACAGGCAATGGCAGAAACCGAGCTGTCCAAAGTTCAGTCGGCGGGCGCGTTGAAAATCGGCACCGAGGGTACCTATCCGCCCTTCAGCTACCACGATACCAGCGGCAAACTCACCGGCTTTGATGTTGAAATCGGTCGTGAAGTTGCAAAACGTCTGAATGTTAAGGCGGAATTTGTGGAAGCAAAATGGGATGGCCTGATTGCCGGACTGGATGCACGTCGCTATGACGCGGTGATTAACCAGGTTGCCATCACTGCGCCACGCCAGCAAAAATATGATTTTTCTGTGCCGTATATCTCTTCCCGAGCGGTGCTGATCGTGCGCAGCAATAACAGTGCGATTAAGTCATTCGATGATTTGAAGGGTAAAAAATCAGCCCATACCTTGACCAGCAACTTTGCCCAGCTGGCAACGCGCTACGGTGCACAAGTTGTTGGAACTGACGGCTTTAATCAGTCGGTCGACCTGGTCGCCAGCGGTCGCGCAGACGCCACCATCAACGACAATCTCTCCTACCTCGACTTCAAAAAGCACAGGCCTGATGTGAAGGTTAAGATCGCCGCAACGCTGCCAGCGGCCGAGGATGAAGGTATTCTGCTGCGCAAGGGCAATACGGAACTTAAGGCCGCCATTGATAAAGCCATTAGCGATATCAAATCTGACGGAACTTATCAGCGCATCTCACAGCACTATTTCGGCGCAGACGTGTCTGAATAGTTCGGCAGCGCGGGGCGATTTAGCCCCGCGTCCGCATGTCCATCCTGATAATCCAGACGTTGGGTTCATCAACGTGCGCGTAGTCAGAATATAACCTTCTTATTGATACACTTAATTTATTCATCCTTCTCATAGCAAATCATTCATGCCTGAAGCAGATGACTGTTTACACGTCAGGCAATATTGAGATATTTGTGCGTCTGCATCGACAGCCGCCAGTTACGGGCAATGCAGGTATCAATACAGAGTTGGGTGGCATCGGCCTTTTGGCTGATCGGCTGCAGGGCAATGATACGCGCCTTGTTATCATTCAGCGTAGCCAGCAGTTCATCCAGCGCATCGACGTCGCGCTGACGCGCTACCGGGTGCTTCACCTCATCGGCGCGCACTAGGGCCTGGTTCAGCACATCATAACCGCCGCGCATATTCACCTTGGGCGATACCGTTACCCAGGTTTGCGCCGTGCAGCGCACCTGATGGGTGCCGCTGGTTTCTATCTGACAGCTGAAGCCGCTATCCTGTAACGCGGCGGTCAACGGCGTCAGATCATAGATGCACGGCTCACCGCCGGTGATCACGATATGCTTTGCCGTCCAGCCGTGTCGACGGATCGTTTCCAGCAGCGCGGGCGCATCGGCCGCGCCCCAGGCATCGGTCTCTACCGTTTTCAGCAGAATATCCCCCAGCGATGTCTCCCGATCGGCCAGCTTATCCCAGGTGTGTTTAGTATCACACCAGCTGCAGCCCACCGGGCATCCCTGCAGGCGGATAAAAATAGCCGGAACGCCGGTATAAAAGCCTTCGCCTTGCAACGTCTGAAACATCTCATTTATCGGGTACTGCATCAACTTCTCGACTGGTGGCAAATGACGGGCGCAGATTATGGCAGATTGAGCAGATAAGGCCAAACAAAGCGTGCGGATTGTGTCTGGCCTTATAATTTGAACTGACAGCGCGTACCTCAATAACGGATGCAGGGCCTGCCGCCCCTCTCCGGCATCGATCACATAAATTTTTTATTATGCATTTGCGCCATGGCCTGTTGCGCGACGTCTTTTGAGCCGCTCAGGGTAAAGTGACCGTAGTCGTTGGAGAACGGCCGCCCGTCAGAGGCTAAACCGCGACAGAAGCCGCCCGGGCATACAATCGACCAGACCGAAATATAGCGAATTCCCTGTTGGGACATGGCCTTCGCCATCTTCAGATCGGTGTCACGGATCTCTGGCTTTACCGACGAAGCGACAAGATCTTTGCGCCCGTCCGTCTGATATGCCAGCAGGTTTGGCAGCGCCTCGGTGTACTCGACGGTCGGCCCCATCACGATAATATTGTTCGAACGCGATTTAAGGTGGTCGAGCGTGGCGCGCAGCGGCGCAATATCTTCCGGCGCCCAGCGGGCTGAAATAATAATGCCGTCAATCTTATGCTGCGGGAGCCACTCGTCATAAACATAGTCCACCAGTTTTGTACACGGATTGTGCAGCGTCTGGCGGGAAAGGGGTTTGCAACCGGCTGAAGTGGCTTGGATCACGTTAATACCATCACCTGCCGTCAGGCTGATGGCGCGCCACAGGTGAGCTGCATGGCTGTCACCGATCACCACATAATTCTTCGCTGCCGCCGAGGTTTGCAGACAGAAAGCGCGATCGAACGGCTTATCTTCCTCATTTTTCCCGTCAACAAAGCACCGCCCGCGACGGTACTGATAATCAAATTCCGGCATTTTGCTATATTCCGCGTAGTGAGCAAGCGCGAGAGCCTGTTGCGAAAAGTGCCCGGAATGGTTGTCGATATGGCCTTTGTAAAGCGTGCCGCTGGTCATTACTACCAGTCCGATAACGGAAACGGTAACCGCTCTGCCTGCTGTCACGAAAGACAATTTGTAACGAAACGGGATTTCAATCAGGTAGCGTGACGCCACCGCCAGCCCCAGGGTTAACGCAGCAATCACCGCTTCGCGTATTCCCGGTGCAAAGTTAAAGAACATGCGGGCGTAGACGATAATCGGCCAATGCCACAGATACAGACAGTAAGAGATCATGCCGATGTAAACGACCGGCTTCAGGGCCAACAGGCGCGATATCACCGATTGTTGACCGGCAAGAATAATCAGGAAACTCCCCACGCACGGCCACAGCGCATTCCATGCCGGGAAGGGCATATCGGTATTCAGCATCAGGAAACCATACAGGATTAGCGCCAGACCGGCGAGACTCATACCGTGTCTGAAGGACTGACTGAGGCGTGCCGTTTTCGCCTCCAGCCCAGCAACAGCAATGATCCCGCCCAGCGCCAGCTCCCAGGCCCGGGTCGGTAACATATAGAAGGTGAAAGTCGGTTTACGCGTCACGCCGTAAATACTTAACGCCAGCGAGGCGGCAATAATCAGCAGCATGACCTGGGTAGTGCGGCGGCGGAAAATCCGTATCACAAACAGCAATACAATCGGGAAGATAATATAAAACTGCTCTTCTACAGCCAGTGACCAGGTGTGAAGCAGCGGCTTCAGCTCGGCTGGCCCGTCAAAGTAACCGGTCGTTTTCCAGAAAAAAATATTGGAAACGGAAAGCAGCGCTGCCGTTGCGCTGTTGCTCAGATCGCTGAATTGTGCCGGAAGAAGATGGTAATAGCCGAAAAGCAACGTTGCCAGCAGCACCACAAACAGCGGCGGCAGAATACGCAGGCAGCGACGTTTATAGAAATCGAGATAAGAGAAATGACCCGCCAGCGCACTTTGGTAAATAATGCCGCAGATCAGATAACCCGATATCACAAAGAAGATATCGACCCCGGTAAACCCCCCAGGAATCCCCCCCATCCCCATATGATAAGCAATGACAGGCAGCACGGCGAGTGCACGCAGCCCGTCGATATCAGCACGATATTTCATTTCTCCGATCCCAATAACAAATAGTTACGGGCAATTTACACAAAAATACATAGGAAAAGGTCATGCCGGCGTGAACCAGGAGTTTTCTCATCGAGAAGGTTATCAGGGTAATCTATTGATAATTAAAGAAGAAAAAAAAAGCCCCGTTCAAAGACGGAGCTTTTCAGAGAAACCTCAGCCACCAGGACTCAGGATATCAGTATCTTACTGGCCTTTTACTTCTTTCAGACCGTTGAATGGCGCACGGTTACCCAGCGCTTCTTCGATACGGATCAGCTGGTTGTACTTAGCAACGCGGTCAGAACGGCTCATCGAACCGGTTTTGATCTGGCCAGCCGCAGTACCTACCGCCAGGTCAGCGATGGTCGCATCTTCAGTTTCACCTGAACGGTGAGAGATGACCGCCGTATAACCCGCATCTTTCGCCATTTTGATCGCCGCCAGCGTTTCGGTCAGAGAACCGATCTGGTTGAATTTGATCAGAATGGAGTTAGCAATGCCTTTATCGATACCTTCTTTCAGGATCTTAGTGTTGGTCACGAACAGATCGTCACCCACCAGCTGGATTTTGTCGCCCAGCACTTTGGTCTGGTAGGCGAAACCATCCCAGTCAGATTCGTCCAGACCGTCTTCGATAGAGACGATTGGGTACTGTTTGGTCAGATCTTCCAGGAAGTGAGTGAACTCTTCGGAAGTGAAGGCTTTGTTGCCTTCGCCAGCGAGCACGTATTTACCGTCTTTGTAGAACTCAGACGCTGCGCAATCCATCGCCAGGGTCACATCTTTGCCCAGCTCGTAGCCTGCTGCTTTTACCGCTTCAGCGATAACGGCCAGCGCTTCGGCGTTAGAACCCAGGTCAGGCGCGTAGCCGCCTTCGTCACCTACGGCGGTGCTCATGCCTTTCGACTTCAGCACTTTTGCCAGGTTGTGGAACACTTCAGAACCGATGCGTACCGCTTCTTTCAGGGTTTTCGCGCCAACAGGCTGGATCATGAATTCCTGAATGTCGACGTTGTTGTCAGCGTGCTCACCGCCGTTGATGATGTTCATCATTGGCAGTGGCATGGAGAATTTGCCCGGAGTCCCGTTCAGTTCAGCGATGTGCTCATACAGCGGCATGCCTTTCGCGGCAGCTGCAGCCTTAGCGGCAGCCAGAGAAACCGCCAGAATGGCGTTAGCGCCAAACTTGGATTTGTTCTCAGTACCGTCCAGATCGATCATGATCTTGTCGATGTTAGCCTGGTCTTTCGCGTCTTTACCGGTCACCGCTTCAGCGATAGGACCGTTAACCGCGCCAACCGCTTTGGTTACGCCTTTACCCAGGAAACGTGATTTGTCACCGTCACGCAGTTCCAGCGCTTCGCGCGAACCGGTAGAAGCACCTGATGGCGCTGCTGCCAGACCGACAAAGCCGCCTTCCAGATGAACTTCTGCTTCAACGGTCGGGTTACCACGGGAGTCGATGATTTCGCGACCGATGACTTTAACGATTTTGGACATTAGATTTTCCTCAGTACAAGTTAACTTAAACTCAGACATACCTGTCGAAACTATTGAGTTCCAACAGGTTATGAAAACACTTATTTTGCCAAACGCTTCTGGTACTCGCTGGCGGCTTTAACAAAGCCGCTAAACAGCGGGTGACCGTCTCGAGGTGTAGAAGTAAATTCCGGATGGAACTGACATGCAACAAACCAGGGGTGATTCGGGATCTCAACGATCTCTACCAGCTGGTCATCCCCGGAGCGGCCTGCCACACGTAACCCGGCCGCTTCAATTTGCTTCAATAGCATATTGTTGACTTCATAACGATGGCGGTGACGCTCAACGATGGTGTCGGAGCCGTACAGCTGACGCACCAGGCTGTTGTCGGTCAGCTGGCACTGCTGGCTGCCCAGACGCATGGTGCCGCCTAAATCGCTCTGCTCGCTACGCTGCTCAACGTTGCCTTCTTCGTCACGCCATTCAGTGATCAGCGCCACCACCGGGTATTTACAGTCCGGTACGAACTCCGTGGAGTTGGCTCCTTCCATATGCGCCACGTTGCGGGCGAATTCCATCAGCGCCACCTGCATACCCAGGCAGATGCCCAGATAAGGGATGTTGTTTTCGCGGGCGTACTGCGCGGTCATCAGCTTGCCTTCAACGCCGCGATAGCCAAATCCGCCAGGGATCAGGATGGCATCCAAATCCTTCAGCAGCTCCACACCTCGGGTTTCGACATCCTGTGAATCGATAAGTTTAATATTCACCGTCACACGGTTTTTCAGGCCGCCGTGCTTCAGGGCTTCAATCACCGATTTATAGGCATCCGGCAATTCGACATATTTACCCACCATGCCGATATTCACTTCGCCGCCCGGATTGGCTTCCTGATAAATCACCTGCTCCCACTCTTGCAGATTGGCTTCAGGCGCATTCAGGTTGAAGCGCTTGCAGATATAGTCATCGAGGCCCTGCGATTTCAGCATGCCCGGGATTTTGTAGATGGAGTCGACATCTTTCAGCGAGATCACCGCTTTTTCCGGCACGTTGCAGAACAGCGCGATTTTCGCACGTTCGTTAGCCGGCACCGCCCGATCGGAACGGCAGATCAGCACATCGGGCTGAATACCGATTGACAGCAGCTCTTTCACGGAATGTTGCGTTGGCTTGGTTTTGACCTCGCCCGCTGCCGCCATATACGGCACCAGCGTCAGGTGCATATACATGGTGTGCTCGCGGCCAACGTCAACCGCCATCTGACGGATGGCTTCAAGGAACGGCAGGGATTCGATATCACCGACGGTTCCGCCGATTTCCACCAGCACCACATCATGGCCTTCGCCACCTTCGATGATGCGCTCTTTGATGGCATTGGTAATATGCGGGATCACCTGAATGGTTGCGCCCAGATAGTCACCGCGACGCTCTTTGCGCAGCACTTCGGAGTAAATACGGCCGGTGGTGAAGTTGTTACGGCGGCTCATCCGGGTACGGATAAAGCGTTCGTAGTGACCGAGATCCAGATCGGTTTCCGCGCCGTCATCAGTGACGAAGACTTCACCGTGCTGGGTCGGGCTCATGGTACCCGGATCCACGTTGATGTACGGGTCCAGCTTCATGATGGTCACGTTAAGACCGCGTGCTTCAAGGATGGCAGCCAGGGAGGCTGCGGCAATGCCTTTACCCAGAGAGGAAACGACCCCGCCGGTCACAAATATATAGTTCGTTGTCATGCTGAACCTGAGAATGTAGGTTTAAAGACGATGGAATGAATAACCAGGACGGGAAAATAGTATACCCGAAACCCACAGGGGCGACAATTGATCGTTTCCGGTTGTGTGCTTTCCAGCGTATTTACCGCCAGGAGATTACCTGAATGTTCGCCGCCGGAGGTTGACGTGTGTCACACTTTTGTTGAATCGTGTCAGCTAACTATTCCTGTGATTTGACGATTTGCCATGCGGCCTCCATTTGCGCCAGGCTCGCCTGCTGCATTTCCAGGTCCTGGGCGGCAATAATTTGCTCAACCTGACGGAAGCGACGTTCAAATTTGAAATTGGCCTTTTGCAACGCGGTTTCCGCTTTGCTGCCAAGATGACGCGACAGATTTACCGTGGCAAACAGCAGATCGCCAATTTCCTCTTCCAGCTTATCGCGGTCGATCACCGCCTGCTGCGCTTCGTGCATCACTTCGTCAATCTCTTCGTGCACTTTATCCAACACCGGCCCAAGGGTGTCCCAGTCAAAACCCACGCTGCTACAGCGTTTCTGGATTTTGTGGGCGCGCATCAGGGCTGGTAGCGCATGGGGAATGTCATCCAGCGCCGAGTGCTGTGCTTTCTCTGCGCGCTCGGTGCTTTTGATCTGTTCCCAGTTCATCGGTTCCCCCTCACTGCCCTGAGCGCTGGCAAAGAGATGCGGGTGGCGGCGCTCCAGCTTATCGCTGATGGCCCGGCAGATATCATCGAAGTTAAAATGCCCCTGCTCCTGGGCCATCTGCGCGTAAAACACCACCTGGAAAAGCAGGTCACCCAGTTCGCCGCGCAGATCGTCAAAATCGGCGCGGTTGATGGCGTCGACCACTTCATAAGCTTCTTCCAGCGTATAAGGCGCAATGGAGGCAAAAGTTTGCTGACGATCCCACGGGCAGCCGTTTTCCGCATCGCGCAGGGTTTTCATGATGCCCAGCAGGCGATCGAGAGAAGTCATTGTTTTATCCATTCAGGTGGTTTATCCGCTCAGACAGATTAATGCAGACGCTTCGCGTCAATGATATCAGGCACCTGATTAAGGCGCGCCAGCACCCGGCTCAGCACCTGTTGATTATAAATCTCAATATCCATATCAATAGTTGCCAGCTGCCTTTTGGTATCGCTGTGGCTGGAAACGCCGAGCACATTCACTTTTTCGTTGGCCAGAATGGTGGTGATATCGCGCAACAGACCGCTGCGGTCGTTCGCCGTCACCCGCACCACCAGCGAATAGCCGCTGGAGTAGGTTTCTCCCCATACGGCATCAACAATGCGCTCAGGCGCGTGGGATATCAGGTCGGCCAGCTGGTCACAGTCGGCGCGGTGAATCGAAATGCCGCGCCCCTGGGTGATAAAACCGGTAATGTCATCACCGGGTATCGGCTGGCAGCAGCGCGCAATATGATGCATCAGGTTGCCAACGCCCTCGACCACCACGCGGCCGCTCTCTTTGCTGCGCGGCACGCTATTGGAAGTTTTCTGCGTCAGCTGGCGCAGCGCCTCGCGGTCTTCCTCTTCGGCACTCGGCTTATGCAGCTTAGACTGCAGGAAGTTACTCATCTGATTCAGACGCACGTCGCCGCCGCCAATCGCTGCCAGCAATTCATCCAGCGAATTGTAGTTATAGCGCGGCAGCAGCACCTTTTCAGCATCTTTCAGGTTGATATCAAGATGATCGAGTTCGTTGTCGAGGATCTGCCGACCGGCAATAATATTTTTGTCGCGATCCTGCTTACGGAACCAGGCGTGGATCTTCGAACGCCCACGGCTGGTGGTGACATAGCCGAGGTTAGGGTTCAGCCAGTCGCGACTCGGGTTTGGCTGCTTCTGGGTGATGATGTCGATCTGATCGCCCATTTGCAGATGATAGGTAAACGGCACAATGCGCCCGCCAATTTTCGCCCCGATGCAGCGGTGACCGATATCGCTGTGAATGTGGTAAGCGAAGTCCAGCGGCGTGGAGCCGGCAGGCAGATCCACCACATCCCCTTTCGGGGTAAACACGTAAACCCGATCGTCGAATACCTGACTGCGCACTTCGTCAAGCATCTCGCCGGAGTCCGACATCTCCTCCTGCCAGGTGATCAGCTTACGCAGCCAGGCAATGCGTTCTTCATGGCCGGATGCGCCGCGCGCGCTGCCGCCCACGCCGCCTTCCTTATATTTCCAGTGCGCCGCCACGCCCAGCTCGGCATCTTCATGCATCTGGCGGGTGCGGATCTGGATCTCGACGGTTTTGCCCTTAGGCCCCAGCACCACGGTGTGGATCGACTGATAACCGTTGGGTTTAGGGTTAGCAACGTAGTCATCAAACTCGTTTGGCAGATGGCGGTAAAGCGTATGAACGATACCCAGTGCGCCGTAGCAATCCTGCAAACGTTCAGCAACGATACGCACCGCACGCACGTCGAACAGCTCATCGAAAGCCAGCGACTTTTTCTGCATCTTGCGCCAGATGCTGTAGATATGTTTGGGTCGGCCATACACTTCGGCCTTCACGCCCTCTTTAACGATTTCGGTGCGCAGCGACTGCACGAAGGTATCGATATAATCTTCGCGATCGATGCGCCGCTCGTGCAGCAGTTTGGCGATGCGCTTGTACTCTTCCGGGTGCAGGTAGCGGAAACAGAAATCTTCCAGTTCCCACTTCAACTGGCCAATCCCGAGGCGGTTCGCTAACGGCGCATAGATATTGGTACACTCTTTCGCCGCCAGCACGCGCTCATCTTCCGGCGCGTCTTTGACTTCCCGCAGATGAGCGATGCGCTCCGCCAGCTTGATAACCACGCAGCGAAAATCTTCCACCATCGCCAGCAGCATTCGCCGTACGTTATCAACCTGCTCGGAGGCCATCGAATCATTGTGCGTGGCTTTTAACTGACGAATGGCATCCATATCGCGCACGCCGTGCACCAGCGAGACGATGGATTGACCAAACTGCGCTTCGAGCACCTCTTCGCTGACCACGCCGGCATCTGCCAGTGGAAACAGCAGCGCCGCGCTCAGGGTTTCGTTATCCATGCTGAGCATGGAGAGGATCTCCACCATCTCAACGCCGCGCCACAGCAGCAGGGCCGCATCGGGGTGATTCTTCGTCGCCGTGTCACAATAGCGCCAGGTATCGGCCAGTCGTTCACATGACTGCGGGTTAGAGATCGCCAAATCAGCGATCCATTGGTCGAGCGCAAACTCGCCAGCCGTATTAAGATGTGCACTTCTTACCGCAACCATATGCCCTCCAGGCATTGCCCCCGATCGGGGAGCTATTTTCGGCTAAACAGCACCATCGATTCCAGGTGCCCGGTATGGGGAAACATGTCAAGCATAGTCACCCTTTCCAGTTGGTAGCCGGACGTAAGCAAAATCTCACTATCACGCGCGAGCGTCGTGGGGTTACAGGAAACATAAACCACCCGTTGCGGCGCAAGCTTGGTGATATGCGCCATCACTCCCGCAGCACCAGCACGCGCTGGATCAAGTAATACTTTATTGAATCCCTGCGCGGCCCACGGCTGACGGCTAACATCTTCTTCAAGGTTATGCTGCCAGAACGTCACATTGTTAAGATTATTTAATTCTGCATTATACCCAGCCTTGGCCACTAATGCTGCTACGCCCTCCACTCCCACAACATTTTTAGCAAATTTTCCCATTGGAAGGGTAAAATTTCCCATTCCACAGTACAGATCCAGTACCCGATCTTCTGGTTGCAGGTCAAGCCACGTCAGCGCGCGCGCCACCATCTGCTGGTTAACCTCATCGTTCACCTGGATAAAGTCACGCGGGCTGAACGTCAGCGTCAGATCACCAGAACGATAGTGCGGCATGACGCCGCTAGCCTGCTCAAGCGAGTCGCCATCGGCCGCCAGGTATAAAGACAAGTGGTGCTTATGCGAAAATTGTTCCAGTTTTTGCCGGTCGCCCGTCGTCAACGCATCCAGATGGCGTAAAACCAGCAGCGGCCCGTTGTCTGCCTGCACCAGCTCAACATGTCCGAGACGGCGCACCGCCTGCAAACCGCTTAGCACCGCACGAAGGGGCTGAAGCAATGCATTAAGTTCGGGCTTCAATATCGGGCAATGCGTGATATTGACCAGTTCACTGGTGCTTTTTTCGCGAAACCCCATGTGTAATGTCTGCGTTGCGGGCTGGAAGCTAAGACCAAGGCGCGCACGCCGGCGATAGCCCCATGTCGGCCCGGTGATAATGTCGTCCACCGCCACGGCCTCGCCGCGCTGCTTTGATAACAAATGCCCCAGCGCTTTGGCTTTACTTTGCTGTTGCAGGGACGGGGAGGCATGCTGCAGCTGACAGCCGCCGCAGCGGCTATAATGAGGACAGCGGGGCTGGACGCGTTCCGGGCTGGCGGTAACGATACGTTTTGCCACCCCGCGTGAAAAGTGGCGTTTATCTTCACTGATGCTCACTTCTGCCACTTCGCCGGGCAATGCTCCCTGCACAAACAGGGCTTTGCCATGATGGTGCGCCACCCCCTGACCGAAGCTGTCAAGGTCATGAACTGTTACCGTTATCGTCTGGCGGGTCGTCACGCGCCTTTTTGCAGAGTAGAATTGCGCCATTATTTTCTTCGTTCTCGAAAAGTAGAGATGATGGTCGTGAAAAAACGGGCGTAGCCTGGCACAACGTCAGCCATAATTCGACCTCTTCAGGACACAATGCCAAATGGACGGCACCGCGCACTGTCGCATACAGGGAATATGATGACCAAATACAGCCTGCGGGCACGCATGATGATTTTGATTCTGGCACCGACGCTGATGATCGGCCTGCTGCTTTCCACTTTTTTTGTTGTTAACCGCTACAATGAATTACAAAGCCAGCTGACGGATGCCGGGGTCAATATTATTGAACCGCTGGCGGTTTCCAGCGAGTACGGCATGACCTTTCACAGCCGTGAATCGGTGCGCCAGCTGGTTAGCCTGCTGCATCGTCGCCATTCGGATATTGTGCGGGCCATTTCAGTCTTTGACGACCACAATCAGCTGTTCGTTACGTCGAATTACCATCAGGCACCGGATCTGCTGCGCCTGCCGGAAAACCTGCCATTAACGGCGCGTTCAATGAAACAGCGTCAAGGCAATTCAGTCATCCTGCGCACTCCCATTCTTTCTGAAAGCTACTATCCGGATGAATCGCCAGCCCAGGATGCCAAACCGACCGGTAATCCACTCGGCTACGTCGCCATTGAGCTGGATCTGCAATCGGTGAGACTTCAACAGTACAAAGAAGTGTTTATCTCCACGCTGCTCCTGCTGTTGTGCCTGTGTATTGCCATGCTGTTTGCTTATCGTCTGATGCGTGACGTGACCGGCCCTATCCGCAATATGGTCAGTACCGTTGACCGCATTCGCCGTGGACAGCTCGACAGCCGGGTGGAGGGCCACATGCTGGGCGAACTGGACGTGTTGAAAAACGGCATTAACTCCATGGCCATGTCGCTCACCGCCTATCACGAGGAGATGCAGCAGAACATCGATCAGGCAACCTCCGATCTGCGTGAAACCCTGGAACAGATGGAAATTCAGAACGTCGAGCTGGATCTGGCGAAGCGGCGCGCCCAGGAAGCGGCTCGTATTAAATCGGAATTTCTGGCGAATATGTCTCATGAATTACGTACTCCGCTCAACGGGGTGATCGGTTTTACTCGCCAGACGCTGAAAACGATGCTCAATTCAACCCAGCGCGACTATTTGCATACGATTGAGCGGTCGGCCAATAATCTGCTGAGCATTATTAATGACGTGCTGGATTTCTCTAAGCTGGAAGCCGGAAAGCTGGTGCTGGAGACAATTCCGTTTCCGCTGCGCGCTACCCTGGATGAAGTGGTGGTGCTGCTGGCTCAGTCCGCGCATGAAAAAGGGCTGGAATTAACCCTGAATATTCAGAGTGATGTCCCGGATAACGCCATCGGTGACCCGCTACGCATGCAGCAAATTATTGTTAATCTGCTGGGTAATGCCATCAAGTTTACCGAATCGGGCAATATTGATATTCGGGTGGAAAAACGCGCACTGAGCAATAATCGCATGGAGCTGGAAGTACAAATCCACGATACGGGCATCGGCATTTCCGAGAAACAACAGTCGAAGTTGTTCCAGGCGTTCCGACAGGCTGACGCCAGTATTTCACGCCGCCACGGCGGCACCGGGCTGGGGCTGGTGATCACGCAGAAACTGGTGAATGAAATGGGCGGTGAAATCTCCTTCCATAGCCGGCTGCACCGAGGTTCAACCTTCTGGTTCCATATTAACCTGGAACTTAACCCTAACGCTGCCAGCGATCCGCGCATCATGGATTGTGTTGAAGGCCAGCATCTGGCCTATGTCGAGCCGAACGCGGCGGCAGCGAAAGCGGTAATGGAAATGCTCAATGCCACGCCAATGCAGGTAAGCTATAGTCCATCCCTCGATGAGCTGGCGCAAGATTGCTATGATGTGCTGCTGATGGGTCTGCCCGTGGTTCAGGGACATAGCCTTGAGATCGATGAAGAACAGCTAACGCCCATTTTGCAACGCGCCAACAGCGTGATTATGGCTTTACCTTTCCAGATGCAGATCTATGCGGAAGATTTGAAAGCGCGTGGCGTGACCGCCTGCCTGATTAAGCCGCTTTCCATGACGCGCCTGCTGCCCGTTCTTGTCGACCATCATCATCGCCGCGACATGCAGCCACAGGCCGAACGTACGCTGCTGCCGCTGAGGGTGATGGCGGTAGATGATAATCCGGCGAACCTCAAACTTATCGGCGCGCTGCTGGAAGAACAGGTGGCCGATATTGTCCTGTGCGACAGCGGTGAAGCGGCGATTGCACAGGCGCGGCTACAGCATTTGGATATCATTTTGATGGATATTCAAATGCCTGACATTGATGGCATTCGCGCCAGTGAACGGATCCGCGAACTGCCGCAACATACGAATACCCCGATTGTCGCCGTCACTGCCCATGCGATGGACGGGGAACGCCAGCAGCTGATGAAGGCCGGAATGAACGATTATCTCGCCAAGCCTATCGATGAACAAAAGCTGAGTCGCCTGCTGGCCCGTTACTCGCCGGTTGGGCAGCGCGCATTGCCGTCAGTGAGCGAGGTTCCGGCCTCTCTCGACTGGACGATGGCTTTGAGCCAGGCGGCAAACAAGCCCGATTTGGCGCACGACCTTTTGCAGATGCTGGTCGACTTTCTGCCTGAGGTGCAAAAACTGGTGGAGTTGTATAGCGCAGAGAACAATATCAGCGCATTGCGCAACATCATTCATAAACTGCATGGCAGCGCCAGCTATAGCGGCGTACCGCGCATGAAACAGCTGTGTCTGCAGCTGGAACAAAACCTGCGTCACAGTGAAGATATCGCGGCGTCAGAACCCGAGCTGCTCGAACTGCTTGACGAAATGCATAACGTTGCACGGCTGGCCAAAGAGCGGCTGAAGCTGTAAGCCCGCTGAGGGATCGCTGCGGGGCGAACCCCGCCCGTATCGCCCCACGGCGAGGCCGCCGACGCTTACATTTGCCGTCCGATATGGAGGGTAGCAGCAACGTTGCGCGCCGTCATACGCACATTTTCTGCGGCTTCCTGTAGCGCATCATCCAGACTGCAGATGCGGTAAATCACGCTGAATACCGCATCCAGCCCGTGCTGGTGTACCACGCCCGCATCGCGTGAGAGGCTTCCGGCAATAGCGATCACCGGCTTTTTGTGACGCTTCGCCACCCGCGCCACGCCCACCGGCACTTTACCCTGAATCGTCTGGCTGTCGATGCGCCCTTCTCCGGTTACCACCAGCGTGGCATCCCGCACTAATGCCTCCAGCCCGAGCGCTTCGGTGACAATCTCAATGCCGGGTCGCAGCGTGGCGCGACAAAAAGCATAAAGCCCGGCCCCCATACCGCCAGCAGCGCCGCCTCCGGCAAGAGTGAGCACATCGCAGTGCATATCTCGCTGGATCAGCGCCGCAAAGTGCTTGAGCGCATAATCCAGCTGTACAACCTGTGCGGGCGTGGCCCCTTTTTGTGGGCCAAATACCACCGATGCGCCCTGCTCGCCGGTCAGCGGGTTAGTCACGTCGCAGGCAACGTCAATCTGGCATTCAGCAATCCGGCGATCCAGGCCGCTGAGATCGACAGCGGCAAGCCGTGCCAGTTCAGCACCACCGTAACTGATGCACTTGCCCTGCTGATCCAACAGCCTGGCACCCAACGCCTGAATCATCCCCGCCCCGCCGTCATTGCTGGCGCTGCCCCCAATACCGATAATCATCCGCTTTACGCCCTGATCCAGCGCATGGCGCATCAGCTCTCCGGTGCCCCAGCTGGTGGCGGTCATCGCATCACGCTGCGCAGCAGGCACATGCTCCAGCCCGCTGGCGGCAGCCATTTCAATAATGGCGCACTGCCCGTCACCGGACAGGCCGTAGAATGCCTCAACGGGCTTCCCCAGCGGGCCTGTGGCCTGTAACCGGACGATTTTTCCACCGCTCGCGGCGACCATGGCTTCAACTGTCCCTTCGCCGCCGTCGGCAACCGGCAGTTTGATATATTGCGCATCGGGGAAAATGTCGCGAAAACCCAGTTCAATCTGAGTGGCAACCTGTAATGCGGAGAGGCTTTCTTTGTAAGAATCAGGGGCGATAACTATTTTCATCGGTTGTCCATAGCGCATGCGGTGAACCAGATGCCCAGGAGTCACCCTTTTTGCAGTGCGCACGCCAGCAGCGGGCCAGTGCAGAAGGTCCGCTCCTGGCGGCCTTTAGCCTAAAAGCTTAGCCCACTGCTCAACCCACGGCGAGGTGACTTCTTCCGGCTCCGGACTTTCGCTGGCATCGACCATCAGGACCTCACCGACGCGAAGCGCACTCTGCTCAGATAACAGCGCGTCGAACTGCTTCCCGCCACCGCAGAAATGATCGTAGCTGCTGTCACCAAGCGCGATAATGCCGTAGCGCAGGCCAGGCTGGTAGCCCAGCTTATCTTTGATCGCCTGGAACAGCGGAACAATGCTGTCCGGCAGGTCGCCATGCCCGGTGGTAGAGGTGACCACCAGAACCACTTTATTCGCATAGCGCTGCCAGTCTTCCAGCGTCGGATCGTCAAAAACCGTGACTTTGTGACCGGCCTGTACCAGCAAAGGTTCAGCTTCTTCAGCGACTAACAGCGCGTTTCCATAAACGGTGCCAACAAAAATACCTACTTCAGCCATTATTCTCTCCATCAACTGATACTTCATTTTGTGCGGTCTGCTGCGCCAGCCCTGCCCGCATCACGTCAGGCAGATTCGCCTGCCAGCCAAGCTGATTGATGACCTTCTGCCAGACCGCATCCAACCCGGCGCGCAACATTAACGGCTCGGCAGTGACCGGATGCGTCAGATTGAGTTCGCTGGCGTGCAGCATCAGACGATTCATGCCAAAGTTTGCCGCCGCAGAACGGTTCTGCTTCAAATCACCGTGGGCGCTGTCGCCAATAATCGGGTGGCGCAGATGGGTCATATGACGGCGCAACTGATGTTTACGCCCGGACTCAGGCAACATTTCCACCAGTGAATAGCGTGAAGTCTGATAGCGCCCGACCGGCACCGGCAGTTCGGCGGTGGCCACGCCACGCCAGTGCGTCACCGCTGGCTGTGGTGCTTTCTCCGGCTGACTGAATTTATCGGCAATTTTATCCTGCTCTTCGGTCAGTGGGTAGTCGAGCGTATCGGCCCCTTCCAGCCAGCCACGCACCACCGCATGATAGGTTTTTTGCAGCTGGTGCTGTTCAAACTGCTGCGACAGAAGACGAGCAACCTCGCTCGACAGGGCCATTAGCAGTACGCCGGAAGTCGGACGATCCAAGCGATGTACGGTAAACACATGCTGGCCAATCTGGTCGCGTACCGTCTGCATGGCAAACACGGTTTCATGCCGATCGAGCCAGCTGCGGTGCACCAGCATACCGGACGGCTTATTGACCGCCACCAGCCAGCGATCCTGATAAATGATTTCAAGCATTATGGCGACTCAAACAGCTGGTCAAACTCATTCAGCAGGTGTAGCAGCCGCGCACGTTCAGGAATATCTCCTTCCAGCGCGACGTCATAATAGGGGGCAATGGCCAGCGTGGGCGGCAGCGGTGCGCCGGCGTCCAACAGCGCCTGCATTTTGGGCAAAAGCATCCACTGCAACCACTGCAACGGCGTCATGGTATCAATGCAGAAAGGTTCAGTGCTGGTGAACGCCTCGCTGACAGGGGCGACGTATTGCCATAATCCGGCCTGTTTGAGTAACGATTCTATCGCCAGTAATCGTTCCTGAACCTGCTGTTCACGGCTCATGGGCAACCTCTTAAATCATTGTCGGTGAAAAGGACGCAAAGCATAGCATTCGCGTCGGTTTCAGGGAAAAGTATCAACAAAAAAAGGGGGCACTGTATAAACAGTGCCCCCGGTTCGTTTGCAGCTATCCGGCTACCTTTATGCTCCCTGCTCATCCTTGAAAACTGGTCCGTGCGCTTTCCTAAGCAAACATCTTCCTGACGTTGATCCTTTGGCTTCCATGACCGCCGACAGTCCTTTGCGGCTCACATTCTCCGTCCTGGAGGTGTCCATTACCTCTTCCTGAGATCTCCTTTGCTTCATCCTGGAGCCTGTCCCTGATACATCATCCCGATGATTCAATCCTTCAATGAGCACATCATCCTGATGTTAATCTCATATCATGCTGTTCCTTCGCAACGGAATCTATTGTGCCTTAATAACATTAGCAAACAAGATGCCCGGGGCGGCTGTTTAAGCCATTCCGACTTCGCTGACTGCCAAAAATAGACTAACCAGATGATATAAATCATTTTTAATTCTTAAGCGTTAGTCATATCTGCATGATTACAAGCGATCTCTTACAGATTCTGTAAGAGATCTCGCACAGGGCAGGCGGCTTAATTCGGAGGGTCTATGATAAGCGGCTGTAAAGAAATAAGAAAGTTCCGGACAGATGGCGCGATAAGCTGGCGCTTTTTGGTACCTAAATGCTCAAGAATGACTTCGCCACTCACATTACAAACTGATACGACCTCCAGTTCGGAGGCGGTGGTGGCGATAAATAAAGTGGGCGATTGCTTAAGACGGCGCTTCATAACCAAATGACCAATCAGGTTTTCCTGCACGCGTACAAAGTCATCTTCACTCCAGACTTGCAATAAAGACATCTGCTGCCCGTGCAAAGTTCCCGTCATATCCCCGGCGAACTGTGAAGTATAGAACGCGGTAACCGCTGGCTGCAGGCGAATATCCAGCGCCCGCTCGACGGCATCGAGATTTGGCTCCAGCATAAACGGCTGTGGCAGCCACCAAACTTCTTCCTCTTCCTCATGTGAGGCCATCACACAGGTTGAAGGAATACCGTAAAGTTCCTTACTGGCAGGCGCATGCCCGCTTTGCTGCTGCCAGATATCGCAATAACGCTGACTAAAATCGCGTAATGCCTGTGTGGTTTCATCAATCATTTTTTTACTCTTTACTGACTGGGTTACACTAACAGCCTATTATAGCCTGAAGGCATAATGGGCTGACGGATTTGTCACCATTCCTGCCACGGCAGGCACCAAATAATTAGGGAATAACATGTCGACATATGACAATCATCATGCGCTGGAAGGTCTTACCCTGGGGCAACCTACAGAATATCACGACACTTATCAGCCAGCGCTGTTACAGGCTGTACCACGCAGCCTTAACCGTGACCCTCTCGGCCTTGATGGCGACAGCCTGCCGTTCTGCGGGGCAGATATCTGGACATTGTATGAACTCTCCTGGCTTAACAGCAAGGGGGTGCCACAGGTTGCGCTGGGCGAAGTCGTCCTCGATGCCTGCAGTGTCAATCTGATCGAGTCCAAAAGCTTCAAACTATATCTGAACAGTTTTAACCAGACTAAATTTGCCGACTGGGGTGAAGTTCGCCAGACGCTGGAACGCGATCTGAGCGCCTGTGCCCTGGGTAAGGTCAGCGTGGCGCTATTCCGCCTGCATGAGATCGAAGGTCAACCCATTGGTCATTTCGACGGTTCCTGCATCGACGAGCAGGATATTGAGATC
Organism: Erwinia pyrifoliae DSM 12163; assembly: GCF_000026985.1. NCBI lineage: Bacteria > Pseudomonadati > Pseudomonadota > Gammaproteobacteria > Enterobacterales > Erwiniaceae > Erwinia > Erwinia pyrifoliae. The sequence goes on from NC_017390.1 coordinate 3,132,132, forward strand.
AATAACTATCAATTTGATGTCAGTTACCTGCAAAACGCGACCGGGAGTGAAGTGGTTGAAGAGCAGTTAGTCAGCCACCTGTTAAAATCTAACTGTCTGATAACCGATCAGCCAGACTGGGGATCGGTGCAAATTAGCTATCGTGGCCCACGCATTCAGCGCGAAGCGCTGCTGCGTTACCTGGTCTCTTTCCGCCAGCATAATGAGTTCCACGAACAGTGCGTAGAGCGCATTTTCAGCGAAATTTTACGCTACTGTAAGCCGGAAAGCCTGAGTGTTTATGCTCGTTATACCCGTCGCGGAGGGCTTGATATCAATCCGTGGCGCAGCAACACGCAGTTTGTACCGGGTCGCTCACGGCTGGTACGTCAGTAAAGTCGGCTCTGCCCGGTGTTATTTATCCACGGTAAAGGCTAATCTGAGCACGGGCGGCAACCTGATGCAGCCCAAGGATATATTATCTTCGTGATGGCGAAATCGCGGATTTATGACACACCCAGGCGGGTGTAACGGAGAACACTTGATTACACACATTAGCCCACTCGGCTCAATGGATCTGCTTTCCCAACTGGAAGTCGACATGCTGAAACGTACGGCCAGCAGCGATCTTTACCAGCTGTTTCGTAACTGCTCGCTCGCCGTACTTAATTCAGGCAGCCAGACTGACAGTAGCGAGGAATTGCTCTCACGCTTCGAAAGCTTCGACATCAACGTGCTTCGACGCGAGCGCGGCGTTAAGCTCGAATTGATCAACCCTCCCGAAGAGGCCTTTGTCGATGGGCGTATTATTCGCGCCCTGCAGGCCAACCTGTTTGCCGTGCTGCGCGATATTCTCTTCGTCAACGGTCAGATTGATAACGCCGGGCGCTTCCAGTATCAAAATATTGCCAATCCGGTGCATATCACCAACCTGGTGTTCTCCATTCTGCGTAATGCGCGTGCGCTGCACATTGGAGAAGAGCCTAACACCGTGGTGTGCTGGGGCGGTCACTCGATCAACGCCGTTGAATACCAGTACTGCCGGAACGTCGGCGCTCAGCTGGGGCTGCGCGAGCTGAATATCTGTACCGGATGCGGGCCAGGCGTGATGGAAGCGCCGATGAAAGGGGCTGCGGTGGGTCATGCGCAGCAACGCTATAAAGAAGGCCGCTTTATCGGCCTGACCGAACCGTCGATTATCGCCGCTGAACCGCCTAACCCGCTGGTTAACGAGCTGATTATCATGCCCGACATTGAAAAGCGCCTGGAAGCCTTTGTGCGCATAGCGCACGGCATCCTTATCTTTCCTGGCGGCGTGGGTACAGCCGAAGAGTTGCTCTATCTGCTGGGGATCCTGATGAATCCTCACAATCGCCACCAGGTTCTGCCGCTCATCCTCACCGGCCCACAGGAGAGCGCCGACTACTTCCGCGTGCTGGACGAATTTATCGTCAGTACGCTGGGTGATGAAGCGCGTAAGCACTACTCGATTATTATCGATGATGCGGCGGAAGTGGCGCGCCTGATGAAAAAAGCGATGCCTGAAGTCAAAGAGCACCGTCGTGAAACGGGTGATGCCTACAGCTTCAACTGGGCGCTGCGTATCGCTCCCGATCTGCAGATGCCATTTATGCCCAGCCATGAAAATATGGCTAACCTCAACCTGTCACCCGATCAGCCGGCCGAACAGCTTGCCGCCGCGCTGCGTCGCGCGTTTTCGGGCATTGTCGCCGGTAACGTGAAGGATGTGGGCATCAGGGCTATCAAAGAGAAAGGCCCTTATAAGCTGCATGGTAACCCGGAAATCATGCGTCGTATGGACGATTTACTGCAAGGATTTGTCGCACAGCATCGTATGAAGCTGCCGGGCAGCGCTTATGTTCCCTGCTACGAGATCATTAAATAGAAGGGCGTCCTGCGGGCCGCTCAGGATTATCTGATGGTACATCTGCTGATTATTGATGCGCTGAACCTGATTCGGCGCATTCATGCCGTGCAGGGTTCTCCCTGCCAGGAAGCCTGCCTGAACGCGATGCAGCAACTGTTGTTGCACACCCGGCCGACTCACGCGGTCGCGGTATTTGACGATGACCGCCGCAGCAGCAGCTGGCGTCATCAACTGCTGCCGGACTATAAAGCCGGGCGGTCGCCAATGCCGGACGCGCTGCGCGATGAAATGCCGCTGTTACGCTGTGCCTTTGCCAGCATTGGCGTAAAAAGCTGGCATTCCAAAGGCGACGAAGCCGACGATTTGGCTGCGACTCTGGCCAGCAAAGTCGCGGCCGTAGGCCATCAGGCGACGATCGTCTCTACGGATAAAGGCTACTGCCAGCTGTTAGCACCCACGATTCAAATCCGCGACTACTTCCAGAAACGCTGGCTGGACATGCCGTTTATTACTGACTCATTTGGCGTGGAACCGACACAGCTTACCGACTACTGGGGGCTGGCGGGTATCAGCAGCAGCAAAATCCCCGGCGTAGCGGGCATCGGCGGCAAAAGTGCCGCACAGCTGTTACGGCAGTTTGGCAGCATGGCGGCCATTTATCAGAATCTGGAACAGGTGCCGGAGAAGTGGCGGAAAAAGCTGGCAGAACATCAGCAGATGGCCACAATCTGTAAACAGGTTGCGACATTAAAAACGGATCTGTTGCTGGAAGGAAACTTAAAAGAGCTGCGCCTGGCTTAAGGCTGACTTATTTGTCAGCCCTGGCTGCGCACGGGGCGAACTGGAAATGGCGTTCTCCCCGGGATTATCGTTCGTCGCGGCGGCCCGGCGTAGCGCTCCAGATGCGGCGAATATGTACCGTCACCTCTTCACGGTCGTGATACAGCTGGCGCGCCTGAATCTGCGCGTTAATGCCATTTTCTGCCAGCTTTTCATGGATCATTTGCAGATTCTGCGACACTTCCTCGTAGCGCTTCTTCATCGGCAGCTTGAGGTTAAAAATCGCTTCCCGGCACCAGCCGTTAACCAGCCAGTCAGCCATCAGATTCGCCACCCGCACCGGCTTTTCCACCATATCGCACACCACCCAGTAGTTATTGCTGCGCGTAGGGCGATATTTAAATCCATCTTCACGCTGGTGAAATACCTGGCCGGTATCCATCAGGCTCGGTGCCATCGGGCCGTTGTCCACCGCGTTAACCATCATGCTGCGCTGCACCAGCTGATAAGTCCAGCCGCCGGGGCAGGCCCCCAAATCTACTGCCCACATACCGCTGGCAAGGCGTTCATCCCACTCATCGGCAGGAATAAAGACGTGAAAGGCCTCTTCCAGCTTGAGGGTAGAGCGGCTGGGCGCATCCGAGGGAAACTTAAGACGCGGAATGCCCATAAACAGCGGCGAATTGTTGCCAGGCAGGGAATAGCCCACATAGCAGCAGCCTGAAGCGATAAAGAAAACGTGTACCACCGGGCGCTTATTGCTTTCATAGTTCAGCAGAATGCCGTCTTTACGCAAACTGGCGCGCAACGGCACGGTGAACTTACGGCAGAACTTCAGCAGCTCCTTGCTGGCATTGGTATCAGGGACTTCCACGCGCAGTTCGCCGCCTTTTTCTACCACGCCGGTCAGCATCCCTGACAACGGAGTGATGCGATCCTCAGGCGGCAAATCGCGCAGCAGTTCACCCACCACGATCATTTGTCGCGAGAAGATCAGCTCACTAAAGGGGAGTTCAGCCAGCAGCTTTTCGGCCTCACCCTGCTGATAGCATTCAAACAGCACATAGGCAGAGCCCTCTTTAACACGGGCAAAGCCGAAGATCTCATGCCCGGCAGCCTTGGCGGTGATCTCCGCCGCACACTCTTTCTCAAAACCCTGACGGCAATACAGTAAAATCTTATTCATGGCGTTCTGCCCTTTTTTTCAGACGCAGTGCGCCAACCAACATTAAAACCCAGCCGATCAGGAAGCAGGTGCCACCAATCGGGGTGATCCAAACCCATATTTTCAGGTGCGACAGCGCCAGGCAGTAAAGGCTGCCGCTAAACAGCACCGTACCCAGCGCCAGAAACGCGCTGCTCCAGTAAAACCAGATATTTGTCCGGCACAGCATCGCTGCTGCCATACCCAGGATCGCCAGGGTATGGAACGCCTGATAATCCAGCCCGGTTTTCATCCAGGCCATTTCTGCACTACCCAGCGACTGACTCAAAAAGTGAGCGCCAAAAGCCCCGAGCATGACGTAGAAAAAGCCACTCAGGGAACAAAAAATTAACATTGCACGACTGGACATGTCGCTATCCTCTGTCAAGGCACGGGTCCGATCTCCGCAGCCATGGGTAACTGTTCCCAGCGGTTTCATCACGCCGGGATAGGCTCAGCTTTCGTAGCGAAAGCGAAATTTTTCTTGTTCACTGGCCGCTTTCGCCAGGATCCACTGACGAAAGGCGGCTATTTTACCCAGTTCTGCCTGACTGTCATGACAAACCAGATAAAAAGCATTTTTACTGACTAACACATCGTTAAACGGGCATACCAGTCGGCCCGCTTCGATTTCACTTTGCGCCATGACGTTGTTCGCCAGCGCCACGCCCTGCCCATGGATCGCGGCCTGCAACACCATCGCACTGTGGCTGAAAATAGGCCCGTGTTGCACATTAATCGTGTTCAGGCCCAGCTGGCGGGTATATGACTGCCAGTCACGGCGTGAAGCGTCATGCAGCAACGTGTGATGAGCCAGCGCCGCTGGCGAGGTCAGGGGATGTGCGCCCGTTAACAGCAGTGGTGAACACACCGGCAGCAGATATTCCGCGTACAGCTTCTCTGCTCTCAGCCCCGGCCAGTTACCACGGCCATAAAAAATAGCCACGTCGACATCATCCGCCAGCTTCTCTTCATCGCGGTCTACCGCCTGAATGCGTACATCAATGCCCGGATAAGTTAAATTAAAGCTGGTGAGCCTTGGCACCAGCCATTGAATGGCGAAACTCGGCAGCAAGCTGACCGTCAATGCCCCTTTTGCACTGCGCGCCTGCAGCTTGCGCGTGGCGTCGTTTAATGCGGTGAAAATCTCTTTAATATCGAGATAATAGCTTTGCCCCTCTTCCGTCAGTAACAGCGAACGATTGCGGCGACGAAACAGTTTCAGGCCGAGGAAATCCTCCAGCGACTTAATCTGATGACTGACTGCAGCCTGAGTCACGAACAGTTCTTCGGCAGCCTTGGTAAAACTGAGGTGGCGTGCGGCAGCATCAAAAACACGCAGCGCATTCAAAGGTGGTAAACGTTTTGACATGGCAGAGGGGTACTTTTCGTCGCGTCCATAAGTGACTCTGTGATTCAGCGTCGCGCATTAGTTTTTATTATCCGATACATTATAAATTGTCCGTTGAGGAACCGCCAGTAAATACCTATAGTTGCGCCACTTCCTGAGCCGGAACGAAAAGCGCAGCGAAATTAAGTATTAACTTACGGAATGTTGAGGTGCTTTTGGCTTGTGGTCGTGATGTTGTGTTTGCAATTGACCTGACAATTTTCGGGTCCGGTAGCTCAGGCTGCCTTTTATTCCTGTAGATTTACCCTGTCTGTCCATATTGATTTCTATAGCACCGCAAACTGCGGTGCTTTTTTTTTGCCGGGATTTTACTACCGATCCATTTCGACCATTTCTTTAACGTCAGACCGGTTGATCTGCTGTTTGGTGCCGTTGGCATCTTTATAGCTAATCATGCCGGTTTCGCCGTCCACTGCGGGCTTACCGTTGGCAACAATCGTACGACCGTCGGTGGTATGCATAACATAGTTGCCTGAACACGCAGCCAGCGTTAACGTCATGGTACAGGCAGCGATAATTGCAGCTAATTTTTTCATTTTGTGTCTCTCCTGACTAAGAGGTAAAGTCCGCGTCGGGCTAACATAGCCGCATTATTCACGCGCTGAAAAGCCTGCCGGGACGAGGGGTATTTGCGCATATTGGCTAAAAACAGACATAATCCAGCATAACGCGCTTTTGACGCTTTGCCAGAAAAGCAGATTGATTTCAGCCTGTTCTTAGCCTGGTTTAACACATAAAGCATCACCCGACAGGAATATACCGTGAGCATGACGTCATTTAACCCAATGCTGTTTCGCCAGCAATTTCCCGCTCTGAATGATGCAGGGTGCTACCTTGACAGCGCGGCCACTGCGCTGAAACCTCTGGCGGTGATTGAAGCGACGGAACAGTTTTATCGCATGAGTGCCGGCACCGTGCATCGCAGTCAGTTTGCTGCCGCACAGCAGCTGACCGCACGCTATGAAAATGCTCGCGGCCAGGTCGCACAACTGCTGAACGCGCCGGAGGCGCAGAACATCGTCTGGACTAAAGGCACCACCGAGGCTATCAATCTTGTGGCGCAAAGCTGGTTGCGCCCTCGTCTGCGGCCGGGCGACGAGATTGTGGTCAGCGAGGCGGAACATCATGCGAATCTGGTGCCGTGGCTGATGGTGGCCACGCAGACCGGGGCAAAAGTGGTGAAATGGCCGATTGGCAGCGATCGCCTGCCGGATATCAGCCAACTTCCCGCTCTGCTGAACGCCCGTACGCGCCTGCTGGCGCTGGGACAGATGTCGAATATCACCGGCGGCTGCCCGGATCTGCCCGCAGCAGTTGCCCTTGCGCATGCCTGCGGTGCTAAAGTGATGATCGACGGCGCACAGGGCGTGGTTCATTGCCCTCCAGACGTACAGGCGCTGGATATTGATTTTTATGCTTTTTCCGCGCACAAACTCTACGGCCCAACGGGGATCGGTGCGTTGTATGGTAAAGCGCAACGACTGGCCGAAATGGTGCCGTGGCAAGGTGGAGGGAAAATGTTAACCCACGTAAATTTCGAGGGGTTCACGCCGCAGGCGGCTCCCTGGTGCTTTGAAGCAGGCACGCCAAACGTCGCCGGGGTAATTGGTCTGAGCGCCGCCCTGCAGTGGCTGGGCGGCATTGACAGAACGGCAGCAGAACGCTGGAGCAGCCACCTCGCTGCCGTGGCAGAAACCCGTCTTGCTGCCGCCCTGCCCGGTTTTCAAAGCTATCGCGCCAGCGGCTCCAGCCTGCTGGCATTTAACGTTGCAGGTGTTCACCACAGTGATGTCGTTACCCTGCTGGCTGAAAGTGGCGTGGCCATTCGCGCCGGTCAGCATTGCGCTCAGCCGCTGCTGGCCGCGCTGGGCGTGAACGGCACCTTGAGAGCCTCGTTTGCGCCCTATAATACTCTGGAAGATGTGGACGCCCTGGTTGCGGCCATGACAACAGCAATAACGTTACTGGCAGATTAATATGTGCTTATCACTCATTGCCGCCCACCCGTTTGGTGCGCAAATTACCTCCGACTCCCTGTTAGCGCAATTCTCCCATTTCAGGCAGTGGGAAGAGCGCTATCGCCAGCTGATCCTGCTGGGCAAACAGCTGCCCGTGCTGCCTGACGAGCTGAAGAACGAGACGACTGAACTGCGAGGGTGTGAAAACCGGGTTTGGCTGGGCCATCAGCTGCTGGAAAATGGCCGTCTGCATTTCTACGGTGACAGCGAAGGGCGCATCGTGCGCGGGCTGTTGGCCGTACTGTTAACCGCCGTAGAAGGCAAGACCCCACAGGAAGTAAGCCAGCAGGATCCGCTAAGCCTGTTTGCCCAACTGAGCCTGAAAGAGCCGCTTAGCGCATCACGCAGCGCGGGTTTACAGGCGCTTGCAGATGCGGTTTTACAGGCCGCCAACTCGTACCGGGGTTAAGACCGAGCCGCTTTTGCCATCATCTTTTTTAACGCATGTGAAACCGCGACAAAGCCAAAGGTGGCGGTCACCATTGTCACCGCGCCAAACCCGGAGGCGCAGTCCATACGTTTAGGGCCTTCGGCAGTACTGCGTGAGGCGCATACCGATCCATCCGGCTGCGGATACATCAGCGCTTCGGTCGAGAAAACGCAGTCAATCCCCAGCTTGCCTTTGCTGTTTTTCACGATGTTAAAATCGCTTTTCAGCCGCTCACGCAGTTTGGCCGCCAGCGGGTCCTGAATGGTTTTCGCCAGATCGGCAACCTGAATTTGCGTCGGGTCAATCTGTCCGCCCGCCCCGCCGGTGGTCACCAGCGGAATTTTGTGACGGCGGCACCAGGCTAACAGCGCCGCTTTGGGTCTCACGCTATCAATAGCGTCAATAACATAGCTAAAGCCCTGGTCGAGCAGTTCAGCAGTATTGTCTGCGGTAATAAAGTCATCAACACAGGTCACGCGACATTCCGGGTTAATTTCGCGGATACGGGCAGCCATCACCTCGGTTTTCGCCTGACCGACATGCCCCTTCAGCGCATGGATCTGCCGGTTGGTGTTACTGATACAGATATCATCCATGTCGATCAGGGTAATTGCGCCAATCCCGCTACGCGCCAGCGCTTCCGCTGCCCACGAGCCAACCCCGCCAATGCCCACGACGCAAATATGCGCGTCGGCAAACAGTTGCAGTGCTGGCTGGCCGTATAAACGTGCTATGCCGCCAAAGCGTTGCCGCCAGGCGTCAGAAAGAACCGTCATTCAACTATTCCTTGAAAACGGCGGGTCGGAAACGCCTACCCGCCTCAGGTTTACTGGCTGAGCAGTAAGGAGCCTTGAGATGTGCTGTTTTGTGCCGATGAGAACACCGGCGCCCCGGTTCCCGGGGCTGTTTTCAGCACCCAGACGCGGCCATAGTGATTGAACCAGCCGGCCATATGGCCGGCATCTGCACCGACGCCCTGATAGATATCAAAATGCTGGCCTTTAATTGCTCCGCCGACATCCAGAGAAACCATCATGCGCATCTCATATTTTCCGGTAAATTTACCGTTATTATCCAGCAGGGGGATTTCTGCCAGCAGCGCGGTTCCGGCGGGGATCAGCGCACGGTCGGCCGCTACCGAAGCTTTGGCAATCAGCGGCACCGCACTGGCTCCGCGCACCGGCGCAAAGCTATCCGGCTTGAAGAACACGAAGGACGGATTCTGTTCCAGCAGCTCGCGCACTTCTGCCGCACTGTGCTGTTCTCCCCACTGGCGTATCGCCTGCATCGACATGTCTTCCCGCTTCACTTCTCCACGGTCGATCAGCACTTTACCGATGCTGTGATAGGGATGGCCGTTTTTACCACCGTAACCAAAGAACTTCAGCGGACGGCCGTCGCCAAAATCAACGTAGCCGCTGCCCTGTACGTCCATCATAAAATTATCCATCAGCGAGTTGCTGTAACCTGCCACGTAGCCTTCGCCCAGTGCTCCGCTGTAAATCTCCGCCCTGCTCGGCAGCCTGCTGCGCTTTTTATGCGGCATGCGATACAAAGGGAACTGGAACTCGCCCTGACGGCTGTAACGCGCCTGAACAACCGGCGTGTAATAGCCGGTAAACTGCACGTTACCGTAGTTGTCGGTGCCTTCCATCTGGAAAGCATTCAGACCAAACTGCCGCAGCTGACGGGTATCGCCGCCGGCCATCAGCCAGCTCTGAATGGCGCTGTAGGCGGCAGACTGGCGTGAATACATGCCTGCCGAGGCAAAGCGTATTTGAGAAACCTGATCGGCAAAATCTTTGCCGTTGACCGGGCGACCTTTCGCATTGGGCTGATTGACCAGCGCCAGCGGCTGGATCAACTTTCCATCTTTATACTGTTGCCCACGATCGGTGGGTTTCGAGCTACACCCCGCCAGCAGTGCCAGCAGCGTGCCGGTCACCAGATATTTCGCCCAACCTGCTTTCATGCCTTGCTTACCTTTATACGGGAACCCTGCGCGAAGATAGCAAAGGCTCCACCATAAGAAAATGTGCTGGTGGAAAAAGACCACAATTATTTGCACAACTTTTCAGCATTTGGTCAAAAAAAGATAGCCTGAGCGCGCTTTTAGCCACTTAACTGCAAAAAGGGGTTGCAACAAAACGCATCAGGCGTATAGTGCGCTTCCACGGACGCGGGATGGAGCAGCCTGGTAGCTCGTCGGGCTCATAACCCGAAGGTCGTCGGTTCAAATCCGGCTCCCGCAACCAATTCACTGAAATCAGTTAAGGTTTAGTGAAGCAGTAACAGAGACAGTGTCGTGATGGAAGCGACAAACCACGCGGACGCGGGATGGAGCAGCCTGGTAGCTCGTCGGGCTCATAACCCGAAGGTCGTCGGTTCAAATCCGGCTCCCGCAACCAATTTGCCGTCGTGGTGTGCAGTAATAAAAGCGTCAACCGGACGCGGGATGGAGCAGCCTGGTAGCTCGTCGGGCTCATAACCCGAAGGTCGTCGGTTCAAATCCGGCTCCCGCAACCAACAAACACCCTTCAGGGTGTTTTTTTGTATCTGAAGCTTATCCAGCCTGTTTTACCGGGCAGAATCCTTTCTTTCCGGTGGTTATTTATTGGTGGCCAACGACGCGCCGTTAGCAAAATAGGCTTTAATCCCTGCCAGAATCGAATCCGCCACCTGATGCTGAAAACGCGTGGTACGCAGCTTACGTTCCTCTTCCAGGTTACTGATAAATGCGGTTTCTACCAGAATTGACGGGATATCGGGCGCTTTCAACACCGCAAAACCCGCCTGATCGACGGTGCGCTTGTGCAGGTGATTAATTTTTCCCATCCGCGCCAGCACTTCCCCGCCAAACCTCAGGCTGTCGTTGATTGTGCGGCCCTGCAACATATCGAACATCGTATGGTCGAGATAGCGATCGCCCCTCATACTGACGCCGCCAATCAGATCCGACTCATTCTGGGTCTGTGCCAGAAATCGTGCTGCGGTACTGGTGGCCCCTTTTGTCGATAACGCGAACACGGACGATCCGCGCGCTGTACGACGGGTAAACGCATCGGCGTGAATGGAAATAAACAGATCGGCACGCTGTTTGCGCGCTTTCGCCACCCGCACTTTTAACGGAATAAACACATCTTCATTACGCGTCATATAGGCGCGCATATTCGGCTGCTTGTCGATCAGGGATTTCAGGCGGCGGGCAATTTTCAGCACCACGTCTTTTTCACGCGTTTTGTGTTTGCCAACGGCGCCGGAATCTTCGCCACCGTGACCGGGGTCAAGCATAATCACTATCGGCCGATCCTTTCCAGCCTTACCGGGTAGCGGCGCGGCCTTAGGCTGGCTACGCCCCAGATCGCCCTGATTGTAATCTTCCAGTAACGCCAGCAGCGGATCGTCATTGTGCTGCGGCCTTTGCACCGGATAGAGATCCAGCACCAGACGATGTTTAATCCCGGCGACCGGGGCAAGAGTAAAGGTACGCGGCGCAACATTCTGTTTGATTTCCAGCACCAGGCGCACGGTATTCGGGTCAAACTGACCCACACGCACATTTTTAATATAAGGATCGTCTTCGCGCACCAGCTTCCCGACATCGTTCAATACGCGATTAAGCTGAATATGTTCAATATCCACCACGACACGGTCGGGGTTTCTCAGAGCAAACTGCTTATATTTCAGCGGCGTATTAGACTCAATGGTCAAACGTGAGTAGGTGGACGAAGGCCAGATGCGGATTGCGACAACATGTCGACTGGCGCTCATGCCTGTGCGGCTAACGCTCAACAGCCACAGCGCCCCGGCCCCTTGTAATAACCGTCGGCGGTTAAGGGAAGTTGAATCAGTCATGCCACTCCAAATGCTGTGAGGTGTCTAATAAAAAGCCAAATAAAAAAATCGGCGAAACTCTAACGAATCCCTCCGGCAGTGTCACTGAGAAAAACGAATAAATGCAGCGCGTCTGACAGAAGAAAATACCATTCCGAGTGATGATTAAGGACAAATGCTACTTGCACCCGCGCCCATAAAAGAATAAAAATACACTTTTAACGAATAATAATGCAGAGAGGATTTGCCGTGAAGGAACGTAGTACCGAGCTGGTTCAGGGATTTCGCCATACCGTACCCTATATCAACGCCCATCGTGGTAAAACGTTTGTCATTATGCTGGGCGGTGAAGCCATCGGGCATGAAAACTTCTCAAGCATCGTCAACGATATCGGCCTGCTGCATAGCCTGGGCATCCGCCTGGTGGTGGTGTACGGCGCCCGCCCGCAGATCGATGCCAGCCTTGCCGGGCACAATCTGGAACCTGTCTACCATAAACATACCCGCGTAACGGATGCCCAGTCGCTGGAGCTGGTCAAGCAGGCTGCCGGCCGTTTGCAGTTAGATATTACTGCCCGCCTGTCCATGAGCCTGAATAACACCCCATTGCAGGGCGCGCATATTAATGTCGTTAGCGGAAACTTTATTATCGCTCAGCCGCTGGGCGTCGATGATGGCGTCGACTACTGCCATAGCGGCCGTATCCGCCGCATCGATGAAGAATCGATACATCGTCAGCTGGACAGCGGAGCCATTGTCCTGTTGGGGCCGGTAGCCGTATCGGTCACCGGAGAGAGCTTCAATCTGACCTCGGAAGAGGTGGCCACCCAACTGTCAATTAAGCTGAAGGCCGAAAAGATGATTGGTTTCTGCTCCGAACAGGGGGTGACGGATGCAGAAGGCCGCATTATCTCCGAGCTGTTCCCGAATGAGGCACAGCTGCGCATCGAAGAGTTTGAAACCCGGGATGATTACCACTCAGGCACGGTACGCTTCCTGCGCGGCGCGGTAAAAGCCTGCCGCAGCGGGGTACGTCGCAGCCACCTGATCAGCTATCGGGAAGATGGCGCGCTGTTACAGGAACTGTTCTCACGCGACGGCATCGGCACCCAGATTGTTATGGAGAGCGCCGAGCAGATCCGCCGTGCCACCATTAACGATATCGGCGGCATTCTGGAACTGATCCGCCCGATGGAACAGCAGGGCATTCTGGTACGCCGTTCGCGTGAACAGCTGGAGATGGAAATCGACAAATTTACCATTATCGAGCGCGATAACCTGACCATCGGCTGTGCCGCCCTCTATCCGTTCCCGGAAGAGCAGATTGGTGAAATGGCCTGCGTAGCGGTACATCCTGATTACCGCAGCTCGTCACGCGGTGAAGCATTACTGGAGCGCGTGGCGTTACAGGCGCGGCAGATGGGGCTAAAAAAGCTGTTCGTGCTGACCACGCGCAGCATTCACTGGTTCCAGGAGCGCGGCTTTGAGCCGGTAGAGATCGAGCGGCTGCCGGAAAGTAAAAAGCAGATGTATAACTATCAGCGGCGTTCCAAAGTGTTGATGGCAGACCTGCGCGAAGCCAGCGTTCATACCCGCCAGAGCTGATCGCTTTCGGTGCCGGAGCCTGAAGCTTTAGCCTGTTTTTGCCAGCCGTGCCGGCAGCAGATACAGGCATTTCACCCCTGTTGGTGAGAAGATAAGGGCGCTGAATCACCTGCAGATGACAAAACAAATATGATTATTGCAGGTGGCTAACCGCTGTCTGTTTTCGATGGACGTAAGGAAAATGTGTGTTATGACAATCAATAAAATAAACCTGAAAATTATCGTATGGAGTACCCTGATTGGCGGGTTTATCAGTTCCCTGGTCAAGTCCGGCACGGAAGCGAATATGCCCCCGCGTATAGCCGGTGAAATATCACCGCCCGCAGCACATATTGACGCCTGGCTTGGCCCGCTGGGGATCAACGCCCATTCCATGGATTATGTCTATCAGGGCATCACTATTCCCGGCGCGGTGATGCTGTACCACTGGCTGTTTAGTTTTGCTTTCGCCTTTGCTTACGTCCTGCTATCCGCTTTCTGGCCTAAAGTCAGACTGTGGTACGGCGCTGCCTATGGCTTAATCATCACTATCGCGATGCACGGTTTCCTTATTCCGGCGCTGGGCTTTCGCCATCCGGCTTATTCAGGCGGAAAAATCGGCTGGCTGTGGGATCTTAATGGTTATGAGCTTTGGAGCGAGATCACAGGCCATATCGCCTGGTCGGTATCGATTGAAGTCAGCCTGATTGCAGTACTGGCTGCGTTCGCGAAGCCCATCACAGGAAAGTGGTTTAGCGAGTTTAAATAACACTTAATACATAAAATGCCCTGCCTTGCTGCCGGGCATTTTATGGCTCCAAGTTCCACACCGCCGGTGTTTCCGCATTTTTTCCGTCTGCAGGGCGGTGCTGCCAGTTCAGCCACCCTTTTCAGTCCACGTTAAGCGAAAAGGCCTGCTCCCTGCTCCCGGCTCAGGCTAAAAAGCTGCCCTGTTATTCAACCGATCCACCAGCCCACTACGCCGCTGCGTGCGTATCTTCACCGCACTGTTGAACACCGAAAAGTCGGCATAAAGGGTTAACTGCTGTCTGGCGCGGGTCATGGCGGTATAAACCAGTTCACGGGTCAGTACCGGCATCATCTGGTTAGGTAAAACCAGCAGCGTGTGCTCAAACTCGGATCCCTGCGACTTGTGCACCGTCATGGCATAGGCCGTATCATGCGGCGGCAGGCGGCTGGGCTGCACCGCCTTGAGAGTGCCATCCGGTAACGGAAAATACACTTTCAGCTGCTGTTTTTCATCCGGCATCGCGATGCCGATATCACCGTTAAACAGGCCGAGCGCACGGTCATTGCGCGCAATCATCACCGGGCGACCAGCGTACCATTTGCCGTTAAGTGCGGTATTGCGGCGGATAAGCCCCGTCAGGCGCAGCGTCTGTTCAATACGGTCATTCAGCCCTGCAACACCAAACGGTCCTTCGCGCACAGCGCACAGCAGCTGGAAGCGGCCAAATGCGGCCAGGACTTCGCCTGGCGTGGCTCCTTCCTTCAGCAATTTCAGGTATTCACGGTACCCTGCAACACAGTCGTCCAGCAGCTGCTGATAGTCCTCGCTGCTGCTTAGCGTATGGTGGCGGATATCGCTTAAACCCTTGCTGAATAACTGCTCTGCCCTTTTTACCTCACCCGCATTAACCGCCAGCGCCAGCTGGCCGATGCCGGATGATTGCGTAAAACGATAGCTTTTACGCAGCAGGCAGATCGTATCGCGCACCGCAGAGGCGCTGGCATCTTCGCGCCCCGCCACCTCGCAGCCGGTAAGACGCGTCAGCTCTGCGGCACGCTGCGGGCTGTAGCCCTCTTCCGCACAACGGCAAATATCACCCAGCACCGCTCCGGCTTCGACTGAAGCCAGCTGATCGCGGTCACCGAGAAAGATAACCCGCGCATGAGCGGGCAAAGCGGCAATCAGGTTAGCCAGCATCGGGAGATCCACCATTGAGGCTTCATCGACGACCAGTACGTCAAGATGCAGTGGATTTCCGGCATGATAGCGCATGCGCTGACTGCCCGGCAGCGCCCCCAGCAGGCGATGCAGCGTCGTCGCCTCCAATGGGAAACTTCTCAGGATGCGATCGGCCAGCTGCAGCTGTAGCAGCGTTTTACCGAGCGATTCCGTCAGCCGCGCCGCCGCCTTGCCGGTCGGTGCCGCCAGTTCGATACGCGGTGGCGTGGGCGATAGTTCAATCAGGCTGGCAAGCAGCTTGGCCACGGTGGTGGTTTTGCCGGTTCCAGGCCCGCCGGAGATCACCGACACCTGGCGCGTCAGCGCTACCGCTGCGGCGATCTTTTGCCAGTCATCGGGCTGCTGGCCAAAATAACGCTCCAGCGTATCACGCACCCGCTTTTCTTCCAGATCCTGAGGATAATTCTGACGCTGAATAAACTGCGCAATTTCCCCCTCGCTTTGCCACATACGATGCAGATAAAGCCGCTGTTGATACACCACCAGCGGCGTGGCCTGCTGGCCGTCGCTGACCGCGCTTTGTGCCAGCAGCAGCGCCTGCCAGTCCTCCGGCGCGCCCGCAGCCTGCCACAGTGCCTGTGCCAGCTCCGGATGGCGCCCGGCAAAAAAAGAGGCAGGCCGCAGCTGTGCCAACGGCAGACAAACATGACCTTCCCCGGCGTCGCGGCTGACCAGCGCTGCCGCCAGCATCAGCGCGGGCTGCTGTTCAGTTGCCACCATGCAGGCAAACTGCACGTCCAGAGGACGTAGTAAGCGCTGGTGCTGTGCCAGCTGTAAGGCTTCTGCCAGCGTCATAGGTTACTCTCCGGGGGGCTGGCAAACAGTTGGTCAAGAGCGGTGACAAACTCCGGCTGCGGTCGGGTAAAGTAAATCCCGTTACTGCCAGCCGCACCGTCCAGACCACGCAGAAACAGATAGATAACGCCACCAAAGTGCTGCTGGTAGTCGTAAACAACCAGACGGTGACGCAGATAGCGGTGCAGCGCCAACGTGTAAAGCTGGTACTGCAAATCATAACGATGCGCCTGCATCGCCTGCGCCATCGCCTCCCGCGTATAGGCGCTGCTGTCTTCGCCCAGCCAGTTAGATTTATAGTCCAGCAGGTAATATTTACCCTGCCAGCAGAACACCAGATCGATAAAACCTTTCAACATGCCCTGAACCTGGTGAAAGTCGAGCGGTGGGCAGGGCTGCGACAGCGGGTCCTGACGTACCACCCTGTCCAGCGCCTCTGCCGTCAGCAGACGGGAGATCGGCAAATAAAACTGCAGCTCCGCCTTCCTTGCTTGTGCTGGCAGCTGGTAAAGGCTGACGCCCGTCTCATTAAGCGGGGTATGCAGGATGCGCTCAACCCAGTCGCGCATCACCGGCTGCCACTCATCCCCCAGCCCCTGGCTGCTGAGTTGCTGCGCCAGCCACTCTTCATCCAGCGGAGTGGTGAATTCCAGCGTTTCAAACAGCCCGTGAAGAAATGTTCCCGGCCCGGCACCGCGCGGGAAGGTATGCGGCGTCAGCTGCGGAACGGGTTCATTGCTGGCTTCCCCGGCCGCATCAACGTCGAGGCGCGGCAGCAATTCCAGCGCAATTGAATGGCCGTGCTGTTGCAGACCGGAATAACTGGTCACGCGCCAGTTATCACGCAGCGAGCGTGGCAGCGTCCGGCTGCTGAGGATTTGCGGCTCCGTTTGCTGCGCCTGCCACGGGGTGGCATCTGCCTCTGCTGGCCTCATTAACGCTATGGCATCACCGTTCAACGCCTGTAATGCCGCCAGCAGGCCGGAGGCATCGGCCGGTTCACCCTGCTGCACCAGATAGCCCAGCGCGCTGCAATGCAGGTCGCTGTTGCCCTCTTTCTTACGTGCGCCCTTAATCAGCGGCGCGATGCCAACGCTACAGTGAAATACCGAACGAGTCAGTGCGACGTAGAGCAATCGCAGATCTTCCGCCAGCCGCTCCTGCTCCGCCAGTTCGATACTTTCCTCGCTCTGCTGTAAATCAAGCAACGCGGTAAACGTCTGCCGGTCATGGTAAACGCCGTTATCCGCCTCGCGAAAGTTGGCGACAAACGGCAGCCACACCAGCGGATACTGCAAACCTTTGGATTTGTGGATAGTGACAATCTGTACCAAATGGCGATCGCTCTCCAGACGCAGCTGCTGAACGGATGACTGGCCATCCGGCTGCTCCACCTGCTGCGCCAGCCAGCGCACCAGCGCATGTTCGCTGTCGAGGGTGGCAGAGGCTTCCTGCAACAGTTCGCCCACATGCAGCAGATCGGTCAGCCGGCGTTCACCGTTATCGGAGGCCAGCAGGTTTTCGGCTATCTGGCGTTTCATCATCAGCTCACGCAGCATCGGCAGCACGCCGCGTTGCAGCCAGCGCTGGCGATAATCAACGAACTCATCCACCAGCGCATCCCATGCGCGTTCGTCCTGGCTGAGCGCATCAAGCGCCAGCGCATCGGTGCCAAACAGGCTGGTGGCCAGCGCGCTGCGCAGAACGCGCTCCTGCTCCGGAGCCAGCACCGCCTGTAACAGCCACAGCATTTCGCGCGCTTCCGGCGTGGTAAATACGCTGTCACGGTTGGAGAGGTAAACTGACGGAATGGCCAGAGCATATAACGCTTCGCGCACCACTGCGGCTTCACTGCGGCTGCGCACCAGCACGGTAATGTCCGAGGCCTGTACCGGACTCTGTTTCCCGGTATTTCCTATTAACGCCTCGCCCTGCTGACCCGCAGTGAGCCAGCGGCAGATTTCCGCCGCGCACTGACGCGCCATAAACTGTTGGTAATCACTAACCCCCACTCCATTACCGGGCTGTAGCCAGAACTGCAGAGCAGGCTGCACTTTACCCTGCACGCTAAAGTTCAGGCCGTGATTAGGCGCAGCCGGATTGACGTTAATAAAGGGTATTTCGTTGAAGAGGAACGGGTTTTTCTGGCGTAAAAACAGCTGATTGACCGCATTAACCATTGCCGGAGACGACCGCCAGTTAGTCTCCAGCGTATAGTGGGCGCTAACTTCAGAGCGCGCTTTCATATAGGTAAAGATATCCGCGCCGCGAAACGCGTAGATCGCCTGTTTCGGGTCGCCGATCAGTAGCAGTGCACTGTCAGCCTGCCGACGATACAGCGTGCGGAAAATACGATACTGCTGCGGGTCGGTGTCCTGGAATTCATCGATCAGCGCCACCGGATAACGTTGGCGGATAGCTGAAGCCAGCGCCTCACCACCCGGCTGCTGGAGGGCAAAATCGAAGCGTCCCAACAAATCGTCAAATCCCAGTTGGCCATGCAGTCGTTTCTCCTGCTGGGTGACAAAGCGAACCTGCTGCAGCGCGCGGGCAATCACCAGGTCACGGAGCGACAGCGGCTCGGCGAGAAAGGCGTCAATTTGATCGAACAGGGGGTGACGTGGCGGCTCACCTTTTTTCGTTTTCTCCAGCAGGATGCGCTGGCCGAAGCGCTCAAGGTCTTTTGGCAGCTGGTAGTCTTGCGTCTCTGCCTGCGCCCACAGGGAGATTTTCTCCAGCCAGTTTGGTAAGTGCTTACTATTGTAGCTGCGGCGATCAACGCCGGAAGCGTCAATCACCTGCTGTAAATTACCCGCCGCCAGCCACGCCTGTTTCAACATGCTGATGCGCGCAATGATTTTCTCATGGCGCTGCTCAAGGGTCTCATCGCTCTCCGGCGCCGATTTCAGCACTGGCGCTTCGCCGCCAAGCCACGGCGACAGGGTTTTCAGTAACTGCTCCGGCCCCGCCCACAGTTGGCGCACCACGCGTGCTACCGGCAGCGGCAGCGGATAACAGTAGCGACGCCAGAAATCGGCCGCCGCCCGGCGGCGCAGCGGCGTTTCATCTTCCAGCAGCTGCTGATCAAACAGCATACCGGACTCAAAGGCATTGAGATTCAGCATGCGCTGGCAAAAGCCGTGAATGGTAAAAATGCCGGCTTCGTCCATTTGATGCTCGGCCGCCAGCAGCACCGATGCCGCCTGGGGCAGATCGGCGATCTCCGCTATTAATGCCGCCAGCATCAGATTCGGGCTTTTACCACGAATGCAGGCGATGCGCAGCTCGTGGATATTGGCACGAATACGCCCGCGCAGCTCGGCGGTGGCAGCCTCGGTGAAGGTAACGACCAGAATTTCTTCTACCGACAGCGGGCGGCTGAAGGCCGCCGCCCCTCCCAGGCCGAGCAGCAGCCGCAGATAGAGCAGCCCGATGGTGAAGGTTTTTCCCGTCCCGGCCGAAGCTTCAATCAGCCGCTCGCCGTGCAGGGGAAGGCTCAGCGGCTCCAGCGTTTCAGCGGCTCGTTGGCTCATAGTGTATCCTGGCTCACCGGCAGCGACTGTTGCAGCGTGGAGAGATCCTTCCAGGTGGTCCAGCCCTTCTCTTGCGCATAATCGGCCTTGCCATCATGGCTGCCGGAGATCTGCGACAGCAGCGCCAGCCCGGTTGGGGCCATCACCGCCTGGTGGAAGAAATCGGCCAGTGATTCCGGCGTTAACTTCTGGATCTGCGCAATCACTTTTTCACGGGTATCAAAACGGTAGTTCTCACGATCAAAATCTTTGCTGAAGCGCGCCGCCTCTTCATCCAGCGTTTGCGGACGCTGCTTAAGCTCATTGATCATGGCCGCCTGGTACTGAGAAAACTCCTGTTTGCTCATGCCACTCAGTCGCTTTTCGGCCGTGGGGTAGAAAGCCTTGAAACGGCGTAGCAGATAGGCCGGCTGTTTATCGTTACTTTGCAGCAGGAAGCCAATGCCCCACTGGCGTCCGACCGGCATTTGGAAGGTAAAGACCGCATAGCCCAGCTGCTCCTGGGTACGCAGCTGATTGTAAAACCACGGCTGAATAATCTGGCTGAGCAGAGAACTACTGGCCAGGCTCTGGTTTTCGGAAAATCCAAGCGGGATATACACCGCAGCCAGCGCCGAGTCACTGCTGCTGCCCGGCTTTTGCAGGTTAGCCAGCACTCGCTTATCAAGCTTAACCTGCTGGCTGTGCCACCGTTCAGCGCCTACACAGTTCAGGCGCTCTTTTATACTGTTTGCCAGTTTACGCACCGCGTCGGGGGTCATATTACCCACCACCATCAGTTCCGGCGTTGACTGCTCCAGTAGCATTTTGCGGTAGTCCAGCAGCTGTTGCAAAGTGATCCCCGCTACCTGCTTACGCCGCTCGCTGCGTTCGGTGTACGGCAGCTCAGACAGCAGCTGTGCAGGCTGGAACGCAAGTTCAAACGCTTTGCCTTTTTCTGCCGCATCCAGCTGCTCCAGATACCAGGACTTAGCCTGTTCAAGCAGCTGTTCGCTTGGGGTAAAACTGGCATAGCCCGCCAGTAGCTGGCTCATCAGCTTCGGCAGGCGCTGGGTGAAGCCGCTGGCGCTGAAGGCCACACCGTCATCTTCACTGGTGGAGAAGCTGATACCGCCAACCGACGCCTGTGAACTCAGTTCGTCCAGCGCCACCCCGGCCAGATAATCGTTAAGTGCGAACATCACCTGATTCTGTGCCGTGCTTGTGGCAGCCGTGTTGCGCAGCACAAGGGCAATATTGGCCTTTGGTTCATCGGCGTGATACTGACTGGGCATATAGAAAACGCGCAGCCCGTTCTGATTGATCAATTCTTCAGGGCGAGAATAGGCTTTATCGGCCTTGATCAGGCTAAAATCATCCGGGATCAAAGGGTTGAGCAGCGGTAGCACCAGTTTTATTTTGTCGCTGGCAGTCTGCCAGTCTTTAAAGCGCTGCGCGCTGATGCGATCGACCTGGTAAGGCGCATCAACAAAGTAAGCGGTTTTATTGTGCGGCTCCTGCGGGCTGATAAACCAGATGCGCGCATTTTGCGGCGTCATGCCATCGAGACGCGCTTTAATTGCCTGTGGATCGTAGCGGTCAGCGATATACGGCGCCACCAGCGTATCGGCTACCGGCACGCGCAGCATGGTATCGACCAGCCATTCGATGTAGTCCATATCACGGGTTATCGAAGGATAGCGGAAATCAAGATCGAGAACATGTGACACTTCATCAAAATAGCGCTTATCAATGCCCTGACTGCGCAGCGTATCGAGGTAACTGAACACCGCAGCAATCACTTCATCGCGGTTTGCCTGGCCTTTGTCGGTCAGCGAAACGGAGATAGTGAACACCCCGGCGTTACGGTCAACCATCGGGTCTGCTCCGGCATTGATCGCGTCCGCCAGCCCCTGATTTTGTAACCAGTCAGAAAGGGTGTTTTTGCTGCGGTTACCGATCAGATAACCAATAAGCGTGTCGGTTTTGCTGCGGAACCGGTCGCTGTTGTTCTCAATACGAAATTCTATTTTTAGCTGTTTGCGCGGCTGGGCCGGCACATAGTGAATAATGATGCCTTTCTGCTGGTCGGTTACCACCGGAACAGTGATATCCGGTACGCTGGCGTGGCGGTTTTCCACGCGACCAAAAGTGCCTGCCGCGATGTTAGCCAGTTCGGGCAGCGGCTGATTACCGTAGATCACCGCCTTCATCAGATTCGCTGAATAATAGCGATGATAAAACGCCTTAAGCGCATCCTGCAGTTTACTGCCTGGCTTATCGCGCAGCGTTTCCAGATTTCCGCCGGAGAAGCGAGAGCTGGGGTGCAGGGGGTTAAGCGTTTCCGCATCGACCTGCGCCATGCGCATGCCATCACGCGAGCGCGCCATGGTAAGTTCAGCATTCACCGCATTACGTTCACGATCGGCATTGACCGGGTCGAGCAGCGGTTCAGCAATCGCATCGGCTAGCCGGTCTGCCGCCGGCTGCAGCGCGCTGTTTTCCACCTCAAGGTAGAAAGCGGTGCGATAAGATGCGGTACTGGCGTTATGACTGCCGCCACTTTTTTTCAGGAACTCTGCCAGATTATCCGGCTGCGGGTAGCGCTTTGATCCCATCAATAGCATATGTTCTAAATAATGCGCCAGGCCGGGCTGGTCGGTGGGGTTTTCCAGCGATCCAACGGGTAGCGCCAGCGCCGCCAGCGATTTTGTCGCGCGCACATCTGACACCAGCAGAACCGTCATGCCATTATCAAGCTTAATCGACTGGTACTGACGCGGGTCTTTTTCACTTTTGCGAATGGTTTCGGTGAGTGGACGCCAACCTGCCTGAGCCTGTGTCAGAGGGCTGAACAACGTGACGGAAACAAAACAAGCTAACCAGACTGCATAACGACGCATTGATACTCCTCAACCAAACGGGTAACCATCTGACTTCCTGCCAGATGAATATCGGCTTAAACCTTCCATCATGCGCCCGATGACGCACGCTAACTTCATCCACCATTCAATAAAAACACGACAGGATCTTACGCGCAATGTCTGTTGACCTGACAGGTGCCTTCATCCCCAAGGCGGCAGCTTAGTCAGGCTGATGGTGCAGCAAAAGCGGTAACAGCCAGCGCTCTGCCTGAGCGATCATCTCCTGCACGCTGTCATCATCCAGCCGACGCAGCAACCGTTGCAGGTAAGGATCGCTCCCTTCGCCCTCAACCTGATAATTTCCCTGCCAGCACTGCAATAACTTTCCGCGTGCCTGTTTCTGCGTGGCCTCATCATGCTGCAAAACGCCAGTCTTTTGATCAAAGCACGCTTTCAGCCAAGCACCGCCGGAAGCGGTCAGTAACAGGGGCGCACGCATCCCCTGGCGGTAACCACCAATATAGTGAACCAGCTGCTGCTGCGCGGCATCGGCAGCCAGCGGCGGGAAACGCCACACGCTCTTTTCACGCCCCAGCATCAGGCTGCTGCCGCTGCCGCCCATGGCGCAGTACACCAAATGTTCCAGCCATAGCGCCAGGCCATCTTTAACATTCAGCTTGCCCGGACGCCAGCGCAGCAGCCCGTTGTCCTGTACCTGTGCCAGCCAGCCGCTAAGCGTTACTCCACCCAACGTTAACGAGATTTCCCAGTTTTCCGCCGCCGCACGCTGCTCACGCACCTGCGCGGCCAGTTCGCTCATTTCTGCTTCCTGTTCCTGCCAGAACAGTTCACCGAATGCGCCGTATGGCAGTACCCCGGCAGCGCGCTGGCGGGTATACAGCTTGTCACCTTCGTTTCCGTCGATCAGGCTGTTAAGCAGCAGGCTGTTAACCTGGTAGCGGCTCAGGCCATCAAGGGAAAACGGTTCCGCATCCGGCAACCCGGTCTCTTCCAGCTGGAAGCTGACGCCAAGCCGCAGGCTGAAAAAAGCCCGAACCGGATGGCGCCAGAAACGAACCAGCTTGTCAAAACCGATGACCGTTTCGCTCTCTTCCGGCAACGCCCGCATAAATGGCGGATGGGCCGTTCCCTGTCCGCTGGCAGCGGGCAGCCACTCGGCGGCAAAGCTGCGAAATTCTGCCTGTGGGCTAAAATTCTCCGCCGCGAATGGCATACGACTGTGCAGATGATGCAAATGTTTCACTACCGCTTCAGCGCTGCTGTCAACATCCCTGGCGCTGTCTTCAGCCAGGCAAAAGCTCTGGCTAATGTATTCCACCAGTTCACTGACCAGCACCGACGGGTAACGTTCAGTATTATCCTGTATCGAGCGGGCAATATAGCTGATATACAGCTGCTGCTGCGCCGAGTTAAGTGCTTCAAGGAACAGATAGCGGTCATCGTCGCGACGGCTGCGATCGCCCTTTTGCAATTGCTGACTCATTAAGTCAAAGCCCAGCGGCGGCAAGGTACGCGGATAGACTCCGTCGTTCATGCCCAGCAGGCACACCACTTTGAACGGGATTGAGCGCATTGGCATCAGGGTACAGAAATTGACCGGGCCGGCGAGGAATCGCTGGCTGATACGCTGCTGGTCAAGGCGCGATGAAAGCTCATCGCGCAGCAAGGTGAGCGGCACCGCCTGTCGATACCCGGCCTGCACGCCGTAGTTAATCGCCTGCTGCCACTGCTCTTCAATCAGCGCCAGCGCGGCATCTGTTTCTGCATCACTGTTAAAAAAGTCATCCAGCATCCGGCGACACAGCGGTAACCAGCTATCCAACTCACGCGGTTCACTTAGCCACTGCTGCCAGCGGTTAAGCTGCATCAGCAGTTCAGCCAGATTTCCCGCCAGTTCGGCAATCAAACCGCTGGACTCGTCAAAGGGCAGGATCCCTTGCCAGTCGCCCGCTTCGCTGTTCATGGCATAGCCCAGCAGCATGCGCGTCAGGCCAAAATGCCAGGTGTGCTGGCCGGTTGCGGGCAGATCCAGCTCGCGCACGCTATCATCGTCCAGCCCCCAGCGCACACCCGACTCCGCTACCCAGTGGCGCAGCAGGCTGAGTCCCTCTTCGTCTATGGCGAAACGGCTGGCGACGGCGGGCACTTCCAGCAGGGCAAGCACCTCCTCGGCGGTAAAGCGGCTGTCCGGCAGGCTGAGCAGGGAAATAAAGGCCTGAAGCGCCGGATGCGCCTGGCTGGCACGGCGGTCAGAAATGGCAAACGGCACGGCGCGATCGGCTGGCGCATTGCCAAACACCGCCTGAATAAACGGCGTGTAGGCATCGATATCGGCGACCATCACAATGATATCCCGTGCGGTCAGCTTCGGGTCGTCGGCCATCATCGCCAGCAGCCTGTCCTGCAATACTTCAACCTCACGCTGCGGGCTGTGGCACAGGTGAATCTCTACCGATCGGTCATCTGCGTTCAGCACGCGCTTGCTGCGGCTGTTCTCCCATTCACTTTCTAGCAGGCCAATCACCGCATGATCTTCCAGCTCCAGCAGGTCGCGCTTAAGCGTTTGCAGCAGATTGATAGGTTCAATATCAACAAAGGCGAACACTTCGTCCGGCTCCATATCCGCCAGCAGATAGAGATTGTCGCGCCCCAGCTTCCCCCAGAAAGCCAGCAGCGGGTTACTTAGCTGCTGCTCGCCAGCGTCATTAAACAGCGAGGAAGCGTTGTCGGCATCGCGAAACTGCGGGATCGGGCGGTTATCCTGGTAATGGCGGCGATGGCGGCTTTGCAGCTTCGCGAGGAAAGCATAGTCCTGAATATCAGCCCAGTAGTGACGGCAGGGGTTGGTAAACAGCAGGTAGATTTCAATGTGCTTTCCCAGCGCCTGTAGCGCCTGCAGGTAAACCGGCGGCAGCGCCGAAATACCACAAATAAATACCCGGTCGGGCAGATTTGGCGGGCGCGTGCTGCTGTTTTCCAGCCGGGAGATGAAACGCCGATAAAGATTGGCGCGGTGCCATTCCGGCTGTCCCAGACGCCGGGTGTATTCCACCAGCGCCGCCCACAGCGGGGCCTGCCATATCTGAGCATCCCCCAGCCCCTCTGTCAGCTGGCCCTTTTCCCAGCCGTTTAGCCACTGTGGACGATAGACCAGATACTGGTCAAACAGATCCGCCACGCGCGATGCCAGCTGGAAAAGCTTACGCTTGTCGTCGTCGTCACTCAGATAGTGCCGCAGCATGGTAAAGGCTTCCCCCGGCAGCATACCGGGCAGGATCGCCATCAGCTTCCAGCTCATACTGGACTTGTTAAATGCGCTCTCCTTAGGGATTTCAGGCAGTACGCGTACAAACATGTCCCAGATAAAGCTGGCGGGCAGCGGGAAGTCGATATTGGCAGCAATCTTAAACTCTTCGGCCAGCGACATTTGCAGCCACTGCGCCATGCCGGGGCTTTGCACCAGTACCACCTCAGAACGCAGCGGATCGCGCAACGGCTGGTTTTCTATCTGCCAGCAGGCCAACATTTTCAGCACGTCCAGCTGATTCGAATGGTAAACATGAAACATACGGCGCTGCCCCTTAATGATGTCGCGGAGGGTACTGTAACCCGTTCCGCACGGCTTGAAAACGCCGCAGGCTATCTGCGGCCATGCTGGCAGTTCAGTTGAGTCAGCGCAGCTTGCCGTCCTGCAGGGCTGGTCACCTGGGCACTGAGCAACCGGCAACCCACCGGGCCGCTGCGCGAGCTGAGCTGGCTGTGCCAGCCCATGCTCTCATTAATCTGTACATTACCCTGCAGGCGTTGAAAAGCCTGGCGCCAGGCTTCACGCTGCTGCCACTGCTGTTGAAACCCCAGCCCCAGCACCTGCTGATATTTCATCAACGCGGTAAAACTGACGCTAAATAGCAGCAGGGCAAACAACGTTTCTGGCAGACTGAACCCACGCTGATTTTTCTGGTTATTCCACATCGCATCCTCCCTTTTTTGCCAGCGGGCAGTAGTCCAGCCAGCCGTGTGGTCGGGGCTGCAGTTCGCCTGAACGGGATTTTTTCATCCAGTGATACAGTACCAGGGTCTGCGGCCCGCTATCGGCGCGCAGCAGCATCCGCGCAAAGTGCAGACAGGCACGCCAGCGGTACTCTCCCTGCTGCTGGCACTGCCAGCCGTCGGCTGCTTTCCAGGAGAGACGCTGCCCCCAGGCCAGCGCCGAGGTTGCGGCGGTAAATTGTTGCAGGTAAATCCGTTCATCGCCGACCAGGCTGCCTGCATCACTGAGCTGTCGCCGCGTGGCGTTAAGCATAAGCGTTCCCATTAGCAGAAGGATGACCACCATGATTAACGTACCGCTGCCGCGCTGGGAATCCAGGCGCATTACAGGTTCTCCGCCATCAGCCAGTGCTCGACGGTTAGCGAGACGTCAGGCCAGGCTTTCGCAAATCCGCTGAGCGTCACCTTCATCAGCCGGTGACGCATTTCCAGTTGAAAAGCACTTATAGTGATGAACCGGGGTTCGTTCAGCCGTTCCCAGCCGCCGCCTTCACAGCTGTCCACTCCGCGCTGCATCTCAAGACTTTTAGCGCGCAGCCGGTAGCCGTAAAAATCACTGTCTTTATGCCCCGTTCCTTCCCACTGACCGTTGCTGTTTTCATCCCAGCGCACCAGCAGACAGCTGCCATCAGCGCGGCCGATGCGCAACCCCTTTCCCTGGCATGTGCCGTTACAGTAACCGGCACGCCGCACGGCTTTTTCCAGGCTCCGCATCATATGTTGCAATTCCTCGTGCAGCTGTGCCTGCATCATTAAACGCAGATTTTGCGTCTGTATCAGCGGCAGCGTGCGCGCAACGCCGAGCAACAGCACGCTACCAATCGCCATAGCAATCAAGATTTCCAGCAGCGTAAAGCCCTGTGTTTTCATCGGCATTGCTCCTCCGACTGTGCGCAGATGCGCACCCGGCCACGAGCCGAGAGGATCACGCGCCGTTCACCAGCGGGACTACTGATAACGATTCTGCCAGCGTGAGCCACGCTGTTTTTGCCATAAAACCCTGTTCCCGCAGTGATTTCCTGCACGCGTATTCCAGGGTACGGTGCCGGCAGAGCATGTCGCATTCCGGCGCGACAGCGTGCTGGCACACTGCCTGCCCCCAGACACCAGCGCGCACCGGGTTTAAGCCACAGCAACCGCACGGCGTTATGCCAGTTGGCATCGCTGCGTATTCGCTGCAGCAGGTGCCGGATCTGCTGCGCGCAGTCATCCAGCTGCTGCCGCTGCTGCCAGTCGTGCCAGCCTCGCCAGCCCCCTAAACTGAGCAGACAGGCGATGGCGATCGCCACCAGCATTTCCAGCAGCGTAAAACCGGAGACATTCCTTATTTTCATACCGGCCAGTGTGCGCTTTTCTCCTGCTGTTGCCAGCACCAACAGATCGGGATGCGAGCTTCCTTCCAGGATAATTGTGATGTTGCATGAACACTCATTAACGTTAAGATGCGGCTTCCAAAAGGGGGAAATATTGATGCCTGATACCGAGCTGGTCGACATCAGCGTCGCGCTGCCGCAGGTGAGGATCGCTTAAAAGTACGCCACGGCAGACAATATCACCGGGCAGGCTATCTATGGTGAAGATCGCTGTCTGCTGCATCCTGATGCTGCCCTGGCGCGCAGCGTGCACATTGTACAGCTGGCAGGTTTTACCCTGTTGATTTACGACGCGTACCGTCCACAGCAGGCACAGCAAAATTTATGGCTGTCCTGTTCGGACCCGGACTATGTTATCCCGCCTGACGAGGGTTCAAACCATTGTCGCGGTACGGTGGTGGATGTGACGCTGGTGGACAAGGAAAGCAGGGTTGTTGATATGGGAACCGGGTTCGACGAGATGCATCCGCGCTCTCATGCGTATCATCCTGCTGTGCCAATGCAGGCTCTGCGTCATCGCCTGTTGCTGAACGCGATCATTGTTTGGTGGGGGATTCTGTGGCATTGCCACCGAATGGTGGCATTTTGAACGACCTCAGGCGGCAAGCTATCCGTTGCTGCCTGAGCAGTTTGCCTGCTACCCGCCGAAATCAGGGGGGAGCTTCAGATGGCCACCGGCGCTTTAATCGCCGGGTGCGGATCGTAACCTTCAATCTCAAAATCGTCGAAACAATAGTCAAACAGCGAGGCCGGTTTACGCTTAATCACCAGTTTTGGCAACGCGCGCGGTTCACGCTGCAGCTGTAAACGAGCCTGTTCCAGGTGATTGCTGTACAGGTGGGTATCTCCGCCGGTCCAGACAAAATCGCCCACTTCGAGGTCGCACTGCTGCGCGATCATGTGTAACAGCAAAGCATAGCTGGCAATGTTGAACGGCAGACCGAGGAAAATATCGCAAGAACGCTGATACAGCTGGCAGGAGAGCTTCCCCTGCGCCACGTAGAACTGGAAAAAGGCGTGGCACGGCGCCAGCGCCATCTGCTCCAGCTCGCCGACATTCCAGGCCGAAACAATAATACGCCTTGAGTCAGGATCGCTTTTAAGCTGTTCGATAACCTTGCTCAACTGGTCAATCTGTCGCCCGTCTGCGGTTCCCCAGCTGCGCCACTGCTTGCCGTAGACCGGGCCGAGATCGCCGTTTTCGTCCGCCCATTCGTCCCAGATCGACACCTTATTTTCTTTCAGATAAGCCGTATTGGTGTCGCCATTCAGGAACCACAAAAGCTCATGAATAATCGAACGCAGATGGCACTTTTTAGTGGTGACCAGCGGAAAGCCCTGTTGCAGGTTGAAACGCATCTGGTGGCCAAAGATTGACAGCGTACCGGTGCCGGTACGATCGTCTTTCGGCGTGCCCTGCTCAAGCACATGCTGCATTAATGCCAGATACTGTTTCATTTTGCCTCTCGAATTCGTTGCTGCGGGCGACGACGATACGCCCAAATCATCATAATCACTCCGGCCAGGATCATCGGCAGCGACAGGATCTGCCCCATGCTGATGCCGCCAAACAGGCCAAGCTGCTGGTCGGGCTGACGGAAAAACTCAACGATAATGCGGAACGCGCCGTAACCAATAAGAAAAAGCCCGGATACTGCGCCCATCGGACGGGATTGGCGAATAAACAGGTTAAGAATGATAAACAGCACCACGCCTTCCAGAACCAGCTCATAAAGCTGTGAAGGGTGACGCGGCAATACGCCCCAGGTTGCCAGCAGCTGCTGCCATTCGGGGTGTGTTGCTACCAGCGCGATATCTTCGCTACGTGAGCCGGGGAACAGCATCGCCCACGGCAGGTTCGGGTCAACGCGACCCCACAGTTCGCCGTTAATGAAGTTGCCGAGACGACCCGCCCCGAGGCCAAACGGGATCAGCGGCGCGATAAAATCAGCGACCTGGAAGAAATGACGTTTGCTGCGGTGAACAAATACCAGCATCACCACGATAACCCCAATCAAACCACCGTGGAATGACATGCCGCCATCCCAGACTTTGAACAAATACAGCGGGTTTTCAAGGAACAGCGGCATATTGTAAAACAGCACGTAGCCAATACGCCCGCCAAGAAAGACCCCAAGGAAACCGGCATACAGCAGGTTTTCCACTTCTTCCTTTTTCCAGCCGCTGCCCGGCTTGTTGGCACGGCGCACCGCCAGCCACATGGCGAAGACAAAGCCCACCAGATACATCAGCCCGTACCAGTGCAGTGAAACCGGTCCGATGGAGAAGATCACCGGATCGAATTGAGGGAAAGCCAGATAGCCGTTATTCATCTTTCACCATTATTAAAGTCAGTCTTGACGGGGAGCCGTGCGCCAAAGGCGATATAAGAAGGCGCGGATCATAGCATAAAGCGAGTTATTCAGGTTCGGGGAACGGTAAACTTTGTCAGGCATCATCACCGGGCGGCGCTGTTTCAGCGGCCGCCTCTGATTAATCCGCCCAATCCATGCTGCTCCATAAAGCTGACCACATGATGGCGCACTTCGCTGGCAAGCTGCGCTTCCAGCCCGCGCTGGGCCAAAAGT
Source organism: Erwinia pyrifoliae DSM 12163 (assembly GCF_000026985.1). Taxonomy (NCBI): domain Bacteria; kingdom Pseudomonadati; phylum Pseudomonadota; class Gammaproteobacteria; order Enterobacterales; family Erwiniaceae; genus Erwinia; species Erwinia pyrifoliae. The sequence continues at coordinate 3,162,453 of NC_017390.1, forward strand.
TGGGCTTCTTTCAGTTCAATATGGCGCAGCAGATACTTCACGCGCGCCACGTTACGGCCATTCATGCTGAGGTGGTGATAGCCAAGGCCAACTAACAGCACCACGCACATGGGGTCACCGGCCATTTCGCCACACAGGCAAAGCTCAATGCCGGCGTGCCGGGTGGCTTCAGCAATCGCTTTCAGCGCGCGCAGCATCGCCGGATGCAGGCTGTCGTACAGGTTGGCCACGCGGGTATTGTTGCGGTCTACCGCCAGCAGATACTGGGTTAAATCGTTGGTCCCAATCGAGACAAAATCAACCCGCTGCCGGAGCTGGTCGATCATAAAGATCATCGACGGCACTTCAATCATGATGCCGAGGCGAGGCAGCGGGATGGCGTAACCCAGCATCTCTTCAACTTCACGCGCGGCGCGGTCCAGCAGCTTGCGGGCTTCGTCGATCTCCTCAAGGCTGCTGACCATCGGCAGCAAAATATTGAGGTTGTCGCTGGCAACGTTGGCTCGCAGCATGGCGCGTAGCTGGACGAGGAAGATTTCAGGTTGGTCGAGGGTAAGGCGGATCCCGCGCCAGCCGAGGCACGGATTTTCCTCGCTGATCGGCATATACGGCAGCTGTTTATCTGCACCAACGTCCAGGGTACGCAGCGTGACTGGCTTATCGAGAAACAGCTGTAACATACCCTGATACTGCGCAACCTGCTCTTCTTCCGACGGAAAACCGCTTTGTAGCATAAACGGGATCTCGGTGCGGTACAGCCCAACCCCATCCACCCGGTTGCCCAAAACCTGTTCATGTTCGGCGCTCAGTCCCGCATTAAGCATCACCTTGACCTGCTCACCGCTTTTTAACGTGCCGGGCAGGAAAACGTTATCTTCTGCCAGCTGGCTCAGCTCGTTTTCTTCGCTGATCAACCGCTGATACTCCTGTACCAGCACCGGTTCAGGATCGACCAGCAGCTCGCCGCGATAGCCGTCGACGATCAGCAGGCGGCCGTTCATCAGTTCAGGTTGAATATCGGCACCCATTACCGTCGGAATGCCCATCGCGCGCACCATAATGGCCGCATGCGAGTTGGCAGCCCCGTCGCGTACTACCACGCCCACGAGGCGATCGTGCGGCAGTTCAGCCAGGGTAGTGGCGGTCAGCTCATCAGCCACCAGCACAAAACGCTCAGGCCAGGTGTTGGTGCCCTGCATAGTGTCATCAAGGTGAAACAGCAGGCGCTGACCAAGAACGCGCAGATCCCCTGCCCTTTCGCGCAGATAGCTGTCCTGCAGGCTGGCAAACTGGGCGGCAAATTTCTCTACCACTTTTTTCACCGCCCATTCGGCAACCGAACCGGCATCGATCTCCTTCTGCAAATCCTGCTTCAGGCGCGCATCGCTCAGCAGGTGAGAATAGAGATCGAAGATTGCCGCGCTCTCTTTGTGCATACTGGCCGTGAAACGCTTGCTGTAGCGGCGGAATTCGTTCGAGGCTTCGCTCAGCGCCAGCGCCAGACGCTCACGCTCGCGCACCGTGTCCAGCGTTGAAGCGGAGAAGACGTTCTCCAGAGAGGGCTGACTGGAGTCAACCCAACCTTTGGCAACAGCAACGCCGGGAGCGGCTGCCAGCGCGCGGATACGGGTTTGTCTGTACTGGCCAAACAGGGCATTAAGCTGGGACTGTGAGAGTAGCCCCGCCATCTGGGTGGCCAGCGTGACCAGAAAAGATTCTTCACTTTCGTCAAACTGGCGGTGCTCACGTTGCTGTACCACCAGCACGCCCAATAGCTGACGTCTGCTGATAATCGGCACGCCAAGAAAAGAACGGAAACGCTCTTCTTTGACCGAGGGAACGTATTTAAAACTGGGGTGTTTCTGTGCGTCGGCGAGGTTGATAGGCTCTGCCAGCCGGCCAACCAACCCGACGATCCCCTCATCAAAGGCAAGTGCGACCGTGCGCCCACGCGGTTTCTTCAGCCCGCGCGTTGCCATCAGGTAGTAGCAGCGGCGGTCGTGGTCGGCAAGATAGACCGAGCAGACCTCGGTATCCATCGCCAGACAAATTTCGTTAACCAGGATATCCAGCGCCTCGGTAAGCCGGGGCGCTGCCGCCACTTTTTCAACTATTTCGCGCAGCTGTGTGAGCATAATCTATGTGGCTTAACCTCTCTTTCGTCGATAACCTGGCGTATTTCTCTGTACGGCACTCTCCTGCAGGGGCATGACCACGCCAGCGAACTCTTTCATTACGCGACGATAAACATCACGTTTAAAAGAGACGACCTGGCGAACCGGATACCAGTAGCTCACCCAGCGCCAGCCGTCGAACTCTGGCGTGCTGCTGGTTTGCACATTGATATCCGCGTCATTGCACATCAGCTGCAGAAGGTACCACTTCTGTTTTTGGCCGATACAAACCGGCTTTGTGTCCCAACGCACCAAACGTTTCGGCAACTTATATCGTAACCAGTTACGGGTCGCGGCAAGGATACGAACATCCTTGCGGTTCAGGCCGACTTCCTCGAAAAGCTCGCGGTACATCGCCTGCTCCGCAGTTTCACCAGGATTAATCCCGCCCTGAGGAAACTGCCAGGAGTGCTGACCAAAACGCCTGGCCCACAAAACCTGCCCCTGCCTGTTACAAATTACGATACCCACATTCGGGCGGTAGCCATCATCATCGATCACCGGACTACCTCAAACTAAAACTGGATGTTCTGATTGTTTCATACTCCTTACAGACGGTAAACCACTGCTTTTACACGATCCTGCTGAATCAGGCTGGGATAACTGTTGGCAAATCGCAAAGTTATGAACAGAATTGCGGATAAAAGAGCGATCTTATTCACGTTTTCTGTGGATAGCTTTGTGTAGAACTCTGTTAACAGATGGGGAAAACTTTACTCACAGCACAGTGTACTTTTGCACAACATAAAATTAAACGCATATTTATCAACGATATTTATCATAAATTGCCGCTTTTACGCCCGCTGTCATACCGCTGTCATATCAACCTGAACCGTCACTGGTGAAAGATCGAACGCTTACTACGTTATCCACAGAATATGTCGATTAGTTAGGCTGGATCAGGTTAAAACTTGAGAAAAATGCCCGCGTCAAGGCTGTAAATGGAAACAGTATGGGCTTTACCTGTGAGTTATCCCACTTTTCTGTGGATAACTACCCCGGTGATCCTGTTCATTCCCGGTGACAAGCCGGGTAAAACCGCCGCGCATTGTCAATGTTCAGGCGGCTGATGCCATAAAAAAACGCCATATATCATGCTATTATTAGCGTTACCCCCAGTTCCAGAATGGAAAGGAGCGGCGCAAATAAAAAGCGCCTGTTTTTTGAACAATAACGGAAGCGATAATGAACGCTGAGATTGATCGGATCCCCCCACCACAAAATGAAGATGAGTTGCTGGCGCGAGCCAGCGCACTGGCGGGCTACACGCTTGGGGAACTGGCGTTGCGCATCGGTTTACCTGTTCCGCGTGATTTGAAGCGCGATAAAGGCTGGGTCGGCCTGCTACTGGAACGTTATCTTGGTGCCAACGCCGGCAGCAAACCGCAGCAGGATTTTGCCGAGATTGGCGTAGAGCTGAAGACGATTCCGGTTGATGCCGCAGGCCGCCCGCTGGAAACGACCTTTGTCTGCGTGGCACCGCTGACCGGTAACAGCGGAGTCACCTGGCACAACAGCCACGTCCGGTATAAGCTGGCACGGGTGTTGTGGGTTCCGGTAGAAGGCGAGCGCAGCATTGAGCTGGTGCAGCGGCGCGTTGGTGCTGCATTGCTATGGAGCCCGAATGCAGACGAAGAACGGCAGCTGCAAAGCGATTGGGAAGAGCTGATGGATATGATCGTGCTGGGCAAGGTGGATCAAATCACTGCCCGCCACGGTGAAGTGCTGCAAATCCGCCCAAAGGCCGCCAACAGCAAAGCGCTGACTGAAGCGATTGGCCGCAACGGGCAACCTGTCATGACGCTGCCGCGCGGCTTTTACCTGAAGAAAACCTTTACCGCTCCACTGCTTGCCCAGCACTTTTTGTTATGACCGCACTGGCGGAATGCACGCTAAAAAAATGCAGTAAAATTTTCATGCTGCAATCAACCTGCGTATAATCTTCGTTTATATTTTGTTTAAGTTTAAGGTGTAACGAAATAATGTTTGAATGGATTGCCGATCCCAACGCATGGTTAGCCCTCGGAACGTTGACCGTCCTCGAAATCGTTCTCGGTATCGATAATATTATCTTCCTTTCGCTGGTGGTGGCGAAGCTACCGAAGCACCAGCAAAATACCGCCCGCCGTCTGGGTCTGGCCGGTGCGATGCTAATGCGCCTCGGTCTGCTGGCTTCCATTGCCTGGGTTATCCGCCTGACCGACCCGCTCTTTACCGTGATGGATCACGACTTGTCCCTGCGCGACCTGATACTGCTGGGCGGCGGACTGTTCCTGCTGTGGAAGTCAGGTATGGAGATTCATGAAACTATTGAGGGCGGTTTTGACGAGCACAAAACCAACGTGCATTCGTTCATGGGTGCCATCGTACAGATTATGCTGCTGGATATTATCTTTAGCCTCGATTCGGTGATCACAGCGGTTGGCCTGTCCGATCATTTGATTATTATGATGGCCGCAGTGGTAATTGCGGTGATGGTGATGATGTTTGCCGCGCGGACTATTGGCGGTTTTGTTGAACGTCATCCGTCGGTAAAAATGCTGGCGCTGGCGTTTCTCATCCTCGTTGGCTTCACATTAATACTCGAGAGCTTCCGCATTCATATTCCGAAAGGTTACATCTATTTTGCTATGTTCTTCTCCATGGCGGTAGAAAGCCTGAATCTGTTACGTAACAAAAAACAGCCCCGCTGACATTGTTCCGCTACCCTGGCCAGTCGCCGGGGTAGCACGGACAGATGTGACGGGTTTGTCCTTCGTCACTCCTTTTTTCGGAATCATACTGTTAATCTGACAAGTAAAAGCGTTTATTACTACACTTAGAGTTTGCTCTGAGAAATGCAGGGAGATGAATATGAAGTGGTTTTTTGACGCAGCGGTGCTGGGCATTGCCGTGATGATTAGCGGCTGTAGTAGCGATTACGTGATGGCGACCAAAGACGGTACAATGATCATGACCGACGGAAAGCCCCAGATTGACAAAGAGACCGGGCTGGTGAAATATACTGATCAATCCGGTCATGAACTGCAAATCAACGGTGATGAAGTCTCTTCTATGGTTGAACGTTAATCCGCGTTTTGTTACCTGGTAACGCACGATGACAGGTGCCAGCTACCGATTTTCCCGCTCCGTCGCATCTTCCCCCATCCGCCCGGCGCGGTTATTTACCCAAGTCATTCGAGTTGCAGGACAAATAGCAACGCGTTTCTGAGCAGCACGGGTGCTGCCTGCTTAGGGGGAAGGCTCCAACCTGAGCCGGGTAAATAAGAGCAGCCAGCGCATCTTTAGCCTGGAATATGACGGGTATCATCGCCCCCGGGTTTTGGCCGCGTGACGCGCTATCCCGCTGGTAGCAACCCCCTGTTGCGCACGTAGCTTAAGTCCCTGACCTTCGCCTAATCAAAAGGAAGCCCGCAATGCATTACCACCGTATTCCCCACAGTACCCTGGAAGTCAGTTCTCTGGGGCTGGGCACCATGACATTTGGTGAGCAAAACAGCGAAGCTGACGCCCATGCGCAGCTTGACCTGGCTCTGAGCCGTGGCATCAACCTGATCGATACTGCCGAAATGTACCCGGTGCCGCCGCGCCCGGAAACACAGGGACTGACCGAACAGTATATTGGCAGCTGGCTGAAGGCCCGAGGCCAGCGCGATAAGATCGTGCTGGCTTCAAAAGTGTCCGGTCCGATACGCGGTACAGATGCCTCAATTCGCCCGAACCAGGCTCTCGACCGTAAAAACATTCGCGCCGCACTGGAAGCCAGCCTGAAACGCCTGAACACCGACTATCTTGATCTCTACCAGCTGCACTGGCCGCAGCGACAGACCAACTTCTTCGGTAAGCTGAACTATCAGTACAGCGAAGATACCTCCACGGTTACGCTGCTGGAGACGCTGGAGGCGCTGGCTGAACAGGTGCGTGCCGGTAAAATTCGCTATATCGGCGTGTCGAATGAGACGGCATGGGGGGTGATGCGCTATTTGCAGCTGGCAGAAAAACATGAGCTGCCGCGCATCGTCAGCATTCAGAACCCCTACAGCCTGCTGAACCGCAGCTTTGAGGTGGGTCTGGCGGAAATCGCCCATCATGAAGGCGTCGAGCTGCTGGCTTATTCCAGCCTGGCATTCGGTACTCTGAGCGGTAAATACCTGAACGGCGCTAAACCCGCCGGGGCGCGCAACACGCTGTTCAGCCGCTTTACCCGCTACAGCGGCGAGCAGTCACAGCAGGCGATAGCCGAGTATGTGAGCCTTGCCCACCAGCACGGGCTTGATCCATCGCAAATGGCGCTGGCCTTTGTGCGCCAACAGCCGTTTGTCGCCAGTACCCTGCTGGGCGCTACCTCGCTGGAACAGCTGAAAATCAATATCGACAGCTACGACGTCACGCTTAATGAAGAGGTTCTCGCCGGGCTGGAGGCGATTCACCGCCGCTATACCTATCCGGCACCGTAATCCCTGGCGTCGTTTTGAATGACAGTGCGTTAACCACCGGGCCGTGAACGGCCCGGTTTGCCATACGGCATCATATCTTACGGTTTTGCCGCCACTGCCAGCCCCACAGAAGAGCAATGGACAGCGCAAACAGCGCGCCAAAACCCACTCCGGTCGCCACCGCTGGCGCACCCAGTTTGATCGCCAGCGAGTAAAGCCCCAGCATCAGCAACATCGCGGTATTTTCACCGAGATTCTGTACCGCAATCGCGTTACCCGCCCCGACGCTCTCTTTACCCCGCATCTGCAGCAGCGCATTCAGCGGCACCACAAAGAAACCGCCCAGCATACCGATAATGACCAGCAGCAGATAAGCATTTACCGCATGATGTTGCAGTGAGAACACCAGCACTGCCACACCAATCAGCACTCCGGCGGGCATACAGCGCGCCACGGTTTTCAACGTCACCAGCTTCGCGGCGGCCATTGCACCGATCACGATGCCAATCGCCACCATCGCATTCAGCAGCGTTGGCGTTTTGTTATCGTCGATCCCCAATGCCACCGGAACCCACAGCACCAGCAGAAAACGCAGCGTGACGCCCGCCCCCCAAAACATGCTGGTTCCCACCAGAGAAAAACGCGTTTGCCCGTCACGCCACAGCACGGCACAAGCCTGGAAGAAGCTGACAGAGATCTTTTTAGGATGCCATGAGCGGCCAGCGCGTGCGACGGCAAGCGTTGGGATAAACAGGTTAGCCGCCACCGCCAGCCCGTACACCACGACGCAGGTCACTAGCGCCCCCGTCAGATTCCAGTCGGAGAGAAAACCTCCGGCGACGGAACCGAGCAGTATAGCCGCAATGGTCGATGACTCTATCAGGCCGTTGGCTTTCACCAGCGTATCGCCGCCGGTCAGTTCACCAAGGATGCCGTACTTCGCCGGGGAATAAGCCGCTGCGCCAATCCCCACCAGGCTATAGCCAAGGAAAGGATCAAACCCCACGCAGATGGTCAGTGCGCCCAGCAGTTTGAGCACGTTGGCAAACATCATCACCCGCCCTTTGGCAAAGCTGTCCGCCAGCTGGCCAACAAACGGTGCCAGAATGATATAGGTGGCGACAAACACCATCTGTAATACGGGCTGGCTCCAGTCGGGCCAGACCAGCTTCTTCAGCACCGCCAGGGTGGCAAACAACAGCGCGTTGTCGCCAAATGCCGACAGGAACTGAGCGGCAATCACCGCCATCATCCCTTTTGACAGCAGCGGTTTTGCCTCAGTTTGCGGATGAGTCACGACGATCCTCCGGCTGCTCCGCCATCTCGCGCAGGGTAACAAAATCAGGTTTACCGCTGCCCAGCAGCGGTAGCTGCGCCAACAGGCGAATATCTCTTGGCACGGCCAGTTCCGGGCTACCCAGTTCACGGGCGCTGTGCATCAATTGTTCACGCGTCAGCTGCGCGTCGGTGGTAAACAGCACCAGCGCCTCGCCGCGATTGCCGTCCGGTTTGATGGTGGCGGCGTGCTGTTTGTCTCCGGAGGCTTTCTGGGCTAGCTGTTCCACGATCTCCAGTGACACCATCTCACCCGCAATTTTAGCAAAACGCTTCACGCGCCCCTGGATCTGGCAGAAGCCGCTTTCGTCGAAGCTAACGATATCGCCGGTGTCATACCAGCCCGCTTCCATCTGTCCTTCACCGTTATCGGCCTGTGGTGCCTCAAGCCTGCCCGGATGTTCCACGCGCAGATAGCCTTTCATGATATTCGGGCCGCGCAACTGCAACCGGCCGCCCTGCTCAATGCCCGGCACCGACACCAGGCGTGAATCCATCCCCGGCAGGATGCGCCCCACGGTGTGAGATTTAGCGGCCATCGGCACGTTGATCGCCACTACCGGCGCACATTCCGTCACGCCATAGCCTTCCAGAATGCGAATGCCGTATTTTTCCATCCATAATTCACGCGTGTGATCCTGCAGTTTCTCCGCCCCGGCGACCACGTAGCGCAACCGGGCAAAATCATACGGGTTGGCGAAGCGGGCATAGTTGCCGAGGAAAGTCGAGGTGCCGAACAGCACGGTACAGTTCCGGTCATACACCAGTTCAGGGACGATACGATAATGCAATGGGCTGGGATACAGGAACACCTGCGCCCCGGTCATCAGTGGGGTGAACAGACCCACGGTCAGGCCAAAGGCGTGGAAAAGCGGCAGCGCCGACATAAAGCGATCGCGTGGGGTAAAGTCTGCCACGGTGCGGATCTGTTCGACGTTCGCCAGCAGGCTCTTATGCGAATGCACCACCCCTTTGGGGTGACCTTCAGAACCGGAGGTGAACAGCACCATCGCCGCGTCTTCCGGCTGTTGAGCAACCATCGCCCGCTGCGGCAGCAGCAAATGACCCATGATCCACAGTTTATCCTGAGTGGTCAGGGTATCTTTCAAATCTTCCAGATAAATCCACTTAACCTGAGTGATGCCCTGAGGCAGATGCCACAGCTTGCCTTTGTCGAGGAACTGTCGTGAGGTAAATACGGTGTTGATTTCGCCAGCGGTCAAGGCGCTGGTGAGTCCTTTAACCCCGGCGGTGTAATTCAACATGGCCGGCACGCGCCCGCGCATCGAGGCACCAAGGATTGCCGCCGCCGTCACCGTTGCGTTTGGCAGCAGCAGGCCGACATGTTCACCGGGCTGGCTGTAACGTTGCAGAATGCGCCCAACGCCAAGCGCTTTTTTCAGCAATCCGCTGTAACTGTCGGGTTTGAAATTAACGTCTTCTATACAGGGCTTAAACAGGCCGTAACGGGTACGGGCGGCGAGAAATGCCTGATACAGGGTTTCACGCGGGCGCACCGCCATGCGCGCCTCCATCATAATATGGTGGAGATGCTCTCCGGCCAGGCGGCGGCGGTCACGGGCGCGCGGTGCCTGCGGCATGGGGATGGTGGTGGCAGGCAGGACGGTCAGCGTAATGCGCGGGAACAGGCGGCGCTTGACCACGCCCCCCAGGCGGCCGAAAGGCGTGTACTCGGCCCCTTCGATACGCAGCGGCACCACGATTGCCTGTGATTTTGCCGCGACAAACCCCGCCCCATCGTAGATTTTCATCAGTGAACCGGTCACGGTGATACGCCCTTCAGGGAAAATCACCACCGGCCGTCCCTGACCAATCAGCTTGACTAAATGCTTAACCGACATCGGTTTGGTGGGGTCGAGCGGCACGAAATCGATTAGCGAACGCAACACGCGCATATACCACTGGTCACTGATGGAGGAGTAAACGGCAAACACCGGTTTTACCGGCAGGAATACCGCCAGCAGTACCCCGTCGAGAAATGACATATGATTCGGGGTGATCAACACGCGTTGTTGCGACAGGCTGGCGATATCGCCGGTTAAGCGGGTGCGAAACGCCAGACGCAACAGCACACGTAAAAAAATAAACACCATAGCCAGCCTGCTCCTTCGCAGCTAAAATTGCTTCTAAAGATGCACGATATAGCAAGAAAATTCAATATTTATAGAAGGATGATAAAGTTAATTTATAAAAGATCATCTGCGCTAACATGCTGTCAGATTTACTTAAAATCAGATCCCATGGCACGGCGCCATTAATTTTCTAAAGAAATGATTACGATTGATAATATTCCAGCACCCAAGCCATAAATCGAGCGTTTATTGATATATATAATAGGATTAATTTGATAAAAATGTCTTTCACTAAAGAAAATAAAATATTTTATAAAGACAAAATGAAAAAAAATATCTCTACAGGCAATCCAAATCCTATACGCCCCCATGATCATGCCAGCAGCTTAAAGGCCACTAAAAAACCCCCTTCCTTGGATAGAAAAAATGTTATCAATAAGATCATAAACGGTAGTAATACTCATACAGAAATAGTTAAAAAAAGAAAAAAAGGTGCAACCCAATCAAACAACGAAAATAGAAAAAAATTAAAAACATCACCGAACGATAATTTATATCTGCTGGCAGACGTTGCCACCAATGCAGATAATTCAGGCAGGACGTTAAAATCAGAACTACCATTATCTGATTTACATCTGCTGGCAGACGTTGCCACTAATGAAGATAATTCAAGCAGGACGTTGGAATCAGGACTAACATTCTCTGATTTACATCTGCTGGCAGACGTTGCCACTAATGAAGATAATTTAGATAGTTCAGATAATTCAGGCAGGACGTTGAAATTAGAACTACCATTATCTGATTTACATCTGCTGGCAGACGTTGCCACTAATGAAGATAATTCAAGCAGGACGTTGGAATCAGGACTAACATTCTCTGATTTACATCTGCTGGCAGACGTTGCCACTAATGAAGATAATTTAGATAGTTCAGATAATTCAGGCAGGACGTTGAAATTAGAACTACCATTATCTGATTTACATATGCTGGCAGACGTTGCCACCAATGTAAAAAAAGCAAGGGGAATTTTGATATCAGGCGTATCGCCCGATAATTTACCACGACCTTCCACATCCGTAGGTCAGGACAATAATTTTAGCGCAGAACCTCCATCTATATCTGTAACGCATTCGATCTCACAAGAAGAAGAAAAATACTTAAATAATCTGAAAGATGAAATAGACGCCCTCCTCATCAGCGTGACTCACCCTGCTTTCATGAAAAAAAACAACAATACCGTTCACTTTCTTGCACTCAGGAAATTTAGTGCGCACTGGAAGGAAAAATTACGAGGCTTACTCAAGTCAAATGGCCCGATTTCGCAGACATCAAATAAAGAAATCCTCTTGGAAGAAATTATACATGAACTAAAAAATCATTATAGAATGGTTATTAGAACTGCTAATTCCAACAATCAAGAAACGACCGACCTTCTGGATACACGCCTATGGTCCATGAATTTTGTAAAGGAGAGGTTAGGGTACTATTTACAGGCTGAATTGGATTTTTTTCTAAAACAATCTGACATTCGATAGGATAAATAATCCTGCCGTATTATTTTCATTCCACCCTGTGCCTGATATTTCGTGGTCTTTCACAGCCCCAGATTTTTACTTTAGCCGGGGAATGCTAATGTTAACGGTGGGATAACATGCCCGCCCTTTTTTCATGAATATCAGACGTTAACGACTATTCCCCTTTCATTGAGATCCCCAGCCGCCGCCCAGTTCCACGATCGGCTGGACGCTTAACTCGTGCCGACTCAACACTCGCTGTTTGCTTAAACTGGAACCGGCGACTGGTGCGAAACGCCAGGCGCAACAGCGCACGTAGAAAAGTAAACACCATAGTAGGCCTGCTCCATTAGCTAAAAACTGCGAATAAATACGCACGATAAAGTAACACATTTAAATATTTACAGAAGAAACATAGAGTTAACTAATGATCATTTTTATTAATGGAAATACTGACAAACCTGCTCTAAATGCCCCCCAGTTAACCCCCCTTAATATATGGCAGGATAACACCCATTTTTTTAAACGTTGCGGCATCCAAAACAAGAGACAAGCGTTTATTTATATACTCCCCGGAATAACTTTGGAAAATGAAACATCTTTCATTAAATACAAAAAAAGACAATTAAACCAATTTCACGAGGGGAAAAAAGTGCCAAATAGAATTACTCCAGACCGCCAACCCTGCATCAACACTACTGAAAGAATTACCGATGGAAAACATGTTAACGCCCCCTCCTATCCTTTTCAAAAAGGATTTACCGAGCTGACTACAAATGTCAGTAATTCTCAAAACACAATGGCCAGTAACGCGAATAAACGCCCCATCCCTTCAACTCATGAAAACAGTAAAAAATTAAAATTAAAATTAACACCAGAGTTGCGAAATAATTTACTACTACTGGCAGACGCTGCCGCTACCGTTGAAAAACATGATACAGAGGGAGAACCGAACTTACCAATCCGCCCGGATCCTAAAAGCAGAACTTTATCAATGAAGCATATGCCAAGTACAATAATGAAAGAAAAAGAAAAAAATGTTAACACAAAGTTTCTACCTACATCTAAAACCCCGTTAAGAACATCACAAGAAATAAATACATTTATCCACGAAGTGACTAACCCTACTTACATGATTAATAATGGACAGCGTAATCTCTCTCAAGAACTCATCAAATTTGAGGATAAATTGTACAAAAGAATATACTTTGAGTTCCACAGAAATAAAAAAACCGAGCATCCACTCGATGATAAGGGAGTGTGGGAAAAAATAAAAAATGACTTGATTGATTACTATAAAAGTAAGGATAAACCATTAGCTATGTGGAATACCAAACTATATCAGAAAAGAACGGATGATACTCAAAATATAACGTTAAAAACCGTAGATATGGTAAAGAACGAGTTAATGTACTATTTACGGCAAGACTTAAATTTTTTTATTGACATGATCGAGAATTAATAATCCTGCCACATCCTTTTCACTCTACGCTATATCCTGATATTTATTCAGCGTCGAATGGCCCCCGGTTTTCTGCCACCGGGGCCTGACGTTAGCTATTCCTCTTCCACTCAGAACCCCAACTGCCGCCCAGCGCCACATTCTGACTGGAGATGTGTACCTGGCGCAGCAGGCCGCTCAGCGTGGCATCCCGGTATACCGCCCACCATTCGCCCTTTTGGATATCGTCCTGCGGCCGCACTTCACGCCAGCCTTTGGCCTTTTTATAGTGCAAAGCCATCGGTGCGCCCGGGCGCTGATAATCGGAGCCTACCCTGCGGCCGCTAAGCAGCAGGGCCAGGGATAAGCCTTGTCAGTTTCATCATGTCATTCAGCATAGCGCAGACGCCGCCACTGACGTTGAGTGGCACGGCTGACGCGGTCAAGATAAAGGTACACTACCGGCGTGGTGAACAGGGTTAACAGCTGGCTGAGCATCAGGCCACCGGCAATGGCCAGCCCCAGCGGACTGCGCAAATCGGCATCACCGCCGCTGCCCAACGCCAGCGGCAATGCGCCGAAGAACGCCGCCAGCGTGGTCATCATAATCGGGCGAAAACGCAGCAGGCAGGCCTGGGTAATCGCCTGCTGCGCCGTCATGCCCTGGGTACGTTCGGCCGCCAGGGCAAAATCGATCATCATAATGGCGTTCTTTTTAACGATGCCGATCAGCAGCAGGATGCCGATCAGCGCGATCACCGTGAGCTGGGTATCGGTCAGCAGCAGCAGCAGCAGCGCCCCAACCCCGGCTGAAGGCAGCGTGGACAGGATGGTCAACGGGTGAATGTAGCTTTCGTACAGCATTCCCAGCACGATATAGACCGCCAGCAGCGCCGCGAGGATCAGCCACGGCATCGAGGCGCTCAGTTCGGCGAACGCCTTCGCCGTATCCTGGAATCCGCCCTGCACGCTATTCGGCAGGCCAATTTTCGCCATCGCGGTTTTAATCGCCGCCTGCGCCTGCTCCAGCGAAACGCCATCCTGCAGGTTAAAGGCCACCGTACTGGTGGCTGACTGGCCCTGATGGTTTACCGCCAGCGGGGCATTGGCGCCGCTGAAGCTGGCAAAGGCAGAGATCGGAATGCGGTCGCCGCTGTCGTTGATAACAAACAGCTGTGACAGTACGGCGGGATCGCGCGTCCAGCGGTCATTGACCGACATCACCACATGGTACTGATTCAGCGTTTGATACAGGGTGGCAATTTGCCGCTGGCTGAAAGCGTTATTCAGCATCTCATCCAGCATTTTCACCTTGACGCCGAGCCGGGTCGCCCGGTCACGATCGATAGCGATCATCACCTCCTGACCGCCGGTTTCCGCATCAGAATCAACGCTGGTCAGCAGCGGGATCTGCTCCAGCGCCGCTTTCACCTTCGGCGTCCAGATGCGCAGCGTATCCAGATCGTCGGCCTGCAGGCTGTACTGATAGGTGGCGTTGGCGCTGCGGCCGCCGATGTGGATATCCTGTGCCGCCATCAGGAACAGCTGCACGCCGGGGATATTCTGGGTTTTGCCACTCAGGCGGTTCGCCACCTCACTGGCATTCGCCGTGCGCTGCTTATAGTCTTTCAGATGAACAAAGAACATCGCGGTGTTGCGCGATCCAAACGCCCCGCTGCCCATTGAGGATAATACGCCGTCCACCGCCGGATCGGCGGCGATCAGGCTGGCAAACTGCTGCATTTTCGGTTCCATCGCCTGGAATGAAACATTCTGATCGGCGCGCATCATCCCCATCAGCAGCCCGGTGTCCTGACTGGGGAAAAACCCCTTCTGCACCACCGAATAGAGGAAGATATTCAGCAGCACGGTAAGGATCAGGCTGAACAGCGTCAGGCGCTGATGGCGCATCACCCAGCCCAGCGCCGCCGCATACTGTGCCAGCAGGTGATTCAGCCCCCGTTCAATCCAGCGGCTGAGCGGGGGCGGGCGGCGCTCAAGCGGCGAGCGGCGTTTTAACAGCCGTGAACAGAGCATCGGCGTCAGGCTGAGTGACACCAGCATCGAAATGATCAGCGATACGGTAAGCGTCACGGCAAACTCACGGAACAGGCGGCCAACGATGCTGCCCATCAGCAGGATCGGAATAAACACCGCCACCAGCGACAGGGTCATCGACAGCACGGTAAAGCTGACTTCCTTTGCCCCGGTGATCGCGGCACGTACCGGGCTTAACCCCGCTTCGATGTGACGGGTGATATTTTCCAGCACCACGACGGCATCATCCACCACAAAACCGGTGGCGATAATCAGCGCCATCAGCGACAGATTATCGAGGCTGTAATCCAGCAAATACATTACCGCACAGGTGCCGATTAACGACAGCGGCAGCGCCAGCGCCGGGATCACCACCGCCCTGATATCGCGCAGAAAAATAAATACCACGCCAATCACCAGCAGCGTGGCGATCAGTAACGTCTCTTCGGTATCGTACAGCGACGCCCGCACGTTCGGCGCACGGTCAACCACCATAGCCAGTTTCATATCGGCGGGCAGCTCTTTTTCAATCAGCGGCATTTGCGCCTTAATGCCGTCGATGGTTTGCAGCATATTCGCCCCGGCAGAGCGGGTAACGCCAATCATCACCGACGGCACGCCGTTGTAATAGCCAACGTTGTACTTATCCTCGACCGCATCATAGACCGCAGCCACATCGCTGAGCCGGATCGCCCGACCATTCTGGTAGCTGACTACCAGATTACGGTACTGCTTTGCCCGATCCAGCTGCCCGTTGCCGTCCACCATCCACGACTGGCGATCCCCTTCCAGCATCCCTTTTGGCCTGTTGGTGGTGCTGTTGGCAATCGCCTCACGCACCGTATCCAGCGACACGCCGTACCGGGACTGCTGCTGCGGTTGCAGATCGATGCGCACCCCAGGCAGCGCGCTGCCGCGCAGCGATACCTGCCCGACGCCGTTCACCTGAGAGATGCGCTGCTGGATTTTGCTCTCCGCCAGATCGTACAGTTCGGCACTGGTACGGGTGCTGCTGGAAAGTGCCAGCATCACGATGGGGGCATCCGAAGGGTTAGCCTTACGGTAGGTGGGCAGTGACGGCATGCTGCTGGGTAACAGGCTGCGGGCGGCGTTGATCGCCGCCTGGACGTCACGCGCCGCGCCGTTGATATCACGGTCCAGCGAAAATTGCAGGATGATGGTGCTGGCGCTTTGCGAACTCTGCGAGGTCATTTCGCTGATACCGGCAATCTGCCCCAGCGCGCGCTCCAGTGGGGTGGCTACCGTTGCCGCCATCGTTTCCGGGCTGGCACCGGGCAGGCTGGCGGTCACCAGGATGGTGGGAAAGTCCACCTGGGGCAGCGGAGCAACCGGCAGCAGCCGGTAACCCAGCGCCCCCAGCAGCAGCAGGGCCAGCATCAGCAGAAGCGTGGCCACCGGACGGAAGATAAATAGCCGGGTGATATTCATTCGGCTTGCCGCTGAACGACTTTACGCCTGAATCGTTTGCCACGCGTGGCCAGGCGATCGAACCACAGATAGATGACTGGCGTGGAGAACAGCGTCAGTACCTGGCTGAAGATCAGCCCGCCAACGATAACCAGCCCCAGCGGCTGGCGCAGTTCAGCCCCGGATCCGGAGGCCAGCATCAGCGGCAGCGCGCCGAGCAGCGCCGCCATCGTGGTCATCAGGATCGGGCGAAAGCGCAGCAGGCAGGCCTGGTGAATGGCGTCTCGCGGGCTAAGTTGCTGTTTGTTTTCCGCCTCCAGGGCAAAATCGATCATCATGATCGCATTCTTTTTGACAATGCCGATCAGCAGGATCACCCCAATCAGCGCAATCAGGCTGAATTCGGTATTGCACAGCAGCAGGGTTAGGAGGGCGCCGACCGCCGCCGATGGCAGCGTGGAAAGGATGGTAACCGGGTGAATAAAGCTTTCATAAAGAATGCCCAGCACCACATACATGGTGAGCAACGCCGCAAGGATCAGCCACAGGGTGTTGCCGGTAGCATCCCGGAACGCCGCCGTTTCTCCCTGCCAGCGCAGCGTGATACCCGATGGCTGGGCCAGCGCACGGCTGACTTCGCCGATCGCCTGCTGCGCCTGTTCCAGCGAGTAGCCGTCATTAAGGTTGAATGAGACGGTGACCGCCGGGAACTGGTTCAGGCGCATATGCACCAGCGAACCGGTGCGCAAATGGATGCTGGCAACGGAGGTCAGTTTCACCATCCCGCTGGTGGTGGTACTGGTAGAATTGCTGGTGCTGGTAGTAGAGCTGGTGGAATTGCCTGACGACGCCGCCAGCCAGATATCATCAAATGCGGCGGGTGACTGCTGGAACCGTGGTGCCACTTCCAGCACCACGCGATACTGGTTCGACTGGGTGAAAATGGTTGAGATCAGCCGCTGGCCAAAGGCGTTATACAGCGCGGTATCGACATCGGCAGCGGTGATACCGTAGCGCGCCGCCGCATCGCGGTTAAGCTCGACATACGCCACCTGCCCCCGATCCTGCAAATTGCTCACCACCGAGCTGAATTCCGGGCGCGCCCGTAACGCCGTCACCAGCTGCGGCGACCACGCCACCAGGTTTTCACTGTCAACGTCATCCAGCGTGAACTGGTAACGATTCGGGCTGACCCGATCGTTGACCGTCAGATCCTGTGCCAATTGCAGAAAAAGCTCAATGCCCGGCACCCCGGCGGTGGCCTGTTGCAGTTCGCTCATCACCATATCGGCCCGCTCATCGCGCTGCGCGAAGGGCTTCAGGTTAATCTGCATACGCCCGCTGTTCAGGCTGGTGTTCGCACCATCAATGCCCACGGTGGAAGAGAGATTCTCCACCGCCGGGTTTTGCAGAATAATCGCCGCCAGCTGCTGTTGCCGCCGCGACATCTCGCTGAAGGAAACATCCTGTGAGGCGACGGTCACCCCCTGGATCAGGCCGGTATCCTGCGCCGGAAAGAAGCCTTTCGGCACCATTAAGTAAAGCAGCGCGGTCAGCGCCAGCGTGGCCAGCGCCACCAGCAGCGTCAAACGCTGATGATTCAGCACGAGGGTTAGCAGGCGGTCGTAACCGGCAATCAGCCGGTCGAAGAACTCGCCGCCCTTGCGGTAGAAGCGCGACTGGCGTTGCGGCGGAACAGGCTGCAATAAATATGCACACAGCATCGGCGTCAGGGTCAGGGATATCACCATCGATACCAGGATTGACACCGCCAGGGTAATGGCAAATTCGCGGAACAGCCGTCCGACCACATCGCCCATAAACAGCAGCGGGATCAGCACCGCAATCAGGGAAAAAGTCAGCGAGATAATGGTAAAACCAATCTGCGCCGCCCCTTTCAATGCCGCTTCCATCGGCGTTTCGCCCTGTTCCAGGCGGCGCGAGATATTCTCCACCACCACGATAGCATCGTCGATAACAAATCCGGTGGCGATGGTCAGCGCCATCAGCGACAGGTTATTCAGGCTGAATCCCGCCAGATACATCACGCCAAAGGTGCCGACCAGCGACAGCGGCACGGCTACGCTGGGAATAAGCGTGGCCGCCACGTTGCGCAGAAACAGGAAGGTGACCATCACCACCAGCGCAATCGACAGCATCAGTTCAAACTGCACATCGCTGATGGAGGCACGAATGGTCTGGGTGCGGTCGGAGAGGACGGTTAATTTCACCCCGTCCGGCAAAGCCGCCTGCAGCGTTGGCAGCTGTGCCTTAATGGCGTCAACCACCGCGATAACGTTTGCCCCCGGCTGGCGCTGCACGCTGATAACAATCGCCGGGCTGCTGTTCGCCCACGCCGACTGGTAACTGTTTTCCGCCGCCTCGTCGATTTTTGCCACATCATGCAGGCGCAGCGCAGCCCCGTTCTGATAGGTCAGGATCAGGTTGCCGTACTGTGCGGCGCTGCGCAGCTGGTCGTTGGCATCAATGGTTACCGAGTGGTACTGCCCGTCAAAACCGCCCTTTGAGCCATTGACGTTACTGTTACTGACCAGGGTATTGACATCTTCCAGCGTCAGACCGTGTGCGGCCAGCGCGTTAGGATCGATGCGTACGCGGATCGCCGGCTGATATCCACCCGCCAGCGTCACCCTACCCACGCCTGAAATCTGTGACAGCCTGAGCGCGATACGGGTATTGACCATATCCTGCACTTTCGTCAGAGGCTGCGTATCCGAACTGGCAGCAAGGGTGATCGCCGCACTGTCCGCCGGGTTCACTTTCTTGTAGGTTGGCGGGTTGGGCAGATCGGTCGGCAGCAGGCTGTTAGCCGCGTTTATCGCCGCCTGCACTTCCTGTTCGGCCACGTCCAGCGACAGCTCCAGCGAGAACTGCAACGTGATCACCGAAGATCCGCTGGAACTGCTGGAGGTCATCTGGCTGAGGCCAGACATCTGTCCCAGCTGGCGCTCAAGCGGTGCGGTCACCGAAGAAGCCATCACATCCGGGCTGGCACCGGGATAGAGCGTGGTGACCTGTATCGTCGGGTAATCCACCTGCGGCAGCGCCGAGGTGGAAAGCATGCCGTAAGCAAAAATGCCGGAGGCAAGCACCGCCACCATCAGCAGAATGGTAGCCACCGGGCGCTGGATAAAAAGGCGTGACGGATTCATGGCGCTTTCTTGCCCCCGGCTGCGGCGCGGGTCTCTTCTGCACTGACCAGCGACACTTTGTTGCCATCGCTCAGGCGGTCGATGCCTTCAGTCACCACCTGCTCGCCCGCGCTGACGCCGGAGAGAATGGCCTGTTGATTGCTGCCGAATGCCGGGCCGGCCGTGACGGCTTTGCGCGTCACGGTGTGGTCTTTATTGATCACATAAACAAAACTGCCGTCACTGCTGAGCTGTAGCGCCTGGGCCGGGATCACCCTGGCCTGTTTCAGGGTATCGGTTTGCAGCCGCAGATTCACAAACTGGTTGGCATACAGGGTTTCGTCCCGATTGTCGAACAGCGCCTTTAGCTCAATACTGCCGGTGCTGGTATCTATCTGATTGCTGATAAACTGCACTTCGCCCTGGGCCAGCGGGCTGCTGCCTGCCTGATCGAACGCCGTGGCGGGCAGCGACTGGCCGTTATGCAGCGCCTTGAGCAGCGTCGGAATATGGCTCTGCGGCACGCTAAAGGTGACCGCCGCCGGCTGCGTTTGGGTTATCACCACAATGCCGGTGGTATCCGAGCTTTGGATCCTATTACCGGCATCCACCAGCCGCAGACCGACACGCCCGGAGATCGGCGCGGTGATACGGGCAAACTCAATATTCAGCTTCGCCGCCGCGATCTGCGCTTGAGCGGCTTCTACCGTACCGAGGTACTGCCCCACGGTGGCCGTCTGGGTTTCAAGATCCTGTCGCGCCAGCAAGTCCTGGGCATAGAGTTTTTGATAACGCGCCAACGTCAACCGGGCGCTTTTCAGCAGCGCCTGGTTCTGGCTCAGTTCGCCCTGATACTGTGCCAGCGTGGCCTGATAGCTGCGCGGATCGATCTGCGCCAGCAGCTGCCCGGCGACCACCTTTTCCCCTTCCTTAAAATAAACGTGGGTCAGCGTGCCGCTCACCTGACTGGTGACGGTGACAGTGGCGTTGGGGGTAACCGCGCCCAACGCGGTCAGATACACAGGCACATCAGCCAGCCGTACTTCCCCGGCGTGTACCGGCGTGGTCATCCCCGCCATCTGGCCTGGCCCGCCATGCCCGCGCGGGTCGCCCACAGAACCGGGACCACCGGCTGCGCTATGGTCATGCGGCCAGAAGCGCCAGACCAGGCCTGCAACAAGCACCAGCACAATAATGCAGAGAATGATGTTACGCCGTAAACACGGCTTCTTTGGGGAGATTTCGCTCATGAGACCCGGCTAATGAAATGCAGTGATAATAAATACCAGGCAGGATAATCCCCGGCGCGCAAAAACCCGGCGTAAAGGGCATGGCTCAGGCCACTTACCGATCCAAAGGTCGTTGGTAATGATTGATATTATCTTAGCTTATCTGCCGGCGTTCCATGCTTACAGCGTAAGAATTCCGTAAGAAATGCGTGATTTAATGGATGTTATCACCCTGAAATTGCGGCAAAAAACCCCGCCTGCGCGTGGTGATGGGCAGCTGACGGCGGAAAAGACGATGCTATTTTTCAACTGTGGTTGTAGAGCGCGTCGGGGGGAATATTCATATGCTTCAGCACCGGGCCAATAATATTGCCAAACACCGGCGCCGCTACCGAGCCGCCGAAGTGATCGCCCGCCGTTGGATGGTTAATCATAATCACCAGCGCCACCTGGGGATGACTGGCCGGTGCTACCCCGGCGGTGTAGTTGATATAGCCGCCGTCATATTTGCCGCTGTCGCCCATCTTTTCGGCAGTGCCGGTTTTAATTGCCAGACGGTAGCCCGGAACGGCGGCGCGTACGCCGCTACCGCCCGGCAGCGCATCACTCTCCATCATACGCACCACCGCCCGTACCGTCTGCTCATCGGCCACGCGTTTACCCAGCACCGGCGGCGTGACTTTAGTGATCGATAACGGGCGATAAACGCCAAACGAGCCGAGGGTGGCATATTCGCGTGCAATCTGTAGAGGGGTCACGCGCAGTCCATAGCCAAAAGAGAAGGTGGCGCGTTCAATATCGGCCCAGCGCTGGCGGTGCAGCGGGAAGTAGCCGACGCTCTCTCCGGTCAGGCCCAGTCCAGTCGGCTTGCCTAATCCGAACGCCTGATAGGTGTTCACCAGCACTTCGGCCGGCATCGCCAGCGCAATATGCGATACGCCGATATCACTGGATTTTTGCAGGATGCCGGTCATGGTCAATCGCGACCAGTGGCCTACATCGCGGATCAGATGGCCGTTAACCCGGTACGGTGTGGTATCCAGTACGGAATCCGGGCGCACCAGCTTGCGCGCCAGGCCTTCCATCACCACCAGCGGCTTGACCGTTGAACCCGGCTCATAGCTGTCGTTAATTGCCGCGTTGCGCATCTGCGCCGGTGAAACATCAACGAAATGGTTCGGATTAAATGACGGATAAGAAGCCATGCCGAGGATCTCCCCGGTATCGATCTTTATCAGCACCGCCGCGCCGGAATCCGCTTTGTTAAGAAGCACCCCGTCGCGCAATTTGCTGTACAGGGTGTACTGGTCAAATTTATCAATACTGAGCTGCACCGTTGGCGGTTGCTGCGGTGGCTCATAGCTGATCATCGCCACAATATTGCCGCTGGCATCCTGGCGGTATTTCTCCACGCCCGGCGTACCGCGCAACAGCTTATCAAATCCCTTTTCCAGCCCGCTAAGGCCGCTGTTCTCCGCACCAACAATACCGATCAGCGGCGCGGTGGCTTCGCTCATCGGGTAGAAACGGCTGTCGTTGTACCGGGTGCTGATACCGGCAAGGTGCAGTTTGGCGATATCTTTTGCGATCCCCAGTTCGATTTTATGGCCGAGATAAAGAAAGCGGCGGTTGGGGTTAGCGCCGATCTGAGCGGCAATTTGTTCAGGGCGCTGCTCCAGCGCATTGGCAAGGTACTGCCATTTCGCGCTGGTAAAGTCCGGATGCGCCCCCAGCACGCGCTGCGGATCGGCGATAATATCGCGCGACGGTACGCTGAGCGCCAGCGCTTCGCCGTTGCGATCCAACAACGTACCGCGACTGGTCGGTAGCGTCACGGTGCGCAACGAACGCTGGTCGGCCTCTTTTTCCAGCATCGGATGATTAATCAGCTGTAAATCCGCCACCCGCAGCAGTAAAAAAACCAGACAGGAAAACACGCCGAGGCAAACAAGCCGGAAACGCAAGGGATTAAAGGTCGGACCAGACTGGGATTTCGCCAGAGATTTTCTTAACGGCGGCATGAGTGTTCCGTTGCAGGATGTAGAATAACATTAAGGTAGTTATACAAAAAATGACAACGGGTTAAAAGATAAACTGTGTTTCAGATCGTGTGAGGCCAGGAGGCGTTCCTACGAGAAAAATATAACAGACCTGGTTTAAAAAGTTAATTATGATAATTAAACACAAATTAATAGAAAAAAAACCTAGCGCTTCTGCGCAGGCCGGTGAAATAAAGCGTAAATACTTTTGATGTTCACCCATCAATACCTCTGGGAATTGAACTGTAGCAATCCGCCGCGTTAAACCGCCAGCCCGGAATCGCAACAGATATCCGCAAAATGTAACCAGCTATGAGAACTGTCGGTTTTTAATTTTATTTTCCCCGCCAACCTGTCGTAGCTTCCCTTTGATTTTCCGACTCTTTATATTAATCCTGTCACGCTGTATAGATTTCGTACCGATATTAAGAATTCACATGATTTTTTTATTTAAATAGATTTTTCAATTTAGATTTATATATCATTTTTGTAATATTGATTTTCTGCTGGAAGCAATTTCCGACGCGCCAAACAGGATAATAATAAAAGATGGATATATCACTGCGCCGCCGGATCATCACCACCGTGCGGCAAACACTACTGATATCCCTTTGGCTTACCGTTGCCGAAGCACGGGCTGAAACCGCTCCCGCTGCCGCAACGTTGCCCGCTAAGCCATTATCTGACTCATTGATTGGGAAAGGCGATCAGCAATTAATTCATCAGCAAGATCAACAAAATGCTTTACAGAATCGCCTGAATCCGCCAGTACCGGATATTCGGCTCTCTACGCCATCAGGTAACGTTGGTCACCTTCGTTTTCCGCAAGAAACCCCTTGTTTTACTCTTTCACGCGTGACGTTAAGCGGTACAGACGCCCTGCCCCACTGGCTACCCTTGCAGCGCATCAGCCATCAGGCGGTGGGAAAATGCCTTGGCGGACAGGGGATTAACCTGCTGATGAGCACCCTGCAAAATCGCCTGGTTGACCACGGCTATGTGACCAGCCGGGTACTGGCCCCCGCACAGGATCTTAAAAGCGGTGAACTCAGGCTGGTGGTGGTCGCAGGTAAAACCCGACAGGTAACGCTGACGCCGGACAGTGGCCATTACATCAGCTTATATAGCGCATTTCCGGCCCATCAAGGCCAGCTGCTGGATCTGCGTGATATTGAGCAAGGGCTGGAGAACCTGCAGCGCCTGCCGACCGTACAGGCCGATATGGCGATCCTGCCCGCTGCCGGGCCAGGCGAAAGCGACATTGCGCTGCGCTGGCAGCAGCAGCGCATGTGGCGCGTTGCGGCCTCACTCGATGACTCCGGCACGCGCAGCACCGGCCGCTATCAGGGCGGCCTGACGCTATCGCTGGATAATCCGTTATCGCTCAGCGATATGTTTTATCTTTCTGGCAGCGGCAGTCTGCAAAGCAAAAACGGCAGAGGCTCTGACAACCTGACCGGCCACTACTCGGTGCCGTTTGGCTACTGGCTGGTAGGCCTGACAGCCAACAGCTATGACTATCGCCAAACGGTGGCCGGGCTAAACAGCGACTACCGCTACAGCGGCAAAAGCCAAAATATGGATTTTCAGGTCAGCCGCATATTGCACCGTAACGGCAGCCAGAAAACCACGCTGACTTATGACGTGCTGGCGCGTGAATCCAGAAACTACATAGATGATACCGAGATTGGCATTCAGCGCCGCCGCACTTCAGCGTGGCGAATGGGTTTGCAGCATCGCCACTATATTTCGCAGGCCACGCTGGATGTGGGGGCCAGTTATCAGCGCGGTACACGCTGGTTTGGCGCAATGCAGGCACCAGAAGAAAATATGGGTGATGCCACTGCGTTAAGTAAAATCGTGCAACTTTCCGCCCAGGTTGATATTCCGTTTACCCTGCTGCGGCAACGATTCCACTATAACCTGCAGTATCAACGCCAGCTGAGTCATACCTTACTCACGCCACAAGAGCAGTTCGCTATCGGTAACCGCTGGACGGTACGCGGCTTTGATGGTGAAAGAACGTTGAACGCCAACCGTGGATGGCTGGTGCGTAATGACATCGCATGGGCAACGCCGCTACCGTCTCAGGAACTCTATATCGGGGTGGATTACGGTGAAGTCGGCGGAAACGGTACGCAATATCTGGCTGGTAATCATTTAGCCGGCGGCGCAATGGGGTTACGAGGCAAAGCATTACAGATGGGCTATGACCTGTTTGCTTCCGTACCTTTCTCAAAGCCGGACGGTTTCAGAACCGATCCCGTATCACTGGGCTTTAATCTCAACTGGCAGTATTAGGGTAAGGAAACTCCACCGTGAACAAACTTTGCTATCGAATTATTTTCAACCGCGCGCGCGGCCTGCTGATGGTCGTGGCAGATATTGCCCGCAGCCGAACGGGTTCGTCACGTACGCGCCGGGATAAAATCCCCATGCGCTGCTGCCGGCTTAGCCCGTTAAGCTGCGCCATGCTTGCCGCTTTCGCTTTTGTCACCTCGCCCGGTGAGGCTCAGGCAGGCATTGTCGCCGACGGCCAGGCGCCGAATAACCAGCAGCCGAATATCGTATCGAGCGCCAACGGCACGCCGCAAATCAATATTCAGACGCCGAGTGAGGCAGGCGTTTCGCGCAACACTTACAGCCAGTTCGACGTCGATAATAAAGGCGCCATCCTGAATAACTCGCGCCACCATGTCGCCACACAGTTGGGCGGCATGGTGGCAGGAAACCAGTGGCTGGCGGGCGGAGAAGCAAAAGTGATCCTCAATGAGGTTAACTCGCGTGACCCAAGCAGGCTGCATGGCTACATCGAAGTTGCCGGGCGTCAGGCACAGGTGGTTATCGCTAACCCATCGGGCATTTCCTGTAATGGCTGTGGTTTTATCAATGCTAACCGCGCCACGCTAACGACCGGCCAGGCGCAGATGAGTAACGGCCAGCTAACCGGTTATGCAGTAGAGCGCGGTGAGATTGTGGTACAGGGTGCAGGCATGGACAGCAGCCGCCAGGATTACACTGATGTCATTGCCCGTTCGGTGAAAATCAATGCAGGCATAGTGGCGAAAGCGTTAAATGTGACGGCTGGTCGTAACCGGGTCGATGCGGCTCATCAACAGATCGATACGCTCGCGGCCGACGGGTCCGCCCGGCCGCAGCTGGCGGTCGATGTCGCCCGGCTCGGCGGCATGTATGCCAACAAAATTCGATTAATCGGCACCGAACAGGGCGTCGGCGTGGCTAACGCCGGTAATATCGGCGCGCAGGCAGGTTCGTTGGTGGTAACGGCAGATGGCCGCATCGAAAACAGCGGCAACCTTCACAGCAGCGCCGGAATGAACGTCGCCTCCAATACGGCCATCAACAACAGCGGTGCCTTACAGGCTGGCGACAGTGCCAGCCTGACCAGCACGGGCGACCTGCATAACGGCGGGTCGATTGCGGCGCGTAATCATCTGCAAACGCAAAGCGCCAGCCTCAACAGCGAACCAGGAAGCGTACTCGCCGCTGGGGTCAACCAGGACGGTAAGCTGACCGGTAGCGGCAAATTAACGCTGACAACGTCTGGCCAGCTACGCGCTCAGGGGCAAAATCTGGCCGCCGGGGATTTTACCGCCCGTGGACAAGGCGTGGATGTGCGCCACGGTTCCAGCAGTGCGAACAACATCACGCTGGACGCCGGGCAGAGCGACCTGCTCACCGGCAGTGGTGCGCAGATTGCAGCGCAGCGCCAGCTGACCGCCAGCAGCGGAAAAATGCTGAATAACGACGGCGGTAGCCTGTCGGCGGACAAACTGAGCATTAACGCGCACGATCTGTCGAACCAACAGGGCGCGATAACTCAGTTGGGCAGCGATTCGCTGCAGCTTAGCCATCGGGGCAACCTCAATAACCTTGGCGGTAGCCTCGCCAGTAACGGCAAAGATCTGACGATACAGTCCGCGATTATCAATAATCAGGATGGCAAAATTGTCCATGCGGCTGACGGCAATCTGTCCCTGAGCAGTGACCGCCTGAACGGCGCTCAGGGACAAATCCTGTCTAACGGTCACCTGAGCATGACCACTGGCGATACCCTGCTTGACGGCGGCGTGACCTTGGCGCAGCTCATTACGTTAACGGCGAATAGCCTGTCTAATCGTGACGGCAAAATTCTGCAAACCGGTAGCGGCACCCTGTCCCTGACGGCGCTCAACGCCGTGGAAAACCAGAACGGTACTCTGGCGGCGGGCGGCGATATCCATCTGCGAGCCGCCAGCCTGAACAACCAGCAAGGTCAAATCAGCGCGCAGGATAACGGCTCGTTAAACGTTAACTTGCTCAACCCGCTCAATAATCAGCAGGGCGTGATACAGGCAGACGGAACCGTGGGGATTGACACCCAGGGCCAGCAGATTGATAACCGCTCCGGGTTATTGAGTGCGGGCAAATCACTCACCTTGCTAAGCGGCGAGTTGGTCAATCAGGCCGGTCAGTTGCGCAGCGGCGGCGATCTGCAGCTCCACAGCCACGGACATAAGCTGGACAACGCCCAGGGCGGCATCATTAGCTCGTTCGGAAACGCACGGCTGGACGTTAGCGAACTGGACAACCGTGGCGGGCAGTTACAAACCGTAGGCAATGCGCTACTGAATGCCTTTCAGGGTTTGGTCAATAACACGGCCGGCCTGATCCGCAGCGGTGCCACCACCACTATTAACGCCGCTCAAATCGTCAACCGCGACAGCAACACGCAAAATACCGGGCTGGAAGGCCAGAGTGTTCAGCTGAACAGTGATTCACTCGACAATACGCAAGGTACGCTGCGCGCTAACGATTTGCTGGCTATCACCACCATGCAGTCGCTCAATAATTCGCAGGGCTTAGTCTCTTCTGCTGATGCTATTTCTGTCAGCGGCGGTGATACGCTGAAGCTAAGTAACAGCGGAGGAACCCTGATATCCGGTAAGGATCTGCAACTGCGCGCCGCTTCTCTGGCCGGCGACGGGCGCGTGTTATCGCAGGGCGCGATGACGCTCAATCTGCAACAGGGGTTCGTTAACCAGGGCGATGTCATTGCTAACGGCGATCTGAACTTCAACGTCGGCGGTAACGTTGACAACCGTGCGCTGCTAAAATCCGGCGCTACGCTGAACCTTCATTCAGCCAGCCTGAACAACGCGGCTGAGGGTGAAATCAGCGCCGGGCAAAACCATATTTTCACCGATGGCGAACTGACCAACCGTGGCCTGATCGACGGCAGCCTGACGCATATCCAGTCGGGTACGCTAACCAACACGGGCAGCGGGCGCATCTATGGTGACCATATCGCCCTGCAAAGCGGCACGCTGAACAATCTGGCCGAAGGCGGCACGGCAGCGACCATCGCCGCCCGCGAGCGGCTGGATATCGGCGCACAAAACATCAATAACAGCGATCATGCACTGATTTTCAGCGCCGGGGACGCGGCGACAGGTGGGCAACTCAACGACATCTGGCAGGCATCCGGCCAGGCTTCCGTATTCAACAACCACAGCGCCACGCTGGAATCTGTCGGCAATATGACGCTCAACATCGGGCAGATCAACAATTTCAATGACCATCTGGTCACCCAGGAGGTGGTTAGCGAACCCTCGCAGCATCATGAAGCGGTGTTACAGGGCGCAACAACCCGCCACGACTGGGATAAAGTGGATACCTCATACTCGAATAAGTACGACGTACACGATGCCATTATGCCTGATGGCAGCGTCAACAATGAATTTTACGAGTACCAATACCAGCGCACCGTTACCGAAACCCAAATCACAGAGAGCGATCCCGGGCAGATCATCGCCGGGGGGAACCTGACGATCGACAGCGATCGGATTAATAACTACGACAGCCGTATGATGGCGGGCGGTACGCTGGGCGTGAATCCTGGCGCGGTGCTGAATAACGTGGCCAGCGAAGGCACTAAAGTCACGGTCGATATCGGTAGGCAAACGCACTGGTACGCCAAAAAGTCCAGCAATGGACTACTGGGCGGCACCAAGACCTCACAGGGCAAGGATACCAACCGTTACCGGCCAGCCCCCATGATGCAAACCTTTGCTTTGGCCACGATGGTTTACCAGGGGCATACCCAGGTAAACGGCAGCGGCACCACGATTGGCGGGCGCGCTACCTCGGAGCTGAACCAGCAGGCTGACAATGCCGCTGTGGTGACACCACCGGCCGACCATATTGTCGAAATTGCCTTGCCGAACCAGGCAGCAAACAGCGTCATCCGCGTCACCAGCCCGAACACTCACCTGCCCGACAACAGCCTGTTCCAGCTGCATGGCGAGGTCACCAGCCACTATCTGATCGAAACCGATCCCCGCTTCACCCATCAAAAGCAGTGGCTGAGCAGCGACTATATGCAGAGTGCGCTTAGCCAGGATCCGGACCGTCTGGACAAACGTCTGGGCGATGGTTACTACGAACAGCGATTGATCCGCGAACAAATTGTCGATCTGACCGGGCAACGTTATCTGGCGGGCTACAATAATGACGGCGAGCAGTACAAAGCGCTGATGGATGCAGGCGTGACTTTCGCTAAGGATTACCACCTGACGCTGGGCGTGGCCTTGACGCCAGCGCAGATGGCGCTGCTAACCAGCGATATGGTTTGGCTGGTCCGGCAGGATGTTACCCTGCCGGACGGTTCGCAGCAAAGCGTGCTGGTGCCACAGGTTTATGCGCGAGTGAAAAAAGGCGACCTCGACGGTAGCGGAGCCTTGCTGTCCGGTAACAACCTGGTGCTCAACACCGGCCGCGACCTGACCAACGGGGGCAAAATAGCCGGCCGGGAAGTGACGCAGATCAATGCTGACACCCTCAACAACAGCGGCATTATTGGCGCTAACCGCGTCAATCTGAACGCCCTGACCGATATCAACAACATCGGCGGCACCCTGCAAGGCGGTGATGCCCTGGTGGCGATAGCCGGTCGCGATATCAACAGCAGCAGCACGCTGGCGGGCGACGACAGCAATCGCTATCTTAACCGGCCGGCGGGCATCTATGTGCAAAATGACAATGGCGCGCTGGGCCTGCTGGCTGTCAACAATATCAATCTGACCGCATCGCAGTTGGACAATAGCGGCAATAACAGTCAGACAGAAATCATCGCCGGCCATGACCTCAACCTTAATACCCTGACCACCACCCACAGCGAAAAAAGCGACTGGGGCAGCGATAACTACCGTCATCTGACGCAAACCGGGGATATCGGCACGCAGCTGAACGGCGGCGGTAGCGTGGCTCTGAGCGCGGGCCACGATCTGAATGCTCAGGCCGCCGCCATTACGGCAAAAGACAGCGTGGCGATGCAGGCCGGTCATGATATCAACCTGACCGCCGGTGATTCTGCCTATCATCTGACCGAGCACAGTCAGCAAACCGTTAAGGGATTATTGTCCGGCAAATCGGCAGAAACGCACGACGAAGTGCAAAGCCAGAGCGCGCTCGGCAGTAGCGTCAGCGGCAACAGCGTGACGATGCAGGCAGGACACGATCTGCGGGTGAGCGCCAGCAGCGTGGCGTCCACGCAGGACGTCAGCCTGCTGGCGGGCAATGACCTCAATATCAACACCGCCGGCCAGTCACGCCAGGAAACTCACCTGCGCGAGGAGGAGAAAACCGGACTGACCGGCACCGGCGGTATCGGCTTCAGCTACGGTAAAAATGCGCTTAAAACCACCGATGAGGGGCAATCGCAAAGCAGCGCGGGGAGCATCGTTGGCAGCAGCCGGGGCAACGTCAACCTCACTGCTGGCAATGCGCTGACGGTGAAAGGCTCGGAGGTGCTGGGCGGTCAGGATCTGAACCTGAGCGGCAAACAGGTCAGTATTCTGGCGGCGGACAACCAGAGCGTGCAAACCCATACCGTGGAACAAAAACAGAGCGGGCTGACGCTGGCGCTGTCAGGTGCGGTGGGCAGTGCGGTTAACGGCGCGGTCACCAGCGCCAGTGAGGCCAGTAACGCCAGCAGCGGGCGGCTGGCGGCGCTTGACGGCATCAAAACGGCGCTCGGTGGCGTGCAGGCGTATCAGGGCTATCAGCTCGGTACGGCTCAGGGAGAGGATGCGAAAAACCTGTTTGGCGTNAACCTGTCTTACGGCAGCCAGTCGTCAAAATCTCAGCAGACGCAGACCTCGAACCAGAGCCAGGGCAGCACCCTNACCGCCGGCAATAACCTCAATATTCGCGCCACCGACGCGGATATCACCGTTCAGGGCAGCCAGCTGCAGGCCGGCAGGGATCTCGGCCTGGCTGCCGCCCGTGACGTCAACCTGCTGTCGGCGCAGAACACCTCGCTTCTTGAGGGGAAAAACGAAAGCCACGGCGCTTCCGTCGGCGTTGGCATTAATTTCGGCGGGGATAAAAACGGCCTGACCCTCAACGCCAGCGGCAATAAAGGCACAGGTTCGGAGAACGGCAACGGCGTCACGCATACNGAAACCACGCTCAACGCCGGTCATCATCTGACCATCAGCAGCGGGCGTGACACCACGCTGACCGGCGCACAGGTCAGCGGCGACAGCGTGACGCTGGACACGGCCCGCAACCTGACATTAACCAGCGAGCAGGACAGCGATAACTACGACTCGAAGCAGCAGAATGCCAGTGCGGGCGGCAGCGCTGGCGCTGGCGGCCCCGGCGGTTCGTTTAACCTCAGCCGTGATAAGATGCACAGCACATGGGATTCGGTGCAGGAGCAGACCGGCATCTTTGCCGGCAAAGGCGGCTTTGACATCACCACCGGCGGGCATACACAGCTCAACGGCGCGGTTATCGGCAGCACCGCCACGGCGGATAAAAACCGCCTTGATACCGGCACGCTGGGCTTTGCTGATATNGATAACAGGGCCGACTATAAGGTCGAACACCTGAGCACCGGCTTCAGCACCGGCGGCAGCACGGGTGGNCAGTTCCTGAGTAATCTGGGCAGCACCCTGCTGGTCGGNGCCAACGGCGAAGACCACGACAGCTCCGCCACCCAAGCGGCGGTATCTGACGGCAGCATTATTATCCGTGATAAGAATGCGCAGCAGCAGGATGTCGCTGACCTGANCCGCGACGTGGAGCATGCCAGCCAGACCCTTTCCCCGATATTCAACAAGGAGAAGGAGCAGCAGCGGCTGCAGGAAGCGNAGAAGATCGGCGAAATAGGGGCGCAGGCGCTGGATATTGCGGCGACCCAGGGTAAGATCGAAGCCACGCATGCGGCAAATGATAAAATTGCCGGGGCCACGCAGCACGACCGCGATAAAGCGCTGGCCGAACTGAAAAAGCAGGACCCGTCGAAGCAGTACGACAGCGCGGATATNGAAAAGCAGGTCTACCAGAACTTCTATAATCAGGCGCTGACGGAAAGCCAGTTCGGCACGGGGGGGAAAGTGCAACAGGCCATCCAGGCCGCCACGGCGGCGGTGCAGGGCCTGGCGGGCGGCAATATCGCGCAGGCGATGGCGGGCGGAGCGGCACCGTATCTGGCGGAGGTCATTCATAAAATGACCTCCGACCCGGCAACCGGCAGTGTGGACGTCCAGTCTAATCTGATGGCGCACGCGGTACTGGGTGCGGTGGTGGCACAGACGAGCGGTCACTCCGCTCTGGCCGGAGCCGCAGGCGCGACGACCGGCGAATTTATCGCGCAGCAGCTGTACCCGGGTATAGACAGGAACCAGCTTAACGAAGAGCAAAAGCAGACGGTTAGCGCGCTGGGTACGCTGGCGGCGGGTCTTGCGGGTGGCTTGACGGGAGGCAGCGCCGCCGATACAGTGGCGGGCGCGCAGGCCGGGAAGAATGCGGTGGAGAATAATGCGCTGAGTCTGCCGTCCGGCCTGCAGAGTTACGTTCAGGCGGTGGCATCGTGGGATCAGTATGCCGTGACAAACGAACTGACGCCGGAGCAGAAACAGGCCGGGCTGAATAAGCTGGCGCAGGGTGATTTACCCGCCGGACAGAATGCAGCCACGGGGCTGATAACGGCCTGGGGCGCGGGAGTGTCCGCTGTGGTTGCGCCCGTACTGTTGCCTTCCGGGGCAACGGCAGGNAGTATCCTGACAGGCGGTGTTATCAGTGGCGCGGCCAATGTCAGCAATCAGATTGCGGGCGGTGGCCCGGTAAGCATGACCGATGCACTGATAGCAGCGGGTTCAGGGGCTGTTACGCANGGCAAAGGATTCTGGTTTACGGAGGGAGTCAGCGTCATCGGAGCTTACGGTGGTGCGACGTTGCAGGGTAAAGATGCAGTTCCTGCTGTGGCAGGGGCAGCCGTTGGTACTGCGATTGGTGCGGGTTCAGGCATACTTATTTCAGAAAAGTTGAAACCTGTAGTATCTGGTAATACGGCTGAAATTTTAGGCAATATAACTGGTTCGGCAACTTCTGAGGCTGCTGGTAGTGCAGTGCAAGAGGCCTTTAGCAAGGATAAAAATAAATGAAATTACCTAAAACAGTAGGAATACATCTATTTATCCTGCTTAATCTATACTGCATTATCACCATCTTCTGTGCCGTTTTTCTTGTCCGTGGCGGTATTGAGTTAATTCATTATCTGAATTCTGATATGTCTAATTTAAATTTAACTGAAGCTTTATTCAAATCGGTTAAAACTGGGCTTGCAACAGGCATTCCGACGGGAACAGGCATTTGGTTCCTGTCAAAAATCAAAGAGCAAAAAAAACAATCACCGCCTTCAAATCCAGAGTAAAGTAAAAACGCGGCCAATCTGTTGCAAAGCCCTCCTCTGCCAGCCAGTTGCCCTTATGGGACAGCGACGCTTGACGGGCGGCAGCGCCGCCGATACAGTGGCGGGCGCGCAGGCCGGGAAGAATGCGGTGGAGAATAACTCGCTGGGCCTGCCGTCCGGCCTGCAAAGTTACGGTCAGGCGGTGGCNTCGTGGGATCAGTATGCCGTGACAAACGAACTGACGCCGGAGCAGAAACAGGCCGGGCTGAATAAGCTGGCGCAGGGTGATTTACCCGCCGGACAGAATGCAGCCACGGGGCTGATAACGGCCTGGGGCGCGGGAGTGTCCGCTGTGGTTGCGCCCGTACTGTTGCCTTCCGGGGCAACGGCAGGGAGTATCCTGGCAGGTGGGGTTATCAGTGGTGCGGCCAATGTCAGTAATCAGATTGCGGGCGGTGACCCGATAAGCATGACCGATGCACTGATAGCGGCGGGTTCAGGGGCTGTTACGCAGGGCAAAGGATTCTGGTTTACGGAGGGAGTCAGCGTCATCGGAGCTTACGGTGGTGCGACGTTGCAGGGTAAAGATGCAGTTCCTGCTGTGGCAGGGGCAGCCGTTGGTACTGCGATTGGTGCGGGTGGTGGTAAAGCCCTGGAAATTGGGAATAAATATTTTCCGATTGTTTCAGATAAAGCGGCGGGTATTGCTGGAGCCATTGGTGGTTCTGTAGCTAGTGAAGCAACAGGTAGTCAAGTTGAGAATAAGCTAAAAGATGGGGGGGATAAGAAATGAAACCTCGTACTTATGGTTTAAAATCGCTCCTGATTTTATTAGTAACTTTTGTCGTCATTATGACTCTTGCTGTTTTGTCTGGATGCTTATGTGCTGCAATTTTGGTTTATTTGAAAAATGGCTCTTTCATCTTTGGCTGGCAGGGGGATGTTCTTTTTTCAATTAAAAGAGGCATCGCGGCAGGTATCCCTACCGGCGTAGGTATTTGGATCTTATCCAGAATGAAAGACAAAAAAACTCCCCCATCAGATCCTGATTGATCTTCTCAAAAGCCCCAACCCCATAGGTTGGGGCTTTACTTTATAACCAGCCACTTACCCCTGTCGCTTCTGCGGTCCCGCAATCACCTGAATAAACTCCTCTATCTGCCGCTGCTTGCGGGCGGACAGCTTGCCGCACACCTGGCGCAGCGCCTGCATTATCTCCGGCTCCGCTGATGGCGGTTTAACCGTCAGTATCAGACAGTCCGGCAGCACCCGCACGTTCACCGCCGTGCCGGTATCAAACCCCGCTTCCCTCAGCCAGCCGCCCTTCAGGGTCACGGCGGGGAACGGCTCAAAGGTGCCCGAATCCCGGACNTAGCCCACGGTATAACTCCTTGATGTTGTGGGTGTGCGTGTCTCTGGCTTATGATGTGTNTCAGCCATAATCAACTCCTTGTTAATTGCTTGTGGTTAGCGGGGTTAAGGTGCGTCAACACCTCAGCCCCGCGCTAAAATCCTTAGCGGCTTCTGTCCCGATCGACGGGTCGTATCGCAGACTCCACCCGGTGNTTTACAATCACCGCATCAATCAGCTTAATGACCGTCTCCTGCTCTTCCGGCTGGCACTGTGCCAGCGCCCTGAACCGCTCCATCAGCCGCGTGTTGCTAATCGGCAACTGCTCGTGATGCGAGCCGAGCAACANATAATCAATGGTCGTGGTAAACAACTCCGCCAGCTGTATCAGCTTCTCAGCCGGGGGAATGTGCATCCCGGACTCATACTTGTTGTACTGCGAAAGCTGCAACCCAATCAGGGCGGCCACTTCCTTCTGCGTACGCCGCTGCTGGTTACGTAGTTCCTTCAGCCGTTTACCAAAAGCCCGCCGTTGTTCTTCAGTCTGCATAAGCTCATCTGTCATATCCGCCATAAGATGCTCCAAGTATACGGGGTACTCTGAAAACGACTTGCTTTANAATCGTATTACGAATATATAATGTATCGCATATCGAATCAAAGAAAATCTTGACAGGTTTTTGACNGGAGTCCGAGCCATGCCCCGCATCCCACAGAAGGAACTGGACGAGTTAAAGCGCAGCGTGTCGTTAGCCGCGCTGGCCGAATCGCAGGGGCACAGGCTGCGCCAGCAGGGGCGTGACCGGGTGCTGCTGTGTCCCTTCCATCAGGAGAAAACCCCCTNGCTGGTTATCAGCCCGGAGAAAAACCTGTATCACTGCTTCGGCTGCGGTGCGGCCGGGTCGGTGGTGGACTGGATGATGAAAACCGAAAACTTCTCCCTGCCCAGGGCGGTGCTGCGGCTGCCTGAGTTCTCCGGCCAGAACCCGTCTTCTTCAGCCGCCGTTCCTGCTTCGCCGCCAGCGCGCCAGACCCTCACCGACCTCGACGACGACGGCCAGGCGCTGCTGGGCCAGGTGGTAAACGGGTATCACCACAATCTGCTGAACAGCCCGGAGGCGCTGGCCTGGCTGGAGAAGCGCGGCCTGAATCATCCTGAACTGGTCAGCCACTTTAAGCTGGGGTTCGCCGGGGCGCACGGCGTGGCGGGTCTGCTGCCGTCAGTGAGCAGCAAAGAGGGTAAACGGCTGCGTGACCGCTTAACACTGCTGGGCGTGCTGCGCGNAACCACCCGCCAGGATCACTTCCGCGGCTGCCTGGTGGTGCCGGTGGTCGGCTGGGCGGAAAGCGGCCATGTGGCGCAGCGCGGGCGGGTGTTGCAGCTGTACGGGCGCAGAACTCTGACCGACAGTCAGATCAAAAAGGGNTCGGCCCGGCATCTCTATCTGCCCGCGCCGCTGGTTGGGGTATGGAACGAGCAGGCGCTGAAAGCCTCGT
Organism: Erwinia pyrifoliae DSM 12163; assembly: GCF_000026985.1. NCBI lineage: Bacteria > Pseudomonadati > Pseudomonadota > Gammaproteobacteria > Enterobacterales > Erwiniaceae > Erwinia > Erwinia pyrifoliae. Next base: position 3,198,881 of record NC_017390.1, read on the forward strand.
CAGAGGTGATCCTGTGCGAAGCGCTGATCGACGCCATGACCTTCTGGTGTGCCGGTTACCGTAATGTGATCGCCGCGTTCGGGGCCAACAGCTTTACCGCCGATCATCTGGCGGCGCTGCGCTGGCACGGGGTAAAGCGGGTGCTGATCGCCTTCGACAGGGACGAAGCCGGGGATCGGGGGGCTGAAGCGGTGGCCGGGGAGTTGCAGCAGGCCGGGATCGACGCCTGGCGGGTGCGCTTCCCGCTGGGGCTGGATGCCAACGCCTACGCGCTGAAAAGCGGTAATCCNGAATCCGCCTTCGCGCTGGCGCTGGAGTCGGCTTCCCGGATGCACAGCGGCACGGTGGCCGCATCTGAAACCGTGACGGCCAGCGGNGATAACCCTTCTTCCTTAACCGCCCTCCCTTCCTCACAACCTGCTGCAATCCCGCTTATCGCCTGTGAAACCACGCCATCCGGCGAGCTGCTGTTACGCTCGGGTCCGCGCGTGTGGCGGGNGCGCGGCTGGCAGAAAAATACCCTCTCCGCCGCTTCTGCGCATCCCTGCGCCCGCGGCACTAAGGCTTCCTGCCTGTCGGAAGTGATGAAGGTCAANGTGCGGGTGCTGGACGGATCATCCGGTGCGTTCCACGTTGACCAGCTGGATATGTACCACGCGAAGCAGCGCCAGGCGTATATCAGCGCGGCGGCAAACGAGCTGGGCTGTGATATCGCCATCATCAAACGTGAGGCCGGGCGGGTGCTGCTGGCGCTGGAGCAGCAGCAGGACGCACAGCGCCTCACGGCAGAAACGGAGCAGGCTTGCGGGGCGGTGACGGTAGCCGGTGAGGATGAAGCGGCGGCGCTTGAGTTACTGAAATCCCCCGACCTGGCGGAGCGTATCGTGAATGACCTTGCATCCTGTGGCGTGGTGGGTGAAAGCAGCAATCTGTTAACCGGTTACCTGGCGGGCACGTCACGCAAGCTGGATAAACCGCTGGCGGTTTTAATCCAGTCTTCCAGTGCGGCGGGTAAATCGTCGCTGATGGACGCNGTTCTCGGCCTGATGCCGGAAGAAGAGCGCATCCAGTACAGCGCCATGACCGGGCAGAGCCTGTATTACCTCGGNGAAACCAGCCTGCAACACAAGATACTGGCAATCGCCGAAGAAGAAGGGGTACGCCAGGCGGCNTACGCGCTGAAGCTGTTGCAGAGTGACGGCGAGCTGAAAATAGCCAGCACCGGCAAGGACGAGGCAAGCGGCGAACTGGTCACCCGCGAGTACCGCGTCAAAGGCCCGGTGATGCTGATGCTCACCACCACCGCNATCGACGTGGACGAGGAGCTGCTGAACCGCTGCCTGGTGCTGACGGTCAACGAGTCGCGGGAGCAGACGCGGGCAATACACGCCATGCAGCGCCACGGCCAGACGCTGGAAGGGCTGCTGGCCACCTCGGAAAAAAGTTACTTAACCGGGCTGCACCAGAACGCCCAGCGGCTGTTACGTCCGCTGAAGGTGGTTAATCCTTACGCGGAACGGCTCACCTTCCTGTCAGACAAAACCCGCACCCGGCGCGACCATATGAAGTACCTCACCTTAATCCAGGCGGTGGCGCTGCTGCACCAGTACCAGCGGACGGTGAAGCGCACGGCGCATCGCGGCGAGGTTATCGAGTATATCGAGGTGCAGCCGTCGGATATCGCGTTAGCCAATAAGCTGGCGCACGAAGTGCTGGGCCGCACGCTGGACGAAATGCCGCCGCAGACGCGGAAACTGCTGGTACTGCTGAAAGCCTGGGTCGGTGAAACCGCACAGAAACAGGCGGTGAAACCGGGCGAGCTGCACTTCACGCGGCGGGACGTGCGGGAGCGGCTTCACTGGGGCGACACGCAGTTAAAGGTTCACCTTGCCCGGCTGCTGGAAATGGAATACCTGCTGCTGTACCGGCGCGGCCTGAGCCATGAATACGCGCTGCTGTGGGACGGTGAGGAGGGCGACCGGGCGCACCTGTGCGGGCTGCTGGAGGTGGCAGAAAGCGGAACCACTGACGAGGGCGGCGCGGACCGGTCGGGGTGTCAGGCCGTCCGGTCGGATATCAGCGGTCACCGGTCGGCCTCTGGTCGGGATGCGGTCGGTGGCCGGCCGGACAGGACAAAACCGGCTTCAGGTCAGGCAGCACGGGGCGTGGAGAGCAAACCGGTCGGGATAAACGGAAACGCAGTAATAAGAGAAAAAAAGAAAGCGCCGCTGCCGCCTCCGCCCCCGTTATCCGCACCCTCTTCTTAACCGCCAGTCCTGACAACGGAGCGTCAACATGGCCAACCGCAAACCCGCCGCAAACCGCCTGCTCAGCGTCGATGATATCTACCGCCAGCCGGTCGGCCCGGCGCATGACCCGAAAAGCCTGTACGCGCTGCTGCTGCGCTTCGTGAAGTGGCGACGGGAACGCAACTGGTCGGAAACCACCCTGAAAGTACAGACGCACCACGGCTACCGCTTTATCTGCTGGGCGCAGGAGCGCGGCATCCATCATGCCGCAGACGTCACCCGCCCGGTGCTGGAGCGCTGGCAGCGCCACCTGTACCGGTACCGCAAGGGCAACGGCGAGCCGTTAAGCCCCCGCACCCAGCGTACCGCCTTACAGCCGCTGCAGGTGTGGTTCCGCTGGCTGGCGAAGCAGAATCTTATCCTGGCCAATCCCGCCGCCGACCTTGAGCTGCCCCGGCTGGAAAAGCACCTGCCGCGCACCATCCTGAGCGTGGAGCAGGTGGAGGACATCGTAAACCTGTGCGACCTGAACACGTTGCAGGGCATGCGTGACCGGGCGCTGCTGGAACTGCTGTGGTCAACGGGCATCCGGCGCGGCGAGGTGGCGCGGCTGGAAACCTGGAGCGCGGACTTCAGCCGGAAGATACTGACCATCGTGCAGGGTAAGGGAAAGCAGGACAGGGTTATCCCGGTGGGTGAACGGGCGCTGTGGTGGCTGCGGCACTACCTGCATGAGGTCAGGCCGGAGATAGTGGCGGTGGCCGGGTGTAAGGCGCTGTTCGTGGCGATGGACGGCGTGGCCGGACTGACGGCGAACGGCATCACGCACGCGGTGGTGCCGTATCTGCGGGCGGCTGGGATAGAAAAAGGCAGCTGCCANCTGTTTCGGCACGCGATGGCGACGCAGATGCTGGAGAACGGCGCGGACCTCAGATGGATACAGGCGATGCTGGGCCACCGCAGCGTGGAGAGCACGCAGATNTATACGCAGGTGAGCATCCGGGCGTTGCAGGCGGTGCATGCGAGTACACATCCGGCAGAGCAGACGGAGGATGAATCTCTGAAGGTTATGGAGAAAAGGTAATGATAAGGTATATACTCTGTCAGTACTCGAGCAGAAGTAAGGAAAGAATAATGCCGAAAGAAGCGGTGTTCACCATGAAACTGGAAAACTCCCTGCGGGAAGGTTTTATCGCAGCGGCAAAAGCCAGCCACAGACCGGCCTCTCAGGTCATGCGCGAACTGATGCGGGATTATATCCAGCGCCAGAACGACAGCCGGGCTTACGATGACTGGGTGGCGCAAAAAGTCGAGAAAGGACGAGAATCCATCCGTTCCGGTGAAGGAACAAGTAACGAAGACGTTGAAGCGTTGTTCGCGGAACGTCGGGCAAAGCTGGCAGGTAAAATGTGAAGGTACGCTGGACCGACGAGGCATTACAGGACCGTATCGCAATCTGGGATTACCTCGCAGAAAGAAACCCTGTAGCAGCAGTGGAGCTCGATGAGAGGTTCAGCGAGGCGGCAGAGCGCCTTGCTGAACATCCGTTGATGGGCGTGAGCGGGCAGCTGGCCGGTACACGGGAACTGGTTCCGCATGAACATTACCGGCTTATCTACGAACTGGATGATGAAAGGGGCCTGGTGTGGGTAGTGACGCTGATCCACACTGCACGTTGCTGGCCTCCTGTATCGCCGGACAATCAGTAAAGCAGCTCAACCCCGGTGAGTTCGCCGGGTTGTGTGCCTGGTCAGAGCGCGCCTTCCCTGGCGCGATCTGCCCTTCATCAGGTTCGGTGTGCGCGGGGGTAAATGGCCGCGCACCGGGCCTTAGCGGTAACATCCTCTGTAAGCCGGTTCCCGGCTTGCGTCCATTCAACATAATGTGCGGGTATTATGCGCAGCCGTCCCGGCTGGCGGCGAAGCCCGGCCCGCCGCCGGCGAGCGGGCCGTCTTCGCATAATATACATTATGTCTTGCGCCCCCGCGTTCCGGGCCGGGGTGTGGCCGCCCTCCCTGGCGGCGCTGGCTACGGCGTTGCCATCAATCACCCCCTGGCAGTTGTCGGCCTTACGGCCTCCGCNTGCAGGGCTTTATGCCCGCCCGGCTGCGTCTGTCCGTAACGGCTCGCAGTCGTNCCTCCTTGCTCGTTCCCGTTCCGGCCAGCTTCCGCTACCCGCCCCGGCCTGTGGCGGTCATGCAAAACCGTCCGTTCCCTTAACCTTCCGCGCCTCAGAGCGCCGCCATGCGGCCCTTGCGGGCCTCGCCAGCCCGCACCCGGCAGACGCATCCCCGGCCCACAGCCAAGCTGTGGCCCGGCTCCGCGCCGCGCTGAAAAGGGGTAATGACAGACGATGATGAGTTGCTACAATGCAGGATATGAAAAAAGGACTGAAGGATGTGCTGGCATGGATGCTGTGCCTGGTGATGTTGGCCGGGGCGGTAGCGTGCACGGGCGAAAAAGGCGCGTCGGGGAAAAAAGTTGCGGTACCGGAAGTGCAACAGAAAAAACCGGTTGTAACTCACGGAAAGCACAGGGAAATATGCCGTACGCCGGGTAACTTCGCAGCGGAAGAAGTTGTTGTGGAGAATAATGCGCTGAGTCTGCCGTCCGGCCTGCAGAGTTACGTTCAGGCGGTGGCATCGTGGGATCAGTATGCCGTGACAAACGAACTGACGCCGGAGCAGAAACAGGCCGGGCTGAATAAGCTGGCGCAGGGTGATTTACCCGCCGGACAGAATGCAGCCACGGGGCTGATAACGGCCTGGGGCGCGGGAGTGTCCGCTGTGGTTGCGCCCGTACTGTTGCCTTCCGGGGCAACGGCAGGGAGTATCCTGGCAGGTGGGGTTATCAGTGGTGCGGCCAATGTCAGTAATCAGATTGCGGGCGGTGACCCGATAAGCATGACCGATGCACTGATAGCGGCGGGTTCAGGGGCTGTTACGCAGGGCAAAGGATTCTGGTTTACGGAGGGAGTCAGCGTCATCGGAGCTTACGGTGGTGCGACGTTGCAGGGTAAAGATGCAGTTCCTGCTGTGGCAGGGGCAGCCGTTGGTACTGCGATTGGTGCGGGTGGTGGTAAAGCCCTGGAAATTGGGAATAAATATTTTCCGATTGTTTCAGATAAAGCGGCGGGTATTGCTGGAGCCATTGGTGGTTCTGTAGCTAGTGAAGCAACAGGTAGTCAAGTTGAGAATAAGCTAAAAGATGGGGGGGATAAGAAATGAAACCTCGTACTTATGGTTTAAAATCGCTCCTGATTTTATTAGTAACTTTTGTCGTCATTATGACTCTTGCTGTTTTGTCTGGATGCTTATGTGCTGCAATTTTGGTTTATTTGAAAAATGGCTCTTTCATCTTTGGCTGGCAGGGGGATGTTCTTTTTTCAATTAAAAGAGGCATCGCGGCAGGTATCCCTACCGGCGTAGGTATTTGGATCTTATCCAGAATGAAAGACAAAAAAACTCCCCCATCAGATCCTGATTGATCTTCTCAAAAGCCCCAACCCCATAGGTTGGGGCTTTACTTTATAACCAGCCACTTACCCCTGTCGCTTCTGCGGTCCCGCAATCACCTGAATAAACTCCTCTATCTGCCGCTGCTTGCGGGCGGACAGCTTGCCGCACACCTGGCGCAGCGCCTGCATTATCTCCGGCTCCGCTGATGGCGGTTTAACCGTCAGTATCAGACAGTCCGGCAGCACCCGCACGTTCACCGCCGTGCCGGTATCAAACCCCGCTTCCCTCAGCCAGCCGCCCTTCAGGGTCACGGCGGGGAACGGCTCAAAGGTGCCCGAATCCCGGACNTAGCCCACGGTATAACTCCTTGATGTTGTGGGTGTGCGTGTCTCTGGCTTATGATGTGTTTCAGCCATAATCAACTCCTTGTTANTTGCTTGTGGTTAGCGGGGTTAAGGTGCGTCAACACCTCAGCCCCGCGCTAAAATCCTTAGCGGCTTCTCTCCTGGTCGACGGGTCGTATCGCAGACTCCACCCGGTGNTTTACAATCACCGCATCAATCAGCTTAATGACCGTCTCCTGCTCTTCCGGCTGGCACTGTGCCAGCGCCCTGAACCGCTCCATCAGCCGCGTGTTGCTAATCGGCAACTGCTCGTGATGCGAGCCGAGCAACANATAATCAATGGTCGTGGTAAACAACTCCGCCAGCTGTATCAGCTTCTCAGCCGGGGGAATGTGCATCCCGGACTCATACTTGTTGTACTGCGAAAGCTGCAACCCAATCAGGGCGGCCACTTCCTTCTGCGTACGCCGCTGCTGGTTACGTAGTTCCTTCAGCCGTTTACCAAAAGCCCGCCGTTGTTCTTCAGTCTGCATAAGCTCATCTGTCATATCCGCCATAAGATGCTCCAAGTATACGGGGTACTCTGAAAACGACTTGCTTTANAATCGTATTACGAATATATAATGTATCGCATATCGAATCAAAGAAAATCTTGACAGGTTTTTGACNGGAGTCCGAGCCATGCCCCGCATCCCACAGAAGGAACTGGACGAGTTAAAGCGCAGCGTGTCGTTAGCCGCGCTGGCCGAATCGCAGGGGCACAGGCTGCGCCAGCAGGGGCGTGACCGGGTGCTGCTGTGTCCCTTCCATCAGGAGAAAACCCCCTNGCTGGTTATCAGCCCGGAGAAAAACCTGTATCACTGCTTCGGCTGCGGTGCGGCCGGGTCGGTGGTGGACTGGATGATGAAAACCGAAAACTTCTCCCTGCCCAGGGCGGTGCTGCGGCTGCGTGAGTTCGCCGGTCATAACCCTTCTTCTTCAGCCGCTGCCGTTCCTGCTTCGCCACCACGTCAGACCCTCACCGACCTCGACGACGACGGCCAGGCGCTGCTGGGCCAGGTGGTAAACGGGTATCACCGCAATCTGCTGAACAGCCCGGAGGCACTCGCCTGGCTGGAGAAGCGCGGCCTGAATCATCCTGAACTGGTCAGCCACTTTAAGCTGGGGTTCGCCGGGGCGCACGGCGTGGCGGGTCTGCTGCCGTCAGTGAGCAGCAAAGAGGGTAAACGGCTGCGTGACCGCTTAACACTGCTGGGCGTGCTGCGCGNAACCACCCGCCAGGATCACTTCCGCGGCTGCCTGGTGGTGCCGGTGGTCGGCTGGTCGGAAAGCGGTAATGCGGCGCAGCGCGGGCGGGTGCTCCAGCTGTACGGGCGCAGAACTCTGACCGACAGTCAGATCAAAAAGGGNTCGGCCCGGCATCTCTATCTGCCCGCGCCGCTGGTTGGGGTATGGAACGAGCAGGCGCTGAAAGCCTCGTCAGAGGTGATCCTGTGCGAAGCGCTGATCGACGCCATGACCTTCTGGTGTGCCGGTTACCGTAATGTGATCGCCGCGTTCGGGGCCAACAGCTTTACCGCCGATCATCTGGCGGCGCTGCGCTGGCACGGGGTAAAGCGGGTGCTGATCGCCTTCGACAGGGACGAAGCCGGGGATCGGGGGGCTGAAGCGGTGGCCGGGGAGTTGCAGCAGGCCGGGATCGACGCCTGGCGGGTGCGCTTCCCGCTGGGGCTGGATGCCAACGCCTACGCGCTGAAAAGCGGTAATCCNGAATCCGCCTTCGCGCTGGCGCTGGAGTCGGCTTCCCGGATGCACAGCGGCACGGTGGCCGCATCTGAAACCGTGACGGCCAGCGGNGATAACCCTTCTTCCTTAACCGCCCTCCCTTCCTCACAACCTGCTGCAATCCCGCTTATCGCCTGTGAAACCACGCCATCCGGCGAGCTGCTGTTACGCTCGGGTCCGCGCGTGTGGCGGGCGCGCGGCTGGCAGAAAAATACCCTGTCTGCCGCTCCTGCGCATCCCTGCGCCCGCGGCACTAAGGCTTCCTGCCTGTCGGAAGTGATGAAGGTCAATGTGCGGGTGCTGGACGGATCATCCGGTGCGTTCCACGTTGACCAGCTGGATATGTACCACGCGAAGCAGCGCCAGGCGTATATCAGCGCGGCGGCAAACGAGCTGGGCTGTGAACTGTCGGTTATCAAACGTGAGGCCGGGCAGGTGCTGCTGGCGCTGGAGCAGCAGCAGGACGAACGGCTGAAAGCGGCGGAGGCGGAGCAGGCCTCCGGGGCCGTCACGGTAACCGCTGAAGACGAAACGGCGGCGCTCGGGTTACTGAAAGACCCGCAGCTGGCGGAGCGTATCGTGAATGACCTGGCGGCCTGTGGCGTGGTCGGCGAAGCCGCCAACCTGTTAACCGGCTACCTGGCGGCCACCAGTCGCAAACTCGATAAACCGTTAGCCGTGCTGATACAGAGCAGCTCGGCGGCGGGTAAATCGTCGCTGATGGACGCNGTTCTCGGCCTGATGCCGGAAGAAGAGCGCATCCAGTACAGCGCCATGACCGGGCAGAGCCTGTATTACCTCGGNGAAACCAGCCTGCAACACAAGATACTGGCAATCGCCGAAGAAGAAGGGGTACGCCAGGCGGCNTACGCGCTGAAGCTGTTGCAGAGTGACGGCGAGCTGAAAATAGCCAGCACCGGCAAGGACGAGGCAAGCGGCGAACTGGTCACCCGCGAGTACCGCGTCAAAGGCCCGGTGATGCTGATGCTCACCACCACCGCNATCGACGTGGACGAGGAGCTGCTGAACCGCTGCCTGGTGCTGACGGTCAACGAGTCGCGGGAGCAGACGCGGGCAATACACGCCATGCAGCGCCACGGCCAGACGCTGGAAGGGCTGCTGGCCACCTCGGAAAAAAGTTACTTAACCGGGCTGCACCAGAACGCCCAGCGGCTGTTACGTCCGCTGAAGGTGGTTAATCCTTACGCGGAACGGCTCACCTTCCTGTCAGACAAAACCCGCACCCGGCGCGACCATATGAAGTACCTCACCTTAATCCAGGCGGTGGCGCTGCTGCACCAGTACCAGCGGACGGTGAAGCGCACGGCGCATCGCGGCGAGGTTATCGAGTATATCGAGGTGCAGCCGTCGGATATCGCGTTAGCCAATAAGCTGGCGCACGAAGTGCTGGGCCGCACGCTGGACGAAATGCCGCCGCAGACGCGGAAACTGCTGGTACTGCTGAAAGCCTGGGTCGGTGAAACCGCACAGAAACAGGCGGTGAAACCGGGCGAGCTGCACTTCACGCGGCGGGACGTGCGGGAGCGGCTTCACTGGGGCGACACGCAGTTAAAGGTTCACCTTGCCCGGCTGCTGGAAATGGAATACCTGCTGCTGTACCGGCGCGGCCTGAGCCATGAATACGCGCTGCTGTGGGACGGTGAGGAGGGCGACCGGGCGCACCTGTGCGGGCTGCTGGAGGTGGCAGAAAGCGGAACCACTGACGAGGGCGGCGCGGACCGGTCGGGGTGTCAGGCCGTCCGGTCGGATATCAGCGGTCACCGGTCGGCCTCTGGTCGGGATGCGGTCGGTGGCCGGCCGGACAGGACAAAACCGGCTTCAGGTCAGGCAGCACGGGGCGTGGAGAGCAAACCGGTCGGGATAAACGGAAACGCAGTAATAAGAGAAAAAAAGAAAGCGCCGCTGCCGCCTCCGCCCCCGTTATCCGCACCCTCTTCTTAACCGCCAGTCCTGACAACGGAGCGTCAACATGGCCAACCGCAAACCCGCCGCAAACCGCCTGCTCAGCGTCGATGATATCTACCGCCAGCCGGTCGGCCCGGCGCATGACCCGAAAAGCCTGTACGCGCTGCTGCTGCGCTTCGTGAAGTGGCGACGGGAACGCAACTGGTCGGAAACCACCCTGAAAGTACAGACGCACCACGGCTACCGCTTTATCTGCTGGGCGCAGGAGCGCGGCATCCATCATGCCGCAGACGTCACCCGCCCGGTGCTGGAGCGCTGGCAGCGCCACCTGTACCGGTACCGCAAGGGCAACGGCGAGCCGTTAAGCCCCCGCACCCAGCGTACCGCCTTACAGCCGCTGCAGGTGTGGTTCCGCTGGCTGGCGAAGCAGAATCTTATCCTGGCCAATCCCGCCGCCGACCTTGAGCTGCCCCGGCTGGAAAAGCACCTGCCGCGCACCATCCTGAGCGTGGAGCAGGTGGAGGACATCGTAAACCTGTGCGACCTGAACACGTTGCAGGGCATGCGTGACCGGGCGCTGCTGGAACTGCTGTGGTCAACGGGCATCCGGCGCGGCGAGGTGGCGCGGCTGGAAACCTGGAGCGCGGACTTCAGCCGGAAGATACTGACCATCGTGCAGGGTAAGGGAAAGCAGGACAGGGTTATCCCGGTGGGTGAACGGGCGCTGTGGTGGCTGCGGCACTACCTGCATGAGGTCAGGCCGGAGATAGTGGCGGTGGCCGGGTGTAAGGCGCTGTTCGTGGCGATGGACGGCGTGGCCGGACTGACGGCGAACGGCATCACGCACGCGGTGGTGCCGTATCTGCGGGCGGCTGGGATAGAAAAAGGCAGCTGCCANCTGTTTCGGCACGCGATGGCGACGCAGATGCTGGAGAACGGCGCGGACCTCAGATGGATACAGGCGATGCTGGGCCACCGCAGCGTGGAATCCACACAGATATATACGCAGGTGAGCATAAAAGCGCTTCAGGCGGTGCATGCTTCAACCCATCCGGCAGAGCGTGAAGCTGACAGCGAGCATAAAGGTGAGTATGATTAAATCCTACTCACCTGAAGGAGAGAAATATGCGCACCACACAACAAATGAGCATCACCCTGCCGAATGAAATGGCTGCTCAGATAAAATCGCGGGTTGCCAGCGGAGAGTATGCCTCAGAAAGTGAAGTTATCCGTGAAGGGCTACGCGCGCTGGCAGCGCGTGACCATGCTGTGGAAAAATGGCTGAGCGAGCAGGTTGTACCCGCGTATGAAGCACTAAAAACCGATCCAGAACGCGGTATCAGTGGCATACAGCTGCGTGAAAAACTGGCAGAAGAGCACAGGAAACTCAGTAAAGGATGAATGAGTATCAGGTGATCTTCTCACCGGAAGCGGAAGAACAACTCCTTACGCTTTACCGATATATCGCAGAAGCCGCGAATGCTGTTACGGCGCAAGAGGATGCTGTGCCTGGTGATGTTGGCCGGGGCGGTAGCGTGCACGGGCGAAAAAGGCGCGTCGGGGAAAAAAGTTGCGGTACCGGAAGTGCAACAGAAAAAACCGGTTGTAACTCACGGAAAGCACAGGGAAATATGCCGTACGCCGGGTAACTTCGCAGCGGAAGAAGTTGTTGTGGAGAATAATGCGCTGAGTCTGCCGTCCGGCCTGCAGAGTTACGTTCAGGCGGTGGCATCGTGGGATCAGTATGCCGTGACAAACGAACTGACGCCGGAGCAGAAACAGGCCGGGCTGAATAAGCTGGCGCAGGGTGATATGCCGGAAGGGGCAAATATTCCGAAGGCGATTGTTGAGGCATATAAAGATGGTGTACTGGCAGCGGGAGCCGCTTATTTAGGGCCGGCGGCATCGGCAGGTAAAGTGGTGGGTGGCGCAGTAATAGCGGAAATCGCCAACGGGACATATCAGTGGTTCGATCTGAGTCAGCTTGGAAATGAAAGTAAAACCTGGGATTATAAGGGAAGTATCTCGTCAGGAATTACGGGAGCGCTGGCTCCGGGCCGCGGGGTCTGGCAGAACGCGGGGATCTCAGCAGGTGCGACACTCTTTATTGATGGCCCGGATAAAGGCGCTTTAGCTGGATCAGGAGCTGTGATCCTACCCGCCAATAGTGGACACGCGACTAAGTGAGTAAACTCTCAAGCAAGAGGTGACTCATGACAAAACCAGCATCAACCAGCAAAAAGCCACGCAAACAACATACGCCTGAATTTCGCAACGAAGCCCTGAAACTTGCTGAGCGTATCGGTGTGGCTCCAGCTGCCCGTGAACTCCGTCTGTATGAATCGCAGCTTTATGCCTGGCGCAGCAAGCTCAAAAATGCACATTCCTCTTCTGAACGTGAGCAGGAAATGTCTGTTGAAATTGCCCGCCTTAAGCGGCAACTGGCGGAGCAGGCTGAGGAGCTGGCCATTCTCCAAAAGGCCGCGACATACTTCGCGAAGCGCCTGAAATGAAGTATGTCTTTATCGAAAAAAATCGGGCTGAGTTCAGTATCAAGGCCATGTGTCGTGTGCTTAGAATTGCCCGAAGCGGCTGGTATGTCTGGTGCCTGCGTCGCCATCAAATCAGCCCGCGCCAGCAGTTCCGCCTCATCTGCGATAAGGCCGTCGGTAAGGCATTTACTGAGGCAAAACAGCGTTATGGCGCACCTCGTCTTGCTGACGAGCTGCCGGAGTACAACATCAAAACCATTGCCGCCAGCCTGCGACGTCAGGGGCTGCGGGCGAAAGCGGCCCGCAAGTTCAGTCCGGTCAGTTATCGTGAACACGGCCTGCCCGTGTCAGAGAACCTGCTGAAACAGGATTTTTACGCCAGCGGCGCAAACCAGAAGTGGGCAGGTGACATCACCTACTTACGTACAGATGAGGGCTGGCTGTATCTGGCGGTGGTCATTGACCTGTGGTCGCGTTCCGTCATTGGCTGGTCGATGTCGCCGCGTATGACCGCACAACTGGCCTGCGACGCACTGCAGATGGCGTTGTGGCGGCGAAAACGTCCTGAAAAAGTGATTGTTCACACTGACCGTGGTGGGCAGTACTGTTCATCGGATTATCAGAGCTTGCTGAAATGTCATAATCTGCGCGGGAGCATGAGCGCAAAAGGCTGCTGTTATGACAATGCCTGCGTGGAAAGCTTCTTTCATTCGCTGAAGGTGGAATGTATCCACGGAGAACGCTTTGCCAGCCGGGAAATAATGCGGACAACGGTGTTTAATTATATCGAGTGTGATTACAATCGGTGGCGTCGTCACAGTGCCTGTGGCGGCCTTAGTCCTGAACAATTTGAAAACCAGAACCTCGCTTAGGGCTGTGTCCACATTACGTGGGTAGGATCACTGGATGGGCATTCGGTGCAGCGGTAGGAGCACTTTCACCACATGTACTAGAACCTGTTTTAGGGCCAAGCTCTGGTTTTGTGAGTGATGTTATTGGTTCTGTTGGTGGTGAATTTATTGGTAATAAAATCAAAGATAAAATAAATGCACAGGATACTAATAATGCTGATAAATAAAAAAAACCCGAATATAACTTTAAGGATTTTATTTTTAAGCGTTATTTATCTTATTGTTTGTTGCATTATTTTTTTCTTTATAGCTAATGCTGCGATTGACTTAATTTTTGATGGTAAGGTGAATTTAACCCAAGAGGTAATCATAGAAATCATAGTTGTAAGCATTATTGCGGGTACTGCGGGAGGTTTAGGTTCATGGATCTTCGCCAAAATAGACGAACGCAAGGCCCGTACCCGCCCCCCTTCTGATCGTGAGTAACAGAGATTAATATCCAGCTCAATGAGCAAAATCCCGGCCACCATGCCGGGATTTTACTTTATAAGCCAGTCAGTTACCCTTCCTCCGCCAGCCGGATAATCAGCTGCCCCGGTTCCGTGATCACCTCGTTCTTCTGCCCGGTATCAAATCCCAGCGCCGCCATCCGGTGTCCCTTCAGGGTAATGGACGGTGACGGCAGGTGCTTAATATGATCGCGGATATAGCACAGGGTATAACGCCTTGATTTGATCCCAGCCTGGTGATGGCCAGGGAGAGGATGCGAAAAACCTGTTTGGCGTNAACCTGTCTTACGGCAGCCAGTCGTCAAAATCTCAGCAGACGCAGACCTCGAACCAGAGCCAGGGCAGCACCCTNACCGCCGGCAATAACCTCAATATTCGCGCCACCGACGCGGATATCACCGTTCAGGGCAGCCAGCTGCAGGCCGGCAGGGATCTCGGCCTGGCTGCCGCCCGTGACGTCAACCTGCTGTCGGCGCAGAACACCTCGCTTCTTGAGGGGAAAAACGAAAGCCACGGCGCTTCCGTCGGCGTTGGCATTAATTTCGGCGGGGATAAAAACGGCCTGACCCTCAACGCCAGCGGCAATAAAGGCACAGGTTCGGAGNACGGCAACGGCGTCACGCATACNGAAACCACGCTCAACGCCGGTCATCATCTGACCATCAGCAGCGGGCGTGACACCACGCTGACCGGCGCACAGGTCAGCGGCGACAGCGTGACGCTGGACACGGCCCGCAACCTGACATTAACCAGCGAGCAGGACAGCGATAACTACGACTCGAAGCAGCAGAATGCCAGTGCGGGCGGCAGCGCTGGCGCTGGCGGCCCCGGCGGTTCGTTTAACCTCAGCCGTGATAAGATGCACAGCACATGGGATTCGGTGCAGGAGCAGACCGGCATCTTTGCCGGCAAAGGCGGCTTTGACATCACCACCGGCGGGCATACACAGCTCAACGGCGCGGTTATCGGCAGCACCGCCACGGCGGATAAAAACCGCCACGGCGGATAAAAACCGCCTTGATACCGGCACGCTGGGCTTTGCTGATATNGATAACAGGGCCGACTATAAGGTCGAACACCTGAGCNCCGGCTTCAGCACCGGCGGCAGCACGGGTGGNCAGTTCCTGAGTAATCTGGGCAGCACCCTGCTGGTCGGNGCCAACGGCGAAGACCACGACAGCTCCGCCACCCAAGCGGCGGTATCTGACGGCAGCATTATTATCCGTGATAAGAATGCGCAGCAGCAGGATGTCGCTGACCTGANCCGCGACGTGGAGCATGCCAGCCAGACCCTTTCCCCGATATTCAACAAGGAGAAGGAGCAGCAGCGGCTGCAGGAAGCGNAGAAGATCGGCGAAATAGGGGCGCAGGCGCTGGATATTGCGGCGGATCGAAGCCACGCATGCGGCAAATGATAAAATTGCCGGGGCCACGCAGCACGACCGCGATGAAGCCCTGTCCGATCTGAAAAAGCAGGATCCGTCGAAGCAGTACGACAGCGCGGATATNGAAAAGCAGGTCTACCAGAACTTCTATAATCAGGCGCTGACGGAAAGCCAGTTCGGCACGGGGGGGAAAGTGCAACAGGCCATCCAGGCCGCCACGGCGGCGGTGCAGGGCCTGGCGGGCGGCAATATCGCGCAGGCGATGGCGGGCGGAGCGGCACCGTATCTGGCGGAGGTCATTCATAAAATGACCGAGGACAAGACGGTGCCCGGCGGTATCAACGTTGAAGCAAACCTGATGGCGCACGCGGTACTGGGTGCGGTGGTGGCACAGACGAGCGGTCACTCCGCTCCTCTGCTAAACCATTTCCAAACTGATGGTTTAGCCAGTCCTGTTTACAGCGTTGATCAGCTGCTTTATCAATATGAAGAAACGGGATGTCCCCCTCTCTGGTACTTACGGCACGCTTATGCCACCGCTCAGAGGTTTCATCCGGGCGGCTGAATTAGCCCGACATTAACATGTATCACCTTACTCTGGGCAATCGCCTTTCCTCTTCGTATCTGATATTTATCCCTGCCAGCAAGCAGCCTGATGACCTGCTGTTACTCCGTTGACATGAAAACCGTTAACGTTTGTGGGTCAGTCATAACGGCTAAACGACAGAATGCGTGCAGGGGCTCTGGCCGTGAGAAAGGGAATGATCTTATAACCCGCGAAGAGAACTTCACGTCAATAAATAACAGCATTTCCGCATTTGATATCGTTAACATTAAAGCCTGCGCTTTAATAAAGAGAAAAACTTAACAAAGAAATTACTTAAATAACTCCAAATATAATTATTAGCGCAAAGCCAACCCCTTTACTCTTTATAAAACATTTGATAGATTTTCTTTCGCGCAGCGTGAATTAACCTCATCGCCCCAACATAGCAGGCATTAGCGAAAAGGCTTACCGTTTTTTTGCGTTATCTTATTAAACTATGAGATAGCGAGACAAACGCCTCTGTAAAGAGGGAACTTCAAAATAAGCAATAAGGATATAGTAATGAAAGTAAAAGTTATGGCAGTGATTTTGGCCTTAAGCGCT
Source organism: Erwinia pyrifoliae DSM 12163 (assembly GCF_000026985.1). Lineage (NCBI taxonomy): Bacteria > Pseudomonadati > Pseudomonadota > Gammaproteobacteria > Enterobacterales > Erwiniaceae > Erwinia > Erwinia pyrifoliae. Next base: position 3,215,030 of record NC_017390.1, read on the forward strand.
CTGCAAGCCAGCTTGCTGGTGCATGCAGACAGTCATGCTCTATCGATCGGCTATGCGCAAAGCCGGGTGCAGGATTTTAAAAATCTGCGGGGTGTTAACCTCAAGTATCGCTATGAGCCGAATTCTTTACTTGGCGTCATCACGTCATTCAGCTATATGTCTGCTGGAGGACACGAGTTTGATTCGCTCAGCTGGGGGGACACATATTACGACGACCGTATAAAAGTAAAATACTATTCGTTACTTATCGGTCCGTCTTATCGAATTAACAAATATGTTTCACTTTATGCCGTTAGTGGTTTAGGTAGCAGTAAATTAGATCTCACACAGAACTACCGCCATACTAATTATACCTATACTGAACACACGGCTAGCAACACGACTTCATTTGCTTATGGTGCAGGTGTACAGATTAACCCTCTGAAAAATATTGCCATCGATATTAGCTATGAAAAAAGTAAAATCAATGCAAAAAAAATCAATGGCTTTAGTATGGGCATTGGCTATCATTTCTAAATGCAATCGCTGCCATGCCCACCGTGGACAGAGGGAACTAAAATAAAAAAAGCCACAGGATGCTGATGTCAAACTGAGCATCCTGTCCATACAATTCCGTTGCGCCTGTACTTTTCATAAAATATCAGAAAAAATTAATTCGCTTTTCAATCTGCTGAACATACCTTACCTTGCAAGCACCTGCGTTTTCCGCAACACAAAATCTAATGTCGATGCTTACCCAAAAAGGGGGTTAACTGATGGCGGCAATAAAAAGATGCCGCCAGATGCAATTAGCCCATTGCAGACGTCGCTTTCCTGATTTCCACCAGGCAGCTCATGGCATTGGGGCCTTGAGTCAGTGACGAGGTGCCGATATCCAGCGTCAGTACATTCGGATTGCCTGCACGGTCGTAAGGCCGCCACGCCTGGCCAAAACCGGGATCAAACCAGGCTCCGGTGGCGATAAGCACCACCTGCGGGCATACGCCATCGCTAATACGCACACCGGCCTGCATACGTCCGCGATCGTTAAAGACATTAATAACATCACCGTCGCTGATGCCGCGCGCTTCTGCATCCTGCGGGTGCATTAACAGGGTTTCACGTCCGGCGGTTTTGTTGGCCTGTACGCCGGGCGTGGCATCCATCTGGCTATGCAGACGGTCATGGGGCTGAATCGAAATCATATGCAGCGGGAAGCGCTGGCCAACTTCCGCCCCCAGCCACTCCTGCGGCGGCTGCCACTCCGGGTGCGGAGCGAAATCGGCCAGCCGGAACCCCGCAATGGTTTCACTGAACAGTTCAATTTTGCCGCTGGCAGTGCTCACCGGATGCTCAAGCGGATTTTGGCGAAAATCCGCCATAAATACCCACGGCTTATCCGGCGGCGGGATCTCAACGTGGCCCTGCTGCCAGAAGGTATCGAACGCCGGAAAATCAATACCTTTGCCGGAATGAGCCTGCGCGCACTGTTGGTAAAGATGCTCTATCCACGCCATTTCATCGCGCTTTTCGGTAAAGCTGTCGCGATAACCAAGACGCTCCGCCAGATCGGCAAAAATATCAAAATCGTTGCGCGCCTGATGCTGTGGCTCAATCGCCTGATGCATTGCAAATACAAAGCGGTCCTTCGACGATCCGCCAATATCATTGCGCTCCAGTGAGGTGGTCACCGGCAGCACGATATCCGCCATCTGCGCAGCAGGCGTCCAGACGATATCCTGCACCACCACCGTATCAGGGCGTTGCCAGCCGGCAACCAGACGGTTGAGCTGCTGATGATGGTGGAAAGGATTCCCACCCGCCCAGTGGATCAGATGGATATCCGGGTAAGTATGGCTTTCCCCCAGGAAGCGATATTCCGTGCCGGGATTGAGCAGCATATCGCTGATGCGCGCCACCGGAATTGCCTGACTGGCAATCGGGTTCACGCCGGTAGACATCAACGGAGAAGGCCCCTCCGTGCGCGGGTTGCCCACGCTGTTCATTGAACCGTGGCCGAAGGAGAAGCCCGCCCCCGGCAGACCCGGCTGGCCAAGCATCGATGAAAGCGCAATCATCATCCAGTATGGTTGCTCACCACGGTGGGCGCGCTGTACTGCATAGGAGCAGGTAATAAAGCTGCGTTTGCCGCACAGCTGCCGCGCCAGCAGGGCGATACGCGCTGCCGGGATAGCGGTGATTGCACTGGCCCACTGCGGGGTTTTCGGCTGGCCGTCACTCTCACCCAGCAGGTAACCACGCAGCTGCGGATAGCCCACACAGTGCGATTGCAGGAAAGCGTTATCAACCGCGCCGAGGCGTTCGATTTCGTAGCCGATCGCCAGCATCAGCGCCACGTCGGTATTTGGGCGGATCGGGATCCACTCTGCGTTAACAAATTCCGGGCAGTCGTCACGCATCGGGCTGATATTGATAACCGACGTGCCTTTTGCCGCCAGCTGCAGCAGCGCGGGCTTCAGGCTGTGCTCTCCCGCCCCGCCGGACGCCATCTGGCCATTTTTCAGCGCCAGCCCGCCAAAGGCGATAAACAGCTCACAGTGTTCCACCACGCTGGGCCAGTCGGTGACGCGCCCGGTCAGCGGCATATAAGTCCCTATCACATAAGGCAGAAAAAACTGTGCCGCTCCCCAGCTGTAATTACCCTGCTGGTCAATGCCGCCACCGCCAAGGTTATAAAAGCGTCTGACCAGCGTGCGTGCGTGGTTAACGCGCCCGGCAGATGACCATCCGTAGGAGCCGCTAAAGATGCCGCTGGCACCATAACGCTCACGCACCCGCCGGTTTTCATCCGCCACCAGGTCAAGCGCGGTTTCCCAGTCTACCGCGACAAAATCCTCACGCCCGCGCAGAGTTCTGTCACTTTTTTCGCGTGACTTAAGCCACGAGCGGCGCACCATCGGCTGACGAATGCGCTTATCCGAATAAACCAGTTCGGGGATGGAATTAAGCAGGGGGGACGGATCCCGGTCGGCAAAAAAAGGCTCACATCGCAGCAGTTTTCCCTTTGCGACAACGGCGCTGAAAGCCCCCCAATGGGCGAGATGTGGCACTTTTTTGATCGTCATGGCAGGTTCCGTTAGACAGTTTTTTTTGCCGAATCAGAGTAGCATTTTTCACGAAGTCGTAGCACGCACCGTTTATCTTCAGAATGGGCGTCGGGGCTATACTGGCAGGCTTGCAGTCACCGACGCTTTCCGCAACACTAAGTAAAATGTAAACGCTTACCCAGGAAGGTTTTTCATCGATGGCCACGATAAAGGATGTTGCCAGGCTCGCGGGCGTTTCGGTAGCCACCGTATCCCGCGTGATTAATCACTCGCCTAAAGCCAGTGAAAGTTCCCGCCTTGCCGTCACCAGCGCGATGGCGTCTTTACAGTATCACCCCAACGCCAACGCCCGTGCGCTTGCACAGCAGACCACCGAAACGATCGGGCTGGCGGTAGGTGATGTCTCCGATCCCTTTTTTGGCGCGATGGTAAAATCGGTGGACGAAGTCGCCTGGCAGACCGGTAACTTCTTGCTGATTGGTAATGGCTATCACGATGAGCAAAAAGAGCGCCAGGCGGTTGAGCAATTAATCCGCCACCGCTGCGCTGCACTGGTGGTTCATGCCAAAAAGATCCCTGATGAACATCTGCTGTCGCTGATGGGGCAGATCCCCGGCATGGTGCTGCTGAACCGCGTGCTGCCGGGGTTTGAAACACGATGCATCGCGTTGGATGACCGCTACGGCTGCTGGCTGGCAACGCGTTATCTTATCCAGCAGGGGCACCAGAATATTGCGTTTATCTGCTCGAATCACGCCATCTCCGATGCCAGCGATCGCCTGCAGGGCTACCACGATGCGCTGAAGCAGCACAACCTGCCGTGTCACGATCGGCTGGTCGCCTTTGGTGAGCCGGACGAAATCGGCGGCGAACAGGCGATGACCGAGCTGCTCGGCCAGGGCAAAACCTTTAGCGCCGTCGCCTGTTACAACGATTCAATGGCGGCCGGGGCGCTGGCGGTACTGAGCGATAACGGCGTGCGGGTACCGGAAGAGATGTCGCTAACCGGTTTCGATGATGTGCTGGTTTCGCGCTATGTTCGCCCGCGCCTGACGACGATCCGCTACCCTATTGTGAATATGGCTCAGCAGGCGGCCATATTAGCGCTGGCGCTGGCTCACGGCCAGCCGCTGCCGGAAGTGACTAACCTGTTCAGCCCAACGCTGGTACGCCGCCATTCGGTGGCTGCGCCGCCGGGCTAATTGCACCCGGCCTCTCACCCTGAGGCAACCGCCAGCCACTCATGGCGCAGCTTCCCCGGCCGCGCAGTCAACTCAGAGGCGGTTAAAGCTCCAGCGCCAGCAGCTCGGCCACGGTTTGCGCACGGCGGATCTGGCGCGGCTGGCCGTTTTCAAACAACACTTCCGGCAATAGCGGGCGGCTGTTGTAGTTGGATGACATTGAGGCGCCATAAGCTCCGGTATCATGGAATACCAGATAATCGCCCACCTGCACTGCAGGTAGCGCGCGGGTTTCCACCTTGCCGCCTTCCAACTGGGTAAATACGTCGCCGGATTCGCACAGCGGCCCGGCCACCACGCTTTCCACGCTATTCATCTCATCCAGCGCCCGGCCATCGCCCGCTATCGCAGAGATATGATGGTAGCTGCCGTACATCGACGGACGCATCAGATCGTTAAATCCGGCATCGACTAAAACAAAGTGACGGCTACCCATATTTTTGACCGCCCGTACCTGGCTTACCAGCACGCCGGATTCCGCCACCAGATAACGGCCCGGTTCTATTTCCAGCTTCACCGGGTGGCCAAGATGACGTTCCACGCGCTGACGCGCCGCGTCCCACAGGCCAAAATAGTGCCGGGTATCAATGGTCTCTTCACCAAAATGATACGGGACCGACAGCCCGCCACCCGCCGAGATCGCCTGCAAATCCTGACCAAAGTTAACGACCTGATTCACCATCGCATCACAGACCTGCTCCAGGTGCGCGTAGTCCACGCCGGAACCGATATGCATATGAATGCCGACCAGCTTGAGCTGATATTTCTGCATCGCCTCCAGCGCCAGCGCCATATCCTCATGCCAGATGCCGTGCTTGCTGTTCTCGCCGCCGGTATTGGTTTTCTGACTGTGACCGTGGCCAAAACCCGGGTTGACGCGCAGCCAGACAGGGTGCCCGGCAGAGACCTGACCGAGCTGATGCAGCATATCGACAGAACCGGCGTTCACCGGCACTTTCAGTTCGGCAACCCTTGCCAGCGTCGCCTCGTCGAGCAGATCGGCGGTAAATACAATCTCATCGCCCCCCGCCTGATACCCGGCGGCCAGCGCACGCTCGATTTCGCCCAGCGATACCGAATCGACCTTCACGCCCGCCGCCCGCATCAGGCGCAGAATATGAACGTTAGAACAGGCTTTCTGCGCAAAACGCACCACGTCGAACTGCTGTAGCTGGCTGATGCGTTCGCTGATGATGCTGGCGTCATATGCCCACAATGGTCCGGCATAACGGCGCGCCAGCGGCAGCAGATTTTCCCCTGTCAGGGCGGTGGTGGTATCGGTAAGCAAGCGCGGCATAAAACGGTCTCCATAAGTTGATGGCGCTATTACGCCACAACATAAGTTGGGATAAAAATATCCGTTTTGCCATACTCTATTCATCCATGATATGGATTAAACCTATTTTTGCACGGGAGTGAGAAATGGCTGGGGTTACACTGCGCCATATCGAGATTTTTCATGCGGTGGTTACCACCGGTAATTTGACCGAAGCGGCGGCGCTGCTGCACACCTCGCAGCCCACCGTCAGTCGCGAACTGGCCCGCTTTGAGAAGCTAATCGGCCTGCAGTTGTTTGAACGGGTACGCGGCCGGCTGCAGCCAACCGTACAGGGTCTGAGCCTGTTTGAAGAGGTGCAGCGATCCTGGTACGGGCTGGATCGCATTCTGAGCACGGCCGAAGGGCTGCGGCAATTTCGCCAGGGGGAGCTGTCGGTCGCCTGTTTGCCAGCCTTTGCCCAGTCGCTGCTGCCCCTGCTGTGCCAGCCATTTATGCAGCGCTACGCCGATCTGAGCCTGAATATTATTCCGCAGGAGTCGCCGCTGCTGGAAGAGTGGCTGTCCGCCCAGCGCTATGACCTTGGGCTGACCGAAACCACGCATACCCCGGCAGGCACCGAGCGCCGCGCTCTGTTTACCGGCGATGAGGTCTGCGTGCTGCCACAGGGCCACCCGCTGGCCGCACACGACTGCCTGACCCCCCAGCACTTCGCCAGCCAGAACTACATCAGTCTGTCACGCAGCGACAGCTACCGACAGTTGCTGGACGCGATGTTTAATGAACAAGGGGTGCAGCGGCGCATGGTAATGGAAACGCACAGCGCAGCTTCCGTCTGTTGTATGGTCAGGGCGGGGGTCGGCGTGTCGATTGTCAACCCGCTGACGGCACTTGATTACGCCGACAGCGGAGTCGTCATACGGCGTTTCAGCATTGCGGTGCCGTTCACCGTCAGTTTGATCCGGCCACGCCACCGACCGGCATCAGCACTGGTTGATGCTTTCAGCCAGCATCTGCATCAACAGATTGGTCTGTTCAGCCAACGCCTGCAGTATCATCTCAATTAAGCCTTACGGGCTGCGGCCGCGTGCGTATGCCGTGGAAAGTATAAAGACAGACCAGCAGGCCGATGGCCGCCAGTATCGCTGCCGATAGCGGCACCGCCGTCAGGCCGTAACCGCCACCGATCGCCGCGCCGCCAACCCAGGCACCGAGAGCATTACCGAGGTTAAATGCGGTGATGTTGAGCGTCGATACCAGGTGCGGTGCGTCTTTACCGTGGCGCACCACGTTTATCTGCAATGCCGGCATCATCGAGAAAACGGCCATCGCCCAGAGGAACAGGGTGAGTTCCGCCGGCCAAAAAGAGTGGCTGGTCCAGCTAAACAGCAGTGAGAACACGGCAATCAGGGAAAAACTGAGGATCAGGCTAAATGATATCTTCCAGTCCGCCAGCTTGCCGCCCAACAGATTACCGACGGTCAGGCCAATCCCCATCAGGAACAGCGTCCAGCTGACGCCACGCTGGCTGATGCCGGTGACCTGTAACAGTAACGGGGCGACATAGCTGAACAGCGAGAACATCGCGGCGGCAAAGAACATCGACATCAGTAGCGACAACCACAATTTGCCATTCTTCAGCGCGCTAAATTCCGCGGCGAGATGCACCGCCTTTTCATCATGCTGAGCCGGCAGGCTGGTCATCAGGCCGGCAAACGCCAGCACGCCCGCCACTGCCACGCACAGGAAGGTGGTGCGCCAGCCGAACGTTTGCCCCACCCAGGTTCCCAGCGGTACGCCAAGCACATTGGCCAACGTCAGGCCGGTGAACATCAGCGCCACCGCTGATGCCTGCTTGCCCGGAACCACCAGGCTGGCCGCAACCACCGCGCCAATGCCGAAGAAAGCACCGTGACACAGTGCCGTTACCACGCGGGCCAGCATCAGCAGGTTATAACTCAATGCCAGAGAACTGAGCATATTGCCGACAATAAAGATCGCCATCAGCAGCATCAGCGCGTGTTTACGCGGGAGCCTGGCGGTAAGCAGCGCCATGATCGGCGCGCCGATGGCCACGCCGAGCGCATAACCACTAATTAGCCAACCCGCAGACGGTATAGAGATGTGCAGGTCATTCACCACTTCCGGCAACAGCCCGATAATGACAAATTCGGTGGTGCCAATCGCAAAGGCACACAGCGCCAGCGCCAGTAATGAGACAGGCATGCTATTTACTCCCAGGAGGAAAACCATCTCTCTGCATGCAGAGAACGACAGTGATTAGGTAAAAAATCAAACTCAAGCTATGCCCGGCAACGGATACAGCACAAGAGTTTGATCGGCATCACATCACATATTTAAACACAGATAATGAGGATTGATCGTTCGTAAGTGGCAAAGATCTGCTGGCTGAGAGCGCCTGCTCTGTAAGCCAAAAATTGAGTAAACATCCGTGAAGCAAACCAAATTTCTCTTAATTTCCCACGCTCTACATCGGCTTAACCGTTCATTACTTTATGATTACTGAACATTCATTAGCAAGATTAATCTTATTTTTTGCCATAAATATTAAGACCACTATGCCCTGTGCGCCTACTGTCATCTTTTTCGGCGGTGGAGATTTATTAAAGTTATGCGACGAATAACCGATTAAGCATTGATGAGAGCATGAAAACCCCTGCCGCCCCTGATTGACTAACCACCGAGGAAAAAAGATGCGATACCCCCTTTGCCTGCTAGCCCTTTGTCTGGGAGGATGTTCTGTTGGCAAGTATGAATACAGCAGAGAAGCTCACGATCGAGTCGATATGACGGTGACCGGGATCCCAACGGTGTTGGGTATAGGTACTCTGGGAACCACCATTCCGTTAACGGCAGAATACAGCCTGACCGCAGCCCATGTGGCGAAATATTCCCTTTACCGCGTCAAAGCGTACCATCCCGATTGCGACCTGGCGGTGGTTTACCACAAAAATTCGCCCAACCCGCAGCCAAAATTCCGTAACGGCATGATCGGCGACAAGATCAATATGTATGGCTACAGCTTTATTTCGGCAATGCCGGTCGCTTCCAGCGGAACTAACCTGATCAATACCGGCCTGGTAAATAGCTGGAATAAAGCCAGCTGTGTGGTGGTTGCCACCAATGCAGGCGTGGTGCAGGGGATGTCCGGTGGCGCAGTGTATAACGCCTCAGACGACTCAATCGGCGGGGTGATTGTGGGTTACACCGCTAGCGTCAACGATAAGAAAACCGCTAAAAACCTGTATAAGGACGTTTCGCTGTATGTTCCCTATGCGCGTTTCGAAAACTGGCTAAATGATGCGGTGAAATCCTGATCCCGCCGGTGAAGAAGTTAACCAGACATAAATTCTACCGCTGCCGCCGCATGGATTGCGGTGAAGTCAGATACCGAAATTGGGCAGTCCTGCGCCTACAGTAACAGCTCAATTTCGCCGCAACACAAGATCCCCCCTTCTGCGCTCTGCGCCAACAGCGCGGCAATAACCTGCTGAAAAACGGGCTTTCGCTATGCCGCTAAATTGTCCCGGGCAGAGTTATTCAAATGATCTCCTGACGCTCAGCGAAGCTCGCGTTTCAATACCATGCGGTGCCGCCATCGGCCGACGACAAAGCCCGTTTTAGGACGCCCTGTTTTGCGGCAGTCGCCGGGCGCTCACTATGGATAATTCTTATGCCAAAGACAAAAAAAAGGCCAGCGTTCTAGCTGGCCTGAGATAGTGCAGAGTCCGCTTACTTGCTGCCTGGACGCAGCGCCGGGAACAGGATCACGTCGCGAATGGTATGGCTGTTGGTAAACAGCATGACCATACGGTCAATGCCAACGCCCAGACCGGCGGTTGGCGGCAGGCCGTGCTCCAGCGCGGTAACGTAATCTTCGTCGTAGAACATCGCTTCGTCGTCACCCGCGTCTTTGGCATTCACCTGCTGCAGGAAACGTTCTGCCTGGTCTTGTGCATCGTTCAGCTCCGAGAAGCCGTTGCCGATTTCACGGCCGCCGATAAAGAACTCAAAACGATCGGTAATTTCCGGATCGACATCGTTACGACGCGCCAGCGGGGAGACTTCAGCCGGGTATTCGGTAATAAAGGTCGGCTGGATCAGATGCGCTTCCGCCGTTTCTTCGAAGATCTCGGTCACCAGACGGCCCAGCCCCCAGCTCTTCTCAACGTTAATCCCCAGAGACTGGGCGATGGCGACTGATTTTTCGAAGTCAGCAAGATCGGCCAGATCGGTCTGCGGACGATATTTCAGTATCGCTTCTTTCATCGTCAGTTGTGCGAAAGGCTTACCGAAGTCGAACTGCTGGTCGCCGTAAGGCACCACGGTGCTGCCCAGCACGTCCTGCGCCAGCGTACGGAACAGGCTTTCGGTCAGTTCAATCAGGTCTTTGTAGTCGGCATACGCCATATAGAGTTCCATCATGGTGAACTCTGGGTTATGGCGCGGCGAAATCCCTTCGTTACGGAAGTTACGGTTGATTTCAAACACGCGGTCGAAGCCACCCACCACCAGACGCTTCAGATACAGCTCCGGGGCAATACGCAGATACATATCAAGATCCAGCGCATTGTGGTGAGTGATAAACGGCCGGGCAGAAGCGCCGCCAGGGATCGCCTGCATCATCGGGGTTTCCACTTCCATAAAGTCACGGCCGACCATAAAGTTGCGGATACCGGCCATGATCTGTGAGCGGATCTTAAAGGTTTTACGTGAATCGTCGTTGGCGATCAGATCAAGGTAACGCTGACGATAACGGGTTTCCTGATCGGCCAGGCCGTGGAACTTGTCCGGTAACGGGCGAAGAGCTTTGGTCAGCAGACGCAGTTCGCTGCAGTGGATCGACAGCTCGCCAGTTTTGGTCTTGAACAACTTGCCGCGCGCGCCGAGGATATCGCCGAGATCCCATTTTTTGAACTGTTCGTTGTAGATGCCATCCGCCAGATCGTCCCGGGACACGTACAGCTGAATACGGCCACCGACATCCTGCAGGGTGACGAAAGAGGCTTTGCCCATGATACGACGCGTCATCATACGGCCCGCAACGCTGACCTCAATGCCCAGCGCTTCCAGCTCATCGTTCTCTTTGCCGTCAAATTCGGCGTGCAGCTGGTCAGATGTGCGGTCACGGCGGAAATCGTTCGGGAACGCCACGCCGGTTTCGCGCAGTGCCACCAGCTTTTCGCGCCGTGCTTTCAGTTCGTTGTTCAGCTCAAGTGCGGCGTCAGCGGCCTGCGGTTGTTGTTCAGACATGTGAGTTCCTTATAAACCTGCTTTCAAACTTGCTTCGATAAAACGATCCAGATCGCCGTCCAGAACCGCCTGAGTATTACGCGTCTCTACGCTGGTGCGCAGATCCTTGATGCGGGAGTCGTCCAGCACGTAAGAACGGATCTGGCTGCCCCAGCCAATGTCAGACTTGTTATCTTCCGCCGTCTGCTTATCCGCATTTTTCTTCTGCATCTCGTATTCGTACAGCTTGGCGCGCAGCTGCTTGAATGCCTGATCTTTGTTTTTATGCTGGGAACGGTCGTTCTGACACTGCACCACAATGTTGGTCGGTAAGTGGGTAATACGCACCGCCGACTCGGTTTTGTTAACGTGCTGGCCACCGGCACCGGAGGCGCGGTAAACGTCGATACGCAGATCGGCCGGATTGATTTCGATATCAATGTTGTCATCAACTTCCGGGTAGATAAATACCGAGCTGAACGAGGTATGGCGACGGCCACCGGAATCGAACGGGCTTTTGCGCACCAGGCGATGCACGCCGGTTTCAGTACGCAACCAGCCAAACGCATAGTCACCGATGATCTTGATGGTGGCGGATTTGGTTCCGGCCACTTCACCATCTGACTCTTCGATAATTTCGGTTTTAAAGCCTTTGGCCTCTGCCCAGCGCAGATACATACGCAACAGCATGCTGGCCCAGTCCTGCGCCTCGGTGCCGCCGGAACCGGCCTGAATATCCATATAGCAGTCGGCGCTGTCATATTCGCCAGAGAACATACGGCGGAATTCCAGCTCGCCGAGCTTCTTGTCCAGCCCGTCAAGTTCGTTGACCGCCTCGTTGAAGGTCTCTTCGTCTTCTGCTTCCACCGCCAGCTCCAGCAGGCCGGAAACATCTTCCAGCCCTTGCGTCATCTGGTCGAGGGTTTCGACAACGGCTTCTAATGCGGAGCGTTCTTTACCCAATGCCTGGGCGCGGTCAGGTTCATTCCAGACGTCAGGCTGTTCTAGTTCAGCGTTAACTTCCTGCAGGCGTTCTTTCTTGGCATCATAGTCAAAGATACCCCCTGAGCACGGTGCTGCGCTCGGTGAGATCCTGAATACGGTTTTTTACCGGATTAATTTCAAACATGGTTTTGAGATCTTTTTAGGTGATCGAAAAGGGCTTAAATGTAACCATGCAGTTTAACTGAAATAGCGCGCGGTTTGTAGTATTGAACACGCTTTGCCTGGCCGTGCCGCCATGAAATGGAGAACCGGGATGTCTGTCACCGATGCCCTGCTGGCCTTTACCCTTGCTGCTGCTCTGCTAACCCTGACGCCGGGGCTGGATACGGCGCTGATTTTACGCACTTCGACGGCAGAAGGAACGCGCAAAGCAATCGAGGCTCAGCTGGGGATTAATGCTGGCTGTCTGGCCTGGGCGACCGCTGTCGCCTTCGGACTGGGCGCACTGCTTGCCGTCTCTGAACTGGCCTACAGCCTGCTGAAATGGTGCGGTGCCGCGTATCTCGCCTGGCTGGGTATGCAAATGCTGTTAAAACCACGCAGCCAGATGGGCGCAGTCAGACTGGCACCGGGTGAACAGAACTGGTTTCTGCGCGGCTTTTTTGGCAACCTGCTGAATCCGAAGGTCGGTATCTTCTACGTCTCCTTCCTGCCGCAATTTATTCCAGCCGGACATTCGCCAATACTGTGGAGCTTTGGACTGGTACTGATCCATATAATGCTCGGCACCCTGTGGTCGGGTCTGCTGATCGGCTGTACGCGCCGACTGTCCGGCGCGCTGAAACGTGAGAAGGTTGTGAAGTGGCTGGATCGCACCACTGGCGGCGTGTTCCTGCTGTTTGCCGCGAAGCTGGCGCTCAGCCGCCGACCGGGGTAATCCCAAACAGCTGAGCTAAAGCGCCCAGAGATGGTCGATTATCAGCTGCACGCTTCGCGTGCCACGGAACTCATTGACGTCGAGTCTATAGGCCAGCTCGACCTGCTTCACGCTTGGATCCGGCCATAGCGCGGTATCGACGTTAAAAGCAATACCGTCCAGCAACGGCCCGCCGCCAATAGGCTCTATCATCACCTTCAGGTGGCGTTCCCCCACCAGCCGCTGCTGTAGCAGCCTGAACTTGCCGTCGAAGGTCGGTTCCGGGAATGCCTGCCCCCAGGGACCGGCTTCACGCAGCAGTTCAGCGGTGGGCAAGGTTAACTCCTGCGCCATCAGCTCGCCGTCGGACCACACCACGCCCTGTAGCGATTCCGCATCCAGCCAGTCGCCGACCAGATCGGCAAAGCGCTGGCGGAATTCGTCAAATTTTGCCTCTTCCAGTGACAACCCCGCCGCCATCGCGTGGCCGCCGAATTTGGCAATCAGCCCCGGATGCCGCGTATCCAGCCGCTCAAGGACATCGCGCATATGCAGCCCGGCAATGGAACGGCCGGAGCCTTTCAGCATGCCGTCCCCTGCCGGAGCGAAAGCAATCACCGGACGGTGAAAACGCTCTTTCAGCCGGGAGGCAAGAATACCCACCACGCCCTGATGCCATTCAGGGTGATACATGGCAATGCCCAGCGGCAGCGCTTCGCTGGCGTTCTCCAGACGGTTGCACAGCGCCAGCGCTTCCGACTGCATTCCCTGCTCAATCTCTTTACGCGTTTGGTTGAGCGCATCCAGTTCGCTGGCCAGCATCCGCGCCTGCCCAAGATCCTCACTGAGAAGCAGCGCCACCCCAACCGACATATCGTCCAGCCGACCGGCAGCATTCAGCCGTGGACCAAGAGCAAAACCTAAATCACTGGCCGCCAGCTGTCGGGCATCGCGGTTAGCAATCTCCAGCAGTGCGCGAATGCCGGGACGGCACTTACCGGCGCGAATGCGGCTCAGCCCCTGCCACACCAGGATGCGGTTGTTGGCATCCAGCGGCACCACATCGGCAACGGTGCCGAGCGCCACTAAATCCAGCAGTTCCGCCAGGTTCGGCAACCCGTTCACGCCGCTGTCACGCAGCCGGGCGCGCAGCGCCAGCATCAGGTAAAACGCCACCCCCACCCCCGCCAGCGCGCGCGAAGGGAATGCGCAGTCACTGAGGTTAGGATTCACAATAGCGTCCGCATCAGGCAGGATCTCGCCCGGCAGATGGTGATCGGTAACCAGCACCGCAATGCCTTTCTGATGAGCCAGCGCCACACCGGCAAGCGATGAGATACCGTTATCGACGGTAACAATCAGCTGCGCACCGCGTGCCGCCGCCTGCTCTACCACTTCAGGACTAAGACCGTAGCCGTCATCAAAGCGGTTGGGCACCAGATATTTGACGTTCTGCGCGCCCATACCGCGCAGCGACAGAACGGCCAGCGCGGTACTGGTCGCGCCGTCTGCGTCAAAATCACCCACGATCATAATGCACTGGTTGTCGGCTAACGCGTGTTGCAAGAGGGTGACCGCCTTTTCAATCCCGCTAAGGGATTGGAAAGGATGCAAATTTTTCGCTCCGCGCTCCAGTTCACTGGCACAGGAAACGCCACGATGAGCGTACAGACGGCGTAATAACGGGTTCAGATCGGCGGGAAGTGCGGCAACGTCCGCCGCCTCACGGCGACGGAGTTCAGTTTTACTGTTCACAAAAATCAGTCACCATTTTTCTGGCCATCAAGGAATTTCTTCAGTTCCTGCGCTCCCTGGTAGCCAGGGACCAGCGTGCCGTCCTGCAACAGCATGGCCGGAGTACCCTGAATACCGTACTGGGCGCCCAGTTTGAATTGCTGTGCAAGGTCAATCTTGCAGTCGGTCGCCTTCACGTCTTCACCTTTCATTGCCGCATCAAGCGCCTTGTTACGATCGGCGGCACACCAGATGGATTTCATTTTTTTCGCTACCGGGCCTTCCATCCCTTCACGCGGGAAGGCCAGATAGCGTACGGTGATCCCCAGCGCGTTATAGTCCGCCATCTGCTGATGCAGCTTATGGCAGTAACCACAGGTGATATCGGTAAACACCGTCACCACATGCTGCTCTTTCGCCGCTTTGTAAACGATCATCTCTTTACTCAGCGCGTCCACTTTCTTTTCCAGCAGCTTATTGGTGACGTTAACCGGGCGGCCGCCGCTGACATCATAAAGCGGCCCCTGGATGAAATGCTTGCCGTCATCGGTGATGTACAGCACACCGCTTTCACTCAGCACGGTTTTAAAACCCGGCAGCGGCGCAGGCTGGATCTCGGTCTGCTGTAAGCCCAGCTTGCTCAACGACTGCTGAATCGCTGCATCATCAGCGTTCGCCAGACCACTGGCTGCGGCTAATATCACCGAAAGTAACAGGTAATGCTTTTTCATAACTATGTCCTTATCGCCTTACATATGGGCTGTTTTAATGCTGATTCAGGCGCGTGGATGGTGCTGCTGATGCAGCTGTCGCAGACGCTCTGTCGCTACATGGGTATAAATCTGTGTCGTTGATAAATCGCTGTGACCTAATAACATCTGTACGACACGTAAATCTGCCCCGTGGTTCAACAAATGGGTTGCAAAAGCATGGCGCAGAACGTGGGGTGACAGTTTGTCGCTGTCGATACCCGCCAGTGTGGCGTAATGTTTGATGCGATGCCAGAAGGTTTGACGCGTCATTTGTTTCGCGCGGTTACTGGGGAACAACACGTCAATCGTCTGTCCATTAAGCAGCCACGGGCGGCCATACTCAATATACTGCTCGATCCAGTGCACCGCCTCTTCGCCCATCGGCACCAGGCGTTCTTTATTTCCTTTACCGATCACCCGTACCACCCCCTGACGCAGACTGATATCACTCAGGGTCAGACCGACCAGTTCCGTCACGCGCAGACCGGTGGCGTACAACAGTTCCAGCATCGCCTTATCGCGCAGTTCAATCGGCTGTTCCAGGCATGGTGCCTGTAATAATCTTTCTACCTGGGCTTCCGACAGATCCTTCGGCAGCCGCTGCGGCAGCTTGGGTGAGGAAAGCAGCGCGCTGGGGTCGTCTTCACGCAGCTTTTCCCGATAGAGGTACTGAAACAGACGGCGCATCGCGCTAAGCAGGCGCGCAGAACTGGTGGCTTTATAGCCACCCTCCAGGCGCTGCGCCAGGAACTCCTGCAGATTGAACACCTCAACGTTCAACAGCGACAGCTGCTGGTGCGCCAGCCAGTCACCGAGTGAGCGCAGATCGAGGCGATAAGAATCCACGGTATTTTGCGCCAGATTGCGCTCGATCCACAGGGCATCAAGAAATTGCTCAATCAGATCGTTATCCTGCACCACTTTCCCCTTTCCGCACCTTAAACGCGACAACATGGTGTTGAGCGCGTTTATCACTCAATTTCTGTCCAAATATCAGGCAGTCATGCCGACAGGTGCCTATTATGCCTTATTTATGTGCCTCTCTGATATCATTGCTGGATGGCTCTAAGGAAAATAAGGTGGGCCGAGGGACGAGGTAAGTGATTCGGGTCACCATTTAATATAGGTCAATATCGGTCAATAGTTCAATACACCGGCCTTAACGATGAGTTTATTTTATTGATGGAGTAGGTATGTTTATTGGCATTCTGTTCGCGCTGGCGGCTGGCATGATGTGGGGGCTGATCTTCGTCGGGCCGGTCATTGTACCGGATTACCCGGCAGCGCTGCAGTCGACTGCTCGTTATCTGGCGTTTGGGCTTGTTGCGTTACCGCTGGCCTGGTTCGACCGCCGCCGGCTGCGGCGTTTAACCCCCGCAGACTGGCTGGAGGCGTTGAAACTGACGGTTATTGGCAACCTGCTGTATTACTTCTGTCTGGCCAGCGCCATTCAGCGTACGGGCGCGCCGGTCTCAACCATGATTATTGGTACATTACCGGTGGTCATCTCCGTGGCGGCCAACCTGTTTTACGGCCACGAGGAAGGACAGCTGTCCTGGCGAAAATTAACCCCGGCGCTGTTGGTCATTTCGCTGGGGCTGGTGTTGGTCAATATTGCCGAGTTAAAGGCGAACGAGGCACCGGTTGACCCGTGGCGTTATGGCAGCGGTTTGGCGCTGGCCGTTATCGCAGTGGGATGCTGGACGTGGTTTCCTTTGCGTAACGCTCGCTGGCTGCGCAAGAATCCGGGAACACGGCCTGCCACCTGGGCCACGGCACAGGGCGTGGTCACGTTCCCGCTGGCGCTGCTCGGCTATATCGCCGTTTGTGGACAACTGAGCGTCACTGATACCGTATTTGCCTTGCCGTTCGGCCCACGGCCTGAAGTGTTTATTCCACTGATGCTCGCCATTGGCGTGCTTTGTTCGTGGATTGGCGCACTCTGTTGGAACGAAGCCAGTCAACGTTTGCCAACCGTTTTAGTGGGGCCTTTGATTGTCTTCGAAATTCTTGCCGGGTTGGCATATACTTTCTTGCTGCGCCAGGCGTGGCCTCCGTTACTTACCTTAGCCGGTATTGCCTGTCTGGTCGCCGGGGTTATCGGTGCTATGCGAGTCAAACCGGGGGCGCTGAAAGCCAGGATTTAACAGCATCAATTCGTCCATGTGGTCACGAAATTTTAAAGAACTTATATGAAAATCGGTCTGTTTTACGGCTCCAGCACCTGTTACACCGAGATGGCAGCAGAGAAAATTCGCGACTTTATCGGCGAAGATCTGGTCACGCTGCACAACCTGAAAGATGACTCGCCTGAACTGATGGAACAGTATGATTTGCTGATCCTTGGCATTCCAACCTGGGATTTTGGCGAGTTGCAGGAAGACTGGGAAGCGATCTGGACCGATCTGCCCAGACTCAACCTGCAGGGCAAAATCGTGGCGCTGTATGGCATGGGCGACCAGGGGGAATACAGCGAGTGGTTCCTCGATGCGCTGGGCATGCTGCATGAGGTGCTGACGCCTTCCGGCGTGCAGTTTGTCGGTTACTGGCCGCTGTCCGGTTATGAGTTCACCAGTAACAAACCCCTTACCGCCGACGGCAAGCGGTTTGTCGGCCTGGCGCTGGACGATATCAACCAGTTTGAGCAGACCGATGAGCGTATCGCCCAGTGGTGTGAGCAGATCCTGACCGAGATGGCGCAACTCCTGTAGCCGGGCTGCTCCGGCTGCGTCACTCCAGACGCTTTGGTCATCCACCAGGCGATCGGTGAAGCGTTCACGGTTGGTTCTGCCTGGCCGGAAAGCAGGCCTGGCAGAACCAACCAGCGGCCGGCGCTATCCATTCCCCTGCTCCTTATTGTTCAGCAACTGCATACGTAACCGACGCCAGTGACTGTCTGCCATGCCGTCGGCGAACAGCCACAGCCGTTCACGCTCCCCTTTGGCATCACGCAGTGACAGCAGGATCGCCTGCCGGGTAAGCCACGGGCGGGAAAGGATGCGCCACTCGCGCTGCCGCCAGCGTAGCGCATGTCCGCCCAACAGGGCGACATCACCCTGGCGGCGGCGGATGCGCCGCCGGCTGCGTATGCACTCCAGCAGTACCAAAACCAGCAACAGCATCCGTACCAGGCCAGCGCTGGCGGGCCATGCAGGCAGTAGCAGCGCCAGCATCACTGCCCCATGCAGCAGCAGCGAAAGCCGCTGTGCCAGCTTTGACTGACGCAGTTCACATTGCCACAGGACCACGTTGTTTATTTCTCTGCTGGATAAGCAACACCATCCTTTTCAGCTCCGCATCTGCCGGCTCTCCGTGATTCATCAGCCAGTTAAACAGATCCGGATCGTCGCTCTCTAACAGGCGGACAAACAGACGCTTATCGCCATCGTTCAGCGAGTCAAATTCGTACTGAAAAAACGGCATGATCGAGATATCCAGTTCGCGCATGCCGCGACGGCATGCCCAGTGAATACGTGATTTATTTGTAATATCCATGTCACTCAGCAACGGTTAACCAAACATGGCACGTAGTGTAGCGCTTTTTTGCTACGCTGTTGATGCGCTATTCATCAGCGTGCGAGATGCCACGCAAACCGCGTAAGCGGTTGTCGGATTATCGCGCGATTTGTGCCACAGCACCCGGAAACCGGTTGCAAAGCGGAGCCGCTCTTTTAACATGAGTAGCAGATTTCACTACATTGATTAATTCAGGACTGAATCATGCCAACTATTTCTTTCCCGCCTCGTCAACCGGTGGCATCGACTCGTCTGCCGCTGACGCTGATTTCACTGGAAGAATGGGCGCTGGTGAATGCCAGCGGTGCGGACCATATCAGCTATCTGCAAGGCCAGGTGACGCTGGATGTCGCCGCCCTGCCCCCCAACCAGCATAGCCCTGCCGCGCACTGTGATGCCAAAGGCAAGATGTGGAGCAATCTGCGTCTGTTCCACCGCGCCGACGGCCTGGCCTACATTGAGCGCCGCAGCCTGCTTGATAACCAACTGAGCGAGCTGAAAAAGTATGCGGTGTTTGCCAAAATTTCCCTTACCGCCGATGATGAATCCGTGCTGCTTGGCGTGGCGGGTTTCCAGGCGCGTGCCGCGCTGGCGAACCTGTTCAGCACGCTGCCGGATGCGGCATCTCCGGTGGTACAGCAGGATAACAGCACGCTACTGTGGTTCAGCCTGCCTGCCGAGCGCTTTCTGCTGGTAACAACGGCAGAAAAAGCCGCCGGCATCGCTGACACGCTGGCGGGTGAAGCCCGGTTTAACGACAGCGCCCAGTGGCGGGCGTTGGATATCGAAGCCGGTTTGCCGATTATCGACGCGGCTACCAGCGCCCAGTTTATCCCGCAGGCCACCAACCTGCAGGCGCTGGAGGCGATCAGCTTCAAAAAAGGCTGTTACACCGGGCAGGAGATGGTAGCGCGTGCCAAATTCCGTGGTGCCAATAAACGCGCGCTCTATTGGCTGGCCGGTAAAGCTGGCGTCGTGCCGCTGGCAAACGAGGCGCTGGAGATGAAAATGGGCGAAAACTGGCGGCGCACCGGCACCATTCTTGCCGCCTGCCAGCTCGACAATGGTGACGTCTGGGTACAGGCGGTGCTGAACAACGATCTGGCTGCCGATACCGTGCTGCGCGTGCAGGGGGATGAGGGCGGCCAGCTGGCGATCCAGCCTCTGCCCTACGAGATCACCGCAGGATGATCACTGCGGCGTGAGATACAAATAGATAGCGAAAAAATGGCAAAGCGAGCCACCGAGTACAAAAACATGCCAGATTGCATGGTTGAAAGGGATGCGCCTGGCGACATAGAAAATCACCCCGAGAGAATAAATTATCCCGCCGGCAGCCAGCAGCCAGACGCTGCCTGCCGGCAGGCGCATCACCATCTGATACAGCACGATCACCGACAGCCAGCCCATCAGGATATAGGTGACCAGGGAAAGCGCCGCAAAACGGTGGGCAAACGCCAGCTTAAAGATGACCCCAATCAGCGCCAGCCCCCAGATTATCGCCATCAGCCAGTGTGCCAGCGGCGACTTCAGCCCAACCAGCAGAAACGGCGTATAGGTTCCGGCAATCAACAGATAAATGGCCGAATGGTCGAGTTTTTTAAGCCAAAACTTTGCCCGTTCTCCCGGGATGGCGTGATACAGCGTAGAAGCCAGAAACAGCAGGATAATCGTGCCGCCATACAGGCTGTAGCTGGCGATGGCCAGTGTGTCAGCGCCGGCATCAAGCGCCTGTCTCAACATGAAGACTAAACCGATGATACCCAGCAGGCAGCCGACCGCATGGGTGATGCTGTTGGCAACTTCTTCCGCCAGCGAATAATCCGTCGTCACAACTTTCTCTTTAGCCATCATTTCCCACATCCTTACTTAGCAGGCTTCGTCACCGCAGCATGCCGCAACGGAAAATGCATCACGTCTATCCTGGGTGAGAATATCTTCAGGGTACACTTGTACGCTAAAATATAGCATTTCACTTTTCTGTACAAATTCTCACGAGAATTACGCAATCGTTTACCCTACAATATTGACCACTTTTTCCGGAACATAAGTGAGATCGGTAAATGTCTGACAGGGCAACACCCTTAGATTTTGGCGCGATGACAGAGGTAGTGCAGTTCCTGATAGAGCTGGATAAGCTGAAAGCCGTGGAGCGTCGTACCTGCCTGCTAAACAACGCCCGCCAGGAAAACTCCGCCGAGCATAGCTGGCATCTGGCAATGGCGGCGATGAGCCTCGCGCCCTTTGCTCCGGAAGCCGTGGATCTCCCGCATGTGATACAGCTGGCGCTGCTGCATGACGTGGTGGAAATTGATGCCGGTGACGTGATGGTTTACGACATCGCCGCGCGCGAGGCGATTCAGCAGCAGGAAGTGGCTGCCGCAGAGCGCATATTTGGCCTGCTGCCCGATGGGCTGAAGCAGCGCTTTCGCGCGTTATGGGATGAGTATGAAGCGGGAGAAAGCATTGATGCACGCTTTGCCAATATGCTTGACCGTGCGCTACCGATTATGCTTAACCTGCATAATGAGGGCCAGAGCTGGCGCGAAAATGGCATCCGTCTGCAACAGGTCGAAGCGCGAAATGTGCAGCTGGCCAGCCAGTGGCCGGAATTATGGTGCCACCTGAAAAAGCATCTGGATGACGCGCAGGCTAAGGGCTGGTTGCTGTAGCATGCTTCCTGTCAGACAGAGAGCTGGCTGCGTTCAGCCCTTTATCTGCTGGCATAGCTTATCCTGAACAGCGGTGCTCACCGGCGCTGCCTTTCATCGTCCTCCCGCTGCATCAACGATCGACCCGGTAATATGCGAGGCGTCATCACTAAGCAGCCAGGCGATGGCGTGGGCGATCTCTGACGGCTGACCACCACGCTGCATCGGAATGGCAGCCGCAACGTGCCAGCAGTAACGCGGTCGCCCGGCCTGTGCCGCGACTGGCTCCGGTGACCAAAGCAATATGCATAGTGTGGCCTCAATGAGAAAAGGGTTGAGCGTAAAAACGGCTCAACCCTTATACAGCAGTTTGCATCGGCAAGGGTTACTGGTATTCGCTTAACGGTACGCAGGAGCAGAACAGATTGCGGTCACCGTATACATCATCCAGGCGTTTCACCGTTGGCCAGTATTTATTTGCACTACCGGCCGGGAACACCGCCAGCTCACGCGTATAGGGGTGACTCCACTCGCCGACAATATCCATCTGGGTATGCGGTGCATTGACCAGCGGGTTATCGGCAGCGGGCCATTCGCCGTTTGCCACGCGGTCGATTTCATTGCGGATCGCCAGCATCGCATCAATAAAGCGGTCCAGTTCAACTTTGCTTTCGGATTCGGTTGGTTCCACCATCAGGGTGCCCGCTACCGGGAATGACATGGTGGGCGCATGGAAACCGTAGTCGATCAGGCGCTTGGCGATATCCAGCTCGCTGATACCGGTCTGCTCTTTGATCGGACGGATATCCAGAATACATTCGTGCGCCACGCGGCCATCGCGCCCGGCATACAGAATCGGATACGCCGACCGCAGGCGGCGGGCAATATAGTTGGCGTTGAGGATCGCCACCGAGCTGGCCTGCTTCAACCCTTCCGCGCCCATCATGCGGATATACATCCAGCTGATAGGCAGTATCGAGGCGCTACCGAACGGCGCGGCGGAAACGGCTCCCTGGGTGGTCAGTACCCCTGCAAGCGGCACAACGCTGTGCCCCGGCACAAACGGTGCCAGGTGCGCCTTAACGCCGATCGGCCCCATGCCCGGCCCACCGCCGCCGTGGGGAATGCAGAAGGTCTTATGCAGGTTAAGGTGCGACACATCCGCGCCGATATAACCCGGCGTGGTGATGCCCACCTGGGCGTTCATATTGGCACCGTCGAGATAAACCTGGCCACCGAATTGGTGGACGATCTGGCAGACTTCACGAATGGTCTCTTCGTACACGCCGTGAGTTGACGGGTAGGTGACCATGATGCAGGAGAGCGCGTCCGCCGCCTGTGCGGCCTTATTGCGTAAGTCGTGCAGGTCAATATTGCCCTGTTTATCACAGGCGACCACCACCACCGTCATCCCTGCCATCTGCGCCGAAGCCGGGTTTGTCCCGTGTGCCGAAGCGGGGATCAGGCAGATATGGCGAGAAGATTCATTACGGCTTTCGTGATAACGCCGGATGGCCAGCAGCCCGGCATATTCGCCCTGTGCACCGGAGTTTGGCTGCATACAGAGCGCATCGTAGCCGGTCAGCTGCACCAGCCACTGTGAGAGCTGGCCGATCATGTGCAGATATCCCGCCGCCTGCTCTGTCGGGCAGAACGGGTGCAGCTCGGCGAATTCCGGCCAGGTGATCGGGATCATCTCTGCTGCCGCGTTCAGTTTCATGGTGCAGGACCCCAGCGGGATCATCGCCTGATTCAGCGCCAGGTCTTTGCGTTCCAGGCTGTGCATATAACGCATCATCGCGGTTTCACTGTGATGACGGTTAAACACCGGATGGGTGAGGATAGCGTCCTGGCGCAGCATGGCGGCAGGGATGGCGTTTGCGTCGGCATCCAGCGCCTCAATGCTTAACCCGTGCTGCGCGCCGAGCAGGATTGAGAACAGCGCCATCACATCCTCACAGGTGGTGGTTTCATCCAGCGTGATGCCGACCGCGTTCAACAGGTCGCTACGCAGATTGACGCCAAAACTCAGTGCGCGGTCGAGCACTGCCGCTTTATCCGCTACTTCCACCGTCAGAGTGTCAAACCAGCTGGAATGACGCAGCTTCAAGCCGCCCTGCTGTAAGCCGGAGGCGAGGATATCGGTCAGACGGTGGATGCGGCTGGCAATACGCTTCAGGCCAGCCGGGCCATGAAACACCGCGTACAGGCTGGCGATATTGGCCAGCAGCACCTGTGAGGTACAGATGTTGGAATTGGCTTTTTCACGGCGGATATGCTGTTCACGCGTCTGCATCGCCATGCGCAGTGCGCTGTTGCCCGCCGCATCACGCGAGACGCCGATAATGCGCCCCGGCATCGAGCGTTTGTGTTCATCACGCGCGGCAAAGAAGGCCGCGTGCGGGCCGCCGTAGCCCATCGGTACGCCGAAGCGCTGTGCGGAACCAAAGACAATATCAGCCCCCTGCTTACCCGGCGACTGCAGCAGAACCAGCGTCATCAGGTCGGCGGCCACGCTCACCACCACTTTGCGGCTCTTCAGCGCGGCAATCAGCGCACCGTAGTCATGGACTTCGCCACCGGTTCCCACCTGCTGCAACAGCACGCCGAAAATATCTTCCAGCTCCAGCACTTTCTCCGCTTTATCCACCAGCACGTCAAAACCGAAGGTTTGCGCACGGGTACGCACCACGTCCAGCGTCTGCGGATGAACATCATCGGCCACAAAGAAGCGGTTGGCGTTTTTCAGCCTGCTGACCCGCTTCGCCATCGCCATCGCTTCGGCGGCAGCGGTCGCTTCGTCCAGCAGTGAGGCGGAGGCAATATCCAGCCCGGTCAGATCCAGGGTTAGCTGCTGAAAGTTAAGCAACGCCTCAAGACGCCCCTGGGAAACTTCAGGTTGATAAGGGGTATAGGCGGTGTACCAGCCGGGATTTTCCAGCATGTTGCGCAAGATAACCGGCGGCGTCAGAACCGGGGTGTAACCCATGCCAATACAGGATTTGTAGCGCTGATTTTGTGCCGCAATCGCCTTTAACTCGGCCAGCGCCAGATGCTCGGTCAGCGCTTCGCCAATCGGCGGCGGGCCGGGAAGCTGGATGTCGGCGGGCACAATCGAGGCAATCAGATCGGTCAGAGACGCAGCGCCAATGGCGTGCAACATGGCTTGCTGCTGCTCCTGCGACGGTCCGATATGGCGCTCAATAAAGGCACCGTGATGTTCAAGCTGGCTGAGTTTCTGGGTCATGGGCGGTAAATCCTGCATCGGACGGGTAAGACGGAGCGCGGGAGTTCACCCCGCGCCGGTGGTGACAAAAGCTATTCGGCGATCGCTGCCCGGTAAGCCGCAGCGTTAAGCAGGGTTGCCAGCTCGCTCTCGTCGCTCGCTTTAATGCGGAACAGCCAGCCGTCACCGTACGGGCCGCTGTTGACGCGCTCCGGCTCTGATGCCAGCGCGCTGTTGACTTCGATAATTTCGCCACTGAGCGGAGCATAAATATCCGAAGCGGCTTTTACCGATTCCGCCACGGCGCAGTCATCGCCCTGGCTATAGTGATTACCCACTTCAGGCAAATCGACAAACACCATGTCGCCAAGCAGCTCCTGTGCATGCTCGGTGATCCCCACGCGGTAGCTGCCATCCGCTTCCTGGCGCACCCATTCATGGCTGTCGCGGTATTTCAGTTCATTCGGTACATTGCTCATTGACATATCTCCGGGAGACAAAATTAGTTCGTTACCGGTTTTCCGGCGCGGACAAAAACAGGTTTGGTCACGGTGACCGGCATGGCGCGGTTGCGGATTTGCACCACCGCCTGGTCGCCAATGCCGGCCGGGACGCGGGCCAGGGCAATGCTGCACCCCAGCGTCGGAGAGAACGAACCGCTGGTGATAACGCCTTCAAGCATGTTGCCGTCGGCATCGCTGAAGCGCACCGGGAGTTCGTTGCGCAGCACGCCTTTTTCGGTCATGATCAGACCGACCAGCCGCTCCGTGCCTTTGGCGCGCTGCAGCTCCAGCATCTCGCGCCCGATAAACTGGCGGTCTGACGGTTCCCAACCGATGGTCCAGCCCATATTGGCGGCCAGCGGGGAAACCGTCTCGTCCATCTCCTGTCCGTACAGGTTCATACCGGCCTCCAGGCGCAGCGTATCGCGTGCGCCAAGGCCGGCAGGCTGAACTCCGGCGGCCAGCAGCTGCTGCCAGAGTTCAGCCGCCTGTTCATTCGGCAAAGCGATTTCATAACCCGGTTCGCCGGTATAGCCGGTGGTGGCGATAAACAGTTCACCCGCCTGCACGCCAAAGAAGGGTTTCATCGCGCTGACAGCATCACGCTGGGCATCATCAAATACGCGTTGCGCTTTGCACTGCGCGTTCGGCCCCTGCACGGCGATCAGCGACAGATCGTCACGCTCGGTCAACTCCACGCCGTACACGGCCGCATGCTCTGCTACCCACGCCAGATCCTTCTCGCGGGTTGCCGAGTTCACCACCAGGCGGAAAAAATCTTCGCTGATAAAGTAGACGATCAGATCGTCGATCACCCCGGCGGAGGCGTTCAGCATCGCGGTATACAGGGCTTTGCCCGGCCGGGTCAGTTTGGCGACATCATTTGCCAGCAGATAGCGCAGAAATTCGCGCGTGCGTGCGCCACGAAGATCGACAATGGTCATATGAGAGACGTCGAACATACCGGCATCGCGGCGTACCGCATGGTGTTCATCCATTTGCGAACCGTAGTGCAGCGGCATCATCCATCCGTGAAAATCCACCATCCTTGCGCCGCTGGCCTGGTGCTGTGCGAATAACGGGGTTTGCTGAGTCATATTATTCCTGTCGCTGATTTCCGGTTGCTGATAGCGCCTGTTGCCGCCACCAGCGGCCTGACGCAAACGTTATCCTTGTTCCGAACTTATCATTGAATTTGCCCATTAACCATAAGGTAAACGAGGCCGAGTCCGGGCTAAGGCAAAATGCACCGCCGTTGAGCTTCCAGCTTTTTGCACTGGGAAAACGCGAATTGACGCACATAAATGGTAAATAACCGTCTAAAATGCAGTTTAAAAATAGATGACAGGCGCATATTTAATAAAAAATGACTGGGCAGATGCGCCAGTAGCATTATTTAAACTAATGCGAATGATTGCGTGGAATTAGAATATTTCAAACGATGTGCGAAAATGGGGCGTCAATATAACTGCTATCTGAATATCAACTCTGTGACTCAAAGACGAATGAAATCCGGGCCGATCACTGCCACAATGCAGCCCCGATCCGTAAGGCGGATGACCCTCTGCTGCCGCAAGCCGGAAAGCAGCGACCTGATTTCCCGGCTACCACTGACGTCCAGGCTGCTGCTTATCTGTTCCCTGCCGGTAAAACTGTACAGACCGTCTGCGGTGGCCAGCGTTTCGAAGCGCCGGTGATGTCCCTCCGCCAGAAATGCGGCATAACGTGCCGGACTCACCCAGGATAAGGCTTCCAGCGTGTCACGCCAGGCCATCAGAAGAAGGTGAAGTGAAGCGTTAGTACCGTACACGGGGCGACGATAGTCCGGTTTTCCTGTAGAAGGATCTGCATACTGAAATTTCCAAATGGCTTCATGATGTGCCAGACGATTACGCAGCTCGCGGATACGGCTGAACTTACGCGCGATGATATGGTGTGGCGTGCCCGGCGGCTTGCCGGAAAAGACATCTGCGATCAGGTGCGGCCACAGCAGGCTGCGGTTGCGGGGCTCGTCATATTCCGGCGTCAGAAACTTGGTCCAGAAGCCGAAGTCCAGCCCGGAGATGACGCGCTCAGCCGTCACCGCCTTTCCTGCATCCGTTATGCGTTTCGAGACTTTCCGTATACAGTCCTCTTCCCAGGCGGTCCTGTCGTAAACCGGCATGCCGCGGCGGTAGCGGATGTTGCCTTGCCGATCCAGCGCGTATCGCTTTCCCTGACGGATCCAGGCTTTGTCACCCATATAACGCGGCAAGTCAAATATCCAGTTGGCATCAGTGCGCCACAGGTTTACCGCACCGGGAGGTGGGTTATGACGGATGGCATAATCTATACTGTTACGCAGCGTAATCTCAAGGCAGTGCATCAGGGGCTGCATCGCACTGCACAGCGCCTTGTTCCAGTTGTACCCGCCCAGCGCTTCGTCCGGCTTCAATTTAAGCACGTCAATGTAAACTTTCAGGCGATCGGCGGAAATATAGTCTTCGACGTTCATGAAAGGCTCCGGTGCCAATAGCCGAGGCTATTGACCCTATCGTCAATACTTGTTAGTATATTTTTATCAAGGCTCAGATTTCTTCGGACCTGAGCGTACAGTTAGTACCGGAAAAGCCACCCTCGCGGTGGCTTTTCTCGTTTCAGTCATCACACAATCGAAAGGATCGAGAAAAGCCGCTGCATTATCACACCGATCCCGTTCATCTCCTTCATAAAGTACTCGTTGCTTATCAGGCGCAATGCAGGATGCGGAGACGACCGCCTGCACATGAAAACGTCCCTCTTTTGCACACAATGCCGATCATCTTAAATGAAAGGCATCAGGCAGAAGCCCCCCTGCAAGCACACGGCGCTAGCGCAGCCAGTCGGGCAAATCGTGCAGGCCCATCGCCTGTTTCAACAACCGTGGCTTAACTCCCGGCAGGTTATCAGCCAGCGCCAGGCCAATATCACGCAGCCATTTTTTCGCCGGATTGTTGCCGTCAAACAGTTCGCGGAACCCCTGCATGCTGGCCAGCATGACTGCGGCGCTGTGTTTGCGGCTGCGTTCGTAGCGGCGCAGATAAAGGTGCTGACCGATATCTTTGCCCTGCTGGTGCAGGCGGCGCACTTCGCCAATCAGTTCCGCCGCATCCATAAAGCCAAGGTTAACCCCCTGCCCGGCCAGCGGATGAATGGTGTGGGCAGCATCGCCGACCAGCGCCAGACGATGGGCAGCAAAGCTGCGCGCGTAACGCCCCATTAACGGGAAAGTTTCGCGCTCGCTGGCCAGCTCGCACAGGCCAAGGCGCAGATCGAAAGCCACCGACAGCTGCTGATTAAACAGCGCCTCCGGCATCTCCTTCAGGCGTGAAGATTCCTGTGGCGACAACGACCAGACGATGGAGCTAAGGTGCGGATCGCTGAGCGGTAAAAAGGCCAGAATGCCGTCACCGTGAAACACCTGACGCGCCACCGACTGATGGGGATTTTCCGTGCGGATATTGGCTACCAGCGCATGGTGCTGATAGTCCCAGAAGGCAAGTGGAATATCGGCTTTGTTACGCAGCCAGGAGTTAGCCCCGTCTGCCGCCACCAGCAGGCGGGCGGTCATCATGCTGCCATCCTGCAAGGTCACGAAAGCTTCGTTATCGCCAAAGGCCACCTGTTGCAGCTCGCCCGGGGCAATCAGCGTGATATCGCTCAGGCTTTGTGCTCGTTGCCACAGCGCCTGATGGACAACCCGGTTTTCGACGATATGGCCGAGATGCGCCAGCCCCTGCTGCTCATCGTCAAAGGCGATATGACCGAAACTGTCGCGATCCCAGACTTCCATCCCGTGATAAGCGCTGGCGCGCATGCTCAGAACCTGGCTCCAGACGCCAAGATGCTGGAGTAAACGTTCACTGGCGGCATTTATCGCAGATACACGCAGTGCGGGCGGCGCATCGCTGGCGGGCGCGGCCGGCTGCTCACGCTCCAGCACCGCCACGCGCAGTCCGCTGCCCTGTAAACCACAGGCCACCGCCAGCCCGACCATACCGCCTCCGGCGACGATCACATCATAGCTTTGCATTACTGCTTTCTCCTCAACGCTTAACCCAGCCCAGCGTTCGCTCGGCAAGCAAATTTCGTAACGACGGCATATTATCCATCGCCATCAGTCCCAGATTGCGCCCGATCACCAGCGGCGCATAGCGGTTAGCAAAAATTCTCACCAGCCCATCGGTAATGCCGATGGTGGCCCGGGCGTCCGGCTGACGGCGCTGCTGGTAATGTTGTAGCGTGGCATAGTCACCCACGCCCTGCCCGCTGTGCCAGGACGTCGCCAGCGTTTCTGCCAGCGACATCACGTCACGCATCCCCAGGTTAAACCCCTGGCCGGCGATGGGATGCAGGGTCTGAGCGGCATTACCGACCAGCGCCAGACGATGAGAAACATGCTGAGTTGCGGTCTGCAACTGCAGCGGATAACTGTGCCGTTGCCCCACCTGAGTCAACCGCCCAAGCCGCCAGCCAAAGACGCGCTGCAGGCGCGTAAGGAATTCATCATCGCTCCAGCTATCCACCCGCGCTTTCTCTGCCAGCGGATGGCACCATACCAGCGAACTGCGGCCGTCCGACATTGGCAGCAGCGCCAGCGGGCCGTGAGCGGTAAAGCGCTCAAAAGCCCGCCCCTGATGCGCCAGCTCGGTAGATACGTTGGCAATGACCGCCACCTGCTGGTAATTCGCGTTTTGCCACTGCATACCGCAATTCGCTGCAACCTGAGAACGTGCTCCGTCCGCCGCTACCAGCAATTCACCATCGAGCCGTTCGCCGCTGGACAGTACCACACTGACGCCATTCTGTGAGCGTTCAACCCGGGCGACCTTATCCGGACAGCGCAGCGTTATACCAGGTGCCTGCTGAAGACGGTCAAACAGCCGTTGCCCGGCCTCATGCAGTTCCACTACCTGGCCTAACGCCGCTACGCCATAGTCGGCAGCGTCGAGCGAAACAAAGCTGGCATGGCCGCAATCGCTGACGTGAACGTGAGTAATGGCGGTGGCTACGGGGGCCAGTAACGGCCAGAGGTCAATCGCGGCCAGCTGCTGACAGGTGCCTTCAGCCAGCGCGATTGCGCGCCCGTCGTAGCCCGGATGGGCGCGACTGGCAGGAGCGGTAGCTTCAACCAGCGTTACCGCCAGCTCTCCCTGGGTTAGATGAGAAATAGCCAGCGCCAGCGTGGCTCCGGCCATCCCCCCCCCTGCAATAATGATGCTCATGGCTGTTTCGCTGCCGCCATCAGTGCTTCGATTTCATCGGCATCTTTTACCACCGAGGCCGTCAGGTTTTCATTACCGTCGGCGGTAATAAGGATGTCATCTTCGATACGAATACCAATACCGCGATACTCTGCCGGTACATCAGCGTCCGGGGCGATATATAAACCGGGTTCAATAGTCAGCACCATCCCCGGTTGCAGAATGCGGTCACGGTCAACTCCGTAGTGCCCAACGTCATGCACGTCCAGCCCGAGCCAGTGGCTCAGGCCGTGCATAAAGAACTGACGATGGGCATTTTCAGCAATCAGCGTATCAACGTCGCCCTGCATGATCCCCAGTTTAACCAGTCCGCTGACCATCATTTCCACCACTTCCGCCGTCACCTCGCGGATGCTGGTGCCAGGACGGTACAGTTCCAGCGCGCGGTTAAGGGAAGCCAGCACGATATCGTAGACGGCGCGCTGCGGAGCGCTGAACTTGCCGCCTACCGGGAAAGTACGCGTGATATCCCCGGCGTAACCTTTAAGTTCACAGCCGGCGTCTATCAGTACCAGCTGACCATCATGCATCTGGCTTTCGTTTTCGGTGTAGTGCAGGATGCAGGCATTTTCACCCGCGCCGACAATGGTGTTATAGGAGGGGAAACGCGCGCCGTGGCGGTTGAATTCGTGCTGGATTTCCCCCTCCAGCTGATACTCGTACATACCGGGGCGCGACTGCTGCATGGCTCGCGTATGGGCCAGCGCGCTGATGCGCCCGGCCTCACGCAATACGGCCTGCTCTTCAGCGGACTTAATCAAACGCTGTTCATGTACCCATGGACGCCAGTCGGTGAGCGTGGCGGGGGCAGAGAGATTCTGGCGTGAACCCCGACGCAGTTTCTCCAGCGCGCTGAAGACGATGCCGTCAGCAAAAGCGTACTGCCCCTGTGCGTGATAGATAACGTCCAGTCCATTCAGCAACAGGTGGATCTGGTTTGCGATATCATCCCAGGGCAACGCACGGTCAACCGCCAGCTTTGCGGGTGCAGCCTCCTGCCCAAGGCGGCGTCCAAACCAGATTTCCGCCTTGAGGTCACGCTGGCGGTTAAACAACACGTTGTGATGATGATTGTCTGCGCTTTTTATCAGCAATAGCAATGCGTCTGGTTCGTTAAAACCGGTGAAGTACCAGAAATCACTGTTCTGCCGGTAAGGGTACTCACTGTCGTTGCTGCGAGTCACTTCCGGGGCGGCAAAAATCAATGCCGCGCTGGCCGGAGCCATTTTCGCTAACAGCGCCTGGCGGCGGCGCAAAAACTCTTGCTGGGTCATTCAACCTCCTGAATGCAAATTCGTTAAATCACCACTGACGGCGGGTTGCGCTTAATGCAGCGTCGGTTTTTTCATCTCGACGTTGGTGGGTGCGACCACCCGGGTAAAGGTATCGTGGCACAGTAATGCCGCCACGCGCACATACTCAATGACCTCTTCCAGCGACTGCTCCAGCTCTTCCTGGTCTTCATCTTCATCATAACCGAGCTGGGCAATAGTGCGTAGATCGTCGATCGCTTCTCCGGTTTCACCCTTCACTTTGTCGAGTTTTAGCTGCGTAACGCCTAACCCCAACAGGAAGTGATTTACCCAGCCGGCAAGCGCATCGGCGCGGTCGAATACGCTGATGTCATCGTCTTCCGGCAGCAAAAGCTGGAAAAGAAAACCATCATCGTCCAACGAATCAGCTGTTGCATCGTGCAACTGCTGCAAAGGCTGAGCCAGCGTCTGTGGCCAGGCCATGCCTTCATTGGTCAGATCGTGCGCCAGAGTTTGCCAGCGCCCGGCGCTGCCGCCGCAGATTAAGCCGCTGATCAGGCCATGCATTTCTGCAGGAGTCATGCCGACTCCCTGCTGTGTGAGTACTGCGGCCAGAGCGTTGTAACCCGGCGTGGTATTGGTTAGTGACATACGTTTTGGCCGTCGTTGGCTGGATAAGTTCGTGTTATGCTACCACCAGGTGCCTCGATGATTCCAGAAAGGGGTTGTTTCTTATATTTGGGGTAGT
Organism: Erwinia pyrifoliae DSM 12163; assembly: GCF_000026985.1. NCBI lineage: Bacteria > Pseudomonadati > Pseudomonadota > Gammaproteobacteria > Enterobacterales > Erwiniaceae > Erwinia > Erwinia pyrifoliae. The sequence goes on from NC_017390.1 coordinate 3,247,373, forward strand.
TATAGTGACTCCCGTTCCAAACCCTTGAGCGGTAAGGATGATTGCGGGTACAGTAATCAGTCAGGAAGGTGGCATGTCTGCACAACCGGTAGATCTTCAAATTTTTGGCCGTTCATTACGAGTAAATTGTCCGCCGGAACAGCAAGATGCGCTGAACCTGGCTGCTGAAGACCTCAATCAACGGTTGCAGGACTTAAAAGTTCGCACTAGAGTCACTAATACCGAGCAATTAGTGTTTATTGCTGCACTGAACGTTTGCCATGAACTGGCGCAGGAAAAAGTCAAAACCCGTGACTATGCGTCAAATATGGAACAGCGTATTCGCATGCTGCAACAGACCATTGAACAGGCGTTGCTTGAACAGGGTCGTATTACTGAACGTACCGGAACGAACTTCGAATAACACTTTAGCGTTAGCTGTGATAGAGTGACGTTGAAGCACAAAATTTCTCTGAGGTGTTTGCAAGCGGGCCAGTCCCCTGAGCCGATATTTCATACCAAACAGAGTGTGGTGCTCTGTAACCTGTGTGTATGCTCGGTCCGTCCGAGAAACCTGATGGTTGCGACGGCATGCTCACCTTGAACCAAGGGTTCAAGGGTTACAGCCTGCGGCGGCATCTCGGAGATTCCATTTTATTTCTGCTCTACCCAGTCATTGACAGGTTCTGCACCACCCGGCAATCTGCACTCTCTGTAAAATAATCCGCGTTAAGCCTGCACGGCACACCGAATCCGCCGGCTCTGCCATCAACGTGGACAGTCCCGTACCGGAGATGCCCCCTTTATATGAAGCCCGATATGCGCGACCGTCAGGATATCCGTCACCACATCCGCCGCCTGCGCCGCCTGCTTAGTAATGAACAGCAACAGCTTGCCGCCGTGCAGGCAGCTGAAAAGGCGTTGAATTTTTCCCCAATACGACAGGCGAAAAACATTGCGCTGTTTCTTTCCGTCGATGGTGAACTCAATACACACCCGCTGATAGCCCGGCTCTGGCAGCGTCAGCAGCATGTTTATTTGCCGGTGCTGCATCCGTTCTCGCGGGGTAACCTGCTGTTTATGCACTACGACCGTCAGACCGAACTGAAAATTAACCGTCTGCGCATCCCGGAGCCGCCGCTGGATATTCGTCACCTGTTGCCGCTGAGCGAGCTGGACGTGGTGATGGTGCCGCTGGTGGCGTTTGATAGCGCTGGACAGCGCTTAGGCATGGGCGGAGGGTTTTACGACAGGACGTTGCAGCACTGGCAGCAGCACGGTTTTTTACCGGTGGGGCTGGCGCATGACTGTCAGCAGGTGGAGAAACTGCCGGTGGCGGAATGGGATGTTCCCCTGCCTGCATTGATCACGCCGTCGAAAATTTGGCAATGGTAACCCTTATCATGCGTAGCCCTCAAACCGCCGAAGTGGATCCCCGACCTTTACCTCGAAGGTAAGGGCCGCGGATTCAGCCTCTCTGTCATGCCATTTTAGTACAGCAGACGGGCGCGAACGGTCCCCGGAATCGCCTTCATTAACTGCAGCGCTTTATCGGCGGTCTCCTGCGGCGCTTCCACATCAATCACCACATATCCCATCTGCGGCGTGGTTTGCAGATATTGAGCGGAGATATTGATGCCCTGCTCGGCAAAAATCTGGTTGATCGCCGTCAGTACGCCGGGACGGTTTTCATGAATGTGCATCAGACGACTGGCGTTAGCACCGTGCATCGGCAGGGAGGCTTCAGGGAAATTCACCGCTGACAGCGTAGAGCCGTTATCCGAGTATTTCGCCAGCTTGCCTGCTACTTCAATACCAATATTTTCCTGCGCTTCCTGAGTGGATCCACCGATATGAGGCGTCAGGATCACGTTATCAAACTCACACAGCGGTGAATTGAACGGATCGCTGTTGGTTGCCGGTTCCATCGGGAACACGTCAATTGCCGCGCCCGCCAGGTGCTTTTCCGCCAGAGCATTGCATAAAGCAGGAATATCCACCACCGTACCGCGTGAGGCGTTGATCAGCAGCGCGCCTGGCTTCATCTGCGCCAGCTGTTCCGCCGCCATCATATTCTGGGTGGACGGGGTTTCCGGTACGTGCAGGCTTACCACATCGCTCATATTCAGCAGATCAGAAAGCTGTTGCACCTGGGTGGCATTACCCAGCGGCAGCTTGCTTTCGATATCATAGAAGAATACGTGCATACCGAGACTTTCAGCCAGTACCCCCAGCTGCATGCCAATATGGCCATAGCCAATGATACCCAGCTTCTTGCCACGCGCTTCATAGGATCCCACCGCCAGCTTGTGCCACTGTCCACGGTGCGCTTTGGCATTTGCCGCCGGAACGCCGCGCAGCATCAGCAACAGCTCGCCGATAACCAGTTCAGCGACGGATCGGGTATTGGAGAAAGGCGCGTTAAACACCGGAATACCGCGCTTCGCCGCTGCATCAAGATCCACCTGGTTAGTACCGATGCAGAAGCAGCCAACGGCCACCAGTTTCTCCGCCGCAGCGAAGATCTCTTCAGTGAGATGAGTACGCGAACGCAGTCCGATAAAGTGCGCGTCGCGGATGGATTCTTTCAGTGCATTGCTATCCAGCGCGCCCTTATGAAATTCGATATTGGTGTAGCCCGCCGAGCGCAGATTATCAATTGCACTTTGATGCACGCCTTCCACCAGCAGGAATTTAATCTTGTCTTTCTCCAGTGATACTTTTGCCATTTCCCGTTCCCGACCTTATTTAGCAGACTTCAGATGTGGCTGAATACCCCTCATTTTTCCTGTTACAGATGCGCTGGCCGCCCCGCTCACTTCAGTGATTTGGGAAAAACGCTGGCTTGTCGCCTTGCTGCACCAGGAAATCCGGTGAGGATATTAAGATAGCCTTCTGCCAAAATAACAAAATTTACGCCAGCAGCAATACAAACGATTGCCTTGCCTTCAGCACGGCTAGCCTGTGCGTCAGTACAAAGCGGCAGAAAATCGTGGCGCAACACCTTGCATCAGGAGGATCGCGCAGCGGACGGGCACAATGTGATATAAGTCACTAAATTTTAGCCCTGAAAGAAATTGTCTGTTTTGTAGCGAAACAGAAGGTGCCAACGCGGCACCTGAGAGATCACTTTTTGATGGTCTGCACACCGTTTGCGGTGCCAATCAACGCCACATCGGCACCACGGGCAGCAAACAGCCCAACGGTGACCACGCCGGTCAGCGCATTGATCGCCGTTTCCAACCGGATCGGGTCAATAATGTTGAGGTTATGCACATCGAGAATGATATTGCCGTTATCAGTCACCACATCCTGGCGGTACTCCGGCAGCCCGCCAAGCTTCACCAGTTCGCGCGCAACGTAGGAACGCGCCATCGGGATCACTTCCACCGGCAGCGGAAAATGCCCCAGCACATCAACCTGCTTGGACTCATCAGCAATACAAATAAAGCGATCGGCTACCGCAGCAATGATCTTCTCGCGCGTTAGCGCCGCGCCGCCGCCTTTGATCATTTGCATCTGGCCGTTAATCTCATCGGCACCGTCAACATAGAGCGAAAGGACGTCAATTTCATTAAGGTCAAAGACGGGAATACCATAGGCTTTTAGCCTGGCGGTAGACAGCTCCGAGCTGGAGACCGTTCCTTCGATTTGATGTTTCATCGACGCCAGTGCATCAATAAAGTGCGCGGCCGTCGAGCCAGTGCCAACCCCAACGACAGTGCCCGGCGTGACGTAATCAAGCGCGGCCCAGCCTACGGCCTTTTTCAGTTCATCCTGCGTCATGATATGTTTAAAACCTGTGCTGCAACTTGGTGCGCGTAGTATAAAGCAAGCCCGGCAAAAAAAACCGTTCAGTTGCCTCTTTGGTTGGCAGTAATGGAACCTGACCCACAAAGTGCTTAATTCCTGAAGGGGCATTAGCACAACGTAAAGGGCAGAAAATATGGCATAGTGACCCACCACACCTGAAAGAGAGTACAAAGACCAATGAAACGCCCGGATTACCGCACGCTTCAGGCGCTGGACGCAGTAATACGTGAACGCGGCTTTGAGCGTGCGGCGCAAAAACTGTGTATTACCCAGTCTGCGGTTTCACAGCGCATTAAACAACTGGAGAATATGTTCGGCCAGCCGCTGCTGGTGCGTACGGTACCGCCACGCCCGACGGAGCAGGGACAAAAGCTGCTGGCACTGTTACATCAGGTTGAACTGCTGGAAGAGGAGTGGCTGGGTGATGATAACGGCGGCACCACGCCACTGCTGCTGTCGCTGGCGGTCAACGCCGACAGTCTTGCCACCTGGCTACTGCCAGCACTGAAAACGGTACTGGCCGATTCGCCGGTGCGTTTGAATATTCAGGTGGAAGATGAAACCCGCACTCAGGAACGCCTGCGCCGTGGTGAAGTGGTCGGCGCGGTCAGTATCCAGCCACAGCCGCTGCCCAGCTGTCTGGTTGACCGTCTGGGAGCGCTTGATTATCTGTTTGTTGGCTCGAAAGAGTTTGCTGACCGCTATTTCCCGAATGGCGTGACGCGATCCGCATTGCTGAAAGCGCCGGCGGTCGCATTTGACCATCTGGATGATATGCATCAGGCCTTTTTACAGCAAAATTTTGATTTATCGCCGGGTAGCGTACCCTGCCATATCGTTAACTCGTCGGAAGCCTTTGTGCAGCTGGCGCGGCAGGGAACCACCTGCTGTATGATCCCGCATTTGCAGATTGAGCGTGAGCTGGCGGAGGGGGAGTTAATTGATTTAACGCCGGGGCTGTTACAGCGCCGTATGCTCTACTGGCACCGTTTTGCCCCGGAGAGCCGTCTGATGCGTAACGTCACCGATGCCCTGCTCGCACACGGTCACCGCGTGCTGCGTCAGGATATGTTTTAACGCGCTAACACGGGGCGACCGGCTGATATAGGGCCGCCCCTGAATTACCGGTCAGGGATTGCGTTGCAGTTCAAACACCACGTCAACCTGGTCGTCAAAATGAATACTCTGCTGCTCGTAAGTTTGAGCAGCAGAGGTCATTACGGCGGCATCAGCGGTTTTATACATCCGCGCCATCGGCATCGGCTGATAGTTGGCTACGTGATAGCGAATACTGTAGATCTGCCCCAACCTGGTGCCAAAGCCCTGCGCCAGTTCGCCAGCCTGTTTCGTCGCATCTTCAATCGCCGCCTGACGCGCCTTATCACGATATTGCCCGGGATTAGCCACGCCCAGTTCAACCCCACTGATCTCATTCAGGCCTGATTTCAGCGCCCCGTCCAGCAGCTCGTTAAGTTTATCCAGGTGACGCAGCGTAACCTGTACCTGGCGCACCGCACGATAACCTTTCAGCACCGACTTACCGTCCTTCTGGTAGTCGTATTCAGGCTGGGTGCGCAAATTAGCAGCATTGACGTCCTTCTTATCAATGCCATTTTTATTCAGAAAATCAAAATATTGTTGTACGCGGGAGTCAGCCTGCTTTTTAGCTTCCACGGCATCTTTGGCAGACACATTCACTTCAATAGCAAGAGTGGCAATATCAGGCGTTGCATCCACGCTGGATTTCCCGGAGGTAACGATATGCGGCCCGTTGGGTAGTTCATCCGCCTGTACTGCCAGTGGCAAAGTACCTAATCCCAATACGGCGGCAAGAGCCAGTTTAGTCAGCTTCACTGCGTTCTCCATGCATTCTGTTATCAGTTTCTGTCAAATAGTTGGTGAACACCGTAAGTATGATGCCAACCTGCTTTACTGTGCAAGTGCACGTCATACTAAATAGCTGCGCGGAATAGTAGATCACTTTGAGGGAACTCAGCCCGGATTGTGCGATCTGATCAATCGCCAAATCAAAACAAATCACCAACCGGACTGAGCAATGCCGATCATAGCACCCATTTCCCGTGAAGAACGACGCCTGATGCGAAAAGCTATCCATAAAACGCGCGATAAAAATCATGCCCGCAGGCTGACGGCCATACTGATGTTGCACCGGGGAAACCGTGTCAGCCACGTCGCCAGAACGCTCTGTTGCGCCCGTTCATCCGTCGGGCGCTGGATTAACTGGTTTACGTTGTCCGGTGTTGAAGGTCTGAAATCGTTGCCCGCAGGGCGCTCCCGCCGATGGCCATTTGAGCATATCTGCACTCTGTTACGTGAACTGATAAAGCACTCTCCCGGCGATTTTGGTTATCAGCGTTCACGCTGGAGTACGGAATTGTTGGCTATAAAAATTAAAGACATAACCGGCTGCCGGTTGCATGCAGGAACCGTCCGTCGCTGGTTGCCCGCTGCCGGGCTGGTGTGGCGCAGAGCTGCGCCAACCCTGCGGATCCGTGACCCGCACAAAGATGAAAAGATGGCGGTGATCCGCCAGGCGTTGGACAAATGCAGCGCAGAGCATCCGGTATTTTATGAAGATGAAGTGGATATCCACCTCAATCCAAAAATCGGTGCTGACTGGCAACTGCGCGGGCAGCAAAGACGCGTGGTAACACCGGGTCAAAATGAAAAATATTACCTGGCGGGTGCGCTGCACAGCGGAACGGGCAAAGTCAGTTACGTTGGCGGTAACAGCAAAAGTTCGGTGCTGTTTATCAGCCTGCTTAAGCACCTGAAAGCGAGTTACCGCCGGGCAAAAACGATCACGCTGATTGTCGATAACTATATCATCCACAAAAGCCGTGAAACGCTGAGCTGGCTGAAACAGAATCCAAAGTTCAGGGTGATTTACCAGCCGGTTTACTCGCCGTGGGTCAATCATGTTGAGCGCCTGTGGCAGGCGCTGCACGATACCATTACACGCAATCATCAGTGCCGGTCAATGTGGCAACTGTTGAAAAAAGTACGCCACTTTATGAAAACGGTCAGCCCGTTCCCGGGCGGTAAACACGGACTGGCAAAAGTGGAGCGCTATTAGACGCAGCTATTTAGTGACTCCGGCTTCGCCAGCGAGTTCCCGCTACCAGACGGAGACGGCCTGCCATGCCAGTTTGCTGGCAATCGCCCACATCACCAGCCCCACCAGCAGATTGATAACGCGCTGAGCGCGGGTNGTACTGAGTAAAGGAGCCAGCCAGGCCACCGCCATTATAGTGGCAACAATGCGCCAGCGGGTGTGCTGTAACGCAGCAGATGATGCCAGTTGGATAGGGGGCAGTTTGGATATCGAAAATGATTTTACGTTCAGGCTGTTTTGTACTTTGGGATTTGACTGGCAATAAGAAGTGAAACTGTCCGGTCGTTAAATCCATTACAATTGCCAAAGCAGAATAATACCTCTTGCGCAATGTAAAAGCACTAAGGTGACGGTATCGGTCTCCCTACAAACTCACCGCCAACAGATCTTCCTACAGGTCACATGTCAGATCGTGTGATCATCTTTACAGTATTCAAAAGACCATGATTTTCACTTATCGATTAAAGCAGGTCAATTTATTGTAGCAATAATTTTAAATATGACATAAATCACTAGAAATATTGTATGTTCGTGACTGCCATCACCTATTTTCAAGATTAATGTGAGATATTCTCCTGGCGTGCTTGACTTTTTTACCCACATCAAATGGAGGTGTTTATGGAAAGGGTTGAGGATATCAGCGTTTTAAATGAAATGGTTTTCAGCGCATTAACGGAAAATGAACTACAGGAGCGATTTAAAGATATTTACCACAAGATTAATGATGAAAACGAATATGATGAGTCCGGACATATAGCATTTTTCCCTCTCTCCAGACTGAACTCGCGTCTGGAGCGGCAGGAATGCCGGCACATCATTTCAGAAATCATTGAAAGCGGATATTTTACCAACGGACCTTATACTGCGAAAATAGAAGAAACAATAAGATCGTATTATGGTGCGCATACTTGCATTGCCACCAGTAGTGGAACTGATGCATTAATGATCGCACTGAAATCAGTCGGTGTGAGTCCGGGTGATGAGGTCATTGTCCCTCTGAATTCCTTTGCCGCAACGGAGAATGCGGTAATGGCTGTCGGAGCCATACCTGTGTTCGCAAATATTGATGCCTCTTTCAATATGCATCCGGATGAAGTGCTGCGCCTAAGGACATCCAGAACAAAAGCGGTATTACCGGTCTGTCTTTATGGCTCGTGCCGTTATATTGGTGCCATTCACCGCATAGCCCGCGAGGCCGATATCCCGGTTATTGTGGATGCGGCACAGTGCTTCGGGATTTGGTCACTCATGAATTGCTGTGATCTGCTGACTCTAAGCTTTAATCCGTTCAAAAATATCGGTTCCTTCGGCAAATCCGGTGCGATACTGACGCAATCTCCTGAGCGGGCGCTCATAGCAAGGCAATATTCTTACCATGGATTTACTGTAGGTAAAAAGAATATAAAAGCCCAGAATTGGGGGTTAAACAGCCGCATGGATAACATGCAGGCCGCCACGCTCAGTATCAAACTCAGGCACTTTAAAAATAATGAAAAAAAACGCTGTCTGCTTGCAGCCCGCTACCATCTGCTGCTGGAGTTTCTGGCGCATAAAATAACGCTACCGCTTGAGAAATTCCAGAATACCTGGCATCTTTTCCCCGTGCTTTTCTGTCAGGGGGAGCGTGATGCTTTATTTTCCTTTGCGCGTGAAAGAGGGGTTGAGTTAGATATTTACTACCCAATACTTTCTCATTGCGGGGAACATCCACTGGCAACAGGTTATTCACGTCCTGAGCAGTTCATCCCCTCTGAAATCATTCATTCTGCATTGTTTCATCTTCCGCTGCATAACCATATGTCGCTTCAGGAGCAGGACAGCGTTGTCGGGGTATTGCATGACTATTTTAAATGAAAAATGGCCTGTTGAATTTCCTCTCCCGACAGTGATTAGTACTATTGTGTGTTGCGATCTTGACGAAACATACATTCCATCAGTCAGTGATAAAAAGGCACTGGGGGGCGTTGATCTGCTGGAAGCTTATCTTGAGTCCTGCGCAAAAGAAAAAGGGATACTCGCAGGCTGGGTCACCGGAACAAATTTGGTTTCGGCCAGGCGCAAGTCCAGAGGTTATATTTCACGTAGCCCCCATTTTATCTGTTGCAGTCTTGGTACAGAATTTTACTGGGTCAGAAATGGCATGCTTTGCCCATCGGAAACCTGGGCTGAACGGATACGCCATTCAGGTTATAGCCGTGAAAATGTTGAAGGCATAGTCAGTATTCTGTTGGAAAAAGGTATGCCCCTGCGGAAACAACCGGAAGACTACCAAGGCCCCTATAAAGTCAGTTATTACTATCCTGAAGGTCCTGCATTGGCCCGTGATTTTGCCTGCATACAGGCACTGGCTGACGAGCGACGGGTTCGTGTCGTCTTTACCCGATGCAACCCGGCTGCCGGTGATCCACCTGACTGTTATGATGTTGAATTTATCCCTCTTTGCTGTGGCAAGGATCAGGCGGTGTCTTTTCTGATGCAAGAACTCACTCTGCCGAAAGAAGCCGTTATTGCCTTTGGTGACAGCACGAATGATTTCGCCATGTTTGCTCAGGCCGGGAAAGGCTATCTGGTGGGTAATGCAGACCCGTTCGCTATTAAGCAGTACGGCAGCAGCCTGGACAGGGCTTATTGCCACGGGATACTCAAAGTGCTTAAGGAGTTACAGGGATGATTATTGGAATTGTCGGTTGTGGTGGTATTGCACGCGCCCATGTCTGCGCCCTTTCCCTCAATACGCTGGTAACCGGGCTGGCCCTGTATGATGTCAATGAAGATAGCATGCGACAGCTCAGCGAGATCGGCACCCTGCCGGTGATTCGTTGCCAGAACCTGAAGCAGCTAGCTGATATGAGTCAGGGTTTCGTCATTTGCACACCAAATCATCTCCACGTCAGTGTGGCGGAAGAGGTTCTCCGCTATAAACCGATCCCGTTTGTATGCGAAAAACCGCTGTCAACAGATCTCAACTCTGCCCGGTATCTCCAATCAATCGCGCCGGAAGGCAGTATTGTGTCCTTTAATTACCGGTATAACCGGGTTATCGCCACGATTATGCAACTGATAAAAGACCGTGAATTAGGGGACCTGCATTTCTTCTCTGCGGAGTTTAATAAAAATTCGGCACTGACCCGCCATCACCTGACCTGGCGTGACTCCGCCCGGCAGAGCAAGAGCAAGAGCAATGGTGCACTCGGCGATCTCTCCTGCCATCTCCTGGATCTGTTTTGTTTGATGGGCGAAAGTCCGGTTGCTCTTAACGGGATCAGGACGGTAAAGGGAACACGCGTGGCTGAAAAATCGGACGGTCTGGTTGAAGTGGATGATAACGGGTATGTGATGGGCTGTTCAGAAAAGGGAGCCTATTTCAGAATTCATGCCAGTAAATCGGAAACAGGGAAGGATCTGGGGCTGCACATGCAGATCGTATTAGAGAAGGGAGAGATCGGATATTCCACTCATCATGAAAACAGTCTGCTCCTGAGCCTGTTTAATGACACAGCTACTGAAACGATTGCTTTCGACGGGATGAAGCGATTACCTGATCCTCCACGGGAGCTTCCGTTCTGGTCAGATTCGTTTATTCATCTTCATAACGACTGGTGTGGCCTGATTAAACATGGCACATCAGCCCCGATGCTGGCGGATCTGTCGTCAGGTCTTCATATACAGGAAATTATCGAGGCATTCTGAAAGAAAATGGACACTATTCTTTTTACTGGGCTGTTTGCCGCATTTTTTACGACGTTTGCGTTTGTCCCTCAAAGTATTAAAACGCTCCGGACGCGCAATACCGAAGGCATTTCCGTTGTCATGTATATGATGTTCCTCATCGGGGTTATTTCATGGATTGTTTATGGCATCCAGCGCTCTGATTTTGCTGTGCTGGCCGCAAATATTGTCACATTGTTTCTGGCAGCGCCGGTGCTGATAATGACACTGCTCAACCGCAGAAAAAAAAACCTATGAATATTGCCATCATCGGTGCGGGTCCTGCCGGATTAATATCAGCCCGCAACGCGGTTAAGGCAGGTCATTCCTTTGTATTGTTTGAAAAAAATGCCCTTACANGGGGGGGGGGTGGAACCCCTGGAGCGGTGGTGCTTATCGTAACGCCCGTATGCAAAACTCTCGGTATGCGTTTCATTATACAGACTTCCCTCCGGGATCTACCGATGTTTTTCCCGGTGTGGATCAGGTGTTCAAATATCTTTCGGCGCTGGCCGGAACAGATGATATTCGTGAGACTACCCGGTTGAATACTGAAGTGATTTCATTGCGGAAAACATCAGAGAACTGGTTGATCGGCAGTGTCTCTAAAGGCCGACTCAGGGAGGATGTTTTTGACAGGGCCATCATTGCAACCGGTGAACTCTGGCAACCAAGTTTACCTGCCTTATCCGGAGCTGAACACTTCTGCGGAACGCTGATCTCATCACGGGAGTACCAGGAGCCGGAGAAATTTAAAGGAAAGACGCTCTCAGTCATTTACTTAGAAAAGGTGATATTACTGACGCTGAATACAGGGCGGCATTTGCGACAGATCCCCAGGAATCCATTTCCGCGTACTTGCCGTATTCGCAAATATATCTCTGATAAAATGGCCGTAAAGGCTCTTTTCTCATAATGTCCGGATTAATCTTGCCGGGTTTCCTGCATAAATTCCCTTTACCTCAATCGGTTTAACCACCACGCAACCAGCACCAATTACCGAACCACTACATATATAGGGTGACAGAATGGTGGCTCCGCTGCCCACAGATACTGAGTCTGCGAGGGAAATGGTGATCCAGTTATTCGAAGACGGATCCGGCGAACCGGAATGAAAAAGATCGTTAGCGAACGTCACGTTATGACCAATGAAGCAGTTCTGACCTATTGTTACGTTTTCACAAATAAATGTGTGTGACTGGATCCGACTACCACTGCCGATCACACACCCTTTCTGTATCTCAACGAAAGGACCAATAAATACATTATCCCTGAGTTCACATTCATAAACATTGACAGGTCTGATTATGGTGACGTTTTTCCCTGAAATCACGTCGCGAACTTCACTTTCTATTAATTTCATATACGTTTCCAAAATAAGGTCTCATTAAGAGAGCGGAATTACTGTGCGTAAAACTATTTTTTCTCAGGCTCCACCTTTATAAAAAAAACCTGTATCCGGCAAACCTGTGGAGCACTGTAACCTGGTGCATCCGCAATTTCCCGGATACACAGGTTTTTAACCAGTCGGTAGTACAGGACTTTCTGATGCCGCTCAAGATCGGCCTGTTTTCCCCGGTATTTACCCAGCGAATGCGCCCGTTCAATCCCCTGTTTTTGCCGCTGGCACCCGGAAATATTCAGGCATGGTATGTGCGACAGGCGAACACCGCCAGAATGCCGCCAACCTGCTTCGCTGTGCAAGTGCACGTCATACCAGGACTCCGGCTTCGCCAGCGAGTTCTCGCTACCAGACGGAGATAGCCTGCCATGCCAGTTTGCTGGCAATCGCCCACATCACCAGCCCCACCAGCAGATTGATAACGCGCTGAGCGCGGGTNGTACTGAGTAAAGGAGCCAGCCAGGCTGCCAGAATGGCCAGACCGAAAAACCACAGTAGCGAGGCGCTGGCAGTACCAAGAGCGAACCAGCGGCGTGCTTCTGGCGGCAGCTGGCCACCGAGGCTGCCTAAAATAACAAAGGTATCAAGATAGACGTGCGGATTCAGCCAGGTCACCGCCATCATAGTGGCCATAATGCGCCAGCGGGTGTGCTGTAACGCCGCCGCTGATGCCAGTTGGATATCGCCACAGCAGGCGTTACGCAGCGCTCCCCAGCCATACCACAGCAGAAAAGCCACGCCGCCCCAGGTGACCAGGCTAAGCAGCAGCACCGACTGATTCAACAGCGCGCTACCGCCAAAAATACCGAAGAAAATCAGTAAGATATCACTTAGAGTACAGAGCGCAGCGGTCATCAGATGGTACTGGCGACGTACCCCCTGATTTAATACGAATGCGTTCTGCGGCCCCAGTGGCAAAATCAGAGTCGCCCCCAAGGCAACGCCCTGAAAGTAAACGGATAACATAAGAAAACCTCACCGATTAATAGATTCGGTAAGTGTATAGCGATGGGATTATCAGGAGAAATTCTAAAATTTAATAGCCAATAAGAAAGGCTAATAGCAGGAGGGGATCAGCCGGGGCTGACCCGTAAAGGCCAGCCCCGGCTAAAAAACAGTAGCCACTGCGCTGAACAGCCTGCTACTCCAGCCATCAGGTTATTCTGGCTGCACGGTTTTTTCCGTAGCTTCGGCGGATTTGCTCTGATGAAAATGCACATCCATCTGCGGATAAGGGATACCAATTTTGTTGGCATCCAGAGCAATCTTGAAGTTTTTCATCAAATCCCAGTAGACGCTTTGCAAATCATCTACCTTGCTCCAGCAGCGCACCACCACGTTGACGGATGAACCGGCAAGTTCATTAACGCCGATCTGAACCCCACGTTCCTGTACCACACGCGGCTCGGCATCCACCACCTTGCGCAGCACCTTAAATACCCGATCGAGATCCGCATCATAAGCAACACCAATAATGAATTCGTTGCGCCGCTCAGGCTCGCGCGAATAGTTGATGATATTGCCGCCGATAATTTTACCGTTTGGCACCACGACAATTTTGCCATCGGCGCTTCTCAGGGTGGTAGAGAAGATCTGCACCTGCAGTACCGTACCGCTCACGCCACCGAGATCGACAAACTCGCCCGCGCGGAACGGGCGGAAGGTCACCAGCAGCACGCCAGCCGCCAGGTTAGACAGCGAACCCTGCAGGGCCAGCGCAAAGGCAAAACCAGCGGCAGCCAGCGCCGCAATCACCGATGCGGTTTGTACACCCACACGCCCTAAGGCCGCGATCAGGGTAAAAGCAATAATGCCATAACGTACCAGACCGGAAAGGAAATCAGCTACGGTGGGGTCGATATGGCGTGCGATCAGCAGTTTATTAACGGTTTTGGCAATAAAACGCGCCGCCATCATGCCAACAATGACGATAACAATCGCCGCGACAATATTCACGACATAGCCAAGCAGTTGCGCCTGGTTCCTCACCAGCCAGCTCCCGGCGTTATTGATACCGTCTACCACATTCAAATTATCCATTTCCCTGTCCTGTTGTTAGCCCAATAAGGGCGTTCAAATTCTTGCCGCGATCGCGACAAACGCTGGAGTAAGGGTAAAACAATAAAGTGAGAAGTGCCAAGTAAGTAGCGAGATTGATTGTATTTTCTGCTAAAAGGCGAAAAAAAAGGCCCGTATGGGCCTTTTTTGCAGGATAAGCTAATTACAGCACGTCGATAGCATTCAGTTCTTTAAATGCCTGTTCCAGACGAACGATCATTGAAGCCTGGGAAGCGCGCAGCCATACGCGCGGGTCGTAAAACTTCTTGTTCGGCTTATCAACGCCTTCCGGGTTACCCAGCTGCGCCTGAAGATAGCCTTCGTTCTTTTTATAGTACTGCAGGATGCCGTCCCAGGTTGCCCACTGGGTATCGGTATCGATGTTCATTTTGATCACGCCGTAGCTGATTGATTCCTGAATCTCAGCGGCTGATGAACCTGAACCACCGTGGAACACGAAGTCCAGCGCGTTATGCTCAAGGTTGTGTTTCTTGCTGACGAACTCCTGAGAGTCGCGCAGGATGGTCGGGGTCAGTTTCACGTTGCCTGGCTTGTATACGCCGTGTACGTTACCGAAAGACGCTGCAATGGTGAAACGCGGGCTGATTTTGCTCAGTTCGGTGTAAGCGTAGTCCACGTCTTCTGGCTGGGTGTAGAGTGCAGAAGCGTCCATATGGCTGTTGTCAACGCCGTCTTCTTCCCCACCGGTGCAGCCCAGTTCGATTTCCAGGGTCATGTCGATTTTCGCCATGCGCGCCAGGTACTTACTGGAAATCTCGATGTTCTCTTCCAGAGACTCTTCAGACAGGTCAATCATGTGAGAAGAGAACAGTGGCTTACCGGTTTTGGCGAAGTGTTCTTCACCCGCGTCCAGCAGACCGTCGATCCACGGCAGTAGTTTCTTCGCGCAGTGGTCAGTATGCAGGATCACCGGCACACCGTAGTGCCCGGCCATCAGGTGTACGTGATGTGCACCAGAGATGGCACCGAAAATGGCAGCAGCCTGTGGCTGGTCTGATTTCAAACCTTTGCCGGCAATAAAGCCTGCACCGCCGTTAGAGAACTGGATGATGACCGGCGATTTTACTTTCGCAGCGGTTTCCAGCACGGCATTGATGGAGTCAGTACCTACACAGTTAACAGCAGGCAGGGCGAATTTATTTTCTTTCGCCACTTTGAAGATCTTCTGCACGTCGTCACCGGTGACAACGCCTGGTTTTACGAAATCGAAAATTTTAGACATGTTAGCTTGTCCTGTTTTTGTCGGTCGTTTAAATGGAGTCTGTGAAATCAATCAGGCGGGGAAATTCGCCCCGCCACAGGGTTTACTGTTTTGCACGCTCTTCCAGCATGGCAACCGCCGGCAGAACTTTACCTTCTACAAATTCGAGGAAGGCACCGCCACCGGTAGAGATATAGGAGATTTTATCTTCGATACCAAACAGGTCAATGGCTGCCAGCGTATCACCACCGCCAGCAATGGAAAATGCATCGCTGTCTGCAATCGCATTGGCGACGATTTCAGTCCCTTTACGGAAGTTAGGGAATTCAAATACGCCTACCGGACCGTTCCACAGAATAGTTTTAGCATTTTTCAGCAGGTTAGCCATTGCCAGTGCGGTTTCGTCACCGAAGTCCATAATCTCTTCGTTATCCTGAACTTCAGAGACTTTCTTCACGGTAGATGGCGCAGTTTCAGAGAATTCCGTGCCTACGCGTGAATCAACCGGAACCGGAATACCGTATTCATCACGCAGTTTTTTCGCCGCATCAACAAAATCTGGCTCATAGAGGGATTTACCGACGTTGTTCTCAATGGCAACGAAGGTATTAGCGATGCCGCCGCCGACAATCACGGTGTCGGCAATCTTGACCAGTGAGTTGAGCACGTCGAACTTGGTAGAAACTTTCGAGCCCCCCACTACTGCCACCATCGGGCGTGCCGGGCTTTTCAGCGCTTTACCTAAGGCTTCCAGCTCAGCCGATAGCAGCGGCCCTGCACAGGCGACCGGAGCAAACTTGCCCACGCCGTGGGTAGAAGCCTGCGCGCGATGCGCGGTGCCGAAAGCATCCATCACAAAGATGTCGCACAGCGCGGCATATTTTTTAGAGAGGGTTTCGTCGTCTTTCTTTTCGCCTTTGTTAAAGCGCACGTTCTCCAGCACCACCAGCTTGCCGACAGCCAGCTCAACGCCATCAAGGTAGTCTTTTGCCAGTGAGACGTTATCTGCACCCAGCTTTTCTTTCAGGTAGTTAACTACTGGCAGCAGAGAGAACTCTTCGCTGTATTCGCCTTCGGTCGGGCGGCCCAGGTGGGAAGTCACCATCACTTTAGCGCCCTGCTTCAGCGCCGCTTCAATAGTCGGCAGAGAAGCGCGAATACGTGCATCTGACGTCACTTTCCCTTCTTTTACCGGCACGTTCAGATCGGCACGGATCAGAACACGTTTACCCGCAAGATCCAGATCGGTCATCTTAATTACAGACATGGTGAACCCTCTCGTTGATTCTCAAAGTTTTATTGACGCAGCCGCGTCCTGGCTGAAACCGCTGGTGGCCATCGCTAACGTAGTATCGATCATGCGGTTAGCAAAGCCCCATTCGTTGTCACACCAGACTAAAGTTTTAATCAGGTGCTGACCGCTGACCCGGGTCTGGGTGCCATCAACGATGGCACTGTGCGGATCGTGATTAAAATCAATAGAGACTAACGGTAATTCCGTGTAGTCAACTATACCACTAAATGCCCCCACCGACGCACTGTGCAGCAGGGCGTTGACCTCGCAGGCTTTCACCGCATCACGTACGCTGACGCTGAGATCGATCGCCGTCACGTTGATCGTCGGTACGCGCACCGCGATCGCTTCAAAGCGATCGTTAAATTTTGGAAATATTCGGGTTATGCCGGCGGCCAGACGCGTGTCGACCGGAATAATCGACTGGCTGGCGGCGCGGGTACGGCGCAAATCCGGGTGATAAGCATCTATCACCTGCTGGTCGTGCATCGCCGAATGAATGGTGGTGACCGTACCCGATACTATTCCCCAGGCATCATCCAGCAGTTTGATTATCGGAATAATGCAGTTGGTGGTACAGGAGGCATTTGATACCAGCAGATGCTCTGGCAGCAGCTCTTTTTCATTGACGCCATACACCACCGTCGCATCCAGATCGTGGTCGCCCGGGTGCGAAAACAACACTTTACGTGCACCCGCCTGCAGATGGGCCTCTCCGTCGGCACGGCTGCCGTACACTCCGGTGCAGTCGAGCACGATATCGACATTCAGCTCGCGCCACGGCAGGTGGTGAATCTCCGGAACATGCAGCAGACGAATAGTGTCATCACCGACCGTCAGCAGGTCGCGCTCCTGGCGGACGTCCCAGGCAAAACGCCCGTGGCTGGTATCGTATTTCAACAGATGCGCCATCCCGGCCGCATCAGCCAGTTCGTTGATAGCCACCACCGTAATCTCAGCCCGTCGCCCGGTTTCATATAGCGCACGTAAAACATTGCGGCCAATACGACCAAAACCATTAATGGCAATGCGAACGGTCATAACACTCCAAATCTGAATTCATCTTGAAATCGGACAATTAGCCTGAGCCAGCAGTCAGAATTTGTACAGAAAATTTTTGCGCTAAGGCATTGAGCACTGACGTCAATGACCGACGTACAAAAGCAAACTGAAACGCTTCAGCCAGAGTAATAGAAGTGAGGAATAATGGGAACGACTGGGGTCAATTGTGGCGCGTAACTTTGGATCTACGTCACAAAATTAGCTCTTACAGCGCGGAAACGGGCGGATCGTCGATCCGCCCGCTCATACAGCGTTACAGCAGTTCTTTCGCTTTGGCGACCACGTTATCCACGGTGAAGCCGAACAGTTCAAACAGCTTCTCTGCCGGGGCCGACTCGCCGAAGCCGGTCATGGCAACGATAGCCCCGTTCAGACCGGTATATTTGAACCAGTAATCAGCGATACCTGCCTCAATCGCCACGCGGGCGCTGACAGCTTTCGGCAACACCGATTCACGATAAGCCGCATCCTGCTTATCGAAGGCGTCGGTAGACGGCATGGAAACCACACGCGCTTTACGCCCTTCAGCAGTCAGTTTGTCATAAGCCGCAACCGCCAGTTCCACTTCAGAACCGGTAGCGATAAAGATCACTTCCGGTGTTCCCGCACAATCTTTCAGTACATAGGCACCACGGGCTACGTTCGCCAGCTGTTCAGCGGTACGTTCCTGCTGCGTCAGGTTCTGGCGCGAAAGGATCAGCGCCGTTGGGCCGTCATGGCGTTCAATGGCATATTTCCACGCAATCGCGGATTCAACCTGGTCGCACGGACGCCAGGTGCTCATGTTTGGCGTCACGCGCAGGCTTGCCAGCTGTTCAACCGGCTGGTGTGTCGGGCCATCCTCACCCAGCCCGATTGAGTCATGGGTATAAACCATTATCTGACGAATTTTCATCAGTGCGGCCATACGCACCGCGTTTCGCGCATACTCAACAAACATCAGGAAGGTCGCCGTATAAGGCAGGAAACCACCGTGCAGAGTAATGCCGTTAGCGATAGCGGTCATACCGAATTCGCGCACGCCGTAGTGAATATAGTTACCCGCTGCGTCTTCGTTGACAGGCCTGGAGCCGGACCACATAGTCAGATTACTTGGGGCCAGGTCAGCGGAACCGCCCAGGTACTCTGGCAGCAGTTTACCAAAAGCTTCGATAGCGTTCTGCGAGGCTTTACGGCTGGCGATTTTCGCCGGATTAGCCTGCAGTTGCTCAACGAACTTCTGCGATTCAGCAGCCCAGTTAGCCGGCAATTCGTTTTTGATACGGCGTTTAAACTCTTCAGCCAGCTCCGGGAAAGCCTGAGCATAGGCTGCAAACTTGTCGTTCCAGGTCGCTTCTTTGGCCTGACCGGCTTCTTTCGCATCCCACTGCGTGTAGATATTCTGAGGGATCTCAAACGGCGCGTGGTTCCAGCCCAGCTGCTTACGGGTCAGGGCAATTTCTTCGTCTCCCAGCGGTGCACCGTGAGAATCATGCGTACCGGCTTTATTCGGCGAACCAAAACCGATAACGGTTTTGCACATCAGCAGGGAAGGCTTATCGCTAACCGCTTTGGCTTCTTCAATCGCTTTTTTGATCTCATCCGCATCGTGGCCGTCCACGCCGCGCACAACGTGCCAGCCGTAAGACTCGAAGCGTTGCGCCGTATCGTCGGTGAACCAGCCGTCAATATGGCCATCAATGGAGATACCGTTGTCGTCATAGAAAGCCACCAGCTTGCCCAGCTTGAGCGTTCCCGCCAGCGAGCAGACTTCGTGGGAGATGCCTTCCATCATGCAGCCGTCACCCATAAACACGTAAGTGTTATGGTCAACCACGTCATGGCCCGGACGATTAAACTGTGCCGCCAGCGTGCGTTCCGCAATCGCCATACCGACCGCGTTAGCGATGCCCTGGCCCAGAGGCCCGGTGGTGGTTTCAACGCCCACGGTATAACCGTATTCCGGGTGGCCAGGGGTTTTGGAATGCAGCTGACGGAAGTTAGCCAGTTCGCTAATCGGCAGATCGTAGCCGCTGAGATGCAACAGGCTGTAGATCAGCATAGAGCCGTGGCCGTTTGACAGCACGAAGCGGTCGCGGTCAGCCCACTGCGGGTTGGTTGGGTTATGATTGAGGAATTCACGCCACAGCACTTCGGCGATATCAGCCATGCCCATTGGCGCGCCAGGGTGGCCGGATTTGGCTTTTTGCACCGCATCCATACTCAATGCGCGAATGGCGTTGGCAAGCTCTTTGCGAGAAGACATTTTCTACTCCAGGTCGGATTTAACGCTTCGCCTCCTTAACCTATTGTAATTAATGAGTTATAGGGCAAAGCCGAAGGGAAGTCGACCATCAATGTACATGAAATACGGGTAACATGTACATGGCGCTGGCGGTAAAAAAAATCACATAACTTGCCGTTTGGCTACAAGACGACTATGCAATCAGGGCAACAAACGTTATAACCGCCTTTCGCCGGGGCTAATCCGCCGACGAGACATAACAACATTGTGTTTTTACTCATTTGTTACCTTAATGGATAAACTGGAATGAAGAAACGTATCACTTGTATCGCGCTGGCGCTGACTGGCTTACTTTCCGGCTGTCAAAATTTTGACAGCAATGCCCTGATGCAGTCTGGCAGCCAGGCCTGGCAGGCCGCTACCCTTAGCGATGCGCAGGTTAAAGAGTTGAGCGACAAGTCCTGCCAGCAGATGGATAGCGAGGCACAAATTGCCCCTGACAGCAGCCCCTATGCACAACGCCTGAAAAAAATCTCCGCAGCGCTCGGGGATAACATCAACGGCACCCCGGCCAACTATAAAGTTTATCTGACTAAGGACGTCAACGCATGGGCGATGGCGAACGGCTGCATCCGCGTATATAGCGGCCTGATGGATTTGATGAGCGATAACGAAGTTGAAGGTGTGCTGGGCCACGAAATGGGCCACGTTGCGCTGGGTCACTCACGTAAAGCCATGCAGCTGGCCTGGGCTACCACTGCCGTGCGCAGCGCTGCCGCCTCCGTTGGCGGGGTTACCGCTTCGCTGTCGCAGTCACAGCTGGGCGATCTGGGTGAGAAGCTGGTAAACGCTCAGTTCTCACAGGGCCAGGAATCCCAGGCTGATGACTACTCTTTCGACCTGCTGAAAAAACGCAATATCAATCCACAGGGGCTGGTCACCAGCTTTGATAAACTGGCGAAGCTGGAAGGCACCCACGCCAGCAGCATGTTTGACTCGCACCCGTCCTCACAGGCGCGTGCTGACCATATTAAGCAGCGTATCGCCGCTGGCAAGTAAGATCGGTCAGGGGCGGGTAAAAACGCCCCGTATAGTCATTTAAAATAATAAATGCGTTTTCGAAAAATATTTGACTCATACACTAACCAAACATTGAAAACATTGACTTAACAATAAAAATAACACCTATAACTAAAAGCAAAGAACCGGTTAAAAACTCAATCCTGTTGCGAATACTTTCATCTTTGGCTAATTTGTATAGTTTTCCAATCAAACTAACAAACGCGACCCACCAAACAACACCAACCAAGATATCAATGATACCTAAAGTAATAACCTGAGAGATAACGTTGCCTTTTTCACTGACAAATTGGGGGAGTATACTAATAAAGAAAATAGCCACTTTGGGATTTAAAATATTCGCAGTCAGCCCACTAATAAAAGCCCCTTTGTTAGCTTTTTGCAGAGAATCTCCGTCAACGTTACTATCACCATTAAAATATAATTCTTTTAAAGATCAAAAGCCAATCCATGCAACATATATCCCGCCAAGAATCTGGATAATATAAAATGCATTCTTCGATGCAAGAAAAATAGCTGAAGCACCAATGACAGCCAGAATCATGTGAAAAAAGAGACCACACTGAACTCCCAATGCTGAAAGCATACCCTCTCTTTTACTTCTGAATGTATTCTTAGATATTATCAACCAATGAGGGCCAGGTGTCACGTAAGACAATAAAGCCACGAAAATATAAAAAAGATAATCAGACATACTCAACCCTCTTTTTAAAATTCCCTGCAGATCATTCTTGGATTATCTTCCGTTGAAACAGATTCTAATTTCACCCTATCTTCTAAAACACATGCCCGGAGCAGCCAACGATCAAAGCCATCATATCGAGGTGTAAACCCGGTTCTTCCAGGTATTGCTCTGTTATTATCAATAATCAGTAAATCACCCGATTCGAGAGATACATAACACTTAGATTGGAAGATAACACCTTTTTTCTCCTGCTTTGTGAGCATCCCGCACAATAGTGCCGTTCACTTTTAGAGATTTTCCGACATACTGTTTATGTCCCCTGAGGAGATCGCCCATTTCAATCCAGAGACATCAGGCGAATAGCGATTACAGCCAAACATGTTTTCTTACTACAAAGCAATGATGGTTTTTTTGATACCACAGGCGTGAACATTATGTTATCGGGGGTAAAGATAACCATTCAACAACTTAAAATAATTCACTCACCATATTACATAATAACCGGTTTGGGAGTGCTCATTTTGTCAAATTAAAAGGCATTGATGACTCATGGGCGAAAATCGATGATCCTGGGTGGGGCGGGATAAATTACACCCACGCACAACTTGAAAAATACTGGTTACATGAAGATGGCTTAGGGCGCGAATTAATATTCTTAAAAGATGAAAAAACACTTATAAACAGCAATAAAATTCATTCTAAAAGAATTAGAATTCAATAATTAACGGACGGCAGAGAATATCTGCCCGCATTGTTTTTTATCAGCCTGATTAAAATTGGTTCGGGCGGGTTTCCCCGCCCTTATAACTTATTTGATCTTGTTGGCAGCCTGGACGTGCAGCATATCTAACGCCAGGCTGGCAGCCGCCAGCGCAGTTATATCAGACTGGTCATAACCCGGAGCCACTTCAACCAGATCCATCCCCACGATGTTCATGCCCTGCAGGCCACGGATCAGCTTGCTGGCTTTGTCGCTGGTCAGCCCGCCGATCACCGGCGTGCCGGTGCCCGGTGCATGGGCCGGATCAAGGCAGTCAATATCAAAGGTCAGATAGATGGGCAGATCGCCGACGATCTTTTTCACCTGCGCCAGGATATCGTCCACGCTACGATCGTTAACCTGCGCCGCATCCAGCACGTTAAAGCCCAGCGAAGGATCAAATTCGGTACGGATACCAATCTGCACGGAGTGTTCAGGAGAGATCAACCCTTCTTTTGGTGCCGTATAGAACATGGTGCCGTGATCGAAGGTAGGGCCATTGGAATAGGTGTCCGTGTGCGCATCAAAATGCACCAGCGCCATCTTACCGAAAGTTTTCGCATGCGCACGCAGCAGCGGC
Organism: Erwinia pyrifoliae DSM 12163; assembly: GCF_000026985.1. Taxonomy (NCBI): domain Bacteria; kingdom Pseudomonadati; phylum Pseudomonadota; class Gammaproteobacteria; order Enterobacterales; family Erwiniaceae; genus Erwinia; species Erwinia pyrifoliae. Next base: position 3,270,376 of record NC_017390.1, read on the forward strand.
AGGCTGATATAGTGATCGCCGCCAAAGGTGAGCATGCGCTTACCCTTCGCCAGCAGCTTTTCAGCATGTGCCTGTAGTTTGTCACTGAAATCCTGCGCGTCACCAAAGGCATACACCAGATCGCCACAGTCAATCACCTTCAGCTGCTGGCGCAGATCGAACTGCCACGGCCAGCGACAGCCTTCCCAGGCCAGATTGGTGGAGATCTGTCGGATTGCCCCGGGGCCGAGACGGCTGCCGGGGCGGCCAGAAGTGGCAGCATCAAAAGGCACGCCGGTGATCACCCATTCGGCATCGCTGTCGTAGGGCTGGAAGTTAAGCGGGAAACGCATAAAACCAAAAGCATTGGAGACCAGAGAGTTATCGTACTCGTGGTTTAAGGTGTTGTTCATATCAAATCCTCGTTAAACGGCGGCATCTGAACGCAGCCCTGCCCGTTTACCCGGTAAAGAAAAATCCCTTCTGCGCCGTACCTGACGCAGAAGGGATCGGAAATTAATGCATCGTAACAGCGTTACTTTTTAGCAAAAATACCGTCAACGAATTTACCCAAATCGTTACCATCGGCATTGTTCAGGCTTTGCTCCGCATCCGGCTTCAGCTGGCCTTCCGGCGAAGCGTGATCGATGAACTGCGGTAAAAACTGTTGCAGCTTGCTCACCGCATCTTCCGGGGTGGTGCCCAGTTTGTCCGCCAGCGATTGCAGCTCGCTGTGACCAAAGGCAGACTGTAACTGGCTGGTGGCAACCGGCTGATTCTCGCCGCTGCCGAGCCAGCTTTCTGCCAGACCGCCCAGTCCGCCCTGCTGCAGCCTGGCCAGCACCGCCTGAAAACCACCCTGCGATTGTACCCACTGCAGGATCGCCATCATCGCCAGGCTGCCTAACTTACCGCCCATGCCCGACTCGCTGCCGGAGTTCTGCTCTTTGTCACCGCCGCCGAGCGCATTATTAATTAAGCTGTCTAATAAACCCATGTATCGCTCCTTAATCTTCCATTTCAGGGATTACCATTCGTAAAACATAGCCATCAGGCTTTAACGTTACTCATCTTCCAGATAAGTATAGCCGTACAGTCCCGCTTCAAACTCTTCAAGGAACTGCGCACGCAGCTCTTCGTCCAGATCGCTCTGCTTGATCTGGTTGCGGAAGTGCGTCAGCAGCTCCGCCGGATTGAGCTGCACATACTCCAACATATCCGCTACGGTATCCCCTTCATCCGACAGCTGAACCTCAACGCTACCGTCAGCAAAGGCAAATACATCCACCGCTTCGGTATCACCAAACAGGTTGTGCATGTTGCCAAGGATCTCCTGGTAAGCGCCGACCATAAAGAAGCCAAGCATCGGGGGATTATCCACATCGTACTGCGGCATCGGCATGGTGGTGGCAATGCCGTCGCCGTCGATGTAATGATCGATGGTGCCGTCGGAGTCGCAGGTGATATCCAGCAGTACCGCCCGGCGCTCCGGAACTTTGTTCAATCCTTCCAGCGGCAGCACCGGGAATAGCTGATCGATACCCCAGGCATCCGGCATCGACTGGAACAGCGAGAAGTTGACGTAGATTTTATCCGCCATACGCTCCTGCAGCTCGTCGATAATCGGGCGATGCGCACGGTTGCTCGGGTCCAGATGCAGCTGAATATAGTGGCAGATGCTCAAATAAAGCTGTTCGGCCCAGGCGCGCTGGGTCAGGTCATAGGTTCCCTGCGAGTAGCCGGTATGGATATCGAACAGGTCCATCTGGCTGTCGTGCAGCCATTCACGCAGCGAACGGCGGTTATTCGGCTCGTGCATCTCCTGCCAGGTATCCCACATGCTGACAATCGGACGCGGCGCGTCTTCAACCGGCGGTTGGGGCTCACTGAATTCGTTACGCTCCACGCCAATAATGTTGGAGACCAGCACCGTATGGTGCGCGGTCACGGCGCGCCCGGATTCGGTGATGACCGTCGGATGCGGCAGATCGTGCTCATCACAGGCCGCACCAATCGCCCAGATCACATTGTTAGCGTATTCGTTCAGGCCATAGTTTACCGAGCAGTCGCTTTGTGAACGTGTGCCTTCGTAGTCCACGCCCAGACCGCCGCCAACGTCAAAACACTGGATATTAACGCCCAGCTTTGCCAGTTCGACGTAGAAACGCGCCGACTCACGCACGCCAGTGGCGATATCACGAATATTCGCCATCTGTGAACCGAGGTGGAAATGCAGCAGCTGCAGGCTTTCCACCCGGCCCGCTTCACGCATAATTTCTACCAGCTTCAATACCTGGGTTGCAGACAGGCCAAACTTCGATTTTTCACCGCCGCTGGACTGCCATTTACCAGAACCCTGGGAGGCAAGGCGCGCGCGGATGCCGAGACGAGGTATTACGTTGAGGCGCTCGGCTTCTTCAAGTACCAGCTTCACTTCCGTCATCTTTTCCAGCACCAGATAGACCTTGTGGCCCATCTTCTCGCCAATCAGGGCAAGGCGGATATATTCACGGTCCTTATAGCCGTTACAGACAATCACCGAACGCGTCATACCAGCATGCGCCAGCACGGCCATCAGCTCGGCTTTGGAACCGGCTTCCAGTCCCAGCGGTTCGCCAGAGTTGATTAGCGACTCAATCACACGCTTATGCTGGTTGACCTTGATCGGATAAACCAGGAAGTAGTCGCCGTTGTAGCCGTAGGATTCGCACGCACGTTTAAAGGCGGCATTAATTGAACGCAGGCGGTGCTGCAAAATTTGAGGAAAGCAGAACAGGGCCGGCAGACGCTGGCCTTCAGCCTCGCGTTCTTTCACCAGTTTAGCCAAATCGACGCGGGCTTCCGGCACGTCAGGATCAGGGCAGACGCTGATATGACCCAGCTCGTTCACGTCATAGTAGTTATTACCCCACCAGGCAATATTGTAGGTGCGCAGCATTCTGCTGGCATCCTGGTCGCTGATGGCGACCTCCTGCATGGAACGCAGTACACCCTGTTCGCCTGCTGACGAACCCATTATTTTCTTCATGTCGTCAGACATCGCAAACCTCAAGTTGTAATGAAGCAAAACATATGTCAGCTGCAGGAGCACCCTGCGGCAAGAATTTATCGATTAGCGGCCTGTTCGGCCACGCACGCGAAAACGGTGCTGAAATCGTTTTTTGCAGTGTTACATTGTAAGACAAGTCGCAGACTCCGTGTAGCGGGCCAGAGAACTTATGAAGAAAACTCTCAGGATAATCTGAGAGAACCGCACCCAATTTATACGTTATCTCATGCAAATTATAGCAAGGCAGCAGATGTGGGGACCCGGATTTACCGATCGCAATGCAGCAGAGTAAACAGGCTGTATTCATCTCATCTGCAGTCGAACTATGGCAAGGACAAGGTTAACCAGCGATGCTGTCAGCATCATGACCAATACGCGGATAACTTCGCTGCGATTGACTGGCATGGATGATGAAATCAGGGAAAATGAACACGCCAGGATGGCGTAATTGGGCGGATAAAGCGAACTGGTGGTTCATTACCGTTATCACCTCCACACCTGCCTTCTCGGCACGCGGATAAAGCTGAACATGAGGCTAAAAGCCAGCACATGACCATCGCCACTGATGGGGTCTTTAGCGGCGTTTTATACAGCTCTGAAGGTTAAAATGCAAAATCTAAATGAGCTAAACAGGTGCTGTGACAGGATATTTTATTGCTCATTGCCTTGAGTGACATTCTATCAGGCAAAAAATGCTGGCAATCCGCTTAACGAGTAACCTAAAATAGACGTCCAGATGTTAATCCATCTATACTGGTTAACTTCTAAGCGTCTTACTACTGCTCATGGCTTTGCCTGTGGGGGCGCTAAGTCTGAGTTTGCGGACTCGTGGCCAGTCTTCGCGCTATGCAGTTGATTTTTAACCCGTTAGATTCAAGGTAAAGAATAAAATGGCTAAACACCTTTTTACATCCGAGTCCGTATCAGAAGGACATCCCGATAAAATCGCCGATCAGATTTCTGATGCCGTGCTGGATGCTATCCTCGAGCAGGATCCTAAAGCCCGCGTAGCCTGCGAAACCTATGTGAAAACCGGTATGGTGCTGGTTGGCGGTGAAATTACCACCAGCGCATGGGTGGATATCGAAGAGATCACTCGCCAGACCGTGCGTGATATCGGCTATGTCCATTCCGATATGGGCTTTGATGCCAATTCCTGCGCGGTACTGAGCGCTATTGGTAAGCAGTCACCGGACATCAACCAGGGAGTTGACCGCACCGATCCGCTGGAACAGGGAGCGGGCGACCAGGGCATTATGTTTGGCTATGCCAGCAACGAAACGGATGTACTGATGCCTGCGCCAGTGACCTATGCGCACCGTTTGGTACAGCGCCAGTCAGAAGTACGTAAAAGCGGCACGTTGCCGTGGCTGCGCCCGGATGCAAAAAGTCAGATTACCTTCCAGTACGACGATGGCAAGATCGTGGGCATTGATGCGGTAGTACTGTCTACCCAGCATGCTGAGGAGATCTCGCAAAAAGAGCTGCAGGAAGCGGTGATGGAAGAGATTATCAAGCCGGTGCTGCCGACTGAATGGATCAACGCCAACACCAAGTACCATATCAACCCCACCGGACGTTTCGTTATTGGTGGCCCAATGGGCGACTGCGGCCTGACCGGCCGTAAGATCATCGTTGATACTTATGGCGGTATGGCCCGTCACGGCGGCGGCGCTTTCTCGGGTAAAGACCCGTCGAAAGTTGACCGCTCTGCGGCCTACGCAGCCCGTTATGTGGCAAAAAATATCGTTGCTGCTGGCCTGGCCGATCGCTGTGAGATCCAGGTTTCCTACGCTATCGGCGTGGCAGAGCCGACCTCAATCATGGTGGAAACCTTCGGTACTGAGAAAATCTCTACCGAAACGCTGACCCTGTTGGTGCGCGAATTCTTCGACCTGCGCCCTTACGGTCTGATCCAGATGCTGGATCTGCTGCACCCGATTTATCGCGAAACCGCCGCCTATGGTCACTTTGGTCGTGAACACTTCCCGTGGGAAAAAACCGACAAAGCTGCGCAGCTGCGTGAAGCCGCCGGTCTGAAATAACCCCACTCTAAGCGCTTCAGGGGCATCCGAACGCGGGTGCCCTTTTTTTATGCCTTGATTGTTAACGATTACATGTGTGAGAAGGCTAATTTTCAGGCAATTAGATCGCTAATGATGTTTAAAACCTGACACCGTATGAGTTATTTTCAGCACTGTCTGATATTTTTCGGGCGAAGAGTTAATACACACTCTAATCTGCTATAGATTACTGGTTAAACCTCCTGAAATAGGGATAAAGACGCTATTTTCTGTAAGAAAATATCTGTAACCGGTTACACTGATGTAATCTGTCGCACAGTCTTGCATGGCTGAGTTTTCTACTATCTGATATCTGACACCTCAATAATTCGAGTTGCAGAAGGCGGCCAACGCGTCTGTGGTTTGAATAATGACGTTTTATAACAACAATATGCAGTACTACTAAACGGAGGCGTTATGCCTGATAAGAAAAAAAGAAGCAGAACTTCAAACAAGGCTATGACCCTGTTCGTCTGTTTCCTTGCGGCACTGGCTGGCCTGCTGTTCGGGCTGGATATCGGGGTGATTGCCGGAGCACTTCCCTTTATCGCCAAGGATTTTAGCGTCACTCCTCATCAACAGGAGTGGATCGTCAGCTCCATGATGTTTGGTGCCGCCATGGGTGCCGTCGGCAGCGGCTGGCTGTCTTCTTCTCTCGGGCGTAAAAAGAGCCTGATGATCGGTGCCGTGCTGTTTGTTATCGGCTCCCTGTGGTCAGCGCTCTCACCTAACCCGGAAATGCTGATTATCGCCCGCGTATTGCTGGGCCTGGCCGTTGGCGTGGCGTCTTACACGGCTCCGCTGTATCTGTCTGAGATTGCGCCGGAAAAAATTCGCGGTAGCATGATTTCGCTCTATCAGCTGATGATTACCATCGGTATTCTTGGGGCTTACCTTTCCGACACGGCTTTCAGCTATACCGGCGAATGGCGCTGGATGCTGGGCGTTATCACTATTCCCGCCCTGCTATTGCTGGTTGGCGTCTTCTTTCTGCCCAACAGCCCGCGCTGGCTGGCAGCAAAAGGCGATTTCCGCAGCGCACAACGGGTTCTGGATCGCTTGCGCGATACCAGCGAACAGGCTAAACGCGAGCTGGATGAGATCCGCGAAAGCCTGAAGATTAAACAGTCCGGCTGGGCGCTGTTCAAAGACAACAGTCACTTCCGTCGTGCGGTTTATCTTGGCGTATTGTTGCAGGTCATGCAGCAGTTCACCGGCATGAACGTGATCATGTATTACGCACCGAAAATTTTCGAAATTGCCGGCTTTGCCAATACCACCCAGCAGATGTGGGGCACGGTCATTGTCGGTCTGATTAACGTGCTGGCAACCTTTATTGCAATTGGTCTGGTTGACCGTTGGGGGCGTAAACCTACGCTTATCCTCGGCTTTATGGTGATGGCGCTGGGTATGGGCGTTCTGGGCACCATGCTACATGTCGGCATTCATTCAGTCGGCGCGCAGTACTTCGCTATTGCCATGCTGCTGATGTTTATCGTCGGTTTCGCGATGAGTGCCGGGCCGCTGATTTGGGTACTTTGTTCAGAGATCCAGCCGCTGAAAGGGCGTGATTTCGGCATCACCGTCTCTACCGCCACTAACTGGATTGCGAACATGATTGTCGGGGCGACCTTCCTGACCATGCTGAACAACCTCGGCAATGCGAACACCTTCTGGGTTTACGCGGCGCTCAACCTGTTCTTTATTGTTCTGACCCTGTGGCTTATTCCAGAAACCAAAAACGTTTCGCTGGAGCACATCGAGCGTAACCTGTTGAGCGGTAAGAGACTGCGCGAAATCGGTCAGCGTGACTAACCACGTTTGTTGCGTTCTTCCCGTGTTCACAACAGGCCGGCATTATGCCGGCCTGTTGCTTTTTCCGTGCCGTCTGCTGCGCCAACCGCCGACTTAACGAACGCGCTATTACCCTGGCATCTGCTCCCATTCTCCCGATCGCGCAACCCCGGTTTTCACGCCTTGAAAGGCAGTAGCGGACGGCTTGAATTGCCCCGCAGCACGCCGTATTCTTGCGCTTATGAAACCTGAAAGAATCCCCATTTCCCTGCAGCAGGCCGTTATGCAAAGGCTGCGCGATAAACTGCAGCAGGCTAATCTGCGGCTGGAGCGCAACTATCCGCAACCCGCGCTGTACTACACACAGCGTGGCACGGCGGCGGGAACGGCCTGGCTGCAAAGTTGGCAAATCCGCCTGAATCCGGTACTGCTATTAGAAAACCAGCAGGCGTTCATTGATGAAGTGGTGCCGCACGAACTGGCGCACCTGCTGGTTTGGAAACATTTTGGCCGCGTTGCACCACACGGTAAAGAGTGGAAATGGATGATGGAAAGCGTGCTGGGTGTACAAGCACGCCGTACCCACCAGTTTGCGATAACCTCAGTGTGCAGCCGCGCTTTCCCGTACCGCTGCCGCTGCCAGCAGCATCAGTTAAGCGTGCGCCGCCATAACCGGGTGATAAGGGGCGAGAGCCAATATCGCTGCCTGCATTGTGGTGACCCTCTGCAGCCCGGCAGCTTCCAGAAATCTTAAAACCCCCCGCTAATGATTAAAAATAAGACAATATAAGACTTATATTTCAAGCCATTATTCGTTATCAGCGGCACATCTGTTACTCTCCACGACCGTTTCATGGAATACAGATTTACTCGAATATGTCTCGCAAAAATTTGAGCTTAATGGCTCTTTCCCTGCTGCTCCCCCCCCTTTTTGGCCATGCTCTTAGCCAGGGCAACTACCACCAGAATAACTTTAGCCAGGCTAAGGCCTGGGCTGCGCAAATTCATCACGATGCACCCGGCACGTTTTATTGCGGCTGCAAAATTGACTGGCAGGGTAAAAAAGGCGTGCCGGATCTGGCATCCTGCGGTTATCAGGTACGCAAAAATAGCGAACGCGCCAGCCGCATCGAATGGGAGCATATTGTCCCGGCGTGGAGCTTTGGCCACCAGCGCCTGTGCTGGCAGGACGGCGGGCGCAAAAACTGCGCCAAAGACCCTGTTTATCGCCGAATGGAAAGCGACCTGCATAACCTGCAACCGGCCATTGGGGAGGTGAACGGCGATCGCGGTAACTTCATGTACGGTCAGTGGAGCGGCGGCGAGCAGCAGTATGGCCAGTGCGCCATGAAGGTTGATTTCAAAAATAAGCTGGCCGAACCGCCCGCCCGCGCGCGCGGCGCCATCGCCCGAACATGGTTTTATATGCGTGACCAGTATCAGCTAAGCATGTCAAAACAGCAGACGCAGTTGATGACCGCCTGGAGCAAGCTCTATCCGGTCACGCCGTGGGAGTGCGAACGCGATCGGCGCATTGCCCGCGTACAGGGAAATCATAATCCTTATGTACAGCAGGCTTGCCAGCGGTAAAATCGCTGGCCTAAACTGCACAGCATTGTTGTGTTAACTTTGACAGGATTTCCATGCGTATACCCCGCATTTATCAGCCCGAACCGTTACAGACCGGCAACGATATAGCCCTTAGCGAAGAGGCTGCTCATCATGTTGGCCGCGTGCTGCGCATGGGTACAGGCCAGATGCTGGAATTGTTCGATGGCACCGGTCTGGTATTTGCTGCGGAAATCATTCAGGCCGATAAAAAAAATGTTTGTGTCAAAATCAACGCCAGCCGCGAGGACAGCCGCGAGTCACCGCTTCATCTGCACCTGGGCCAGGTGATGTCGCGCGGCGAAAAAATGGAATTTACCATTCAAAAAGCCGTCGAACTGGGAGTAAATGTGATTACCCCCTTGTTTTCTGAGCGCTGTGGCGTGAAGCTGGACGCAGAACGGCTGGCGAAAAAAATTCAGCAGTGGCAAAAGATTGCCATCGCCGCCTGTGAACAGTGTGGGCGCAACGGCATTCCCGAGGTGCGTAACGCGATGGCACTGGACGCCTGGTGCGCTGAACCGGAGCCGGGGCTAAAGCTCAACCTGCATCCGCGTGCCAAACACAGCATTAATACCCTGCCGCTTCCGGTAGAACGTGTGCGTCTGCTGATTGGCCCGGAGGGTGGGCTATCTGCCGATGAGATTACCATGACGGCGCAACATGGTTTTACTGATATTCTGCTGGGTCCACGCGTGCTGCGGACCGAAACAACCGCACTAACGGCAATCACTGCCCTGCAGGTGCGCTTTGGCGATTTGGGCTGAAACCACCCCATTTAGCATCAGTCATAGCGTTGCAGGCACGCCAACGCGAACGGCGTGCCTGATATGCTGCATTTTATTCGCTGATCGGATCATCGGATGAGTGCTAAGGTGATGAATAACTTATCTGAATACTGCGTGCATTTGAAATGTCTTAACAATTTACCCTTGATAGTTCGGGTGGCAGCCAGGCGACAAACCCATGAATTCCGGCCACTTCCTTTGGTAAGTCATTCGGGTGAATCACAAATCTGCCGTGAGCAGATTTAAACGCCGTAGACGGCGTCCCCGTCAGTGGCAAGGGCCAGACCATGCAGCCAACGCACCTGCAGCTTGAATTGTAACGGGTTTAGCTCAAAGCGGAGAAAAGAATGATTAAGCTTGGCATAGTGATGGATCCAATAACCTCCATCAATATCAAAAAAGATTCCAGCTTTGCTATGTTGCTGGAAGCACAAAGCCGTGGTTACGAAATTCACTATATGGAGATGAACGATCTCTATCTGCGCGGTGGTGAAGGGCGGGCGCGTACGCGCCTGCTAAGCGTTGAGCAAAACGATAGCCAATGGTTTGCGTTCGGCGATGAGCAGGATATTGCGCTGTCCGGCCTGAACGTGGTGCTGATGCGTAAAGATCCCCCATTTGATACCGAGTTTATCTACGCCACCTACATTCTTGAGCGTGCTGAAGAAAAAGGCACGCTGATTGTTAACAAGCCGCAGAGCCTGCGCGACTGTAACGAGAAGCTGTTCACCGCATGGTTTGCCGATCTGACCCCGGATACGCTGGTTACCCGCAATGCCAGCCAGATCCGTAAATTCTGGCAACAGCATCATGACATCATACTTAAACCGCTGGACGGCATGGGCGGCGCGTCGATTTTCCGTATCAAGCAGGAAGACCCGAATTTGTCGGTCATTGTTGAAACCCTGACCGGGCATGGCAGCTTCTACTGCATGGCGCAAAACTACCTGCCGGCGATCAAAGACGGCGACAAGCGCGTGCTGGTGGTAGACGGTGAGCCGGTGCCGTATTGCCTGGCACGCATCCCGAAATCCGGTGAAACGCGTGGCAACCTGGCGGCCGGCGGCCGTGGTGAAGCGCGACCTCTGACCGCTAGTGACTGGGAAATTGCCCGTCGCGTCGCCCCGATCCTGAAGCAGAAAGGTTTGATTTTTGTCGGCCTGGATATTATTGGCGATAAGCTGACAGAAATTAACGTGACCAGCCCAACCTGCATCCGTGAGATTGAAGCCGCGTTTCCGATCTCTGTTACCGCTATGCTGATGGATGCGATTGAGAAACGCCTCGCCTGATTGTTACTGCGGGGGCCAATGGCCCCACGGCTAACCCTTTAACGCCCGCCGGTTTAGCGCGGGCGTTAACCAGACTACAGAACTATTAAGTATGAATTTACAGCATCATTTTTTGATTGCCATGCCAACGCTGCAGGACCCGCTGTTCAAGCGTTCGGTAGTTTATATTTGTGAGCACGGTACTGACGGTGCAATGGGGTTGATCGTCAATAAACCCATGGAAAATCTGACGGTCGAAGGCATTCTGAAAAAACTCAACATTTCACCTGACGCGCGCGATCCAGCCATAAAACTGGACAAGCCGGTATTTGCAGGCGGCCCGCTGGCAGAGGATCGCGGTTTCATTCTGCACTCGGCACAGACGTTGTTTACCTCCAGTATTCGCGTGTCGGATAACACGGTGATCACCACCTCGCGTGACGTGCTGGAAACCCTCGGCACGCCCGAACAGCCTGATAACGTGCTGGTTGCGCTGGGCTATTGCGCCTGGGAAAAGGGCCAGCTTGAACAGGAACTGCTGGAGAATGCCTGGTTAACTACGCCTGCTAACAGCAATATCCTGTTTCATACCCCAATAGCTGAACGTTGGCGCGAGGCAGCAAAAAGTATCGGCGTCGATATTCATAACATTGCCAGTGAAGCAGGGCATGCATGATGAGTCATCAAACCTTAATGGCCTTTGATTTCGGCACTAAAAGCATCGGCGTTGCCATCGGCCAACAGTTAACTGGCACAGCCCGCCCAATGAACGCGCTGAAAGCACAGGACGGCATTCCGGACTGGAACAGGATCGAAGCCCTGCTGAAAGAGTGGCAGCCAGACCGGGTTGTCGTCGGCCTTCCCCTCAATATGGACGGTAGCGAACAGCCGCTGACGGTACGGGCGCGTAAATTTGCCAACCGCCTGCACGGGCGCTTCGGCGTACAGGTTGACCTGCACGATGAACGTCTGAGCACCGTAGAAGCACGGGCAGAGCTGTTTGAACGCGGCGGTTTTCGTGCGCTTAGCAAAGGCAACGTCGACTCGCTTTCTGCGGTAATCATATTGGAAAGCTGGTTTGAGAATCACTATGAGTAAGGATGGCAGGACGGTGGCAAACAGCCTGGGTTAGACTGCAAAAAAATATTTTCTCCTGACCGCAACCTTTGCGGTGGCATCAGCGAAACTAAGGTTAAGTTCATCAGGCGCTCATGCCTGGCCCAAACCGGAGAAATCGTCATGCATATGAAAAAAAACCTGGGCGCGCTGGCTGCCGCAGCCATTCTCAGCCTTACTCTGCCCGTCACCTCTGCGCTCGCCGCCCTGCAGGTGGGTGAGAAAGCCCCCGATTTTCAGTTGAAGGCCGCACTGGCTGGGAAGCCGACCACATTCTCGCTACGGCAGTCATTGCAGAAAGGCCCGGTGGTGCTCTACTTCTTCCCGGCAGCATTCAGCGCCGGCTGCACGCTGGAAGCGCACGCTTTCGCCGAGGCGACCGATGAGTTCAAAAAGCAGGGGGCGACCGTCATCGGTGTTACCGCCGGTAATGTTGACCAAATCGCTCAATTTTCCCAGCTGGAGTGCCGTGACAAATTCACGGTGGCCGCCGATCCGGGTGCAAAAGTGGCCGGAGAATATCAGAGTACCATGCGGTTCAATGGGAAAACGCTGTCCGACCGCATTTCGTATGTGATTGCGCCTGGCGGCAAAATTTTGCTGAACTATAGCGATAAAAACCCGGAAGCGCACATCCAGAAAGCGATCGACGCGGTCAAAACATACCGTCAGGCCAATCCGGCTTAACTCCCCTGTCTGAGTAGGTTTATCATGCTGACTGCCATCGCTGCCGCCCTGTTGGGCGGTATTATCCTCAATCTGATGCCGTGCGTATTTCCGGTCATTTCGCTCAAGGCGCTTAGCCTGATCCGTCACCACGACAAGCCAGCCCAGGCCAGAGCAGAAGGCCTGGCTTTTCTGGTTGGTGTGGTGGTGACCATGCTTGCACTGGCTGGCGCGCTGCTGCTGGCCCGTTCCGGCGGTTCGGCAGTGGGCTGGGGGTTTCAGTTGCAGTCACCGCTGGTGATTGCCCTCCTGGCACTGGTCATGCTGGCGTCAGCGCTCAATCTGTTCGGCCTGTTTGAGATTGGCCTTTCGTTGCAGCGCGTAGGCGAAGTGGGCGGTACTCGCGGCGGTCTGACGGGTTCTGCCTTGACCGGGGCTTTGGCCATTATCGTCGCCACGCCCTGCAGCGCACCGTTTATGGCCAGCGCCATCGGCTATGCGCTGACTCAGCCGCCGTTAATCAGCCTGGTTATCTTTCTTGCACTGGCGTTTGGCTTCGCCGCGCCGTTTACGCTTATCTCCTTTTTCCCGCTACTGGCAGGCGTATTACCCGCGCCTGGCGCCTGGATGTTAACGCTGAAACAGGGGCTCGCGTTTCCCATGCTGGCGGCGGTGGCCTAGCTCATATGGGTGCTGGAGCGCCAGGCGGGTTCCCTGGCACTGGCGGCAATTTTGGCCTGCTGCATCGCGCTAAGTTTTGCCGCCTGGCTGTACGGCAAGGCGCAGCAGCGGCGTATGATGGGAAAACGCCACTGGGCAATGCATATTGCCAGCGCAGCGTTCATTTTGCTGACTGTACCGCCGCTGGCACACATTGAGGCGTTTTCACGCCCGGTTAGCCAGACTGAGACCGCTGAAGCCGCAGCCACGGTCGTCTGGTCGCCGCAGAAGGTAGACGCGGTAAAAGGCCAGGGTCAGCCCGTTCTGGTCAATTTTACCGCATCATGGTGCATCACCTGTCAGGTGAACGATCGTTCCTCGCTGTCGACTCCGGCGGTAAAGGCCGCAATGGCGCGCACGGGCACCATTTATATGGTCGCCGACTCAACAAAATATAATCCCGATGTCGAACTGGCGCTCAGTGATTTCGGCCGTGGCGGCCTGCCGCTGTATGTAGTTTATCCGGCCGACGGGGGCAAACCGGTGGTGCTGCCGCAGGTACTGACGCCACGGATTGTTATCTCCGCGCTCGAACACGCTGCTGCTGGCGGAAAGAAAGCGTGAGCCGGCGGGCGGATCACCATCGCCATGTACCCTAACCTTAACGTCGGCACCCGGCGCGTCTCAGGCTTTACAGGGTTGGCAATGGCAGAGGCTGAAAACCAGATACAGGCGTGGCCCACGCTGATGGCCCGCGCACAGGCGGGCGACAGAAAAGCCTACAACCGCCTGCTGAAAGCGATGGTTCCCGCCATTCGGGCCTTCGTGCGTAAAAAAATTCGCAATGAGGCGCTGGTTGAAGACGTGGTTCAGGAGACATTGCTGGCGATCCACCGCGTGCGCCATACCTACGATCCGCAGCGCCCCATTCTGCCATGGGTGGCGGCCATCTCTTCGGCGCGGGCGATTGACGCACTGCGCCAGTCTGGTCGCCGTCAGGAGGTGCAGGACGATGATGCGCTGCTTAACCAGCCTGCTTATCCAGACGGTTGTGAGTTTGCGGAGAGCGAAGAAAGTGAAGCGTTAAGTGGGTGTCTCGATAGCCTTCCGCTGCGTCAGCGCCAGATGGTGGAAATGGTGCATCTGCGCCAACAAAGCCTGGTGCAGGCTGCGGCACAAAGTAATCTGTCCGTTTCTGCAGTTAAATCGTTATTGTATCGCGCAATGCTCAATCTTCGTAAGTACGGCAAGGGTAACCATGAGAAATCATGATCGGCTGATCGACCAGCTCAGCAACAGGGCAAGCCCGGTAAAACGCACCTGGCCAACAGGCTGGCGCGTTGCCGCCTGGATTATCGCAGTGCTTCCCTGCGGCATGCTCAGCAGCTGGGCATTTCACAGCAAATTTACCGACTGGTCGCAGCCGGGAGCTTTGCCCGCGCTGATCGCGCTGCTGATTTCGTTTATCATCGGTGTCGGCACCATTGCCGGTGCGTTTAGTCTTAGCATTGCCGGTCGCAAGCCGCCTGGTCTCAGGTGGGCCGCCCTGCTTGCCGTCCTCTGGCTGGCTGTAAACCTGCTAAACGCTTCGTCAACCAACGATCCGGCAGCGACGGGCAGGTTCGGCGAGGGGGTGCACTGCTATCTGTTTATGCTAAGTGCCAGCCTGCCGATGATGGTGATTTCCATTGTGTGCCTTTATCGTACCCGATCGCTCTGCCCCGTCCGGAGTCTGGCACTGGCTGGCTGCAGCGCAGCATTTATGTCATCTGTGCTGCTGTCTTTATGTCACGGGGTTAACCTGCATCTGTTCGATTTCGCCATGCACCTTGCGGCAGGCATAACCATTATTGCTTTCACCATGCTGACCGGGCGCAGATGGATTCGCCTGGATCAGTAACGCGGCTGGTCAGGCCGACGGCGAGATAGCTACCATCCCCATCTTTTGCCGCCCGGCCAGGCTTTGCTCGAAGGTCTGCATCCCCTGCTGGCAGCCGGTCTGCATCAGGCCGGGCAGCTGATGGGTTTTCCCTTCGCGGATTAAATTAGCCACCGCCGGGCCGTTCACCAGCACTTCAAACAGCGCCACCCTGCCCTGAACGGCTGCCACCAGGCGTTGGGCAATCACCGCCTGTAAGCTTCCCGCCAGCTGGCTGCGTACCAAATTTTTTTCATCGCCCGGAAAAACATCTACCAGCCGATCCACCGCCTGCGCGGCACCACGGGTATGCAGCGTTGCCAGCACCAGATGCCCGGTCTCGGCGGCCGTCAACGCCAGCCGGATGGTTTCCGCATCGCGCAGCTCCCCCAGCAGGATCACATCGGGATCTTCGCGCAACGCCGCACGCAATCCAGCTTCAAAGCGGGTAAAATGCTGGCCTTTCTCACGCTGCTGGATCAGCGACTGCGCGCTGTGATGGAGAAATTCCACCGGGTCTTCCAGCGTCAGAATATGCCGCCGCTGCCGCTGGTTGATCTCGTCGATCAGCGCGGCCAGCGTGGTCGACTTGCCGCTGCCGGTCGCGCCGGTAATCAGAATAAGCCCCTCTTCCACCTGTAACAGAGATTGAGTGACTTGCGGTAGGTGCAATGATGCCAGCGGCGGGCACTGGCTGGCAATCAGACGCAGCGCCAGCGACAGCCCGTACCGCTGGCGAAAAAGATGGGCGCGCAGACGCACGCCGTCGCCCAGCGTAAGGGCAAAATCCACCTGGCCGTTCAGCGTCAATTCCTGATGTTGAGCGGAACTTAGCCAGCGCGCAGCAACGCTTTCCAGCCATTTATCCTGTATGACGGGCCGATCGGCCATCGCCTCCAGGCGCCCATCACAGCGCCAGAATGGCGAATGTCCACTGCAGAGGTGCAGATCCCCCGCATTATGCTTTACACTAAGGGCCACCATGTCCTCGATATCCATATTTTTTCCCTGACTATGACTTCGATTAAGCACAACTTACAGCAAGTACGGCAGCGGATCTCAGCAGCAGCAGCTAAGTGCGGCCGCGCTTCACAAGAGATTACGCTGCTTGCAGTGAGCAAAACCAAAACTGCGAGCGCCATCGAAGAAGCGGTCGCCGCCGGACAATGCTGCTTCGGTGAAAACTACGTGCAGGAAGGGGTAGACAAAATCCAGCTGCTGGCGAACCCTTCCCTTGTCTGGCACTTTATCGGGCCGCTGCAATCTAATAAGAGTCGTCTGGTGGCGGAGCACTTTGACTGGTGTCATACCGTCGACCGCTTGCGCATTGCCAGCCGTCTTAGCCAGCAGCGACCTGATACTCTGGCTCCGCTCAATGTTCTGATTCAGATAAATATCAGTGCAGAGCCGAGCAAATCAGGCATTATGCTGGCAGAGCTGCCAGCGCTGGCGCTGCAGATAGCTGCGCTGCCGCGCCTGAAGCTGCGCGGCTTAATGGCCATCCCGGCACCGCAAGACAACTATGATAGTCAGCTGGCGGTGTGTCAGCAGATGGCGACAGCATTTGAACATTTGCAACAGGATTATCCCGGTGTGGACACCCTCTCGCTGGGAATGAGCGACGACATGGACGCCGCGATTGCGGCAGGCAGTACCATGGTGCGTATTGGCACCGCAATTTTCGGCGCGCGCGACGACGTTAGCGCCGCCGCTACACACAACAACTGAGGAACCTCATGCTAGCGTTGATCTTTCTGGTAACAACGGTGATGGCGATTTACATCAAGGTGCTGTTATTGCGCATCTGGATGCAGTGGGCGCGTTGCGACTTCTATAATCCGTTTTCGCAGTTCGTGGTGAAAATCACCCAGCCCATCGTCAAGCCGTTGCGGCGTATCATCCCTTCCATCGGGCCGCTTGATACTGCCTCTCTGCTGATTGCGTTTATCGTCAGCGTTCTTTCAGTCCCGGTTATGCTGCGTCTGTTTATCCCGGACCCGACTTTCCTCTATCTGGGCCTGGTGCTGCTGGTTAAGGCAGCGGGCGTACTGGTATTCTGGGTTATCATCGTACGCTCGTTGATGAGCTGGATAAGCCAGGGACGTAACCCGGTTGATTACGTGCTGCTACAGCTGACAGAACCGTTAATGGCACCGATCCGCCGTATTATCCCGGCGATGGGCGGCATCGACTTCTCGGCGATGGCGGTGATCCTCGTCCTGTATATGCTTAATTTCCTGGGGCTGGAATATATTCCAGGCTGGGCGCAATTCTAAAATCCCCTTTAACCCTGTCACTGCAGCGCCCCGGTCACTGATTTTTACCAGCCTCCGGGGCTGATTTATTTTCCGCCCTGCTGCTGCAATGATGTAGGCGGTCGATCACATGAAAACATTCTGGATTTACTATGCAAAAAGTTGTACTCGCCACCGGCAACCCCGGTAAGGTGCGTGAGCTGGCCGACCTGCTGGCGGCCTCTGGTCTTGATATCGTGGCGCAGACGGAACTCGGCGTGGAGTCAGCCGAAGAGACCGGTTTGACCTTTATCGAGAATGCCATCCTGAAAGCGCGTCACGCCTCGGCGATGACCGGGCTACCGGCGATTGCCGATGATTCTGGCCTGGCGGTAGATATACTCGGCGGAGCGCCGGGTATTTATTCGGCTCGCTATGCGGGTGAAAATGCCTCTGACCAGCAGAATCTGGACAAACTTCTGGCGGCGCTGGATGCCGTAGCGGACGGCGAACGCCAGGCGCATTTTCATTGCGTGCTGGTGTATCTGCGCCATGCCGCCGACCCCACGCCGCTGGTGTTCCACGGCAGCTGGACGGGTGTGATTGCGCGCACCACGTCTGGCGTTGGCGGTTTCGGCTATGATCCGATCTTCTTTGTCCCGGATCTGGGCAAAACGGCGGCCGAACTGAGCAAAAGTGAGAAGCTGGCCGTATCCCATCGCGGGAAAGCGCTGAACCTGCTGCTGAGCGCGATGAAACATGGTTAATCTGCCCGCTTTAAGCCTGTATATCCATATTCCCTGGTGCGTACAGAAATGCCCGTATTGTGATTTCAATTCACACGCCTTAAAAGGCGAGGTGCCGCACGAAGAGTACGTGCAGCATCTGCTGAACGATCTGGATATTGACCTGCCCCTGACCTCTGGTCGCGATGTCAGTACTGTCTTTATCGGTGGCGGTACGCCCAGCCTGCTAAGCAGTGAGGCGATGCAGATGCTGCTGGACGGCGTGCGCGCAAGGCTGACGCTGGCGCACAACGCCGAAATCACGATGGAAGCCAACCCCGGCGCGGTCGAGGCCGATCGCTTTAGCGGCTATCAACGTGCCGGGATTAACCGTATTTCCATCGGCGTACAGAGCTTTAACCCGGCCAAACTGCAACGTCTCGGGCGCATTCACGGCCCGGATGAAGCCCGCCGCGCGGCGGAGCTTGCCGCCGGCCTCGGCCTGCGCAGCTTTAACCTTGATCTGATGCACGGCCTGCCCGATCAGTCGCTGGCAGAAGCGCTGGACGATTTACGCCAGGCGATTGCCCTGAACCCGCCGCATCTGTCGTGGTATCAGCTGACTATCGAGCCGAACACGCTGTTTGCCTCAAGGCCGCCTCGCTTACCTGATGAAGACGACCTGTGGGATATTTTCGAGCAGGGCCATCAGTTACTGAGCGCCGCTGGTTATCAGCAGTATGAAACTTCCGCCTATGCGAAACCCGGCTATCGCTGCGAGCACAATTTGAACTACTGGCGTTTCGGTGATTACCTCGGCATTGGCTGCGGCGCACACGGTAAGCTGACTCAGCCAGACGGGACGATAATCCGCACCAGCAAAACCCGCCATCCGCGTGGCTTTATGGCCGGTAATTATCTGGATAAACGTGTTGAGGTGGCCGATGCAGAGAAGCCATTCGAGTTCTTTATGAACCGCTTTCGCCTGCTGGAAGCCGCGCCGCGCGCCGAATTTACGCGCTATACCGGCCTGCCAGAGCACAGCATCCGGGCGCAGATCGACACGGCGCTGGTCAAAGGCTATCTGACGGAAACGGCTGAACACTGGCAGGTCACCGAGAAAGGCAAACTGTTCCTGAACTCGCTGCTGGAGCTGTTCCTGGCTGAATAGATGCAGTAGATTCAGAGGAGGACACAGAAAAAGCGCCCTCCTCTGGTTGGCCAGGCCTTTCCTGCCTGGCTTTACAGCAAAGTTTATTGACCCGTGCTTTCAAAGAAGGTGATCACCTCTTCCTCTTTCAACCCCTGCTCATTATGCTGGGTTAGAATCAGCCAGTACCTTTTCGTTGACGGGGTAGCATCACTCTGTTGACTCATATTTACTGAATACATAAGGCGGGTTTTTCCGGGGATTTCACAAACGGGCTTTTGATCAATGGAGTACTCCCCACACTCATTTTGCAACCAGATTTTCATTTTCCTGGTTTTATCTTCTTTAACCACACCCGTTGCTTCGTCTTTTTTCATAAAAGTGGCAAGACTGAATGCCTGCATATGCTCAATTTTTAGCTCTGGATCGCTGCTGGTGAACCATACTGGTTGTTCCGCATTTAGCAGTTCTCCCTGGTAAGAATTTGGGGTTATTGTTGCCTGTCTTGCCACAATATCATGCTGGAGCGGCAGCTGTTCACGGTTATTTTCATCAGTAATGAAAGCGGATAACTCATTCATTATTTTTTCTGCGCTCATTGCATGATTTACATCATTAACATTTAGAGGGCCGGAGTAATTCACGCCAACTAATTTATGGCTAACCTGTGAAAGTACTGGTGCGCCAGATGCCCCTGATACGGCTTCACAGTTGTAATCAAGAACCCCGGATGCATTTATTAATGTACAGGGCGCACCATCTTTCTTGTCTGATACACGGGCAGGCATTTTAATACCATTTCCATACTGAGTAATATATAAATCTTCACCAATGTCTGGATTATTTTTGCTGACCTCCAGGCCACCAAATAACCTTTTCACATTCGCATACTTAAAATCAAAAGGATCAATACTCAACAAGGCATAATCGTCCAGACCACCATCACCGGACGCCAGCACCTGATCAATTTCAACGACAACATTCCTGCTGATTTCGTTACTCTGCTCATTACAATCACGGTGATGATAGTTAAGCCATATTTTCCCTGTGACTTTCTTGCCAACAGGATCAGTTACACTTGCATTATTGGTTAAAAATAAATTATCTGTGCCTAAAAGCGTTCCCGAACCCTTACTGTATTTATGTACCACTAAAGCAGAACTTAAACCATGATTATATATTTTCAGGTTTTTCTCTTTATAGCAGACCAAGCGCTGAGTCTCATTATTATCTTTTGAGAGGTGGTTAGCTTTTTTTATATCGCCTGCGCAGACAAAACTGCTGCAGAGACCGGAAAATAGCAGGACATTTAGCACTGACTTATTAAAAATCATAATTTTAACATCCTTTTCTAAAAAATGAAATTAATTGAATTTACTGCCTGAATACAGCACTTATACTGTACTGACTAAAAGCACTTTTAACCTACCATTTCCCCTTCACATAAAAAATCGGAACTCGCCTGATTTAATGAATAATAAGGCGATGACTCCAATTAGGGGTAAATATACTTTTCGATGAAGGCCACAGTGACCTTTTCATGCAACTCAATTATGACGTGAAAATCAGATTGTTTTACGAGTCAGGCTTTTTATGCCCGTTCGTAACCTCATGCAGGGGCCAAAGGTGCAGGCCAGAATGCCGCCTGTTTTGGTGTTGTATGCATACCAGTCCCAGTGCTGCCGCGTTTTGCTGCTGACAAAGCTCCCCTGCTCATCCGGTTCGCAGATAAACCAAAGCAGAATCACAACGGGGCAAAGAACGTTAACGCAAGCTATGTGTAAACCTCAAAATCCTGATGCACAAATCCAACCAACCAGAATCATTACTCATTTTTTATCAATAAATTGCCGTTTTGGCATATGACTAACGTTTTTCTTATAAATTCTTTCTGCACTTGCCACATAAGCTGAAAAGGCAGCCAGCAGTAAAAAATTTCTGGCTGCCAGGCCGCCTGCTTATCACTTCAATCCGGCAATCAACGCCTTGCGCTGGTCTTCCAGGCTAATCACGCGGTTACAGACTTCATGACCGAAATTCTGGAAATCCTGCTGCTGATTGTTCCATTCAGCCTGAATAGACTGCTGTAAGCCCCCCAGGTTGCCCATAATCGCCTGCAGCGGATTATCACCATTGCCGACCGATTTAGTGCCCATCTCATTCAGGCTGTCCTGCACCACGCCACCCAGGGCGCTTTGCACCAGCTGCTCACCGTCCTGGCGTACTTCTGCCACCGCCTGATGGTGGAAGGTCAGACCGTCGCTGCGATGCTCAATAATGCGGTTCATCTGCTGCTTTAGCTGGCTATCCAGCGTGGTCAGGCGCTTACGCACGTTGCTGTTCTGACCCAGCTTATCAACAATCACCCGGTCCAGCGCCACGCGACCTTTCTCCAGCCGCTGTTTCGCGCCGTTGTCAATCCACGTTAAATCACGACGCAGCGCGTTCTGATAGTCGATTGCTTTCTGGCGGGTCGCCGGGTCGGTGCTCACCAGACTGCCGTTACGCTGCACGTCACCTGAAGGTGAAATCGACAGATTGCCGCTGGCACCCACCACCTTCACCTGCTGCGGGCTGATAACAATGTCGTCCTGAGGGTTAACGCGACACTGGTAATCTGCCTGAGCCTGGCCTGCGGCCAGCAGCAGCAATGCTCCACTGAAAAGCATTTTGCGCATGGTTTTACTCCTTGATAGAAAAAAGGGGCGACCGATAAAACGGTCACCCCAGGTTAAACAATGGTGCATGCCCCGCAGACGGACGCTGCTTCAGCTTCCGCCGGGGTTTTCATCTGCATCCTGATATACTCAGTCCCACCAGACGTCAAAAAGTTCGGTCACTTTCACGTCACCCAGCTGGCGTGCTTCCAGCCAGTTTTTTACCAGCTCACGGTGTTCGTCAGTACATTTGCCGATTTTCTGCAGGCAGACCAGGCCTTCCCACTGCAGATAGCCGCTACCGTCAAACGCTAGTCCGTTAGGGGCAATCACTTCATTAATAAGCGCATCAACGGTGCTGTCGATGGTCTGTTCGTCGCTTCCTTCGGGGAAAGTGAAACCGACAGCGAAACCTAACTCCTGAAACTCATCAATGTGCATTTTCTTGCGAAGACGACGACTGCGTTGTGTAGCCATTATTTAACCCTCTCAAACATCAGATCCCATACACCGTGGCCAAGACGCTGACCACGCTGCTCAAATTTTGTTAGCGGTCGGGATTCCGGGCGCGGAACCCAGTCGCCGCTTGGTGACTGATTTTTATAGCCGTCGATGCTGTTCATCACCTCCAGCATATGTTGCGCATAGGCTTCCCAGTCGGTTGCCATATGGAACACGCCGCCCAGTTTCAGCTTACGCATCACCAGCTCGGCGAACGGAACCTGCACGATGCGGCGTTTGTTATGACGCGCCTTATGCCACGGATCCGGGAAAAACAGCTGCACCATACGCAGCGAGTTATCCGGGATCATCGTATTCAGCACTTCTACCGCATCATGGCACATCACGCGCAGGTTATTCACCCCGGCCTCTTGCGCCGTTGCCAGGCAGGCCCCCACGCCCGGTGAATGTACTTCAATACCGAGGAAGTTCTGCTGTGGATTGTTGGCAGCCATGGTGACCAGCGAAGCGCCCATGCCAAAGCCAATTTCTAACACCAGCGGGGCTTCCCGGCCAAACAGAGCGGTTAAATCGACCGGTTCCGGCTGATACTCGACGCCCATCACCGGCCAGAGCTGATCCAGCGCCTGCTGCTGACCTTTGGTCAAGCGGCCCTGGCGACGTACAAAGCTGCGGATGCGGCGTATAGCGCGACCGTTTTCGTCAAATTCCGGTGAGATAACATCGTTTTTCATGATTCTGCCTGCAACTGTGCACTGTAGAAAGCGGGCATTATGCCCTCAGGGAGTGAAAACATAAAGGCTACCCTGTCTGGCGTAGAATACGTTTAGCTGGCTGTCAGTATAGCCGCAGTTGAAGCTGGAGTTCCTTCACGTCAGCACCATTCATAAAATGCAGTGAATATCCGGTTTACACTGATTATTGTCTGTGCTGGAATCCCTGCCTGATTTATCTGAATGACAGGCGGAAACAGACATTATGCAGGCATCACAGTTCTCACAGCAGGTACTGGACTGGTATCAGCGCTATGGTCGTAAAACTCTGCCGTGGCAGCTGGAAAAAACGCCTTATAAGGTCTGGTTATCTGAGGTGATGCTGCAGCAGACACAGGTCGCCACCGTTATTCCCTATTTCGAGCGCTTTATGGCGCGCTTCCCAAACGTTAGCGACCTGGCTGCCGCCCCGCTTGATGAAGTGCTGCATCTGTGGACCGGCCTCGGCTATTACGCGCGCGCGCGCAATCTACATAAAGCGGCGCAAACCGTGGTGGAGAAGCACGGCGGGGTTTTCCCGCACACTTTCGCAGAAGTCGCCGATCTGCCTGGCGTAGGCCGCTCAACTGCCGGTGCCATCCTGTCGCTGGCGCTGGGTAAGCATTTTCCTATCCTTGACGGCAACGTTAAGCGCGTGCTGGCTCGCTGTTACGCCGTAGCGGGCTGGCCAGCCAGAAAAGAGGTGGAAAAACGCCTGTGGCAAATCAGTGAAGAGGTGACTCCCGCCAACGGCGTCCGCCAGTTTAATCAGGCGATGATGGATCTTGGCGCAATGGTCTGCACCCGCTCGAAGCCAAAATGTGAAATCTGCCCGCTGAATACCGGCTGCATTGCCTATGCACACGGCAGTTGGGCGCAGTATCCGGGTAAAAAACCCAAACAGACTATCCCGCAGCGCACCGGCTGGCTGCTGCTGATGCAGCAGGGCCAGGATGTGTGGCTGGAACAGCGCCCACCGGTCGGGCTGTGGGGCGGGCTGTTTTGCTTCCCGCAGTACGCTACCGAGTGCGAGCTGCGCCTGGCGCTACGCGCGCGCGGGGTCGATGACGGCCAGCTGCAACAGATGAATGCATTCCGCCATACCTTCAGTCATTTCCACCTGGATATTGTCCCCATGTGGCTGGATCTGCCTTCTGCCCGAGTGGCAATGGATGATGGCGCGGGTCTCTGGTATAACTTAGCGCAGCCGCCCGCCGTGGGGCTGGCCGCACCGGTGGAACGCCTGCTACAGCAGCTGCGCCAGCCGCAACAAATGGCGCTGAGCGCTGGCGCAACAGAATAAAGGAAGAGTAATGATCCGAACTATTTTTTGTACCTTTCTGCAACGTGATGCCGAAGGGCAAGATTTCCAGCTATATCCCGGTGAAGTGGGTAAGCGTATCTTTAATGAGATTTCGAAAGATGCCTGGTCAAAATGGATGGCAAAACAGACCATGCTGATCAATGAAAAAAAACTCAGTATGATGAATCCTGATGACCGCAAACTGCTGGAACAGGAGATGATTAAGTTCTTGTTCGAAGGCCATGAGGTTCATATCGAAGGTTATACCCCGCCGGAAGAATAAGCGTTGGGCCTCAATGAGGAGGCCTTATACATTGTGGGCAATGTACAAAAAAATGAATAAGAAACTGATTTCTTTACTAATTATTGCACCGTTATTGATCTCCTGCTCAAGCAAGAAACAGAACGTCTTCCATGAAGAGTGGGTTAAAGACACTAACGCTTTCGATATTTTGATGGGACAGTTTGCCCACAACATCGAAAATATCTGGGGGATCAATGAGGTGCTGATCGCCGGCCCGAAAGACTATGTGAAGTACAGCGATGGGTACTACACGCGTAGCCATATCAACTTTGACGCCGGTAGCATCACCATTGAAACCATCGCCGGAACTGACCCGATGGCCAGCCTGCGCCAGGCGATCATTACCACCCTACTGATCGGTGAAGATCCCGGCGACGTCGACCTCTATTCCGACGCCAACGATATTCAGACAGGCCAGGAGCCGCTGCTGTACGGCCAGGTACTGGATAATACCGGACAGGCTATTCGCTGGCAGGGACGTGCCGCCAGTTTTGCTGACTACCTGATTCAGAACAAACTGCAGCGCCGTAATTCCGGCCTGCATGTGATCTGGTCGGTTACCGTCCCGATGATTCCGAACCATCTCGACAAACGCGCACACAAATACTTGCCTATGGTACGCAAAGCCGCCGAGCGTTACGGCGTGGATCAATCGCTGATCCTGGCGATCATGCAGATTGAATCAAGCTTTAACCCGTATGCGGTCAGCCATGCTGATGCGCTGGGCCTGATGCAGGTTGTGCAGCATACTGCCGGTCTTGACGTCTTCCGTATGAAGGGGAAATGGGGCAAACCCAGTCGCAGTTACCTGCTGGACCCGGAGAACAACATCGATGCCGGAGCGGCCTATCTGTCCCTGCTACAGGGCAGTTATCTTGCCGGTATCAGTAACCCAACCTCACGTCGCTATGCGGTGATCACCGCATACAACGGTGGCGCGGGCAGCGTGCTGCGGGTGTTCTCCAGCGATAAAGATCGTGCTTTCAGCGCGATCAATAGCTTGCCCCCTTCTGAGGTCTACCAGACGCTAACCAACAAGCATCCGTCAGCTGAATCGCGTCGTTACCTGTACAAGGTGAACAACGCACAGAAGGGCTACCACCGCTACTAGTGATAACCCACCTCTTTTTTATCCTGGCGGATCGGTAGTTCAGGTCCGCCAAAATCCACTTAGCGCCAGCCCAACCCGATATATTTATATGCCGGTGAGTCCTGCATACCGGCGTTGCGGGCATTCACGGCTACCCACACGGAAAGCAGCTGACTGCCCGGCGGAATATTGTGGATAGAAGCACAGCCAGGCTGGGGCTGAACATGTTCATTGTCACCACCATTGATTGGCGCACAATATCAGTTATTCGCAGAAAAACCGTTATTTTAGTTTAGTATCTGTTGTAGGATTAGACTGAAAAAATCCTGTATCATCGGGATCCGCGCTTTACCCTTCCACCAGTTAATATAATAAAACATTGAAATGGAAGGATTAAAACAAAAAAGACATTGATAACGTGAAGAAATCATTAGACGAACCTCACGTTTTAGTAATAAATAAAGATAAATATTTTAAATGTAATGTGAGTATGGCAATGATCTTTACTACTTATACCATTCCGGGTAGCAGGCACTAACATTCCGACAATCACCGCCGTAAGTGATGTGGTACTGACTACCGTTCTTAGGACAGACTGACTTAAATGGAAAATGAGGTTAACGTGGAACAGAGGGATTCTGCCAGCATTCTGGTATTAACGAGAACACGCGCCAGAACACGTCACTTGCTGATTGACACCGCAATAAGGCTTTTTGACAGCGGTGCCTTTCCTTCAATAACGGAAGTCGCGCATGAAGCACGGCTGTCACGCGCCACCGCCTATCGTTACTTCCCCACGCAAAGTGCGCTGGTTTCCGCCATTGTTGCTGCAACATTAAGCCCGATGGCAGACTGGCAGCCCGCGCATCAGGATGTCATTGCACGCATAAACGAATTATTGAGCTTCGCATTTCCACATATGCTAAAGCATGAAGGCACGCTGCGTGCCGCACTGCATCTGTCTTTGACGCAGTGGGCGCAGTCGCAGTCCGCCGATGCTCCTCCGTTAAAAGAGAAGCTGGTGCGCGGTAATCGCGAAGCGGTTCTTAAGCTGGTCACGCAGCCGCTTAACGACGAGCTAACGCCGCAGCTAATCGACCGCGTAGTGCGTGCATTATCACTGATATACGGCTCTGAGATTTTTCTGGTGATGAAAGACGTCTGGGGCTGTGATAACGACGAGCTGCAGGATATAGGTAAGTGGGTTGCCAGAGCAATCGTGCGCCAGGCACGGGAGGATGTGCTGGCAACAGGATAAACAGGCCGGGACTTTTCACATCTCCATAAAGGGGCGACCTCTTCGGTCGCCCCATACCAGCCTATTCGACGATCGCATAACCTTGCAGGTGCTTAATGCCCTTTTCATCGGCAACCGCATAGACGCCCTGCAACTCCGGTGAGAAGCCCGGCAGCAGATTTAGCCCCTCTTCCAGCGCCAAAAAGTAGCGCTGAACCGCCCCGCCCCATATCTCGCCGGGTACCACGCACAGCACGCCCGGTGGATAAGGCAGTGCGCCTTCAGCCGCAATACGCCCTGCAGCCTGAGAAATGGGCACCAGTTCGACGTTGCCGCGAATAAATTCGATGTTGGCATCCTGCGGGTTCATCGCTATTTTCGGCAGGCTTTGTTGGCGGAACATCGCCTTTTGCAGATCCTTAACCTCGTGGCTGACATACAGGTCGTGCATCTCCTGGCACAGACGGCGCAAGGTGTAACCTTCATAACGCGCCGCATTTTTACGATAAATAGTCGGCAGCACATCGCGTAGCAACGCATCGTCTTTAATGTGCTGTTCAAACTGCGCCAGCTTCGCCACCAGCCGTGCCATCTTATCTGCGCTCTCCGCTGGGGTCAGCAGGAACAGAATGGAATTCAGATCGCACTTCTCCGGCACCACGCCATTCTCGCGCAGATAGTTGGCCAGAATAGTGGCCGGAATACCAAATGAGGCATATTCACCGCTGGCGGCGTTGATGCCCGGCGTGGTTAGCAGCAGCTTACAGGGATCGACCCTGTACTGATCTTTCTCATAGCCTGCAAAACCATGCCACTGCGCGCCTGGGGCAAAGCTAAAATAACGCGCATCGCTGGCGATTATCGCGCTGGGTGCGTTCTGCCACGGCTGCCCATCAACTTCATCAGGTATAAATGGCTTAATCATTGCACAGTGCTCAAGAATGGCTTTACGCGTATCAATACCCAGCATCACACATTCATGCCACAAGCGCCGGCCAGCCTCGCCCTGATGTATTTTGGCGTTAATATCCAGCGCGGCAAACAGCGGATAGAAAGGGCTGGTAGAGGCATGCAGCATAAAAGCGTTATTCAGGCGCTTATGGCTACAAAAACGTTGCTGTCCGCGTATATGGTTATCTTTTTTATGGATCTGAGAGGTCTGTGAGAACCCGGCCTGCTGCTTGTGCACCGATTGCGTGACGAAAATACCGGGATCGCCCGGTTGCAGGTCGAGCAGCAGCGGTGAACAGGCTTCCATCACCGGAATAAACTGCTCATAACCGACCCACGCCGAGTCAAAGAGAATGTAGTCGCACAGGTGGCCAATGCTGTCGATCACCTTACGGGCGTTGTAAACCGTACCGTCGTAGGTGCCAAGCTGGATCACCGCCAGGCGGAACGGGCGTGCATCATCGGCACGATCCGCTGCGACCTGGGCAAGCTGCTGACGGATCCAGCCTTCATCAAAGCAGTGCGCATCGATACCACCGATAAATCCGAACGGATTACGCGCGGTTTCAAGATAGACAGGTGTGGCTCCCGCCTGGATTAGCGCACCATGATGGTTTGATTTATGGTTATTGCGGTCAAACAACACCAGATCGCCACGCGTCAACAGCGCATTGGTCACCACTTTGTTCGCGCTGGAAGTCCCGTTCAGCACAAAGTAGGTTTTATCAGCATTAAATACCCGTGCGGCAAACTTCTGCGCATGTTTAGCAGAGCCTTCGTGGATCAGTAAATCACCCAGTTTCACATCGGCGTTGCACATATCGGCACGAAAAACATTCTCACCGAAGAAGTCGAAAAACTGGCGTCCCGCCGGGTGTTTTTTAAAAAAGGCGCCGCCCTGGTGGCCCGGGCAGGCAAAAGTGCTGTTCTCCATCGCCACATATTTAGTCAGCGTCTGAAAGAACGGTGGCAGCAGTTTTGACTGGTACTCTGCAGCCGCAGACTCCAGCAGCACAGCATCATTTGCATCACCGTCCAGCACGCCATCAACCTGCGGTAAGTCCACCGCCTGCGCGATATCGTCCAGCGCAATAAATACCGGCAGGTTAAAACCGGTATGGCGCAACAGCGCCAACATGCCGGATCGAGAGTCACTGACGGAGAGCACCACTGCCGCCACGTCGGTGAAATCAGTGTTATCCAGCGTAACGACTTCACGCCCGGTGCGAAGGTGAATAGCCACGGTGGTGCTGGCTGCAATTTTTAAAGGAGTCATAGCACAAATCCCAAGCGGTCAAGGATGAGTGGGTGCCTGAGGCACAGCAATAGGAACATGAGCAAGCGCACGTATTCCCGGCGAAGGTTGTCAACCTGGTGTTCAGCAGAATACTTTTTCGCTTCGCCCGGTAGACATCAGTAAAATCAGATCGCTTCTGTTTTTACTCATGGCCAACAGCCAAGCGTTGGTAGGCTCACCGCATGGTAAGGCGGCTTATAAACAAGACATCACGGCGAGATAACAGGCAGAACGGCATCGTATGATGTCGTTTAAAGAAGCTGGTAAGCAGCAATGAACCTGCCATAACGGCTACCTCAGTATACGGATGGAATGGGGCGTTAAAATTTGCGCAATAATGGCATTTTTTGACGGCGGGTTCAACCTGCGCACACAGGTTTATCAACCTATAAAAAAACATAACGTACTAATAATCATACTCAAATTTCTTGGTGGTGGTTTATTCCAGTCGGATAATTCCAGCCCATAGCCAGAAATTTCTTTCCGCAATTGCTCGCGCCGGAAGATATCTGTGCCTGTTCAATCACAGGGGGGAGGAAGCACTGGCGCGGTGTTCCAAGCGTGGATTGGTGAAAAAGGGTGCAACTGAGCTGTTTTTTCTCATAAAGCCGTTGACGATTGGGATAGCATAAGGTTTAATGCGCCCCGTTGCCCGGATAGCTCAGTCGGTAGAGCAGGGGATTGAAAATCCCCGTGTCCTTGGTTCGATTCCGAGTCCGGGCACCATCTTCAGAGCCTGTTCGTTAAGAGATTAAACTCCTGACGGGCATGTAAAATGGTCCCCAACTTGATGATGGTACTTTGCTTACCACACCACAGTTAAACACGGGACTGAAAAGTCCGGAGGATGTTAGTGCATCCTCCGGGTTTTTCACATCCATTAAAAACCTTTCATGAACGTATTTACCCTCTCCTTCTCTCAGTGTCAATATTTTGTAAAGCTTTCCTCTTCTTTTTTTCCATTTTTATAAACAAACGCTTAGATCTGACTTGAGATTTTCCTTAGGACGCATCGAGCTGTTCCAGCACGAACCTCACCTTTTCAATATCACTCTCGACATATTGCAGCGTAACGGCCGGTGTGGAGTGCCCTAACAGATCCTGCGCCATCTTGAGGTTCCGGTCGGGTAAGCTCATCAGGTTCGTGGCAATCGTGTGTCTGAAACGATGCGGGCTTACCACAAATCCGCACTCATTAGAAAGACGCCTGAAAAAGGCGCGTAAAGGCGGATGATCCATATTCTCGCTGGTTTCTTTCCTGCGTCCGTCAAAGCGTGAGATATTAAATAACTGATCGGCCATCTTTGCCCCCCGCCCGACTGACTGGTCATAAAGCCTTTCCAGTCGTGGTCGCAGGTGTGTTGTGATGGGCACACGGTGCTCACGATGGTTTTTTGCCCCTTCCGGGCGAAGGCTGATCCAGTTGTGTTCGAAATTAACGTCACAGAGGCGTATATGCAGCAACTGATTCTGCCTCATCCCGGTCCGGCGTAATATGTCCACAACCGTCATCCAGAACCAGGCAGGCCTTAGCGCATTCTTACATGCGCCAACCCTACCCGTCCGCTCTTCAGCCTCTCGTGCCTCCATAAGCAGGTATATTTTTTTAATCTGTGCATCGTTGAGAGTTTTCTTGCGTTTGACATCTGGCCGGACAACGGTGCCATTAAACGGATTTTCCCTTTGAGAGATGTGCCCCTGCGTAATAGCATGGTTAAAAATGGCGCGCATATGTGTCAGCTTATTATTCCATGTAATTTTAGTGAGTCCGTCTTCAATAATGACCTTGCGTCGCCACTGCAGAACCAGTTTTTTATCTACTTCTTCAGGCACTACTTCATTACCTGTAAAGCTGATGAAAGACTTAACCACTTTTCTATAGCTCCACTCTGTCGCAGGACGCAGAGACTTACTGAAAAAATAGTCAATCAATACATCATCAAACGTCATCACATCAGCCATAAATCCCTCGTTTTTTCACTAATGCCTTACGCATTAACTTCTTGGTGAAAGCCATATACTGTCCGGCGGACAACTCCCTTTTCTGAAAATAAGATTAGTCTCAATCATATAACCTGACACCTTTATAAAGCGTCCGCTTTTATCCGGCGCGTCGTATTTATGGTAATGATAAAGCCCCTTTCCATTTCGTGAATGATGGACAGAGAGCGCTTCAAAACTTTTCTGTAGCTGATGTTTATCCTGAATATCATCACCTGCGGATGAGATGTACTTATAAAAAACGTCCGGTGAGGCGACAAAAATAAACCTGGCCAGAATGTGCAGCACGCTGTCACGTTCGTTAACGGAAAGCGTGCCGTCAGTGATGGATTGCCTGAGCCACTGCAGAAATCTCTCGCCGTCCGTTATTTCCGTCTTACCGCTCTCCTGCCGGCTGACTTCGCTGATGCTCTCTTCCCCTGCCGGCGCTGACTCCGGCAGCACCGGTGCCTCATCAGCTGACGGAAGGGGCTGCCCCTCTGCCATCAGATCCAGCATGGACATCAGGTTTCCGCCGGGCACCTGCTGCTGCCGATCGTCACTTTCGTTATCTGCCGGAATGCTCTCTTCGCTGCCCAGTGCTGACAACAGCGCAGTATCCTGAGCAAGGTTGCCGGACGTTACAGAATGCGCCTCATTTTCCGAACGGACCGCACTGGCAATATGATTTTCAGATGCCACCGCATCGCTGGCACCGGACAATGGCACGGCTTCGTTTTCATCTGGTTTCGGGGGGGTATGGCCCGTTTCCGGAACAGTCACGACCGGACTGACTGCAGCCGGAGGCGGTACATCGGTAACCGTGCCTCCGGTAAAACCGCAGCTGTTGCGGGCGTCGCTGACGATACTGTTCAGAAGGCCAGATCCCGCCCTGCTTCCGGCAAGGAAACCGAGCAGGCTGTCAGAAATGGCTGGCCACCTCTGCAACCAAATCAGTCCCTCTGCGGGCAGCAGGCGGATGGCCATATACATGGCGTTCATCCCTCCGGCCGGCGACGCTTTCGGGCGCACCCGCCACTGGTCTGCGGGTACGTTAAGCCCCGGATACCAGGGTCGCCCGCTTTTCGTTGCCCCTTCCATCTGCGTGAGCCATTCAAAGTGATGAAACAGCCCGGCCCAGTACAGGGCGCAGGCCCAGCCAGCCCCCTGCTCTGCCTGTTCCTCCGGCGTGGCACCCGGCGGCAGCATCATGCCGCGCACCAGTCTTACTGCCCGCGTCGCCACGTTCAGGCTCAGGTCAGTAAATCCGCCGGGGCCGGAAAATTGCCCGTTCCAGGCCGCCGGGCACTCCTGTACGCGGGCAGCCATCTCCTCCAGCGGTCGCAGCCACCAGGCTTCCGTAACCGGCGTTGACAGCGGACTGTTCTCAGTCAGCACGCGGATAAGACGACGACGCTCATCCGTCTGTAGCAGCACAGCGCCGGTTTTTAACGGATGAAAGCCTGCCGAATCAGCGGCATTGCGTCCATACTGCTCTGGCACGGCCAGGCGTCCCGCACCCGCCTTTACGTTCCTGCCGGTTAACNATTTCAATCCGCGCATCGTTGCCCCGTCATTATTCGGCTCCTGAAAATGACGCTACGCTAAAAGACCCCAGCGCAATGACAATGGAAAACCCGGAATGCCCGGCGCTACAAATCCCGCTTGCTTAAATTCCACGACCCGGCTTCACAGTTTCCGGCTGCTTCCCGGCATTCAGGATGTTCTCTTTACTGCCTCAGTCTGAGCAGACTTTTCAGGGGATTGACTATGCAGCAGGCCATCATCGTGGCGTATTTTATTATCTGGCTGGGTATTTCGGCAGGTGTCAGCATCCTGTATACGTCAGGCACCAGCTGGCTGCTGTTGGTATGGCCGCTGATATTCTGCATGCCGTTTCTGCTGCGGCCGCTGGGCTGGCTTGAGCGACAGTTTCGTCCGCACCTCAGTCTGGCAAGCCGTCGTAAAGGACGAGCTTACGTCCATCTTTCGCCCTGGCAACCCACGGTAAGACTTTCAGCACAACAGATCCGGGCGTTCTGGTCCAGCGTGAATCGGTCAACCTGCGAGGCACTGCAGAAAAACCGCACCGTTATCGTCTCATCCCACCTGCTGACGACGAACCGGGCCACTCGTCTGAAAGCGCATCTGGCAGAGTCCGGCCGGCACTTCCGCTGTCGGGCGTTCTCTGTCCCCTTTACGCCAGCGGCAAGAGCCGTGATGCAGCTGGAGATCCTGTTCCGCCAGTGGCGCTGGCGTAGTCCTGCGCGTAAGGTATGGCCGGTGATGGTGATACGTAAGAAATCCTCAGGAACGGGAAGCAGCACCTGACTAATTCACTGTTATCAAAAGTA
Source organism: Erwinia pyrifoliae DSM 12163 (assembly GCF_000026985.1). Lineage (NCBI taxonomy): Bacteria > Pseudomonadati > Pseudomonadota > Gammaproteobacteria > Enterobacterales > Erwiniaceae > Erwinia > Erwinia pyrifoliae. The sequence goes on from NC_017390.1 coordinate 3,303,784, forward strand.
AAATAGCCGCGCCTCCATCACCTGCTGAAGATGAATACCACAAAAAAAACAGGCCGGTTTCCCGACCTGTCTGATGTAGTAATAATTGAAACCGCTGCTACACAGCAACAGCGCTGTCCCGATTTATCCTGGATCGCAAGCGGTATGGCCATCCTCCCCAGTAGTGCATCGGCGTATACAGCACTCGCCGGCGCTCATCACTGAGTGCATTCCCGATAACCACTTCTCCGGCCACGCCGCACAGCGAGAGCTGGATATAAGCCATCCCCGCCGCCAGCGGATCGATATCGGTAGCCGATACCCACATCCTCCGGTGTGGTGGAAAACCCACCTCCCGCAGAACGCTGGCGAAGGCCAGCGCCATGCAGCCCGCGCCGCAGGTCGGTTCTGACAGGGTGATAAAGGGTTTATCCCTGAACTGCTCCTCCACGTTGCCGAGTTGCAGTTGAGCCATCATCACCCCCACGCTCCACGGAGTAAAAAACTGTCCACGGTACTTGTCGCCCAGCTCCAGCAGCATAAAGACGCGCCCGAGAAAATCTCCGGGTGACTCTTCAAGGCCGCTGACAACGTGCGCCAGCAGTTGTGCCATATTGGTGACATCCGGCTTCTGGTATTTGCTCACGATGCGCATATATTTTTGCTCGCGCCTGTCGCAGAACTGCAAACCGTTTTGCAGCGCGATAACGCTACAGCTGATGAAATCCTCAAAAACCTGATACCGGTGATGATAACGGGCAGTCTGGTCAAAGAGGGAGATAAAGGCATTCTCATGGTTGATGGCGTTTTTCACAGGTATTTCCGGTAAAAAGGAAAACACCATCCACAGGGGAAACGGTGTTTCCCCTGTGGGTGAAAAAAACGGCCACGGCTTGCGCGGTGACCGGTATGCCTGACCGGATAAGCCGGCAGTATGTTCTATGCGCGGACGCTGCCGTACTGCGCAGCACCAGCGCCAGACGCCTCGGGTGCCAGCAGATATATGCGTGCGCCCTCACCGCCGGTCGCTGCATCCCGTACGTCAGACGGATAAGGTCCGCTGTCGACGTGATCTCCACGGTCAAAGCAGTTATAACCCGACAGTCCCGTATCTTGAGAGATCCAGTAGTGGCGGATTTCGCAGTCAAACAGCGACGACATCTGCCCCATCACCTCACCCGACGGTGGATACCCGGGCGATGACAGCGTGAGCGCCAGCGAGCTGATATCCTCACGACTCCAGCGGGCCTGGTGCCCCGCCGGAAACTCCATGCCGAACAGCTGCATATAGAGCTCTGACGTGGTGTTGAGTCCGCTGAACAGGCCACTGGTGCCGTTCAGCTCCGTCGCCAGACGTGACGGCATCACCATCAGCATGTCGCAGGGACAGGTTGTCTCCGGCATGATGCTGAGAGAATCCCAGCGCTCCTGCGGGTCGAACTGCCCTGCGCCGCTGGCGACGCCGAACCAGTCTGCGTAATGAACCGCCACCAGCTGCGATATTATCTGCCGCGCTGCCAGGGGAATATTCTCCCACTTCAGCCCATCGATACCGGACTGCAGCCAGATTTTCTCCATGCGGGAAAGCGTCGCACCGTCAAGCCAGGCGTCCTTCTCCAGCAGTTCGAGGAAGTGCTGGAACGCGTGGTTAGCAGACGTCTGCGCTCCCAACCCTGACGCGGTGAGCGCCGGGTAAGCCGGATACGTGGTGGCTTTTACCGGTTTAAGTATCCCGGCACAGCCGGCCAGAAACAGCTTTATGGCCTGGCGGATGGCGTGGCGGTAACGCGGGGTTTCCGTGCCGACGATCCACGACTGCATCACATCGATGCAGACAGACTTACCGGTGATGTCCAGACGGTTATGGCACCATGAAAACATAGTTGTACTCCTCTTTACGGTTGAAACGAAAAGAGGGCATCTCCCTGAGGAAGATACCCTCAGGGGGATGATGACGACCGCAGTCGTCGGGTTAAGTTAAGCCGCCTGCACCGTCTGACGGTTCAGCGGCTGTAGCAGATATTCCGATGCTTCCCGGGCAAACCGGCAGGCGCGGAAAAACGCTTTTTTGTCTTCACGCAGCGCCTTCAGCCAGCTGGCGAGATAGCTTTCGTGCTGTACCTCACCGATGACGCCAAGCTCAGCGCAGAGGAACGCGCTGCCGGTTTCGGCAATCAGTTCTTCAAAGGCATAAACCGGGTCACCGAATTTTCTGGACGACGAGGTAATACCCACACGGTTCAGACGTTTGCCGTGACCGCTGGCGTGCACCAGCTCGTGCAGCAGCGTGGAGCAGTAGTCCGCCTCTGATGCAAACTGCGCAACGGTTGGCATGACAATGCGGTCGGACAGCGGCTGATAGTACGCCCGGTTCTGCCGGTAGTGAGCGCAGCTGACGCCAGTGGCGTTAACGATGCTCTGCACCCGTTGCAGTCGCTCCGCACTGAGCACCGCGCTGTTCTCTGGCGCTTCTTCCCTCAGGCCGCCCCGTATCGTATCCGGCAGGCCGTCACACTGGGCAACGTTGAACAGTTGCAGCGGGCGCAGCATCGCCAGCTGTTCCATTACCGGTTCACCGTCCCGGAACAGCAGGTTGTCACTGTTGTCCCGCGCCTGTTTTTCAAACGGTTTGTAGATAATGGCCAGCGCGCTGCGCTCGCCCTTTCTGACCTGACCACCGGCGGTCTTCGCCTGCTGGTAAGTCAGCCAGCGGTCGGAGGTATAGCCATGCTCTTCGGCAGCCATCCACAGCAGCGGAATATTGACACCGCTGTAGTGGCGGCCGGTGGTGGCATTCACCGGCAGCGCGCTGCCGTGCACGTTCTGTGCAGAACGCCACGGCCGTCGCCAGGGGGGCACACCGTTTTCCAGTGCCAGAATGATTTTATCGGTGACCTGCTGATACAGGTCAGTTCGTTGAGTGGATGCAGCCTTGCGGCCGCGTGGGGTTTTCTTCATGGGGATGCAACCTCTGAGTATCGGGCGCATCCGTCCCGGTGGCGGACGATGCGCCACCGGTGAGTGGGTAAATCAGTTATCAGGCATACCGTACGAAGCCGTCCGACATCACCTGGCGGATGCGGTCGCGTACGCTGCGCACCGCGCTGTCAAACATCTCGCGATCGGCAGGTTTGGCGCGCTTTGCATCAAGCCGGATAACCTGGTCCAGCACAGACAGCGCCTGCGATCGCCAGCTGAGTCGTTCGGAGTTACTCACGCAGGCGTGGAAGTGCCTGAGGGACTGGTCGTGAAGCCACTGAACCTGATTGCGGAACTCGCCAACCGGTACGTACACCTTTTGCGGCGGACGCGTCTCTTTCTTAACCGTCATACCGGTCGAAGGGTTATTGACCGGAGTCATTAACAGGTCATGGTGATCATTCAGCACCGCGTCAAACGAGCTCTGCGCCATAAAGGTCTGAAACGAGTACTCCTTTTCAGCAATCAGGGCATCGGCGTTCTCTGACCAGTTGTTATCGGTTGAAGGATTGCAGCCCACGGCCCAGGCTTTAAGCCATTCACCGGGATTTTTGTCATCCGGAACACGGATGTAGATGCCCAAATTTTTCTCAAGTATCAGAGGGCGTTGCATCCCTCCCCGTTGAGATAAAACCGGACGAAGTTGAGTTGAGGTAAAGCGGATCATCATGCCTCCTGACATAAGGAGGAGACCTCCCCGGAAGGGAAAGTCCCCCCGGGAAGTGAGTTAATTTATCAAGAACATTCAGTCAAAGCGGTAGCGCAGTTCGGCCATCTGCCGGGCCATCCTTCGTCCCGCGCGTAAAGCCTTACGTGCGGAGGAGAACTGGCCAGCGCTGGCATGCGGCTGATAGCGCCAGTCGCGCGAGCTGTACCCGGTACGACGGGATATCACGGCGTTAAAGCCACTCCCTTGCGGAATAATCTCCGGGCGGAAACTGCTGTGGCCGCTGCGGTTGGTAAACCATTCAGACTGCTGCGGATCCAGTGCCAAAGAAAGGCGGTTGAGTCCGGCCATTGCATGGGCGATCAGTGAAAGAAGTATACTTCTCATGGATTTCTCCTTTGGTTAAAAAGCGGAGAAATCCTCACCGCAGCTGCAGGGAGGTTTTCCCCGCGCGGGTTGAAAAGCGTTTGTGTAAGTGGTTAGCCTGAGCCTTAAGAAAATGACTGCGGCATTTTGACTATCCTATATTCAACATCCAGGACACGTTTGATACCTTCGTTGAAACCATGGTTCCAGGCTCTGGCATCAATCTCATTTCCGAGAAGAATCAGATCTGTAACATATTTTTCGAACAGATCTTGAGAAATGAATTTAGCCTCACAGGAAAAACCTATTACTTCCGCAATCCGGAAAACCTGCCATGCTCCCTGGCTATACCCCTCTGGACCAGCCTCCGCATTTACAGCCAGACGATTCAGAGCGCGTATTGACAAAAGTAAACCTTCAGCTTCAGAGATGACTGCAATAAAACCTATAGCAGACTGTGCTGGAATGATCGAAACAGAAAAAGTACGAATAAACTTGGCAAAATTCTCATTATGCCAACTATCTTCAAACTGGCAGCCAGCGTTGATGCGCTTAAATTCAGCTTTGGCGCGCTCAAGTTCAGCTCTGAGGCGCTCAAGTTGAGAGGCCATACGTAGCGCTTCTGCACCGTACTTGAACCGGTAAAGCCATGCCGAAAAACGCCTTTCAGGCGCAAAAAGGCAGGCAGCCCGTTCAGCGAATGCGGCAACAAAATGGGTAATATTAAGTAAATGCATGGTGGTATCTCCGAAAATAAGGGAAACAACCACCCGCGACGGGAAGCGTTGTCCCGTGGGGATGTGGATAAATCAGGAAGTATGTTGAATGGACCTTAACCGCAAGTGTCCCTGTTCTCAATTCAGCTTCAGCGATAACTGAAGCTCATCGAAAAACACGGCATACTCTTGAAAGAAAGGTCAGACGTGATCACATGTTGAAGTGCATGGATCAGACGTCACGGTCTGCGACGACCTCGCCTGGTTACAGCCTTCCCGCCACTGCGTGGCATCAAGGCGTAAACCGCTATTGGCCAGTGACCTGAGCAATGCCCGGGGCCAGCGTTTCATCATGCCGTGATACTGGCGATCTGCGAAGAAGTAAGCCGCGTGGTAAACGCTGAATTCAGCCAGCATCTTATGCTCCGGNCGGGTGTAGGTTGCAGCGCGTTCAAGTTCATCAGCGATCAGACATAACGCTTCTGCGTCACTTCTGAAACAACAAAGCCACCCTGAAAAACGTGNTTCAGGCGCAATACGGCAGATGACCCTTTCAGCAATAACGGCAACAGAATGAACGGTATTCAGTAAAAACATGGTGGTATCTCCGTGAGTAAGGGAAACAACCACCCATGACGGGAAGCGTTGTCCCGNGGGAATGTAGATAAATCAGGAAGCAGGTTGACTGGACCTTAACCGCAAGGGTCCCTGTTCTCAAAGGTTAAACAGGCTGAACCGCTCTAAAGCGCCATCTCTCAGGTTATGATGGCATTGGCATNTGATTACCCGAAGGCGTTCCTCTCAAATCACCGGAACATTGGCATGTTGTCGTGATGACAACGGTTAGCAAAATTATCGTACTTCAGGTTTTACGTTACATCAAGCCCCGGCGAAAAAAATTAATCNATAATAATGGCGCGTGGGATACCTGCCTTAAAACTAATTTTTGGTCTTATTATAAACGCGCGCAACATAATGCCCTCTTCCATCGCCATGACCTAAATCCATAGANGCCAGCGCCTGCGCTTCTTTAAGACTGAATCCTTCATTAAGGTGAAATGCGGTCACATCCTGCGTATAGGCATAGCGCAGGCTGTGCGGTGCAAACTCGCCCACCAGACCCGCATCGCGTGCGACATTTCTGTATCGCTCTATGGCGAGATGTAATGACGACTTATTCATTAAGCGGCCGTTATTTTCTTCAGCATATTGTATAGCCTGCCTGATTGCCTGAATGGTTTCTTCTCTCTTTATGATGGTCGTATCTCTTGCCCGCCCACCTTTCGTACCAAAAACGATACGAACTTTTCCCTCGTTATTGTCGAGGNTCTTTTGCCATGTTCGCAGTGACTTTACAGACTGCACCGNTTCTTCCGTTCTCAACCCTAAAAGACGGGATAATCTTATNGCACAGGCAACGCCTTTATCTTTTTCCTCTGCTGAACAAAGAACCTGGCGGTAATANTCATCCGTAATAGCAACTTTTGTCCCGTCACGGCTTGTACCTGAAATATTAAGCGCTTCATTGCTCAGTTTTTCATGTGAGGGATCTGCCATAAAGGTTTTTCCGGCAACGCGCAGTAANGCACGGATGGCGGCCATCTCATTTTGNAGCGTTCGTTTAGAGATATTCTCAGTAAGCCGACTGCGAATATATAATTCAACGTGGCCGGTTTTGATATTTTTCACGTCCCTGANCTGAATATTAAGCTTCAGCANCCGTTCAGCAAAACGGTCAGCTATTTTCATGCGATCGGAGACGGTTTTAAAACTTCCGCCGGCCTGCCTTGCCAGCGTCATCAAATTTTTATTCAGTTTTGCCACAATCAATCCTCCATTCAAACAGGTGACAGCGCTTTTCCGTCTGCGTGAACGGAAAAGCGCTGTCACCGGCTGCGAATTAACAACAGACGATGAAATTTCACCCCGACGGCACGGTTGATTTTGCGCTTCCTGCGTCACGGCAGACATCTGTGCATCGGGGCGGCGAAATGTTGAGTTATTGCGAGGCTCCCCAGGTCTCTGACCTGTTCGCGGCTTGCGCCGGGCTGAAATGAATCAGACTGCCTCCACACACCAGCAAGCTGGTGTCGCCATCGATGTCGTGCCGATTTTCTCCTTAGATAGTGAAGTTCTGGGCCGTTGTGACGGACAGAACACCAGGTTGATAAACAAACGAATATGTTTGGGAAGACGTCATTGTGGTGATTTAAACCCTTCAGTACGTGTTGGTCAGTTGGTAAAACTGTCGTTGAAGCGGCAGTGCGTAAGCTCTGCCNGTTATGCGCTGCGCGCGTCACTTGGTACTCGTTTTACTCGTACACAAGTGACGCCGCGCTCCTCTGCTCTCAATGCCGTCGTGGAAGATGCCCAAATGTGCCAAATGGNCATACCCACGCCGCAAAGTTCGCAACCGGACTTCAGCGTCAAATCAAAGTGAAAAGTAAAACGGAGACGGGCGAAACCCGTAATCAGTGGCAAACCAGTAGCTGGCTGAAACAGTGGAAAGGACCTTAATCGCTGTACGATCTTCGTTTTCAAAGGTTAAACGAAGTTACCGCCCGAAAGCGCCGTCTCTCAGGTTATAACGGCATTGGCATGTGATTACCCGAAGGCGTTCCTCTCAAATCACCGGAACATTGGCATGTTGCTTAGTGCAACGTTACAACAGGGCGATATTAGATCGGACTGAGATACTTTTTCAAGACCTGTCAGTCGATTGGGCATAAAAAGGTGCTAATTTGGTCCGGATTGAGAAGTAAATCTTTAAAGATAAAAGTCATAAATCCATGTCATTTTTATAAGGATATGCCAGTGAAATGAAGAAAAATTTATTTCTCATAATAAAATTTACTTACCCACAACCTTTCATGCCAAATCACCTTAAGAGTAATTATAATACTCATAAGCCCCATAATTAGCACATATTCATCAATCAGAAATATAAAAAAAGAGAAAAACCATTAATGGCACTCAATAAGAAAAGTGCTCATAAATAAAATCAACAACAACCACCACAGGAGTGAGTAATTAACAAGAGAGAATTAAAGCATGCATCCTCACCAGGGTACGAAAAGGGAAATAAAATAGCATATTAATAGGCCCAACTCCACCCTATAAAAAATAATACATCAGCACCAACCGAAGAAACCCATTGAAACTTACGAATAAGTATAAATTAAAAAAAACAGGTACTAATAAAATAAAACAACAATTTATAAGAATGGAAAACCCCCAAAAATTACAATTCTTGGATAAATTTCACACCCGCATAGAAACAATAATTTTTTATCGAACAAGACGGTTAGATTATAATTTATCTTTGCTGCTAAGGCACATTTTCAACATATAATTATTGGTTAATCTCTACCCTCTTGCGGCCAATCCTTTAGCTTAAAGCTGTCGATAACTCTCCACAGATAATATTGGCCAAAACGTACTGGTTAAATACCCAGATAAAATGGTTTCTTCTGGGTCAAATGAGTGATACATTTTCACCCATAGAACCCCGGGAGGAAATATGTCCGAATTTGAAGCAGTGGCTCAGGACCTGGTCGCACAGGCAGAAAAAGAAGAAATTCAGCGCCAAGAGCAGGACCGCAGACTGATAGGTCGGGTACTGGAAATCTATGATCAGAAGTATGTCGCTGAACTCCTGAGAAGCCTCGGTAAAAATGAATGGACTCGTGAAACACTGAACCGCTGGGTTAATGGAAAATGCAGCCCTAAATCACTGACTTCTACTGAAGAAGCCCTGCTGAACAAAATGCTCCCCGCAGCTCCTGTACATCACCCAAACTATGCTTTCCGTTTCATCGACCTTTTCGCAGGCATTGGAGGTATACGTAAGGGCTTTGAGGAGATTGGTGGGCAGTGTGTGTTTACCAGCGAATGGAACAAAGATGCAGTCAGGACCTATAAGGCCAACTGGTACAACGATGAAGAAGTACATCGTTTTAACTTTGATATTCGGGAAGTGACTCTCAGCGACAGGCCGGAAGTTCGTGAGGACGACGCCTACCGTAATATTGATAAAGAAATCCCGGATCATGACGTGCTGCTTGCCGGTTTTCCATGTCAGCCCTTTAGCTTGGCAGGGGTAAGTAAGAAAAACTCTCTTGGTCGCGCCCACGGCTTTGAATGTGAGGCACAAGGGACGCTATTCTTTGACGTTGCAAGGATAATTCGGGCCAAACGGCCAGCCATATTTATGCTGGAAAACGTCAAGAACCTTAAAAGCCATGACAAGGGAAAAACGTTTAAGGTCATTATGGAGGCTCTTGATGAGCTCGGTTATGAAGTTTCAGATGCTGCTGCTACCGGCAGGGACGACCCAAAGGTTATCGACGGCAAAAACTTCCTTCCACAACATCGCGAGCGAATCGTACTGGTTGGCTTTCGCCGAGATCTGAATATTCACCAGAACTTCACCCTGAGTAACATCAGCCGGTACTTCCCGGATAAGCGTCCTGAATTCGGGTCGCTTCTCGAGAAAACAGTGGACAGTAAATACATCCTTACGCCACGCCTTTGGGAATATCTCTATAACTACGCTAAAAAACATGCCGCGAAGGGTAACGGTTTCGGATTTGGGCTGGTCGATCCAACCAATTCAGGCAGCGTCGCCAGGACCCTGTCTGCTCGCTATCATAAGGATGGCTCCGAGATCCTCATTGACCGGGGATGGGACATGGCAGTTGGGGAGGTTGACTTTGCCAATGAGAGTAATCAGACACGGCGACCAAGACGCCTCACCCCGCGTGAGTGTGCCCGGCTCATGGGTTTTGAAAAACCAGACGGAAAACACTTTCGTATCCCGGTATCAGACACGCAGTCCTATCGGCAATTTGGTAACTCGGTCGTAGTACCTGTATTTGAGGCTGTAGCAAAATTGCTGGAACCAGTCATTAAACAGGCTGTTAAAAAGACATCCTCAAAGTAAGACTCTGCCCGCAGGCCCTTAGGACCTGCGGGGTATCAACCCAAGCTCAATATAGATGTCCAACAGCTCAGCAATAAAATCGCCCAAAGTCTTCAGTGTTTCCTGGACACTCTTGGGATATTTCACATGCAGGGAAGCGGGCACGACCAGCTGTACACCTTCCTTCTGCATTTCGGCGTACTGAGATACCGAAACCCCTTCCTGAAGGGTGAATAGATGTATTGTGCCGATACGATCGGCTTCATTCAAAGCCTGGCGCCAGCGATCTTTACAGGTTGTCTTAACAGCAAGCATACGCAGATGCTGTTCCGGAAACGTCTCGTCACGATAAGCAGCAATTGACGGGAATAGGAAATCAGGTTTCTTGTTGCCTTCTGTAACTGCCTGCGTACTAAAAGCGGATAGTCCTTGCTCGATGAAAATCTGTTCAAGATGTAACTCTAGCGATTTTCCAGCTCGCGATTTCCGGCGATTGCTGACTGAATTGGCAAAGGAAATAAATTCATCTACTGAGTTAAATCCCTTTTGAATAATCTCCAGAACATGCATTTCTTCGATGAGAAGAAAGATCTCATATTCTTTTTTTCGCCGTTCCATTATTTTTTTATCCGGATCGGTTTCCCTACTGCAATAGTGACCTGCCGCAAAGCGGATAATCTCAGTACCCGTTGGGAAAACTGATGCCCATTCCACCGGAAGTTTATATCTGTATTTAACGTCGACAGGCGACAGCGCAAACCCTCCAAGGATCTTATTGCCACTACCGGCATAAAATACTCCAGGGATCACTTCTCCCGTTACTGACTCAACAATGTCCTCATCGCCTGCCGTGGCACAAACCCAGACATCGACGTACTGAGCATCAGCAGCATCATCTTTCCTGAATGCCAGAATCGACAGAGCTCCGGTATTTTCTGGGTCCTGAAGCGGACTGTCTCCTCCCCAGCGGGTAATTCGTTTTTCATTACGCGTTTTCCCAAAAAATTTATTGTTGTAGTAAATCGCCCGAACCTCTCTGTCGACACAACTGTGCGATGAAATTCTTGCTGTGAGAAAAGTATCGGGATTTGCGCTTTTGCAGTGATTTATTGACGGAAACAGCATCTCGACAATATCTGCTGGTATATATAGGCCGACCTGGTGAGCCCCGGTAGCCCCAGTATCATTCGCTGATAGTCTTTTGATAAAAAGAAAATGCTCATCAGTGGCTTTTTCCTGTAGCCAGGCATGTAATTCTGACATCTCAATCCCCGTTGGTTATTTTCTGAAGTTACCTCTATAAAAAGCAACTTGCCCACTGCCAGTAATAGTATCCTTACGTTCATCAGATGAATGCTTGGCTGCCAGAAGAGCGCCTTGAAACGCTGTAAACACCTATCGATGAGACTGCTTGCAACTGATTAATGGGCGCAACTAAAAGGGCAATGGAAAGATGATGCCTTTTTATACGCCGACACCCATCGCATATTCCACAACTCCTATATACTGCATATGCCCGATCGCTGCCAGCTGGTATCCTGCTGTGAGTGTTACCGCCAGCAGGATACCAGCGACCAGTCATAAATTGGAGGTGTTACGAATGTTGAGCCGAGAGATGTTGGACTGGATTTGGCAGCACGGTTGGCCCGGTTTGCTGCTTGTTCTGGCTGGCATAGTGGTCACCGCCCTTCATGCATGGCTGGTTAAAACCGATCCTGTAATTTTTATGCGCTGGCTACTGAATATCAGGAAACAACGGTTGGAGAAAATGCTTTCACTCGACTATCTCGAACCGAACACCCGCGATCTAATCGCACTTGAGCTAAAACAGCACTGCCACGCCAAACTAACCGGCATCATTGAGCCACGTCTACAGGATGCCGTGATCCTAATGTCAACGCGCTACCATCTACGGGCACGCTACCTGAGACCTTGGCGTAGCTTGCTAAAAGAATGCGAAGGGCGGATCGAGTTTGATACGAAATGGTACCGACGTGAATGGTGGTTCTTCACGCGGATCAACCTGCCCTTGGCTACCGTCACCCTTACCCTGATGGTTTACCTCTTCGCACAAACGTTCGGCTGGCATGCACTCCCTCTCATAATGATCGCCAACATCACTGTATGGTGGTTTCCGTGGCTAATGCTCACTTCAGTACCATCCCCACGCCTGACCGCAGAGATGCAGGCATATTTAGTTAGGTTTAATGAGAGCTAGTCGACATGTAGTGCGCACTTAACAGCTTGGTCTGCTCCGGGCTAACTGGGTAGCCATAAATATCAACTTATGGTTTTGCCTCTTTTATGATGAGCTGATAATAATGGGTGGCACGAAATCACCCCATGATAATTTCCTGATGGGTTGTACAAAATTTGTCAGTACCAGTGAAATTTAGTAACCTGGTGACATCAAACATGGGGTAGAAANTCTGCCAGCTACACCCGGCCAACGGGTNATTGATGACGAGTTTTTGCAATCAATGGTTTAAGGAGCTTTNACTATGAGTGAAGATGGATTTAAAACGGATGATCTGAGCAGTACTCTTGCCCGTTTCGCCAGCAAACGCCGCAATATTATCCAGGATGAATCCAGGCTGGAGCGTAAGATTCAGGAACCCGTTACATTTTCAAGTGCGACCCAAAATTGTGGCGCTGCAATCCTAGCAAGCACTGCATCCTTGCTAACTCTCACACATGATAATATTGACGAGAACTGTGAACCGGTCGGTTCAGAGGGCTGGATGCATGGTTCACAAGGGTATGGATATTACAGAAATGGTGTAAAAGACTAAACCAGCTCAACTTTATAACTGATTTAGTCTGTCTATAATCAACCTGTCCCTTTTGTTATCGCAGATTTTGCTGCGCTTTTGGCTGCTTTCCCACCTTCAATACCTGCCTGTTGTGGCATTTTAGAAGCAGAAACCATCGCTGAATCCATAACTCCCCCTATTTTTACCCCAGCCCAACTCAGCATCCCCATCCAGAACGCAGGAAACACCACATACATCATTCCCAGCACCAGATTCATAATCCAGCCATCGGCCGTGGAGCTGAAGAACCCTGCAAACGGCACGCTGCTGTTGGAGATCCCCTGCTCTGCCATATTGTCGTAAAGAATGGTGATTAGACGGTCGTCGAGCCAGCCCGCCAGTTCCCACCAGAAGGTGATGAACTGCAGCGCAAACAGTGCAAACGAGATGGTCACAATCGTTTTGGGCTCATAGGCGCTGAACATCATCAGTACCGGTATCACCGTGATGATCATCATCTGCAACAGCGCCTGTATCATCGGCAGAGCCTGCTTCAGCGCATCAAACCCCGGCAGCGCTTCAGCCTGTTTCAGGCCGAGCCCGATGGTAGACGTCAGGCGCGTGATATTTCCGGCCAGGCCCGAGGTCGTATCGTTACCACCGACCGCATAAGTGGTTCCCGCTCCGGACAACCCCGCGTTACGCGGGCTGACCAGCCAGCGCATGGTCAGCTCCTCCCACTGCGCCCCCGGAAACTGACGCTGCATCTCTCTGCGCGTACCGTCGCTGAAGTTGGCCAGCACGCGCTTGCTCAGTCCGGATGTGCTATCTGACCACCAGGTTTTACAGGTGGGATAGCCGCCCTGGCCCGTATCCGGGTAACCGCTGTCGCGACTGCTGTCGTACGGCCACTGGCTGCGCGGCTTCATCGCCGTATAGTCGTCGTAATACCCGGCGGTGTTCAGGAAGTAGCTGCTGCCAATCCAGCCCACCGCGTTGATGGTGGCATCGCTCAGCTGGCTGTTGCTGTTCTTCAGCCTGAAATAAGCCCGTGAATAGCACTGATCGGCAAACTCCTGCACCTCCTGCAACAGCACCGGGTCGCGCAGTCTGGTGTTCTGCACGTCGAAACGCATCTGACGCAGCTGGGTGCCGCAGGGAATGGAGGCTATCATCGCCTGAGTGGTGCCTTTCGACATGGAATGCAGCAGGTACCACCACACCGGCACTTCGGCGGTGCGCCCGTCAAAGTCATTGATAAGCCCCTTATAGCCGGAGTTTTGCGGGGTCGGGACACTGACGCCGCACTGCTTCGCGCGCGAGCTGTCGAACTTAATGGTGCTGATATCGACCGGCAGCAGCGGAATGCAGCAGAACAGCATCACCAGAAACGAAACGTAAATAGCGTGCTCGATGCGCGGCAGTGCCAGCAACCCCTTGTTGCCTTCGTCGGCCCCCTCTTCTCTGACCTTCAGCCAGACGCCCAGCACCTTAAACACCAGCGGCAGGGCAAACAGCCCGGTGCTGCCGAGGATGCTCCACATGGCATTGTTCATCACCCAGCCAAACAGGACGAGAAAATACTCCAGATAACTGTTCGCGGTCATTTCAGCCTCCCTGCGTCGCGCTGGTCCAGGCCACGTACTCCGTGGCGAGCATAAACAGCACCGCCAGCAGCTCGGTACGCGGCAGGCGCTGGCGGATCTGCGGCCAGCATCGCACTGCATGCGGCCGCACCTTCAACAGCCAGACGAGCGCCAGGCCGACATAGAGGGTGATGCGCCAGCCAAACAGCCCCCAGCGACTCTGGTGCAGCCAGCTGCGGGTCAGATGGCCATCCGGATCGTAAGCCATAAACAGCGAGGCAACGGCGAACATCGCCACCGTCATCAGCAGCACAAGGAGCAGAACGATAACAACGCGGCCGGTGCGGCCGCTGAACAGGGTCAGTTTCATATCAGTTCGCTCCCGTCGGCTGCGTCTGCCCCATCCTGCCGAACCCCTGATCCTCACTGCCGGACGTCTGCTGCAGGCGGTTGTCCTGATTGCGCGCCCCCTGACGCTCCAGCGTGGTCAGCAGGCTGTTACTGCTGATGGATTTACGCAGCTCCATCTCGTTACGCAGGGCGGCGATTTCGCGATCGAGCGCATCAATGCGGCGGTCACCTTCGGCAATGGCTTCCGTCTGCCCGGCGGCGTTAGGTTCTGATTGACCGGTGGTGAGCATACGGCGCATGGTCAGCGCGGTCTCCACGGTGTCGGCCATAGCAAGTTCACCGGCAAGACGCTGAACCAGCGCGGCCTTATCCTGATCGTCGCGCAGTGCCTGTATCACCCCGCGCGTGACCACCAGACTGCCGGTTCTGATCCCGGCCAGGTTATCGGCGGTCGGCGGCAGCTGGCCGTTAACCAGCTTACCCAGCTGCTCAAGGTTCTCTTTGGTGGCATCTTCCAGCAGCGGTGAGAAACCGCTACCGGCAATGGTGCTGCCCGGCTGGTTTTCGCTCCCGCCGCTGGCACACTCGCTGGTTTCCCGGCAGGTACGGATGGAGCGGTCGCCCAGCACTTTCACCACCGCCGCCGACGCCTCGTCAGAGGTTTTGTAACGCTGGCAGGCGCTGCCGTTGCAGCTGGCAGCAGCAACGCTGTTGTTGCTGGTGACCGGCAGGCCGTTCATCATGTTGTAGCCCGCTTTAGCGAGGTCACGGGTTGGCTGGATGGCGCGCTGCCCCTTGCCTCCGCGCTTCTCGCCCCCTACCCAGGTGACGCCCTCCTCGCCGGTAGCTTTCTGCAATTTCTGGTCGCTGGAGACGGCATCACCGCCGCTGCCAGCGACGATATCCTTATACTCCTCCGACACCGCAGCCTGCTGCCATTTGCTGCCCATTGTATAGTCGGCCAGCTTCTTCGACATGTTCTGGCAGTTGAGCTGCCCCTTGTCGAAGTTAATACCCGCCTGCAATACGCCGTTAGTCAGCATTTCATACAGCCCCGGATTCGCCCGCTGGATGGCCATCGCCGGCATGCTCATCACCGCCCCCGTCGCGCCCTGGATAACGTTGCCCATCAGATCCTTGAAGCCGCTGGTAATACCGTTGAGCTGGTTACCCACGGTGGTTTTCAGGTCGAAGTTGCCGCACATCAGGTCGCTGCTCCAGCCGCCGTTGAGCCCCAGACGGGACATATTGCTGCGGCTGGGCGGCGGAGAGGTCACCGATCCACCGCCGATGGAATAAAACAGGCCATCACTGACCGCCCCGCTTACCGATCCGCCTGAAGAAGAGAGTGACGCGTCAACGGCCGCTGCCGGCAGCGAGGATGCTGCCAGCCAAATGCCGGTCATCAGAAGATATCTGTTCATGCTTACACCCTTTATGAGAAATCCGTGCTGTAGAGGAAGGTCTGACCGCGACGTTTGCAGCAGCTGTAGGGCTGCCAGAGCGCCCAGGCGTAATTGCCGTTCTGCGCAATCTGACCGCCGACGTCGGGAAACACCGCACAGCTCTGCGAGAGCCGGGGTGAAAGGCGCTGCCACTTATGGTTTTTCGAGCCGCTGTTTTCGCTGACCGCTCCCGGTGGCCAGTAGCCCGCTGAGCGCTGCCCGACCAGCGGGTTGTAGACGTGAAGCTGCCCCTGACGGGTGATGATGTCGGCCACGCGCTGCACCACCACCGCAGCTGATTTGTAGCCGTCGGTCTGCGTGACAAAGCCGCTGCGCGGGTAGACGTTGCCCCACATATTGCCGGACGGCGTGCTGCCCACTTCGCGCTGGCCGGGTATCAACGCCTCCGGATACACCGATTCCGGCACGCCGGTGCGCCAGGCCAGCGCATCGAGCGCGCTGACGAAATAGGGAATAAACGGCGTGGCGGCACTGTCACAGGAATAGCCGGGAACCATACCGCCGATAATCTTTGTCGCAGGATGGCCATACGCACCGGCGTAATAGAAATGCAGGTTCTGACTGCGCATGCCGGGGACTTTCATCTCCTGACGACCACCACCGGTTGCCACGCCTGCCGCGCCGCCCAACAGGACGCTTTCTGCGCCGTCTGCCGTGGCGCTGAGCGCAGACATCTCCGTCCAGGGATTGTCGCCCGGACTGAGCCAGGCGGAGACAACGGCCTGCGGGATAAAGTGCGTCACCTTGACGGAGGTTTTGACCGTGCAGCCTAAGGGCGTACACATCAGCCAGTAACAGATACCGCTGACGCGCCAGCTGATGCAGTCCGGACTGGCGGCGCTGGCGAGCAGGCCTGCCGTATTGACGCTGGCCAGGGTGCCGCTACAGGCCATGATCGTGGCCAGCGCCAGCCGGCGCGGGCGGGAGAAAGTGATGTTCATTCAGCTTTCTCCTTCCAGACATTCAGCTGCCGCGTTGCTACGGCGACGTCGGTGGTACCGTACACCACCCACTTATCGTCAAAAACCACGGCGGGATATTTCTCCAACCCCAGCGACCAGGCACGGGTCACGCCGGCATACTTCCCGGCCAGCTGCTGTTGGCGCTGCAGAAAGAGGGGCGAAGCTATCACCGCACGCGCCTGCCGCTCTGCCTGCACAGGGTCAGTGGGCAGTTCGCCAAACAGCTGCGCCTGCAAACGGTCGGGGGCATCAAGCTCGACGACGGTAACGTCCGCAGCGAGGCCATCGGCGACGGGATGCGCATTGTCGGTATAAATAACGGTGCCGGCCAGGGTGCCGGAGGAAAGGAACAGTGCTGCCAGGCAGCAGACGGGTATTTTCATCAAGAACACTCCCAGAGTGAATAACCCACTCAGGGTGCGTGCAGCGACGCGTCAGGTCAGTAATTAACTCTTAGCGCGATGGTGATAATTAATGGGGAGCGGGTCAAGTACAACGAAGCAAAATATCTGCTGGCTCTCGAAGCGCGACACTCGTCCTTACTGAAGCCATAAAAAGCTTGTCGAATGTCTCAGGGCGTGAAGCGGACCTAAACCGATAATAGGAACTCAAAAAGACGCGCCAATTTATTGATATTGAATGAATTATTGCAAAAACACCATTGCCCCCCCCAAATAACCCCACAATAATTTTTTTCTGTTTTTTGTACATAGTTTGTACCCAGACCTAACACAATTTCATAATCTAATGGTTAAAATTGATATGCGACCGAAGCGCCCTCATGTTTAATTTTTGAGAAAGGAGTTCCAGAGTCTGTGAGTGATAAAACCCAAATTGAACTCGGTCAATTTTTATCCGAACTAAATAAAGAATCAGATCGTGGCTCTGTGCTAATAGCAGCATCCATTTTCGATGAGTGGTTATCCGAGATCATCTAGGCTCACCGGTTAAATGACAAAGTAGCTAAAGGTCTACTGAATGGTGCAACAGCGCCATTATCATCTTTTGCTGCCAGGACAGGCTTAGCATATGCGTTAGGACTGATAATGGAACACGAATACAAAGAACTAAACACTCTGCGTAGCATTAGAAATGCTTTTGGGCATAGCTGGAATGGTGTAAGCTTCGATACACCCAAAATACAAAATCAATTGGAACAGTTACCTTGGCTTGGACCCAAGAATGCTCCTAATACTCCCAAAAAAAATTCATGTTCTTTGTTGCCATACTGCTTGCCTATTTGATGCACCGTAAACAACTAGTGGAAAAATATAAGGTTACCTCTAAAGTATGGGGTCACACTGCGCGCGGTAATGTGGTTGGAAAAACTACAAATTGTTAATCCAGTAAGTTGCTGGATAACTGAAGAAATTTATTGAAAGCATTGCATGAAGTTCATAGTTTTCTACTCACATAGGAGCCTCAAATTCTCGTTGATTTTGAATAGATAGGTATATTTTGACTACCTATTTAAAGGCAAGCACTTATGTTTTTCAAAGTGCAGTTAGGTAAACTAGTAAAGTGGCTTTGGTTTGTAGATAAAAGACTAATACTTAACTTATAATTTATAGGATTAACAAAATATTTATGAATTTTTTACAGCAATTTAAATGCCTTGTATGTGACACGGTCATTGATACAAGAATAGGTATGTCTAATCGAGACATACAACCGTTCCAATTTGCATGCCCCAATTGTGAGAATAATATATCTTTTACTCTTGGGGAGGGAGATCCAGTATTTAACGGTGCGGAAACTATAGAAAACAATGACTTTGGCACAACAAATCCATTCATTGATTTGCATTTAGATTTTCCCGTCGGCTTTGGAAAGCACGAAATAGGAAAAACAGCATTCTTAAAAGTAACAAGTGCAATTGGTCATGAAAAATACTTAATACTGAACGCTCATCTGAATGGAATGAATTATATTTATAAATATCGCGATAAGCTTCAGCGACTCATTACTCAATACAAACAAGGAAATTACAATACTTTCAGTAACCTAATGAAAGAATTACCTACTCTGAAAAAACCACGTTCGCTAAAAATACAAGATATTCTTTCAGCACTGTATACAGCAACGTCTGCAATGTCATTTCCCTTTACAATACATGCACATAATGCTGAAATTAGTGAAAAAATGCCACAATTCCTTCATTACATTCAGAAAAACCATCCAAAACAGCTAAACAATTTTTTAGATGATATTATTGGAAGTGGATTTCTGAAAAGCTTGCATTTCGATTGTTTAAGCCTATATCCAAAAATGCTTGACTTTGAACTCCCTTCACGCCCAGCGCTTTATTATGATTATGATAAAAACGTAGATTTATCAATGATTCCTGCTCGAGTTTCTACTGCCGAATTTGATGACTGTAACAATTTTTACAAAGATTTATCTGAAGTATTCTCTCGGCAATTAATAATTGTGGCCGGATTGAATAACTTACTAAAACGCGGAGATCATAATATTTTTGATGATTCAGTAAGACTAAATAAAAAGGGCGATTTGATTAAAGGATTTTATAGTCTCAACGAATATGCAAACGTTGATTTAGGCACAAAGACAAGCGGATTGGATGATAGTTTTTATATAGTTGATCTCTATGCCTTAGACAACAAACTGCGAAATGGCATTGCACATTATAAATATGAATATAAAGAGTCAACTCAGATGGTAACCTACTATTACGCTAAGGAAGGAATGGAACGCACTAAATATAACGAACTTAGTTTCATGTCTTTTATGCGGAAGCTATTACTATTATTTCGCGAGGTACATAGCATTAATCACATTATCAAAACTTTGTATTTTTACTGTATTTTTATCGCTAAAAAGAAAATTTGAAAATTCAATACCCCACGTTCCGTGAGATAACGGGGTGATCTCTTCCCTTTGTTCCACGGTGACGTGTTCATACTCAAATCTCCTGCAATGTGGGAAATTTGAGTATGGTTGTCCCTTATGAGCGAACAGCAGACGTTTTTTTCATAAAGTGATACCAAATAATTTATAATGTGAATGATGTATTTTTTTCGGAATACTTACACCGGCATCTATTTTTTGGAGGGATTACCACCAATGGTTCAATCTTAACTCCACGCCAACAATTCATATTAAATTACCCCCTTAATTGGGACTTCTCAATTAGATATCGTCTATTAATCCTTTAAGTAAACCATTCTCTCCAGTTGAACTATACTGAGCAACAGTTCTTTCTTTGAGCCAATCAGCTAATACAGTAGGCACGTCATTATCAACAACGATTATTTGACACGGAACTTGTTTATTTTCGGCTAAGTTACAAAGTTCGATTAAGGCACTAAAGACTAATTCATATTTTTTCGGATCAGAAGTACCCTCTATTACATCCTCTTTAACGTCAGTACCAGAAAGATACTGTTGCTTCGTGCTCTTCCCCAAGTATTTACCCACCGTATCCAATAACAAAAACTTTGGATGATTGATATCATTGAAAATAGAGTATTTAAGTATAGATGTCATATATCCAATTGTAATAAGTGTTCTAAGACCTCCAGAGGTGATTTTGAAATAGTCTCTACCTCTTACAACTGCAGAATATGTTGTTGAATGAATAGAGATACCAGTCCTATTTTTAATGTTAA
This sequence comes from Erwinia pyrifoliae DSM 12163, assembly GCF_000026985.1. Lineage (NCBI taxonomy): Bacteria > Pseudomonadati > Pseudomonadota > Gammaproteobacteria > Enterobacterales > Erwiniaceae > Erwinia > Erwinia pyrifoliae. Next base: position 3,324,159 of record NC_017390.1, read on the forward strand.
CATGCTCAAGGAACTCACTGAGATTATCTCCTAAAGAAGATAAAATACCTGTAATGTCAGGTGCTTCACTACGCATTCTTTCAAGTTCATCTTGTAGTTTTATCAGATTATCTTTCAGCCTGCTCTGTGCATTAAGAATATCTTCTTGATGATTTCTTACTCTTAAACTCGATACTAAACTAGCTCTTCTGTTCTTCAGGTCATTTGCTTCTTTCAAGAATGCATCTCGCTGAGTCAAGAACGGAGTTATCATATCCTTAGTTTCAGTATCAATCATAGATGCCGATTTATTCAAATCTTCTTCAAGTGAAACTTTCGCCTTATTCAGCACAATCTGCTCATTGGCAAGAGCAAAAATGAGATCTTCAAGGGATTTCACTCTACGAATAAGAGAGCCTAATTCTTCATCAAGTTTTTCGGGTTTTGATTTGTTCAAGCTACCAGCATCATTAATACTAATAACATTATCACAAATAGGGCAATTACATTTCAATTCATTAATTTTTCCTATTTTTGAATTGGCTAAGTGTATCGCTTGTATTTTGGATATGTCATTTTTATAATCGTTTTTTAGCCGAATATACTGTTCTTGTTTTGTTGATAGTTCCGATATTTTTTTAATGGTTAATTTAAGTTTGAGATTAAACTCAGTATGGAATGCTTTAAGTTCTCTGTAGGTTTCAGAATCCGAAGTCATGTTCTGATTAAGAGCACCAATAGTCTCGTTAATCTCTATAAGTGAAATATCACAAGAATTTATTTCATCATCAATTGATAAAACCGACTCATAACCAGTTTCGCGTAAAAAATCAGATACATTTTCATACTTTTTTGACAGTGTATTTAGCTGGGTATTTTTCTCGGATATTTGAGATTCTAAATCAGAAATATCAGCATCAAAAACATTAAATATATATTTAAAAACTTCTTTAACATGAGCGTATCTTGTCCATTCGGTTAAATGTAGTAGAGATTTACTACCCATGTCGTCTTGATCTACATAACAGAACTTCATTAAATCCCTAAAACTTAGCCGCCTAAACTTTGAACTCTCTTGTGTAGGTGATACTTTAAGTTTCAGTTTTGGGAAGTTTAATAAATCCATTAAATAATCTGAAAAAAAACCATCCGGACCAGGTTTTGAATTAAATTTAGGTGCGAGTTTTTTCGGTACATAATTTGATATATCATGAAAATTACAATTATAAGCGTCAATTAGCTCATTAGGCTTGAATATATTCCGCACTATTGTGCATGGTTCATCATTAATTGTTAGCTCTAAGGAAGCATATTCAAGAGAAGTTAGCATTTCATCAGCAAGTTCAATGTTACTACTACCGAGCAAATAATTTACAAATTCCAAAATACTGGATTTTCCTGTATCAGAATCTCCATGAATGACGTTCAATCCATCATCAAAATTCACAAAATAATTTTTCCGGTTTCCCACCAATATTAATCTATCAATCCGTAGATAAGATTTCATTCTGCCTCCGTGAAAACATTGTTTAAAATCTTATAAAGTTTACTAGCATTTAATGATTTCAAAGAAGAAATTCCATCAATATATAAATATATCTGATCATAATATCCACCTGCTAACGACTCTGCAAAACTTACTCCAGACTCTGATAATTCCAAAAAGGTAACTTCTTCAATCTTTTTTACAGTTAGGAAACCTAGGGCTGACATATTAATTAATATTTCTTTAATTTTCTCTTTAGAGAACAGGATATCAACATTGATTGACATGCTTTTTATTGTATATATTTCAGTCGTTTCAATTGAAGGAGGTTTTTTATCCGCTAATATCATGACCCTCTCTATTTTTGATGGGTTTTTTATTAGATACATAAAAATCTTGGCTTTGTCTATATCCATAGTTGGTTTGCCAAGTTTGTTCTTCCCCAGTACGTGTAATATCTTTGAGAAAATAGCCAAATTTAATGATAGCTCTTCATCCAAGGGAATGTATGGTAATGCATTCATTTTTTACCCTTAAGAATACTTAAAGATTCCACTGTTGTATCTGCTGACCAAACAATATCTCTATTCAATTTATTAGCTAACTGATGAAGCATTCCTTTCTTGTGCAAATTATCTAAAGTAGATAAAATAGTTGACAATTCCTTTTTATCTTCTTGATCAATCTTACTATGTATTGATGCAACTAATTGATCTGAAGACAATCTGTTGGATAATGCTAATTGGTATTGTGTTTGATAAAGACTTTTAATTTTTCTGTAAATTTTATCCAATAGATTTCTATCATGATCGCTTGTAAATAAATTACGAGCCAACTCAGCATTATAGTAATATTCTTTGGCATGATTAGTGAAATCATTATGCACATCTGCAAGCATTAATTTTAAAACAAAAAACTCATTATCATATTGGTTTTCGTCAATAAATTCTGCCTGTGTGAGTAGATCAGATTCTTCGTTAGAAATCTCAATTATGAATTTTTTGACCATAGCATATACATTGTTTTCAGTGCTTTCAGGTTTGCAAATTGATTGATGATCTTCATTAACCGCAATGTAGTCTTTTTCTTGAATATGCAATGGCAGTGCACTTTGCTTCTTAACTATATTATCGCTAGTGCCATAAACAAATTTTGCCTTAGGCAAGTTATGAGAATTAAGCCAATCGCGATTTAAAGCATCTGTCTCATTACTAAAGACATTTAAATCTGACGCTTGAATATTCTTAGTAACTAAAGATGACATGATATTTGCAATGGTTGAGCCAGAATGAGGCACAGCCAAAGAAATGAACCCCTTAATGTTTCTTGAACGCTCATAGTTGATCAGTTTGAGGATACATGACTTTGCAATCAATCCCCCCATACTATGAGCTATAATTATGATATTATTGTACTGGCCTAAATGTAAATCCATCTCTGTAACTAAGAGCTGAGATATTTCGCTTACAGGAAGGTTAATTTCTCTTTTCTTCGTATTATTGAAAAGCTTTCGTAACATACCTGTTTTATTACCGAACAAATTGGTAAAATTAGTGAAATATTCAAAACAAGCAATATCGTAATTTTCCAACTCGATATCACAGCAGAGCAGCATAGGAAACGAAATAGACTTATTAAATGACCACGTGTCGCTTCCACCTTTAAGCCCATGTATAAAAAGAACTAAGCTATCTGTGCCATTTTTTCTTTTCCACTCTAACATACCCATCTGTGCAAATCCCTGAAGAACCCTATAAATTTCTCCATTTTCCTACTTAATCTGGCTAAAATCAACGCATTACAACAAGTTGATCGTAAAAATAAAGGAATAAAAATCAATTGGTTAAAATGATGTTTCCTTAAGGTTAGATACAGCTGAGTGGCCTGCACCCCAATTATGAAGACATAGTGAAGCAAGCAACGTCCGCTCCTGGCACATAGCCGCCTCCAGATTTAACTGTAACGCGCGCAGCTATACCTCACGGTCTTTCACTGAAAAAAATATAGATAGGACAAAACCGCAGTCGCTTCGTTCGCTGGCACAACCGCCGAAGAATACCGGCGGCTTACTTTGTCCTGAACCCGACACTACACCTACAAATCAACTCATCCTGTTCAGATCAGGCGATAAGGGCCGCCCTGTTCCCACGTACGACGCGTCCAGGCATCCAGCTCCAATAGATAGCAAACCACCTCATCCGTCAGCAGCTCAGCCGTGGCATCGGGAAGCATCGACAGGTAACAATTGCGGTTTTCTTCGATCATCTGCCGGCGATCAGCTTCCTGATCCTGCGCTTCGGAGCCATCTTCCGGCTGCTGCATCAACTCGTTATAACGCTGATGACACTCACGGTATTGCGCCTGGTTACTCAGCGCTGTTGCAATACCCTGCGCTATCACGTCCTCCCAGTCCGGCCCCTCTGGCGCGGCTGCACCCGCACCGGCTAGCTGCAGATTAAGAAAGTTAAGTCTCGCGGTATCTTCTGGCTCCTCTGGCGCATTAATGGCCTCCACCAAGTCAGTATCGTCAATAACGGCGGACAAACCTTTTTTCTCACGACCAATGCTGGCACGTTCTTCAAGCCAGCGCTCACGCCAGGCGATACCAGCGGCACGTTTACCTTCCGCTTCAAGACTGGTGGTATATTTCATCAGCCAGACGTGCATATAACGCTGCCTATCAGGGGCATGCAGCGTACTGATATCGTGAAAGCGCTGGTAGAAAGCTTCATCGTGGCCACAGTCCATACTGTCTCCCTGATGCGACACCTCATGCTCGGTCAGGCTGAACAGCAGGCTGGCCGTGCGCAGCGGGTCGGTTTTCAGCCGGCGCACGATATCGATGTTATAGGTGATGTATGTCTGGCCATCGGTCCACGCCTCAGCCGATGTCGATTCACCCAGCAGGATCTGAAAGCGAATCCCTCCGCGCGTACTCGCCTGGTACCACTCCTCGCCGCCAGAGCACAGCGCAGCGTACTCTCGGAGGCACCAGCGCAACGCCGTCCATGCACGCCGGGTTTCTTTATCGAGCTGCTTCTCACTGACCATCTGCGTGCAATCGATAAAATTTGCGCTCAGGGTAGCGAAATCAATCAGACCAGGTTCTGACTGCCAGCCGAATCCCCATCGCTGACGCCCCTCTTGCTGTTCGCGCCAGGCTATCAGATTCGCCCGAATGCGGCTCAGGCACTCCATAAATTCTTCCGGCTCATAGCAGCCGAAGCGGGTCAGGGTGACGGGATGGACGACCGGCGCAATGCCACCGCGAGCAATCAGCTCCCCCCTCGGCACGTCCTGGGCGCTCCGAACGATGGTGAAGAAGTTTTTCTCCACCGCCGAGGGGTGATAACGGCATTTACACAGAAAATGCTCCAGCGTGACGTGCTGCTTACCTGGCAGCAACGTAATCACCTCCTCACCGTTAACCAGTTTTTGCACATCACCTTCGCCAGCAAGCAGTGTTCTGGCGGTTTTTTCCCGGCGAGCCTCAGTCTTACGGTGATGACCCTGGTTGTCAGAGAACGCGGCGGCAAGCGTTCCAAACTGAGCTGCGATCGACTTCCAGACTGTGCAAGTTTTACGGAGGATTTCAGTGCGCGACACATTCAGCGCGATCGGCTGCTTGCTGATAATCAGCCCTCCAACGCCCCACTGGTGCCCTGGGTCATGGCGTACCAGCACGCCCTGATTATAGATGGAGACGGCACCATCCTCGCGTAAACGGTACCAGGCCACATCGTCCTCGGCATCCCACTTTTCAAGCTGCGGCTGACGGGTAATTATCGTGCCGTTGAGATGTACGGTGTTCGGGGTATAGCGAACCAGGTCGCGGATTTCCTGAATACATGACATGCGCTCCTGGCTGGTCAGTGGCTCGTACCACTCACCGGTGATGGAGCATCCCTGTTCAGCGGTCACCAGCTCTTCGAGTTCGTAGTGATACCCCATCTCAAGCGTGTCCACCGACATCTGCCAGCGCTGCGAACGCCAGAGCGTACGGGCGTGTGCCATAATCTGCCCGCGCCCCAAACGGAAGCGGCCATAGGTGGCATCCCCTTCCTTATGCGGCGTACCGAAACGACCAAAATAGCGCTTTACGTCTTCATATGAGGCAAAGCCCCGGCCATCATCACGGCAGGAAAAGCCCTCAGGCGTAATATCAATGCTCACCATACTGGCACCGGCATCGACACTGTTCATCATCAGTTCAATAAGGGCCTTGCCAATCGAGCCAGCCTGGCTATAAATAATGTGATGAATAATTTGCGGATCGAGTTCAAAGGGATAGCGCATGGGAAGACTCCGTGTGTGGGTTCAAGAGTCATTCTGATGTTCAGGCTGAAGAGTTAAAGAAATAAGTATTTATGCCGACAGGAAATTTAAGGACACGCATAATCAGTGAGGATCTAAATAGTTTCCAAGCTGATTATCCGATATTTGAAATAATCATTGATGGTAAATAAGGACATAAAATGAGCAAGTATTTTGAAGTGAAGTTTGTTAATGGTTCCAGCGGTAATACATCCACGGTGCGAGTACAGGCAAGCAGCGCTGCTCAGGCAAAAGAACAAATTAAGTCTAAGTTTCATAATGCCCCAAATTTCAAAATCATCTCTGCTGTAGAAAAATAAATCACCACCACGGGCTCTATGCCGCCCGCACCCGCAGCCCCGGTATTTGCCAGGCAGCAACACCCCGCTGCCTGACAAATACCGGGGTTCTTCTACTTATCCCCCCGCTCGCCGGTTACCCGGTCAATCTCCTTCAGCACCCAGAGCATATCCGTTGCATCGGGCACACAGATATTCCAGCGGATACCCGTTCTGTATTCGGATTCACCCGGCCACAGCGTATTNCCGGTGACGGTGACCAGAATATCCAGCGTCTTATCCTGCACGTCAGAGAGATGCACCGCCACGCAGCTGCGCCGGCCAACGCGGTGTGGATAGACCGACAGCAGCACCGGTTTCTCCAGCCGGTTGAGGATTTCACTCTGTAGCTGGTCAAGCGACCGACGGTCAGACTGGCCAACGGATGCCGTACCCTGCGGCGGCACGGTAAAAATAACGGAAGCGATCAGCGCCTTGTCAGGCACGACCATCGGCGGTGTCATGGTCAGCTTTTTCATCGTGTCCCCTGTCAGATAACCATACCGCGACTCTCATCAAGACGCCGCGCAACGTGAAAAGCGGCCTCCAGCTCGGAGCAATGGTGTTCATTCATAATCGACCGCCTTTCGGCTTTCTCCTCTTTCTCCGTCACCCCCAGCGCCAGATAGAGGCTCGGTGGTACGGCACGAAACAGCGCCTGCACCTTGCGCGACAGGATCACGCCCTCGGTGTATTTTCTCGGCAGTTTGGTGGCAGACAGCAGCATGGTCTTTTGCTCGTCCGTCAGCGTCTTAAAGCGCGCTATCTGCTCCACCTCGTCAGGCGGCATAACGAGACAAATCCACCACTCCGCCATATTGAGCATCTTTTTCGCCGTATCGGGAAAGTCCGCCAGGTTCTGGGTAAACAGCCACAGCCAGGCACCGAGCTTACGCCACATCTTGACGATCTTGGTGGCGTAAGGCCCCAGCAGCGGGTTGGCGGTGACGATATGCGCTTCATCGATCGGGACAAGGGTTTCTCTGTCGCTGTACTGCTCGCGCTCGGCGATATTGTTAATGGTGTTGAGCAGAGAGATGACGGCCACCGCCATCTGGGCCTCATACCCTTCACGCGCCAGCGTCCCCAGGTCGACGATGGTGACGTCGGCCTCCGGCCACGGCGTGCCGGGACGGTTAAACAGCTCACCTTCAAAGCCTTCGGTAAACATGCGCAGCGCTTCCGACATCTCTTCGGCACGGGCGCGGCGTGCGGGCGTGCGCTTCTCGCGGCCGTCGTCGCCGGTGCTGACATCACGCGCGATATTCTGTAGCGCATACATCAGGTCTTCCGGCAGCATCTGCCGGTCTGCGCCAAAAGCGGTTCTNGCCGCAATCAGTATCGCCTCGCGGATCATGCCGCGATCGGCGCGCGTCATCCGCGCTTCCTCCGCCGCCTCACCGCCGGTGATCATCAGGCGTGCCGCAATCTCCATCTCACCCAGCACGTCACGCTCTTCATCCTTGTCCTCATCGTCTTCATCGATATCCGGCAACGCCTCCTCGCTGACCAGCAGGGCATCCGGCCTGGCCTGCATCAGCAGGTGCGAATCACCGAACGGAGCCAGTGAGATGACCTTGCCGGGCTTGATGCTGACACGGTGCACCGTCAGCCCCAGCGAAGCGCAGTAATCCCCGAACAGGCCGAAGCTGTTGCCCGCCTCCAGCAGGAAGATGCGCGGCCGGTAGATGGCCATCATCTGCGCCAGTTCGCAGAGTGCGGTAGCCGACTTACCGGCACCGGTCGGGCCGAACAGCAGCTTATGTGCATTCTGGGTACGGTCATTTTTATTCAGCGGGTCGACGGAAAGCGGACCGCCGCCACGGTTGAAAAAGGTAAAGCCCGGGTTGCCGGTGCCGGTATCACGGCCATACACCGGTGCCAGGCAGGCAAAGTGCTGAACGAACATCAGGCGCGTATACCAGTGATGGCGATCCTGCTGTGGGTTAAAGCACATGGGCAGCGCGCGCAGGTAGCCGCTGAGTGGGCCGATATCATGCTCCGGATTGACCGGCTCCAGGCCGCAGTTCAGCAGCTTGCTGCTCAGGTCGAGATAGCGTTTGTCGAGGGTTTCCAGATCCCGCGCCTTGATGAGCAGCGAGATGGCCGCACGATAGAGCTTATGCTTGTTCCCGAGGAAGGTTCGTGCGCGGGCGGCATCCTCGCGGGCGCGCAGCGAGTCGACGTTCTCCCCCATCGAGTCGCGGCTCAGACGGGCAAAATTCTCCTCCAGTTTGTCCTGCGGCTGGATAACCAGCGTCAGCGTCAGAACGGTGCCCTGCGGCAGCAGATCCATGATGGCGTTGATGTTGTCGCCGCGCCTGACCTCGCCGGTTAAATGCCCGGTCGAGGGTGCAGTACGCAGACGGGCAACCGGCACCGCCTTATGCGCCACGTCATCAAACCACCAGACGCCCTTCTCCGCATNGCTGCGCGGACGGGTGAACCACAGGCTTTCGCTGAAATCATTGAGCAGCGGCAGATCGCCCGGCGCATCATCGCGGTAGCGGGCGCAGCGATACAGCGTCGCCTTGTCCACCCACTGCGGTTCGGGATTGAACCAGCGCAGCAGCCAGCTGTGGATCTGCTCGCCGTTCTGGCGCTGGCTCTGGATGCCGGCACCGCTTATGGCGGCGGTCAGCCGGTCGCATACCTGATTCAACAGCACTTCCGGAGCCATCGGGTCACGGTACGGCGTTTCCACCCAGCGATAGACCACCATGCGGGTGCGGCGCATCTGCCCGCGCCAGGGGGCTCCGGTCACCGCGTCATCCATAAACAGCCCCTGTTCAACGGCAACGTTTTGCAGGTGACGCGCCTGTTCGCTGAGCCAGGCTTCGGTAAAAGCGGTTCCCTGCGCCCACGGCCTGACGTAGCCCCTGACCTTATCCATATAAGAGGAGAGGTCAGATTCGTCCTGACAGTAAAACTGCACCACCCACTGATGGGAGTCNAGCTCCGGCAGGCTGTCCTGCAGCGCGTTTTCCACCACGTCGCGGATCTCGTCCAGTCGCGATGCAGGACGCCCCTCGGTGCCCGTCGGGATAATTTCATACACCGCGCCAACCGACACGCCGTCATCAAGCAGCAGGCACTGGTGTTCCGGGAGGTACTCGCCCCACGGCACATGATCGATAACCGACGGTGCGGTAGCGTACAGACGCGCTTCGTCGGTGCGCGTCAGGCGTCCGTCGCGGGTCAGGGGTTGATGACCGTTTACGGCAAACGGCCCGTCACCGTACTGGTGTGCGTCCTGCCGCTTCGGCCTGCGGCGGAAAAGAGGGAATGTCATCAGAGATCCTCGGTGCGCTCGCCGGGCAGCGCATATTGCACCTGCCCGTAGAAGGGAAACACGGTGCTGTAGCCCGGCACCGGCGTGTTACCGCCCGCCAGGTGCGGGAATACGTACATCACCATGTCAGGGTTAGGCAGGCGCGGAAACGTCTGCTGGATTTCATTTTGCTGGCTGCGGCTGTANCTGTCGCGCGTCTGCTGTGCCAGCGTGCGCTCGCTGTCCGCAACCGGCCTGCGCAGCGTGGTGCGGCTTTCCGTCGTGGCGTGGCTGGACGATGCGCCGTTATTCCACAGCTCCAGCATCGAGCTGTCGCCGGCGGGCAGCATCTCATCTTTAGAGGTACTGCAACCCGCCAGCAACAGCACCATGACGACCAGAAGGTTATGCCTGCGCATCCTGAGATTATCGTTGTCGTACATCATTATCCCCATCAGTCCATGCCCGTGCCGCTACCGGCCAGGCTGAAGTCATATTTCACCTTGCGGCCCTTCTCTTCATAATCGATCGCCAGCTGGCGCGTGATATGCAGCGCCACCTTCTGGCCGGGNGGTACGTAGATGGCGTCGAAAGTCTGGCCGTAGCGCGCCTTAACCCAGTCAACGGTTTCACGCATGCCGCCGGAAAACGCCTTACCCANTACGGCCTGGCCTGCATCGCCGGTCAGGCTGGAGGTGACGCCGCCGTAGCCGTTGGTCTGGGTGGTATTCTGGTTCTGCGCCAGCGCGTCNCCGGCCGCGCCGGCGGCGGCAAGCGCCGCGATGGTCGGCAGATAGGTGGAGGCGTTGCTTTTACGCGTACCGGAAATGCAGGGGATACCGTTGTCNTCCGACAGCCAGCCGATGCTGCTGTTATTGCCGTTGCCGCCCTGGCCGTTCTGATTAGCGCCGCTGCCGTTCTGCCCGTTCGGTGACGGCACGGTGCCATCAGTAAAGACAAAGGTGATACTGGTAATCGCACCGCGTACGCAGGACAGCGTCCAGTCGCCGGTCGCCGTCCCCGATACGATGGCTCCCTGCACGTCGGGCAGCTCGATGCCGTTGGCCGTCAGGTTGTCTTTGCCGACCATCACCTTGAAGGGATAAGGATCGGTCACCTTGCCGTCAACCGGCACGCGCCCCAGCAGCGCCGTCATGGCCTGACTGCCAACCAGCGTGGCGTTCTCCGGCAGGGTATAGACAGGGTCAGTCGTTTTTTCGGCTTCAGACAACGTTTTCTGCACGGCGGAGGTCGCCGCATTAACCGTCTTGCCGGCATCACTGACATCNTCAAAGGTGCTGGCAAAAGCAAAGCCGGTGGCGTTATTGCCGTTGCTGCCCGACACCGGACGACCACTGGCGTCGGTCGGGATACCGTCTTTCGGCTCGACCCACTGCATGCCGTCTGCCGGTGGCGTACTGTCGTTCACGCCAGAGCCGTTGTCATAACCCATACCGACCGGGATATCACTGCCGGAAATGCTGTTTTTACCGACCATTGCTGCGCCGGAAGCGCCGTTTCGAAGCTGCTCCATCAGCCTGTCGACCTGGGTGCTCAGATCGGTAACCTGGGCGCCGAGCTGTGAGCGCTTTAGCGTATCTTCGGCACGGGCATTGTCCACCACCTGGCTTATCTGCCGATCCACGTTGCCGTTGGTTTTTTTCAGCGCCTTGTTCTCATCGCTGAGCTTTTTATTNTCATCCGCAATCCCGTCGAGACGCTCCTGTACCTTGCGAAAATTACCCACGATGGTGCGCAGCGTGTCCTGAGGCGTATCTCCCTCAATGCCCAGCGCTTTCAGGTCTTCCGGCGTCAGATCCTTTAGCGCCACGTTGCTGGTTTTCTGCCCGCCGGCTGTCTGGCTGCTGCTTTCAGCACAGGATTTGACGCCGAGCACGATAGCGCCGGTCAGCACCAGCGGAACGGCTACTTTCACCAACAGATTCGAAGATGGCGCTTTCATTATTTCGCTCTCCTGCTGCTTTTAACCGCCGGTTCGGCAATAAACGCGCTTTCCGCACGGCCCGCCGTCACCAGATACAGCACCGTGGTGTCCTCCGGCGTGCCAGAGCTGCCCAGCCAGCGGTGCTGAAAGGTGGCGGTGACAAACTGCCCTTCCAGCACGCGCGGGTCGAGAATAACCTTGTCAGCGGCGCGGTTACGCACCTGCAGCGCAATAACGCTACTGCCCTGCAGGCTCCAGGCCGCCATCGGCGTCACGCTCACCGCTTCGGACGGCATCAGCGTGGTGATGGCAGACGGCAGCTTCAGGGAGACGGGGCTGATACCCGGCACCGCTTCCACCGTGCGCAGCGGGCCGTACATGTTCTGCGCCGCATAACGGGTCAGCACCACGGGCAGCGGGGCGTTAAGCTTTGCCGGCTTACGGCTGGCCTGCGCATCATCCGAAGGTGGCTGGCGTGCGCTGCCGTCGCCGCTGACCGTCTGTTTATCACTGGCGCTGGCGTTAGCCACCTCACCGTCACAGACGATCTTTACCGGCTCGCGCGTGGCTTTGCCGGGTTCAGCGCTGACGTCGAGCAGAATGATTTCACCGTTTTCCTTGTTCTGTAGCTCAAGGCGCGTCACCGCAAACGCCTCGCTGGCGGCGAGATAGACCACGCCACCGCTGCTTTGAATACGCAGCTTATTATTCAGGACGGACGGGAAGCCCACGCGCACATTTTTGTTCACAAAGACGATGCGCTCCTGACCGACCGTTAACGGGATCTGTAGTGGAATACGTTCCCACTTCATCAGCTCTACCGCCCGTGCTGCGCCTGACGTCAGCAGCAGGGCCAGCAGTATCAGTGTGATTTTTTTCAATTGAATGCTCCCGACTTTTTCTCCGCTTCCGGCAGCGGCATGGCCTCCAGCCGTTGCGGCGTGGCGGCATAGCAGTCCAGCGCCAGGCCGAAAGGATTACGCTCCGCATCGCCCTCCCAGCGCACCACCTTCAGCGGATAGCGCACCAGCGCCCGTTTCACCGGTTCGGTGTGGTAATACTCGTCGGCCGCCAGATCCAGCCGGACGATCCAGTTGTCCTGGCCGATAATGGTGACGCTGCGGCTGCTGTAGCCGCGCCGTGGGATTTCATACACCACGCGCACGCGGTCGCGCAGCTCGTCGCTGTTCTTACGCATCTCCGCGTCTTTGTTGAGAAAGTCCTGGCAGGACGGCGTCAGGTAGGCGCTCATCTGCGCAATCTTCGCCGGGTAGTCCATCTCGCCATTTTTCGGCCACGCGTTGAGCTGCTGGAAGATATAAAAGGCAAAGCTGTACACCGTTGACGGCGGCACCTCCCACCATTTACGGGTACTGCCGGAGCGCAGATCGGGCGGGTTATGGATGGTCAGCTCAGACGGCGCGCGCATCCAGCCAAGACTGGTGAATAACAGGCCGCTAAACAGCAGCACGCAGGCGATGCGCAGCGAGAAAATAGGGTTGTCGCGCGCGGTCATCCCGTTGCGAAAACGGCTCATACCTGACCTCCGCGCTTCACCGGCGCGCCGCGTTTCATCTCCCACACGCGGCTGTCGAGGATCATCGAGCGCGACAGCCGGGCGCGGCAGCGCAGCTCCTCCATGCGCTGCCAGATATAGTTCTCCGGCTTGCCGCGCTTGTAGCCGGCAATCCAGCCGCCGCCGAGAAACACCACAACCAGCGGCGTCAGCAGCATGCAGGTGGGGAATGCCAGCCAGCCGATAAACGGCACCAGCGACAGCGGCACGGCCAGCGGAAGGCCGGCCAGAATGCCGGTAACGGCCGCCAGCAAAAACTCACCGGAGGTGAACCCTTTCCACACCACAGGGGGGTTGTTCAGTCTGTCAGGAAGAAAGTCGATGACGGCCATGAAAACTCCTTAAATGATGTCGGCAGCTTTGGTGGCCAGATAGATAACCAGCAGGATGAGGCCGATACCGACCACCAGATAGAGCAGAAACTCGGTCCAGGAGCCCTTGCCGCGACGGATATCATGGAAGGAAGTGATCACCGCGTGAGCCACGGCGAGAAAAGCAGCCACGCAGACCAGCAGGCCGAGCGCCAGACCGCCCATTTTGATGTAGCCCATCACGGTGTTATAGGTGCCGCCACCGCCGCCGGTGGTCGGCTGTTCAACAGAGGGCAGATCTGCCATGACCTGCCCGCCCCAGAGCAGCCCCGGCAGCAGCAGAAGCCTGGCACGTAGCAGCGCCGCACGGTATAGCGTAACGAATTTCATAACGGTGTCCTTTCAGTGGAAGAAGAGAAACAAGGTCAGGAGGATAAGCACCACCAGACGTATCAGCAGCTCGTTGAACTGGCGGAACGTCACGGCTTTGCTGGCCAGCCCACGATAGGCCTGCACCATCGCCCAGGCGGCAAACAGCAACAGGACAATGGCCAGGGAGCCAAGAATCAGCGTATTGAGCTGCGCGGGCGTCAGGCTGCTGCCGGTGCCGGCACTCCAGCCGGAGAGCTGGGCTGCGTTCATCGCCATGACGGCTCCTCGCCACGGTACTGGCCGCTAACCGCAGCAGAACGAGATGAGGGCTGGGCGCGTGACGGTTCGAGGTAAGTGGAAATCCCCTGCCTGATGGTGGTGATATCGCGTGTCGCCTGCTGATAGTCGAAATAAAAGCGGGCGTCCTGATTCTGGTTGGCCACCACGCGGGCGCGGTCAAGGCTGGCCTGCACCTGGTCCAGCTGACGCATGACCAGCGCCAGCTCGTCTTTCTCAGAGGCCTGGCACGGCATCACAGACATTGCTGACATCATCAGCAGCAAAAGAAGGGGTTTGGTGTATCGCACAGGCGGCTCTCCCGGGTAACTGATGGTCGGGAGAGTGACGTAAAGCCGCAGGGCTTACAGCAGTAAATTGTTTATGGGTCTGCAAAAATAAAAGCGGACGGTTGATGGATTAGGGCAGCTTTCTGATCAACGACAAGGATGCGGTATTGCGTCAGGTTACGTCATTGCTGTTATTATGCGGGTTATTTCAACAATAAGGGAGTTCACTTAAATGGATGATGAATATGGAATAAAACTCGCCTTATCCCCGGTGCAAATGGCGGCGGTACTGTCAGACAAGAGCATCAGTGAGGGCGAAACGCTGAGTAACCGGCTGTTCGGCGGGCTGGGACTGGCAGGCGGAGTGGTGGAAATGTTCGGTGCCGGGGTGATGTGTGTCGTCCCTGAACCGAGCATGCTGACAAAAGCAGGTTGTGTGTTTGTCGGTACCCACAGTCTCGATACCATTCAGGCCTCCGTCCGGCAAATCTGGAGCGGGCGTCAGACCAATACCGATACCTATAACTCCGCCGTCGCCCTGGCAGAATCGTTGGGTGCCGATAAAAGCACCGCGATGAATGTCGGCATGACCGTGGATTTGGCTATCCCGATGGGCTTTGCTTCTGCGGTGGGCGCGGTACGCGTTGCAGCGATTCGCAGTGGACGAATTAGCCTGGCGAAGCATGAATCCCTTTCAGGACGAACGCCGGGGGGGCACACGCTGGAGAGACATATTGGCAAAACCCCGGATGACCTCAAAGCGAGACTGGCAAGTAACTCTGACATGAGAGCAGCGAGTAGCTTCAGAACAACCCGTGAAGCTGAACAATTAATCTCTAAGGTTCTCCGTGATAACAAGAACCAGATTGAGATGTGGGTGAAGCACACTCATCCGGGAGTGCCAGCCAGAATGCGCCTGAATCGTGCTTTTTCACACCAGACCGGCATTATGATTAAAAGGGGTTCGCAGGAAGTGAAAGCCTGCTACGGCGTTCGGGTTGTTCTCGACTTCAAACAGTGGAATGGTAAACCCTACTTTATCCTCACCGCATTTCCGGATATCTGAATATGGAAAAGATTAACATCAGTGAACTGGATGATCTCGTCAAAATTTATTTTGGACAGGATCATGATCTCATCGTAAATGGCATTGAAATTGAGCCAAAAATCGAGGCCTATATAGCAGCCTCGCATAAAGGTCAGAAACATGCCCTGATAGCCGATATTGACCTTTTCCTGGAAGAATGTGACGACCTCGAAAAAGACTTTGACGCACGTTATGAGTATGACTTTGGACCTGAACTATGGGGAACGACCGCCGATGCCTTTTTATCGCTGGTCAGAGAAAAAGTGAGTAAGGCGTTGCAGGATGCAGAATACTGACAGCCGTACAGTATCTATACATCTGACGATGCAGATAAAACCCGCCCCTCTCCGGGCATCGGGTAATCCCGAAGGTTTGAATATGAACAAAATAAACATCAATGAGCTTAACTGTTTTATCACTGTTTACTTTGGGCAGGATTGTGACCTTATCGATGACAGTCCTGAAATTGAACCAAAGATTGACGCCTATATTGCCGATACTCACTTTGCATTGCAGCATGGTTTGATTGCCGATATTGACCTCTTCCTGGAAGAATCAGATAACCTGGAGGCAGATTTCAGAGAGCGCTATGATTCTGATTTTGCACCTGAACTATGGGGAACGACTGCAGGTGCCTTTTTATCTCTGGTCAGAGAAAAAGTGAGTAAGGCTCTGCAGGATAAAGGTCACTGAGTACCTTTATGCTATGACATCAGCCTTTCCGGAGATATGACATTGGACAAAATCAATATCAGTGAACTGGACTCAATGATTTACGTCTACTTCGGGCCAAATACCAGCTTCAGTCGAGCGGATTAAGCAGATCTATGCTTATCGCGGCATGAGGGGTGCTGAGATCAGTAGGAAATTAGCGCAGAAAGTTAATGTCTTTATGCGCAGGAAGTGCCAAATGTGGCACCGCCAGGTTTGCCAGGCAGGTGAATATTGTCATCGCCTGCCAACTACACTCTTTTTTTAATAACCCTAAACAAAATCGAAAGCACTATGGCTATAACCAATACAAAAACTATTAGCATAATATTACTTGCCGGATCCAAACCCCATTCGTAATCGCCTTTTATTAGCTGGCTGGACCTCAAAAAATCAAAAAGTTCAGAAGAGGACCAAAGATACAGGCGATTAATTGGTTTGACCCATGCTGTAATGCAGAAGGCCAGTACCAGGAAGAATATCGAGGCAATAATTTTAGACATCACACTTCGCATAATCCGGCTTTCCTTTCACTGACACTTTGCCATAGGCCATCATTCCAGCGCGAGATCCGGGTACTCTGACCTGCTGTGTGCGTATGAAACTATGTCTTGGGATTGAAGAAAAAAGGCGGTCAGGCGTACAGGGCATGCGTTGGAAAATTCACACCATTCAGGCGAAATAAAAGCGCCGATCATTCGGCGCTTAGTCAGAACAGTTTATCACCGTTAGGCAACGTGATGCGGAATATGGGTCACATCACCGCGCCCCGCCAACAGGCCGTCCACAGAGATATCCTCATCCAGCGCATCCCAGTGAATACCGCGTTGACTAAGTTCATAATCGCTGCGCTCCTTTACAGAAGCATTAAGTAGTCGCGGGAACCAGGCCAGAGGAACGCCCATCACCCGACCATCGCTCAATTCGACCCACATGGTGGTTTGATCAAAGCGTACATTCTTAGCTGAAATAGTCATTCCAGGCCTCCACAAACAGCGTTTGGTTCTGTTCAACCATTTTTGTTAACTCCCTGAGCGTACGGGCATTAAAGCCATCATTTCTGCCCAGCTTTACCCCATCGTCTGTCCAGAACTTTGCTTCACCTTCGGCGCTGCGGACATGAATATGGGCTGGTTCACGAGGGTTGCCCTCATTCGAGTAAAAGAAAAACTTAAATCCGTTAAGTCTGAGTATAACCGGCATTAATGAGGCACCTCGCTTCTGACACGATTATCTTGCATAAAAAAGCGCCAGTCAAACTGGCGCATTGGAGGGTATTTTTTAAAAGTAAATCCTAAAAAGGTATGTCATCGTCGAAGTCCATCGGTGGCTGATTCGCCGGATTCGCTGGCGCAGACTGGGGCTGCTGAGATGGTTGGGGTTGTTGAGACTGCCCCCGGCCACCCTGCTGAGCGTTGTTTCCGCCCGTGTCGCTGCCGTGGCGTCCGCCCAGCATCTGCATCGTGCCGTTAACGCCCACCACCGTTTCCGTCGTCCAGCGGTCAGTACCGTTGTTGTCCGTCCATTTGCGTGTGCGCATCTGACCTTCGATGTAGACCTGAGCCCCCTTGCGGAGGTATTCAGCGGCCACTTCTGCCAGCTTGCCAAACAGCACCACACGGTGCCATTCGGTTTTTTCACGAGTTTCACCGCTTTGTTTATCACGCCAGGTTTCTGAAGTAGCCAGGTTTCTGAAGTAGCTAGGTTTAACCCGGCCACCGCATTACCGTTCGGCATCGAACGTACTTCAGGATCCTGGCCCAGATGGCCAACGAGGGTAACTTTGTTAATTCCACGACTTGCCATAATGTTACCCCTATGCCCATTTACGCTGCGTCCACTGCCTCTTTTCGAGAGCAATATCGGCCTGCCGACGGGTTTTGTAATACTCAGCTGACTCGCGGGACACAGGTCCCTGTTCGTTTGCGGTGCCAATATAAAAACCGCGACCGCTTGACAGCACCTCGACGGGTAACTGATATCCATTTTCTGCTGCTAAAAAACCGTTGATGTGTTCCATTGCGCTATTCTCCGTAATTAAGCTGCAGTAAATCTCCTGCGAGAGAGATTTACCGACAGACAGAAGGTTGAATAATTGGTTGAAAAAAATCGGGTTAAAACGAGTTAGGGTCGTATTCAGCCTGAGAAGCTGAACCCTGTTCTGGTGTGTTGGACGCATTCGGCGCGGTGTAGACCACCTCCTGCCCTTTCTTGATAAAGTCCACCTTGATAAGGCGGGCCTTCAGAGAAGGACGGGATTCCCCGGCATGTTCACCCGGCTGGAGGGTAAAAACATCGGCTTTAAGTCCACTGAGAACAAAGCCCAGCAGGACTTTCTCCTCTTCGTCGACCGCCTTTTGGCAGCGGTTGATAAGCTTGGTGGTATCAGCGCCAGCAATGGTGACGTCAAAACGGGTATAGGACGCGTTATCTGTCGGACCGGTCAGGGCGTTGATAACGGCGCAGGTAAACTCACCGTTAGGTCCCTGAACGCGGCGGATCGAACTGAGATAGCCGATACCATTGACGTTAAGGTTGAAATACTCTTTTTTCTGAGAGCCAGAAGCAGAGCCATTTGAAGCAGGGGGAGTATTCGCGTTTGCAGTCATGGTGTTTTCTCCGGAGTAGCGATAAACAGGGTGCGGAGAAACATCTTTCCTGTGCGGGAGAGAGTTTCCCGCAGGGAGTCGGCAGTGAAATGCCGACAGGCTGTATAAGTGAAGTGAACCTTAACCTGGTCATCAGGTCGCTGTTTGCAAAGGTTAAGCTGCGCGGAATAGTGCTCCACTTTTGGTCATCCCTTGCGTAATAGGGGATTGGGGCGTTTTCGCTGCCATGTGGCGTTACATCAGGCTTGTCATGCTTAGTTCTAACGTGCCTGCCAGATGCCCATAAATGGCATGTGTAGTGGTATTAGGCGCAGCTATTTAAACTAAATCACAACCAGCATATTTCAACCCCATGATATTGCTGCGTTAGTTAGGATTTTATCACAATGTATTGATAGGTAACTCAGCTCTTAGATTATTAAAAATTCAGCATATAAGGGATAATCAAACACCTAACTAACCGAGATGAATATTTGAAAATTTAGTTACAAACTAATTTGGCTATTTTTAAGAAAAATTACTCCCTCTTAATAAAAGTACTTTTTTTCGAAAGGACATAAGCATCATCGGTCAAAATACTCACTTCTCCATTTTTATTTTTCTTAACTTCCATTAACTTTTTCTTTTCAACACATCTGACTTCAGATTTCATTTGGTTGAAACACAGAAGATCTTCTTTGCCTGCCGGTTTATAGCCATCATCAAAATTCCAAAAACTGACGTGGAACACTCCATTCTCTGAAGGCTCTGGCACATTAAAACGTTTTTTCATCATTGGAATATTTTTTTGCCACCATTTTATCTTAGAATTGTCTGTTAATGGAAAGTTTTTAACGAGAACATCAGCATAACTTCCATCAGAATAAACCGCAATTATTTTCACTGGCAATAAAAAATTAAAAATAATAAAAGAAACCAACAATAAAAATAATAAAAACAAACCCAAATCCTTATTCTTAAACAAGTTTATTTCCTCCCCTTCACTGTGACAACAGCATTGATATTAGTAAAAAATGGCTTAAAGCCAAATCCTTTCCAACGTTGGAGTACAAACCAGATACGAAAAGCCCTTAAGAAATGAAATTTATTATTCATAATATCACTTCGGTCGAGACCGAAATGATCTTGCCCACTATATTTAATAGTAGCGGTGAAATCATGTTCATAAATATCAATACTTATGATCTGAATCTTGGTGGCATACACATCATGCACTGACATGCCTAACCCATTGAAATAATCTATCCAACGACTGAATTTAGGTAGAACAGTACCACGAATATTCTTATTGAAGTTGTTGTCTGCTGACTCAGAGAATATGCCACTATCCCAGTCTATACCATCACGTATAGTATTCTTGATCGCCAGCAAAGAACTACTTTTCTCAGATTTATCGTTTAGAATTTGTTCCCTGTAAGCCCTGTCGAGAAAGGGGCTGGAAAACGCATTTCCCCGGCCACTGTAAAAATGCTTAACCAAATCAGTAAACAACTGCCGCTGCCCGAAATAGTATGCTGGCATGGACAGGCGCAGAAACTCCTCAAAGAGCAATTTGGCTGTTTCCGTTTTTGATTTAGGGCGAGAGTTAATGAAAGCACTGAACAGTGAAACCTCTTCACCTGTCCAAGGGTTCACAACATCTGACACGTCATCCAGTCCGAATTCTTGCCTGAGCTGCTTTTCTGTTAAATCGCCATAGCGCATGTCATCTGAGCTGTAATCGTTAAAACCGTGCTGTGTCTGATAAATTGTGCAGGGAAACTGCAATGCTGACATAATCAATCCCTTGTAATGACAGTGCTGTTGATTGTTTGGTTAAGAAGACTGATGAATTTTAAACGACAGGAAAACGAAATGAAACATTGGCAGACAAAAATCACAATCCGCCTGGACTACAGCAGTATGGGTGATTTTCCCGCCCGCTCTTCTTTCAACTGACGGCCCCACTTATCCATCGTGGATTTACCGATATTCATTGTCAGGCAGCGGTGCAATGCTGATCGAGTACAAGCCGGGCAGCTTCAGGGCGAAACTCGGGGCTAAAATCGCATCTGTTACGTCCGGTCATAATGTCACCTGTTTTGACTGTGAGGCGATGATATCACCTCTGTTCAGGTGGCCAAATTCAGTGTGCTACTACAGATGATGGAATTAGCATGAGAGTTACCTCATGTTTTGTATAAGGGTTCGACAACCATATCAAACCAGTAACTCTCAACCTTTCAATATTTAGTGTCAGATCAAGTCGCGACTAATACATTTTACCGACTAAAAAGCTTGCCACACATTAAAAAAATGCCGCAAGCTTTATCAATATTAACCGCCTACCCGCGCCTGTAAGGCAGCAGGATAACGCTCGCCGACTACTTGTATCTTATCCAACGCCTGGTTCAGTTTGCGCAAGTCATCCCGGGAGAGCATGATATCGCTCGCCTGAAGGTTCTCTTGCAGCCGATGCAGCTTAGTTGTGCCTGGAATCGGCACAATCCACGGCGCTTGCGCCAGCAGCCAGGCCAGCGCGATTTGCGCAGATGTCACACCTTTATCCGCTGCCAGTTGTGCGACTAAAGCCACTAATTTTTCGTTTGCCGCAATGGCTTCAGCGGCAAAACGTGGCGCTTTGCTGCGGAAATCATCCTCACCAAAGGTGTCGCCGGATTTAATCGCCCCGGTTAAAAAACCTTTGCCTAAAGGGCTGAATGGCACGAAACCAATTCCTAACTCTTTCAGCAGCGGCAAGATTTCCTGTTCTGGCTCGCGCCACCACATGGAATATTCACTTTGTAGCGCAGTCACCGGCAGCACGGCATGGGCGCGGCGAATGGTCTTCGCCCCCGCTTCTGATAAACCAAAGTGTTTTACCTTACCTTCGTTAATTAAATCTTTTACCGTGCCGGCAACGTCTTCAATTGGCACATTCGGATCAACGCGGTGTTGATAAAGGAGATCGATGACATCGGTTTTAAGGCGACGCAGTGAACCCTCAACGGCTTGGCGAATATGCTCCGGACGGCTGTTTAATATTTGCTGCTTATTATCGTCACCAAAGGTAAAACCAAATTTCGTGGCGATAACCACCCGGCCGCGATAAGGTCTTAAGGCTTCGCCAACGACCTCCTCATTCAGGTAAGGCCCATACAGTTCGGCAGTATCAAAAAATGTCACACCACGCTCTACTGCCGCACGGATCAGCGCAATGGCCTGCTGCGTATCGGTTGCCGGGCCGTAGCCATGACTCAGCCCCATGCATCCCAGGCCGAGTGCTGAGATCTCAAGTCCGGAGTTGCCTAAATAGCGTTTTTGCATTTCTCACTCCTTCAGGTTTCATACTGCGTGATTAAACATCGAGTTTACGCCCCGTCAACCACTCAACCATCGCCGGATTGCGGTGCGAGAAGAAGGCGCTGGTGGCGGTATCCAGTGCGGTGATTTGCAACATTTCGTCACCGTTAAGTTCAAAGTCCAGCACGTTGATGTTTTCTGCCATACGTTCTTTGCGCACGGATTTTGCCAGCGAGACAATACCGCGCTGGAAGATCCAACGCAGCACCACCTGGCCGACACTCTTGCCATGCTTTTCGCCAATCGCGGCCAGTAGAGGATGCTGGAACAGACCGTTTTTGCCCTCGGCAAACGGTGCCCAGGCTTCGGGCTGAATGTTTCTGCTCTTCATCCACGGCACGGCGTGCAGCTGCTGATTGAAGGGATTCACTTCCACCTGATTGACTGCAGGAACAACTTTATTGAAGGCGATGAGATCGGCCAGTCGATCTGGCTGGAAATTACTGACACCAATGGCTTTGATCTTGCCTGCCTGATGCAGCTTTTCCATCGCACGCCAGGCTCCATGCACATCGCCGTAAGGTTGGTGAATCAGATACAGATCCACATAGTCCATCTGCAGACGATTCAGAGAACGTTCAAACTGCGCTTTCGCACCGTCATAGTGGGTGTCCTGCAGCCACAACTTGGTTGTCACAAACAGCTCATCACGCGCTACGCCGCTTTGCCTGATGGCATTGCCGACCTGCGTTTCGTTTTGATAGGAGGCGGCGGTATCGATCAGGCGATAGCCGGTTTCAATGGCGTCGATCACCGCGCGCTCGCACTCGGCGGCATCCGTCATCTGAAAGACACCAAAGCCCAGCAGGGGCATGTTGAGACCGTTATTCAGTTTTACCGTTTCCATGAGGCTATCCTTTGGTGAGTTATAGCAAGCCAGACGTCAGAAGATTGATTTGCTCAGACCCTGGCGGCCAGGCTATTGCAGATTCTTCTCTTTTAAAAACTGGCTCACCCGATCGGCGATTTGCACATTATTCAGATCGGAGAACGGGAAGTGGGTATTTCCTGTAATGCCAATTTCAGGCAAGTGGATCACTTTCACATCGCCGCCGTGTTGATTGACCACGTCTCGCCACTGGCGCGCCATCGCCAGCCGCACCCGCCAGCTGTCCTGTGCCGGCATGGCGCTGGGTTTATCCGGAATGTTGTCGCCATAGAAGATCAGGATCGGAATTTTGGTTAATGCCATAAATTTACCCAGCGCAACCGGCTCGCCTTTCAGAGTATCGAACGCGCTGGGCATCGGCGGCGGTAATTCATTTTCCGGGAAGACAAAGCCGCTGCCGGGTTCAAAGGCAACAATCGCTTTGACCTGGCTATTTTTCATGGCGGTGTACCAGCCAGGCCCGCCGCCTTGCGAATGGGTAAACAGGATGGCGGGGCCGCTTTTGTCGATAACTGCTGACATGGCATCGGAAATCACATTTACGTCAAAGGGGCCGGTATTCGGTGTCATTTGGCGGAAGTATTGGTTCAGCGCCTCTTTGTCATCAGAGAACTGCACGCCCTTGAAAAAGGTTGGCCATACGCCAAGGCGAAATTGATTAAACCATAACTGCTCATCCGGTTTCGGCGTCAGCGTACTTTTCACCATGCTGCGGCCGGCGTTACCACGGCGCGGTTGGTCAACCAGATAGGTGGCAAATCCACGACGGAGAAAAATATTTTGAAACCCTTCGCGTCCATCCGGTGTGCTTTCCCAGGTACGTGAAAACTGCCCGGCACCGTGCAGCATAACAATCGGATATTGATGTGGATGTGGCGGAATTTGATAGAACACCGTGGCGTGGTCGCCATGATATGTCTGGCCCGCCGGATCCAGCGGTTTTTTTGCATCAAATTGTCCAGCGGCTGTCGCCACTGTGCCTCAATCACTAAAGGTTGCGCAGGCAACGGGGCGATAAAGCTACCGGTCAGAAAACATAAACCCCAGATTTTTAGTCTTCTTTTCACGTCCCTTCCCTCTTTCTTTATCAGACCTGGTGGCGAATCGCCGCTAACCAGTTAGTCACTATTTCCGTGGTTTTCCTTTCTTGATCACATTCGATAACCAGCGGGTTTTCTCTTTTCGCCGCTGCTGCCAGCCCGGCGAGAATCTCTTCACTGTTGCCAATACCGTAACCACCGTGAGTGATAAACGGGATGACGAGCTTACTGCTGAAATCATGGCTGCTCAGAAAAGTTTGCACCACCGGTGGCACCGAGGTGCCCCAAATCGGAAAGCCCAGATAAATTGTATGATAGCGTTCGAAATTCGTAACGTTATGTTTTAAAGCCGGTTTTACTCCCTGATCGTGTTGATTTTTCGCCTGTTGTACCGTCTGGAAATAATCGTCGGGGTATGCCGTCGCCGGTTCAATTTCAAAAAGATCGGCATTGAGATGGCGATGAATAACGCCCGCGATCACGCGCGTGTTACCGCTTCTGGAAAAATAAACCACCAGCGTGCGGCTATTATTTTGCCTGTTGGGAGTATTGGCTACGGCGGGCGTTAATACGGCACCGGAAAGTGTCAGTCCCGCCAGCGCGGTAAGCAGCATTCTTCGGTTAGCATCGTGTAGTTCTGACATAACTTACCTCCTGTCGCGTGGGATCTCATGGCTGCCCTGCGTCGCACGCAGCGCGGTTTTGTCCGTCGGGATCGAAACTTACCGGGTGCCGCATCAGGCGGTTCGGGCGATAAGCCAACGCGATGCGTTCTTCAACCAGAACATTTAGCCGTTGGATTTTATCGTGTCGGCAGCGATCGCCATTACCGCACTCGCCACGGTAAAGAGCACGATAATCCAGCACATGGTCCAGGGCGTGCCATCACTCAGTAACGCCAGCAGCAAAGACGAGATAATGCCGCTACCATATTGCAGCGATCCAATTAGCGCCGAGGCTGAACCAGCCATATTTGGCACCGCATCCATCGCGGCCGCCGTTGAGGTTGCCGCAATAACGCCGTTCATCGAGAAGAAAACCAGCACCGGTAGGATAATCATTACGATGCCACCAAGCTCAATTTTGGCGCACAGCGCGAGAACCAGCGCCGCCACGGTGGCAATCATCACCGCACACTTCAGCAGTAACTCAAGCGGATAGCGATGAACTAACCGCCGGTTCAGTATGCTCACCAGCATTAAACCCACCACATTCACCGCAAATAGCCAGCCATAATGCTGCGCATCAATGCCGAAATAAGAGATATAGACAAAAGGCGAGCCGGTAATAAAGCCATAAGCCGCGACGTAATAGAACGCCACGCACAGGGTAAAGCGCATGAAATGGCGGTTTCTCAGCAAGGCCAAATAGTTGCTAAACGCTCCCGACAAAGAAGCTTTAACTCTTTTTTCTTGCGGTAAGGTTTCTGGCAACCAGCATATCAAGATCAGCATGACGCTGCCGATACCCGCCAGCAGCCAAAAAATCGAGTGCCACGATGTCACTCTGATCATCTGGCCGCCCAGTAGTGGCCCGGCAATCGGGGCAATCGCCATGACGACCATCAGCGTGGAGAGCATCTGCGCGGCACGAGTTCGACCAAACAGATCGCGGATCATGGCGCGCGCCAGCATTGGTCCGGTACAGCCGCCCAGCGCCTGGAACACGCGCCAGAACACCATCTGCGTCATCTCCGTGGAGAGCGCACAGCCGACGGAACCGATCACAAACAGCATCAGCCCGACATATAGCGGCGCTTTACGGCCAAAATGGTCGCTTAGCGGCCCCCAGATCAGCTGAGCGATGCAAAAGCCGATTAAAAAGCCGGTGATGGTCAGTTCAGCATCACCGTGTAGCTCTTTCGCCATGACCGGCATGGCGGGCAGATAAATATCCGTGGAGAGCGACGAGAACGCCATCAACGCGCTAAGAATAAGAATAAAAGTAAGTCCGGTCGATTTTACGGTGAAGGACTTCATACGCTGATATACGCCACCCACATTAATTTCAGGCACAATGCATAAGCTCATGTTATTTGCTGCAGTCTGCAAGATAATGGCCACAAACCGTGCTTAAAAAGACACTTTTCATCTATCCCTCCCAGAAAGAGACCTGCCCTCGCCAGCAAAAAATGCAGTCGGGAAGCGATCATCAGCGAAATGACTATTTCTGTGAGCCTTATGAATCATAACGGAATAAAGCTGCCATAAAGGTCACTGAAATATCACCACTCTGGCAGAATATGAATATTTTACACGCCGTGTTGATTGATATTTAATAAGGGTGCCTTGCTGATTTTATTCTTTATCAGCAACTACCTTTATATGCATTTTTTCATCTTGCTTAACTGTTATTTTTTATATTGTGCGTCAGTCACTTTTTCCATCCAGTCTACCGGGCTACCGTTCAGGGATTCGGCGATAGCAATGTGCGTCATAGCGTTATCGGGTGTGGCTCCATGCCAGTGCTTAATGCCCTCCGGAATGAAAATAATGTCACCCTGGTTCATTACAACAATTTCTTCACCTTCACACTGGATCCAGCCCTGACCTTGAGTCACGATCAGCGTTTGCCCGAGAGGATGTGTATGCCAGGCCGTGCGTGCACCCGGTTCAAAAGTCACCGTTGCGCCGCCAACGCGAGCGGATTCCGTACCACTAAAAGGCGCATCAATTCTGACCGTACCGGTAAAATATTGTTCCGGGCCTTGGTTAGAGGGCACCGAGCCGTTAGTGATAATTTTCAACATTCATTGTTCTTCATTCAGTGCTTTCAAACAGTGTTATGACTTTAGCAAACTAACAATCCGAGCATTAGATGCCATAATCAGAATGAACCTATGAGAAAAATTCATTAAATTAACATGTCAACTGACTGAAATAATGGCCTGCCTGCTAATCTGGCTGGCCATTAATCTTTTTTTCACCAAGGCATCTGATTCATTAGTCCGTTATTTAGCAGACTTTTCATCTTCGTCCTCATCATCTTCATCATGCTTTTTTACACCAAGCGGTTGCGCACCACGACAAAGAACACGTCATTATTCAAACCTCGCAGCGTCTTTGCCACCAGTGCGCCAAACACAACCAGCATGACCAAAAAGGGTATGGCCCAGCTTTCATACAATGCTGCCAGACACAGGAATACCACAATCAGCGACATCGTATATAAAGCCGATGCCTGTTCGCCCGGTCATACGTTCTTGACAGGCCCCTACCTGATGGCAGCTGGCTTACCAGTTACTGCATTAACGTCATGGCTTCACCCGAGCTTTTACCCGGTACAGTTTGCCCCCGCGCTCGATACGCGACACGTCATGCAGCCGAATCAGCGACACGCGCCACCTGATATGCCCATCCTCAAGATGGATCTCAATGTCTCAGTTTTTGCTGGTATATTGGTGAAAAATAAACATATATTCAGTGTATGTAAAGGTAACACCGCCCGGCTGGCACTGACTAAAGAAGGCAAAACATGCTCAGAGAAAATTTCAATGATATCATTAAGTTAGTGATGATCTCTAAAGAGAAAAGTTTTACGCGTGCTGCCGCAAAATTAGGCGTATCACAATCTGCACTCAGCCATTCAATTCGTGGTTTAGAGGAGAGATTGAAAACAAGATTGCTCACGCGAACCACGCGTAGCGTGGCG
Organism: Erwinia pyrifoliae DSM 12163; assembly: GCF_000026985.1. Lineage (NCBI taxonomy): Bacteria > Pseudomonadati > Pseudomonadota > Gammaproteobacteria > Enterobacterales > Erwiniaceae > Erwinia > Erwinia pyrifoliae. Next base: position 3,351,646 of record NC_017390.1, read on the forward strand.
GCGACAGAAGCAGGTGAAAGGCTGATAAAAAGCGTTGGTCCCATGATTGATGATATTGAAAAAGCATTACTTCACCTCACCGAAAATGTAGGCTCTATCTCCGGTAACATTCGAATTACTGCGGGCGAGCACGCACTGTCATCAACACTTTGGCCACTTTTAAAACCATTTCTACAAGCTTACCCAGATGTGAACGTTGAATTATCTGTGGACAACACATTGACAGATATTGTGAGTGGACGATTTGATGCCGGAGTAAGGCTGGGTGAATCCATTGAAAAAGATATGGTCGCCGTCAGAATTGGGCCTGACTGGAGAATGTCCGCTGTTGCCTCCCCAGAATACCTTGCTCAATATGGTATTCCCGAAACACCCTATGAACTGCAAAATCATCGCTGTATCAATATGCGTCTTCCGACTTTAGGTGGACTCTATAGTTGGGAGTTCAGTAAAGAGGGTAAAGGCATTAAAGTTAAAGTCGAAGGGCAACTTATTTTCAATAATCTTCCATCAAGAATTGATGCCGCGTTGTCAGGGATGGGAATAGCCTATGTCCCGGAAGATTCCGTACAACAATATGTTGAAGATGGCAGACTGCAACATCTTCTGGAAGAATGGTGCGAACCTTTTAATGGATATTATCTCTATTACCCTAGTCGAAAACAACATACTGCTGCATTTTCTAAACTTATTGAAGCAGTAAGGTTAAAAGGTTGAAATAAATAGCAGCGGGATGCTCCAGACATTTATCAAAAATAAAATCAGGCTGCCTAAGACGTGATATTCTTCAAGAAGCGATTTTTAACGTCGCTTTTCAGCATACGTTTCCATGCTTCATTGACATCCGGCATGTTAATTATTTCCATATCGGAAGCGATCAATGTTCACCACAGAAATCCATCACATCCTGCGTTTCAGCAATATAGCTCTCTTAATTTATCATCATGAGCAAAATTCATAAGCTCTTGCAAACTCAACGTAAAGTCAGTTTCTTGCTAAACAGCTATATTTACCTTCAACAAAAAATTTACGATTTGGGTAGCTATTTATTGTTTCTTGATAAAAAACCCACTTGCTTTCCGCCTTTAAGTTAATTTTTTATAGAGTTTGTCATTAACTGTTAAATTTATCGGCTGTTAATCCAATGATACAAGGTGTGTGAATAGCTCACAGGAGTTGATATGAAAGACGTTTATGTCGTTATTGGTGCGGGTTCAATTGGTCAGGCTATCGTACGCCGGGTGAGTCAGAGGAAGACGGTCTTATTAGCCGATCTCCGCCCCGAAAACACGGAGAGTGCTGCCAGGGTTCTCCGTGACGCGGGTTTCGTTATTTCAACGACCGCCGTTGATGTGTCTTCTCGAGAATCCATCCAGCAGTTGGTGAAAACGGCGACAACTACAGGCTCCGTTAAAGGTGTTATCCATGCCGCTGGGGTTTCCCCGTCTCAGGCATCACCTGAAACCATTTTGAAAGTGGATCTATATGGCACTGCCGTGGTGCTGGAGGAATTTGGGCAGGTGATTGCAGAAGGTGGTTCAGGCATTGTTGTCGCTTCTCAATCAGGCCACCGACTACCGCCACTCTCAGTAGAGCAGAATGAAGCACTGGCAGTTACCCCTTCCGAAGAGCTGTTGACCTTAGCGTTCCTCAAAGAAACCGCCTATACAGATTCGCTTCTGGCCTATCAGTACTCGAAACGTGGCAACGCGTTGCGCGTGATGGCAGAAGCGGTTAAATGGGGCAAGCGCGGTGCCAGAGTCAATACGATTAGTCCCGGTATTATCTATACACCTCTGGCAAATGATGAGCTTTCCGGGCCGCGCGGCGCGGGTTATCGTAACATGCTGGAACTTTCTCCGGCGGGGCGAGGTGGTACGCCAGATGAAGTGGCTGCTTTAGCGGCTTTATTAATGGGACCTGAAGGCGGCTTTATTACCGGTAGCGATTTCCTGATGGATGGTGGCGTGACGGCATCATACTGGTATGGCGATTTGAAACCAGCAAGGTAAATATGGCGAACCATTCCTGATTAGGATGGTGAGACATCGTATTAGCCGGTTTTCCCTGTGGCAATGAGAATAATGCATTGCGCTCTTGATTACGCACTGAGCCAGGGGGAGAAAGGCACCCGAGCAAATTTAATGAGTCCGGGTATTGTTGTCACCCCATGAGTACAGCATGAACTTAATGCTGAAATTGGTGATATCTACCGCGCCATGGTAAACGCCTCACCAGCAAAGCGCATGGCTCCCCCGGAAGAAATGGCTATCGCTTCAGCATTCTTACCTGGCTCAGATGCAGGCGCTATTACAGGCAGTGACCTGCTGGTTGATGGCGGTGTCATTGCTGCGATACGTGCATCAGTGAAACTGCATCAACGCGGAGAAGCCCCTGCCTGAATCCGGCCGGGGCGTTTCACGCTAACCCCTTTTCCGGCTGTCGAAACCCTTCATGGCATCCGGTTCAGATGCCTTCATTCTGCACCTTCTGACGACTGCCAGCGTCCTTTTAGCTGAAGAAGCGTGCAGACGATTCGGTGATCTGGTCGATAAGCCGGTGCTGATTCACCGCATCCTCAAAGGTTGTGGCCTCATCTGAACCCGTGGCTTTGTCACGGGCATATGCTGTATAGAGGTAGGCCACATCCTGGGAGCTGGCATCAAGATGGGAGACCGGTAAAAATGCGTATTCAGCGGGCACGGGCAGTGCTGCAAAAGCCTCGACGCCGTTGCGCATTATCGCAAGCGAATTATCGTCTTTGTTCTCAAAGCCATGCGCATTGGTAATACGCAATACGCCCTCCGTACCAGTAATATCGATCTGCAGACCGGTACGATGTTTTTGTCCGCCTTCAAGCTGAATCGAGAATAACCCGCCGTCAGAGAGCGTTCCGATAACCATCACCTCATTCGGGCTGGTATAGGGTACTTTCTCGCCCGTTTCGGCAATGGTCGTAAGCGGAAACTGGTTTTTAACGACGGCGGTCAGCTTTTGTGGGAAACCCACACCATGGAACAGCATATCGTGGAAGTGACCACCGTAAATCGACAGCAGTTCGGTGAAATTGGCCGCATCCAGCGCCCACCGGGCGAACTCTGGCATCACCTCACCAAAGGCGTCAATGCCTACCGACATGCGTACCGCCCTGATTTTGCCAACGCAGCCCTGCTTAATCAGGTCGTGCCAGTAACGAGAGCTGGGCGAGAAGCGACGCTGAAGGCCGACGATATGCTTCACGCCTTTCGCGCGCGCCAGCGCCAGAATCTGTTGTGATTCCGCAGTGGAGGTGGAAAGTGGCCATTCGCTGTAAACGTCCTTACCGGCTTCGATCACCGCCTTTGCCAGCCGCCCGTGCTCGGGCGTGGGCGCCAGCACCACGACCAAGTCGATGTCCGGACTGGCCAGCAGTTCATCCGGGCTGGCGTAAGCCCGAGCGATCCCGAACTGAGCAGCATATTTCTCAACTTTTTCCTTATTGCGGCCCGCAAGCGCGACGATGTCAAAATTGTCCAGCGCCAGCAGTGTGGGAATATGGCCGTAACGCGCCCATCCCCCGGTGCCAGTGATACCCACGCGAATTTTACTGATACTCATCCTATTCTCTCTTGTTGTCAGGTGAACGTAATGTGGAAAACCGGCACGAATCAACCCTGTGCGGCAGCGGAGGCATCCCGCCATGCTTCTCTTATGGTCATTTATTCTGGCTGGTTGCCATCATGTCCGGCACGGCGGTTTCGGCCACCGGAGTAGCTGAAAGTAACGATCCAAGGGCGTATTTCTTCATGATGACTGCTCATTCGCACGATGTATCTCCGGCTTTAACGCCGTTATCGGGTTAATGACAGTCAGCCCAATGTGCTTCCGGCAGCACAATAATATGATCATAAAGACTGGTAATTAATGGGGTCTGAGGGCATAAGATAAATGACAAAAATATCACTAATAGCCGGGCAAAAAAGAATGATAGAAAAAATGAACGGGATGGAAGTGTTTGTCCATGTCGCACAGACCAGAAGCTTCGTGGCAACCGGAAGGGTAAAAGGCATTTCGTCATCGGCGGTGAGTAAAAGCATTTCCCGGCTGGAAGAGCGTATTGGCGTCCGTCTGTTTCAACGTAGTACGCGTTCGGTACGCCTGACGTCTGAAGGAGAAGTTTTCCTGGAACGGTGCCAGCGAATTTTTGGTGAAATTCAGGCGGCGGAGGATGAGTTGTCTGCCATGACACAACGGCCGCGCGGAAGACTTCGCGTTGGCTTGCCACTCGCCGGCGGGCTGATGCTGCCGATAATTTCTGAATTTATGCAACGCTACCCGGAGATAGAACCAGACCTGGATTTTTCAGACAGGCTGACTGATGTTATCGAAGAGGGAATGGATGTCGTCATTCGTGGTGGCGACCTGAGTGACTCACGACTGATATCCCGCAAGCTCGGCTCTTTTCGCCTCTGCATTGTTGGCTCTGAAGAGTACTTCACGCGTTATGGAACGCCCACCCGCCCGGATGAGCTGACGACCCATGCCTGCCTTCATTATCGTTTTCCGAACTCAGGAAAACTTGCCATCTGGCCGTTTAAACAGCAGGTCGAATTAGCTAAAGGTCAGCCCATTCCGTCTACGCTGATTTGCAACAGCCTGGAAGCCCTGCTGTTTATGGTAAAAAAAGGTCGTGGTATTGCCTGCCAGATTTTTCAGTCAAAGAGGCACTCAACACCGGAGAGCTGAGAACCATATTTAATAAAGACATCGAACACACCACCACCTTCCACATCCTCTGGCCAGGCTCGCGTCAGATGACGCCCAAAGTAAGGGTTTTTGTTGATTATATGACAGAGACTTTCGATAGTTTTATGATGAGAAAGCCCAGACAGACAAAAGCATAAAGTTGAAAGTCATTAAGTTCGCGTAGCGTTGAAGGATTTTAAAACTCAAATAGCAATCTCTCTTTCTAAATTTAACCGGAAATATTTTGCCATTAAAATTCCTGATTTTTCTGTAAAATAAAGGGTAAAACATGGTGTACCCTTAGACTTTACCTGCGCTCTACATACAGGGCAGATATGTCTATGGGCATGAGGTATGACACATACAGGGCAGACTCTTCTATGGAAGCGGGGTCAATCCATCAGATGCACCTGCTCAGGTTGTTTCTCCAATTGCGGTTGGACGGGATTTTTCTCGCTCAGGGTTGTTGATAACTGAACGGCCTGAAATTTAAGTTGCAACAGCCGGGTTTGAAGCTTCTCACCCTGTTGCGCTAATTGCGCATTTTGATGGCGCAGCATACCCATCTGACGTCGCTGATAACGTAACCACATTATATTGCCGATCGCCACAACGATCAGAATTAATATGGCCAGAACATTGAAGATCATGTGTGGCATAAATATTTCTCCCGAAGAAACTACCGTAAGTATCGTGTTTCTCTTAGCGGGTAAGAGGCTGTTGCGGTATCACGCTTACCCGGGCTGCTGAAGATTAACAGTAAGCTGGATTGATGCGATATTCCTGTTATTCATTTCCTGTTTTATATGTAAAAAATGTCGCCAGAGCCAACGCAGCAGAGTACCGACCAGCGTACTGCGGAGGCGGGTAATCACCAGCGTCATAAGATGGACTGTTTTGCTGTTCATAGCTGTAAAATCCGCCGAGGAAGCCAGTAAAACTGGAAATTACTGGATGACTTGTAGCCGCCATCCAACACCATTTAGCTCCCGCGACGTATTTTCGCAACAGCTGGAAGCACTCACTGTCGCTAATCTTATTTAACACCACAGCGCAACCAATAAATAATATAAATATAGCCCCTGACCAGGGAATATAAATATTTATTTTTATTGCAAAGTCAATATTTCCTGAGTAAAAAATAAGCAACGAGAAAACGGCAATCAATCATTTCTGCATCAGACCACAACGGCCCTGATTTCATTTCTTAATCTGAACAGTAATAGTATAAGTCAACTTATTTACCTGATAAATAAAGGAGGTATTAATTCATATTCGAAGCTTCTATAAAATGCAATCATGGCAATAACTCCTTAAGTTTAGCGGTAAAACAATTATGCCTTTTATCTTTTTTTAAGGTGTTAACATAAATAAAAAGGGGGCAGTGTGAAATGACAGGAAGAGACTGGTAATCTTTTACCATCGTATTCTTAGGGGGAAGGCGAAACAGCAGCCCTTCGCCGCTTTTAAATGTGGACTGAAGATGTGATGGATTATCAACCTGCCTCAGCACACCGCTTCCTCCTCGTGCATGAAGTTCAGCGAGCGATCGCTGGAAGTATTTTAGCTTCTTGGTCTCACTTTCAGCTAAAATTGGCATATGTAACCACTTATCCCCCACATTTTTAGAACAGCAAAGCTCCAGAACCAGGTCCATTCTTATCGGTTCAAAATGCATCGGAAATTCTACAGGCTGTAGGCTGATATATATATCGTCATCAGGATGGATGCACTCTGCATATTTTATCGATGAGCACTTTGGCAGTGCACTCTCACTGATAGTCAGCAGATCCGATAATATTGATGTTGATATATAAGGCGAGGCAATCAAGAACTCTTGCTGCTCCGGATGTCTTCTTGTCATATTTTTCAGCGCCATGTAAAGCGGTAAAAGCTGCTGATAGATACAATCCGCTGCCGGGGTCGGGGTGATATTATTTCGTTCAATAATGAAGAGTTGTTCACCCACCCAACCTTCAGTGAGTTTTAACATACGTGAAACAGGTGGTACCGTCAGACATAGCTTATCAGCTGCAGTTTTCAGACTTTTTTCCTGATACAGAGTGATAAAAACCTGCATCGATTTAGATATAAACATACAAACATCCCTTTACTGTAAATACAGGTAGTTATACATATCATTAGGAATAATCCCATAACCTTTTTTATTATGAATAATAAAAAAAAAGGTTTTACCCTAAAATCAGAAGAAAGAGATGAAAAGTGACTTAAAAATAGGCGAAAAAGGCAGGGGAAACCAACAAATGTACGCGATCTGTCTTGCGTTTTTCCAAAATATGGATTTTTCTAATGAACATATTAATTAATTTTCTTCACTTCCCTATAGAAGAATCATTTTTTGATAGTATTTTATCAGGAAATAATATTGTGACGGGAGCCTCCCCCAACCTTGACATTCTGTAACGGCTGTCTGAGTCGTCTACGGCAGAGGGTCTGTGGTATTTTTATCACCGCACGGTGCGCTTAACCCTATTTCCCCAGCCATACACATCAGATATTTATCTGCACCTTTGCATCGCGCACCAGTTCGAACGACAGAGTCAGGGTTATTAAGGTCAACATGACTTAAGAGGGTTATCCATATTTTATAAAGTTATTCAACACAAGCCTATAACGGCAACATAAATATAAATCCCTCAGTAATAAAACCTTTATATTTTTGCGAATAGAGAAGCCTGGCAAAGCGGAAGCAATGACGCATAAAAGAGCAGGCCTTTTAGATATTCAGAATTCTTGCTATTGATTGTCACCTAAGTAAAATGACCGCTGGCACCTCAATGCCAGCCCGCCCATATATTATGCCGCGCTACTATCGTCTGATTGTGCTATATACTCACGTACTTCTGCCGCCTGTTCGATAAAGCCGCTAATGATATCGCTAAAACTCGCTTCATCCAGATGCTCCAGCGGCTGCTGAAAACATAAACGCACATTGTGCAGTTCGTCCAGCGCCAGCCAACAGCCACGCATGGCCGCCATCTCAAAATTCAGCTGCAATAACATCGAATAAAGCGTTATTGATGTCTGTGGGTCGGTCTCAATGATTCGGCAGTGAAGCAACAGGCTGTCGCTGTGTTCCGGTATTTCCAGCACCGCCGCCTCCTCATTTTGTTCATTATACAGGGCGCATACCCCGTCTTTCAGATGAATAGGCGTTTTACACCCGGCGGAAAAATACTGTAAAAACCGTTCAACCTGCTGCTGTGACGCTGTCATGAATGTCGCTCCTTATTGCGTGATTTTCTCGTCGGTTCTGTTAATGGCAACAACATGCTCATCAGCTCTTCATTTCCAGCCCTTCCTTCTTCAAATCAGAAAGCGCAGATGCGACCTGCGGATTAGCCTTAGCAATTCCTCCCTCCAGGGCAAATCGCCGAGGGATGTTCTGATCCTGGCCGTATTTGAAATTGATGCTACCGATGTTGCGTTCCATGCTCATGGCGGCGCTGTTGCTCGCCCCCAGTAACAGCGTTGGGGTATTGAAGCCTTCGCTTTTGCTGACGGCCTGACTGACGCTGACCGATTTAATACGCAAGTTGTTGCGATCCTGGAAAAGTATTCCTACTTCTTCACGACCGACTTTACCGTCCAGTATTGCCTTTTCCGTCTGCTCACGCAGACCATCTTTCAACTCCATCTCCACGCTGGCGCTGGTGAACGGCGTGCTTTGCAGCTGCTTAATTAAACCCTTCAGTGCCGGATCGTTATTCATCATGTCACTGAGACGTTTGGCACTGCTCGGTGGTAATGCTGCATCGAAATGTTTGTGTAGCAGCTCGACAATGCCGTCATTATTTATTTTCGACAGATTCTTGTAACTCGTGCTGTGACTGGCAGAGCCTAATTCCATGCTGTTGCTGTCCGCAGCCTGTTGACGTAATGCCAGCTTTTGCAGGCTGTGCACCGCTTCATAACGTTCATCACCGACGACATCTTTTGCACTAAAATGCTGTTGTAAGATATGCAACTGTTCAGCGGGTTTAGCGTCATCTAACTCTTTGAGAGCGGCAAGCATCTTCGTCGTGGAGGTATCCTTGAAGTGTTTACCCAGCGTGGAGGTCAGTTCGCTGATATCATTGCTGGTCACCGGCTCCGCACGCTTCATTTCCAGGCTGATACTCTGCGAGGTTCGGTTATCCAGCGCCAGCGCTGCCGAAACGTTAGTCGAGGTAAACGCCGGGAAGGTTCCGACCGGTTTCCCTTCATGCGTGGACGAATGGGCAACACCTAAAGCAGCCGTCAGGTTGGCGCCGACGTTGCCCCCATTAAGAAAGGTTGGGCGGTTATTGCTGGCCGCAGTCGTGCTGCCAAACTCGCCAGAGGTGAAACTGCGTTCACGCGAGCCGGCAACCAGGTTTGCCGATGCACTTACCCCGGCAGAAACACGGGCAGTGACGCCATTCGGTTTACTGCCGTCTTCGGTCAGATCGATACCGGCGCGCAGATCCAGAGTTGCCGAGGTATCGACGCTAAACGTCAGATTACTGCCCTGCTTCATCTGATGTTCGATCCCCTTTTGCAGCAGCTCTGCCGGGGTCAACGTGCCATGCGTCAAGCCATGAATAAAGTCAGGCAGCTCATCTTCGGTCAGCTTAAACTTCAGGCTGTTTTTTAGCGTACCCTGCACGGTGGCACTCACACCGGCACCAATACGAAAGTCCGGGCTGATTTTGTGTTTTTTGCTCAACCAGTCACTGGCGTTACCGGCACTGGTTTTCTTATCGGTCATATAGGGCATCACATCATGCCCGGTAGCGACTGATATGGTACCGCTCACCCCGCCGTCACGGCCAAAACTGACGCTCAACCCGCCGCTGGTACGGCTGAAGCTCAGGTTATAGGCGCGATCCAGCGTGATGCCGGCTCCGGGAACCACTGGGACGGGCACCTTCTTGCTAAGTTTAGGCACAAAGACCGTGCTGATGCCCCCGCCATAGGCCCGGCTAAAGCTCATACTTTCGCCACTGTCCAGCGATAACAGCGTATTCTTGAGCTTCTTCGCCATCTCCGCACTGCCCTGTGATTCCAGTACGGTGCGCGTGGTTAAATTGACGCCGTGGTGCTCTTTTTTAAAGGCATTGATGAAAGATTTGACCGCATCATAATTTGCTTCCAGCGCCTTAGGATGGGTAAAGCCCATGTCGGTGTACTGCTTCACCGGATTGCCTTCATACCGCTTTTCACGCAGCGTATCGAACTGCTGGCGCAGCTGTTTTATCTGTTCAGCATCGGGTGTATGGTCAGATACCAATTTCGCCTTATCGGCCAGCTGATGCAGTTCACCGATGGTCACGGTATCTAAAATCAAACGCGACTTGGTCAGCGCGGTTTTATCATTAGGATCGCGCTGGCGGCCCAGTGGGATCTCACCCTTCTGATGGCTCATATCCACCCCGGCGCTGACAAAGTGCCCCAACATGGACTGCAGTTTACTCTGTGCGGATGGCGGCGTGGCATGCACTGCCTGCTGCAGTGACTGGCTGAGATCCCGACCGGAGCGATTGACGTTAAAGCTCTGTACCAACGCCTTACTGCGCGATGGCTGAAAATCGCTATTGATTTCACCGCTGCTTTTTAGCACTCCCTGATGTTGACCCAGAACGGTCGCCGATCGGGTCGCACTCTGCTCCAGTTCGTCACGAAAGCGCTTCATATCGTTAAGCAATTCTGCGCCTTGTTCGCCTAAATTCATTTTTTCCAGTTTGCTATGCAAATCTTCCTGTGGCGCGTTATGACGAACGTTATGCGCATCCAGTTGTTTAATCAGCGCCCCCTGCATCTCGTACAGCGGCTTCAGCCCCTCCCGCCCCTGCCAGCTGTGCTGTGTGGCATAAGCGGCATTTTTTATCGGTCGCGGCGTTGCCATCGTCGGGTTAAACGCATACGCGCGGATCCTGTCAGAAAATTTACTGCTGACCTTGCGCCCTTCGGCACCGGTTACTCCCCCGGCCTGCGCCGAGAGCTTGACCGTCAACCCGGTTCCCGGGATCACCTTACCTTTCACCCCCTGCATTAACCGGTTAAAGACGGTTTGTGAACCGCTGGTACCCACTGCCAACGGCCCGCGTTCAGGTGCCGCATAGGCGTGCCAGCCACCCGCCTTCAACTGATGCTGGCTACCGTCTTCAAAGGTGGCAACCGGTTTGTGCTCAGGGTTCATGTCCAGACGTTGCAGCTTACTTTCGCTCTGTGGCAGCGCCAGTTTATGCCAGTTGCTGCCCCCGGCACCGTTCTGCCAGGCCTCGCGCGGCTGATGGAACACTTCTCCCTCGTGGGTCAATGCGTACAGGTTCTGCTTGTGGTCGACATGAATGTCTTTCAGTTCCCCACTAAGACCTTCGCGGCTGAGAGTTTGTGGCGGCCGCTCCAGCTGCTGGGTGCCAGGTTTGATCTGGAAGGAGCGAATGTCCCCTTTTTCCGTCAGCGCCAGGTATTTATTTACCCCAATGACCGCCATGGCCTGGGCCTTATCGGTTTTATTCAGCCCTTGCAGGGCGTCGCCCGGCTCCGGCTTATTGCGCACATGCGGCAGGGAAAAGACATTATCCGTTCCGTGCTTGATAGAGGAGGTGCTCTGGTTAATATCCAGGCGTTTCACTTCACCGTCTTTCAGAATGTAGGCCGCTCCGTCCAGGCCTTTTTTCAGCTGCTTACAGTCTGATTCCGCGCTGGTCCAGCCTTTGGTCAGCTGGTCAAAATAGTGAAGCTTACCTTCCTGTAGCGCCAGGCTGCCTAAATGCCCCATATCCAGAACCTCATGCGGTTCAGGATTGACATGATGCAGCCCCAGCTGGTTGTCGATAACCAGCGCATCGCTCAGGTTCCAGCCGGGGTGGAACTGATGATCGTTGCCCAACGGGCAGGCATGCTGCTGCTTGAAGTTATCTTTTACCAGCGCGTTGAGCTGGCCGTGGTCGTCATGGAAAAATCCGGAAATCTGGTGGTCATGACCAAAATGCTCATCGAGCGCATGCTGAGGCATGGCTTTCATATTCAGCTCGTTTTCATCCCCCGACTTTGGCATGGCGGCGCTAAACAGCTTGCCTTCGCTATCGGCGACAATCAGCCGCCCATGACTGATTGCGACAGATTGCGCCTCCAGCTCCGGCTTACCGTGCAGTAACCCCTGGTGGGCATCGGCATAATGCAGGCTGACGTGAATATGGCTCTCCGGGGAGGCATCCAGCGCGGGCATAATACTCATCTTATTGCGGCTGGGGGTATCCGTCAGGATCGCCACCTGCCCACGCTGATCAACGGAAAACGATTTGATTTTATCGACCAGCTTTTCCGAGGATTTATTAGCGGAGAGATTATGCAGGGTGCGGTCGTCTTTCAGCGCATAGAGCTTACCGTCTGCCTGGCGTGACAGCTGGCTGTGGGTGTCTTTATCCGCAGACTGCCATACGCCCAGCTCCGGATGCAGAATATGAATTTTGTCGTCATGCAGGCGGATTGACTCCCCCTGCGGCCGTGCTGCGCCAGCCGGATGCTGCCAGATGCCGGTCAGTAAGGAACGGTGCGCTTCCCCCGGTTGATTTAGCATGGTTTTATTGTGGCTTTCATTACCGCTACCCAGCGAGATCTTGCCGCTTTTACCGTCTACGTTGACGGAGCCAGTACCGGCCTGCGCCAGCCTGGTCTTTATGTCGCCCGGGTGGCTGTTATGCAGCACGCTATAGCTGGTGGCGGTACTTTTGATATCAAACAGGCGGCCTTTATTGTCCAGCAGCAGATGCTGGCTGCCGTCGCTGCTGGCATGGTGCGCCAGATAGTGCTGAGCGTCTTTACCCAATGTCTGCTTTAACAGCGTATTAAGCGCGGGTGGATTAGTTGATGCCAGCTGCAACTTGCCTTTATCCAGCGCTACCGCCAGCGGCGTCACCCCGGCTCCACTTCCTTTCAGCATCGACTGCGGCTTAAGGGGTGACTGCGTCGAATCTGTCCCCTCAAGGACGCTTTCCGCAATCGCAGTCAGTTTGGGCTGATACCTGGCGGCTGTCGGTGTGGTAACGCCGAGTTTGGGCGGCTGCGGTGGATTTTCCCGCTCGCGCGCCAGCCGCTGTTGATGCAGTTGCTGGAACTCGCTGTCGTCATCTTCATGAGCGATCTCCCCCTTACCGGTATGGGCCGTTGCCGCCTTGCTGGTGGAGCCAACCGGCAGTTCTTCAATTTCGTGGTGGCTACCCGGGATGCGCGGCGGCGAGTGGTGCAGGCGTTCGCCCGCGTCGGCTGAAGCCGGATGAGTCATTTTGCTCAGCATGGTTTGGCGCATCTGGCTAAAATTGTTCAGCTGATGCTGTTTTTGCTGCGTTGATACCTTATCCTCGCCGCTGCCACCTTTCACCATTGGCCGCCCGGCCATGTCGTCCAGATTGTGGCGTTTAACGCCACCCGAACGGGTTAAACGCGCGGCATCTGGCGCGGCCGCCTCATGCTGCGTTTCGCCATCGTCCTGGGCCAGCAGATCGCGTAATGTTGTCCCTTTGCTGTGGGTGGCGCCCGGCTGGGTCTGCGGTAGCGATTTAGACGATTTCTTCAACCCTAAAAAACCCTTCAAACTGAAGGATTTCTTTTGCTGGTGAGCCGCACTGACGCCATCAGCCGCAGTAGATGACTGGTGAACTTTCGGCATTTTCCCGCGATTTTTGCCTTCTGACGCCAGCGATGCCGCCGCATTTTGCGGGCTGCTGCTGCTGCTGCCCTGTTGCAAGGCCACGCCCTGCCCCACAGGGTTATGCGCCGCTATTTGTACAGCCGTCTTGTGTTCAGTCCCCTGTAACTTTAATACCATGACCCGTTGCCCCCACCCTCTGCCATAAACATTAGTTATATTTATGTTGCATTTCTCTGCAACCGGTTCCCGTCACGGTTAAAAAAAAGTCTGTTTACTGTCACTGTACGCGGAACCCTGCCAACGCCACACCCACTTAATTCATGCAGCACAGGCTGCACGCTTCCGGCTGGTTGACGTCGCAAAAGGGGAAAATCCATGTCAGTTCTTACGCTTAACATCAGTATCCCGTCCTCGCAGGGGCTATTCAAGCCCGGCGAAGACAACGGACTTAGTGGTCAAAATACAAATTCAGCACAGGGGCAGCACCCCATCGATCGGCAAACCATTGAGCAAATGGCGCAATTATTGGGAGAACTGTTAAAGCCGCTGCTATCGCCACAGGCAGATAATGCAGCAGCAGGTAGCAATGACCAGACCAACGGAGTGGGCAACGCTGGCGGCCTGACGGGGCAAAATGGCGCAGCAGGGACTACCCCGCAGTCTGTCAACCAGACAATGCTGGGTGAGATGGGCAATAACGGGCTGGATCAGGCCATCACGCCCGATGGCCAGGGCGGCGGGCAGATCGGCGATAATCCTTTACTGAAAGCCATGCTAAAGCTTATCGCGCGCATGATGGACGGGCAAAGTGACACGTTCGGCCAGCCGGGATCCGGCAATAATGATGCGTCTTCCGGCCCTTCTTCGGCGGGGAATTATCCTGCCAGCAACGCGTCTTCTGGCTCTTCTCTCGGGGGAAGTTCTCTGTTAGGTAAAGCGTCTTCTGGCGGCACATCTCCCACCAATTCCTTCTCACCACCGTCCACGCCGACCTCCCCCACCTCACCGCTTGATTTCCCTTCTTCCCCCACCAGCGGTGCCGGGGGCAGCACGCCGGTCACCGATCATGCTGACCCTGTCGGCAGTACCGGCGTGGGGGCCGGAAATTCGGTGGGCTTTACCAGCGCCGGCGCTAACCCGACTGTGCTGCATGACACCATCATCGTAAAGGCGGGTCAGGAGTTTGATGGCAAAGGGCAAACCTTCACCGCCGGTTCAGAATTAGGCGATGGCGGCCAGTCGGAAAGCCAGAAGCCGCTGTTTATGCTGGAAGACGGTGCCAGCCTGAAAAACGTCACCATCGGCGATGATGGGGCGGATGGCATTCATCTTTACGGTGATGCCAAAATAGACAATCTGCACGTCACCAACGTGGGAGAGGACGCGATAACCGTTAAGCCAAACAGCGCTGGCAAAAAATCTCACGTTGACATCACCAACAGCTCCTTTGAGCACGCCTCTGACAAGATCCTGCAGCTGAATGCTGATACCACCCTGAACGTTGACAACGTGAAGGCCAAAGACTTTGGTACTTTCGTACGCACTAACGGAGGTCAACAGGGTAACTGGGATCTGAATCTGAGCCATATCAGCGCAGAGAACGGTAAATTCTCGTTCGTTAAAAGCGATAGCGAGGGGCTAAACGTCAATACCAGTGATATCTCACTGGGCAACGTTGAAAACCACTATAAAGTGCCGATGTCGGCCAATCTGAAGGTGGCTAAATGATGATAACACCCGATCGGGAACACCCTGTGGCAAGCTGGGTTGATGTGGTCAACAGCCAGCAGCGGCTGTCACCGGCACAGTACCAGGCTTTTCAACAGGCCATTTTACAGGTTAAGCAGCGGCTGCATCAGGTACTGAGCCGCCCGATGCCACAACGCCAGGGTAAGTTTGAGCTGGATAGCTTTGTCGACAGCCTGCATGCCGACTTTCTTACCGGTGACAGCGACAGCCCGAACGGTAACGTCGGTCAAACGGCGTGGTGGATCACCCGTTATCTGGCGGATCGCCTGCTGGAGTTGCAGCAGTTAGAGCAGCATCGCGGATTATAGTTGCCCTCATCAGCGTGGCTGCTCTTTGCAGCCACGCTGTTCTGGCCGATCGTCAGCGTGGTGCCAACAAAAAACGCAGCGGTCCTGCCGATGCGTTTTTTTTACTGCTTCTGTGCGGCGCTATCTTCTTTGTTTTCGCGCGGCCAAAAATTCACCTGCCCGCTGTATCTCCTGCAGGCGGAAACCTTCAATCGAGGTACTGTAAGAGTGGTTGATCCTGTCGGCACGATAGGCCAGGTTTCTGTGCAGCAGGGTTTCGGCATGCAGCCCGCCTTTATCTTTGCTGACGATAGCGTCCTGATGCCGGTGCCCTTCAACCAGGGCTTTCGAATGCGCATGCTTTAAAAATTCGGCGGGAACGGGAACCTGTTTTTCACCGCTGTGCAGCCGCGCAGTGTATTCATCATGATGCTTAAAGGACTTCAGGGCATTATTCAAAGCAAACATTGAGCAGCCTCTTAGGGAGTTTTGAATCGTATTTTCCACCACCTGCACTTTGGCTCCGCGCAAGGCGTGTTCAAGTTCGTGTTGCAAAAGCTCAGCCAAATTGCCCGGCGCGGACTCAAAACCCACAATCGAAGGACGATGGCCCGGCCGGAACTGGATGTCCAACGCCACGCGATGGTCACGCGCGCCCTTCAAGGGCGGATAGAGCACGCGCATAGACATCGGCTGCCTGGACTGCTGTACGCTTTTATTCTGATCCTTTATCGCCCGGTAGCACTCTTCGCTGCTCTTAAAAGTGCGCAGATTCAGCCCCGGGTTACGCGCGTTTTCCGCATCGGCCAGCAGCGGCAGTAGCTTTCTATCCATATCAGCGAGGTCGTTATCGGGTCCCGCTCCTTCCTTGACCAGTTCGGTCGCCAGTTTGGCATATTCGTACAGGCTTTTATCCAGTTTCTTTAACCCTGGCAAATCGATGGCGTCGGCCTTTTGCTGCAGGCGCTCGGGGATCTTCTCCGGCTTTTCCGGCACGGGGCTGGCGCGCAACATTTTAGGGGACTGCTGCATCGCATCATGAAAACGGGCAAACGTCGGGTTTTCACGGTTAGCGTGCTGACGAGATAGCGCCATAGATGGGCCAGCGGGCCCGGCAGCAGGCGCCGCCGAAGAGCTGGCCCCCGATGCGTATCTGGCGGCTGCGCGCGCACGATCCGGCGTCGCGGGCGTCTGGCTGGCATGATAGCGGTTGTTAGCAGGCAGCGCGTCCTGCCGCTGCAACCGTCTGCCCGTCTGCGCCGGTGAGGCCTGTGTCGATGAAGAAGGAGCGTGATCCGCTTGCTGGGACGGGCTTCTTTGCCCAGCCCTCAAACCAGATACATTCATGTGATTTTCCCGGCAAAATTTAACGTTAATCCCTGCTGCGTCAGCATGCGCGGGGCTGAAGCTGGCACAGCGTGGCTGTGCAATAACTTGCCCTGCCAGATTTTCGCCACTTCGATCATTTGCACACAGGCGCTCACGAAGCTGGCCTCATCCACTGATGACGGCTGGAAACGTTGAAACAATAACAGTTCGTTTTTCTCTTTATCCAGACCGAATGCCGCACCATCGCTCGAACCATAATGGAACAGATTGGCGGCGAGGATATCGGCTAATAGCGCGCCCTGCTGTGCGTCAGCGAGGGTGCCAATGCTCAGGTAAACAAACAGCCTGTTCTGCTGCTCCAGCCACTCCAGCGTCATCTCAAGCCCGTTAACCTGCAGGCAACAAAGTTGGCTGCCATCAAGCAACAGCGATCCGGCTTCCAGACGCCTGGCTAATGCACTCAGTAAATCTTGTATGACCATCACAGTCCCCATGGGTAACCTTGATGTATGGCGTGGAAGCGGATGAGGATCTTCCACGAGTCGATCAGCCAACGACGAGGCGGACAAGACACGCTTGCCCGCCATGCGACAGCTTAAGCCGCGCCCAGCTTGCCCAGTGCCATATTGTTAATGGTGTCACCGGCCATCATGGCATCAATACCCAGCGAAGAACCACCGGCACCGCGCGCCTGCAGGTTGCCGTTACCGGTATCACCCGCCATGGCGCTTTTGATCATGCCCTTGGCCTTGTTGAACTGCTCCATACTGGCGGGCGTCATTCCGTCGTCATCCGGCTTGCTCAGTGCTTTTGCCCAGGATTTATCATCCGTTTTCACTTCCTGGCCCGGCCCTTTCTGGTACTGCGGCTTGCCAAACACTTCAGGGTACTGGTCCATAAACTGGCCAATTTCCTTCGCCATCGCCCGGTCGCCTTTATTGACGAAAGAACGGGTGGAGCTGTCACTGTGCGTACCGATATCATTCAGCGCCTGGATGCCCGCTTTCATACCGATACCGGTACCCACGGCGTTACCCAACTGCTGGTAGTCAACCGGCCCGCTCAGGTTTTGCAAACCTTTGCCGCCCAGCCCAGAACCGTCAAGGCCAGTGCCAGCACTCCCCCCCTGACCGCCCCCCAGTCCGCCGTTGCCAAGGGTCTGGCTCAAACCGTTACCCATCAGGGCAGACAGCGCATCGCTTACGCCTTTTTTATAGGCGCTTTGTTCGCCTTCGGTCGGCTGCTTGCCGGCAGAAGAACCGCTTTGTGTACCGTCTTGCCCCTCGCCAAACAGGCTTTGCATTATCTCGCTGAACATCTTCATCAGCTGTTGCACCGGGTCGCTTGAGTCTGAGCTGGAATCTGTACCGGAGGTGGAGCTGTCGTTTTGGGACGTTGAGTTAATACCCAGCGCCTGGTCGAGCGCGGAACCCACTCCGGAAGCGGCGCTGCCCCCGATGCCCGACCCCAGAGAGGTCCCCACGGTTGCACCCAACGGGCCGCCTAACGCACCACCAATGCCGCCGCCAATGCCGCCGCCCAGCGTGCTACCCAGATCGCCGCCCAAACCGCCCAGGCCTCCACCTGAACCGCCCAGGCCTCCACCTGAACCGCCGCCCAGCAGACCGCCGCCAAAGCCGCCGCCCAGCAGCCCCGTTAAACCACCACCGCCCATCATGCTCATCATCATCATCATGCCGGTGAGCATGCCGGCCAGTTGATTGACCGTATCATTGTTATTGCCGCCGCCCAGACCCAGTGCAGAATGGTCACCCAGCCCTGCATTCTGGCGACTGGTACCCAGCAACCCGTTACCGCCACCCGCACCGCCGATGGAAATTTGCATCGTTGACGCTCCCAGCGCACTTGTATTCAGACTCATACCGTATTCCTCTATGAATAATTGAAACGTACCCTGCCGACCAGGCACGTCAAACGTGCCATGCCGAAGCCTTTATTGAGTGCTGGTTATCCCGCTCTGGTTCCGGAAAAGTGAGAAAAAAATCACCAGAGGGGTAAAGAAAAGGTGCTTGCCGGGATCAATCGCTCAGGGGAATGCCCGCCAGACTGAACAACTGAGCAATATGCTGTTTATCGCTCATGGCGGATTCGGGCAGCTGACGCCAGCAGGATAATACCCGGTCGCGGTTAAGGCACAGGAAGCATCCGTCCCAGACCTCCAGCTGTTGCGCACGGCGGCTGAGCAACCGCTGGTAAAGCCCGGCAGGCTGGAATGCCGGTTGCAGGTTCAGCATCACCTCACGCCCGCGCTCGCCACACAGGGCCAGTAATTCCACCCCTTGTTGCACCGGCCAGCGACAGCTTTGGCGCAGTTGCAACAGGCTAAGTAATGCCGGCAGCGAGGTCACCTGTGGGCAAGGATTATTCATTCACCGATACCCGGGTATAATCTGCCGGACCATTACGTAAACCGGGCTGCCACCAGATGACTAACTGACGAGCCTGAGACTGCGGGCGGCAGTCAACCGAGGTACATTCCAGGCCGTTATCATGACGTCCGGCGCAGGCGGTGAGCAACAGCGTGGACGCCAGCAGTAAACAGGAAGCGCTTTTCATAGTTTCCCTTTTCTTAACGATTCAATAAGGATTCGCGTGACGCGCGCAGCACGCGGCTTGGATCCGTGGCCAGATACACCTCTGCCGACTCGCCGGGTGCCAGCGCGCTGTGCGGCCACACCGCCACTGCCAGCGTGCGTTTACTGGCACAGTTCGCCTCATCAAAACGCAGAGGTTTGCTGCTGATATTGCGCACCACCCCCACGCTGAGATGCACACCGTTAGTACTACTGCTGTACCACTGGCCGCGAGTACTTTCGAACAGCAGTGAGGGCGTACTGCGGCAGACTTCACTCAAACGCGTACCGGACGTTTGCACCTGGAAACCGGCCGGCGACTGCCCTTCAGCCAGATCGCGCAGGGCGTTTTCCACCACGTCATGCTGATTCACATTACTGTGCCGCCTCTCCACGCGCCCCATGGCGTCGCTCAGTTGCTGGCGGTTATCGGCGGTGACATAACGCGTCGGATCGGTTTGATCGCCGATCAGGCGCGGGGTGAGGATAAACAGGCGCTGACGCTGAGAAATTTCATGACGCCTCGAACTGAACAGTTGACCAATCCAGGGAATATCGCCCAGCAACGGGATGCGCCGATCGCGATCGGCACTCTCTTCAACGTGGAAGCCGCCCAGCACCAGCGCGCGGTTCTCACTGATGAGCGCCTGGGTGCTGACCGTGCCGCGTTTCACGCCGGTAGCCTGCCCGTCACCGTTGGTCTGTACGTGGCCGTCTTCAATATCAATCATTAGCTGAATGCTGGAGTGGCCTTGATTACCTACCGCGCGCGGCGTCACCTGCAGGCTGGTGCCTGCCGTCACCGGCTGGATGTCCGCCACGCGTTCGCCGGTGGCGGTAATGTAGGCCGTCTGGCTGAAGTCGATCACTGCCGGCTGATTTTCCAGCGTCAGAACCGAAGGATTGGCGACGATCGAGGCAGTACCCTCGCCTTCCAGCGCCTGAATATCGGCGAAGAAACGTTTAAAGTCGCTGACAAACAGCGTACCGCTGCCGGACATCAGCGAGCTGCCGCCGGTCACACCGCCTAATGTGGCCTGCCAGTTGGCTTCCAGTCGGTTTAACGCCGTGCGGTCGATGTCCAGAATCACCGCGTCAATCTCAACCAGATTCTGCGGCACATCAATTTTGGCGATCAGCTGGCTGTATTCATCGCGCCGTTTATCGTCATCGCGGATCAACAGCGCATTGTTGCGCACATCGGCAGAGATGCGGCCGCTTACATCGTCAATATCGCTATCCCTGCCGCCCGCCTTGTTGGCAGATTTATTACGGCTTGATAAACGCGACAGTAACGTCTGGGTATTCTGCATCATGCTGGTGGTATCCGGGCCTCCCGGCGCACTGTCACTGCCGCTGGCGCTGGCCGGCGCTGCGCGTTTACCGTTCATCAGCTCATTCAGCATGGTGGCAACGCCGGGGATCACCACCGTCTGGTCACGGTAATGAATGGTGCGGTCGGCCACCGACGCATAGCGTAGCGGGAAGGTCATGACTTTACGTCGGTCTTCTTTCTTTTCGCGTTGCTCACTGAAGCGCTTAACCAGCTCCAGGTATTGCGGCGGCCCGGTCACCAGCACCACGCCATCATCCGGCAGTTCTCCCCAGCCAAAACGCGGATCAAGCAGGCCAATACCGCTTAGCGCCTGCTTGATATCCGGTGCGGCGTCCGGGGAGATCTCCAGACGTTCCGAGCTTTGCTCGTCCTGTGGGCTGACGTACAGCGTATTGTTGTAAACAAACCACTGGAAATGGTGCTCCAGCGCCAGCCTGTCGAGGAAAGCGCTGGCGTTATCAGCGCGGATCTTGGCGGTTACCTCTGCGTCTTCCACATTGCCAAGCTGGAGATCGACACTGTGTCCGTCAGCAAAATCTTGCAGCACCGTGGATAACGGCGTGCGATCGGCAGAATAGGCATAGGACTGTTCTTTCCAGTCGGCCGGGGTCTGCGCCCCCGCCGGAAGTGTTGCGCACAGCATCAGTAGCGCGCCCAGCAACCGGCAGCGCAACGCTCGTTTCTCAACCATGGTTTCCCCTTGGTAAAAATGCCAGGCTGTGCAAAGGCACCGCGCCATGGGTTGCCGCTTTTCTACGCGGTTGTTGTAGCATTGTCTGCCAGACATCACGTTGATTAAGCAGTGATTCCAGCTGTTGGCAGACGGCGTTAACCTCCAGCTGACGGATAGCTAACGCTAATATCAGGCTGTTGCCTTGCTGCGCCAGTGCGGCGGCATCGCGGCCAAAATAACGTAGGGTCGGAGCCGAAAGCTGCAACGCCCGCCCCAACAACTCATCGTCTAGCGACGCATTTACCGTCAGCTCTGCCAATGCAAAAAACTGTTCCGCCCGATGCTGCAACCAGACGACGCCGTCATCGACCGTTAGCTGTTGGTCTGTGCCAGGATTGTCGAGCCAGCGCTGCGCCCACTGTAGCAATTCAGTTGATCTCATTGATGATGGCTTTAGCAAGCCCGTGTTTAACCGTCAGCTCCTGGCTCGCCGCCCAGCTGGCGTTGGAAAGTCCCATACTGGCCTCAAAAAAGGCAAAACTGTCCTCCTGGCTGTAACCTTCACTGGCATTCAGGGTGGCATCGTCCAGTTGGGTTTGTGCTTTATCAAACTGACTGTCCAGGCGGCGCTGAAGCGGGCTGAGTGATGACATAATTAAACTCTCTCATTGAGTGGGTCCTGTCATTGAGTGGGATGGGGCGCGGCGGAGTTCCGTGGTGAAGTGAAGTTTTTTGTAGCGGCTTAGCACGCTGCCTGAGGAGGGAGTAAATGGCGCACCGCCTGCTGCCAGTCAAGGCACAATTCACCGTTAGCGGTGACCAGTTTCAGGCTATCTTGCGCCAGCGACTCATCCGGCTGTAGCTGCCAGGCCAGGTGGGCATGACTGCGTAACCAGTCGGCGATCTCAACCTGCTGTGCCGGATGACAATAAAGGCTGCCCTGTTCAGCCAGGGTTTTTGCCCGCAGCAGTTGACGTAATAGCGCCGCCAGCCGCTGTGTTTGCGGTACTTCAGTCAGCAACTGGCTAAGCGCCTGCGTCAGCACGCTGTCCATCACGTCAAGCACCTGTTCCTCCAGCTGCTGATATTGCTGCTGCCAGCTTTGCAGCAGCGTATCTGCCTGCTGCCAGAAGGCCTGCTCGGCGCGCTGTTGCGCACTCAACATCTCGGCTTCTTTCTGCCGCTCCGCTTCTTCCAGCATCGCCTGTGCCTGTTGCCGGGCCTGCTGCAGGATCTCCTGCCCCTGCTGCTGAATGCACAGCTGTGCCTGACCGATCACGGGTGCCAGATCGGCCTCCGCGTTCAGCAGGGTAATTCTTTTACGCGTCAACATAGTGGCTCCTGCGAGGCATACCAGAAAACCGCCTGCCACAGCGGTAGCAGACGGACAGGAAATTCGGCTATTGTCGGCAGCTGCTCCACCGCCTGTACCGCTTCTTGCGGGAAGGATAGCCGTAACCTTGGCCAGCACTGCGGCCCGGCGCGCATATTCAGCAGCCACAAACCCTTGATATCGCCCTCATCGCCGGGTAACCCGTCAAGCATGGGTAGCCACAGCCCGGGGCGCATCCCTTGGGCAATACGCCGACACCAGCGCTGTTGTTCCGGCAGCAGCGTGGTTTGGGTACTGCCACGCCAGCACACTTCCGCCGCCAGCCTTAAAGCCAGCTGGCGTTGCGACAGCGTTAGATTGAGCCATGCCAACAGATCGCCATCGACGGGGGTAAGCGCCGTTGCCAGCTGAAGCTGCTGGCAAATCATCGCATGATGGGTGCGGGCCAGCGCCGCCAGCCGGGTAGCCTCAAGCTGGTAAAAACTGGCCTGCCGCCACTGCGGATCGGCCGTCAGCCAGCAGTCAATGCACCACCAGCGCAGCCAGCGTAGCCCTGCATCGTCAGCAGCGGGCATTTCACTCATCTTTCTGCCCCGGCGGCGGTTGCTGCCGTTGACGATAGCGTTGCCAGTGCGGCCAACCCAGCACGCCCGCTACCACCATCAGGATCAGCACGCCAATCATGCCGCTCAGCCAGCTTAACTGTGCCGATTGCTCTGGCGTGACCAAAAACGGACCAAAGGACACCTTCGGCGGTTTATCCTGATAACTCTCGGCGGGAACGAAGACAATCGCCAGATCTTTGTCTGACCGACCGGCCAGGCCCGGCAGGCTGCTGGCAACCATGCGCCGGATGCGCGGTTCGATAATGTCGGGGTCGAGATCGGGGCGATATTTGATAAACACCGCTGCGCTGGCGGGCTGCACCGGTTCACCCGGCGCAATGCGCTCCGGTAGCACCACATGTACCCGGGCGACGATCACCCCGTCAATCTGACTCAGGGTCGATTCAACTTCCTGGGATAAGGCATAAATGTAGCGCGCCCGTTCTTCCAGCGGCGTGGAGATCACGCCGTTCTTTTGGAACACCTCGCCAAGGTTGGTGCGCGCCGGTCGCGGCAAACCCGCCGCATCAAGAATATGTACCGCCCGATTTAACTCTGCGGCATCTACCATCACGGTAATACCGTCTTTATTGGCCAGTTTTTCCGCCTGGATATGATAACGACCCAGCTCCGCCGCCACTTCGTTGGCGTCGTTTTCTGTCAGACCATGATTGAGTTCGACCTGGTCATTGCAGCCGACCAGCAGCAGTACCGGCAGCAAAAGCAGTATCTTGAAAGATAATTTAGCCATAGGGGGTTACTGCAAGTTGGTCAGTTTTTCCAGACTCTGTACGCCTTTGCCAACCAGTTTTGCGTTGAGCAGGCTCTCCAGATAATAGGAGGATAAGGTGCGGTTAGCGGCCATCACGCTTTGCGAATCAAGACTGCGCGAGACCTTCGCCAGCGCTCTGTCTGCCTGGTTGGCATGGCCACTGGCAGTCTCAGACAGGCTGGTGACTTTGTTTATCCAGGATTGATTGTCACTGCTTGCCGTTTTAGCGGGCGCCTGCAGCGCAGCGCTGAACCAGGAAGCATCCGCCGTGTGGCTGGCGGCAGAACTGACCTCACTATCCCCTGCGCTGACGGCGAGAGACTGGGCGTTACCGGCATTGATTTTCATAGCTCATCCTCATCGGCAGCGACAAAAAAATCCGGGCGGAGGTTAAGCACCTGGCGCCCGGCTAATCATCAGAACTGAATAGCTTTAGCCGCGTTGTGGCCAGAGTTCAAGGACTTAGAAGCAGAGTCCATTTTGCCATCAAGGATGGAGTTCTGGGTATCCATCTTCATTTTAGACGCCTGCGCATTGGCAGACTCGGTCAGTGACTGACCCATTGCTGATTCAAGAGTTTTAGATGCTGAACTGCTTGCGCTTGTAAGAAGACCGCTCATTTTAATCTCTCCAATTATTGAGGTTGCGTTTCAAGAACATCACACAATGTTCGTTAATTAAGTGGCGGACAGTTTCGATCGGTTCCCGTGAAACGCCATATTTTTATTTTTTTTCGCTGCGTTTACTGGCCGATAACCCGGCTGGTAGCCACGTTCAATAATTTGATGCGGTGATATAGCGTGCGTAACGGAATGCCCAATTCCTGCGCCGCATCATCAATGCTGTGACCGTGACGCACCAGGCAATCATGGATCACGTTCTTCTCAATGCGCCGCATCAGCTCTTTCAACTGCGGTCTTTCCTGCCCGCAATGACAGGAAAGACCCAGCGGCGGGAGTCCCAGCACGAAACGTTCAGCGGCGGCTTTCAGCTCGCGGATATTTCCCGGCCAGCTATAACTCAACAGGCATTCATAGTGTTCCTGAGTGATTTCGCGTGGCGCGCACTGCAGCGTGCTCGCCGCCTTTTGAATAAAAGAACGAAACAGCGGGATGATCACCTCAATGCGCGCCCGTAAAGGCTGCAATTGAATACTGACGGTATTCAGTCGGAAATAGAGATCGCGTCGGAAACTGCCGCGCTCTACCAGGGTTAACAAAGGCGTTTGCGTGGCGACAATGACGCGCATATTGACCGGGGTAAACTGGGTTCCGCCAAGACGTTCAACGCCCCTGTTTTCCAGCACGCGGAGCATTTTTGCCTGTAGTGAAAGTGGCATGCTGTCAATCTCGTCCAAAAACAAAATACCGTTATCCGCTGCTTCCACATAGCCAGCGCGCGCCTGCCCGGCCCCGGTATAAGCACCGTTATTGATGCCAAACAGTTCGCTTTCTGCCAGCGTTTCGGGAATTGCCGCGCAGTTAACCGCAACCAATTTCCCCTTGCAGCCGGAGAGTTGATGAATTTTTCGTGCCAGCGTGTCTTTTCCGGTTCCGGTCTCCCCCTCCAGTACCAAATCAATCTTCAAAGGTGCAACTGTTTTGATCATCTCAGACAATGTGTCGTGGATATCGATGGGTTGTTCTTCTGTCAAAGAGATGTGCTCTCTCCGTCCCGGCCATGGCCGGGACGAGTGTTCACTATTCCTGATGTTCATAAAAAATTACCCCTGCCCCTATCCATTATTTTTTTTTACATCGCTTCACTAACACAGCCCTGTTACAGCCCGAATACAAGACACAATTAATTACATTTATGCCTATAATATTTACTGTGAGTTTACGCTGCCATTAAGAAATACCCATACTAACGTTAAGAAACCATCGTCATAGGCTGAACATTAAGTAAGGAACCTTCAGGGGGCAATGTAGGGATTGCCCTACAAGCGGGTCATAAAATGGAAGCGGTTACACTCCGCGACCATTTTATACTGCTGTTTTAAATGGATTTTTTAAATATGGCGTGCTAAGAAAAATTTGCCAAAGGGGGAGGAGCCAGAGACGAATATAAGAGAATTCCTAAGTAATCAGACAATGACTAATGGCGTATTTCACGATGTCTGCATTGGTGGTAAACATCATTTTTTCCATTAAGCGTGCTTTATGTGTGCTGACGGTCTTATTGCTGATAGCCAGCGCTTCGGCAATGTGATTAACTCCCCTGCCGCGCGCTAACATCAGCATAATTTGCATTTCCCGCGCGGTCAGGCGTTCATGCATCGCTTCACTCGCGTGTGTGTATTCGGCAAAAACAATCTGTTCCGCCAGAACGTGGTCAATAAAGCGCTGGCCACGCGCCACGCGGTGAATAGCAGCCAGCAATGTCTCCGGGTCGTTGTCTTTAGTGATATAGCCCAGCGCACCACATTTCAGCACGCGCCGCGCAATCTGCGGCTCGCTGTACATAGTGAGTATCAGTATCGGCAGCTTTGGGTACTGTAAATGGATGCGGGTAACGAGGTCCTCGCCACAGACTCCCGGCATGCTCATATCCAGCAACAATAAATCAACCGGCTCAACGCGCAGCCCTTCCATCACCTGAGTGCCATTCCCGGCTTCGGCTACCACCACCAAACGTTCATCCAGCGAAAATATCTGCTTCAGTCCCTCACGCATGATGACATGGTCGTCCGCTACCATCAGGCGAATATTTTTATCCATGTATTATTCCATAACCTTATTATTATCATAAACTTGTACAATAGGAATGGTTAACGATATGCGTGTACCAATGTTCACTTTACTTTCAATTTCTACACTCCCCCCCAGCATACGCCCGCGCTCTCTCATGCTCATCAGGCCAAAAGCGTTGTCTTTACTGCTCTGGCAGTCAAAACCTCTGCCGTTGTCGCGTACGGTAAGGACCACCGAGTTAGCGTGGCGAACAAGTAGAATAATCACCTCAGAGGCGTGAGCATGGCGCGAGATATTGGTGAGAGATTCCTGTGCCACGCGAAAAGCCGCCGTAGCCTGTTCGTCATTCAGCCTGACTTCATGCTCAGGGGTAATTAAGCGACAGCAACAGCCAATATGACGGCTGATAAATTCATCCCGTAGCCATTCCAGTGCGGGCGTCAACCCCATATCTAATACGTTAGGACGCAGCCGGGTTGCCACATTACGCACCACCTGAATCGTTTTGTCCGTCAGGCCCATCAGATGCACAACGCGTTCATGCAGCAGCGGATTATCTTTGCTGAACTGGATACGCAGCATTGAGATGCCCATTCTTAGCGAGGTTAAATGTTGCCCCAGCTCATCGTGGATCTCCCGCGCGATCCGCTTACGCTCTTCTTCCCGCGAGACCTCACGCTGCCGCGCCAGCAGTCTCAGGCGCATATGTGAGTCTTCCAGCTTCCTTTCCGCATAATGGATCGCGGTAATATCGCGCCCAACCAACATCACGGAAATCAGGGTGCCATGACGATCAAATTCAGGTACGCAACGAATATGGTTGATCACCGTCCCTGCTAACATCTTGTTGTCCGACTCCACCAGTTCTCCTTCGGCTTCCAGCTGGCTGTGCACCACCTCGCTCACCAGGCGATCGATATGCTTAACGCACGTCAGATCCCCCAGCAGTTCCCGGATCCGTCGCCCCCTCAGCTGTTCGGCCGATACGCACAGATGGCGTAATGCGGCGGGGTTGGCATACTGGCAATTCAGACTGGTATCAAAACGCACCACCATATCCGGTGAGTTCTCGACTAATACCTGGAATTCCTGTTCTCTCGCATAAGACATCTGTTCCAGATGCTTACGTTCTCGCATATCCCTTACCACGCACATACTGTATTTGCCCTCTTCATAGACAAAAGGATTTGAGCTGACTTCAACAGGTATCAGCAGGCCCTGTTTGGTTTTATGATGGGTTTCAAAGGTCAACACGCTATCGTTGCCGCCCTCGCCCATCCGCTCCCACATGGCATAAATATCTTCTTTGCTCCATGCAGGATCGATATCCGACACGGACATATTCAACAACTCATCATTGCGATAGCCCAACATGTGGCACGACTCGTCATTGACGTAAAAGAAACGGGTTTGGCTGTCAATCAGATAGACGGCGTCTTTCACCGTATTCAATGCAAACTCGAGCAATTTGAGCGGCTCACTGCTTGCACTCACCTGTCGCTCGGAAAATTGCATCTCATCTCCTTTCTGTAAACATTGTTTACCCGATTAGGCTGCATATCTGCAATTTTGCAAAGTCGCATTAAGGCAGTGTCCAGACGGCAATACAGGACACTGTGCAATTCACTTTACGATTTAGCGAATTATCCGTCTATCCAACTTTAAGAAAATACTGACTGCTTCAGCGTGACGCGCGCGCGCGACAGACGTGAACGCACGGTGCCAATCGGGATATTTAAATGTGCTGCGATATCCTGATAGCTGCCGTCTTTCTCGACCAGCATGTTCATCAGACGGCGGGCATCTTCCGGCAATACGGCAATGGAATTAAGCGTCGAGTTCAGCAGGCGCTGATATTCGGTGATATGGCTTGGATCGTCGCCCTGAGTCAGAATGATATCGTCGTCCAGCTCATCACAACGCGGCCGTCCGGACTGCAGGCGAAAATGGTTGCGTACTAAATTTAAGGCAATACCAAACACCCAGGTTTCTGGCCGTGACGCACCGGCGAATTTGTCACGGTTACGCAAAACTTCCAGCCAGGTCATTTGCTCCAGATCCTCGGCATCTTCGCGATGGGAAACGCGCTTGCGAATAAAATGATGCACGCGTCGCCCATGCTCACGAAAGATACCTTCCCAATCAATATTCAGCGGTAGCCCTTCGTTGACCGATGTGGGTTCTGTTGACTGCAGGTGAATTTCTGTCATGGCTTGCTCCGTTACTCAATCAGGTGATGCCTCAGCGGCGTCATCTCTTTAGCAAGGCTTATGCCAAACAAAAATAATCTCATAAGCTACTGATAGTAATCGTTTGCTTTTTTTAACCTTCGCCATTCCTGGCAACTTATTGCCAGGATAAACGACCAGGTTTTGCAATAAATTGCAGACGTCGTTGGCCACTTTTTTTAACAACGGCATGACCAGGGAACCGATGCGCTAATCGCACCACACAGTAGCAACTGCTCTCATCATTAAAGGTTCGCCAGGATGAAAATTGCTCCCGTTTTACCCGGCATTCAACCGCCACATCCCGTCGCGGTAAACGCGGTTGATGAAGCCCCTGCCCCGACCAGCGTGGTGCCTTCAGCGGCAGCCAGCGCGTCAGCACGCATGCCTGTTTCACCGCTGGAGGATTCAATGGAGGAAGTATCCATGACCTTTGCCGAACATGTGGAGCGAAAAAGCAAAGCGCTGAATCAGCGGCGGGTGGTTGCACAGCCGGGCAGCCGGGCGCAGCAACATATTGAGCGCATTGAAAAATTAGACGAATTGCTTAAGCTGCTGGAGCATCCGCAGCATGCGCGTTTAGAAACGCAAAACCAGAAAATGCAAACCCTGCTGCAACATGCTTCATCACCGGGAATGGATGAGCTACTGCATGCGGCAGGCGGCGACCCGGCGCGCTGTGACTTGCTGCTGCGCCATACGCTGTTGCAGGCGCAACGCACGCAAAATAGCGACCTGGCCAATAAGGCGATGCAAAGTCTTGAGCTGCTGCACAAGGAAAAAGGGGCTGAAGTCAGTGCCGGACTGAATACCGCCAGCGCTATTGCCAGTTTCAGTACCGATCCCACGCAGAAACAGGCCATGCGCCAGCTTTATTACCAGACCATTGTTCACCTGCAATCGGGCAATGCCATGCTCGACGCCCTGTTGAACAGCTTCGGTGGTGCGCATTTCAATCAGGGGTTACGCACCTTACAGCGTGCGCTGGCGGATGATATTGCGTCACGCAGCTCTTCCATCCCCAGGCGTGCACTGCAAAAAATCCTCAGCAGCCTGCAGGATGCCAGTAATATCAGCCAGACGCTGACCGCCAGTAAAACCCTGCTGACGCGCCTGGCTGGCAAACTGCCCAGCGTGAGTTTCACCTCGTTAGAGCTGACCCGCCGTCTGCTTAACCTGAGCGGCAACGGGGCGTACCTGCGCGATCTGCAGAACCTCTCGCGCGACGTGGCCGGCCAGCATCCGCACCATCAGGTGCTGTTCCTCAGTGGATTAGTCCCGCTGGTTTATCACTTGCCGCTGGGATTATGGCGCGATGATAAAAGTAAAAACCGCCAAATGGCGCTGAATCTGCTGCGTAAGGTGATTAGCGATTACGCCGGGCAGGAGCCGCGTGCCAGCCTGACACAACCCAGGACGGCGTTATAAATGAGTTCTCTGTTTGTCTGGCTAAACCGCCTCGCCATCAGTGCGATGCAGCGCTCGGAAGTGGTGGGCGCTGCGATTGTCATGTCGATCGTTTTCATGATGATCATTCCGCTGCCCACCGGCCTGATCGACGTGCTGATTGCGCTCAATATCTGCATTTCATCACTGCTGATCGTGCTGGCGATGTATTTGCCTAAACCGCTGGCTTTCTCAACGTTTCCCTCCGTCCTGCTGTTGACCACCATGTTCAGGCTGGCGCTGTCGATCTCAACCACCCGCCAGATCCTGCTGCAACAGGATGCCGGGCATATCGTTGAAGCCTTTGGTAATTTCGTCGTCGGCGGTAATCTGGCGGTCGGTCTGGTGATCTTCCTGATCCTGACGGTGGTAAACTTTCTGGTGATCACCAAAGGCTCTGAACGCGTGGCGGAAGTCGCTGCACGCTTTACCCTCGACGCCATGCCGGGCAAGCAGATGTCGATAGACAGCGACCTGCGTGCGGGGCTGATTGAAGCGCATCAGGCGCGCCAGCGCCGGGAAAACCTGGCGAAAGAGAGCCAGCTGTTCGGCGCAATGGATGGCGCAATGAAGTTTGTTAAAGGCGACGCGATTGCCGGACTGGTGATTGTCTTTATCAATATGATCGGCGGTTTTGCTATCGGCGTGCTGCAAAACGGCATGGAGGCCGGTGCCGCAATGCATATCTATTCGGTACTGACCATCGGTGACGGCCTGATCGCCCAGATCCCCGCGCTGCTGATCTCTCTGACCGCCGGGATGATCATCACGCGCGTCTCCGCCGACGGTCAGCAGGTTGATGCGAATATCGGCCGCGAAATCGCCGAACAGCTTACCAGCCAGCCTAAGGCCTGGATCATGTCCGCAGCCGGGATGCTGGGTTTTGCGCTGCTGCCCGGCATGCCAACGACGGTATTTGTCATCATCAGCGCCATCGCGCTCGGCAGCGGGCTGTTCCAGCTGTGGCGCATCAAACAGCAGGATAACCAGCAGCAGGCCGACGAGCTGCAGGCACAGCAGCTGGCGCCAGAAGATAACGGCCATCAGGATCTGCGCCGTTTCAACCCGACGCGCGCCTATCTGCTGCAATTCAGCCAGGCACATCTCAATAGCGAAGCCGCTGAATCACTGATTCAGCATATCCGCCGCCTGCGTAACCGGCTGGTTTATCACTTTGGTTTTACCCTGCCCAGTTTTGATATCGAGTTCTCACCGACGTTAGCCGCCGACGAATTCCGCTTCTGCGTGTATGAAATTCCGCTGGTGACCGCCACCTTCGACGTCGGGCAGCTGGCGGTCAGAACAAGCAGCATTGAAATGCATCTTGCCGATGGCGACAGTGACGGCCAGATCCAGCCCGGCCAGGCCGAACGCGATGAACATCACTGGTGCTGGCTTCCCCCGCAGCATCCGTTGCTGCAACAGGAAGATCGGCACTACTGGAATGCACAACAGCTGATCATGCTACGGATGGAGCAGGCCATCCACCAAAGCGGGTCGCAGTTTATCGGTTTGCAGGAGAGTAAATCGATTCTCAACTGGCTGGAAAGCGAGCAGCCAGAGCTGGCGCAGGAGCTGCAACGCATTATGCCGCTTTCCCGTTTTGCGGCGGTACTACAACGCCTGGCCTCGGAACGTATTCCGCTGCGTTCGGTACGTACCATTGCCGAAACGCTGATTGAGCACGGCCAGCATGAGCGCGACAGCGCTGCCCTGACCGACTTTGTGCGTATCGCGCTGAAAGAGCACATCTGCCACCAGTATCAGCAGCCCAACGGGCTGAATGTCTGGCTGCTGACGCCGGAAACCGAAGAACTGCTGCGCGATTCGCTGCGTCAGGCCCAGAGCGAAACCTTCTTCTCCCTGGCACAGGATTATGGCATCAACCTGCTGAATCAAATGCGCAGCGCTTTCCCGCCTTATGACAACAGCCCGGCGCTGATCCTCGTTGCCCAGGATTTACGCAGCCCGCTGCGCGCACTGTTGAAAGACGAGTTTCATGCCGTGCCGGTGCTGTCCTTTGCTGAATTAACCAGTAACGTTGCCATCAATGTGCTGGGACGGCTCGATTTACAACAGTCACCGCCAGACCTTCAGGAAAATGACCCATGCATGAATTACGCGTACTGACCGGGTTACATCGTGGCGCGGCGCTGCCGCTGAGTGGCCTGCAGTGGTGGATTGGAGCCGCACAGGATGCCGATCTGGCACTTTTCGATCCAGGAATCAAAGACCGCCACTGCCAGTTGAGCAAAACCGACCTCGGCTGGCAAGTCACGGCGCTGGAAGGACCGCTGAACGACAACGAAGGGCAGCGCTGTGAGCAATTGACCGACCTGCAGCCCGGCACCGCATTTGCAATTGGCCATATCTGGCTGAGCATTGTCAGCGCCGCCACGCCCTGGCCGGAAGAAGCAGATGAACCGCTGCAGGAAGAAGAAGAGATGCCGCTTGCTGGCGCTGCGGCGGTCGCCGTCGCAGCGGATGACCGGCCGGCTGCGGTGGCAGCAACGCGGGAAAAACGCCCGCTGCCGCTTTGGGCAAAAGCGGTTTATCTGTTACTGAGCCTGCTGCTGGTGATGATGCTCGGCGGCTGGCTGTTGCAGGACAGCATTGCCTCTCCTTCTGCTCCGCCCGCGCCGGGTAAGCCGTTGTTGTCAAGCGTGGAGCGTACCCGTCAGGTGGTCACCAGCATGCTGCTCGACCGGGGGCTGGACAGAAACGTGACGCTGTCTTCCGACAGCAACAGCCTGACGCTTTCGGGCAGTATCAGCAGCGAGGACAATCAACGGCTGGAGCGCATGCTGGCCAACCTCTATCAGCGATTTGACGTCAAGCTGCCGATTCATAACCGGGCGACCACGGTCAGTTCGCGCCTGCCGTTTAACATTGTGCAAATCAGCAGCGGCCCACGCGCCAATATCGTCACCGCAGACGGTCAGCGCATATTTATCGGCGATGAAATTGATCAGCTGCGGCTGGTGGCGATTAACGCCGACAGCCTTGAGTTTGCCGGGCGGGAAAACATCAGGGTGAAATGGTGATGAGCGCGCTACAGCAGCGCCTGACGCAGTGGGCAGACCAGCAGCAGCGCCGCCTGGAGCGCTACTCGCCCGTTAGCCGCTACGGCCGTGTAACCGGTATCAGCGGCATTCTGATCGAGTGTATCCTGCCGGGCGCGCGCATCGGCGATTTATGCCGGATCCAACGCAGTGACGGCGGCAGCGTGCTGTCAGAGATCGTCGGCTTCAGCCCGGAGAAAATCCTGCTGTCGGCGCTGGGCGCGCTGGACGGTATTTCCCAGGGTGCCACCATCGTCCCGCTTTATCTGCCGCACAGTATTTGCGTCAGTGAGCAACTGCTGGGCAGCGTGCTGGATGGTTTCGGCCGTGCGCTGGAGCCTGGCGGGCGCAGCGCTTTCGCCGAACCCGGATCCCAGGTACGCGCCGTACCGGTACTGAACGATGCGCCGCCCCCTACCGAGCGCCCGCGTATTGCTACCCCGCTGCCGACCGGGCTACGGGCGATTGACGGCCTGCTGACCATCGGTAACGGCCAGCGCGTGGGTATCTTTGCCGGAGCCGGCTGTGGCAAAACCACGCTGCTGGCGGAGCTGGCGCGCAACACCCCGTGCGATGCCATCGTCTTTGGCCTGATCGGCGAGCGTGGTCGTGAACTGCGCGAGTTTCTCGACCACGAGCTGGATGAAGAATTACGCAGCCGCACGGTACTGCTGTGCGCCACGTCGGATCGCAGCAGTATGGAGCGCGCCCGCGCCGCATTTACCGCCACCGCCATCGCCGAGGCGTTTCGCGCCGAGGGCAAGAGCGTGCTGCTGATCGTCGATTCACTCACCCGCTTTGCCCGCGCACAGCGTGAGATTGGCCTGGCGCTGGGCGAACCGCCCGGTCGTGGCGGGCTGCCGCCATCGGTTTACACCCTGCTACCACGGCTGGTTGAACGCGCCGGGCAAACCCAACAGGGAGCGATTACCGCCCTGTATTCGGTGCTGATCGAACAGGACTCAATGAACGACCCGGTGGCCGATGAAGTGCGTTCCCTGATCGACGGCCACATCGTGTTGAGCCGCCGTCTGGCCGAGCGCAACCACTATCCCGCCATCGATGTTTTAGCCAGCCTGAGCCGTACCATGAGCAACGTTGTTGAACCCCATCATATGATGCATGCCGGGCGGCTGCGCAGCCTGATGGCGGCGTATCAGCAGGTGGAAATGCTGATCCGCCTGGGTGAGTACCAGCCGGGGAATGACAGCCTGACCGATGCTGCCGTCAACGCCAATGACATCATCAACCAGTTCCTGCGCCAGTCGATGCGCGCCCCCGATCCGTTTGAACAAACCCAGTATCACCTTGCGGAGGTCAGCGCCCATGCCCCTGATTGATCATGAATTTGACCAGCAGCCGGATATCCAGCGGCAGAACTTGCAGCAGGCGTTAAACATTCTGATGCCTATTCGCCGTCAGCGTATGAATCGCGCCCAGCGCCAGCTGCGTCAGCAGCAGATGCAGGTAGAGCAGGCGCGGCAGCATCAGCTGGCACAGCAGCAGCAGCTGACGCAGAATCAACAGGACTATCAGCACCAGCGTGACCAATTCCAGCAGCGCCAGCCATCGCGGGAAAAACTGACGCAGCGCCTGGCCAGTGAACAGAAGGCGCTACAGGCGGTGGGGCAGCAGCAGCAGCAATGCCAGCAGGCGCAGCAGGCCTGCGAGGAAGCCGCGTTACAGCTGGAGCAGGCCGCGCAGCGCGCGCGCGAACAGCAAAAGGCGGTGGAAAAACTGGAATATTTGTCTGAACACCTGGAGGAGGCGTGATGAATACATCGGGATATCCTGACAGGCTGCCGCCCGCCCCGCGCCAAACCCAGGCGGATGAGCGCTGCCGCGAACGCCTGCCGCCGTCCAGACTGCGCCAGCATGATGGCAAAGAGGCCGGCCCGACGGCGCCAGGCTCGGTGTTTTTCGCCTGCGCCAGTGAATTCATGCCTGAAAACGCCCCTCCACAGGAAGAAGCGCCGTCGCCCGACTGGCAGATGCTGCACCACGAGCTGCGCGAGCGCATTGGCGGGAACGCAGCCGCAGATTGTGCCTTTACCCTGCTGCTACCTGAAGCGGGTGAAGTCGATGTCACGCTTGCCCCGCGCCAGCCCGTCGGCTGGGAGATCGCCCTGCGTTTTCCCCCCCAGGTCTGGCGTCACTGGCAGCGCCGGGAAATCCAGTGCCGCCGCCTGTTGAGCCAGTCGCTTAACTGCCCGGTACGGCTGTTGATAGAGCAAGGAGAAGCGCCATGAGCGAGGCAACCCCGCTGAATTTGCCGCACCTCAGCCGCGCCGGGGCGCGGTCGCAAAACCGCCTTGCCGGCGCTCACCATTACCCTTTTACCCTGGGCGATGAGTCGGGCGCGCTTTATATACTGCATATACTGCCGGGCGCACAGCAGCCGTCGGTTGAACAGAGCCACTGGCGCTGCGCGCTGGGGGCTTTTTCTCTCGCCAATGCCGCGCCGTTGCTGAACCTGCTGTCACAGTGTCCAGTGCCGGCATCGGGCGCTAACCCGCCGGACGGCGACTGGCAATGGACGCTGTTCAACCAGTATTTAAGCCCGGAGCTGGCTCTGCTGCTTGGCGAGCTTCAGCCGGATGACCCACCGCAAGACGGCGAGGTCAACGCCAGACTGCACGTCAGGCTGGGCGATCGCCATGCTGAATGCCCGCTACGCCTCGGCCATGCGCAGCTGGCGCACTGGCTTAGCCAGCCGGGTTGGCAATCCAGCCGGACGGCGCTTGCGGACGCAATGACTTACACCCAGCCGCTGGTGTTGGGGCGCATCACGCTGTGCACGGAACAGCTGCAGGCGTTAACCGCCGGCGACCTGCTAATCCCCCCCATTAGCTATTTTACCCCGGACGGCCAGGGCAGCCTGACCGTTGCCGGGCAGCGGTTATATGGTGAATTGCAGTTGCCCCACCATTTTTTGCTTAACCATTTGGAGAGTACCGCCTTGAACAGCGCCGACGACGATGCACTAAACGAAGGTTCACAGCCTGAATTCCTCAGCGGCGAAGAGCGTCCGCAGCTGGCATCACTGCCGCTGTCGCTGGAAGTACGCTGTGGCCGCACCGCACTGACGCTGGGCGAGCTGCAACGGTTGCAGGCGGGCAGCGTGGTGACGCTGGACAACGTCACGCCGGGCGAAGCCGGTTTGTACCACGGTGACACCCTGATTGCGCGCGGTGAACTGGTGGATGTGGAAGGCCATCTGGGATTACAGCTTACCCAGCTGCTGCTGACATCCCGGCAGGAGGTTGGATGAACACCGAGCAATTCGATCCGATGACCTTCGCCCTGTTCCTTGGGGCGTTGTCATTGATTCCGATGTTAATGATCGTCTGCACCTGTTTTTTGAAAATCTCGATGGTGCTGTTGATCACGCGCAATGCCATCGGGGTACAGCAGGTGCCGCCCAATATGGCGCTGTACGGCATTGCCCTGGCGGCCACACTGTTTGTTATGGCCCCGGTTTTTAACCAGATGCAGCAGCAGTTTAGCCAGGTTCCCGCCGATTTATCCAGCATGGACAACCTGAAAACCAGCGTCAGCAATGGCGTTGCACCGTTACAAAAATTCATGACCCACAATACCGATCCCGACATCCTGATCCACCTGCAGGAAAACAGCGTACGTATGTGGCCAAAAGAGATGTCGGACAGCGTCAGTAAAGACAACCTGCTGCTGGTGATCCCCGCCTTTGTGCTGTCCGAACTGCAGGCCGGTTTTAAGATCGGTTTTTTGATTTATATCCCGTTTATCGTTATTGATTTAATTGTCTCGAACGTGCTGCTGGCGCTGGGCATGCAGATGGTGGCCCCGATGACCCTGTCATTGCCGTTAAAAATGCTGCTGTTTGTGTTGATCAATGGCTGGACCCGCCTGCTCGACGGCCTGTTTTACAGTTACCTGTGAGGTAAGAATGGACATACTGAATCTGTTCAAGCAGGCGATGCTGCTGGTGGTCTTGCTGTCCGCACCGCCGCTGCTGGTCGCCGTGATCATCGGCGTACTGGTCTCGCTACTCCAGGCGGTTATGCAGTTGCAGGATCAAACCCTGCCGTTCGCCATTAAGCTGGTGGCGGTGGGCATTGCGCTGGCGCTTAGCGGCCGTTGGATCGGCGTGGAGCTGATCGAACTGGCGCAGCAGGCCTTTACCATGATCCCGCAGACCAGGGCATAATATGAGCAGCGATGCCATCCATACGGTGTATCAGTTTCTCTTCGCGCTGACGCTGGGAGCCGCACGCATTTACCCTTGCCTGATCCTGACGCCGGTCTTTTCCTTCAATATCCTTAAAGGCATGGTGCGTACCGGGGTGGTGCTGGCATTGTCGCTGATGCCGGCCATCGGCCTGCAGGCGCAGCTGGCGGTACAGATGCCCGACTGGCCGCAGCTGATTGGCCTGATGCTGAAAGAAGTGACCATTGGCATCCTGCTGGGATTGCTGCTCGGCATGCCGTTCTGGCTGTTTCAGTCAGTCGGCGCATTGTTTGATAACCAGCGCGGCGCGCTGATCGGCGGCCAGCTTAACCCGGCGCTGGGCAGTGATGTCACCCCGCTTGGCCTGTTGCTGCAACAGACGCTGATCCTGCTGCTGATACTCAGCATCGGTTTAAGCGGCATCACGCAGATTATCTGGGACAGTTACCGCATCTGGCCGGTGCTGCAATGGCTACCGCTACCGCATGAAGAGGGATTCCAGCAGTATCTTGCGCTACTGGCGGATACCTTTACGCATATCATTATTTACGCCGGCCCGCTGGTGGCCCTGCTGCTGCTGCTGGATTTCAGTATTGCCATTCTCAGTCTTTACAGCCCGCAGCTACAGGTTTTCGTGCTATCCGTACCGGCTAAGTGTCTGGTCGGCCTGCTGTTTTTTGTGATTTATATCCCCACGCTGAATGCGCTGGGCGAAGACCGCCTGCTGCAACTGCACGACCTCAGCAAACTCATGCCGTTAATCCTCGGAGGACGCTAGCGTGGCGGAAAAAACGGAAAAACCTACGGCTAAAAAGCTACAGGATGCACGCCGTAAAGGTCAGGTTCCGCAAAGTCAGGACGTGCCCAAACTGCTGATTTGCGCCGGACTGGTGGAGACCGTGCTGGCGCTGGACGATGTGGGTATGCAAAAACTACAGGCGCTGATGAGGCTGCCGTTGGCGCGCATTGGTCAACCTTTTGAGCTGGCGTTAAGCGAAGTGGTGAGCAGCGCTTTGGTACTGGTTGCCACCTTCTGTGGCTTAACGGTGGCGATAGCCGCGCTGCTGCGCATTATCGGCGGCTGGATCCAGTACGGCCCGCTGTTCGCGCCGGAAGCGCTGAAGCCGGACTTCAACCGCCTGAACCCGATTAATCAGTTTAAGCAGATGTTTTCCGTCAAAAAGCTCAGTGAAATGTTTAACAACATCGTGAAAGCCGCCGCTATCAGCACCATTTTTTATCTGGTACTGACGCCGGATCTCGAATCGCTGGCGCGGCTGGCTTATGGCGATCTCGACAGCTTCTGGCCCGCCGTTGAAGTGCTGCTCACCCGCGTTTCGCGCCAGACGCTACTGACGCTGCTGGTACTGACGCTGCTGGACTTTGGCCTGCAAAAATACTTTTTTATCAAGCAGCAGCGCATGAGCCATCAGGATATCCGCGATGAACACAAACAGTCGGAAGGCGATCCGCATATGAAAGGCCACCGCCATGCGCTGGCACATGAGTTACTCAATCAGCCAGCGGCAGCGGTCAAGAGCAAGCCGGTAGAAGAAGCCGACCTGCTGCTGGTTAATCCCACACACTATGCGGTAGCGCTCTATTATCGCCCTGAACTGACGCCGCTGCCGCGCATTATCTGTAAAGGGGAAGATGGGGAAGCGAAAGCGCTGATTGCCCGTGCGCAGCAGGCCAATATTCCGGTTATCCGCTTTATCTGGCTGGCGCGCACGCTTTACCGTTCGCAGGAGGGGCAGCTGATCCCGCGCCATACGTTACAGGCGGTAGCCCAGGTTTACCGCGTACTGCGTCAGCTGGAAGGCCAGATAAACGATGAGGTGATTGAACTGGAGGCCGAATAGCAGGAACTTTTAGCTGCCGTTCGCCACCCATCTCCTGAAAAATGCGCAAGGAACATGGCCGATGAGTATGAGAGTGACCGCCACACCGCATCCTGAAGATGTTAATCATATCCGTCAGAAACTGATGGCGTTCAATGCACAACATGTCGATGTTGAAGAAATAAAAGAGCTGGCCGTTTTCCTTGATGGCGATGACGGCAACAAAATAGCCGGACTGCTCGCCACCACCTGGGGAAACTGGATGCATATTCAGTTGT
The DNA here is from genome assembly GCF_000026985.1 of Erwinia pyrifoliae DSM 12163. Classification (NCBI taxonomy): domain Bacteria; kingdom Pseudomonadati; phylum Pseudomonadota; class Gammaproteobacteria; order Enterobacterales; family Erwiniaceae; genus Erwinia; species Erwinia pyrifoliae. Next base: position 3,391,445 of record NC_017390.1, read on the forward strand.
TATGGGTCGAAGAAAGGCTGCGCGGCAGCGGCCACGGTGCCAGGTTGCTACAGGCGGCAGAGCTTGAGGCCATCGTGCGCGGCTGTCGCCGCGTTTGCGTCGATACCTTCAGCTTTCAGGCGCGGGAGTTTTATGAAAAGCAGGGTTACCGGCTGCAAATGACGCTGGAACAGATGCCGCATCATCATCGACAACATTATCTGATTAAACGACTGGATGATTAGACCCGACGACTTACCCTTGTTAACCTGTTTTAAAATAAGCCATTAAGGAATAACCATGTTTTGCAAACACTATGACGTCGACCCGAACCATGTTGATTTCCAGGGTGTGGTGGATGGACTTTATTATCCGTTCTATTTGGAATGGGCGCGTCATGCTTATATGGCGGAAGCATTGGGGCTGGTTCTGGAGGAGGAGTTTAAGCAGGGCCGCATTCATATGCTGCTGGAATACACCCTCAAGTTTAAGAGGAGCCTGAAAGCCGGTGATAAGGTGGTGGTCACCTGTCAGCCGCAGAAAAATGAAAAGCGCAGCCGGGTGAATTTTGTCCAGCAGATTTTGGTTAACGACGTGGTTTATGCCGAAGCGGTATTTACCGCCACCTGTTTAGTCAACGGCCGCCCCGGCGTGCCCGCCAGCCTGGCTGAGATCGTCGGATAAGCCACGTCTGCACTGACTGACGGCACCCCCGGCCGCTGCGTTGCGCGCCGGGGACGGCAAACGACAAACCTGAGATTATGATTGGCAATCCGCCTGGCGCGGCCCTGCGTAAACCCGATACTCCTCCACAATCCGTTTCAGATCTCGTGCCACGCCGCTACGGTCACCGCTGAAGACAAATACCCCCAGGCTGTCCTTGTGGCAGTAGAATTCACCGGAGGCGATATCGCCGCGATGCCGGGTTTTGTGCATCTTCAGGGTGGGCACGCGGTCGATGCCCGGCAGCGCAACCTCGGTCACATAAAGTGTTTCTTCGGCGAGATGTCTTTTAGGGAACATCATATAGCCGTAAGCCTCAGCCTGGCGACCAAAATGCACATCGCCGACCAGACCCAGCTGTGCCGCCAGGTGTACCAGGCCCAGGTCCGGATTGAGTCCCCAGGCAAATTGTATCATCTCAATGGTCGAGCCACTGCCAGGACGGAAAGCAATCTCAAGTAGCTCCGCGCCTTCGCCCGCATCGCCAAAAGCTTCAATATGATAAACGCCATCAGGGCCATCGAAAGCCGACAAGATCTTCGCGGTGAAAGGACGCCAGAAGCGCTGGAGATGGTCATCGGTCACGGATAAATACCCCAGCGGGCATTCGTTAAGATAGTCGATGGGTTTACCGATATATTCTCCTACCGACAGGAACGCCAGGCGGCCTTGCAGCACGACAGCATCAATTTGATAGAGGGGCTGCGGATTGTAACTTTCAATAAAGTATTGCTGCTCGTCCATGTCGCGATATTCATCACTGCCCGCGATACTGACGGCGGCAAGCTGGCTGGCATCGCTGATGATCCTGACCCCGACCGAGCCAGCCAGAGAACGCGGTTTCAGCACAAGCGGAAACGTCGCTTCTCCCTGGTGGATCGCATCCATGCTGATTTCTCGCGCCGTCGGAATGCCGGCCTGCTGAGCGATCTGCTTCATGCGTTTTTTGTCGCGAAAACGGGCCGCCACATCGAACGTCAGCCCCGGCAACTGCCAGCGGTCGTTGGCCCATGCGGCAATCCACACGGCAAATTCGTCATTCGGGATCGCCGCCGTGACGGCATACATGCTGGCTATCTGCTCAAACTTCGCTTCGACCTCGGCGTGCACGGCAAAGTCCCGGATGATAAAGGTTCCCTCGCGCTTCTGCGCTTCTCCGGCCTGACCCAGCAGATCCTCCAGCAGGTAGATAAACTGCCAGTGCTGGATCGGGTAAAGCTTTCCAAGCCTGCTCACCGCCTGAGCGACATCCAGTTCGGAAGAGACGATCAGAATGGTGTGTGATTGTGTTGTGTCCATGTCGGGTCACCGTTTTTGAGACAAATTGAATGAAAGCCCTTAACGGGCGATCGGTTTTTCCGCCGCCACCTGCACCGCATAATGGGCATTGATGTAATCGACGTCCCGCGCCACCCGATCGCGGTCACCACAAAATACGAAGGATCCCAGCGAATCCTTGTAGCAGTGAAATTCACCTGATGCGACATCGCCAACGGCGGGTACCTGATGGATCCTCAGGGTGGGCATGTTGTCGAGCGGGGGCAGAGCAACCCCGGTAACATACAGCGCCTCAGTTGCCAGGTGCTTTTTAGGGAAGGTCATATAACCAAATGCCTCTTCCTTACGCTGGACAGCGATCGCGTCATTCAGCCCCAGCTGCGCAGCAAGATGGATAAACTTCAGATCCAGCCCATATACCATGTCGATCATTTCGACAATGGCTGCACCTCCCGGACGCCAGGCGATTTCCAACAGCTCCGGATCTGCACCTGAATCAGCGAACGCTTCTATATGGTAAACCCCCTCGGGCGCATCAAAGGCGGTTAACACGGCTTCAGTAAAGGCCCGCCAGCTACCGTCAATGGCCCGATCGTCAACCGACAGTACGCCTACCGGCTTTTCATGCAGGAAGCCAAGCGGCGTGCCCAGATATTCGCCGACGGAAATAAACGCCAGCTCACCGTTAAGTACCACACAGTCAATATGGTGAATGGTGCCGGGGTTGTACTGTTCAATAAAGCACTGCTTTTCATCCATATCGCGGTATTCGGCCAGCCAATCAACGTCCATCGCATAAAGCTGCTCCGCGTCAGTGATGATCTTGATCCCCACCGAGCCAGCCATAGAACGGGGTTTAACAATAACCGGGTATTGCACACGGCCATTTTCAATGTCATCTAACGTGATTTCCCGCGCCGTCTTAATACCGGCCTGTAGCGCAATCTCTTTCATGCGCTTTTTATCACGGAACTTGCGCGCCACCTCACGAGTCAGGCCAGGCAGCGCCCAGAGATCGTTGGCTAAGGCGGCGGGATAAACGGAGAATTCATCGCTGGGAATGACCCGCGCGACATGATGCTGACGGGCGATATTATCCAGCATCGCCTCAATATCCGATGCAGCGGCAAAATCGCGCACGATGAAATTTTCGGGGCGTTTTAATTCATCACGGGCCACGCCGAGATAATCTTCTATCAGATAAATAACATGCCATCCCTCCAGCCCGTATCTTGCTTTCACGGCATCGACCGTGTTCGCGACATCCAGTTCGGAAGAGACGATCAGTAATGTTTGAGTTGGCTGCATTTCGAGGCCCTTGGTGCGTATCTGATTGAGATAAAAGCTTTCATCTGGCAGGGCAGCACGGCCCGGCTCGTTACCGTCAGCCAGCGGCTGACGGATATGTCGCATTAAGTCCTCAGATATAGCTTTTCAGGCTGCCGCTACGTTTGACATCCAGCGTGGCGCAGTGGAATGACCCGCCGAAGCTCTGGAAATGCTTGAACGGGCAGAGGATGGTTTTGAAGCCCCACTGACGGAAAGCGGAGATCAGCGCTTCTTCGTCTTCTTCGACGATGACGGTCTTTTCATCCAGCATCAGGACATTGGTGTGGATCCAGTTGGACGACATGTATAAGGGGTGATCGTCCGGCAGATTAGAGGCCGGCGGAGTGAGGATCTCCCAGTCTTTGAAAATATCCGGGATCTGCGGCACCCAGCCTTTGTTGATTAATACGCGACCCGGTGCTAACGGCAGGATCGTTGTATCGATGTGCATCGGGGCCGGCTCTTCAAACTCGTAGATATGGACGCGATAATCCGGCCCCAGGGCTCTGCGCAACCATTCAATCCCCTTCTTGTTGGTTGCATGACTGCGCTGGCCGATAATGTCCCGGCCCATCTTCATAAAGTCGGCCGCGTCGAAAAGCGGCTCAACTTCGGTGATGATCGAACGGAACGGGAATTCCTGTTCAAAGTCGAACTCCTTCTCCCACACATCGTCCGACAGCATCGGCTTGGGAGCAGCGATCCACTCGGCGCCACGCGTAAAATAGTCGTTCAGTATGTCGCGAAAGGCGAAGGTCTCGAAATAGCGGCTGCGCCATGACATCGGGACTTCGATGATTTTCTTGCCGATGGCAAAAAGACAGTCTCTTGGCATGGCGGAATAAAACGTTCCCCCGGTGGTAAAATGCGGCGTCATAATCGGCTGGTGGTGATTCGACTCATTGGGCCTTTTTACCCTGATTCCCTCGGCTTGCAGGATTTGAGCCAAGGTATCAACTTCTTGTCTGGCTTTGGCCAGCAGCTCTTGCGGAAAACGTTTACCGGAGTAAGTCTGGAAAAAATCACTGTTCTCTTTCGGGATGATGGCTTTTAAGCTTTTGTCCCAGTCTGGTACGCGAATATCATCCATGATCCCGACGATGACTTCTTCCAGCGGGTCCCATTCTGTATAGACTTCGACAGGGCTTTGACTCTCTGAAAAATAAGAGAATTCTTCTTTTTGATAATGCATATTTTCCCTTGAATTTATTGAGTTTATTCGAATGTTTCACCGAATAACTCTGTAATCTGGCGTTGACGAACAGAAGAGCAAGCACCATTAAAGGCCCCAGGCGTGTAAAGCCAACGCGGGTCAGGGTGATTGCAGACAGGCTATTTCAGCCGCTTTTGTGTGTGCTTTAGCGGGGTAGAGTTCCTGAGTCAGTTTTTTTCAGGACAAATCCGACCAGCTGAGATAAACGCCTGCTTTCTGATACGCGCGCCAGATACCCTTCCCTGGGCTGTCGGCGCATCAGTGCGCCCGGGGGATGCCGAACTGATCCAGTGTCGGATCGACATTATGGTCAAAACGCTTCTGCTCTTTATGCTTGTTCACCGCCCCGACGATGGAACTGATGCCGAAACCAATCGCCAGCACACCGTCAACAACCCAGCCCACCGGCCCTGCCGCCGCACCGATGGCGCTGGCCGCCGCCATGCCGCTGGCTTCTCCGGCCACCAGGCCGACCGCACGCCCTACCGCCATACCGGCCATGCGCCCGAAGCTGGCAGAAACACTCCTTCCAGCGCTTTTCAATGCGGTATCCACGCCCAGTTTTGCCAGTTCGCCGCCGCCGCGCACGCCGTCATAGATGGCTTTAGCCGCACCGGCCTTATCGCCGCTCGCTAACATTCCCGCCACGGAGAACAGCCCGGCAACGCCCGCCGCGCTGCCCATTCCGGTTTTCATCAGCCCCTTCATCCCGGTGAGCGGCGTGTCGGTTTTATTCAGGGCATTGAGGATCGCTTTACCGCTCATTTTCTTCACGTCCCCGGAGAGCAGACCAGCATCCTTTAAGGTTTTCAGCATGCCCACCCCCTTCTTGCCGACCTTCAGCGCGTCCATTACCGCCTCGGTATAGCCGTCCTCCTTCAGAGAGGTGACCTGCTGTGGCAATACCGCCTCATAAGCGCTCTTTTTTATATCGGACTGCGCCAGCAGCTGCAGCGGATCGGCATGCTTGTCTTTAATGTGATCCCTGACCCAACCGCCCTGGGCTATCTGTTGCTGCCAGGCATCGGTTAGCTGCTGACCCAGCGCGGGCTGTCTGGCGACAATCTCTTTTGCCGTAGGAACGCCATCCCCACGCAGCGCCTGCTGTAAGCTCAGTTCATCATCCAGCCGCAGCAGCGCATCACTGTAATCCGCCGGCGTCTTTTTGTCTTTCTGCCCGGCCTGCAAGCGCTGCATATCGTCGCTCAGCGTCTTGCCCGAGGCTATCTGACCATAACGCCTGTCGAGCGTCTGGCGCAGTCCAGGGTCGCCGTTTACCAACGCACGGCTCTGCGCCGGTACGGCCTTTTCCAGCCAGTCGTTCACTGACGGATCGTTTTGCAATTGGGCTATTTTTTCGTTCAGAGCCTGTTCGGTTTTTTGCGTATTATGCAGCTTGCGCCCGACCTGCACCGTTGCCAGAGTCTGTTGCAACTTCACCATCACCGCCGCTTTTTGCGCACCGCTGTAGTTTTCCGCATGGGTGAAGACATCCTTATCCAGATGTTTGATATCGACCCCGGAGGTGGCATTGACCAGCGATGCCTGGTTGATCAGGCTGGCAAAGGCGGCACCATCGGTCGGAGCCTGTTTCTTGATCCAGTTATCGATATTTTTCGTGTTGAAGCGGTTATCTGGCCCGTGCTGGGCGAGCTTCTTACCGCTGACGCCCCCCTGGTCAAGCTGCGCCAACAGACCCGGTGAGGCGAAACTGCGCGCCGCCTGACGCAGTGAACCGGCCAGCCCCGGATTTTGACCGACAAGGTTTTTCAGATCTTCCCCGGTCATATCCTTTCCCGCCTTGCCGTTTTCCAGCGCGGCGACCCGCACCAGCGGCTCGTTGGCACGCAGCGTTGCCGCCTCCATCACCATCTGCCGCGAGCCTTCATCGGCATCCGGGTGTTTTTTCAGAAAATCATTAATGTCGCGATCTGCCGCATCACGCGCCTTGCTCATCCGCTTGATAAAGCCCTGGTAATCGGCGCGCGTCACTTTTCCGTCCGGATTATCGCCGTGCTTACCTGCATCAATGGCATTTTTCAGCGCCGGATTGGCGTCGATATAGGCCTGGGCGTGCTGAGCATCTGGCCCGCCGGCCAGCACCATCTGCGCCGCAGCCAGCGGGCGGTTAAGCTCTTTTTCCGCCTGCAGGCACTGTCCGGGCGCAAGGTGAGCCACCATCGGCTGCCATTTTTCCAATTTGTCAGGTGATGACAGGGGCGAATTATCGAGAAAATCGGCTGAATTTTCTGCGCTGGACGACGAGCCGGATGCTGTTGCCACCGTCGGGCTGTTTGCCTGTGGCGGCGCCTTTACGCCAGCGGAGGGCTTCGCTGCCTCCCCGCGCTGTGCGCTGGCCGCTTGCAGGATGGCTTTGATCAACCCGGTTAAGGTAGCAGCCACCACCGCATCCCGTGGTTGACCGGGCGCGGAACCGAACTGGATATCCTGCCCCGAAGGCGCTTTTGCCGCCGACTGCGGCGCTGCTGTCTCCGGCGATACAGGTGTGCTGTGGCTGTAAGAAGGCGGTGTAGACGAAATGCGCATCCTGAATTCCCTCAAAAAGGCCATATGGCCTGTCACGACGACCGTTTTTTACCGGATATTGTGTCGTCTGGCGGAGTTTTGAGTTCCAAAAGAAATCACGATGACAGCAAACAGAACCTATAAGCATTCGACATGCACACTTATGACTGCCAGCCCGATGCTGGCAGTCAAAAAATGGGGTTTATGGCGCGGTGAAAAATTGCGCGCCGCTGCCAATTTTGCAATTCCAGCTGACGGGGGAAAAGACCTTTTCCTGCTGCTCGCCGGGGAATGAAGCCGTGGTGGGGTATCTTTTGGTTTCGATAAGCAGATGGTTATCCGGCATGATTTTATAACGGGTAAACTCCACCTGCGGCGCGCCTTCTTTATCGCTTAGCCGCTGATGATAGTCAGAAAAGACGATGTATTTATCATCGGGAATAAGGAAGCTGGCGATCTGCAGCCCGCCGATCATTTTAAGGCTGCGCGGTTTGCCATCGCGCTGGCCTTCACAACGGTCGAATGTCGTCACCATCGTGACCGGTTTGCCGATGCTCAAGGCTGATTTGACCGCCTGATAATCATTAAGCGGGGTGGGTAATGCGGCAAGAGCAGTCACGGAGTAACTGCATGCACCCGCTAACAGAGCGGAAAGAAGTGTTTTTCTGATCATTAAATACAGGCTCCAGTAAAGGGAATAGCATTTTCAGTAACAAATACGATCATAAAATTAGCCTGAAAAAGGGAGCGATGCAATATTCTCAGATCATGCGGCAAGCCCCGGATAAATAATCAAAAAAGACGCCACGTCAACATTAAATGAAGCCATTTTGCTCTTCCAGCCCTGTTTCATATCGTACTCAATTTTATTTATGGCATTCCACTTGCTTTGTGGAACTTTTCTCTGCCCGTCACCACTCGGTGGCACCTGAAGCGATGATGACTCTTTTTTATTTATCAGCGCCCGCCCGGCTGCGGCAACACAAAAAATCGGCTATCTTGGTCTGGATGTCATTTAATCCAATGCAAGGAGCTTCGGTGATGAAAAAGACACTTATTGCACTATTCCTCTCTTTCACAATGCTGTCCGCTTACGCACAAAGCGACCTTACCGTCAGCAGTCTGGCAACCCACAACGAGACAAAAGCCGCATTTGAAAAGATGGTGGGAAAACATCCGTTGCCCAGGTGGGTAACGGAAGGCGGAACCCATTCGCAGAACCGGCAGGTCAATATTGACGGTAAGCATTTCCTGGTGTTAAACGCCTGCAAGCCGCATGACTGCGCGGCGCAGAATATTGCCGTGCTTTACTCTGCTGAAGCCAAAAAAATGGCCGGCGTGTTTTCTACCCGGGATGACAAAGCATCCAGTCAAACGCTGATTTGGCTGAATATGGATGACGACCTGTCCATTGATGGTAAGACGGTGCTCCTGGCTGCCCTGACGGGAAGTCTTGAAAACCACCCGGACCAGTTCAACTTTAAATAATCCTTTCATGCGGGTGACAGAATGCCGTTCTGTCACCCGCGTTTTCCTATTTTGACTCGTCCAGCGCCTGTAGGATCTGCCAGGCGGCCGCTATGCGTTGCGGATTAGGGTAATTTTTGTTGGCCAGCATCACAATGCCCAACTGCTTTTCGGGAATAAAAGCAATATAGGCACCAAAGCCGTTAGTACTGCCGGTTTTATGTACCCAGGATGAAGCAACGGCGGATTGAGGGGCTTTCAACGCGGTAGCTGGCCTTGCTTTCAGTGCGATATCATTACTGCTGTCGGCAATCACCCCAGCAGGGGAAATCGGCCAGTTCACCATTTCCCATCCCAGCCCCTGGTACATGTTGCCGACGCGGTAATAACGCCTTTGCGCGCTGGCGATAGCCATTGCTAATCCCTTGTTGTCAGAAGATAAGCTCGCCGGATTGATGTTTGCCTGCATATATTTCACCATATCCCCGGTGCTGGATTTCACCCCATAGGCTTCAGCGCCCAACATCCCCGGCGTGACGCGCACCGGCTGCCCGTCCTGATAACCCCACGCATAATCGGCCTGTGCCGAGGGCGGAACCGTGATAAAAGTCTGGGTTAACTTCAGCGGCTGAAACACCGATTTATTCAGGTAGTCAGCAAAGCTTAACCCGCTGTTCTTCACCGCCAGCGCGCCAAACAGGCCAATGCTGGCATTGGAATAATGACGCATGGTGCCTGCTGGCCACTGCGGCTGCCACTGCTGAAAATAGTGTTGCAGAGAAGCTGTATCGGTGACCTCATCCGGCAGCTGCAGCGGCAGGCCGCCTGCGGTGTAGGTCGCCAGATTAAGCAGGGTTATCTTCTGCCACTGCGCGCCGTTAAGTTCAGGACAGTGCTGCGCCACTCTGTCATTGAGATTAATCAGCCCGGTTTGCATGGCAACGCCGGCCGCCACCCCGGTAAAGGTTTTGCTCACCGAACCCAGTTCAAACAGGGTATGTTGCGTTACCGCCCGCTGATGCTCAGTTTCCGCCACGCCGTAGTTGAAAAACTGCGGCTGCCCCTTATACAACACCGCCACGGCCATGCCGGGAATGTGCTGCTTTTCCAGCAGGGGTTTGATGGTGTTATCCACCAGCCCGGTTAACTGCTGCTGCGTCATTGGGGCAGCAACGACGCTAAACCAGGGGGTTACGGCAAGTGTGGTGCACAGCAGAAGCCTATTGCGCGTTTTTTTCTTCATCGGGTCATTTTCCATTGGGTAACAGTAAGGAGGTTCCCTTCGCCGCGAAGTGTGAACGGATTGACCTGCGGTGACAAACGATTATATTTAGCAGCAGATAATAGAAAAACTTACACGAGTGATCCTGATGCGTTCATATATCCCGCTGAATTCGCTGCGAGCCTTTGAAGCGGCTGCCCGATTATTAAGTTTTACTAAGGCTTCCAGAGAATTGAACGTGACGCATGCCGCCATCAGTCAGCAGGTGAAGGCGCTGGAACAACACCTGAAATGTCAGCTGTTTATCCGTATCTCACGGGGCCTGATGCTGACCGCTGAAGGAGAAAGCCTGCTGCCGATCCTCAACGAATCCTTTGATCGCATTGCCAGTACGCTGGATCGTTTCTCCGACGGTCAGATGCGCGAAAAGATGAAAATTGGCGTGGTCGGCACGTTCGCCGTTGGCTGGCTGCTGGCGCGCTTGGCGGATTTTCGCCGCCTGCATCCACATATTGACCTGCTGCTGTCAACGCACAATAACCACGTTGATAGCCTGGCCGAAGGTCTGGATTACGCGATACGTTATGGCAACGGTGCCTGGCAAGGCACAGCGTCGCACTTTCTGTGCGATGCGCCGCTTTCCCCGCTGTGTTGCCCGGCGCTGGGCGCACAGCTGCGCGCGCCGGGCGATCTGCATAGCTTTACCCTGCTGCGCTCTTATCGCCGCGATGAGTGGTCCACCTGGTTTTCTGCAGCAGGTGAACGCATCCCCTCTCCCTCCCAACACATCATGATGTTCGACTCGTCGCTGACCATGCTGGAGGCTGCGCAGGCAGGGGCGGGGATTGCGCTGGCACCGCCGACGATGTTTAGCCATCTGCTGAACAGCGGGCGCATCGTGCAGCCGTTCAGCCAAAGCGTCAGCCTGGGCGGATACTGGCTAACCCGCCTGCAATCGCGCACCGAAACCGCCGCCATGCGTGATTTTCGTGCATGGCTGCTGGCAACAATAGCGACTGAAAGTTCGTCCCGCCCTTGTGGTTAGCCAGCGTGTTCGCGTCTTTTGTCGCGCTTCAGGCGATTTTCTCACCGGCTGCGGAATCAACCCATTGCGGGTTGCCTTAAATGTTGGCGGATATCTCGCACTGACGGGGGTTTTATCGGGCAATAAGGCTATTTTTATTGGACGCGCTGAAATTACTCGCGGCGATCCTCTAACTTAAGCGTTGCAGATTGGCTGTAGCTGTGCTCCTGTGAGCCATCGTGAGGAATTTCTTTTTGTTCTGAAATGCTTTCAGAATCAAATGTGTCCTTATTATGACAAAGAATATGTGCTGCATCCGTAAAATAGAATAGTTCTTCTTTTGCGCTTGCAATAGGTGAACAGTTCGCCGGACATGTCAGTTCATTGAAGAAATCGTTTGCACGATTTTGCAAGTGAGTAGTGTGTTTTTCTACGCCGTTTGCATCATTTATCCTTAGGCTAGACATTAGCTTATTTGCTGTATTCTTTACATTCAGATAAAGGAACTTTTGCCTATATGTAAGTTCAGGTGAACTATTTTTAACCTGTTTTAATTTTTTAAAAATGCGCGACCATGATTAAGTCCGTTGTTTCCTGTGGAGGAGCAGAACGAAATATGGGTGTTAAGCAATTAAAAAGATTAGGATAAATCATATTACAGTTCACTTTTTTAACTTATTTGAGAAACCAGTGTAAATTTATTTTTCTGTCATAAATATCAAAAAGCGCTTAGCGCTTTCGGCATAGCCGTCGTTTTCAAATTTTACGGATGCGCAATAACAGCATAAAGAAAGCGTGGCGCAGCCTGCAGCTTATGGATAAGGGCGTAGCGCATTTTTGCGTATTCGCGTTATTCGTCTACGGTATAGAACCCCAACAGAAGTAGCCCTGCTGCACCAGTGAGATCTTTATCACAACGTTCAGCCCTTCAGCCCGCCAGCAAAACCGCTTAGCCAATTATCCCGCCGATTGCAGCCGATCTTTGCCACCATAAAAACTTTATCAACACGCATTTCCGATCGCTCAGCCTTTTCTTTAAAACGGGGTTGCCAGTGAATAAAAATAGTATTTTTAATCATTTACCCTGGGCAATACTCGCCAATATTGATGCCTGCTGCCTGGCAGTGGTTGCTCTGCGGCATGGCTGCTGGCCGGAGCGGTACAGGACTTTATGCTGCTGTTTATCTCTTCACGCCGCAATGGCACATCGCTCGGCGAGATAATCAAAAATGAGACGGGCGCCGTACCCGGTACTATTGCGCTATTCGGCCGTTTTCCGATCGTGATTATTATCCTCGCGGTACTGGCGCTGATTGTAGTGAAGACACTGGCGGAAAGTCCGTGGGGCGTATTTACCGCGTGCGCTACGCTGCCGATTGCCCTGTGTATGGGCGTTTTTATGCGCTTTATCCGCCCCGGACGCGTGGGCGAAATGTCACGAGTACCGGGCAAAAGTGGCCGCTGGTGGTGCCAATCACATCGCCAGCGAGATCGCCCGGGTGTTAGCTGATAGCATCCTCAATATGCAGGCCCTAACAGGTGCCCATAACGCAAAAAAATTGAGAAGGAGATATAGCACAACAGCTTATGCGGCAGGCGCACCGTCACCTGCATCAACGGGATAAACAGGCGAGTTTTGTTCATCAGCCTGGCAATAACCAGTAACACACACATCTGCCATAACAGCAGTAAAATAAAGGTCAACTCATACATTGTCTGCGACTCTATATTTCCTGCAGCAGGCCACATAGCCTGGCTGCTGCGATGTTGCTTTCCGACAGTTAACGAAATGCGAGCGGGTACGATAACTATTCAGCCAAACCGCTATACTGCCTTGCTATCCGGCCATCACTCAACGCCTGGGCGATCGCAGCCGTCGCCGGGTTTTAAAATATAATATTAATAAAAAATTAATATAAATAATAATTAACTATAAAAAACCGAAAGGCACCGAGTAAAGAATTGAAAAAAAATTCTGCGCCATCGCTTTACATGGTACAAGAGCGGGGTGTTAAACTACCGAGGACAATTTCCTTTCCGCACCGACGAGAAGCAACAATGCGGATAAGTTGTAAAAATTATGGACAATAAGAGCAAGGCCTGGCAAAAACGTTCTCTCTCTCTGTTCTCTTTCGCTTTTAATCCTTCCGGTGAACAACACTGGCGCAACGCGCTTTAGTCACGCTTCCAGCTGTCATTTCATGTTGCTCAGGCTGCCTGCTGGTTTTTTTCCGGCACGGCGCGTTATTACGTTATTTCGCGGAAGATAAATCATGATTTACTGGTTATTACTGGCACTGGCGATTGCACTTGAAATCACCGGCACCCTGTTTATGAAGTGGTCCAGCGTTAGCGGTAATCCACTGGGATATGTGGTGATGTTGCTGGCGATCGCACTGTCTTATATTGCCCTTTCCGTTTCGATTAAAAAAATTGCCATGGGCGTTGCCTACGCCATGTGGGAAGGGGTGGGGCTGCTGTTTATTACGCTGTTCAGCGTGCTGCTGTTTGAAGAGTCATTTTCGCTGGTCAAAATGGCCGGCCTGGTCACCCTGGTGGCGGGCATCGCCCTGATCAAATCCGGCACGCACAGCAGGAGGCAGCATGTCAGCGTTTGAGTGGATACACGGAGCCTGGCTGGCGGCAGCGGTGGCGCTGGAAATTGTCGCCAATATCTTTCTTAAATTCTCCAACGGCTTTCAGCGCAAGGTTTACGGCATGCTGTCATTGCTGGCGGTACTTGCCGCCTTTAGCGCGCTGTCGCAGGCGGTGGAAGGCATTGATCTTTCCGTTGCCTACGCGCTGTGGGGCGGTTTCGGCATTGTTGCCACCATCGGCGCGGGCTGGATACTGTTCGGCCAGCGCCTGAATGGTAAAGGCTGGGCTGGCGTACTGCTGCTGCTGATCGGCATGGCGATCGTTAAACTCGCCTGAAGTCGCGTAATTGCTCTGGCACCGCCCATTTATTCAGGTGCACTGACTTTGGCTAAGCTGTAAAGTCGTGGCAGGGATAAATCACCACTGCCGGGACGTCAGCCATGAGACAAAAAAAAGCCACGCTAATCGGGTTAATCGCCATCCTGTTATGGAGCGCTATTGTTGGGCTGATACGCAGCGTTAGCGAAGGATTAGGAGCCGTAGGCGGGGCCGCGATGATTTATACGCTTAGCGCCCTGTTGTTGATGCTAACGGTCGGCTTTCCCAGGATAAAAACCTTTCCACGCTGCTATCTGTTGGTCGGCAGTCTGCTGTTCGTCAGCTACGAACTCTGCCTGTCGCTTTCGCTCGGCTATGCCCGCAGCGACAATCAGGCCATCGAGGTTGGCATGGTAAATTATCTCTGGCCCAGCCTGACCGTACTGTTTAGCGTGCTCGTCACCCGGCAAACATGCAGCCTGCTGATTATTCCAGGAATACTCGCCTCACTGACCGGCATCTGCCTGGTGCTGGCAGGCGATCGCGCCCTGTCGCTGACTGAAATAGCTCATAACGTCGCTTCTGAGCCGCTCAGTTACGGGCTGGCGTTGGCCGGGGCGCTTATCTGGGCGGTGTATTGCGTACTGACGCAAAAAATAGCCCGGGGCAGTAACGGAATCACGTTGTTTTTTATGTTGACCGCGCTGGTGCTGTGGGTGAAATACGGCTGCGCACCGCAGCCGGAAATGACCTTCAGCCTGCCGGTAATGGTCAATCTCGGGCTGGCGGCAATGGCGATGGGCTTCGGCTACGCCGCGTGGAATACCGGTATCCTGCACGGCAATGTTACCGTGCTGGCGACGGCGTCCTACTTTATTCCGGTGATTTCAGCGCTGCTGGCGGCTTTTTTGCTCAACGCCAGCCTGTCGGTTAGCTTCTGGCAGGGTGCTGGTATGATCAGTATGGGATCGCTACTGTGCTGGTGGTCGGCTCGCGGTAAAACGCAGGCAGCGGATTAAACGCCTGTGCACGGGAAGAACTCCGGCAGCAGGATCTGCGGGTGACAGCCCCCTTTTCTTTTGCGTCAAAAGAAGAGCAATAATCCGTTAGCCGAAGGTTCATCAATTCCATCCTGATGGTTTTCAATCGATACCGCTGGCCACATCTCTTATGTCACTGTGGGCCATTTTCATTACTGCTCGCCGATTTTGCTTACCAGTCGCCAGATCCCCGACATGGGAATCCCTAATCACAGTGGCAGCCTGGCGGGCCAATCTGTGATCCAACCGATTCACAACCTGGCGGCACAATGCGGCTGAACGGCTTCAACATTCATCAGAATCACGCTTGTGGGCTGAAAATCAGGCGATAATTACCCGCATACCTGACGGGAGAAGGTTAACCGGATGGCTTGATAAATATGCAGAAAAAGGCAGAATTAACCGAAAAATCACCAATTCAAAGAAGATACCTTTCATTATGACCTTAAGCCTGCCAGAAATGAAGATTCTTGCTCTGTTGCAAAAAGATGCACGTATTACTAATCAGACGCTGGCCGACGAGATTGGTATGTCGGCATCACCCTGCTGGCGAAAAGTGCGCAAACTGGAAGACGATAAGGTCATTCAGGGGTATCGCGCCGTATTGAATCGCAAGAAAATTGGCCTCGGTGTCATGGTGTTTGTGCGCGTGTCAATCGACAGCCATAGCGAAACGCAGGCGCGCAGATTCGAACAGGAGGTGATGGCGCTGGAGGCGGTGATAGCCTGTTACAGCATCGGCGGTGATGCCGACTTTTTGTTACAGGTGGTAGCCGGGGATCTCGATGCCTATGCCGATTTTTCCATGACGGTATTACGCCGCCTGACGGGGATCAAAGCGATGCAAAGCATGTTTGTTATGAAGGAAATTAAGCCGCTTGCCAGCTACCCGATCAAAGCCACTCTTTGACATGCCCTCTCACAGCGCGAGGGTTTGGGCCATAAAGCGCATACTGGACATTTTACCGTGCAGGTTTATTCGCATAATGCCCCCTGTTTTCGCCCACGGATAAACTGGCATGAAAAGGCGCTTCCCACGGTTAATTCTCACCGTTATCGCCCTGTTACTGGGGTGGTTCCCGTTGCGTACGCCAGCGCATGATGCACATCACGACGATGCAACCTGTGCGGCAGTAGTGGTTCCTGGCCCCCCGAACAACGCGCAGGATTTTACCGAGAAACTGCGTGCGGTGATGGTCAGCGAAAACAACGCCTGGTCGCTAAAACAGGTGGCCTGTGACGATCGCCTGGGCCAGCTATCGATAGCACGATATAAACCACTCAGTGACGGGCAGAAAGAGAAGTCGGCTAAAAACATCGACAGCTATATCACCGCGATGCAGGCAGCTTAACGTTGCTCCGGCGAGGCGGAACAACGCTAAGCTGCCGGTTATGCGTCTCCGCCATTTCCCATACCAGCAGTAACCAACCCACCATCAGGCGGCCACGCAGCACATTGCCATTAGCCCCGGGCGAGTCCTCATCAGTAGTGCGGTACGACCGATCATCGATGGGGTGTTCCGAGGCTAAACTCGCTGCCGGTCTCTTGCATCATCTATTATCTGCTGATGCTGGCGTTGAGTGATCGGGTCATCGCCTCCGCGTTTGATTACCGGCCGTGCGCTGCGGGCAAAAGCCGGCAAGAAATTCTGCCCCCCCATCCCCTGCGAGAAGAAAGCTATTTGCCGACCCGCCAGGGGCCAGGAGCCACCGAATCGCGAACCATCAGGTGGCCGTCGATCGCTGACAGCGGTTCGCTGGACTGCCCGTCCAGCATCAGAACCAGTTTCTCCAGGGTATGCTTGATCATCTCACCGACCGGCACATGCACCGTGGTGAGCGGCGGCTCAAAGAAAGACGCCATCGGGATATCATCAAAGCTGAGCAGCGAAACATCCTGTGGGATGCGCTTTCCGGCACGGCGCAGCGCACGCACGGC
Organism: Erwinia pyrifoliae DSM 12163; assembly: GCF_000026985.1. Classification (NCBI taxonomy): domain Bacteria; kingdom Pseudomonadati; phylum Pseudomonadota; class Gammaproteobacteria; order Enterobacterales; family Erwiniaceae; genus Erwinia; species Erwinia pyrifoliae. Next base: position 3,408,101 of record NC_017390.1, read on the forward strand.
ACCCATCGCCATATCGTCGTTGCTCGCGACCAGGGCGGTAAACTGTGCGCCGTACGCCAGCAGTTCCTTCGCCGCCGCATAGCCGCTTTGCAGTGTCCATTCACCCTGCACCACCAGCTGCTCATCCGGCACAATATGATGCGCCCGTAATGCCTGAAGATAACCGTTAAAGCGGCTAAGCCCGGTTGGCGAGCCTGATGCACCGCTGATAAAAGCGATGTCACGGTGCCCCCGAGCCACCAGATAATTAACAGCCTCAAAACTGTTTTTCTCATGGGCGGCAATCACGCAGTGCGCGGGATGTTTTTCCAGCTGCCGATTAACCACAATGATCGGCTTGCGGGTTTGCGCAATAATGTCATCCAGCTCGGCCGTATTCAGGAAGCGTGGGTAAATAATAATCGCATCGCAGCGTAAATCGAGAAGAAACTCGATAGCCTGCCGCTCCTGACGTGCATCATGCTTACCATCGGCAAGAAGTAACTGGCGACCGTGCTGTTCGGTCACGGTCGCGGCCTGGAATAATAATTCACTAAAGTAGGGGCCGTTATACAGGGTGTTGGTCACCACCAGCCCAATATGTTGTGATTTGCTGGTTGCCAAATTGCGCGCCAATAAATTAGGCCGATAGCCGGTCTCTTCAATCGCTTTAAATACCCGATCGTGAGTGGTTTTACTGACATAATTATTTCCCGCTAATACCCTGGAAACGGTCGCTTTAGAAACGCCTGCTTTTTTTGCAACGTCCAGCATGGTAATCATCATAGCATCCTGAAGGATAAATCATGGCCGCCATAATAGCCTGTTTCGCTTTATTGCCCAACCTAATATATTAACACTTTGAAATTAATAGCATTATTTTCATCTAACCATATGAAATAGCGCAAAAAACAGACAATTTATCGCCAATTAGTCGGTTCAATTCATATCGGAATTTTATAATTAACATCAATTTTTTATAGCGATGGAGCGTGGGTTTTAGCCCTCTTTTATAAAGGCTTCCCACCGTTTGAGATCGTGCTCACAGAACAAATCAAATAATATGAAACCGGTTGCAGAGGCAGGGCTTTTTCAGCTATTGATATACAAAACAGACCGGAGACCCACCATGAATAAAATCTTACTCTGTTGCGCCGCAGGCATGTCCACCAGCATGGTAGTACAACGCATGGAAAAAGCGGCAAAGGAAAAAAACATCGCGGTTGAGATTAACGCGGTGGGTCTTGACGAATTTAACGAACAGATCGGCGCGTGCGACTGCTGTTTGCTTGGCCCACAGATCAAATATAAACTGGCAGACTTTACCCCGCTGGCGGGGGAGCTGAATAAACCCATCGCGGTGATCAATACCATGGATTACGGCATGATGAACGGCGAGAAGATACTGGCTGAAGCCCTGTCGATGATTGAGAATGCCAGGGTCGTCCAATGAGCAGCCTGAGCGAGAGCCTGTTTGCCGTTATTGAAAACCGCATCGGCCCTGTTGCTGCACGTTTATCCAGCCAGCGCCACGTTGTGGCCATCAAAGACGGCTTTGTCTCTTCGATGCCGTTTCTGATTGTCGGCTCGTTTATGCTGCTGTTTGCTCATCCGCCGTTTGCTGCTGATAGTCAGTGGGCGTTTGCCCAATGGTGGCTGGAAATGGTCGATCGTCACATGGCGAAAATCATGATGCCCTATAACATGACGATGGGCATTATGGCGGTGTATATCGCTGCCGCTATCGCCTACAACCTCGCCATCAGCTATAAGATGAACGGCTTTATGGCCGCATGCCTGGCGCTGATGTCATTCCTGGTGGTGGCCGCACCGCAGAGCAACAGCGCTATCCCGGTCGGCTCTCTGGGTGGGGAAGGTATTTTTACCGCGATTCTGGTCAGCCTTTATTCCACCGAACTGATGCACTTGCTGCAAAAGCATCATATTGGCATTAAGCTACCGGCGCAGGTTCCGCCCAAAATACGTCAGTCATTTGACCTGCTCATCCCTATCCTCGCCATTTTCCTGACGCTGTTCCCGCTGAGCCTGCTGATTCAGGATCAGTTCGGCATGCTGCTGCCACAGGCGATTATGGCCGTATTTAAACCGCTCATTTCTGCGTCTGATTCCCTGCCTGCGGTACTGATTGCCGTATTACTGTGCCACCTGCTGTGGTTCGCCGGCATCCACGGGGCGGCGATCGTCGGCGGTATTTTGCAAGCATTCTGGCTCACCAACCTCGGCATTAATCAGCAGGCATTAAACAGCGCAGAACCTGTTAGCCAGATCTTTATCGGGCCGTTCTGGCAATTTTTTATCGTCGTCGGCGGTTCCGGTTCGACCATGGGCCTGGTGTTCCTCTACCTGCGTAGCCGTTCGGCGCATTTACGCTCCATTGCCAAACTGGGCCTGGTTCCGGGCATGTTTAATATCAATGAGCCGATTATCTTCGGCTCTCCGCTAGTGATGAACCCACTGCTGTTTATTCCCTTTATCACCGCTCCTCTGGTGAATGCGGTTATCGCCTGGATCGCCACCCGCACCGATATGGTGAACCATGTCGTGTCACTTGCGCCCTGGACTACGCCCGGCCCGATCGGTGCCGCGTGGTCCACCGGCTGGGACTATCGCGCGGTGATTCTGGTCGGCGTACTGATAGTCATTTCAACGCTGATTTATTATCCGTTTTTCAAAATGTATGAACGCCAGTTGTTACAACAGGAACAGCCCGCTGCGGCTGAAAACAAACTGAACGCGGTGGAGAGCTGATGATGGATATGGAAACAACGGTGATGGAGCTGATTATTCAGGCTGGTGAAGCACGTTCCTGTGCGATGCAGGCGCTGCGCGCTGCGCGCAGTTATGACTGGCCGGAGGCGGCTCGGCAGCTGGCGGCCGCAACCACCGCCGCCAGGGCTGCGCACAAGATCCAGACCGCGCTTATCGGGGCAGATGAAGGGGTTGGCAAGGTGCCGGTGAACCTGATTCTGGTGCATGCTCAGGATCACCTGATGAACGCCATGCTGTGCCGCGAACTGGCGGAAGAGATCGTCATTCTTCACCGCGAGATGCAGGCGTTGAAACAGGTAAAGGGTAACCAACCAGCACCTGAGGCCATCCGATCGTGAGAGCTGCCTTCATCATTCAGCATGTGATTTCGTTATTCTGCGCCCTTCCCTGGGGCTTTCGATGAGAAGCATGCCCTTCGAACTGCCAGCTTTAACCTGCCACAGATCGGTCTGGGCAGACGTTTCATTAAACTTCTCTTCGCGCCTCAACAGGTGCGGCTTTTTTTAAACGTGGTTAATCTCACCAGAAAGGAAAGGTTATGTCATTACCAAACGATTTTTTATGGGGCGGCGCGGTGGCGGCGCACCAGGTTGAAGGCGGCTGGGACCAGGGCGGTAAAGGCCCGAGCATTGTCGACGTGCTGTCCGGCGGCGCACACGGCGTGGACCGCGTCATTACCGACGGTATTGATGCAGCGCATCAATATCCTAACCATCTGGCGGTGGATTTCTATCACCGTTACAAAGAAGATATCGCGCTGTTTGCCGAAATGGGCTTTAAGTGTTTCCGCACCTCGATTGCCTGGACGCGCATCTTCCCACAGGGAGACGAGCTGGAGCCGAACGAAGCCGGCCTCCAGTTCTACGACGATCTGTTTGACGAGCTGCTGAAATACAATATTGAACCGGTAATCACTCTTTCGCACTTCGAGATGCCACAGCATTTGGTGAAAGAGTACGGCGGCTGGCTGAATCGCAAGGTGGTTGATTTCTTTGTGCGCTACAGCGAAGTGGTGCTGAAACGCTATCAGCACAAAGTGAAATACTGGATGACCTTTAACGAGATCAATAACCAGCGCAACTGGCGTTATCCGTTGTTCGGCTACTGCAACTCCGGGGTGATTTTCACCGATCATGAGAAGCCAGAGCAGGCGATGTACCAGGTGCTGCATCATCAGTTTGTCGCCAGCGCCCGGGTGGTCAAGCTGGGCCACCAGATTAACCCCGATCTGAAAATCGGCTGTATGTTGGCGATTGTGCCGCTCTATCCCTGGTCATGCCACCCGGACGATGTGATGTTCGCCCAGCAAGCGATGCGCGAACGCCATCTGTTCGGCGATGTGCATCTGCGCGGCTACTACCCGTCTTATATTGTCAAAGAGTGGCAGCGCAAAGGTTATCAGATCGAGATGCAGCCCGGTGACGAGCAGGCGCTGCGCGAGGGCTGCGCCGACTATCTGGGCTTTAGCTATTATATGAGTAACGCGGTGCAGTTCTCGGCCAAGGACAGCGACGATGGCCGCCATATTGAAGGCTTCCCCGGCAGCCGCCCGAATCCGCATGTGAAGGCATCCGACTGGGGCTGGCAGATCGATCCGGTCGGCCTGCGCTACACGCTGAATGCCTTCTGGGAACGCTATCAGAAGCCGATGTTTATCGTGGAAAACGGCTTTGGCGCTTATGACAAGGCAGAAGCCGATGGCCAGATCAACGACGATTACCGCATCGCCTATTTGCAGGCGCATATCGAGCAGATGAAAATCGCCGTGCTGGAAGACGGCGTGGAGCTGATGGGCTACACCCCGTGGGGCTGCATTGACTGCGTTTCCTTTACCACCGGCCAGTACGACAAGCGCTACGGATTTATCCACGTCAATAAAAACGACGACGGCAGCGGCGACCTGGCGCGCTCAAAGAAAAAGAGCTTTAACTGGTACAAGCAGGTGATTGCCAGCAACGGCGAGGATTTGTGATTCGTTGTTATGACATTGCTATCGACTAAATAGTCCCCGCCAGATTGGGTCGCATTTATGCGCCAGTCGCTGCGGTCATTGATTGTGCAGGAAGCATGAAGTGGCAGATCACCACTTCATGCTTCTTAATGATCCGTTCAATAACGGGCAGCCTTACTGCCCGCCCTGCAAGACGGAAGCGTGTTAAAACCCAATCGCCGCACCGGCAGGTCGACGTATGTCATTTGCTCCATACAGATAACCGGGCCTTAACTGACCAGAGACGGCCGAATCATTGCCTGAATCGGCCGCTTTTTCATTCTCATTCAGCACAGGGGCCACCATAATCAGTTCAGTGGCTCCCCACGGCGTCTGCTCGGTCATTTTATAGCCGCGCTGGCGCAGCAGTTTCAGGGTATCAAACGACAGTCCACGCTGTTCATAATAGACTTCATCCGGTAACCACTGATGATGGATCCGTGGCGCATCGACCGCTTCCTGCGGCAACATGCCGTAATCAATGATATTCAGCGCGGCCTGTAGTGAAGCCGTGATGATGCGCGAGCCGCCGGGGGATCCGAGAACTAAAAACACCTTGTTACCACGCGTAACAATGGTCGGCGACATGGAGGAAAGTGGACGTTTTCCCGGTGCGATGGCGTTGCTGGCTCCCTGCACCAGGCCAAACATGTTTTTTTCACCGATTTTGGTGGTGAAGTCGTCCATTTCATCATTGAGGAAAAAGCCGGTGCCGGGCGCCATGACCACGGCACCGAACCGTCCGTTGACCGTGTAGGTGGTCGAAACCGCATTACCTTGCCCGTCAACCACCGAATAGTGGGTCGTCTCCGGGCGTTCGCCGGTGACCTGTTTATTTTCAGGCAGCTTAGACGGGGTGGCATCCGTTTGATGAATACTACGCCGCATCCGATCCGCATATGCCGTGCTCAACAGTTTATCCAGCGGATTATTGATAAAGGCCGGATCGCCCAGTGAATTATTGCGGTCAAAGTAGGCAATACGCATCGCTTCCGTCATGACGTGTACCGAGTCGGCAGAATTAAACCCGAGGGCGCGCATATCATAGCCGGCCATGATATTGACCATTTCGCACAGCGCTACGCCGCCTGAACTGGGGGGCGGGGAGGAGATAAATTCGTAGCCCCGGTACTGACAGCGCAACGGCGCGCTTTCGCTGACGCGGTAATCAGCAAAGTCCTTCGCGGTGATGATGCCGCCACCTTTTGCTGCGGCAGCCTCTACACGCTGAGGAATGGGTGAGTGATAGAAATAATCCGTACCTGACTGAGAAATATGGCTTAAGGTCAAGGCCAGTTCGGGTTGTTTCAGGCGATCGCCGGGCTGGAGCGGGGTGCCGTCGGCGCGCAAAAACCAGCGCGCCGCCTGTGCATCCTGACGGAAGCGATTGACGGTGGTATCCAGAATATCGGTATCCGCCCGCGTTAATACAAACCCCTCCTGCGCCAGTTTTATTGCCGGGGCCATCACCTGTTGGCGGCTCAGCTTGCCGTAATGCGCCTGTGCATAATCCAGCCCCATGACCGTGCCGGGAACGGCAACCGAGGAGTAACCATGCAGGCTGGCGTCAGAACGGACTTGACCCTTGTCATCAAGATACATATCAGCACGGGCAGCGGCCGGGGCTGTTTCACGGAAATTGATAAAAGTCTCTTTACCACCGGCAAGGTGGATAAGCATAAATCCGCCGCCGCCAATATTGCCGCAGCAGGGGTTCACCACCGCCTGAGCATAACCCACGGCAACGGCGGCATCGATGGCATTGCCGCCTTGTTTCAGGATGTCTACCCCAACCTGAGAGGCAATCGCCTGCGAGCTAACGACCATCCCGTGGCGGGCCTCAACGGCAGGAGCGGAAGCCGCCTGAGCGTGAAGGGTGTAAATAGCACCGTACGCCAGTAAAAAACGTAAAAGGAACTTGCGTGACATGAAATGAAATCTCTTTATTTTGCACAATATGCAGAGCGCTAATGCGCTAAGCATATAATAAATAATATTTTTACAGCTTCTCAGACTCTGCAACCGTCAGATACCCACGATACTGTGAGCCGTCAAGCGTATGCATTCCCTCAAATAGCGTTTGGCTGTCGACCCACACCCAGGGATGTTGCGTATTGGATACGTCCATCATCAGGAATGAATCTGATTTAGCATCATAAGCCCCTAAAGGCGAAAAGTGCCCGTCGCCTTTCTGCCCGATGGCGCTACGCAAAAAGTTTACGATGACAAAGGAATCGGGCTGCTTCAGCGCGGCAATAATCTCATTCTTCATCTTATCCTGCTGCCCGATGTCATCGACAGCAACCGCATTCACCCTTAATCCGGCATTAGTCAACAGCCGGCGCTCATCTTCAAGATGCAGGCCGTAATCAGACTGCGCGCCAGCAGCTTCTGGCTTGCCGAAAATTTCAATTCGCGGTTTGCTGCTGTAGGCAACAACGCTGTTCTGGGTATAACGATTCCAGAACGGAAGCCAGCCGTTCTTTTTCGGGAACCAGGCACGGTCCCCGGTGGCTATTGAGCTGGTATCAGGTTGTATTGGCTTATTTTCATGCAGACGTAACGCATTGAGTACGATAGTTGCCGATGCAACGCCGCAATAGACTTTATTACTTTGACCTTCAAATTGCGGAGCCAGCGCAAAGAAATCCTGCTTAACGTCGGCCTGCGATAACCGCTTAATCCCCTCGGAACTTTCCCAGTCAACAATCTGACTAAAACCACTGGCGGGCATCAGAAAACATGCCAGAAGAGCGGTAACAAAAACTTTTTTCATTATTAATTTTCTCAAATTATTTATTAAGCAGGCCGTCATTCCCGGCCTGACAGATATTTTCAGCAGGTTACACCCGGCAAAAACTATTTCAGTAATTGATAATAAGTCGGGTTATCATCGCACTGACCGCCGCCACATTGCAGTACCGTGGAAGAAAGATTGGCCACCAAAATCAGGGCATAAATAATCATAAGGAATCTCTGTGTGAAAGATTTAATAACAACGGGTGCTGTAGCAGCATCTGGCGTGATCATTAACGTCACGGCCACGCCAATAATGATCGCCACGGCCAGAATTAAACTCCATGTATACAAATGTATGCCGAGGAACGGCAGCCCATAGCCGGTATCACCAGGCGTGATATGCAGGAAAACATGTCGGGTGGCGACTGCGGCCAGCGCTAAGGCACCGATAATCACCATGCCATAATGCAACTTTCTGTTGCCAAAATAGAGATTAAAAAGCAGCCCCGTCCCCGTCAGCAGTAAAGCCGCGCGTTGCAGCAGGCAAAGTGGGCATGGCAGATCGTAAAACCTTAGCTGAAAATAAAATGCGCAGAGTAAAGCAACAATAACCGGAATAAGCATAATCATATTCAGCGGGCGGGAAAAATCTTTTTTAACAGATGATTGCATAGTGACCTCTAGAACGAAAGAAGAAGCGCATCGGTGGCATGAAATTTCAACCACGCGAGGATAATAATCAGGTCTGCGAACCAAAACAGATAAGCCAGCTTTCTTTTTCCCGCGAGCGTACTAAAAACAATGCCTGCGCCTATTAAAAAGGGTAAATACATATACATGTACGACTCCATTAGTGAGAATAATCATCCAGATCCAGTTTCATCTTCCCCTGACAGCGTGTCGGGTAATACCCCATAGCCTATCAATTGAAACGCTGAACCAGAGGAATGGCGGTGAGTGGCTGAAAGTATCATGTGGTTCCTTGAGAGGGGATAATAAATTGGGCATAATGAAGAATTCAGAATTACCTGATTATGCAGCCATGATAAGCGAGGTGATTATGCCGACGTTATGTCACAAGGAACGATGCGGAATAATGGCTGAAACGACAAGCACAGGCGGGAAAAATCATTGGCTATGGGAGGATGCCCGCCCCGAATGCGGAGCTAGTAGCATCAACAGATCTGGCGATGGCGTTGGCTCAGCAAATCACGCCTTACTTCCCCCCGGCTTACCTGTTCCGCGATGCAGATCCTGAATCCGCTTCATCGACTTCATGTTTTTTTGCGGCGCGGCTGGATGCCGAAATTGGGTCTGGTCTATAAAGCGGCGCCAAACGTGGCCATGGGCCGACCGAAACCAGAGGTCGATGCTGGCTTATCTGAAATGATGCGTGAAAACAGCACGGCAAAGGCGATATCCCGCTGATATTTATCCATGGCAAACCACATCCTCATTTCCTTAAACCCGAGCCGATGCAGATTAAACTTGCAGGCAGACCGTAAACAGCCAAATAATCTGCGTTTAGCGCTTGCAATGGGATCATTTAACATTCAGTGGTAACGACATGATTTGAATATCAAATAACCCGGGATGTATTTGATATTTTCAAGTGCGATGCCTGCATGCCATTGGAAATAATAGAAAGCATTTAATCATGCGTTTTGGCGTTTAAATGACTACAATTATTTATGTCGGGCCGCCCCCCTTTGCTGCGCGCCAGCGGCGCGTACGGCAACAACGTTCGACGGGACAGGGGAAAAAGAGCGCTGCGACTTATGTAGCCCCAGAACAAGGTGAGTTGAATTCGCCCTGATGAATACTATTTCTTGCTCACAATACCATTAAAGAGCATTGATTCTCATTTCGTTATGAGTCGCCTGTTCTTTAATAAGAATGGTTATCAAACTTATTCAAAAACGTGAACCAGATGGTTTTAATGATGGAATGATTATCAATTACCACAAATAACCATGACGTGGATATTAAATTAGCCAAAGCTATAATTAAGCGTTTTTATTTGCGCTGAACATGTGCATAATGCACCGAAATCGCCTGTTTAATATCGCCCAATATGGGTAAAGGAGTCACCATGCTGACTAATGAAATGACCGCTCAGTTGAATGATCAGCTTAATCTGGAGTTCTATTCTGCCAACCTGTACCTGCAGATGAGCGCGTGGTGCAATGACAAAGGTTTCGAGGGCGCTGCCGCTTTCCTGCGCGAACACTCGGCAGAAGAGATGCAGCATATGCAGCGTCTGTTTAACTACCTGAGCGATACCGGCGCGATGCCGGTGCTGGGCACCATTGATGCCCCCCCGGTTACCTTTAATTCTTTGAACGAAGTACTGGAGCAGGCTTATCAGCATGAGCAGCTGATTACCCTTAAAATTAATGAGCTGGCGCACTCCGCTATGACCACTCAGGATTACTCAACCTTTAACTTCCTGCAGTGGTATGTCGCCGAGCAGCATGAAGAAGAGAAGCTGTTTAAATCCGTGCTGGATAAACTGGCGCTGGTGGGTAACAGCGGTCAGGCGCTATTCTTCGTTGATAAAGATTTGAAGAAAATGAGCGAACCCGGCGCGCATCCTCACCAGGCATAACCCTTCAGGGTTATGCCTGCCTGTCACCGTAAACCAGTAAAAAGGGCGACCGCTCTTTTATGATGCAGCCAGGTTTATCCCGCCGTCGCCGGCAGCGTCACCCAGTAGCCTGGCTGATAGTCAATCGGCAAGAAACGCTGGTAAAATTCGCGGAAGGTCGCATCCGGGTCAATATCCTTAAATAGCTCCGGATGCAGCCATTTCGCCAACGCCTGAATAGCGACGAACTGATACGGGCTGTCGTAGAACTGATGCCAGATGGCATGCGCATTGCCATTGGTCGCAACCGGTAAAGTGCGGAACGCCGGGCGCGCCATAAGTGCGGTTAAACGTTGGCGGGCAACGGTTAAATCCGCACCCGGCCCGACGCCAACCCAGCCGCCTGCGGTATTGTAGTTTTTCCAGTTAGCGCCGGTGACCACCACCACATCCGGGCGCGCGGCAATAATCTGTTCCGGGTTAAGCATGCCGAAAGTGCCGGGGATCAGCCCTTTGGCGATATTAATACCGCCGGCTACGGCCACCATACGGCCAAAGTTCTCATCACCAAATGACATGCAGCACTCTTCCGTATAGCCTCCCGCACGATCCAGCATCACTTTCGGGCGCTGGCCCTGGAAGTTTTTCAGCCGGTCGGTGACGATGTCGATCTGACGTTGGCGGAAAGCGATGATCTCTTCAGCACGCGCTGATTTACCCACCAGTTGCCCCATGATCCGGATACTTTTTTCCGCATTTTCAAAGGGTTTTTCACGGAAGTCGATAAAGACCACCGGAATGCCCAATTTACTGAGTTTCTCGGTCAGTCTGGACTCATCGGTGGCGGCTTTAGATTCAAGATTCATCAGCACCAGGTCGGGCTTCAGCGTCAGCGCCTGTTCGATGTTAAAGGTGCCATCCTTCGCTCCGCCAAAGGTCGGCAAGGCGGTAATAGACGGATATTTCTTGGCATAAATCTGATAGCTGTCGAAATCGGCCTTCGGCAAATCGTCACGCCAGCCGACCACGCGCTTGAACGGCGCATCGGTATCAAAAGCAGCCAGCAGATAGATCTGCCGCCCTTCACCGAGGATCACCCGCTGTACTTCGGATTTAATCTCGACTTTACGTCCGCTGACATCTTCCACCATAAACGGTGCTGCCAGCAAAGTGGCTGACGTCAGTAAACCGCCAGCCAGAATCAATACCTTACCCCAGAGTGTCATAGCTAACCCCGCAAAAGAAAATGATTATTATTATCAGTTTCGAGCCTGAACAGGCGATGCTACGACGAATAAAAAGTAATGACAATATGTGTCAGAAAATTTCTTAAGGTATCCACCGGCGTGACGCAGCGGGCAGCCGCTCGCCCGGCAGATTACAGGTCCGGGTAAAGCGATGGCAATTCATATCCGCTAACAGATCCATTTGTTATGCTTTCAACGTTAAACACGGGCTCCCCCGGGGAGATGACTGGTAGGCTAATCGGTCAAAATGAGGGTTCGATAGCAGAAAATAATTCAGCGGAAAGAAATTATCAGTCTGGATCGAAATTCACCCAGTTACCAATGGTGAGGGTTTCACATACCTGCCCGATAAATCGCGACAACATCATCAGTCAGGAAGCGTCGGGTGCCGCGATGTACATGAGAGGAGACAGCAGTTTGCTACTTGCGGTGTGGCATTATTGGCTAACCCGTCATGCGTTTTATTTGGCGTAAATCACATAAATCATTAGCTTTAAGGCGGTTAGCTTAAACAGAATATTTGATGGCACTTATTGATTACCAGATTTTTTAATGATAACGGTTTATAATCAGCGTGCGCGCAGCAAAGATAATGCCATTTTTTGCCGGCAAATCTTTTATTAAGTTAAAACAGATGTTTACTCTGATGAGATACCGTGTTGCCACTATACGCATCAGGATACCCCCTTGATAAACTCACTGAATCAGACGATATGCGGCGACTATGACTGTGGATTGTATTATTAATCACTGGAGCGTTGATTTCGCTTCCGGTACTTTGCTCCATCAAAGCAGCGGTGAACAACGCCGTTTGGGTGAGTACCAGCTCAAGTTGCTACGGGTGCTGGCAGAGAATGCCGGGAAAGCAGTCTCGCGCGAAGAGTTAAATAATCTTGTCTGGGAGCGGCGTGTTATTGGTAATAACAGCCTGCCCAACGCGATCCATGCGCTGCGTATTGCGCTTGAGGATGATGGTAAGCAGCAAAGAATTATCCGTACCATGCCTAAAAAGGGCTATATTCTTGAAGCTGAATTTTGCGAGTTTATCACCCCCCTGCGGCCAGAAACAGACTTAGCAGAAGCCCATTCACCGAGGGAGCCGTTCGGTGATGCAAAGCCTGTGGTGCTGGCGCCACACACCCCTGCTGCCGCACCTCAACCTGAACATCGCCAGCGGCCATCCGTTCACCCATTGTGGTACTGGCTGGTTCCGCTACAGGTCGTGGTGTTAATTACCCTGCTCGTCTGGATCCTGCTACCCGGCGATCTCTTCTTCCGCACGCAAATACACGAGCAGGATGCCGGGGTCTACAGCAACATTCACCTGCTTGAATTACACCGGCGTAACGAGAAAACGTCCGCCGCCAGTGAACTGAGTAAACAGCTGGAACCCGCTTTTTATTCTCTCAACCAGAAGCTAAAAAAGCAGCAGGTACAGATGGAGGTGTTCTTTTTTTCCTCCGGGGTTTCGCTTAATTATACTCTGACGCTGAAAAGCCAATGCGACAGTAAGCAGCTGGCCATGAACATCGTTAACTGGCGTATGAACGGTACTCTGTTAAGTGCGCTGATCTACCGGGAAAGTGAGAGAAAGCTGAATGAAATGGCGAACTGTGTCAATTAGTTTACTGCTGGCAACCCTGGCGACATTGCTGGGGGCAGCCCTGATGAAACAGCTACCTGGTCAGCAGGAAGCTCTGTTCACCCCGCAATTTGCCGGAGAGGATCTGCAATTGGGTTATTACGACCTGCTGTCACGCCAGCGAGAAGTGTATGACACGAATATTGCCTCAAACGGTAAAACCTCGATCATGACGCTGACCAGCCCGAATGATAGCCGCTTTGTGCTCAAAATTTATTTGCAGCAGCATAATTCGGCTTTCAGAGGTGTTACTTTTGACTACCAACTGGTTTATTTTGCAGAGAGTCATCAGGCGCGTATGATCAAAAGCATTCTCGGTGATTCGGGGCGTAACGGCATCGCTTTTGTCACTTTGCGTTTTAAAGACAAACGGCTGATTGTTACGCCCTCAGGGCAAATCTATCGCTACGATTAAGGTGCAATTACCGATCGGTAAACCTCGCCTGCCAGTTAGCGAGGGTTTTAGGCAGCGTTTTTTTGTCGCTTTCGGTGGTAACGTAGTGCAGCTTTATCCCCTTGCCTTTCTCCGCTGGCTCCAGGCGTAGCGCCCAGAATTTTCCCTCTGGTGTGGTCATGATCATCGCGGCTTTACGATTCGCCAACCCCTTAACCCACATGACCATCACGGTTGCTCCGAGATTGTCGAGGTCCTTTCCTCTGGCGTAATCCGTGGCGGTATCGACATACTGCTGATAGTCCGTACCCACCAGCTGGCGGAATTTATCGTCAGTTGCCCGATCGGGAAAAATGCCAATACTTAACAATGTTGCAGGCGGTCGCGGGTCGGTCTGACTCTTCACATAAATACCATCAATCGCCATCTCCCCCGGTAATAGCAGGCTGCAGCTGCCGGCGCTATCACTGCTTACTTTCAGCCTGCCATCCGCCAATGGCACCATGACGATGGCGCAGTCTCCGCCCCAGATGATTTTATCGGTAAAACCGACGCCGGAATAACGCCGTACTTCACCAGCGAATACCGCGCGGTTGACACCGCCCCTTACGCTGGCATCCATATGAAGTAGCTGCCCATTATAGCCGTGAATCAGGATGTTACCGCTGTTACCGGAGGGAACGGTGGTATTCCACCATGTTCCTTCCCAGTCAAAGGGACGATCGGCACCGTACAACTGACCGATCTGCTTCAGATAAGCGCCGCGCAGACAGCGGGTATTGGTACACCAGGACGATCCCTGACGGGGTGCAATGAAACGGGCAGCATGTTGTGGATCATCGGTAACCCGTTGATGGAAAGCTTCATTATAAAGTCTGTCGAGCCAGAGCAACTGCGGGTTGTTACAAACGGTATATTCCGCCACGCTTAAGTTTCGGCCACAGTCGAGAGCCAGAGCCGGATTAACCGCAGCTATCAGCCAGGAGAGGAGTAATAATGGCAAGATTTTGTTCAGCGTCATTCAATCACCAACTGTTGGTCATGCGCACAGCCCCGGCATAAAATGAAGAGTCTACACACTGCGAGGTAACCTGGCTACTGCCGCCCCGGCGCATTTTGTCACTGTTATAGCCTAATACTCTTAAACTGTGTCTGCTGTTGTGGCTGCAACCAGGGTCTAATATCACTCTGCCCGACATGTCTATCGGAGAACTAAAATGGAAGAAGTGAAACAGATACTGCTGCGCGAGATCGACACATTAAATCGCGAGGAGCAGCGCGACAATAAACCCCGTTTCAGCTTTCAATTCCTGAAGACCCACCCCGGTCTTTGGGCCTCAATGTATGGCTGCTATGCGTTGACCGTAGCGCTGATTTTCACCACCGACTTTCTCGGCTGGCCTGCATTCTGGGGCGCGACCGTATTCGTGCTGCTGATGAGTGGACTGATGCTGATGGATATCAACCCCAAATATCGCTTTGAGGATATTGATACCCTTGACCTGCGCGTTTGCTACAACGGCGAATGGTATTACGTACGTACCCTGTCTCAACAGGCCGTATCCGATATTCTTGCCGGTGACAACGTGCCGGATAACGTCAAGCAGGGCATTAATAAACTGTTGTCGCTAAAGGGCGAGGTGGATTTCTATGACGTGTTTCATCTGACCTGGGGCCAGAAACGCGCAGCCACGGTCTGAGGCGTTGCTTTATGATGCCGGACGGCCCCGTTAACCCTGGTGCCACTCGGCGATCAACCTGCCCAGCGTGGCAACCGCGGCTTCCTGCGACTCACTCCACCATGCGGTGTTAAAACGGAAATAGTTGGCGTATTGCTCGCTGGAGGAGAACATTTTCCCTGGTGCAATGCTGATATCATGGCGCAGCGCGCTATAGCAAAGCGCCGTCGTATCAATCTGTTTAGGCAGTTCAATCCACAAAAAGTAGCCCCCGCGCGAATCATTAATTCGCGCCCCGGCTGGCAGGTATTTTTTTAGCGCCTGACGCGCCAGATTCTTACGCTGTTCCAGCACCTGGCGTAAACGTCGCAGATGACGGTCGTAGCTCCCGGTGCCCAGATAGGTTGCCAGCGCCTGCTGCATTGGCGCACTGGTCGATAGCGTACTCATCAGCTGCAAGCGCTGAATACGCTGGGCATGTTTACCCGCCGCTACCCATCCGACCCGGAATCCCGCCACCAGATTTTTTGAAAACGAAGAGCAGTGCAGAACGGTATCATCAGGGTCAAACGCCTTCGCCGGTAGCGGCTTCTTGCTGCCGAAATAGAGTTCACTGTAAACATCATCTTCAATCAGCGTGACGCCATGTTGCGTCAATAGCGCGACCAGCTGCTGCTTCTTCTCTCTGCTTAGCGTGCAGCCCACCGGGTTCTGCTGATTAGTCATCATCCAGAGCGCTTTAATCGGCCAGCGCTCCAGCGCGCGCTTCAGCTCCTCCAGATCGATACCGGTTTGCGGATCGGTGGCAATCGCCACGGACTTTAGCTTGAGCCGTTCAATCGCCTGCAACGCGCCGTAAAACGAGGGGTTTTCAATCGCCACCCAGTCTCCTGGTTCGGTTAACGCCTGCAGACAGAGGTTAAGCGCCTCCAGAGCGCCGTTGGTGATAACAATATCATCCGGCGACACCTGAACGCCCTGAACGGCATACCGCTGTGCCAGCGTTTTACGTAGAGCTTCATTGCCAGGGGGCAAATTATGCAGCGCATCGGCGGCTTTCATACTGTGTGAAACGTGGGTCAGTGCACGCATCATCTGACGCTGGGGAAACAGTTCCGGGTCGGGAAAGGCAGAGCCAAATGGCACGATGCGCGGATCGCGGCAGGCCTGCAACACGTCGAAAATAAAAGCGTTGATATCCACGGCTTCTGCCAGTTGCACTTTCTGATGGCTGAGTGGCTGGCTGAGAAATTCGGCATGAGGCGCAACAAAATAGCCCGACTGCGGGCGCGACTGGATCAATCCCTGGCTTTCCAGCACCTGATAAGCATGCATCACCGTCATCAGGCTCATACCGCTCAACCTGACCTGCTCACGCAGCGAGGGCAGTTTTTCCCCCGGTAACCATATCTCGCTTTCAATTTGCTGACGAATTTGCTCGACCAGCTGATCATATTTTGCCACTACTGTACAACTCGCTGCCATGCTGCCATTAAAGAGGGGTTGAGAGTATATACTCTTGCTCTTCAAATTACAGGTGGTCCTGAAATCAAAGTATGCAGAGTAAAAACTGCCAACCGGTAATAAGTCAAAGCCATATAATTAATAAAGTCAGTTAACTAAATTAGTATGTCCTGACAGCATCGGCAAATTCCAAATACTTTTCTTATGGCGTATTAGAAATGATACAAATTTAGGAAAACTTCTAAAACAACAGGTTACATATTTTATCCGTAGCGATAATCCTATAGCTTGAAATCTTCCTAAATTCCACTTCACATAATTAATTTATTAGCCCTATAGTTGCTGCTAATAACTCCAAATTAGTTAACAGGAGTTACAGGAATTTCCTGGCCATCCGTTTTGGCCAGCCACATTTTCGCCCTTATTACCGGCTCTGCTTCGCGTGGCAGAGCGAGGTTTTCATCAGGAAAAAAGCCCCCCTTTCACTTTGATAAGTAAGGAACAGTTATGAAAATGAAGCTTTTCTTGCTGGGCTGTGGTCTTGGACTCGGCGTTATTTCGTCAGGTTATGCTGCCACCGCCACGGGCACCATCAATGCAACCCTCAATTTGACCAATAGCTGTCTGGTCAACGGACAAACGGGAACGACCGGAATTAACTTCGGTAGCTTGAACTTCGGTACCAGCCCGTCAACGTTCACCACGTTGACCGCCTCCGTATCGGGATCGGCGGGCAGTGGTATCTACGTTAACTGCAGCGCAGGAGACACCTATACCGTGGCGATCACCGGAAGTAATTCCGCGCCTGCTAACGTGTTTGGCACCGTCACTTCCGCTCCGCGTTACCTGGTCAGCACCACGGATGCCACAACGGCTATTGCCTATACGCTCTATCCGACATCATCCTCAAGCACGCCGATCGCCAACAATACCAATTTGACGGCTAACGGTACGCCTGACCCGGTATTGGGATCGAACTATCAGGTTTTCGGTCGAATTACCGGAGGCGGTAACAATGCTGCCATTCCCGAGGGCACTTTCAATGATGTGATTAACGTTGCTGTAACCTACTGATTTTTATCCCGGGGGCTTATTGTGTCACATCGGGCTAATCTGTTTGCGGGCGTGATACGCCCGCTTATTTCGCTACTGCTGCTGTTCAGCAGTAGTGGGTGGTCGTTACCAACTCAACCCTTTGCCGTTAACGCCGCTATCGTTAACGGCTGCGTGATATCCGGTACCAATACCGGGGTATATGGCGCACTGAATTTTGGCTCTCTGCCTGCCATTGGCACCTACAGCGCCAATGCCAGTTTGGTTCAGAATGCCACCATAACGCTGGCCTGCACCCCCGGCACCACGTTGAATATGAGTATTAACGGTGGCAGTCACTTCGCCAGCAGCAGCCGTAATTTGCAGCGCACTGGCGGAACTAATCTGGTGGCTTACAGCCTGTACAGCAACGCCGGTCTGACTACCGCCATTCCGGTTAACCAGAACGTGACGCTTAGCTACAGTAATGCGAACAATATTATTTTACCTGTTTATGGTCATCTTCAGGTGACCGGGGTTAACACTGCCGGTAGCTATACCGACACCTTAACGGTGACGCTGAGCTGGTGATTTTTGCTACAAGGAGCAATAAAGGATGAGGGCATTACCGCGTATTTCCGGGTTGTTATTGGTTGCGCTGAGCATGCTGCTTTCACAGGGTAGCCGCGCAGCGAACTCCGTGATGATTTGGCCTATTGACCCCAAAATCAATAGCGATGACAAAGCCGCCGAGCTGTGGCTGGAAAACCGCGGTACCAGCACCACGTTGATGCAGGTTCGGATATTTCAGTGGCAACAGAACCAGGGCCAGGAACAGTTCCAGACCCAGCAACAGGTGATGGCCAGCCCGCCGATGGTACGCATTGAGCCTGGAAAGAGACAGCTAATACGCTTAATCAAGCAGATCCCTCCCGCTGCCGGGCAAGAGGCGGCCTATCGGGTGCTACTGGATGAAATCCCCACACCGCACCCGCAAGCAGAGAATAATGTCGGGCTGAATTTACAGATGCGTTACTCGGTGCCGCTGTTTGTCTATGGTTCCGGGCTGGACGCAAATAATATCCAACCCAATCTGAGCTGGCGGCTGGTGAATCAGGGCAACCAGCAGGCTATCGAAATTACCAATCGTGGCAATGCTCATGTACGGCTGAGCAATGTGGCTTTGGGCGGTCGCAGCATCACCGACAGTCTGATGGGCTACGTGCTGGCCAACGCCAGCCATACCTTCCCATTGCCGTTTAAGGCGCCGACCGGCGCAGAACTGAGCGCAAAGCTGGGCGCTAAAATCTCCTGGCGCAGCAGCGCGGTGCGGTAATCCATGCAAAGAAGCCGCACTGCACTATTACATCGCCGCACTCTGGCTATTACCGGGCTATTAAGTTGCCTGGCCTCGTCAGGTGTCAGTGCTGAAACATTCAACGGGCTGCCGCCCCCGCCCCCCGCTGCAGCGTCGACAAGGGAGAAGCAAACCTGGACGCTGGCACTGACAATAAACGGCCGCGATACGGGCGAACTGATTCCGGTACAGTTCCACAACAACCATTATCTGATCCGCGCCAGTGATTTGCTGCGTGTCGGTATCCCCAGTTCACGTATCACTTCCACCATTATGGATGTTTCCGCCATGGAGCAGGTGAAAGCGGACTATGACAGTCAGGGGCAGCGTATGGTGCTGACGGTACCCGCTGATTGGTTACCACAACAGAGCTTCAGCGGCGCGGCGCGCAACGGCGAACGCTACGCCGGGCGCAGCAGTAACGGAGCGTTGCTCAATTACGATTTCTATACCAGCCAGAACCGGGGCAGCGGATCACGCCTGTCCGCCTGGAATGAGCTACGCCTGTTTGGCAGCAACGGGCAGTTTGCCAGCAACGGTATCTGGCAGCAACAGCTCTCCGGTTCATCCGGCTATCAGCAGAATGGCTATACGCGCTATGATACCTGGTGGGCAGCCGAAAATGAAGAAAATGCCCAGACGCTACGCGTCGGAGATCTGATCACTGACTCACTGGCGTGGAGCAGCAGCGTCCGTCTCGGCGGGGTTCAGTTTGGCCGTGATTTCTCGGTGCGACCGGACTTAATCACTTATCCCCTGCCTTCGTTCGCCGGTCAGGCTGCGGTACCTTCGACCGTCGATCTGTTTGTCAATGGCTATAGAAACAGCAGCAACAGCGTTCAGCCGGGACCGTTTTCCCTGACCAATATGCCGTTCGTTAACGGCGCAGGTGAGGCGGTGGTGGTCACCACCGACGCGCTGGGGCGGCGCGTCAGCACCACTCTGCCGTTTTATGTTGCCAGCGCGCTGCTGAAAAAAAGCCTCTCTGACTATTCGATAGCAGGCGGTGCACTGCGTGAAAACTACGGCTTAAACAGCTTTGATTATGGCCAGGCGGCCAGTAGCGGGTCATACCGCTATGGCGTGACCGACTGGTTGACGCTGGAAAGCCATGCAGAAGCCGCGAAATCGCTGGCGCTGGGCGGCGGCGGGTTGCAGATGGGGGTCGGACCTTACGGGGTCATAAACGGTGCCGTCAGCCAAAGCCAGATGCAGGGCCAGGGTGGCAACCAGTACAACTGGGGCTATCAGTACAGCGCCAGCCGTTACAGCTTCGGTTTTCAACAAACCGTCCGTTCCGCGGAGTTCGCTAACCTTGCCCTGTATGGCGAACAGCAGGCTTCAAATACCCTTAATTTTGCCTCTCTTAGCCGCCGCAGCGCGCAATACAGTGCCAGCCTCGCGCTGGACAGGTACGGTAATCTCGGCGCTGCGCTGATTGATATCACCCCCGCTACCGGCGATAGCACCCGACTGTTAAACCTGTCGTGGAGTAAAACTTTATGGGGAAACAGCAGCCTGTACTTGTCCGCCACCCGCGACCAACAGGAAGGAAGCTGGTCAGGCGCGCTTTCGCTGGTTATACCGTTCAGCGATCTGAGCAACGTCAGCATGACGATGCAGCGCGATGCGCAGGGCAATAATTCACAGCGCGTCGAGGTTTCCCGGGCGATGCCATCTGATGGTGGCCTGGCCTATGATGCCGCATGGGCCAACCAGAGCATCAATGGTGATTACCGTCAGGCCACGGTGCAATGGCGTAATAACCAGCTGGACGCATCGGCCGGTTTCTATGGCGATGACAGCTACAACACGCGCTGGGCGGAGCTGAGCGGCTCGCTGATCCTGATGGATAACAGCCTGTTTGCCGCTAATCAGGTGAATGACGCCTTTGTGCTGGTAAAAACCGATTACCCGGATATTAAAGTCAGTTATGAAAATCAGCTAATGGGTAAAACCGACAGCAACGGCTATTTGCTGGTTCCGCGCGTCAGCGCCTGGTATCCGGCAAAATACGAGATTAATACGCTCGACCTGCCTGCTGATATGACCAGCAGCAGCGTGGAACAACGCTTTGCGGTCAAGCGGCAAAGTGGTTATCTGCTGCACTTCCCGATAAAACAGCTGCGCGCTGCCAACGTCATCCTGCACGACCAGCACGGCGCTCCGCTACCGGTCTCCACTATCATCACCCGAGACGGACAACAGGATGAATATGTCGGCTACGACGGCATTGTATGGATGGAAAATCTTACTGGCCGCAATGTTATTCGTGCCGAGACCCCGGACGGACGCCTCTGCAACGCTGAGCTGACGGTCGCAGAGACTAAACCGAAATCACTGATGACCTGGGGCCCGGTGATCTGCGCCCTGTCATCGTCACCACTTGGAGCAAACAAATGAAAAAACGGCTATTGCTGTGTACCTTTTTGCTGCTGATGGGATACTCCCTGGCAGGACGGGCGGCATGCAGCATCAGCCCTACCAGCGTCAATGTGAGTCTCGGTACAGTAACGTCATTTGTCCTTAACACCACGCCGCAAACGGCCAGTACCACTATTACCGTCAACTGCGGCAGTGGTGTGGTGGTGTTGCTAAGCAGTGACTTTATATCCGTCCAGCTGGCGAGTGCCACCCCTAACGCCGGGGGGCGTGGTGAGCTGGCGCTTAGCTCGAACAACATCCCGATCCAACTCTGTTCAACCTCTAACTGCAGCACCGAATTAACAATAGGCGGCGCAGCTACCACCTACAGCCAGACCCAGTTGATAAACCTCGCCAATTTGCTGGGGGGATTCGTCTTCCCGATCCCGTTTTATATTCGAACCCTGCCTAACGCGGTAGTGCCGGCGGGTACCTATACCGGCCAGCTGTCGGTACTGTTTACTTACCGTATTTGTACCGGCATCGGCCTGTTCGGTATCTGCTTACTGGGCCAACAACAAACCGGCACTTTCACCGTACCCATTACCGTCACCATCACCATTACCAACGACTGCACCACCATTACCGCCCCGGCGATTAACTTTGGCAGTGCGCCTCTGGTCGGCAGCTTCCTGCCGGTAAATCAGTCAATCAGCGTGGTCTGTACCGTAGGCAGCACCTATACCGTGGGGTTAAACAATGGGTTACACGCCACAGGTAACCAGCGTTATATGGCAAGCGGCAGTAACCTGCTGGCCTACCAAATCTATCAGGGCAGCGGCAGCACCTACTGGGGCAGTATCGGCACCGCTCGCGTGTCCAGTTCGGCATCCAACTCAATTAGCAGCGATCAGCTAACGCGCACCTTTAACTATAACGCGCTGATCCTGACCAGCCAGAATACGCCGGTAGCGGGTTCCTACAGCGATACGGTGACGGTTGATTTGTCCTTTTAACTCAATGCCTGGGCAAAGCTATCACTTTATATCGCCGCCCAGGCTGGGTTTATCTCTGACGCAGCAGTTTAAAAGCCCTCCACGCAAACATTCATATTTCTTTATATCTTATCGCATTTGGCAACATCACATTTTCATATTATTTTCAATGGAATAGAATAAAAATGGCGCTATTACTGGACGCATCACCTCAGTCTGCCAGGCTTAGAAAGGTAAAAGAAATTGTTCATAAACAGCTGGAGGAACCATGACGGACCAATATAAAATGCAGAATCCCCTTACTCAGTATCCAGCAACTGACTTCCCCAAACAGCACCAGCCTGCACCCGGCGTTCAGGCTGAAATGCGTCCGGTACCGGACTGCGGTGAAAAGACTTATCGCGGTAGCGGACGCTTGCAGGATCGTAAAGCGCTGGTAACCGGGGCTGACTCAGGTATCGGCCGGGCGGCGGCGATTGCCTATGCACGAGAAGGCGCAGATGTCGCCCTCTCCTATCTGCCAGACGAGCAGCAGGATGCGGAAGAAGTAGCAAAACTGGTCGAGCAGGCCGGGCGTAAAGCCGTGCTGTTGCCGGGTGATATCAGTAACGAAGCCTTCAGTAAAAAGCTGGTGGCAGATGCCCACAAAGCGCTGGGCGGGTTGGATATTCTGGCCCTGGTCGCCGGGAAACAGGTTGCGGTAGAAGATATTGCCGACCTGAGCAGCGAGCAGTTCCGCAAAACCTATGAAACCAACGTATTTGCCCTGCACTGGATGACCCAGGCGGCGATCCCCCTTTTGCCTGCCGGTGCCAACATCATTACCACATCATCGATTCAGGCTTACCAACCCAGCCCTAACCTGCTGGATTATGCCTCCACCAAGGCGGCTATTCTTACCTACACCCGGGCGTTGGCAAAACAGGTTGCGGAAAAAGGCATCCGTGCAAACTGCGTAGCACCGGGTCCCATCTGGACGCCGTTGCAGATATGCGGTGGACAGCCTGAGGACGCTATTCCGACATTCGGTCAGCAGACGCCGCTGAAACGTGCAGGTCAACCGGCAGAGCTGGCTGGCGTGTATGTTTATCTGGCTTCTCAGGAGTCCAGCTATGTCACCGCCGAGGTTCACGGCGTGACGGGCGGTAATCACCTGGGCTAAGCAGCGCTGACTTTAAGGCGGGCAGAAAACCACCCGCATCCCCATAGAACCGGTGCTGACCCTATGTTCAGCACCGGTTCTATGGGGATGAAAACAGAGGGTGCCAACGTACCACAGCGGGTAGCGCTCGCTCCCCGCTATGACTCATTTCCGGCCAGCTGCTTAACGCCGCTGGTCATATCCTCCGGTCATCCAACACGCGCAACCCATCCCTAGCTGCGGCAGCGATCGCCGACGCCTGGCTTGGGGTACGGCCATTATCAGTATCATCCTCACAGGCCAACGGCCCGCAGGCTCTGGCAAACATAGTGCATCGTCAAATGGCCGCCTGCATGATTTTGTTATTTTATTGTTACAAATATGTGTTTTTTAGCGTATCAAAAAGTGACCATCATCACATTAAAACCTCCTCTGGCAGGCTAAAACGGTGAAAAACACAAGGAAAAATTAATGTCCTCTCATACAAGCCACCCCGCCTCAACTCAAAGCGGAGCCAGACGTATCTTCAACGTTACCAGCGGTAACTTCCTCGAAATGTATGATTTTATGGTATTTGGCTATTACGCCACTGCCATTGCCAAAACCTTTTTTCCCGGTGATGACCCCTTCGCCTCATTGATGCTGACGCTAATGACCTTTGGTGCCGGCTTTCTGATGCGTCCGCTGGGGGCCATTATCCTTGGCTCTTACATCGACAGGCACGGACGGCGCAAAGGCCTGTTACTGACCCTCGGATTGATGGCGCTTGGCACATTGTCCATCGCGCTCACGCCCGGTTACAACACGCTCGGTATGGCGGCACCGATTATGATCTTGTTGGGTCGCCTGTTACAGGGTTTCTCGGCCGGGGTCGAGTTGGGCGGCGTGTCAGTATATCTGTCAGAGATTGCGCCGAAGGGGAAGAAAGGTTTCTACGTTAGCTGGCAGTCCGCCAGCCAGCAGATTGCGGTTATCTTTGCCGCACTGCTCGGTCTGATGCTGAACCACCTGCTGGATAAAGGTGAAGTGACCGACTGGGGCTGGCGCATCCCGTTCGTCGTTGGCTGTATGATTGTGCCATTTCTGTTCTGGATCCGCCGCATGCTGGAAGAGACGGAAGCGTTCAGCCAGCGCAAGCACCATCCGTCCATGCGCCAGATTGTTCACTCGGTCGCTCGCAACTGGGCGCTGGTTCTGGCCGGCATGCTGATGGTGGTCACCACCACCGTGATGTTCTATATGATCACCGCCTACACGCCGACCTTTGGAAAAACCGTGCTGATGATCGGCGATAAACAGAGCTTCCTGGTGACCTTGTGCGTAGGCGTCTCTAACCTGTTCTGGTTGCCGGTAATGGGTTCACTGTCCGATCGTTTTGGCCGCCGTCCGCTGCTGTTGCTGTTTACCGTGCTGATGATCGCTACAGCATGGCCGGTACTGCACTGGCTGGTCGGCTCGCCGAGCCTGGCGCACCTGCTGGAGGCCGAACTGTGGCTCTCTTTCCTGTACGGCAGTTACAACGGGGCGATGGTGGTCTACCTGGCAGAGGTGATGCCGGCAGAAGTGCGCGCTACCGGATTCTCGCTGGCTTACAGTCTGGCGACGGCACTGTTTGGCGGCTTCACCCCGGCAGTATGCAGCTATCTGATCCATATTACGGGGGATAACGCGATGCCGGGCGTGTGGCTCTCTTTCGCCGCCGTATGCGGCCTGATGGGTACGCTGATTATTAAGCGGCTGGTGAAGCAGTATCAGGCGCGTCGTCTGATTGAGCCGGCGATTCAGCTATAACGATCAAGGGCGGACCCGTGGTCCGCCCTTGATCGCTGAAGCACCCGCCGCCAGCTTATTTCCCGGCGGCTTCCATGCCCATCAAACCAATCTTCAAATATCCGGCCTGGCGCAGTTTATCCATTACGTTCATTAGCGTTTCATACTCCACCGACTTATCAGCCTGGAAGAAAATGGTGGTGTCTTTCTTGCCTTCGGTTTGCTGTATCAGGGTATCGATCAGCGTCTCTTCGCTTACCGCATCATTGCCAATAAACAGCTGCTTGTCGGCTTTAATCGACAGGTAAACCGGTTTTTCCGGGCGCGGCTGCGGCGCACTGGTAGAAGCAGGCAGATCGACACGCACATCAACGGTAGCCAGCGGCGCGGCGACCATAAAGATAATCAGTAGCACCAGCATCACGTCGATAAACGGCGTCACGTTGATTTCGTGCATTTCACCGTTGCTATCAAGCTCTTCGTCTAAACGCATTGCCATAATGATTAACCTACTCGCAGCTTCTGAGCTGGCTGAACGCGATGAGCACCTTCGCTGGAAGCCAGATCCAGATCGCGGCTCTGTAGCAGCAGAACCTGAGCGGCAACATCGCCCAGTGAGGCTTTGTAGCTACCGATCGCGCGGGCAAATACGTTGTAGATAACCACCGCAGGAATGGCCGCAACCAGACCAATAGCGGTGGCCAGCAGCGCTTCGGCAATACCGGGAGCGACAACGGCCAGATTCGTCGTCTGGGTTTGGGCAATACCGATAAAGCTATTCATAATGCCCCATACGGTGCCGAACAGGCCAACGAAGGGCGCTATCGAACCGATGGTGGCGAGGAAACCGTTACCGCGCCCCGGGTGACGGCCAATGGCCGCCACCCGGCGCTCAAGGCGGAAAGCGGTGCGCTCTTTAATGCCGTTGTTGTCATCAGAACCGGCGGAAAGCTCCAGCTCGTTTTCCGCTTCTTTAATCAGCAGGATGCTCAGGCTCTGGCTCTGAAAATCACCGCCGATCTGCGATGCTTCATCCAGCGAACGCGCATCAGCCAGCAAGAGCTGCTCGCGCTTAAGACGCTTGCGCGCGCTGCGTAATTCGATACTTTTGCTGAAAAAAATCGCCCAGGTGGCAACCGATGCCAACAGAAGCCCAATCATCACCGCTTTTACCACGATGTCTGCATGCTGGTACATGCCCCAGACGGAGAGATCCATCTGCATCAAATCATTTGTCACGCTGCGTCTCCAAGGTCCTATTGCTGACCCAAAAAAATCCAGTGCGAATGATATCAAAACAGCCGGGAATTGATAGTGTGTCTCATTACTATTTACCTTAAACAGGACGTTTTTTACACTTTTTGCCCCTCGCGATCGCGCCGGCAAGCAGAGTGAATTTTTATCACTTATCCCCCGGCTTAATTTCGTCGTGACGGCTGGCGTGTTAACGTTGAACCAGGGCAGCAAACCACACAGGACTTCCATGACCAGCAAAAAGAAAATTGAAACGGCGCTCATCGGTGCCGGACGCGGTAAACGTTATACACAAGGATCGGTTAACCCGGTTATCCAACGGGCTTCCTCACTGGTATTTGACAGCGTAGCCGACAAGAAACGTGCGGCTGCCGGGCGGGCAGACGGCGAACTGTTCTACGGCCGCCGTGGTACCCTGACCCACTTTTCGTTGCAGGAAGCGATGACTGAACTGGAAGGCGGGGCGGGCTGCGCGCTTTATCCCTGTGGGGCAGCGGCGGTTGCCAATGCCATTCTCGCCTTTGTGTCAGCCGGAGATAACGTGCTGATGAGCGGCGGCGTGTATGAACCCACCCAGGACTTCTGCACGAAAATTCTCAGCAAGATGAATGTGACCACCACCTGGTTTGATAGCGGCTCAGGGTGCGATATTGCCGAAAAAGTGCAGCCGAACACGCGGGTGATTTTCCTTGAGTCTCCGTCTTCGATCACCATGGAAGTGCAGGATGTGCCTGCCATCGTCGCGGCCGTGCGCAGCAAAGCGCCCGAAGCGATCATTATGATGGATAACACCTGGGGGGCAGGAATTCTGTTCCGTGCACTGGATTTCGGTATCGATATTTCGATTCAGGCCGGGACAAAGTATCTGATCGGCCACTCCGATGCGATGATCGGCACCGCAGTAGCCAACGCGCGCTGTTGGCCACAGCTGCGGGAAAATTCCTATCTGATGGGCCAAATGGTCGATGCCGATACCGCTTATATGACCAGCCGTGGCCTGCGCACCCTGGCGGTACGTCTGCGCCAGCACGAGCAGAGTGCCCTTCGCGTGGCGCAGTGGCTGGCAGCCCGCCCCGAAGTGGCCGTGGTCAACCATCCGGCCTTACCGCAGTGCAAAGGCCACGCGTTCTGGCTGCGTGACTTTACCGGCAGCAGCGGCCTGTTCTCGTTTGTCTTAACGGAAAAACTCAGCGATATGCAGCTGGCGCACTATCTCGATCATTTTAGCCATTTTAGCATGGCTTACTCCTGGGGAGGCTATGAGTCGCTGATCCTTGCCAGTCAGCCAGAAGAACTGGCGGCAATTCGCCCCGGCAGCGTGATTGATTTTAGCGGAACGCTGGTGCGTTTACATATCGGACTGGAAAACGTGGAGGATTTGATTGACGATTTACGCGCGGGTTTCGAACGTCTGCGTCAATAATGCATTAACATCTCATCAGAACGCGACAACCTTACCGTCACCGGGCCTTTGATCAAAGCTTTTGCGCGCAATGACGTTAGAATAGGCAAGCTTAGGGGCGATACTGCCGCAAAAACCGGGATCGAAGCGACTGGATAAACGGGATAACTAATGGATGTACTTTACGAAATCGTCAAGGCGCTATGGCATCAGGACTTTGCCGCACTGGCCAACCCGAAGGTGATTTGGCTGGTTTACGGGGTGATGTTTCTGACGTTGCTGTTGGAAAATGGTCTGCTTCCGGCGGCCTTTTTACCGGGCGATAGCCTGCTGCTGCTAGCCGGGGCAATGGTCGCCAAAGGGGTAATGAACTTTATCCCCACCATGATTATCCTGACCGTGGCGGCCAGTCTGGGCTGTTGGCTGGGCTATTTACAGGGGCGCTGGTTGGGTAACACCCGGCTGGTTAAAAGCTGGCTGTTCCATCTGCCCGAACAGTACCACCAGCGCGCATGGCATCTTTTTACTCGTCACGGTTTGGTGGCTCTGCTGCTTGGGCGCTTTCTGGCCTTTGTGCGTACCATTCTGCCTACGCTTGCCGGGATTTCCGGCCTGAGAAATGGTCGTTTTCAGCTGTTCAACTGGCTAAGCGGATTGCTGTGGGTGGCGATTCTGGTGAGCCTGGGCTATGCCATTAGCCAGGTGCCGTTTATCAAACGCCATGAAGATCAGATGATGGCCTGTTTAATGGCGCTGCCGCTGGTGATGCTGTCCATCGGACTGATCGGCAGTATTGCGGTGGTGGTTCGCAGTAAAAAGGCCAGGTGAACAGCAATCTGAAGCCGGGAAACCGGCTTTCTCATCTGTTTTGTCAGCCGTTTTTTTGCTCAAAACCGAACGATGGATTTTATTTGCGCCTGTCTTATGCGATGCTTAAACCCGGTTAATCAAAAGGATGCAGGCCATGCCCGATTTTTCCCGTTGTACCTTCACGGAAGGCAGCGTGACGCTGCCGGAAGGCTACAGCGACCGCACCGTTAACGTGCTGCTGGCCGGCGACGATGCGTCCCCCTCCCTCAATATCTCGCGCGACACGCTACATCCCGGTGAAGCCGTGGCGGACTACATCACCCGCCAGCTTGCCACCCTGTCCGCCAGCCTGAAAGGCTGGGTGCTGAAGGGGCGCGAACCGGCGACGCTGGGCGGGGAACAGCTGCCCGGCGAAAGCGTGTCGGCCAGCTATCTGCGCGACGGCCAGCGAATCTGGCAGCGCCAGGCGGTNTTTGCGCTGGCGGAAGGGCGCGTACTGGTGTTTACCCTGGCGCAGCCGCGTAAGCCGTCGCCGCAGGATGAAGCCCTGTTGCAACAGGTGCTGGCAAGCTACCGTCAGCCTGTGGATATCCGCCAGGAATAAAAGGAATTTATCATGAGTGAAGCCGCACGCGTTGGCGATGCCACCGGCCATTCCTCCGCGCTGGCCGGGATGATCGGCGGTACGATTGTCGGCGGGCTGATTGCCGCCGCCGGTGCCGTGGCCGCCGGTGCGCTGTTTGTCGCCGGGCTGGCCTCGGCCTGTCTCGGCGTTGGCGTGCTGCTGATGGGTGCCAGCCTGGCGGTGGGTTATCTCACCGGGGAGGCGGCCACGGCGGCGCGCGACGGCATGGCCGCCGCCGGGGCAGCCAGCCTGTCCGCTTCGGGGCAGATACTGACCGGCTCGCCGGACGTGTTTATCAACGGCAAACCGGCGGCCATCGCCACGGTCAGCCAGGCGGGCTGCGATAAGGACGGGCCGTCGATGCAGATGGCGCAAGGCTCCGACCGGGTGTTTATCAACGGCCAGCCCGCTTCCCGCGTCGGCGACAAAACCAACTGCGGTGCCACGGTGATGGCCGGCTCGCCCAACGTGCACATCGGCGGCGGCACCGCCACCACGCTGGCGATAAAACCCGAAGTGCCGGAGTGGGCCTNCAAGGCCTCTGACCTGACGCTGCTGTTTACCGGGCTGCTCGGCGGTGCCGGCGGCGCGGCCGGTAAGGCTGGCAGGCTGGGTAAACTGCTGAGCAGGCTGCCCGGCATCAGTAAGCTTGCGCAGGTGGCCTGCCGCTTCGGCACCCTGATGACCGCCAGCGCCGCAGCGGGCATCATCGCCCGCCCGGTGGATATCATCAGCGGGCAGAANTTTCTCTCCGGCGACGACGAGCTGGACTTCGTGCTGCCCTCACGTCTGCCGGTCGAATGGCAGCGCTACTGGCGCAGCGGCAACCCGGCGGAAAGCGTGCTGGGGCGCGGCTGGAGCCTGTTCTGGGAAAGCCGCCTGCAGCATTATGATGACGGCCTGGTGTGGCGCGCGCCGTCCGGTGACTTTGTCCCGTTCCCGATGGTGCCACGCGGCCGCAAAAGCTGGTGCGAAGCGGAAAAATGCTGGCTGATGCACAATGCCGACGGCAGCTGGCAGGTGTCCGACGTCAGTGAACAGGTCTGGCACTATCCGCCGCCCGAGGGTAAGCATCCCGCCCGGCTGCACATGCTGACGGACGCCGGCGGNAACGCCACCTCGCTGTTTTACGATGAGCAGGGACGGCTGAGCGAACTGGTGGACAGCGCCGGTCAGCGCCTGAGCTGCCGCTATCTGACCCGCGCCGCCGGGCATGACCGCCTGAGCGCGGTGCTGCTGCACACCCCGGACGGGGAGTGCACGCTGGTCAGCTACGATTATGACGACGAGGGGCAGCTTGTCACCGTGCGCAACCGCGCCGGCGAGGTGACGCGCCGCTTCAGCTGGCGCGACGGGCTGATGGCCAGCCACGAGGATGCCAACGGGCTGCTGAACGAATATCTGTGGCAGGAGATTGACGGCCTGCCGCGCGTCACCGGCTGGCGGCACAGCGCCGGGGAAGAGCTGGCGCTGCACTACGACTTTAGCGGCGGCACGCGCCGGGCGGTGCGCGACGACGGCATGCAGGCGTGGTGGCAGCTGGACGACGACGACAGCGTGGCGCAGTTCACCGACTTTGACGGCCGCCGGCTGGCGTTTGTCTACGCCCGCGGCGAGCTGTGCAGCGTGCTGCTGCCGGACGGCGGCCAGCGTCAGAGCGAGTGGGACCGCTACGGGCGACTGCTGAGCGAAACCGACCCGACCGGGCGCAAAACCCTTTACCAGTACCAGCGTAACAGCGACCGGCTGGTCTGTGTCACCCACCCCGACGGCAGCCGCGAGAGCCGGTCATGGGACCGCCAGGGGCGCCTGATTAAACAGACTGACGCGGCAGAAAACACCACGCTTTACCACTACCCGGACGAAGAAGAGAGCCTGCCGGCGCGCATCACCGANGCCTCCGGCGGCGTGGTGCAGCTTGAGTGGAACGGCCGGGGGCTGCTGACGCGCCATACCGACTGTTCCGGCAGCGTCACCGCCTATGGCTATGACGTTTTCGGCCAGCTCACCGACCGTACCGATGCGGAAGGCAACGTGACCCGCTACCGCCGGGATGCCGCCGGTCGCCTGCACACCCTGCACCACGCGGACGGCAGCGAAGAGCATTTCACCTGGAACGAACGCGGGCAGCTGGTGCGGCATCAGGATCCGCCCGGCAGCGAGACGCACTGGCGCTACAACCTGCTGGGCCAGCCGGTCAGCATCACCGACCGCATCAACCGCACGCGAAACTGGCACTACAACCCGCGCGGCTGGCTGACGCGGCTGGAGAACGGCAACGGCGGCGAGTATCACTTCAGCCACGATGCCGCCGGGCGCATCACCGCCGAACGGCGTCCGGACAACACCGACCACCTGTACCGCTACGGCCCGGACGGCCAGCTGGCCGAACACCGGGAAACCGGCCCGCAGAACAGCCTTGCGCCGCCCGCGCACCGCCTGCACCGCTTCCGCTTTGACGGGGCGGGTCGCCCGGCATGGCGCGGCAACGACAGCGCCGAATGGCAGTATCACTACGATGCCGCCGGCAGGCTGAGCCGGCTCACGCGTACCCCCACCGCCGCCGGGGCGGAGGCGGGGATTGAAGCGGACCGCATTGAGCTGCAGTACGACCGGGCGGGCAACCTGCTGTGCGAGCGCGGCGTGAACGGCGGGCTGCACTACCAGTGGGACGCGCTGNCTAACCTGCAGGCGCTGACGCTGCCGCAGGGCGACAGCCTGCAGTGGCTGCACTACGGCTCCGGCCACGTCAGCGCGCTGAAGTTCAACCGGCAGCGGGTCAGTGAATTTACCCGTGACCGCCTGCACCGCGAAACCGGGCGCAGCCAGGGCGCGCTGCACCAGCAGCGGCGCTACGATGCGCTGGGCAGGCGCAGCTGGCAGAGCAGCGCCTTCAGTGACGGGAAGATAACCCGGCCGGAGGACGGTATTCTGTGGCGGGCGTTCCGCTATACCGGGCGCGGCGAGCTGGCGGGCGTCAGCGATGCGCTGCGCGGCGAGGTGCACTACGGCTACGACGCCGAAGGCCGGCTGTTGCAGCACCGCGAGCTGAAGTCCGGCAGGGTTGGCAACCGGCTGCTGTATGACGCCGCCGATAACCTGCTGGGCGGGCAAAGCCCGCACGACGACCCGGAACAGCCGCCGCCGCCGCCGCTGAGCAGCAACCGCCTGCCGCACTGGCAGCGGCTGTTCTACCGCTACGACGTCTGGGGCAATCTGGTCAGCCGCCGCCACGGCGTCAACGAACAGCATTACACCTACGACGCCGACAACCGCCTGATACGCGCGCGCGGCTTCGGTCCGCAGGGCGAATTCAGCGCGCGGTATCACTATGACGCGCTGGGCAGGCGCAGCCGCAAGGAGGTCACCTTCGCGGCTAAAGCGCCGCAGACCACGCGCTTCCTGTGGCAGGGCTACCGGCTGCTGCAGGAGCAGCGCGGCAACGGCACGCGCCGCACCTGGAGCTACGACCCGGCCAGCCCGTGGACGCCGCTGGCGGCCATCGAACAGGCGGGTGACGCTGAGCAGGCCGATATTTACTGGCTGAACGCCGACCTCAACAGCGCGCCGCTGGAGGTCACCGACGCAGAGGGCAATCTGCGCTGGTCGGGACACTACGACACCTTCGGCAAACTGCTGGGCCAGACGGTCGCCGGGGCAGCACAGCGCACCGGGCCGGTCTATGACCAGCCGCTGCGCTACGCCGGGCAGTACCAGGACAACGAGAGCGGACTGCACTATAATCTGTTCCGTTACTACGAGCCTGATGTAGGAAGATTCACGACCCAGGACCCGGTGGGGCTGGCGGGAGGGATGAACCTGTATGCTTATGCGCCGAATCCGTATGGGTGGGTTGATCCGCTGGGGTTAAGTAAGTGTGCACTGGAAGGAAAATATAAAGAAGTCGATAAGGCTAATTTACCTGATTGGATTAAAGATTCTTTCAAGAATGGCGAATATAAAACGGTAAGAACAACTGATGAAGTGAATTTATATCGTGTGTTCGGTGGTAATGCGAAAATAGACGGATCATTTGTTAGTACATCACCAGCGTTGAATAAAATACAAGCCAAAATTGATTCGGCACTTTTACCAGAATGGAAAAATACGCGACAGTTTGAAGCTACTATTACTGTACCTAAAGGAACAATCCTTCAGGTCGGCAAGGTTGAACAGCAAGTTATGCTCTCTGGTGCAAAACTCCAGGGAGGGGCTGACCAAATATTGTTACCACATGGCTATCCTACAAGTTGGATAAGTGATGTCAGATTTTTATAACAGGAATTTAAATTGTGGATAAAAATGAACTTTTGTCTGAAATTGATAAAGCCTCTAATTATGTAGAGGCTTCAATGAATAGTGAAGGTAAAAGCGGTTTAAAAGTATTTATTGATGATTTAAAAAAATTGAAGGGAAAAGTGTTGGGTAATGATCTGGTCAATAATCCATTAAGAGGCTTTGCTCGTCGCTATGCGGAAATGTATAGCGATTATCTTAATCCAATAACAGATGTTTTAGACAAAATAGAAAAATCTGTAGATAATTATTTGGATACCAACTAAGGATTAAATTAAAGCCGGAAGCGATCCCCACAGATCCTTCCGGCTTTTTACCTTCAGCCACCCTTCACGCCAGCATGGCGATCATTCGCTGCTTAGTCTGTTCCAGCTCCTGCTGCTGTGCCTTCAGCTGCTGCTCCATTGCCCGCAGCCGCCTCTCCTCGCGGCTGTCGGGGATCAGCAGCAGACAGCCGTCCAGCACCGTCAGGCTGACGCCGGTTCCCACCGCAAATCCCGCCTCCGCCAGCCACTTGCCCGTGATGCTGACCTGTGGCGTATCGCGTTCGCCGCCCTTCGGGCGGTAGCCGACGGTAACGCGCCGCTGCATTTTGGAAATTCCCCGTTCTGACTTAGAATCATGCTCAGCCATGATTAACTACCTCGTTTAGTTGCTTATGGTTAGCGGCTGTTACAGGTTGCCTCCTGTAGCAGTCGCGTTAAATATCAGCGTGTTAGCTTGATCGCTTGTCTGACTTTCTCTTGTGTGATTGCCATATCCAGAAAATGACAAATCATGTCCTGATCTTCCGTTTTTAACCCATCAACCTGTTTACACAACTCTTTTAACCGCTTGTTTTTAATATCAAAAACGGGTGCTGCCGTATCTTCTTCTCCTAAAAGCATATAGTCAGTGCTGACCTCAAGAAATTGAGCCAACTTAATGATGTAATCAAACTGTGGCTTAACCTGTCCTTGCTCCCAGCGCCCCAGCATACGGGGCTGGATATCCAGCAAATTAGCCAGTTCTATCTGTGTTAGCTGCCGTTCTTTGCGCAGGGCAGCGAGACGCTTACCGAAATCAGTCATGGATACACAAAACCAGTTAAGTTCTTTGCCCCACATGATAAACGCCCTTTTAAAATTAGCCCTTGAAGGAATTATATTGACTCGTATATTATAGGTCAATAATGACCTTGACGTATTTTTTAGAGGAATGTGGCATGGCACGCATCGCAGAAACGGAATTACAGCACCTGAAAGCCGCCGTCTCTTTAGCCGCCGTGGTGCAGGCGCAGGGGCGGCAGCTGTTTAAGCGCGGTAAGGATCTGGTGNCGCTGTGCCCGTTCCACGATGAAAAAACGCCCTCCTGTGTCATCTCCCCGGCGAAAAACCTGTATCACTGCTTCGGCTGTGACGCGGGCGGTTCGGTGCTGGACTGGCTGATGCACAGTGAAAANCTCAGTCTGCGTAAGGCGGTGGAGCGGCTGCGGGCGGAGCTGGGGGAAAACCCGGCGCTGGTGCCGCTGGTCGCACAGCCGGACGTGTTCGCCGACGACGAAGCCGGGCGGCAGGCGCTGCTGGAGCGGGTAACCGCGTTTTATCACCAGACGCTGCTGAACGCGCCGGAGGCCCTCGCTTACCTTGAGAAGCGCCGCCTTAACTATCCTGAATTAGTGGCGCAGTTCCGCCCGGGCTTCGCTAACCGCACGCTGGCCTACCGTCTGCCGCCAAAGAAGCTGAAGGACGGCGCGGCGATCCGCGCGCGGCTTCAGGCACTGGGCATCATGCGTGAAAGCGGTCACGAGCACTTTACCGGCTGTCTGGTGGTGCCGGTGGCCGATCTGCACGGCCGGATCCGCGAGGTCTACGGGCGCAAAATCGACAAGCCGCAGCGCGGCATGCCCGCCCATCTCTATCTGCCGGGGCAGCACGGCGGGGTGTGGAACGAGCAGGCGCTGATCGGNTCAAAGTCGGTGATCCTGTGCGAATCGCTGATCGACGCCATGTCGTTCTGGGTGGCCGGGCAGCGCAACGTGACGGCGGCGTACGGGGTGAATGGCTTTACCGACGATCACCGCCGGGCCTTTGCGCAGCATGAAATAAAACAGGTGCTGATCGCCTTTGATAACGATGCGGCGGGCAACGCGGCGGCGGTCAGACTGGCGGCGGAGCTGGCGGCCATGCAGATCGACACGTTCCGCATCGTGTTCCCCGCCGGAATGGACGCCAACGGTTATCTGTGCCGGGTGGCGGAGCCGGAACAGGAGTTCGGGCTGCTGGCCGGGTCGGCGCAGCCGATGCGCGATGCGGTGACGGTGCCTGAAATGGTTGTGCCTGAAACCCTCCCTGCTTTAGCCGCCAGCCCTTCAGATCCCGGCGTTATCGTCGAGCGCGGTGAGGCAGGCGAAGTAACGATCGGCCTCGGGGCGCAGCGCTGGCGGGTGCGCGGGCTGGCTCAGGTGAAGCCGGGCGCGGCGGTGATGAAGCTCAGCCTTCAGGTGCTGGATCGGGAAAGCGGCGCGGCGTTCGCCGACTCGCTGGATCTGATCAGCGCCCGCAGCCGGGGCGGTTACGTGCGCCAGGCGGCGACGGAACTGGGGCTGGCAGAAGACGACGTGCGGCGTTCGCTGGGAAAAGTGCTGCTGGCGCTGGAGAACCTGGCCCCGCAGCCGGAAGAGACAGCGCCGGAACTGACGGAGGCCGAACGGGCGGCGGCGCTGGCGCTGCTTAACGATCCCGACCTTAGTGGCAGAATCACCGACGATCTGGCCGCCTGTGGCGTGGTCGGCGAATCCACCAATCTGCTGGCCGCCTACCTGGCGGCGACCTCGCGCAGGCTGGAACGACCGCTGGCGGTGCTGATCCAGTCGTCATCGGCGGCTGGCAAGTCGTCGCTGATGGATGCGGTGCTGGGGCTGATGCCGGAAGAGGAGCGGATGCAGTACTCGGCGATGACCGGACAGAGCCTGTTCTACCTCGGGGAAAGCAACCTGCAACACAAGATCCTGGCGATAGCGGAAGAAGAAGGGGTACGCCAGGCGGCGTACGCGCTGAAGCTGTTGCAGTCAGACGGTGAACTGACCATCGCCAGCACCGGCAAGGATGATGCCACCGGGAACCTGGTGACGAAGCAGTACAGGGTCAAAGGCCCGGTGATGCTGATGCTCACCACCACCGCNATCGACGTGGACGAGGAGCTGCTGAACCGCTGCCTGGTGCTGACGGTGAACGAAAGTCGGGAGCAGACGGAGGCGATCCACGCGATGCAGCGCCACGGGCAGACGCTGGAAGGACTGCTGATGACCAGTGAAAAGGCGCACGTCACGCGGCTGCACCAGAACGCGCAGCGGCTGATCAGGCCGCTGAAGGTGGTTAATCCGTACGCCTCGCGACTGACGTTTATGTCAGACAAAACCCGCACGCGGCGCGACCATATGAAGTATCTGACGCTGATCCAAAGCGTGGCGCTGCTGCACCAGTACCAGCGCGAGGTCAAGACGGTCACGCATCGCGGCGAAGCGCTGGCCTATATCGAGGTGACGCGGGAAGACATCGCGCTGGCGAACCGTCTGGCGCATGAGATCCTCGGGCGCACGCTGGACGAGATGCCGCCGCAGACGCGCAGGCTGCTGATGCTGATCCAGGAGTGGATAAGGGAGTGCGGCCAGCCGCGTAACGAATGGTTGTTCACGCGCAGGATGCTGCGTGACGCACTGCGCTGGGGGGATACGCAGCTGAAAATCCACCTGGCGCGGCTGGTTGAAATGGAGTATCTGCTGCTGCACCGGCGTGGTCTGACGTTCCTGTACGAACTGCTGTTCGACGGGGAAGACGGGGACGGGGCGCACCTGTGCGGGCTGATCGACCCACAGTACGATCACCTCCGGTCGGGGTCAGAAGCCTGACGGTCGGCCTCCGGTCGGGCAGCGGTCGGCGGTCGGTCGGGTGGGGAAAAACGGCTTCAGGCCGCACCACGCATGGGCTGAACGCCAAACCGGTCGGGGAGGGGCAAAAAGCACTGTTCCGGCCATCAAGCCAAAATCGTATCGTCAATCCACTTCGCAGGACGTGCCGCCATGACCAGACCGAATCCCCCCACCGCAACAGAAAGCCATATCAGCCGGCAGGGTCAGACGCTGCGCCGGCTGGCAGAAAGCTGGCTGGCGCACCTTGCCGCCGCCGGACGCAGCCCGCGCACGGTGCAGGGATACCGCGAACGGGTGCTGGCGTTCCTGGCCTGGTGCGAACCGCGCGGGATAAGGTACGCGCCCCAGGTAAGCCTGGCGGTGCTGGAAAGCTATCAGCGTTATCTTCGCGGCTACCGTAAGGCGGATGGAACACTGCTGGCGGTAAACGGGCAGCGGCACCTGTTATCGGCGATAAGGATGCTGCTGCGCTGGCTGCTGCAACGGCACCATATCCTGTATAACCCGGCTGAACTGCTGGCGCTGCCAAAGGAGGAGCGGCGGCTTCCGGCGCAGGTGTTCAGCGAGGCGGAAACACGGCGGGTGTTGCAGAGCCTGGACGCGGGCACGCCGCCGGGGTTGCGTAATCGTGCCATCCTCGAACTGTTGTGGAGTACGGGGATCAGGCGTACGGAGCTGGCGAACCTGCTGCTGTCGGATGTGGACGCGGTGCGCGGCGTGGTGAACGTGCGGCGCGGCAAGGGCGGCAGGGATCGGGTTGTTCCGGTCGGTCACACGGCGCTGATATGGCTGGGGCGCTATCTGAAGGACGTGCGGCCACGGCTGGCGCAGCGGTTCGACAGCGGACATCTGTTTATCAGCCATAAGGGAACGGGGCTGGGGCGCAGCACCTTAACGGCGATGGCGGGCCGTGCCATCCGTGAGGGTGCGCACCTGAAAAAGGCGGGAGCCTGTCATATCTTCCGCCACTCGATGGCGACACAGATGCTGGAGAACGGGGCAGATACGCGGCATATCCAGGCAATACTGGGGCATGAGAAGCTGGAGACCACGCAGATCTATACNCGGGTGGCCATCGGTCACTTGCAGAAGGTTCATGCTCACACGCATCCGGCGGAGAAGCGGCGTACGGAGAAGTTAGCGGAGCAGCCGGACAGCGCGGAGCCGGAGAACACCGCGCCGGAGGTTACAGCGGAGTCGCCGGACGGTCAGCAGAGGTAGCTCAAATCCTGTCAGGCCGCAGGTTGTGGAGTCCGGCAGAGCGCACCCTCCCTGGTGCGATCTGCCTTCATCACGTTCAGCGTGCGCGGGGGTAAACGGCCGTGCGCCGGGCTTCAGCGGCGCATCTCTCCGTGAGCCGGTT
This sequence comes from Erwinia pyrifoliae DSM 12163, assembly GCF_000026985.1. NCBI lineage: Bacteria > Pseudomonadati > Pseudomonadota > Gammaproteobacteria > Enterobacterales > Erwiniaceae > Erwinia > Erwinia pyrifoliae. The sequence goes on from NC_017390.1 coordinate 3,446,931, forward strand.
CCCGGCTTCCGTCCGTTCAACATAACGTGGGGGATTATGCGCACCCTCGCGGCGGGCGGCGGGGCAGCACGGGCGCGGCGGCTCGGGTTCGCACAATCCACGTTATGTCTTGCGCCCCCGCGTTGTACATCAGGTGGGGCCGCCATCCCTGGCGGCGCTGGCTGTGGCGTTGCCATCAGTCAACCCCCTGGCAGTTGTCGGCCTGTCGGCCTCCGCTTGCAGGGCTTTATGCCCGCCCGGCTGCGTCTGTCCGTAACGGCTCGCAGTCGTTCCTCCTTGCTCGTTCCCGTTCCGGCCAGCTTCCGCTACCCGCCCCTGTCCGTGTTGCCATGCAAAACCACCGCCCCCTCAACCTTCCGCGCCCCGGAGCGCCGCAGCGCCTGCGGGCTTCGCCAGCCCGCGCCCGGCAGACGGCCGTCCACGGCGCAGCGAGCTGCACCGCGTCCACCCGCCCTGATAATGACCGTCCTTACCTGGCGTTGCAGCAGCGTAAAGCGCTGGTATGATGCAGCGGTGCAGGCGCAGACGCCACGGCCTGGCGGTAGCGTGCGCGGGCAAAAAGGCGCGTCGGGGTCTCGGGGTTACGCGGCGGCTGAAAAAGTGCATTGCCCGTCTGCCGGAGCCAGTCATCACGCGGGTTGAGGACGCCTTAAAAGTACGATGCCGTCGGGATAGCGCCCAAGACCCGGTGGGGCTGGCGGGAGGGATGAACCTGTATGCTTATGCGCCGAATCCGTATGGGTGGGTTGATCCGCTGGGGTTAAGTAAGTGTGCACTGGAAGGAAAATATAAAGAAGTCGATAAGGCTAATTTACCTGATTGGATTAAAGATTCTTTCAAGAATGGCGAATATAAAACGGTAAGAACAACTGATGAAGTGAATTTATATCGTGTGTTCGGTGGTAATGCGAAAATAGACGGATCATTTGTTAGTACATCACCAGCGTTGAATAAAATACAAGCCAAAATTGATTCGGCACTTTTACCAGAATGGAAAAATACGCGACAGTTTGAAGCTACTATTACTGTACCTAAAGGAACAATCCTTCAGGTCGGCAAGGTTGAACAGCAAGTTATGCTCTCTGGTGCAAAACTCCAGGGAGGGGCTGACCAAATATTGTTACCACATGGCTATCCTACAAGTTGGATAAGTGATGTCAGATTTTTATAACAGGAATTTAAATTGTGGATAAAAATGAACTTTTGTCTGAAATTGATAAAGCCTCTAATTATGTAGAGGCTTCAATGAATAGTGAAGGTAAAAGCGGTTTAAAAGTATTTATTGATGATTTAAAAAAATTGAAGGGAAAAGTGTTGGGTAATGATCTGGTCAATAATCCATTAAGAGGCTTTGCTCGTCGCTATGCGGAAATGTATAGCGATTATCTTAATCCAATAACAGATGTTTTAGACAAAATAGAAAAATCTGTAGATAATTATTTGGATACCAACTAAGGATTAAATTAAAGCCGGAAGCGATCCCCACAGATCCTTCCGGCTTTTTACCTTCAGCCACCCTTCACGCCAGCATGGCGATCATTCGCTGCTTAGTCTGTTCCAGCTCCTGCTGCTGTGCCTTCAGCTGCTGCTCCATTGCCCGCAGCCGCCTCTCCTCGCGGCTGTCGGGGATCAGCAGCAGACAGCCGTCCAGCACCGTCAGGCTGACGCCGGTTCCCACCGCAAATCCCGCCTCCGCCAGCCACTTGCCCGTGATGCTGACCTGTGGCGTATCGCGTTCGCCGCCCTTCGGGCGGTAGCCGACGGTAACGCGCCGCTGCATTTTGGAAATTCCCCGTTCTGACTTAGAATCATGCTCAGCCATGATTAACTACCTCGTTTAGTTGCTTATGGTTAGCGGCTGTTACAGGTTGCCTCCTGTAGCAGTCGCGTTAAATATCAGCGTGTTAGCTTGATCGCTTGTCTGACTTTCTCTTGTGTGATTGCCATATCCAGAAAATGACAAATCATGTCCTGATCTTCCGTTTTTAACCCATCAACCTGTTTACACAACTCTTTTAACCGCTTGTTTTTAATATCAAAAACGGGTGCTGCCGTATCTTCTTCTCCTAAAAGCATATAGTCAGTGCTGACCTCAAGAAATTGAGCCAACTTAATGATGTAATCAAACTGTGGCTTAACCTGTCCTTGCTCCCAGCGCCCCAGCATACGGGGCTGGATATCCAGCAAATTAGCCAGTTCTATCTGTGTTAGCTGCCGTTCTTTGCGCAGGGCAGCGAGACGCTTACCGAAATCAGTCATGGATACACAAAACCAGTTAAGTTCTTTGCCCCACATGATAAACGCCCTTTTAAAATTAGCCCTTGAAGGAATTATATTGACTCGTATATTATAGGTCAATAATGACCTTGACGTATTTTTTAGAGGAATGTGGCATGGCACGCATCGCAGAAACGGAATTACAGCACCTGAAAGCCGCCGTCTCTTTAGCCGCCGTGGTGCAGGCGCAGGGGCGGCAGCTGTTTAAGCGCGGTAAGGATCTGGTGNCGCTGTGCCCGTTCCACGATGAAAAAACGCCCTCCTGTGTCATCTCCCCGGCGAAAAACCTGTATCACTGCTTCGGCTGTGACGCGGGCGGTTCGGTGCTGGACTGGCTGATGCACAGTGAAAANCTCAGTCTGCGTAAGGCGGTGGAGCGGCTGCGGGCGGAGCTGGGGGAAAACCCGGCGCTGGTGCCGCTGGTCGCACAGCCGGACGTGTTCGCCGACGACGAAGCCGGGCGGCAGGCGCTGCTGGAGCGGGTAACCGCGTTTTATCACCAGACGCTGCTGAACGCGCCGGAGGCCCTCGCTTACCTTGAGAAGCGCCGCCTTAACTATCCTGAATTAGTGGCGCAGTTCCGCCCGGGCTTCGCTAACCGCACGCTGGCCTACCGTCTGCCGCCAAAGAAGCTGAAGGACGGCGCGGCGATCCGCGCGCGGCTTCAGGCACTGGGCATCATGCGTGAAAGCGGTCACGAGCACTTTACCGGCTGTCTGGTGGTGCCGGTGGCCGATCTGCACGGCCGGATCCGCGAGGTCTACGGGCGCAAAATCGACAAGCCGCAGCGCGGCATGCCCGCCCATCTCTATCTGCCGGGGCAGCACGGCGGGGTGTGGAACGAGCAGGCGCTGATCGGNTCAAAGTCGGTGATCCTGTGCGAATCGCTGATCGACGCCATGTCGTTCTGGGTGGCCGGGCAGCGCAACGTGACGGCGGCGTACGGGGTGAATGGCTTTACCGACGATCACCGCCGGGCCTTTGCGCAGCATGAAATAAAACAGGTGCTGATCGCCTTTGATAACGATGCGGCGGGCAACGCGGCGGCGGTCAGACTGGCGGCGGAGCTGGCGGCCATGCAGATCGACACGTTCCGCATCGTGTTCCCCGCCGGAATGGACGCCAACGGTTATCTGTGCCGGGTGGCGGAGCCGGAACAGGAGTTCGGGCTGCTGGCCGGGTCGGCGCAGCCGATGCGCGATGCGGTGACGGTGCCTGAAATGGTTGTGCCTGAAACCCTCCCTGCTTTAGCCGCCAGCCCTTCAGATCCCGGCGTTATCGTCGAGCGCGGTGAGGCAGGCGAAGTAACGATCGGCCTCGGGGCGCAGCGCTGGCGGGTGCGCGGGCTGGCTCAGGTGAAGCCGGGCGCGGCGGTGATGAAGCTCAGCCTTCAGGTGCTGGATCGGGAAAGCGGCGCGGCGTTCGCCGACTCGCTGGATCTGATCAGCGCCCGCAGCCGGGGCGGTTACGTGCGCCAGGCGGCGACGGAACTGGGGCTGGCAGAAGACGACGTGCGGCGTTCGCTGGGAAAAGTGCTGCTGGCGCTGGAGAACCTGGCCCCGCAGCCGGAAGAGACAGCGCCGGAACTGACGGAGGCCGAACGGGCGGCGGCGCTGGCGCTGCTTAACGATCCCGACCTTAGTGGCAGAATCACCGACGATCTGGCCGCCTGTGGCGTGGTCGGCGAATCCACCAATCTGCTGGCCGCCTACCTGGCGGCGACCTCGCGCAGGCTGGAACGACCGCTGGCGGTGCTGATCCAGTCGTCATCGGCGGCTGGCAAGTCGTCGCTGATGGATGCGGTGCTGGGGCTGATGCCGGAAGAGGAGCGGATGCAGTACTCGGCGATGACCGGACAGAGCCTGTTCTACCTCGGGGAAAGCAACCTGCAACACAAGATCCTGGCGATAGCGGAAGAAGAAGGGGTACGCCAGGCGGCGTACGCGCTGAAGCTGTTGCAGTCAGACGGTGAACTGACCATCGCCAGCACCGGCAAGGATGATGCCACCGGGAACCTGGTGACGAAGCAGTACAGGGTCAAAGGCCCGGTGATGCTGATGCTCACCACCACCGCNATCGACGTGGACGAGGAGCTGCTGAACCGCTGCCTGGTGCTGACGGTGAACGAAAGTCGGGAGCAGACGGAGGCGATCCACGCGATGCAGCGCCACGGGCAGACGCTGGAAGGACTGCTGATGACCAGTGAAAAGGCGCACGTCACGCGGCTGCACCAGAACGCGCAGCGGCTGATCAGGCCGCTGAAGGTGGTTAATCCGTACGCCTCGCGACTGACGTTTATGTCAGACAAAACCCGCACGCGGCGCGACCATATGAAGTATCTGACGCTGATCCAAAGCGTGGCGCTGCTGCACCAGTACCAGCGCGAGGTCAAGACGGTCACGCATCGCGGCGAAGCGCTGGCCTATATCGAGGTGACGCGGGAAGACATCGCGCTGGCGAACCGTCTGGCGCATGAGATCCTCGGGCGCACGCTGGACGAGATGCCGCCGCAGACGCGCAGGCTGCTGATGCTGATCCAGGAGTGGATAAGGGAGTGCGGCCAGCCGCGTAACGAATGGTTGTTCACGCGCAGGATGCTGCGTGACGCACTGCGCTGGGGGGATACGCAGCTGAAAATCCACCTGGCGCGGCTGGTTGAAATGGAGTATCTGCTGCTGCACCGGCGTGGTCTGACGTTCCTGTACGAACTGCTGTTCGACGGGGAAGACGGGGACGGGGCGCACCTGTGCGGGCTGATCGACCCACAGTACGATCACCTCCGGTCGGGGTCAGAAGCCTGACGGTCGGCCTCCGGTCGGGCAGCGGTCGGCGGTCGGTCGGGTGGGGAAAAACGGCTTCAGGCCGCACCACGCATGGGCTGAACGCCAAACCGGTCGGGGAGGGGCAAAAAGCACTGTTCCGGCCATCAAGCCAAAATCGTATCGTCAATCCACTTCGCAGGACGTGCCGCCATGACCAGACCGAATCCCCCCACCGCAACAGAAAGCCATATCAGCCGGCAGGGTCAGACGCTGCGCCGGCTGGCAGAAAGCTGGCTGGCGCACCTTGCCGCCGCCGGACGCAGCCCGCGCACGGTGCAGGGATACCGCGAACGGGTGCTGGCGTTCCTGGCCTGGTGCGAACCGCGCGGGATAAGGTACGCGCCCCAGGTAAGCCTGGCGGTGCTGGAAAGCTATCAGCGTTATCTTCGCGGCTACCGTAAGGCGGATGGAACACTGCTGGCGGTAAACGGGCAGCGGCACCTGTTATCGGCGATAAGGATGCTGCTGCGCTGGCTGCTGCAACGGCACCATATCCTGTATAACCCGGCTGAACTGCTGGCGCTGCCAAAGGAGGAGCGGCGGCTTCCGGCGCAGGTGTTCAGCGAGGCGGAAACACGGCGGGTGTTGCAGAGCCTGGACGCGGGCACGCCGCCGGGGTTGCGTAATCGTGCCATCCTCGAACTGTTGTGGAGTACGGGGATCAGGCGTACGGAGCTGGCGAACCTGCTGCTGTCGGATGTGGACGCGGTGCGCGGCGTGGTGAACGTGCGGCGCGGCAAGGGCGGCAGGGATCGGGTTGTTCCGGTCGGTCACACGGCGCTGATATGGCTGGGGCGCTATCTGAAGGACGTGCGGCCACGGCTGGCGCAGCGGTTCGACAGCGGACATCTGTTTATCAGCCATAAGGGAACGGGGCTGGGGCGCAGCACCTTAACGGCGATGGCGGGCCGTGCCATCCGTGAGGGTGCGCACCTGAAAAAGGCGGGAGCCTGTCATATCTTCCGCCACTCGATGGCGACACAGATGCTGGAGAACGGGGCAGATACGCGGCATATCCAGGCAATACTGGGGCATGAGAAGCTGGAGACCACGCAGATCTATACNCGGGTGGCCATCGGTCACTTGCAGAAGGTTCATGCTCACACGCATCCGGCGGAGAAGCGGCGTACGGAGAAGTTAGCGGAGCAGCCGGACAGCGCGGAGCCGGAGAACACCGCGCCGGAGGTTACAGCGGAGTCGCCGGACGGTCAGCAGAGGTAGCTCAAATCCTGTCAGGCCGCAGGTTGTGGAGTCCGGCAGAGCGCACCCTCCCTGGTGCGATCTGCCTTCATCACGTTCAGCGTGCGCGGGGGTAAACGGCCGTGCGCCGGGCTTCAGCGGCGCATCTCTCCGTGAGCCGGTTCCCGGCTTCCGTCCGTTCAACATAACGTGGGGGATTATGCGCACCCTCGCGGCGGGCGGCGGGGCAGCACGGGCGCGGCGGCTCGGGTTCGCACAATCCACGTTATGTCTTGCGCCCCCGCGTTGTACATCAGGTGGGGCCGCCATCCCTGGCGGCGCTGGCTGTGGCGTTGCCATCAGTCAACCCCCTGGCAGTTGTCGGCCTGTCGGCCTCCGCTTGCAGGGCTTTATGCCCGCCCGGCTGCGTCTGTCCGTAACGGCTCGCAGTCGTTCCTCCTTGCTCGTTCCCGTTCCGGCCAGCTTCCGCTACCCGCCCCTGTCCGTGTTGCCATGCAAAACCACCGCCCCCTCAACCTTCCGCGCCCCGGAGCGCCGCAGCGCCTGCGGGCTTCGCCAGCCCGCGCCCGGCAGACGGCCGTCCACGGCGCAGCGAGCTGCACCGCGTCCACCCGCCCTGATAATGACCGTCCTTACCTGGCGTTGCAGCAGCGTAAAGCGCTGGTATGATGCAGCGGTGCAGGCGCAGACGCCACGGCCTGGCGGTAGCGTGCGCGGGCAAAAAGGCGCGTCGGGGTCTCGGGGTTACGCGGCGGCTGAAAAAGTGCATTGCCCGTCTGCCGGAGCCAGTCATCACGCGGGTTGAGGACGCCTTAAAAGTACGATGCCGTCGGGATAGCGCCCAAGACCCGGTGGGGCTGGCGGGAGGGATGAACCTGTATGCTTATGCGCCGAATCCNTATGGGTGGGTGGATCCGCTGGGGCTGGCGAAGTGCGGTTTATCATCCAAGATGGTCAAAGCAGTTAATGGAAGGATGCCAATTAACAGTAAATTTGCAGGTAAAATGTATCCTCTGGAAAACTTACCTGTCGAAATACGGAATAAATATCCACACAGTGTTCCTTTTAACCATGCTGGTTTCCCTGACTTTACAAGATACTCGATAAATAATGTGCGTATTGAGCTAGGTAGAACTCGTGGTATTGATTTTGCTCGTGCAGATAAAGCTGTTGGTTATGGCAGGGGGAATCCAAGGCCGGATGATTATACCTGGCATCATCACCAAGACTCGGGTTATATGCAGTTAATACCAACTGATATACACGCTGCTATCAAACATACTGGCGGCATAGCGACAGGACGATAATTCTATGGCACTAATACATGATTCAAAAGGTGTTTTAAGCGAGCAGGAACTTGTTAGCTTGGAAAATCAGCTAGGTGTTAATTTACCTAAAGATTACAGAGAGTTCCTCAAAAAACACAATGGTGGTTATCCTGAACCAGACGGTTTTGATTTTGCTGATGGTGGCGATGGGTCAAGTGTAGATAAGTTTTTTGGAATTAGTGATTCAAAGAATGAAGGTATTATTGAATATTATTCAACCTATAAGAATCGCATCCCTAAAAGTTATCTCCCTGTAGCCAAAGATCCCGGCGGAAACTTAATTTTAGTCGAGGTTGATCGCGATGAATCAAGTGTTTATTTTTGGGATCATGAATTTGAATCAGAGGATGGAGATATACCGAGAATGGATAATGTCCACTTAATATCACCAAGCTTTAACGAATTTATAGATAATCTTTACGAAATAGAAATATAAATGTTAAAGCCGGAAGCGATCCCCACAGATCCTTCCGGCTTTTTTACCTTCAGCCGCCCGTCACGCCAGCATGGCGATCATCCGCTGCTTAGCCTGCTCCAGCTCCTGCTGCTGCGCTTTCAGCTGCTGTTCCATCGCCCGCAGCCGCCTCTCNTCGCGGCTGTCGGGGATCAGCAGCAGACAGCCGTCCAGCACCGTCAGGCTGACGCCGGTTCCCACCGCAAATCCCGCCTCCGCCAGCCACTTGCCCGCAATACTGACCTGTGGCGTATCGCGTTCTCCCCCCTTCGGGCGGTAGCCGACGATAACGCGCCGCTGCNTTTTGGAAATTCCCCGTTCTGACTTAGAATCATGCTCAGCCATGATTAACTACCTCGTTTAGTTGCTTATGGTNAGCGGCGTTATCGTGTTCGAGCACGGTAGCGCCGCGTTAAATATCTTTCAGTTACGCGCTTGAGCGATCAGTGCGGTCAACATCTCTGCAATCATCTTCTGCTTTGCTTTGGGCAGGTCGTCGACCTCTTCGATTAGCTGCTGCCATTTGGCCGTTGGGCCGCGCTTGCGCAGTACCTTCTCCGGTGATCCCCCGAACAACTCTTCCAGGGGAACTGAAAAAATCTGCGCCACAAAAGGGAGTGATGAAACCTTGATCCTCCTGCGCCCCGCCTCCCATGCCTGAACTGTCTGTTGAGAAACGTTCAGTTTATCCGCCAGTTCAGACTGCGTAATCCCTTGCTCCTTGCGTAACCGGGTCATCCGTTCGCCCAACGCAATGAAAAAATCGCGCTCTTCGTCGCTGATAGCCATAGCTGTCGTTGTTCCTGAATGTAATAAGACAGCCATAACTTACCTTATAGTTTACTACGATATGTTGTACATACTACATTATGTGGTATATTGGCGTCGAGTTATTTTTACCCAAACCCTATTGACAGGTTTTTGAAGGAACCTATTTATGGCACGCATCGCAGAAACGGAATTACAGCACCTGAAAGCCGCCGTCTCTTTAGCCGCCGTGGTGCAGGCGCAGGGGCGGCAGCTGTTTAAGCGCGGTAAGGATCTGGTGNCGCTGTGCCCGTTCCACGAGGAGAAAACGCCGTCAATGGTCATCTCCCCGGCGAAAAACCTGTATCACTGCTTCGGCTGTGACGCGGGCGGTTCGGTGCTGGACTGGCTGATGCACAGTGAAAANCTCAGTCTGCGTAAGGCGGTNGAGCGGCTGCGGGCGGAGCTGGGGGAAAACCCGGCGCTGGTGCCGCTGGTTGCGGCGGCGGAGCCGGACGTGTTCGCCGACGACGAAGCCGGGCGGCAGGCGCTGCTGGAGCGGGTGACGGCGTTTTATCACCAGACGCTGCTGAACGCGCCGGAGGCCNTCGCTTACCTTGAGAAGCGCCGCCTGCATCATCCTGAATTAGTTGCTGCCTTTAAGCCGGGCTTCGCTAACCGCACGCTGGCCTACCGTCTGCCGCCNAAGAAGCTGAAGGACGGCGCGGCGATCCGCGCGCGGCTTCAGGCNCTGGGCATCATGCGTGAAAGCGGTCACGAGCACTTTACCGGCTGNCTGGTGGTGCCGGTGGCCGATCTGCACGGCCGGATCCGCGAGGTCTACGGGCGCAAAATCGACAAGCCGCAGCGCGGCATGCCCGCCCATCTCTATCTGCCGGGGCAGCACGGCGGGGTGTGGAACGAGCAGGCGCTGATCGGNTCAAAGTCGGTGATCCTGTGCGAATCGCTGATCGACGCCATGTCNTTCTGGGTGGCGGGCTGGCGCAACGTGACGGCGGCGTATGGGGTGAACGGCTTTACTGACGATCACCGCCGGGCCTTTGCGCAGCATGAAATNAAGCAGGTGCTGATCGCCTTTGATAACGATGCGGCGGGCAACGNGGCGGCGGTCAGACTGGCGGCGGAGCTGGTTCAGATGCAGATCGACACGTTCCGTATCGTGTTCCCCGCCGGAATGGATGCTAACGGTTATCTGTGCCGGGTGGCGGAGCCGGAACGGGAGTTCGGGCTGCTGGTTGAGTCGGCGCAGCCGATGCGCGATGCGGTGACGGTNCCTGAAATGGTTGTGCCTGAAACCCTCCCTGCTTTAGCCGCCAGCCCTTCAGATCCCGGCGTTGTCGTGGAGCGCGGCGAAGCGGGCGAGGTGCTTATCGGCCTCGGGGCGCAGCGCTGGCGGGTGCGCGGGCTGGCGCAGGTNAAGCCGGGCGCGGCGGTGATGAAGCTTAACGTTCAGGTGCTGGANCGGGAAAGCGGCGCGGCGTTCGCCGACTCGCTGGATCTGATCAGCGCCCGCAGCCGGGGCGGTTANGTGCGCCAGGCGGCGGCGGANCTGGGGCTGGCAGAAGACGATCTGCGGCGTTCGCTGGGCAAAGTGCTGCTGGCGCTGGAGAACCTGACGGCGCAGCCGCAGCCGGAAGAGAGCGCGCCGCAACTGACGGAGCAGGAACGGGCGGCGGCGCTGGCGCTGCTGCGTTGTCCCGATCTTAGCGGCAGAATAACCGACGATCTGGCCGCCTGTGGCGTGGTCGGCGAATCCGGCAACCTGCTGGCCGCCTACCTGGCGGCGACCTCGCGCAGGCTGGAACGNCCGCTGGCGGTGCTGATCCAGTCATCGTCTGCGGCGGGCAAGTCGTCGCTGATGGANGCGGTGCTGGGGCTGATGCCGGAAGAGGAGCGCATGCAGTACAGCGCGATGACCGGACAGAGCCTGTTCTACCTCGGGGAAAGCAACCTGCAGCACAAAATCCTGGCGATAGCGGAAGANGAAGGGGTACGCCAGGCGGCGTANGCGCTGAAGCTGTTGCAGTCGGACGGTGAACTGACCATNGCCAGCACCGGCAAGGATGAGGCCACCGGTAACCTGGTGACGAAGCAATATACGGTGAAAGGCCCGGTNATGCTGATGCTCACCACCACCGCCATCGACGTGGACGAGGAGCTGCTGAACCGCTGCCTGGTGCTGACGGTCAACGAGTCGCGCGAACAGACCGAGGCGATCCACGCCATGCAGCGCCACGGCCAGACGCTGGAAGGGCTGCTGATGACCAGCGAAAAAGCGCACGTCACGCGGCTGCACCAGAACGCGCAGCGGCTGCTAAAACCGCTGAAGGTGGTTAATCCGTATGCTTCCCGACTGACGTTTATGTCAGACAAAACCCGCACGCGGCGCGACCATATGAAGTATCTGACGCTGATCCAGTCGGTGGCGCTGCTGCACCAGTACCAGCGGGAAGTGAAGACGGTCACGCATCGCGGCGAAGCGCTGGCNTATATCGAGGTGACGCGGGAAGACATCGCGCTGGCGAACCGTCTGGCACATGANATCCTCGGGCGCACGCTGGACGAGATGCCGCCGCAGACGCGCAAGTTGTTGTTACTGATACAAACGATGGTCAGTGAACGGGCGGCGGCACGGCGCTGTAAACCGGGTGAAGTGCGCTTTACCCGGCGTGAGATCCGCGAGGTAACGCGCTGGAGTGATAACCAGCTCAAGGTTCACTGTCTGCGGCTGGCTGAAATGGAATACCTGCTGGTTCACGGCGGCAGCCGTGGGCACCTGCTGCAATACGAACTGTTATGGGACGGCAGCGGTGACGGTGCGCACCTGTGCGGCCTGATAGAGCCGGACGAGGCGTGCGTATGATATGCGCAAGTTGTAGAAGAGCGGCAGCAAGTTGGCCTCAGGTTGGGGCTAAGTTGGCGCTAAGTTGGGGTAATGAAAATCTCCCGCAGGCCTTGCCACTACTGGCCTGAATACCTGGCAAGTTGGGGCAGTGCAAAAAGCCCTGTTCCGCCAGCACGGGCAAAATCATACCGTCAGTCCACTTCAACCCAGTCACCTCACAGGACGTGCCGCCATGACCAGANCGAATCCCCCCACCGCAACGGAAANCCATATCAGCCGGCACGGACAGACGCTGCGGCAGCTGGCGGAAAGCTGGCTGGCGCATCTTGTCGTCGCCGGACGCAGCCCGCGCACGGTGCAGGGCTACCGCGAACGGGTGCGGGCGTTCCTGNCCTGGTGCGAACCACGCGGGATAACGTATGCGCCACAGGTGAGCCTGGCGGTGCTGGAGGCGTACCAGCGCTGGCTGCAAGGCTACCGCCGGGCGGATGGAAAACAGCTGGTCGTGAACAGCCAGCTTGGCGTGTTAACGGCGATAAGAATGCTGTTCCGCTGGCTGCTGCAACGGCATGTGATCCTGTACAACCCCGCCGAACTGCTGGCGCTGCCGAAGGAGGAGCGGCGGCTNCCGGCGCAGGTGTTCAGCGAGGCCGAAACGCGGCGGGTGTTGCAGAGCCTGGACGCGGGCACGCCACCGGGGCTGCGTAACCGTGCCATCCTCGAACTGTTGTGGAGTAGCGGGATCAGGCGCTCGGAGCTGGCCGGGCTGCTGCTGTCAGACGTGGACTTCACGCGTGGCGTGGTCAACGTGCGGCGCGGCAAGGGCGGTAAGGACNGGGTTGTCCCGGTCGGTCACGCGGCGCTGATGTGGCTGGGGCGCTATCTGAAGGACGTGCGGCCACGGCTGGCGCAGCGGTTCGACAGCGGNCACCTGTTTATCAGCCATAAGGGGACTGGGCTGGCGCACGGCACCCTGACCGCGATGGCGGGCCGTGCCATCCGTGAGGGTGCGCACCTGAAGAAGGCCGGAGCCTGTCATATCTTCCGCCACNCGATGGCGACACAGATGCTGGAGAACGGCGCNGACACGCGGCATATCCAGGCAATACTGGGGCATGAGAAGCTGGAGACCACGCAGATCTATACNCGGGTGGCCATCGGTCACTTGCAGAAGGTTCATGCNCACACGCATCCGGCAGAGAAGCGGCGCACGGAGAAGTTAGCGGAGCAGCCGGAGAACGCNGAGCCGGAGGTTAAACCGGAGCCGCCGGACAGGTCGAAAAAGTAGCTCAGACCCTGCAAGGCCGGAGTGAAAGGGGCTGCATGATATAACGCGCAGCCGGAGAACACCGCGCCGGACGTGATGCCGGAGTCGCCGGACGGTCAGCAGAGGTAGCTCAAATCCTGTCAGGCCGCAGGNTGTGGAGTCCGGCAGGCAGTACGGCGAAGAAAGGCTAATCTTCTCCGTCACAGCACGTAAAAAAAGGAGTGATGGAATGCGTGTAATGCTATAATGCATTACAGTTAACTCATTACGGGAGAGACATCATGGCAACATTAAACGTGCGGCTGGATGACAAGCTGAAAAGCAAAGCTTACGCAGTCCTGGATGAACTGGATGTATCACCAACAGAGGCGGTCCGGCTGCTGTTCCAGTATATAGCGGAAAATGAACGTCTGCCGCTGAAAACGCTGACGGTCAGCGATGAAGAGGACGCGCTGCTCAAAACGGTGCGCGAAAGGCTGGCATCGCCACAGAAGGGAATAAGGGTCACGCTGGATGAGCTATGAACTGGTCTTCGATCCCAGAGCCTTAAAAGAGTGGAAAAAACTGGGCGCAACGGTTCGGGAGCAGTTCAAAAAGAAACTGGCGGAAGTGCTGGTAAACCCGAGGGTGGAATCTGCCAGGTTGAGAGAGTACCCGGACTGCTACAAAATAAAGCTGAAATCATCGGGTTATCGTCTGGTATATCAGGTTCAGGATGAACAGCTGGTTGTCTTCGTTGTGGCGACAGGAAAAAGAGAAAGGTTACAGGTGTATCGTGACGCAGGAAAGCGCCTGTAAGTGCGTTATCAAAAGTCGCTCAAATCCTGTCAGGCCGCAGGTTGTGGAGTCCGGCAGAGCGCACCCTCCCTGGTGCGATCTGCCTTCATCACGTTCAGCNTGCGCGGGGGTAAATGGCCGTGCGCCGGGCTTCCGCCGCACCTCTCTCCATAAGCCGGTTCCCGGCTCCCGTCCNTTCAACATAACGTGGGGGATTATGCGCACCNTCGCGGCGGGCGGCGGGGCAGCACGGGCGCGGCGGCTCGGGTTCGCACAATCCACGTTATGTCTTGCGCCCCCGCGTTGTACATCAGGTGGGGCCGCCATCCCTGGCGGCGCTGGCTTCTTCCCCGTCTTCGGCAAACCCCTGGCAGTTGTCGGCCTTACGGCCTCCGCTCAAAACAGTTTATGCCCGCCCGGCTGCGTCTGGCTGCACGGGGTCGCGCTGCGCTGCTCCTTCCCCGTTCGCCAGCTTCCGCTGCCCGCCCTGGTTCGTGCTGGCATGCAAAATCCGCCGTTCCCTTAATCGCCGCTGGCTGTGGCGTTGCCATCAGTCAACCCCCTGGCAGTTGTCGGCCTGTCGGCCTCCGCTTGCAGGGCTTTATGCCCGCCCGGCTGCGTCTGGCTGCACGGGGTCGCACTGCGTTGCTCCTTCCCCGTTCGCCAGCTTCCGCTGCCCGCCCCTGTCCGTGTTGCCATGCAAAACCCGCCGTTCCCTCAACCTTCCGCGCCTCAGAGCGCCGCCATGCGGCGCTTGCGGGCTTCGCCAGCCCGCTCCCGGCAGACGGCCGTCCACGGCGCAGCGAGCTGCACCGCGTCCNCCCGCCCTGATAATGACCGTCCTTACCTGGCGTTGCAGCAGCGGAAAGCGCTGGTATGATGCTGCGGTGCAGGCGCAGATGCCACGGCCGGGCGGTAGCGTACGCGGGCAAAAAGGCGCGTCGGGGCTTCCGGGTTACNCGGCGGCTGAAAAAGTGCATTGCCCGTCTGCCGGAGCCAGTCATCACGCGGGTTGAGGACGCCTTAAAAGTACGATGCCGTCGGGATAGCGCCCAAGACCCGGTGGGGCTGGCGGGAGGGATGAACCTGTATGCTTATGCGCCGAATCCGTTAACTTGGATCGATCCGTTAGGCCTTACTAAATGTAAACCATCATCACCAGGTTCAATGCAAAAAGAAGTTGAACGCGGGCAAGCCCCAAGGGAAATAGAGCGTGTTGACAGAGGTCATATTCCTGGTCAGGAAGCTCACGTCCATTATTCTGACGGGACTTCTTCTAATGTGAGTGGCGGTGTCCACGATGCGCATCGTGGTATGCCAAACCCTACCAAGAAAGCTCGTAAATGGCTGATTAATCACGGTTGGACACCGCCAGACTAAACATGAGAGGTATTATGAAAATCTACGGATATGAGAATGAAGACAGTGAGTTAATATCTCTTCAGGAAATATCGTTACAAGTGACTATCGATGAGTTAAAGGAATTATCAAGTTTTATCGATAATACGATTAATATGATGGAAAAATATGGAGATAAATTTGGGCATGAACATTTTTCAGATTTTATAAAATCAAAAAAGTATCCAGATATTATCATCACTAAATAAATTTAAGCCGGAGGCAATCCTTCCGGCCTCTTACCTTCAGCCGCCCTTCACGCCAGCATCTCGATCATCCGCTTTTTAGCCTGCTCCAGCTCCTGCTGCTGTGCCTTCAGCTGCTGNTCCATTGCCCGCAGCCGCCTCTCCTCGCGGCTGTCGGGGATCAGCAGCAGACAGCCGTCCAGCACCGCCAGGCTTACGCCGGTTCCCACGGAAAATCCCGCTTCCGCCAGCCACTTGCCCGCAATACTGACCTGTGGCGTNTCGCGTTCGCCGCCCTTCGGGCGGTAGCCAACGGTAACNCGCCGCTGCATTTTGGAAATTCCCCGTTCTGACTTAGAATCATGCTCAGCCATGATTAACTACCTCGTNTAGTTGCTTGTGGTGAGCGGTGGTCAGAGGTGACAGCCTCTGGCTACCGCGTTATTAATCAGTCAGTTACGCGCCTGTACAAGCAGAGCGCTTAACATCTCCGAAATCATCTTCTGCTTTGCCTTCGGCAAACTGTCGATCTCTTCAATAAGCTGTAGCCACTTTGGAGCCGGACCGCGTTTACGGGCGATCTTCTCCTCCGGCGCTTCGCCAAGTAAATCTTCCAGAGAAACAGAAAGCAGCCTTGCCACAGCTGGGAGTATGGATATCTGAATCCGCCGTCTTCCGGCTTCCCATGCCTGTACGGCCTGCTGGGAGACGTTCAGCGCCTGTGCAACCTGCGTCTGTGTCATCCCGGCATCCTTCCGTAGCGCCGTTATCCTTCTGCCCAGTCCGGTGATGAATACCTGTTCTTCGTTGCTTATTGGTGCGGCCATAGTCGTTTTACCTGAAATCCTTTGAGACCTGATGACCATAATCTACTCCATGTTTTACATTTAACTGTTGTAAATACTACTAGCTGATGTATATACTTGTCGAGTTATTTTTACCCAAACCCTATTGACAGGTTTTTGAAGGAACCTATTTATGGCACGCATCGCAGAAACGGAATTACAGCACCTGAAAGCCGCCGTCTCTTTAGCCGCCGTGGTGCAGGCGCAGGGGCGGCAGCTGTTTAAGCGCGGTAAGGATCTGGTGNCGCTGTGCCCGTTCCACGAGGAGAAAACGCCGTCAATGGTCATCTCCCCGGCGAAAAACCTGTATCACTGCTTCGGCTGTGACGCGGGCGGTTCGGTGCTGGACTGGCTGATGCACAGTGAAAANCTCAGTCTGCGTAAGGCGGTGGAGCGGCTGCGGGCGGAGCTGGGNGAAAACCCGGCGCTGGTGCCGCTGGTCGCACAGCCGGACGNGTTCGCCGACGACGAAGCCGGGCGGCAGGCGCTGCTGGAGCGGGTAACCGCGTTCTATCATCACACCCTGCTTAATGCGCCGGAGGCCCTCGCCTACCTTGAGAAGCGCCGCCTTAACCATCCTGATTTAGTGGCGCAGTTCCGTCCGGGCTTNGCTAACCGCACGCTGGCCTACCGTCTGCCGCCAAAGAAGCTGAAGGACGGCGCGGCGATCCGCTCACGGCTTCAGGCNCTGGGCATCATGCGTGAAAGCGGTCACGAGCACTTTACCGGCTGNCTGGTGGTGCCGGTGGCCGANCTGCACGGCCNGATCCGCGAGGTCTACGGGCGCAAAATCGACAAGCCGCAGCGCGGCATGCCCGCNCATCTCTATCTGCCGGGGCAGCACGGCGGGGTGTGGAACGAGCAGGCGCTGATCGGNTCAAAGTCGGTGATCCTGTGCGAATCGCTGATCGANGCCATGTCATTCTGGGTGGCGGGCTGGCGCAACGTGACGGCGGCGTACGGGGTGAANGGCTTTACCGACGATCACCGCCGGGCCTTTGCGCAGCATGAAATAAANCAGGTGCTGATCGCCTTTGATAACGATGNGGCGGGCAACGCGGCGGCGGTCAGACTGGCGGCGGAGCTGGCGGCCATGCAGATCGACGCGTTCCGTATCGTGTTCCCACAGGGGATGGATGCTAACGGCTGGCTGTGCCGGGTGGCGGAGCCGGAACGGGAGTTCGGGCTGCTGGTNGAGTCGGCGCAGCCGATGCGCGATGCGGTGCGGGTTGAAACCCCGGTAGCGGAGCCGGAGCCTGAAACCCTCCCTGCTTTAGCCGCCAGCCCTTCAGATCCGGGCGTTGTGGTTGAACGCGGCGANGCGGGCGAGGTGCTTATCAGCCTCGGGGCNCAGCGCTGGCGGGTGCGCGGGCTGGCTCAGGTGAAGCCGGGCGCGGCGGTGATGAAGCTCAGCCTTCAGGTGCTGGATCGGGAAAGCGGCGCGGCGTTCGCCGACTCGCTGGATCTGATCAGCGCCCGCAGCCGGGGCGGTTACGTGCGCCAGGCGGCGACGGAACTGGGGCTGGCNGAAGACGATCTGCGGCGTTCGCTGGGCAAAGTGCTGCTGGCGCTGGAGAACCTCGCGGCGCAGCCGCAGCCGGAAGAGAACGCGCCGCAACTGACGGAGGCCGAACGGGCGGNGGCGCTGGCGCTGCTTAACGATCCCGACCTTAGCAGCAGAATAACCGGCGATCTGGCCGCCTGTGGCGTGGTCGGNGAATCCGGCAACCTGCTGGCCGCCTANCTGGCGGCGACCTCGCGCAGGCTGGAACGNCCGCTGGCGGTGCTGATCCAGTCGTCGTCGGCGGCGGGCAAGTCGTCGCTGATGGANGCGGTGCTGAATCTGATGCCGGAAGAGGAGCGCATGCAGTACAGCGCGATGACCGGNCAGAGCCTGTTCTACCTCGGGGAAAGCAACCTNCAGCACAAAATCCTGGCGATAGCGGAAGAAGAAGGGGTACGCCAGGCGGCGTANGCGCTGAAGCTGTTGCAGTCNGACGGTGAACTGACCATCGCCAGCACCGGCAAGGATGANGCCACCGGTAACCTGGTAACGAAGCAGTACAGGGTNAAAGGCCCGGTGATGCTGATGCTCACCACCACCGCNATCGACGTGGACGAGGAGCTGCTGAACCGCTGCCTGGTGCTGACGGTCAACGAGTCGCGCGAACAGACCGAGGCGATCCACGCCATGCAGCGCCACGGCCAGACGCTGGAAGGGCTGCTGATGACCAGCGAAAAAGCGCACGTCACGCGGCTGCACCAGAACGCGCAGCGGCTGCTAAAACCGCTGAAGGTGGTTAATCCGTATGCTTCCCGACTGACGTTTATGTCAGACAAAACCCGCACGCGGCGCGACCATATGAAGTATCTGACGCTGATCCAGTCGGTGGCGCTGCTGCACCAGTACCAGCGGGAAGTGAAGACGGTCACGCATCGCGGCGAGGTTATCGAGTATATCGAGGTGGAGCGGGAAGACATCGCGCTGGCGAACCGGCTGGCACATGAGATCCTCGGGCGCACGCTGGACGAGATGCCGCCGCAGACGCGCAAACTGCTGATGTTAATCCAGGAGTGGATAAAGGACTGCGGCCAGCCGCGTCACGAATGGCTGTTCACGCGCANGATGCTGCGTGATGCGCTGCGCTGGGGCGATACGCAGCTGAAAATCCACCTGGCGCGGCTGGTTGAAATGGAGTACCTGCTGCTGCACCGGCGCGGCCTGACGTTCCTGTACGAACTGCTGTTCGACGGGGAAGACGGGGACGGNGCGCACCTGTGCGGGCTGATCGACCCNCAGTACGATCACCTCCGGTCGGGGTCAGAAGCACAGCAGTCGGCCTCCGGTCGGGCAGCGGTCGGCGGCCGGTCGGGTGAGGAAAAACCGCCTCAGGCCGCAGCACAACAGGGCTGAACGCCAGACCGGTCGGGGCAGTNCAAAAAGCCCTGTTCCGCCAGTCAGCGTAAAATCGTATCGTCAGTCCACTTCAACCCAGTCACCTCACAGGACGTGCCGCCATGACCAGACCCAACCCCCCCACCGCAACGGAAATCCATATCAGCCGGCACGGACAGACGCTGCGGCAGCTGGCGGAAAGCTGGCTGGCGCATCTTGTCGTCGCCGGACGCAGCCCGCGCACGGTGCAGGGCTACCGCGAACGGGTGCGGGCGTTCCTGGCCTGGTGCGAACCGCGCGGGATAACGTATGCGCCACAGGTGAGCCTGGCGGTGCTGGAGGCGTACCAGCGCTGGCTGCAAGGCTACCGCCGGGCGGATGGAAAACAGCTGGTCGTGAACAGCCAGCTTGGCGTGTTAACGGCGATAAGAATGCTGTTCCGCTGGCTGCTGCAACGGCATGTGATCCTGTACAACCCCGCCGAACTGCTGGCGCTGCCGAAGGAGGAGCGGCGGCTNCCGGCGCAGGTGTTCAGCGAGGCCGAAACGCGGCGGGTGTTGCAGAGCCTGGACGCGGGCACGCCACCGGGGCTGCGTAACCGTGCCATCCTCGAACTGTTGTGGAGCACCGGGATCAGGCGNACGGAGCTGGCGAACCTGCTGCTGTCGGATGTGGACGCGGTGCGCGGCGTGGTNAACGTGCGGCGCGGCAAGGGCGGCAGGGATCGGGTTGTTCCGGTGGGCAACGCGGCGCTGATGTGGCTGGCGCGCTATCTGAAGGACGTGCGGCCGCGTCTGGCGCAGCGGTTCGACAGCGGACACCTGTTTATCAGCCATAAGGGGACGGGGCTGGCGCACGGCACCTTAACCGCGATGGCGGGTCGCGCCATCCGCAGCGGGGCGCACCTGAAGAAGGCCGGAGCCTGTCATATCTTCCGCCACNCGATGGCGACACAGATGCTGGAGAACGGCGCNGACACGCGGCATATCCAGGCGATCCTCGGGCATGAGAAGCTGGAGACCACGCAGATCTATACNCGGGTGGCCATCGGTCACTTGCAGAAGGTTCATGCNCACACGCATCCGGCAGAGAAGCGGCGCACGGAGAAGTTAGCGGAGCAGCCGGAGAACGCGGAGCCGGAGGTTAAACCGGAGCCGCCGGACAGGTCGAAAAAGTAGCTCAGACCCTGCAAGGCCGGAGTGAAAGGGGCTGCATGATATAACGCGCAGCCGGAGAACACCGCGCCGGACGTGATGCCGGAGTCGCCGGACGGTCAGCAGAGGTAGCTCAAATCCTGTCAGGCCGCAGGTTGTGGAGTCCGGCAGAGCGCACCCTCCCTGGTGCGATCTGCCTTCATCACGTTCAGCNTGCGCGGGGGTAAATGGCCGTGCGCCGGGCTTCCGCCGCACCTCTCTCCATAAGCCGGTTCCCGGCTCCCGTCCNTTCAACATAACGTGGGGGATTATGCGCACCNTCGCGGCGGGCGGCGGGGCAGCACGGGCGCGGCGGCTCAGGTTCGCATAATCCACGTTATGTCTTGCGCCCCCGCGTTCCTGGCCGGGGCGTGGCCGCCATCCCTGGCGGCGCTGGCTTCTTCCCCGTCTTCGGCAAACCCCTGGCAGTTGTCGGCCTTACGGCCTCCGCTCAAAACAGTTTATGCCCGCCCGGCTGCGTCTGGCTGCACGGGGTCGCGCTGCGCTGCTCCTTCCCCGTTCGCCAGCTTCCGCTGCCCGCCCTGGTTCGTGCTGGCATGCAAAATCCGCCGTTCCCTTAATCGCCGCTGGCTGTGGCGTTGCCATCAGTCAACCCCCTGGCAGTTGTCGGCCTGTCGGCCTCCGCTTGCAGGGCTTTATGCCCGCCCGGCTGCGTCTGGCTGCACGGGGTCGCACTGCGTTGCTCCTTCCCCGTTCGCCAGCTTCCGCTGCCCGCCCCTGTCCGTGTTGCCATGCAAAACCCGCCGTTCCCTCAACCTTCCGCGCCTCAGAGCGCCGCCATGCGGCGCTTGCGGGCTTCGCCAGCCCGCTCCCGGCAGACGGCCGTCCACGGCGCAGCGAGCTGCACCGCGTCCNCCCGCCCTGATAATGACCGTCCTTACCTGGCGTTGCAGCAGCGGAAAGCGCTGGTATGATGCTGCGGTGCAGGCGCAGATGCCACGGCCGGGCGGTAGCGTACGCGGGCAAAAAGGCGCGTCGGGGCTTCCGGGTTACNCGGCGGCTGAAAAAGTGCATTGCCCGTCTGCCGGAGCCAGTCATCACGCGGGTTGAGGACGCCTTAAAAGTACGATGCCGTCGGGATAGCGCCNAAGACCCGGTGGGGCTGTCGGGTGGGATGAACCTGTATGCTTATGCGCCGAATCCTTTAACGTGGGTCGATCCGCTGGGATTATGTAAGGGAGGGATAGCTAGAGGTGACAATCCATATCAGACACGAGTAGATCCTCGTTTCCCTGGAAGACCTGATCCCGCATTTTCAATAGATTCTCGAACATTTGAATCAGGGATACCTACTTCAAATGGTGGTATAAGAAATAACCAAGAATTTTGGAAGCAATGGACTAATTTGCAGCCTGATTCCTTAAGCAATAGCAATTTATATAGAATACAAGAGCTAGGACTATCACCAAAAATAGATGATGCATGGATAAAAGCATTTCCTGAGCATGTTAATTATAAAGGGGATACAATAATACATCATCATGTTGATTTTGGAGCGTATGCTATACCTGTTCCTGGAAGTACTCATGTCGGAAGTGGTGGTGTTTGGCATACTAAATAAGGGCAAAAGCTATGCTATTAACGATAGATGAAATTGAACTCAAACTAAATGAGAAGTTTTCCAAATTTAATGGGGAAATGGATGATTTAATTTTAAAAAGAAGAACAACCCCGGTGAGCACCCTTAAGATTGCAGAAAGTAATCTTAACGTTAATCTACCAAATGATTTTGTTGGCTTTTTAATGCGTTATGATATAGATAATTTTTCATTGGGTAATATATCTTTTGGCAATGGTAGTGACTATTTAGACAAGATAGCCAGAATAAATAATGATGAGTTCAACCATTGGTGGATTGGTCAGCATAGACCTGATGGAATTATATGTATAGCAATATCAGACCCTTATACTATTTTGCTTAATACTTGTAATGGAAACGTACATGCTATTACAAGTGAGCAAGGTATGGATGGTTGGGCATCAGTAGCCAATAATTTTGAATTGTTTATTAGAGGTGTTGGTTCTCATTTTTTAAAAAAAATGCACAGCATCAGAAATTATTAAATCAACTGGTTCAACTGATAAATTATTTTGGAATAATATATAATTTACATGCCGGGAATATCATGAGTGATATTCCCGGCTTTTATTTTTATACCTCGCGCAGTACGCCGGATATCCCGGCTTTCATCCCCTTAACCACTTGTTTAACCTGATAAAGTTCTTTCCGTAACTCCTGCACCTCGTTGCCCTCAGCGATCAGGATCAGGCACCCCTCCGAGATCTTCACCGTGACGCCCGTTCCGGTATCAAATCCCGCCTCTTTCAGCCAGTCGCCCTTAAGGTGCAGGCTGGGATGCCGCGAATAATACGTGGTCATGCCTGTTTTACTGTTCTGGTGGCGGGCGCTGACATAGCCCACCTGATACTGGCGCTGGGTTTTTGAAATGGTGACTTCTGGCGTAATATTGTGTTCAGCCATGATTAACTACCTCGTTTAGTTGATTATGGTGAGCAGTAATTAAGGGTTGCCGCCCTTAATTACTGCGCTATCTCAATGTTATTACTGTGTTTTTCCAATGACGTTATCGAGGATCTCAGAGACCAGCTTCTGCTTGGTTCGCGGTAGTTGACTGATGATCTCGATCTGCTGTTCCAGACGCGAAGCCGGGCCACGCTTGCCGCTTCTTCCCTGTGCCGATAATCCCAGCAGTTCATCCAGCGACAGGTTCAGGATCTGCGCCAGTTGTGGCAACAGCGCCGCCGAAACCTTCAGCTTCCCGCCCTCGTAATGCGCCATCGTCTGCTGTGCAATCCCCAGCTGTTCGGCCAGCTGCGTCTGTGTCAGCTGCTGTTCTTTGCGTGACTGCGCAATCCTTGCGCCAAGCTGCTTAAAAAACGCTTCGTCTTTAGTGTTCATGGCCTGCTGTAGCTGTCTTGTCGTTAACATTGCCATGATAGTACTCCCTGTTTTAAATAACCCGGTTGACAATACTCTAATACAGGGTACTCTGCAACGGAGTTATTTTTACCCTAACCCTATTGACAGGTTTTTACAGGAGTTCCCGTTATGGCCCGCATCCCGGAAGCAGAGTTACAGCACCTGAAAGCCGCCGTCTCTTTAGCCGCCGTGGTGCAGGCGCAGGGGCGGCAGCTGTTTAAGCGCGGTAAGGATCTGGTGNCGCTGTGCCCGTTCCACGATGAAAAAACGCCCTCCTGTGTCATCTCCCCGGCGAAAAACCTGTATCACTGCTTCGGCTGTGACGCGGGCGGTTCGGTGCTGGACTGGCTGATGCACAGTGAAAANCTCAGTCTGCGTAAGGCGGTGGAGCGGCTGCGGGCGGAGCTGGGNGAAAACCCGGCGCTGGTGCCGCTGGTTGCGGCGGCGGAGCCGGACGTGTTCGCCGACGACGAAGCCGGGCGGCAGGCGCTGCTGGAGCGGGTAACCGCGTTTTATCACCAGACGCTGCTGAACGCGCCGGAGGCCCTCGCNTACCTTGAGAAGCGCCGCCTTAACNATCCTGANTTAGTGGCGCAGTTCCGNCCGGGCTTCGCTAACCGCACGCTGGCCTACCGTCTGCCGCCAAAGAAGCTGAAGGACGGCGCGGCGATCCGCGCGCGGCTTCAGGCACTGGGCATCATGCGTGAAAGCGGTCACGAGCACTTTACCGGCTGNCTGGTGGTGCCGGTGGCCGATCTGCACGGCCGGATCCGNGAGGTCTACGGGCGCAAAATCGACAAGCCGCAGCGCGGCATGCCCGCCCATCTCTATCTGCCGGGGCAGCACGGCGGGGTNTGGAACGAGCAGGCGCTGATCGGNTCAAAGTCGGTGATCCTGTGCGAATCGCTGATCGACGCCATGTCGTTCTGGGTGGCCGGGCAGCGCAACGTGACGGCGGCGTACGGGGTGAANGGCTTTACCGGCGATCACCGTCACGCCTTTGCGCAGCACGGTACAAAGCAGGTGCTGATCGCCTTTGATAACGATGCGGCGGGCAACGCGGCGGCGGTCAGACTGGCGGCGGAGCTGGCGGCCATGCAGATCGACGCGTTCCGTATCGTGTTCCCACAGGGGATGGACGCCAACGGCTGGCTGTGCCGGGTGGCGGAGCCGGAACGGGAGTTCGGGCTGCTGGTTGAGTCGGCGCAGCCGATGCGCGATGCGGTGCGGGTTGAAACCCCGGTAGCGGAGCCGGAGCCTGAAACCCTCCCTGCTTTAGCCGCCAGCCCTTCAGATCCCGGCGTTATCGTCGAGCGCGGTGAGGCAGGCGAAGTAACGATCGGCCTCGGGGCGCAGCGCTGGCGGGTGCGCGGGCTGGCNCAGGTGAAGCCGGGCGCGGCGGTGATGAAGCTTAACGTTCAGGTGCTGGANCGGGAAAGCGGCGCGGCGTTCGCCGACTCGCTGGATCTGATCAGCGCCCGTTCGCGCTCGGGCTACGTGCGCCAGGCGGCGGCGGAACTGGGGCTGGCAGAAGACGATCTGCGGCGTTCGCTGGGCAAAGTGCTGCTGGCGCTGGAGAACCTCGCGGCGCAGCCGGAAGCGCAAGAGAGCGGCCCGGAACTGACGGAGGCCGAACGGGCGGAGGCGCTGGCGCTGCTGAACGATCCCCGTCTTAGCGGCAGAATAACCGACGATCTGGCCGCCTGTGGCGTGGTCGGCGAATCCGGCAACCTGCTGGCCGCCTACCTGGCGGCGACCTCGCGCAGGCTGGAACGNCCGCTGGCGGTGCTGATCCAGTCGTCATCGGCGGCTGGCAAGTCGTCGCTGATGGANGCGGTGCTGGGGCTGATGCCGGAAGAGGAACGGATGCAGTACAGCGCGATGACCGGACAGAGCCTGTTCTACCTCGGGGAAAGCAANCTGCAGCACAAGATCCTGGCGATAGCGGAAGAAGAAGGGGTACGCCAGGCGGCGTACGCGCTGAAGCTGTTGCAGTCNGACGGTGAACTGACCATCGCCAGCACCGGCAAGGATGATGCCACCGGTAACCTGGTAACAAAGCAGTACAGGGTCAAAGGCCCGGTGATGCTGATGCTCACCACCACCGCNATCGACGTGGACGAGGAGCTGCTGAACCGCTGCCTGGTGCTGACGGTCAACGAGTCGCGCGAACAGACCGAGGCGATCCACGCCATGCAGCGCCACGGCCAGACGCTGGAAGGGCTGCTGATGACCAGCGAAAAAGCGCACGTCACGCGGCTGCACCAGAACGCGCAGCGGCTGATCAGGCCGCTGAAGGTGGTTAATCCGTATGCTTCCCGGCTGACGTTTATGTCNGACAAAACCCGCACGCGGCGCGACCATATGAAGTANCTGACGCTGATCCAAAGCGTGGCGCTGCTGCACCAGTACCAGCGCGAGGTCAAGACGGTCACGCATCGCGGCGAGGTTATCGAGTATATCGAGGTGGAGCGGGAAGACATCGCGCTGGCGAACCGGCTGGCACATGAGATCCTCGGGCGCACGCTGGACGAGATGCCGCCGCAGACGCGCAGGCTGCTGATGCTAATCCAGGAGTGGATAAAGGACTGCGGCCAGCCGCGTCACGAATGGCTGTTCACGCGCANGATGCTGCGTGATGCGCTGCGCTGGGGCGATACGCAGCTGAAAATCCACCTGGCGCGGCTGGTTGAAATGGAGTACCTGCTGCTGCACCGGCGCGGCCTGACGTTCCTGTACGAACTGCTGTTCGACGGGGAAGACGGGGACGGNGCGCACCTGTGCGGGCTGATCGACCCNCAGTACGATCACCTCCGGTCGGGGTCAGAAGCACAGCAGTCGGCCTCCGGTCGGGCAGCGGNCGGCGGCCGGTCGGGTGAGGAAAAACCGCCTCAGGCCACGCCGTTACCGGGCTGAACGCCAGACCGGTCGGGGCAGTNCAAAAAGCCCTGTTCCGCCAGTCAGCGTAAAATCGTATCGTCAGTCCACTTCAACCCAGTCACCTCACAGGAAGTACGATCACCTCCGGTCGGGGTCAGAAGCACAGCAGTCGGCCTCCGGTCGGGCAGCGGNCGGCGGCCGGTCGGGTGAGGAAAAACCGCCTCAGGCCACGCCGTTACCGGGCTGAACGCCAGACCGGTCGGGGCAGTNCAAAAAGCCCTGTTCCGCCAGTCAGCGTAAAATCGTATCGTCAGTCCACTTCAACCCAGTCACCTCACAGGACGTGCCGCCATGACCAGACCGAATCCCCCCACCGCAACAGAAAGCCATATCAGCCGGCACGGACAGACGCTGCGGCAGCTGGCGGAAAGCTGGCTGGCGCATCTTGTCGTCGCCGGACGCAGCGCCCGTACGGCGCAGGGCTACGGCGAACGGGTGCNGGCGTTCCTGGCCTGGTGCGAACCGCGCGGGATAACGTATGCGCCACAGGTGAGCCTGGCGGTGCTGGAGGCGTACCAGCGCTGGCTGCAAGGCTACCGCCGGGCGGATGGAAAACAGCTGGTCGTGAACAGCCAACTGCACCGGCTGTCGGCCGTCAGGATGCTGTTCCGCTGGCTGCTGAAGCGCCACCATATCCTGTACAGCCCGGCGGAGCAGCTGGAACTGCCGAAGGAGGAGCGGCGGCTNCCGGCGCAGGTGTTCAGCGAGGCCGAAACGCGGCGGGTGTTGCAGAGCCTGGACGCGGGCACGCCNCCGGGGCTGCGTAANCGTGCCATCCTCGAACTGTTGTGGAGTAGCGGGATCAGGCGCTCGGAGCTGGCCGGGCTGCTGCTGTCAGACGTGGACTTCACGCGTGGCGTGGTCAACGTGCGGCGCGGCAAGGGCGGTAAGGACCGGGTTGTCCCGGTCGGTCACACGGCGCTGATGTGGCTGGNGCGCTATCTGAAGGACGTGCGGCCGCGTCTGGCGCAGCGGTTCGACAGCGGACACCTGTTTATCAGCCATAAGGGGACGGGGCTGGCGCACGGCACCTTAACCGCGATGGCGGGTCGCGCCATCCGCAGCGGGGCGCACCTGAAGAAGGCCGGAGCCTGTCATATCTTCCGCCACNCGATGGCGACACAGATGCTGGAGAACGGCGCNGACACGCGGCATATCCAGGCGATCCTCGGGCATGAGAAGCTGGAGACCACGCAGATCTATACNCGGGTGGCCATCGGTCACTTGCAGAAGGTTCATGCNCACACGCATCCGGCAGAGAAGCGGCGCACGGAGAAGTTAGCGGAGCAGCCGGAGAACGCGGAGCCGGAGGTTAAACCGGAGCCGCCGGACAGGTCGAAAAAGTAGCTCAGACCCTGCAAGGCCGGAGTGAAAGGGGCTGCATGATATAACGCGCAGCCGGAGAACACCGCGCCGGACGTGATGCCGGAGTCGCCGGACGGTCAGCAGAGGTAGCTCAAATCCTGTCAGGCCGCAGGNTGTGGAGTCCGGCAGGCAGTACGGCGAAGAAAGGCTAATCTTCTCCGTCACAGCACGTAAAAAAAGGAGTGATGGAATGCGTGTAATGCTATAATGCATTACAGTTAACTCATTACGGGAGAGACATCATGGCAACATTAAACGTGCGGCTGGATGACAAGCTGAAAAGCAAAGCTTACGCAGTCCTGGATGAACTGGATGTATCACCAACAGAGGCGGTCCGGCTGCTGTTCCAGTATATAGCGGAAAATGAACGTCTGCCGCTGAAAACGCTGACGGTCAGCGATGAAGAGGACGCGCTGCTCAAAACGGTGCGCGAAAGGCTGGCATCGCCACAGAAGGGAATAAGGGTCACGCTGGATGAGCTATGAACTGGTCTTCGATCCCAGAGCCTTAAAAGAGTGGAAAAAACTGGGCGCAACGGTTCGGGAGCAGTTCAAAAAGAAACTGGCGGAAGTGCTGGTAAACCCGAGGGTGGAATCTGCCAGGTTGAGAGAGTACCCGGACTGCTACAAAATAAAGCTGAAATCATCGGGTTATCGTCTGGTATATCAGGTTCAGGATGAACAGCTGGTTGTCTTCGTTGTGGCGACAGGAAAAAGAGAAAGGTTACAGGTGTATCGTGACGCAGGAAAGCGCCTGTAAGTGCGTTATCAAAAGTCGCTCAAATCCTGTCAGGCCGCAGGTTGTGGAGTCCGGCAGAGCGCACCCTCCCTGGTGCGATCTGCCTTCATCACGTTCAGCNTGCGCGGGGGTAAATGGCCGTGCGCCGGGCTTCCGCCGCACCTCTCTCCATAAGCCGGTTCCCGGCTCCCGTCCATTCAACATAACGTGGGGGATTATGCGCACCNTCGCGGCGGGCGGCGGGGCAGCACGGGCGCGGCGGCTCAGGTNCGCATAATCCACGTTATGTCTTGCGCCCCCGCGTTCCTGGCCGGGGCGTGGCCGCCATCCCTGGCGGCGCGAACTTCCTTATCGTCTTCAGCAAACCCCGCAGCGGTTGTCGGCCTTGCGGCCTCCGCTCAAAACAGCTTATGCCCGCCCGGCTGCGTCTGTCCGTAACGGCTCGCAGTCGTTCCTCCTTGCTCGTTCCCGTTCCGGCCAGCTTCCGCTNCCCGCCCCGGCCTGTGGCGGTCATGCAAAACCGTCCGTTCCCTCAACCTTCCGCGTCTCACCGCGCCGCGCACGGCGCTTGCGGGCTTCGCCAGCCCGCNCCCGGCAGACGGCCGTCCACGGCGCAGCGAGCTGCACCGCGTCCNCCCGCCCTGATAATGANCGTCCTTACCTGGCGTTGCAGCAGCGGAAAGCGCTGGTATGATGCTGCGGTGCAGGCGCAGANGCCACGGCCGGGCGGTAGCGTNCGCGGGCAAAAAGGCGCGTCGGGGTCTTCCGGGTTACNCGGCGGCTGAAAAAGTGCATTGCCCGTCTGCCGGAGCCAGTCATCACGCGGGTTGAGGACGCCTTAAAAGTACGATGNCGTCGGGATAGCGCCTGAGACCCGGTGGGGCTGTCGGGTGGGATGAACCTGTATGCTTATGCGCCGAATCCTTTAACGTGGGTCGATCCGCT
Source organism: Erwinia pyrifoliae DSM 12163 (assembly GCF_000026985.1). NCBI lineage: Bacteria > Pseudomonadati > Pseudomonadota > Gammaproteobacteria > Enterobacterales > Erwiniaceae > Erwinia > Erwinia pyrifoliae. The sequence goes on from NC_017390.1 coordinate 3,476,136, forward strand.
GGGATTATGTAAGGGAGGGATAGCTAGAGGTGACAATCCATATCAGACACGAGTAGATCCTCGTTTCCCTGGAAGACCTGATCCCGCATTTTCAATAGATTCTCGAACATTTGAATCAGGGATACCTACTTCAAATGGTGGTATAAGAAATAACCAAGAATTTTGGAAGCAATGGACTAATTTGCAGCCTGATTCCTTAAGCAATAGCAATTTATATAGAATACAAGAGCTAGGACTATCACCAAAAATAGATGATGCATGGATAAAAGCATTTCCTGAGCATGTTAATTATAAAGGGGATACAATAATACATCATCATGTTGATTTTGGAGCGTATGCTATACCTGTTCCTGGAAGTACTCATGTCGGAAGTGGTGGTGTTTGGCATACTAAATAAGGGCAAAAGCTATGCTATTAACGATAGATGAAATTGAACTCAAACTAAATGAGAAGTTTTCCAAATTTAATGGGGAAATGGATGATTTAATTTTAAAAAGAAGAACAACCCCGGTGAGCACCCTTAAGATTGCAGAAAGTAATCTTAACGTTAATCTACCAAATGATTTTGTTGGCTTTTTAATGCGTTATGATATAGATAATTTTTCATTGGGTAATATATCTTTTGGCAATGGTAGTGACTATTTAGACAAGATAGCCAGAATAAATAATGATGAGTTCAACCATTGGTGGATTGGTCAGCATAGACCTGATGGAATTATATGTATAGCAATATCAGACCCTTATACTATTTTGCTTAATACTTGTAATGGAAACGTACATGCTATTACAAGTGAGCAAGGTATGGATGGTTGGGCATCAGTAGCCAATAATTTTGAATTGTTTATTAGAGGTGTTGGTTCTCATTTTTTAAAAAAAATGCACAGCATCAGAAATTATTAAATCAACTGGTTCAACTGATAAATTATTTTGGAATAATATATAATTTACATGCCGGGAATATCATGAGTGATATTCCCGGCTTTTATTTTTATACCTCGCGCAGTACGCCGGATATCCCGGCTTTCATCCCCTTAACCACTTGTTTAACCTGATAAAGTTCTTTCCGTAACTCCTGCACCTCGTTGCCCTCAGCGATCAGGATCAGGCACCCCTCCGAGATCTTCACCGTGACGCCCGTTCCGGTATCAAATCCCGCCTCTTTCAGCCAGTCGCCCTTAAGGTGCAGGCTGGGATGCCGCGAATAATACGTGGTCATGCCTGTTTTACTGTTCTGGTGGCGGGCGCTGACATAGCCCACCTGATACTGGCGCTGGGTTTTTGAAATGGTGACTTCTGGCGTAATATTGTGTTCAGCCATGATTAACTACCTCGTTTAGTTGATTATGGTGAGCAGTAATTAAGGGTTGCCGCCCTTAATTACTGCGCTATCTCAATGTTATTACTGTGTTTTTCCAATGACGTTATCGAGGATCTCAGAGACCAGCTTCTGCTTGGTTCGCGGTAGTTGACTGATGATCTCGATCTGCTGTTCCAGACGCGAAGCCGGGCCACGCTTGCCGCTTCTTCCCTGTGCCGATAATCCCAGCAGTTCATCCAGCGACAGGTTCAGGATCTGCGCCAGTTGTGGCAACAGCGCCGCCGAAACCTTCAGCTTCCCGCCCTCGTAATGCGCCATCGTCTGCTGTGCAATCCCCAGCTGTTCGGCCAGCTGCGTCTGTGTCAGCTGCTGTTCTTTGCGTGACTGCGCAATCCTTGCGCCAAGCTGCTTAAAAAACGCTTCGTCTTTAGTGTTCATGGCCTGCTGTAGCTGTCTTGTCGTTAACATTGCCATGATAGTACTCCCTGTTTTAAATAACCCGGTTGACAATACTCTAATACAGGGTACTCTGCAACGGAGTTATTTTTACCCTAACCCTATTGACAGGTTTTTACAGGAGTTCCCGTTATGGCCCGCATCCCGGAAGCAGAGTTACAGCACCTGAAAGCCGCCGTCTCTTTAGCCGCCGTGGTGCAGGCGCAGGGGCGGCAGCTGTTTAAGCGCGGTAAGGATCTGGTGNCGCTGTGCCCGTTCCACGATGAAAAAACGCCCTCCTGTGTCATCTCCCCGGCGAAAAACCTGTATCACTGCTTCGGCTGTGACGCGGGCGGTTCGGTGCTGGACTGGCTGATGCACAGTGAAAANCTCAGTCTGCGTAAGGCGGTGGAGCGGCTGCGGGCGGAGCTGGGAGAGAACCCGGCGCTGGTGCCGCTGGTCGCACAGCCGGACGTGTTCGCCGACGACGAAGCCGGGCGGCAGGCGCTGCTGGAGCGGGTAACCGCGTTTTATCACCAGACGCTGCTGAACGCGCCGGAGGCCNTCGCTTACCTTGAGAAGCGCCGCCTTAACCATCCTGATTTAGTGGCGCAGTTCCGTCCGGGCTTCGCTAACCGCACGCTGGCCTACCGTCTGCCGCCAAAGAAGCTGAAGGACGGCGCGGCGATCCGCGCNCGGCTTCAGGCGCTGGGNATCATGCGTGAAAGCGGTCACGAGCACTTTACCGGCTGNCTGGTGGTGCCGGTGGCCGATCTGCACGGCCNGATCCGCGAGGTCTACGGGCGCAAAATCGACAAGCCGCAGCGCGGCATGCCCGCCCATCTCTATCTGCCGGGGCAGCACGGCGGGGTGTGGAACGAGCAGGCGCTGATCGGNTCAAAGTCGGTGATCCTGTGCGAATCGCTGATCGACGCCATGTCGTTCTGGGTGGCCGGGCAGCGCAACGTGACGGCGGCGTANGGGGTGAACGGCTTTACCGGCGATCACCGTCACGCCTTCGCCCGGCATGAAATAAAACAGGTGCTGATCGCCTTTGATAACGATGCGGCGGGCAACGCGGCGGCGGTCAGACTGGCGNCGGAGCTGGCGGCCATGCAGATCGACGCGTTCCGTATCGTGTTCCCACAGGGGATGGACGCCAACGGTTATCTGTGCCGGGTGGCGGAGCCGGAACNGGAGTTCGGGCTGCTGGCCGGGTCGGCGCAGCCGATGCGCGATGCGGTCACGGTGCCGGTTGCTGAAACGGTCGTGCCGGAAACCCTCCCTTCCTTAGCCGTCGGCCCTTCAGATCCGGGCGTTGTGGTTGAACGCGGCGAAGCGGGCGAGGTGCTTATCGGCCTCGGGGCGCAGCGCTGGCGGGTGCGCGGGCTGGCTCAGGTGAAGCCGGGCGCGGCGGTGATGAAGCTCAGNCTTCAGGTGCTGGATCGGGAAAGCGGCGCGGCGTTCGCCGACTCGCTGGATCTGATCAGCGCCCGCTCACGCTCGGGTTACGTGCGCCAGGCGGCGGCGGAACTGGGGCTGGCGGAGGACGGGCTGCGGCGTTCGCTGGGNAAAGTGCTGCTGGCGCTGGAGAACCTCGCGGCGCAGCCGGAAGCGCAAGAGAGCGGCCCGGAACTGACGGAGGCGCTGGCGCTGCTTAACGATCCCGACCTTAGCAGCAGAATAACCGGCGATCTGGCCGCCTGTGGCGTGGTCGGCGAATCCGGCAACCTGCTGGCCGCCTANCTGGCGGCGACCTCGCGCAGGCTGGAACGACCGCTGGCGGTGCTGATCCAGTCGTCGTCGGCGGCGGGCAAGTCGTCGCTGATGGANGCGGTGCTGAATCTGATGCCGGAAGAGGAGCGCATGCAGTACAGCGCGATGACCGGACAGAGCCTGTTCTACCTCGGGGAAAGCAACCTGCANCACAAGATCCTGGCGATAGCGGAAGANGAAGGGGTACGCCAGGCGGCNTATGCGCTGAAGCTGTTGCAGTCGGACGGNGAACTGACCATNGCCAGCACCGGCAAGGATGATGCCACCGGTAACCTGGTAACAAAGCAGTACAGGGTCAAAGGCCCGGTGATGCTGATGCTCACCACCACNGCGATCGACGTGGACGAGGAGCTGCTGAACCGCTGCCTGGTGCTGACGGTCAACGAGTCNCGCGAACAGACCGAGGCGATCCACGCCATGCAGCGCCAAGGGCAGACGCTGGAAGGGCTGCTGATGACGAGTGAAAAAGCGCACGTCACGCGGCTGCACCAGAACGCGCAGCGGCTGATCAGGCCGCTGAAGGTGGTTAATCCGTATGCTTCCCGGCTGACGTTTATGTCNGACAAAACCCGCACGCGGCGCGACCATATGAAGTATCTGACGCTGATCCAAAGCGTGGCGCTGCTGCACCAGTACCAGCGNGAGGTCAAGACGGTCACGCATCGCGGCGAAGCGCTGGCCTATATCGAGGTGACGCGGGAAGACATCGCGCTGGCGAACCGTCTGGCGCATGAGATCCTCGGGCGCACGCTGGACGAGATGCCGCCGCAGACGCGCAGGCTGCTGATGCTNATCCAGGAGTGGATAAAGGACTGCGGCCAGCCGCGTCACGAATGGCTGTTCACGCGCAAGATGCTGCGTGATGCGCTGCGCTGGGGCGATACGCAGCTGAAAATCCACCTGNCGCGGCTGGTTGAAATGGAGTACCTGCTGCTGCACCGGCGCGGCCTGACGTTCCTGTACGAACTGCTGTTCGACGGGGAAGACGGGGACGGNGCGCACCTGTGCGGGCTGATCGACCCNCAGTACGATCACCTCCGGTCGGGGTCAGAAGCACAGCAGTCGGCCTCCGGTCGGGCAGCGGNCGGCGGCCGGTCGGGTGAGGAAAAACCGCCTCAGGCCACGCCGTTACCGGGCTGAACGCCAGACCGGTCGGGGCAGTNCAAAAAGCCCTGTTCCGCCAGTCAGCGTAAAATCGTATCGTCAGTCCACTTCAACCCAGTCACCTCACAGGAAGTACGATCACCTCCGGTCGGGGTCAGAAGCACAGCAGTCGGCCTCCGNTCGGGCAGCGGTCGGCGGCCGGTCGGGTGAGGAAAAACCGCCTCAGGCCGCAGCACAACAGGGCTGAACGCCAGACCGGTCGGGGCAGTNCAAAAAGCCCTGTTCCGCCAGTCAGTGCAAAATCGTATCGTCAGTCCACTTCAACCCAGTCACCTCACAGGACGTGCCGCCATGACCAGACCCAACCCCCCCACCGCAACGGAAATCCATATCAGCCGGCACGGACAGACGCTGCGGCAGCTGGCGGAAAGCTGGCTGGCGCATCTTGTCGTCGCCGGACGCAGCCCGCGCACGGTGCAGGGCTACCGCGAACGGGTGCGGGCGTTCCTGGCCTGGTGCGAACCACGCGGGATAACGTANGCGCCACAGGTGAGCCTGGCGGTGCTGGAGGCGTACCAGCGCTGGCTGCAAGGCTACCGCCGGGCGGATGGAAAACAGCTGGTCGTGAACAGCCAGCTTGGCGTGTTAACGGCGATAAGAATGCTGTTCCGCTGGCTGCTGCAACGGCATGTGATCCTGTACAACCCCGCCGAACTGCTGGCGCTGCCGAAGGAGGAGCGGCGGCTNCCGGCGCAGGTGTTCAGCGAGGCCGAAACGCGGCGGGTGTTGCAGAGCCTGGACGCGGGCACGCCGCCGGGGNTGCGTAATCGTGCCATCCTCGAACTGTTGTGGAGTAGCGGGATCAGGCGCTCGGAGCTGGCCGGGCTGCTGCTGTCAGACGTGGACTTCACGCGTGGCGTGGTCAACGTGCGGCGCGGCAAGGGCGGTAAGGACCGGGTTGTCCCGGTCGGTCACACGGCGCTGATGTGGCTGGGGCGCTATCTGAAGGACGTGCGGCCACGGCTGGCGCAGCGGTTCGACAGCGGACANCTGTTTATCAGCCATAAGGGGACGGGGCTGGCGCACGGCACCTTAACCGCGATGGCGGGTCGTGCCATCCGTGAGGGTGCGCACCTGAAGAANGCCGGAGCCTGTCATATCTTCCGCCACNCGATGGCGACACAGATGCTGGAGAACGGCGCNGACACGCGGCATATCCAGGCGATCCTCGGGCATGAGAAGCTGGAGACCACGCAGATCTATACNCGGGTGGCCATCGGTCACTTGCAGAAGGTTCATGCNCACACGCATCCGGCAGAGAAGCGGCGCACGGAGAAGTTAGCGGAGCAGCCGGAGAACGCGGAGCCGGAGGTTAAACCGGAGCCGCCGGACAGGTCGAAAAAGTAGCTCAGACCCTGCAAGGCCGGAGTGAAAGGGGCTGCATGATATAACGCGCAGCCGGAGAACACCGCGCCGGACGTGATGCCGGAGTCGCCGGACGGTCAGCAGAGGTAGCTCAAATCCTGTCAGGCCGCAGGTTGTGGAGTCCGGCAGAGCGCACCCTCCCTGGTGCGATCTGCCTTCATCACGTTCAGCNTGCGCGGGGGTAAATGGCCGTGCGCCGGGCTTCCGCCGCACCTCTCTCCATAAGCCGGTTCCCGGCTNCCGTCCNTTCAACATAACGTGGGGGATTATGCGCACCNTCGCGGCGGGCGGCGGGCGGCGGGGCAGCACGGGCGCGGCGGCTCNGGTTCGCACAATCCACGTTATGTCTTGCGCCCCCGCGTTGTAAGGCGTGGCGTGGCCGCCATCCCTGGCGGCGCTGGCTTCTTCCCCGTCTTCGGCAAACCCCTGNCAGTTGTCGGCCTTACGGCCTCCGCTCAAAACAGCTTATGCCCGCCNGGCTGCGTCTGGCTGCACGGGGTCGCGCTGCGCTGCTCCTTCCCCGTTCGCCAGCTTCCGCTGCCCGCCCTGGTTCGTGTTGCCATGCAAAACCCGCCGTTCCCTCAACCTTCCGCGTCTCACAGCGCCGCTCACGGCGCTTGCGGGCCTCGCCAGCCCGCGCCCGGCAGACGGGCGTTCACGGCGCGTCGGGGCACCGGGGTTACGCGGCAGCTGAAAAAGCGCACTGCCCGTCTGGCGGAGCCAGTCACCACGCGGGTTGAGGACGCCTGAAAAGTACGATGGCGTCGGGATAGCGCCCAAGACCCAATTTCTATCCGTGGTGGGATGAACCTGTATGCTTATGCGCCGAATCCGTATGGGTGGGTNGATCCGCTTGGTTTAACGAAATGTTCGCCGAACAAGAAAACGACTTATGAAGGTGTCAGCCGCAGAGATGCATTCAGGCAGGCTAAACGTGATGCTGGCATACCTAATAACCAGCATCCTTCAAAGATTATCAGACCAGAGCTAAGAGATGGTAACGGCAACATAATGATTGGCAAAAATAATCAACCAATCAGGACTAAATAGCTGCGCGGAATAGTAGATCACTTTGAGGGAACTCAGCCCGGATTGTGCGATCTGATCAATCGCCAAATCAAAACAAATCACCAACCGGACTGAGCAATGCCGATCATAGCACCCATTTCCCGTGAAGAACGACGCCTGATGCGAAAAGCTATCCATAAAACGCGCGATAAAAATCATGCCCGCAGGCTGACGGCCATACTGATGTTGCACCGGGGAAACCGTGTCAGCCACGTCGCCAGAACGCTCTGTTGCGCCCGTTCATCCGTCGGGCGCTGGATTAACTGGTTTACGTTGTCCGGTGTTGAAGGTCTGAAATCGTTGCCCGCAGGGCGCTCCCGCCGATGGCCATTTGAGCATATCTGCACTCTGTTACGTGAACTGATAAAGCACTCTCCCGGCGATTTTGGTTATCAGCGTTCACGCTGGAGTACGGAATTGTTGGCTATAAAAATTAAAGACATAACCGGCTGCCGGTTGCATGCAGGAACCGTCCGTCGCTGGTTGCCCGCTGCCGGGCTGGTGTGGCGCAGAGCTGCGCCAACCCTGCGGATCCGTGACCCGCACAAAGATGAAAAGATGGCGGTGATCCGCCAGGCGTTGGACAAATGCAGCGCAGAGCATCCGGTATTTTATGAAGATGAAGTGGATATCCACCTCAATCCAAAAATCGGTGCTGACTGGCAACTGCGCGGGCAGCAAAGACGCGTGGTAACACCGGGTCAAAATGAAAAATATTACCTGGCGGGTGCGCTGCACAGCGGAACGGGCAAAGTCAGTTACGTTGGCGGTAACAGCAAAAGTTCGGTGCTGTTTATCAGCCTGCTTAAGCACCTGAAAGCGAGTTACCGCCGGGCAAAAACGATCACGCTGATTGTCGATAACTATATCATCCACAAAAGCCGTGAAACGCTGAGCTGGCTGAAACAGAATCCAAAGTTCAGGGTGATTTACCAGCCGGTTTACTCGCCGTGGGTCAATCATGTTGAGCGCCTGTGGCAGGCGCTGCACGATACCATTACACGCAATCATCAGTGCCGGTCAATGTGGCAACTGTTGAAAAAAGTACGCCACTTTATGAAAACGGTCAGCCCGTTCCCGGGCGGTAAACACGGACTGGCAAAAGTGGAGCGCTATTAGACGCAGCTATTTAGTGGCCAAATATGAGAAGCAAATTACCGCTATAACTTTGTTGAAGAATGCCGCATATGCACTCGGATTTTCAATCTGCATAATAATATTATCTAACTGCTAAAGGGATTTTATGTCAATAAAAAGTATTTACTCTAACCTAGAAAAGAGTTTGGAAAGAACAATCTCTGATTCAAAGTCAAGGAGGGTTAATGATTCCATGATGGAGTCTGCAATGGATTCAAAGATAGGATCCGAGAGTTCAAAGCGATCTTACAATTTTGTTAAAAGCACAGCTGGGCTTGAAAACTTCTCTCCCAATATGGTCAATCAACACTATGGAGTCAAAGAGCTTGTTAGGCATAAGTTTGGCAAGCAAGGTCGTTTGATGCCAACTTTTGGATGTCATCCTGATTTTGAGGATATGGAAGAAGGTGAATTGAGAAAAGGTTATTCAGTCACATTGTTTATGGATATAATCGGCTCGACAAAGCTAGGAGTCATTTTTCCACCGGAAACTGTATTTAAAATAAAAAATGATATTATTAGATGCGCAATAGAAACTGTTAATTCATTTGATGGGCATGTTCATAGGATTATGGGCGATGCAGTAATGGCATTCTTCAGGAAAGAAAGCCATATAGAACAAGGGCGTATTGCTGACAGTGCCATTGACACCATAAATTGCGCAACGTATTTAATTGAAATGTTTAAGGATGTTGTTATACCAAAGCTTAATGAATTTGGTGTTGATGAAAGCTTAGGAATTAGAATTGGAATTGACTATGGTTCCGACGACCAAGTTGTTTGGGGGAAATATGGTCATATGGAAAGTCAAGAAGTTACTGCAACTTCATTTTTTGTTGACGTTGCGGCAAAATTACAGCAAAAAGCACCTAAGAACTCTATAATGATAGGTGACAGCTTTGTTAAACTAATTGGCTTTGACGAAAATCAATTATCGGTTAAAACTAAAATAAAAGATGGCGTCATTACCCAAATTAAATACCTTTCACCAAACTACAAAGACGCCAATGGTGATCTAGTTAATTACAAGCAATTTGTACTAAAAAATGAAAATTACTACAAACTTTTACCTACTTCAGATAATGAAGATAATTTAGTTATCAAAGCAACTTTGAAGATAAATGAAGACGCTCCCTCAGAAGATGAATATCTCCCATGTTCCAGAGTGATAAAAAAAGGCATGGGGATATCATTTAAAGGTTTATTTTATTCTTTGGACCACTATGAACACCCTGTATTCAAGTTCCGAGTTGTCAATACGGGTGAAGAAGCACTGAAAGAAGAGAACAACGGCAATCATGAATATGATGAAATTGCGAAGTATTCCGACAATAGATATTTTGCTAAACACTGGGAAGATACTGCCTATAAAGGCCTTCATCATATGTATGTTTCATTTTGGGATGGTGGACGTCTGATTCATAATGAAAAGTGCTTCTCAGTTTTTATTGGTGAATAAGTTGCCATCAATATAACAAGCTTACACGTCATCTTATTATATTGATCTGTTAGCTCAAAAGAACATTGCCGTTGCTATTTATCGGCGGCAGTTTTTCGTGTTGAAATTAAAACCCCGTAGAGGTAGTACCGCAGGTAACAAATTTTTATCAAACTTAATCACATGCGAAATAACAACCATCACCGCGGGCTCTATGCCGCCCGCACCCGCAGCCCCGGTATTAGCCTGGCAGCTACACACACCGCTGCCTGACAAATACCGGGGTTCTTCTGCTTATCCCCGCTCGCCGGTTACCCGGTCAATCTCCTTCAGCACCCAGAGCATATCCGTTGCGTCTGGCACACAGATGTTCCAGCGGATACCCGTTCTGTATTCGGATTCACCCGGCCACAGCGTATTNCCGGTGACGGTGACCAGAATATCCAGCGTCTTATCCTGCACGTCAGAGAGATGCACCGCCACGCAGCTGCGCCGGCCAACGCGGTGTGGATAGACCGACAGCAGCACCGGNTTCTCCAGCCGGTTGAGGATTTCACTCTGCAGCTGGTCAAGCGACCGGCGGTCAGACTGGCCAACGGATGCCGTACCCTGCGGCGGCACGGTAAATAACGGAAGCGATCAGCGCCTTGTCAGGCACGACCATCGGCGGTGTCATGGTCAGCTTTTTCATCGTGTCCCCTGTCAGATAACCATACCGCGACTCTCATCAAGACGCCGCGCAACGTGAAAAGCGGCCTCCAGCTCGGAGCAATGGTGTTCATTCATAATCGACCGCCTTTCGGCTTTCTCCTCTTTCTCCGTCACCCCCAGCGCCAGATAGAGGCTCGGTGGTACGGCACGAAACAGCGCCTGCACCTTGCGCGACAGGATCACGCCCTCGGTGTATTTTCTCGGCAGTTTGGTGGCAGACAGCAGCATGGTCTTTTGCTCGTCCGTCAGCGTCTTAAAGCGCGCTATCTGCTCCACCTCGTCAGGCGGCATAACGAGACAAATCCACCACTCCGCCATATTGAGCATCTTTTTCGCCGTATCGGGAAAGTCCGCCAGGTTCTGGGTAAACAGCCACAGCCAGGCACCGAGCTTACGCCACATCTTGACGATCTTGGTGGCGTAAGGCCCCAGCAGCGGGTTGGCGGTGACGATATGCGCTTCATCGATCGGGACAAGGGTTTCTCTGTCGCTGTACTGCTCGCGCTCGGCGATATTGTTAATGGTGTTGAGCAGAGAGATGACGGCCACCGCCATCTGGGCCTCATACCCTTCACGCGCCAGCGTCCCCAGGTCGACGATGGTGACGTCGGCCTCCGGCCACGGCGTGCCGGGACGGTTAAACAGCTCACCTTCAAAGCCTTCGGTAAACATGCGCAGCGCTTCCGACATCTCTTCGGCACGGGCGCGGCGTGCGGGCGTGCGCTTCTCGCGGCCGTCGTCGCCGGTGCTGACATCACGCGCGATATTCTGTAGCGCATACATCAGGTCTTCCGGCAGCATCTGCCGGTCTGCGCCAAAAGCGGTTCTNGCCGCAATCAGTATCGCCTCGCGGATCATGCCGCGATCGGCGCGCGTCATCCGCGCTTCCTCCGCCGCCTCACCGCCGGTGATCATCAGGCGTGCCGCAATCTCCATCTCACCCAGCACGTCACGCTCTTCATCCTTGTCCTCATCGTCTTCATCGATATCCGGCAACGCCTCCTCGCTGACCAGCAGGGCATCCGGCCTGGCCTGCATCAGCAGGTGCGAATCACCGAACGGAGCCAGAGAGATCACCTTGCCGGGCTTGATGCTGACACGGTGCACCGTCAGCCCCAGCGAAGCGCAGTAATCCCCGAACAGGCCGAAGCTGTTGCCCGCCTCCAGCAGGAAGATGCGCGGCCGGTAGATGGCCATCATCTGCGCCAGTTCGCAGAGTGCGGTAGCCGACTTACCGGCACCGGTCGGGCCGAACAGCAGCTTATGTGCATTCTGGGTACGGTCATTTTTATTCAGCGGGTCGACGGAAAGCGGACCGCCGCCACGGTTGAAAAAGGTAAAGCCCGGGTTGCCGGTGCCGGTATCACGGCCATACACCGGTGCCAGGCAGGCAAAGTGCTGAACGAACATCAGGCGCGTATACCAGTGATGGCGATCCTGCTGTGGGTTAAAGCACATGGGCAGCGCGCGCAGGTAGCCGCTGAGTGGGCCGATATCATGCTCCGGATTGACCGGCTCCAGGCCGCAGTTCAGCAGCTTGCTGCTCAGGTCGAGATAGCGTTTGTCGAGGGTTTCCAGATCCCGCGCCTTGATGAGCAGCGAGATGGCCGCACGATAGAGCTTATGCTTGTTCCCGAGGAAGGTTCGTGCGCGGGCGGCATCCTCGCGGGCGCGCAGCGAGTCGACGTTCTCCCCCATCGAGTCGCGGCTCAGACGGGCAAAATTCTCCTCCAGTTTGTCCTGCGGCTGGATAACCAGCGTCAGCGTCAGAACGGTGCCCTGCGGCAGCAGATCCATGATGGCGTTGATGTTGTCGCCGCGCCTGACCTCGCCGGTTAAATGCCCGGTCGAGGGTGCAGTACGCAGACGGGCAACCGGCACCGCCTTATGCGCCACGTCATCAAACCACCAGACGCCCTTCTCCGCATNGCTGCGCGGACGGGTGAACCACAGGCTTTCGCTGAAATCATTGAGCAGCGGCAGATCGCCCGGCGCATCATCGCGGTAGCGGGCGCAGCGATACAGCGTCGCCTTGTCCACCCACTGCGGTTCGGGATTGAACCAGCGCAGCAGCCAGCTGTGGATCTGCTCGCCGTTCTGGCGCTGGCTCTGGATGCCGGCACCGCTTATGGCGGCGGTCAGCCGGTCGCATACCTGATTCAACAGCACTTCCGGAGCCATCGGGTCACGGTACGGCGTTTCCACCCAGCGATAGACCACCATGCGGGTGCGGCGCATCTGCCCGCGCCAGGGGGCTCCGGTCACCGCGTCATCCATAAACAGCCCCTGTTCAACGGCAACGTTTTGCAGGTGACGCGCCTGTTCGCTGAGCCAGGCTTCGGTAAAAGCGGTTCCCTGCGCCCACGGCCTGACGTAGCCCCTGACCTTATCCATATAAGAGGAGAGATCGGATTCGTCCTGACAGTAAAACTGCACCACCCACTGATGGGAGTCNAGCTCCGGCAGGCTGTCCTGCAGCGCGTTTTCCACCACGTCGCGGATCTCGTCCAGTCGCGATGCAGGACGCCCCTCGGTGCCCGTCGGGATAATTTCATACACCGCGCCAACCGACACGCCGTCATCAAGCAGCAGGCACTGGTGTTCCGGGAGGTACTCGCCCCACGGCACATGATCGATAACCGACGGTGCGGTGGCGTACAGTCGCGCTTCGTCGGTGCGCGTCAGGCGTCCGTCGCGGGTCAGGGGTTGATGACCGTTTACGGCAAACGGCCCGTCACCGTACTGGTGTGCGTCCTGCCGCTTCGGCCTGCGGCGGAAAAGAGGGAATGTCATCAGAGATCCTCGGTGCGCTCGCCGGGCAGCGCATATTGCACCTGCCCGTAGAAGGGAAACACGGTGCTGTAGCCCGGCACCGGCGTGTTACCGCCCGCCAGGTGCGGGAATACGTACATCACCATGTCAGGGTTAGGCAGGCGCGGAAACGTCTGCTGGATTTCATTTTGCTGGCTGCGGCTGTANCTGTCGCGCGTCTGCTGTGCCAGCGTGCGCTCGCTGTCCGCAACCGGCCTGCGCAGCGTGGTGCGGCTTTCCGTCGTGGCGTGGCTGGACGATGCGCCGTTATTCCACAGCTCCAGCATCGAGCTGTCGCCGGCGGGCAGCATCTCATCTTTAGAGGTACTGCAACCCGCCAGCAACAGCACCATGACGACCAGAAGGTTATGCCTGCGCATCCTGAGATTATCGTTGTCGTACATCATTATCCCCATCAGTCCATGCCCGTGCCGCTACCGGCCAGGCTGAAGTCATATTTCACCTTGCGGCCCTTCTCTTCATAATCGATCGCCAGCTGGCGCGTGATATGCAGCGCCACCTTCTGGCCGGGNGGTACGTAGATGGCGTCGAAAGTCTGGCCGTAGCGCGCCTTAACCCAGTCAACGGTTTCACGCATGCCGCCGGAAAACGCCTTACCCANTACGGCCTGGCCTGCATCGCCGGTCAGGCTGGAGGTGACGCCGCCGTAGCCGTTGGTCTGGGTGGTATTCTGGTTCTGCGCCAGCGCGTCNCCGGCCGCGCCGGCGGCGGCAAGCGCCGCGATGGTCGGCAGATAGGTGGAGGCGTTGCTTTTACGCGTACCGGAAATGCAGGGGATACCGTTGTCNTCCGACAGCCAGCCGATGCTGCTGTTATTGCCGTTGCCGCCCTGGCCGTTCTGATTAGCGCCGCTGCCGTTCTGCCCGTTCGGTGACGGCACGGTACGCACGGTGCCGTCAGTAAAGACAAAGGTGATGCTGGTGATCGCACCGCGTACGCAGGACAGCGTCCAGTCGCCGGTCGCCGTCCCCGANACGATGGCTCCCTGCACGTCGGGCAGCTCGATGCCGTTGGCCGTCAGGTTGTCTTTGCCGACCATCACCTTGAAGGGATAAGGATCGGTCACCTTGCCGTCAACCGGCACGCGCCCCAGCAGCGCCGTCATGGCCTGACTGCCAACCAGCGTGGCGTTCTCCGGCAGGGTATAGACGGGATCAGTCGCCTTTTCGGCTTCAGACAACGTTTTCTGCACGGCGGAGGTCGCCGCATTAACCGTCTTGCCGGCATCACTGACATCNTCAAAGGTGCTGGCAAAAGCAAAGCCGGTGGCGTTATTGCCGTTGCTGCCCGACACCGGACGGCCGCTGGCGTCGGTCGGGATACCGTCTTTCGGCTCGACCCACTGCATGCCGTCTGCCGGTGGCGTACTGGCGCTCACGCCAGAGCCGTTGTCATAACCCATACCGACCGGGATATCACTGCCGGAAATGCTGTTTTTAGCGACCATTGCTGCACCGGAAGCGCCGTTTTGAAGCTGTTCCATCAGCCTGTCGACCTGGGTGCTCAGATCGTTAACCTGGGCGCTGAGCTGTGAGCGCTTTTGCGCCTCTTCGGCGCGGGCATTGTCCACCACCTGGCTTATCTGCCGATCCACGTTGCCGTTGGTTTTTTTCAGCGCCTTGTTCTCATCGCTGAGCTTTTTATTNTCATCCGCAATCCCGTCGAGACGCTCCTGTACCTTGCGAAAATTACCCACGATGGTGCGCAGCGTGTCCTGAGGCGTATCTCCCTCAATGCCCAGCGCTTTCAGGTCTTCCGGCGTCAGATCCTTTAGCGCCACGTTGCTGGTTTTCTGCCCGCCGGCTGTCTGGCTGCTGCTTTCAGCACAGGATTTGACGCCGAGCACGATAGCGCCGGTCAGCACCAGCGGAACGGCTACTTTCACCAACAGATTCGAAGATGGCGCTTTCATTATTTCGCTCTCCTGCTGCTTTTAACCGCCGGTTCGGCAATAAACGCGCTTTCCGCACGGCCCGCCGTCACCAGATACAGCACCGTGGTGTCCTCCGGCGTGCCAGAGCTGCCCAGCCAGCGGTGCTGAAAGGTGGCGGTGACAAACTGCCCTTCCAGCACGCGCGGGTCGAGAATAACCTTGTCAGCGGCGCGGTTACGCACCTGCAGCGCAATAACGCTACTGCCCTGCAGGCTCCAGGCCGCCATCGGCGTCACGCTCACCGCTTCGGACGGCATCAGCGTGGTGATGGCAGACGGCAGCTTCAGGGAGACGGGGCTGATACCCGGCACCGCTTCCACCGTGCGCAGCGGGCCGTACATGTTCTGCGCCGCATAACGGGTCAGCACCACGGGCAGCGGGGCGTTAAGCTTTGCCGGCTTACGGCTGGCCTGCGCATCATCCGAAGGTGGCTGGCGTGCGCTGCCGTCGCCGCTGACCGTCTGTTTATCACTGGCGCTGGCGTTAGCCACCTCACCGTCACAGACGATCTTTACCGGCTCGCGCGTGGCTTTGCCGGGTTCAGCGCTGACGTCGAGCAGAATGATTTCACCGTTTTCCTTGTTCTGTAGCTCAAGGCGCGTCACCGCAAACGCCTCGCTGGCGGCGAGATAGACCACGCCACCGCTGCTTTGAATACGCAGCTTATTATTCAGGACGGACGGGAAGCCCACGCGCACATTTTTGTTCACAAAGACGATGCGCTCCTGACCGACCGTTAACGGGATCTGTAGTGGAATACGTTCCCACTTCATCAGCTCTACCGCCCGTGCTGCGCCTGACGTCAGCAGCAGGGCCAGCAGTATCAGTGTGATTTTTTTCAATTGAATGCTCCCGACTTTTTCTCCGCTTCCGGCAGCGGCATGGCCTCCAGCCGTTGCGGCGTGGCGGCATAGCAGTCCAGCGCCAGGCCGAAAGGATTACGCTCCGCATCGCCCTCCCAGCGCACCACCTTCAGCGGATAGCGCACCAGCGCCCGTTTCACCGGTTCGGTGTGGTAATACTCGTCGGCCGCCAGATCCAGCCGGACGATCCAGTTGTCCTGGCCGATAATGGTGACGCTGCGGCTGCTGTAGCCGCGCCGTGGGATTTCATACACCACGCGCACGCGGTCGCGCAGCTCGTCGCTGTTCTTACGCATCTCCGCGTCTTTGTTGAGAAAGTCCTGGCAGGACGGCGTCAGGTAGGCGCTCATCTGCGCAATCTTCGCCGGGTAGTCCATCTCGCCATTTTTCGGCCACGCGTTGAGCTGCTGGAAGATATAAAAGGCAAAGCTGTACACCGTTGACGGCGGCACCTCCCACCATTTACGGGTACTGCCGGAGCGCAGATCGGGCGGGTTATGGATGGTCAGCTCAGACGGCGCGCGCATCCAGCCAAGACTGGTGAATAACAGGCCGCTAAACAGCAGCACGCAGGCGATGCGCAGCGAGAAAATAGGGTTGTCGCGCGCGGTCATCCCGTTGCGAAAACGGCTCATACCTGACCTCCGCGCTTCACCGGCGCGCCGCGTTTCATCTCCCACACGCGGCTGTCGAGGATCATCGAGCGCGACAGCCGGGCGCGGCAGCGCAGCTCCTCCATGCGCTGCCAGATATAGTTCTCCGGCTTGCCGCGCTTGTAGCCGGCAATCCAGCCGCCGCCGAGAAACACCACAACCAGCGGCGTCAGCAGCATGCAGGTGGGGAATGCCAGCCAGCCGATAAACGGCACCAGCGACAGCGGCACGGCCAGCGGAAGGCCGGCCAGAATGCCGGTAACGGCCGCCAGCAAAAACTCACCGGAGGTGAACCCTTTCCACACCACAGGGGGGTTGTTCAGTCTGTCAGGAAGAAAGTCGATGACGGCCATGAAAACTCCTTAAATGATGTCGGCAGCTTTGGTGGCCAGATAGATAACCAGCAGGATGAGGCCGATACCGACCACCAGATAGAGCAGAAACTCGGTCCAGGAGCCCTTGCCGCGACGGATATCATGGAAGGAAGTGATCACCGCGTGAGCCACGGCGAGAAAAGCAGCCACGCAGACCAGCAGGCCGAGCGCCAGACCGCCCATTTTGATGTAGCCCATCACGGTGTTATAGGTGCCGCCACCGCCGCCGGTGGTCGGCTGTTCAACAGAGGGCAGATCTGCCATGACCTGCCCGCCCCAGAGCAGCCCCGGCAGCAGCAGAAGCCTGGCACGTAGCAGCGCCGCACGGTATAGCGTAACGAATTTCATAACGGTGTCCTTTCAGTGGAAGAAGAGAAACAAGGTCAGGAGGATAAGCACCACCAGACGTATCAGCAGCTCGTTGAACTGGCGGAACGTCACGGCTTTGCTGGCCAGCCCACGATAGGCCTGCACCATCGCCCAGGCGGCAAACAGCAACAGGACAATGGCCAGGGAGCCAAGAATCAGCGTATTGAGCTGCGCGGGCGTCAGGCTGCTGCCGGTGCCGGCACTCCAGCCGGAGAGCTGGGCTGCGTTCATCGCCATGACGGCTCCTCGCCACGGTACTGGCCGCTAACCGCAGCAGAACGAGATGAGGGCTGGGCGCGTGACGGTTCGAGGTAAGTGGAAATCCCCTGCCTGATGGTGGTGATATCGCGTGTCGCCTGCTGATAGTCGAAATAAAAGCGGGCGT
Organism: Erwinia pyrifoliae DSM 12163; assembly: GCF_000026985.1. Classification (NCBI taxonomy): domain Bacteria; kingdom Pseudomonadati; phylum Pseudomonadota; class Gammaproteobacteria; order Enterobacterales; family Erwiniaceae; genus Erwinia; species Erwinia pyrifoliae. The sequence continues at coordinate 3,493,957 of NC_017390.1, forward strand.
CCTGATTCTGGTTGGCCACCACGCGGGCGCGGTCAAGGCTGGCCTGCACCTGGTCCAGCTGACGCATGACCAGCGCCAGCTCGTCTTTCTCAGAGGCCTGGCACGGCATCACAGACATTGCTGACATCATCAGCAGCAAAAGAAGGGGTTTGGTGTATCGCACAGGCGGCTCTCCCGGGTAACTGATGGTCGGGAGAGTGACGTAAAGCCGCAGGGCTTACAGCAGTAAATTGTTTATGGGTCTGCAAAAATAAAAGCGGTTAGTTGCAGGATTAGGGCAGGAGATACACCGGGGCTATAACGATCAGGACTGAACATCCAGCCATTTGCCAGCTTCAGCCGAGCAGATAAGCAGATCTATGGTTATCGCAGCATGAGGGGCGCTGAGATCGTCAGGAAAGTAGCGCTGAAAGTTAATGTCTTTAGGATTGATATTGAATTGCTCTGAGTATTTAACCAACAGTTCATAGGCATCTTCGGGCAACATCCTGAAATCATCATTGAGGTCTGTTTCTCTTCTCAATACTGGCCGTTTGCCGCTGAATAATCCTGGGCCATTGTATGTTTCAACCAGTTCAAATACGGCTTTTTCAATGTTATCTTTTACCATACCTTGTCTTCCTTTTTGGCTATCCTGTTGTATTTATTCATTGTTTTCCACATAATCAGACTAATATCTGACGCCACGATTGCCCAGCCAACAACAGGAACCATTCTGCCTATCGCCGCTGCCAGATTGTTAGTAGTGCGAACTTTAACTTTAAAGGGGTTTGGTCCTCCGACCAGAGTGGGGATCGGACGAGGCAGGGTAAAATCTTTAATATATTTTCTCGCCCACAGTGAGGCGCGGGAAGTGCCAAATGTGGCACCGCCAAGTTTGCCAGGCACATAAATATTGTTATCGCCTGCCAGTAACAATGCCGCTGCGGCAAGATTGGTTGGCGAAGAGACTGGACCGACGAAATGCTCCGCTGTTGTATCCACGGCTATCCAGAAGAAGAGTTCACCGGGAGAAAGGTTAGAGAATCCTCCATAGAAATAGCCATTAATTTGCTCTGTGGTATCCATCTGTTACCCCTTAAATTACCGGTTTATCATTACCTTGCAAACTAATAACCATTTCTTCATTCTCTGGTCAAGGACAACATTCCTAATATGAGTGGGCAGGAGATGTTTAAACAGATTAATGTTCCATCTACGCTTGAGAGTGCAGGATGATGATCTTATTCGTTAAGCTTTTGCTTTCAATCACTACTGACCAGCTCATAAAAAGAATCCTCCGCCAACAAAAATGCTTTCAGCAACACTTTTATGGTGATTGTAGGATTATGTTGGGTTTTTTCACTTTTTAGTCCGGAGGCACTATGAATGTGTCAAGTATGTATATACTCAGTTTAAATGCGGCATATCAGAAAAGTTGAATGGATGATTATGACCATCAGCAACAAAATCATAGCTGTCGGCCATCAGAATTACTTAATTTTTTTTGCCAGCATGAAATAGCCGGTTCTTAATCATATTTTTAGAGGAAATACTGATGGAAGAAAAACTTAGAAACGTTTTTGAAGACTCCTTTCGTATTTTTTTAGAACGGGAATGTGAAAATATATGCAGTGGAGTGAGCGAGAGGAACCTATGTGCCAGACTGGCTTGTATTCTTGAAATTGAATCACACAAGTCTGGCTTTCCGGAAAATTACGTTGCTGATGTGGAATACAACAGAATGCAGGGTGGTAATATAAAAACCATAATTAATGGAAATCCAGAAACAATAAAAATTACTTGCGATCTAATTCTTCATTCAAGAGGTAAGCAAGGGGAGAATGATAACCTCATTGCTATTGAAATGAAAAAGAAAGGACGTCGTGAAGAAGAAAGCGAGAGTGACAGAAAGCGACTAATTGCAATTACCAGAAAATCTTTTGATGAAATTTGGGCATTGGATGAACTCTCGCTTGAACACGTTTGTGGTTATAAACTCGGCTACTTTATCGAAATTGACAATATAAGTAGAAACTGCAAAATCACAGAATTTATAAACGGGGAAGAAAAAGAGCCTGTAATTTAAATTGTGTATCTGCCTGTTTTTGATATGTTCATTCCAACAACGGANACAGGCACATTATGGACGAAAAGAAACTCAAGGCCCTTGCGGCTGAACTGGCTAAAGGCCTTAAAACCGAAGCCGANCTCAATGCGTTTTCCCGCATGCTGACGAAACTAACCGTCGAAACAGCACTGAATGCTGAACTGACAGAGCACCCCGGGCACGAGAAAAATGCTCCCAAAGCAGGCTCGAATACCCGAAACGGCTACTCATCAAAAACGGTGCTGTGCGACGACGGCGAGATTGAACTCAGCACGCCCCGTGACCGTGAAAACACCTNTCAGCCTCAGTTGATAAAGAAAAGCCAGACGCGTATCACGCAGATGGACAGCCAGATTTTATCTCTGTACGCCAAAGGAATGACCACGCGGGAAATCGTCGCCACGTTCAGGGAAATGTACGATGCTGACGTGTCGCCCACGCTGATATCCAAAGTCACCGACGCGGTCAAAGAGCAGGTCGCAGAGTGGCAAACCCGGCCTCTGGATGCGCTGTATCCCATCGTTTATCTTGACTGTATTGTGGTCAAGGTTCGTCACGGTGGCAGCGTGATTAACAAAGCCGTCTTCCTTGCTCTGGGCATTAATACCGAAGGCCAGAAAGAGCTGTTGGGCATGTGGCTGGCAGAAAACGAAGGCGCGAAGTTCTGGCTCAGCGTGCTGACAGAGCTTAAAAANCGGGGCCTTCAGGACATCCTGATTGCCTGTGTGGACGGACTGAAGGGCTTCCCGGATGCGATAAACAGCGTTTATCCTCAGACAAATATCCAGCTGTGTATTATTCATATGGTGCGCAACAGCCTGAAATACGTGTCGTGGAAGGACTACAAAGCCGTCACCGGCGGGCTGAAAANGGTGTATCAGGCTCCGACAGAAGAGGCGGCGCTGATGGCGCTGGATAAGTTTGCNGGCATCTGGGACGAGAAATACCCGCAAATCAGTAAGAGCTGGCGCACACACTGGGAAAATCTTAATACGTTCTTCGGCTATCCGNCCGATATCCGCAAAGCAATCTACACCACGAATGCCATTGAGTCGCTGAACAGCGTTATCCGTGCAGCTATTAAAAAACGAAAGGTATTCCCGACAGACGACTCGGTGCGGAAAGTGATTTATCTGGCGATCNAGGATGCGTCAAAAAAATGGAATATGCNGATCCAGAACTGGGAGCNTGTAATTTAAATTGTGTATCTGCCTGTTTTTGATATGTTCATTCCAACAACGGAGACAGGCACATTATGGACGAAAAGAAACTCAAGGCCCTTGCGGCTGAACTGGCTAAAGGCCTTAAAACCGAAGCCGANCTCAATGCGTTTTCCCGCATGCTGACGAAGCTTACCGTTGAAACAGCACTCAATGCTGAGCTGACTGACCACCTCGGGCACGAGAAAAACGCCCCAAAAGCAGGCTCCAATACCCGCAACGGCTATTCGTCAAAAACTCTGCTGTGCGATGACGGCGAGATTGAACTCAGCACACCGCGTGACCGTGAAAACACCTTTGAACCTCTGCTGATAAAGAAAAACCAGACGCGTATCACGCAGATGGACAGCCAGATTTTGTCCCTGTACGCCAAAGGCATGACGACCCGAGACATCGTCGCCACGTTCAGGGAAATGTACGATGCGGACGTGTCGCCCACGCTGATTTCAAAAGTCACGGATGCCGTTAAAGAGCAGGTTGCTGAATGGCAGAACCGCCCGTTGGATGCACTTTATCCCATTTGTTTATCTTGACTGTATCGTGGTGAAAGTTCGTCACGATGGCAGCGTGATTAACAAGGCCGTCTTCCTCGCTCTGGGCATTAATACCGAAGGCCAGAAAGAGCTGTTGGGCATGTGGCTGGCAGAAAACGAAGGCGCGAAGTTCTGGCTCAGCGTGCTGACAGAGCTTAAAAANCGGGGCCTTCAGGACATCCTGATTGCCTGTGTGGACGGACTGAAGGGCTTCCCGGATGCGATAAACAGCGTTTATCCTCAGACGCATATCCAGCTGTGTATTATTCATATGGTGCGCAACAGCCTGAAATACGTGTCGTGGAAGGACTACAANGCCGTCACCGGCGGGCTGAAAAAGGTGTATCAGGCTCCGACAGAAGAGGCGGCGCTGATGGCGCTGGATAAGTTTGCAGGCATCTGGGACGAGAAATACCCGCAAATCAGTAAGAGCTGGCGCACACACTGGGAAAATCTTAATACGTTCTTCGGCTATCCGCCCGATATCCGTAAGGCTATCTACACCACGAACGCCATCGAATCACTGAACAGCGTGATCCGCGCAGCCATCAAAAAGCGAAAGGTGTTCCCGACAGATGACTCGGTGAGAAAGGTCATTTATCTGGCGATCAAGGATGCGTCAAAAAAATGGAATATGCCGATCCAGAACTGGCGGCTGGCAATGAGCCGTTTTATTATCGAGTTCGGTGANCGCCTGAGCGATCACCTTTAATACGGTGGCAGTTACACAGAATTATTTACAGGGTCCTTCATGCAGTTCATCTATTATTTGCCATTGCCTGCCTTGCTCCTTCCATTGTTCTCTTTACGTCTCCCAACGTTTTCTCCCTTCTTCATTTTCTTCGTCACGCTTACGTTGCTCAGCAGTTAGGGTCAGAATGGACGCCAAGACAGTTAGAATAGCTGCACCACAATCGTGGGTTATGCTGGGTAATGTAACTGGCTCCTGCATCTTATGTTCCAGCTTGGATTCGTCCTGGATAATGTTGCGGCGTTTGCTGGCGAATCGGGAAAAAGTACTGCTCAGGTCATCCGTTTTAAATTCATCCTCACTCTTAGTAGCAGCTTTTTACCCATCGATTGCAAAACCTCGTTATCAATGCCCCGTAAGCTGGGCGTAGGGTAAAAATAGATACTCATGACATCAGGTGACTAAATTTCACTGATACTGGTAAATTTGTGAACACCTGCCAGATATGGCCTGAACAGCGCCAACTTGTACCCGTTCCTGACCACGCCCTACTATTTTGGGTAAATATCATGGCAGGCATGAATTCATATCATCAGTGGCAGCCAGATACATCGACAATTCTGTCAGAATGACCACTCAACTCAGGGAAAGATGATGATCCCACATGAAACAGGCGGTGCAGTCATGCGGGATCACTGAATAGCAAAATACGGATACTAGAGAGTCAGCGTAAGGGGTGCCGAAATTAGGAACGCTGCAAACTGGCATTGGTGCCTGATAACGAAAAGCTGAACATGGCTTTAGACCCTGTAAATAATTCTGTGTAACTGCCACCGTATTAAAGGTGATCGCTCAGGCGNTCACCGAACTCGATAATAAAACGGCTCATTGCCAGCCGCCAGTTCTGGATCGGCATATTCCATTTTTTTGACGCATCCTTGATCGCCAGATAAATGACCTTTCTCACCGAGTCATCTGTCGGGAACACCTTTCGCTTTTTGATGGCTGCGCGGATCACGCTGTTCAGTGATTCGATGGCGTTCGTGGTGTAGATAGCCTTACGGATATCGGGCGGATAGCCGAAGAACGTATTAAGATTTTCCCAGTGTGTGCGCCAGCTCTTACTGATTTGCGGGTATTTCTCGTCCCAGATGCCTGCAAACTTATCCAGCGCCATCAGCGCCGCCTCTTCTGTCGGAGCCTGATACACCTTTTTCAGCCCGCCGGTGACGGCNTTGTAGTCCTTCCACGACACGTATTTCAGGCTGTTGCGCACCATATGAATAATACACAGCTGGATATGCGTCTGAGGATAAACGCTGTTTATCGCATCCGGGAAGCCCTTCAGTCCGTCCACACAGGCAATCAGGATGTCCTGAAGGCCCCGNTTTTTAAGCTCTGTCAGCACGCTGAGCCAGAACTTCGCGCCTTCGTTTTCTGCCAGCCACATGCCCAACAGCTCTTTCTGGCCTTCGGTATTAATGCCCAGAGCGAGGAAGACGGCCTTGTTAATCACGCTGCCATCGTGACGAACTTTCACCACGATACAGTCAAGATAAACAAATGGGATAAAGTGCATCCAACGGGCGGTTCTGCCATTCAGCAACCTGCTCTTTAACGGCATCCGTGACTTTTGAAATCAGCGTGGGCGACACGTCCGCATCGTACATTTCCCTGAACGTGGCGACGATGTCTCGGGTCGTCATGCCTTTGGCGTACAGGGACAAAATCTGGCTGTCCATCTGCGTGATACGCGTCTGGTTTTTCTTTATCAGCAGAGGTTCAAAGGTGTTTTCACGGTCACGCGGTGTGCTGAGTTCAATCTCGCCGTCATCGCACAGCAGAGTTTTTGACGAATAGCCGTTGCGGGTATTGGAGCCTGCTTTTGGGGCGTTTTTCTCGTGCCCGAGGTGGTCAGTCAGCTCAGCATTGAGTGCTGTTTCAACGGTAAGCTTCGTCAGCATGCGGGAAAACGCATTGAGNTCGGCTTCGGTTTTAAGGCCTTTAGCCAGTTCAGCCGCAAGGGCCTTGAGTTTCTTTTCGTCCATAATGTGCCTGTCTCCGTTGTTGGAATGAACATATCAAAAACAGGCAGATACACAATTTAAATTACANGCTCTGGCTTTACGTTAAATTTCGGCTTCCCTTGAAAAAAATTAACTCAGCTCAATTCAATAGATGGTTGCAATCTATTTCTGTTTCTTTACATTTCTCCCATTTATACTCTTCTCTGTTTCCATTAGGCCCCATGCCATTATAGTCAGCTTGATCCATTTGTTCTTTCAGTCGACCTTTCATTTCGTCCCACTCATCTGCACTGGCTCCATATGAAACAGAGATCAAGCAACTAAAGAAAATGATTTTAAGAATTTCTTTCATATTTATTCCCATGTTAATGTTATTCCATCTTTAATAACGCGTTAGCACTCAATATTAGTGCATTTGCAATAATTAGCTTAAAGAGAGAACATTGCAAGGGGTTTCGGTATTCTGTTGCGCCCGCATTGAAATTAACTGAAATGATAATTTTCGACCATAAAAGAGTACCGCTTTGCTTATGGTTGGCTGTAAGTTTGGTATTTATAACCTCCGTTTGCGAGGGGGGCTTCCCCCATAAATGAATCCGTTTACTGAAGCTGTCGGTTTAGGTGAGACTATTTTTAATAGAATTATTACAGGGTGATGATATAGCCCCTCCGTTTTTTAGTACCACTTCCAGTTAGGATCTCCGGCCAGCTTTTGCCTCGCGTAAATAACGGGAGACATCCCACCCAGTGAACTGTGCGGGCGTTCTTCGTTATATTCACTACGCCACTGTTCAGTTAAAATCCGAACTTCTGATAGCGAGCAGAACAAATACATATCCGGTATTTCTGTTCGCAGCGTTTTATTAAACCGTTCGATAAAGCCGTTCTGCATTGGCCTGCCTGGCTGAATAAAATCGAGTATTATGCCGTGAAGTTCTGCCCATTCGGCTAACGCTGCCGCTGTGAACTCCGGGCCGTTATCGCTGCGAATACAAACCGGATAACCTCTTTCTTCGCTCAGACGTTCCATGATCCTACCCGCCAATAGTGGACACGCGACTAAGTGAGTAAACTCTCAAGCAAGAGGTGACTCATGACAAAACCAGCATCAACCAGCAAAAAGCCACGCAAACAACATACGCCTGAATTTCGCAACGAAGCCCTGAAACTTGCTGAGCGTATCGGTGTGGCTCCAGCTGCCCGTGAACTCCGTCTGTATGAATCGCAGCTTTATGCCTGGCGCAGCAAGCTCAAAAATGCACATTCCTCTTCTGAACGTGAGCAGGAAATGTCTGTTGAAATTGCCCGCCTTAAGCGGCAACTGGCGGAGCAGGCTGAGGAGCTGGCCATTCTCCAAAAGGCCGCGACATACTTCGCGAAGCGCCTGAAATGAAGTATGTCTTTATCGAAAAAAATCGGGCTGAGTTCAGTATCAAGGCCATGTGTCGTGTGCTTAGAATTGCCCGAAGCGGCTGGTATGTCTGGTGCCTGCGTCGCCATCAAATCAGCCCGCGCCAGCAGTTCCGCCTCATCTGCGATAAGGCCGTCGGTAAGGCATTTACTGAGGCAAAACAGCGTTATGGCGCACCTCGTCTTGCTGACGAGCTGCCGGAGTACAACATCAAAAACCATTGCCGCCAGCCTGCGACGTCAGGGGCTGCGGGCGAAAGCGGCCCGCAAGTTCAGTCCGGTCAGTTATCGTGAACACGGCCTGCCCGTGTCAGAGAACCTGCTGAAACAGGATTTTTACGCCAGCGGCGCAAACCAGAAGTGGGCAGGTGACATCACCTACTTACGTACAGATGAGGGCTGGCTGTATCTGGCGGTGGTCATTGACCTGTGGTCGCGTTCCGTCATTGGCTGGTCGATGTCGCCGCGTATGACCGCACAACTGGCCTGCGACGCACTGCAGATGGCGTTGTGGCGGCGAAAACGTCCTGAAAAAGTGATTGTTCACACTGACCGTGGTGGGCAGTACTGTTCATCGGATTATCAGAGCTTGCTGAAATGTCATAATCTGCGCGGGAGCATGAGCGCAAAAGGCTGCTGTTATGACAATGCCTGCGTGGAAAGCTTCTTTCATTCGCTGAAGGTGGAATGTATCCACGGAGAACGCTTTGCCAGCCGGGAAATAATGCGGACAACGGTGTTTAATTATATCGAGTGTGATTACAATCGGTGGCGTCGTCACAGTGCCTGTGGCGGCCTTAGTCCTGAACAATTTGAAAACCAGAACCTCGCTTAGGGCTGTGTCCACATTACGTGGGTAGGATCANCAGAACCCAGCAGGTATGTTTAAATCAACATCAATTGCCAGTGCCTCCCGGTTAAAATCCTCCACTACGTTGAACAGACGGAACCTCCGCCCATCCGTCAGGGCATCGCTCATAAAATCAACTGACCAGCAATGATTCATATTAACCGGAACAGTAAGAGGCTGTGGATGTCGGTTGGGTAAGCGTTTTTGCCCTTGCGGCGGAAGTTTAGCTTTAGCAGGCGATACACCCGGTAAACCCGCTTCGCATTCCACTGCATCCCTGACTGACGTAACTTCCTGAACATCAGGCCAAAACCATACGCCGGATACCGCTCCGCCAGTTTTTGTAATGCCTCGATCACGGGCATGTCCGGTGTCGTGTCAGGGCAGTAATGTAAAAGGCTTCGGCTGATCCCGACGATCCGGCACCCGCGCCGTTCGCTGGTCTGATGCTCCGTCATAACATAACGCACCAGCTCACGTTTTTCGGGTACCGTTAAAGTTTTTTTGCCACAACATCCTTAAGGATTTCGTGATCCAGGCTCAGTGAAGCGTACATTTGTTTTAAACGGCGATTTTCCTCTTCTGACTCTTTCATTCGTTTGATATCAGAAGATTCCATGCCGCCATATTTTGCTTTCCAGTTGTAATAGCTGGCTTCTGAAACACCATTTTCACGGCAGACATCTTTCACATGCCGGCCCCCTTCAACCTCTTTAAGAACCCGCAGGATCTGAGATTCAGTGAAACGCGCTTTCTTCATGATGAGCCTCCATTGGTTGTATTTTAACCAGATAACTTTATCAGGCGGTAAGACTAAATTCAGGGGGGACTACATTTGGGCTTGAATCCAAGGGCAGCAAAGTTATCCAGCATAGACTTTTAGACCAATCATATGTAAAATTAATGAATTGAAATCAAAGGGATGATGGCTATAAGTACCAGAAAAGAGATTAAGTATGGTTCCCAATTTGATCGCCTTACAGGCGGTATCGTCTACACAGAAGTTCTGGGCTGGGTAGATATGGGACATGCAAGGGGTGATGACATAGCTACCCTCAAACGCCAGTTCATGGATGGTGAACGAAGCGGTAAAGACTATTACACCGTGATCTATCGTCAGGACATGAGGGTCGCTCGCTTTGGAACTTCATTTGGTGTCGGTAAGTTCACTCGCTGGGATATAAAATGTGGCAGAAGTAATGATGAGGTTAATCGCATCATGCTGGCAATGATGATGACTACCGCATCAAAGTTTGAAAATCTGGACCCTGTAAANAATTCTGTGTAACTGCCACCGTATTAAANGTGATCGCTCAGGCGNTCACCGAACTCGATAATAAAACGGCTCATTGCCAGCCGCCAGTTCTGGATCGGCATATTCCATTTTTTTGACGCATCCTNGATCGCCAGATAAATCACTTTCCGCACCGAGTCGTCTGTCGGGAATACCTTTCGTTTTTTAATAGCTGCACGGATAACGCTGTTCAGCGACTCAATGGCATTCGTGGTGTAGATTGCTTTGCGGATATCGGNCGGATAGCCGAAGAACGTATTAAGATTTTCCCAGTGTGTGCGCCAGCTCTTACTGATTTGCGGGTATTTCTCGTCCCAGATGCCNGCAAACTTATCCAGCGCCATCAGCGCCGCCTCTTCTGTCGGAGCCTGATACACCNTTTTCAGCCCGCCGGTGACGGCTTTGTAGTCCTTCCACGACACGTATTTCAGGCTGTTGCGCACCATATGAATAATACACAGCTGGATATTTGTCTGAGGATAAACGCTGTTTATCGCATCCGGGAAGCCCTTCAGTCCGTCCACACAGGCAATCAGGATGTCCTGAAGGCCCCGNTTTTTAAGCTCTGTCAGCACGCTGAGCCAGAACTTCGCGCCTTCGTTTTCTGCCAGCCACATGCCCAACAGCTCTTTCTGGCCTTCGGTATTAATGCCCAGAGCAAGGAAGACGGCTTTGTTAATCACGCTGCCACCGTGACGAACCTTGACCACAATACAGTCAAGATAAACGATGGGATACAGCGCATCCAGAGGCCGGGTTTGCCACTCTGCGACCTGCTCTTTGACCGCGTCGGTGACTTTGGATATCAGCGTGGGCGACACGTCAGCATCGTACATTTCCCTGAACGTGGCGACGATTTCCCGCGTGGTCATTCCTTTGGCGTACAGAGATAAAATCTGGCTGTCCATCTGCGTGATACGCGTCTGGCTTTTCTTTATCAACTGAGGCTGANAGGTGTTTTCACGGTCACGGGGCGTGCTGAGTTCAATTTCACCGTCATCGCACAGCANCGTTTTTGATGAGTAGCCGTTTCGGGTATTCGAGCCTGCTTTGGGAGCATTTTTCTCGTGCCCGGGGTGCTCTGTCAGTTCAGCATTCAGTGCTGTTTCGACGGTTAGTTTCGTCAGCATGCGGGAAAACGCATTGAGNTCGGCTTCGGTTTTAAGGCCTTTAGCCAGTTCAGCCGCAAGGGCCTTGAGTTTCTTTTCGTCCATAATGTGCCTGTCTCCGTTGTTGGAATGAACATATCAAAAACAGGCAGATACACAATTTAAATTACAGGCTCTAATAAAACTGCTCATCGCCAGCCGCCAGTTATGGATCGGCATACTCCATTTTTTAAGCATCCTTGATCGCCAGATAAATNACCTTTCTCACCGAGTCNTCTGTCGGGAACACCTTTCGCTTTTTGATGGCTGCGCGGATNACGCTGCCGCTGTGACGAACTTTTACCACTAAGCAGTCAACATAAACAATGGGATACAGCGCATCCAGAGGACTATTTTGCCACTCAGTGACCTGCTCTTTGACCGCGACGGTGACTTTAGATATATCAGCGTGGGCGACACCTCAGCATCGTATATCGCTTTGAAGGTGGCGACGATTTCCCACATGCTGATGCCTTTGGCATACAGGAAAAAAATCTGGCTTTCCATCTGCGTGAAACGCGTCTGATTATTCTTTATCAGCTGCGGCTCGAAGGTGTTTTCACGGTCGCGCGGTGTGTTCAGCTCGATTTCGCCGTCGTCGCACAGCAGCGTTTTGGATGAATAGCCATTGCGGGTGTTTGAGCCTGATTAAGGGGCGTTTTTCTCGTGTCCGGGATGGTCAGTCAGCTCTGCATTCAGAGCCGTTTCGACGGTTAATTTCGTCAGCATGCGTTAAAACGCATTGAGNTCGGCTTCGGTTTTAAGGCCTTTAGCCAGTTCAGCCGCNAAGGCCTGGAGTTTCTTTCGTCCATAATTTGCCTGTCTCCGTTGTTGGAGTGAACAGATTAAAAACAGGCAATGACGCAATTCTAATTACAGTCTCCCTTTTCGTTCCCGCTACTTTGCTCGTTACTATTTTCTGCGTATTCTTGCCAGCATCTGCACCAGCCTGTTGAGACTGAGAGCTCGCTTTTTCCAGCCCCGTATTTATTGCGGATTGGGGACAGTAAAACTGGCCATCACCATCAATTAACAGCTTGCCTGACGGTAATAAAAGCTGTAATAAGCGATACTTTCGAAATAAAATAGCAACCTAATAGATATTATCATTTGATTAGAATTCTTATAAGCAGATGAATTTTTATATCAACACCTGAATCTGATCTGGCAGGTACAACAAATCTAACCCCCTTTCGGCAACATAAAGGCAAGGAAAAAGAACAATACCGCGTCTTTCTGTCTTAGCGTACAGCCAGCCAGGCTGGCATATACTCGTACATGCCCCTGTCGCTCCCTAAAAGCCTGTTTTAAAAGTTAATTAACAATATGAAAATTATATGGTAAAAACAAACAATAAATTTCAGCTCTATGATAAAGTATTTTCAAATAAGGTTTCTATAATGCACTCCATCACTTCCCACTTTGACGTAATTCTTTCAGGAGCATCGATCTGTATGAAAAAAACTTTGAATTTTGTTTTATCTTCTCTTCTGCTTTTTAGTTGCATTTCTCAAGCAGATGTTAAAATTTTCGTCCACCCAGGAATGTTAAGTACTGAAGCAGACTTTACGCGAGCAGCCCAATTAGTGAGTGCTAAAACCTCCCCTGCTATTGATAGCTGGAATATTTTAACCGCCAGCCATTTCGCCAATGCAAATTATGCTCCACAACCTCAATCCTATGTGATTCGAGGTAATCCGTCTTGGGGAAAAGACAATTATGTTCTGCTGTTCCGTGATGCAGCAGCAGCTTATCAGCTAGCACTGCGCTGGAAAATATCTGGAGATACACAATATGCCGATGCAGCAGCGCGCGTGTTAGATGGATGGAGTAAAACACTGAGTGGTGTAGGTGGTACCAGCGATCGTTTCCTGACTTCAGGGATTTATGGTTACGAGTTGGCTAATGCTGGGGAAATTTTACGCACTTATCCAGGGTGGAAAGGTTTAGCCGATTTACAAAACATGATGCTTAAAGTGTTTTATCCGATGAACCATGACTTCCTTACCAACCATATAACTTATGGGGCTGAAGGAAAACACTACTGGGCAAACTGGGATTTGGCTAACATGGCATCAATGATGGCCATAGGCATCTTGACCGACCGCGATGATATTTATCATGAAGCTTTGAACTATGCCTATAATGGTAAAGGTAATGGCGCATTTACCAACGCTATGTGGCATGTTTCTCCCGAAGGGTTGGCTCAGGTACAGGAAAGTGGTCGCGATCAGGGGCACACAACGCTTGATATTGTACTGCTCGGCGTCCTTTGCCAAATGGCCTGGAATCAGGGAGATGACCTGTTCTCCTATAATGAGAACCTGTTACTGAAAGCCTCTGAATATGTTGCGAAATATAATCTGGGGAATGATGTTCCTTGGACAACCTATACTTCAGCAGATGGGTGGGTTCAAAGCACTATCTCTTCTTCGGCTCGTGGAAATATCAGACCCGCGTGGACACTGATTTATAATCATTATAGCCGAATTAAAAACCTGCCTGCAGTTTATACCGGTCAGATGATGAACCATGTCGGTGCAGAAGGTGGTGGCGGTAACTACGGTGGTAATAGTGGTGGCTTCGACCAGCTTGGATTCGGTTCACTGCTTTATAATAGCCCAGCGCAGTGATTTTATGCCCCCAATTGGGGGCATAACTGATTGTAAGCTATCGCTGCTATTCATTAGTCATAGATTGACAATCTAAAAATACCGCTTCCACATCCGTATTTTTTTGCTGGAAATGAAGTCACGCTGTAACGGCTTTTGGGAGGTGCAGGAAAAGAAATAAAACTACTGCTGGGCGTTTCAACATTATCATTGCTGTTGTTGGCAATTTGCACCCCGTTGATGCTGGCGATTATCGAAGAACTATTACGGCATTCTCCCATCCCTGCCCTTGCCGTTGAAACGGCATTACCACCACTGGCCATGATCCACTGTGTTCTGTTGGTACTGTTCAGCCCGTTATAGCTTCCATTGAAAAGACCTGTCTGCTGATAGGCACCGCTGCTTTTCCCTGTACTTTGCCAGCGGCCTTGTTGACAAATCAGAAGCGTATCGTTATCACCATTCGCTAATAAACCGTTATCCTCGCAGGAATTATCGATAATTCCGTGACCTTTAATTTTCAAATATTCATTGGCAGTGAGTCGTCCTTCAGCATTAATCGTGCCGGCTTTCAGCTCTCCGCTGGTATAAATGCCCTTGCCTTTATAGGATTTCACCCACCGATCGTCGTCCATGTAAAATCCCCCCTGGTGATCCTCATTCATCCAGCCATTGGCTTGCCGAGTGAGTATCCAGCCTCCGTTAGAGCGGATGTCGCCCTCTGCCATAATATTTCCATCTGACCAAAGTGCCTGATGGGCGACTATCCGCTTGCCACCGATATTTCCCTGAAAATTACCCGTGCCGGCATTTAATTGGCTGATGTTATTTATCCCATTTCCGTTCATATCAACAGACGTATGCATTTGATTCAGATCGCTTCGCCCTTCAACCCGGTAACGATACAGCCTGTCGCTTTCGGCTTTAACTGTTCCTGGCATGACGGCAGAGAGATAGTTGACCAGGTGTCCGCTTTCCGCAGTAACACCCAGTGCCTGCAAATCCATATCCCATGCGCCATCTGCCCCTTTCGCCATACCGGGTGAATAAATATAGCCGCCTGCCCCCTCCATGCTTCGTGCAATGTAACGGAGACCTTTATAGGCGATTGCGCTCCCCCCCAAGGTTATCAACATGCTGGTCATCCCGCTATGCTCATTGCGGGCGGTGCTCATAACCAGTTGATACGTTTGGCCTTGATTATTTTTCAAGGAAAAACCACTGGGTAAATAACCCTGTTGCGCTAATTCACCACAATCGATCACAAGGGAGCTGCGTCCCAGCAACTGATCCTGCAGCTCGTTGTAATGGTCTTTGATAAACCGCTTAGCACTAAAAGACAGGGTATTCATTTGAGATGCCGTCACATCCCACTCCTTCAGTTGCATATAATCTGCATAGCGCTGATAAGCGACAGGGGCAGCAATCAGCGTGATTGCCAGCACCAGACTCAGCGAGAACAGGGTGTCCCCCCGGTCAATACGCATAAAGCCTGCTTTCATATAATAATCGGCCTGTTTGAGTAAAAGTGAAAATGATTGCTAACATCGTGCAGATAAATAGAAATGGAGCATAAGCCAAACGAGTGCGGCAGGTAATCCAGGCTGTGGCAGACAGCAACAGAAACGCCAGCCCACAGAGCTGTGCTGCAACCACCCCGTTCAGCCAGCTAAAATATCCTGAAATCAGAAAGACATCGCCCAATCCCATCGCCTCACCACCACTCAACCGCCCGGCAAGGTGTCTCGCTAACAACAGGGTTGCAAAGACCATTAAGCTGTCGATAGCAGACCAGAAAACGACTGCCCATTCACCTTCGCCCGCGTGATAAATCAACCCACTTACCCAGAAACTGACCGTTAATCGTCGGGGTAACCAATGGTTACTGAAGTCAAGTAAAGTGAACAAATAGCCCCAGCACAGAAATATCAGCAGAAACACCCCACGCCAGACATCCTGTGCTGGTTGTTGCCAGAAAATCACCACAAACACGATTAACCACAACAGTCGCCAGCCTGCAATTTTTCGCCTGCTCAGAGCGTTACCGTCATGCATGTCAATAAATGCGATGGCCTGCTTCTCTGTTAGCCGCGCCGCAAAAATCACCATGATTGCTGCCAGCCACCCTGTCTCACTCACTGTTTATTACCTCGCCACTGCTGGCTGCGTAAATCCCTCCAGACCTTATAGACTCGCTGCGCGTACTGCTGTCTGCGGGTCTTATTCTTTCGACTAAAACCCGCATTATACGATCCCAGACATTGCCAGGTATTGCCGCACAAACGTAAATGCCTGGCGAGTATCCACGCGCCAATTTGTATATTCAGGCATGGGCGTGACAGAAGCTCGTTTGATGAATCAACGATTCCCAGGCGTCTCAATTCGGCGAGATGTCGATCGTTGATCTGCATAAGCCCAAAATCTCTGCTGACGACTCTTCCCCGGCTGTCCCGGTTAACTCCCTGACTGAGAGAATTTTCATGGCTTTCAACTAAGCCGATCGCGCGCAGCAGATCTGGCGCAATATGATAGCGCTGCCCGGCGCTCGCGTAACAAAATGAAGAGTCTGCGGCGGCCACGGGCAAGAAAAATGCAAAGATAAACCCCATTATCAATATTGGCACCTGGCTCATCCGATATTAGTTATCACTGATGAAGCTCAATATATTCCCTTTATGTTCGCCACTGTCGGCTACACATTGCCCCCCCAGATTCCCTGCCGATATTGAACCCCGGTTGATGGTGTCATTGATGCGGATAGCGTGAACAAAACTGGTCGTGCTGAGACGCTGAGCAATAGCGATACAGGCCTCTTGTGGCACCATTTGATAGATAAGGTGAAAGCCTGTTAATTCCCCGGCACTGTCTGCAGCTGGCTCGACGGAGACCGCACCTCCCCATACGTTTTGCAGATGTGCTTTACCTGAACTTTTATCCCCAATTATTGACATATTACCAGGAACACCACCGAACTGAATCAACGCCCCAATCATGGATTCGCCGCCCTCAAAATTGTAAGTTCCGTTAGTTTTCAACAAGGTACGGCTGTTATTCATCAGCTCACTAATATTACTGAGTTCAGTATTGGTATCATTACGACTGAACAACCCACCCCCTATACTGATACCAATAACCAACACTATTAAGGAGATGGTTATCCAGATCCCTGCCTCAAAAAGTGAGATCGCACCGCTATCAATATTGTTCTTTACGTTTTTATTTTTAATTTTCATCTTCTGTTTTCCTGTATATAAAAATCAGTGATTGGCGATAAGACCATTCAGATCTTGAGTGGAAAGCAGGATCAACGCCATATAAGAGGCATTGATCCCAAGCGCGGTATAGGATAAACGGGATGCCATTCGCTTAATTCTGACCACCGTCTTCTCCAGCCAGTAATAGCCATAGTTTTCGATTATTCTTTCACTGCGATCGCCACTGGACAATAATATCAACCGATCAATAGCTTGAGGAGAAGGGAACATATAACCGCTATCCCTGAAAGCATGTCCGAGCTGCTTCCCCTGACGTATCTGCATGAGTGAAGCTGTCAGGCGCTCAAATAACCAGGGAGAGGCTTGGCGGGAAAGTAGCAGCAATGCGTCCTGCGTTTTGATTTGCGCCCGCATTAATGCGGTGAAATTGAGTAAAAACGCGATCCCCTGAATATCACGATAAAGACTCCAGGGCAGCAACATATCTAACACTCGACGGCGGCTTTCTCCGGTAAGATTAGGCAATGACCAGTAAATTCCGATAGTTAAGGAGAACAGAACTGCGCCAATGATGACCAGATGATTGATTAGCATTGCGGAAATTGTTGAAAGCCACCAGAGTGCACCTGTCCACTGTTCAGCAGGCACCAGGCTTGCCAGACGAGGTAGAAAGCGGGACTCAACCATATACATCATTACCAGCGAGGAAATAAACAGAAGAAACGGGTAGGAGAGTGAAGAATAGCAGGCCGAACGCATCTCTCCGTTCGCTCTGGCAATTTTCATGGCGCGTTTAAAAGCAGAAGCTAAATCCCCATCCTGGTTCCCGGCCTGAATGAGAATCATCTCCTGAAGGGGTACCCACCCCTCTAACCCCCGGTCTGGGGAGCTTCCCTGTTTTAATGCTTTTAACATTTCTTGTAGGCACAAGGCTTGGGCAGAATATTTATTTCGCTGGCTGGCAATCATTGATTGCAAAGCATCTTCAGTTTTTAGGTTATTCTCTAATAGAAATGCCAAGTCTTCATACAATGCCAGACGGTCCTCGACTGAAAATGTTTTCATCGCCAGCCATCGTGAGGCTAAATCTCGTTTTGCGCGAAGCTTAATTTGCTGGCATTCAGGTATGAATACAAATCGCTTAGCTTTCATCATACCGGCCTTTTATTCAATACAGATAATGTCAGCACATCCTCATCGAGCGGGCATTGAACATCAGCATCCAGAGGATCCACCAAGCCTTCATTTAAATACGTCTGTAGATGTTGACGTCGCGTAATACCATTTAATTCTGTTACCCAATAATGCCGGGCAGCCAATTTCCCTTCATGACGATACTTTGTCATAAAACCTACGTCGGGGCCGATGACTTCAGCAATAACACGTCTGCCAGTGACTCCGGCAGTGCAATACGTGCACCCTTCCTTATGACGGAAATAGAGCTTTTCAACCTGACAATGGCGGGTCAATAGCTGATGTTGTGCCGCCGTCAGTTTGGACTGAACCTCTTGCCAATGCTGTTTACAGTGGGGGCACAATACTTGCACCAGCCGTTGTGCAATCAATCCGATCATAATTTGCGGATCGGCTATATGTGCCACCGGTACATCAAGCGTGTCCGTCAGTCGGGCAAGAATGCCGGGGGCGTCATTCGCATGTAAAGTGGTCTGTACCAGATGTCCAGATTTCGCAGCAATCAGTGCTGACTTCAGAGAATTCGTATCACGAATTTCGCCAATAATCATCGCATCAGGATCGAGCCGCAAAGAGGCCGAGATGGAGCGATTCCATGCAAAGTCGACCGCCAGAGGATCGCTTTTGTCGGCAATGACGGGCGTTTGTACCGCGCCGCTAATCAACCCTTCCGGGGGATCTTCTAATGTCAACAGGCGCTTATGCTGACCGTAACGGGTCAAATAAAGCTCGCTAAAAGACCTTAATGAAGTACTTTTACCCGATCCCGTCGGGCCTGCAATAATCAGTATTCCCTCCGGGCGCGATAACATTCGATGAATCAATTGCTGCTGCGGCGGCAGAAAACCGAGATCCTGCAAAGAAGGTGGGTTACCTCCTTCATCGGGCAGAATTCGCATAACAACGTACAGTCCAAATTCTGCTGGAGTATGCGCATAGCGTGCACCAAATAAATTAAGGTCCTGCACAAATTCTTTGCGGATCCTGCCATCCTGGGCGCGGTTAGGGTTAAAGCTTTTTTCAGTGACATCACACATCGACATAATAATTGTCGATGCAAGTTGCATCCCTTCGTCTTTTTCTAACTGAGCGATGGTATGCAATTCTCCATGTATACGAATCTGCACAATGCAGACATTATTCATGCCGATTAACAGATGGATATCGGAGGCATTTCGTCGTTTTGCACTACGGAAAAAGCCGACCACCCTTGCCTGCTGTTCTGAATTAGCTTCGGTTTTACCTCCGCTATGCACACCATTTTTTTGTAAAGCTCGCAGCTCTTCAAGTGGAATGGATTGAAATTCGGCTTCAGGCATCGATCTGAGTAATCGGGCAAGTGCATTTTGCGTCTCAGGATCATGACAATGATCCTGAGAGAAAAACACGCCAGGACGCCGATCCTGACTCTCATCAAAATAAACGTAACCAGACATATCAACCCTTTTTAATTAACGTTTGAACGGCAGCAACGTCGTCCGACCACGACCGTCAACCACCGTTACACGATCGGCAGAAACATCCACAATCTGTGATGAAATTCCCGGCAGTAATGTCCCTGAGACCACATTCAACCGCTGATTACCGGGTAGTTCCAACTCGGCCACCAATTTACGGCCTTTTCCAGAAATCTGAACGATTTGTGGCATAGAGGGAGTGACGGAATTTTCACTGAATGCATTGTTGGGTAATGTCTCGTCAGGTGATTCTTCTCTTTGTAGCGGGTGAGCGGTTATACCCGCAGAGGGACTGGGCTGAGAGCCTTTCAGCGCACTTAATGCTTTATTACGAGACAGCTGAGCCTCATAAAGAAGGGTCTCTGACTGCAATGCTTCCAGCTGCCCAAGCGTGACGGACGGAGTAGAGTTAAGATCGGCAAAGGCATAACCCTGTTGTAAAAGTGACATTGCGGCAAGGCAATACCGCGCGGCAATTTTAGATATTCGGTAAGCCAAAAATACGGAACTAATTTTCATAGAAAAGACCCGTTAAAGTGTACTCCAGCCGAACCCCTTGACGTTGCACCCGCAATTGCGTTCCCCTTAAATGGATATTGTTAAAGAGCGACGTATTTAGCAGCTCGAGCGGGGGAATAAAGGTAATGATGGTAAAACGTGTTGATTTCCAACGCGAGGCTGATGCCCTGGCGACTGAATGACCTTCGGCTGAAAGGTTAAGGGATAAATTCATAGACTGTGCAAAACTCACTAATTGCCCTAACGTTATATTTTCTTGTGACTGTGCGGTTGGTCTCAATGTGCCGGGGGGCGCAGCGGCAAGCGTAAAACTGGCCGTGTCTGACGGGCCGGGCACATTAAATGCAGGTTGAATATTCTTCGGAAAGTAGTCATGCATGCGCTGAAGAAATTCATCAACCGTGCCTGACTGGCGGAGGACATAAGTCAAATTCATTGAGACATCCGGAAGGCAAAGGGCTTCCTTGAATTGCCACTGTGCGATAAACGCCGGCAACTGCTGCACGACGGTCTGACAACGCATTATCATCTGATTAAAGGACTGATAGAGTTCCCAGGGGGGAGGTTGCGGTTTTAATGGACGTTGCCTGGCCAATAATGCCGATTGAGCAGCCTCAATCCGCTCCTGGTTACGTTTGTTTTGCCAGAAATTATACAGGCTGATAAAGAGTGCACAAATCACCAAACCTAATCCGACCGTGCGAATAAAACCCTTTTCATTCACACTGCGCATGTGATTTCGGCGACTGACTGCGTCTTTACGGCAAATCAATGTTTCTAAATCAGGCAGATTATGAGTTTGTGTGCTGATTAATCCTTCTGGCGCGTAAACCCGCCATTCAGTTTCAGCAGAAACAAGTTTGAGAAAATTATTTTTATAGGCAATGATTTCCGTTAAAGATCCGGTGACATCGCTATAAACGGATAACTTCCCCTGCTGCACGGCAATAAAACAGTAGCGCTCCGCGCCTAAAGGTACAATCGCATAGCAGTCTGGCGATAACGCAGGTAACAGCGTTAGTGCCAGGGAGTAGATGCGCTGCCGTCTTTGAGATATGGCTCCTTCCCTTGTCACTGTCCCTAACAGAGTCCCTGCACCCTGATTCAAGATGGTGGAGGCGGCGACCCAGTGTGTTGCATCAAGCGCTTTTGCCCTGATACGTAAAGCTCTTCGCCCCGTAACCGGAAGAAACTGCCATTGCAGCCCGGCAATGAAAACCCGCTTACCCGCAATAAGACAGTCATGTTCAGAGTAAAATTGTCCGGACATAACGCTACTCACTCATCACAGGTGTGATCAAAATCACCAGCGTCGATCGATTGACATCCCCTTCAGCCCCACCACCGAGCGCAAAAAAGTGAGAGGAGCCTACGCCCTGATGATTTGCGGTGTTACTCATCGACTGATACCCGCTCAATACCAGCGTCTGCCCTGAGGACATAATGACGCGCTGGTTGAACGTTTTTAAACGGGTTTTCATCAATTCAACTGAGGTATTCTCACTGGTGAATTTACGGATCGTCGGCTCATCTGACATGTTGATGGCAAACTGTAACTGCATTCTGGAAGTGTGGGGGATCAGATATGGCAGTACCGTCATATTGAAACCCGTCGTGATCGTCGACTTACTGATACTACTGCTCGAACCCACATTCGCCGTGTTTTCGGTCGACGCGTTGGAAGCGTAATCCTGTTGCAGCGCAACCTGGATCGGTACTGCCGACAAATTCGTCGTCATGCTGGAAGCTTGCGTGAGCATACTCACGTTCGCCTGTTGTGCCAGTGCTTTGATAAAGGCGCTGCTTCCCTTACCCTTACCGTCAATAATGGAGACTCCGCCACTCATCATCGCCTCGGAGGCCTCCGTGTAGGCGTTGGTGAATGACAAGCCCAGGCTGTCTTTAAAGACGGCTTTCCAGTCAATACCCAGCCGATCGCTTTGTTGTTTTTCTACGCTATAAACCTGAACGTTGAGCATAACCTGACGGTTGAGCTCAATATTGCGTTCGTTAACGAAGCTGCGTACTTTAGCAAGTACCGGGGGCGTATCCATCACCGTCAGCATTCCAGCAGAAAGGCTCATGCGGCCCACCTGCGGAGTCAGCATCATTTTTATACTGTTGCGTAAATCTTCGTACAGCCCTGATTTAATCTCCATGGTTGTCGACTGTGCTGTGCTGCCATCATTTTGGCTGTTGCTGTTACTTTCGCCTGCGTTTGAATATGGGCTGTTTTCACTGGTGCTACCTCCCGATGACGACGTCGTCCCGCTGAGAATTTTGGATGAAAAACTGGCTTTGCTATCCATAAACAAAATGGGGAAATTCTGCGTATCAAGATAGAAAATCTCAATCCTTTGTTGTTGGTATCGCCATCCCAAACCCAGACGCCCGGTAATAGCATCCAATAACCCTGCACTGTCGCCACGCCAGTTAATGCCCTCCAGCGCTGCAAACTGGCTGGCGGATGAGGATGTTGATTGCTCTTCATCTGGAAGGGGGAGCGCGCCCGACGCTTGCTGATTATTTGCTGAAGATGCAACAGGAGATGTCGAACGCGCAGACAGGAATTCAATCGCATCGCGGGTAGGTGAAATGGGTACTCCGCATTGTTGACTGATAAAAGCGGTTAATTCATCTAAAGTGATACTTCCCGGATGATTCAGCGTCAGCATACAGGGCGGAATATGATGTTCAGCATCCCCATCAGGGTTTCCCGCAATCGGCTCAAGATCGACCCATTGCGTTGACATCTCCGTTACCACCTGGGCACTGGTTTGCTGACGAATAGCCTCTTCGCTACGCGTCTCGAGCGCTGATATTTGCCGGTCGGAATTATCAATTCGGTGCCAGCTGCTACAGGAAGCCTGTGCTAAGCAAAGGGTCACCATCAAAAGCTGTAGCCCTGCCGTCTTCTTCATATCGATTCAGTTCCTAAAAATAAATAACAGGCTTCCATCAGGGATAACCTGCGGCGGCTGGCTGTCTATGACATCCCCGAGACTATTGATTGCTTGCCCTTGCTGGCGCCTGGCAAGTAGTAAACTGCCGCCTGAGGCATTGAGTAGCGCTGAAAAGAGCGAATCCTGGTCTGGCATCCAGACATAGATATTTCGATTAGTGCTGATAACTGAAATCTTCTTTTGCAACCCGCTTTTGTACAATTGACTCATTGACTCCGTTGTCTGGCCTGGATGCCTGTAAATCCACTGATTGACTTCATCGATATAGTCCATGACCTCTCGGGCTTGCTGGTCAGCAGCACGCCTTTGCCGTAGATCAATGTGTGAACTGAGGTCTGACAGGCCGGAGTAGAGAACAAATCCAGCGAAGAGCACCACGCACCAATAACCCATGCTATCGATTGCCTGGGCTATCAACAGTCACCAAACATTGGCTGGCATAAATTTTTGCCGTCAGAGGTTTATTCGCAGAGAGATAAAGTGTCAGAACTGCTGTCAGTGCTTCTCTGAACGAGCCAGTAAAATGCAGAGGCGCATCGATAGGATAGTTAACACTTGTTAACCATTTCACCTTCCACACGGGTATTCCCTGGATATTGCAAGCCTGCAAAGATGCCCAAGTCATGAGCGCGCCCTTGAGAGTGTTTTGCGGTTCGATCACCCAGTCGCCACGGTACGTTACTGGTCGAGTTAATCCACTGGAAGGAGTCAGAAGAGTCTGAGTTGTTATCCCAGCCTGAATGGCAAAAGAGAAAAAAGTTAGTAAAAGGAATGTCAGTATTTTCATCTCATTCTTCGTAGAATTGAGCAAATATGAGACCTGATTTATCCACCAGGGATCATTTCACTCATTAGCAATAGACTCAATAAATTGCGCAGTGATGATGCAGGAGAGGGGAGTTCATGGATCGGTAACGGTATTTCAATATCAGCCGCAGTACCACAACTTAAGGATTGTCACTTTTATTTGCAATCCCATATTAATGATCCACGATATGTCTAATCATCTCACTGCCAACTTGATAGACAAAGCAACATAGCCAGGCTTGATTTCAACTTTTCATTAGACAAATCGGCACCTGTAACTTTTGCTTATGACCTATCAGCAACGCGTCATGTGTGCTTTTAGTAAGATACTGTAAACTTAATTAATTTCAACCCGGTCATATAAAAATTGTCAAGATGACTATTCAAAGCCAAATTCAGCGGATAACTCCCCAGCAATTCAATTAATTTTGAATTATCAAATAAACTTTCCCTGAAATGAGGGATTTTAGTTCTACAGGAGGTTTTGTATACAATATGTACACTGTTGGTGATGGTGGGATAAACGAAGCAATTCAGCCCTTTTTCAGGCACTTCCTCATCGTCTGAAGTCGCGAAGCGGATTTAGCCATTACAGGGTTCACCGGCAAACCGACCGCAAGGGAAGAATGTGATCTGGTGTGGATAAAATGCCTTACTCTTCTTCGTTTACCCTTTCCAGGGGAAAATACCCTGGGAAATGACTGATGAGAATTTTATACATAAATCGGGTTTCAGTATTCATTAATCTTAGCCAACCACACAAAAAATAGTGAATAATGCGGGATAATTGAAATAGCTCAGGTATCCTGCGCATCCAATCTGATATACCGGGATGACAATAAAACATCCCTAAAAAGCAATGGCGATATTTATTAAAATTATTTATTTTCCCAGATGCCGTATCCTATTAACTCACCATTTTTAACAGGCTGGCCGTGCCGGCATCAGCGGCACCTTCAGCGAAGCGCTGGCCCGGTCACTGGATAATGCCTTCCCGCAAGGCATCAACAATCTGGATCTGATGCTGCTGTCCGGTGAGTCGAATACCCGTTATCCGCACCGCGTTCCCCCTTTCCATCATGGATAGAATGTTTGAGAAATATTGGGTGTTGACGGACTGGGATGCGGCCCGATGGTGATATAGGCTCGATACCTGTGCATAAGCTCAGTGGCGGCCAACGCCCCTCCATGCCGGTAAGCATCATTGACCATGTACGCTGCTGCTATAGGGACACCGGTCATATTCAGCGTCTCATGCATCGTCATAACGCCATGAAAACCTTCAACCGGCCTGCCTGTTATCTGTGCAAAACGCTCTGCCACGCTGATTCCCGCAAAAGATGGTTCAGCACTGTGACAAACCAGCATTCTGATTTCATAATAGTTATAGTTGATAACGCCATGCTCAAACAGCAGGTGATAGAGCGCATCGGCATTTACCCATACATCACGATCAACGAGTAAAAACCCCGGAGTACCGTGCGCCACAATGTTTAATCGGGGCAAGCCGCTATCCCAGTCAATGGCAGTGTAAGTGGAATGAACGGGTGTTGACAGGACATCCGGATGCGGGTGGTAACCGCCGAAATCATGAGTTCCAATCACCTTTGGCGATCCTATACCCATCTCTTCGAGCCTTGACAAATGCACGCTTGTTTTTGCTCCGGTAAGGGCTTTAACCATCTGCGCCAGCCCGGTCACCACCCCGGCCATTCCCGTCGCCATAGACACCCAGCCCAGCACGGTTGAAGCCCGTGGATTGCTATTTTCCGTTGCGCCCCCAGCAATGGCCGTCGCATCTGCTATCATGCCCAACCCCCCCACGACCAGCGATGTGGTCGATGCCGCGCCAAATGCCGCTATACACCCGCTGGCGGCCGCTATCGATGCTCCCGCCGTAAATACAGAGAATGACAGCCCCAGCGTCCCCGTCACGATGCCTAATACTCCTTGCCAGCTCATGTGCCCCGACGGATCCGTGTGGTTGATCGGGTCACCGGCACAATACGCGTAAGGATTAATGCCCCCGGCACCAAACGGACTCAGGCTATCCGGGCAGTTAAAACGCATCAGTACGGGGTTGTAAGCACGATAGCCGTTGCCCAGAGGGTAGCTGCCGCTGATTGGGTCAGAGCGTTCGCCGTTGAAGCCCGGCAGCAGCCCAACGTGATCTCCTTTACCGTACGGTAACCAGAAATGCGGCTTCCCTTCTTTCTGGCTACCGTCACATGACCAAATCAGACTGTCGTGGCGATCGCTGGCCATCAGCGTCAGGTTGCTGCCATCGCTCATCCCGAGGCAGGTGTGCCCGTTCTTAACCAGACGGGTGACCTGCTCCTGCTGTACCAACACCTCATTCACCCGTTCTGCACCACGGTAGTAAAGCTGACGGCTGTCCGTATCGCTGACGTTCTGACCGACCAGGCGGTTCAGCGCGTCGTATTCGTAGCGGCTTTCACCGCCGATGCCGGTCAGTCTGCCGATGGCGTCATAGGACAACGAGCGCCCTGCCTCGTCCCGCGTCATCCGCCCTTCTGCGTCATACTCAAGCCGGATGACCGGTGGGTAGCCAACCTGGGTGTGTAACACGGCAGTCAGCTGCGTAGGATCGGCGCTGTTTCCGTAATGGTAGGTCGCCACATCAATACTGCCGTATATCAGTGGGGTGGTCACCGTCGTCAGGTTGTTCAGCGCATCATATCTGTACGCCTGCGCGGTTATCTGATGGCCATAAGCATCCTGCGGCAGGCTGGTACCGCTCACCGTGTAGCTCGTCAGACGGTTGCGGACATCGTACTCGTACCGCTCCTGTCGTATCACGGTCCGATCCTGCTGCGTAGTCCGACCGGCCAGCAGGCCGTTCTGCAACCAGGTTTGCACCACCTCCAATGTGACGCCGTTGCTGTCAACAATCGAGCGGACGGTTTCCCGGCCAAAATCGTCAAATGTCATCCGGGTGAGCAAGGTGGCCTGCGTAACGATGTCCTTAACCCGCTGACTGTTCAGCCGCCCCAGTGCGTCGTACTGCAGTTCGACCGTCAGGGCCGCATCTTTTATCGCTGTTATCCGCCCGGACGCATCCCGCTCACAGGTTGTTTTGCTGGCAGCAATATCCGTGTACGTGACCATTTTCCCGGCCAGCGTACGGGTATAGGCTGTATCACGCGTGCTCCCGCCATGAGTGAAGGTTTCCGCCTTCATACTACCGGATGGGTTAAGGGTATGATGAATCCTGGTAAGGCCTCCCTCTGCCGTCTTCAGGCGGCCCGTTGCGGGGTAATAGCTGAACGTCTGCGATGCGCCGTCCACCGTCATGCTGCTGACCGCGTTACCCAGCTCGGGGATATAGGTATACTTCAGTATTTTCCCCGATGGCAACGTAATCGAAGCAGGGACTGGCGCGGCCCCCTCGTAAAAGTACGCGGTGGTTCTGCCGCCGCTGGAGCGCTCAGTAATCCGGCCCAGACCATCAAATTTCTGCGTCCCAAGCAGCCAGGTATGCGGGTTGCCCTGCAGATCCTGCCCGGTGACGCTAATGCCAGCCACCTGATTACCGGTCAGATGAGGGGCATACGTTCTATTCACCTTGCTACCGTCTGGCAGGATCTGCACCAGCACGCGCCCGAATGCGTCGTAACTCCTTGCCGTTTTATTATTCCGTTCATCCGTGTCCAGCCGCAAGCGGCCAAGACCGTCCCACTCATGGCGGCGTTCACCCTGCGTCTCACCGTGGGTGTTCTTACAGGTTATCGTCAGCGGCAAGCGGCTCTGCTCGTCCAGCAGCGTGGTAAACGTGCCGGAGTTAAGGCTTTCACCGCCCGCGCTGCCGTGCACCGAAACGGTTTGAGTCAGTCGCACCGGGTCGGTGGTCTGCACACTCTTCGTACCGTCACTGAAATCTTGTTCGCTGATGCAGCCCCAGCCATCATGCGAGACGAAAGTACCCAGCCGATACTGCTCTGATGAATCAGTCAACCAGTCGCTGCAGAAGCCGGCAGCCACTTCACCCAACGCCCCCCAGGTGCGCGAGGAAACCTCAAACCACTTCTGCCCCCCATCCCAATCAAGACGTTGGCAGCGTGATTCCCGGCCGGCCCCATCATAAAAGGTTTTCATCTGGTTGCCTGCCGCATCGGTTTCGAGGGTGACCGGGCCTTTATCCTCAATGGCATACGACCAGGTTGTTTTACGCTCATGTCGCATTCCTGGCATCACGCTTCGGGTTAATACGCGGCCGACCTTGTCATACGTCCAGCTCACCGTCACGCCCTGCGCATCCGTTTCAGACAGAACATACCCCAGACTGACATGCCGCAAAATCGAGCGGTTGGTCGACAGGCCATCGTGGGCAATAAAGGCCTCAGACTGTGTTAGCCCCAGCGGGGAGGCTTTATAACCGAAGGACTGCCTGCGAGTGCAGGAATCGCTGGCCTGCACGTCCGGCATCAGAATAGTGGTGCGTGCTTTTTCACGGCCGAACGTCAGCCTGTCGGTCACATCGCCATAGTACTCGCGGGTGATAAAAATTCGGACGCTGCCGATGGTTTGCGTTACCGTATCCGGCACGACGGCAAAGCCTTTGCCGTTTAGCACCCCCTGCTTTTTCCAGGTATTGACCCACAGGGTAACTGGCTCATCGCCCTTCACCTGGCGGGGGATGAGCGTTTTACTTTTCAGATAGCGGGTAAAAGCGTTCGGATCGGCTGGACAGGCTTCACCTTCACCTTCAGCCGGATAATAAACATATTCTGTGACGGTGCCGTCCGGGCCATCCTGCCGCAGAGGGTTACCCGCCTCATCAAACTGCCAGCGGGTAACGCGCGTACGCGGCGGGGCATCACTGCCATCATCCCAGGATTTAGTTTGCAGAACTGGCAAGGCATATTGGGCCGGCTGTTCAGCAAAGGTCGCGCCAGGCCTGGCATGGTATTGCGTGCAAAACAGGAACGTTTTCCCTGACCTGAGCGTGCTTTCCATTACCTGCAAATGATAGCTGTTGTAGCGTCGGGTCAGCGCACTCAATATGGTGCTGCCATCCATATCCAGCACTTTTGCCGTGGAGCCGTACTGGTAATCGTTGAGCAGGATATCCAGCATCTGGTCAGTGTCAGGCTGCCACTGATTCTGGCCTGAATCCCTGCCGAGATAATTATTCTCCGTCCACTCCCACTGTGTGACGATCAATGGCTGCCCGCCTCCGGGGGAAATTTTGTGCATATGCACGCACGGTAGTGCCGCCAGGCCTGCAATATCGGGGAACGCCATTCCCCTGTCAGCAAAGTAGGCTACCTTCTCCGTCAGACCCGTTGGCGATGTTAAGCTGGTAATCACCCGGTAGTCATTTCCGGGACCCACATCTTCATAAAGAAAATTCCAGGTCGGCGGGACAGCGTCGGCAGTGCTGGTCACGCGGACCAGATGCGCATTGGTGAATTTAAAAACCATCCTGTACGCCGATTCCACACTATCCGGCAGCACGTCTAACGCCACGGTGGCGACCGACTCATCGGCATGAGATATCGCGCACAACACCGTTCCGTCATCCTCTGTCACCCGCACCAGACGGGATGGCGAATGCGATGAGCTCCACACAAAATTAAGGCTTCGTCCATCGGGGGCGGTGATAAGGGTCGGGAGGAACAGCGAACCGTATTGCGCCAGGTTCTCGATAAGCCCGGATTTGTGAATCACCCGGCAGGTGGAGTTCCCCGTATTTTCGAAGATAAAATTTTTGAGTTTTTTCTGTTTTACGGTAGTCCCGCTACTGCTGACACGATATTCCTCGCCTGAGGATAGCGTCAACTTTCGCGCGGCCAGATTATAGCGAGTCAGATTCAGGGCGAACCCCCTGCCAAACCCCTCATTGTCGGATGACAGCGGAGAATATTGCAGGGACAACGACAGCGCCGGGCCAGCCAGCTTGGCAGAGTGGAGATTAACCAACGGTAGACTAAGATTAAAAAGCCCGGTGCGCGGATCGACGCCCCCCAAAGTAGCGCTAATAAAGTTACCCGCATGAGAATAAAAAGAGGGTGATTTCATAAATAGTCTCCGTTAGCAAATAGCGTTAATACCAACCGGGCTGGCTCATCATTGAATGAGGCGTCTTATTTCTAGTTAACTTCAATTTCATGGCTAACGGAATTATAGCGAATATTGAATCTCGCGTAATTTCCGTACAGATCATAAAAATCAAACCAGGGATTAAGATTATATTGATGAAGGTCAGTATCATTGACATGCAGTGCAACATCCGCTGGCAAAATCCACTCATCTGATGCGGCAAAAGAGAAGTGTGTCCAGCAGATTGTTTTTGGCCGATCGTTATATTTATAATCCAGGAAAAGATCGTAGGTCGCAGTAGACGCATGCGCAGACAACGTTTCATTCCAGCTGGCTCTGCCATAAAATCCGTTGTTACTCTCCCCCTCAGGATATGCTGAAGGATTAGCAATCAGCATATGCTGATTGTTCTCATAAACCCAGTACTGAGAAGTCCTTGCAGGGTAATTCATATCGGTTTTACCATCTGCGCCATAATTATTGACGGTGTAACTGCATATTTTGTTCTTTATTGAAAAATAGAGATTATCATAATGCGCATCGAATTTTTTTGACCAGGTGACATTGTCGCCGGTGTAATGCATGGTAGCCTGGGTTTTGCCTAATTCAGTGACTCTTTCCTGAATTAAATCCCTCGTTAAATAGTTAACAGGCTGTAAGGCGCGTACCGCGACGGAGCTTCTCTCAACCACGGTAGAATTGTCTGCGGTGCTAAAGTGTCCTCCTCCATCGGTGTCAATGCTGACGGCAATACGCCTGACACTGATATCACCCGAGTAGACATATAGCGTGATCAGTGTATCTCCGGGTTCCATATGGCGGGGTTCGACTGAGTACTCTTTGTTGAGCACTTCAAGGCTGTAATCATTTTCAACGGCCGTGAAGCACCACCCGGCATTGCCTTGCCAGGTGAGTATTTCATCGGATTCGGCATGACGAAGATTGAGTATGTGAATCCATGTTTCCCTGGAAAAATGCAAAACTGATTCGCTATGATCTGGGTTTTCTTTGGTGGCTTTGACAATAATTTCTATCGGGAGCTGGTTGCGCCCATTAGCATAGATAACGGGGGAAAGATTACCGGATACAGCCCGTATGGTCAGATCAACGCCGGTGATATCTTCTGGTGAATCATACAGTTTGTTATTCATCTGATATTCCTGTTTTCATTGAACGCTGAAAAAGGTTCTGATTATAGATATCAGCCCGCCAGGGCTAAGCCGGTTAAAATGATAAATCACCGGGCATCGATTTATTCTTCGGCATGAACTTAGCCAATACCCCGGTCACCCACCGGGCCTGGTCATCATAAATATGAATAATTTTTTTGCCTGCCCGTTTAATGACAGGTTGTAGCCTCAAATACCGTATTGACTGACTAAGGCTTTCTCGACAGGAAGAAGCATGACGGATTACCTGACAGATAACAGGTCGACGCAATAATCTTGTTCTCATTTTTAAATTTAACGCTGATGCTGGCATAACCCTTAAAATCACGTACCGACAAGGTGATAATATTTGTATTAAACTTATAGTCGACCTTACTCACTATAAAATGATCGTTATTCGGGTTGCGTTCCAGTAAGCCCAGGGTATATTCCGCATCGCCGATATAATTGCAGATAGAGATACAATTATTCAGCACGGCTTCTTCCACGTCATTCTTGCTCACGGCTAATTCTGTTCCGTTGCCATCGGTTGCCCTGAAAACGATATAAAACTCTTTGATTTTCCCGGCATTCCCTCTGCCCCCAAATTCATCAATAACGCTTAGCTGTCGCACATGTTTAACGGTTTCAATAAATCTCATGTAACCTCCGTAATAATCCATTGTTAATTTCGCATAAAGAAATTCCCTGCCAGACCGCACTCCGTATAGTCTGAAGCCGTGCTGAATTTTATTGGATAAATATCAAAGCTTATCCCACGGTTGCCAAATTCGAAAAGAAGGTGCTCCATCTGGCTGCGGATCCCCTGAATCAGAGCATCAACTACCCAGCCACCAAGGATCCAGAAAATTTGAGCTGCCGTATCATGCCCCTGACTGTTAAAAACGGGCCTGGTCGCGCAGACAAGGTTCACTCTGCATACGCCGTCAACCACAGATAATTGTGGGATATAAGCAGCTGATAAGTCGAAACTGACATAGCTGCTGTTCCACACCACATCACAGCGGCCCCGGGCGTTATTGATCATAATCCTGAGGTCTACCACCTCCATTTCAAAATGGTTAAAGTAGGGCGTATAGCCATTAATGGGACTTAATGAGATAGCGCTGCTGTTTCTTATCACACCATTATCTGCGAGATAAAACTGATTGATGTCTGAACCCTTAAATACCGCTGGCAGTGCGGGAAGCACAACATTTTTCATAAATACCTGCCGGGATAGCATAAATCCGCTGTTCCCATCGTCTCTGACCAGTGCTGCGTCGAATACCTGCTGAAGTTCATCCGGATGTGGTGGAAAAGCGTTACTCTCTACTATCCCCAGTACGGCCAGACAGCCTAGCTCGCCGCTTATTTTCTCATTGTACGCATACCTGAGCAGGTGCAGCTTCATCCACGAAACTTCGCTTGCCGCCGGAATAGCAAGGATTTCTGCAAAAATGAATTCTATATCATTGCGCCTGGCGACAATCATCTTCGCCATCAGTGCGCAGAACAGCGCAGGAACAATATTATCTCTGTCGGGAAGGCGGTTATTTATATCGTTGTCCAGCACAACAACACAGCCGTCACTAACGAGTGTTTCCGTACTGCCGGCGCTAACACGTCTGAAATTGAATGTAAGATGAGTATCATCGCCGTTATTCCCGCTGACGAATGCCAGCACAACCTGAAGTTTCGGACAGAGGTTACCAACCGTAACGGCAATATCCTTCCCAAGTACGGATGCTTCAAGTTTACCGGCGATCAGCGGTGTGATGAGGTTAAGCCGCTGCGCATCGCCACCGGGCACAATCTCCCAGCTATCAAACACGCCCGAAATCCGATTTCCCGCACCATCTGACCAGCTGAACTCGCCAAAGTTGTTGCGTACCGACTCCTTAAGTTTCTTATTCAGATCCCGGCAGGAAACAGCGCATACCATATCCCAGTTATACATATCCATGCCTTGGACCTTATTTTATTTCAAGCCCTATAACAAAGCTGTCGGCCAGCGATGCGGATTTTAGCTTAATATTATCCATATGAGGCCACACGCTGGTTCCGGTTATAATCGAGGCAAAATGGTGAAACGATGGTATATCATCATATTTTGATTTATAAATGGCTTCAGATATCGCTATGGCTCCTGCCGCTCCTCCAGAAATAGTGGCCATCACCGCAGAACTCATTCTTACAATATTAAAAATTGTCGGGTTTGATACCGTGCCATTCACAATATCACTGGCTATCGCCATTGCTTCGGAAGTCACAATTTCTGCCTCCGCAACATTGACAGAGAATATAACTGCCCCTTCCCTCTCAGCGGCGACCAACGTGGCCGCCGCCCTTGCCGTTATTGCACCATAAGCGAGCGTACCCAGTGAAATAATAGCCGCTATTGATGCAATGACGCCCATCGTTATTTCCACCGCCTGTAACCACTTATCAAATTTAACAGAGCAGATTATCTGTGCATCTCCCAGCCCCTTCTCATCCGGTACAAAAACAGGTTCTCCCCTGGCATTATTAGCCACCTTGTATCTGAAGTTTTGCTCCAGCCCCATGTAGACCGTGACCCCTGTATGAGGACGATAATGTGCGCCCTGAATGGTGAGATGGATATAATCTGATTGCAGCGTCAGAATAAAGCCTTCTTTTGGCAAGATGGGAGAAATATATTTATTATCGCCGGCATGGAAATCCTGCCATAACATTTCGCGGCGGTTGGTCAGCGATAATCCGCTATTGCTTATAGTAAAATCACTTGCAGTGGCATTTTTTATCAGGTCAACAGCGGCTTTCAACAACATGTGTTTTACAAACATCTCTTTACTGATCACCAGCGCCAGATTTGCGCCAAACTTCTTCACCAGTCTGAGCGCGGAGATATCAACGGACTGCTGCAGATTTCCGGTATCCGTTCTGCCGTCAACGAGCGTCAGAATACCGAATCCGGTAGTATTGTTATCGAGTGAACTGTTCGCGGCATAGCTATATGCGGAAGGATAAAGCCACTGGAAATCACTTTTTTTCGCCCGCAGCCCAATCAGGATAACCGCAAATATTTGATCAAAGGCGCTCAGGTTATTTTTAAACCATCCGCCAAACAGCGCGGGTAAAATAAGATTAAGGTTATCATTTTTCATTTCCGAACCGCTAAAGACAGAACTACTAATAACCACCTGATTGTCGGAGTCTGCCACTAACTGATAACAGCAGGTGTTATCGTCAATAATATCATCATTCATCACCCATTCATTTGGCTCAACGTGTTTTCCCTTAAGCGATAATTCAATCTCCAAATATGAATCATTGCTGTTGTCGTTAATATTCAGCCGACTCCCTTCATAATCCACCGTTCCTGCTGCTATTTCACACTTAATATTAACTTTTCCACCACTGGCATTGCTGGTAAGCAGCCACCTCCCCCATTTTCCGTTAATGCTAATTTTAGATCCCAGAATGGTGTCATTGATAGAAAATTCTGAAGGATAGCGACTTCCGCTACTGATAATTTTATTGATGGTGTCAAGGTTAGTGATGCTGACCACGTCCCATCCGCTGGTTGATATATCGCTCACAGGTCTTACCTCACTATTTTGGCTTATATAAATCACAATCATAAATGCACATTTCTTGGTTACATCCAGGATCATGAAACGGCACCAGGGAATAAATAGTTGGCGTTGGACGTGACATTCTTTAGCGCCCAACACGCTGAGTCAACCCCGGCACCAGTTTTTCGCTATTTCATGACACAATAAATAAAAAGCTAAAGGTATGATTACATATACCCAGCAACACTAATATGCATTTTAAATTATTGACTTAATTCTGCTGAGTGACTGAATTTTAATTATATTAATTCATTTATTATCGCTGAATCGGTAGCTAACTGAAAAATACTGGAACATATTCCCATCACTCATCAAGGAACACCAAAAAAATAATAATACAGAACTGCCTTTTTATAAATTTTATCAGAAGATGACATCGCTATATGAGGTCATACCAAGGCGGCAAGAACCCTGCTGGCAGAAAACGCCGTGGCAAATTGTTGTCCGGTTCCGGGTTGCGCTGCCCGAAAAGAGGAGCTTATCTGGTAGCCTGGCCTCCTGTGCAATACCGCTGCGCAGGCGCATAGAAAGCGTTTGCCGGATCGGGCTACCCACCTTGTACGAGCCTGACCGGATCGTTGAAAAGCGCTATGTCGCGATGCAGGAGCTGCCAACCCGTTCAGCTGCGTACCCAGCGGCGCGGCATGCAGGGTATCTGCGCAAAAGACGCACCTCCCGCTCTCCTTGGTCATCATACGGCCTCGATCCGCCCCTGCCTTGAGCATACGGCCCCCGGATCTGACATTGGTTCACCGGTTGATTAAGTAGAAACTCTTATGACAAATTGTCACAAAAAAATATTGAATGATAATAAGATTCATTTAGAATCTCATTTGTATTAATGGTTCGCATAACGGTGAAAAACACACAGGTAACGTCGCTTTTTTTGTGTTTTGTCAAATAAAAAATTCTTGCTTGCATCCCTCGCTGGGATCTTTGCAATGGTGGAATAGTAGAACTCCTAAACTGACGTTACGCCGTCTGGCGCACGATGCTGCCGCTCTCATCTGACAGCAAGGCTCCTTACGTCTTCAATAAAGGAACAGGTTATGGTCTCAGGTTCGCAAACTTCGCCAGTATCCGCGCTGCCCGCACGTTGTGGCACTGGCAATCCTCATGATTTCATTTTCAATGAACACCAGCTGTCTGCATGGTCCAGGCAGACAGAACAGGTGCTGGCATTGATGACCGAAACGGTGAAAGGCGTAGAAAAACCCTTCAGCGGCATCCTTCCTCAGGAGCTTGCCCGGGAATTTAGTGGCGTTGACCTCGACCAGCCGCTGGGCAGCAACGAAGCGGCGTTAGAAGAGCTAAAAAGGCTTTATCTGCGCGATGCCGTCTGGTTTCACCATCCCAAATACGTCGCGCACCTGAACTGCCCGGTTGTGCTGCCTTCCCTACTGGCAGAGCAGATTATGGCCGCAGTGAACAGCTCAGTAGATACCTGGGACCAAAGCGCTGGTGGTACGCTGATTGAACAAAAGGTGATTGACTGGACGCTTAGCCGTATTGGTTTGCCTGCAGGTGCTGACGGCATCTTCACCAGCGGTGGTACTCAGTCCAACCTGATGGCGATGCTGCTGGCTCGTGACAACTGGTGCGCAGCGCATCATCCAGGCCATCTGATCAAGTATCGGGGTTTACCTCATGATGCCGCGAAATGGCGCGTCTTTACCTCAAAGCTCAGCCACTTCAGCATCCAGAAATCCATGGCGATACTGGGTCTGGGATACGATGCCGTTATCCCGGTCGACTACGATGAACATTACCGCATGGATGCTGCCTGTCTGGAGCAGGAAATACAGCGCTGCCATCAACAGGGGCTGATTCCAATCGCGGTGGTTGCCACCAGCGGCACCACGGATTTCGGCAGTATCGACCCGCTGGGGGCTATCTCTGAACTGTGCAAACACCACGGTCTGTGGATGCATGTGGATGCGGCCTACGGCTGCGGGCTGCTGGTAACGGAAAATCATCGTCCGCGCCTTGCCGGCATTGAAAAAGCAGACTCGGTTACCGTGGACTACCACAAATCCTTCTTCCAGACCGTCAGCTGCGGGGCGTTCTTCGTGCGTGATAAGCACCACCTGAGTCATGTCACTCATCACGCCGATTATCTCAACCCGCTCAGTGCGCAACAGGAAGGCACACCCAATCTGGTTAATAAAAGCATTCAGACCACGCGCCGTTTTGACGCGCTCAAAATGTGGCTGACGCTGCGCGTGTCAGGGCCAATGGCCTTGGGAAATGCCTTCGATGACATTCTGGCGCTGACGCAGACCACCCACCAGTTGCTGAGTGCACATCCGGCGATTGAGGTTTTGCATGTTCCTGAACTGACCAGCCAGATTTTCCGTTATGTTCCCCGACCGGGCATGAATGAAGCACAGACAGATGAAATCAACGCCAATATACGTAAGGCGGTGTTTCGCTCAGGTAACGCCGTCATTGCCGGCACCAAAGTAAAGGGTCGTCAATATCTGAAATTTACCCTTTTGAACCCCAACACCACAGCGGCTGATATTGAAGACGTGATTGCTCTGATTGTGCATTACGGCCGTGAACAGGTTCGTGGCCCCGCCATCACTGCGGCACATGTGTGAGAACTCCGTTATGAATAACAACATCTATGATTTTATTGGTATTGGCATTGGTCCCTTCAATCTCGGCCTTGCCTGTCTGAGCGAACCGGTTGAAGGGCTGAACGGTATTTTTCTCGATCAGAACCCCGGCTTCGACTGGCATACCGGCATGATGCTGGAAAGCGCCCATTTGCAAACGCCTTTTATGGCCGATCTGGTGACGATGGCCGACCCGACCAGCCCTTACAGCCTGCTCAATTATATGAAGCAGAAAGGAAAACTTTACTCTTTTTATATCCGCGAAGATTTTTTCCTGATGAGAAAAGAGTACAACCAGTATTGCCAATGGGCCGCTGCCCGGCTCGGCAATCTGCGCTGGAACACCCGGGTGGAATACGTCAGCTACGATGACAGTCTGCAATGCTATCGTGTTCGTTCGACAGATACCGTTAGTGGTAAACAGCAGGAATGGCTGGCGCATCATCTGGTACTGGCCACCGGCCCCAGCGCCTGGAGCCCCGCCTGCAGCCAACCGTATCGCGAGCGCTTCGTCCACTCCAGCGAATACCTGCTCAACAAAGAAAAATTGCAGAAGAAACGCTCCATCACCGTACTGGGCAGCGGCCAGAGCGCGGCCGAAATCTATTACGACCTGCTGACGGATATCGATCGCTTCGGCTATCAGCTGAACTGGATAACCCGTGCGCCGCGCTTCTACCCGCTTGAGTACACCAAACTGACGCTGGAAATGACCTCGCCAGAGTGGATTGACTATTTTCACAGTCTGCCGGCGGCGAAACGCGACGAGCTTAACGCCAGCCAGAAAAATCTCTATAAAGGCATTAACAGCAGCCTGATCAATGACATCTATGATCTGATGTACGTTAAGCAGCTTGATGGAAAGCTCGACGTCAACCTCTTTACCCATTCGGAACTGACCGACATGCGCTGGCTGGCGGAAGGTGAATTCGAGCTTAAGCTGCATCAGCAGGAGCAGGATCGTGCCTTTAGCCGTCGTACTGAGGGATTAGTGATGGCCACGGGCTATCAGTATCGGCCACCGGCGTTTATTGAAGGTATCCAGCAGCGCATCCAGTGGGATGAGAAAGGCCGTTACGACGTACAGCGTAATTACAGTATCGATCGCCATAACCAGGTCTTCGTGCAAAATGCCGAGCTGCATACGCACGGCTTTGTTACGCCTGATTTAGGCATGGCCTGCTACCGTAATTCCGTGTTACTGCGCGACATCACCGGCCGGGAAGTCTACCCCGTCGAACGCCAGATCGCTTTCCAGACTTTCCCCGCCCAATCGGAAATCTGATATGCCAAATTCCACTCTTTACAGTACGGCCCGTCCGGCGGGCCAGTTCACTCTCCGCCCAATGCGCCAGGAAGACGCCGCGATGGTTCACCGTTGGGTCACACAAGAGTATGCCCGCTTCTGGGGGATGCAGGACAACAGCATCGAACAGGTTGCGGCCTTTTACCAGAAGCTGACGGCTCATAACCCGCACGCCGCGCTGATCGGCTGCTGCAACGGTCAGCCGGCGTTCCTGATGGAGTTCTACAAGGCCAGTGAAAATGACATCGGCAAGTTCTATGCCGCGCAGCCGGACGATTACGGCATGCATCTGCTGATAGCGCCGGCCACTCACCCGGTGAGGCAGTTCAGCTGGCAGGTTTTCTCGGTGGTGATGGACTTTATGTTCAGCCTGCCAGAGGTGAAGCGGGTCGTGGTGGAGCCGGACGAGCGGAATACAAAAATTCA
The DNA here is from genome assembly GCF_000026985.1 of Erwinia pyrifoliae DSM 12163. Lineage (NCBI taxonomy): Bacteria > Pseudomonadati > Pseudomonadota > Gammaproteobacteria > Enterobacterales > Erwiniaceae > Erwinia > Erwinia pyrifoliae. Next base: position 3,533,170 of record NC_017390.1, read on the forward strand.
TCGGCTGAACAAGCGCGCTGGCTTTTGCTATCAGCACACCATCGATATGGGCCATAAAACCGCCTGGCTGGCCTTCTGCCAGCACGAAAATTATCAACAGGCATTACTGAAGGAATCGCTGAATATGAATGAGACGACACCAATGCTGACCGGTGCCAGCCTGACCGGTGATAACTGGGATCAGGCCAACCGTCTGCTGATCCGCAAAGCTATCGCCGAGTTTGCGCATGAGATGATTGTCACGCCAGCTGAATCGGGCAACGGTCGCTACTCGCTGGCCGTGCCGGGCAGCGAAACAGAATATCAATTCACCGCCAGCCGTCTGGCGTTGGATCACTGGGATATTGACGCAGCTTCGCTGACTAAACAGGAGAACGGCCATACCCTGCCGCTGGACGCATTACAATTTATATCGGAATTCAACGAGGTAGTCGGTATTCCGCAGACACTGCTGGCAACCTATATGGAAGAGATCAGCAGCACGTTGTGCAGCAGCGTATTCAAGTTGCAGAAAAATAACCCGGACAGCCAGACACTGGTGAACGCAGACTTCCAAACCGTTGAATCCTCAATGACCGAAGGGCACCCGTGCTTCGTGGCGAACAACGGGCGCATTGGCTTCGATGCGCGTGACTATCTGGCTTACGCGCCTGAAGCTGCCACGCCGGTTAATCTGGTTTGGGTTGCCGTTCACCGGCGCAACGCGCATTTCTCCAGCCTGAGTGACCTGCAATACGAACGCCTGATGCGTGAAGAACTGGGCCAGTCTACGATTGAACAGTTCAATGCGCAGCTGACAGAGAAAGGGCTTACCCACGCTGATTACCTCTTTATGCCGGTTCACCCCTGGCAGTGGCAGAACAAACTGCTGACGGTATTTGCGGCGGATATCGCCAATAACGATATTGTCTGGCTTGCTATCGGTGACGACCAATATCAGGCACAGCAGTCTATCCGTACCTTCTTCAACCGCAGTCATCCCGGCAAGCGCTATGTCAAAACGGCACTATCGGTGCTGAATATGGGCTTTATGCGCGGCCTTTCTCCTTACTATATGGCGACCACCCCGGCGATTAATGAATGGCTGCAAGATTTGGTTGCCGGGGATGAGTGGCTACAGCGCTGCGATTTTCGCATTCTGCGCGAGGTGGCGGCAGTGGGTTACCATAACCGGCACTATGAAAAAGCCATCAAGGGGGATTCCGCTTACAAGAAAATGTTTGCCGCGCTGTGGCGCGACAATCCGGTTGCAGCGCTGAAACCCGGCCAGCGCCTGATGACCATGGCCTCATTCCTGCACGTTGATCATCACCAGAAAGCCCTGCTGCCGGCGCTGATCGCCGATTCCGGGCTGGCCGCTGAACGCTGGGTGGACCGCTATCTGAGCTGCTACCTCAGCCCGCTGCTGCACTGCTTCTACCAGCACGATCTGGTGTTTATGCCGCACGGCGAAAACCTGATCCTGCTGCTGGAGAATAATGTACCGGTAAGCGCCTATATGAAAGACATCGGCGAGGAAATTGCGGTAATGAACCCGGATGCCGTGCTGCCGGAAAAAGTGCAGCGCCTGGCGGTGGACGTGCCGGAAAACCTCAAGCTGTTGTCAGTCTTTACCGACGTCTTCGACTGCATTTTCCGCTTTATTAGCGCCATTCTGCACCAGTCCGGCACGCTGCCGGAAGAACAGTTCTGGCAGGCGGTCGCGCGCTGCGTGAAGGAATATCAGCAGGCCCATCCGCATCTGGCCAGCAAGTTTTCCCGCTACGATATGTTCGCGCCAGAGTTCACCCGCTCCTGCCTTAACCGTCTGCAATTGGCCAACAACCAGCAGATGATTAACCTGTCCGATCCGGCTGAAAACCTGAAGTTTGCCGGAACCCTGGTCAACCCGATCGCCCGCTGGCGCTAACGGCCTACTTCTTCAGGATAAAAAAAGCACGGCCGCTTAAGCGACCGTGCTTTTTAGCGAGTAAACATCGCGGGTCAGAAATCGTAACCCACGGTGGCCATCACCGTACGTTCAGCCCCCCAGTAGCAGTACCCGGTGCCGTAACAGGCAGAAACATAGTCGCGACCGGTCAGGTTATTGGCATTCACCTGCACAAAGGCCCCTTTCAGGCTGCTGTTCCACGCCCCCAGATCGGCACGCACTGAAGCATCCAATAGCGTCACCGATGCCAGCCGCGTGGTGTTTTCGTTATCCGCCCACTGCTTGCCGATATAACGCACTCCGGCACCCACGCTCACCCCGTAGTCAAACTGGTATTTCGCCCAGGCTGAAGCCATCGAGTTTGGCGTGATGAAAGGGGTGTGGCCATCATTGCCATCGATGGAATCCTTATAACGTACGTGGTTCAACGTGTAGGTAGCAATGGTGCTGAGTCGCGGCGTCAGCTGGTTGTGGGCTTCCAGTTCCAGACCCTGTGAATGCACTTTCCCGGCGGGCTTGTAATAAGCACCGACAACAACACGGTTACCGACATCTTTCTGTGTCAAATCGTAGACGGCAACAGAATAGAGGTCGGAAGTGCCCACAGGCTGATATTTCACCCCGGCCTCATACTGTTCAGAGGTGGTGGGTTTCAGCACATTGCCGTCTTCACCTGGAAGAGACTGCGGTGTAATCGCCTGGCTATAGCTGACATAGGGGGAAATACCGTTGTCAAACGCATACAGCAGGGCCGCACGACCGCCGATATGGTCGTCCTGACGGCGGAATTTAGTCTCTTTATCAATGTTATCAGTCTGGGAAACGAGGCGATCGTAGCGGCCGGAGAGATCCAGATGCCATTTATTCCACGTCATTTCATCCTGCAGATAAACCCCGGTCTGATAGTAACGGCGCTGCGACTTATAGAAGGTGAAGTTGTCATGGCTGCCTACCGACTGGCCGGTGAGGGCATTGAGCTGGCTGGCTGAACCGCCTGCATCGCTCAGGTCATTCTTGTACTGATGATATTCAGCTCCCAGTACCACTTTATGAGCGACCTCAGCGGTGGCGAAATCCGCCTCCAGCTGGTTATCGATAGCAAATGCATTTAGAGAAGATCGCGATCCTGAGTAGTACCGATTCAATAGATCGGAGTTAGCAGGGTTCCAGCCGATCTGATACACCTGGTCAAGATCGACATTAGAGTGCGAATAGCTGGCGTTAGAGCGAAACGCCCAGGTATCGTTAAAGCGATGGGAGAACTGCGCGCTGTAGATCTGCTGCCGGCGCTTGTATTGATCCAGCGCGCTGTCGCCGTCATAAAAACCGGTGCTCAGCTTTCTGCCGTTGTGCGCGGTAATGCTGCCGTCGCCCGGTACCGCACCATGGTAGCCACCTGAAGGCTCTTTTTGCAGGTAGGCACGCAGCAGCAGTGACGTATCTTCATCCGGCTGCCACAGCAGCGACGGGGAAATGGCGTATTTTTCTTCGCGGGTGTGATCGTACTGAGTATGGCTGCTACGGGTGATACCGGTCAGGCGAAACGCCCATTGATCGTTAATCGCATTGGTATAATCAAACGCGGCACCGTTAGTGCTATTGCTACCGCCCGTGAGGCGGAAATGGCCTTCCGGGGTAAACTGCGGGCGTTTAGAGCTTTCCATCACCAGACCACCCGGTACGGTCTGGCCATAAAGTGCAGAAGAAGGGCCTTTGATCACGTCGATCCTGTCGAGAAACCACGGATCGACCTGCAAAACATTGTGGCTGCCCGGATCGCTCATCAGGCGCAGGCCATCAAGAAATATGTTGTCGACATCACCGCCGTGGAATCCACGCAGCGAAACCGTATCAAAACGTGTTGCCGCGCCAGCAAAGTTAGTAAAGGCACCGGCGGTATAGTTCAGCGCCTGGTTGACGTCCATCGCCCCCTGATCTTCCATCTGCTGACGGGTCACCACGGAAACTGACTGCCCGGTAGTGATCAATGGACGATCGGTCTTGGTCGCCCCGCTGCTGATCTTCGCGGTATAGCCTGCCGTCGGCGTGCTGGAGGTTTCTTCCGGTTTAGCGGTCACCACCAGCGTATCTGCGGCCCAGGTCATACCCGGTGTGGAAAGTGCTATGCCACAGAGCAGTACAGAACGCTTGAGGCTAAAAGGCATTCTCATTTTTATTCCCTTACAAAGATTAGGCTATCGTCTTATTTCGCGGATGGATTCAGAGCAGACAGGCACGCGCAACCTGAATGTGATCGATTCCGATATGTAAATGAGAATTATTATCTTTTTTTATGTCGCATTTCAAGCCGTGACCTTATTTATTTTTAATACAGGAGAATAGAGATCGGCGTCTTTTCCCCCTCCACTCATCAGCCCGGCAGTGACTGCACCCATCCGGCGGGGCTGCTGACGCGCGCAATGAAATAGTAAACACTGTCTATACTTATCGCTGGTTTAGCTTGCCAGGACAGGACTGTTTCGCCACTTTGCCTTGACCAGGTAGATTAATTAAAATTTCAAACCTAAATAAGGGAGTTAAAATGAAGCTGATTATTATGGCTGCATCTGTTGCGATGGCCGGTTTTTGCTTTTCCGCTAATGCCACAGTGCCTGACAACGCTGCCGTGTACTCGACAGAACAATCTAAAGGATCCATATCGGCTGGCGGCAAAGATACCTATACCAAAACCTTTGCAGTGGTGGTCGCAAACTTGTCCGATAAATATGTCGATTTAGCAAAACTTTGTCTGCGAGCGATTGCCCCGGATCACCAGGAATTTAAACTGGACACGGTTGATGAAAAACTGACCAAGGGCACGGTGAAAAAAGGGCAGCGCGTCAAAGGCGTCGCGGTATTTGCTTCAGATAATGCAGCGGTTCATCAGGCGGCGCTGATCAGGCTGTCGGACGATTGCGAATAACGGATAAACTCGCTAACAACGTATTTATCCGCTGGTCAGGAAACGGAACCCCTTTCCTGACCATGCGGCACTGCATCCATCCCCCGCCACACCTGGCTCCTGAGCGTGCCATTTTCAGAAAAACCTCAACCTGCCGCTGCCGTTAGCTTGCGTATATAAAGATCTGTTGCTAGCTTTTTTTAAGGACATTCTGTGTCTTACAGGGAATAACAGCCGTGAGTGCCATCGTCTGTCTGGTCTTCACCGAGCGCGTGGCGGCTTCTGCCAATGATGGATATCGCATTATCCGGCAATTTCAAAAGAAATGGCTGTTATGCTGGTGATGTTTCATTTTGGTTAAAAAATGTACTTGGGGAAAATATGTATACAGATCTTCAGGGAAAAGTGGCTGCGGTAACAGGTTCCTCCAGAGGGATTGGCGCTGCACTTGTCACTCGTCTGGTCGAAGAAGGTATGAATGTCGTCATTAATTATCATTCAAACAAGGAAGAAGCGCAGGAATTAGCCGATAAGTTGAACGCCCTGAACTCAGGCAAAGCCATCATATTTGGTGGTGATATCAGTGATGAAGACACCGCTCATCACTTCGTTCATACTGCGATTGAAAATTTCAGCCAGCTGGATTTGCTGGTTAATAATGCCGGCATTGAGATCCAAAGCCCGGCGCACAAAATCACCCTGGACGACTGGCGCAAGGTGATTGACGTCAATCTCACCAGCTATTTTCTTACCGCCCGCGCTGCGCTGAATTACTTTATCGAAAACAACATCAAGGGCAATATCATCAATATCTCTTCCGTACATGAGATTATTCCCTGGCCGACATTTGTCAGCTATGCCGCCAGCAAAGGCGGCGTCAGAATGCTCACTCAATCCCTGGCCTTGGAATACGCGGAAAAAGGCATTCGGGTTAATGCCATCGGCCCTGGCGCAATCAATACCCCGATGAACCAGGAAAAAATGGGCGATGAGGCGCTTCGTCTGGAGTTAGAGGCGCTGATCCCGATGAAATATGTCGCCGAACCAGAGATTGTTGCCAATGTTGCCGCCTGGCTGGCCTCCGAACAATCCGCGTACATGACCGGGCAAACCCTTTTTGTCGATGGTGGCATGACCCTGTACCCCTCATTCCAGGGCGGAAAGGGTTAATTCCTGAATGAAGTGGCCAACCCGGATTCGCACTTTTACTGCCAGCGGAGGCATTTAGCGGTTAGCTAAACGCCTTCAGCAGCGCACTGGCGGCCAGTTTACCCAGCGCATTGGCGGCGAAAGGACTGTCTCCGGTTAATACGTTGCGGTCCTGATGCACAGCACCGGAAATATCGTCATTCACCAGGGTCAGGCCCATCTCTTTCAGCCGCTCACCGAAGAACCAGCTAAGGTGACCAGGCATATAGCCGATATCCGGCGTCTGCTTATCAGCGCTGTCAGGGAAGGCACACACGGAATAGCCTTTTAACGGGTTATCCCCCTTGCTGACGGACAGAAAGGCGGCTGGCCCATGACAGAGTGAAATCAGATATTTATCCTGATCCAGGGTCCAGCGGATCGCGGCGGCAACGTCTTCACTTTCCGGCAGGCCGATTAAAGCGCCATGTCCACCCGGGATAAATACGCCGGCATAATCACTGTCCGCGTCGAGGTTTTTCACCACGTCAGACAGTTTGAGCGGCTGACGGAAACCCGCCAGGTAGTCATCAAATAATCCGGTTATCGCTTTATCATCTACCGGCATCGCCCAGTGTTCAAATTTAACCATTTCGCCGGAAAGCGTGGCGATATCAAACTTAAATCCGGCTTTATGCAGATGATACATAGGCAGCAAGGTTTCAACCGGATGATTACCGGTTGAGAACAGCTTGCCGCCGCTGACCGGGAGATAGCGCTCATCTGCGGCTATCACCAGAATCTTTTTGTTACCACGGTAAGGGGTCGGATAATCAGCCCCTGACAGATCGGATACGCGGCTGGTGAACTGGTCCAGTGAATAAGGCGAGGGGAAGAAAGCATTATGCTCTGCTGCATCAGGCTGCGGTTTTTTACTTAACTCAGTACTCATGAAATGCTCCTTTGTATCAATATCCAGAACATAAAGCGTAAGTGACATTTCCAGATTTAGCGAAAAAGGTGATGTATACGCCGGCAGTGAGTTCAGGCCGCATAAAATGCCACAGCAGAAAAGGGGAACTTATCGCCTGGAATGCCCCCTCTTTAGCGCTGCTTTTTCCCGGTGATAACAGGAACCGTTGTTACTTTTTTACCCAGGGCTGGATTGATGATGAAAATGATTGCTGTCGATATGGACGGAACCCTCCTCGACCGATCATAAAACGCATAAAAAAGCGCGCTTTTTACCCGTTAAACGTCCAGCTGGAGGCGGTCGAGCGATTCCTGCTGGCACTGCTGATACAGGCTGAACGCGTCCATCACCGGGGCGCCGAGCGCCTGTTCGAACTCGGCCTGGCTGGCATGGCCGCTGCTGGCATTATGGCGATCCCCGCCGAGGTTAGACTGGAAAATCCCGGCGGCGCTGACCGGGAGAAAATCCTCATAGGTAATGGGTTCTGCCACTACCGCGCCGCTGGCAATCAGACTTTCCAAATCCTGCCCCGGTGCTGCGGCCATGAGAGGATTGCGTCGGTAGCGATACCAGGCGAGCTGCTCACGGCGCAGCTCGTCTGCATCATCGGGGAAGTCGGCAAACACAGTGCGCAGGTGCTGCTGGTAGCTGGCGTTGTCGGTAAACTTCTGTTTCGCTGCTTCAGCCAGCAGGCGATCGTACAGCTCACGCCCTTTGCGCGTCAGCGCCACGCCGCGCTGTTCAATTTCGCCGAAGCGGGCGCTGTGCATTCCCTGACGCTGGTCGGTAAAATCTATCGCTTCGTTCAGCGCCTTAAAGCTGGTCTGGCGCAGCAGAATGGGGCAACGGCGGGCGGGCGGGCCTTCAATCGTCTCTTTCGGCGTGATGCCATTCTCGGGCATCAGCTGCTGCACGCGGTCGATATCCAGCGTTCGCGGCGTCAGATGATTAATATGCGGCCCACGGAAGCAAACCACGTCGGCAATCAGACGGTGCTCTGCCAGCAGCGCATGATAAGTATTGAGATCGACCGAAGCCTGCTGGTGCCAGCGGAAGGTTTCCAACGCCTGACGCACAAAATCATCGGCCTCTTCCTCTTTCAGCCCGCCCTGCTGTTGCCACAGCGCCAGGAGTTCACGCAGCCGGGGCGTGAAAATATCACGTTGTGCCAGTATCTCACCCGCCCGCTGGCGCAGAGCGGCATCGTCAATCAACTCCAGGCGTAATAAAGAGGTGAACACGCGGAAAGGATTGGTTTGTAAAGCACGATCCGTCACCGGACGGAAAGCGGTTGCATGTACCGGCACACCGGCTGCCGACAGATCGTAATAGCCCACCGGAGACATGCCCATTACCGCGAACAGCTGGCGTAACGTCGCCAGTTCCTGCGCGGTCCCCACGCGGATGGCTCCGTGGCGTTCAACGCTCAGGCGATCCGCCTCCTGCTGCCCGCGCTCTGCCGCAAGCTGCCCGGCGCGCTCCTGCAATACCTGCTCATTGACCTTACGCACCAGCTGCAACAGGGTGCCGTATTGCGGAACCTCTGCCTGATACATCGCCGACATCGCTTTGGAAAAGCGGTCGCGAATAAGGTCCGCGCTGATAAAGCCGTTGCTCATTGCTGCTCTCCTGAAAGTACCTGGAAATATCGCCACAGACAGAATAGCCACGCGCTTCGCGGCTAAGTGTTAGTTTCATCACAGATTATAGAGAATGATGCGGGAGTTCATTATAAGCCCCAGGTTGGGCGAGACAAAGAGATCAACCAATTCCGCAGTGACGGCAAGAAAAAAGGCGAAGTGGTTGCTTCGCCTTCGTTCAGAGTCCGGGCATCCTTAGCGGTTACTGGTCAGTTGCCGTAAGGCAACGATAATTTGCAGGCAGGCGAGAAAGATATTCAGCGCCAGCAGAACAGCCTCTACGATTATCACTCGGCACGCTCCATGTGAGCGAGTATGCACGGCGCTGCAACTGCCTTTCCATTTCCCCTTGCGACGATGCACCGCTTGCTGGAAGGTGCTTGTGATGACATTCTTGCTGTTGTTACCCGCTACAGCGAGAACNAAAAAAAAATCTGGCTTTGCCGCCAGATTCTTTTTTTGTCGTTGTGTTGTTGATACGGCAGAAATAGTCCAGGGCCGCCCTGATGGGATTAAAGCTGTGGGTACATTTCCAGCAGGCGGCGCGTTACGCCGTTGGTCCAGCCGAAACCATCCTGCAACGGATATTCGCCGCCGCCGCCCAGCAGCGCAGCCTCTCCGCTGATATTGTACTTCTCCACCATCTTATGGTGCTGCTGCCAGGTGCTGCTGACGGTATGCAGCCAGCGGGAGGCAATCTCCTGTGCCAGCAACTCATCACCGTAGCTGTGGAAACCTTTTATCGCCATCCACTGCACCGGCGCCCAGCCGTTAGGACTGTCCCATTGCTCGCCGGTGACATTCATGCTGCACAAGATGCCGCCCGGAGCCAGCAGATGGTCGCGCACCGCTTTGGCGGTTCGGTTGGCCTGATCAAGGCTGGCCATGCCGACATACACCGGTGTGACGGCAGCGGCGGAGAAGGTTGCCTGCTCGCCTTCGCGCCAGTTATAGTCACGATACAGACCCGCCTGCGCATCCCACAAATAGTTATCGACAGCCTCACGGCGGCGCAGCGCCAGCTGCTGAAAACGTTCGGCCGTTGCCTGCTCCCCCTTGCTGGCCGCAAGGCGGGCAATAGTGGTTTCCAGCTTGTAGAGAAACGCGTTAAGGTCAACGGGCACAATGCTGGTGGTCTGAATACTTTCCAGACGGCCTGGCTCGCTCAACCAGCGCGAGGTGTAATCCCAACCCGAAGCCGCACCGGCACGCAGATCGCGGTAAACCTCGCTGGACGGACGCGAGGAATGGCGCGCTGTCTCCACGTCTTCCCGATATGACTCATCGCGTGGCGTATCGCGGTCGTCCCAGTAGCGGTTAAGCACCGATCCATCGTTCAGCATCACCACATGACGATATGCCTGATTGGGTGACAGGGTTTCCTGCCCGTCCATCCAGAATGCATATTCGCTTTTCAGCTGCGGCAGATAGTGTTGTGCCTCATGCACATTGTTCTTTTCGAACAGCTCCACCATCATGGCAAAGACCGGCGGCTGCGAGCGGCTGAGGTAGTAGGTACGGTTGCCGTTCGGGATATGCCCGTATTTATCAATCATCCACGCGAAGTTATCCGCCATGCTGCGCATCAAATCGCAACGACCTGCGGCGGTAAAGCCCAACATGCTGAAATAGGAGTCCCAGTAATAGACTTCACTAAAGCGCCCGCCGGGCACGACATAGGGCTTGGGCAGCGGCAGCAGCGAAGAGAACTTACGATGTTTCTCCGGCTGACGGGTGAGTACCGGCCACAGCCCGTCAATGTGTTCTGCCATGGTGTTATCAGGATCGGACACGTAGCGGCTTTCATGTACGCTCGGCAGATCAAAATTTTCCAACACAAATTCGAGCAGGTTAAATTCTTCCCGCTCGCGCTCCAGGTAGTAGCGAAAAAGAATATGTTCCGGGTCCGTTTTTGGCGCGCAGTCGGCAAACGTTTTACTGTCGCTAAAAATATGCGACAACTGCACCGCCGCAAACAGATCCTGATAGCGGTCGGAGGGCGTGAGGGTATCTGAAGCAGGTAACCCACGAATCAGCTCCGGCTGCGGTTCGCCCGCGTTTTCCGGACCTGCTTGATAATCATCATACCAGGCTTCGAATTCAACAGGGTTGTTGTTAATCATCGCTTCATTTTGATTGAAAGTGATAAAAACCTCCTGATGCCCATGCCTGCGGCAAATTTAGTCTGGTGAATAAAAAAGGCTGGTGATTATTATAGTACTGCCACCTCGTGACGCAACCCGGCATCGGCATAACTCTTGGTAAGAAGATATTTTTTCAGAAATAGGTTAAATCTTAACTTTTACTATTGTATCCAGCAGTGAAATATTTATTCACTGATATAAACAGCAGCAGACACAATTATTTAATTCACTAACTATGTTCAGTTAATATCGATAATACAGCAGGTTAGCAACAATTAAACCGTCCCGAATCGCAAAACCCTTTTTCCACAATTCTGAAAGTCGCTATAAATGTTGACAGCCCCCTGGTACCACATTTGTGTCCCCTGCTTTTACTGGTACAAATAACGCGCATTGCCCCGATTTGACGGCGGGTAAAGGCCCTCTCAAGGTCATTTTTCCCATTCATCAGGGTGGTTCGCCGGCCAGGTGATGATCCGCCAGATGCCTTACCGATAGCGCATTCCGGGGAATATTTTTTTTGCTGTGATTTACTTCTCACTGCCGGGAAAATACACTATTGCCCCCCGGTTACTCTGTGAACAAAACAGAATCATACGACTGCGCTCAGGCAGAGGGGCTTAACCTGAAAGGATGATGTAATGACGCTTGAACTTTGGCTGGCTTATACCGGTGTGATTGCCGCACTGATCGCCATTCCCGGCCCCTCTGCGCTGATCAATATGACGCACGGTCTGCGCTACGGTCGTAAACAAGCGCTGGCTACGGTCGGCGGTGGCGTGCTGGCCGCCATGATACTGATGACCGCCTCAGCGCTGGGTCTGGGTGCCATTCTGGCCGCCTCGACCACCGCCTTTACCGTGCTGAAAATCGTTGGTGCTGCCTATCTGATTTGGCTGGGCATCGCCGCGTGGCGCGACAACAGCGAACCCGCTCAGGTTAATACCGCTGAACTTGAAGAAGCGCCCGGAGCCATGCGCCTGTTCCGCAAAGGTTTCACGGTGGGCATCAGTAACCCAAAAGATTTGCTGTTCTTTGCCGCGCTGTTCCCGAACTTTATCGATGCCAGCCAGCCGCATGCTGCGCAATTTGCCACGCTGGCTATCACCTGGGCGGTGCTGGATGGCGGCATCATGTTCGGCTACGCCTGCGCGGGTCGCCGACTGTCGGGCGTCTTTTCCAACGCTCGCCGTCTGCGCATCCTTAACCGCTCTACCGGCAGCCTGTTCGTCTTTGCCGGAGGCGCACTGGCCGTTTCGGCAAAATAGTGACGCACTAACGTTGATCCAACCGCCGGCACGGGCCAAGGCGAACAGCCCGCCGGCGTCGAGGGATTGACCTTCAGGTATTCCGCCGACAGGATCTGGTCGGTATCAATATGATACCCGAGGACGTACACCGCCCCACTTATCATTGCTTTCATTTTCAGTCTCCGCACAGTGCGCCGGGATTCACGCGCTTGCCGCCTTCCTGCAACTCGAAGTATTTGGGGTATATTTTGTGGCGTACCAACATCGTAGAAATATTTAATCTGCTGTTGGCGGGCGAATTCGCACATCACACGAATATTCTGATTAGCCTGTGGGTCAGCAGAATAAACCAAGAGGTCAGGGATCATCATAAAGCGTGAAGCATCCCAGACTTTCGCCTGTGCGCCGAACTCCTTTTTAAACACGCTGGCAACACCCGGCGTAACGCATTCCCGCCCGCTGGCACGGGCATGTATTTTCTGGCGGATTGTCTGACCCATTAATATTATCTCTGCGTGATAAAGCGACCGTTAAGGGTTAATTCAATGTAATTAACTTACTGCTGTTCACCGCACAGCGAACGGGAAATATGCTAATATCGCCCATTGTTTCTCTGTAAAAACAATCCGGGATAATAATGAGCGATGTTGAAAACCTTCACGGGATGATTATTTTTGCCAAAGTGGTGGAAACGCTCAGCTACACCGAAGCGGCAAAAGCGCTCGGCCTGGCAAAATCGTCGGTCAGTAAGGAGATCTCGGCGCTGGAAGTGCGCCTCGGGGCAAAATTGCTACAGCGCACCACCCGCCGCATTCAGGTTACCGAAGTCGGCATGACGTATTATCACTACTGCTATCGCATTCTGCATGAGGTGAAAAGCGCCGACCTGTTTATCCGCCAGTTTCATGAGGAGCCGAGCGGCAGCCTGCGCGTGGTCGCCCCGGTCACCTTTGGCTGCCAGTGCATCGTCCCGGTGCTCAACCGCTTTATCGCCAGTAATATCCACGTCAGCGTCGATCTCGATCTCACCGATCGCCCGGTAAACTTTGAAGACGACCATATCGATCTCGCCATTGCCATCACCCGCAATCTCCCCGAGCAGCGCAACTACCGCCCGCTGATGGATATCACCTGGGGGCTGTATGCCGCGCCGGACTACCTGATTAACCGCACGGCGGTGACCAGCCCGGATGATTTAGCGCGCCATGAATGTATTCTGTTCCGTGGCCCGGCCCACACCATTTCATTACCCTTTCGCAAAGAGAAACAGAAAAAGGATATCGAGGTACGCAGCCGTTTTCGCGCCAACAACAGTATCGCCCTGCTAAATTCGGCGGTGGCAAAAACCGGCATTGCCTATTTACCCAGTTATATCGCCCGGGAAGCGGTGGATAACGGGAAACTGGTGCAATTGTTACCCGATTGGGAAATGGATATTTATAAGTCATACGTGCTGATGAAAAGCGACAGCTTTATTTCACCGCGCGTGCGCTTATTTATTGAAGAATTACAGCGTTCGCTGGATCCTGGCACGGCGAAGAGTTAATTTTTTGCATTGTCTGAAAATAAAAACCCGCCTTGAATAAAGAACGGGTTTTTATTTCAGATTCATTTTTAGCGGAATTAATAGTAGTTACCGTGACGGTAATCCCAGGTGGTGAAAATATCGGCCATCATTGACATGATTTTATCCACGTCCAGTCCTTTACGGATCAGCACCGGGCAAGGAGAGATATTACGTTCGCCCTTCTGCTCGGGAACCAGCTTGCCGTTTTCATCCACCATCGCCACCATCACGCCCTGCTCGTAACGGGTTTTTTCCGACTCGTTCGGCTGGATAGACTTCACATAGTCATTCGCTGCGATGATCAGGTCTGCATGCTGCTCAATGCGCTCGCCGATGCCCTCCACCAGGCCACGGTTGCCTTTGCCTGACGGGTTAGCCGAGCTGGCGAAGGAGAATTTGCCGTGATTTTCCCACAGCGCTTTCGCCAGATTTTCTCCCGGTACGCCGAACTTGATAACGAAGCAGCTGGTCTGACGGCGATCCATCATCAGCTCTTTCGAGCCGTCATCAGGAATACGCGCTACGGCTTCTTCTTTCCACGGCAGGATACAGCCCAGCAGCACGTCTTTGTCCCAGTGCTGCTGATACAGCGCTTCGATTTCCGGGTTCAGCTGCGCCAGCTCTTTCAGCTGCTCCAGAGAACCACACAGCACCACGCCCGGCTTGTTACGGTTGCGCTGCTTGGCATCAAATTTGCGCTCCAGGCCTTTAGCATCGGAAGTCATGATGATATAGCCCACTTTCGTTGGGCAGACGATCATGCCGCCGTTCGCCGACAGGATCTTCACGGCTTCCGGCTGTAAGCCACCATTCCAGTTAACCACTTTATCGTTCATCGCCCTATCCTTCGCATTCGGTTCAATTTATGGGGGTTATTACCCGTTGCAACCATCCTGCCACAGCCAGTTTTTATCGCAACAATAAACGCATTTTTACCACCATTGTTTCTATCCAGAAACAATGGTGGCGTTATGCGTGCGGGATCAGCTTTTCCGCTTTCAGCCGGTCGAACAGGGCAAAGAAAGCATCACGGGTGGACTGGTAGCCGGTGAATCCCGCTTTGCGGCTTTTGCTGATATCGGTAAACACCTCCATTGGCCGTCCGAGATCGGCGTCGGTGTGCCACCAGGAGGCCAGCTTCGAGACATCCTCCTGATGCAGGTCGAAGCGCCGGGCGATCTCCTGCCACTGTTGCTGTGCCTCGTTCATCCGCCCTTCCAAAGGCTGTATGGTGCCGGGGAAAGGCTGCGCCTCAATGTCGAAGTAGCGGGCAATCTCGCCCCACATCCACTGCCAGCGGAATACATCGCCATTAACCACGTTATAATCCTGATCCTGCGCCAATGGCGTAGTAGCGGCCCAGATCAGCTGGTCGGCCAGCAGACGCGCATCGGTCATATCAGTCACGCCTTCCCACTGCGCTTTGGAGCCGGGAAAAATAAACGGCTGCCCGCTCTGCTTGCACAGGCTGGCATAAACCGCCAGCGTCTGGCCCATATTCATCGCGTTACCGACGGCAAAACCGATTACCGTATGCGGACGATGCACACTCCAGCTGAAACCATATTTATCGGCGGCGGCGAACACTTCATCTTCCTGCGCATAGTAGAAGTTTTCCACCGGCTGGCGGCCCTGTTCTTCGCGAAATGGGGTGAGCGGAACAGCACCTTTGCCATAAGCATCAAACGGGCCAAGGTAGTGTTTCAGTCCGGTGATCAGCGCCACATGGCCGCCTTTTAGCCCTGCGCCGAGCGCATCCAGCACGTTGCGCACCATTGCCCCGTTAACGCGAATATTCTCTTTCTCATTTTCCTGACGCGCCCAGGCGCTGAAAAACACCTTATCAACGCTTATTCCCTGCAAGGCGGTTTTTACCGAAGTTTCATCGGTCAGATCCGCCGTCAGTGAGGTGACGCCAGCAATGACTACCGTGCGCCCGCGCGACAAGCCATAAACCTGCCAGCCCTGCGCCAGCAGGCGTTCGGCCAGTGCACTCCCGGTAACGCCACTGACGCCCACAATCAAAGCTCGTTGCTGCATAATGTCTCTCCCGTTCTGTTGATAACACCAGCTTAATAGAGAATTTAATTCTTATCTCAGGTATAAATTCACAGTATTAATGAATGGGAGGAATCAATGTCGGTGTCTGAAGATCGTCTCAGGGGGATCGCGCCCTTCGTCGCCAGCGTGGAGAGCGGCAGCTTCACCGCCGCCGCCGGGCGTCTGCATATCACCAGTTCGGCGGTCAGTAAAAGCATTGCCCGGCTGGAGGCACGTCTCGGTTCACGCCTTTTTGAACGTACCACACGCAGCCTGCTGCTGACCGATGCCGGACAGGCATTTTATGACACCTGCGCCCGCGTGCTGAGCGAACTGGCAGAGGCGGAATCGGTGCTGGCCGCACAGCGCAGCATTCCGGTCGGACGCTTGCGCGTGGCCGTACCGCATACCTTTGGCCGCCTGCATGTGATGCCGATGCTCAACGACTTCTGCCGACAGCACCCGGAGATGCAGCTAAATCTGTCATTCTCCGACCGTTTTGTTGACCTGTTTGAAGAAGGTGTGGATATGGCGGTGCGCATTGGCGGCCCCGGTAACTATCCGCCCTCTCTGGGCGTACGTTACCTCGGCAGCGAGCGGCTTATCTTCTGCGCCGCGCCGGATTATCTGGCGCAGCACGGTACGCCGCAGTCGCTGGCGCAGCTGGAACAGCGCCAGGCGATTGTTTATGCGCGTATTGATGGCAGTACCAGCCCGTGGCATGTAGCCTCACCGGACGGCCGTATTACCACGCGTACCGTGGCGCACCGCATGGCGCTGGCGGATGGAGAAGCCCAACGCTCGGCTGTCGTGGCCGGACTGGGGGTGGCGCAGATGGCAACGTGGCTGATGGAAGAGCAACTGGCGCGGGGCGAGCTGGTGCCGCTTTTACCGCAGCTGGCGGTGCCAGGGCTACCGCTGTACATGGTGTGGCCACGGCGTAAACAGCTGATGCCGAAGGTGGGTGCGCTGCTGAATACACTGGCTAAACTGAGGGTTGAATAATTGCAGCCCGGGCAGTACGCATCACGCAAACCCGTGTAAAAATCACCGACGATGTCCGTCTGGATGGCCGACGCAAGCCAGCAAGGGCATTTTCCTTGCCGTCATTACACGGAGCCGCTGGCTTATCTGCGCTCGACTTTGATGATTTCCCCCTTCTCCGTTATACGATATATTCCATCGTGAACGGTGAAACGGGTGCCGCTATTTTTGCTGTTGCTGACGGAAAAAACCGCCTCCTTTTCAATGCAGTTCACCGTTGTTTTCATATCGTCAAAGCACAGCCTGTCATACTTGCCTTCCTCTTTATATCCATCACCAAAAAGCCAAAAGGTTATAGTGAAGAACTCGTCTGAAGCAGGCTCAGGAGTTTTGTATTTATCTTTTAAAATCTCTTTATTTTTTAGCCACCAGTTTATTTTCTCTTTAGCGGTAAAAGGAAAATTTTTGACTAAAATATCACTATAGTTATTTCGCTGATGAACCGCGATGATTTCTACAGGACGCAGCGACGACCAGACAAAATAGCCGGCCAGGGCGCAACCCAGCAGTAAAAGTGCGACAAAGATTTTTTTGCTTTTAGCCTGCATGGCGGCCTCCGGTAATTTCAACTGTTGCTTCCATATTGGTCATAAAAGGTTTGAATGCAAANTGATCCTACCCACGTAATGTGGACACAGCCCTAAGCGAGGTTCTGGTTTTCAAATTGTTCAGGACTAAGGCCGCCACAGGCACTGTGACGACGCCACCGATTGTAATCACACTCGATATAATTAAACACCGTTGTCCGCATTATTTCCCGGCTGGCAAAGCGTTCTCCGTGGATACATTCCACCTTCAGCGAATGAAAGAAGCTTTCCACGCAGGCATTGTCATAACAGCAGCCTTTTGCGCTCATGCTCCCGCGCAGATTATGACATTTCAGCAAGCTCTGATAATCCGATGAACAGTACTGCCCACCACGGTCAGTGTGAACAATCACTTTTTCAGGACGTTTTCGCCGCCACAACGCCATCTGCAGTGCGTCGCAGGCCAGTTGTGCGGTCATACGCGGCGACATCGACCAGCCAATGACGGAACGCGACCACAGGTCAATGACCACCGCCAGATACAGCCAGCCCTCATCTGTACGTAAGTAGGTGATGTCACCTGCCCACTTCTGGTTTGCGCCGCTGGCGTAAAAATCCTGTTTCAGCAGGTTCTCTGACACGGGCAGGCCGTGTTCACGATAACTGACCGGACTGAACTTGCGGGCCGCTTTCGCCCGCAGCCCCTGACGTCGCAGGCTGGCGGCAATGGTTTTTGATGTTGTACTCCGGCAGCTCGTCAGCAAGACGAGGTGCGCCATAACGCTGTTTTGCCTCAGTAAATGCCTTACCGACGGCCTTATCGCAGATGAGGCGGAACTGCTGGCGCGGGCTGATTTGATGGCGACGCAGGCACCAGACATACCAGCCGCTTCGGGCAATTCTAAGCACACGACACATGGCCTTGATACTGAACTCAGCCCGATTTTTTTCGATAAAGACATACTTCATTTCAGGCGCTTCGCGAAGTATGTCGCGGCCTTTTGGAGAATGGCCAGCTCCTCAGCCTGCTCCGCCAGTTGCCGCTTAAGGCGGGCAATTTCAACAGACATTTCCTGCTCACGTTCAGAAGAGGAATGTGCATTTTTGAGCTTGCTGCGCCAGGCATAAAGCTGCGATTCATACAGACGGAGTTCACGGGCAGCTGGAGCCACACCGATACGCTCAGCAAGTTTCAGGGCTTCGTTGCGAAATTCAGGCGTATGTTGTTTGCGTGGCTTTTTGCTGGTTGATGCTGGTTTTGTCATGAGTCACCTCTTGCTTGAGAGTTTACTCACTTAGTCGCGTGTCCACTATTGGCGGGTAGGATCAAACTGGTTGTATCGCTGAAGAACAAACCAGATGCGGAAAATACGGAACTGGTTGAATTTAAACGTTGAAATATCGTTACTGTCGAGGCCGAAGTGATCCTGTATCTTGGAATGAACCACTGCGCGGTAGCGATCGTTATCAATCTGCAACGATTTAATCGTGATGTGCGTGGCCCAGGTATCATGAACAGCGATCCCCATACCGTTAAAACTATCCTGAAACCTGTCAAATTTTGGCAGCCTGCCACGAGTTATCGCGTCTTTTAATCTGTCCTTGTTTTGCAGCGGAAAAGACATATTCCCCCAGTCGATGTTGTCGTTAAACGCGTTTTCCAGTCGCAGACGCGTACTGTTATCCGGCTGTCTGTCATGCAGTATCTGCTCTTGCAAAGCCCTGTCCAACGCGATATCCCGGAAAGGCGTACCGTTGCCGTTCTGCATATGGCCGATCATTCTCTCAATCAGTTGCTTGTATGGGCCATACAGGGCAAAACTTTGCGCGAGATGGCGGAACTCATCAAACAGAATGCTGGCGCACTGCTGCCGGGTGATTTTTTCACCTTCGCCACGGGAACCATAAAACATTGACTACTGCTGGTTGAACGGGGTGATTTTCGTCAGAGTGTAAGGGTTGGCTCTGGTGGAGATATCCATCAGATGATAATGCGTTTTTAATTGTGCTTCTGTCAGATCCCCGCAGCGCATATCCCTGGCGCTGTAGTCGTCCATCCTTTTTTGGGTTTTAAATATCGAGCAGGGAAATGGCAATGCATCCATCGTGAAACGTTCCTTGTATTGGCGCTTATTATCATCTTTAGGGGGAAATAGTACGCGGTGACTGGCGGAGCTGTATATGCCTCATTCTCCTGGATGGTTTTTTCAGACTCGCGGTAGCGAATGGATATGACTGCAGGCTACCGGCTCGGCTGAAGCCGCTACTGAGCATGGTTTGCCACTCTGCCCAACGATCAAAAAAGGGGCGACCGCCAACGATCGCCCCTCAACATTTAAAGCCGTCAGATTCGCTTTACGGCGTTAACTTCTCGACGTCCACATTGCCCTGGTGATTCACCACCGCATCATCTTGACGTACCTTTGCCACGTCGCGGGCAGAAACCGTTGACGCCGCGCGATTACCCCAGCTGGTACGGATAAAGTTCACCACGTCCGCCACCTGCTGGTCGTTTAGCCGCCAGCCGAAAGCCGGCATGGTGATGGTCGACGGTGCGCCCTTCATGCCCGGCAGCTGAGCGCCGCTTATCACGATGTGAATCAACAAGGTCGGATCGGATGCCAGCACCACCGAATTGCCGCGTAATGCCGGGAAGAAGCGCTGATAGCCGCTGCCGTCGGTTTTATGACAGGCAGCACAGTTGTCGACATAGACCGATGCACCGGTTTTGCTGTCGTCGCCTTTCCACAGCGCTTTCGCCACCGTATCATCCGGCGTGAATCCCACCTGGTTCGCATCTTTCGCCCCAAGCGACTTCAGGTAGCGGGCAATGGCGGTGGCATCTTCCGCCGTCAGATGTTGCAGGCTATGCTGCACCACGTCAGTCATGCCGCCAAATACAGCGGTGTTATCGTTGCGCCCGGTACGCAGAAACTGTACCAGTTGCTCTTCAGTCCAGCGATCCAGCCCATCGCCGCTGTCACCACGCAGATTACTGGCGGTCCAGCCATCAATCGGTGCGCTGCTGCCTGACAGATAATCACTGCCTTCGCCATCGTTCAGCGCTTTTTCCTGCATGGTGATGCTGCGCGGCGTATGACAGGCTCCGCAGTGCCCCAGCCCTTCGACCAGGTACTGGCCGCGTGCCAGCACCGCATCCTGGCCTTTTATCGGCTGGAAGGCTTTCACATCCGGCGCAAAGATGCCGCGCCAGATGGCCAGCGGCCAGCGCATCGACAACGGCCAGGGAATATCGCTGTCCTGATTGGCCTGCGCCACGGGCTGCACGCCATGCATAAAGTAAGCGTATAGCGCCTGCATATCCTCGTCGCTGACCACCGCGTAAGAGGGATAAGGCATCGCCGGATAGAGCGTGTCGCCATTCTTCGCTACGCCGTGGCGCACCGCTTTCTGGAAGTCGTCGTAGCTGTAATCACCAATGCCGTGCTGTTTATCCGGCGTGATATTGGTGGAGTAAATGGTGCCAATTGGCGTCACCATAGGCAGCCCACCGGCGAAAGCGGCTCCGCCCGCTTTGGTGTGGCACGCGGTACAGTCCCCGGCCCGCGCCAGATATTCACCGCGCTTGATCTGTTCGACGGCAGAATCATCTGCGGCAACGTTAAACGCCATGGCGCCCAGCAACAGGGCAGCGAGAGTGATCTTTTTCATCTGCTTATCCTTATGCCTGCACCAGCGGACCGGGTTTTTTCAGATACTGCTCACGGATCGCCTTTGCCGACCACCAGGTCAGTGCGGCTACCAAGCCGGTCGGGTTGTAGCCCAGCCCCTGTGGGAAGGCAGAAGCGCCGGGCACAAACACGTTCGGCACATCCCAGCTCTGTAAGTAGCGATTGATGGCGCTGCTTTTCGGATCTTCACCCATGATCGCTCCGCCATTCATATGCGTGGTTTGATACACGGTGCTGTCGAAGTGCATGCCCGGCATCTTTGGCGCACCGCTGATCAGTTTGGGATTCATCGCCTCGGCGATTTTGTGCATCCGTCCGTGCATAAACTGCGACATTTTAATGTCGTTATCCTGCCAGTCGAAGGTCATACGCAGCAGCGGCTGGCCGTGGATGTCCTTGTAGTTTGGATCGAGATCGAGGTAGTTATTGCGGTACGACTGATGCGCGCCGTGAGCATCCATCGAAACGTGATGCGTGTAGTGATCCGCTACCGCCGCTTTCCATTTGCTGCCCCAGTTTGGCGTCCCCGGCGGGGTCGGCAGGCCGGAGATCGGCTTCACGCCAGCCTGGTTCACCCACATCGGCGAACCGCCAACGAAGCCATATTTGGCATGGTCGAAGTTATCGGCGTTAAAGTCGTCAACCCCCACCCCGGCGCCGCCTGCACCAATAAAGTTATTGGTGAACACGTCCTTACCGAAAAAGGCCTTGATGGTGGAGATATTCTGGTAGGCAAAGTTACGCCCTACGGTGCCTTCATTCGTCACCGGATCGTAAGGCTTGCCGATGCCCGACAGCAGCATCAGATGCACGTTGTGGAACTGGAAGGCGGAGAGGATCACCAGATCGGCAGGCTGCTCATTTTCACGCCCCAGCGCGTCAACGTAGGTCACGCCGGTAGCGCGTTTCTTGTCATCGGTGAGATTAACGCGCAGCACGTACGCATTATTGCGCAATTCAAACTTCGACTCCTGACGTAACGCCGGCAGAATATTTACGTTCGGCGAGGCTTTGGAATACATGTAGCAGGCATAGCCGCTGCAGTAGCCGCAGAAATTGCACGGCCCCATCTGCGCGCCGTAGGTGTTGGTATACGGGCCGGAGGTGTTAGCGGAGGGCAGATCGTAAGGATGATAGCCGATACTCTCTGCTGCCTGAGCAAACAGCTGCGCCGAGTAGGTGCGTTTCTGCGCCGGAAGCGGGAAGTCGCTGGAACGATCTGCGGCAAACGGGTTGCCTTTACCGCCCTGACCGACCACCTTGCCTTTAATGCTCCAGGCCGATCCGGACGTGCCAAACACTCTCTCTGCCTGGTCGAAGAACGGCTCCAGCTCGGCATAGCTGACGCCGAAATCCTGGATTGTCATGCCCTGCGGGATAAAGTTCTTGCCGTAGCGTTCTTCATAGTGGCTGCGCATGCGCAACTCGATCGGATCGACACGGAAATGAACGCCTGACCAGTGCAAACCGGCCCCCCCTGTGCCTGTGCCGGGCAAAAATGCCGCCAGCTGACGGTACGGTTGTGCGGTCTGTGCCACGTTATGACGGATGGTGACGGTGCTTTTCGACAAATCCTGGAACAGCTTCTTACGAACGTTATAGGTCAGCTCATCGATGACCTGTGGATACGCCCCGTCAGGATAAGTATCGCGATGCGGGCCGCGCTCCAGCGCCACCACGTTCAGGCCTGCTTCGGTCAGCTCTTTCGCCATGATCGCCCCGGCCCAGCCGAATCCAACAATCACCGCATCGGCTTTTTTTTGTACGTTTGCCATGCTTAATCCCTTTCCCCACGAATTGATACCGGCGGCAGCGTGTAGCGTTCGCCACGTTCTACCCAGTCCATAAAGTCGGCGCGTGCGCCGGGGAAGTTAATCAGCTTCCAGCCGACCAGCCCCTGGTTGCCACCGTGCACGGGGTCGCTGAAGAAGCCTTCACGGGTATTCTGCAACAGGAAGGTGAAAAAGGTTTTGGCCGGCAGCTGGCGCAGCTCAACGCTGCCCGCTTCCAGCGCTTGCAACAGTGCGTCCTGTTGTTCGCCGCTCAGCAGCGCGAACACCTTGCCATACTGCTTTTTTGCCAGCACGTCGGCATCAGCCAGGCCCAGACGATAAATATCACGCGGTGTCAAGGGTAGCTGATAGCCCAACGCCTTATCGGCATCCGGTTGGAATGGTCCCTGCATATACCAGTTAGCGCCGGTGGCATACGGCGTGTTCATCTGGCGATCGATATATTCAGGCACGCCCGCTTCCAGTGCGCCGGGACCACGTTCGTCAGACGGGATTAGCCGCGCCACAGCCGCCTGTATAAATGCGAACTCTTCCGGGGTAAACCAGGTCGGCTGATATTCACGCGCTGGCTTGGGACCTGTTGCTGCAGCTTCTTTCGCCACGGCGGGTGCGACCGCAGCCAGACTTCCCAATCCTGCTGAACCTATCGCCATGGCGGGCGCCAGGGTGATGGTTCTCAGCAGGAAGTCCCTGCGTGTACTTCCAGTTTTTTGCTCTGACATGACATTGCCTTCTCAAACCAGCAGCGTCGTGCCGGCTAAAATGGGGTCGGATTAGTTTTAGTAATATAAAGTATAGGGGGAATATAGTCGCTGACTGAAATATTTACCGGAGTAACTGTTACCGGTAACAGTTGACATATTGTAACAGTCAGACGGATAAAACGTGAAGGGATAGATACAAAATGGCACAAATCCTTTAACATCTGGCGCTGGCGGGCCCACCGCTTTTCAGGTCGCCCGCCTTATTAGCCAGGACTAAAATTTTTTGAGGCGGCATTCCGACGGCTGCGGGCGGCCAAAAAAATAGCCCTGGAAAAGAGTACAGCCTTCCGCCTTCAGACATTGGAACTGCTCGTTGCTCTCCACCCCTTCTGCGGTAATCTGAATATCAAGGCTGCGGCTCATGCCAGTGATCGCCCTGATAATTGCCAGCGCCTCGCGGCTGTCGTGCATATCGTTGATAAAGGATTTATCAATTTTAATCTTGTCAAACGGGAAGGATCGCAGATAGCTCAGGGATGAATAGCCAGTTCCAAAGTCATCCAGCGCAATATGCACGCCCAGCGCTTTCAGTTCTCGCAACATATCGATATTCGCCAGCGTATTATCCAGCAGTACCGATTCGGTAATTTCCACCTCCAGACGGTGCGGTGCCAGCCCGGACTCTTTAAGAGCGCCTTCGACTACCGCTATCAGCGCACTGTTCTTGAACTGCAACGGCGACAGGTTGACCGCGACCGTCTGCTCGCCGGGCCAGCTTGCCGCCTCGCGGCAGGCTTCATATAACGCATAAGCCCCCAGGCTGTGTATCAGCCCGGTCTCTTCAGCTATCGGTATAAATTCCAGCGGCATAATTATGCCTTTTTCCGGGTGGTGCCAGCGCATCAAAGCCTCGTAACCGATGATTTCACGATGCTGGTTGTTGGTGATCGGCTGATAATAGAGCTTCAGCTGGCGGTAGGTGATCGCCTCACGCAGATCGTTCTCAATAACGCGGCGTTTCTGCGCCGTATCACCCATCGCTTTGGTGAAGTATTCGAAACGATTACGTCCGTTACGCTTCGCTGCATACAATGCCATATCCGCACAGCGCAGCAGATAGTCTGGCGAGGTCATACCGTTCTGCGCGAGGGTAATACCGATACTCAGTCCGATAGAGAGATTGTGACCATCAATGGTAAACGGCGGCCTAATCGTCTCAATTAAGCGACGTGCCACCGCTTCAGCCTCTTCCGAATGGGTCAAACCGGGCAATACAATCGAGAACTCATCACCCCCGTTACGTGCCAGCGTATCGCGATCGCGCAGCACGCTGCGCAGACGAACGGCGACTGAGCACAGCAGAGCATCGCCAACCTGATGACCTAACGCATCGTTCACGTTTTTAAAGTTATCCAGGTCAAGCCCCAACACCGCCGTCAGGCGCTGTGCGTCACGATCTTCACGTAGCGCCGTGGTCAGATGCTGGTTGAATAGCACCCGATTGGGCAAGCTGGTCAGATTATCGTGGTGCGCCATATGGTGGATACGCGCATCTGCCGCACGCTGGTCAGTCACATCATCGGCGATCAGCAGCACGTAGCTGTGACGGGCGTCTTTGCCACACACAATAGAAGCGCTGCCGCTGATAATTCGGTCGCCGCTGGGCGTTGTCAATTGCCGTTCGTTACGCTGTCTCCCCCCTTTACGCTGTGCCGCGCTAGAAAGCTGCATAAAGTACGCGCTCATCGCCGCAGTCATACATTCCAACGCTCTTTTGCCAATAAAATCGCGCTGGCTGCCGCCCAGCAGCCGTTGCGCACGATGGTTAATCAGCAATATTTCGCCCGAGACGGCGTCTTCAACAATGACGCACGAGGGGATGTTGGCAACGATGGAGTCGAGAAACTGCGAAAGTGATGTCATTTTTTTACTGCTCTGTTCCGCCAAATCTTTAGCAATGAGGATCTGCTGTTCGTACTCGCGCACTTCGGTACAGTCGCGGGTGATTTTGGCAAAACCGATAAGCTCCCCGCCGTCATTGCGGATGGCATCAATCACCACATGCGCCCGGAAGGCGCTGCCGTCTTTACGGTAGCGCCAGCCACTATCCTCAAAACGCCCGGTTAGGGTGGCCTGCTGCAGGTTCTTTTCCGGGAGATTTAGCCGTCGATCCTGTTCACCGTAGAAGCAAGAGAAGTGTTTACCGATGATCTCATTGCCGGTATAGCCTTTTGCGCGGCAGGCTCCGGCATTCCAGTTCACTACCAAACCTTTCAAATCAATCATATAGATAGCGTAATCATTCACACTTTCAACCAGCAGGCGAAACGTCTGGTCACGCTGTTGCTCGCGCTGAAGCCGTTGCTGCTCGGAGCAGTCCCGGGTCATTTTCGCGTAGCCCAGTAATTTGCCGTCATCACCATATATGGCATCAATCACCACATGCGCCCAGAAAGCGCTGCCATCTTTGCGGTAACGCCAGCCTTCCGTCGTAAAACGACCGGCCTCACGCGCAACCTGCAAACCGAGCTGGGTTTGCCCCTGCATCTGATCCTGCTGGCTATAGAAACAGCTAAAATTTCTGCCAACGATTTCAGCGGGCAGATAGCCTTTGGCGTGTTGAGCGCCACGACTCCAGCTGGCAACGTTCCCCTCTGGAGTCAGCATGTAAACAGCATAGTTGACCACGCTTCGTACCAAAATCTGGTACATAACATCTGAGTCTTCATTCATGATTCATTTGCCTGGCATTGACATTAACTTCCCGGATACGAGAAATGATCTCAACGCAAATACGCCAATAACTGGCGAAAAGTTTACCTCCCGCGCCCGACTGGCAACGGGATTGCCGTCATTCTGCGGACTTAACCACAGGGGATAAACCGCAAGTTTGAGCTTATTCACTCAATCTCTGTCAATTCACCGCAGCTCATCGATTGTTATCGACTTTTATCGCTAAATATTCAGCGTTAATTTAAATTCAGTTCCAAAATATCCAAAGGATGTAAAGGAAAACATGCCATTAGCGGAATTAAAAAAAAGAGATTTGCTTTATTGCCGACATAAACATCTGCCCGAGGGGCCGGTTTCATCAGCAGAAATGTGTCGATACAACAGAAGTGAGAAAAATCACATTCAATTGCGATATAACTCCCTATCTTGACCTGGGAGCACTTATGTTTACCTCATTTTTTCCTAAACCAGCGCTGTTTTTCAGCAGCGTGGTTATCTGGAGCCTGATGGCCATTGCACTGTGGTTTGCAGGTGCAGAGGCCGAATTTACCCGTCTGATGCATTTTTCTCTGCTGCCTGCTGGCCCGTTGCCTGAGAACGCGCTGCGTTTTATTGCCCCGGGCGCACTGGGCTTTTACAGCTATTACCTGCTCGCTACGCTGCTGTTCGCGGCGTTTTGGTTTGTTTTCTGCCCACATCCATGGCAGCGCTGGTCGATCCTGGGCAGTTCGCTGATCGTCTTCGTGACCTGGTTTTCGGTACAGGTCGGCGTGGCGATTAATAGCTGGTATGAACCGTTTTATGACCTGATACAAAAGGCGATGGCGCATCCCAATACCATCAAGATTGAGACGTTTTATCATCTGGTTAACGACATTCTCAGCATTGTGTTGATAGCCGTAGTGATCAATGTGATGAATCTGTTTTTTGTCAGCCACTATGTGTTTCGCTGGCGCACCGCTATGAACGATTATTATATGGAGCACTGGCAGCAGCTGCGGCACATCGAGGGGGCAGCACAGCGTGTTCAGGAAGACACGATGCGCTTTGCTTCTACGCTGGAAGACATGGGCGTCAGTTTTATTAATGCCATTATGACGCTGATTGCCTTTCTGCCGGTGCTGGTAGCGCTGTCGGTACATGTGAAAACCGTGCCAATCCTGGGACAGATCCCTTACGCATTAGTTATTGCGGCGCTAGCGTGGTCGCTGTTCGGCACCGGGCTGCTGGCAATTGTCGGCATTAAGCTGCCGGGGTTGTCGTTCCGTAATCAGCGGGTGGAAGCCGCTTACCGTAAGGAGCTGGTGTACGGTGAAGATGATGCACAACGTGCTGCCCCGCAGACGGTACGGGAACTGTTCGCCAACGTGCGGAAAAACTATTTCAGACTCTATTTTCACTATCTCTACTTCAACGTGGCTCGCGTTTTTTATTTGCAGCTGGACGCACTTTTCAGCATATTTGTGCTGTTTCCGTCGATTGTTTCCGGTGCGATTACCCTCGGTCTGATGACCCAAATATCTAACGTGTTCGACCAGGTGCGTAACTCGTTCCAGTATCTGATCAACTCGTGGACCACGTTGGTGGAACTGATGTCGATCTATAAGCGCCTGCGCAGCTTCGAGCAGACGTTGGATAACGTGCCGGAGAAGCAAAATTCGGCTACATAAGGCGCGCAATATCTTTGAGAGATGGCGCGAAAAACTGATTTGAACACCTGGTCATCGCTGCAGAAATTTCAGAGGATAAAAACTGAATACAACGTTGACATTGGTCAACAATGATTTTATCCTGTGAACATAACTGAGAGTAACGATGAAGGAACATCCTAATAAACATATCCAGGCAGCGATAGAATATGCAATGGACCGGGGCTGGCGTTTTCGTCCAGCCAGTGGACACGCTTTCGGGCGACTCATGTGCGGAATTGCAGAACATCAGCAGCATCAGATGAGCGTTTGGTCAACACCGCGCGTGCCTGAGCACCATGCCGCTCAAATCCGCCGTAAGGTCGATAGCTGCCAGAGCAGCATTCTTACCCACTAAAGAAAAAGTCAGGGAGACAATTATGCCACTTTTTCACTTTACTCTGCTGTTGAAAGGCGTCACTTCAGAAACTCCTGAGCTTGAACACCATCTTTACGCCAGTGGCTGTGACGATGCACTGGTGTGCTTTTACGGCAGGGCGGTTTACCTTGAATTTGACCGTCAAAGCGACAGCTTTGCCAACGCAATAATGAGCGCCGTCCGCGCAATTGAATCTTCTCCACTGGCCGCAACGGTGACGGCAGTAGATGCCAGCCTGGTCGGGCTTAGCGATATTGCCCAACTCAGTAAACTTACCCGTCAGTCCATTGCCATGCTGAAAGACGGTAGTCGTGGCGCGGGTGATTTCCCCTCGCCGGTACAGCGTATTAACGGTAACTCACCGCTGTGGAGCTGGGCATGCGTGGCGGCCTGGTTACAGCGGCACGGGAAAATTGCCGCACCGCTGGCAGAAAATGCACGCACGCTGGAGGAGATCAACCTGGCATTACAGCTGCGCAACGCTGACGGCCAGCAGGTTCAGCACTTCTGCCGCGCACTTACTCCAGACCATGCGGACTAACGGGCTGCGGTTCGCATCGAAATACTTTTCAAATACAGAAATCAGGGTGAACTTATATTGGTTACAGTACCGTATTAATCATCGCTAACCGTCAGACAGGGACTGGGCGGATCCACAGTGACCTGTGCGTAGCGTACAGCATATGTAGCGAACTCAAGCTGCGATAGATATAAATTAACATGGTGGCCTAGCCGAAAATTTTATCCGTAATGCTGTCCGTTTTGCACAGGCGACCGGAGCCAATAAAAGAGGCGGCATTATCGCCGCCCTCCTTTATCAATAATGCACGCCGCCCGGTTTCTGGCATAACGGCCTGAGCGTCACGGGTGCTGCCCATCCTGGACTTCGCGAAAACCTCTTTTCACTCATCGTTATCCATATCTGTTATTTTGTCTTTAGCGACCGGGAAGTCTCTGACGCTCATCAACGCAAGGCCAGATCCGGCATCCTGTCATTTACTGATACTGTTGCAGCGCGCTTAGTCTTCCGACCCGATTGCAGTGACTGAATCATAGAAACTAATATCACTTTCTGCTTTTTGGAAAAGTTCACCAGCACTCTTCCATTTAAACATATTGGGTCTATGCCCGAGACACAGGATATAGAGAGCTATGGTATCGGCATTGTTAATCATCAGGTCAGCGTGCGTAATACCGAGACGGTGCATTCCGTCAATAACACGATGATCCGAAGCTTTCAGGAACAGATTTACGTCAATCCCGAGTTTTTGTTTTAAACTATTCCCTACAAACATAGAGTCAAAACCACGCCGACGGATTTTGTCCTTTATATATACGATGTAATAACTCATCACATCCCTGCCTGCTTGCTCGCTGGCCTCTATAACTGATAATACACCAGGCATATGGAATGGATATTTATAATAATAGAAATTGTCGACGCATTCATCTACGTGTGAAGATTCATGCAGGAGAGCTATTTCAAGTAGTCCTTGATCTTTACTGTCAAAAGCATAGTCACCGATAAACATCGCTTGTTTATCTTCCAGAAAAGCTGCTGTGATCGTTCCTAAACTTTTTGAGTTTAAAGCGGCGGAGCTTTTTTGCAAAGAGGCTACAACAATATGAGTCGCGTCATTAGCCCAAAAGAAAGTAAACGCTTTTATCGTGTTTAATACATTTACTTTTAAAATCTCGGCTTGCTTAAAGGTTTTGAGTGGGGTTCTTGTAACAGATTTGAAAGATTTAATTATTTCCAGCGGATTCATCTCCGTGATGACTCTTTCAGCGTTGAGCGATATGTCACGTAAGTTACTTAAGCACATTTGCAGTATTTTATACCGAACAGGATTAACTGTCCTTAAAAGGGAAACTTTATAAGCTGATGGTAAAATTTCATCATTAATATTCACTTCAAAAACCGACCTCTCACCTTTATCTGCAAAAGGTTTCGCCTGGCACAGTTCTTCTAGACTGCGTTTGGCGCGCCCGCCCGTGGGGCACAGCGAAGTGAGAACCTCTTCCTTAGAGGGGCCTGCCGCAGCGTCGACTTTATTTTCTCCCTTCCGGGGAAGCGCTAATTTATGATCGCTGATATCATTTTTAGGTGACCAGTTATCCGGGCGTTGACGTACTAACTTCAGCTCCCCTTTCTCTATCAAATAAATCTCTTCCAGGAACTCCATCGTTTCAGGATCAACGATCGCATAATAGTTCTTTCCGCCCGCTTCACCCACGATATTGACCGGCACTTTAATGTTTGTACCCGGAAGATTGGCTTTTTCAGTCAGTAATGCTTCATGAGAAATGACCTGTTCTGTTGCGCCGGGCTTTTCAATTTTTTTAAGGGCTTTAGTCAGTACTTTATTCAGCTTTATTGTATCTTCAGCACTCACCCCCACCCGCAGCTTATTGAATAGTGTTTTTAATCCCGCTCCAGAGTATTTGCCCACGGCCGTTATCAGCTCAAAACCAGGATCCAGCGCCCGAATGGTCGCTTTGCTCAATACGGCCAGCTCAGGAATGGTTGGCAAACTGATTTGTGCCAGCGCCTGCCGGCCGACCGTGTTTAAGATCTTCGGCGACACGGCTGCTGCAGGTAAAAGTTTTATCCCCACTTTCGCCGCTCTGTAAAGACTGAATCCAAACTTCCCCGCCAGGTTTACAGACAGGCCGACCACAGGGATAACGGAAACCACGTCGATAATACAGGAAACGATATTGCCGTTGAAACAGCCATAAAAAGGAATAATACTCTTTAAGAATTCAATGCCTGTTTGCTCCACCGTCATGTCATAACCTGACAACAGCAGCTGACGGTAAAGCTCCTCACCGTGTGTTTTCACAAAATAAGCAACGACATCGTCTGCCGCATTCTTGTTGACGTCAATAACCGATTTAAACCCTGTTAATTCCACTTCGTACGCCTGCGGGGACTGGTCTCCCGGGGAGTCAAAAATGCCATACTCGAAATAATTATCAATTTTTCTGTCGAGACGACTGACAGCATATTCGCCGTCCCCGTTCCTGACAAATGCATAAATTCGCTTTTCCTTACCGACAGCCACGCGGAAAATGTTCTTGTTTTTCAGTGCGGGTCTCCATGATTTGAGTGGAGACGTGGGGTAAATAGAGGGTGTGACATGCCTGATAACAGCACTACCTGAATTGATAAAGTCCAGTTCTTTTCTGTCAAGCCCGCCCATTGCCACAGCCAGCACAGACTCCTCCACGGCAGAAAATGCATTCGCCAAGTCCCGGGTTTTGCGTTCGTACTCTGTGGTAACGCTGGCATCCGGGCATCCCCGGGGCGTCTCGCCATTGAGATAGCGTAGCCGTGCAACGCCCTTGCCCAATCTGATTAATTCAGCAGGGTCCACAACCTTCGTCCCGGCCGGAACCCTCCCCCCGGGCACATATCCTAGATTGACCGTTTTTCCCAGTCCAATCAGCACGCTCTCCGGGCATTTCTCTACATATCTTTCCGCTATTTTTCCACGGGGTTCCCAGTCATCTGAAGCCTCCCCGAATGTCTTAACCCTTGCGCTCACGGTTTTATAAACAGGGGCGACCATACAACGAAATGTGACGTACTCGCTCACCGCCTTCAGCCGGTGAGCGAGAGTCTCTTTCTTTCGGTGAGAAACCCGTTTCGGATGGCTCACCGCCTCAAACAGCAGGGCCGGCAGGGCGAGGTATCTCAGATAACTTATGTCCATATCTCCGGCTTCCACCCTCTGCCAGAGCGCTTTCCCCACCGCCTTGCACTCTTCCACGCTGAAGTCACTCAGTGTCGCCCCCGCGTCTTTCAGCAGGAGCGAACCGGTATGAAGCCAGACAAAATTGTCTTCCGTCACGCGCGGCGATACCCCCCTGTTCGTAAAGGACAGCGTGTTGTCCACCCCATAATTCCAGAACTTTTCAAACTGCAATTTTTTTCCTTCGCTCAGCCCCTCCGTGTCAATTATCCCGTCCGAGCGCAGTGCGTCAAACTTCAGCAGGCGTTGCAGCAGCAAGGCGTTTGCATCACCGGGGGACTTAATAACGGCCACTCTACTGGCAAGCCAGGACTCGACCGGCATCCCCAGCACATTATCAAACAGCCAGTTTCGCACCACCATGCCGGCCCGTCCGGCGCTGATTTTTTCGTCTGCCCGGCCGTGATAAAGCTTTTCAGCCTGCAGGATCATTTTTGCCACCTCTTCCAGCCTTTTATCAAGCCGGGTCACGTCATACATAATATCCGGATTGGGGGCAAAAAGCGTGATGCCGACGGCGGCAATGATTTCCTCCTTTCTAAAGGAGGCGGGGTTTTTCTCTTCATCAAGAATACCGGCCGACTGCATTATCCCGGCCAGCCCTATATTGCTTGTCTCCGCTTTTGTCGGTTGATGCTGCCTGTCGCCCCTGAGCGCCTCCGCTGATGATGCCTCCGCTGGTGGCGCAGCCTCATCTCCCGCAGGTCGCGGAAGTAACCAAGATTGCAACCGCTTGTAGATCCCGGTGGATACCCCGACAATCACGGTGCCCGTGCCGACAATCACGGTGCCCGTGACGACAATCAGCCCCGCCGGAGTCTTCAGCGCCCGAGTCAAGGCAGGCAGCACTCCCCCCGTGGCTAAGGCGGCTGCCCCCCCGACGTTCGCGTAATTATAATCATACCGTTGTGCCGCATCATTCGCCTGCGGTGTCGGTTCATCAGCCCGCAGCGGCGGTGTCGGTTCAACAGCCCGCGGCGGCGGTGTCGGTTCAACAGCCCGTAACGGCGGTTCATCAGCCCGCGACGGCAAAACCGGGACGGGGGCGGGCAGAGGACCCTGACGTGCCGTGGCATCACATTGCGTATTAAAATCGGTATGGATGATTACCTCCCCGCGCCGCAGCTCCCGCGTTATCCTTTGACGGGTTTTGCAATTCTGCAGGCCGGACAGGTTGCTTCGCGTTATATGCTCCGCTATCGCCCAGACGTGTAATTTCTGCGCCAAGCTGTAGGCAACTTCCGCCGTCTCCGGCGTCCGGTTTTCCACCGTCGCCCGGGTACAGGCTTCAGGGTTCACCGTTGAGTTCGATGAAAAATAGATGATGTTGTCTTGCTGCGCGCCGCCGGCCACGCTGACAGCCGTTGCTTCGGGACCGTTCAGGGACAATGCAATGCTGCTGTCCACCTCGAAGGCCGGCAGCAAGGCGGGTTCCTCCGGGGGAGGGGCGCTATGCGCTATCATGCACACCGCATTGTAGTACTTTTGGGTGCGTAAAAGCAGATTGAGGATGGTGGCCGGCAGCCGTAATAAAGCGCGCTGCGGGGCTTCTACACTCCCTATATATTCGCGGGCGGTAACGAACACCACGGCCAGAATGATATAATTCTGATGCCAGTTCCCCTCGCCCGGACCGGCGCTCAAAAACATTCCCCCCGTCCAGCTGTTCATCGTCCTCTCGAGGTATACCGCCAGCGCGTTTATGGCCTCAATATCAGCAAGAACGCCCCCGAATTCGTTAAAAAAGGCGATAATCGCGTCATGAATGGACAATTTTTTACAATAAATCGCGTCAATCAGGATTTTAAGGGCTATTAATCTTCCGGCATCAAGAAAGGGGAAAACCTTTTTCACAAAACAGTACATCATTTCGGACGTTATCGCGCCAGCCAGCATGCGCCATAACTGCATAGCGCTGCGGTAAAAATCTTCCGAGAGGGGAACCAGATCGTCTGCACGTTTCTCTGCTGAATTTGGTTTATCTGTCTCTGCAAACCATGCCGCATTCAGATTTAACCATGGAATGGCATTGAAAAAAGCTTCAAATTTTTCAAGACTTGGCGCCCCGCACTGGAGCGTCAGGTTGGCGAATGATGACTGATGACAGCTTCCTGCTTTATTGTTAGAAAACAACATAACCTGGCTCCCTGATTAACATCATTTTTTAATGAGCAACGTCTGTTAAAACCGGGCGGGATATCCATTCCCCTCACAGAACAGCGCGTTTCTGTCGGGAAAACCCTCCTCTATCCTGGCCGTGGATCTTATTCTTTAAAATTTATTTTTTTATATTAATTCTCATATTTTTTATGACATAACTCTCCGGTAATCACATCAGAAAAAACGAATATAATGATTTAGATGAAATAAACAAGAATCTCAAAATCATTACTCACGTTTTATATAAAAATCAAATAATCATTAAATGATAGCCATTCATACCAGCCACAAATTCCGGTTAATTCAAATTTATGAATGAGACATTACATTAATTTCATTTAATAAATACGCGATGGCATTTCCACTTCCCGGAAGAATCCAACAGCATTATCGTGAGGTCAGCCATATCACTATTTTATAGTTCTGAGCGGGTGATAAGGGGGTTATTTCACGCCGCCACCAGGGGCAGTAAGAGCAAAAAGGTATTTACGCCTTCTTTGCTTACGGTATCTCTGCGCCGCAGGAGATGGTGATATTTTTCCTGCCGGCAGACGGATTCACCGTACGGCGAAAAAAGGTTTAAAGATGGGAGCCAAAAGAACAGCCGGCGCCGGAGCAAAAACTCTGGCGCAGCTGTAGAATAAAATAAACGTTCGGGTCACGCCGCGCGGGATGCCATCATCCGCTTAAACAACAAAAATTCATCAGCGGAATACGCCGATCGCGTCGACCAGGCGCGTTGCCTGGCGCGCCATACGCTCCGAAGCCTGCGCCCCTTCTTCCACCCTTGCGGCATTCTGATGAGTAATATTGTCCAGTTCTTCCACCGCCAGATCAATCTCACTTATAGCAATCTCTTGCTCGGCGCTGGCTTCGCTGATCTGGGCAATCAACGACGACACGTTCTGCACCTGTGAAACGATATTTTCCATGGTTTTGCCGGTTTCATTCACATGTATTGTGCCTGATTTCACCTTATGCGCGCTGTTTTCCACCAGCGTTTTGATTTCGCTGGCTGCCTTAGCGCTACGCTGGGCAAGGCTGCGAACTTCTCCTGCCACCACCGCAAAGCCTTTCCCTTGCTCACCGGCACGGGCAGCTTCCACGGCAGCATTAAGCGCCAGAATATTAGTCTGGAAAGCAATACCGTCGATCACGCTGGTAATACTGGTAATTTTCTTCGAACTCTCGGTAATTTCCGCCATCATTTTGACCATATCGGTCATGGCATTTCCGCCCTGAATGGCTGCGTTGCTGGTATTGCTCGACAGGCTGTTTACTTTGGCGGCGGTTTCGGTGTTGCTCTTCACCGTTGCGGTCATCTGATTCATGGTGGCGGCCGTCTGCTGAACGTTGGCCGCCGTCTCCCCGGTGCGGCGGCTCAGTTCACTGTTGCTTTGCGCAATAGCGTCACTGGCACTCAATACGTTGATTGCCTGACCACTGACATCATCCACCAGCCAGCGAAACATCAACCCCAGCTGGCCTATGGCTCGCAGCGTGGTGCCAATCTCATCAACCCTGTCCATCTGCTCTACTCGATGGTCAGCGCCGGTGGCAACGCGCAGCGCCTGCTGGCAGACACG
The DNA here is from genome assembly GCF_000026985.1 of Erwinia pyrifoliae DSM 12163. Taxonomy (NCBI): domain Bacteria; kingdom Pseudomonadati; phylum Pseudomonadota; class Gammaproteobacteria; order Enterobacterales; family Erwiniaceae; genus Erwinia; species Erwinia pyrifoliae. The sequence goes on from NC_017390.1 coordinate 3,568,808, forward strand.
CTCAACCGGTCGTGAGACCTGCATCTCCAGCCAGATGCAAGCCAGCAGCAGCAGCAGCGCCATCCCTGCTGTGAACATGGCCAGTGTGCTGTGGCTTACTTCCAGCCCCCAGACGCCAAGCGTTGCCAGCGGCAGCATTAGCATCAGCGTGCTACGGATCCGCCAGCGCAGTGGCAGCGTTTTAGACAGGGAACGCCAACTCATCAGGCCGCTACGCACAATCAACCCTTTATGGAATCGCAGCCCTTTGGCTCTTCCTGCACGGAATTTCTCATATAGCCTCTCCGTGGCGCGGATCTCCTGCTGGTTGGGTTTGGTTCGTACTGACATAAAGCCCTTTACATGACCATCGCGCACCACCGGGATGGCGTTGGCTCGCACCCAATAGTGGTCACCATTCTTGCGGCGGTTCTTCACAAGGGCCGTCCATGGCTCGCCTTGTTTCAGCGTCGACCACATATCGGCAAAGGCTTCCGGCGGCATATCCGGGTGGCGCACGATATTATGTGGCTCGCCGTTAATCTCTTCAGACGTGAAGCCGCTGACCTCAATAAAGGCATCGTTGGCGTAGGTGATAACGCTGTTAGCGTCGGTTGTTGACATCAATGTCGCATCGTCGTCGAAAACATATTCTTGCTGAGTAACGGGAAGGTTGTTGCGCATAAATCAAATCCTTTTAATGGATCAGCGTAAGGTTGGCAGGAAAAAACGATAATTTATTTTATGTTTTCGGCAGACATGAACATTTCTTTAGCGAATTGAAGGAATTTTGTTAATGGGAAAAACGAAGCACATGGACACAGGCGCTCTGGAGCGAGCCAAACGTTCAGCTAACTGCGCAGACGGACATCTTCATTAAAAATATTCTTAAGACTAATTTATAGTCTGTGCTGTTTGGATCAGCAAAAAAATTACAGCTTAGATGAAGGGTGTTACCAGAAGGGGGCATTCGCCAGCCAGCACGGGCAGACGAAACGAGCCGGGGAGGATCCCCGGCTCGTTAGCTTATCAGACTGAAGGCAGGCTCTTCAGCTTTACCTCAAAGGCAGCTGCCTTTGAGGCATCAAACTGGTTTTCCCACTTGGCAATGACCAACACCGCCAGCGCATTACCCACCACGTTGAGCGCGGTACGCGCCATATCGAGGATACGGTCTACGCCGGCAATAAATGCCAGCCCTTCCAGCGGAATACCGACGCTGCCCAATGTGGCCAGCAACACCACGAAGGAAACACCGGGAACACCGGCGATCCCTTTTGAGGTCACCATAAGCGTCAGTACCAGTATCACTTCCTGGCCGATCGACATGTCAATACCGTACAGCTGGGCAATAAAGATCGCCGCGATGCTTTGGTAAAGCGTGGAGCCGTCGAGGTTAAACGAATAGCCGGTCGGTACCACGAAGCTGGTGATCGACTTCGGCGCGCCGTAGGCCTCCATCTTCTGCATGATACGAGGCAGCACGGTCTCAGAACTGGCGGTGGAGAACGCGAGGATCAGTTCATCCTTAAGGATGCGTATCAGAGTGGTGATTCGCAGCTTACACAAGCGTGCAACGGCCCCGAGAACGATCAGAGCGAAGAACAGGATGGCAAAGTACACCAGCAGCACCAGCTTCGCTAAAGGCAGCAGTGAAGCAAAGCCAAAGTTAGCTACGGTGACCGAAATCAGCGCGAATACCCCTACCGGCGCATAACGCATGATCATATTGGTGACTTTGAACATCGTTTCCGACGTGGAGCGGAACACTTTCACCAGCGGCTCACGATGTTCAGCAGGCAGTGAAGAGAGACCGAGGCCAAACAGCACCGAGAAGAAGATGACAGGCAGCATCTCACCCTTGGCAATCGCCGCAAAAATATTCTGCGGGATCAACGACAGGATGGTGGCAACCAGGCTATGGGGTTGTCCCTGCACCTGCGCCGTTGTGGCTTCATATTTAGAGATGTCCACCGTTGCCAGCGTAGACATATCGATGCCTGATCCGGGTTGGAACACGTTCGCCAGAGTAATTCCTGCCACAATGGCAATGGTGGTGATCACTTCGAAGTAGAGGATGGTTTTGACGCCGATCCGCCCGAGTTTTTTCGCATCACCGACGCCGGCAATACCGACAATCAATGTAGAAATCACGATCGGTACGACGATCATTTTAATCAGATGAATAAAGATATCACCTGCCGGGCTGAGAATGTTAGTGACTAGCCATTCACGATTTTCCGGCTGGTTATGCAGCACGGCACCAACGATGATCCCCAGTACTAACGCAATCAGTATTTGCCAGGCAAGGCTGAATTTTACTGCTTTCATAACTTGTCTTTTTCCTTAACAAAACCTGCTTTCCGCGTGGTGCATACGGCGTGAATGACACTCAAAGGAGGCTGACCGATATCCGGCAATTCACAGGTAATTGATGGGTGGTGCCTGAATAGAGGCGCGTAATCAGTACCATTTCCGATAGTGTGAATGCAACCCTACGTGGTATGTGGCTACTTACTTTGCTTCCGGCAGGATAAAAGCCGGATGGCGAAAAATAAAAATAACTCGTTGTTCTGGAAAGTAATATTTTTCTTCCGTAACGCATAGCTATGCAAAACACATCCATTTCCCCGCAGAAACTAAATGGACTATATGCTTATTTTTTAGGCAACACAGCGGCAGTTTTAGGAATGTTGTTATGGTTTCCCTGACTTTTTGTCATGCATTTGTGTATTCCATCTGCGTGATCTGCCGCGCAAAAAGAAAACAAAGCCATGATTATACCTCCCTTTAACCTTTGATTGACATATCATCAACAATCTTCAAGGAGGGCAGCCATGAGCCATGCACATATTTACCCTATCCCGGCCAACATTGCGCAAAATACGCTGATTAATCCCCGGCAATATCATTCAATGTATCAACAATCGGTACAGGATCCCGAGGCATTTTGGGGGGAGCAAGGCAAGATTGTTGACTGGATAAAACCTTACGCTACGGTAAAGAACACCTCCTTTGCCCCTGGCAACATCTCAATTCGCTGGTATGAGGACGGCACGCTAAACCTGGCCGCTAACTGCCTCGACCGGCATCTGGCGGCGCGCGGCGACCACCCGGCGATGATCTGGGAAGGGGATGACGCCAGCGAAAGCAAAACCATCACCTACCGCGAACTGCATCACGACGTATGTCGCTTTTCCAACGCCCTGAAAGCGCTGGGAATCCATAAAGGCGATGTGGTAGCGATCTATATGCCAATGGTGCCAGAAGCCGCCGTGGCCATGCTGGCCTGCGCGCGCATCGGTGCCGTGCATTCGGTTATCTTCGGCGGTTTTTCACCGGAAGCCGTTGCCGGGCGAATTATCGACAGCCACGCCCGCCTGGTGATCACCGCCGACGAAGGCGTGCGTGCCGGACGCACCATTCCGCTGAAGAAAAACGTCGATGATGCACTGAATAATCCTGGCGTGACCAGCGTCGACAACGTCATTGTCCTCAGGCGCACCGGCAAAGATATTAGCTGGCACCACGGCCGTGATCTTTGGTGGCATGAGCAGGTGAACAGTGCCAGCGAGCAGCATCAGCCTGAAGAGATGAACGCGGAAGACCCATTATTTATCCTGTATACCTCCGGTTCTACCGGCAAACCAAAGGGGGTGCTGCATACCACCGGCGGTTATCTGGTTTATGCAGCGACCACCTTCAAATACGTCTTCGATTATCACCCGGAGGATATCTACTGGTGTACCGCCGATGTCGGTTGGATTACCGGACACAGTTACCTGCTGTATGGCCCGCTGGCCTGTGGTGCCACCACTCTGATGTTTGAAGGGGTGCCAAACTGGCCAAAACCCAGTCGTATGGCCGAAGTGGTTGATAAACACCGGGTGACCATCCTGTATACCGCACCCACGGCGGTGCGTGCGTTGATGGCCGAAGGGGATAAAGCCATTGCCGGCACCCATCGTTCCAGCCTGCGCATCCTTGGCTCGGTAGGCGAGCCGATTAACCCGGAGGCCTGGGAGTGGTTCCATCAAAAAATCGGTAATGGCCATTGCCCCATTTCAGATACCTGGTGGCAGACGGAAACGGGCGGATTTATGATCGCTCCGCTCCCCGGAGCCACCGCGCTGAAACCCGGATCGGCTACCCATCCCTTTTTTGGCGTACAGCCCGCGCTGGTCGATAACGAAGGTCATCTGCAGGAAGGTGCCAGCGAAGGCAATTTGGTTATCGTTGATTCCTGGCCTGGCCAGGCACGCACGCTATTTGGCGATCATCAGCGCTTTGAGCAAACCTACTTCTCCACCTTCAAAAACCGCTATTTCAGCGGCGACGGCGCTCGCCGTGATGAAGACGGCTATTACTGGATAACCGGACGCGTCGACGACGTACTGAATGTTTCCGGTCATCGTTTGGGGACGGCGGAGATTGAGTCCGCGCTGGTCTCGCATCCGAAAATTGCGGAAGCAGCGGTAGTGGGTATTCCGCACGCTTTGAAAGGCCAGGCGATCTACGCCTACATTACGCTGAACCGTGGTGAAGAGCCTTCGCCGCAGCTGTACAGCGAAGTGCGTGCCTGGGTGCGTAAAGAGATTGGCCCCATTGCCACACCGGACGTGCTGCACTGGACCGAATCATTACCGAAGACCCGCTCGGGGAAAATTATGCGCCGCATTTTGCGCAAAATCGCCACCGGCGATACCAGCAATCTCGGTGATACTTCCACGCTGGCCGATCCCGGCGTGGTAGACAAATTACTCGAAGAAAAACTGTCGATTAACATGCCATAACCGCAACGGGGGCTGCCGGCCCCTGTTGATTGCCTGTCTTATTACCCCCTGATTTTCAGCACGATAAATTGATAACAACAATATATATCCCACATCATTGCCGTTGCCACGGTTAAGGCAGCAGATTCAATCGTTAGGGATATAACCTCTGGAGATGCTGTGATGAACGATGTCCTCTATGAAAGAATTGAGAAAAGCACCGCTTTCAACGTGCTGGTGAAAAAACGCCAACGTTTTGCCGCCCTGCTATCCCTCATTATGTTAGTCCTCTACGTCGGCTTTATTCTGCTGATCGCCTTCGCGCCCGGCTGGCTTGGCACGCCGTTATATCACGGCACCAGCGTCACGCGTGGCATTCCCATCGGGGTTGGGCTGATCGTCGTCTCATTCCTGCTGACCGGTATTTATGTCTGGCGCGCCAACGGCGAGTTTGACCGTTTGACCCGCGAACTGCTGAATGAGGTAAGAGGATGAGCACATATTATCTGTTATCTGTACTGGCGGTGCTGCTACCGGGGTCAGTAATGGCTGCTGACGCCATCAGCGGTGCGGTTGAACGCCGGCCAGTCAATGTCGAAGCGATTGTGATGTTCCTGATCTTTGTCACCCTGACTCTGGGAATTACCTGGTGGGCTTCCAAACGTACTCGTTCACGCAGCGATTACTACACGGCCGGCGGCAATATCACCGGTTTTCAGAACGGGCTGGCAATGGCCGGGGATTTCATGTCTGCCGCCTCGTTTCTCGGTATTTCCGCGCTGGTTTACACTTCGGGTTATGACGGGCTGATCTACTCGCTCGGCTTCCTGGTCGGCTGGCCGATTATCCTGTTCCTGATTGCCGAGAGATTGCGTAACCTTGGCCGCTATACCTTTGCCGACGTGGCCTCTTACCGGCTGCAGCAGAAGCCAATCCGCACGCTGTCGGCCTGCGGTTCACTGGTGGTGGTGGCTTTGTACCTGATTGCGCAGATGGTGGGTGCCGGTAAACTGATCCAGCTCCTGTTCGGCCTGGACTACCATGTTGCCGTGGTACTGGTTGGCATACTGATGGTGATGTACGTGCTGTTTGGCGGCATGCTGGCCACCACCTGGGTGCAGATTATCAAAGCGGTGCTGCTGCTGTTTGGTGCCAGCTTTATGGCAATTATGGTGATGAAAAGCGTTGGATTCAGCTTTGATACGCTGTTCAGCGAAGCGATGAAAGTCCATCCGAAGGGGATGGCCATCATGCGCCCTGGCGGGCTGGTCAACGATCCGATCTCTGCCCTTTCACTCGGCCTTGGCCTGATGTTTGGTACTGCCGGCTTGCCGCATATCCTGATGCGCTTCTTTACCGTCAGCGATGCGCGTGAAGCGCGTAAAAGCGTGTTCTATGCCACCGGCCTGATGGGGTACTTCTACTTCCTGACCTTTATCATCGGTTTTGGCGCCATTTTGCTGGTCGGAGCCAACCCAGCGTTCAAAGATGCCAGCGGCGCGCTGCTCGGCGGTAGCAATATGGCGGCGGTTCATTTGGCCGATGCGGTCGGCGGCAGCCTGTTCTTAGGCTTTATATCTGCCGTAGCCTTTGCCACTATCCTTGCGGTAGTGGCCGGGTTGACGCTGGCGGGAGCCTCAGCGGTTTCGCACGACCTGTATGCCAGCGTGATGCGTAAAGGCCAGGCCAGCAAACGTGACGAGCTGCGCGTATCGAAAATCACCGTTGTCGCGCTTGGCGTGGTGGCCATCCTGCTCGGCATTTTATTTGAAAAGCAAAACATCGCCTTTATGGTCGGGCTGGCATTCTCTATCGCTGCCAGCTGTAACCTCCCGATTATTCTGCTGTCGATGTACTGGTCAAAGCTGACTACTGACGGGCGGATGGCTGGGCCTGCTGACGGCGGTTATCCTGATGATCCTCGGCCCGACCGTTTGGGTTCAGGTGCTGGGCCACGCACGGGCAATTTTCCCGTATGAGTACCCGGCATTGTTCTCCATGCTGGTGGCCTTTATTGGCACCTGGCTGTTCTCCATAACGGATAATTCCGCGCAAGGTGCCGGGGAACGGCTGCGCTTCCGCGCGCAGTTTGTACGTTCACAAACCGGTGTGGGGATTGAAGGCGGGAAAGGGCATTAATAAGCAACCGGGTCGGGCTGACTTCCGACCTGCTTCGCAGCCGCCAGCGCAAAGGGCGTGGTGATGGAACGCACCGCAAGACTGCGCTGGATAGCTTCCGCCAGCGTGAGCAGGCGCGGTAGCCACACGGAACGACAGACGGCCACCACGGTTGCGGTGAAAACCCCGGCGCAGAGAGACAACCAGTGACGGCGAATGCCAGCGTCGCCGGGCCAGGCAGCCACAGCAGCCAGCGACTTTCGCCGATATAGTCTTGCCGGGAGATATGCGCGAATACCAGTAGCGCCACCAGCACGATCATCGCCAGCAGCATACCAACGATATTGGCTGGCAGCGGCACATGCAGCCAGCCAACCAGCCGTTCGGAAACGATAAAAATAGCGATATAAAGCGCCACCTGCAGCGGAACCTGTACCCGTTGCAGCCAGCCTGTCGTCTGCTGACGCGTTGCCAATGCCATATTGTGTTGGCTCACCGGGGGAAATACGTTGCCAGAGAGTATAAAGCGCTAACGAAGGGTGAAAAAAATGACTTAATATGATTCAAACTATGCCAGACAGGAATAATGATGGACGTTCGCGCACTGCGCTATTTTGTCGAAGTGGTTCGCCAGCAGAGCTTCACCCGTGCCGCCGAGAAGCTGTACGTCACCCAGCCCACCATCAGCAAGATGTTACGGCAGCTGGAAGATGAACTGGGCTGTACTTTACTGATCCGTGAGGGCCGCAAACTGCATCTGTCCGACACGGGCCAGGCGGTCTATCAGCGCGGGCTGACCATCCTGCAAGAGTTTAAGCAGCTGGAGGCGGAAATCGGCGATATTAACCAGTTGAAAACCGGCGAATTGCGTCTGGGCATTCCGCCGATGGTTGGCATGCAGATTGCCGGTTCGATATCCGCTTTTCGCCAGCGCTACCCTGGCGTAGGGTTAAAGATCGCCGAATTCGGTGGCCTGACGGTACAACAGGCGGTGCTGTCAGGCAGTCTGGATATTGCCATGAGCGCCCTGCCGGTGGCGGACGATCTGCCGCTCAACTCGCTGGCGCTGATGAGCCACCCGCTGTGCGTGTTGGTGCCCCGAAGCGAAGAGTGGTTACGCCGTAGCCATATGCCCATCGGCGAGCTGGCCGGGCACCCTATATTGATCTACAACGAAGAATTTTCACTCAATCGCCAGCTGATGCGGGCTTTTCAGTCCAGCGGATTCACGCCACACATTGCGGTGCGCAGCGGGCAGTGGGACTTTCTGGCGGCAATGGTGCAGGCAGGGATGGGAATAGCCATACTGCCGGAGCCGATCTGCCAGCGTCTGGACAAAAGCCAGCTGCTGTGGCTGCCGCTGGAATCGGATCTGGTGTGGGATCTGGGGTTGATCTGGCGCAAGGGCAGTTATTTGTCGCGCAGCGCCCAGGCCTGGATAGGCTGTTGCCGCGAATTTTGGCCGGGTGAAACGCCTCGCTTATCGTTATAAGGTGGCAACGGGCGATCCGCATCGCCCGCTGCGCCGTCGCAACAGAGCGTTATTCCTCTTTATCCGTTAGCAGCGTTTCCATCAGGTCGAGATCGTGCTGTAACTTGCGCATGGTTTCGTTGCTGATTTTCTGCGTGGCGCGCAGATGATACAGCTCACCACGTTCGGCTCGCAGCGCGTTAAGACGGAAACGACGCTCCAGGTTTTCCGCATATAGCGCACGTTCCATATCATCTTTGCCATCAACCCGGCAGCGCAGGTTACCCGACACGCGCAGGCTAACCTCTTTTAGCAGCTCGCTATCGATGTTCTCATCGGGATCGGAGGCCAGCCGCTCTTCCATGTGATGCAGGCTTTCAATAGCGGTAGCCGCCATCAATGCGCGCGCCGTTTGTATTTCGCGCCGATGCAGGGATTTATCAATCCCTTCAACGCCGCGCAGCAGCACCGGCAGCACCATTACACCGATTAGCAGCGAGAACAGGATCACTCCGGTGGCCAGAAATACCAACTCATAACGCGCCGGGAAGTCGCTGCCGTTGGCCAGTAGCAGCGGAATAGACAGCACACCGGCCAGCGTGATTGCCCCACGCACGCCGGCGAAAGAGGCAATCAGCAGCTCGCGCGTTGAGTAGTTAGAAAACTCCATCGGGCGTTTTTTCAACATGTTGCGGCTGATCAAGCGCATCGTCCACAGCCATCCGAAGCGCACAATCATCAATGCTGCATAGATCAGAACCACTGAGGCAAATAGCGCCCACAGCTCGACATCAGGGTCGGCATTCGCCTGATTTAATGAAACCTCGAGAATATCCGGCAGCTGCAAGCCCAGCATCAGGAATACCATGCCGTTAAAGACGAATTCCAGCATCTGCCAGACGCTGTTAGCACGCAGTCGCATCGCCAGCGGAGCCTGACGAATGATGCCGGAACGCGAGATGGTCATACCGGCCGCCACCGCCGCCAGAATGCCGGACACCCCAATATGTTCAGCAATCAGATAGGAAGCAAACGGCAGCAGCAGCAGTAGCACCGTCTGCGTTGCCGGATCGTCACCGCTCCAGCGGCTGAACAGGCGTAGTGATTTACCGTACAGCCAGCAGATGGCGATGCCCGCCAGCAGGCCGCCCATCGCCACTTTAAGAAACTCCAGCGTCGCGCCGGAGACGGTAAACACCATCGTTCCCATCGTCACGGCCACGGCAAACTTCATGGATACCAGACCGGAAGCGTCGTTCATCAGCGCTTCGCCCTGCAGAATAGCCATGATTTTTTTCGGAATGCGCCCCTCGCCAACGATGCCGGAGAGCGCCACCGCATCGGTAGGGGACAGCACGGCAGCCAGGGCAAAGGCAGACAGCAGCGGGATCCCCGGCACCAGCCAGTAAATCAGATAGCCAATGCCGACCACGGTAATCAGCACCAGCACCAGCGCCAGGCCGAGGATCTCACGCCCGTGGTGTAAAAACTCGCTGGTGGGGGTTTTCCAGCCATCGGCAAACAGCAATGGCGGAATAAACAGGACTAAAAACAACTCCGGATCAAAGTCGACATGCAGGCCAAACGTTGGCCAGGCAAGCAGCGCCCCCATGGCGATTTGCACCAGCGGCAGGGGAATTTGGAATGGAATGATACGTGCAGCAACGCCTGACAAAGAGACAACCAGCGTCAGAATGAGGATGGTAAAGAAGATTTCCATGTTTTCCTTTCTTATACGTCTTCCAGTGGGATTCAGACAATACGGGCATGGCGATGTACATGTCCACCGGATAGTAAAGCAAATTCATCAGGCGTTGAAAAACAGGAAGTGCGTTAAGCGGGAAAATTCGGCGGCATCTGAAGCCGAAGCCGCAAATTACGGCTCCAGACTGCATTAAATTGCCCAACCACCGGCATAGAATGCGACCAGGATGACACCAATGACCACCGTGCCAACGTTCAGCTTACGCCACTCGCCGGCAAAAAGGCGGCCAACAATCAACGAACCGAAACCGAGCATGATACCGGTGACGATATTGCAGGTCAGCACGATAAATACCGCTGCCAGCAGGCCAGACATCGCATCGACAAAATCGTTAAAGTCGATTTTTGACACGTTGCTCAGCATCAGTAGCCCGACATACATCAGTGCTGGTGCGGTGGCATAACCCGGCACCAGGTAGGCCAGCGGTGACAGGAACAGGATGAGCAGGAACATCACGCCAACCACCACCGCCGTCAGCCCGGTTTTGCCGCCCGCTGCCGTACCGGCTGCCGACTCGATATACACCGCTGCAGGAGCCGCCCCGACCAGGCCGGAGAAGATGCTGCTCAGTGAGTCGCTGGTCAGCGCCCTACCGCCGCTGATAATCTGATTGTTTTTATCCAACAGATTAGCCTGACCCGCCACGGCACGAATGGTCCCGGTGGCATCAAATACGGCTGTCATCACCAGCGCCAGCACGCTTGGCAGCACTGCCGGTTTCAGCGCCCCAATAATATCCAGACTGAATACCAGTGATTTACCCTGCTCGTCGCTCAGGCTTGGCATGGAAAACAGCCCCTGATAGCGCACGGCAGGATCGAATATCAGACCAATGACCGATATAGCAATAATGGTCAGCAGAATACCGCCGGGAACGCGCAGCTTTTCCAGGCCAAAAATCACCGCCAGGCCCATCAGAGTCATCATAATCGGGAAAGAAGGGAAATGCCCTAATGCGACCGGCAGACCCGGCCCCGGATTTTTTATCACCAGCCCGACGCCGTCCGCCGCGATAAGCAGCAAAAACAGCCCGATACCCACGCCAGTGCCGTGTGCCACGCCCATTGGCAGATTACGCAAAATCCAGGCGCGGACGCCGGTCGCGGAAATCAGGGTAAACAGTACCCCCATCAGGAACACCGCCCCCAGCGCTACCGGCAGGCTAATGTGCTGGCCCAGTACCAGGCTAAACGCGGTAAACGCCGTCAGTGACAGGGCACAACCAATCGCCATCGGCAGATTGGCCCACAGCCCCATTAGCAGAGAACCAAATCCGGCAACCAGGCAGGTAGCAACGAAGACGGCAGCCGGCGGAAAACCCGCTTTACCGAGCATCGACGGGACAACAATCACGGAATAGACCATCGCCAGGAAGGTAGTCAGTCCGGCGATCACTTCCTGGCGCACGCTACTGCCGCGTGCGGAAATGTTAAACCAGGCATCTAACGTGCCGTTCGCCGGTTGAGAAGGAGTAGACATAGTATTCCTCTGAGTTTTTTATGAGTTGTCGCTGCGTGGCATCGCTGCAGCGCGCAGCGATAGACGTTTGCATCCCTGGTGCAATATTCGCGGTATACAGTGCATCGGAGCGGGGCATAAACCGAATAAAGGCAAACGTTTTATTCCACGCATAACGCGCGTAATAAATATTCTGCATCATTTGTGCCGCTGGCAAAGGCTAAGCCGGGACCGTGACTCATAACAGTCAGCAGAACTCAGATTTGCAAGATGACGATTATTTGCAGGCAAAGGATTATCCAGTGTTTTATGTCGCACTTTCAACACCTGTTCGCGCTTAAATGCCACCGTTCGGCTGGGCACCTACACCCGCCATAAACATTGACATAGTACCGGGATTAGCCCCGGTACACTGCAAAGATTTTCTTATAACCGCCATCCGGTGCCGAAGGGGGTAAGGCGTTTTCTTTCACGGGAAGGGAAACTTTTCACACAAGGTTAATTTTGCCCCCTTTATCCAGCGCGCGCTGCCAGGCCGCGCGGCACTGCACTTTTTCCAGCCAGGCCTGAATCGCCGGGCTGCCAGCGGCACCACCACGCGCGGTGATCGCCTGTATCGGAAAGCTCATCTGTACATCGGCAATGCTGAATCGACTACCGGCAAACCACTCATTGCTGGTCAGGTGCTGCTCGATAAACTGGCGATGAGTGGCCAGTTGTGGGTCGATATAGCCCTTCTGCACGCCTTTACCAAACGCACTGCCAATCGGTCGCAACAGCCAGGGTACCGGCGCTTTACCCATACGGCTAAAGATCAGTTTCATCACCAGCAACGGCATTAATGAACCTTCGGCATAGTGCAACCAATAACGAGATTGTATTACCTCTTCATCGTCAAAAAGTTTCAGCCGCTCTTCGGCGTCATAATGCGCCTCCAGGTACTCCAGGATCGCGCCGGATTCCGCCACAACACGATTTCCATCGGTAATCACCGGGGATTTGCCCAGCGGGTGCACTTTTTTTAGCTCGTCAGGAGCCAGCATGCTGGCTCCACGCTGATAGCGCTTGATCTGATACGGCACTTCAAGCTCTTCCAGCAGCCACAGCACGCGCTGCGAACGTGAATTGTTAAGATGGTGCACAGTGATCATCATCACTCCTTAATGTCGGCAATCAAATCATCAGTATAGGAGTTCAGACGTTTTTTACATCCAGCAGTATTGCCCCGGTGCCCTGTTCGCTCAGGCGGTCATCAGGATTACGTAGCGGGCAATCCTCCATCGACAGGCAGCCGCAGCCGATGCAGCCGTCGAGATCGTCTCTCAGGTGGGTCAGCGTCTCAATGCGACGATCCAGTTCATCACGCCACTGCTGTGACAGCAGTGCCCATTCTCTGGTCGTCATACGCTTACCGGGGGAATACTGCATCAGGCTATCGCCGATGGTGGCAAGCGGTATGCCGATACGCTGGGCTATTTTGACAACCGCGACGCGACGCAGCACGTCACGGGTGTAACGCCGCTGATTACCCCCGTTGCGATGGCTGCTAATTAACCCTTTGCTTTCATAGAAATGCAGCGTCGATACCGCCACGCCGCAGCGCTGCGCCACATCACCAGGGGTCAATTCCCGTTTGTTAGGATTAGGGGGACTTTTTTTCATTTAGCACTTTACCTCAAGTTAACTTGAGGAATTATACTCACTCACCATTGAGGCCGCGACAGGTATCAATCCGTTTTCGCGAGACACCCGGAAGAAAAGTGTATGCATGACGACATCATCAACACCCTGACCAACTGGATCGATAATAATCTGGACAAAGCCCTGTCGATTGATGAAGTGGCTGCAAAATCGGGCTACTCGAAGTGGCATTTACAGCGTATGTTCCGTACGGTGACAAAACAGACGCTGGGTGGGTATATCCGGGAACGCCGTTTAACGCTGGCTGCCGAAGCGCTGCGCCAGAGTCAGCGCCCGGTTTTTGACATCGCCATGCAGTACGGCTACGACTCGCAGCAAACTTTCTCCCGGGTATTTCGTCGTCAGTTTTCCCAGACGCCAACGGCTTATCGTAATACCATGCGCCGCCAGATGTTGCAGCGTAGCAGCTGGCATTTTGACTGCGGCGACTCCCCAGCCAGCAGCGTTCAATCGCAGTGAAATGATAAAACCTGCCCGACCTGTAACTCAATGCCCGCGCGGGATCCACAGCGCTGATTGCTCGCCCGCCCTCTTAACGAACAGTGCCGCAAAAACCGTCACCGCCTTATGGCAGTGGCTTTTGCCGGTATCGGCATCGCTATGTCATGCTGGTTGGTGAGCGGATGTTGGATATGTCGTTCAATATGCAAAGCCTGTAAAAGCTGGCAAAGCGCAGGGGGGTTGTTCCTGACAGACTACCGATGCAGAACTTTCTCATTACCCCTTTTGGCTTGAGGATGTAAAGTATTTTTTTACGTTTTGTTATAGACAGTTTTATCCTGGTAAAAACAGGGCCTGTTTTCGTGAGGGTAAATACAAGCCTTTCTAATCTCTCTTTGAAATTTAACCTTGCTTAACCTGTCTGTAGGTTTTGTGGTTGAGTGATAAATCTGAATTTCATAATAATTCCAATCTTAAGAATGGGCGAATTTTAATAGGATACGTTCTCACTGTTTGCAGAGACTATTCTTTACCCACCCCTGATTCAATACTTACTTCCGGGGTTATCTCTGGTGATGGCAGTTACCGGTGATTTTCACATCATCCGTTAAGCCTGATTGAAGTGTGCACCGCTTTTTTACCTTCCAGCACGCTCTTTGCTAATTATGCTCCGAACCTGAATTGAGAAGAGGTGTGATGAGAGGAACCTATAGTAAAAAAAACAATACCTAAAGCCGTCAAAACTCTTTTTTAAGAAAATAGGATGAATCCCATAATGTTATTTTCTCCATAATATCCTAACGTAAGGCATGACAGCCTAATCACCTTATTTTTCAGGATTAGATAATATCTGAAAAAAACAGATCCATTTATTAATATAGTCATGCTTATTCAAGTATTGTTAAGAAAGGTAATCGCATTTATGAGAAAATCACGATATAGCGAAGAGCAAATCAACAGCGCCATTAAAGCTTCTGAAAACGGCACCAGGGTAAAAGAAATCTGTGACGCATTAGGAATTTCCGCAGCAACCTTGTATAGCTGGAAAAAGAAGTATGCTGATTTATCTTCAGAAAATGGAAGGAAAATAAGAGACATGGAGGAGAGACTTCACAATATTGAACGTGAATTACAGGTTTTGTCCTCAGACAAAGAGATGCTGCAAAGCGTGCTGAAGCACTTTTTCACCACCAAAGACAAGCGTCAGGCGGTTAATTTTTTGCAACATACCTATCAAATTGGCACACGCCGCAGTTGTCGCCTGCTGGACATCAGCCGCAGTGTTTACCACTATCCCAATAATGGTGAAAACTGATCGTGTCATCGATGATGGCAAGTTGACGGGCAGGAGGCGGGTCAAAAAAATATCGTTATGGCTAACTGAACATTCCCGTATCCTCCCCACGGGTGGACATTTGCTGATGGCCTGTTTATCACCTGGCCGCACTGGTAGAAAATCAATATCAACAATGAGTTCTCTGCACGTTTATCTTTAACACCAGGGTCAACGTGCAATGATCAATGCAAACCCGCCTCGTGCAATCATCAAATCCAGCTATCAATTGTCCGGTCAGGATGATTTTCTGTTTTCTTGATGAATTCACCCAGCCTCTATCAACCTTGCCAGAGATGCTGTCCGTTACAATGACATTCGTTTCGGCGTCACGTTTAATCACCCACCGAAAAAGATTAACAATACTCACCAATTAATGCCGCAATCACCGGGTTGCTCCGTCTCGATAGCGCTTTAACTTATCAATAGTTGATTCCGGGCTGCTGGAACAGGTTACATCTGATGATTTTTTACAGCGAAACTTGATTCAGAGAGGGTCTGCAGGCAGGTAGTACGGCGTAAATATGGTGCTTATCCTGTTCAGCACAGGCACCTGTGGGTCGGTACAAATCAGCTAATTGAGCCACAAATCCACGGGCGGCAGGAATGTAAAGCGTATGACCGCACCTGAATTCCTGTCAGCTTACGGCTCAATTAAGCGATGACTTCTGTGCCGCAGACAATAGAAGAGATCGCCAGTAAGCAACGTGCTGAGTACCGCCGCCGCGTGAACTGCCAGCGCATCTTCGTCGGCAGTTCACGCGTTTCCTACAAAGGAAATTACTGCTCAGGGGGGGCCGATTCAGGTTGGACTTCGTCGATCTTCCAACCGTCACGCTCGTGAATCAGCGTCACCAACAGATGTTGACTGTCGCCGGGATCGCGCCCGAGCGTGACATCACCCGCCGCGCGATTACCCTCACAGGTGAAACTGCTGACGCTGACGTGATTGACCCAGCCGTCGCTGTAGTCCTGATCCTGCAGGAAATAGTCGTCATCCATGCCGTCCGGGCTTTTAATCAGCAGGTTAATTTTTTGCAGCAGTCGCTGGGTAACATATTCATTTAATAGCGGATCGTGTTCATCAATCGGGCTTTCCTCTTGACTTAGCGCCGTCAGATACCAGCTGTAAAAGGCCAGACTGGTGCTCTGTGGATCGTTATTATGCTCCGCTGCCGCCGTCCCGAAGGCGACGATCGCTGTCACCAGCATCAGCAACCACTTTTTCATGTAAACCACCCTGGATAACTCACGTCTTTAATCTCCTTATCAATCATGCCTTCCCATGCGCCTGTGATTGTATTGAATTTAGCCGGCTAATCCACCCTGCTCCTTCACTTTGTTGCCGTTTTTAGTCACCGTTTATCGTGGAGCTGGCACAGATAACCAGGCAGCGAGTGGCCAGAGATCCCCGGACAGAGCGCCGAAGCCCCCCTTCAGCACCCCGTTCTTTTCCACTGTTTATGCCAGCCTCAACGGCAACACCCAGTGCGTCCGGCTTCAGCTGTTGCTCACCGTCTTACGACCCACGCCGACCGGCGCGATGGTCAGTGTCTTCCTGCTGAAGTTCACGCTTCAGGTTTCCAGCCAAATCACCCGCAGTTATCAACTTTACCACTCCCGTCAATGATCAGATTGTCGTTCGACGTTATGGCGTCCGGCGTGCGTTTCATAAAACGTTATGGCGTAACCTCCATCCGCATTGGGCGTTAAGGTCAGGTAATTAACCCACCGATCCTTCAGCTGCCCCTTATTGTCCTTCACCCGAACCTGCGCCCGTTTGCCGCTGGCATCGATAGCCAGCAGCGTGCCGTAACGGTTGTATTGCGCTACTGCGTCACCGCGATAGGGGAGCTGCCAGGTTGTCGTTACCCTGCTGAGTTTGTCCGGACTGTCTCCCGTTCCGTTCGATCGCCAGTAGAAGTTGTGGCGATGCCAGTTGAAAGCGCTTTTTTCGGCATCCCGTTTCATCTCCCGCCCTTCGTTCAGGTTGGCCGGACGGCGTGCTTCCACCGTGGCATCCCCGCCCGCTTCGATAAAGCTGGCCCGGTTTTCAATCAGATCGCTGCTGCCGAGGTACAGGCGACCGCCGCTGTATAGCAGCGCGCCATCGCTGTTATTCAGCCGCTCGCCGGTTTCCAGGTGCAGCGCCGCAGTAGCTGCCATCACCGCATCGCGCCCGTGATTGTCAATGATGCGCGCCCGCACGGTGATATCATCGCCCATCACGGTCGCCGGGTTATCCAGCGTGTCGATGTCCAGCACCATACGACCGGCTTCCAGTCGGCCCTGATTGAACAGCCTGCCGGTGGTCAGCTGCAGCGTTTGACCCACCAGCGATCCCTGGTTGGTAAGATGGTGGCTGTTAACGGTCAGGCTGCCCGGCAGCAGCCACTCGGTCAGATTGGTCAGAACGCCTGTCACCGTGAGATTCAGCGCGCCGTTGCTGCTCAGGGTGTCGCCCGTCCGGTGGGTATAATCCTGCTGCACGGTGAGCGTCAGCGCCTGCCGGCTTTGCAATGTGCCGCCCTGATTATCAAGCGTGCGCGTATAAAGGCTTAGCGTCTCGCCACTCTGCACTCTGCCGCCCTGATTCAGCAGTGCCAGGATAGAACCGGTGCGCGCGGCATCAGCATGAATGCGCACTGCGCCATTGGCCTGAATGCGCCCCTGACGGTTATCGAGGGTGGAAAGCACCGCAAGCGTCACCAGGCCGGCGCTTTGCAGGCGGCCGTCACGATTGTCCACGGCGCGCGCGGTCACACCGATATGCAAGGTGCCATGCAGCGTACCACCGTCACGATTGTTAAGCAGGTCGGCCTGAACCTCAAGCCCGGCCTGGCTGCTGAGGGTTCCCTGGCCACTGTTGTCGAGTTGTGCCGTATTCAGCGTCAATGCCCGGGTGGAGATCAGCTGGCCGGCCCGGTTATACACCCGGGCCGCATTGAGCGTCAGCGCATCGCCGCTGTGCACCTTTCCCTGCTGATTATGGAGCGTATCCGTACGATAAACGCCAATGCCTTGGCTTATCAGCGTGCCGCCAGCGTTGTCCAGCTGCGCCACCGTCACGTTTAGCGCATCACCGCTGCTAAAAACCCCCTGGCGGTTACTCACCTGACGCGCGGTAACCTGCTGGCCGCCGTTGCTGCGTATCGAGCCACCAGCATTATCCAGTAACGCCATGATGCGCAGCCCAAGCTGCCGTTGACTGTCCAGGCTTCCACCGGTATTCAGCAGCGAACGCGCGTCAAGCTGTAACCCTGACCCACTCCGGAGCCTGCCCTGGCGATTATCCAGAGACTGCTTTAACGCCACGCGCATCTGTTTCTGGCTGTCGAGCAGGCCGCCCTGCCGGTTATCTAACCCCTGTGCCGCAACGGTGAGCGTGTCGGCGGACAGCAGCTGGCCGCCGACGTTATGCAGAATGCTGCTGGCAGTCCCGTCGGCCGGGCCTTGCAGGGTCAGCGGCCCCTGAGCGCGCATTTTCCCGGCGCGATTGTCGATATCGCACAGGATATGCAAGTCAAGAGCGCCAGCAGACTGCATTACCCCTTTGCCGTTATCCAGTACGGTTGCCGCGAGTGTTGCATCCTGCTGGCTCTGTATGACGCCCTCGTGGTTATTGATGTCGTCACTGACGGCGCGCCAGCTCCCCTGGCTGCCCATCGATCCCCGCGTATTAACCATGTGCCGCGCACGCAGCGTCTGTGACCGTTTGCTGTAGATGCGGCCGCTGCCGTTGTCCAGCGTATCGGTAAATTGCATATCCAGGCTGTCGAGGATGTTCACCGCACCCTGCCCATTATTCAGCCCGGCTGCGCGCACGAGGGTACGCCCATTGCCGGTGAGCGTGCCGCCCTGGTTATCCCATACGCCCGCCAGGTTAAGCGAAAGCGCCTGCTGGCTTAGCACCCATCCCTGCTGCCGGTTGCTGAACCGTCCGCCCAGCAGGGAGAGATTGCCGGCGCTTTGCAGCAAACCCGCATCGTTATCAAACCCGCTGCCCGAACCACCCTGCCAGTTCAGCCCTTGCTGCGCCGTCAATATTCCGCGCTGATTGCTGATATCGCCGGTGCTATTCAGTACCAGTTCGCCGCCTGACTGCAACCTGCCAGCGGCGTTGTTGAGATGGCGGACGCTCACGTTTACCTGGCTGCCGCCCTGCGCGGCTCCGCCACGGTTATCCCAGTCGCCGTCCGTATGTACCACCAGCGCGCCACCAGCCTCAAGCAGGCCTCTGCGGTTATCCAGCGCCTGCTGCACCAGCAAATTCAGCCCCTCCAGGGCAATAACTCTGCCCAACGGGTTATCCAGACGCCCGGCGCTCAGGTTCAGCTTTTCACCGCTGATTGCGCCGTTGCGATTGCGCAGCGTCCCCGCAACTGCAAGCGTTAATTGCTGGCCAGACAACAGCTTGCCCTCTTCGTTGTCAACGTCCTGCGCGGCAAGCGTCATTTCACAGCCACCCTGCACAGTGCCGCCACGGTTATCCATCTGGCCTGTGGTACCGGCATTCATGACCTCCCCGGCGGACAGCAGCCCTTGCGCATTATTCAGCGCCTGAACGGCGTTCAGGCTCAAGCTGTGCAGGCCAATGACCTTGCCCTGGACATTGCCAAGGCGTTGCGTTGCGATCGCAAGCTGCTCACCGCTAATTTCACCGGAGCGGTTTTCCAGCTTCCCGGATGCGTTCAGCGTGAGCTGCTGTCCGGACAGCAGCTTACCGTCGCCGTTGTCGACGTTATGCGCCGTGGTGAACAGCTGCGTATCACTTTCTGCCGTGCCGCCACGGTTGTCCCAGTCACCGTCGGTATAAACAGTCAGTTTCCCGCCAGCATCAACCAGGCCATGCTGGTTATCCAGACCCTCGCGGGCCGTAAGGCTTAGTTCACCATGGCCAATCAGCTGCCCCTGCTCATTATTGATATGCCGGGTGGTCGTCTGCAGGTTTCCGCCGTTGATGGTGCCGGAAGAGTTATCAAGTGCACCGACGGCATGTATCCTCAGCTGTTTCCCCGCCAGCAGGCTCCCCCGGGCGTTGGCGATAGCGCCTCCGGCAGTCAGATGCAGCGCCGACTGGCTTTTTACGTTACCGGATTGGTTATTGAGACTGCCGACGTCAAGCGACAGATCGCCGTTACTGCCCAGCTCGCCGTTGTTGTTGTTTAGCAAGCCGCCGACCCACCAGTGCTGCGCTGTGCCGGCCAGCGCCACCAGCTGCCCGTGCTGATTGATGACAGCCGCTGCACGGAGCGCCAGCTGGCGCGCTGTGATGCTACCGTCGCTATTATCCAGTGTGTGATTCAGGACGAAGCGGCTCTCTGCGCCTCCTGTCTGAGACCAGACGGCCTTCTGGCTAAACAGACTATTGCCGGTAACATCCCACTGGCCGGCGGTGATGTGTGCCTGTTGAGCATCGACATTGCCTGCCGTATTGATGGCAAGCATCCCGCTGTCAACCTTTGTCTGGCGCAGCGCCACGCCGCCAGACTGTGCGCTAAGCGTGGCACGACTGGCCGCAAGCTGACTCTGGCTGATATCAACCCGCCGGCCGTTCAGGTTGATATCCTTGTGGCTCAACAGGCTGCCGCTGGCGCGGATGTCCCCCTCACTGGTCAAGGTTAAATCTGCGGTGCGCATCAGCTGGCTGGTGGCATTACTGCCTGCCAACAGATGCCCGCTGCTGTGAATACCCTGTCCGGCATGCAAAAGCACGTCACCGGCCGCCGCCAGCGTACCGGACTGTTTGAGATCGCCGCTACGGCTGGCAACAGAAAGCGTCCCGCCGCTGTGCAGCTTGCCGTGATGTTCGATATCGTCCCGGGCAGCGAAGCCGATATTGCCGCCCGCCCGGGTTACCGCCTCCCGATCGGCCGCTTGCCAGACAAGTTTTCCTTCGCTGCTGACGCTTAGCGTTTTGTCCGCCTGTAAATGTCCACCCCGATTACGTACCCCCACGCCAGCTTCAGTGCCGATCATACGGATATGGCCGCTGTACATGCCGCCCAACTGGCCCATATCTATTGCCAGCTCTGGAGCCTTGCCGTTCGCGGCATGCGCGGTGACCTGCTTGCCGTCTGCGCTGACGTCGTTACGGCCCGCCGCCACGTTAAGCTCTTTTTTGGCCCAGACCCCGGCATTGACTTTCACCGCACGCGCCAGCACGTCGACATATTCCGTGTCATGGCGCGGGTCGCCGTTAAGCCCACCGCCCTCGATACGCACCACGCCACGCTCGATCCGGTAGCCCGCCAGGCTGCCATCGGCATTTAACTGCGGTTTACCGGTAGTGAGCGTCATGCGCCCGGCATTAATGGTGCCGCAGCCGTTGCACATAATCCCTGCCGGATTGGCGACGATAACCTGCGCACGCCCCCCGGCAACCTCCATAAAACCACGCAGCTGGCTGGGGTTGTTGCTGTTGACCTCGTTGAGAATGACCCGTGCCGGTGCGGAGTGGGAATTCAGGTTGGGATTGCCCTGTATCACCCCGGCCATCTGGGTTGAGGCCATCGTCGCGGAGTTATTAAGAATGGTGCCTTCCAGATCAACATCAAACTGCTGATACTGGTTATGTGAGATGCCGGCCTGATTGGGGGCGGTGATATTGACCTGCAGCAACCCGTTGTGGGTGGCAATCACCTCCGGGCGCTGGCCGGGCCCGGCGGCTCCGTCCGCCACAATGCCGTCGGCCACTGCTGGCTCGTCAAAAAGCGCCACTGCCAGTAGCCACACCCAACGGCGTACCGTCACCCACGGGCGCGGTGCGCCAATATCACCGCGCTGGCCTGGCGGGTTACTGCCGCTGCGCGCCGGTACAAAAAGCGCCCGCCGCTCTCCACGAGTGCGCCTGAGGATAAGGCGATAACCGGGTTTATTCATGGTGTTCTTCCTTGAAACTCACAGTCCGTACCGTTAAAAGCGCCCGTCGCTTAACACACAGGGCGCATCAGATTTCCAGATTAAGGCTAAAGCCGGCGGTGGCGCCGGCGGTATGAAATGACCGTGGTTTGACAAGCGGTACGCCCGCAAACAGGTCATAGCTAAGGCGGCGCCATAGCCTGCCGCGCACCCCCAGCGCACTGCCCACCAACTGTTGACCGGCCAGATAACGGGTGCCGGGATCGGCAACGCGCCCGTAATCGGCGGCGGCGTAAAGCTCATGTCCGCGAGACAGCACATTCCATGCCAGCTCATTGCGCCAGATAACCGCTCTTTCTCCGGATAACATGTGTTCACCGTCAAATCCGCGCACCGTATAACGCCCGGCGATCGCCATTCGATCCGGCGGCGTCAATGCGCTCAGGCTCCACTGCCCGCGCAGGCTGGTGAAATAACGCCATGCCTGCTCGCGGAGGGCGAAAGGCTGATTCAGGCTGATATCACCCAACGCTATACCGGTACGGGCGCTGCCGCTGTGCGTATTCTCTTCCGGCGATCTGAGCGCTCCTGATGCGGCGGTGCCCCGCCGCCAGCTGAGATTGGCATCCAACGTGGCAGATCCGAGATAGCTGCGCTGGCTAAGACCCAGCTCCCAGCCGGCGGTACGACGCCGCTGCTGCTCAATGTCAATATCGTTGACCGTATTGCTGGATTGACGCCGCCAGACGCGCAGGGTGAGCGTGGTTTTGTGCCACTGATTGCGATGCAGCAAGCGGGATAAAGTCAGCTGCAGATTGTCGCTCTTACCCCGGTAGGTCAGCATCTGGTTGGCGCCGGCGATATTCTGGAACCAGTTATAGTGGTTGTAGTTGGCGGAAAAACCCCAGTAGCCGATGGGGAAAAAGTAATTCAGGGTATGAGAACGGCTACCGAACGGGCCGTGACCGAACAGATCCTTACCGATGTTGGCATAGAACAGGTCGTTCTGAGCAAAGGGGGCATCAAGCGCCAGCGTGGTAGCGCCGAGGTAGCGGCCAGTGCTTTTCGATCCGCTGTCGTCCAGCCCCAGACTCAGGCGGGCCGGGCTGACCTGTTGCCAGCTCACGCGCAGATCGCTGGTAGCGTCCTGCTGGCCGGGCACAATTTTGATGTCGGCCGTGGCGCTGGGTACGCGTTTAAAGTTCTCCAGGCCTTGTTCTATCGCCCTCAGGTTGAGAATTTCGCCCGATGATGTCGGAATAGCGTTCCACAACCGGCCACGCCAGGAGACCAACCGCTCGAACCGGATGTCGCCAATGCGACCGGGCTGAATAGTCAGCGTCAGCACACCCGTCGTCAGGTTCTGCTCCCGGGCCATTACCCGGGTGGTGACATAACCTTCGGCCAGAATAGCGTTCTGTACCTTGTTAATCAGCAACAAGATACCCTGCCCGCCCAGGCAATGACCTTTTGCCACATCCGCCGCATTCAGCGCCCACTGAAAACGTGCGTCAGGATCCCCCTCGAAGCGCAGAGTATTGATGGTAAAACAGGGACGTTCATTGCCGGGGTAATCAGGCAAGACGACTTCAGATGGCGCAAGGCGCACATCACTTTCCGCAGAATTTTGCTGTTGCAAAACACGCTCGTGCGTCTGTTGCAGCTGTTGTTGCTGCGCATCAAGGATCTCGCCTTGCCGGATATGACTGCCGGGTACAGGCTCGGCAAGGGTGAAAGAAGATGAAACCAGCAACATGCCGTTCAGGGCGGGCATTTGGGCTACCCGCCGCAAAGAAGATAATAATCCAGCCATTAAATTGAAAATCCGTTTTCAAAATGTAACACAATGTAATTTTAGATTATCATCCATTTCATTAAGTAAAAGCAAGGTAACCAATAATTATTTTTAACAACTTCTTCCGTTGCGAAGTTACCCGGCGTACAGCATTTTTCCCTTTTTTATCCGTGAGTTACAACCGGCTTTTCCTGTTGCACTTGCGGTACGGCAACCTTTTGCCCCGACGCGCCTTTTTTCACTGTTAAAGAGCAGACAACCACGCACCATAGCCAGCGCCGCCGCCCCTGTCATTACCGTTTTGCCACACGGCGCTGAAAAGTCCGCAGCCTGTCTGCGGACGACGAAGCGTCTGCCGGGCGCGGGCTGGCGAGACCCGCAAGCACTGCCCTGCGGCGCTCTGAGGCACGGAAGGTTAAGGGAACAGACGGTTTTGCATGACCGGCACAGGCCGGGGCGGGTAGCGGAAGCTGGCCGGAACGGGAACGAGCAAGGAGGAAGGAGGAACGACNGCGAGCCGTTACGGACAGACGCAGCCGGGCGGGCATAAAGCCCTGCANGCGGAGGCCGTAAGGGCGACAACTGCCTGATGGCAACGCCGTAGCCTGCGCTGCCAGGGAAGGCGGCCACACCCCGCCCTGGAACGCGGGGGCGCAAGACATAAGGTGTATTATGCGAAGACGGGTCGCTCACCAGCGGCGGACCGGGCTTCGCCGCCAGCCGGGACGGCTGCGCATAATCCGCGCACATTATGTTGAACGGACGTCCGGCCGGCAGCTGAAGAACAGAGAACGCCGCCGCCTGACGCCGGCCGGTCGTTTACCCCCGCGCACGCTGAACCTGATGAAGGGCAGATCGCGCCAGGGAAGGCGCGATCTGCCCATGCACATAACCCGGCGAACTTACCGGGGTTGAGCTGCCTTATTCACTGTCCGGCGGCATCACTCCGGCGCTAATATCTCCCCGATATCGCGCGCAGCATGTAACACACGTTCTATCCGGGCTTCCGTATCGCCAGTGCTGAACAGGATAAGATACCGCCCATATGCACAGCTTCTGATCTGCGGGCCCAGCTCGGGTCGCTCCCGGTAAAGCTGCGGTGCTTCGCCAATACGCAGGCATTTTCGATACAGTTCTTCAGTGAAGCTCATTGCCCTCACCGGATTATCCTGCGCGATATAGTCACCGATGGCTTCGATATCCTGCTCCGCCAGCGGCGATATGCTGAGTTTCATTCTGCATTTACGTTGTCTGCCATCTGCCTGTATTTCCCGGACAAGCGGCCGAAAACCTCTTCAGCACTCCGGCCTTTTCCACTGTTTATGCCCGCATCAACTGCGACGCGCAGTGCATCCAGTTTCAGCTGTTGCTCACGTTCTTCCAGCGCCCGCAGACCTGCCCGTACGACCTCGCTGGCATTGTTATAACGGCCACTGTCTATCTGTTCACGGATAAAAATTTCAAAGTGGGAACTCAGGGCGACACTGGTTGGCATGGTGGTTTCTCCACTGGGTTACTATCAGTTAATAACTGTTATTATTTCAGAGTTACCCCATATCATCAACTTCCGTTTTATCCGGCTCCGTCTGCTCCACCGGGTGGGTTGAGGCATGCACCGCCTGCAACGCCCGGATGCTCACCTGCGTATANATCTGCGTGCTCTCCACGCTGCGGTGGCTCAGCATCGCCTGTATCCATCTGGGCCAGATCGGCCTGTTTCTGCTCCGGCGTCAGATTATTGTCCTGTGCATACTGATCCCACGATGCCACCGCCTGAACGTAACTCTGCANGCCGGACGGCAGACTCAGCGCATTATTCTCCACAAATTATCTGCATAAATCATAACGAATTTCTTTTTAGGGAAGCACGGTTGAATCTCGCCAGTTAATCCATCCCGGAGGGTAATGAGTGAGTAGATAACTGAGAGAATCTGTATATAAAGGTGATTAAAAAAGCATATCGCACGCAGATGATCACGCCTTGCCGACAGGGCGCCCGGAACAGCGCTTTTCAGAAGACGGAATGATACGCAAAGCCCGGGGATACGGAAGCCGATCGGTGTTTTCCTGCTATTTAATGATAAAAAAACCCTGCCGGAGCAGGGTTTTAAGCGTTCTCAATTAACTGATACGCATTCGTCAAAACGGAATATCGTCGTCAAAGTCGATTGGCGGTTCGTTATTCGCCGGTGCGCTGTTCTGCTGTGGCTGCTGCTGCTGCTGCGGACGTGACTGCTGTGCGCCGCCGCTGAACTGGTTGCCGCCCTGCGGCTGCTGCGGCTGGCCCCAGCCATTGTTGTTACCACCGCCCTGGCCACCGGCTGGTGCGCCGCCGCCCTGTGCACGACCGCCCAGCATCTGCATGGTACCACCAACGTTGACTACCACTTCGGTGGTGTATTTCTCAACGCCAGCCTGATCGGTCCATTTGCGCGTTTGCAGAGCGCCCTCAATATAAACCTGAGAGCCTTTGCGCAGATACTCACCGGCCACTTCAGCCAGCTTGCCGAACAGTACCACGCGGTGCCATTCGGTTTTCTCTTTGGTTTCGCCAGTCTGCTTGTCACGCCAGCTTTCGGAGGTGGCCAGAGTGATGTTGGCAACGGCGCCGCCATTTGGCATGTAGCGGACTTCCGGATCCTGACCCAGATTTCCGACTAAAATTACTTTGTTTACGCCTCTGCTGGCCATGTCTCTGTCTCCGGTTAATTGTTCTGTCTTGTAGTCTACGCGCAAAATTCTAACATGGCATACCCGCAGATCCTACATTTAGGAGATGCCTCGAAAAACGCGGCTTATCGTCACCCTATAACATCACAGTATAAGGCATTCCTCGTCAAAACACTGGTTATCCATTCAGGTTTTTTTGTGCCATACTAACTCGTTTGTTTCTGGCCGTGCCAGCCAGGCATGGTGAGGTTTGTGCTAATCCGGGAATTGTGAATGGATAACATCGAAGTACGGGGTGCCCGCACCCACAATTTGAAAAACATTAACCTGATCATTCCGCGCGATAAACTGATCGTTGTCACCGGGCTGTCAGGTTCCGGTAAATCCTCGCTGGCGTTTGATACGCTGTACGCGGAAGGACAACGCCGCTACGTTGAGTCGCTATCTGCCTATGCGCGTCAGTTTCTGTCACTGATGGAAAAGCCGGACGTCGACCATATTGAAGGACTGTCACCGGCGATTTCGATTGAGCAGAAATCCACCTCACACAACCCGCGTTCTACCGTCGGTACCATTACCGAAATTCATGATTATCTGCGTTTGCTGTTTGCCCGCGTGGGGGAACCGCGCTGCCCGGATCACGACGTGACGCTGGCGGCGCAAACCGTCAGTCAGATGGTGGATAACGTGCTGTCACAGCCGGAAGGACGCCGCCTGATGCTGTTGGCGCCCATTGTGAAAGACCGCAAGGGCGAGCACAGCAAAACGTTGGAAAACCTCGCCAGCCAGGGGTACATTCGCGCGCGCATCGACGGTGAAGTGTGCGATCTGTCAGATCCTCCAAAGCTGGAATTGCACAAGAAACATACCATTGAAGTAGTGGTCGATCGTTTTAAAGTACGCGACGATCTGACGCAGCGTCTGGCGGAATCGTTTGAAACCGCGCTGGAACTCTCCGGCGGCAGCGCCGTGGTCGCCGATATGGACGACGCCAGCGCCGAAGAACTGCTGTTTTCGGCCAACTTCGCCTGCCCGATCTGCGGCTACAGCATGAGCGAGCTGGAACCGCGCCTGTTCTCCTTCAACAACCCGGCCGGTGCCTGCCCAACCTGTGACGGGCTGGGCGTACAGCAATATTTTGATCCCGACCGCGTGGTGCAAAACCCCGAACTGTCGCTGTCCGGTGGCGCAATCCGTGGCTGGGATCGCCGTAACTTCTACTATTTTCAGATGCTACGCTCGCTGGCGGATTACCTGGAGTTCGATATCGAAGCGCCGTTCAACAGCCTTGACGATCGCACGCGCAAAGTGATTTTGTACGGTTCCGGCAAAGAAAATATCGAATTTAAATACGTAAACGACCGTGGCGATACTTCCGTGCGCCGCCATCCGTTTGAAGGCGTGCTGCATAATATGGAGCGCCGCTACAAAGAGACCGAGTCCTCTGCGGTGCGTGAAGAGCTGGCGAAATACATCAGCAACCGCTCCTGTGCCAGCTGCCACGGCACGCGCCTGCGTCGTGAAGCGCGCCACGTTTTTGTTGAGAACACCACACTTCCCACTATTTCGGATATGAGCATCGGTCATGCGATGGAGTTCTTCCAGAATATGAAGCTCAGCGGCCAGCGCGCTAAGATCGCCGAAAAAGTGCTGAAAGAGATCGGCGACCGCCTGAAATTCCTGGTTAACGTTGGCCTCAACTACCTGTCGATGTCACGCTCTGCGGAGACGCTATCCGGTGGGGAAGCGCAACGTATCCGTCTGGCCAGTCAGATTGGTGCCGGCCTGGTGGGCGTCATGTACGTGCTGGATGAACCTTCTATCGGCTTGCATCAGCGCGACAATGAACGTTTGCTGGAAACCCTTGTCCATCTGCGCAATCTCGGTAATACCGTGATTGTGGTAGAGCATGATGAAGATGCCATTCGCGCCGCTGACCACGTTATTGATATCGGTCCCGGTGCTGGGGTGCATGGCGGACAGGTTGTCGCTGAAGGTACGGTTGACGACATTATGGCGGTCGAAGAGTCCCTGACCGGACAATTCCTCAGCGGCAAACGCGGCATTGCCATTCCTGAACAACGGGTGAAAGGCGATCCGGCCAAGGTATTGAAGCTTACCGGTGCCAGCGGTAACAATCTGAAGGACGCCACCCTGATCCTGCCGGTCGGGCTGTTTACCTGTATTACCGGGGTTTCTGGTTCCGGTAAGTCGACGTTGATTAATGACACCCTGTTCCCGATTGCTCAGCGCCAGCTTAACGGCGCGACTATTGCTGAAGCAGCGCCTTACCGCGCTATCTCCGGTATGGAGCATTTCGATAAGGTCATCGACATCGATCAAAGCCCGATTGGTCGCACGCCGCGCTCCAACCCGGCGACCTATACCGGAATATTTACCCCGGTGCGTGAGCTGTTTGCCGGCGTGCCGGAATCACGCACCCGTGGCTATACGCCTGGGCGTTTCAGCTTCAACGTGCGCGGCGGGCGTTGTGAAGCCTGCCAGGGCGACGGCGTTATTAAAGTTGAGATGCATTTCCTGCCGGATATCTATGTCCCCTGCGATCAGTGTAAGGGCAAGCGCTACAACCGCGAGACGCTGGAAGTGAAGTACAAGGGTAAGAACATTCACGAAGTGCTGGAGATGACCATTGAAGAAGCGCGTGAGTTCTTTGATGCCGTTCCGGCGCTGGCACGTAAGCTGCAAACCCTGATGGATGTCGGCCTGTCTTATATCCGGCTTGGGCAATCGGCAACCACGCTGTCCGGCGGTGAAGCGCAGCGCGTGAAGCTGGCGCGTGAACTGTCAAAACGCGGCACTGGCCAGACGCTGTACATCCTGGATGAACCGACCACTGGCCTGCATTTTGCCGACATCCAGCAGCTTCTGGCTGTCCTGCATCAGCTGCGCGACCAGGGCAACACCATCGTGGTGATTGAGCACAACCTTGATGTGATCAAAACCGCCGACTGGATTGTCGACCTCGGCCCGGAGGGCGGCAGCGGCGGCGGTGAGATTCTGGTATCCGGTACCCCGGAAACCGTTGCGCAGTGCGAGCGTTCACATACCGCCCGCTTCCTTAAGCCACTGCTGGCGCAGTAATATGACCGCTATGGGGTTAACCTCATAGCGGTGTATTTTCCAGAGGCCGGGCAATCCCCGGTTTTTTTCTACAAAGAGTTTTTCCGGCTGTTTATGCCTCTTTTCTTCCCTTTACCACGTATTTTTGCAGGATCAGGCAAGACTTAGCGAGTTTTGGACATACTCTGTTCCTCATTCCCTGACTATGCTTAATCTTTGCCATTTTGCGGAAAAGGTATGCTATTCCCTGCCGGCTCCCGCTATCACGGCCACTGCGCCACATCATCAATAACTGGAGACACCAATGAATATTACGCACGCTTACGCTGCCCGGGATGCAAAATCTCCGCTGGCTCCATTTGATTACCAGCCGCGTGAACTGCGCGAACATGATGTGCTCATTGAAATACTGTACTGCGGCGTCTGTCACTCAGACCTGCATCAGGCGCGTGACGAATGGCACAACACCATTTTCCCGGTGGTACCGGGCCATGAGATTGTGGGCCGTGTCACTGCGGTCGGCGCACATGGCCACAAGTACAAACCAGGTGACCTGGTGGGTGTAGGCTGTCTGGTTGATTCCTGTCGTACCTGTGACAGCTGTAAAGAAGATCTCGAACAGTATTGTGAAGAGGGCTTTGTCGGTACCTATAATGGCCAGGACCGTATCAGTGGCGATACCACTTTCGGTGGCTATGCCACTCAGGTGGTAGTGCATGAAGACTTTGTATTGCGCGTACCGGAAAACCTCGATCCGGCTGGTGCCGCCCCGCTGTTGTGCGCAGGCATCACGACCTTCTCCCCGCTGCACCACTGGGGCGTCGGCCCGGGTAAAAAAGTCGGTATCGTCGGTCTGGGTGGTCTCGGTCATATGGGCGTGAAAATCGCACATGCGATGGGCGCTCATGTCGTACTGTTTACCACATCGGCATCAAAAGTGGAGGACGGCAAACGCCTTGGGGCAGACGAAGTGGTGATCTCTAAAGATGCCGACCAGATGGCACAACACACCAATAGTTTCGACTTCATTCTGAATACCGTTGCCGCTCCGCACGACCTGAACCCGTTTATCACCCTGCTGCGTCGCGATGGCACCATGACGCTGGTTGGAGCGCCTGAACACGACCATCCGTCACCGCAGGTATTTAATCTGATCTTTAAACGCCGCAGCATTGCCGGTTCACTGATCGGCGGAATTAAAGAGACTCAGGAGATGTTAGATTTCTGCGGGAAGCACAACATCACCTCCGATATCGAGATGATTAACATTGAACAGATTAACGATGCTTACGAACGCATGCTGAAAAGCGACGTGAAGTATCGCTTCGTCATCGATATCAATTCACTGCGCGCGTAATTTTTTAACGGCGGCTGAGAAAACCGCAGCACTCTGACCATACGGGAAAAATCAAATCCCGTATGGGCTTATCTCTCTGGCTTAATTTTGCCACAATAGTCAGTGCCCCGGCGTGATGAATTATTATATTGCCTGCCGAACGGCAACATATTCCAACTCACCACGCCTCTTCTTGTAAACCTGCCAGATACCACATCACCAACCATGCATTACGGTTGGCCTATAGGTTTTTTTATTCATCATTAACCTCTCCCAGATACATTCGGCTCCACGCCTTAATTTTGCCACACTTTAGCTGCAGTATAACCGGCCGATCTGCATCCGGTCAGGCCAGAATGATACCATATCGCTATTGCGAGCCTTTCCGATATGACATTGCTAAAGATGTGGTTCAGCCAGACTGAATTAACGGGAAAAATGGTATTATCAGCATGACTCACCGCCAACATCAACCCAGTCATTAATAGCGTGCTATAGCCAAATAGCAGAGATGTAANTCAACATAGCAGGACGTTGAAAACTTAATTATCAACAATATCCGAATTATACCTCGAACGTGCCGATTTACCCTTACCAGTCGACANAATTCAAAAAAAANAATAAAGCTCCTGACTTACGTTCACTNAAAAAAATATATTAAAGTCGCTAACTAAAATTAAACCCATGATAAAGAATGGCTGTGGTTTTATCGATTCCTTTAATTCACCAAGTCTGTTAATTGTAACAAATTACTTCATAATTTGTTTTTCCGTTTGAGGGAGTGTTGAAATTTAACAGAGGCATGCATCCCGGGTGAATCGCAACTTAACCATGAATCACAAGGAGTTTTTTTATNACTCACGAAAAAAGGCACATTTATCTCGATTAGTAGACATTATATTGATTTATAAAAGCTATTAATAAGGGGGTTTGATCGTTTTGACCAGGTTTATATTTTATGTACAATTGCGCTGGTGAGTACTCAGGCCGCCTGCCTGCAATATTGACTGACGGGTTAAACATGTATTTAACGCGGGNAAACCCCAGCCAGCACCAATGGCGAATTTATTTTTTTGCTGCCGTGAAAATATAACCCCTCGCCATACCATCCATTAAATAAAAATAACAGCACTGCCAGCAAATGGAGTTATGTGATGAACGGANACGCTTTTTTCGGGGTCGGGGATGACCTCTTTTTCACAACAAATGCCCCGGAAGGAAATAATATCCCTGCCACACTCATTCGTGCTCTCTCAGATAAAATGGCAAGACGCCTCGTTATCTGCCGCTGCTTTTATTCATGCACTGATATCAATGTTAACTTCCTTTTATCGCCCGGATAACACCGCTGGCGTTAACTTACCCGGCCGACAATTTATTCCTTTTCGCCTGTCCGGGAGGCCGGGAAGCCCCTGTATCACTTCTGCATACAGCCNTATCCAGGAGATCACCCTGCACCGGGACAAGACTATTAAAGACGTCCTGAAGCTTTTTATTCGAAGATGAACGTCTGGCTTACCCATCGCTTTGGTCAACAAAAAC
Source organism: Erwinia pyrifoliae DSM 12163 (assembly GCF_000026985.1). Lineage (NCBI taxonomy): Bacteria > Pseudomonadati > Pseudomonadota > Gammaproteobacteria > Enterobacterales > Erwiniaceae > Erwinia > Erwinia pyrifoliae. The sequence continues at coordinate 3,601,131 of NC_017390.1, forward strand.
AACAACCGTTTCGGCCTGAAAAATAAACAGGACCANGGGGTTTTAGCGCACACCAGCTGAACGCCCTCACATTCCCGAGTGATAAACGGTTACCTGAATATCTAACTGAGCCTGTCAGCATTTACTTGTCACCTGACGGTGGCCTTTTTATGGAGTCCGTTTGTGAAAATAAAACACCAGCAGCCCGTCCCCTTACGCATTAAGCTGTTTGCCTGGGCAAATATTGCCGTGCAGTCTGCTTTTCCGCTGGCGATGGCTTTTACGCCAGCAACGGCAGGAGCCGACACTGACCGCCATATTGACAAAACGGCGAAGGAGCACCCCGTCAAGACACGAATATACGTNCTGTCTCCGGGTGAAACCTCCGCGTCGGTAGCAAAAAAATTCCGTATAACCCNGAAAGCACTGCGCAAGCTCAACGTGCTGCGCACCTTCGCGCACGGTTTTGATAACCTGCAGCCCGGTGATGAACTGGATGTACCTGCAGTGATGCCGGATGGGAAACCGGATTCTCCTGCCAAAACCGGGGATGAACAAGCCGCCACGNCGCCCCTGAAGGACGACGAAGGCGCCATGAAAATGGCCGATATGGCCTCCCGGGCGGGAACCCTTCTGTCAAACAGTCCGGACGGAGACGCAGCTTTATCCATGGCTCGCGGTCAAATCAGCGCCGTGGCCAGCGGGCAGGTGCAGCAGTGGCTGAACCAGTTCGGTACGGCGCGCGTTCAGCTGGAGGCGGATGAACACTTTTCNCTGAAAAACTCTCAGGTTGACCTGCTTATCCCTTTTTACGAACAAAATGACGAACTTCTCTTCACTCAGGGCAGCCTGCACCGTACCGATGACCGCACCCAGGCTAACCTCGGGTTCGGGCTGCGTTACTTCGCGCCCTCTTACATGCTGGGTGGTAATATCTTCGGTGACTATGACCTGTCACACGAGCACAGCCGCACCGGGATAGGCGTGGAGTACTGGCGTGATTTCCTGAAGCTGTCTGCCAACGGTTACCTGCGCCTCAGCGACTGGCGGGATTCGCCGAATATGAAAGAATATCAGGAGCGCCCGGCCAACGGCTGGGACATTCGTGCACAGGCCTGGTTGCCATCGCTGCCGCAGCTCGGTGGTAAGCTCACTTACGAGCAGTATTACGGCAAAGGGGTGGCTCTGTTTGGCAAGGAAAACCTGCAGCAGAACCCACGCGCCATCACGGCGGGCGTGAATTTCACCCCGTTCCCGCTGCTGATGCTTGGCGCAGAGCATCGTCAGGGGGCGTCAGGAAAAAATGATAAGCGAATAAGCGCCGACTTCAGCTATCGGCTGGGCCTGCCGTGGCAGCAGCAGATAAACCCGCAGGCGGTCGCCACAATGCGCAGCCTGGCAGGAAGCCGTTACGACCTGGTGGAGCGAAATAATCATATTCTGCTGCAATATCGCAAAAAAGAGACAGTACGGCTGCATACGGTCGATCGGGTGACCGGCTATGCCGGCGAAAAGAAGTCACTGGGCGTATCGGTCAACAGTCAGTACGGTCTGGAACGCATCGACTGGTCGGCATCNTCACTGCTGGCTTGCGGGGGGCAACTGGTACGCGAAGATGCGGGCAACTGGAGCGTGATACTGCCGGAATATCAGCCCGGCGCGCAGGCCGTTAATACCTGGACAGTCAGCGGCGTGGCGGTGGACAAAAAAGGGAACGTTTCTGCCAGAGCCGACACGCAGGTGACGGTGGCACAGTCGGCCATTGACGCCAGCATGAGCCCGGTCANTCCGGCAAAAATAACGCTCCGGGCCGACGGGAAAACGCAGCAGCAGCTGGTCCTCAGCATCAACGATCGCGATGGCAAACCGGTTGATATTGCGGAAAGCGAAATCAGCGTACAGCAGGAATCAAAAATTCGTGCCGCTGGCGCCACAACGATGACGGCATTCAGCCGCCGCGCAGCCGGGGAATATATCGCCACCCTGACGGCCGGCACACTGCNGGAATCCTTCACTATCATCCCTTCAGCGCGAAACGTTCGTTTTGCACCAGTCAGCGTAGAGCTGCTGGACAACGCTGATTCGATCGTGGTTAAAGAGCCCATTCGCGTTACGCCGGCTTCTGCCGTCGTGGGGGACACAGTCACCTATGCTGCCGTGTTGACGGATAAGCAGGGCAACCCGCAGGGNGCCGGTATCCCGGTTCACTGGCGCGCCAATGATGGCAGCACCTTAAACGAACAGACGACCAGGAGCGACGAAACCGGCACAGCCGTTGTGACCCTGACACGTACGCAGNCCGGTACGGCAAAGGTCAGCCTGACCATACCATCGGGCNAGTATACCGCGCCGGACGTCGTGTTTAGCGCTGGTGTTCCTGATGAAAGGCNTTCTGAACTCACCCTGTCACCGNCAGTTATCGCTGCCGGAAAAGACCCGGCAACGCTGGCGCTGGTNCTGCGTGATAAATACGGCAATCTGCTGTCCGGCCATACGGTACATGGACAGAGCGACAACGGCACGGTCAAAATCAGTAACGGCGAGGAAATCCCGGATAAGCCAGGCCACTATCGCATGACGGTCACTGCCAGCCAGGGCGGTGAAGCCAGGCTGTCAGTGAAGGTCAACGGTAANCCATTCAGCCAGAGCAAAACGCTGACCATAACGGGCGGAACCCTGGATCCGAAACTGAGCTTTGAACACGCCCGGCAAAATGTGACCTGGACTAAAAACTTCAGCNACTCGCAGGCTGTAAAAGGCCTACCCGGTGNCGTTGAACAGAAGTGGTCCAGTACGGATGAGAGCGTGGCAACGGTGAATAAAGTGGGTAAGGTGACTTTACTGAAGTCGGGTCAAACTACCATCACGGTCAAAACCTCAGTGAATGAGCACTTCATTCCGGGCCAGGCCAGTTATCTGCTGAAGATTGACAGGGCAGATCCACAGCTGGAAGTTCGGGACGGTAACGCCGTTACAGCCAGCTGGGCTGACGGTAATGACTGGAACATTACGCCAACTTTCGGCAATATCGACGCAGATGGCAGGCTGAAAGCGGCCTATGTCAGNAAAAACACCGGGGTGGTGACGGTGGCAGATAACGGAGTANTGCAGGCCGTAAAACCTGGCAGCACCCGCCTGACGGTAAGTACACCGGAAACAGACCAGTTTAAAGCCGCCTCTGTTGAAGTGNCCTACCGGCTGGAAAAGGGAACAGTCGACCTCAGCTTTAAAGAGGCTGTAATAAAGACAACGGATGAAGCCCCCTTCACACTGCAGTTGCCCGAAAAACCCATTCCCTCAGATGCCCCCATCAGATGGAAGTCTGACGATGNAAAAGTACTGGACATATCCAGTACGGGAAGCCTGCAGCACAAAGCCAAAGGTAAAGCCCGGCTAACGCTCAGCGTTGCTGCCAATGACTATTACCACGCCAGTTCCGGCGATTACGAGGTGCGGATTTACAGTAAACCCTCCGTTAGTATTGGTAAGGTCAGTTATATCAGTAAAAGTTCGTTGGCGAATAAAGGTGACTGGACTCCGGTATTTACTGACGACGAGCTTTATGTGAGTTTGGATACAGGCAGTTCGGATGAATTCAGTAAAGCGGAATACGTCATGGTTTATCTGAAAGACAGTAAGGGAAAAACGTTTAAAGAGAAGCGTGTGGATTCCCCTTCAGACCGTTCAACGATCGAATTCGAGCCAGAAGCCTCGTTCTGGGGTAATAAACTGCATATAGAGGTGGCGGCACATGGATATGGTGAGCTGATTAATAGCGACAAGTCAGCTGCAATAGACGTGAGAAATCTGAAGCCACACGATATCTGGAAAAAATTCGAAGTGGAATCTGGTTTTCAAATTTATTCAGCTGATCACACCCCGAAAAATATGTGCTCCAGCTTCAGTATGCCAGGTACGGGTACGAGGACGGGGGTTTATGCCGTTGTTAAAGGGGGCAAGGTAGATTTTGGCGGTAAGCAATTAATATCACCGATGAGATTTAGTTTGCAGACGACCGGAAAACAAAATGATAAGCAGCACTATAGTTTTTTTCCGAAAACCTACTACCGTATCTTTTCAGACTTGTCTACTCAATTCGGCGAAGTAGAAATTGGCCCGGATTGCAAGATGAGTGACAGCGGCTTCAATTCTTTGAGAGCGCACGTTCTCTATCACGACCACAATTTTGAATATCGGCCTGATGACTCTCATACCTGGATTGGGATGTTCGTACCACCAGACATTACTTTTACTGATACTTTTGTGGATACTTTGAAATAATTGCTTACGGAGGATGGTTTCTGCTGATGCCAAATATGGGAAGCCATCTGCTGGCAGTAAACCGTTTATAAGGCCNGGCGCACCGCTTTATAACGGCGGCGNTGACCACGAAGCGCACCAGTAAGGAACGAAGATGCACAACACGGGGGGCCGGTAAAATGGCTCCCCGCTTTCGTCTTGACGGCCGCGTTCGCTTCGCGCAGCANCTGCTGCAAAGACGCATCCACCAGACAGTAAATTTGCGAATCCTTCAGCGAGCCATCCGGCAGCACGGTGTTCCGGTGCGGCGGATCCAAAAGCGTGCTCGCCTGCACGTCGCTATGCTGGTCACGGATCCTGTCAGCCAGCGCCGGGCTGCTTTTTAAGTCTGCTNCCGGGCGTCCGCCCTCCTCGTAAAACATCGCAAACGGCACCTCCTTTACCCTGAACTGAATCGCGTTCCATTCGCGGNGTTCGCTCTGCTGCGCGCCCGGTGACTTGCGCAACAGGCCAGTCGTTCAGATACCTCCATGATTAATCATCCCCCTGCAACGTGGCAATAATGNGCCTGGCAGCCCTGGGGCGGTGCTCACCAAGCAAGATACCCTGCCAGGTACCCGGCACCAGTCGTCCACGGCTGACTGGCAGCATTAGCGAGGCGCCCGGCAGCGATAACTTGATATGCGCGGGCATATCATCCGCGCCTTCATCAGCGTGCTGATACACTGCGTTTTCCGCTACCGCACGCAGAAAATGTTGCTCCATATCGCTGCGTACCGTTGCGTCACAGTTTTCATTCAGCGTCAGTGAGGCAGAAGGATGTTGCAACAGCAGGTGTAACAGTCCGGTCTGGACGTCGGCCAGGCGCCGCAGTTCACCAACGATTTCGTCGGTCACCAGATGCAAGCCACGCGATTTTTCGCCGGGGTGAGGGTTTGCTGGTACCACATTGTGCCGCTCCTGAACTTAATCGTGTCATTAAGTGTGCAGTAAGTGGCGAAAAGGTAAACCTGAAAAGAGAAAAAAGAGCAGAAGCCAGATAGCGGAGATGTAANTCAACATAGCAGGACGTTGAAAACTTAATTATCAACAATATCCGAATTATACCTCGAACGTGCCGATTTACCCTTACCAGTCGACAAAATTAAAAAAATAATAAAGCTCCTGACTTACGTTCACTAAAAAAAATATATTAAAGTCGCTAACTAAAATTAAACCCATGATAAAGAATGGCTGTGGTTTTATCGATTCCTTTAATTCACCACGCCTGTTAATTGTAACAAATTACTTCATAATTTGTTTTNCCGTTTGAGGGAGTGTTGAAATTTAACAGAGGCATGCACCCCAGGACGATCACAATTTAGCTATGAATCACAAGGAGTTTTTTTATAACTCACGAAAAACATGCACGTTTATCTCGATCAGTAGACGCTATATTGATTTGCTAAAACTATTAATAAGGGGGTTTTGATCGTTTTTGACCAGGTTTATATTTTATGTACAATTGCGCTGGTGAGTACTCAGGCCGCCTGCCTGCAATATTGACTGACGGGTTAAACATGTATTTAACGCGGGTAAACCCCAGCCAGCGCCAATGGCGAATTTACTTTTTTGCTGCCGTGAAAACATAACCCTTCGCCATAAAATCCATTAAATAAAAACAACAGCATTGCCAGGAAATGGAGTTATGCGATGAACGGAAACGCTTTTTTCGGGGTCGGGGATGACCTCTTTTTCACAACAAATGCCCCGGAAGGAAATAATATCCCTGCCACACTCATTCGTGCTCTCTCAGATAAAATGGCAAGACGCCTCGTTATCTGCCGCTGCTTTTATTCATGCACTGATATCAATGTTAACTTCCTTTTATCGCCCGGATAACACCGCTGGCGTTAACTTACCCGGCCGACAATTTATTCCTTTTCGCCTGTCCGGGAGGCCGGGAAGCCCCTGTATCACTTCTGCATACAGCCATATCCAGGAGATCACCCTGCACCGGGACAAGACTATTAAAGACGTCCTGAAGCTTTTTATTCGAAGATGAACGTCTGGCTTACCCATCGCTTTGGTCAACAAAAACAACAACCGTTTCGGCCTGAAAAATAAACAGGACCAGGGGGTTTTAGCGCACACCAGCTGAACGCCCTCACATTCCCGAGTGATAAACGGTTACCTGAATATCTAACTGAGCCTGTCAGCATTTACTTGTCACCTGACGGTGGCCTTTTTATGGAGTCCGTTTGTGAAAATAAAACACCAGCAGCCCGTCCCCTTACGCATTAAGCTGTTTGCCTGGGCAAATATTGCCGTGCAGTCTGCTTTTCCGCTGGCGATGGCTTTTACGCCAGCAACGGCAGGAGCCGACACTGACCGCCATATTGACAAAACGGCGAAGGAGCACCCCGTCAAGACACGAATATACGTNCTGTCTCCGGGTGAAACCTCCGCGTCGGTAGCAAAAAAATTCCGTATAACCCNGAAAGCACTGCGCAAGCTCAACGTGCTGCGCACCTTCGCGCACGGTTTTGATAACCTGCAGCCCGGTGATGAACTGGATGTACCTGCANTGATGCCGGATGGGAAACCGGATTCTCCTGCCAAAACCGGGGATGAACAAGCCGCCACGNCGCCCCTGAAGGACGACGAAGGCGCCATGAAAATGGCCGATATGGCCTCCCGGGCGGGAACCCTTCTGTCAAACAGTCCGGACGGAGACGCAGCTTTATCCATGGCTCGCGGTCAAATCAGCGCCGTGGCCAGCGGGCAGGTGCAGCAGTGGCTGAACCAGTTCGGTACGGCGCGCGTTCAGCTGGAGGCGGATGAACACTTTTCNCTGAAAAACTCTCAGGTTGACCTGCTTATCCCTTTTTACGAACAAAATGACGAACTTCTCTTCACTCAGGGCAGCCTGCACCGTACCGATGACCGCACCCAGGCTAACCTCGGGTTCGGGCTGCGTTACTTCGCGCCCTCTTACATGCTGGGTGGTAATATCTTCGGTGACTATGACCTGTCACACGAGCACAGCCGCACCGGGATAGGCGTGGAGTACTGGCGTGATTTCCTGAAGCTGTCTGCCAACGGTTACCTGCGCCTCAGCGACTGGCGGGATTCGCCGAATATGAAAGAATATCAGGAGCGCCCGGCCAACGGCTGGGACATTCGTGCACAGGCCTGGTTGCCATCGCTGCCGCAGCTCGGTGGTAAGCTCACTTACGAGCAGTATTACGGCAAAGGGGTGGCTCTGTTTGGCAAGGAAAACCTGCAGCAGAACCCACGCGCCATCACGGCGGGCGTGAATTTCACCCCGTTCCCGCTGCTGATGCTTGGCGCAGAGCATCGTCAGGGGGCGTCAGGAAAAAATGATAAGCGAATAAGCGCCGACTTCAGCTATCGGCTGGGCCTGCCGTGGCAGCAGCAGATAAACCCGCAGGCGGTCGCCACAATGCGCAGCCTGGCAGGAAGCCGTTACGACCTGGTGGAGCGAAATAATCATATTCTGCTGCAATATCGCAAAAAAGAGACAGTACGGCTGCATACGGTCGATCGGGTGACCGGCTATGCCGGCGAAAAGAAGTCACTGGGCGTATCGGTCAACAGTCAGTACGGTCTGGAACGCATCGACTGGTCGGCATCTTCACTGCTGGCTTGCGGGGGGCAACTGGTACGCGAAGATGCGGGCAACTGGAGCGTGATACTGCCGGAATATCAGCCCGGCGCGCAGGCCGTTAATACCTGGACAGTCAGCGGCGTGGCGGTGGACAAAAAAGGGAACGTTTCTGCCAGAGCCGACACGCAGGTGACGGTGGCACAGTCGGCCATTGACGCCAGCATGAGCCCGGTCATTCCGGCAAAAATAACGCTCGTGGCCGACGGGAAAACGCAGCAGCAGCTGGTCCTCAGCATCAACGATCGCGATGGCAAACCGGTTGATATTGCGGAAAGCGAAATCAGCGTACAGCAGGAATCAAAAATTCGTGCCGCTGGCGCCACAACGATGACGGCATTCAGCCGCCGCGCAGCCGGGGAATATATCGCCACCCTGACGGCCGGCACACTGCCGGAATCCTTCACTATCATCCCTTCAGCGCGAAACGTTCGTTTTGCACCAGTCAGCGTAGTGCTGGACAACGCTGATTCGATCGTGGTTAAAGAGCCCATTCGCGTTACGCCGGCTTCTGCCGTCGTGGGGGACACAGTCACCTATGCTGCCGTGTTGACGGATAAGCAGGGCAACCCGCAGGGGGCCGGTATCCCGGTTCACTGGCGCGCCAATGATGGCAGCACCTTAAACGAACAGACGACCAGGAGCGACGAAACCGGCACAGCCGTTGTGACCCTGACACGTACGCAGNCCGGTACGGCAAAGGTCAGCCTGACCATACCATCGGGCCAGTATACCGCGCCGGACGTCGTGTTTAGCGCTACGGACGGAACCCGGGATCCGGAACTGAGCTTTGCGAATGCACAGCAAAATGTGACCTGGACTAAAAACTTCAGCNACTCGCAGGCTGTAAAAGGCCTACCCGGTGACGTTGAACAGAAGTGGTCCAGTACGGATGAGAGCGTGGCAACGGTGAATAAAGTGGGTAAGGTGACTTTACTGAAGTCGGGTCAAACTACCATCACGGTCAAAACCTCTGCGAATGAGCACTTCATTCCGGGCCAGGCCAGTTATCTGCTGAAGATTGACAGGGCAGATCCACAGCTGGAAGTTCGGGACGGTAACGCCGTTACAGCCAGCTGGGCTGACGGTAATGACTGGAACATTACGCCAACTTTCGGCAATATCGACGCAGATGGCAGNCTGAAAGCGACCTATGTCAGCAAAAACACCGGGGTGGTGACGGTGGCAGATAACGGAGTATTGCAGGCCGTAAAACCTGGCAGCACCCGCCTGACGGTAAGTACACCGAAGACAGACCAGTTTAAAGCCGCCTCTGTTGAAGTGCCCTACCGGCTGGAAAAGGGAACAGTCGACCTCAGCTTTAAAGAGGCTGTAATAAAGACAACGGATGAAGCCCCCTTCACACTGCAGTTGCCCGAAAAGACGGTTCCGTCAGATGCCTCTATTACCTGGGATTCTTCTGATGTAAAAGTACTGAACATATCCAGTACGGGAAGCCTGCAGCACAAAGCCAAAGGTAAAGCCCGGCTAACGCTCAGCGTTGCTGCCAATGACTATTACCACGCCAGTTCCGGCGATTACGAGGTGCGGATTTACAGTAAACCCTCCGTTAGTATTGGTGAGATCAGTTACTTCAGTAAAGGTTCGCCGGCGATTAAAGGTAACTGGACGCCGGTATTTACTGACGACGATCTTGTTGTGAATTGGAATACAGACAGTTCAGATGAATTCAGTAAAGCGGAATNCGTCATGGTTTATCTGAAAGACAGTAAGGGAAAAACGTTTGCAAAGAAACGTGTGGATTCCCATTCAGGCAAAGTAGTGACCAGATTCGAGCCAGAAACCTCGTTCTGGGGTAATAAACTGCATATAGAGCTGGAGGCACATGGATATGGTGGGCTGATTGATAGCGGAAAGTCAGCTGTAATAGACGTGAGAAATCTGAAGCCACACGAAATCTGGAAAAAATTCGATGTAAAATCTCATGTTAAAATCTATTCAGCTAATAGCGTCCCGCATGAGAAGTGCACGGGCCTCACAGATATGGGGGTTTATTCCGTTGTTGACGGGGGCGAGGTAGATTTTGGCGGTAAGGAATTAATATCACCGATGGACTTTATCGGGATGTCGAAGGGAGAATCCGTTAATCAGGATTTCATTGGTCCATTTTCGATTACCCAGAGCAATATCGTTTCAAACTTATCTATTCAATTCGGCAAAAGAGAAATTGGCCCGAATTGCGGTACCAATCACGCCGGCACCTTTTTTATAGGAGCGTATGTTAATTATAACGGTAAAACTTTTGAATATTGGTCTGATCGCCCTCATACCTGGTTTGGGAACGGCGGGGCAATAAACAATATTTATACTGATACTTTGAAATAATTGCTTANGGAGGATGGTTTCTGCTGATGCCAAATATGGGAAGCCATCTGCTGGCAGTAAACCGTTTATAAGGCCNGGCGCACCGCTTTATAACGGCGGCGTTGACCACGAAGCGCACCAGTAAGGAACGAAGATGCACAACACGGGGGGCCTAAAATGGCTCCCCGCTTTCGTCTTGACGGCCGCGTTCGCTTCGCGCAGCACCTGCTGCAAAGACGCATCCACCAGACAGTAAATTTGCGAATCCTTCAGCGAGCCATCCGGCAGCACGGTGTTCCGGTGCGGCGGATCCAAAAGCGTGCTCGCCTGCACGTCGCTATGCTGGTCACGGATCCTGTCAGCCAGCGCCGGGCTGCTTTTTAAGTCTGCTNCCGGGCGTCCGCCCTCCTCGTAAAACATCGCAAACGGCACCTCCTTTACCCTGAACTGAATCGCGTTCCATTCGCGGCGTTCGCTCTGCTGCGCGCCCGGTTGACTTGCGCAACAGGTCAGTCGTTCAGATACCTCCGTGATTAATCATCCCCCTGCAACGTGGAAGTAATGCGCCTGGCAGCCCTGGGAGCGGTGCTCACCAAGCCAGGTACCCGGCACCAGTCGTCCACGGCTGACTGGCAGCGGTNCCACATTGTGCCGCTCCTGAACTTAATCGTGTCATTAAGTGTGCAGTAAGTGGCGAAAAGGTAAACCTGAAAAGAGAAAAAAGAGCAGAAGCCAGATAGCGGAGATGTAANTCAACATAGCAGGACGTTGAAAACTTAATTATCAACAATATCCGAATTATACCTCGAACGTGCCGATTTACCCTTACCAGTCGACAAAATTAAAAAAATAATAAAGCTCCTGACTTACGTTCACTAAAAAAAATATATTAAAGTCGCTAACTAAAATTAAACCCATGATAAAGAATGGCTGTGGTTTTATCGATTCCTTTAATTCACCACGCCTGTTAATTGTAACAAATTACTTCATAATTTGTTTTNCCGTTTGAGGGAGTGTTGAAATTTAACAGAGGCATGCACCCCAGGACGATCACAATTTAGCTATGAATCACAAGGAGTTTTTTTATAACTCACGAAAAACATGCACGTTTATCTCGATCAGTAGACGCTATATTGATTTGCTAAAACTATTAATAAGGGGGTTTTGATCGTTTTTGACCAGGTTTATATTTTATGTACAATTGCGCTGGTGAGTACTCAGGCCGCCTGCCTGCAATATTGACTGACGGGTTAAACATGTATTTAACGCGGGTAAACCCCAGCCAGCNCCAATGGCGAATTTATTTTTTTGCTGCCGTGAAAATATAACCCCTCGCCATACCATCCATTAAATAAAAATAACAGCACTGCCAGCAAATGGAGTTATGTGATGAACGGATACGCTTTTTTCGGGGTCGGGNATGACCTCTTTTTCACAACAAATGCCCCGGAAGGNAATAATATCCCTGCCACACTCATTCGTGCTCTCTCAGATAAAATGGCAAGACGCCTCGTTATCTGCCGCTGCNTTTATTCATGCACTGATATCAATGTTAACTTCCTTTTATCGCCCGGATAACACCGCTGGCGTGAATTTACCCGGCCGACAATTTATTCCTTTTCGCCTGTCCGGGAGGCCGGGAAGCCCCTGTATCACTTCTGCATACAGCCNTATCCAGGAGATCACCCTGCACCGGGACAAGACTATTAAAGACGTCCTGAAGCTTTTTATTCGAAGATGAACGTCTGGCTTACCCATCGCTTTGGTCAACAAAAACAACAACCGTTTCGGCCTGAAAAATAAACAGGACCAGGGGGTTTTAGCGCACACCAGCTGAACGCCCTCACATTCCCGAGTGATAAACGGTTACCTGAATATCTAACTGAGCCTGTCAGCATTTACTTGTCACCTGACGGTGGCCTTTTTATGGAGTCCGTTTGTGAAAATAAAACACCAGCAGCCCGTCCCCTTACGCATTAAGCTGTTTGCCTGGGCAAATATTGCCGTGCAGTCTGCTTTTCCGCTGGCGATGGCTTTTACGCCAGCAACGGCAGGAGCCGACACTGACCGCCATATTGACAAAACGGCGAAGGAGCACCCCGTCAAGACACGAATATACGTNCTGTCTCCGGGTGAAACCTCCGCGTCGGTAGCAAAAAAATTCCGTATAACCCNGAAAGCACTGCGCAAGCTCAACGTGCTGCGCACCTTCGCGCACGGTTTTGATAACCTGCAGCCCGGTGATGAACTGGATGTACCTGCAGTGATGCCGGATGGGAAACCGGATTCTCCTGCCAAAACCGGGGATGAACAAGCCGCCACGNCGCCCCTGAAGGACGACGAAGGCGCCATGAAAATGGCCGATATGGCCTCCCGGGCGGGAACCCTTCTGTCAAACAGTCCGGACGGAGACGCAGCTTTATCCATGGCTCGCGGTCAAATCAGCGCCGTGGCCAGCGGGCAGGTGCAGCAGTGGCTGAACCAGTTCGGTACGGCGCGCGTTCAGCTGGAGGCGGATGAACANTTTTCGCTGAAAAACTCTCAGGTTGACCTGCTTATCCCTTTTTACGAACAAAATGACGAACTTCTCTTCACTCAGGGCAGCCTGCACCGTACCGATGACCGCACCCAGGCTAACCTCGGGTTCGGGCTGCGTTACTTCGCGCCCTCTTACATGCTGGGTGGTAATATCTTCGGTGACTATGACCTGTCACACGAGCACAGCCGCACCGGGATAGGCGTGGAGTACTGGCGTGATTTCCTGAAGCTGTCTGCCAACGGTTACCTGCGCCTCAGCGACTGGCGGGATTCGCCGAATATGAAAGAATATCAGGAGCGCCCGGCCAACGGCTGGGACATTCGTGCACAGGCCTGGTTGCCATCGCTGCCGCAGCTCGGTGGTAAGCTCACTTACGAGCAGTATTACGGCAAAGGGGTGGCTCTGTTTGGCAAGGAAAACCTGCAGCAGAACCCACGCGCCATCACGGCGGGCGTGAATTTCACCCCGTTCCCGCTGCTGATGCTTGGCGCAGAGCATCGTCAGGGGGCGTCAGGAAAAAATGATAAGCGAATAAGCGCCGACTTCAGCTATCGGCTGGGCCTGCCGTGGCAGCAGCAGATAAACCCGCAGGCGGTCGCCACAATGCGCAGCCTGGCAGGAAGCCGTTACGACCTGGTGGAGCGAAATAATCATATTCTGCTGCAATATCGCAAAAAAGAGACAGTACGGCTGCATACGGTCGATCGGGTGACCGGCTATGCCGGCGAAAAGAAGTCACTGGGCGTATCGGTCAACAGTCAGTACGGTCTGGAACGCATCGACTGGTCGGCATCTTCACTGCTGGCTTGCGGGGGGCAACTGGTACGCGAAGATGCGGGCAACTGGAGCGTGATACTGCCGGAATATCAGCCCGGCGCGCAGGCCGTTAATACCTGGACAGTCAGCGGCGTGGCGGTGGACAAAAAAGGGAACGTTTCTGCCAGAGCCGACACGCAGGTGACGGTGGCACAGTCGGCCATTGACGCCAGCATGAGCCCGGTCATTCCGGCAAAAATAACGCTCGTGGCCGACGGGAAAACGCAGCAGCAGCTGGTCCTCAGCATCAACGATCGCGATGGCAAACCGGTTGATATTGCGGAAAGCGAAATCAGCGTACAGCAGGAATCAAAAATTCGTGCCGCTGGCGCCACAACGATGACGGCATTCAGCCGCCGCGCAGCCGGGGAATATATCGCCACCCTGACGGCCGGCACACTGCCGGAATCCTTCACTATCATCCCTTCAGCGCGAAACGTTCGTTTTGCACCAGTCAGCGTAGTGCTGGACAACGCTGATTCGATCGTGGTTAAAGAGCCCATTCGCGTTACGCCGGCTTCTGCCGTCGTGGGGGACACAGTCACCTATGCTGCCGTGTTGACGGATAAGCAGGGCAACCCGCAGGGGGCCGGTATCCCGGTTCACTGGCGCGCCAATGATGGCAGCACCTTAAACGAACAGACGACCAGGAGCGACGAAACCGGCACAGCCGTTGTGACCCTGACACGTACGCAGNCCGGTACGGCAAAGGTCAGCCTGACCATACCATCGGGCCAGTATACCGCGCCGGACGTCGTGTTTAGCGCTACGGACGGAACCCGGGATCCGGAACTGAGCTTTGCGAATGCACAGCAAAATGTGACCTGGACTAAAAACTTCAGCNACTCGCAGGCTGTAAAAGGCCTACCCGGTGACGTTGAACAGAAGTGGTCCAGTACGGATGAGAGCGTGGCAACGGTGAATAAAGTGGGTAAGGTGACTTTACTGAAGTCGGGTCAAACTACCATCACGGTCAAAACCTCTGCGAATGAGCACTTCATTCCGGGCCAGGCCAGTTATCTGCTGAAGATTGACAGGGCAGATCCACAGCTGGAAGTTCGGGACGGTAACGCCGTTACAGCCAGCTGGGGCGACGGTAATGACTGGAANATTACGCCAACTTTCGGCAATATCGACGCAGATGGCAGNCTGAANGCGACCTATGTCAGCAAAAACACCGGGGTGGTGACGGTGGCAGATAACGGAGTATTGCAGGCCGTAAAACCNGGCAGCACCCGCCTGACGGTAAGTACACCGAAGACAGACCAGTTTAAAGCCGCCTCTGTTGAAATCGCCTACCAACTGGATAAAGGAACGGTCGACCTCAGCTTTAAAGAGGCTGCCATNAAGACAACGGATGAAGCCCCCTTCACACTGCAGTTGCCCGAAAAGACGGTTCCGTCAGATGCCTCTATTACCTGGGATTCTTCTGATGTAAAAGTACTGAACATATCCAGTACGGGAAGCCTGCAGCACAAAGCCAAAGGTAAAGCCCGGCTAACGCTCAGCGTTGCTGCCAATGACTATTACCACGCCAGTTCCGGCGATTACGAGGTGTGGATTTACAGTCAACCCTACATTGATAAGGGTTCGATCAGTTATTTCAGTAAAGGTTTGCCGGCGATTAAAGGTGACTGGACGCCAGTATTTACTGACGACGGGCTTCATATTAGTTGGGATACAGACACTTCAGATGAATTCAGTAAAGCGGAATACGTCATGGNTTATCTGAAAGACAGTAAGGGAAATACGCTTGCACAGGAACGTGTGGATTCCCCTTCAGGCCGTTCAACGATCGAATTCGAGCCAAAAGCCTCGTTCTGGGGTAATAAACTGCGTGTAGAGCTGGCGGCACATGGATATGGTGGGCTGATTTATAGCGCCAAGTCACCTGAAATAAACGTGCGAAATCTGAAGCCACACGAAATCTGGGAAAAATTCGACGTGAAATCTCGTGTTCAAATTTATTCAGCTGATCATACCCCGCTAAATACGTGCTCCAGTATGCCAAGTGAGAGCACGGGGTTTTATGCCGTTGTTGAAGGGGGCAAGGTAGATTTTGGCGGTAAGGTATTAATATCACCGATGGACTTTAGAGGGGGGACGGACGGATTACAAAATAGTGAGGAGCGCTTTGGTTATTTTCCTGAAACCCACGACGATATCGTTTCAGACTTATCTATTCAATTCGGCGAAAGAGAAATTGGCCCGAAGTGCAGGGTTTCTCACAAGGGCCACTTTTCTATGAAAGCGTACGTTCGCTATCACGGTCAAGATTTTGTATATCAGGCTGCTGGCTCTCATTTCTGGCTTGGGAACGGCATATACTCAGAGAAGAATTTTGTTGATACTTTTGTTGATACTTCGAAATAATTGCTTAAGGAGGATGNTTTCTGCTGATGCCAAATATGGGAAGCCATCTGCTGGCAGTAAACCGTTTATAAGGCCNGGCGCACCGCTTTATAACGGCGGCGNTGACCACGAAGCGCACCAGTAAGGAACGAAGATGCACAACACGGGGGGCCGGTAAAATGGCTCCCCGCTTTCGTCTTGACGGCCGCGTTCGCTTCGCGCAGCACCTGCTGCAAAGACGCATCCACCAGACAGTAAATTTGCGAATCCTTCAGCGAGCCATCCGGCAGCACGGTGTTCCGGTGCGGCGGATCCAAAAGCGTGCTCGCCTGCACGTCGCTATGCTGGTCACGGATCCTGTCAGCCAGCGCCGGGCTGCTTTTTAAGTCTGCTNCCGGGCGTCCGCCCTCCTCGTAAAACATCGCAAACGGCACCTCCNTTACCCTGAACTGAATCGCGTTCCATTCGCGGCGTTCGCTCTGCTGCGCGCCCGGTTGACTTGCGCAACAGGTCCGTCATTCAGATACCTCCATGATTAATCATCCCCCTGCAACGTGGCAATAATGNGCCTGGCAGCCCTGGGGCGGTGCTCACCAAGCAAGATACCCTGCCAGGTACCCGGCACCAGTCGTCCACGGCTGACTGGCAGCATTAGCGAGGCGCCCGGCAGCGATAACTTGATATGCGCGGGCATATCATCCGCGCCTTCATCAGCGTGCTGATACACTGCGTTTTCCGCTACCGCACGCAGAAAATGTTGCTCCATATCGCTGCGTACCGTTGCGTCACAGTTTTCATTCAGCGTCAGTGAGGCAGAAGGATGTTGCAACAGCAGGTGTAACAGTCCGGTCTGGACGTCGGCCAGGCGCCGCAGTTCACCAACGATTTCGTCGGTCACCAGATGCAAGCCACGCGATTTTTCGCCGGGGTGAGGGTTTGCTGGTACCACATTGTGCCGCTCCTGAACTTAATCGTGTCATTAAGTGTGCAGTAAGTGGCGAAAAGGTAAACCTGAAAAGATAAAAAGAGCAGAAGCCAGATAGCGGAGATGTAANTCAACATAGCAGGACGTTGAAAACTTAATTATCAACAATATCCGAATTATACCTCGAACGTGCCGATTTACCCTTACCAGTCGACAAAATTAAAAAAATAATAAAGCTCCTGACTTACGTTCACTAAAAAAAATATATTAAAGTCGCTAACTAAAATTAAACCCATGATAAAGAATGGCTGTGGTTTTATCGATTCCTTTAATTCACCACGCCTGTTAATTGTAACAAATTACTTCATAATTTGTTTTTCCGTTTGAGGGAGTGTTGAAATTTAACAGAGGCATGCATCCCGGGTGAATCGCAACTTAACCATGAATCACAAGGAGTTTTTTTATAACTCACGAAAAACATGCACGTTTATCTCGATCAGTAGACGCTATATTGATTTGCTAAAACTATTAATAAGGGGGTTTTGATCGTTTTTGACCAGGTTTATATTTTATGTACAATTGCGCTGGTGAGTACTCAGGCCGCCTGCCTGCAATATTGACTGACGGGTTAAACATGTATTTAACGCGGGTAAACCCCAGCCAGCGCCAATGGCGAATTTACTTTTTTGCTGCCGTGAAAACATAACCCTTCGCCATAAAATCCATTAAATAAAAACAACAGCATTGCCAGGAAATGGAGTTATGCGATGAACGGAAACGCTTTTTTCGGGGTCGGGGATGACCTCTTTTTCACAACAAATGCCCCGGAAGGAAATAATATCCCTGCCACACTCATTCGTGCTCTCTCAGATAAAATGGCAAGACGCCTCGTTATCTGCCGCTGCTTTTATTCATGCACTGATATCAATGTTAACTTCCTTTTATCGCCCGGATAACACCGCTGGCGTGAATTTACCCGGCCGACAATTTATTCCTTTTCGCCTGTCCGGGAGGCCGGGAAGCCCCTGTATCACTTCTGCATACAGCCNTATCCAGGAGATCACCCTGCACCGGGACAAGACTATTAAAGACGTCCTGAAGCTTTTTATTCGAAGATGAACGTCTGGCTTACCCATCGCTTTGGTCAACAAAAACAACAACCGTTTCGGCCTGAAAAATAAACAGGACCANGGGGTTTTAGCGCACACCAGCTGAACGCCCTCACATTCCCGAGTGATAAACGGTTACCTGAATATCTAACTGAGCCTGTCAGCATTTACTTGTCACCTGACGGTGGCCTTTTTATGGAGTCCGTTTGTGAAAATAAAACACCAGCAGCCCGTCCCCTTACGCATTAAGCTGTTTGCCTGGGCAAATATTGCCGTGCAGTCTGCTTTTCCGCTGGCGATGGCTTTTACGCCAGCAACGGCAGGAGCCGGCCTTGACCGCCATATTGACAAAACGGCGAAGGAGCACCCCGTCAAGACACGAATATACGTNCTGTCTCCGGGTGAAACCTCCGCGTCGGTAGCAAAAAAATTCCGTATAACCCNGAAAGCACTGCGCAAGCTCAACGTGCTGCGCACCTTCGCGCACGGTTTTGATAACCTGCAGCCCGGTGATGAACTGGATGTACCTGCAGTGATGCCGGATGGGAAACCGGATTCTCCTGCCAAAACCGGGGATGAACAAGCCGCCACGNCGCCCCTGAAGGACGACGAAGGCGCCATGAAAATGGCCGATATGGCCTCCCGGGCGGGAACCCTTCTGTCAAACAGTCCGGACGGAGACGCAGCTTTATCCATGGCTCGCGGTCAAATCAGCGCCGTGGCCAGCGGGCAGGTGCAGCAGTGGCTGAACCAGTTCGGTACGGCGCGCGTTCAGCTGGAGGCGGATGAACACTTTTCNCTGAAAAACTCTCAGGTTGACCTGCTTATCCCTTTTTACGAACAAAATGACGAACTTCTCTTCACTCAGGGCAGCCTGCACCGTACCGATGACCGCACCCAGGCTAACCTCGGGTTCGGGCTGCGTTACTTCGCGCCCTCTTACATGCTGGGTGGTAATATCTTCGGTGACTATGACCTGTCACACGAGCACAGCCGCACCGGGATAGGCGTGGAGTACTGGCGTGATTTCCTGAAGCTGTCTGCCAACGGTTACCTGCGCCTCAGCGACTGGCGGGATTCGCCGAATATGAAAGAATATCAGGAGCGCCCGGCCAACGGCTGGGACATTCGTGCACAGGCCTGGTTGCCATCGCTGCCGCAGCTCGGTGGTAAGCTCACTTACGAGCAGTATTACGGCAAAGGGGTGGCTCTGTTTGGCAAGGAAAACCTGCAGCAGAACCCACGCGCCATCACGGCGGGCGTGAATTTCACCCCGTTCCCGCTGCTGATGCTTGGCGCAGAGCATCGTCAGGGGGCGTCAGGAAAAAATGATAAGCGAATAAGCGCCGACTTCAGCTATCGGCTGGGCCTGCCGTGGCAGCAGCAGATAAACCCGCAGGCGGTCGCCACAATGCGCAGCCTGGCAGGAAGCCGTTACGACCTGGTGGAGCGAAATAATCATATTCTGCTGCAATATCGCAAAAAAGAGACAGTACGGCTGCATACGGTCGATCGGGTGACCGGCTATGCCGGCGAAAAGAAGTCACTGGGCGTATCGGTCAACAGTCAGTACGGTCTGGAACGCATCGACTGGTCGGCATCTTCACTGCTGGCTTGCGGGGGGCAACTGGTACGCGAAGATGCGGGCAACTGGAGCGTGATACTGCCGGAATATCAGCCCGGCGCGCAGGCCGTTAATACCTGGACAGTCAGCGGCGTGGCGGTGGACAAAAAAGGGAACGTTTCTGCCAGAGCCGACACGCAGGTGACGGTGGCACAGTCGGCCATTGACGCCAGCATGAGCCCGGTCATTCCGGCAAAAATAACGCTCGTGGCCGACGGGAAAACGCAGCAGCAGCTGGTCCTCAGCATCAACGATCGCGATGGCAAACCGGTTGATATTGCGGAAAGCGAAATCAGCGTACAGCAGGAATCAAAAATTCGTGCCGCTGGCGCCACAACGATGACGGCATTCAGCCGCCGCGCAGCCGGGGAATATATCGCCACCCTGACGGCCGGCACACTGCCGGAATCCTTCACTATCATCCCTTCAGCGCGAAACGTTCGTTTTGCACCAGTCAGCGTAGTGCTGGACAACGCTGATTCGATCGTGGTTAAAGAGCCCATTCGCGTTACGCCGGCTTCTGCCGTCGTGGGGGACACAGTCACCTATGCTGCCGTGTTGACGGATAAGCAGGGCAACCCGCAGGGGGCCGGTATCCCGGTTCACTGGCGCGCCAATGATGGCAGCACCTTAAACGAACAGACGACCAGGAGCGACGAAACCGGCACAGCCGTTGTGACCCTGACACGTACGCAGNCCGGTACGGCAAAGGTCAGCCTGACCATACCATCGGGCCAGTATANCGCGCCGGACGTCGTGTTTAGCGCTGGTGTTCCTGATGAAAGGCTTTCTGAACTCACCCTGTCACCGTCAGTTATCGCTGCCGGAAAAGACCCGGCAACGCTGGCGCTGGTNCTGCGTGATAAATACGGCAATCTGCTGTCTGATAATACTGTACGTGGACAGAGCGACAACGGCACGGTCAAAATCAGTAACGGCGAGGAAATCCCGGATAAGCCAGGCCACTATCGCATGACGGTCACTGCCAGCCAGGGCGGTGAAGCCAGGCTGTCAGTGAAGGTCAACGGTAANCCATTCAGCCAGAGCAAAACGCTGACCATAACGGGCGGAACCCTGGATCCGAAACTGAGCTTTGAACACGCCCGGCAAAATGTGACCTGGACTAAAAACTTCAGCNACTCGCAGGCTGTAAAAGGCCTACCCGGTGACGTTGAACAGAAGTGGTCCAGTACGGATGAGAGCGTGGCAACGGTGAATAAAGTGGGTAAGGTGACTTTACTGAAGTCGGGTCAAACTACCATCACGGTCAAAACCTCTGCGAATGAGCACTTCATTCCGGGCCAGGCCAGTTATCTGCTGAAGATTGACAGGGCAGATCCACAGCTGGAAGTTCGGGACGGTAACGCCGTTACAGCCAGCTGGGCTGACGGTAATGACTGGAACATTACGCCAACTTTCGGNAATATCGACGCAGATGGCAGCCTGAANGCGACCTATGTCAGCAAAAACACCGGGGTGGTGACGGTGGCAGATAACGGAGTATTGCAGGCCGTAAAACCTGGCAGCACCCGCCTGACGGTAAGTACACCGGAAACAGACCAGTTTAAAGCCGCCTCTGTTGAAGTGNCCTACCGGCTGGAAAAGGGAACAGTCGACCTCAGCTTTAAAGAGGCTGTAATAAAGACAACGGATGAAGCCCCCTTCACACTGCAGTTGCCCGAAAAACCCATTCCCTCAGATGCCCCCATCAGATGGAAGTCTGACGATGNAAAAGTACTGNACATATCCAGTACGGGAAGCCTGCAGCACAAAGCCAAAGGTAAAGCCCGGCTAACGCTCAGCGTTGCTGCCAATGACTATTACCACGCCAGTTCCGGCGATTACGAGGNGCGGATTTACAGTAAACCCTCCGTTAGTATTGGTAAGATTAGTTATATAAGCAAAGCAGCTTCTGCGGCAGATAAGGGGGTTTGGACGCCTGTGTTTACCGATGACCGGATTTTTGTAAATTGGGAGATAGATGTTTCAAATGAATTCAGTAAAGCGGAATACGTCATGGTTTATCTCAAAGACAATAACGGAAACACGCTTGCGCAGAAAAGAATTGATTCCTTTATAGAAAAGATGAATACGACATTCGAGCCTAAAACTGACTTCTGGGATACAAAACTGCATATAGAGCTGGAGGCACATGGATATGGCACTCTCACTGCCACAAAAAAATCAGCGGAAATAAGCGTAAAAAATCTGGAACCCATTGAAATCTGGAATAGTTTCAAAGTGACTTCTGTTCTTAGCAGTAAAGGGGGAACTTCGTGCCCATTGATAGGAGGAAATCGACACTGGATTAAGGCCCATATTAATCGCGCTGAGATAAATTTTGGTGGTCATACTTTAATATCACCGATGAAGGTTACAGGGAGGGTGTACCTCACAGGTAAGGGCACACCGGGTAAATTGCCGAATAAATTTACCGCTTATTCAGACACCCGCGATCAATTTGGTGATTTAGAAATTGTCAGTGATTGCTGGAGAGCAGACAATGGTTCCTATGATATAGAAGCAACGGTTAACTATTACGGTAGAAACTTTGAATACGCCGCAAACCAACATTATTTTTGGAATGGTAAGAAAACTGGAATAGACGTAACCAGGGTTGACAGTATGGAAAAACCTTATGTCATCGGCGGGAAGGGTTCATAATCCGTGGTGCAATAATGGCCCATGTTTACAGCATGACACCTCCAGGATGAGTGCTTTATAACGGCAACTTTCGCTGCGAAGCGCACCAGCGATGAACGAAGAAGCATAACACGGGAGGGCCGGTAAAACGGTCCTCCCGCTTCAATCCCGACGACCGTGTTCGTTTAGCGCTGTATAGGTGCAAAGGCCAAGATAGTCAATTCCGTGGATCCTTCAGCGAGCCATCCAGAAGCACGGTGTCCCTGCCGACGGATTTAAATGTGCTCTTGACCGCACCCCGCTATGTCGGTCGCGCATCCGTTTACCTCATACCTCATACCGCATTGCAGACATCACATCATGTACCTTAAACTGCGTGGCATTGCGGTCACAGCGTTCACTCTGCTGCGCGCCCGGTTGACTTGCGCAACAGTCCAGTCGTTCAGATGCCTCTATGATTAATCATCCCCCTGCAACGTGGCAATAATGCGCCTGCCACCGCCGTGGATACGATGCTCACCCAGCCAGATGCCCTGCCAGGTACCGAGCACCAGGCGGCCACGGCTGACGGGTAGCATCAGCGACGTGCCCAACAGTGAAGATTTGATATGCGCGGGCATATCATCCGCACCTTCATGATCGTGCTGATACGGTGCGTTTTCCGGTATCGCACGCAGGAAATGTTGCTCCATATCGCTGCGCACCGTCGGGTCACAGTTTTCGTTCAGCGTTAATGAGGCAGAAGTATGTTGCAGCAGCAGGTGTAACAGTCCTGTCTGGACGTCTGCCAGGCGCCGCAATTCACCAACGATTTCGTCGGTCACCAGATGAAAGCCTCGCGGTTTTGCGACGAGGGTGAGGGTTTGCTGGTACCACATTGTGCCGCTCCTGAACTTAATCGTGTCATTAAGTGTGCAGTAAGTGGCGAAAAGGTAAACCTGAAAAGANAAAAAAGAGCAGCTCTGCTGGCCGGGTCACCCGGCCAGAGACAATTACATAACGGCAGCGAAAGCTTCCGCCACCTGGAAGACGTTGCTGCGGTTAAGACCGGCCATGCACACACGGCCGCTGGCGATTAGGTAGACAGCGAATTCATCGCGCAGACGCTCCACCTGTACCGGGCTAAGGCCGGTGTAGCTGAACATACCGCGCTGCTTCAACAGGTAATCGAAGTTCGTACCGGGCACGGCCTGGCTAAGTACATCCACCAGCACATGACGCATTTCCAGAATACGCCTACGCATTCCCTCCACTTCGGCCAGCCAGCTCGCTTTCAGTTCGGGGTTATTCAGCACACAGGACACCACCTGTGCGCCAAAGTTCGGCGGGCTGGAGTAGTTACGGCGCACGGTCGCTTTCAGCTGGCCGAGCACGCGTGCGGCTTCGTCGCCATCGTGACAAACCACAGACAGCCCGCCGACACGCTCACCGTACAGAGAGAAAATTTTAGAGAATGAATTACTGACCAGAGCAGGCAGACCCGCCGAGGTGATCGCCCGGATGGCGTAAGCATCTTCTTCCATGCCGGCACCAAAGCCCTGGTAGGCGATGTCGAGAAAGGGGATCAGCTCACGGGCTTTCAGCACCGCCGTGACTTCATCCCACTGCGCGTTGGTCAGATCGGCCCCGGTCGGGTTGTG
Source organism: Erwinia pyrifoliae DSM 12163 (assembly GCF_000026985.1). Lineage (NCBI taxonomy): Bacteria > Pseudomonadati > Pseudomonadota > Gammaproteobacteria > Enterobacterales > Erwiniaceae > Erwinia > Erwinia pyrifoliae. The sequence continues at coordinate 3,625,010 of NC_017390.1, forward strand.
GCAACACGGATGCAGCAGCACGATGCTTTGTGGCGGCAGGCCGTTCAGTTTTTCCAGCAGCGCATTACATTTTACGCCCTGGGTCTGCGCGTCATACCACGGATAGGTGTTCACGGTGAAACCGGCACCGGTAAAGATCGCAACATGGTTTTCCCAGGTCGGGTCGCTTACCCACACCTGGGAATGTGGAAAGTAGCATTTAAGGAAGTCCGCGCCCACTTTCAGCGCTCCGGAGCCGCCCAGCGTCTGAATGGTGGTGATATGCCCGGCTTTCAGCTGTGGATGCTCTGCACCAAACAGCAGCGGGGCTACCGCACTGCGGTAAGACGGCAAGCCTTCCATCGGCAGGTAGAGCGAGGCGCCCGGCGGCTGCGCGTTGATCAGAGCTTCCGCAGCGGCCACCGCCTGCATTTGTGGGATCACACCATGCCGATCGTAATACAGTCCAATGCTCAGGTTCACCTTATGCGCACGGCTGTCCTGCTTAAAAGTCTCCATCAGGGAGAGGATAGGATCGCCAGCATAGGCATCAACGTTTTGAAACACGGTGCAGATCTCCATTAAATAATCAGTCATACAGACGAGGCCGGGACGGCATCGCGATTTAATCAGTCCGCCAGTGAAGTAGCGGCCAGGTCGATGGTTCATGGCGATGATCAGGTTCAGCACCACAGCACCGGAAATCGACGCTGCGAGCATCTCGCGCGAAACAACGAAAAGCGAGGCCAGCACCACACAGGTGTCCACCGCCATTTGTAGTTTACCGGCGCAATACCGTAACGATCCGGTAGCCATAACGCCAGAATATTGATTCCACCCAGACTGGCCTTATGACGGAATAGCACTATAAACCCTATGCCCATCACCACATTTCCAAAAAGTGTCGCGTAAAAGGGATCCAGCTCGGAAAAATGAATAAATAACGGGTGCCGTTGGCTGAAAAACGACACCAGGGCTACGGCAGAGAAGGTTTTCAGCGTGAAGGCCACGCCCGTACGCCTGAGCGCCAGCCAGTAAAACGGAATGCGGCGCGTGTCCTGCACCCGTTTAGCACAGAAGCGCTTCACTGGCGGACACCAGCCCATTCTCTTTCAGGCGGCTAAGTACTACCGAGGTTTTTACATACGCAACGCTCTGATGTCCGGCGACAGTCGGGCATGATAACCGGGGATCAGGCCAGCCTGTTCCAGATGAACACGGCGGCGCGAACGCTGCGAGGCCGAAAGCCCGACGATATCGCTCAGTTCCTGATTGGTCAGGCGACCGTTAACTTCCATTAAGTTCAGTAATTTAAGGTCGAAGTCATCAATCTGCGTGATCGTTAATCCACGCCTGCTGGAGTGTATTCAACGCAGACAGATAAACGCATTTTTTTTCAGGTTATCCAACATTTTTTGGCAAGGCATGGCTTGCCAACAGGGGTTAAGCATCATGTTGAGGCCAGCCTTGTCAAGTTGGCAGACCCGCGCAAACGGATTTATTCGTCGTCGTACTGTGGCCCGGCGTAATTATCAAAGCGCGAATGCTGGCCGTTGAAAGTCAGGCGCACGGTGCCGATTGGGCCGTTACGCTGCTTACCGAGGATGATCTCCGCCACGCCTTTCAAATCGCTGTTCTCGTGGTAAACCTCATCACGATAGATAAACATGATTAGGTCAGCATCCTGCTCGATGGAGCCGGACTCACGCAGGTCGGAGTTGACCGGGCGCTTATCGGCACGTTGTTCCAGCGAGCGGTTAAGCTGCGACAGCGCCACCACCGGCACCTGTAGCTCTTTGGCCAGCGCTTTCAGCGAGCGCGAGATCTCGGCGATTTCCAGCGTACGGTTATCAGACAGAGCAGGAACGCGCATCAGCTGCAGGTAGTCGATCATTATCAGGCTCAGCCCACCGTGTTCACGGAAAATGCGGCGCGCGCGCGAACGCACATCGGTCGGCGTCAGGCCGGAAGAGTCATCGATAAACATGTTCTTCTTCTCCAGCAGAATACCCATGGTGCTGGAGATACGCGCCCAGTCCTCATCGTCAAGCTGGCCGGTACGGATGCGGGTCTGGTCAACGCGTGACAGCGATGCCAGCATACGCATCATCAGCTGCTCGCCGGGCATCTCAAGGCTGAAAATTAGCACCGGTTTTTGCTGCAACATCGCCGCGTTTTCGCACAGGTTCATGGCGAAGGTGGTTTTCCCCATCGACGGGCGGGCGGCGACGATAATCAGATCCGAACGCTGCAGACCAGCGGTTTTCTTATTCAAATCCCCATAGCCGGTATCCACCCCGGTAACGCCGTCGTGCGGCGTCTGATACAGCGATTCGATACGCGCGATAGTGGCTTCGAGGATCTGATCGACGCTTTTCGGCCCTTCATCTTTATTAGCGCGGTTTTCAGCAATCTGGAATACGCGCGATTCAGCAAGATCGAGCAGATCTTCGCTGCTGCGCCCCTGCGGATCGTAGCCGGCATCGGCGATCTCGTTTGCTACGGCGATCATCTCACGCACGACCGCACGTTCACGCACGATATCCGCATAAGCGCCGATGTTAGCCGCGCTTGGCGTATTTTTTGATAACTCGGCCAGGTAGGCGAAACCGCCAACCATGCTCAGTTCGCCTTTGGTTTCCATCGATTCGGACAGGGTGATCAGGTCGATCGGCTTACTCTGTTCCAGCAGGCGCTGCATTTCCGCAAAGATCATCCGGTGCGGGCGGCTGAAGAAGTCCTTCGCCACTACGCGCTCCGAGACGTTATCCCAGCGTTCGTTATCCAGCATTAAACCGCCCAACACCGACTGTTCTGCTTCCAGCGAATGCGGTGGCAGCTTGAGACCTTCCATCTGACGGTCACGCGGCTCGCGGTTTTCGTAGGATTTGTTGGTGGGTTTATTTCCTGCCATAGTGATGTGATACCAAAAATCTTGTGGGGGGGACGCGCAAGTATACCTGTTTGCAGGGCTGGCGTCCTCCTTCTCATTACGGCTAATCCGAGGAGTGAAGGTGGCAAAACGTATACAAATCAGTCAGCACGGCGCGCCCGAAGTGATGCAGCTGGTGAGTTTCGATCCCGTCGATCCGGCCCCCGGTGAAGTGCAGGTCGGGAATAAAGCGATTGGCATCAACTACATCGATACCTACGTGCGCAGCGGGCTGTACCCGACGACGTTGCCTGCCGGATTGGGAACAGAGGCGGCCGGCGTAGTGATGCGCGTCGGCGCGGGCGTTAGCGCAGTGAAACCCGGTGACCGCGTGGTGTACGCCCAGTCGCCGCTCGGGGCTTACAGCGAGGTGCACAACGTGCCGGTGGATAAGCTGGCATTGCTGCCGGATGCCATTTCATTCGAGCAGGCGGCGGCCTCATTCCTTAAGGGGCTGACGGTGCACTATCTGTTGCGTCAAACCTATGTGGTGAAGCCGGATGAGGTGTTCCTGTTTCATGCGGCGGCCGGTGGCGTCGGCCTGATTGCCTGCCAGTGGGCAAAGGCGCTCGGCGCGCATCTGATTGGCACGGTTGGCTCGGCAGAGAAAGCCCGGCTGGCTGAAAATGCCGGAGCCTGGGCTACCATCAACTACCGCGAAGAAAACATTGCCGGACGCGTCAGTGCGCTGACCCGAGGCAAAAAGCTGCGCGTGGTGTATGACTCGGTGGGAAAAGACACCTGGGAAGCCTCGCTCAATTGCCTGCAACGGCGCGGGTTGATGGTCAGCTTCGGCAACTCATCCGGCCCGGTGACCGGCATCAATCTCGGCATACTTAATCAAAAAGGGTCGCTGTACGTTACCCGCCCGTCGTTGAACGGCTATATCACCCATCGCGAAGCGCTCACGCATGCCAGCAATGAGCTGTTCTCATTGATAGCCAGCGGAGCAATAAAGGTAGAAGTCCCTGCTGAACAGCAATTTGCGCTGGCGGATGCGCAACGGGCGCATCAGGTTCTGGAAGGTCGCGGCACCCTGGGTTCCAGCCTGCTGATCCCGTAAGCCACAAATAGTCAGGGCCTCCCGAAGGAGACCCTGTTGCCTTTCTTTTTATTGTTCGCACGAGTTGTAGGGTCAGCGGCGATAAAGTCGTTTTGCTTTAGCGAAAATATCCTGCCAGAAATCATAAGTAAAAAGTATGTTTCATTGCGCAATGGCATCAGGCAATTTTCCATGATGTGATCCAGCCGGCATAATGCCGACGAAAAGTAGCGACAACCCATTGATATTACGGGAATAACCCCTCTTTATCGCGAACGCGCGGTTTAACAAAAGCGCGATAGAGCCAGACAGCCACCACCGCCAGCACCAGCCAGGGCAACAATTTTACAACTATTGCAAACAGCCCGCCGATAAACGTCACCAGGGTTGCAACCAGCAACGCCGCCATAATGCCCAGCAGCGAGATGCCGGTCAGTAACAGCGCCGTAAAGAAACCAACGACAAACAGGATCTCGAACATGATCTTACGCTCCAAAATAAAGGACTCTGCAAGGATTATTACAAGAAACGTGCCAGCAATACGGAAAATTAACTTATTGAAAAACAAGGAAGGAGTTCACCAGGGACGCAACAACTCTGGTGAATTTCATCATTAAGTGGTTAATTTTTGACGATTCAACTTTCGGCGGGAACCTTTTCTGCCACCATCGACAGCGCTTTCTCGACAACTTCGATACCTGCACCCGCCTTATGGGCATTTTCGCTCAGATATCGACGCCACTGACGCGCGCCGGGGATCCCCTGGAACAGGCCGAGCATATGCCGGGTGACGTGGCCTAAATAAGTGCCGTTAGCCAGCTCGCGTTCAATATAAGGGTACATCGAACGCACTACCGCTATCGGATCGGCAGCAGGCGATGTACAGCCAAACAGTTCGCGGTCGACCTGCGCCAGCAGACCCGGGTTTTGATAAGCTTCACGCCCCATCATCACGCCGTCCAGATACTGTAAATGGATTTTCGCCTCCGCCAGGGACTTCACGCCGCCATTAATCGACAAAGTCAGATGCGGGAAGTCGCGCTTGAGCTGATAAACGCGCGGGTAGTCAAGGGGGGGGATCTCACGGTTCTCTTTCGGGCTGAGGCCGGAAAGCCAGGCTTTGCGGGCGTGGATAATAAACACCTCACAGCCGCCCTGCTCTGATACCGTGTGGATAAAGTCGCAGAGAAACTCGTAGCTGTCCTGGTCATCAATGCCAATACGGGTTTTCACCGTTACCGGTACTGACACCACGTCGCGCATCGCTTTAATGCCGTCCGCAACCAGCTGTGCTTCCCCCATCAGGCAGGCACCAAACCGGCCGTTCTGGACACGGTCTGACGGGCAGCCAACGTTGAGGTTAATTTCCTGATAGCCGCGCTGTTCAGCCAGTTTGGCACAATGCGCCAGCGCAGCAGGATCGCTGCCACCCAGCTGGAGAGCGACGGGATGCTCTTCGCTACTGAATGCCAGATAGTCGCCTTTGCCATGAATAATGGCCCCGGTGGTCACCATTTCGCTATACAACAGCGTTTGCTGCGTCAACTGACGATGAAAGTAACGGCAGTGGCGGTCGGTCCAGTCGAGCATCGGTGCGATGGAGAAGCGGTGGGCAGGTAATTTTTCGGTCATCAAAAGCGCTAACTCTGTATCAGAAAAGGTGTGACGATATTGTGCTCAATGATAACACGGCGTGAAGCGCGGATATAGCGCAGGGTGGGGATCGCCTCCACCCTGCAACGGCAGTGATTAGAAAGTAAAGTTCAGCTGCGCGACTGCACCCCAAGTGTTGTCTTTACCCACCATCCCGGCGAGGTCAAGATGCACCTTATTATAAGGTGATATCCCGACACCGCCGGTAAACACGTTAGTGTCATTTGACTTCATATCGGCACGGTAGCCGCCGCGCAATTGCAGCCAGTCCAGCAGACGATATTCGGCACCGATGCTCGCGTACTGGCTGTCCTGCTGGATTTTGAAGCGCTTGGTAGGAGTGATATCAACATCAAGCGCGGTAGTCAGACGCTCGGTGTGGAAGGATACGCCAGAAGTCACCAGCGGGCGGATCTGATAAGTGTCCTGATAGCCGTTCACTTCTTTAGTGTCGATATCGCGCGAAATCAGGTTCTGTCCGCTCAGGCCCAGCGTCCAGTTATCACCCAAATCGGTCGCTGCACCCACGTCAAGGTTAAAACCGGTATCGGTGTTTTTATATTTGCCGTCGGTGAGATCTGATTTTTTAAAGCTATAAACCGAAGCGCTGTAGTTGTACAAGGTGGTTTTTTGTAGCTTCGGCGTAACACCTAATGAAAACGGATGGCCGCCAATATCGAACTCATGCGCCACGGCAACACCAACATCGTAGACAATTGCCGCACGACCCAGGGCGGTGGAGGTCAGCTGGTCATCAAAAGACGGGAATAACGTCGCGTCTGCGATCCCTTGTAACAAGTCGATATCATGTTGGGTGACATTACTGGTGCCATAGGCGGTGCCGTAAGCTTTAGTGACGAAGGCAAAGGGTAGCGTGTCGTCAGGGATCGTGACGGCGAGAGCCGCACCGGCCTGACCCCAGGCATTTTCACCACGGATGTCGCGCAGTCGGTTAGCCAAATCGCCGCTGGCTGCGCGCAGGCGGGGAATATCTTCAAAAGTGATGTTATCCAGCATGGCCTTGTAGCGTTCGACGGTATCCGAAAGGTCATCGACCTTATCAACCAGTTTGTCTTTATCGCTGAGCTGCGCACCGGCCGCCGGCAGAATAATACTGACTGTGTCCTGTGGCTGAGCTTTGACGATCAACGCGGGGTTAGCCAGAACCGCCGATCCATAGGTGGAAGAAGCTACGCCAGTTCCACCCATTGCATCGTTGCGGGCATCAAAATAATTACCGGCAGCCAGCGCACCCAACGGGGCTAATAAGAGTGCAGGCAATGCTACAGAGGGTTGAAACGTGGATAATACTCTGAATTTATTTGTCATTTTCCCTTAACTCGACCTAGAAATGAAAATGCGAATGCTAAAAAGTGCGCAGTGCTCTTATCCCTTTATAATGGACGTAGAGTCTGCATTTCATTGCTGTGAATTCAGTGAAGATAAGGGGGCTGATTAGTTTATTGTCTCTTTATAGATCTGCTATAAAGCTTACCGTTACGCTTCAGGTACGGGTTTTAGTATCGATTATTTTCAGCCTCTGCTCAAAGGATAATCAAGATAGTTAAGTGATGTAAATATATTTTATCGTTTCAGATGATTTAAAATGCTAAAAACAGTAGGGAATTAGCATTAAAAGTCAATATTTTCATAATGTTAAATTAAAAAACCCGTCGAAATATAATCTTCAGAATAATTACTTAAGAGGCAACTAAAAATGGCCTTAACGGTGGCAAACTCGGCGTTTTGTACCAGACGTGATAAAATAACATTCTGATTCACGCATGATGAGAAACAACAAACATGACCAGTGTTGAAAAAATTCTGACGCAGGCAGAAATCTTCTGTCAACAACGCGGCGTGCGGCTGACGCCACAACGTCTCGAAGTTTTGCGCCTGATGAGTAAGCATAACGGAGCGATTAGCGCTTACGATTTACTGGATTTATTGCGTGCTTCTGAGCCACAGGCAAAACCTCCAACCATCTATCGCGCACTGGACTTTCTGCTGGAGCAAGGCTTCATTCATCGTGTTGAATCGACTAATAGCTACGTGGTCTGTCACCATTTCGAGCAGCCTTCACACACCTCGGCGATGCTGATATGCGATCGTTGCGGTCTGGTTACGGAGCAGCGGGCAGATGGCGTGGAGGATATATTGAAATCGCTGGCTCTGACGTCAGGTTTTGCCCTTGGACACAGCGTGATTGAAGCGCATGGTTTTTGTCGGCAGTGCGGAGAAATAGAGGCCTGTACTCATCAGGATGCCTGCCATCACGACCACAGCGTGCAAAGTAAGAAACGCGGGCGGTAAACGCGTATTAGTAGCTGTGTTGGCCTGAATTGGGTGGCACTGTCCTTGTGCCAGGCCAGAAGCTTTGCCCGCTAATTACCAGCGATGATCGTGACGAGTTTCCCAGTCGCTTAACTCTTTCTCGGCCTGTTCTTTCTGATAGCCATAGCGTTCCTGAATCTTACCGACCAGCTGATCGCGTTTGCCTTCAACAACCGTCAGATCATCATCGGTCAGCTTACCCCACTGCTCTTTAACTTTACCTTTAAACTGTTTCCAGTTACCGCCGGCTTCGTGTTTATTCATAATATGCATCCTCTACCTTGGGTTAAAACAGCTATTTAGCTTCATAGTTCGGCTTATAACCAGATTAATATCTGGTAAAGAACCTGACACAGAGACAATGGTAGTAGAGAAATAGCACTGCGGAAGTCAACCCGCTGGTTATCGGTCGGAATAATATAAAAAATAGTTCTAAATCAGAATGATATAAGGCACCCAGGCTGAGTAATAAATTTTGTCAACGAACAAACCAGCTGCCGTTACGCCAGTGCCTCCGCCATATCACCCACAGCGTAATACCACGCAGCAGCAGAAATACGGTTACGGCCAGCCACAGGCCATGATTGCCCAACCACGGCATGCTAAGCAGCGTCAGGGCAAAACCCAGCGCGGCGACCGCCATACCATTACGCATTTCTCTGGCGCGTGTAGCACCGATAAACATGCCGTCCAGCAAATAACAGCCAACGCCTGCTAACGGTATCAGTACCTGCCACCACAGGTAGCGATCCGCCAACTGGCGCAGCGGTTCCAGTGACGTCAGCAGGACTACAATCTGCGATCCGCACATGGCATAGATTAGCGAGAAAGCCAGCGCTACCAGCAGCGCCTGCCGACAGGCAGAGCGCCATACGGTGAGTAACTGCTTACTATCACCAGCCCCGAAAGCTTCCCCGGAGCAGGCCTCGACCGCATAGGCAAAGCCATCAAGGGCATAAGCGGTGAAGGTAAGGAACATCAGCAGCACCGCATTGACCGCCACCACGTCATTCCCTAAGCGTGCGCCAAGGAGAGTCAGGGTGGCAAAGCAGATTTGCAGCAATAACGAACGCAGCATAATATCGCGATTCAGTCGCAGCAGGCGCGTCAGATCCCCACGCCATGCCTTAAGCATCAGACGCAGCGACAGCCCGCGCAGCACCATTACCCGCCTGACCAGCAGCAGCCCGACGATCAGACTGATATACTCGGCAATGGCCGTAGCTGCGCCCGCTCCCTGCACGCCACATTTAAGGCCAACCACAAACCACAGGACCAGCAGGATATTCACCAGGTTGCCAACGACCATCAGGATCACCGGCGCACGAGCATATTGCACGCCCAGCAGCCAGCCAAGCAGCACCAGGTTTACCAGTGTGGCAGGTGCGCTGAGCCAGCGCACCTGCATAAATAGTGCCGCCTGATGCAGGACCTGCTGGCTGCCGCCGGTCAGTTTCAGTGCCAGATGGATAAGCGGCGTTTTCAGGGCGATAAACAGCCCTCCCGCCAGCAGAGCCAGCAGAAGTGGCTGCATTAACGCCCTGCCCAGCGCGAGTTTGTCGTTAGCCCCAAACGCCTGCGCCGTAAGCCCGGTGGTACTCATGCGTAAAAAAAGCAGCAGCATAAACAGGAAGCTGGTCACCGTGGTGCCAATCGCCACGCCGCCGAGATAAGCAGCGCTGTCAAGATGGCCAATGACAGCGGTATCTACCAGCCCCAGCAGCGGGACGGTGATATTGGAGAGGATCATGGGCAGCGCCAGCCGCCAGAGATGTTTGTCAGCAGGAGATAATAAACGCATTAACACCTTTGTGTGCCGGCAGCAGGTGGTACGTTAGCCGCCCTCTTCTCCCCGCATCGCTTATGCTGGCGGGCGCGTTGGCTAATCGCCCTGCTGCAACTCGCATTATCTTGAGTAAAATGGCTGCTTCGGGGAGCTACGCGCCGTGGGTACAGCGCGCAATATTCGGTAAAGGACGACGTTTAAAGCCAGTTTCCGTTGCGGATGACGCCAACTGCCAGCCCTTCAATGGTCAGCGTTTGCTGACGCAGGTCGACCACAATCGGCTGGAACGCCGGATTTTCTGGCAGTAGCTCCACCATATTTCCATTTTTTTTCAGCCGCTTAACGGTAACTTCATCATCGATGCGTGCCACAACAACCTGACCATTGCGCACATCTTCCGTTTTATGCACCGCCAGCAGATCACCATCCATAATACCGATATTTTTCATTGACATACCGCTAACACGCAGCAGGAAATCGGCACCTGGTTTAAACAAGCCCGGGTCAACCTGATAGTGCCCTTCGATATGCTGTTCTGCCAGCAGCGGCTCACCGGCTGCTACCCGGCCAATCAATGGAAGCCCGACCTCTTCTTCCATCATCAGGCGGATACCGCGTGAAGCACCAGAGACAATCTCAATTACGCCTTTACGCGCCAGTGCTTTAAGGTGCTCTTCAGCCGCATTTGGAGAGCGGAAACCGAGCTGCGCGGCTATTTCTGCCCGAGTCGGGGGCATACCGGTTTGATTAATGTGGTCGCGAATCAGGTCATAAACCTGCTGCTGCCTTGCCGTTAGTGCTTTCATTCCGCCCCCCTGGTTGTTTATACAGTCGACTGTGAGTATATACAGGTATTTCTGTATTGAAAACCTAAAGCTGGGCTAAATTCAATTTGTTGAGTTTTCTGAGTGACTCATCACAAAAGCGGCAGCAGCAGCATGATCCAAACTAAGACGGCCAACAAAATCGTTATCAATACGGCGGCGGAACCCATGTCTTTTGCCCGGCCGGCGAGGGGATGGATTTCATGACCAATACGGTCTACGACCGCTTCGATGGCGCTATTCAGGATCTCGACGATGATCACCATCACGACGGAGCCTATCAGCAGCACACGAGTTATCGCGTCGACATTAAGAAAACCAGCAATAACAATGGCGATAATCGCTGCCGCAGCTTCCTGGCGAAAGGCCGCTTCATGCCGCCATGCGCCGCGCAGACCTTTCCAGGAATACCCGGCAGCCTTAATAATTCGCATCAATCCGGTAGCGTTATTTGCCATAATGAGATAGTCCTTTAAGAAGTTGAATGTCATTCACTGGATGTTCTGGTTTTGTAACATCACAGATTCCGCTGGCACTTTCTGGTATGCTTGCGTCGCTTTGCTAACAAGAGGCTTTATTTTATCTATGTCAGGTTGGCGTAATTTATATTATAACTTATTGAATTTACCGGTTAAATTACTGGTAAAAAGTAAAGCAATTCCGGCCGAGCCGGTTGCTGAACTCGGGCTTGATACGTCGCGCCCTATTATGTACGTACTGCCTTATGATTCAAAGGCCGATCTCCTTGCGCTGCGCGATCAGTGTCGCAAACAGGACTTGCCCGATCCGCTGGAACCGCTGGATATCGATGGCAATTTGCTGCCACGCCACGTCTTTATCCATGATGGCCCGCGCGTATTCCCCTATTTCGTCCCGAATCTGGAGTCGGTTAAGCTGTTCCATGACTATCTGGATTTGCACCGCAACCATCCGGAACTTGATGTCCAGATGGTGCCCGTCTCGGTGATGTTTGGACGCGCCCCAGGCCGCGAGGTGCAGGGCGACGATCAGCCGCATCTGCGCGTGCTGAACGGCATCCAGAAATTCTTTGCCGTATTGTGGTTAGGCCGTGACAGTTTTGTGCGTTTCTCACCGATGGTGTCGCTGCGCCACATGGCAACAGAACACGGCACCGACAAAATTATCGCCCAGAAGCTGGCCCGCGTTGCGCGCATGCACTTTGCCCGCCAGCGTTTGGCGGCAGTCGGGCCACGCCTGCCGGTACGTCAGGATCTGTTCAATAAACTGTTACAGTCCAAGGCCATCGCTAAAGCGGTAGAGGATGAGGCGCGCAGCAAGAAGATCTCCCACGAGAAAGCGCAACAGAATGCGATAGAACTGATGGAGGAGGTCGCTGCCGACTTCTCTTACGAGGCGATTCGCCTCACAGACCGCATCATGGGCTGGACCTGGAGCAAACTCTACCAGGGCATTAACGTTAACGGCGGCGAGCGCGTGCGCCAGCTGGCGCAGGACGGGCACGAAATTGTGTATGTGCCGTGCCACCGCAGCCATATGGATTATCTGCTGCTCTCTTACGTGCTGTATCACCAGGGTCTGGTACCGCCGCATATTGCCGCCGGGATTAACCTGAATTTCTGGCCAGCCGGGCCGATCTTCCGTCGCCTGGGCGCGTTCTTTATTCGCCGCACCTTTAAGGGCAACAAACTTTATGCGACGGTGTTCCGTGAATACCTCGGCGAACTGTTCACCCGTGGTTATTCGGTTGAGTATTTCGTGGAAGGTGGGCGCTCACGTACTGGCCGTTTGCTCGATCCCAAAACGGGTACGCTGTCGATGACCATTCAGGCGATGCTGCGCGGCGGCAATCGCCCCATCACCCTGGTGCCGATCTACATCGGGTACGAACATGTGATGGAAGTAGGAACCTACGCCAAAGAGCTGCGCGGAGCGACCAAAGAGAAAGAGGGCTTTATGTCGATGGTACGCGGACTGCGCAAGCTGCGTAACCTCGGCCAGGGTTACGTTAACTTTGGTGAGCCGCTACCGCTGGTCAGCTACCTCAACCAGCAGGTGCCAGAGTGGCGTGAGGCCATCGATCCGATTGAATCCCAGCGCCCGGCATGGTTAACCCCGGCGGTTAATGATATTGCGCAGCAGGTCATGGTACGGATTAATAACGCCGGGGCGGCGAATGCCATGAACCTGTGTGTTACCGCGCTGCTGGCTTCACGTCAGCGCTCCATGACCCGTGAACAGCTCACCGGGCAGCTTGACTGCTACGTACAGTTGTTACGTAACGTGCCGTACTCTCCTGACTCCACCGTGCCAGCCCTGGCGCCTGAGGCACTGCTTGAGCACGCGCTCGGCATGAATAAGTTTGAGCTGGAGCAGGACAGCATTGGTGAAATCGTCATTCTGCCGCGCGAGCAGGCGGTGCTGATGACCTATTATCGCAATAACATTCACCATATGCTGGTCATGCCGTCGCTGATCGCCGCCATTCTGATGCAGCACCGCGAAGTGAGCCGCAGCGAACTGCTGCGCCAGGCAGGCGTGATTTATCCTATGCTCAAAAGCGAACTGTTCCTGCGTTGGCAGGAGCAAGAGCTGCCTGACTTGCTGGACGCATTAGTGGCTGAAATGGCTCGCCAGGGGCTGCTGATAGCGGAAGATAGCCGTCTGCGTCTGAGCGCCGCGCGTTTCCACACCCTGCAATTGCTGGCCGCCGGCGTACGCGAAACCCTGCAACGCTACGCCATTACTTTCTCAATCCTCAGTGCCGATCCGACGATTAACCGTGGCACGCTGGAGAAAGAAAGTCGCACTATGGCGCAGCGCCTGTCGGTGCTGCACGGTATTAACGCCCCGGAGTTCTTCGACAAAGCGGTATTCACCTCTCTGGTGTTAACCCTGCGTGATGAAGGCTATATCAGCGATTCCGGCGATGCTCAGATTGAGCGTACCGGGCAGGTTTACCAGCTGCTGGCTGACCTGATAACACAGGATGTGAGAATGACCATTGAGAGTGCGGTCGGGCACGAGTGATGTGGTGTGGCGGTCGCGCCGGGCAAAACGGTGCGACCCGATGCATCAGAGCCGCTGGTTTTCCAGCGGCTCTTTTTATTATCCAATGCTGATTATTATCCGATGCTGAGCGCCACGCCGATAAACAGCAGCAACCCTACCCAGTTGTTGTTCAGAAAAGCCTTGAAGCACAGCTCGCGCTGACGCCGGGCGATCAGCTTTTGCTGATAGATAAACAGCGCGCCCGCAGCCAGAACCGTGCCGTAAAAGACCCCGTTCAGCCCCATCCGCCAGCCAACCAACGTCAGCAGAAGCAATGTCGCCAACTGCAACATGCCAATAATCAGTTTGTCATAACGGCCAAACAGGATTGCGGTAGATTTCACGCCGATTTTCACATCGTCATCGCGGTCAACCATCGCGTATTGCGTATCGTAAGCCACCGTCCAGCAAATATTCGCCAGGAACAGCAGCCAGCAGCTTAGCGGCACGCTTTCGCTCACCGCCGCCCACGCCATCGGGATCGCCCAGCCAAACGCCGCCCCCAGCACCACCTGTGGCAGATGGGTGTAACGCTTCATAAACGGGTACATCCAGGCCAAACCCAGCCCGCCCAGCGACAGCCAGATGGTCATGCTGTTCATCGTCATTACCAACGCGAAGGAGACAAGCACCAGCCCGGCAAACAGCAGCTTCGCCTCGCGCGCTGTCACCGCGCCGCTTGGCAACGGCCGCTCACGGGTGCGCTTAACGTGTCCGTCAATTTTGCGGTCGGCAAAATCATTGACGACACAGCCCGCCGCACGCATAAAGAAGACGCCCAGCACAAAGACCGACAGCACCTTGAGCGGTGGGACCTGCATCCCCGCCAGCCACAGCGCCCATAATGTGGGCCATAGCAGCAGCAATGAACCAATAGGTTTATCGATGCGCATCAGACGGCAGTAAGCCGAGAACCGACTCATTTGCACGCTTCTCTCCATGCTACAGCGCCCCTTTTGCCAGGCTTCCATACAGCGGGGAAGCGGGTAAAAACAGTTCGGTGAGTAACAGCGGCTTTCCCGACAGGCGTAAACGCGAGCGTCGCGCCCACAGACCTGCGCTCTGGCCAACGTCGATGAAGTCACGGGTTAAGGCTGAGGAAGCAAAAAGATAACGCCCCAGCGGTACGGTGCCCAACTGCTGTAACTTCTGCTCCGGGCCAATCAGCGTTGACTCAGGCACCAGCGTCCGCGCCACCAGCCACGGCACCCCGTCGGCACACAGCTCAATCTCACGCAGCCAGTAACGGCTTTCTGCCGGCAGCAGAACAACCTCTTGCGCGATTTCCTGTGGGCTGACAAACCCCTCACGTAACAGATTAACCGTGACTAACTGACAGTGGCCTTCAAACCGCCGGGTCATGGAGTCGACTTCCAGCAGCCAGTCAAGCAGAGGGGCGGTCAGCAAGGGTGATGAGTCGGGGAGCCATTCGATCGCGCGTAATAGCGACAGCGCGTTCTCCGCCATAGCACTTCTCCGTAAAAATTTCGGTGCGCCAGTGTAACGCAGACCCTGCCAGCAAACCTATCAATGCGTGGCAGATTTTTGCCGCGTTGAGCCTGCCACAGCCCACGCGGCTGGGCTGGAGCAGGCGTTGGCCAGCAGTTATTCGCGCTTCAGGCTATTGGTGTTCGCCAGCCACAGGGTGATGACTAAGATCAGGATCGCTATCGAGTAGGCCAGGGTATCAAACGGGTTTTTATGATCGACGATGATCAGGCGAATAATTGCGGTAATACCGATATAAACGAAATAGCGCAGCGGGAAGTGATAACCCGACTGGAAGTACTTGATGATTAGGGCAATGAACTCGAAATAGAGAAAATAGATGACGATGCCATCAATCAGTAGATAGGACGAGGTTTGTTCTCCGGTATTCAGCAACACATTGCCGAGATGCATGGTCTCTTTGCCGAGGAAGATAATCAAAATACAGGCAAGAACAATCAGGCCAGCGTTTAACACCATTTGCAGGGCAAATGCTAAGCGAATGGCCGGAGTATTGCGCACAGGGGAAGTCATGTTACACCTCAAAAAGTCATTGTCGCCGTCGGGGTTCACGACGGCGACAATATGCTTTAACGTGATGCAGATCACAAGACATCCCGGCAACAGTGATGCTGCCGTTTCCCGGTAAAACGGCTTAACGGCGCAGCAAAGCATGAAGCACATGGACACGCCAATATACGCCCGATCGCGGCTGCTGGCGGGCAGGCATCTTGCGCATCTTGCCCAAAGCAAGCCCTGCGAATTATCGGTAGCTGGCGTCGCGATCGCTGGTCATATTATACAGCGGGTATTTACGTCCCAACATCTGACCACCATCACGCGTCAGCGGCGTCCAGTTAATCTGCGCACGATCCCGTATTGGTGTAACGCTGAACACATCCAGCGGCACGGAAATATAGAAACCTTTGGTAAAGTCCCCTTCGCCGTACTCTTGCGCCGAGACGTTGGTTTTAGTGGCATAAGCCCCAACGATAATCCCACTGTCAAAGCGTTTCGACACGTCCAGCGTAACGCCTTTATCCTCGGCCAGATATTGGCCAACGCTGGCTTTTACCAGCACGTTACGCATAAA
The DNA here is from genome assembly GCF_000026985.1 of Erwinia pyrifoliae DSM 12163. NCBI lineage: Bacteria > Pseudomonadati > Pseudomonadota > Gammaproteobacteria > Enterobacterales > Erwiniaceae > Erwinia > Erwinia pyrifoliae. The sequence goes on from NC_017390.1 coordinate 3,641,171, forward strand.
CCACGGCTGCCAGTAACCGGTGATATTGCCCACCTTTGCCGTATAGTCGGTGAACTGCATCATATTGTTCCAGTCGCGCTGCCTGACATAGTTCGCATCCACCCCAACCGCCCAGCTGACATCCAGCGGGCGATACAGCACTTCGCCCCCGACACCACCGAACATCGTTTCCAGATAGCCACCGTAGAGCTGGCCGTAGAACCCGTTCCCCAGCTCATGCATGTAGTTAATCTGCAGGTTACTCACATACACGTTATTTTCAACGTAATCACGAATGTGGGTGCGCACCCGTGGCAGCGTCGAATCCTTCGGCGCGCCGTCGTAGCTAAATTTGTCGTAGTTATTGGACAGGTTGCCGAACAGGCTGCCATCCAGCAGCAGATGATCTGTTAGCCAGAAGCTGGCGTTGGCCATCACGCCAACCTGGTACAGATAAAAACTTTCCGGCCCCCCTACCGACTGGTCAAGAACCGGTGAGAGGTCGTAGTCCAGGCGCTCGTCACTGATGTGGAATCCCTGCTCAACATGCCCCGGCGCAATCGGGTTAACTCGCTGCTGCTGTAATGTTTCTTCCTTCCCGAGTGGATAACCCGCCAGCTGACGTTGCAGGCTGGCGACATCGGTTTGCGTGGTGACCTGCGGCATATTGCTACGCGTCTGGGTCACGCGTAGCGTATCGATACCGGCCGGCAGATGATTCGCCATAATCACATTGGCACGATCCACGCCGAGCTGGGTATTACGGTATTTAGCCTGTTCTCCGGTGACATACAGGGTACTGCCGTCCACCTGCACATTCGGCGCATCCAGCCCGGCGTTATACTTCAGCTGGTTTAGCTGTTCTGCGGTCACGGTCGGATCGAGGAAGCGTTCCTGCGGCTGCGGGTTATAGGACGGTTTGATGCTATCAATCTGATTTTGATGCAGATCGTTAAAATTGGTGCGTAGGGTAAAGCCGGCCATCAAGGTGTTACCACGCTCGTAGCTGACGTTGACATCTGCCCAGTCGGTCAGACGGTAAATGGCTCCCACGTTAACCTTGCTGTTCTGCTTAAGTTTCCCGGCAAAGTCATCCTGATAATCATTGCCTTCATACTCCACCTTCAGGCGTAGCGGCTGCCACGGTGTCTGATATTCCATCCCGCCAAAAAACGCCGTTGGCCCTTTAAACATCTCGCTGGCGCTTAACGAACCGGCAGTACCGCCGCCATTAGCGCGATAGCAATATTTATGACCTATCGAACAGAACGGATTTTTCACCGTACCGCTGTTGCCGAGATAACCCCAGCCAAAACCGAGGGTGAAATCAAACGGCCCCCAGGCTTTGCTGGCCACCAGATACTCACTGTCAAACAGCCCGGTACCGCCCAGATCGCGCGATCCCACGGAGACCTGCGGTAGCCAGTAATCCTCTTCCCATAGCCGCAGCTTAAGGTCAAAAGCTTTATCTTTGTAGGTTTGGCTGCCGGAGAAACTGGAATCCGCGCTGTACTCGCGGGTTTTGACATCGGTATAGCGAATAGTGGCTTCCAGCCACGGGAAAAGCTGCATCGAAGATGAGTAAAAAAGATACTGATCGTTATAGCGATAGTTAACGCTGAACTCACCGTCTTGCGCCATGCGCGCACTGGGCACTTGCAACAAACCCACCCCGCCGAAGTCAGACTGTGACGGGCCAATCGGGTCGGGATAGATATCTGCCCGAGCCTGGCAGGCACAGGCAACGGAAAGCGACAGCAGGCTGAGGAGATAACGTTTTTTCATCAGTCAGGGATCCGGTGCGTCAGGACAGAAACGATCTGCGAGTTGAGATCGGCGTAGGCGCGCGGTAGCGTCCAGGCGGAGAAGCCAATAAACAAAGTACTGCCCGCCTGTGGCTCGACATGGCGGCGGTTCCAGTACGCCACCGGGATCTCCGTGACTTCGCCGCCGGGGGAAATCAGCAGCGCGGTGCTACGTTCGGCCCCGCTCATGCGTGGATGTGCATCGAGATACTCCACCGCTGAACGTCCCGCCGCCCACGGCGTTTTTCCCGTTTTTTCAATGACGCCAGCCAGAGTTATCGAGGTCGGCTCATTCAGCGTATAGACGCTGTACTCACCCTGCAGCCAACGATTGTCCTGCGGCCTTAACCGCACCCAGTCCGGATCCAGATTAACGATTTGACGCCCGGTAACCTTTAGCACGGCGATCTGCTGACGGACGTTATCCACTGCTACTGCCTGTGTGTCATCACCTTCATTACGCAGCCGATCGCGCCACGTCTGTAAGCGCGCCAAAAGTTGCTGCTGCTGTTGGATCGCAACCGCCGTCGCCCGCTTTTCGGCGATCGTCGTGCCTGGCCACCAGGTTTTTTCCGCCAGCGCAGGGTTGGTAACCAACTGTTGCAGATCCGCCATATGATTGACCACCAGAGGCTGGTTCTGTCCAGGATAAAAAATGTTGACCTGGCTGTCCGCACGGGCCTGCAGCGTAAGCGCTGCTACTATCCCGGCGAGTAATGTTAAGGTTTTTTTCATCATATTGCCGGCTTCAGGATAGTGACGTCGATGGAGAGAGAGTCTGCTCCCAGTATTTGCTGTGACTGACGTATCTGCCCGCTGGAGGCATCTACCCAGAACCTATTAAGCCAGGATGCACCATTTTTAGCCAGCGCGACCTCTTCCTGCCAGACGTGGCATGCAACCGACCGACCGGCAAGTTGCAGCACCGCGTCTTGCCCACGAGTAAAGCGCGACGTCGCCGTATCGGCTCGCGCCTTGCCGTTTTCCGTCCAGCTAAGAGTACGGCTCCAGTTCGCCCCTTCGCTAAGATGCAGCGCATCACGCAGCGGGTCATGCTGCAGGTTGCTAACCTCATTGAGGTTATCCGCCAATCCCAGGGTTTTCACCAGTCTGCCATGCTCAGTGACCAGCATCGCTTTATCACGCGTTATCCACTTCTGTTGGCCGTTCTCGTTGTAGCCCAGCACCACAAAAAGCTGCTGTCCGCCGTTTATTCGCAGATATATACTGGCGTACGGCAGGTGGTTTATCTGTTCGTTAGTTAACCGGATGTCATCTGCGCCGACCAGGGCCAACCGCAGGGTTTCACCCATTCCTTTTTGAGTTTGGTTACAGGCCTGAAGCAACAGGCAAAGCAGCATCAGCAGTGGTAGGTTTCGCAACGAGGGATCCTTGAAAAAAAGAGAGCAAAGCTAAAAAATAACCACACAAACGTGTGGTTATGATTAGTTTTAGGTACTTAGGGCGTCGTGGCTACAGTTGTATTGATTGCGGTATTGGAACCACTATTTCTGCCGCCAGTCGAGGCTACGGCAATACCGGCCAAAGCGCCGACCACACCAATACCCACGGCAGTGGTGGCACCGGCCGATATGGCACCGGCTTCGGCACCGGCTGAACCACCATTTGAACCACCAGTGGGCGCTCCCGCTGGCTCGGCGCCGATGGCGCCAGAAGCGCCCGCTAAATACATTATGGCTGCAGCAGCCCATAAGCCTTTTTTCATTACATTTTCCCTTCAATAAATGAATGGATGCCAGGACCGGGATGATTTCTGGCATCACCAGTATGTAAAATTAATGGTGAGAAAGCAGCGGAGGGTTCCCGTCATTACGCGAAGTATATCGTCTGTTTATAAAAGCCAAAAAAAAGATAAAAATTAGATTAATAACCTATATTTTAGGTTTTAGTTAAAATATATGCTCAAACAACCAATAATAATTAGAATTAAATTCCGAATAATCATTACGGCGAGTTCTGAATCACATCACGTTGGTAAACCGCTTCATTTGCAGAAAAAAATCTATTTTTCATCAAGATAAATGGATCACTACCTTTTTTTGTCGTCGTTATCAGCTTGAAATTTTAGGAATTTCCCACTTGAAAAATGCACTTTTTACGACTCTTTTAGGAAAAAACTTAGGCTATTTACCCACGTTTTAGCCCCGTACGGCATAACGATTTCCACTTCAAACACCAGAAAAAGCCAGCTCAACGCGGCGACGATGGAAATTTAGCCTATTGTCAACCAGCATCAGCAATCACCCGATACAAATATCGCTCCCCGCCATGAAGCACAGGGTTTTGCCGCACACCTGATAAAAAGCCCCAGGATATGGAGGCTAAGGCCGTAACGGGGCCAGCAGAAAAGCGGCCCCCCAGGTTTAACGCATCAACAATTAACGCCAGACTTTATAACGGTTAATCAGCCCGTTAGTCGAACTGTCATGGCTGCTGACTTCTGACGCACCAGACAGCTCAGGCAGAATGCGGCTGGCCAGTTGTTTACCCAGTTCAACGCCCCATTGATCAAAGCTGAAGATGTTGAGTATTGCGCCCTGAGTGAAGATCTTGTGCTCATACAGCGCAACCAGCGCACCAAGGGTGTACGGAGTGATATCGCGCAGCAGGATCGAGTTGGTAGGACGATTACCCTCAAATACCTTGTAAGGCACGATGTGTTCGACTGATTTTGCGTCCTTGCCGGCATCGGCAAACTCTTGTTCCACCACCTCTCGCGATTTACCAAACGCCAGCGCTTCAGTCTGGGCAAAGAAGTTCGACAGCAGCTTGCTGTGGTGGTCGCTCAGCTTATTATGCGACACCGCCGGGGCGATAAAGTCACAAGGTACCAGCTTGGTGCCCTGATGGATCAGCTGGTAAAACGCATGCTGTCCGTTAGTACCCGGCTCTCCCCAGATGATTGGGCCAGTCTGGTAAGAAACCGCATTGCCGGCACGATCGACGTACTTACCATTAGACTCCATATTGCCCTGCTGGAAATAGGCAGCAAAACGGTGCATATACTGGTCGTATGGCAGGATCGCTTCAGTTTCTGCACCAAAGAAGTTGTTGTACCAGATACCGATCAGCGCCAGCAGTATCGGCAGGTTTTTTTCTTCTGGCGTATCCGCGAAGTGGCGATCCATAGCATGTGCACCGTCCAGCAGTTTCTCAAAGTTTTCGAAACCGATAGAAAGCACGATAGACAGGCCAATCGCTGACCACATCGAGTAACGGCCACCCACCCAGTCCCAGAATTCAAACATATTGTCGGTATCAATTCCAAACTCACTCACCGCCTTACCGTTAGTCGATAATGCGGCAAAGTGCTTCGCCACATCCTGCGGTTGGCCAGAGGTCAGGAACCATTCACGCGCGCTATGGGCATTGGTCATGGTTTCCTGGGTGGTGAACGTTTTTGAGGCGACGAGGAACAGTGTGGTTTCCGGGCTTAGCATTTTCAACGTTTCAGCAATATGGGTGCCGTCGACGTTGGAAACGAAATGCATTTTAAGATGGTTCTTATACGGACGCAGCGCTTCTGTCACCATAAACGGACCCAGATCGGAACCACCAATACCTATATTCACCACATCGGTGATGGCCTTTCCGGTAAAACCTTTCCATTCGCCGCTAATAATGCGTTCGGAGAAGGCTTTCATCTTCGCCAGTACCGCGTTCACCTCTGGCATCACATCTTTGCCGTCAACGACGATTGGCGTATTACTGCGGTTACGCAGCGCGACATGCAGCACCGCGCGGTCTTCGGTACGGTTGATCTTCTCACCGGAAAACATCGACTTAATCGCGCTCTGTAAGTCAGTCTCTTTCGCCAGCGCCTGCAATTTTTCCAGCGTTTCACGGGTAATGCGGTTTTTTGAGAAATCCACCAGCATCCGATCGTTGAACGTGGCGGAGAAAGCAGCAAACCGGTTGGCATCCGTGGCGAAAAGGTCAGCAATATGGACATCTTTCATCTGTTCAAAATGCTGCTGCAGCGCCTTCCAGGCTGCGGTTTTAGTCGGATTGATATTTTTCATAGCAACATACTCTTTTTAATTAAGAATCATCATTCAGGCCGGACGATATGTTACCCGCTACGGGATATTGACTCTCCTTTTCCTGCAACAGGTGACGGCTATCGTCCCATAAGATGGGTATTCAGCCGGTGAGGGCAGCTCGACTCAGGCTTTGAGTATGACTATTAATACGCTGATATGACAAAAAATTATAGCCTAAACAGTTCTGATAAAAGTTGGCGCTTTCGATCTGCATGGTCATTTTCAGACCAAAAATTATTAGCGCAGATGATACCAAAGGGGATTAAATAAAAATGCACACTCGACAGGCGACAGGCGTTGACAGCAGAGCCATAACCCGATATTTGTATGCCGCAACTTGCGCATCCGTGCGCAAGCCAGAAGAGGCGCGTCGCCCAGGCAGTGTGTTGGAGGAACCGAATCCATCGATAACACATCAGGGGGAGCGACGCCGAGGTATCAACCACGCGGTGTGGGGCGTATCGACCGCAGGGGCTGAATCCTCTGGGTTGTCACCAGCAACGTCCGGTAGTCGGGCGGCAAGGTGGGGCGCTTCTGGGTGACTCGTAGTGGTTTCTTCTACGGCTTCCCCCGGTTATGTCCTTTCCTTGTGCCAAGCTGATGTAATAAATCCTGACACGAAGGTAGTCATCGTAATGTCTCAAAATCTGATCGTGGCGAAATTTGGCGGCACCAGCGTTGCCGACTATACCGCTATGAACCGCAGTGCCGATGTGGTGTTGTCTAACCCCGACGTGCGTCTGGTGGTTCTCTCCGCGTCGGCGGGCGTGACCAATCTGCTGGTTGCGCTGGCTGAAGGGCAGCAGCAGGAACAGCGCACTGCCCTGCTGGATGAAATCCGCCAAATTCAATACGCGATTATCAACCCGCTTAACCATCCGGGCGTTATCCGTGAGGAAATCGACCGCATACTGGAAAATCTCAGCGCGCTGTCTGATGCCGCCGCACTGGCGACTTCGACTGCGCTGACCGATGAGCTGGTCGGCCACGGTGAGCTAATGTCCACCCTGCTGTTTGTTGAAGTCCTGCGCCAGCGCGACGTGGCTGCCGAGTGGTTTGATGTACGTAAAGTCATGCTTACCAATGACCGTTTTGGCCGCGCCGAGCCGGAATCCGCAGCCCTGCAGGACCTGGTCAACAGCCAGCTGAAGCCCCGCACTGACGAAGCCTTAATCGTCACCCAAGGCTTTATCGGTAGCGAAGCGCAAGGCCGTACCACTACGCTGGGCCGTGGCGGCAGTGACTATACCGCCGCACTGCTGGGGGAGGCGCTACACGCCACCCGCATTGATATCTGGACCGATGTACCGGGTATTTACACCACCGACCCACGCGTGGTCCCTTCTGCCAAACGTATTGACGAGATCACCTTTGAAGAAGCCGCTGAAATGGCGACCTTCGGTGCCAAGGTGTTGCATCCGGCCACTCTGTTGCCTGCCGTGCGCAGCGATATCCCGGTGTTTGTCGGCTCCAGTAAAAATCCGTCGGCTGGGGGAACAATGGTATGCAATGAAACCCGTAACCCACCGCTGTTCCGCGCTCTGGCGCTGCGCCGCAAGCAGACGTTACTGACGCTGCACAGCCTGAATATGCTGCACGCACACGGCTTCCTTGCTGAAGTATTTAATATCCTTGCACGTCACCGTATCTCCGTAGACCTGATTACCACTTCTGAAGTGAGCGTGGCACTGACGTTGGATACCACCGGTTCGACCTCGACCGGCGACAGTCTGCTGACTCAGGCGCTACTGACAGAGTTGTCCTCCCTGTGTCGGGTGGAAGTGGAAGAGAACCTGGCGCTGGTGGCGATTATTGGTAATCAACTCTCCAGGGCCTGTGGTGTCGGCAAAGAAGTGTTCGGCGTGCTGGAGCCGTTTAATCTGCGCATGATCTGTTACGGCGCAAGCAGCTATAACCTCTGCTTCCTGGTGCCAGGTAATGATGCCGAGAAAATCGTGCAGACGCTGCACCGTAATATCTTTGAATGATACTGAAACCGGGCCTTGCCCGGTTTTCTTCGCCGCACAGTCAGTGAATGTAACGGTGGCCGGCTCGATGGCACCTTGCCAATGGTGAGATAGTCACCACTCACTCCTCAACGCGTTCGTCATCAGGCACTTCCAGCACGCTGTAAGCGACCGCACAAAACAGCGAGTTCAGACGCTTCATATCGCCCAACAGCCCCAAATGCAGCGAACTGGTTTCCATGCTCTGTACATTCTGCTGATGCAGGCGCTCAACGTGTGTGTATGAGTAGCGGCGGTTGGTGATGCGAAAACGGTGCTTGGCGCGACGCAGCCGTTTGGCGCTGGTGATATCGCGAGATAAAAACACCGACAGACTGAGACGCAAATTACTGGTGAGCAACTCCAGCTGGGCATCCAGCTCCTTCATGCCTTCCAGTGAAAAGGCCCGTCCTGCCGCCAGCGACTTATCAGCCACATCACCACTCATCCGTTCAAGAATATCTCCGGCCATTTCCAGATTGAGTGCCATTTCAATCGTTTCCGCCCAGCGGCGCGAATCTTCTTCCGGCAGATCTTCTTTCGGCATCTGCGCAAGATAGAGTTTAATGGCGGTATACAATACATCGACATCGTCATCAAGCTTGCGTATTTCCCGATCTTCACGCCGTTGACCATGCACCACCTTGCTGAAGGTGATGAGCATCTGTTCCAGTACATCCCCCATACGCAGCGTTTCGCGCGCCGCATTCGCCAGCGCCAGTGCCGGAGTATCGAGCGATGCGCTGTCCAGGTGTTTGGGTTTGAGTCGCAAATCGGTTTCCGCTTCATCGCGGATCAGCCGCTGGCATAATGTGGCCATCGGCGCGACAAAGGGCACCATGATCAGGCAGCGGAGCAGGTTATAAAACACATGGAAGAAAATCACTAACTCTTCATTGTTAACCGGCATCTTCTCCAGCCAGTTCGCCAGCGGGTCGATAAATGGCAGGACCAGCAGTGAGCCAATAAATTTAAACAGCAGGCTGCCGAGCGCCACCCGTTTACCGGCGGCGTTAGACGCACTGTTGTTCAACATCGCTAACAGTCCGCTGCCAAGATTAGCGCCGATCACCAGACATAATGCCACTTTAAAAGAGATAACCCCGGTAGCTGCCAGCGTGGCAGTTAGCAATACCGCCGCCAGGCTTGAGTAACTGATAATGGCAAACAGTGCGCCGATCAGAGCGTCGAGCATCACATCCCCGGTCAGTGATGAAAACAGCACTTTTACCCCGGCGGCCTGAGTCATGGGCGTGGCAGCGGCAACAATCAGCTGCAGCGCCAGCAGAATTAATCCCAGGCCAATGCTGGCACGACCTAACTGACCGGCGCGGGTCTGCTTGCGCCCCAGAAAGAACACCACGCCAAAAAAGATAAATAGCGGTGAAAGCCAGGAGAGATCGAATGTCAGGATGCGTGCCATCAGCGCAGTCCCCACATCAGCGCCGAGAATGATCACCAACGCCGGGGATAGTCCCACCAGTTCCTGTGCCACAAACGAGGTGACCAGCATGGTGGTGGCATTACTGCTTTGTACCAGCGCAGTCACGCCAATACCGGCCAGAAATGCCAGGGGTTTTTTGGCCATGCTGCGGCTCAGTACCCGTCGCAAATCAGCACCATAGACACGCATGATCCCCGTCCGCACGATATGAGTTCCCCATACCAATAACGCGACGGCAGCAAAAAGGTTAAGCAGAGTTAACACCGGTATTGACCTCCCTAAGTTAAAAACACCGCATATCAATCGCGCGAGCTACACGCCGCTTATTTTAGCTGATATTCAGATAAAATATTTTATGAAAAAATATAAATCCGTGTTTTGTGGCGGCGTTGCGCCGGTTCCCTGACAAAATGAGCTGAAATGCCAGATCGCGTTAAGTCGATATTAAACTGATGGTGCACCAATAGCCTCAGATAGCAGGGTGCCGTCAGACAGCATGATTAATTTTTAATACTCGCAGCCATATTGTAAGTTGATTTCTGGCCGGCAACCGGGCGCAACAACTCACTGATTCACCTCAACAATATGCCGTATTGACTCTTTGCCACAAGCCTCTGGCGCAGAATGCGAAAAGAACGTATTGCTGCAAAACTTTTTCCAAAAATTATAGGTTAGTGAACACTAACATACTCCTTGCGCAAGGTGAATCAATGAATAAGCTTCTGAAAATGGAAAATCATCAGATTAAAACTGACAGGCAGATTATAAATGGCGTACTGAATTAAAGCCGGATCCTTAAATTGAGTTAAATTCAAAGAGAGATGACCATCTGATACGAAAAAATGTTATTTCCAAAACCGGGTGTAATGCCTGGCTTTTCAGATCCTCTGACATGATATCCGCTATAATATTCACCGCACAGCGGGTTCTATCCTCAGATATTTATATCCAGTTATAAATTAACTAAAATAGGATTTAGCACTAAAGACAGATTTAATTAAGGGTCAACGGCTATTTATTGTCATTATAACAGAAACATCATTTCCATGAACTTTGGCGGTTCTCTATCGCTGGCACTACTGTAGCCAAAGTTAAGGATGCTGTGCTGGCAGCCAGTAAGCCATTCCTTTTGCCAGAGGCTGGTTATCCACTAACATCAGGCGATTAGGATGACTGGTACAGGCTGCTGGTGCATACGCTGCCACCCATCGCCGCTAAACCCGGCAGAGACACGTTGAGATGATAATCCCCCGGCAGATCAATCCAGCGTTGGATTCATATGGCGCAGATCGAACGGCGTGATCTGGTAAACGTAGTAGTTTAGCCAGTTAGAGAACAGCAGGTTACCGTGACTGCGCCAGCTGGCACGCGGAGGCAGCTGCGGGTTGTCTTGCGGAAAATAGTTAAACGGTACTTCCGGATTCAAGCCTGCTTCATAATCCCGGTGATATTCACCCGCTAAGGTTAACGCATCATATTCAGGATGACCGGTAACGAAAGCGAGACGTTTATCCTTGCTGGCAAACAGGTACGCGCCGGTATGTTCTGATTCGGCAAATATCTCCAGGTCGGTATAATCACGTAGTAGTCCCGTAGGGAAGTCAGCATAACGTGAATGAGGCGCCAGGAAACTATCATCAAAACCACGAGTTAGCAGAGCATGCGGATGTAATATTTGGTGGTCAAATACGCCAGACAGTTTGCTATTGCGTGTTTGCTTAGGAATGCCATACAAAATGTTTAATGCGGCTTGTACTGCCCAACAGACAAACAGCGTGGAAGTGACGTGCTCCTTCGCCCAATGTAGTACCTTATGAATTTGTGGCCAGTAGGCAACATCGCAGAAATCAACCAGTCCAAGCGGCGCGCCGGTTACAATCAACCCATCAAAGTTATCATTCTGTATGTCTTCGAAATTACAGTAGAAATTATTCAGATGTTCCGACGGCGTATTGCGGGATTCGCGTGTATCGATACGTAATAGCTGGATATCGATCTGCAATGGAGAGTTAGACAGCAATCGCAGGAACTGGTTCTCCGTTTCGATCTTCTTCGGCATCAGATTCAGCACCAGTACTTTTAAAGGGCGGATCATCTGAGTGCTGGCGCGGGTAGAGGTCATAACAAAGACATTCTCGTTGCGCAGAAAACTCACCGCAGGTAATTCATCGGGTACCCTGATTGGCATCGCCTATTTCCTCATTGCATACGCTTACATGTTTAGACATCCAGATAGCTAAAGATATCGTCACATGATATGAAAGTCGAGCACTCATCGAATAGTTGAAAATGTTTCATTACATCGCAGATGATGACAAAGTGGTGACAAAAGCATGATGTTTACATCAATTTCGTCAGAGATAAGCGGATGGGTAGCAGGATTGAATTAAATTTTACTGAATTATCACAACGCAAAAAGGCCATCCCGCGGGATGGCCTTTTGCTTAATTTGATGCCTGGCAGTTCCCTACTCTCGCATGGGGAGACCCCACACTACCATCGGCGCTACGGCGTTTCACTTCTGAGTTCGGCATGGGGTCAGGTGGGACCACCGCGCTAAAGCCGCCAGGCAAATTCTGGTGCACGAAACGAATCTTTTTCACTGATGCCGCGTTGGCCGCGCTTGTAAACTCAGTCACATACCTCAGTATGCTCCTTCATTTACTGCACTTGCCGCCTTGCATCAGCAAAAAATCTTTCGTTCCCGCTAATTCTTTATCCGGTTCAAGCTGAAAATATCTCTTCGTCCCTCAACACAACCCAGAACGCTTCTGGCGTTGTAAGGTTAAGCCTCACGGGTCATTAGTACCGGTTAGCTCAACGCATCGCTGCGCTTACACACCCGGCCTATCAACGTCGTCGTCTTCAACGTCCCTTCAGGGGTCTCAAGGACCCAGGGAAGATTCATCTCGAGGCAAGTTTCGCGCTTAGATGCTTTCAGCGCTTATCTTTTCCGCACTTAGCTACCGGGCAATGCCATTGGCATGACAACCCGAACACCAGCGGTGCGTTCACTCCGGTCCTCTCGTACTAGGAGCAACCCCCTCTCAATCTTCCAGCGCCCACGGCAGATAGGGACCGAACTGTCTCACGACGTTCTAAACCCAGCTCGCGTACCACTTTAAACGGCGAACAGCCGTACCCTTGGGACCTACTTCAGCCCCAGGATGTGATGAGCCGACATCGAGGTGCCAAACACCGCCGTCGATATGAACTCTTGGGCGGTATCAGCCTGTTATCCCCGGAGTACCTTTTATCCGTTGAGCGATGGCCCTTCCATTCAGAACCACCGGATCACTATGACCTGCTTTCGCACCTGCCCGAGCCGTCACTCTCGCAGTCAAGCCAGCTTATGCCATTGCACTAACCTCACGATGTCCGACCGTGATTAGCTGACCTTCGTGCTCCTCCGTTACTCTTTGGGAGGAGACCGCCCCAGTCAAACTACCCACCAGACACTGTCCCCACGCCGGATTACGGCGCCAGGTTAGAACATCAAACGTTAAAGGGTGGTATTTCAAGGTTGGCTCCACGCAGACTGGCGTCCACGCTTCNAAGCCTCCCACCTATCCTACACATCAAGGCTCAATGTTCAGTGTCAAGCTGTAGTAAAGGTTCACGGGGTCTTTCCGTCTTGCCGCGGGTACACTGCATCTTCACAGCGAGTTCAATTTCACTGAGTCTCGGGTGGAGACAGCCTGGCCATCATTACGCCATTCGTGCAGGTCGGAACTTACCCGACAAGGAATTTCGCTACCTTAGGACCGTTATAGTTACGGCCGCCGTTTACCGGGGCTTCGATCAAGAGCTTCTCGCAGCGCGATAACCCCATCAATTAACCTTCCGGCACCGGGCAGGCGTCACACCGTATACGTCCACTTTCGTGTTTGCACAGTGCTGTGTTTTTAATAAACAGTTGCAGCCAGCTGGTATCTTCGACTGGCTTCAGCTCCGCGAGCAAGTCGCTTCACCTACGCGCCAGCGTGCCTTCTCCCGAAGTTACGGCACCATTTTGCCTAGTTCCTTCACCCGAGTTCTCTCAAGCGCCTTGGTATTCTCTACCTGACCACCTGTGTCGGTTTGGGGTACGATTGGTCGTTACCTGATGCTTAGAGGCTTTTCCTGGAAGCAGGGCATTTGTCACTTCAGCACCGTGGTGCCTCGTCATCACGCCTCAGCCTTAAAGAGTTCCGGATTTGCCTGGAACTCAAGCCTGCACGCTTAAACCGGGACAACCGTCGCCCGGCCAACATAGCCTTCTCCGTCCCCCCTTCGCAGTAACACCCAGTACGGGAATATTAACCCGTTTCCCATCGACTACGCCTTTCGGCCTCGCCTTAGGGGTCGACTCACCCTGCCCCGATTAACGTTGGACAGGAACCCTTGGTCTTCCGGCGAGCGGGCTTTTCACCCGCTTTATCGTTACTTATGTCAGCATTCGCACTTCTGATACCTCCAGCAGACCTCACNGTCCACCTTCGACGGCTTACAGAACGCTCCCCTACCCAACGGACGTATCCCGAGGCCCACTCGACTTTNATGGGCGCATTGACGTCGCTGCGCTCCGTCAATCGTTATCCACTACCGTGAATGTGCCCGGGTGATACGTCCGCTGCCGCAGCTTCGGTGCATGGTTTAGCCCCGTTACATCTTCCGCGCAGGCCGACTCGACCAGTGAGCTATTACGCTTTCTTTAAATGATGGCTGCTTCTAAGCCAACATCCTGGCTGTCTGGGCCTTCCCACATCGTTTCCCACTTAACCATGACTTTGGGACCTTAGCTGGCGGTCTGGGTTGTTTCCCTCTTCACGACGGACGTTAGCACCCGCCGTGTGTCTCCCGTGATAACATTCTCCGGTATTCGCAGTTTGCATCGGATCGGTAAGCCGGGATGGCCCCCTGGCCGAAACAGTGCTCTACCCCCGGAGATGAGTTCACGAGGCGCTACCTAAATAGCTTTCGGGGAGAACCAGCTATCTCCCGGTTTGATTGGCCTTTCACCCCCCAGCCACAAGTCATCCGCTAATTTTTCAACATTAGTCGGTTCGGTCCTCCAGTTAGTGTTACCCAACCTTCAACCTGCCCATGGCTAGATCACCGGGTTTCGGGTCTATACCCTGCAACTTAACGCCCNGTTAAGACTCGGTTTCCCTGCGGCTCCCCTATACGGTTAACCTTGCTACAGAATATAAGTCGCTGACCCATTATACAAAAGGTACGCAGTCACACCACGAAGGTGCTCCCACTGCTTGTACGTACACGGTTTCAGGTTCTGTTTCACTCCCCTCGCCGGGGTTCTTTTCGCCTTTCCCTCACGGTACTGGTTCACTATCGGTCAGTCAGGAGTATTTAGCCTTGGAGGATGGTCCCCCCATATTCAGACAGGATGTCACGTGTCCCGCCCTACTCATCGAACTCACAATAAGTGCCTTTTTGTGTACGGGGCTGTCACCCTTTACTGCGCGACTTTCCAGACGCTTCCACTAAAGCACAAACTGATTCAGGTTCTGGGCTGTTCCCCGTTCGCTCGCCGCTACTGGGGGAATCTCGGTTGATTTCTTTTCCTCGGGGTACTTAGATGTTTCAGTTCCCCCGGTTCGCCTCATGCCACTATGTATTCATGACATGATAGTGCAACGGATTGCACTGGGTTTCCCCATTCGGGTATCGTCGGTTGTTGCGGTTCATATCACCTTACCGACGCTTATCGCAGATTAGCACGCCCTTCATCGCCTCTGACTGCCTGGGCATCCACCGTGTACGCTTAGTCGCTTAACCTCACAACCCACAAGCGTCCCGAAAGACGTCTGTCAGTTGCAGGCATTGAGAGACTCGAACATGTCGTTAACTTCATTCTTATTACGGAGAATGAACACGACACGTCGTTTCAATTTTCAGCTTGTTCCGGATTGTTAAAGAGCATAATACTTCGCAGCATACTGTTAACCAGTACACTCTGAAATATTGAATTCAGAAAAACCATATGGTGGAGCTAAGCGGGATCGAACCGCTGACCTCCTGCGTGCAAGGCAGGCGCTCTCCCAGCTGAGCTATAGCCCCATACGGTCTGACAGAAACCTTTTTCTACCACTCATGAGGAGTCGCATTTTCTTTATAAAGAGAAAATGCAATTTCTTTTCAGGCAAGGCATGCGGGAGGGAAGTTTACTACAGTAAACGACCGAGTGCATAACGCAGCATGAGAAGAAATTTGGTAGGCCTGAGTGGACTTGAACCACCGACCTCACCCTTATCAGGGGTGCGCTCTAACCACCTGAGCTACAAGCCTGTAGAGGTTTTTCTGCTCGTTACTTTTTNATCAGACAATCTGTGTGGACACTGCGCCGGAAGGTATCTTCAGGTAAGGAGGTGATCCAACCGCAGGTTCCCCTACGGTTACCTTGTTACGACTTCACCCCAGTCATGAATCACAAAGTGGTAAGCGCCCTCCCGAAGGTTAAGCTACCTACTTCTTTTGCAACCCACTCCCATGGTGTGACGGGCGGTGTGTACAAGGCCCGGGAACGTATTCACCGTAGCATTCTGATCTACGATTACTAGCGATTCCGACTTCACGGAGTCGAGTTGCAGACTCCGATCCGGACTACGACGCACTTTATGAGGTCCGCTTGCTCTCGCGAGGTCGCTTCTCTTTGTATGCGCCATTGTAGCACGTGTGTAGCCCTGGCCGTAAGGGCCATGATGACTTGACGTCATCCCCACCTTCCTCCGGTTTATCACCGGCAGTCTCCTTTGAGTTCCCGACCGAATCGCTGGCAACAAAGGATAAGGGTTGCGCTCGTTGCGGGACTTAACCCAACATTTCACAACACGAGCTGACGACAGCCATGCAGCACCTGTCTCACGGTTCCCGAAGGCACTTCCGCATCTCTGCAAAATTCCGTGGATGTCAAGGCCAGGTAAGGTTCTTCGCGTTGCATCGAATTAAACCACATGCTCCACCGCTTGTGCGGGCCCCCGTCAATTCATTTGAGTTTTAACCTTGCGGCCGTACTCCCCAGGCGGTCGACTTAACGCGTTAGCTCCGGAAGCCACTCCTCAGGGGAACAGCCTCCAAGTCGACATCGTTTACGGCGTGGACTACCAGGGTATCTAATCCTGTTTGCTCCCCACGCTTTCGCACCTGAGCGTCAGTCTTCGTCCAGGGGGCCGCCTTCGCCACCGGTATTCCTCCAGATCTCTACGCATTTCACCGCTACACCTGGAATTCTACCCCCCTCTACGAGACTCTAGCCTGCCAGTTTCGAATGCAGTTCCCAGGTTAAGCCCGGGGATTTCACATCCGACTTGACAGACCGCCTGCGTGCGCTTTACGCCCAGTAATTCCGATTAACGCTTGCACCCTCCGTATTACCGCGGCTGCTGGCACGGAGTTAGCCGGTGCTTCTTCTGCGGGTAACGTCAATGAAAAAGGTTATTAACCTTTCCCCCTTCCTCCCCGCTGAAAGTACTTTACAACCCGAAGGCCTTCTTCATACACGCGGCATGGCTGCATCAGGCTTGCGCCCATTGTGCAATATTCCCCACTGCTGCCTCCCGTAGGAGTCTGGACCGTGTCTCAGTTCCAGTGTGGCTGGTCATCCTCTCAGACCAGCTAGGGATCGTCGCCTAGGTGAGCCGTTACCCCACCTACCAGCTAATCCCATCTGGGCACATCCGATGGTGTGAGGCCCGAAGGTCCCCCACTTTGGTCCGTAGACGTTATGCGGTATTAGCTACCGTTTCCAGTAGTTATCCCCCTCCATCGGGCAGTTTCCCAGACATTACTCACCCGTCCGCCACTCGTCACCCGAGAGCAAGCTCTCTGTGCTACCGTTCGACTTGCATGTGTTAGGCCTGCCGCCAGCGTTCAATCTGAGCCATGATCAAACTCTTCAATTAAAAGTTCGATTTGCTGAAACCTGCTTTTACAAACAGGACAGCGATGCTCAATCGTAAAACGTCATAATGAATGTCATTATGTGTTCACTCATGAGGCTTGATATTTTTTGCGCCTTGCGGCGCTGATATCAATCCTGCGAGTGCCCACACAGATTGTCTGATAAATTGTTAAAGAGCGGTGCAACAAGTCGCTGAAGCGTACTGTCGCGAGGTGGCGTATANTACGCTTTCCTCCTTCGGAGTCAACCTCTTTTTGAGGGGTTTTTCCGGCGGTTCAGAACTTCCTGAACCTCTCAACACGCCGGCCTGTAAGCCGTTGTTCCGTGTCAGTGGAGGCGCATTATAGGGATCCGGATTGAATGCACAAGCCTTTTTTCGATCTTTCTTTTTGACTGCTGGGTTTTCACTCTTTTTGCCGGGTTATCAGGCGATGCGCGCAATTTTAACGCGTTTTTCGCCTGATTAATTGATCCTTGATCGCTCTCAACGCTACGCTACAAGGATTGTTTATATTGAGAGATCGCTATGAGCCACAATATTCGTGCGTATAAAGGAGTTCGTCCGCAGCTGGGTAACCGAGTGATGATTGATCCCACCAGCGTGGTGATTGGCAATGTAACACTGGCCGATGACGTAGGCATCTGGCCTTTGGCCGTTATCCGAGGTGACGTTAACCGGATCACTATCGGCAAACGTACCAACATTCAGGATGGTAGCGTACTGCACCTCACCCACAAGTCAGCGGGTAATCCTGAAGGTTACCCGCTGATGATTGGCGAAGATGTTACCGTTGGACATAAAGCGATGTTGCACGGCTGCACTATTGGTAACAGGGTTCTGATTGGGATGGGTTCCATTCTGCTTGATGCTGTAACAGTAGAAGATGACGTGATGATTGGTGCCGGTAGCCTGGTTCCACCGGGTAAGCGTCTTGAGAGCGGCTACCTCTACTTAGGCAGCCCGGCCAGGAAGGTACGCCCGCTGACGGAGGCTGAATTAAGTGGCCTGGTCTATTCCGCCAATAACTATGTCCGCTGGAAAGATGACTATCTCTTTGAGGAGAGCCAGACCCAGCCCTGAGCATCTTCCTGCTGATGCTTGATGGCCCGTTCCGCAAGTTCTTCGAACTCCCACCGGTTAAGGCGAAAACAGGCCAGAGCATCTCGCTCCGAATGAAAGCGGCGAAGCAGTTCTTCGCCGTTAATCGCACAAATCAACTGAAAGCCACTGGCCTGGGCGCTAAAGCACACAGCCTGCCTCGCTTCATCCCACCATTCGCGCTCCGGAAACTGAATGGCCTGATTCACGCACGCATCTCCGCTTTCAGTGCGCTGATGGCCGCCGTAATTTCCGGCATTACCCCGTGCCACAACATAAAAGAGTGAGCCGCTTGCCCCACCAGCATTCCCAAACCATCGGCCATCTGAGAGGCTCCCTGCTGACGGCACCATTGCAGGAATGGCGTGTCTCCAATCTGATAGAACATGTCGTAGCAGCGGGTATACTCGCCGGCCAAACAGCCTGGAAGATCGGGTGTTTCTCCAGCGACTCCGCTTGAAGTGGCATTGATCACCAGATCAAACGGCCCTTCGGCTAATGGCTCTTTCGCCATTGAACTGATACGCCCGCTGTGTCGGAAAAGCTGCACCAGATCCTCTGCTTTCGCCTGGGTACGATTAGTCACTGTCAGGCTGCATCCAAACGAAAGTAGCGGAAGGATCACACCTCGTGCCGCACCACCAGCCCCTACCAACAGGATCCGATCGTCCGGTTTGATCAAATCTAAGCGTTCAAGATCGCTCAGCAGACCAATGCCGTCAGTGTTATCACCTAATAACCGTCCATCATCCAGCTTCTTCAGCGTGTTAACCGCCCCGGACAGTGCCGCACGTTCGGTCCGTTCGCTGGCAAGCTCGTAAGCCAGCTGCTTAAACGGCAAAGTGACATTGGCCCCCCGTCCACCCTGGACAAAAAACGCGCGTGCCGCAGCCTTAAATCCATCAAGCGGCGCGCACAGACGTTCATAAGGATGTGCAATTCCGGTTTGCTCGGCAAACAGCTGATGAATACGCGGTGATTTACTGTGATTAATCGGATTACCGATAACGACAAAAGATGACATAGTTTGCTCTCATTATCCCTGGCGAATTAATTCACCGGTTAGCACATCGCGGATTTCCGATGGATTGAGGCGACCACCGGTCTCGCCCTTTAATACCGGGAAATCAGGGCCAAACTGCGCCAGTACTTCAGCGACGTGGCGGCACGGCGGCAACCCGGTCAAATTAGCGCTGGTTGAAACCAGCGGCTTACCAAAAGCATGGCACAAAGCGATGACATCAGGATGGTCGCTAACGCGTACCGCCAGGGTAGTAAATTGCCCGGTTAGCCAGCCCGGCGTGGTGCTGCGAGCCGGCAATACCCATGTTACCGGGCCAGGCCAACGAGAGAACATGCGCGCTTTCTGTTCAGCTGAAAGCTGTTCGTCGGCAATCCAGGGAATCAGCTGCTGATAATCAGCGGCGATCAGGATCAGTCCTTTCTTGACGGGTCGCTGCTTTAATACCAGCAGCCGCATCACCGCTTCTTCGCTATCAGGATCGCAACCCAGGCCAAACACCGCTTCGGTCGGATAGGCAATCACTTGCGACTGGGCCAACTGTTCAACACACTGCGCCAACGAATCAACCACGGGGTTCATCTTCACTACGGTTTCCTGATGTTACGGGTTTGCCACAGGCTTTACTGGCGCAGAAACGCTTTGTACCTCTGGCCGTTTTTTTCTCGATAAGCAGCGGAAACTGGCAAAACTCGCAGACACCTTCCACCGGCTTGTCGTTCACCGCAAACTGGCAATCAGGATAACGGTCGCAGGCATAAAACGCTTTACCATAGCGCGAACGACGCTGGATCAATCTTCCGCTGTCGCATTGCGGACAGGCGAGCGTAGTTTCATCTGGCTTATCGATAGTCTCGGTGTGTCCGCATTCGGGGTAACGTCCACAGGCAATAAACATGCCGTAGCGCCCCTGACGCAGCACCAGATCGCCACCGCAGTGCGGGCAAAGCTGTCCATCAAGCACTTTAACGATATGCCCGTCAGCCTGAGCTTTAAGCGGTCGAATAAAGTGACATGCGGGGTACTGCGAGCAACCAAGAAAAGCACCGTGTTTCCCGGAGCGCATAACCAGTTCTGCCCCGCACTGGGGGCAGGGTTCATTTTTCCGCGCAGCGAAAAGCGCATTTTTATTCATAACATTGTTTACACGAAGGCAATCTTCAGTGCAGCATTCCTTCATTGGCTTCGAAAAGCAGTTCTTCCATTTGCTGATAAGCGTTTTCACATCCCGGGATGTTGAACAACACCATCAGCACCACCCATTTGAGATCGTCCAGATCGAACTCCAGGGTATCAAGCGCCATAATACGTTCGATAACCATTTCACGCGTTTCCAGATTCAGCACCTGAATTTGCTCCAGGAACAGAATAAAGCCACGGCAGTTGGCATCCAAACGCTGACTCTCTTCCCCGGTGTAGATACGCATAGACAGCGGATCGGTTGTCAGCAGAACCGGAGCAACCAACCCATCCTGATAGTCTGCTAACTTCTCTAACCAGTTCAACGCATTATAAATATCTTCACGATGAAAACCTGCATCGGTTAAATCATCAGTTAACTTATCCTGATCCACACGCATTTCTGCCTCATTGTGGATATACGTTTCAAATAAGTACATGAGTACGTCGAACATGGCTTGCCCTCCTCAATCGGACATAGCCGCCGGGTACAGCTGCGATCCACCCTGCTAACTCCAACTCAAGCAGCTTCGCTACGATGGCTGGCACAGGTTGGCCGGCACGTTCAGCGACGACGTCAACAGGTGTAACCTCATCTCCTACGTTAGCCAACACATCGGGAAATGGCAATGGAGGATTGTTGCCCGCGTCTGAATTGTTTGTTAGCGGTGTTAAAACGGGTAGCCACGAGAAGTCACTGTGCATCTCTTCCAGAATATTATTAGGGTGCGCAACCAATAATGCCCCCTGTTGGATCAGCCAGTGGGTTCCTTCACTGCCCGGGTTACCCAGCGCCCCGGGTAGCGCATATACGTTACGGTTCTGTTCCAGCGCCAGCTTTGCGGTCACCAGTGAACCACTGCGTAGCGTAGCTTCCACCACCAGTACCCCGCGACTCAGGCCGCTGATAATTCTGTTGCGCCGGGGAAAATGAGCGGGTAGGGGTTTAACCGATAGCGGAAACTCAGAAACCAGCGCCCCACCGCTATCAATGATCTGCTGTGCTAATGCTTGGTGCTGCCGTGGGTAAACCGCTTGCAGCCCGCTGCCCAGTACCGCCAGGGTTTTTCCCTGAACTTCCAGCACCGCACCGTGGGCAATACCGTCAATACCTAATGCCAGCCCGCTGGTAATAGTCAAACCACTTAAGGCCAGCGCCTGACTGAACCAGCTCCCCCACTCGCGGCCATAGTGCGAACAGTGGCGGCTACCCACTATCGCCAGCTGCGGTGATGCCAGTAAAGTCGGATCGCCCGCAACAAACAGCATCAGCGGAAAGTTGATGATGGATTTAAGCTGTTCAGGGTAACAGGGGCTGTGTGGCGTCAAAAAATGATGCAGGGGGGATTCCAGCCAGCGAAAACTTTGCACGATAATATCGGCATCGTAATCAAGGAACGCCTGTTGTTGCACAGTTGACAGCCTCAATGATGCAAGATGGCTGGCCCCAGGGGCAGTGAAATCCAGTAGCTGACTCATCAGATCCAGCCGCTGCGAACTGGATAAGCCAGGTACTCCCGAAAGCCTCAACGCACACTCGACTGGCGACATGAACTTCTCCCTGATGTTGTCCCTTATCCCTGAAGGTTAGCGTATGGAATGCTGTCAATCGCCGCGCGAAATGTCTACAATAAGAGATATAAATCTCTCAACCCTTGAATATAGATCTGGAAAGTTATGTCCGTTTTGCAGGTATTACATTTTCCTGACGAGCGCCTGCGCATCGTTGCGAAACCCGTTAAAGAAGTGAATGCGAATATTCAGCGTATCGTCGATGATATGTTCGAAACCATGTACGCCGAAGAAGGCATTGGGCTGGCAGCCACCCAGGTCGATATCCATCAGCGTATTATCGTTATCGACGTCTCCGAGAATCGCGATGAACGTCTGGTGTTGATCAACCCGGAACTGCTGGAAAAGAGCGGTGAAACAGGTATTGAAGAAGGCTGTTTGTCTATCCCTGAACAGCGTGCGCTGGTGCCTCGTGCCGAGAAAGTCAAAATCCGGGCGCTGGATCGTGACGGTAACAGCGTCGAGCTGGAAGCGGATGGCCTGCTGGCCATTTGTATTCAGCATGAGATGGACCATCTGGTCGGCAAGCTGTTCATCGATTACTTGTCGCCCATGAAACGTCAGCGTATCCGTCAGAAACTGGAAAAACTGTATCGCCAGAACGCACGCGACTGAGTGCGTTGACTGAAAGGTAAAACGTGTCCGATTCATTAAATATCATTTTTGCCGGCACTCCTGACTTTGCAGCGCGTCATCTTGACGCGCTGTTGTCTTCCGGGCATCGGGTAGTGGGCGTCTTCACCCAGCCAGACCGCCCCGCCGGCCGGGGTAACAAAGTGACCGCAAGCCCGGTGAAACAGCTGGCTGAGCAGCATAATATCGCTGTTTTTCAACCTGCCTCGCTGCGCTCTGAAGAAAATCAGCAGCTGGTCGCCGCTCTGAACGCCGACGTCATGGTGGTAGTGGCCTACGGGCTTATCCTGCCAAAAGCCGTGCTGGATATGCCGCGCCTCGGCTGCATCAACGTGCACGGTTCCCTGCTGCCACGCTGGCGCGGTGCCGCACCAATCCAGCGCTCGCTGTGGGCGGGTGACGCCGAGACTGGGGTAACCATCATGCAGATGGATATCGGGCTGGACACCGGGGATATGTTGCATAAGCTGGCCTGCCCGATTGACGCCGCTGATACCAGCGCCACGCTGTACGATAAATTGGCCGATCTCGGCCCCGCTGGCCTGTTAACCACGCTGGCACAGCTGGCAGGCGGCAGCGCCCGGCCGCAGGTACAGGACGAATCACTGGTTAGCTACGCGGAAAAGCTCAGTAAAGAAGAGGCTCGGCTCGACTGGTCGCTTTCTGCGGAGCAGTTGGGACGCTGTATTCGTGCCTTTAATCCCTGGCCCGTAAGCTACTTTGTGATTGATGAGCAGCCGGTGAAGGTGTGGAAAGCTTCCGTGCTGCCTGCTGTCAATGGTCATCAGCCGGGCGAGATCCTGCAGGCCGATAAGCAGGGCATTCAGGTTGTTACTGCCGATGGCGTGTTGAATATTGAAGAGTTACAGCCTGCAGGTAAAAAGGCGATGAAGGCTCAGGATCTGCTTAACTCCCGCCGTGAATGGTTTACCCCTGGCAATATAATTGCCTGACACGTTGCCCGGCCATGATGCCGGGTCAGCGTCAGAATTGTGAATTTCCAATGAAAAAAATGACTAATTTACGCTGCATCGCCGCCCGGACTATTGAACAGGTTGTCGAACAAGGGCAGTCACTGAGTAACGTGCTGCCCGCCGCCCAAAAAAGCGTCGGCGACAAAGATGCTGCCCTGCTGCAGGAACTTTGCTATGGCGTACTGCGTACCCTACCGCAGCTGGAATGGATTATCAGCAAGCTGATGTCGCGCCCTATGACCGGCAAACAGCGTGCGCTTCATTTCCTGATCATGGTCGGGCTTTATCAACTGATGTTCACGCGCATTCCGCCCCACGCAGCGCTGGCAGAAACGGTGGAAGCTGCCGTAGCGCTGAAACGCCCGCAGCTGAAAGGGTTGATCAACGGCGTACTGCGCCAGTTCCAGCGCCAGCAGGACGAACTGATGCAGCAAATGAACGACGGCGACCAGCAGTATCTGCATCCCAAATGGTTGCTGGAGCGCCTGAAGCGTGCCTGGCCAGTTCAGTGGCAGCAAATTGTGGCTGCGAATAATCAGCGTCCGCCGATGTGGCTGCGCGTCAACCGTCAGCACCACAGCCGGGATACCTGGCTGGCTTTGCTGGAAGAGAGCGGCAAACAGGCGTTTACTCATCCCCGGCACAGCGATGCGCTACGGCTGGAGCTGCCGTGCGCCGTGCACCAGCTTCCGGGTTTCGACCAGGGCTGGGTCACCGTGCAGGATGCCTCTGCTCAGGGATGCGTGGCGCTGCTTGCCCCACGGGACGGGGAACAGATCCTCGATCTTTGTGCTGCCCCCGGAGGGAAAACCACACATATTTTGGAAGCGGCACCACAGGCGAAAGTATTGGCTGTGGATGTTGACGCCCAACGCCTGGCAAGAATTAGTGAGAATTTACAACGTCTTAATCTGCATGCAGAGGTTAAGCTCGGCGATGGCCGTACGCCAGCGGCATGGTGTGGTGACAGGCTATTCGATCGTATCCTGCTGGATGCTCCCTGTTCAGCAACCGGGGTGATCCGCCGTCATCCGGATATCAAATGGCTGCGCCGCGACCGAGATATCGCGGAGCTGGCAGCGCTGCAACAGCAAATACTGGATGCCGTCTGGCCTTATCTGAAGTCCGGAGGTACGCTGCTTTATGCGACCTGCTCGGTGCTGCCTGAAGAGAACCATCTGCAGATAAGCCAGTTTTTGCAGCGCCATGCCAATGCCGTTTTGGTTGAGACTGGCGATTTGACTCAGCCGGGGATCCAGGTCTTCCCACAAGTGGATGGCGGTGACGGTTTCTACTACGCGAAATTGGTAAAAAAGTGACAGAGGTGGTGCCGCTACACGGCTCCACAACCGGACGAAACCTACAGATTGAAGCACAATGAAAATTATCATTCTTGGTGCAGGACAGGTCGGCGGCACTCTCGCTGAAAACCTGGTCGGAGAAAATAACGATATTACTCTGGTCGATACCAATGCTCTGCGCCTGCGTCAGTTGCAGGACAAGTTCGATCTGCGCGTGGTTCAGGGACATGGTTCTCACCCTCGGGTGCTGCGCGAGGCGGGTGCCGAAGATGCAGACATGCTGGTGGCAGTGACCAACTCCGACGAAACCAACATGGTGGCTTGCCAGGTTGCCTATTCGCTGTTTAACACGCCAAACCGCATTGCCCGCATCCGTGCGCCGGACTACATACGTGATGCCGATAAGCTGTTTATTCCTGAAGCCGTGCCCATTGACCACCTTATTTCGCCCGAGCAGCTGGTCATTGACAATATCTACCGCCTGATTGAATACCCGGGAGCACTTCAGGTGGTTAACTTTGCCGAAGGTAAAGTCAGCCTGGCGGTAGTTAAAGCTTACTATGGCGGCCCGTTGGTCGGTAATGCCCTGGCGGTAATGCGTGAACATATGCCGCATATTGATACCCGTGTTGCCGCCATTTTCCGTCAGGATCGACCCATTCGTCCTCAGGGTTCAACCCTTATTGAAGCGGGCGACGAAGTCTTCTTTATCGCCGCCAGCCAGCATATTCGCGCGGTGATGAGTGAGTACCAACGCCTGGAAAAACCTTATAAGCGCATTATGATTGTCGGCGGCGGGAACATCGGCTTCGGTCTGGCGCAGCGGCTGGAAAAACACTACAGCGTCAAGCTGATCGAACACGATCAGCAGCGTGCGGCAGAGCTGGCTGAAAATTTGCAAAATACCATCGTATTTTACGGTGACGCTTCCGATCAGGAGTTGCTGGCCGAGGAACACGTCGATCAGATCGATCTGTTTATCGCCATCACCAACGATGACGAAGCCAACATTATGTCGGCGATGCTGGCAAAACGAATGGGGGCGAAAAAGGCAATGGTGCTAATTCAGCGCCGCGCCTACGTCGATCTGGTGCAGGGCAGCGTCATCGATATTGCGATATCTCCGCAGCAGGCGACGATTTCCGCTCTGCTCGGCCATGTTCGTAAAGCCGATATCGTCGGCGTTTCATCATTGCGCCGTGGTGTGGCAGAGGCAATCGAGGCCATCGCCCATGGTGAAGAATCTACCTCGAAAGTTGTGGGCCGCCAGATTAATGATATCAAGCTGCCACCGGGAACCATTATAGGTGCAGTGGTTCGCGGCGACGATGTAATGATTGCCAACAACAATCTGCGCATTGAGCAGGGCGATCATGTGATTATGTTCCTCACCGATAAGAAATTTGTGCCCGATGTTGAAAGGCTTTTCCAGCCTAGTCCTTTCTTCCTTTAATATTATTGAGGTATGACTCAATACAGGCAGCACCGGCCGGGACGCAGATTGGCCATTAGCACGATTTAATCTGTGATCGTTATGGCAAAAGTACCATCGTTTGTTAGACTTTAGGAATAACTTAAAGGCAGGAGATAACAGTGAGTATATTCAAAGAGTTTCGCGATTTTGCTATGCGTGGCAACGTGGTGGACCTGGCAGTAGGTGTCATCATCGGTGCAGCTTTTGGTAAGATCGTATCTTCACTGGTGGCAAACATCATTATGCCGCCGCTGGGATTACTGATTGGCGGCGTTGACTTCAAGCAGTTCAATTGGGTTTTAAAGCCTGCTGAGGGTGCTGCACCCGCAGTGATCATGGAATACGGTGTGTTTTTGCAAACGGTGTTCGATTTCGTCATTGTTGCGTTTGCCATTTTTATGGCCATCAAGCTGATGAACAGGCTGTACACCAAGAAAGAAGTTGAGAAACCTGTGGCAAAACCTTCTGCCGAAGAGACCCTGCTGAGTGAGATCCGCGACTTGCTGAAAGAGCAGAACGGTAAAACTCAGTAACGGTATGAAAAATAGCTGATAACAGCCGCTTTATCTTTTTAACCCTGTCAGCGCCTGGCTGGCAGTTTTTTTGTTTCAGTGCTAAATAAGTAGAAGGCCAGGGGTAAATAAGCTGCTTGCGCACTTACCACTGGCCTCCCAACATCCCTTTTTACCGTGTTTTTCTTTGCGCCGGTAACTGCCTTTGCCCTTTTGATTGACTTCAACCCGGGGCTTGAACAACGGGTCGTGTAATAATGCTTCTATTGCGTTATCGCGGATAACGCCTTTTTTGTGTTGGTAGACGGTCATGGATTTTTCCTGTTGTACGATGACGGCTGAGAATATAGACCCGAAAAGGAAAATTTTCAATCAGCCGCTTCAACTAAAGATGTGGTCGCGCCCTTTTCTAAAGCCTCAAGAATCGAACAATACACGCTACTATGTGCTGTTCCGCAACAGGCATCATTCAATCTTTTCAGTGAGCGTTGCATATGTTGAAGCTCGGTAAGCATCGTTTCAACTTCATCAAGCCTTTTCTGTACGATGGCTTTTGATTCCTGGCAGGTATGATGCTCTGGATCGACGCGGATCGACAGCAGCTCACGAATGGCCTCCAGCGTAAAACCTGAATGCCTTCCGTAACGAATAAACTTAAGACGCTGTAGATCGCTGTCACTGTAAAGACGGAAACCGCCTTCCGTTCTCACCTCATGATCCATCATCTGCTGTTTTTCGTAAAAACGGATGGTATCCGGCGTAACATTGGCCAGCTTCGCCAATTGTCCAATTCGATACATTATTCACCCTCGCATAAACGTTGTTGCACCTGACCGCCATAGTGGCCACGCAGAAAATCAGTATTGATACCCGCCTGTTGTAGCTTTAGTTCAAGCAGCCTGAGGCGTTTTCTCTGCTGCTGATACGGGTCGTCGAGCGGGTTGACGCTGTTTAACAGCTGATCCAGCTCGACCGCCTCGCGTCGCATTTCAAGTGCGGGAGGAAGGTAACCCGAATTTTTCAGAATGCGATAACTGGCGCGCAACTCTTCAGGGACATGTGAATCATCATCCAGTTGCAGTGGACGTCCGCTGCCGGGCAAGTTATCAAAGTCGCCCTGGCGCAGAGCCGCGAGAATATGCTTTTCAACCCATTCATCAATCAGTGACATCACAGTCTCCTTAAGCAAAGAGATCCCAGCATAGAGTCATTACTGTACCGTGACGAGGAGAAGGAATTTCAGATATAAAAAAACCCCGCAAGCGAGGTTTTTTTAATGTTGCAACAGATTACTCTGCTACAGCTTCTGCTTGAGCTTCTGGACGATCAACCAGCTCGATGTAAGCCATCGGAGCGTTGTCACCAGCGCGGAAGCCACACTTCAGAATGCGAGTGTAACCACCGGCACGGCTCGCGAAACGCGGGCCCAGCTCGTTAAACAGTTTTGCCACGATCTCGTTATCACGAGTACGGGCGAATGCCAGACGACGATTAGCTACGCTGTCGGTCTTGGCAAGAGTAATCAGCGGCTCAACTACGCGACGCAGCTCTTTCGCTTTTGGCAGGGTCGTCTTGATGATCTCATGACGAACCAAAGAGCCAGCCATGTTGCGGAACATAGCCTGACGATGGCTGCTGTTACGGTTCAGTTGACGACCACTCTTACGATGGCGCATGACCTTATCCTTCTCAGTGAAACCTTAACCTGTGATCGGGTTATTCATCAGCAATGCTAGCTGGCGGCCAGTTTTCCAGGCGCATGCCCAGAGACAGACCACGAGAAGCCAGCACATCTTTAATCTCAGTAAGAGATTTTTTACCAAGGTTAGGCGTTTTAAGCAGCTCAACCTCGGTACGCTGTACCAGATCACCGATGTAGTGGATAGCTTCTGCCTTAAGGCAGTTAGCAGAGCGGACAGTCAATTCCAGATCGTCAACAGGGCGCAGCAAGATCGGATCGAATTCTGGTTTCTCTTCTTTCACTTCCGGCTGACGTACATCACGTAAGTCGACGAAAGCTTCCAGTTGTTCTGCCAGAATGGTAGCCGCACGGCGAATCGCTTCTTCAGGATCGATAGTGCCGTTGGTTTCCATTTCGATGACCAGCTTGTCCAGGTCAGTACGCTGTTCCACACGCGCTGCTTCAACATTGTAGGCAATACGCTCTACAGGGCTGTAGCAGGCGTCGACTAACAGACGACCGATCGGGCGCTCATCTTCTTCCGAATGAATTCGGGCAGAAGCCGGCACATAACCACGACCACGCTGAACTTTGATACGCATGCTAATAGCAGCGTTTTCATCGGTCAGATGGCAGATCACATGCTGCGGCTTGACGATTTCAACATCACCATCATGGGTGATATCGGCTGCAGTCACAGGGCCAATGCCAGATTTATTCAGAGTAAGAATGACTTCATCTTTGCCCTGAACTCTTACCGCTAAACCTTTCAGGTTGAGCAGGATTTCCAGGATATCTTCCTGTACGCCCTCTTTGGTGCTGTACTCGTGTAGTACACCATCAATTTCAACCTCGGTCACCGCGCAACCCGGCATTGATGAAAGCAGAATACGGCGCAGCGCGTTACCGAGAGTATGGCCAAAGCCACGCTCTAAAGGCTCAAGGGTCACCTTGGCGTGCGTCGAACTCACTTGTTCGATATCTACCAGGCGTGGTTTTAGAAACTCTGTCACAGAACCCTGCATTGTGTCCTCTCTTTGGTACTAAGCCTTACTTGGAGTAAAGCTCGACGATCAGGTGTTCGTTAATGTCCGCAGACAGATCGGTACGTTCAGGAATACGCTTGAACACACCTTCCATCTTAGTCGCATCAACTTCCAGCCAGGTTGGCTTTTCACGCTGTTCAGCCAGCTCCAGAGCGGCTTTCACGCGAGACTGCTTTTTGGCTTTCTCACGGATGCTAACAACGTCATTCGGAGTTACCTGATAAGAAGCGATGCTGACAACGCGGCCGTTTACCATAATAGATTTGTGGCTAACCAGCTGACGTGCTTCTGCACGAGTGGCACCAAAGCCCATACGATAAACTACGTTATCCAGACGACCTTCAAGCAGAGCTAACAGGTTTTCACCCGTGTTGCCTTTCAGACGAGCTGCTTCTTTATAATAGTTACGGAACTGACGCTCCAGTACGCCGTAAATACG
Organism: Erwinia pyrifoliae DSM 12163; assembly: GCF_000026985.1. NCBI lineage: Bacteria > Pseudomonadati > Pseudomonadota > Gammaproteobacteria > Enterobacterales > Erwiniaceae > Erwinia > Erwinia pyrifoliae. The sequence goes on from NC_017390.1 coordinate 3,671,300, forward strand.
ACGAACTTTCTGCTTTTCACGCAACTGCACGCCATAATCAGACAGACGTGGCTTACGCGCACCGTGCTGACCAGGAGCTTGTTCAATCTTACACTTGGTATCAATCGCGCGAACGCCAGACTTGAGGAACAGGTCTGTGCCTTCACGACGGCTCAGCTTGAGCTTAGGACCCAAATATCTTGCCATTTTCTTTCTCCAACATTCCTAAAAAACGGGGCGTTATACGCGACGTTTTTTCGGCGGACGACAACCGTTGTGAGGGATCGGAGTCACATCAGTAATATTAGTGATGCGGAAACCAGCAGCATTCAGAGCACGAATTGTTGATTCGCGGCCTGGACCAGGACCCTTAACCATAACTTCCAAGTTCTTAATACCGTAATCTTTCACGGCCTCTGCGCAACGCTCTGCAGCAACCTGCGCAGCGAACGGCGTAGACTTACGAGAACCACGGAAACCGGAACCACCGGCTGTTGCCCAACCCAACGCATTACCCTGACGGTCGGTAATGGTAACGATGGTGTTGTTAAAAGACGCATGGACATGAGCCACGCCATCAGAGACTTGCTTTCTTACACGCTTGCGTGCACGAACTGGTGCCTTTGCCATTATTCAATCACCCCGATTATTTCTTGATCGGTTTACGCGGACCCTTACGGGTACGTGCGTTGGTCTTGGTACGCTGACCGCGCACTGGAAGACCACGACGATGACGCAAACCACGATAGCAACCAAGATCCATAAGACGCTTGATGCTCAGGGTGACTTCACGACGCAGATCGCCTTCAACAACAAATTTCGCCACTGCATCACGCAGAATGTCGATTTGCTCTTCAGACAGCTCACTGATCTTAACATTTTCAGCAATGCCCGTAGATGCACAGATAGACTGTGAACGGGTTTTGCCGATACCGAAGATTGCAGTTAATGCGATAACGGTATGTTTATGATCAGGAATGTTAATGCCTGCTATACGGGCCACTATGCACTCCTATTTAATTACTTATGCGTCCCATGCCGAAAAGCCCGTTTTCAGGATACTCAAATGGAAACGCACAGACATACAAAAGATTGGCTGGCTAATCTAGCCAGCTCAACCCGACTTTGCAAGAAAAATATGCGATTAAATCAGCCTTGGCGCTGTTTATGCTTTGGCTCGGCACTACAAATCACACGCACAACGCCGTCGCGACGGATGATTTTGCAGTTACGACATAATTTCTTGACGGAAGCACGAACTTTCATTTTTACTCTCCGTAACTTCTCAAGCGCCTGGATTAACGGCCGTAGCCTTTCAGGTTTGCTTTCTTCAATGCAGACTCGTACTGACTAGACATCATCAGAGTTTGCACTTGAGCCATAAAGTCCATGATGACAACCACTACAATCAGCAGCGATGTGCCGCCGAAGTAGAATGGAACTTTCATCGCATCACGCATGAACTCCGGGATCAGGCAGATAAAGGTAATGTACAACGCACCGATTAAGGTCAGGCGGGTCATCACTTTATCGATATACTTCGCCGTCTGTTCTCCCGGACGAATACCTGGTACAAATGCACCAGACTTCTTCAGGTTATCTGCTGTTTCACGCGGGTTGAAAACCAACGCCGTGTAGAAGAAACAGAAGAAGATGATTGCAGTCGCATAGAGTAGCACATAAAGCGGCTGACCAGGCTGTAATGACATGGAAATCGTCGTCAGCCAGTTCCAACCGGTTCCGCCCCCGAACCATGACGCAATGGTTGCCGGGAAGAGGATAATGCTGGAAGCAAAGATAGCAGGAATAACCCCGGCCATGTTCACTTTCAACGGTAAATGTGTACTCTGTGCAGCATAGACGCGACGGCCTTGCTGACGTTTCGCATAGTTCACCACAATGCGGCGTTGACCACGCTCAACGAAAACAACGAAGAAGGTCACTGCAAATACGAGAACTGCAACCAACAGCAACAGGAGGAAGTGCAGGTCGCCTTGCCGCGCTTGCTCGATGGTATGGCCAATGGCCGGCGGCAGACCCGCAACAATACCAGCAAAGATAATGATCGAGATACCGTTGCCGATACCTCGTTCAGTAATTTGCTCGCCCAGCCACATCAGGAACATCGTCCCGGTAACCAGACTGACAACAGCGGTAAAGTAGAAGGCAAAGCCTGGATTTAACACCAAGCCCTGCATCCCAGGCATATTCGGCAGACCGGTAGCAATACCGACCGCCTGGAAGATCCCTAATACCAGAGTGCCGTAACGGGTATACTGACTAATCTTGCGACGGCCAGCCTCCCCTTCTTTCTTAATTTCAGCTAACGCAGGATGAACCACCGTCAGCAGCTGGATAATAATTGAAGCCGAAATATACGGCATAATACCCAGAGCAAAGATAGAAGCACGACTCAGAGCACCACCAGAGAACATGTTAAACATTTCAATGATGGTGCCACGCTGTTGTTCAAGCAATTTGGCAAGTACAGTGGCATCAATACCAGGAATTGGAATAAAAGAGCCAATGCGGAAGACAATGAGCGCACCAATCACAAACAGAAGTCTGCGTCTGAGTTCGCCAAAACCGCCTTTGGCACTTTGAAAATCTAATCCCGGTTGCTTAGCCATCTGCTACTTATTCCTCAATTTTACCGCCAGCAGCTTCGATTGCAGCACGAGCGCCTTTAGTGACACGCAGACCACGGATCGTTACCGGTGCAGCAACTTCGCCAGACAGGAAAACTTTTGCGAACTCGATCTGAATACCGATAATGTTAGCCGCTTTCAGCGTGTTCAGGTCGACGATACCACCTTCAACTTTCGCCAGGTCAGACAGACGAACTTCTGCAGTGACCATTGCTTTGCGAGAGGTGAAACCGAATTTCGGCAGACGACGGTACAGAGGCATCTGGCCACCTTCAAAACCACGACGTACGCCACCGCCAGAACGTGAGTTCTGACCTTTGTGACCACGACCGCCGGTTTTGCCGAGACCAGAACCAATACCACGACCCAGACGTTTAGGAGCGTGTTTAGAGCCGTCGGCCGGAGACAGAGTATTTAAACGCATCTGTTACTCCTCCACTTTAACCATGTAGGAAATCGCGTTAACCATACCGCGTATAGCTGGCGTGTCTTCACGCTCTACGGTGTGGTTAATACGACGCAGACCCAGGCCAAGCAGTGTTGCCTTATGTTTAGGCAAACGACCGATCGAACTGCGGGTTTGAGTAATCTTAATAGTCTTAGCCATGGTCATTACCCCAGAATGTCTTCAACGGATTTGCCACGCTTGGCAGCGACCATTTCTGGGGAATTCATGTTAGCCAGGCCATCCAGAGTTGCACGAACCACGTTGATCGGGTTGGTGGAACCGTAGGCTTTAGCCAGAACGTTATGAACCCCAGCAACTTCCAGAACGGCGCGCATTGCACCACCGGCGATAATACCGGTACCTTCTGAAGCTGGCTGCATGAACACGCGAGAGCCTGTGTGCACGCCTTTAACAGGGTGCTGCAGGGTGCCGCCGTTCAACGCGACATTGATCATATTGCGACGAGCTTTTTCCATCGCTTTCTGGATCGCTGCTGGAACTTCACGCGCTTTACCGTAACCAAAACCGATGCGACCGTTACCATCACCAACAACAGTCAGAGCTGTGAAGGAGAAAATACGACCACCTTTAACGGTTTTAGATACGCGATTAACCGCGATCAGCTTTTCCTGCAGTTCGCCAGCTTGTTTTTCGATGTGTGCCATCTTACACCTCTACCTTAGAACTGTAGGCCAGCTTCACGGGCAGCATCTGCCAGTGCCTGGACACGACCATGATATTGGAAACCAGAACGGTCGAAAGAAACACCAGTGATGCCTTTTTCGATTGCGCGTTCAGCAACTGCTTTACCAACAGCAGCAGCAGCGTCTTTGTTTCCAGTGTACTTCAGTTGCTCACCGATTGCTTTTTCTACAGTAGAAGCGGCAACCAGGACTTCAGAACCGTTAGGTGCGATTACCTGTGCGTAAATATGACGCGGGGTACGATGTACCACCAGGCGAGTAGCACCCAGCTCTTTGAGCTTGCGACGTGCGCGGGTCGCACGACGGATACGAGCAGATTTCTTATCCATAGTGTTACCTTACTTCTTCTTAGCCTCTTTGGTACGCACGACTTCGTCGGCGTAACGAACACCCTTGCCTTTATAAGGCTCAGGACGACGGTAAGCGCGTAGATCGGCTGCAACCTGACCAATCAGCTGTTTATCAGCGCCTTTCAGCACGATTTCAGTCTGAGTGGGACATTCAGCAGTGATTCCCGCTGGCAGCGCGTGTTCAACGGGGTGAGAGAAGCCCAAGGCTAAACTCACTGCGTTGCCTTTAACGGCTGCACGATAACCTACACCAACCAGCTGCAGCTTCTTAGTGAAGCCTTCGGTAACACCGATAACCATAGCGTTCAGCAGAGCGCGAGAAGTACCTGCCTGCGCCCAACCGTCCGCAAAACCTTCACGCGGAGCGAAAGTCAGGGCGTTGTCAGCATGCTTAACTTCTACGGCATTGTTGAGCGTACGAGTCAGCTCGCCGTTTTTACCTTTAATCGAAATAACCTGACCGTCGAGTTTTACCTCTACGCCGGCAGGAATGACGACAGGTGCTTTAGCAACACGAGACATTTTTCCTCCGATTAAGCTACGTAGCAGATAATTTCGCCGCCAAGACCAGCCTGGCGTGCTGCACGATCGGTCATAACACCTTTAGAGGTAGAAACAACAGCAATACCCAGTCCAGCCATTACTTTTGGCAGTTCGTCTTTGCGTTTATAGATACGCAGACCTGGACGGCTCACACGCTGAATGCTCTCTACCACTGCCTTGCCCTGGAAATACTTAAGAGTCAGTTCCAGTTCTGGCTTGGTGTCGCCTTCGACTTTAAATTCTTCAATGTAGCCTTCTTCCTTCAGCACGTTGGCAATCGCCAATTTCAGCTTGGAGGAAGGCATGGTGACCGCTACTTTATTCGCGGATTGACCGTTACGGATACGGGTCAGCATATCCGCGATCGGATCTTGCATGCTCATCTGTCTTTACTCCCGTGATTCAATTGGTAATTACCAGCTAGCCTTTTTCAAGCCAGGTACTTCACCGCGCATGGCGGCTTCACGCAACTTGATACGGCTCAACCCGAATTTGCCCACATAACCATGTGGACGGCCAGTTTGGCGGCAGCGCTTGCGCTGACGGGACGGGCTGGAATCACGCGGCAGAGTTTGCAGCTTGAGAACAGCATTCCAACGATCTTCGTCGGACGAGTTCACGCTAGAAATGATAGCTTTCAGTTCCTCGCGTTTAGCGCGGTACTTGTCAGCCAGTTTCACGCGAACGACTTCGCGTGCTTTCATCGATTGCTTAGCCATCAGTAACCCTGCCTTACTTGCGGAACGGGAAGTTAAAAGCAGCCAACAGTGCGCGGCCTTCATCATCAGATTTCGCAGTAGTGGTGATGGTAATATCCATACCACGAACGCGGTCGACTTTGTCATAGTCGATTTCTGGGAAGATGATCTGCTCACGAACGCCCATGCTGTAGTTACCACGGCCATCAAATGACTTAGCGGACAGGCCACGGAAGTCACGGATACGTGGAACAGCAATAGAAATCAGACGCTCAAAGAACTCCCACATGCGTTCGCCACGCAGAGTTACTTTACAGCCGATCGGATAGCCCTGACGGATTTTGAAGCCTGCAACTGACTTGCGTGCTTTGGTGATAAACGGCTTTTGACCGGAGATTGCTGCCAGATCGGCTGCTGCGTTATCCAGCAGTTTCTTGTCAGCGATCGCTTCACCCACACCCATATTCAGGGTGATCTTCTCGACCCGAGGGACTTGCATGACAGAATTGTAGCTAAACTCAGTCATGAGTTTCTTAACTACTTCGTCTTTGTAGTAATCATGCAGTTTCGCCATCGTACTACTCCAAATTACTTGATAGTTTCGCTGTTAGACTTGAAGAAACGGACTTTTTTGCCGTCTTCGAATCTAAAGCCTACACGGTCAGCCTTACCGGTTGCCGAGTTGAAGAGCGCAACGTTAGAAACCTGAATAGCAGCTTCTTTTTCAACGATGCCGCCTGGTTGGTTCAGGGCCGGTACAGGCTTCTGATGTTTTTTAACCAGGTTGATACCTTCAACAATGACCTTGCCAGAAGACAGGACATTTTTTACTTTACCGCGCTTACCTTTATCTTTGCCGGTCAGCACGATAACTTCGTCATCGCGACGGATTTTAGCTGCCATTTTTCGCTCCTTAGAGTACTTCTGGTGCCAGAGAGATAATTTTCATGAACTTTTCAGTACGAAGTTCACGAGTTACCGGCCCAAAAATACGCGTTCCGACAGGCTGCTCACTGTTATTGTTTAAAATAACGCATGCATTACCATCGAAGCGAATGACAGAACCGTCCGGGCGACGAACACCCTTCCTGGTGCGCACCACTACCGCTTTCAGCACATCACCCTTCTTAACCTTACCGCGAGGAATTGCTTCCTTGATGGTAATTTTGATGATGTCGCCTACGCCTGCGTAGCGACGGTGCGAGCCACCCAGAACCTTGATACACATTACGCGACGTGCACCGGAGTTGTCGGCGACGTTCAGCATAGTCTGTTCTTGGATCATTTTAGTGCTCCGCTAATGTCAACTACTACTTCGGGACCTGATTCAGGTCGTTTAATCGCCCCATAATTGAGGGCGCAGCATTATAACACTGCTTTTCGCCTATGGGTAGAAAAAATAAACGGCTCAGACGAGCCGTTTATCTTATTTTTTAGAGAGGCAGATTCTATTACAGAACCGCTTTCTCTACAACGCGAACCAGCGTCCAGGACTTAGTCTTGGACAGTGGACGGCATTCGCGGATGATCACCACGTCGCCGATACCACATTCGTTGTTCTCGTCATGTACGTGCAGTTTGGTCGTACGCTTGATGAATTTCCCGTAGATTGGGTGCTTCACGAAACGTTCGATAGCCACAACAATGGATTTCTCCATTTTGTCACTAGTCACGCGACCTTGCAGAGTACGGATTTTATCGGTCATTACGCACCCGCCTTCTCAGTCAGTAAAGTCTTAACGCGTGCAACATCACGACGCACCTGCTTCAACACATGAGTCTGTTGAAGCTGGCCGGATGCTGCCTGCATGCGCAGGTTAAACTGCTCACGCAGCAGGTTAAGCAGCTCAGTGTTCAGCTCTTCAACGCTTTTTTCACGCAGCTCTGTTGCTTTCATTACATCACCGTCTTAGTTACAAAGGTGGTTTTGATAGGCAGTTTTGCTGCTGCCAGCTTGAATGCTTCACGGGCCAGCTCTTCCGGAACACCGTCCATTTCATACAGGACTTTACCTGGCTGGATCAAGGCAACCCAATACTCCACGTTACCTTTACCTTTACCCATACGCACTTCCAGCGGCTTCTCGGTAATTGGTTTGTCCGGGAAGACACGGATCCAAATTTTACCTTGACGCTTAACTGCACGGGTCATAGCACGACGTGCTGCTTCGATCTGACGAGCAGTCAGACGACCACGGCCAACAGCTTTCAGACCGAAAGTACCGAAGCTAACATCCGTACCCTGCGCCAGACCACGGTTGCGGCCTTTGTGCACTTTACGGAATTTTGTACGCTTTGGTTGTAACATCAGCGACTCTCCTTACTTACGGCCTTTACGCTGCTGCTTTTTAGGTTGAGCAGCCGGTTCCGGTTGTTCAACAGCAGCCATACCACCCAGGATCTCACCTTTGAAGATCCATACCTTAACGCCGATTACACCATAAGTGGTGTGCGCTTCAGAGGTGTTGTAGTCAATGTCTGCACGCAGGGTGTGCAATGGCACGCGGCCTTCACGGTACCATTCGGTACGCGCGATTTCTGCACCGCCCAGACGGCCACTAACTTCAACTTTGATCCCTTTAGCGCCCAGACGCATTGCGTTCTGTACCGCACGCTTCATAGCACGACGGAACATCACACGACGCTCCAGCTGTGAAGTGATGCTGTCAGCAACCAATTTAGCGTCCAGTTCCGGTTTACGGACTTCGGCGATATTGATCTGTGCAGGAACGCCAGCGATATCCGCTACGACCTTGCGCAGTTTTTCTACATCTTCGCCTTTCTTACCGATAACGATGCCAGGACGAGCGGTGTGAATGGTCACACGAATGCTCTTAGCCGGACGCTCGATAACGATGCGAGAGACGGATGCTTTAGCCAGTTCTTTAGTCAGGAACTGACGAACTTTAAAGTCGCTGTCCAGGTTGTCAGCGAATTCTTTGGTATTGGCGAACCAGGTAGAGTTCCAGGGTTTAACAATACCCAGGCGAATACCATTAGGATGTACTTTCTGACCCATTGCTAGTCTCCAGAGTCTCAGCGATCGGACACAACCACAGTAATGTGGCTGGTGCGCTTCAGGATGCGATCTGCACGACCTTTTGCACGCGGCATAATGCGCTTCATGCTTGGGCCTTCGTCTACGAAGATCTTCGTGACTTTCAGATCATCAATGTCAGCGCCATCGTTGTGTTCGGCGTTAGCAATGGCAGATTCCAGAACTTTCTTGACCAGTACAGCCGCTTTCTTATTGGTGTAGGTCAAAATGTCCAGAGCCTGCGACACTTTCTTACCGCGTACAAGATCCGCTACCAAGCGAACCTTCTGTGCAGAAGAACGAGCGTGGCGATGTTTAGCGATAGTTTCCATCTCTTCCTCCTGCCTTAGCGTTTCTTGGCTTTTTTATCAGCCGCGTGGCCGCGATAAGTACGAGTCGGAGCAAATTCACCCAGCTTGTGACCGACCATTTCGTCGGAAACAAAGACAGGAACGTGCTGACGACCATTATGGACAGCGATGGTCAAACCGATCATGTTAGGGAAGATCGTTGAACGACGGGACCAGGTGCGCACTGGCTTCTTGTCTCCGCTTTCCAAAGCTTTCTCTACCTTCTTCAGCAAGTGCAGGTCAATAAAAGGACCTTTCTTGAGAGAACGTGGCATGGCTTATCCTCTAAAATTATTTGCTACGGCGACGTACGATAAATTTATCAGTACGCTTGTTGCTACGGGTCTTCTTACCTTTGGTCTGGAGGCCCCACGGGGACACCGGGTGCTTACCAAAGTTACGACCTTCACCACCACCGTGCGGGTGATCGACTGGGTTCATCGCAGTACCGCGAACGGTAGGACGAACACCACGCCAACGAGCGGCACCGGCTTTACCCAGAACGCGCAGCATATGCTCAGCGTTACCGACTTCGCCCAGGGTTGCGCGGCAGTCAGATTCGACTTTACGCATTTCACCAGAACGCAGACGCAGGGTAACGTAAGAACCTTCACGCGCAACGATCTGCACGTAAGTACCGGCTGAGCGAGCAATCTGTCCGCCTTTGCCTGGTTTCATTTCTACGTTATGCACGGTAGAACCGACTGGGATGTTACGCATCGGCAGGGTGTTACCCGCTTTAATCGCCGCATCAACGCCAGACTGAATCTGGTCGCCAGCTTTCAGGCCTTTAGGGGCCAGGATGTAACGGCGTTCACCGTCTTTGTACAGAACCAGTGCGATGTTCGCAGAGCGGTTCGGATCGTACTCAAGACGTTCAACGGTCGCCGGGATACCATCTTTGTTGCGTTTGAAATCAACAATACGGTAAGCCTGCTTGTGACCACCACCGATATGACGGGTAGTGATACGACCATTGTTGTTACGGCCGCCAGATTTGCTGTTTTTTTCTACCAGCGGGGCAAATGGTTTGCCCTTGTGCAGCTCTGGGTTCACCACTTTAACTACGTGACGACGACCCGGAGATGTCGGTTTACATTTAACAATTGCCATTGTTCTTCTCCTCCGACTTACTCAGCGCCGCCTGCGAAGTCCAGATTCTGGCCTTCCTTCAGGGTGACGTAAGCTTTTTTCCAGTCGCTACGACGACCAATACGCTGTCCTTGACGCTTAGACTTGCCTTTAACCAGCAAAGTGTTCACGACTTCGACTTCAACTTCGAAAAGTTTCTGTACAGCGGCTTTGATTTCTGCTTTGGTCGCGTCTTTCGCAACTTTGAGAACGATGGTGTTGGTTTTTTCCATCGCAGCAGATGCTTTTTCAGATACGTGCGGCGCGCGCAGTACTTTCAGCAGACGTTCTTCACGGATCATGCCAGCATCTCCTCAACTTGCTTAACTGCATCAGCAGTCATAACGACTTTGTCGAAGGCGATCAGGCTAACTGGGTCGATAGCCGCTGCATCACGTACGTCAACCTTGTACAGGTTACGTGCGGCGAGGAACAGGTTCTCTTCCAGTTCGCCAGTGATGATCAGCACGTCTTCCAGAGCCATGTCTTTCAGTTTCTCTACCAGCAGCTTAGTTTTAGGCGCTTCCAGAGAGAACTTCTCGACAACGATCAGACGATCTTGACGTACCAGTTCGGACAGGATGCTTTTCAGCGCGCCACGGTACATCTTTTTGTTAACTTTTTGACTGTGGTCCTGCGGCTTCGCAGCGAAGGTTACACCACCTGAACGCCAGATTGGGCTCTTTACAGAACCTGCACGCGCACGGCCGGTACCTTTCTGGCGCCAAGGCTTTTTGCCTGAACCAGTGACTTCAGCACGCGTCTTCTGAGCACGGGTACCCTGACGGGCACCTGCTGCATAAGCAACAACAACCTGGTGTACCAGCGCTTCGTTGAAATCACGACCGAAGGTAGTTTCGGAAACAGTCAGCGCGCTTTGCGCGTCTTTCAATACTAATTCCATTGCTATCCCCTTACGCCTTCACAGCTGGTTTAACGATAAGGTCGCTACCGGTAGCACCGGGAACTGCACCTTTAACCAGCAGCAGGTTGCGCTCAGCGTCAACGCGTACCACGTCCAGGCTCTGAACGGTGACACGTTCGTTACCCAGCTGGCCTGCCATTTTCTTGCCTTTGAACACTTTGCCCGGAGTCTGGTTCTGACCGATAGAACCCGGAACGCGGTGAGACAAGGAGTTACCGTGAGTCGCATCCTGAGTACGGAAGTTCCAGCGCTTAACAGTACCGGCAAAACCTTTACCTTTAGATGTTCCAGTCACGTCAACTTTTTTCACGTCAGCGAAAATGTCAACATTAATGCTCTGACCTACGGTGAACTCTGCGCCTTCAGCAGTGCGGAATTCCCACAGACCACGGCCAGCTTCAACGCCAGCTTTAGCAAAGTGACCTGCTGCAGGCTTAGTTACACGGTTTGCTTTTTTAGCACCGGTAGTTACCTGGATAGCAGTGTAACCGTCGTTTTCCAGGCCTTTGACCTGAGTAACGCGGTTTGCTTCAATTTCGATCACGGTTACAGGGATAGAAACGCCATCTTCTGTGAAGATACGGGTCATACCCACTTTTTTACCGACTAAACCAATCATTGTTTCAACCTCTCAATCGCTCAATGACCTGATTAACCCAGGCTGATCTGCACGTCTACACCGGCAGCCAGATCCAGACGCATCAGAGCATCAACCGTTTTTTCAGTTGGCTCAACGATGTCAACCAGACGCTTGTGAGTGCGAATTTCATACTGATCGCGCGCATCTTTATTGACGTGCGGGGAGATCAGAACGGTAAAGCGCTCTTTGCGGGTCGGCAGCGGGATAGGACCGCGTACCTGCGCACCAGTGCGCTTGGCAGTCTCTACGATTTCCGCAGTTGATTGATCGATCAGACGATGATCAAACGCTTTAAGACGGATACGGATTCTTTGGTTCTGCATGAGACCAGAGCTCCAATTATTTATAAACGAAAAGAATTACTACTCGCATCCATTACGATTGATGGAGGAGTGTAATCGTTGAGCACATAACCCGCATATCGCGGGTATTGTTGACGAGCACTTGCGTACTGGTCGGCAACTCATATTGAGTTGCGCCTTGCCGTATTGGCAGGCCTGCGTATTATACGTACATTTAGCGGCAAAGCAACAGCAATCTTGCTTTCATAAAACGACGCGGAGCCGATTTCACACCGGCAAAAAAAAGAGCGCCGAAGCGCCCTTTTCTATTTACCCTGACAGGGATAGACCTCGTCAGACAGATATCAGCTATTAAGCGATAACTTTAGCAACAACACCAGCACCAACGGTACGACCACCTTCACGGATGGCGAAACGCAGACCGTCATCCATCGCGATTGGGTGGATCAGGGTAACAACCATCTGGATGTTGTCGCCTGGCATCACCATCTCAACGCCTTCTGGCAGTTCGATAGTACCGGTCACGTCAGTGGTACGGAAGTAGAACTGTGGACGGTAGCCTTTGAAGAACGGAGTATGACGGCCGCCTTCNTCTTTAGACAGAATATAAACTTCTGACTCGAACTTGGTGTGTGGCTTGATGGTGCCCGGCTTAGCCAGAACCTGACCACGCTGGATATCTTCGCGCTTGATACCGCGCAGCAGGATACCACAGTTCTCACCCGCACGGCCTTCGTCCAGCAGCTTACGGAACATTTCAACACCGGTACAGGTTGATTTCACGGTATCTTTGATACCAACGATCTCAACTTCTTCACCGACTTTAACGATNCCGCGCTCTACACGACCGGTAACAACGGTACCACGGCCAGAGATGGAGAATACGTCTTCGATTGGCAGCAGGAACGGCTTGTCAATTGCGCGCTCTGGTTCCGGGATGTAGTTATCCAGGTGGCCAGCCAGTTCGATGATCTTAGCTTCCCACTCTGCTTCACCTTCCAGCGCTTTCAGCGCAGAACCGTGAACGATTGGGGTGTCGTCGCCTGGGAAGTCGTACTGTGACAGCAGGTCACGTACTTCCATCTCAACCAGCTCCAGCAGCTCTTCATCATCNACCATGTCACACTTGTTCAGGAACACGATGATGTATGGAACACCAACCTGGCGACCCAGCAGGATGTGCTCNCGGGTCTGAGGCATTGGGCCGTCAGTCGCAGCAACAACCAGAATCGCGCCGTCCATCTGCGCNGCACCGGTGATCATGTTTTTCACATAGTCGGCGTGGCCCGGGCAGTCTACGTGCGCGTAGTGGCGAGACTGGGTGTCATATTCAACGTGAGAGGTGTTGATGGTGATACCACGCGCTTTTTCTTCTGGTGCGTTATCNATCTGGTCGAATGCACGAGCAGCGCCGCCGTAAGTTTTAGCCAGTACGGTGGTGATAGCAGCAGTCAGGGTAGTTTTACCGTGGTCAACGTGGCCGATAGTACCTACGTTGACGTGCGGTTTAGAACGTTCAAATTTCTCTTTAGCCACGGCGATATTCCTTCCTTTCTGTGCTCACCCTGTGGGAGATGAGCACGGGATCAATGGTGTAAACCCGAGAACTTATTTGCCACGGGCTTCGATAACGGCCTGAGCGACGTTGTTCGGCGCTTCAGCGTACTTCAGGAACTCCATAGAGTATGAAGCGCGGCCCTGAGTCTGTGAACGCAGGTCAGTTGCATAACCAAACATTTCAGACAGTGGTACCTGAGCACGAACGGTCTTACCGGTAGAAGTATCTTCCATACCTTCGATCATGCCGCGACGACGGTTAAGGTCACCGATTACGTCACCCATGTAGTCTTCTGGCGTTTCGACTTCAACCTTCATCACCGGCTCAAGGAGCACAGGTTTTGCTTTACCGAACGCAGATTTAAAGGCCAGGGAAGCAGCCAGTTTAAACGCCAGCTCGGAGGAGTCAACATCATGGTATGAACCGTAATGCAGACGAACCTTGATATCAACAACCGGGTAGCCAGCCAGAGGGCCGGACTTCAGCTGCTCCTGAATACCTTTATCAACGGCCGGGATGAATTCTTTAGGAATCGAACCACCCACAATGTCGTTGACAAACTCGTAGCCAGGACCGCCAGCTTCCAGAGGCCCCATATCGATCACAACGTGACCGAACTGACCGCGACCACCAGACTGCTTAGCATGCTTACCTTCAACATCCTTAACGGTCTCACGGATGGTTTCACGGTAGGCTACCTGAGGCTTACCAACGTTGGCTTCAACGTTGAACTCACGTTTCATACGGTCAACCAGGATGTCCAGGTGAAGCTCACCCATACCGGCGATGATAGTCTGACCAGATTCTTCGTCAGTCCACACGCGGAAGGATGGGTCTTCTTTCGCCAGACGGCCCAGAGCCAGACCCATTTTTTCCTGATCAGCTTTGGTTTTTGGTTCAACCGCAACGGAGATGACCGGCTCAGGGAACTCCATGCGCTCCAGAATGATCACGTTGCTCGGGTCACACAGGGTGTCACCGGTAGTCACGTCTTTCAGACCGATAGCCGCAGCGATGTCGCCTGCGCGAACTTCTTTGATCTCTTCACGTTTGTTAGCGTGCATCTGTACGATACGGCCCAGACGCTCACGCTGAGATTTAACCGGATTCATCACGGTGTCACCGGAGTTAACCACACCAGAGTACACGCGGAAGAAGGTCAGGTTACCGACAAACGGGTCGGTCGCAATTTTGAACGCCAGCGCAGCAAACGGCTCTTTGTCGTCAGAGTGACGCACGGCCGGAGTGTCTTTACCATCGTCCAGGATACCGTTAATCGCGGTAACGTCAGTGGGTGCCGGCAGGTATTCAATTACCGCATCCAGCATCGCCTGCACGCCTTTGTTTTTAAAGGCAGAACCACAGGTTACCAGGATAACTTCGTTGTTCAGAACGCGCTGACGCAGAGCACTTTTGATCTCTTCTTCAGTCAGTTCTTCACCGCCCAGGTATTTCTCCATCAGCTCTTCAGAAGCTTCAGCTGCGGATTCAACCAGGTTCTGGTGCCATTCTTCAGCCAGTTCCTGCATATCAGCTGGGATCTCTTCGTATTCGAAGGTCACACCCTGATCGGCATCGTTCCAGTTGATCGCTTTCATTTTCACCAGGTCAACAACGCCGGTGAATTTCTCTTCCGCGCCGATTGCCAACTGAATCGGCACCGGGTTAGCCGCCAGGCGAGATTTGATCTGGCTGACCACTTTCAGGAAGTTAGCACCCATACGGTCCATTTTGTTAACGAACGCGATACGAGGAACTTTATATTTGTTAGCCTGACGCCATACGGTTTCAGACTGTGGCTGCACGCCACCAACAGCACAGTAAACCATCACTGCGCCATCGAGTACACGCATAGAGCGCTCTACTTCGATGGTGAAGTCAACGTGTCCTGGGGTGTCGATAATGTTAACGCGGTGCGGCTCGAACTGCTTAGCCATACCAGACCAGAAAGCGGTAGTCGCTGCGGAGGTAATGGTAATACCACGCTCCTGCTCCTGCGCCATCCAGTCCATGGTGGCTGCGCCATCATGAACTTCACCGATTTTGTGGTTTACACCGGTGTAGAACAAAATACGTTCGGTAGTGGTCGTCTTACCGGCGTCGATGTGTGCGCTGATACCAATGTTACGGTAGCGCGTTATGGGTGTTGTACGAGCCATTTGATTCCTCTGATTCTCGGACGTTCTAAGGCAGTCAAATCCCAGCGGGTTGGCTACTTGAACGCCCGCTGGGTTAATAACAACTACAGAGCTGTTACCAGCGGTAGTGAGCGAACGCCTTGTTGGCTTCGGCCATACGGTGAACGTCTTCACGTTTCTTCACTGCAGTGCCTTTATTTTCTGCAGCATCAGAAAGTTCGTTCGCCAGGCGCAGAGCCATAGATTTATCACCGCGTTTACGAGCAGCTTCAACGATCCAACGCATTGCCAGGGCATTACGACGAACCGGACGGACTTCAACTGGTACCTGATAAGTAGAACCACCAACGCGACGGGATTTAACTTCCACGGTTGGGCGGACGTTGTCCAGGGCTACTTCGAATGCTTCCAGCTCGTTTTTACCCGAACGCTGAGCCAGGGTCTCCAGCGCGTTATAAACGATAGTTTCAGCAGTAGATTTTTTACCATCTACCATCAGGATATTGACGAATTTGGCCAGCAGCTCTGATCCGAACTTAGGATCTGGCAGAATTTTACGCTGACCAATGACGCGACGACGTGGCATAGGAATACTCCGTTGTTAATTCAGGATTGTCCAAAACTCTATGAGTTTATTATGACATTTAAGTTAAAACGTTTGGCCTTACTTAACGGAGAACCATTAAGCCTTTGGCTTCTTCACGCCGTACTTGGAGCGAGCCTGCTTACGGTCTTTAACACCTGAGCAGTCCAGCGCGCCACGAACGGTGTGGTAACGCACACCTGGCAAGTCTTTTACACGACCGCCACGGATCAGGATCACGGAGTGTTCCTGCAGGTTGTGACCTTCACCACCGATGTAGGAGGTGACTTCAAAACCGTTGGTTAAACGAACACGACATACTTTACGCAGTGCGGAGTTCGGTTTTTTAGGGGTAGTCGTGTATACACGAGTACATACACCACGTTTCTGCGGGCAGGCTTCCAGCGCAGGCACGTTGCTCTTTGCAACTTTGCGTACGCGTGGTTTGCGAACCAGCTGGTTAACTGTTGCCATTAAATAGCTCCTGGGATTTAGCTTTTGCTTCGTAAACACGTAATAAATCGCCTCGTAGAATCACGAGGCCGCAGAATTTTAGGGCTGAGCTGAAAAAGAGTCAAGAAATAACCAGGATTACCGTCGTTACCAGGCCATTTGTTGCAGATTTCGCACCGTCAGCTGAACAAAGTCAGTATAGCCTATCACCGTCACCCTGGATGAAATTTGAGCAAGAAGTCCACGCGCCTCGAGATCTTCTTTCAGCGCATACAGGTTAATAGGTGCCTTCAGCAGCGCTTCAAGGGCCACGCTACCTTCCAGTGCGGCAATGACCCCATCCTGTAATAGCAAAACGTCATCCCCCGCAGCCAGCAGACGTAATATGGCGGGGAGATCGCATCGAAATGGTGATGTCATCAAGGTATGCAGCATGGTTTCCTCAGAAGGTCATCACCCGGTCATAGTCATTCAACGTTATGCGCAGCGCCTGCGGAGACAGCACTTCGGCCTCCAGTACGCGTGGCGCCTCGGCGGCAATACCCCGCTCGGCAAGCGATGCTGCGCAGATATAACAACGCTCAACGTCATACAGAGGTAAAACGCCAAAGGTGGCGATGTAGTTGCGCGCCAGGATGCGCTGAGGATCTTGCCCGAGGGTTAATTGCAGCACGCCATCACTGACAAAAAACAGGGCGATCTCATCACTCAGTGCCGATGTTGCCAGCACGGCATCCAGACCTTCACGCCCGGCGCTGGAGCCATGTGGCCCCTGAGTGAAAACAAAAGCGACAGATGTCATCAGAATTGTACCAAGCGATCGCAGCTGAGCGCAGCCTCAGCCAGCGCGCCCAATCCGGTAAACTGAAAACCCCTGGCAAGATTAGCCGCTGCCAGCCCCAGATTCGCCGCCTCCTGCTCATCGCTCACGCCGCGACGTAACGCCGCAGCAACGCATATATTGAGCGCCACACCGTGCTGCTGATGCAATTGCTGCCAGTTTCGGGTCAGGTCGACCTCATCACTGGCGGGAGCATTCAGCTCACTGGCATTGAGTACGCCCTCACGATAAAAGAAGACGCTTTCCAGAGTATACCCTTGTGCCAGCAGTTCACGGGCAAACAGCCAGGCGCTGCTGGCATGCTGCGTACCAAAGGCGGGGCCGGTCACCATCAGGCAAAAACGCATTACTTATACTGCCCATGAAAGTCATCATTTTTAAACTGGCGGATATAGAGATACACCGTGTGTTTAGAAATATTGAGACGGTCAGCAACCTGATTGATCGCATCTTTGATATCAAAAATGCCTTTCTCGTAAAGATTAAGAACAATTTGGCGATTCTTGGCGTTGTTAGACACGTTACGATCCGCGCTCACTTCTTCAATGGTAAATTCCAGCGTTTGCATCACCAGGTCTTCTACCGAGGAAGCGAAGTTGACCGCAGAAGCGACTTCCTGAATTTCCGGGGGCATAAAAGTGGCCATGATCTGGGAAAAAGGCACATCGAGGTTCATATTGATACACAGCAGGCCAATCACCCGTCTGCCGCGATTGCGAATGGCGATAGTCACAGACTTCATCAGCACGCCGCTTTTCGCACGGGTGAAGTAGGCTCTCGAAACGTTACTGTCCGCACCAGCCATATCATGCAGCATACGCAAAGCCAGATCGGTAATCGGTGAGCCGATTTTACGGCCAGTGTGTTCACCGTTAGCAATACGTACCGCAGAACACTTGAGGTCTTCCAGCGAGTGCAGGACGATTTCACAGTGCGAACCAATCAGCATGGCAAGACCATCGACAACGGCTTCGTAGGATTTAAGGATTTCAAAATCGACGGGCATGAACGGGTGCTGCTCCAGCAGCTCAGACTCCGCCATATCTCCGGAAAGAAGTGAATTAGACATGAACGACACCACCCTTTGACAAGAGCCTGTCACGAGGCGCCAGACCAGACTCATTATGATTAAAATGCACGTCGGGCAGTTTAGCAAATAACGGAAAAGCATGTATGACCTTTGTATGGAAATACGGCTTAACGCATAAAAGTGGGGTAATCAGAGAGAAAGAACGGGGAACAAAACCGCCACCCACAGGTGGCGGTAGTGAAATTATTTCTTCGCTTTCGCGTCGCCAGCGGCAGGTGCTGGTGCAGCCGGTTGTGCGTTGGTATCATTTTTAGCGGCTGGTTTGATATCCAGCAGCTCCACATCAAATACCAGAGTGGAGTTAACCGGGATCCCCGGAACGCCGTTTTTACCGTAAGCCAGGTTTGGTGGGATCACCAGCTTGATCTTGCCACCTTTCTTAACGTGCTTCAGACCTTCAGTCCAGCCCGGAATAACACCGTCCAGACGGAACGACAGCGGCTCGCCACGGGTATAAGAGTTATCAAACTCTTTACCGTCAATCAGGGTGCCTTTGTAATTAACGACGACAGTGTCACTGTCTTTCGGCACACCACCCGTACCTTCCTTCTCTACCTGGTAAAGCAGGCCGGTTTCCGTTTTCTTCACGCCTTTCTCTTTGGCGAATTTGGCCGCATAAGCTTCACCTTTGCTGGCGTTTTCCGTCGCGTCTTTTTCCATCTTCGCCTGGGCAGCCCCTTTCACACGCGCTTCAAACGACTGCAGCGTTTGCTCAACTTCCTTGTCAGAAAGCTTGCTTTTGCCAGCAAACGCATCCTGAACACCAACAATAAGCTGAGATTTATCCAGAGTAATTCCCAGTTTCTCCTGTTCCTTCAGGGAGTTCTCCATATAGCGCCCCAGAGATGCACCCAGAGCGTAAGCAGATTGCTGATTATCATCTTTAAATGCGGCATTTTTCGGAGCCTGCTGCGGTGCTGCTGCAGACTGTGCCGGAGCGGTGGCTTCTGCAGCCATTGCCAGCGGAGCATTAAGCGCAACGGCCATCGTGGTAGCTAACAATGTGACTTTAAACAGTGATTTCATCCATTTCTCCAAAACCGAAGCGTCTCACCCCGGAAATCGTGTGCAGACCTGCGGCCGATAATATAAACAGGTGCGAGATGACAAAACAATCTCGCTATAAAAACGCCAGGTTAACCTCCGACCGCGATAGGTCCCGAAAGTTTCACCACCATGGATGGTGCCAGCCATACGCTTTTTCAACCTCTGCCGATAAATCTAAATCATATCACCTACTTTCGCCTGCCATTTACCGCTAGAATCAGACAAATCACACCGTTTGGCGCTGAACGGGCAGTAACAAGAGGAAACAAAATGCAACATACGCAGTGGGAAGAAAGGCTGGAGATGCTGGAGAGCAAACTGGCCTTTCAGGAACACACTATTGAGGAGCTGAATCTGACGATAGTACAACATGAACTGGACATGGCACGTCTGCGCGAACAGATGCGTCTGCTGACCGATAAGTTGAAAGCCGCCGCGCCGTCGATGATCGCTTCCCAGTCGGAAGAGACTCCACCACCGCATTACTGACACAGTATCTGTGCCGGGTCGCCAGCAGGCACTGCATCTGTATACCTTCATCAGACCTCGTAACTCTTGCAAACCGCTCTTGCTGTGGTGTGGGTGGTTTTAACATGGCAGTCAGTCGTTAATTGCACTGCCCTGATTAGATCAAAGTCCTGGTCTTACGACCAGGACTTTGTCAGCAATCTAAGGCCACCCGGAGGTGGCCTTATCTATCTTTAGCAAGATATCAGTGGCTGCAACCGCACCCGCCAGTACCACAACCACCCTGTCCGTGCTCATGATCGTGATCGTGGTGATGGTCGTTCTCGCCGTGAACATGGCCGTGGGCCAGCTCTTCTTCGGTAGCTTCACGGATGCCCATCACTTCCACGTTGAAGTTCAGGTTTTGTCCTGCCAGCATGTGGTTACCATCAACCACAACGTGCTCATCTTCCACTTCAGTAATTTCAACCGGCACCGGCCCCTGATCGGTCTCGGCCAGGAAGCGCATGCCAACCTGCAGTTCGTCGACGCCCATAAAGACGTCTTTAGGTACACGCTGAACCAAGTTGTCATCGTAAGGGCCGTAGGCGTCGTTTGCAGCGATATTCACATCAAATTTGTCGCCGACCGCATGATCTTCCAGCGCTTTTTCCAGCCCGGAAATCAGGGAACCATGACCGTGCAGGTAGTCGAGCGGTGCACTGACCGGAGACTCATCAACCAACATACCGTCTTCTGTACGCACCTGGTATGCCAGGCTGACCACGAGGTCTTTTGCTACTTTCATGATTACTCCTAACCGTTGAGAGCTTGAGCACTGAATTTATTGGCTGTATTAAGTCAGCCTACAGGCTCTAAGTGGCACCGATTGTAGCGAATTTCAACACATCTGTACGCTACAGCGTAAAAAAAGCTGCGTTTTAACGCTACTCAGGATGAAAAATGCCAATCACCTGCTCATGGCTGCGCACCTGCTCACGCGCCTGTTTATCGGCTTCTCTCATCTGGTGACCGCACTTAACGCACTCGACCACATCGACATTATTTTCCCGCCACAGGGCGAGGGTATCTTTTGCCTGGCACTGCGGACAGACAGCGCCAGCGATAAAACGTTTACGCATAATGGTTCCAGATTACGGCTCGGGCGAGTGACACACGCTGCCGTCCGTGTAGTGAATTAATCAGCCTCATCCCAGCCGTCAAACTGGCGCTTCTCGTGACGCAGTTCTGCCTGGAAGATATCCTCCAGCTCGCGGCGCGCCTCTTTGACGCGCGAAATTTGCTGGCTGTCGCCATGATTTGGCATCAGCTCACGCAGCATACGCATATCCAGACGACGGAAATGCTGCTGGGCGCGGAACGCCTGATGGGGATGCATGCCCAGCGACATTAACGTTTTGCGCCCCAGCTCAAGAGCGCTGCTAAAGGTTTCGCGTGAGAACTGGGTTACGCCTGCCTGTAACAGTTCGTGTGCCTCTACGCGGCCACGGGCGCGCGCCAGAATTTGCAGATGTGGGAAATGCTGCTGGCACAGGTGGACGATGCTCATCGCATCTTCCGGGCCGTTACAGGCGATCACCAGCGACTGGGCGGTTTCTGCCCCCGCCGCGCGCAATAATTCCAGCTGCGTCGCATCGCCGTAATAAACCTTATAACCGTATCTGCGCATCAGGCTGACCGCACTGATATCACGCTCCAGCACCGTAATGCGCCTTTCATTGGCCATCAGCAGGCGGGCCACCACCTGGCCGAAACGACCAAATCCGACCACGATCACCTGCGGCTTGTCGTCTTCAACAAACGGCTTTTCCTGGCTGTCATCCACCTCGTTGAAGCGGTGTTTAAGGATGTTGTCCACGCCCTTCATCAGTAGCGGCGTGGTCATCATCGACAGCGTAACCGTGACCAGCAGCAGCGGCATCTGGTCGCCGCTAAACAAGCTGGCAGAAGATGCCGCCGAGAACAGCACGAAGGCGAATTCCCCCCCCTGACTGAGCACGCCGGAAAATTGCAGGCGTTCCGAGCTGCGTAAGCCGTAAATACGCGCTAACAGATACAGCACGGCGGTTTTCACCGCCACCAGCAGCACCACGCCAATCAGTATTTCAATAATATGGGTATAGAGCACGCCAAGATTCAGCGCCATACCAACCGAAATGAAGAACAGCCCGAGCAGCAAGCCTTTAAACGGGTCGATGGCAACTTCCAGCTCGTGGCGATATTCACTTTCCGCCAGCAAAATACCGGCGATAAAGGTGCCCAGCGCCATAGACAGCCCGAGAGCGTCCATAAACAGCGCGGAGCCTAAGACCAGCAGCAGCGCGGCGGCGGTAAACACTTCGCGCACGCCGGAAGCGGCGATGAAACGGAAAATCGGCCGCAGCAGATAACGGCCACCAACCAGCATGCCGGCGAACGCCAGCACCTTCATGCCCAGTTTCATCCAGTCGATATGCCCGCTGTCGCTGCCCGCCAGCAGCGGCACCAGCGCCAGCGCCGGGATCACCGCCAGATCCTGGAACAGCAGCACCGAGAAGCCCAGCTGGCCGGACTCATTACGGTTCATCGCCTTGTCGCGCATCAGCTGCAGGGCCATCGCCGTCGAGGACATCGCCAGGCCAATCCCGCCAATGATCGCCGCCTGCCAGGAAAAATCAGTCAGCCATAACAACCCGCCCAGCACGGCAGCGCTGAGCAGCACCTGGGCGGCACCCACACCGAAAATCGAACGCCGCAGCTCCCACAGCTTCGAAGGCTTCAGCTCCAGGCCGATGATAAACATCAGGAACACCACGCCCAGCTCGGAAAAGTGCAGGATCTCCTGCACGTCGCTGATAAACCCTAAGCCCCAGGGGCCGATGACGATACCCGCCAGCAGATAGCCCAATACCGCCCCAATGCCGAGGCGAGCGGCAATCGGCACCGCGATCACCGCCGCGAAAAGATACAGAATGCCCGCAGTGAGGAGGCTTTGTCCTTCCATCTAAACGCCCCCATGTGGTAACGGATTTGCCAACCAGTCGCCATAGGCACGGGCATAATTTTTCATCGTTTCAGCGCTCTGACGCCGCGCCCAGTATATAATCATTGGTGTCATCCAGTGCATACGGCACATCTGCGCCGTCAGCTCAAAAGGCCGCATAATCTCCGACATCGGATAACGGTTCAGCCCTTCCTGATGGTAAGCCGCTTCCGGTTCTCCGGTGGTGATCACGCTGCGCCAGTATTTTCCTTCCAGCTCGTTACCGCCCGGTCCGCTGGCGAAGCCCCGCGACAGCACGCGGTCCAGCCACTCTTTGAGCAACGCGGGACAACTGTAGGTATAAAGTGGATGTTGAAACACGATAATTTGATGTTCACGCAGCAGCTGCTGCTCATGGCGAATATCGATAAAAAAATCCGGATAGTGTGCGTACAGGTCATGCACCGTCACATGTTGAGCATGGCGTGCCGGCTGTAGCAAAACGCGATTGGCAATCGAATCCTGAGACTCCGGATGGGCATACAACAGCAGGACTTTAGGCGGCTGCGACATTCATTCCCCTCCAAATCGTCGTCATGGCGGATTATTTCCGCTAACATGCTTGACGCACCGGAACAATGGATTCCGTAAAACTGATTGTGATGGCTTAATTTAACATACTCTCAACTGACGGCGCTTATGATTGTATTCTCCTCGTTACAAATTCGTCGCGGTGTCCGCGTCCTGCTCGACAACGCCACGGCGACGATTAACCTCGGCCAGAAAGTCGGTCTGGTGGGTAAAAACGGCTGCGGCAAATCCACCCTGCTGGCGCTGCTTAAGAACGAGATAAGCGCCGATGCAGGCAGCTTCAGCTATCCGGGAAACTGGTCGCTGGCGTGGGTCAATCAGGAAACCCCGGCGCTGGACATGCCAGCTATTGAGTATGTTATCGATGGCGACCGCGAATTCCGTCAGCTGGAATCTGAAGTAGCCCATGCCAATGAGATTAACGATGGCCACGCTATCGCCACGCTGCATGGCAAGCTTGATGCGGTTCAGGCGTGGACCATCCAGTCACGCGCGGCCAGCCTGCTCGACGGTCTGGGCTTCAGCCAGCAACAGCTACAGCGCCCGGTGAGCGATTTTTCCGGCGGCTGGCGCATGCGTCTGAACCTGGCACAGGCCCTTATCTGCCGATCTGACCTGCTATTGCTCGACGAACCGACCAACCACCTTGATCTGGATGCGGTGATCTGGCTGGAGCGCTGGCTGAAAAGCTACAGCGGCACGCTGATCCTGATTTCGCACGACCGTGACTTTCTCGATCCGGTGGTGGACAAGATTTTGCACATCGAGCAGCAGTCCATTTTCGAGTACACCGGCAACTACAGCTCGTTTGAAATTCAGCGCGCCACCAAACTGTCGCAGCAGCAGTCCATGTTCGAGCATCAGCAGCAAAAAGTGGCGCACCTGCAAAGTTTTATTGACCGCTTTAAAGCCAAAGCCACCAAGGCCAAACAGGCACAAAGCCGGATTAAAATGCTGGAGCGCATGGAACAGATCGCCCCGGCGCACGTTGATAATCCCTTTACCTTTAGCTTCCGGGAGCCGGAGAGCCTGCCGAACCCGCTGCTGAAGATGGAAAAAGTCAGTGCCGGTTACGGCGAGCGTAAAATCCTCAACTCCATCAAGCTGAACCTGGTTCCGGGATCGCGCATTGGCCTGCTGGGGCGCAACGGTGCCGGTAAATCGACGCTGATTAAACTGCTGGCGGGCGAACTTGCGCCTTTGCAGGGAGACATTGGCTTGGCGAAGGGCATTAAGCTCGGCTACTTCGCGCAGCATCAGCTGGAATTTCTGCGCGCCGATGAGTCGCCAATACAACACCTGGTGCGGCTGGCGCCGAAAGTGCTGGAGCAGCAGCTGCGCGATTACCTCGGCGGCTTTGGCTTCCAGGGCGACAAGGTAAGCGAAGAGACGCGGCGTTTCTCCGGCGGTGAAAAAGCGCGGCTGGTGCTGGCGCTGATCGTCTGGCAGCGCCCCAACCTGCTGCTGCTGGATGAACCCACCAACCACCTTGACCTGGATATGCGCCAGGCGCTAACCGAAGCGCTCATCGACTTTGAAGGGGCGCTGGTGGTGGTGTCGCACGACCGTCACCTGCTGCGTTCCACCACTGACGAGCTCTACCTGGTGCATGATGGTAAGGTTGAACCCTTTGCCGGCGACCTGGAAGATTATCAGCAGTGGCTGAGCGACCTGCAACGGCAGAGCGCCGCCGACGCCGCGCCGAAGGCGGACAGCATCAACAGCGCCCAGGCACGTAAGGATCAAAAGCGGCGTGAAGCCGAGCTGCGCACCCAGACGCAGCCGTTGCGCAAGCAGCTTGAGAAACTGGAAAAGCTGATGGAAAAGCATCATGCGCAGCTGGCGCATGCGGAGGATAAACTGTCAGACAGCGCGATTTACGAGCAGGCGAGTAAAGCCGATCTCACCGCAGCGCTACAACATCAGGCAACGGCAAAATCAGCGCTGGAGGAGTGCGAGATGGCGTGGCTGGAAGCCCAGGAGCAGCTGGAAACCATGCTGGCTTCCTGATGCCGGGCCAGCACGGCTTACCTGTCGTGCTGGCACTCCTCTGCGGCAAGGCTGTCGCGGCCCGCCACACCACGGATAAAATGATCGTGGTGGAGCGAGACAAGGCGCAAGGCGATGAACGAGCGCAGCATACATCAGTACGTGAGCATCGCAAGGCAACGTGCAACGCCGTCGCAGCCCGCCACGGACATTTTAGTTTAAAAAGGTTTATCGCCCAGGATCGTCGCCCGGTGCATAATACGGCGCTGCGGCAGATAATCCGCATTGGCGTAATGCTGGGTGACCCGATTATCCCAGATGGCTACATCATCCTGCTGCCAGCGCCAGCGCACCTGAAAATCGGGTTTATTGATATGGGCAAAGAGGAAGTTCAGCAGCGCATCGCTCTCTTTATCGTGCAGCCCGACAATGCGCGTAGTAAAGCCTTCGTTGACGAACAGCGCCTTTTTGCCACTGACCGGATGGGTGCGAATGACCGGATGCTGTACCGGCGGGTTCTTTGCCACGGCCTGCTGCCAGCGCTGATGCTCCTCTGCGCTGCTGCGATATGCGTACTCCTGGAACGATTTTCTTAAGTCATGTTCGGCCTGCAACCCCTCCAGCAGCTCCTGTATCGGTGCCGATAATGCGTTCCAGGCGGCAATCCCGCTGGCCCACAGCGTATCTCCCCCGCTGGCAGGCAGCTGCTTCGCGGCGAGGATGGCGCATGCCGGTGGCGTTTCGATAAAGGTAACGTCGGTGTGCCAGTTGTCGTTATCCGGCGGGTTATCGTCATGGGTGTCCAGCACGATAATCTCTTCCACGTCGGGCGCATGAGGATAAACCGGATGGATATGCAGATCGCCAAAGCGTGCTGCCAGCTGGCGCTGCTGCGGCGGCGTCAGCGGCTGATCGCGCAGAAACAGCACCTGATGGCGGATCAGTGCGTGATAGAGCTGTTCAAACTGTGCGTCACTCAGCGGTCGGCTCAGGTTGATATCACTGACCAGCGCGCCGATATGCGGTCCCAGCGTCTGAATGCGGATTCGTTCGTTCATTGTTGTTCTCCATGCCAGGGGGTTAAGCGATGCTGTAAGGCACGCAGCGCCAGCTCAAGCGCGAAAGCAATCAGGGCGATGACCGTGATACCGGCCAGCACCACGTCGGTCGCCAGAAACTCTCCGGCCGACTGCACCATAAAACCCAGGCCACGGGTAGCGGCGATCAGTTCGGCGGCCACCAGGGTTGACCAGCCAACGCCCAGCCCAATACGCACTCCGGTGAGGATCTCCGGCAGCGCACCGGGCAGTACCACAAACCACAGTACCTGCCAGCGGCTGGCACCCAGCGAACGGGCGGCTCGCAGCCGCACCTGTTGAGCGTTTTTTACTCCGGCGAGTGCCGACATCGCCACCGGTGCGAAAATTGCCAGATAAATCAGTAATATTTTTGAAGTTTCGCCAATGCCGAACCAGATAACCATCAGCGGCAGATAGGCCAGCGGCGGCACCGGGCGGTACAGCTCAATCAGCGGGTCGAGGATGCCGCGCAGCGTATCGTTCAGCCCCATTAAGATGCCGACCGGCACGCCAATGACCACCGCCGCCAGCAGGGCAATCACAATGCGCGTCAGGCTGGCGGCGAGATGCTGCCACAGCGTGGCATCCATAAAGCCGGTCGGGCCGGCGATGGCCATCAGCTGGTGCCACACCTGCTGCGGCGCTGGCAGAAACAGCGGGGCTATCAGCTGGAGCCGGGTCACCGCCCACCAGACGATCAGCAGCACCAGCAGGGTCGCCAGGCTGATGGTCAGCCGACGCCGCAGCGGCCAGCGCAGCGGCCCTTTACGCTGCGCCGTTTTCTCATTGACCAGTGAACTCATGCGAACACCTCGCGCTGCTGAAACACCCGGCTGAGGACATATTCACGCCGTTCAATAAATGCCGGGTCGGACTTAATCGACCGGCAGGCTTCTCCGGCCGCATAGCGGCGACCAAAGTCTAGCACCAGCCGCTCCACGATGCGCCCCGGCCCCGGCGACAGCAGGATCAGCTCGCTGGCGAGAAATACCGCTTCTTCAATATCATGGGTGATCAGCAGGATCTGTTTGCCGCTGTCACGCCACAGCCGTAATAACAGCTCCTGCATTTGTTCGCGGGTAAACGCGTCCAGCGCGCCGAAGGGTTCATCCAGCAGCAGCAGGCGCGGGTCTGCCGCCAGCGCTCTGGCAATGCCCACACGCTGGCGCATACCGCCGGAAAGCTGCCAGATAAAACGCCGCCCCGCCCCTTCCAGCCCCACTTTTTTCAGCATGCGCTGCGCCACGGCGCGACGGGCGTTTTTCTCTACCCCGGCCAGCTGCAGGCCAAAAGCAACGTTATCCAGCACGTTGCGCCACGGCAGCAGCCCCTCATGCTGAAAGACCACACCGCGATCGGCACCCGGCCCGCTGACCGGCTGCCCGTCCAGCGTCATACTGCCGCCGTCAGCGGGGATAAATCCGGCGATCAGATTGAGCAGCGTGGTTTTGCCACAGCCAGACGGGCCGAGAACCACCACCAGCTCACCATTGTCGATCGTCAGGTTGATATCCTGTAATGCCAGCCGTCCTGCATAGCTGGCGCGAAGATGAGAGACAGACAGCATCGGCGGCGCTCCTGTTACTGTGCCAACGGTTTGACGAAACGGTCAGTGACAAAGCGGCTGTAGTCGCTGGCGTTTTGCGGTACTTTTCCCTGCTCTTTCAGAAATTTAGCGGTGTCGATTATCGCCCGATTAACTGGGCCATTAAGCTGGTCAACCTGCTGCCCGGCGCTAAGATAGGTATTCCCCTGTACCAGTCCGGGAACTTGTGCCACAGGAACGCCGCTCAGACGCGACAGCTTGCGGAGAGAGTCATCCTGCTTCAGCCACTGTTGCGGATTATCCAGATAGGTTTTTTGCGCGGCCAGCGCGCTGCGGGCGAAAGCGGTCACCACCTCAGGGTGTTTTTCGGCAAAATCCTTGCGCACTACCCACACGTCAAGCGTTGGCGCGCCCCATTTGGCCACCCGGGATGAGTCAGTCAGCACCTTTCCCTGTTTCTCCAGCTGGTTAACGGATGGCGCCCAGACGTAAGCACCATCAATATCGCCGCGCTGCCAGGCAGCGGTAATGGCGGCGGGTTGCAGATTGATGATTTGCACCTGTTCGGGCTTGATGCCCCAGTGTTTGAGTGCTGCCAGCAGGCTGTAATGGGTGGTGGAGATAAAGGGAACGGCGATACGTTTACCGACCAGGTCTTGCGGATGGTTAATCTCTTTTTTTACTACCAGCGCTTCGGAGCTACCCAGCTGTGATGCCAGCAGGAACACCTCAATCGGCACCTGCTGGCTTGCGGCCACGGCCAGCGGGCTGGAGCCGATATTGCCAATCTGCACATCGCCGGAAGCCAGCGCACGCACCACGCCGGAACCGCTGTCGAATTTGCGCCAGTCGACTTTTGCCCCGCTCTCTTTGGCAAAGGTGCCATCAGCCTGTGCGACTTTCGCTGGCTCCGCTGAAGTCTGGTAAGCGATGGTGACATTCACCGCCTGTGCGCCGGGTGCCGTTAGCGACAGTGCCGCCGCCAGAATTGAAACCGCAAATTTACCTGTCATAGCACGTCCCGCTCAATGGTAATGGCTGTATGCCTCCTTTGTAACCGGGCGTGTCTGTCCTGATAAAGTAATTAAAAATTATTCTTTATAACGAAATTTACTTAGTACTATTTGCGCATTCGATTGCCGGAATAGGGCAATCAGCAGCATCAGGCTCCATTTGCGCTTCAGGTTGATGTTCAGGCATGCCATTGGGCCGTTAGCGCCAAATCAACAGGACGCAAGCTGCGGTCAGTAACCCCATAAACACATTAAACAGCGTCCAGGCGCGGCGACTGCGCAGAATACGGCCAATCAGCGTACCAAATCCTAACCAGATAAGCCCGGACAGCACATTGACCAGCGCCATGCCGATACTGATCGCCACCACCGAGGCGCGAAAAGCTTCACCCGCCAGGCTGAAGCTGGCCACCGCCCCCAGCGCCATCAGCCACGCCTTAGGATTGATGAGCTGTAGCAGGCCACCCTGCCAGAACGGCATCCGCGCGGCCGGAGTCTTGTCGGTATCCAGCTTTTCATATTCGGCGCTGCCAATTTTCCATGCCAGCCACAGCAGATAAACGCTGCCCGCCACCTTGAGAAACAGATGCAGGGAAGGATAAAGCAGTATCAGTCCGCCAACGCCAAACGCCACCATCAGCAGCATGACCTGCATGCCGATCATGATGCCAATCAGTAAACTCAGAGAGCGAAAGAAACCAAAATTCGCGCCGGAGGCGGTGAGTAACATATTATTAGGACCGGGCGTAATGGCAGCGACCCAGAGAAAACCTGACATGGATAAAAACAGACTCAGTTCCATAGAACGGGTGCTCCTCACCCCCCGGAAATAATAAACAACCTGATGAAGCTAACAGCACGTTATGGATCCGACAAGCTCTGACCCGATGATTTTTGATCGCCCGGCTGAAAACCCATTTCGCCCGATGGTGGGTGCCAGCAATGCGCATCTGCAAACCCTTCTGCCGCGCCTGGTGCGCCGCCGGGTGACGCTAAAACCGCACTGGCAGCGGCTGACGCTGCCGGACGGTGATTTTGTTGACCTGGCCTGGAGCGAAAACCCGGCCCGGGCGCGCCATAAGCCGCGCGTGGTGCTGTTCCACGGTCTGGAAGGCAGCTTTCACAGCCCCTATGCGCACGGCCTGTTGCAGGCGTGGAAAGCGCGTGGCTGGCTGGGCGTGGTGATGCACTTTCGCGGCTGTAGCGGCGTCCCCAACCGCCTGAACCGCATCTATCACTCTGGCGAAACCGATGATGCCAGCTACTTTTTACAGTGGCTGCACGCTGAATGGGGCCAGGGGCCTACCGCTGCCGTGGGCATCTCGCTGGGCGGTAATATGCTGGCCTGCCTGATGGGCAAGCAGGGGGATAACTGCCTGCTCGACGCCGGGGTGGCAGTTTCCGCTCCGCTGATGCTGGAACCCTGTAGCCTGCGGCTGGAACAGGGCTTTTCCCGCGTTTATCAGCGTTATCTGCTCAACCTGCTGAAACAGAATGCCCGGCGTAAACTGCGCGCCTGGCCAGGCGCGCTGCCCGTCGACCTGGCACAGCTCGAATCCATGCGCCATCTGCGCGATTTCGATAATGCGATAACCGCCCGCGCTCATGGCTTTATTGATGCCAGCGACTACTACCGCCGTAGCAGCGCCATGCCGCTGCTGCCCGGTGTGCGTAAGCCGCTGCTGATCATTCACGCACAGGATGACCCTTTTATGACCGCTGACGTGATCCCCGATCCTGCCCTGCTGCCGTCAAACGTTGAATATCAGCTGACGCAGCATGGCGGGCACGTCGGTTTTGTAGGCGGAACGCTGCGCAGCCCACAAATGTGGCTGGAGCAACGCATTCCGCAATGGCTTACCACCTGGCTGGACAACTGATGATTATTCCCTGGAAAGAACTCGATTCTGCAACGCTTGATAACCTGATTGAATCCTTTGTGCTGCGCGAAGGCACCGATTATGGCGAACATGAGCGATCGCTGGAACAGAAAGTCGCCGATGTTCGCCGTCAGCTGAGCAGCGGCGAGGTGGTGCTGGTGTGGTCTGAACTGCACGAGTCGGTCAACATTATGCCGCGCGGCCAGTTTCACGGCTAAGCGCATTTTGCCTGTATTTTATCGCTGTACCTGCTGCATGGGTGACACAGATCGACAAATCATGTTACCAATGCAGCCCCACCCGTTTTTTCAGGGAGTTGTTCGCCATGTCGATTAAACATCCGGTTATCGCCGTTACCGGCTCCAGCGGGGCAGGAACCACCACCACCAGCCTGGCATTCAGGAAGATTTTCCAGCAGCTGGATCTGCATGCTGCGGAAGTAGAAGGAGACAGCTTTCACCGCTTTACCCGCCCGGAGATGGATATGGCAATCCGCAAAGCGCGCGATATGGGTAAACACGTTAGCTATTTTGGCCCGGAAGCAAATGATTTCGGACTGCTGGAGCGCACATTTAGCGAATATGGTCGCAGCGGTAAAGGAAAGTCGCGTAAGTATCTGCATACTTATGATGAAGCCGTACCCTGGAATCAGGTGCCAGGCACCTTCACGCCGTGGCAGCCGCTGGCGGAACCGACCGACGTGCTGTTTTATGAGGGGTTGCACGGCGGCGTTGTCACCCCGCAGCATAACGTGGCGGACAAGGTGGATCTGCTGGTTGGCGTGGTGCCCATTGTCAACCTTGAGTGGATCCAGAAACTGGTGCGCGATACCAGCGAACGCGGCCACTCGCGCGAAGCGGTGATGGATTCCGTGGTGCGATCCATGGAGGATTACATCAACTTTATTACCCCGCAGTTTTCACGCACCCATATTAACTTCCAGCGCGTTCCGACCGTGGATACCTCCAACCCGTTTGCCGCCCGTGGCATCCCTTCTTTGGATGAGAGTTTCGTGGTTGTCCACTTTCAGGGGCTGGAAGATATCGATTTCCCTTACCTGCTGTCCATGTTGCAGGGTTCGTTTATCTCACATATCAAAACCCTGGTGGTGCCGGGCGGCAAAATGGGGCTGGCGATGGAGCTGATTATGGGGCCGCTGGTCAAGCGGTTGATTGAAGGAAAGAAAATCGGCTGACGTTCTTTCCTTTCACCGCTAAGCGAAGGGGCTGGATCAGGCCAGTGCGATAACTTCATAACTGTGACTTATCTTCACCCCCTTGCCCAACATGATCGCCACCGAGCAGTATTTTTCCGCAGAGAGATCGACCGCACGCGCTACCGCGTTATCCGCCAGCGCGGTTCCGCTGACCATAAAGTGCAGGTTGATGTGGGTGAAGATACGCGGTGCCTCTTCGCGGCGTTCTGAGGTCAGTTTTACTTCGCAGTCAGCCACGCTGTGGCGGCCCTTTTGCAAAATCGAAACCACGTCTATGGCGCTGCAGCCGCCGACGGCCATCAGCACCATTTCCATCGGGCTTGGTGCTTTATCGCCCGAATTACCATCCATCAGCACCTGATGGCCGGATGAGGATTCTCCCAAAAACGTCATCCCTTCAACCCATTTAACCCGTGCCTGCATAACAACATCCTCCAATTCATTTAGTTACAGCAGAGTACGCCGCAGTCACTTAAACGGCAACGCTCTCTTTTTCTGACTATGCTGAAGCGAGACAACAGAAGACAGCCATCCCAAGCTGTGCTACAAACGAGGCTGTAAATTTCATCTGCATCATGATGTTGGTGAAAACGAAACGACAGCATACGGCTTGCCCCGGAGCGACCCGTGTCTTTTCCTATCGGAACGCTTGACTATGTCAACGCCTGGCAGGGATTCAGCCCCCCGTATATCCCCAATATTTACGTGCGGCAGCAAGGGGATCGTGGCACTTGCTGCGTGGTAAACCGGATGTATTCAGGCCAGATGACAACAGAGGATAACAGCGAATGGTTCTCGGCAAACCGCAAACAGACCCTACTCTCGAATGGTTCCTGTCCCATTGCCATATTCACAAATATCCATCCAAAAGCACGCTGATCCATCAGGGTGAGAAGGCGGAAACCCTTTACTACATCGTTAAAGGTTCAGTAGCGGTATTAATCAAGGATGAAGAAGGGAAAGAGATGATCCTCTCTTATCTCAACCAGGGGGATTTTATCGGCGAGCTGGGCCTCTTTGAAGAGGGCCAGGAACGCAGTGCCTGGGTACGTGCCAAAGTAGCCTGTGAAGTGGCTGAAATCTCTTACAAAAAATTCCGTCAGCTGATCCAGGTCAATCCTGACATCCTGATGCGCCTGTCTTCGCAGATGGCGCGTCGCCTGCAGGTCACCTCGGAAAAAGTGGGTAATTTAGCTTTCCTTGATGTGACCGGACGCATTGCCCAGACGCTGCTGAACCTGGCAAAACAGCCCGATGCAATGACGCACCCGGACGGGATGCAGATCAAAATCACCCGTCAGGAGATCGGCCAGATTGTTGGCTGCTCGCGCGAAACGGTCGGTCGTATACTGAAAATGCTGGAAGATCAAAACCTGATCTCCGCACACGGTAAAACCATCGTCGTTTACGGCACGCGTTAATCGCCCCTGAACCCACGGCGCGCCAGCCTCTGTCGCGCCTTTTTCTATTTGGTGCGGCTGATGTGGCGCAGAATCATTTATCAACCTGAAGTTAACTACGCACTGCGGCAAACGCTGGTGCTGTGTTTGCCGGTTGCACTTGGCTGGCTGCTGGGAGATTTACAGAAAGGTCTGCTGTTCTCACTGGTTCCCGCCTGCTGCAACAATGCCGGGCTGGATACGCCGCATAAACACTTCTTTAAACGCCTGATGGTGGGCGGAGGCCTGTTCGCCGGCAGCAGTTTTATTATCCAGTATGCCGGCGCCCAGGGGATCCCGCTGCCGCTGATCCTGCTGCTGATGGCGATGCTGCTGGGGGTTACCGGCGAGATCGGCCCGCTGCATGCCCGCCTGATGCCCGCCTCGCTGATTGCCGCCATCTTCACCCTTAGCCTCGCGGGGAAAGTGCCGATGTGGCAGCCTCCGTTACTGTATATCCTGGGCACCATCTGGTACGGCGTATTTAACTGGTTCTGGTTCTGGCTGTGGAAAGAGCAGCCGATGCGCGAAACGCTCAGCCTGCTATATCGCGAGCTGGCTGACTACTGCGAGGCAAAGTATCGCCATTTAAATCAGTTGAACGATCCCTCAACCGCCATGCCGCCGCTGTTTGCCCGCCAGCAAAAGGCCGTCGACCTCATCACTACCTGTTACCAGCAAATTCATATGCTGGCAGCCAACCGCAACCAGCACTACCAGCCTTTGACGCGCGCTTTCCAGGTGGCGCTTGACCTGCAGGAGCACATCGCCGTCAGCCTGCATCAGCCGGAAGACGTGCAAAAACTGGTGCGCCTGAGCCACGCCGAGGCGGTGATCCGCTGGAATGCGCAGCGTATCGCCGCCCGTCTGCGCGAGCTGGCTGACGATATCCTGTATCACCGCTTCCCCAAACGTTTTGAGATGGAGCAGCCGCTGGAAGCGCTGGAGAAGGTAGTCCATCAGCATCCGGATAATCCGGTCGGTCATTTTTGCTACTACCATTTCAGCCGTATTGCGCGCGTGCTGCGCACTCAACGCCCGCTTTACCGCCGCGATTTGATGGCCGACCGTCAGCGCCGCCTGCCGCTGCTGCCGGCGCTGAAAAGCTACCTTTCGCTTAAATCTACCGCTTTGCGCACCGCCGCACGCTATGCGGTGATGTTGACCTTTGCCAGTACGCTGGCGCTGTTTTTGGCTATGCCGAAGCCGTACTGGATACTGATGACCATGATGTTTGTCAGCCTGAACGGCTACAGTGCCACCCGGGTGCGCATCCAGCACCGGGCGCTCGGCACCCTGGCCGGGCTGGCGGTTGCCGCACTGGCCCTGCGCCTGCATGCTCCTGAGTCAATGACATTACTGGTGATGCTGGCCATCACCCTGGTCAGTTACCTGATTTTACGCAAGTTCTACGGTTGGGCGACGGTGGGCTTTACGGTAACGGCGGTTTATTCTCTCCAGCTTTTGTCGCTGAACGGGGAGAGCTTCTTATTGCCGCGCCTGCTCGATACGTTGATGGGCTGCCTGATTGCCTTTGGCGGCAACATCTGGCTGTGGCCGCAGTGGCAGAGCGGGCTGCTGCGCCAGAACGCAAACGATGCGCTGGAGGCCTTTCAGGAAGCGTTGCAGATGTTGTTAGGCAATGAACAGGATGTCAGCAAGCTGGCGAACCAGCGTATTAAAGTCAATCAGGCGCATAACGCGCTGTATAACTCCCTGAATCAGGCGATGCAGGAGCCTGGCTTCAATTCCCGCTATTTGGCCGATATGAAACTGTGGGTTACCCACAGCCAGCTGATCGTTGAACATATTAATGCGATGACGATTATGGCGCGGGAACATACCATGCTCACCGCCTCGCTGGCGGAGCGCTATCTTCAGTCCTGCGAGATAGCCCTGCAACGTTGCCAGCAGCGGCTGGAATATGACGGGCCGGGTTCAAAAAGCAATGTGCTGGAGGCACCGGACAATTTCCAGCATGGCCCGGTGACCCTGCTGGAAGGTCACATCGAGCGTATTCTCGACCACCTTAACACCATGCACACCATTTCATCACTGGCCTGGAGCCAGCGCCCACATCATGGCCACTGGCTGTCACGTCGCTTGGGGAAATCGTCATAGCGGCAACCCGAATAAGCGGTCGCCGCACGGTTAGCGCACCGTCGCTCAGCCCAGTACTTTATCAACGGCCGCAGCAAAGCGCACCATGCCTTCGGCGATATCGGCAGGCTCTATCACCAGCGATGGCGCGAAGCGCATCACGCCGCTACCGGCTACCAGCACCATCACCCCTTCGGCCGCCGCCACGTTAAGGATTTCGCGGGCTTTATCAGCGTACTGTGGCTTCAGCGCTGCGCCAATCAGCAGCCCTTTGCCACGGATATCGCTGAACAGATCGCGCTTAGCATTTAGCGCCTGTAGCGCATCAACAAACAGCTGCCGCCGCGCGGCCACGCCGTCGAGCACTTCCGGCGTATTGATGATGTCCAGCGCCGCTTCAGCCACCGCACAGGCCAGCGGGTTGCCGCCGTAGGTGGTGCCGTGCACGCCTGGTGCCATCACTGAAGCAATGTCGTTGGTGGTCAGCATCGCGCTGACCGGGAAGCCGCCACCCAGAGCCTTAGCCGTGGTGAGGATATCCGGGCTCACGCCGTAGTGCTCACAGGCAAACAGCTTGCCGCTACGGCCCATGCCGCTCTGTACTTCGTCCAGCACCAGCAGCGCATGATGTTCATCACACAGCTGACGCAGCCCCTGCATAAATTCCTCGGTAGCCGGCACCACGCCGCCCTCTCCCTGGATCGGCTCGACGACAATCGCACAGGTATGATCGTCGATAACCGCTTTGACCGCTGCCAGATCGTTAAAGGGCACATGGACAATATCAGCCGGTTTTGGTCCAAAGCCGTCGGAGTATTTTGGCTGCCCGCCGACGGAAACGGTAAACAGCGTGCGGCCGTGAAACGCATTATGGAAGGCAATAATTTTGCTTTTATACGGGCTGTGGCGCTGTGAAGCGTAGTAACGCGCCAGCTTGAAAGCCGCTTCGTTGGCTTCCGCGCCGGAGTTGGCAAAGAACACGCGCTCGGCAAAGGTGGCATCGATCAGTTTACTCGCCAGGCGCAAGGCTGGCTCGTTGGTGAAAACGTTGCTGGTGTGCCACAGGGTTTCGCCCTGGGTTTTTAATGCCTCCACCAGCGCCGGATGGCAGTGGCCCAGCGCGGTAACCGCAATCCCACCGGAGAAATCGATATACTCTTTACCCTGCTGGTCCCAGATACGGCTACCCTGGCCTTTGACCGGCACAAACTGTGCTGGTGCATAAACAGGCAAAATCACCTGATCAAACGTCGCCCGCGTTACCGCTTTCTTTTCCGCCGCCATTCATTACCTCACCGTTTAGTCTTTTCATACACATGAAAATATAGTCATAAAATATGCATAAAAAGTCAGAAAAAGGCAAACATTAATCAGCGTTTAAGAAAATTAGCCAGCAGCTGATGCCCCTGCTCGCTCAGAATGCTTTCCGGATGGAACTGCACCCCTTCCAGCGCCAGCGTACGGTGACGAAAACCCATAATTTCGTCCGGCTGGCCGTCATCACGCAGCGTCCAGGCGGTGAGTTCAAATGCAGCAGGCAGGCTGTCTGCCGCCACGATCAGCGAGTGATAGCGCGTGACCGTCAACGGATGGTTGAGGCCGGCAAATACGCCAGCATCGTTATGCTCAATCGCCGAGGTTTTACCGTGCATCACCCTTCGTGCCCGTTCAACACGCGCGCCAAATGCCTGGGCAATGGCCTGATGCCCAAGGCAAACACCGAGGATCGGCAACTGGCCAGCAAAATGACGGATGGCATCCACCGAGATCCCCGCTTCGTTCGGGGTACAGGGGCCGGGGGAAATCACCAGCTGGTCGGGGGCCAGCTCGGCGATACCCGCCAGGGTAATCTCGTCGTTGCGCCGCACGCATACTTCAGCGCCCAGCTCGGAAAAATATTGGTAGAGATTCCAGGTGAAGGAGTCGTAGTTATCGATAAGCAGCAGCATGATCGGTCCGTTACGCCCGGGCCAGGGCGGCCCGGGTCAGAGAAAGCAGTCAGTTAATTATGGCAGCACTTTCGCCGACAGAATAACAACCGGCGTCACCGGGACATTCTGGTAAGGACCGAAGGTTTTAGTCTGGACCTGGGCAATTTTGTCCGCTACGTCCATACCCTTCACCACTTTACCAAATACCGCATAGCCAAAATCACGCTGGCCGTGATCGAGGAAGGCATTGTCCGCCACGTTGATAAAGAACTGGCTGGTGGCGCTGTCCTTCTCTGCGGTACGCGCCATGGAGAGGGTGCCGCGTTTGTTCAGCAGCCCGTTATCTGCCTCATTTTTGATCGGCGCACCTGGCTGCTTCTGCTGCATATCGGCAGTGAAACCGCCACCCTGCAACATAAAGCCGGGGATCACACGATGGAAAATTGTGTTGTTGTAGAAGCCGTTGTTGACATAATCCACAAAGTTTTTCACCGAAACCGGTGCTTTCTGGTTATTCAGTTCCAGTTCAATATTGCCCGCTGAAGTGGTCAGCAGCACATGCGCATCTCCCTTAGCGGCAAGAGCGGAGACAGAGATCGAAGACAGGGCGAGAACTGTCGCCACTGCGGTCAAAGTGCGTTTCAACATGAAAAAATCCTTACTGAGGGCAACAAATCATAGAATCAATAATGATTGTAAAGAGGCACTCACCAACGCGCCAGCGCTTTACCGTTATTTACCAGCGGTACGATAAAAGCAAACGTTATCTTCGCCGGGAAAACAGTGACCTTAATCACGTTATGGATGAAATATGAAAAAAAATATTTCAGTAAAGATTTAAGCAGATCACTATTATCGTTAAACTTCCCCGGTCCCCCACAGGCATTCCGCCTGCAAAACTTCTTTCTCAACAGGTTTCCACTATGACAAATCGCGATCGCATTGGGCTTACCTGGATCAGCTTCTTCTCCTACGCGTTGACCGGTGCAGTGGTTATCGTTACCGGTATGGTTCTGGAGAATATAGCGGCTTACTTCCAGCTGCCCGTTGCTCAGATGAGCAATACTTTTACCTTTCTCAATGCCGGTATTCTGCTGGCGGTGTTTCTCAACGCCTGGCTGATGGAAATCGTGCCGCTCAAGCGCCAGATCATTTTCGGCTTTGTGCTGATGGTGCTGGCGATACTCGGCCTGATGAACAGTCACAGCCTCGGCGTATTCTCCCTGTGTATGTTTGTACTGGGGGTAGTCAGCGGCATTACCATGTCGATCGGTACTTTCCTCATTACTCACCTGTATGAAGGACGTCAACGCGGTTCACGCCTGCTGTTTACCGACTCGTTTTTCAGCATGGCCGGAACCCTGTTCCCAATTATTGCCGCCGCTATTCTGGCAAGATCGCTGCCGTGGTACTGGGTGTACGCCTGTATCGGGGTTATCTATGTGGCGATTTTCATTCTGGCGCTGTGCTTTGAATTCCCGCAGTTGGGCAAAAAAGCCGTCCAGGGGCCGGTAGCGAAAGAGAAATGGGGCATGGGCGTGGCGCTGCTCGCCGTGGCGGCTTTGTGCTATATCCTCGGCCAGCTGGGCTTTATCGGCTGGGTGCCGCAGTACGCGACCAAAAATATGGGCCTGAACATTACCGAGGCCGGTAGCGTTGTCGGTCATTTCTGGACCGCTTATATGGTTGGGATGTGGGCGTTCAGCGCCATTCTGCGCTTCTTCGATCCACAGCGTATTGTCACCGTGCTGGCGCTGATCTCAACCCTGCTGATGTACTGGTTTATCAACACCACCGATGCGTCCATGCTGAAATGGATTATGATGAGCCTGGGCTTCTTTTCCAGCGCCATTTACACCACTATCATTACCCTCGGTTCCCTGCAAACTAAGGTCTCTTCACCGAAACTGGTGAACTTTATCCTGACCTGCGGCACCATCGGCACCATGTTGACCTTTGTGGTCACCGGCCCCATCGTCGATAAAGCCGGCATCCACGCGGCGCTGGCTACCACCAACGGCCTGTATGCCGTGGTGTTCCTGATGTGCCTGCTGCTGGGCTTCGTCAGCAAGCACAAGCAGCACGGACATATGGATACGCATTGACGGAAAAACCGTTCTGAACTGATGCCAACCGGCAGAAAGAACCGGGCGTGAGCCGCCTGACAGGGCGGCTTGACGAGATGGTACCCCCTCTCTGTGAGGAGTACGCTGACGGGGGGTCTATTTTAGAAGCAGTCAGTATGCAAAACGTCACGCTTATCGGTATTTTGCCCGGTAAACATTTCTTCCAACCCGCTATCAGCTAAAAGGGGAAACGCACTGTCAATGCAAGGCTGCATTCATGTACATATAAACAGATAGTTTTATGTTAGTTGTAGAACCATTGCCTTATAATGTTTCCCGCGTCTAAGAAGATTTTTTTACCAAGGAAATATTATATGATAAGTGCCAAAAAGCTGGCGAATTAAATGGCTGATGCCATTCACATTGATAGCAATTTATTTCGTGCATTTCTTGGCGGTTTTGTAAATCTACCCGTGGACTTTTGCTATCTGGGTCGGGATTTTTTAGATACCGAAAATAGAACGATACATTCTTATGACAAAGAAAGAATGATCAAAATGATAAAGAGTGGTATGGCCTCAAGACAGAACCTTGAAAAGGTAATACGTCTTTTTGTCGACAACTTTATCCAGCGAGTCAATTTTCAAAAAGTAAAGGAGTTGTCTACCAAAGCTGGGGGACATTTCTTGGGTAAAATGGCTTTCAACCAATTGGCTGCTGCTAACATGGGCTATATTCTCTCTTCTAAACTCATCCCCAGATTAGCATCAGGTATGGCCATAGGAAGTCTCCTTTCCGTGGGGGCTGCAATGTCTCGTTCTGTGTATGTATCCAGAAACTTAATGACACGTAACCCCTCTGCCTACAATATGTTAAGGCGCATGGGCGATCTGGATCTCCTTTACTTTATGGTTGCCGAATAAACCAGACCCTTTGAAGATGCCGTCGCCTTATCCTTTACAGATCACAACAAATTCCATCAAACATGCTGTTATTTTTTTGAGAGAATTGATATATGAAGAGAGTATTACTGGCCGGATTGTCACGAATAATCCAGGGGGTTGGTATTGGCGTATGTGGGCTATCATTAATTTATATGGGATGGTTTTTATTTTTCTCTTGCAGTGAAGACAAATACTACCTTGCGGCCGTTTCAATTATTGGGCTAGTCCCCGGTTATTATATCTTTAAGTTCGCTGTGCGAAAAATCTATGATGAGAGTCCCAGCGACTGGTGATTCCAGTGCCGATGAATTAGCCATAACATCCGCTTGCTGCACATGCGCTGAGCCAGGCAAATGCCACTGCCGCCTTTTTATCTGCCTCACCCATCCACTCAGCGCATGAAATCAACCGGTTCACTGCTGTCCAGATGAATCTGGCTGACCGCTGGTTGCGTTTCCGCTATCACCCGCCCGTGGCGAAGGGAATAACGCACCGGCACCTGACGGCGCAAGGCATCGAACCCGCTTTCAGCGGGCAGGATCACCAGACTGGCGCTGTTGCCGACCTGAATACCGTAATCGGTTAGCTGCAAGGTTCTGGCGCTGTGGGTGGTGATCAGATTGATCCCGGCATCCAGCTGCTGATAACCCATTAGCTGGCAGACGTGCAGCCCCATATGCAGCACCTGCAACATATTGGCGGTGCCGAGCGGATACCAGGGGTCGAATACATCGTCATGACCAAAGCAGACGTTGATATCCGCTGCCAGCATCTCTTTCACCCGGGTTATTCCACGGCGTTTCGGATAGCTGTCAAAACGCCCCTGCAGATGGATATTCACCAGAGGGTTAGCGACAAAGTTAATACCGGACAGCTTCAGCAGGCGAAACAGGCGCGAAGTGTAGGCTCCGTTGTAGGAGTGCATCGCCGTCGTGTGGCTGGCGGTGACGCGCGCGCCCATCTTTTCACGATGCGCCAGCGCGGCCACGGTTTCGACAAAGCGTGACTGTTCATCGTCGATCTCGTCGCAGTGTACGTCCACCATACGTTGATACTTCTGCGCCAGCGCAAAAGTTTTGTGCAGCGACTCAACGCCATATTCGCGGGTAAACTCAAAATGCGGGATGGCCCCGACCACATCAGCCCCCAGCAATAACGCCTGTTCCAGCAAGGCTTCGCCATCTGGATAGGAGAGAATGCCCTCCTGCGGGAATGCCACCAGCTGGATATCCACCCAGGGAGCCATCTCCTGTTTCACCTCGATCATGGCTTTCAGCGCGGTCAGCGTTGGGTCAGAAACATCAATATGGGTGCGCACATGCTGAATACCATTGGCAATCTGCCACTTTAACGTCTGCTTTGCGCGCCGCTTGACGTCGTCATGGCTTAACAGCGCCTTGCGTTCTGCCCAGCGTTCTATCCCTTCAAACAGCGTACCCGACTGGTTCCAGGCCGGTTCACCGGCGGTCTGGGTGGTATCGAGGTGAATATGAGGCTCAATGAATGGAGGTATTGCCAGCCCGCCTTCGGCATCCAGCGCGCTACCCGCCGCGCAAAGGTGCGGCTGCGGCGCGATTTGCGCGATTTTGCCTTGATGGATCTCAATCTGCCAAAGTCCATCACGCCCGGGCAGACGGAGCTGATTGATCCATTTTAATTCTGGCTGCATACAACCCCCTACGTTATAAATAAGATGCTCTGTTGATCGTGGCCTTGATCGCGGGAGCCAATGCCGGATGATAAACAGACTGAGCGCCTTCATGCTCCCACTCTGATGCAACTCACTGACCGCAAGGAAGAAACCATGATAAAATTAATACTCGCCAGCCTGCTGGTTAGCCAGCCGCTGCTGGCTGCAACGCCCGACTATAGCAGCTTGCAGGGCATCTGGCAGGTTGAAGCCGTCAAGGTGGTTGACAGCCCGGTGCAGGCAGTAGTGGATAACGATCCGCAGTATATGGGCGCAGAAGTCACAT
Source organism: Erwinia pyrifoliae DSM 12163 (assembly GCF_000026985.1). Taxonomy (NCBI): domain Bacteria; kingdom Pseudomonadati; phylum Pseudomonadota; class Gammaproteobacteria; order Enterobacterales; family Erwiniaceae; genus Erwinia; species Erwinia pyrifoliae. Next base: position 3,713,964 of record NC_017390.1, read on the forward strand.
TTTCAGCTAATAACATCGTGTGGAATAAAGGCACGCCGCAGCGACCGATCGATCCGACTATCGATAACTGCCAGCAAAAGCCTACGCTGACTGCGGCCGGGAACAACGATCCCGAACAGGGCTATCAGGTTACAGGAGGGTTTAATGTGCTGTGCGGTGCAGAACCCTGGGGGCCAGGAGCGGTCGTCACACCGCCACAGAAAGGCAAGATGACGCTGTACTGGTATGACGGAGCGATCCTGTCACTCAAGAAGGTGATGACACAATCATAGCAACCAAAGCGGCAGACCTTGTTTCCGGTCCGCCGCGCAAAGCCATTATGGCTGGGCGACGAAGCCGATAGCCTGGTAAACCTTCTTCAGCGTTTCCTGCGCCTGAGCGCGGGCTTTCTGCGCACCTTCGCGCATCACCTGCTCAAGGAAAGCTTCATCGTTACGGTAACGGTGATAACGCTCCTGAAGCTCGCTCAACATGCCGGAAACCGCCTCTGCTACTGCGCCTTTCAGATGTCCATACATCTGACCCGCGAACTGCTGTTCCAGTGCGGCTATCGGCGTTCCGGTCACGCCCGACAAGATATCCAGCAGGTTGGCAATGCCGGGTTTCTCTTTGACATCGTAGCGCACCACCGGTGGCTCATCGCCGTCGGTCATCGCACGTTTAATTTTTTTCACCACCGACTTCGGATCTTCCAGCAGGCCGATAACGTTATTGCGGTTATCATCGGACTTGGACATTTTTTTGGTCGGCTCCAGCAGCGACATCACGCGCGCACCGGATTTCGGAATAAACGGCTCTGGCACTTTGAAGATCTCGCCATACAGCGCGTTAAAGCGTGAAGCCACATCACGGCTCAGTTCCAGATGCTGTTTCTGATCTTCACCTACCGGCACCTGGGTGGTCTGGTAGAGCAGGATATCCGCCGCCATCAGCACCGGATAGTCAAACAGACCGGCGTTGATGTTTTCTTCATAGCGCGCCGACTTGTCTTTGAACTGAGTCATGCGGCTCAGTTCACCGAAATAGGTGTAACAGTTAAGGATCCAGCCAAGCTGGGCATGTTCAGGTACGTGCGACTGAACAAAAATGGTGCTTTTCTGTGGGTCGATACCGCATGCCAGGTAAAGCGCCAGCGTATCCAGCGTCGCCTTACGCAGCGCCACCGGATCCTGGCGCACGGTGATGGCGTGTAGATCGACAATGCAGTAAATGCAGTGATAGTCATCCTGCATCTGTACCCACTGACGCAGCGCACCCATATAGTTGCCAATGGTCAGTTCACCTGAAGGCTGTGCGCCGCTAAATACGATGGGTTTACTCATGTTTCCGTCCTGATAATGACAGCCCGAGTGCGGGCAACAAATCGTTAAAATGATCGAGCGTGAGATCCGGCTGGCTGGTGATGATGGACTCGCCGTAGTTATAGCCGTAGGTCATGCCGATACAGGGACATCCCGCCGCCTGCGCCGCCAGAATATCATTACGCGAATCACCGACAAACACTAACTCGCCCGGCAGCAGGCCCAGTTTACCAAGCACCAGAAACAGCGGAGCCGGGTGCGGCTTCTGCGCCACCACATCATCACCACCGATAATCAGTGAAAAATAGCCAGCAATACCCAGCGATCGCAGCAGCGGAGCGACAAAAGGTGTGGGTTTGTTGGTGACCAGAGCCATAGGCACGGAATGCTCATCCAGCGAGGCAAGCGTCTGTTTCACTTCCGGGTACAGCAGGCTGCCGCCGTCCACGCTGCGCGCGTAATGTTTATCCAGCAGCAGGCGGCCGTCACGCAGTAAATCGGCCTGCGGAGCATGGCCCAGCGCCCAGCTCAGGGCGCGCTCAATTAGAATATCTGCACCGTTACCAATCCAGGTCGACACGCGCGCAACGCCAGCGGCTGGCAGGCTCAATTCCGTTAGCGCCGCGTCGACGGCGCTGGCCAGCCCTGGTGCGCTGTCTGTCAGCGTGCCGTCAAGATCAAAAGCCAGCGCACGATAATCAGTGAAATGCCCCATGCCGGGATTTCTCCAGTTCAGTGCGCATATCATCAATGACTTTCTTGTAGTCCGGATGACCGAAGATCGCTGAACCGGCAACAAACATATCTGCGCCTGCAGCAGCAATCTCACCAATGTTGTCAACCTTCACGCCGCCATCCACTTCCAGCCGAATGTCATAGCCGCTCTGGTCAATCAGCTTACGCACCTGACGCAGCTTGTTCAGCGTGCCGGGGATAAAGGATTGGCCACCAAAGCCTGGGTTGACCGACATAATCAGAATCACGTCCAGCTTATCCATGACGTAGTCGAGGATGCTGAGCGGCGTTGCCGGGTTCAACACCAGGCCCGCTTTACAGCCGTGCTCCCTGATCAGCTGCAGCGTGCGGTCAACATGTTCAGAAGCTTCGGGATGAAAAGTGATATAGCTGGCACCGGCTTTGGCAAAATCAGGCACCAGGCGGTCGACCGGCTTCACCATCAGATGGACATCGATTGGAGCGGTCACACCGTAATCGCGCAGAGCTTTTAGCACCATCGGGCCCATGGTGAGATTGGGAACGTAATGATTATCCATCACATCGAAATGCACCACATCACCGCCTGCAGCCAGTGCTTTGGCGGTATCTTCACCCAGGCGGGCAAAATCTGCGGAAAGAATTGATGGGGCAATTAAAAACTGTTTCATCCGTTTCTCCCTGGTTATGCCTGCTTGCAGGCTTTCGTCACCGGCCCGTATACAGCGCCAGTAGTTCATTGACCTTACTACGACTATTGCCACTTCGGCTGATCGACCGACGTACTTTGATTTCCTGCAGCTTCGTCGCCGCCTGATACCATTGACGGGTCAGCGGCGTGTCGTGGTTTGAGATCAACACGGTAATGCTGCTTTCCTGTGCCAGCCGGGTAGCCAGTTCAGCAAGGTGCTGCTGCTCGCGCATACTGAAACTGTTGGTATGGTAAGCGGTGAAATTAGCGGTTGCAGACAGCGGCGCATAAGGGGGATCGCAGTAAACCACTGACCCCTGACGCGCTTTCCCTAACGTAACATCGTACGATTCACAGACAAAGGTCGCATATTGCGCGCGTTCCGCAAACCAGTACAACTCATCCTGCGGGAAATAAGGTCTGCGATAGCGGCCAAACGGAACGTTAAACTCACCGCTCAGGTTATAGCGACACAAACCGTTGTAGCAGTGGCGATTAAGATATAAAAACAGCAGCGCACGACGATAAGCATCGCTGCACTGGTTAAATTCCTTACGCCGGGCATAGTAGACGTCGGCATTGTTACTTTCCGGGGTGAAAAGTAAACTTGCATCAAGGACGAACTCATCGGTACGCTCTTTAACGATATTGTAAAGATTGATCAGGTCGCTATTGATGTCAGCCAGAATATAACGTGAATATTGCGTGTTCAGGAATACCGATCCGGCACCCACAAACGGTTCGATCAGACAATCCCCTTCCGGGAGGTGGCTACGGATGTCGTCAAGTAAAGGGTACTTACCACCAGCCCACTTCAAAAAAGCGCGATTTTTTTTCATGCCGTCGTTAATTACTTACTCTTCAGGCTGTGGTTAAACCGACAGCATATCTGCGCTTTAAATGCTGCATGCCTGAGGCACACACACTTCAGGAAATGCCGGGTTACCCCGGCAGAATTTTACTTACCCGCTTCATTTTTGACCTGGCTCACCGGTTTTACCCACGGATTCTGGGCGCGTACTTCGGCAGGAAGCGTAGCGACAGCACGTTTCGCCTCTGCAGAGGTAGCATAAGAACCGCTCACCAGTACATACCACGGCTGGCCATTACGCGTGGTCTTGTAGACGTGATACCCGGACAGATTTTGCTTTTTGGCCCAGGCATTCAGGGAATCAGCGTGTGAAGCACTGCTCAGCTGCAGGGTAAAATTACCGCCCGGTGAACTGCCGCGATGGCTGTCTGAAGGGGTGCTTTTGCGAGCTGGCGCAGCAGGTTTGCTCTCTTTAACCGCCGGTTTACTCGCTGTGGATTGATGTGCGGCGGCAGTTTTATGCGGCGACGGCGTAATACGCACGGTGGCGTTGCCGGGTACCGGACGCGGTTTTTCGGTCACCGCTGCGACCGTCGCCGCAGCCGTTGGCAGTGAAGTGTCGTTGCCCTGCAAGGCCTGTGCCGCAGCATTGACCTGGCCCTGCCTCTCTTCCAGGGCGCTGTTCAGGTCGCCCTGCAGTTCAACACGCTGTTGGCCAAATGGAGTCTGTGCTGGCTGAGCCTGAGTTGGCGTGGGAGATATGGGGGGAAGCGCCACATTCTGCGTTGCACCCGCCGGGCTGTTTTCAGCCGATGCAGGCTGACCGGACTGCCCGCTCATTGATGAGCTACCAGCAAGATCAATACTTTTCTCACCGCTACTGCCAGCAGGCGTTTGCGGCTGTTGCGCCCCCTGGCTGTGGCCATTATTCGGGGATTTCAGCGCCGACCCGATGCCCAGCACGAGCAGCAGCAGAACCAGAATACCCATACCCATCATCATGTGCTGACGCGAGACCGGCATTTTTGGCGCAGCAGCCGTTTTACGCGACCGCGTGGGGCGGCGGTCGCTGGTGTCAGGTTTTAACTCGTCTTCCGGTTTAAACTCGTCCATTTAACCTCCTCCCATAGAGCGGCAATGCCGTCTCAACACTGTGAACGGCGCATATATCAGTCTCAGCCGGGATACCGGGCTAAGAAAAGTTTTACGGCTTTTGGCAATCCCGAATCGATGCCAGAACCATATCATGCGCGACACCTTTGCGCACTTCGGCTCTGCCGATTGCCAGCGGAAGCACCAGCCGCAGTTCGCCAGCCAGCACTTTTTTATCGCGCATCATATGTGGCAGGTAATCTTCCGCTGCCATACTTTCCGGCCCCTCTACCGGTAAACCGGCACGCCGCAACAGCGCGATAATACGATCGGTATCTTGTTGGCTGAACTGTCCAAGGCGCTCGGCGGTACGGGCTGCCATCACCATACCCACGGCAACCGCTTCACCGTGTAACCAGTTACCGTAGCCCATATGCGCTTCGATAGCATGGCCGTAGGTATGACCAAGGTTCAGCAAGGCGCGCATGCCATGTTCGTGCTCGTCGGCCGCGACCACTTCGGCTTTTAATTCACAGCAACGGCGAATGCACCAGGCCAGCGCCGCGCCATCCAGCGCCAGTAATGCATCGAGGTTCTGTTCCAGCCAGTTGAAAAACTCGCCGTCGAGAATAATGCCGTACTTAATCACTTCAGCCAGCCCGGATGAAAGCTCGCGCCCGGACAGGGTATTGAGGCAATTGAGATCGACGACCACCGCAGCAGGCTGATAAAACGCCCCAATCATATTCTTGCCCAGCGGATGATTCACCGCCGTTTTACCGCCAACGGACGAGTCCACCTGCGACAACAGCGTAGTCGGCACCTGAATAAACCGTACGCCGCGCTGATAGCTGGCGGCGGCAAAACCGGTTAAATCACCAATAACACCCCCCCCCAATGCCACAAGCGTGGTATCACGACCGTGAGGCTTCGCCAGCAGGGCGCTAAATACCTGGTCCATGACCGACAGAGTCTTGTACTGCTCACCGTCCGGCAGGATCACCTGGTCGACGACCACGCCCGCGTCTTCCAGGCGGGTACGCAGCGTTTCGAGATAGAGGGGAGCCAGCGTCTGGTTGGTTACCAGCATGACCTGTTCGCCCGCTTTAAGCGGCCAAAAAGAAGCCGGATCTGAGAACAACCCGGCGGCGATGGTAATAGGGTAACTGCGTTCCCCAAGAGTTACGGTAATCCTCTCCATGACGCTGTATCACCTTTTCTGCTGCACCCACGGGTGGGCGATCGGAGCTTTACTCAGCTCTTTTCCAACATATTGATAATCTGATTAGCCACGACCTTCGCACTTTGATCGTCCGTGCGGATAGTCACATCAGCAATCTCTTCATAGAAAGGATTGCGTTCATCGGCTAATGCTTCCAACACTTCTCGCGGTGGGGATTCCACCTGCAATAGTGGACGTTTTTTGTCGCGCTGCGTACGCGCCAGTTGCTTTTCGATAGTCGTTTCAAGATAGACAACTACGCCACGGGCGGAGAGACGATTGCGCGTTTCACGCGACTTGACGGAACCACCACCTGTCGCCAACACAATGCCCTGTTTTTCAGTCAGTTCATTGATGATTTTTTCTTCGCGATCGCGGAAGCCTTCTTCGCCTTCGACGTCAAAAACCCAGCCCACATCCGCCCCGGTACGTCGCTCGATTTCTTGATCGGAATCGAAAAATTCCATATTGAGTTGTTGAGCTAACTGACGCCCAATAGTGCTTTTGCCGGCACCCATAGGCCCAACCAGAAAGATATTGCGTTTCTCTGCCATTTTTTCGGTATTACTAAGACAATTCGTTAATGATACCCCGCCTCAAAACAGACAGGACATGAACTGAAACCTCATGAGCGATAGCGCGAGAATCAGACGGAAAATTATCTCAACACTGAAGGTGTTTTGGCAACCGATTAAATTACCTTGCCCATTGCGCACAATAATTTGGCGCGTTTCAGTCCGCTTCATTTATCAGCCGGATGAGGTTGCATCGGCTACGCCGGTTGCGCACGATAAAAAACGGTTAGATAGCATTCGCTGCCGTGGGCACCTGGCCCGTTATTCAAAATCGCTAAACCTTGTAAGCTAATTCCGTCCTTGCGTCAAACCCAACCGTGACCAATTTAGGAAAAAACATGCGTGATCTATCATTTGCCACAAAAAAGTATCAATCACCACGAATCAGTCGGGGGGTGATGAAGATCACCAGTTCACGTCTTTTTTGCTGGCGAACGTCGTGGCGAAACAGCGTACCCAGCAGCGGGATATCCCCCAGCCAGGGAACCTTGCGACTTCCTGTTGCGCTCTGCTGTTGAAATATCCCCCCCAGCGCCAGCGTCTGACCGTCCTTCAGCATCACCTGTGTATCAATTTCCTGCTTATCAATAGTCAGTACCTCATTTTCTCCACTACGCATATTACGTCCCGGTACATTTTGAGAAATATGCAGCTTCAGTAAAATCCGTCCGTTAGCCTGCACGACCGGAGTCACTTCCATTGCCAGCATTGCCTCTTTAAACTCCATGGTGGTGGAACCGCTGTTACCGGTTGATACTTCGTAAGGAATTTCAGTACCCTGCTTAATACTGGCCGTCTGCTGATGTGAGGTAAAAAGACGCGGGCTGGCGATAATATCGGCCTGATGTTCACTTTCGAGAGCGCTCAGTTCAAGATCCAGCAGGCGGCCGTCCAGTTTTGCCAGGGTAAATCCGACCACGCCCGCCGGGCGCCCGGTAGCGAGATCCACGCGCAGCTGACTGGTACGCAGCGCATCGGCCACCTGCGCTTCGCCACTCATACCCCAGGTCACTCCAAGCTCCCGCAGGCTTTCTTCACTGATGGTGACAATCTGTGCCGCCAGCTCAATCTGCTCCAGCGGCACGTCCAGCTGGTGCACCCAGTGCTCGGTCTGCGCCAGGGCTTTCTCGGTATCGCGCAGCAAAAGGCTGTTGGTACGGCTGTCGAGGGTAATACTGCCACGCGCCGACATTAATCTTGCTCGCTCGCGCTGCAAGCTGGTATTGACCGAAGCCGCGTCCGCATGGACCAGGGTCAGTATTCGGTCGAAGAGCGGCAACATTTGCTCCTGTTCTTCACGCCGAATCGCTGCTTTCCGCTGCTGCTCCTGCTGCCAGCCTTCCGGAAATACCATCAGCACATTACCCTGCTGCTCCATAGTTAGCTTGCCGGTCTTAATCACCAGCTGCAGAGCCTGCCGCCAGGGAACATCTTTTAGCCGCAGCGAGAGATGACCTTCTACACCGGGTGCCACCATCAAATTAAGCTGCTGATAGTCTGCCAGCGCCTGCAACACCTGGGCCACTGGCGCGTCGTCAAAAGCAAGGGTTAGCGGCGGCTGCACGGCGGCCAATGGGCTAATTAATGCCATCCACAGACCAAGAATTCTGAGCATTATGTCGTCCTTTTAACACCAACCTTTGCGCTGGCTGGCAATCCTGAATAGGGGTGAGGGTGGTGCCATGTGCATCAATGCGGGTTACCCGCCACGGCGTACCGGGCAGCAGATCGCCGGTTTTACGCCGCAGCGTTTTTCCCCCGGAGGCGGCGAGCCAGGCGTGATAATAGTCCGATCGTCCAATCACGCCCAGCAGGCGCCAGCCGCTATCAGCGGGGGTTAAGGGCTGGCAAAGGTGGCTCTGCGGTGGGAAAAACGGGTCACGCGCTCGACTGTTGAACATCAGCAGCAACAATAATGCGCAGGCAAGTTTAGCGTTCATCCGTCAGCTCCATCACCAGACGCAGCTTTGCCTGCTCACGCGTCAGGCTGAAAGCAGGCAAAGCCGGTGCTGGCTCAAGCGCAGAGAGATAGTTCAGCAGCCCGGCAAACTGAGCCCATTGCAGGGTGGCAGCCAGTTCCCCGCCTTCAGTGGCCGGGTGCCAGTGTTCCAGTTCTGCACCACTGGTATTGAGCAAAACGGGCAGAGAAAAGCGCATACCGGCGACAGGCAACAACTGTTGTTGTAAGCAGTCCAGCCGCCGTTGAGAAACGGCCAGCGCCGGTAACGCCGCCAGCAATCGCAGCTGATGTTGATGGTCAAGGATGTGCTGGCGCAGCTGCTGTTCCAACTGCTGCTGATCGCGCTGTGCCGGGCGCAGCCAGCTGTACCACAAAAGCAGCAGCAGCAGCAGGGTCACCGCACTGACGCTGGCCAGACGTAACCAACCCGGCTCCAGCTGTAGCCACGCCGTCAGCCAACGATTATTCATCGGTTGTGACACCTGGCACTGCCAGCCGGGCCTGCATAATGAATTTCATTTCGCCCAGTTTGACGCGCTCAATCTGCCCCAGCGTGACATCGCTGAACAGCGGGCTGGCGCTTAGCCCCTCACGCAGCTGGTGTAGCGCACTGATACTGCGACCTGCCCCCCGCAACTCCAGATTCAGGCGGGATTTTCGCAATGTGTCCAGCCAGGCATCTTTAGGGAAATATTGCCCCAGCGTACGGGCAAAATTAAGCCACATGACCATCTGTTGTTGATGAGACCGCCGTTTTTCCAGCTGGCGCTGCAAGCGGGTGGTGTGCTGCCGGGCGTCCTGCATCTGAGCGCCCAGGTCAACAGCGCCCTTCAGCGCCACGCTCCACAGCGTCAACGTTATGGCGCACCGCTGGTTAAGCGCGCGCTGCCACTGCCCGTGGCAAAAACCGGCAGTCAGCACTAGCAGCATGCCCACCACCACCAGCCGCCAGACGCGCCAGCGTTTTTGCAGCTGTGCCCGCCGCCAGGGCAACAAATTTACCCACACCATCAGCAGTCCTCCGGACGCAGCGCCAGGCCGGTGGCGAGGGCAAAAGCCCCATCGTAGGCGGGCAACGGCGGCTGATAGCAGCGCAGAGCGGCCAGCGGGGACAGCGCACTGGCCCCCGCTGGCAGAGCTTCCGTCAGTGCGGAGCTGTACCAGATGGTGCTGCTGTTGCCCAGAAAGCGCTGCCGCAGCTGGTGGAAATCCTCTGCTTCGGCATACGGGCACCAACCCCATGGCCGATCGTGTTGCTGCGGGGCATACCATAACCAGTGATCGCTCAACCGATGTACCAGCGCCGCTGACGCATCCACGCCAAGTGAACGGGCCAGTGCAAACAAGGCTGCCGGGGTTAACTCCAGCACATCTGGCGTTAACGAAACCTGCTGCAGGCAGCCCAGCCAGCTTTGTAGCGCTTCCTGACGAGCCGCCGTCAGGTACAGTGAACCGTTTGCATCACCTCCTGTGCGGTAGTCTAAGGCCAGCTCCTCGGGAGCCATGGGAAAAAATCGCCGGGCGGCAGCGATAATGTAATGGCTGCGGTCCGGTTCACGCAGCGCTGCCGTCGGCCTGGCCAGCTGGCGCTGCATCACCAGCTGTGGCGGGAAGCCCACCCGTAATGAGATCCGGGAGGGCAGCTGCTTACGCCAGAGTTTTAATAATGGGACTAAGGCGTCCGGACGTTGCACCAGACCATTTCTTAACGTATCTTGCGGCAACGCATGTTGCCACCAGTGACGCAGCTGCCAGCCGTTTCGACGGCGCTGGATGCCAAGGGCGCAGAGTTGCCCGTTTTGGATATCCAGCCCGACTTGCCATGTCTCAAAAGCCATTGACGCGATCTCCTTATCGTCAGTTAAAAGGACGTATTCAAGGTAGTGGCTTGCCTTTATACTACCGCCCGATTGTTTATAAACTGCTCAATCGACTTTATATGGGAAATTTCAGGTGAAGTTCGTAAAGTATTTATTGATCCTTGCAGTGTGTTGCATCTTGCTGGGAGCCGCCTCGATTTATGGTCTGTACAAATACATAGAGCCGCAGCTACCTGATGTCGCTACGCTGAAAGATGTGCGTTTGCAAACGCCAATGCAGGTCTACAGTGCCGATAACGAGCTTATCGCGCAGTACGGTGAAAAGCGCCGTATTCCGCTGACCCTGCAAGAGATCCCGCCGCAGATGGTGAAAGCCTTTATCGCGACGGAAGACAGCCGTTTCTACGAGCACCACGGCGTCGACCCGATTGGCATTTTCCGTGCCGCCAGCATTGCGCTGACATCCGGCCATGCCTCGCAGGGTGCCAGTACCATTACTCAACAGCTGGCACGTAACTTTTTCCTTAGCCCTGAACGCACGCTGATGCGTAAGATCAAGGAAGCCTTTCTCGCCGTTCGTATTGAGCAGACGATGAGCAAGGATGAGATCCTTGAACTGTATCTGAATAAGATCTATCTCGGCTATCGCGCATACGGCGTGGGAGCCGCAGCCCAGGTTTACTTCGGCAAGAATGTTGACCAGCTTTCGCTCAGTGAAATAGCGATGATCGCCGGCCTGCCAAAAGCACCTTCAACGTTTAACCCGCTGTATTCGCACGACCGTGCGGTAGCGCGCCGTAATACGGTACTGGCACGTATGCTCAACCAGCAGTACATCACCCAGGCGCAGTACAATGAAGCACGTATTACACCGCTGGTTGCCAACTACCACGCGCCTGAAATCGCTTTCTCAGCGCCGTGGCTGACCGAGATGGTGCGCCAGGAGATGATCAAGCGTTACGGCGAAAATGCCTATACCGATGGCTACAAGGTCTACACCACCGTGACGCGCAAGCTACAACTGGCCGGGCAGGCTGCGGTGCAGGACAACGTGATTGCCTATGATATGCGTCACGGCTATCGCGGGCCGGGTGGCCTGCTGTGGAAAACGGGCGAGCTGGCCTGGGATCACGCCCAAATCCTCAACGTCCTGAAATCCCTGCCGGTTTACGGCCCGCTGTTCCCAGCCGTGGTCACTGCCAGTCACAACGATGAAGCCGATGCGACGATGCGCGACGGCAGCAACGTGACGTTAAATCTTGCCAGCGTGCGCTGGGCGCGCCCGTACAAGTCAGACACCTTACAAGGTGCTACGCCGCGCTCTGTCAGCCAGGTATTACAGCCCGGCCAGCAGATCTGGCTACGTAAAGTCGATAACGACTGGCAGCTGGCACAGGTGCCTGACGTCAATTCCTCGCTGGTTTCGCTCGATCCACATAATGGTGCGGTGCGCGCCCTGGTCGGCGGTTTTGACTTCAACCTGAGCAAATTTAACCGTGCAACGCAGTCGTTGCGTCAGGTCGGCTCGAATATTAAACCGTTCCTGTACACCGCCGCCATGGATCGCGGCCTGACGCTTGCCTCCATTCTTAACGATATGCCGATTTCCCGTTGGGATGCCGGAGCCGGTGCTGACTGGCGGCCGAAAAACTCTCCGAATACTTATTCCGGCCCCATCCGCCTGCGGCAGGGGCTGGGTGAGTCGAAAAACGTGGTAATGGTGCGTGCGATGCGGGCGATGGGCGTCGACTACGCTGCCGAATATCTGCAACGCTTCGGCTTCCCGGCACAGAATATTGTGCATACCGAATCACTGGCGCTGGGTTCTGCTTCCTTTACGCCATTACAGATGGTGCGCGGCTACTCGGTGATGGCGAATGGCGGCTTTCTGGTCGATCCATGGTTTATTGCCCGTATCGAAGATGAGATGGGAAATAAGCTGTTCGAGGCCCGGCCGAAAGTAGCCTGCCCGGAGTGCAATTTGCCGGTTGTCTACGGGGAAACGCAAAAAGCCGTCGCCCTGAGTGAAGACAGCATTGAAAGCGTGGCGGTATCTCAGGAAGGTCATAACGCGGCGATGCCACAGCCCCAGCTGGCACAGGTGCCGGAGCAGCAGGACGGTGCGCAACAGTATGCGCCACACGTTATCAACACGCCGCTGTCTTTCCTGATCAAAAGCGCATTGAACTCCAACATCTTTGGTGAACCTGGCTGGATGGGAACCGGCTGGCGTGCCGGGCGTGACCTGAAGCGCAATGATATTGGTGGTAAAACCGGCACCACGAACAGCTCGAAAGATGCCTGGTTCTCCGGTTACGGACCAGGAGTGGCGACATCCGTGTGGATCGGCTTCGACGACCATCGTCGTGACCTGGGGCGCACCACGGCATCCGGTGCCATCAAAGATCAGATCTCTGGCTACGAGGGCGGTGCTAAAAGTGCTCAGCCCGCGTGGGATGATTATATGAAGTCAGCGCTGGATGGCGTACCGCTTCAGCCGCTGACGCCACCAGAGGGAATAGTAACGGTCAAAATAGATCGCGGCACCGGTAAGCTGGCCAACGGCGGCGGCAACACGCGTGATGAATACTTTATCAACGGCACCCAGCCGACAGAGTATTCGGTGCATGATGTCGGTACCACGCTGCTGGATAACGGCGAGAGCCACGAGCTGTTCTAGTCACTCGGTAGCGGCCCCTACGTGCGGACAGACGCGTAAAGGCCGCTGGCTTAGCCTGCAACCGCCAACAGGGAATGCCGGGAAAAGGCGGTCATCATCTGGGGGAGCAAAATTATTCAGTAGCTCAGACGCCCCTGTCTGACCAGCCATTCGCGCACCAGAAATAGCGCGCTGACGTTGCGCGCTTCGCGAAAATCAGGTTCTTCCAGCAGCGCCAGCAGGTCGTTCAGCGGCCAGCGCCGTTGCGGCAGTGGCTCCGGCTCATCCCCTTCCAGCTGCTCCGGGTAAAGGTCTTCCGCCACCACAATATTCATCTGGCTGGAGAAATAAGACGGCGCCATGGTGAGTTTGCCCAGCGTCTGTAACTGACGCGCACCGAAACCCACCTCTTCTTTCAATTCGCGATTTGCCGCAGCAAAAGGTGTTTCACCGGGATCGATCAGACCTTTTGGAAAGCCCAGTTCATAGTTTTCCAGCCCGACGGCATACTCCTGAATCAGGATCAGATTGTCGTCTACAATAGGAACAATCATCACCGCCTCACGACCCGAAGAGCGCATACGCTCATACACGCGGCGCGCACCGTTGCTGAACGCCAGATCGACCGCTTCAATGGTAAACAGTTTCGATCGCGCCACGGTCTCAACATGGAGGATGTCAGGTTTCTTTAATTGTCCGGTCATAATGGCTCCAGCGAAAAGCCGAAAAGTTAACGTCATTCCCTAACAACATCAGGGATGACCGCGTCAGGTCGCGTCACGCAGCGCTGCGGACACAGCATGTTGTTCATTGTGCTGTAGCCTGCGCTCAAATCCAATTATCGCATGAATCATTTTAGTCATTTAGAACAAATCATTGTAAATATGAGGAAAATGTTTTGAAAAATGTCAATATTCGGATTTATAAATAGGAATACGCCGATACATTGTCAGCCAAATGCTTGGTAACATCTATTCCGGCCACCCTAATTTATCTATTCTAATTTTATGATTTTTAGTGCTATTTTCAACACACAGTTGTTTGCCAATGCTATTGAAGCGAGCTGCGCCAGGCTAAAATATGACCATAGTCTCACGCGGAACCTATGACGGGAGCATCGTGGCAGAAATGAGGGAAGCATGAGCACAATAGTCATCATATTGGCTGTGATGCTGGCCTGCCTGATTACGGCAGGTTGTTTCTTTTGGTACGCGATGCGCTACCGTCCGCCGTTGGCGAAACCACTGCCATTTGTCAGCCCCCCCCACCGTAAACTGAGCGCAGAAGAGCGTTCGGCGGTTGAGCAGTACGTCAAACAACAGGCGATTCACAGTCACGCCATGCCACTCAGCGGTGCCAGCCGCGCCCCCGCCCCGCTGATACCGATCGCTCAAAGCCAGCATGTTTATCCTGTCACCCGGGCGATTACCCGCTATGGGCTATCCACGGATGAACCTCACAAATGGCGCTACTATCTTGATACGGTAGAAGTTCATCTACCGCCGCTTTGGGAGCAGCACATCGCGGAAGAAAACCACGTTGAGCTGATCAAAACGCAAACTATTCCGCTGGTCATTTCGCTAAACGGGCACTCGCTGACTCAATATCCTCTGGAGTCTCCGACTATGCCATCGCGGGTTCCGGCTCCCGGGCAGAATGCCTCTATCCGTAAGGAAGAAGGAGAAAACGTTGAGCCGATCAGCGTGCGCAAAGAAAGTGTTGAAGAGTATGCACTGAGCCGCCCGGACGGGACTCGCCCAGCGTTGGTCATCGCTGTCGGGCTGTTAGTGCTGTTTATCAGCCTTATTGCCCCACTGGTTATGATGCCGTGGCTGATGCTGGCAGCGATCGCCATCATCGCCGTCGGTAGCGGGTTGCTTTATCGCCGCCCGACAGAGAAAAATTTGCGTGAAATCCATTGTTTGCGCGGTGCGCCAAAGCGCTGGGGATTATTTGGCGAATCCAATCAAGGCCAGGCCAGTAATATTTCCCTGGGTGCCATCGACTTGAACTACCCCTCGCACTGGCAGAATTATATCGCCCGGGATCTTGGAAAAACGACCGAAATCGATATCTATCTTAACCACCAGGTGGTGCGGCAGGGGCGATTTCTGTCACTGCATGACGAGGCGCGTCATTTCCCCATTCAACGCTGGCGCAAAAATGTGGTGCTGGCCGCCGCCTCCCTGCTGGTGCTGGTACTGCTGATAACACTGGTCCCGCTCTGTATGCCCCTCAAGTTGAGCATGGCCTGGATCAAAGGTGCCGACAGCCTGGAAGTCACCCAGGTTAGCAAATTAGCCAACACCGCTCTGCACGTCGGCGACAGACTGACAGTCCACGGCACCGGCATGTGCTCCATTCCCAGCAACTACCAGGGCAACCGTAGTTACGCATTTATGCCGTTCGACTGCTCAGCCATGTACTGGAATGAAGCCGAGCCGCTGCCGCTACCGCAATCGGATGTTATCGATAAGGCCAGCGCACTGCTGGACACCACCAGACTGCAGCTGCATCCCCAAACCAGTACCGATCCGAAACTGAACCCGCACCTGGCAACGGCGATCCAGAAATCGGGCATGATCCTGCTCGATGATTTCTCAGACATCGTGTTAAAAACCCAGCAGCTGTGCAGCCAGGAACAGGATTGCATGCGACTGAAGAATGCGCTGGTGAATCTCAGTAACGCGAAAGACTGGCAAACGCTGGTACGCAGCGCCAATTCCGGCGAGCTGAATGGTATGAACGTATTGCTGCGCCCGGTGAGTTCAGAAGCGCTGGAAAATCTGGTTAATACGGCGACATCATCCTTCTTCTATCGCGAAACGCGCCGGGCAGCAGAGGCGCTGAACAGTCCCCCTCCGGGCGGATTCCTGATTATCAATGACGAAGGCCAACAGCTGGTTAATTACTCACCCCCGCCGTCGCCCCTGTTCGATCTCAATGCACCACAGCAGTGGCCTGAACTACAGCGGCTGGCAGACATGCTGCTGCAAACGCCGTTTAACGCCAGCGGTATCATTACCAGTATCAGTACCGATGCCAACGGCACGCGCCATATTGCCCTGCACGGTGTGCCAGACGAGATGACGCTATGGCGCTATCTGGGCAGCAGTCTGTTACTGCTGGCTCTTTGTCTGAGCCTGGCCATCAATAGCGGGCTGGCGCTGCATCGCATCCATCGCAATCGCCTACGCCTGATGGAAATCCACCAGTACTATGAAAAGTGTTTTAACCACACCTTAGGCGATATCAAGCCCGTTCGTCCCCGGTTCTGAATAAGCCACATCTGTGCTATTTTTAAAGCAGATGGTCGCGGCTCACCTACCCGAAAAAACCTGATTAGCTGGCGCGTGAGTTATCCGCCGCCGGCTGCCTTGATTTATGGCGCGTCACCCATACATAGAGCTATTCCCAAAGGAATTGATGTGATGAAAGAGAAAACCGGTGAAGGGGTGCGACTCGATAAATGGCTCTGGGCCGCCCGCTTTTACAAAACCCGTGCTGCTGCGCGTCAAATGATTGAAGGCGGCAAGGTGCATTATAACGGCCAACGCAGTAAACCCAGTAAACTGGTGGAAATTGCGGCCACCTTAACGCTACGCCAGGGCAACGACGAACGTACCGTGATCGTTGCCGCCGTCAGTGATAAACGTGGCCCGGCCTCAGAAGCTCAGCTGCTGTACAGCGAGACGGCCGAAAGTATTGCTAAGCGGGAAAAGGTGGCTCTGGCGCGCAAAATGAATGCGCTCAGTATGCCCCATCCTGACCGACGCCCTGACAAAAAAGAGCGTCGTGACCTGATGAAATTTAAACATTCTGGCGACGAATAACGCCATATCAGAGAGAAACCCTATGTCCCAGCAAGACCAGATGCACCGTTACCTGTTTGAAAACCACGCCGTACGTGGCGAACTGGTCACCGTATCCCGGACCTGGAATGAGATCGTGCACGGCCACGATTATCCGCAGCCGGTGCAACAGATCCTCGGTGAACTGCTGGTCGCCACCAGCCTGCTGACTGCCACTCTGAAATTTGATGGTGACATTACGGTTCAGCTGCAGGGTGATGGTCCGCTGAATATGGCGGTGATCAACGGCAACAACCAGCAGGAAATGCGCGGCGTGGCACGGATGCAGGGTGAAATTGCCGATGGCAGCAGCCTGAAGGAAATGGTGGGCAACGGCTATCTGGTGATCACCATTGCACCTAAAGAAGGTGAACGCTATCAGGGCGTGGTGGGTCTGGAAGGTGAGACGCTTGCAGCCTGCCTGGAAGATTACTTTATGCGCTCAGAACAGCTGCCCACCCGCCTGTTTATCCGTACCGGCGCGACCGAAGAGGGATCGGGGGCGGGCGGTATTCTGCTCCAGGTATTGCCGGCTCAGGACGCCAGCCTGGATGATTTTAATCATCTGGCTACGTTAACCGAAACCATTAAAAGCAAAGAGCTGCTTGGCCTGCCGGCTCATGATGTCCTGTGGCGTCTTTACCACCAGGAAGAAGTCACGCTGTTTGATCCCCAGGTCGTTAGCTTCAAATGTAGCTGTTCACGTCAGCGCTGTGGCGATGTGCTGCACACGCTGCCTGCGGAGGAAGTCGATCGAATGTTGCAGGAAGATGGTCATATCGATATGCACTGCGACTACTGCGGCAATAATTATGTCTACGATGCTGTCGATATTGCCGCTATGCGCAATGATTCAGCGGCAGACGATCGGCAAGTCCATTAATCGACACGGCCGGAAATCCTCCGGCCGGTTCAAATATCCCCTCATACACCCGGCCACCACTTGGTTCTGGCTGCAAAAAAACGCCTGAAAATACAGCCAAATCTGGCGTATTGCCCGGCAGCAGCCCCACATAACCGTGCCATTTATGCCTGATTTGCCCTGCTTAATTAGCGGCAAAAATGTAAACGATGACCAGGTCTTTCAGTGAATCACGCGCTGGCTCTCATTTCTTCCGTTTGCCCCTTTCTCTGTAAGCTGACCGATGTATACACTGCGCGCGATCGTAGCAACCCGTGCAGTATCTGTGGGTTAGCACGGCAAGTCATTTGAAGTACCTCTATCATTGATATGCAATACAAAAATCCTAGAAAGGAGCAGTAACATGCGCACTAACGGGCTAACCCCGCAGGAACTCGTCGCTTATGGCATCACTGATACGGTTGAAGTCGTTTATAACCCTGATTATGACATGCTGTTTAAGGAAGAAACTCTGCCCGGTTTAACCGGTTATGAGCGTGGGATTGTCACGGAGTCGGGCGCTGTTGCGGTTGATACCGGCATTTTTACCGGTCGCTCGCCAAAGGATAAATACCTGGTTCGTGATGAAACCACCCGCGACACGCTGTGGTGGAGCGATCAGGGTAAAGGCAAAAATGATAACCAGCCGCTGACGCAGGAGACCTGGCAGTCGCTTAAAACACGGGTCACGCGCCAGCTATCCGGCAAGCGCCTGTTTGTTGTCGATGCCTGGTGTGGCGCGAATCCGGACAGCCGTCTGTGCGTACGCTTCATTACCGAAGTGGCCTGGCAGGCTCACTTTGTGAAAAACATGTTTATCCGCCCGGACGCGGAAAGCCTGGCCGGTTTCGTTCCCGACTTCGTGGTGATCAACGGGGCGAAATGCACCAATCCCGACTGGCAGTCACAGGGGCTGCACTCGGAAAACTTTGTCGCCTTTAACCTGACCGAGAAAATGCAGCTGATTGGCGGCACCTGGTACGGTGGCGAGATGAAGAAAGGGCTGTTCGCCATCATGAATTATCTGCTGCCGCTAAAGGGCATCGCTTCTATGCACTGTTCGGCTAACGTCGGTGCCGATGGCGATGTCGCGGTCTTCTTTGGCCTTTCCGGCACCGGTAAAACCACGCTGTCCACCGACCCACAGCGTCAGCTGATCGGCGACGATGAGCACGGCTGGGATGATGACGGCGTGTTTAACTTCGAAGGTGGCTGTTACGCCAAGACCATTAAGCTGTCGCCAGAGGCAGAACCCGAGATCTATCACGCCATCCGGCGCGATGCGCTGCTGGAAAACGTGGTGGTACGCAGCGATGGCTCAGTGGATTACGATGACGGTAGTAAGACCGAGAATACCCGCGTTTCCTATCCGATTTACCATATTGATAACATCGTCAAACCGGTGTCCAAAGCGGGTCATGCAAAAAAGGTGATCTTCCTGACCGCCGATGCGTTTGGCGTACTGCCGCCGGTGTCGCGCCTGACCGCCGATCAAACCCAGTACCACTTCCTGTCTGGTTTTACCGCCAAGCTGGCCGGTACCGAGCGCGGCGTGACCGAACCTACGCCAACCTTTTCCGCCTGCTTTGGTGCCGCATTCCTGACGCTGCACCCAACACAGTATGCGGAAGTGCTGGTGAAGCGTATGCAGGCAGCCGGGGCAGAAGCCTGGCTGGTCAATACCGGCTGGAACGGTAGTGGAAAACGTATTTCGCTGAAGGATACCCGTGCAATTATTAATGCCATTCTCAGCGGTGAAATTGCCAATGCGCAAACCGCCACGCTGCCCATTTTCAATCTGGAAATGCCGGAATCATTGCCTGGCGTAGACAGCCAGCTGCTTGACCCGCGTAACAGCTACGCCAGTGAAGCGGCGTGGGAAGAGAAAGCGCGCTCACTGGCACAACGTTTTATCAACAACTTTGATAAGTTTACCGATACCCCAGCCGGTGAAGCCCTGGTGCAGGCAGGGCCGAAGCTCTGAAGGATTTGACGACATGCGGGTCGGCCTGGCAGGCCGACCCGCTTCTTATGCTTCCGGCCCTGCCGGCAAGCTGGCTGGCGGCAGCGGCAGGTATGCACGAATGCGTAACCCGCCCTTGTCACTTTTTCCTATCTCCAGCGTTCCGTAATGCGCATCGATAATGCGCTGTACAATCGCCAGCCCAAGACCGGTACCGCTGGTACTGCGGGCGCTGTCGCCGCGCACAAACGGCTGGAACAGATGCTTTAACTGATCGGGTTCAATGCCTGGCCCGTCATCCTCAACCTGGAACCAGGCGCGCTGTAGCTCGCTGCCGGAACTGACTTTGATCCAGCCATTGCCATAACGCGCGGCATTCACCACCATATTCGCAATCGCCCGTTTAATCGCCAGCGGATTAATGTCCAGCATCAGCTCGCCGGGCAGCACCGCATTTTCAATCTCACGCTCGTAACCGCTCTCTGCCGCCACGACCTCGCCCAGCACGCTATTCAGGTCGGCACGCTCGAACTGCATCTCCTGCCCGGTACGCAGATAGTCGATAAACTGCTCGATAATCGCATTGCACTCTTCGATGTCTTTATTAATCGACTCCGCCAGATAACCATCCTGCTCCGCCATCATTTCGGTCGCCAGGCGAATGCGCGTCAGCGGGGTACGTAGATCGTGACTCACCCCGGCCATCAGCAGGGTTCGGTCATCGGCCAGCTGCTTTACCCCTGCCGCCATCTGATTAAACGCGCGCGTCACTGAACGCACCTCGGAGGCCCCGTATTCCCGCAGCGGCGGCGGGATATTCCCTTTCCCCACCTGCAGTGCCGCATGTTCAAGCTCCACCAGCGGGCGGTTCTGAATACGGATAAACAGCCAGGCCCCGCCTATTGCCAGCAGCATAATCGCCAGCGTGTAGCGGAACAGCGGGGAGAAGTCGCCCTGATGGATTTCGGTCAGCGGCACGCGTACCCAGATGTCCGGCGACAGCCAGGTTTTCAGCCAGACCACCGGCGAGCTCTTATTCACTTCAACGCGCACATCGGTCGGGCCGCCGAGCTGCTGCCCCATCTGCTGGCTAAGGAATTCATAATGCTGCGCCCAGCGCAGTCCGCTCTCATCCGCCGCCGCATTGGTATACAGCGAAATACCTAACTCGCGGTAGATTTCACGACGGAATGCCGGCGGCACCTCCAGCTGGGTGCCATCTTCCAGCTGCAGCCGGTCGGTCATCAGCATCCGCACTTCATAGGCCAGTACTTTATTGAACTGCTGCAAACTTGGCAAAATCGCAAAGTTCAGTACCACCAGGTAGGTCGTTACCAGGCTGACAAACAGCAAGGTAACGATCAGCAACAGCGTACGGGCAAAGGAACTACGGGGAGAGAAGCGGAGTCGCCTCATGCTTTGCTGCCGTCCGGGACAAAGACGTAACCCAGACCCCATACGGTCTGAATATAGCGGGGATGAGCAGGATCTTCTTCCACCATGCGGCGCAGACGGGAGATTTGCACATCAATGGAACGCTCCATCGCGCTGTACTCCCGACCGCGCGCCAGATTCATCAGCTTGTCGCGCGACAGCGGTTCACGCGGGTGGCTTACCAGCGCTTTCAGCACCGCAAACTCACCGCTGGTCAGTGGCATTGGCTCATCTTCCCGGAACATCTCACGCGTACCGAGGTTCAGTTTGAATTTGCCAAAAGCGATCACTGCCTCTTCCTGTGAAGGCGCGCCAGGCAGTTCATTGGCCTGACGGCGCAGCACGGCGCGGATACGGGCCAGCAGCTCACGCGGGTTAAACGGTTTAGGGATGTAGTCATCCGCGCCGATTTCCAGCCCGACAATACGGTCAACCTCTTCCCCCTTCGCCGTCACCATAATGATCGGCATCGGGTTGCTCTGGCTGCGCAGACGGCGGCAAATGGACAGGCCATCTTCGCCAGGCAGCATCAGGTCCAGCACCATCAGGTGGAAGGATTCGCGCGTCAACAGGCGATCCATCTGCTCTGCGTTAGCCACGCTGCGCACCTGAAAGCCCTGTTCGGTCAAATACCGTTCCAGCAGTGCGCGCAGACGCATGTCATCATCGACCACCAGAATTTTGTAGTTTTCTTGCATTGTGCTACTCCCAAAGGCGCTATTGCCTGAGTCTGTATTTTCAAAAAAGATGCCTGAATGTAACAGTCAATTATGTTTTATATTGTAGTTGAAATTGTTACAAAGCATATTAAACAGCAACTTATCTTACACCTGACGACGGTAATCTGCATTGACGTACCCGCTTCAACGAGGTGATTTCTCATGACAAACAAACAGTAACGTCGTGGCACCATTACGCAAGGCGAATTTGCATCCCTGCATCCAACGCAACACAATAGCGTCAAAACAAGATAAAAGATGGCTGACGATGAAAACCAAACTGATTACTCGCGAAGGCTATAATCTGCTCAAGCAGGAACTGGATTTCCTCTGGCGCGAAGAACGCCCGGAAGTGACCAAAAAGGTGACCTGGGCGGCCAGCCTCGGTGACCGCAGTGAAAATGCTGACTATCAGTACAACAAAAAGCGCCTGCGTGAGATCGATCGCCGGGTGCGCTATCTGACCAAGTGTCTCGAACAGCTGCGTATTGTCGACTACTCACCACAGCAGGATGGCAAAGTGTTCTTCGGTGCCTGGGTCGAAGTAGAAAACGATGACGGCGACATCAAACGTTTTCGCATTGTCGGCTACGATGAGATTTTTGGCCGTAACGACTATATCTCTATCGACTCGCCGATGGCGCGCGCGCTGCTGAAAAAAGAGGTCGGCGATGCCGCCACCGTATTTACCCCGGCGGGTGAAGCGCTGTGGTACATCAACGACATCAGCTATGTGACAGAGATCTGATTTTGTAGAACAGCCTGCCCTATCGTCTGCCAACGCGCCGCCTGAAAGATAAAGGGCGTCTGGCATTATGCGGCGGCAATCCGTATAACTGGTGCCAATTTCTTAAGCCATAAAGTATCCAACCATGATGAAAGATTCGCTAAGTCGCCTGATTGCAAATGAGTTGCAGGCCCGGGAAGAACAGGTTGAAGCCGCTGTTCGCCTGCTGGACGAAGGAAATACCGTGCCGTTTATCGCACGTTATCGTAAGGAAGTGACCGGGGGGTTAGATGATACCCAGCTGCGCCAGCTTGAAACCCGCCTGAGTTATCTGCGCGAACTGTCCGATCGCCGCCAGTCGATTCTGAAATCGATTGCCGATCAGGGCAAACTGACCGACGATCTGGCCGCCGCCATCAATGCCACGCTGAGTAAAACCGAACTGGAAGACCTCTATCTGCCGTACAAACAGAAGCGCCGTACGCGTGGACAGATTGCCATCGAGGCCGGCCTGCAACCGCTGGCGGAAACGCTGTGGCAACAGCCGGAGAACCAGCCGGAACAGCTGGCAGCAGAGTATATCAACGCGGATAAAGGCGTTGCCGACAGTAAATCTGCCCTCGACGGGGCGCGCTATATTCTGATGGAGCGCTTCGCAGAAGATGCCGGCCTGCTGGCTAAAGTGCGCGACTATCTGTGGAAAAACGCCCATCTGGTCTCCCGGGTCGTTGAAGGGAAAGAAGAGGAAGGGGCAAAATTCCGCGACTACTTTGACCATCACGAAGCGTTGTCAACGGTGCCTTCTCACCGCGCGCTGGCGATGTTCCGTGGCCGTAACGAAGGCATCCTCCAGCTGGCGCTGAATGCCGACCCGCAGTTCGAGGAGCCGCCGCGTGAAAGCCACGGTGAACAGATCGTCAGCGAACACCTCAACCTGCGTCTGAACAATGCCCCGGCGGATAGCTGGCGCAAGGCGGTAGTGAGCTGGACCTGGCGCATCAAGGTGCTGCTGCATCTTGAAACCGAGCTGATGGGCAGCGTGCGCGAACGTGCGGAAGATGAAGCGATTAACGTCTTTGCCCGCAACCTGCACGACCTGCTGATGGCGGCTCCGGCCGGGATGCGTGCCACCATGGGTCTCGATCCGGGTCTGCGTACCGGGGTGAAAGTCGCGGTGGTGGACGCAACCGGCAAACTGGTGGCCACCGATACCATTTATCCGCATACCGGCCAGACAGCGAAAGCGGCTGCTGCTGTGGCTGCGCTGTGCACCCGACATCATGTTGAACTGGTGGCCATCGGCAACGGCACCGCCTCACGCGAGACCGAACGTTTCTATCTCGACGTGCAGAAACAGTTCCCACAGGTGCAGGGGCAAAAGGTGATCGTCAGTGAGGCGGGCGCATCGGTCTATTCCGCTTCCGAGCTGGCCGCGCTGGAGTTCCCTGACCTCGACGTGTCGCTACGTGGCGCGGTGTCCATCGCCCGTCGCTTGCAGGATCCGCTCTCCGAGCTGGTAAAGATCGACCCGAAATCGATTGGCGTTGGCCAGTATCAGCATGATGTCAGCCAAAGCCAGCTGGCGAAAAAGCTCGATGCGGTAGTGGAAGACTGCGTTAACGGGGTCGGCGTCGATCTCAACACCGCCTCGGTGCCGCTGCTGACCCGCGTGGCGGGCTTAAGCAAAATGATCGCCCAGAACATTGTTCGCTGGCGCGATGAGAATGGCCGTTTCCAGAACCGCCAGCAGCTGCTGAAGGTCGGCCGCCTCGGGCCGAAAGCCTTTGAGCAGTGTGCCGGCTTCCTGCGTATCAGCCAGGGCGATAACCCGCTGGACACCTCAACGGTGCACCCGGAAGCCTATCCGGTGGTTGAACGCATTCTGGCCGCTACCGAGCAGGCGCTGAATGAGCTGATGGGTAACCCCGCTGCGTTACGCGACCTGAAAGCCGTGGATTTCACCGACGAGCGCTTCGGCGTGCCGACCGTCAGCGACATTATCAAAGAGCTGGAAAAACCGGGTCGCGACCCGCGCCCTGAGTTTAAAACCGCGCAGTTTGCTGACGGCATCGACACCATGAACGACCTGCTGCCGGGCATGGTGCTGGAAGGATCGGTGACCAACGTCACCAACTTCGGTGCTTTCGTTGATATCGGCGTGCATCAGGACGGCCTGGTGCACATCTCCTCGCTGGCCGATAAATTTGTCGATGACCCGCACAAGGTGGTGAAAGCGGGAGATGTCGTCAAAGTAAAGGTGCTGGAAGTCGACCTGCAACGTAAACGCATTGCCCTGACCATGCGCCTTGACGAGCAGCCTGGTGAAACCAACGCCCGTCGCGGCGGGGCTAATAGCTCGGCTAACGCGCGTTCCCGGCCGGCCAAAGCCGTTAACAAGCGCCCGGCCGCTCAAGGTGCGGGAAACAGCGCAATGGGCGACGCGCTGGCGGCCGCCTTTGGTAAGAAAAGCTAATCTCACCGGGCGAGCCTGTCGGCCCGCCCTTTTTCACCCATGCCTCTGTACCAGTCATCGCGACTTTACTCTCCAGCCCTGCCGGTATGACCAGGTTATGATTTTGTCATCTGCATCTACACCTCCGGATGTTCTCCTGCGGTCATCCTGACCACAGGGAGCAAAGCGTATCGTCATTGACTACCCAGACTAATGCCGCCAGTGCTGAACAGGAAGACGCTATCAGCATAATATGACTCACCAGAACGCGGCCTGGATGGAAGAAGGGGTGCAGGTATCCGGCCTTTTCCCTCTCTCACAACGCGCTTACCCGTCGATCCACGAACAGCCCTGATGAAGAATAATAATTCCTGCGTCATAGTGACGCCATCAGAATAAAAAAAGCAGAAAAATATTTCTGCTCTTGCTACCCCTGCAGGGGAATAAAGTTATTTTCATATCAGAGAAAGATTCTTTAAGGCGATTAAAAGCCAAGCCTGACAATAATTCAGTTTAATTAACACGTAACCTGTTGGGTGATGCGCTATTGCGCTTTTTTAGCCGATGAAGTGCAAACACCCCTTCACTAATAAAGATATTTTAATTAATAAGTTTTGTGAATTACACCTTGTTTTTTATTTGAGGATCGGGATTTTTTATAAAAAACCTCACAATAAAGAAGGAGCGCTATTTATGTTATTGATTAACTCCTTACTACCTTTATATTCGTTATTCAACGGAATTCTGCTAAATAACTGTTCGGAATAGTAGATCACTTATGGGGAACTCAGTCCGGATTATGCGATCTGATCAATCGCTGAATATCTCAAATCACCANCCGGACTGAGCAATGCCGATCATAGCACCAATACCCAGAACTGAACGACGCTTCATGCAGAAAACGATCCATAAAACAAAGGACAAAAACCACGCCCGGCGGCTCACCGCCATGCTGATGCTGCATCGTGGTGACACCGTCAGTCATGTTGCCAGAACGCTCTGCTGTGCCCGTTCGTCGATTGGTCGCTGGATTAACTGGTTCACGCTGTCTGGCGCTGAAGGACTGAAGTCATTGCCGTCAGGACGTGGGAGGCGCTGGCCGTTCGAGCATATTTGCGCATTGCTGCGTGAGCTTGTTAAGCATTCTCCCGGCGATTTTGGTTATCAGCGTTCNCGCTGGAGTACCGAACTGCTGGCGATAAAAATCCGTGATGTCACCGGTTGTTCGCTACATGCTTCAACTATCCGGCGATGGTTACCTGCAGCCGGACTGGTATGGCGCAGAGCAGCACCAACACTGCATATCAGGGACCCGTATAAGGAAGAAAAAATGGCAGCGATTAATGTGGCGTTAGCCAGTTGTAGCACAGAACACCCGGTTTTTTACGAAGATGAAGTAGATATCCACCTCAATCCCAAAATCGGCGCTGACTGGCAGTTACGCGGGCAGCAAAAGCGCGTTGTCACGCCGGGCCAGAATGAAAAGTACTATCTTGCCGGTGCGCTGCACAGTGGTACGGGTAAAGTCCGCTACGTTGGTGGAAACAGTAAGGTTCATCCTTATTTATCAGACTGTTAAAACACCTGAAGGCGACATACCGGCGGGCAAAAACGATTACGCTTATTGTCGATAACTACATCATCCACAAAAGCTGTGAAACGTTGCGTTGGCTGAAAGCAAACCCAAAGTTCAGGGTGATTTANCAGCCGGTTTACTCGCCGTGGGTCAATCATGTCGAACGGTTGTGGCAGGCGCTTCATGAGACAATAACCCGAAATCACCAGTGCCGTTCAATGTGGCAACTGTTGAAAAAGGTTCGTCACTTTATGGAAACGGTAAGCCCATTCCCCGGTGGAAAACATGGACTGGCTAAAGTGTAGCGGTATTAGGATCAGTTATTTAGCTGAAGAAATAAATAATAAAGCTATAAACAGCGGTAGAAAAAACCGGTGCTAAAAGCACCCACCAGGATTCGTCAGGGCTACCTAACTCTCTGATTAAAATGAAAAACAGCGCTAACCCGGATGACTTTTATTATTAAAGGCTTATTTTTAACCCAGGAAGCAAATAATGCCAAACTTCGCCTCAACACTATCATTTTTATCCCGTTCATTCACCGGAAAACTCAATTCCCCAGCGATACCGGCCCCCGAAGAACATGAGATCTGGTTCGACTCTCTTGATTATGTATACACGGGGGATTTCTGGTTTGATGCGAAAGACAGATTCCCGGATGAAAATATTTCCGCAATGGAATATGCCGACACTCGGGTTCCCATCTCGGAAGACCTTTACCGTTGCGCAAAAAAAATCATCATTATTTTTGCCAATTTTAAGCAAAGCGAACTGTTTTCTCAGCTGTTTGCAGAATTATTTCCCGGTATTCCTTTCAACATTCTTATGGCCGTTAACGACCTGTGTGACGCTATTATCAATAAAAAGCATATCGACAGCCTCGTGCTGCAAACCCTTTCTCTGGTATCCTGGTACCTTCCGGAAGATATCAATATCATTTCCAAGCTGGCCGCCTTTATCAGAGAGACGATAATCAACTGGACGGGTGCATCGTTTTTGCGTGACAGCCGGGACGGGAATGAAGACCATCAGGATCATCTGTATATGGCGCTGGCCGTAGCAGCTGTAGTAACCAGCTATTTTATAACCGATCCGGGTGCTCCACAGCGTGCTGTATTGCGAATACCTGTCTTTACGGCCAATTTGCTGCTGCGCGCCCGCTATTATTGGAAAGCGCTGGGCGCTATGGTGCAAAAAGTTATCCTCCCGGAGGAGACGGCCCGCCTGCCCGCCTTCGAGGTGGACAGCAGCATTGAAACGACTTCATACGCCGGCGAAGCGGAAGGCTTTACCCTGGCCGGTGGCGAACCGAAAAGGGTCATCACCGGATTAACATCGAACTCAACTGCAACCGCTGCAGCTTATACTAAGGCAACGGTGGAAAACCAGAGGACGAAGACGCCTGGAGTCGTCGTCAACCTGGCTGAGAAAGCAAATGCTTGGGCGATTCAGCAGCTGATGAGAGAGAGCAGGCTGTCCGACATCTTTTATTGCACAATCCGTAAAACGGAAACGAGTCAACAGCTGGACGGGCGGGAATTAACCTATACGTATTTCAACACGCAGTGCGAAGCCATACAGTTTCCGGCACCTTTGCATCAAGGCGCTGACGATATTCATGAGCATACTATGGAGCAGGAAACGGTGGCGCGCTCGCCAGCAACCAGGCCCTGTGCTTACCCCCTGCTTCCCGTTGTGCCTATTGTTGCGGCAACGACCACCTACACTACTGCGCTGAAAAGCAAAACAATGGTTGTTGCCGCTACTGCTGCCGGACTGGGCACGGTTGCCGGTATTGCCATCGCTCTGACCCACTTTGCCAGCGAACGGTTGAAAAAGCTGCTTGATAAGGTTCTTTCCGCGCCGGACGAAAAGGATAATTTATCCTTACCAGCGGAAGCCTTGCCCCACAGGCAACATATCTTGACCGTTAAGCAAAAAGTTAACCGTCGGCTGGCAAAGAAAATGATAAAAGCAGGCATGCTTGATAAATACCAAGCGTTCCACACCCTTCGCCTGGAGGAGATCATCGCGGCAGTCGGCATGACTCTTTTTTCTCCATATCCTGCTGATATATATGGCGTGACCGAGTTTGATAAGAGGCTGGAGGTGGTGGCAAAAATAATCCTGCGGGCACAGAATTTTTATGGCGGTCGTTCGAATGAAGAAATCAGCTTTGCCCGGGCCGGGATGGTGGTGAGGAACTGGCTGTTTGATAACGTGCTGAACATGCCCGTCGAATCCTGGCTTGCAGGAAAGCTGGCAGGTTCAAAGTACCCTGAACAGTTTAGCGCCGACGCCATGAGAGCCATGCTGGAACTGAAAGCGCTCTGCTCGGCCAAAGTGCTCAATGTGGAGGCTCTCACCCACTGGCAACAGGGGCAGTTTGAAGCATTCTGGAATTATGCGCTGGATAACACGGTTCCCTTCAGGAATGTCCTTAAAACGGACGCGTTGAAATCCATGAATGCCATGGATGAGGGGTTTGTCTGGCTCTCTTCCGGCACGCTGTTGTTGAAAGATATGGGTGTGCAGCTGGACGATCTCAGTGCCGAAGATTATCAGATGGTCGGTAAGGCACTGTGGGTGATGGCGGACTCCGGCGATATACCTAGTAGTTATCTGAGATATTTCATCCTGCCCGCCATGCTGTTTGGGGCGATAAGCCAACCGGCAAATGCATCCGGCCCTGAGAGTAGTCAATATATAAACCGCGTAATGGCAGTGAAGGTGTATGCTGATTACCTCAAAGACACGGCTCCGGTTTATGCTGACTTCCGTTCGAAGGTCGACGCATTCACGCAGGCAATAAAGGAATGGAAAACCCGTGGAAAAATAGCAGATAAATATGCTGAGCAATGTCCGGAGGACATTCTTAGGTTATTGGGACGTATATCCCTGAAGAGTGCAAACTATCCCATAGGAGAGATTGGTCCCTCAATGCAATCACTGGAGCATTTTACACCTGATAAAGAGATTAACGCTGGCAAAGACGCTGTCAGGCAAGCCTATCTCAATGGTATAACTCCTTTGAAATGTAAGCCAGCTGATGTCACCAGTGAATTTGCATCGCAAACCATGCGGCTGGCAGATACATTTTCGGCGGTGGATGAATACTTGCTGGCCGTGGCAATGGCTGAGTTATATGAAAGCGAACTGAACTTTATTAACTCAGACGGTGCCGTTATAAAAGAGGTATCACCACAACTTATCAATTCAGTGATAAAGCAACATTGGGAAAGGGCAATAAAAGAACTTAAAAAAACAGATGTTTACTCAGTCGTCGTCGGTAAAGAAGAGCGAATATATGCTGTAATTGAAAAAATAAACAACGGATATCAAATTGTTCGCGTTGACAGAGAAGTCGGTGAATATATCAAGCATGACCTTTTTGACTTTAAGGCAAAAGGGATCATAGAGGTATTAAATGATAATTCCATCTTAGTATATGACGACTTCACATGCACGAATTCTGAGAGTTATACCCTGATTTTTAATAATCGTGAAAATACGCTTAAAGAAGAGGGAGTGCCTTCGCATAAGGTAGTGTTATATTATAAATCTAAGCACAAAAACGATTTTTATCGTCATTTATGGTCTGAAGGGTACACAAAAACATCAGCGGATAAAACATGGGATGTGGTTAAACACTTTATTCCTTTCTATGATTGCGCCACTGACGAATTTCCCAGTAATGTCGTCTCCTGCTTCTTTGATATTCTGGGTCTTGTGCCTTTTGTAGGCGAGGCCATAAGCCTGGGAGGGAAGTTTAGCAAAAGCCTGTACGCAGCGATAAAGTCCGGAACGTTCGTTTTAGTCTTGAGGGATCTGTCGCGGAATACGGCAAAAACGGCCGTAACCGAGGCTGTGAAAAAAATTAGCCTACCGACAGTAAAAGAACTGGCCTCATTGAGTAAAACTGCCATCCAGGGGCTGGATCCGGGGTTCGAACTGTTAAGTCTCACGACCAAATATTCTGGATCGGGGCTAAGCGCCATTTTTACACAACTTATGAAGGGTATGAGCGCTTTAGATATTAAAAATATGAGAGAAATTCTTCATAAAATAAAGAAATCCGGTGTGATTGAAACGGTGCTACCTCGTAAAAATTTACCTCGCGATATGGCATATCTCCCGGATGCAGAAAACATCAAAGTTCCAGTCCAATATGTGCGAAAAGAAGGCCGTAAGAAACTCTATACGATCGTTGACCCTGACACGAAGGAAGCTCTGGAATGGGTTTATACTATTAAAAAGGGGAAGCTAAAACCAGTTTTTAAAAAACCACGTAAACGGAAAGATAAAACTGATATTAAGACAGTGAAAAAGGTGCATCCATCGGATGTAAAAAAGCAAACCGCACCCGGGGGAGACCCTGTTAAAGAAGCGGCTCTCTCTGCCTCCTGCCCAAAGCGTATCAAACGAGGCATTGATGAACTGTGTAATTCAAGACCCTATGAACAAGTTGATAAAAACATAAACAGTTGGATAGTGAGATTAACTGAGGGCCCTGCTTTGATATCCAGATTATCTATCTTAAAAGTTATCAATCCGGTTCGTTATGAGATAATTCAAACTTGCCTTGATAATGTCTATAGAACAGTCGAAGCTGCTGATAAGCTTATAAAAAATATGAGCTACTATGATTTGAAAATCGCTTTTAAGATGTATACAAGAATCTCAATAACCACCGATCAACAACTCATTACATTGAGAGAAAATCTGTCAAAAATGATTAATGCTGTCAGATTCTTTTGGGCCACTAGCCCAACCCATATCTTTATTATGAGCTGTCCTTCAATCCCACATACGACCGCTGCATTTGATCATAATGCCCAAGCGATGTATGTGAGTAACGTTCTTTTTAACCTCAAGAACCCGGCTCATGCAGAAAAAATCTTTATGCATGAATGTTCACATGGGGGGGCGAATACAGGAGATTTTTGGTATTATCCTCCTTACCCAAGTACATCAATCATAGAGGATAGTAGACGAGCAAATGTTGATGTATCTACTCAATATAACAACTTTATTGCCGGAAAGCTTGAGCCAGATCCTCTGGAAAATATGGTCGTGGGTCCGGATTTTGTGCGAAAATTTGGACCTCCTGTAGATACAGGTCAGGCAAAAGCTCTGGGTATCAGGCAGGCACTGTTGTTGAACAATGTTGAGGTAGCTGACCTGGCGGTAGCAAATGCCGACACATTAGCTGACTTTCTTCAGAGGTTTGTTCATGCATCAGGACGGAATGTCCGGGTTAACGTCGATGACCTTTTCCTTGATCCCCAAAGTTTAGTCGATTTCCCTTCCTTACCAAATAATTAGAACGCAAGAAAATACGGCCCAGCATCCTGTGATGCCTGGAGGTTAAAATGTGTCATTGACCGTTTTTTATGGTGTACTCTCCCCAACGCAGACTGGCTAATTATGGATGATCGATGATAAAGAAACGTTAAGCGCTCGCAGCTGAGCGCGGCCCGTTACGTTTTTATGGCCTGATGCGAGTGAGCGGCAGAAGTGCTGAACCTGTTGGCCTTTAGCGTTGCGCTGCTGTCATGCGAAACTGTTCTCTTAAAGCGCGCGTGCATTTTCTGCCAACGACGCGGCAATTTTCCCGTGCCGCTGTAACCATGCCGCCACACGAGCCGTCTTTCAACATGGCAATAGGCTGACGGATAGGGTTAACGAGTTGGGCAATATGACTTAGCCCGGCCAGGGTAGCTTCTGCCGCGATTACCGTTGCGGCAAGCAGCGAGGATTCAATTGCGATGACGGCGCAGATTTACGCAAGCAGCCTGTCGCTAAACGCGATAACCTGCTCAGAGAACGCCTCCGGGTGGGAGATAAACGGCGCGTGGGCAGCCCTGGCGATAATATGGCTGCGGCTGGTGGGCCAGCTTACGTCCAGCAACGCGGCGATGCTGCGCGGCACCAGCCCGTCCAGCGCGCCGTACAGGCGCAGCAGCGGCATCTGTAGTTCCTGCATCGCCTGACGCAAATCAGCGGTACGTAAGATTTCCAGACCGCCGTTGAGCACCTCTGCCGCCGGCATGGGTTGATCCAGCACCACGCTTTTCAGCATGCGTGCATCCTGCCGGGCGCTGTCGCTTCCCAGCGTTTGCAGCGCGAGAAAACGCTCAACGGTGCGCTGGAAATCCTCACGCAGCTGCTGCTGAAAGCCGCTTAAGGTTTCCGCTTTGATCCCCGGCCATCCCGGCTGCGCGCTGAAGCAAGGCGAGGAAGCCACGCTAATCAGCCCACTCACCCGCTGCGGATGGCTGAGAGCCAGCTGGCTGGCCACCAAGCCACCCAGCGACCATCCCAGCCAGATGGCCCGCTCCGGAGCCTGCGGCAAAATGGCGGCCACCATGTCATCTAATGTCATCGCCGGGTATCCCTGGCTGCGACCGTAGCCGGGTAGATCCACCAGGTGCAGACAAAAATGTGCGCCAAGTCGTTCGCTGATGCAATGCCAAACCGCCGCATTCAGTCCCCATCCGTGCAGCAGCACAAGATGACGATCGCCTTGCCCAATAGTCTCCCAATGAAGTCCCGTCATGGGGTAGAGTCCTGTTTTATCCAGTGAGGTCTCTATGCTATCAATACCTGCAGGCTGTTGGCTATGCGCGATGCCGCTGACTTTCGCCATCCACGGACTGTGCAGCGTCTGTCTGCGTCAGCTGCTGGTGCAGCCCGCCTGCTGCCCGCGCTGTGGTTTACCGGCCGGGGGCAGCAGGCATGAATGCGGCCGCTGTCTGCGCCGTCCGCCGCCGTGGCAGCGGCTGATTGCCGTATCGGCGTGGCACCCCCCGCTCAGCCAGCTGGTTAACCGACTGAAGTTTTACCGCGCCACCGCACTTGCGGTGATGCTGGCACGGTTATTACTGCTACGCTGGCTACAACAGCGCCGTGAAAGCGGGCTGCGACGTCCCGATGTGCTACTCACGGTGCCACTGCATCATTACCGGGCGTGGCAACGTGGCTATAATCAGTTAGAGGACATCGCACGGCGTCTCGCTCGCTGGGTGCCATGCCGCTATTCGCCACAGGCCATTACGCGGATACGTGCGGCAAAAATTCAGCACCGGCTGGGTGCGCTGGCGCGGCGTAAAAACTTGCGCGGGGCTTTTCGTCTTGAAACAGCGGTGCGCGGATGCCATATCGCTCTGCTTGATGATGTGGTCACTACCGGCAGTACCGCCGCTGAAATCAGCCGCGTTTTGCTGGCCAATGGCGCGGCCAGCGTCGAGATATGGTGCCTGTGCCGCACCTTGTAGAGCAGCGGTGATGGGCGTATTATAACCAACTGAATTAGTCAACTATTGAGCAATCGCCATGATCCTAATCACCGACTCTGCACAAGAGCACTTCGCAAAACTGCTGTCAAAGCAGGAAGATGGCACCCAAATTCGCGTATTCGTTATCAATCCGGGTACGCCAACCGCCGAGTGCGGCGTCTCCTACTGCCCACCTGATGCGGTAGAAGCAACCGATACTGAGCTGAAGTTTGACAAGCTGTCGGCGTTTGTTGATGAGCTGAGCGCCCCTTACCTGCAAGATGCTGAAATCGACTTTGTTACCGACAATCTGGGTTCTCAGTTAACGCTGAAAGCCCCCAATGCCAAAATGCGTAAAGTCAGCGACGATGCCCCACTCATTGAGCGCGTAGAATACCTGTTGCAGGCGCAGATCAATCCACAGCTGGCCAGCCACGGGGGTAAAGTTTCTTTGATGGAAATCACCGATGAAGGTTACGCTATCCTGCAATTTGGCGGCGGCTGTAACGGCTGTTCAATGGTCGATGTCACCCTGAAAGAAGGCATCGAAAAAGAGATGCTGGCCGCGTTCCCCGAGCTGAAAGGCGTGCGTGACCTGACCGAGCACCAGCGTGGTGAACACTCGTTCTACTGATAGTCAAGGGGCCGGGATACTGGCCCCCTTGCGTACCGGGCCATCCTCTTGTCCGGCTGGCCGCCTGTAAAACCCAAAAAACCGCTTTCTTTCTTACCGACAGCCTGCCGGTATCTCATGGCAGAGCGCCTGTCCACATCGGCCCCCCCTCTCCCGGCCGCCGCAAACCGCAAATCAGCCGCTGCGGCGTTTATTAAGGTCTTTGAGCAGGCGGTTTATTCTGGCGTCAGTAAACATCTCCTCCTGCGTCACGCTTAGCTTGCGTCGCCAGTTTGGGTACTGGTCAGTGGTGCCCGGTACGTTGACCGGCTTTTCCATATCCAGCCAGTCCTCGGGCTGCAAGCCCAGCAGCGCACTGTTGCTATCGGCAATAAAACGCTGCATACCACGATTCAGTACCGACGACATTGCCATTTTGGCCGCCCGTTTACCGCTGCGTTTCGCTACACAGCCGCTGCGGTGCAGGGCATCCAGCAGCGCCTGTTTTTTGCGCGCCCGGTCGGCAAAGAGTTCGCTGAGTACCTGCTTATCCGGGTACAGCCCCAGCGTTTCGCCAAGGATTAAGTCCCCTTCGTTCCAGAAACCGCGTAGCGTCGGCAGATCGTGGGTGGTGGCGCTGGCCATTGACTGACGTGGCCAGGCATCAGGAGAACGGTAACGCCCCGACTCATCCTGCTCGAAATAGAGGACTTTCCAGGAATAGATGCCGCTGGCACGCAGTTTGCTGACGATCTCCGGCGGAACCGTGCCGAGATCTTCACCTATCACCATGCACTGTTGGCGCTCGCTTTCCAGGGCGAGGATCGCCATCAGATCGTCCACCGGGTAGTGAACATAGGCACCAAAGTTGGCGGTTTCACCGTAAGGGATCCACCACAGGCGCAGCAGCGACATCACATGATCGATACGCAATGCGCCGCAGTTGACCATATTTGCGCGCAGCATATCGATAAAGGGCTGATAACCCCGCGCGGTCAGCACATGCGGATCCATCGGCGGCAGCCCCCAGTTCTGCCCCTGCGGGCCAAGGATATCCGGCGGCGCGCCTACCGATGCCTGCAGGCGATACAGTTCGCGGTCACACCAGGTTTCTGCACCGCCTTGCGCCACGCCAACTGCCAGGTCGCGGTACAGGCCAATCGCCATATGATGCTGCCGGCAGCACTGCCAGCATTCGGCGAACTGACGGTCGGCCAGCCACTGCAGCCACTGCCAAAAACGCACTTCATCAGCCCGTTCACAACGGAACTGCTGCACCGCGTCGCTGCGCCCGTGCTGATAAGCTTCCGGCCAGGCCGGCCAGCCCCAGCGCTCCGGGTCTTGTTGCAGCATCTGCGCGTGAAGGGCGTCATAGGCAGCCTGGTCAGACAGACTTTGCCCGCCGTCGACAATAAACCGCTCGAAGTCAGTGTGGCTGGGATCCTGCAGCGTACGCTGCGAGAACTGCTGCCAGGCGTAGCGCAGCCCGCGAATTTTGAGTTCAGCCACCGTGGCGTAATCCACCCATTCTGCCTGGCGCGCCTTCTCCAGCCGCTGCCGGGTATTCTTTTGCCGCCACCAGCGCTGCGCGGCCTGGCTTTGCTGGAAGTCGGCAACCGCCGCCACGTCGATATACATCACGTTGAGCCAGCGGCGCGATGAAGGGCTGTAAGGGCTGGCGTTTTCCGGGATGCCGGGGTACAGAGCGTGGATGGGGTTAAGGCCGATAAAGGAGCCGCCACGTACGGCAATCTCACTGACCATGCGTTTCAGATCGCCGAAGTCGCCTGCCCCCCAGTTGTGCTGCGAGCGAAGGGTGTAAAGCTGCACCATCGCGCCCCACAATTTGCCGCCCTGTTTGAGCGCTACCGGTTCATAACAGCGTTTCGGTGCAATAATCACCCGGCACGCCCACTGCTTCTTCCCCTGGCTAAGCAGCAGCTGATGATAGCCGTTGGGCAAATTCGCCGGCAGCATCAGCAGCTCACCAGCGGATACGCTACCCTGAAACGTCTTGCCGTGCTCGCCGCGCAGCTGCCATTGATAGTTGCCTTTGCCGGCAATCTCTAGCTGCTGAACCCGTTTTTTCAGCAGCACCTTACAGGGGGGCAGCGGGGCGTTGCTGGCTTTTTGCGGCTTATTCATTGCCGCCAGCAGCTTTTCACCCGTCGCCTGGCTGACGGCCTGCTCCTGACCGGCGGCATTGATCCAGCTGGTAGCAATACCGGCCTTTGCAGCGGCCTGTTCACACTTTTTCACGCTCATCGCCGTGCTCCTCTACCTTTTGGCCTGCCAGATGCGCTGCTGATAATCGCGAATTGAGCGGTCGGAACTGAACATGCCGCTGCGGGCGGTATTGAGGATCGCCGCGCGCGTCCAGGCCTCCGGGTCACGGTACAGCGCCTCTACCTGCTGCTGTGCGGCGCAGTAGCCGGCAAAATCTGCCAATACCAGCCAGGGATCGCCCCCTTTGCCGAGGCTGTGTAACAGCATATCGAACGCGTGCCGATCGCCGCCGCTGAACAGGCCTTTTTCCAGCTCTTTCAGCAGGCCGTCAAGATGCTTGTCATTTTTGCGCAGCCTGTTCGGATCATAGCCGCCCGCTTTCAGCGCTTTGACCTGATCCACCGTGTGGCCAAAAATAAAGATATTCTCCTCGCCCACCTGTTCGGCGATCTCGACATTGGCACCGTCCAGCGTACCGATAGTCAGTGCACCGTTAAGCGCCAGCTTCATATTACCGGTACCGGAGGCCTCATATCCGGCGGTGGAGATTTGCTCGGAGAGATCCGCTGCCGGGATCATCAGCTCGGCAGCGGTAATACGGTAATCAGGGATAAACACCACCTTCAGCCTGTCGCCCACCAGCGGGTCATGGTTGATCCTCTCCGCCACCTTATTAATGGCGTAAATAATATTTTTCGCCAGGGAGTAGCCCGGTGCGGCTTTCGCCCCAAACAGAAAGACGCGCGGCACCATGTCCAGCTGCGGGTTATCGCGCAGCCGCTTATAGAGTGAGAGGATATGCAGCAGGCCGAGATGCTGGCGCTTGTACTCATGCAGGCGCTTAATTTGTACATCGAACAGCGCCGTCGGGTTGACAATAATGCCGGCGCTCTGGGCGATATATGCCGCCAGCCGCTGCTTGTTATCCTGTTTTATCTGACGATACTGCTGACGAAATGCTGTGTTATCGGCAAATTTCTCCAGCCCCCGCAGCGCCTCAAGCTGGTTCACCCACTCAACCTGTAGCGTGCTGTCGATAAGCCCCGCCAGCGCCGGGTTGCACTGCTTCAGCCAGCGTCGTGGGGTTATGCCGTTGGTGACGTTATGGAATTTTTCTGGCCACAGCTGGTGATATTCCGGGAACAGGTCTTTTACCACCAGATCCGAGTGCAGCGCCGCCACGCCGTTAACGGCAAAGCCGCTGACCACGCAGAGATTCGCCATGCGCACCTGCTTATCCTGTACCAGCGCCAGCCTGGCCCACACCTTTTTATCACCCGGCCACTGCCGTTCAACCTGTTGCTTAAAGCGGCGGTCGATCTCTTTGATCAAGGTAAAATGACGCGGCAGCAGGCTGCGCACCAGCCGCTCGTCCCAGCGCTCCAGCGCTTCCGGCATCAGGGTGTGATTGGTGTAGGCGAAGGTCTTGCTGACGATCCCCCAGGCTTCATCCCAGCCCAGCTGGTGCTCATCCAGCAGCAGGCGCAGCATTTCAGGAATGGCAATGGTGGGATGGGTATCGTTCAACTGGATCACTTCAAAATCGGGCAGCTGCTGGATTTTGCGCCCGGCAAGGTGATGGCGGCGCAGAATATCGGCTACCGAGCAGGCGCACTGGAAATACTGCTGCATCAGGCGCAGACGCTTGCCCTGCTGATGGTTGTCGTTCGGGTACAGCACCTTTGTCAGCTTCGCGGCATCAACGCCCTGCTGCTCTGCCTGCAGGAATTTGCCGTCATTAAAAAGGGTGAGATCGAATGGGCTGGCGTGCGTGGCCTGCCACAGTCGTAGCGGCTGTACCACGCCGTTACCATAGCCGGTTACCGGCAAGTCCCATGCTTCGCCGCGCAGGGTAAATGCCGGTTGCCAGCGGAAACCGCCGCTGTCGCTTTTCACCACTTTACCACCGAAGCCGACATTGACATCCAGCGCGGCGTTATGGCGAAACCACGGGTAGCGCTCACGCTGCCAGTCATCCGGCGCTTCCTGCTGTTGACCGTCGGCAAACGACTGGCGGAACAGGCCGTATTGATAGTTAAGGCCGTAACCGATGGCCGCCTGGCCCATCGTTGCCATCGAGTCGAGATAGCAGGCGGCCAGTCTTCCCAAACCGCCATTGCCCAGCGCCGGGTCTGTCTCTTCTTCCAGCAGTTCGCTGAGATCGCGCTGATATCCGGCCAGCACCGCTTTCACCTCATCGTACCAGCCGAGGTTAAGCAGGTTATTCCCCGTCAGGCGGCCGACCAGAAATTCCATCGAGATATAATTGACATGACGCTGATTTTTCGCCGTTTTCGCTGCTGGCTGAGCCGCCAGCAGTTCTGCCAGCGCGCGGCTTATCGCCTGCCACCACTGATGTGAGGTCATCTCACTGGCGCTGGCGTAGCCCAGCTGCTGCCACTGACGCGTCAGGGCTGCTTCAAAACGGGTCTTATTGAATTTCTGCTGCGGCATACCGTCCCTCGCAAATAGTTGGGTACAGCTGAAAAGGTGAGCACAAACACCTTACAGTTAAGACGGCAAAACGGAAAAAAGCTCATTGCGAAAGGCAATGAGCAAAAAAAAGAGAAGAATCGTCTCTTTTTTTCGCGCAGACAGTCCGGACGGCATTCGCCCAGGCGCGTACAGAGCAGGCGGCACGCCGCGCCAGGAAGGGATTATCAGATGATGGGCTGGCGCTTAACAAATTTCCAGATGAACGTTGTGCTGCTCAATGTTTTTCAGCACGCTGGCTGGCGGCATTTGATCAGTAAACAGGTAGTCAATCATCCCCATATTGCCCAAATTTACCATTGCGTTGCGGCCAAATTTCGAATGATCGGCAACCAGCATCACGCAGCGTGAGTTGTCAATAATCGCCCTTTTGGTGCGCACTTCGTGATAGTCGAAGTCCAGCAGCGATCCGTCCATATCGATGCCGCTGATCCCCAGAATGCCGTAATCAAGGCGAAACTGGGAGATATAATCCAGCGTCGCCTCGCCCATTATTCCGCCATCGCGGGTGCGCACTTCCCCCCCGGCCAGAATCAGCCGGAAATCGGGCTTCGCCATCAGCAAGACCGCCACGTTGAGGTTATTGGTGACGATACGCAGATTATTGTGATTCATCAGCGCATGGGCTACTGCTTCCGGCGTGGTGCCAATATCAATAAACAGCGAAGCACCATCCGGGATCTGGCTGGCCACGCGCCGGGCGATACGCGCTTTTTCCAGCGACCACATCATTTTTCGCTCCTGCCAGGCGCTGTTTTCCGACGTGGAGGGTAAAGCCGCGCCACCATGATGGCGCTGAATTCTGTTCTGTTCCGCCAGGTCGTTTAAGTCGCGTCGAATGGTTTGCGGGCTGACGGCAAAATGCTCTACCAGCTCTTCGGTACTGACATATCCCTGGCGGCGCACCAGGTCGATGATGGCGTCATGACGTTGTGTCTGCTTCACAAACTTCCCCTTTTTCCTTTATCTTGCCGGCTGCCCGATATCGGTGAGCGCTATCGCTTAATTAACGTCGGCGCGTATCCACAAAGGCCATCGCCAGCCCGACCAGCAGGCCGGTGACATGGGCCGCATTGGCTATTGATAAACCAAACCAGCCGAACCAGCCCACCAGCAGCCAGATAACCGCGAAGGCCATCAGCCCGCGCGGCAAAAAGATGCCGCTGTCGGGATCGCGCTCGCCACGCAGCCAGCTGTAACCCATCAGGGCATATACCACCCCGGACAACCCACCAAACAGCACGCCGCTAAATTTCGCCTGCATCCAGCCGCTAAGCAGCGCCGAGATCAGCATGATGACGAACAGTTTGCCCGCGCCGAGCCGCTTTTCCAGCGCCCCGCCGAGATACCAGAACCACATCAGGTTAAACAGGATATGCAGCAGTGAAAAGTGCAGCAGCGCGTGGCTGAACCAGCGCCACAGTTGATAATGCTGCGTTTCATCCGGCCATGACAGCAGGCTCATCACCGTCTGGTCACCCAGCACCTGCATCAGGATAAACACCAGCACACAGGCCGCAATCACCAACAGGGTTAGCGGCCCGGCGCGTTCGCGCAGATTAGCCAGCAGCGAAGTGTGCTGATAATAAATGCCGCTTTTAGTCGTACCGGCGTGCCAGCTTGCTGCCTGATAGCGCGCATGGTTGGGGTCGCCAATAAACTGGTTAAGTTCGTTTTCGACCACGCCGATCTGCGATTCATCATCCAGCCACAGCGTATAGCCGCCGTCTTGC
The DNA here is from genome assembly GCF_000026985.1 of Erwinia pyrifoliae DSM 12163. NCBI lineage: Bacteria > Pseudomonadati > Pseudomonadota > Gammaproteobacteria > Enterobacterales > Erwiniaceae > Erwinia > Erwinia pyrifoliae. Next base: position 3,754,774 of record NC_017390.1, read on the forward strand.
TCGATGCGCAACGTAATGCCACGCGTGGCCATATAATCGACAAACGCCTGCGCCGGGCGAAGATGAGTGAAATGGGTAATGCGCATAATTGAACGACTTCCTTTAATTCAAATACGGACATAATCCGACAATGTGGCGGCAGTATAGCGGCTTCACCCGACAAGTTGCAGGCAAAACGCCGCGCCGCCGCCGCCCGGGCATTATTGCGCGCTAACCTGCTGCGGGAAGGCCGTGCGCCAGGCTTCGAAACCGCCATCAATGCTGTAGGCCGCGCTAAAGCCCTGACCCAGCAGGTACTGTGCGGCACCTTTGCTGCTGTTGCCGTGATAGCACATGACCAGTACCGGGAGCGAGAGATCGCTTTGCGCGATAAACAGGGGCAGTGATTCATTGCTCAGGTGAAAGGCACCGCTGGCATGTGCGGCGGCAAAGCTTTGTGCATCGCGAATATCGACCAGCAACGCGTTGCCGCCCGCCAGTTTCTGCTGCGCCTGCCGGATGTTAATGCACTCAAATTGATCCATGGTGGTTCTCGTCCAAAGCGAAATTAATGGCTAAATCGCGCCCATTGTAGCCTGGACCCGGCGCACAATAACCAGAGAAACTAAATGGTTTGAGCCTTTTTATTTGCTGCAAAGATGTTATCTGCATCACGCGTCATTGTTTTTATCCGGTTAATACTGGCGTCAATGTTGGTTTACGATTAATATAATGCTCGAAAACGAACATTATTGAAAGATGCCGAATATCGGAGGAGATGACGTGGAAACCAAAGACCTGATCGTAATCGGCGGCGGCATAAATGGTGCCGGCATCGCGGCTGATGCCGCCGGGCGCGGGCTGTCGGTGCTGATGCTGGAGGCGCAAGATCTCGCCTGCGCCACCTCCTCTGCCAGTTCAAAACTGATCCACGGCGGCCTGCGCTACCTGGAACACTACGAATTCCGTCTGGTCGGCGAAGCGCTGGCCGAGCGCGAAGTGCTGTTGAAAATGGCACCACATATTGCCTTCCCGATGCGCTTTTTGCTGCCGCATCGCCCGCATCTGCGCCCGGCGTGGATGATCCGCATGGGTCTGTTTATGTACGATCACCTGGGAAAGCGTACCAGCCTGCCGGGCAGTAAAAGCGTGCTTTTTGGTTCGGACTCAATACTAAAGCCTGAAATCGTGCGCGGTTTCGAATATTCTGACTGCTGGGTAGACGATGCCCGTCTGGTGGTGCTTAACGCGCAAGAGGTCGAGAAACGTGGTGGCACAGTCCGCACCCGCACCCGCGTAACCCGCGCCCGGCGTGAAAATGGCCTGTGGATCGTTGAAGCTGAAGATATCGACAGCGGCAAAATCTTCACCTGGCGTGCCAAAGGTCTGGTTAATGCCGCCGGTCCGTGGGTCAAACAGCTGTTTGATGACGGCCTGAAACTCAAGTCGCCGTACGGTATTCGCCTGATCAAAGGCAGCCATATCGTCGTGCCGCGCATTGGTTCGCAGAAGCAGGCCTATATTTTACAGAACGAAGATAACCGCATCGTGTTCGTTATTCCGTGGATGGATGAGTTCTCGATTATCGGCACCACCGACGTGGAGTACAAAGGTGATGCGCATAATGTCAAAATTGATGATAACGAGATCGATTATCTGCTGAAGGTATTTAACGCGCACTTTAAGCAAGACCTGTCCCGCGACGATATCGTCTGGAGCTACTCCGGCGTGCGCCCACTGTGTGATGACGAGTCAGATTCCCCACAGGCCATCACCCGCGATTATACGCTGGATGTGCATGATGATGGCGGTCAGGCACCTTTGCTGTCGGTGTTCGGCGGTAAGCTCACCACCTACCGCAAGCTGGCCGAACATGCGATGGAAAAATTAAGCAAATACTATCCGCATGCGGGAGCAGCCTGGACCAAAAGCTGCGTGCTGCCGGGCGGAAACTTTGCCGGAACGCGTGAAGAGTATGCCGTCAGCCTGCGCCGCCGTTTCCCGTTTATCAGCGTTGAGCTGGCGCGCCACTATGCGCGTACCTACGGCAGTAATAGCGAGCAGCTGCTAAAAGGCGCGACCAGCCTGGCAGACCTGGGCGAACTGTTTGGACACCATTTCTATGAAGCCGAGCTGCGCTACCTGGTGGAGAATGAGTGGGTTCGCGCCACCGATGATGCTATCTGGCGCCGTACCAAAGAAGGCATGTGGCTGAACGAAGCGCAGCAGTCACGCATAGGTGAGTGGCTGGCGCAACATGCCAAACCTTTGTTATCACTGGCATCCTGATGGAGAAGGGCGGACCAATAAATCATGGGCCGCTCTTTGACATCGAAACCCGTTGGCGAACTGCGCCACGCCAGGATCGGGAGTAAACAGGAAAAAGCCTTTTATCTTCAGCGGCTGGGAAACGCATCCCCTTCTGCCGACTTCGGCAANTTCTCATTACTCTCGTTAAGCTTTGCCAATTCTTCCTTAAGTTCCTTTACCAAATTCTNATTGTACTCATTATTGAATTTTGTCAACCTGTCACGCTCACTCTCATCCGAGTACGTTGCCTTTATTAGACGTGCCAATACTGCTATCTTTTCTTCGGTCTTCTCCAACTCTTTTTCAATTCTTTGTTTAGCTTCCGCTCCAGGAGTGCTGGGTTGTTGGACAGCATCTGAAGGGGATGAAACTGTTTGACGGGTGTTTGGTTGAAATGGATTATTATTATTATTAATATCATTTAGCCTCCTTTGCACTTGAGAGAAGGATATCACTGGTGTGTCTGACGTATCTGATGTGCCACTCGCCGAGGTAAGAGGCGGAGTGTGTATAGGATCTTGGTAGGCAATTTTCACGATAACTCCTTCAAATGATCTGACCATTTTACCATGCAAAAATATGTCACCGTGTTAAATTTCGTCGGTTTTATTTTCGCTGCGCTGTGAATCGTTTTTTTTAAGTCTCAACTGCCTTCAAATTTCCGTATTTATAAATAAGACTCTTGCTCTCTTTATGAAGTTTATCAGGAATTTTAGTCAAGTAATATTCAAATGACCCCATTATGATTTCGGTGTTTGCTTGTCTCTCTGCGAGAATTTTATCTATCTCAAATATCAACTTACAGCTACCCTTCGTTACTTTTTGTAAGTAAATCACCTGATCTGCCGGCACTAATTCAGTAGTTTTAGGGACATTATCACGGAGTTTTTGATAAGCATTTATATTATCAACAACCTGATATATATCAGATACTGCCTTATTACGCATTGCCATAAGGTCTGGGCTTGATTTTGAGTTTAATGGAATTTTATTTTCATTGCAAAACGTTTCGATCCCGAGGTTCATTAACGAACCTTCATGTAAAGAGAATATATTCCGTGCAATTTCCTGGCATATCAACTTATTATCATTAATAGTTTCTTTCAATAAGTCACTATTTTTATTATTAGAAATAATCGGAATTTCTTCATTTTCAGCGCATGTCGTTTTACTTGTCATTTCCATACGGCGCTTACTTTCTTTTTTATTAGAAATAATCGGATTTTTTTTATTTTCAGCGCATATTATTATTTTTATCGCATCTATAGAGCACTTGTCTAAAATAGTGTTTTCATCCAAAGATTTACAAATATCTTTCCTTAATTCATTATTTCCTGTATCTATTGCCTTATTAACTAACGCTCTGATTAAATTTTTATTAGTCATCAATTTCAAGCCAGCAGGGGTATTTTCAACACTTTTTAATTCTTGAATTATCCTTTTGGCGTCACCACCAGATAGCCTAACCCCCAGTATGTCATAAGCTTTGAACAAGAGGAGTCTTGAATATGTAATCGACATATATACTTAATCCATAAAACCACTTATGGTACTCAAAATTGATTTCTTTTCTTACATAAAACGCCACTCACAAACATAATTCACCTATTCCATTAGGTGAACATTCGGCACGCGGAGAAAACGGATACCAGCAAGCACCGTTAAAAATGCCCCCGGTGCTTTAAGACGAGAATACAAACCTATAGCTGAACCGGCACAATNCCCCCAAATGTCATCGGCATATTCATTTTTACTTTCTGGTTTTCCTCTAATCTTTCTACCTATAACATTTTCTTTATTTATAGAATATATCTCATTTGCAATTTTGATACATTCAGACTTATTATCGTCATAAGTGATTTCTTTCGAGATAGCATTCACCTTGGTATTACCCACGATAACTTATTGTTTCTTCAGCATATATGCGTTGTAATAAGCTAATGACTTTATGCTCATGATTTTTTATAGTAATAAGTTCTGAAATCTTATTCTTTAATTCAACACTATTCGTTTTAGACCTTTTATTCAATAATGCCTGACGGATAGTCTTATTGTTCATCATTCTCTCCATCTTTTTAGGATTATTTACAACTTCCTGTATTTGATCGAGTATTTTATTGGCTTTATCACTTGATATAGTCCTACCTGCTTTGTTGTAAAGATAGAGGCTCACGCGATCTAGTATTGTAATCTTCATATATACTTAATCCATAAAACCACTTATGGTACTCAAAATTGATTTNTTTTCTTACATAAAACGCCANTCACCAACATAATTCACCTATTCCATTCGGTGAACAGTCGGCAAACAGTAAAAACNGATACCAGCAAGCACCGTTAAAAATGCCCCCGGTGCTTTAAGACGAGAATACAAACCTATAGCTGAACCGGCACAATCCCCCCAAATGTCATCGGCATATTCCTTTTCCCGATGCTTCAGTCCCCGCCAGCGAGATCTGTTCGGACAGATCTGCCGCCGGAATAATCATCTGCGCCAGGCTGACGCTATAATTGGGAATAAATACCACCTTCAGTTTGCTCTTCACCTGAGGATCGTTATTAATCACCTGCGCGACATCATTAATCAGGTGGATAATGTNCTGGGAAACGCATCCCCTTCTGCCGACTTCGGCAANTTCTCATTACTCTCGTTAAGCTTTGCCAATTCTTCCTTAAGTTCCTTTACCAAATTCTGATTGTACTCATTCTGGAGGGTTATCAACCTGGCACGCGGACTCTTATCCGTAAAGTGTTCATTTATTAAACGTGCCAATCCTGCCCTCTTTTCTTTGCTCTTCTCCAATAATTTTTCAAGATCTCGTTTATCTTCCACTCCAGAAGTGCTGGGTTGTTGGACAGAATCTGGAGGGGATGAAACTATTTGATTGGTGTCTGGTTAAAATGGCTTATATGGCGCATCAGGATTTTCAATACCCGTTAGCTCCCTTTGCTCTGGAGAGTAGGATATCTCTGGTGTGCCTGACGTCTCTGATGTGCCACTTGCCTGGGTAAGAGGCGGAGTGTGTAAAGGATCTTGGTAGGTAATTTTCACGATAACTTCTTCAAACGATCTGAGCTTTTTACCATGCAACAATTATGTCANCGTATTAAATTTCGTCGGTTTTATTTTCGCTGCGCTGTGAATCGGTTTTTTTAGCCTCATCTGGCTTCAGCTTATTGTATTTATCAATGAGATCCCTGGTCTCTTTAGAAATAAGTTCAGGAAAAAGTTCTTGATAGTGTTTGACTACTTCCATTATGACTTCACTTCTTTTTTTTTCGTCGACTAGCTGTGTGAAATTGTCTTTATTTTTCTTTTTAAGAAAATTAGTTTTTTTTGGTTTTTCGTGACTACTTAATGCAGTGAGGTCAGGTCCTGATTGCCACTTTAATCTTCTGCCTTCACTTACCAGTTGTACTCTAACCCTTTCACCTATGAAATTTTTTTTATTTATATAATATATATTTTTCGCAATTGCCATACGTTCAGACATATTATGGTCAGTGGTAGTTTTTTCTGAGACAGCAGGCAGATGGGTATTATCCACAATAACTTCTGATTCTTTATGTTCTATGTAACTTATAAAGTTAGTTTCTTTAGGAAGATACCCCCCCCTAATAAGAAAATCTTTAATTTTTCCATGCAATTTATCATTCTTTGTTCCACACATTTTATAATGTAATGCTTTACAGGAAGTCTTATTTTTCGCCATTTTTACAGGATTATTTTCAACTTTCCGTAATTGATAGAGTATTTTTCTGGCGTCATAATCTGATATAGTCTTACCTGTTATTTTATAAACTTTGTTATAAATATAGAGCACGGCGCTATCTAGTCCTGTAATCGACATATATACTTAATCCATAAAACCACTTAGGTTACTCAAAATTGATTTCTTTTCTTACATAAAACGCCACTCACNAACATAATTCACCTATTCCATTCGGTGAACAGTCGGCAAACAGTAAAAACNGATACCAGCAAGCACCGTTAAAAATGCCCCCGGTGCTTTATGAAGATGATATGAACCTATAGCTGAACCGGCACAATCCCCCCAAATGTCATCGGCATATTCCTTTTCCCGATGCTTCAGTCCCCGCCAGCGAGATCTGTTCGGACAGATCTGCCGCCGGAATAATCATCTGCGCCAGGCTGACGCTATAATTGGGAATAAATACCACCTTCAGTTTGCTCTTCACCTGAGGATCGTTATTAATCACCTGCGCGACATCATTAATCAGGTGGATAATGTACTGGGAAACGCATCCCTTTCTGCCGACCTCGGCAATTTCTCATTACTCTCGTTAAGCTTTGCCCATTTTGACTCAAGTCCCATTACCAAATTCTGATTGTACTCGTTCTGGAGGGTTATCAACCTGGCACGCTGACTCTTATCCTTGAAGTGTTCATTTATTAAACGTGCCAATTCTGCCATCTTTTCTTTGGTCTTCTCCAATAACTTTTCAAGATCTCGTTTATCTTCCGCTCCAGAAGTGCTGGGTTGTTGGACAGNATCTGGAGGGGATGAAACTATTTGGCTGGTGTCTGGTTGAAATGGCTTATTATGATTTTTTAATACCCGTTAGCTCCCTTTGCTCTGGAGAGTAGGATATCTCTGGTGTGCCTGACGTCTCTGATGTGCCACTNGCCTGGGTAAGAGGCGGAGTGCATGTAGAATCTTCGTCGGTTTTATTTTCGCTGCGCTGTGAATCGGTTTTTTTAGCCTCAACTACCTTCAAATATTTGTATTCATAAATAAGACTCTTGCTCACTTCATCAAGATTGTGAGGCATATTAGTCAGGTAATATTCAGCTTCCGCCATTATGATTTCGGTTCTTGCTTGTATCTCTGCGAGAAATTCATCTATATCAGATGTCAACTTAGGGATACCCTTCGTTGCTGTTTGTAAGTCAATCACTTGATCTGCCAGCGCTAATTCAGTATCTTCATGGCTATTATCACGGAGTTTTTGATCAGCATTTATACTATCAACAACCTGATTTATACCAGATACTTCCTTATTACGCATTGCAATAAAGTCTGGGCTTGAGTTTAATGGGATTCCTTCATCATAGCATGCCGTTTCGATCATGCGGTTCATTAACGAACCTTCATTTATAGCAAATATCTTCTGTGCAATTTCCTGGCATCGAAACTCATTATCAGTAACGGTTTTTTCTGTCAATAAATCATTACCTTTTTCATTAGGAATCATCGGAATTTCTTTATTTTTTTCATCTGACTTCAACTGATTGTATCTATTAATAAGTTCCGTGGTCTCTTTAGAAACAAGTTTAGTATGTAATTTTTGATAGTATTCGGCTGCTTTCATTATGATTTCGCATCTTTCTTTTTCGGTGACTGGCTTTGTGCAATGGCCGTTAATTATATTTTTTAATACATCAATTTTTTTTGGTTTTTCGCGACTACTTATTGTAAATTTAATTTGTTCTGATTGCCACTTCAATGAATTGGCTTTATTTCTTAGTTCTCTAATAATACTTTCACCTATAAAATTTTTTTATTTATACAATATATCTCATTTGCAATTGCCATACGTTCAGACATATTATGGTCAGAGGTATTTTCTTTCGAGACAGCATGCAAATTAGTATTATCCACAATAACTTTTGAATCTTCATACTTCTTGCAGCGTTTAAGTCCAATGTTTTCACACGTATAATTTACCTTTTTAAGAAAATCTGCAATTTCTTTATATGATTTTTTTAATCTTGGTTCCATGAATTTTATTATGTAATGCTTCAAAGGCAGCCCTATTTCTCACCATTTCTTTAGGGTTTCCTTCAACTTTCTTTAATTGATAGAGTATTTCTCTGGCGTCATGACTTGATATATTCCAACCTGCTTTGTTATAAACATATAGTCCGGCACGATCTAGTATTGTAATCGTCATATATACTTAACTCCATAAAACCACTTANGGTACTCAAAATTGATTTCTTTTNTTACATAAAACGCCACTCACCAACATAATTCACCTATTCCATTCGGTGAACAGTCGGCAAACAGTAAAAACAGATACAAGCAAGCACCGTTAAAAATGCCCCCGGTGCTTTATGAAGATGATATGAACCTATAGCTGAACCGGCACNATCCCCCAAATGTCATCGGCATATTCCCTTGATAGTGCGATCCAATGAAAAATAGCCCATATTGGCGATGTTATGGAGCGCACAGCGCGTCCACGCTTCCTGGTTGCGGTACAGTTTGTCGACTTTATCCTGCATATCAACATAGCTGCGATAGCTGGCCAGCAGCTGATAGTGGTCGCCCAGATTCACCAGAGAATCAAAAATATTGCGNTAACGCCCCGGCTCCTGTGGGCTAAACAAACCGGTGGCGATCTGCGTCAGCACCTGATGCAATTCGGCATTCTGTTCATAACAGAGGCGGGAGTTGTAGCCGTTGCTACGCAGCACCTCAACCTGCGGTGTGGTATTGTCGAAGATAAAGATGTTCTCCGCGCCGACATGGTCAAGCATCTCAACTTCTTTGTTTATCTTCCGATCCAGAAGTGCTGTGTTGTTGAACAGCATCTGAAGAGGATGAACCTATTTTATTGGTGTCTGGTTTAAATGGCTCATTATTATTTTCAATCCCAGTTAACTCCCTTTACTCTGGAGAGTAGGATGTTCCTGATGTCCTACTCTCCTTGGTAAAAGACGGAGTCTTTGTCTATTCTACTTGGATTACTTTCACGATAACTTCTTCAAACGATCTGAGCTTTTTACCATGCAACAATTATGTCATCGTATTAAATTTCGTCGGTTTTATTTTCGCTGCGCTAAAATTTGGTAATTTTAGTTTCACCTAGCTTCAACTGAATGTATCTATTAATGAGATCTTTGGTCTCTTCAGGAAGAAGTTCAGGAGAATTTTTTTGACGTTGTTCGATTACTTTCATTATGATTTCGCTGCTTTTAATTTCGTCGACTTGCGGTGTGAAATTGTCTTTAGTTGTCTTTTTAAGAAAATCATTTTCTTTTGGTTTTTCGTTACTGTTTATTGCAACGAGGTCAGGGTGTGATTGCCATTTTAATATATTGGGTGCACTTTCAAGTTTGGATTCAACGCATCTACCTATAGAATTTTCTTTATTTATAGAATATATCTCTTTCGCAATTGCTATACGTTTAGACATATTATTGCCAGAGGTAGTTTCTTGCGAGACAGAATTCGAACTGCAATCATCCGACATACTCGCAATTGCCATACGTTTAGACATATTAGGGTCAGTGGTAGTTTCTTGCGAGGCAGCAGGCAAATGGGTATTACCCATAATAAATTTTGAGTCTTCATGCTTCTTGATACTTATTTCACCATAATAACCTATATCCCAAAGAAATTTTAAAATATTTTCACTTAATCCAAAATTCGTGCTTCCAGACATTTTTTTATCTAATGCTTTAAGGGCAATCTTATTTTTCTTCATTTCGTTAGGGTCATTTTTAACTTTATCTAATTGACGTATTATTCTGCGGGCGTCAAGCTCTGATATCCTACACTTAAATAAGCCTACAACATAGAGCCCGGCGCGATCTAGTCCTGTAATCATATATACTTAANTCCATAAAACCACTTATGGTACTCAAAATTGATTTCTTTTCTTACATAAAACGCCACTCACNAACATAATTCACCTATTCCATTCGGTGAACAGTCGGCAAACAGTAAAAACAGATACAAGCAAGCGCCGTTAAAAATGCCCCCGATGCTTTATGAAGATGATATNAACCTATAGCTGAACCGGCACAATCCCCCCAAATGTCATCGGCATATTCCCTTGATAGTGCGATCCGATGAAAAATAGCCCATATTGGCGATGTTATGGAGCGCACAGCGCGTCCACGCNTCCTGGTTGCGGTACAGTTTGTCCACTTTATCTTGCGTATCCACATAGCTGCGATAGTCGGCCAGCAGCTGGTAGTGGTCGCCCAGATTCACCAGAGAATCAAAAATATTGCGNTAACGCCCCGGCTCCTGTGGGCTAAACAAACCGGTGGCGATCTGCGTCAGCACCTGATGCAGTTCGGCATCCTGTTCATAACAGAGGCGGGAGTTGTAGCCGTTGCTACGCAGCNCCTCAACCTGCGGTGTGGTATTGCCGAAGATAAAGATATTCTCCGCGCCGACATGGTCAAGCATCTCAACGTTAGCACCATCCAGCGTACCCACGGTCAGCGCACCGTTGAGCGCAAACTTCATATTACTGGTCCCCGATGCTTCAGTCCCCGCCAGCGAGATCTGTTCGGACAGATCTGCCGCCGGAATAATCATCTGCGCCAGGCTGACGCTATAATTGGGAATAAATACCACCTTCAGTTTGCTCTTCACCTGAGGATCGTTATTAATCACCTGCGCNACATCATTAATCAGATGGATAATGTGTTTCGCCATCTGGTAAGCCGATGCCGCCTTACCGGCGAAGATGCTCACCCTCGGCACCCAGTCTGCATCCGGGTCCGCCTTAATGCGGTTGTAGCGGGTGATAATATGCAGCACGTTCAGCAACTGGCGTTTGTATTCGTGAATACGTTTGATCTGCACATCAAACATCGCCTGTGGGTCGATAACAATATCCAGCTTTTGACTGACAAATTCCGCCAGGCGCTTTTTATTTTGCAGCTTGGCATGGGCAATCTGCTCAATAAAGTTGGGAAAGTCGATATGCTGCTTCAGCTCGTCCAGCTGGCTGAGTTCAGTTCGCCAGGTGCGGCCAATCGTCTTATCCAGTACGGCGGAAAGCGGGGGATTCGCCAGCGCCAGCCAGCGGCGCGGGGTGATGCCGTTAGTTTTGTTGCAGAAGCGGCCTGGAAACAGTTTGGCAAAGTCAGCAAACAGCGATTGTACCATCAGGTTGGAGTGCAGCTCGGAGACGCCGTTGACCATATGGCTGGCCACCACGGCCAGCCACGCCATACGAATGCGGCGGCCGTTGTTTTCATCGATAATCGAAATACGTGCCAGCAGTTCCCAGTCATCCGGGTATTGCTCCTGAATGGTCTTCAGAAAATAATCATTAATGTCAAAGATGATTTGCAGATGGCGCGGCAGGATCTTGCCAATCATATCCACCGGCCAGGTTTCCAGCGCTTCCTGCATCAGGGTATGATTGGTGTAGGAGAACACCTGGCAGACCACTTCAAATGCATCATCCCAGCTAAATTTATGTTCATCGATCAGCACACACATCAGCTCGGGGATGGCCAACACCGGGTGCGTATCATTCAGATGCAGCGCTATCTTATCGGCGAGGTTATCAAAGGTCTGGTGCATGACCCAGTGGCGATGAAGAATATCCTGCACCGTGGCCGAGACAAGAAAATATTCTTGCCGCAGCCGCAGCTCGCGCCCTGAATAGGTGGAGTCATCCGGATAGAGCACGCGTGATACGTTTTCAGAATGGTTTTTATCCTCTACGGCGGCAAAGTAATCTCCCTGGTTAAATTTTCCCAGATTGATCTCATTACTCGCCTGCGCGCCCCACAGCCGCAAAGTATTGGTGGTATCCGTATCATAGCCGGGGATTATCTGGTCATACGCCGTGGCCAGCACTTCTTCCGTTTCTACCCAGCGCGCACGGCTTCCCTCATGCTGAATACGCCCGCCAAAGCGCACCTTGTAGCGGGTATTGAAGCGCTGAAACTCCCACGGATTACCATATTCCAGCCAGTAGTCCGGCGACTCCGCCTGGCGGCCTTCGACTATATTCTGTTTAAACATGCCGTATTCATAGCGGATGCCGTAGCCACGTCCGGGCAGGCCCAGGGTGGCCAGTGAGTCAAGAAAACAGGCCGCCAGCCGCCCCAGTCCACCGTTACCCAGGCCCGGATCGCTCTCTTCCTCGATCAGCTCTTCCAGGTCGAAGCCCATATCCTCCAGCGCCGCTCGGGTATCGTCATAAATACCCATCGCCAACAGCGCATTAGATAGCGTGCGCCCGACCAGAAACTCCATCGACAGGTAGTAGACCTGACGCACGTCCTGTGAAAGCTGGGCGCGGTTCGAACGTAGCCAGCGTTCGACCATGCGATCGCGCACCGCCAGCAGCGTGGCGTTCAGCCACTCATGTTTATTGGCAAGGGCAGGATCTTTACCCAAGGTAAACATCAGTTTATAGGCGATGGAATGCTTGAGTGCGTCGACGCTGAGCGTGGGTGCGGCATAGGAGAAAGGAGCGTTCATAGCAATATCCCACTTTTGTTTAAAACAAGCGTTGATAGAGATCGCGGTAGGCTACCGCTGCCACCTGCCAGCTAAAATCCATCCCCATTGCCTGGCGCTGAACATAGCGCCATAGCGAGGGACGGGACCAGAGAACGAAAGAACGCCGGATAGCACGCAGTAACGACCAGGCATTGCTGTCCTCGAAGGAAAAACCACTGGCGATCCCATCGGCCAGGTTTTCCAGTGAACAGTCGTTAACCGTGTCGGCCAGCCCCCCGGTGCGCCGCACCAGCGGCAGCGTGCCGTACTTCAGGGCATACAGCTGCGTCAGTCCGCAAGGTTCGAAGCGGCTGGGCACCAGAATGACGTCGGCACCGCCCATAATGCGGTGCGAGAACGCTTCGTGATAGCCAATCTGCACCCCGACCTGACCCGGATTTTCCGCCGCTGTGGCCAGAAATCCCTGCTGTAGCTCCGCGTCACCCGCGCCCAGTACCACCAGCTGGCCGCCCTGTTCCAGCAGGCCGGGCAGCGCCTCCAGCACCAGGTCAAGTCCTTTCTGTTTGGTTAAGCGGCTGACTACCGCGAAGATCGGCGCTTTTTCGTCAATCTTCAACCCCATCGCAATTTGTAACTGCCGCTTGTTTTCCAGCTTGGCATCCAGCACATCGCGGTTATAGCGCGCCGATAGCAGCAGGTCGTGCGCCGGGTTCCAGATTGCCGGGTCGACGCCGTTGAGAATGCCGCTGAGCCGGCCCTCCAGCATGCGCTGTTTCAGCAGCCCTTCCATGCCGTAGCCAAACTCTGGCTGGGTGATTTCCCGGGCATAGGTCGGGCTGACCGCAGTCACATGATCGGCATAAAATAGCCCGGCCTTGAGATAGGAAATCTGGCCGTGGAATTCCAGGCCAAACACACTGAAAAAGGCGTTTGGCAGCTGGATTTGCTCCATATGGCGGGCGTTAAACAGGCCCTGATAGGCCAGGTTGTGTACGGTGAACACCGATTTGGCCGGCCGGCCGCGTGCCGCAAGATAGGCACAGGCCAGCCCCGCATGCCAGTCATGCGCGTGCACCACGTCCGGTCGCCACCAGTGATCCAGCCCACAGGCCAGCTCACAGCTCATCCATCCCAGCAGCGCAAAGCGCAGATAGTTGTCGCTATAAGCATATTGTGATTCATCGTGATAGGGGCTGCCGGGTCGATCGAACAGCCCCGGTGCGTCAATCAAATAAATACCCACGCCGTTAAAGTGACCAAAATGTAGCTCGACATAGCCTGCAAACGTTTGCAGCTTCGCCACCACCTGAGTTTGCGTGATGCCTTTTTTCAAATCCGGGAATGCCGGCAGTAACACCCGCGTATCGTCTCCCGCCGCTATTTGCGCCGCAGGTAATGCCCCAACAACATCAGCAAGCCCGCCGGTTTTCAGCAGCGGGAAAAGTTCTGAACAGACATGTAACACCTGCATTATTGGCTCCTGTAATGTGCCGAACCTGACCTTGTACCCAGGTCATGCCCTTCCGGTTAACGCCAGCCCAGCTTTGCCAGCATGGTGGTTGTGACCAGCACAATCCCCTCTTCCGATCGATGGAAACGCCGGGCATCATCGTCCGGATTTTCACCAATCACCGTTCCCTCAGGCAGCACGCAGGCGCGGTCAATCACACAGCGACGCAGACGGCAGGAACGCCCCACTACCACATCCGGCAGCAGTACCGACGACTCAATATTGCAGAAGGAGTTAATCCGCACCCGCGAGAACAGCACCGAGTTCACCACCACTGAACCCGAAATGATGCAGCCGCCTGACACCAGTGAATTCATCGTCATCCCGTGGCTGCCGGAGCGATCCTGGACAAACTTAGCGGGCGGCAGCGGTTCCATATGCGTGTGGATCGGCCAGTCAGCGTCATACATATCCAGTTCCGGCGTCACCGAGGCCAGGTCAAGATTGGCTTTCCAGTAAGCCTCCAGCGTGCCGACGTCGCGCCAGTAAGGTTCGGCAGTCTCATCCTGATGTACACAGGAAAGGCTGAATGAATGCGCCAGTGCCTCACCGCTGGCGACGATTTTTGGCAGCAGATCCTGACCAAAATCGTGCGTCGACTGCGGCAGCTGCTGGTCATGCTCCAGCAGATCGAAGAGATATTCAGCATCAAACACATAGACGCCCATACTGGCTAACGCACGACTGGCATCACCGGGCATCGATGGCGGGTTGTCTGGTTTCTCCAGAAATTCCACCACCCTGTTATCGTCATCGACCTTCATTACGCCAAAGGCGCTGGCTTCCTCCAGCGGCACCGGCAGGCAGGCAATGGTGCAGCGTGCGCCGTGTTCAACGTGGTCGATCAGCATGCGCGCGTAGTCCATCTTGTAGATGTGGTCACCGGCAAGAATAACGATGTACTTCGCACGATAGCGGCGGATGATGTCCAGATTCTGCGTCACCGCATCGGCCGTACCGCGATACCAGTGGTCGGTCGCCAGACGCTGCTGCGCGGGGAGCAGGTCGACAAACTCGTTCATCTCTTCGTTAAGAAACGACCAGCCGCGCTGGATATGCTGCACCAGCGTATGCGACTGGTACTGGGTACAGACCGCAATACGCCGGATACCCGAGTTAAGGCAGTTAGAGAGCGCAAAATCGATGATGCGGTATTTTCCGCCGAAATGGACCGCCGGTTTTGCGCGTTTGGCGGTCAGGTCCTTCAGACGCGTACCGCGTCCACCCGCGAGGATCAGGGCTACAGTGTGTGTTGGCAATTGTCTTGCCAGCATCACAGGGTCGTGCTTCTCTAATTTCACCATGTCTGACTCCAGTTATATTTTTTCCTGGAACACGCACACTCCCTGAGCGGCTCCATGCCAGACGGTTAACAGGATTGGGTTATCTTCCCCGGCAAAGGGCGGAATGGCATGCCATTGCCCAGGAGGTAACACCAGATCGCACACTTCTTCGGTGGCGTTAAGCGTGATAAGCCATTGTTTTGAAATCCTGATTTGCATACGGTGCACGCCCTGTTCCCACTCAAGCCTGTTCAACGGCCGCCCCTGACCGTTCAGCCATTCCACGTTGCCATCTCCTTCCTGCCACCAGCAGTCCTGCTGCAGCGCGGGAATACGGCGGCGCAGATGAATTAACGCAGCGGTGAAAGAGAACAACCCGCGATCGCCGTGCTTCCAGTCAAGCCACGTCAGCAGATTGTCCTGACAATAAGCGTTGTTGTTGCCGTGCTGGCTGTGACCATGTTCATCGCCGGCCAGCAACATCGGCGTACCCTGGGCCAGCAGCAGAGTGGTTAACAGCGCATGCACGCTACGCCGGCGGTGTTCCGTCACCAGTAACGGCGCATGCAGCCCTTCCACGCCGTGGTTGTAGCTGAAATTGTTATTGCTGCCGTCACGGTTATCCTCGCCGTTAGCCTCGTTGTGTTTATGTTCAAAGCTGACCACATCGCGCAGGGTGAAGCCGTCATGGCCGGTAATGTAGTTGAGGCTGCGGGAAGGCAAACGCCCCTCGCGTTGGAACAGATCGCTGGAAGCCGCAAAGCGCCGGGCGAAATCGCCGTTTGAGAGATCGCCATGCAGCCAGTAGCGCCGGGCCGTGTCGCGGAAGTGGTCGTTCCATTCGGCAAACGGCAGCGGGAAGTTTCCCACCTGATAACCGCACGGCCCGATATCCCACGGCTCGGCGATGATCTTGCATTGTGACAATAGCGGATCGGCGGCTATCGCCCGGAACAGCGGCGCATCGCGCCGGTATTCCGGCGTGCGCCCCAGGGTGGTCGCCAGGTCGAAACGAAACCCATCTATATGGCACTCTTCCACCCAGTAGTGCAGGCAGTCGATGGTTGATGCCACCAATTCAGGGTGACTAAGATTTTGCGTATTGCCGCAGCCGGTCCAGTTGGCATAGTTGCCCTGCTCGTCCAGCCAGTAGTAGCTCGGGTTATCGATACCGCGCATCGACAGCGTGGGGCCGCTCTCATCCAGCTCGGCGCTGTGGTTAAACACCACATCGAGGATCACTTCGATCCCCGCCTGGTGCAGCGTTTTGACCGCCTGCTGAAACTCTTCGCGTGGGTTCTGGCCACAGGCATAGCGAGATTCCAGCGCATAACAGGCCAGCGGGTTATAGCCCCAGTAATTACTCAGCCCCAGCCGCAGCAGCCGGGGTTCGCTGGCAAAACTGGCTACCGGCAGCAGCTGCAGGCTGGTGATGCCCAGACGTTGGAAATAGTCAATCATCACCGGGTGGCCGAGCGCGGCATAGGTGCCGCGCATCTCGGCCGGAATGGCGGAATGCAGCTGGGTCAGACCGCGCACATGGGCTTCATAAATCACCGTACTGCCCCAGGGCGTACGCGGGCAGCTATCGCCTTCCCAGTCGAAATCATCTGCCAGCACCACGCTTTTCGGTGCCATCGGGCCGCTGTCCAGCGTGTCCGGCTGTTCCTCTCCGCATTGAAAACAGGGGTTATCGCTGACATCGCCTTCGATCCCGCGTGCGCAGGGGTCCAGCAGCAGCTTCGCCGGGTTGAAACGCAGCCCTTGCTGTGGCTGCCACGGGCCGTGCACCCGATAGCCATAACGCTGACCGGGACGAACGGCAGGCAGATACCCGTGCCAGGTATCGCCGCTACGCGCTGGCAGATCGAGGCGCGTCTCAACGTCATCGTCATCAAACAGGCACAGCTCGACCCGCCCGGCATGCTGCGAAAACAGGCTGAAGTTAACCCCTTTGCCATCATAGCTGGCACCACGCGGCGTGGGTTCTCCATCCCGTATCGGCATCATTGTGCCTCCCGCACCAGCCATAGCGTTGCCAGCGGCGGCAGCGTCAGGCTCAGGGAGTGGCTGCGGTTATGGCTGCCCCAGTCATCGGTACTGACCGCACCGAGATTGCCCATGTTGCTGCCGTGATAATGGCCGGAGTCGGTATTCAGCACTTCGCGCCAGCGCCCTGCCTGTGACACGCCAAAGCGATAGCCGTGGCGCGGTACCGGCGTGAAGTTACTGGCAACAATCAGTTCATTACCGTCGCAATCGCGGCGCACAAAGACAAATACCGAATTATCGACATCATCCACCACCAGCCATTCAAATCCCGCCGGGTCAAAATCCTGCTGATACAACGGTGGATGTGCACGGTAGGTGTGATTGAGGTCGCGCACCAGGCGTTGTACACCGTGATGCCAGCCGTCTTTCCCTTCCAGTAAATGCCAGTCCAGGCTGGTGTCATGGTTCCACTCTTTGCCCTGGGCGAATTCATTGCCCATAAACAGCAGCTTTTTACCGGGAAAACCGAACATCCAGCCGTAGTAGGCGCGCAGATTGGCAAATTTCTGCCAGTCATCCCCCGGCATGCGGTCGAGGATTGAACCCTTGCCATGAACCACTTCATCGTGCGACAGCGGCAGCACAAAGTTTTCGGTGTTGTTGTACAACATGCCAAAGGTCATCAGATTATGATGATGGCGGCGATAGAGCGGGTCGAGCTTCATATAGTCCAGCGTGTCGTGCATCCAGCCGAGATCCCATTTAAACCAGAATCCCAGCCCGCCCGTTTCCGGCGGGCGCGATACGCCGTTAAAGTCCGTCGACTCTTCGGCGATGGTAATCGCCCCCGGCGCGGCATGGCCGAGCGTGCGGTTGGTATAACGCAGAAAGGCGATGGCTTCGAGGTTTTCCCGACCGCCGAAATGATTCGGGACCCATTCCCCGTTGGCACGGCTGTAGTCGCGGTAGATCATCGAAGCCACCGCATCCACGCGCAGGCCATCAATGCCAAAGCGTTCGATCCAGTACAGCGCATTGCCCGCCAGATAGTTACTGACCTCGCGGCGGCCAAAATTGTAAATCAGCGTATTCCAGTCCTGGTGGAATCCCTCACGCGGGTCGCCGTGTTCGTACAGCTCGCTGCCGTCAAATTTCGCCAGTCCGAAATCATCCGCAGGAAAATGGCCCGGCACCCAGTCAAGCAGGACGTTTAACCCGGCCTGATGAGCTGCAGTAATAAATGCGCGGAAATCATCGCGCGTACCAAAACGGCGGGTAGGTGCGTACATGCCCAGAGGCTGATAGCCCCAACTGCCGTCAAAAGGATGCTCATTGACCGGCATCAGTTCCAGATGGGTAAAGCCCATCTCTTTGGCGTACGGCACCAGCTGCTGCGCCAGCTCCTGATAACTGAGCCAGAAATGATTGTCGGTATGCCGCCGCCAGGAGCCGAGATGCACTTCATAGATGGAGATAGGTGCATCGAAACCGTTAGCGCGTTGGCGCTGCGGTGACAGCCTGGTTTTTTCAGGAATACCGCAGATCATGGAAGCGCTTTGCGGGCGCATCTGCGCTTCAAACGCATAGGGATCGGCCTTTAGCCGCAGCTGGCCGTGATTATCGATAATTTCGAATTTATATAACTGGCCATCACGCGCTGCGGGAATAAACAGCTCCCAGACCCCCATTTCGCGCCGCAGGCGCATCGGGTGGCGGCGTCCATCCCAGTAGTTGAACTCACCGACCACGGAAACACGCTGAGCATTAGGTGCCCATACCGCAAAGCGCGTACCGGCCACACCATCAATCATCGTCCCATGAGCGCCCAGGGTTTCATAGGGACGCAGATGCGTCCCCTCCGCCAGCAGCCAGCTGTCCATCTCTGGCAGCAGCGGGCCAAAGCGCCAGGCATCATCGATCAGGTTTTGCTGGCCGTGCCAGGTGACGGCCAGCTGATAACGAAACGGCTTTTTACGCCTGGGTATCACCGCCTGAAAAAAACCACGCGCGTCCAGGCACTCAAGCTGCACGCATTGATTACCGGTACGGGTATCGATCACCCAGACTTCGCTGGCATCAGGCAACAGGGCGCGCACTTCCAGACCGAGGCGGGTTTGGTGCATCCCCAAAACGGAAAAGGGGTCAGCAAAGTGACCGGAGACAACGGCATTAATCACACGACTATCCACTAGCTCTGACATGACATTCTTCCCGTGACGGTCGGCAGGCAACGGGCGATGCCCGATAGCGGGGAATCGCCAATGCGCTGTTATTTATTAAGCCTTAAACACGCTGACAGGGCGGGTAAACCTCCGTGAGAAAAACCGCCGCAGCGCGCGACAAACTAGCGTTACAAAAAAATAACATTCGGGACGATGGCTTTTTAAGCATAGCCCTACGGATAGCAATATTCAGGCTAAAATGAGACAAATATCTCTCTTTCAGATTAAGGCGATCGAAGCAGAGGCTACGGCAGATGAAATAGCCGGTTTTCCCTGTGGCTGAAACGAAAATGGCGCGTTGACATGGCGTGATGGCAGGAAGTGAAAGCAGGAATAACGTATCTATACCAGGAAAATTCCCCCGCACGATGCAGGGGAACAGATAGCAGGATTAATCCACCAGCAGGCGCAGCATGCGGCGCAGCGGCTCGGCGGCACCCCATAGCAGCTGGTCACCCACGGTGAAGGCCGAGAGATATTCCGGCCCCATATTCAGTTTACGCAAACGGCCAACCGGCGTATTCAGCGTGCCGGTTACCGCCGCTGGCGTCAGCTCACGCAGGGTGATGTCACGATCGTTTGGCACCACTTTTACCCACGGGTTATGATCGCCCAGCAGCCGTTCGATTTCCGCCAGCGGCAGATCTTTTTTCAGCTTCAGGGTAAATGCCTGGCTGTGGCAGCGTAACGCACCCACGCGTACGCATAAACCATCAACCGGGATAGCGTGGCTGGTGCGCAAAATTTTGTTGGTTTCGGCCTGGCCCTTCCACTCTTCGCGCGTCTGGCCGTTGTCCAGCTGTTTGTCAATCCACGGGATCAGGCTGCCCGCCAGCGGCACGCCAAAATTGTCGGTTGGCAATACGCCGCTGCGGCCCATCTCGGTCACTTTGCGCTCGATATCGAGGATGGCAGAAGCCGGATTTTGCAGCTCTTTTGCCACATTGTCATGCAGCATCCCCATCTGGGTCAGCAGTTCGCGCATATGACGCGCCCCGCCCCCGGACGCCGCCTGATAGGTGGCAACAGAGACCCACTCCACCAGGTTATTGGCAAACAGGCCGCCCAGAGACATCAGCATCAGGCTGACGGTGCAGTTACCGCCAACAAAGGTTTTGATCCCGCGTTCCAGGCCATCGCGGATCACCTGGTGGTTAACCGGGTCGAGGATAATAATCGCGTCGTCTGCCATGCGCAGAGTGGACGCGGCATCAATCCAGTAACCCTGCCAGCCCGCAGCCCGCAGCTCAGGATAGATGTCGCTGGTGTAATCGCCGCCCTGACAGGTGATAATGATATCCAGCGCTTTCAGCGCTTCAATATCGCTGGCATCCTGCAAAATACCTGCTGACTGCCCGCCAAACGCGGGTGCCGCCTGGCCATGCTGGGAGGTGGAGAAAAACACCGGGCGAATCACATCAAAATCACGTTCTTCGCTCATGCGCTGCATCAGTACGGAACCCACCATGCCGCGCCAGCCAATCAATCCTACTGTTTTCATGTTAAACCTGCTTCAGGCGGCCTGAACTGCCAGTCACGCCTGACCTGTTAGAGTTAAAAATCAGGCTTAAACCTTACAAGTTGCAGAAAAAGTGGCAAGTGAATTAAATCGATAAGCCCGTTTTTTTTAGCAGCGCTGCTTATAATCGGCGATACGCTGCCTGATAAAGCAGCGCTCGCCAGACTTTATGACAGCAGTTCGAAAGCGATCATGCCAATGATTGCCCCCACGGTGCCGAGAAGGGTTTCCATCAGCGTCCAGGTTTTCAGCGTCTGCCCTTCGCTAGCGCCGGTGAAGCGGCCAAACAGCCAGAAACCTGCGTCATTGACGTGGCTGAAGATAACAGAACCCCCGGCAATGCAGATTGACAGGGCGGCCATCTGCGCACCAGAATAGTGCAGCGGCTCAATCACCGGCATAATCAGACCCACTGCGGTCAGACAGGCCACGGTGGCCGAACCCTGGATGATACGCACCGCTCCCGCCAGCACAAAGCACGCCAGCGCCACCGGTAAACCGGCCCCGGTCAGCGCATTGCCCAGCGCCGGGCCAACGCCCGAATCCACCAGCACCTGCTTAAATACGCCGCCAGCACCGATAACCAGCAGAATAATGCCCGCCGGCTGCAGCGCCGCGCCGCAAATCTGCATCACGCGCTCTTTGCCCATGCCCTGACGGTAAGCAAGGCCATAAATGGCCACCAGACAGGCCAGCAGAATGGCGGTAAACGGATGGCCAATAAACTCCAGCCACTGGTACAGGCTGCTGCCCGGCGTGGTGAAACGCGCGCCGATGGTTTTTAGTCCCACCAGAATCAGCGGAAACAGGATCAGCGACAGGCTGAAGCCAAACGACGGCAGCTTGCTTTCATCAAACTCCGGGTGGCTTCCTTCTGCAGGCAGGCCAAACTGGACGTGCTGGCTAATAAAGCGGCCAAACAGCGGCCCGGCAATCAGCATCCCCGGAATAGCGGCACACAGCCCCAGCAGGATCATCCAGCCAAAGTCGGCATGCATCTGCGACGCCAGCAGCATCGGTGCCGGGCCGGGCAGCAGGAACGCAGCGGCGGCGGCAACCCCGGCAAACAGCGGGATAACCAGCTTCACCAGGTTATCGCCGGTGCGGCGCGCCACGGCGAAAGCAATACTGATCAACAGCACCACAGCCACCTCAAAAAACAGCGGCAGGGCGCAAATCAACCCGGCAATCCCCATCGCATAATGAGCGCGACTTTCACCAAAGGTTTTCAGCATGCGGATAGCGATTTGATCGACCGCGCCGGTTTCATGCAGGATTTTGCCGAACATCGCCCCAAGCGCGACGACGATAGCCAGAAAACCGAGGGTGCCACCCATGCCTTTTTGCATGGTTTCGGCGATTTTATCCAGCGGCATACCGGAAAACAGCCCGGCACCGATGGACACTAACATCAGCGCCACGAAAGCGTGCATACGCGCCTTCATCACCAAAAACAGCAGCAGCAGCACCGAACCCGCTGCGGTTAATACCAGCGTTGCCGTACTCATGGCGCTGTGCTTATTTGTGTGATGGCTGCGTCAATGGTTTTCAGGGTTGTGGCAACAACCGCATCCAGCGGCTGATGAATATCGACCACCCGCACATCGTTTTCATCGTCACCCGGCTGCTCCAGCGTGGCAAACTGCGTGACCAGCATCTGGGGTTTGAAGAAATGCCCTTTGCGCGCACGCAGTCGCGATTCGATCGTATCGGCGTCTCCTTTCAGATAAACGAAGGAGAGGTTCGGATTACCCTTGCGCAGAATATCGCGATAGCTCTTTTTCAGTGCCGAACAGACTATCAGTGAGATTGCGTTTGTGCGCTGCATGGCAAATGCCGCATCGTTGATCGCCTGCAACCACGGGCGACGGTCGTCGTCATCGAGCGGGTGGCCAGCGGACATTTTTTCGATGTTGACGCGTGGATGCAGGAAGTCACCGTCGAGAAAGGCGGCCTTCAGCCGGTAAGCCACCGCGTTGGCAACGGCGGATTTGCCGCTACCGGAAACGCCCATCAGCACAAACACATGATTGGACGGAGAAAATGTCGTCATTATTGTTGCTCCGGCAGAAATGAGCAGCCATGTCAGCCGCATTGTTATCGGTAACATTGTTAGGGCGTGAAGGGGTGATGGCAACAGCCTTATTGGAAAAAACTGGTAAATGTGAGGGTTGTCAAAAAAAACGCAGAATCAGACTAAGAGAGGCACAAAGAGGTAAGGCGCACGCGCAGCACGGTTATTTCACCACGCGCTCCGCCCCGCAGCCCCACGGCCGGGCTGCGCCTTGATCAGATACTTTCGCCGGGCGAAATGGTAAATCCGACATCCACCGGTTGATGAGTGACGTGCTCCCCACGGATGCGTGCCAACAACAGCCGGGCCGCCTGACAGCCAATACGTTCACGCGGCGTTTGCACCGTGGCCAGCCGTGGCGTCACCACCTGAGCAATATCATGGCCGTGAAATCCGGCGATGGCCATCTGCTGCGGCACGCGCAGCCCCTGGCGCTGGCATTCAAACATCGCGCCTACCGCCAGATCGTCATTGGTGCAAAAAAGGCTGTCGGTTTGCGGATAGCGCTTCTGCGCTTCACATAACAGCATCGCCCCTGCGGAAAACGACGACGCCGCTTCCATCATCACGCTCTTTGGCTCCAGCCCGGCATCCAGCATAGCGAGGCGATAGCCCTGCTCTTTTTGCAAGGTACGTTCATCAAGGCGCGCTCCCAGGTACACCGTGTGCCGATGGCCTTTTTGCAGGATGGCCTGGGTCATCTGCCGCGCCGCCTCTACGTTATCGATCCCCACCGCCATATCAAGACAGGGTGAGATACAGTCCATCGTCTCTACCACCGGAATGCCGGCGGTTTCGATCATGCGCAGACTGGCTGCGGTGTGGTTACGTTCGGTGAGGATCAGCCCGTCAATATTCCATGCCAGTAACGATCGCAGCTGTAACTCTTCTTTTTCAGCGCTGTAGCCAAAATGACCCAGCAGCGTCTGGTAGCCTGCGGCGTCGGTTACGGCTTCAATACCGCGCAGCACGTCGGCAAACACCTGGTTGGTCAGAGAGGGCAGCAGCACGCCAATAGCCCGGCTGGTGGCGTTGGAGAGCATATCCGGGGCGCGATTGGGAATATAACCCAGTGCATCCAGCGCGGCGGCGATCTTGCTCTGCAACGCGGCAGAGACCCGTTCAGGATTACGCAGATAACGGCTAACGGTCATTTTTGTGATGCCGACGCGATCGGCAACATCCTGTAATCCTGGTCTTTTTTTCTTCATTTTCTTCAGCTGGCAGGAATGTGTTAAGCGGAGTGTAACAAAAAGCGGGGAGTTGACGTTAACCTGAAGCAAACCCGTGAATCAATCTCACAGATCTGCTTTTCTGACGCCGGGCTGGCAGTACGGCCACCCGTCGGCCAGGCGGCGCAAACAGCAAAAAAGGGGTGCGGCTTAGCGCACCCGATAAGAAATGACGGTATTTACACTGCTGGCAGATCAAACACCAGGATCTCGGCAGCGCTGCCGGCGGTTATCGCCAGCGATTGCTCATCCCAGATTGCCAGGGCATCGCTGGTACTTGCCTGCTCTCCGTTGACGGTCACTTCACCTTTCACCACCTGGATCCAGATGCGGCGACCGTCAGCAACATCAATACTGCCCTGCTCGCCCGCCTGCAACGCCCAGCGCGACAGCGTCATATCCTGGTACACCTTTAGCGATCCCTCACGCGCATCCGGCGAGAGCACCAGCTGGCGACCCTGAGCATCATCAAAACGGCGCTGCTCATAACGCGGCTCAATCCCGCTACGTTCCGGGATAATCCAAATCTGATACAGATGCAGCGCCACGGTTTTGCTGGCGTTGTACTCCGAGTGACGCACGCCGCTACCAGCGCTCATAATCTGAAACTCGCCTGCCGGGATCTGCTCTTTATTCCCCATACTGTCCTGATGCTCAACGGTACCGGACAGCACATAGGTGAGGATTTCCATGTCCTTATGCGGATGCGTACCAAATCCCTGCCCGGCGTCGATCACATCTTCGTTAATCACCCGCAGCGCCGAAAAGCCCATAAACCTGGCATCGTGGTAATCCGCGAAGGAGAAGGTGTGATAGCTGTCCAGCCAGCCATGATTAGCATGCCCGCGATCTTGTGCTTTGCGTAGGTAAATCATATTCCGTTCTCCTCAAGGTTTTCACCCAGTCTGAACCTGGAGAACCTGTGATGATAGCGGAGAAAATTGTCTTCTCTGTTCAAATTATTCGACGTAGCTGGCGGCAGGACATCAGCAGGTTTGATACGGCGGGGAGCGGCCAAATGGCAAAAAAAAGCCAGCACCCGTGCTGGCTAAAATTATTGGAAGCAATGTGAGCAATGTCGTGCTTTTTCAGCTGGCACCGTGAGCCGTGCTGAAAAAGCATAGCAATAATAATCATTATCATTCGTATTTGTAAAGTCGTTTTATGATTAATTTTTTTCTTGCTTAGATGTGGAAAAACCCTGATTTTAAAGAGGATTTCAATAAACGAGGAGTAGCGAGATGAGTGAGATCGTGATTCGACATGTGGTTGCCGAAGATGCCGGTGCGCTGCTTTAGCTATACAGCCAGCCGGACACCATGGCCGATACGCTACAGCTCCCTCACTCTTCGCTCAAAATGTGGCAGGAACGTATCAGTTCTGTCGCAGAAGGCGTGCAGATGCTTGTCGCCTGTATTGACGTGGGTCAGATCACGCTGATAGTAAACAGCCGGGCGCGCCGCCGCCATACGGCCAGTTTCGGCCTCGGCGTTGATAGCAATCATCGCGGTAAAGGCGTGGCAAAAGCCATGATGTGCGCCATTCTCGACCTGTGTGATAACTGGCTGGGGGTTGAGCGCGTTGAGCTGACGGTATTTGCCGATAATCAGGCGGCAATCGGGCTGTACGAGCATTTCGGTTTTGAAACCGAAGGCCGCGCCCGGCGTTTTGCGTTGCGCAACGGCCAGCAGGTCGATGCGCTGTATATGGCGCGTTTCCGCCAATGATGGTCATAGCGGGGAGGAATTTATCCTCCCCGCCACCGCTAATCGATAAAAGACCTGTCGATTTAATATCCTGCGGTTAAATCATCAATGCTGCGCGGATCGGACGCACCATAACGCATACCGTCCGGTGCCAGCATAATGCTCTGGCTGCTGCCCATCGTCGACATCACCTTCACATTCTGACCCTTTTCCGTCAGCAGTTTCAGCGTATCCGGGCTAAAGCCCTTTTCTACCCGCAGCTGGTCCGGCAGCCACTGGTGGTGGAAACGCGGCGCGTTGGTGGCTTCAGCTACGTTCATACCAAAGTCGATGCTGTTAACCACCAGCTGCAACACGGTGGTGATAATACGGCTCCCGCCAGGGCTGCCGGTCACCAGCCAGGTCTTGCCGTCTTTGACCACAATGGTCGGCGACATCGAGGAGAGCGGGCGTTTATACGGCTGTCGCCTCCATGCGCCAGGCGCATAAAACACCTTACGGACTGTATTTATAGCTATAAATTAGCGAAAATAAGAAAAAAAATGAGAGCGGTGTTTATGATTGATACTGTGGTAAGCGCGAGGGTATCGCCAGCTTTAAAAGCTGCCGCGATGGTCAATGCGAAAGCGCCTGGCCTGGATTTATCGACCGTTATTCGTATGGTCGTGAACCGTTTAGCTGTAAATGCGGAGCTGCCAAAGGATTTGCTTCAGCCTAACCAGCAAACCTTAGAAGCTATCCGAAACTTAGAAAACGGTGTCGATATTTTCAAAGGAAACTTATAACCACATGATCAGTAATTCAGACCTTATTACCGGAATGCAAGCTGACAGTCTGTTAGCAGTGCGTCTTGAGAAGGCTATGGGCGGCGTGAAAGACGCAATGGTAGACCAGGCCAAACGCATACAGCTTGGTGCCACGCGCCTGGCTTACTACACATCCTGTTTTACCGACAATTATCAGGATGTATGCACCGGGCAGAAAAACGAAGACGTACGTTTTCTGGAAGCACTCGTGCAGCTGATAAAACAGGGATACGTAGTCACCAGAATGTTAAGGATATACGTGGATCTGCTATTGCACGGACTTACGGCAGACCGCATAAGCCGCATTAAAACGCTGCTGATTGGTAAAGGTGCCAGAATTGCGTCAGGCTCGATGACAAACCAGGCGCAGGCGTATTCGGTCGTACTGGCTGCCAGCTACAGCTTCGGGACAAAGGTAGGAATAAATACAAAGCTGGCAAAAGTAAGCGCTGCAGCAGTAACCATCGTCAGCTACTACGGGTACGTCCAGGAAGCCGCTGAGGCTGCAAACAGACTTAAACAGCGGAATCAAACCTATTACTACGCGCTGTACTCTGAAAAAACTGGAAATGCTCTATTTCATTATTGAGCCAGTCATCAGAAGAAACGATCACCTGTTTTCCCTCCCCACATCAGACAACGACATTGCTGACGCCATTGTGAGAATTATCAAATGAGTGATTTCTTTAAAAAATGGTTGCGCAGCCAGCTGCGATACTTTGCCAGCACCCTGATCCCAGTACTGCTCATTATCGGATTCGGGATGCTCGCGGTAACGTTCTGGCCATCTTTTGCATGGAGTTCGACAGCTGTCTTCGCGGCCGTAGTTATAGCCATTACCTTCTGGGTCATTTAAACGGCTTTGGGGTTATTTGCCGTAACCCTGAATTTCTCCGCGACCAGTATTGTAAGGGCTGTCACTCAAACGACCGGTTGAGTGATAATCATGAAATCGACGGTTTTGACGCTGAGATGTTTGACTGCTGCCCG
Source organism: Erwinia pyrifoliae DSM 12163 (assembly GCF_000026985.1). NCBI lineage: Bacteria > Pseudomonadati > Pseudomonadota > Gammaproteobacteria > Enterobacterales > Erwiniaceae > Erwinia > Erwinia pyrifoliae. Next base: position 3,782,587 of record NC_017390.1, read on the forward strand.
CCTGAAGGACGGAGATTCCCACATAAATGAGCCGAACCTAAGTTGCGTGCTACGATTCAGGATTACCGGGTGTCAGCTTCAGTTCGCGTTCCATATGTCCAGGAGCCGGTCTTTTATACTGGAAAGAACCGATGAATAAGGGAGTTTATCGAGCGCCTTTTCGAAACGGCGGCTCTGGTAAACATCGATATCACTTGCCAGTGGTCCTTCGAACATAACGCGTTACCTTATTTTTGCCGACTTCACTTTGAGCCAGCAAGGTTTCGCTGATAAAACTGTATGGCAGATCGGGATTATCTTCCGCAATCCTGCCAATTTTTGCCCAGTGCTCAATCTGCCTGGGAACACTGCGACTTTCAGCATCAGCATGAATCCTTACATTCTCAACGAAATCATCGTCTAAGCGAATGCTAATGGCCATGATGTTATCTCCAGGGGTGGCTTTAATATATGCGATTGCAGCGCATAAACTGCGAACAGCGCCAGTGTATTGTGCGACATTATGTCGCGCAATACTGGACTGCCCCTATGCCAGTAGACGTTCGGCGTTCCCGGCTTGGCAGAGAAATCATCCATTTCGTTGTTCAGCAGAATACCGCTGTTACCAGCAACAATGCCGCTGCCGGAATTGGTGTTCAGCGTATAGGTCACCACACCGCGTTGCTGTCTTTATCCACCACCGAGAAATGCGTGGTCTGATCGCTTTCATACGGAGCCAGCGTACCCGGTTTGATCCCGGCGGAAGGGCGCGCTTTGGCCACGTCGATTTGCTGTGCCAGCGATTTAGCATAAGCTTTGCTGGTCAGCGCCTGCATGGGAACCTTGACGAAATCCGGTCCACCGAGGTACTGCGAACGGTCGGCGTAGGCGTATTTTTCCGCCTCGGCCATTACCTGCATCGCATCGGCGCTACCAAAGCCCATTTTGGCCAGGTCAAAGTTTTCCAGGATATTGAGGATCTGCACAATATGCACGCCGCCAGAGGACGGCGGCGGCATGGAGAACACCTGATAACCGCGATAGGTTCCGCCGACCGGCTTACGCTCTATCGCCCGATAGTTCGCCAGATCGGATTTGGCGATCGGCCCGCCGAGCTGTTCCATTTCACCGGCGATCTCATCGGCAATTTTGCCTTTGTAGAAAGCGTCCGGCCCCTGGCGGGAAATCAGTTCCAGGCTGCGGGCCAGATTGCGCTGCACCAGCTTTTCGCCCTGACGATACGGCGTGCCGTCGGCCTTGAAGAAGATGGCTTTACTGTTGGCGTGATTCAACAGCACCTCTTTGCCATAGACCTTGAGATCGTCGGCCAGTGAATCATTAACCACTATACCGTTACGCGCCAGATCCAGCGCCGGTTTGATCAGCTGGCTGAGCGGCAGCGTACCGTACTCTTTATTCGCCAGGGCAAACCCGGCCACGGTGCCGGGCACGCCGGAGGCCAGCGGTGACGTCAGTGATTTTTTGCTGTCGGCGTTACCCGCCGCATCCAGGAACATATTACGGCTGGCGCGTACCGGAGCCATCTCACGAAAATCTATTGAAGTGGTATGACCGGACGCGGTGCGCAGCAGCATAAAGCCGCCGCCCAGGTTACCGGCTTGGGGATGGGTCACGGCCAGCGCATAGCCAACGGCCACGGCGGCATCAACCGCGTTCCCGCCCTGCTGAAGAATTTTTACGCCAACGGCAGTGGCGGTGGCATCCACCGAGGCCACCATGCCGTGCTGCGCCCTGACCGGATGGAAGGTGTCCGTACCTGTGCCATAGGAAACCGGCGCGGCGGCAGGCGCTGCCAGCGCCCCTGGCTTACCAGCAGACTGATTTACAGCCCCCCTGAAAGGCGCTTTAATGAACTTTGTATCGTCATTTTGTATCCTTTATATTTATTTACAATGTGTTTGCCATTGATAAATAAGCATAAAATAGGACAAAAAGCGAACAGTAATGCGAATTGAGAGCGCTCCTGGAGCCAGAAAGTAACGGGGGCATTAAACTCAACAGGTAACGCGGAGGAGTGAAAATGAAAACGCAATGGCTCATCGTTTTTGCCGCCATGCTGCCACTGAGCGGAATGGCCAACATGTTGAATAACGCTAATAATTCGCAGCAGCCGGGCTACAATCCCAGCACGCAGCGGCTACAGCAACAGATGCAGAACCAGCAATCGCAGGAGAAGCTGAAACTGCAACAGGATCAGCAGCGCCAGCAGCAGGATCTGCAGCGTAAACTTCAGGAACAGCGTGACAGCGCCACACAGCGTACGCTGAACCCGCAGCCTGGTCAGCAGCCGAACACGCCTGCAAATTAATCAACGACAGCGGCGGGTCGGCAGTTCCGATCCGCCCACTTAGTGAAAGTCCGGCCCAATCACATCAATACGATCGGTGCAGATCGCATCAACGCCCCAGTGCAGCAGCTCACGCGCGCGCTCGGGCTTGTTCACCGTATACGCCAGAATGCGCAAACCTGCCCGTTTCAACAGGGAAACGCGTTCTGCATTCAGCAGCCGGTGATTAAGATGGATAGAAGTACAGTCCAACGCCGAGGTCATCTCCTGCCAGTGCTCTTCCCATTGATCCAGCAGCAGTCCGCGCGGCAGTTCGGGTGCTGCCTGGCGTGCGGCTTCCAGCGCCTGAAAAGAGAATGATGACAGCAGCGGAGCCACCTGCCCCTGCCACATCACCCGCGCTGCCAGCGCCACCGCACGCCCGGTTTCGCTGTCCAGGCCGCTGGTCGGTTTAATTTCGATATTGGCCATCAGCCGGTGCTGACGACAGCGGGCGGCAACCCCGGCCAGCAGCGGCAAACGCTCTTCGCTGAACGCCTCGCCAAACCAGCTCCCGGCATCCAGCTGTATCAGCTTGTTCCACGGCAGTTGCCCCGCTATGCCCCAGCCATTGCTGGTACGATCGAGGGTATCATCGTGCAGCAGGAAGATTTCACCGTCCTGCGACAGCCTGGCATCAAACTCAATCATCCTGTGCCCCATCTGTGCACCAACGTCAATGGCGGCCAGCGTATTTTCCGGTGCCAGTTTGCCGCCGCCGCGATGAGCGACAATCGGTGGGTATGGCCAGCTCACAGTCATTATTCTATCCGTTGTTGGTTTTCATCAAAAAAGTGCAGCGATCGCGGCGGCAGATACAGCCACAGGTTGCTGCCCATCGGCGGGCGCAGCGAGTGCGGCAGGCGTACCACCAGCGGGATGCCGCCCAGCCGGCCGTGGACGAGGTTATCCGCCCCCAGCATTTCCAGCGTCTCTACCACCAGCCTGCCGCCGTCCTGCTTTGAGGGTAGTTCAATATGCTCCGGGCGGATCCCTTCAGTATAAGGGAGCGGATCTTAGTTTAACATCTGGCGGGTGGCAATATCCGCGCCCGGATGCTGCTGACAGAACCCCTGCCGTTTGGCCAGATCGTAAGCGGCGGTGATGATCGGCAGATAGCCGGTTTTCTGGTGCCATTCGGCTGCCCTATCCGGCTGGGCGAGGAACTGCATAAACTCGGCGACGCCTTTACAGGTGGGGACGATGCGGTAGTCAGGGTGCGTTTCATTAAAGCGGGTCGCCAGCGCATTTACCTCTACCCCCAGTTCACCCTCCATTGAGTGCCAGAAAGGAATGTCGGTGGCGGCCAGCGCACTGGTACTGAAAGGCCAGTCCAGGTATCAGGCTAAGTGCATGGTGACGGAATGATAAAGATGGATTGTCGGTTTCCTGTACCCGCTGTTCTAAGGCGCGAAGACGCACATTGCTGTCATTTGCAGGTAACATGACACGGGGAAATGAAAGAAACATAACGTTTGTATGAACGGGGGGTGACGGTGAGTCCTGACCTGGCTCAGTATTTTCGCCCGATGGTTAGAACTTCGTAGAGCAACGAGCGCCTCTCTTTACAAAGCTCGTAGCCCTTTTGTTCCCTGCTAAAAGAGACGACAGGAGATACGCTGAAAGCGGCGCGTTGCAGACACAAAAAAACCGCCCTGGAAGGCGGTTCTTTTGTGCGGCGATAAGGCCTGGAAACTTCAGCCGCGTACCATATAGACTGGTAACTTGACTCGGGTATTTTAGCCGAATAACGTGTTAAACAGCTGCTTTTTTTGAATAGAAAATCTAACAATTCTGCGAAGTCAGGCCAGTGATAACAGCCTTAATCAAAACAACAAGTTCTTCCTCGGCTATTTCGTTAATCTCCTTTCCAGGATACAAAGCTGGGAGCATGCCTTTAGCGAAGCTCTCCAATTCCATGTTATAACCAAGAACCAAAGCGTCCTGGTAAAGGTCAATTAGCTGATTTTTCATTTAGATCCTTCCATATTTAGTACATAAATCTTTTTATTAAACCGATTTACCTTACGCATCAGGTGTTATTCCTTTGCAATAAGGCGTACTTCCAGTAAACCAGCTATTTCCAGCGAGAAACAACCCATATGATTACCAGCGTAAAGAGTGCCGTAGTGCCCCATGCATAGTCGGGCCAGAACATACCGCCTGACGCAGCGAAAGCAATAATAAGCAGGGCACAAATGACAATGCTGGCAAGGTATCGTAGCTGCCAAGCCAGCCATCTTTTAAAAAAATTCATTGAATCATCCGAATCACGAAAGCGACACTGCAGGTCAGGGGGTCAGATAAACCCTTCCCCCTTCCCTGACAGACATCACCAGCGCAAACTGCCCGCCCGATCATCCCCCCAAATAGGCGCTTCTTACCGCTTCATTGGCTAACAGCGCCGCGCCGCTGTCTTCCAGCACCACACGACCGTTTTCCAGCACGTAGCCCCGGTCGGCCAGCTTCAGCGCCTGGTTAGCATTCTGCTCGACAAGGAAAATGGTCATGCCCTCCTGACGTAACTGTTCGATGGTGTCAAAAATCTGCTGAATGATGATCGGTGCCAGCCCCAGCGATGGCTCATCCAGCAGCAGCAGGCGCGGCTGGCTCATCAGCGCCCGGCCAATCGCCAGCATCTGCTGCTCGCCGCCGGACATGGTTCCGGCACGCTGGACACGGCGCTCATACAGCCGGGGAAACAGCTCATAGACGCGCCGGATACGCTGCTGATACTGCTGGCGTTCGGCAAAGAAACCGCCCATCGCCAGGTTCTCTTCCACCGTCATGCGGGCAAAGACGCGGCGGCCCTCCGGGACAATAGCAATCGCCTCGCGCATAATGCGCGCCGTCTGCCAGTCGGTGATATCCTTACCATCAAAGGTAATCGCCCCCTGCGAGGCGCGCGGTTCACCACACAGGGTGCCGAGGATGGTGGTTTTACCCGCCCCGTTAGCGCCTATCAGCGTGACAATTTCGCCCTGACGGATATGCAGGTTAACGTTATGTAGCGCCTGGATTTTACCGTAGTGCGCGCTGACGTCCTTCAGCGATAACATTGCATCACTCATGTTATGCCTCCCCCAGATAAGCGCGGATCACATCCGGGTTTTCGCGGATCTCTTCCGGCGTACCGTTGGCCAGCGGCGTGCCCTGATTCACCACGTAGATGCGGTCTGAAATACCCATTACCAGTTTCATATCGTGTTCAATTAACAGTATCGAGACCTTGTGTTGCTCGCGCAGCTCGGCGATCAGCTCGTCCAGCTCGTGGGTCTCTTTCGGGTTAAGCCCCGCCGCCGGTTCATCCAGCATCAGGATTTGTGGGCGGGTCACCATGCAGCGGGCAATCTCCAGACGGCGCTGCTGCCCGTAGGCAAGATTACCGGCCTGGCGGTTGGCCAGCGCCAGCAGCCCGACGCGATCCAGCCAGCTTGCCGCGCGCTCCAGCGCATCGTTTTCCGCATGGCGGAAGGCCGGGGTTTTCAGCAGGCCGGAAAACACGCCGCTTTTCAGGTGCTGATGCTGGGCTACCAGCAGGTTTTCAATCACCGTCATTTCACGGAACAGGCGCACATGCTGGAAGGTACGCACAATACCCATCCGCGCAATCTTCTGCCCCGGCAGGCCCGCCAGCTGCTGGTCACCCAGCCGGATCGAGCCGCCCGTCGGGCGATAGAACCCGGTAAGGCAGTTAAACACCGTGGTTTTTCCGGCACCGTTCGGGCCAATCAGCGAGACGATCTCCTGCGGGTGCAGCGCCAGTTCGACGTTATTCACCGCCAGCAGACCACCAAAGCGCATCTTCAGACCCTCAACGGCTAACAAAGGCTGGCTCATGGCTGTTCTCCCTGCTGCGCCTGCTTCAACTTCAGGTGTGGACGTTTCATCGGCAGCAGCCCCTGCGGACGCCAGATCATCATCAACACCATCAGGCCACCGAGTACCAGCATGCTGTATTCGTTAAGGTCACGCATCAGCTCGCGCGATACCACCAGCAGCACGGCAGCAAGGATCACCGCAAACTGCGACCCCATCCCGCCCAGCACCACGATCGCCAGCACAAAAGCGGACTCGGCAAAGGTGAAGGACTCCGGGCTGACAAAGCCCTGGCGCGCGGCAAACAGGCTACCGGCGAAACCAGCAAAGGCGGCGCTGATGGTAAAGGCGGTCAGTTTAATCCGCGTCGGGCTGAGGCCCAGCGAGCGACAGGCGATCTCATCTTCGCGCAGCGCTTCCCAGGCGCGGCCCAGCGGCATACGCAGCAGGCGGTTGATCACAAACAGGGTTAGCACCACCAGCAGCAGCGCCACCAGATACAGGAAGATAATTCTGTCGCCCGGATCGTACTCCAGACCAAAGAAGTGGTGGAAGGTGTCCCAGCCGCCGTCGCGCACGCTGCGGTTGAATTCCAGCCCAAAGAAGGTCGGTTTAGGGATCTGGCTGATGCCGTTTGGCCCACCGGTTATTTCGGTATTGTTGAGCAGCAAAATGCGCACGATTTCACCAAAGCCAAGCGTCACAATCGCCAGGTAGTCACCGCGCAGACGCAGCACCGGGAAACCGAGCAGCAGGCCAAAAGCCGCCGCGACCAGCCCCGCCAGCGGCAGGCACTGCCAGAAACCCAGACCGTAATAATGATTTAACAGCGCAAAGGTATAAGCGCCGATAGCATAGAAGCCGCCGTAGCCAAGCACCAGCAGCCCGGAGAGGCCTACCACCACATTCAGCCCCAGCCCCAGCATGACGTAAATCAGCGTCAGGGTGGCAATATCCACCGTGCCGCGTGAGACCAGAAACGGCCACAGTACAGCGGCAACGACCAGCGCCAGCAGCAGCAGTTTTTGCTTCACGGTTGAACCATCAATACCCGGCAGCATCAGCGCCGGGGCGGACACTTTTTTCAGGCCGCTTTGCAATAATGGGCGCAGCAGCTGGAACAGGAACACCACGCCGCAGCCGAGGGCGATCCAGTTCCAGCGCACCTCTCCGGCGTTATTCACCACCAGATGCGTGCCGTCAAGGTTCAGGCGCAGCCCCATAAAGAACGCCGCCAGCACCAGCAGCATCAGTGCCGATGCTACGGCATTAAGCAGATGGAGCTTTTTCATACTTTCTCAACCTCCGGACGCCCGAGGATGCCGGTTGGCATCACCAGCAACACCACAATCAGCAGCGCAAATGACACCACGTCTTTGTATTCAGTACTGAGATAGGCGGAGGTGAGCGCTTCGGCAATGCCGAGGATCAGCCCGCCCAGCATAGCGCCGGGAATACTGCCAATGCCGCCAAGCACCGCGGCGGTAAAGGCTTTCATCCCGGCCAAAAAGCCGATATAGGGGTTGATCACCCCGTAGAACTGACCCAGCAGCACCCCGGCCACCGCCGCCATTGCCGCGCCGATAACAAAAGTGAGCGAGATCACGCGGTCGGTGTTAATCCCCAGCAGGCTGGCCATTTTCAGGTCTTCCGCACAGGCGCGACAGGCGCGACCCATACGCGAATAGCGGATAAACACCGTCAGCGCCAGCATGGCAAGGAAAGTGACTCCCCAAATCACCAGCTGCATGGTGGAGATAGTGGCGGCGAAGCCGTTACTGACGCCCAGCGTCCACTGTCCGGCCACCAGGCTTGGCAGCGCCAAATCGCGCGATCCCTGCGTCAGGCTGACGTAATTTTGCAGGAAGATCGACATGCCGATCGCCGAGATCAGGGCGATCAGGCGCTTAGAGGATCGTACCGGCTTATACGCCACGCGCTCAATGCTCCAGCCGTAGCAGGAAGCAATGACCACCGCGACCACGAAGCCGCAGCCAATCAGCAGCCAGCTGGTATCAATGCCCATCATCATCAGCGCTGCAATGACGATAAACGAGACGTAACTGCCGATCATATACACTTCGCCGTGGGCGAAATTGATCATGCCGATGATGCCGTACACCATCGTGTAACCAATGGCGATCAGCGCATAGGTGCTGCCCAACGTGACGCCGTTGAACATTTGCTGCAGGAAGTAGAGAAACTGCTCGGACATACTTTAAACCCTTTACCTGTCCCCTTTGGGGGTAACAAAAACGCCCGGCGCAGTTCACCGGGCGTTATTGCCAGAAATAACCCGGCTTTACTTAACGGCGTCTGAAGAGCCGTCCGCGTGCCATTTGAAGACGCCAAACTCGAAGCCTTTCAGATCGCCCTTCTCGTTCCAGCTCAGGTCGCCCATGACGGTCGGCACCGTTGCGCCTTCTTTAAGGTTCTTCACAATGTCTGCTGGCTCTTCGCTTTTGCTACGCTCCATGCCAGCCGTCAGGGACTGCAATGCGGCATAGGTGGTCCAGACAAACGGCCCGGTTGGGTTTTGCTTTTTCGCTTTCAGCGCATCGACGATGGCCTGGTTCGCCGGAACCTGGTCATAGCGTTTTGGCAGCGTCACCAGCATGCCTTCCGAAGCCGCTCCGGCAATGTTGGACAGGGAAGAGTTACCCACACCTTCCGGGCCCATAAACTGGGTTTTCAGGCCAGCGGCGCGCGCCTGGCGCAGGATCTGCCCCATTTCCGGGTAGTAACCGCCAAAATAGACAAAATCGACGTTCTCTTTCTTCAGGCGTGCCACCAGCGTTGAGAAGTCTTTATCACCGGCGGTGATACCCTCAAACATCACCACGTTGCCGCCCGCTTTCTTCAGGCTGTCCTGCACCGAACGCGCCAGGCCTTCGCCGTACTGCTGCTTGTCGTGAACCACGGCAATGCGCTGTGGCTTCACTGCGCTAAGAATGTATCTGGCAGCGGTTGGCCCCTGGTCAGAATCGAGACCGGTGGTGCGCATAATCAGTTTATAACTACGGGTAGTGAGATCCGGCGCGGTGGCGGCCGGCGTGATCATCAGCACGCCTTCATCTTCATAGATGTCTGATGCGGGCTGCGTGGAAGAGGAACACAAATGGCCAATCACATAACGGATGCCGTCATTGATCACCTTGTTAGCTATCGCGACCGCCTGTTTTGGATCGCAGGCATCGTCGTATTCCACGCCAACCAGCTTATTGCCGTTTACGCCGCCTTTGGCGTTAATATCCGCAATCGCCTGTTTGGCACCGGTGAACTCCATATCACCATACTGCGCCACCGGGCCGGACATCGCGCCAACAATCGCCACCTTAACGTCCTTAGCCAACGCCGCCTGGCTGATGATCAGTGCCATACAGCCTGCCAGTAACGCATGACCTTTAGAGATTTTCATCCTTACTACCCCACCTGTTGTGTTTGCGCCCTTGGAGCCTGAAACCGCAGCAGCAATGACAGCATGTATCACCCCGGAAATTGACGTTCAATGCTGCCGGAGATGCCGCCTTGCTGCGGAGCGAAGCTGTAGGGTCATTTATTATTTGCCGTTAAATCCGCGATAACGCTTTGTGTTTTAGAGGGTTAACGTGAATTACCGGATTTTTTGTCAATATACCTTTGATTTCAGGTTATTAAACAGGAATTTTCTGCTGTAAATCAACCTTCCATTTGAGTATGCAGTGGGGATAACAGGATAATCTACTGATATAAACGGTGGTATTTTAGCCATCTCTACAGCTAATTATGCTGGCGAAATAGCAACCAATATGGGTTTACTCGGTAAATCTTCTTACCTCCCGCAGATCGCCTTGTTTTGGTACGGAAAACAAAAGCGCTAAAGTTCGATCAACTTCGTTACAATATGCCTTTCCTCAGCACCGGATTATTCGATGAAACTGACTATCATCCGCCTGCAACAGTTGTCCGAGCAGGATCGCAGCGACTTAAAGAAAATCTGGCCGCAGGCCGATATGGATACGCTGGCCGCACGGCTGGATGAACAGCATCAGCTGTACGCGGCACGTTTTAATGACCGCCTGCTGGCGGCTGTTAAGGTGCTGATATCAGGTACACAGGCAAGCATGTCGCGGCTGGAAGTCCGTGAGGTGACGCGCAGACGTGGCGTCGGCTTATATCTGCTAGAGGAAACGCTGACGCAGAATCCGCGCATTCAGCACTGGTCGATTTGCGCAGACGGCACATCAGATCTTGTTGTTATCGCCAGCTTTATGAAGAGCGCCGGGTTCGTTCGCCAGGCAGATGAATGGGTTTATGGCTGGCAGAAGAGAGGATAGCTAATTTGAGAGGGAAGAAGGCTGACGCAAGGCTTTTCCGCACGACCAGAGAAATCTATGGCTCCGTCATTTTTACCACGCTGATTTTTGATTAATGCTGGCTTTCCTGCATCTGTCCGACGTCACTATGGAGGAGCGCCCGCGCCTTGCTGAGCCTTAGAAAAAGAACCACCCTGCCAGCTTACCGCTCTCAGGGTGGTGGGTAGCATCTCATTAACCGCCCTTGCAGGCGATTTTTCATGCTCAGACAGCAGCGGCGTCGTTACGCTTCGATAGCCACGCGCAGTTTTTTCATTGCGTTCTTTTCCAGCTGGCGCACACGCTCGGCAGAAACACCGTACTGGTCGGCCAGCTCCTGCAGCGTGGTTTTGTTGTCATCGTCCAGCCAGCGGGCGCGGATAATATGCTGGCTGCGTTCGTCCAGCCCCTGCATCGCATCGTTCAGCTTATCGGCGGCGTGATCTTCCCAGTTATCTTCCTCAATGCCGTTGGCAAAGTCAGAGGACTTATCCTGCAGATAGAGCATCGGTGCCATTGAACGGCCTTCGCCCTCGTCATCAGGCGTTGGGTCAAAAGTCATATCCTGGGCGGCCATGCGCGATTCCATTTCACGCACGTCTTTACTGCTGACACCCAGCTCGCGTGCCACCATTTCCACCTCATCCTGGTTAAACCAGCCTAAACGCTGCTTGGCTTTACGCAGATTGAAGAACAGCTTGCGCTGTGCTTTGGTAGTGGCGACCTTCACGATGCGCCAGTTGCGCAGTACGTACTCGTGGATTTCGGCTTTGATCCAGTGCACGGCAAAGGAAACCAGGCGCACGCCCACTTCCGGGTTAAAACGGCGCACGGCTTTCATCAGGCCGATGTTGCCTTCCTGAATCAGGTCTGCCTGTGGCAACCCGTATCCGGAGTAATTACGAGCGACATGAACAACAAAGCGCAGGTGAGACAGGATCAGCGTTTTAGCTGCTTCCAGACAGCCCTGGTAATGCAGCCGTTCAGCCAACGCTTTTTCCTCTTCTGCCGTCAGCATAGGCCAGGCATTAGCCGCCCGGATGTAGGAATCCAGGTTGCCTAAAGGAGCAATAGCTAAAGTTTGCATTTCTTTGGTCATTCAAACCCTCTCTTTGTTATGCATGATTGCGGTGTCGATCCCTGAACCGCCCATAAGATTACGTGAACAGACAGCAAAATTAAACACAATCTGTGCTAACGGCTTAACCATTTACTTTCCATTAAGACGTCGAAGTTATCCACAAGTTCAATCTTACCGGTGGATATTTTATAAACTGCATGGAGGCGTGCGGGAATAACCGGGAGAAGTAACAGGCTGGCGACCTTCCTCTGCGGCACGTCTTCACGCAGCAGAGGAAGATTATAGCAAAAAATGATGTGAAAGAATTACTGCGGCGTAAATCGGCGTAAATGTTGCACCGTCGCCAGCCATGCGGCCACCCAACCAATCATGGCGGAAATCAGCAGTAAAAGCAGGCTTTCATCCCACGCCAGACCATGCAGCACAAAGGAGGTGCCAAACACCGATGCCACCTGTGTCACCACCGACTCCAGCCTGAACAACAGCGCCGCCGACAGCACCAGTGACAGCAATGCCCCGCTAAAACCGAGTAGCGCTCCGCCATACAAGAACGGCCGCAGGATAAAACCGTCTGTTGCCCCGATCAACTTCTGCACGTTAATGGTGTCGCGGCGGGCAAAAATGCTCAGGCGCACGCTGTTACCAATCACCAGGAATACCGCCACAATCATCAGAATGCCGATCATTGCCGCCACCTGGCCAACCAGCCCGGTCAGCGCCGCCAGCCGGGCAAACCAGCTGTCATCCATCTTCACTTCATCAATGCCCTGCACCTTAGACACGCGGTCACGCAGATTATCCATAGTGCCTGAATTCTGGAAATTCAGCTTCGGCGTAATAATCGCTACCGCCGGCAGCGGGTTCTGCTCCAGCATATCCATCGCGCCGCCGAAGCCGGACCAGTTGCGAAACTCGCCCAGCGCTTCTTCACGCGACAGATAGTTGACCTTGTCGACGCCGTCTTCTTTTTTAAGCTGCGCCACCACGTTTTCGGCCGCATCGTCATCCAGCGTTTTACTCAGGTAAACGGTGAGCTGCGGGGCCGGATACCACTGTTCCGCCGCCTGACTGACGTTTTTCCACACCATATAGCAGACGCTGGGCAGCGTCAGAGAGATGGCAATCACCATTACCGTCAGCAGCGTTGCCAGCGGCTGCCGCCACATATCCGACAGCGAACCGTGCATCGCGTAGCGCCACTGTTCATGCCAGCCGCCCTTGAGCGCTTTGCTTTTAGAGGGCTGCCTGTGCTTCACCGCTTTTGGCGCTGAGGGGCGAGGATTGCGTTTATTCACCACGATGACCTCCGTACAAACGTCCCTGATTAAGCGTCATCTGCCGATAGTTACGGCTGGCGATCAGCCCCATATCATGGCTGGCCATCAGTACCGTAACGCCGACGCGGTTAAACTCCTCAAACAGGCGCAAAATATCTTCAGACAGCGCCTCGTCGAGGTTACCCGTCGGTTCATCCGCCAGCAGCACCGCCGGCTTGTTCACCACCGCACGGGCAATCCCCACGCGCTGCTGCTCACCGCCGGAAAGCTGGATGGGGAAACTTTTCGCTTTGTCGAGCAGGCCGACTTTGTCCAGCGCCGCAGAAACGCGGCGGCGGATATCTTCACCACTGGCTCCGGCGATAATCAGCGGGATGGCCACATTGTCATACACCGAGCGATCCATCAGCAGATGGTGATCTTGAAAAATCATGCCGATCTGACGGCGTAAAAACGGGACTTCACGGCTTTTCAGACGGCTAATATCGTGACCGCTAAACCAGATATGCCCGGCACTCGGGCGCTCAATGCCGCAGATCAGCTTCAGCAAGGTACTTTTCCCTGCCCCGGAGTGTCCGGTCAGAAACGCCATTTCGCCTGGGCGCAGATGAAAATCCACCCCCTGCAACGCTTGCCGACCACCGAGATAAGCCTTACTGACTTCTTCAAAGCGAATCATCCTAATTAGTCCTCTCGGGCAAAAAGTGCCTCTATAAAATCGTCAGCCTTAAACGGTCGTAAATCGTCAATGCCTTCGCCAACGCCGATGTAGCGAATAGGAATAGTGAACAGATCCGCCACCGAGAAGATCACGCCACCTTTCGCCGTACCGTCCAGCTTGGTCAGGGTGATCCCGGTCAGCCCAACGGCCTCATGGAACAGTTTAGTCTGGCTGATCGCATTCTGTCCGGTGCTGGCATCGATAGTCAGCATCACCTCATGCGGCGCGCTGTCGTCGAGCTTCTTCATCACGCGGGTAATTTTTTTCAGCTCTTCCATCAGATGCGCTTTATTCTGTAAACGCCCGGCCGTATCGGCGATCAGCACGTCAACATGACGGGCTTTTGCCGCCTGGATGGCATCAAAAATCACCGAAGCGGAATCAGCACCGGTATGCTGCGCCACCACCGGAATATTGTTGCGCTGCCCCCAAACCTGCAGCTGCTCAACGGCGGCGGCACGGAAGGTGTCGCCGGCAGCCAGCATCACCGATTTGCCTTCGGCCTGGAACTGGCGCGCCAGCTTGCCGATGGTGGTGGTTTTCCCTACGCCATTGACGCCAACCATCAAAATAACAAACGGCGTTTTACCGCTGATATCCAGTGGTGCTTCAACCTTAGCGAGGATCTCCGCCATATCGGTTTTCAGCAGGCCATACAGCGCTTCAGCATCACGTAGCTGTTTGCGGCTGGCCTGATTGGTCAGATTGCCGATGATACGGCGGGTGGTTTCCACCCCGACATCAGCAATCAGTAACTGCTCTTCCAGCTCTTCGAACAGTTCGTCGTCGATTTTCTTGCCACGGAACAGACTGATAAACCCGGAACCCAGATTGGTGCGGGTTTTGACCAGGCTGCGCTTCAAACGCGCAAAGAAGCCTTCTTTGCTCGGGCGCTCTTGCTCCTTAGCCTGTTCTGGTTCTGGTTCTGGTTCTGGTTCTGGTTCTGGTTCTGGTTCTGGTTCTGGTTCTGGTTCTGGTTCTGGTTCTGGCACAATAATGCCGTTTACTGCTTCGGGTTGTACAACGATCGGCTCCTGCACCACCTCTGCCGCCAGCGCCTTATCCACCGGCTCGGCGGCCAGCGCTAACGCTTCCAACTCCGCTTCATCAATCGCCTCCGCCGCGCTTTGATGCGCAACGGGATGCTTTTCGTCCGGGGTCACTGGCAGCACAACAGGCTCAGCTGGCGCTACAGCCTCCGGCAATTCGCCCGCACGGCTGTTTTCCGCCTGCTGTGCTGCCACGCTTGTGGTCACCGCGACCGCGTCTGCCGCTTCGCGTTCGGAAATACTGTCAGTGGCGTTATCAGCAATTGGCGTATCGGCAGAGGGCTGCTGTTCTAACGTTTCTTTTACCTCTTCCTGCTGCGCCTTTTCGTCACGCCCCAGGCCAAGCCAGGAAAAAAAGCCACGTTTTTTATTCTTTGCCATGGTGCAACCACACTCCTCGCGGGAAAAACCGTTCTGGTAGGAAAAATAAGCTAAGTTTTATAGTCTACCACTTTCTGCAAAGCGCATTACAGCACCCTTTTACGTTTCCTCAACGCGGTTAGCCCGTTAAACTGTGCAACAAATTATTAAGAGTTCAGCAAGATGAATAAGAAACCCCGCAGCGGCGCAGCCGGGCAAATAAGAATTATTGGTGGGCAGTGGCGTGGCCGTAAGTTACCGGTTCCCGATAGCGCCGGCCTGCGCCCCACTACCGATCGGGTACGTGAAACGCTTTTTAACTGGCTGGCTGCGGATATCCAGCAGGCAAACTGCCTTGACTGTTTTGCCGGGAGCGGCGCTCTGGGCCTGGAAGCGCTGTCGCGCCATGCCGCCAGCGCCACCCTGCTGGAGCTGGAACGACCGGTGGCGCAACAGCTGGAAAAAAACCTTGCTACCCTCGGGGCGAAAAATGGACGCGTCGTTAATAGCAATACGTTGCAGTTCCTTGCCCAGAAGGGCGAGCCGCACCATCTGGTATTTGTTGACCCACCGTTTCGTAAAGGGCTGCTTGAACAGACCCTCACGTTGTTGGAGAGCAACGGCTGGTTAGCCGATGAATCCCTGATCTATATCGAAAGTGAAGTCGAAAACGGCCTTCCGCTGGTGCCGGTAAACTGGCAGCTGCACCGTGAAAAGATCGCCGGTCAGGTGGCTTATCGCCTGTATATTCGTCATACAGAAAACGAGGATAACGCAGATGTTAATTAACGCAGGCCGTCTGTTGATGGTGTTCGTCTGGGCTTTTTTGTTGCTTAACGTGGTACAACCCTTCCCGAAACCGCTGACGTATTTTGTTAACGTTGCACTGTTCTTTATGGTGATTATGCACGGCCTGCAGCTGGTGCTGATGCGCACCACTCAGCCACAGGGGGCGGCTAAACTCAGCGGCGTGATGCAGGCCAAAATCTTTTTCTTTGGCGTATTTGAGCTACTCGCGTGGCAAAAAAAGAACTTACCCAAACGCTAATCAGTTTCGCCGGGCTTCAGCACCCGGCTTAAAACTCACAAAGCGTGTTCCTTTAAACTGCAGCTCGCCCCGGGTGCCCTTATCCATTTGATGATAATCCCCGGCATTCAGTTCCAGTTTAAAATCACCTGCCTCGTTCAACGGATGAAACCAGGCCTCATAACGCATGTCCTCCACCGGAATATGCTCACGCTGGCGTGAGAGACGATTTGAGGCCGGATATTCTCGTTTGCTCTTTACTTCTACTATCAGGCTACGCAGCGGCGTGACATCGTTGACCGCCACCTCACGCCGCTGTTTGATAAACTGACGGGTCGCTAAGATGGCGATAATGACCAGTATGATTAAAAAGAAAATCGGCGGCTTCATGGCGTTCATCCTGCTGAATATCAAAGTTGTCGGGTTGCAGAGCGCGCTTATCAGCATACAAGCGGATCCATCCCATTGTCACATTGTTGGTCATTAACCTACACTGGGACGGAATTTGTCGAGTTCTTCATCTACAAGGACAACATATGATCTGGTCTTTCCTCGCCGTTCTCTTTTCCGGCTGGCTGTATGTGGATGCATCCTATCGTGGACCGCAATGGCAACGCTGGGTATTTAAACCGGTCACCCTGCTGTTAATGCTGGCCTGGGCCTGGCAAGCGCCGGTGCTGAAAACTACCGATTATCTTATCCTCGCCGGACTGATAGCCACGCTGGCGGGTGATGCGCTGATATTGCTGCCGAACAAACGTATGCTGTATGCCATCGGAGCATTTTTCCTGTCGCACCTGCTGTACACGCTGTGTTTTGCCAGCCAGATGACGCTTACCCTGTTCTGGCCAATACCGCTAACGCTACTGATTATCGGCGCGCTGGTACTGGCTACCGTCTGGACCCGGCTTGAAGAGTTGCGCTGGCCGATTAGTACCTTGATCGGTATGGCGCTGCTGATGGTCTGGCTGAGTACCGAGCACTATTTTTTCCGCCCGAGCGATTACAGTTTCACCTTAATGGCTGGGGCCGACCTGCTGCTGCTGGGAAATATTGTCTGGATAATCAGCCATTTCCGCTGCCGTTTCAACGCAGACAGCGCGATTATCGCCGCCTGCTACTTCGCCGGTCACTTTATGATCGTGCGCTCCCTGTGGCTGTAATCGCTAAACGCGCTTGACTCTGGAGTGAACTCCAGAGTGTAAGATGGTTATCGACGGGTACTGATGCCCGCCGTTACCGATCGGGAGGCGTTATGCAGCAGCACTCTTCTTGTGGTTGTGGTCACCACCACGCCAACAAACAGCCCGGGTGCGCGACCCGCTCGCGCCCCGTTATCAAAAAAGTCACCGCCGTTAGTGCAGAAACGCCCTGCTGTGGCGATGCCGACTGCGGTTTGGCGGATTCACCAGATGAAGAGGCCGACAGGCTGGCGCAAACCGCCCGTTTTAGCTGGCGGGTGCAGGGCATGGACTGTCCGAGCTGCGCGCAAAAAGTCGAAACCGCCGTCAAACAACTTGCCAACGTTAGTGCGGCCCGCGTGGTTTTTGCCAGCGAAAAACTGCTGGTCGATGCCAGCGACGATGTGCGTAGCCAGGTTGAACAGGCTGTCGCACGCGTTGGCTTCCGGCTTCAGCGCAGCGATGCGGCAGCACCTGCCGTTGAAGCCCGTTTCTGGCAGGAAAACCGCAGCGCGCTGGTGCTGGCATTGCTGATGGCGGCCAGCTGGCTGCTCGGTATTATCCATCCTGGCGCGGGGACTTTCGCCTTTACCCTAACCACGCTGGTTGGCGTCTGCCCGGTTGCGCATCGCGCTCTGCGGCTGATACGCAGCGGCTCACCGTTCAGCATCGAAACCCTGATGAGCGTTGCCGCCATTGGCGCACTGTTTATCGGTGCGACGGCCGAAGCGGCGATGGTGCTGCTGCTGTTTACGCTTGGTGAACGGCTGGAGTCATTTGCCGCCGGTCGGGCGCGCAAAGGGGTGACGGCGCTGATGGCCCTGAAACCTGACCAGGCGCTACGAATTCGCTGCGGACAGCGTGAAAGCGTTGCGGTAAGCGACCTGCGTCCGGGTGACGTGATTGAAGTCGCCGCCGGCGGGCGTCTGCCTGCCGATGCAAAGTTGCTGAGCCCGTTTGCCAGCTTTGATGAAAGCGCTCTGACAGGGGAATCGGTGCCGGTCGATCGCCAGCAGGATGAAGCTATCGCCGCAGGCAGCATGAGCGTTGACCGCCCGGTACAGCTGGAGGTTATTTCGGAACCGGGCCGCAGCGCCATTGACCGCATCCTGCATCTGATTGAGGAAGCCGGGGAGCGGCGTGCGCCAATCGAGCGTTTCCTCACCCGGTTTAGCCGCATTTATACCCCGATCGTCATGGTGCTGGCGCTGGCCGTGGCGCTGCTGCCTCCGCTGCTGATGGCGACGGCATGGCAGCCGTGGATCTACAAGGGATTAACGCTGCTGCTGATCGGCTGTCCGTGTGCGCTGGTTATCTCCACTCCGGCGGCGGTAACCTCGGCACTGGCCGCCGCAGCTCGTCGTGGCGCGCTGATCAAGGGCGGTGCGGCGCTGGAAAACCTCGGCAACGTGCGTACTATTGCTTTCGACAAAACCGGCACCCTGACTGAGGGGAAACCCCAGCTTACCGCCATCATCGCGCTGGACGGCAGCGATGAAAACCGGCTTTTGGCTATTGCAGCCGCTGTTGAACAAGGTTCATCACATCCTTTAGCACGGGCAATCGTCGCAGCGGCCGATGCTCGTCAACTGGCGGTTCCTGCGGCCAGCGATCGGCGTGTGCTGGCAGGCAGTGGCATACAGGCAGTTGTAAGTAATCGCTTACTATCTGTAAGTTCACCGCACAGATTACCCGAAAATTTATTGGCCCAGCGGCATAAAGAGATAGAAGCACTGGAAAATGGCGGCAATACCGTGGTGATACTGCACGACGAACGACAGCTACTGGCAATCGTCGTCCTGCGCGACACGCTGCGCGCCGATGCCCGTGGTGCGCTGGCAGAACTGCAGGCGCTGAATATTCAGGCCGTGATGCTGACCGGAGACAACCCGCGCGCTGCGGCAGCCATTGCCGCCGAGCTGGGCATTGACTACCGCGCCAGCCTGTTGCCGGAAGATAAGGTCAACGCCATCACCAGGCTGCAGCAGCAGCAGGCGGTAGCGATGGTAGGTGACGGCATCAACGATGCGCCAGCGATGAAAGCCGCCACCATCGGTATTGCGATGGGCAGCGGCAGCGATGTTGCGCTGGAAACCGCCGATGCGGCCCTGCCGCATAACCGCCTTGCCGGACTGGCAACGATGATCCGCCTGTCGCGTGCCGCCCACGCCAATATTCGTCAGAACATTGCACTGGCGCTGGGCCTGAAAGTCCTGTTCCTGATCACCACGCTGCTGGGTATTACCGGGTTGTGGCTGGCCGTACTGGCCGATTCTGGCGCTACGGCGTTAGTGACTGCTAACGCACTGCGCTTGCTCGGTAAGAGATAACGGGCTAAGCGCAGCGTCAGGCTATAGCCCTTTTTTCAGCAGATATTGATAGGGCAGCGCGTCGACGGCCTGTGCCACCAGCGTATGTTCCATAAAACGGCAAAAACCGGGAATGTCACGGGTGGTGGCCGGGTCATCGGCGATAATCAGCAGGGTTTCGCCCTCCTGCATATGGCGCACGGTTTTACGCACCATCATAACCGGTTCCGGGCAACGCAGCCCCTGGGTATCAAGGGTTTGGTCAGGATTGGCAAATGGGTCGCTCATAGTTCTCTCAATAAGGGAAAAGCAAACTTTGCACTATTTTACCCTGGGTCAAAGCAGGTGCAACCATTCAGCCCCACGATAACGTTTGCGCTCAAATCAACCGTTGCATTGGCAGGCTAAATCGGTAATATGCCGCAAAATCGTACATATCCACTCGATTTCGCGTTGCGGTAAGGCATGGCTCAGCGTGAAAGATGAAGGACAGGACTGGGTTCCCTCACCCCATAACAGATAAAAAGGCTCAATATGCTCGCATTCAGTTCTCGTCAGCGCCTGCACGCGCTGGTCTGGCTCTCTTTGTTTCATCTGCTGATCATCCTTTCCAGTAACTACCTGGTGCAGCTGCCAGTCACTATTTTCGGTCTGCATACCACCTGGGGTGCTTTCAGCTTCCCGTTTATTTTTCTGGCGACCGACCTGACGGTGCGTATTTTCGGCGCACCGCTGGCGCGGCGCATTATTCTGGCGGTGATGGTGCCTGCGCTGTTTGTCTCATATGTCATTTCAGCGCTGTTTTATCAGGGTGAATGGCAGGGCTTTGCGGCACTCGGGCAGATGAACCTGTTTGTGGCGCGTATCGCCTGCGCCAGCTTTATGGCCTATGCGCTCGGCCAGGTGCTGGATATCCAGGTCTTTAACCGCCTGCGCCAGAAAGCGGCATGGTGGATAGCACCCGCTGCGGCGATGTTCCTCGGCAATATCAGCGATACGCTGGCCTTCTTCTTTATCGCCTTCTATAAAAGCAGCGATCCGTTTATGGCTACGCACTGGGTTGAGATTGCGCTGGTGGATTACAGCTTTAAGGTCCTCATCTGTATGCTGTTCTTCCTGCCGGCTTACGGCCTGCTGCTGAATGCGA
This sequence comes from Erwinia pyrifoliae DSM 12163, assembly GCF_000026985.1. NCBI lineage: Bacteria > Pseudomonadati > Pseudomonadota > Gammaproteobacteria > Enterobacterales > Erwiniaceae > Erwinia > Erwinia pyrifoliae. Next base: position 3,803,218 of record NC_017390.1, read on the forward strand.
TGCTGAAGCAATTAACAGAGAAATCTAATCCCCCCCGGGTGAATTTCGGCTAGTCTGATACTCTGCCTACCTGAAACACCCACACAGATGGCTTCAGGTAGTGATATTGTCACTACCAGCGGGTTGCTTTTATGCAGTGAATACGCTTGTATCCATGCTTAGCGACACGCGACCAATTTTAAAAGGGACTCTGATGCGTAACTTACTGAAGTATGCCGGAATTGCAGTGCTGGTCACGGGCCTCGCAGCCTGTGATGGCAACAATGATAAAGCCGCTGATAATCAGGGCGTCAGCAGCAGCCAGTCAGCGCAGAACGTCACGCTGATGGATGGCAAACTGAGCTTTGCATTACCGCCGGGGATGAGTGATAAGAGCGGCAAGCTCGGAACCCAGGCCAACAACATGCACGTTTATGCCGATGAGTCTGGCCAGAAGGCGATCATTGTTATCGAAGGCGACAGCAGCAATGAAGGGCTGGATACCCTGACGGAGCGCCTGGAAGCGCAGCAGCGCAGCCGCGATCCGCAGCTTCAGGTGGTGACCAATAAAACTATCAGCGTGAAGGACCATGAGCTACAGCAGCTGGACAGCGTGATCTCTGCCAACAATCAGTCCTCATGGTCTTCCGTGGTATTGGGCAAAATCGACGGCAAGCTGCTGACCCTGCAAATTACCCTGCCCGCTGATAATCAGCAGCAGGCACAGACTGAAGCAGAAAGCATTATTAACTCCATCACGCTGAAATAATTGCCAGCGTATAAAAGCCGCCTTCACAAAGGGGTAAAGGCGGCTTTCTGCAGGTGATTATAAACCGGCGTGTTGACGAATGTACTGGCGTGCTTTTAGCGCATATGCAAACGGGTTCGCCAGCGCCGGGTCCTGTTCCGCTTCCACCACCATCCAGCCCCGGTAGCCGGCATCGTCGAGGATTTTGAATACCGGGTCGAAATTAATCACGCCGTCGCCCGGCACGGTGAAGGTTCCTCTCTTTACACCATCCAGGAATGACAGCCGTTGCGCCTTCACCTCTGCCACTATCTCGTCACGCACGTCCTTCAGATGCACATGATTAATACGCGCCAGGTGTTGTTCCAGCATGGCCAGCATGGCTTGCTGCGAGCCTTCCGAGTAGTAAGCATGGCCGGTATCAAATAGCAGGTACACGTCATCATTGGTCTGCGCCATAAAGCGATCCACCTCATCACGGGTTTGGATCGCAGTGCCCATATGATGATGCAGACCAACGGTCATACCCTTCTCGGCCGCCAGTTTTGCCAGCTCGTTGTAGCCTTCCACCGTCAGCCGCCACTGTTCATCGCTAAAGTGCGGCTTCTCTTCCAGTACCGCTTTTGACGTTCCCTGAATACTGAAACTCTGCTCAGAACAGCCGATGACTTTCGCCCCCATCGCATGCAGAAAATCCCGATGATTGATAAACTCATCAAGCGTTTTTTCCCTGTCGCCTTTAGCAAAAAAGGTACTGAACCAGGCATTGACGATCTCAAGCCCACGGATATCCAGCATCGGCTTCAGAACCACCGGGTCACGCGGATATTTGCTGCCCACCTCACTGCCGGTAAAGCCCGCCAGCGCCATCTCACTGATAATCTGCTGGAAGCTGTTCTCTTTGCCTAGCTCCGGCATGTCATCGTTAGTCCAGCCGATCGGCGCAATAGCCAGTTTGACCTTATTTTTGTCCATACGTGTTCCCCAGGATTGAGCGTGCGGCACAGGCTGCCGCGCAGTTATTTGCACAGCAGCTCGCGTTCGATCAATTCGCGCGTTTCCACCGCCTGATATTTCATTTTTTCCGGATAACCGAACAGCGAAGAGGCGATAATCGATTCGCCACCGACCGGATAAGTGCGGTTGGCAAAATCCATCTCACGCAGCGTCTGGAACAGCGTCGGGAAGTCGACTTCCCCTTCGCCCACCCCGACATGCTGGTGAACCACGGCGTCAACGCCCGGCGGATTAACAATATAGCGGCAGTGTTTGGTGTGGTTCATGGTGTCAGCGATCAGCACATGCGACAGATCTGCACCGGCATACTCCAGCATGCTCTTCACATCCCCTTTGCCTTTGTCGTAGAAAAAGGTATGCGGCACGCTGTAAAGATATTTGACGTTATCACTGCGAAACGATTTCACCAGATCGGCGGTCTCATTGTTCTCTTCACAGAAGTCCCACGGGTGAGACTGGATTTCAATGCGGATCCCTTCACGCTCGACAATCGGCAGCAGCTCCTCCATTGAGCGATAGAACATCTCTTCACAGATTTCTGGCTCATTCGGGTTACCGGAAAGTTCGGTATTGATCACCTGCACCCCAGTTTCCACCGCAATCTCAATCATCCGTTTCCAGTTACGCGCCGCGGCCTGGCGGCGCGCTTCGTCCGGACCAGACCAGCGGTACACCACGATATAAGAGGAGATTTCCAGCCCGGTCGCGCGCAGCGCGTTCTTGTACTCGGTAATAATTTCACGGCTGGCTTTCGGATGTTTATAGAACGGGTTGATCTGCGGATGGGGCGACTGCTCAATATATTTATAGCCCCAGTCAGCCACCTGGTGAACCATTTTGGTGATGCCCAAATCTTTAATGACATCAACGTCAAAGGCAATTTTCATCAGAATCTCCGTCATAAAAGCAGTACGGTGTTTAGCCGCTATCCCACCCGCAAGCGGGTTTAGCGGTAGAATGCCGGGCGCTGCGGTAATTCAATCGGCTCTACGCTACCGCTGTCCTGCGCTTTCAGGCAGGCGTCCGCAGCTACCGAGGCGGCATAACCGTCCCAGGCGGATGGCCCGTTCAGCTTTCCGGCGCTGGCGTCATTAATAAATGCCTGCAGCTCAACGTCATAGGCCGCGATGAAACGATCTTTCCAGTCGGTAAGGATCGCCGTCGACAGCCGGGCATCCTTGCGCATTTGTACCGCAGACGGCTCCGGTAGCCTGGCGATGCCGTTTTCACCGACCACTTCACACTGGATGTCGTAGCCGTATGCGCAGTTGACAAAGATCTCCACGTCAATGCGAATACCTTTGCGGGTTTCGAACAACACCACCTGCGGATCGCGCAGCTTGCCATGTGTTTTACTGGTTGAGCGCGGGAACACCACCTGCACCGACTTGTACTCGTCTTCGGTCAACCAGCGCAGCACGTCCAGCTCGTGGATCAGGGTGTTGGTGATGGCCATATCGGTGGTGTAACTCTCCGGTACGGTAGGATTGCGGTGCGCGCAGTGCAGCATCAGAGGTTCACCAATTTCTCCCTGGGCAATAACGTTTTTCAGCGCCCGATAGCCACTGTCGTAAGGGCGCATAAAACCCACCTGCACCAGGCGTTTACCAAACTTGATTTCAGCATCAACAATGCGGCGGCAGCCTTCAGCACTCATTGCCAACGGTTTTTCGCAGAATACCGGTTTACCCGCCGCGATCGCCGCCAGAGTGAACTCTTCGTGAGTGGGATCCCAGGAGGTCACCAGCAATGCATCCACATCAGGTGATTTCACCACATGGTAACCATCGGCAAAGACCTGCGCTTCAATACCGATACGGGCCAGCGCCGCTTTAGCCCCTTCCACGTTGATATCAGAGACGGCAACCACCTGCGCGCCCTGCAACACTTTGCTGCAGCGGCGGATATGTTCCTGGCCGATAGCGCCCGTTCCGATTACACCAAGTCTTAATGTCATGGCCTTTCCTTACTGAGTAGGGGAAACCGGGCTAACCGACCGCACTCCGGTGACAAGGTTAACGCCCGTTCGATCTGAAACACAAAACGCATCAATGATTAATATTCACGCGCCTGGTCGATATGTTGGTTCAGCACCTGCGCTACCGCATCGATGCGCGGCGAGTTGGACACCTGAGCCCCGCCTACACGCCACCAGCTTAAGTACTTGTGGATCATGGTTTTTGGCAGGACTTTAATATCAATCAGCGTCGATACCGTTTCTTTCTGCGCAGCAATCAGCGCCGTATGCAGCTGCTCAAGCGTGGTCACACGCCAGGTTTTACAGCCGTAACCCGCCGCAATTGCCGCGAAGTCCACCGGGATCAGGCCACCGTTCAGCCTGCCGCCTTCAGCATCGCGGAAACGGAATTCGGTGGTGAAACTGTCCATACCGTGTTCCATTTGCAGGTTGTTGATACAGCCGTTGGCCATGTTATCCAGCAGGATCACGTTGATTTTTGCGCCCTCCTGAATCGAGGTCACCAGCTCGGAGTGCAGCATCATAAAGGAGCCATCCCCCACCAGGGCATACACCTCACGCTGCGGCTCAGCCAGCTTGACGCCCAGTGCGGCATTCACCTCGTAGCCCATGCAGGAATAGCCATATTCGACGTGATAGCTGTTGTCATCTTTGGTGCGCCACATACGTTGCAGATCGCCCGGCAGGCTGCCCGCAGCCGCCACGATCACCGCATTGCCTGGCAGATGCTCATTGAGCGTCCCCAAGACGCTGCTCTGTGTCAGAAAGGAGTTGGTGAGATGGTTAAATTCGGCGTATAGCGCTGAACGGTCGATATTATCGTCAATTTCCGGAATAAAATCGTCGCCGCTGTAGACTGCCGAATAAACACGTTGCGTCTCTTTCAGCAGCCTGCTTTGTGCCTGGGAGACTTTTTCGCCCCAGCCATGCTGAAAACCCGTCGCCGCCAGACGGCTGTTAATCGCGTTCAGCGCTTCCCGTGCATCCGCCACCATCTGCACGCCATCCAGTTTACAGGCATCAAAGTGGCTGACGTTGATGTTGAGGTAGCTGGCATCCGGGTGCTGGAAAATCCATTTCGACGCGGTGGTGAAGTCGGTGTAGCGCGTGCCGATGCCGATCACCAGATCGGCCTCTTTTGCCAGCAGGTTCGCCGCCAGACAGCCGGTTTCCCCGACGCCGCCGACGTTTAACGGATGATCGGACAGGATCGTGCCTTTACCGGCCTGGGTTTCGGCAAACGGGATCTGATAGCGTTCCACAAAAGCGCGTAAGGCATCGCCTGCGCCGGAGTATTTCACCCCGCCACCGCAGATAATCATTGGTTTTTTCTTTGCGGCAATCAGCGCCAGCGCGTCAGACAGCGATCCTCCAGTCGGCAGGCGGCGATCCAGCCGGTGCACGCGCTTCTGGAAGAAATAGTCCGGGTAGTCATACGCTTCGCCCTGCACGTCCTGCGGCAGGGAAAGGGTTACCGCACCGGTCTCCGCCGGATCGGTCAACACGCGCATGGCATTAATACAGGCCGTCATCAGCTGCTCCGGTCGACTAACGCGATCCCAATATTTGCTGACGGCGCGAAAAGCATCGTTGGTACTGATGCTTAAATCGTGGCTCTGTTCAATCTGCTGCAACACCGGATCCGGCTGGCGGCTGGCGAACACATCTCCCGGCAGCAGCAGCAAAGGAATGCGGTTAGCACTGGCGGTGGCGGCGGCAGTAATCATATTTGCCGCTCCCGGCCCGACGGACGAACTACAGGCGATAATCTCGCGGCGCAGCTTTTGTTTAGCAAAACCTGTCGCCGCGTGTGCCATACCCTGCTCGTTACGCCCCTGATACACCACCAGATCGCCACTGTCCTGCTCCAGCGCCTGGCCTAAACCCAGCACGTTTCCGTGGCCGAAAATAGCGAAAATGCCTTTAACAAACTTACTTTCCACGCCATCCACCGACAGATACTGGTTGTCGAGGAATCTGACCAGCGCCTGTGCGGTGGTTAATCTGATCTTGCCCATATGCTGTTCCTTTCTCTTTGCCAGCCTTGCACCGGATGCCTGGCGGTGAGAGCGTTAAGTGAAACGTGAGTCAATTATAAACAAATATTTTTTTCACTAAATACCATTGCAGAAGAAACATTTCATTTTGCGAGTGAGATCAAATTATGCGCTGAAACCGGGAAAATTTGCTTGTCCAGCAAGGGGAAAATGAAACGATAATGCCCCCGCATCGATAACAGGAAAAATTGTTTCATTTCAATAGGTTTTCAAGCATGAGCTTAATCTGAAAAGTGGGCCGGACACGCCTCTGAAATAGCGTGAAATAACTGACTTACGGTGCGCAATGTCGCCAGCAATCTCAGAGTTTTAACCATTTCACATTTTCGGTTTGATAGTTTCATTTAAAATTTAATTTGGAATTTTTATTTCCTATAGTATCTTATATTACCGCAGGCGCTTGGCCGCCGGAATGCTGGGTGCATAACAGAGGAAACAACAGGTATGGGTACACAACAAAAACCACTTGATGTGATTTGTATCGGGCGTATCGCCGTCGACCTTTATGGTCAGCAAATCGGTGCTCGTCTTGAGGACGAGACCACCTTTGCCAAGTATCTGGGTGGCTCTTCCGGTAATGTTGCCTACGGTACGGCGATTCAGGGGCTGAAATCGGCGATGCTGGCTCGGGTCGGTGACGAACATATGGGCCGCTTCCTGCGCGAAGAGCTACAGCGCGCTGGCTGCGATACTCAGAGCCTGATTACCGATAAAAAACGCCTGACCGGTCTGGTGATCCTCGGAATAAAAGATCGGGAGACCTTTCCGCTGGTGTTCTACCGCGATAACTGTGCCGACATGGGGCTGGTGCCGGATGACATTCGGGAAGAGTATATCGCTTCTGCACGCGCCGTTGCCGTGACCGGTACTCACCTGTCGCATGCGGATACCCGCGCCGCCGTGCTGAAAGCGTTGGACATCGCGCGCCGCCACGGTCTGCGCAGCGCGCTGGATATCGATTACCGTCCGGTGCTGTGGGGGCTAACCTCTTTGGGCGATGGTGAGACGCGCTTTGTCGAGTCGGCACGCGTCACCCAGCAGCTACAGGACGTGTTGCACTATTTCGACCTGGTGGTGGGAACAGAAGAGGAGTTTCACATTGCCGGTGGCAGTACCGACAGTCTGACCGCCCTGAAAAATGTCCGCCAGGCGACGAAAGCCACCCTAGTATGCAAACGTGGGGCGCTGGGCTGTGTGGTGTTCGAAGGCGAGATCCCGGACACCTGGCAGCAAACAAAACTGCACCCTGGGGTTCGTGTTGAAGTTCTGAACGTGCTGGGCGCGGGTGATGCCTTTATGTCCGGCCTGCTGCGCGGCTGGCTTAACGATGAAAGCTGGGAACAGGCCTGCCGTTACGCTAACGCCTGCGGGGCGCTGGTGGTATCACGTCACGGCTGTGCTCCGGCGATGCCGACCAAAGAGGAGCTTGACGACTTCCTCGGCCGCGAACAGGCGGTGAAGCGCCCGGATCTCGACGGTCGTTTGAATCACCTGCATCGCGTCACCACCCGTAAGCAGCATTGGCACGAACTCAACATCTTCGCCTTCGATCATCGTAAACAGCTGATCGATATGGCAGCAGAAGCGGGCGCGGATGAGACGCGCATTCCCCAACTGAAAAATCTGCTGTTACGGGCGGCGCGTGAGGCGGCAAAAGAGGCGGGCCTTGATAATGGCCGCTGTGGCATTCTGGCCGATACCACCTATGGTCAGGCCGCCCTGAATGAGATCACCGGCACAGGCTGGTGGATCGCTCGCCCGATTGAATTACCCGGATCGCGTCCGCTGCGCCTGGAACATGGCAATATCGGTTCCCAACTGATCGACTGGCCGCAGGAGCACGTCGTCAAATGCCTGACCTTCTACCATCCGCATGACAGCGCAGAGATGCGCCAGGCACAGGATGAACTGCTGCTGGATGTGTGGAAAAGCTGTAATAAGTCCGGACATGAGCTGCTTTTGGAGGTGATCCTGCCGGAAAGCAACCCGGATAAAAACGAGCAATACTATGCGCAGATCCTGAACCACTTCTACCAAATGGGCATTAAGCCAGACTGGTGGAAGCTGCCACCGTTGTCACGGGACAGCTGGGCAGCCATCGGCCGCCTGATCGAAGACCATGACCAACACTGCCGGGGCATACTACTGCTGGGGCTGGATGCGCCGGAAGCCGAGCTGAAAACCGGCTTCGCCGCCGCTGCCAGCTCTCCGTGGGTCAAAGGCTTTGCGGTAGGGCGTACCATATTTGGCCAACCGTCACGTCAGTGGTTGCAGAACGAGCTGGATGATAAAACGCTGATTTCCAAGGTTAAAACCAACTACCTGACGCTTATCGGCTACTGGCGTGAGACACGCCCTGCACAATAATGTCACCCGCGCCCCGGCATGTAAGGCAGCAAAAAGGGATGGCTCATGCGCAGAGTCACCCTTATTGAAGCATTTTTGCGCCACGGTCGACGATTTTGTGAACTGTTTCCCATACCTGATGAAATAAAAGCTGCTGATTTCTTCACCAAGTGAAATTTATCGTTCATCTGATAGAATGGCTTACAGCAAATCTTCTTTTCTTTTAGCGAGTCGCTTAATGGCCAATAATCCTACTCAGCTTTCTCTGTTACAGGACGATATCCGTCATCGCTACGATACCCTGAGCAAACGCCTGAAGCAGGTGGCACGCTATATTCTGGATAACAGCAACAACATTGCCTTCGATACCGTAGCCTCCATCGCCCAGCAGGCAGACGTGCCTCCTTCCACCCTTATCCGCTTTTCCAACGCCTTTGGCTTTAGTGGCTTCAATGAAATGAAGCAGGTGTTTCGTCAGCACCTGATGGAAGAGACGGTCAGCTATACCGAACGTGCACGCCTGTTTCGCCAGACCGCAACGGATGAAGCGCCTGCCACGCCGGAAAGCCCGTCGGAAATCCTCAACGTATTTAGCATGGTTAATGCTCAGGCGCTGCAACAGTTGGCTATGCAGGCCAATCCGGAACAGCTGGAAAAAGCGGTGAAGCTGCTTGATGAGGCAGACAATATCTACGTCATTGGTCTGCGCCGCTCGTTTAGCGTGGCGTCCTATCTGACCTACGCCCTGCGTCATCTCGAACGCCGTGCATTCCTGATCGACGGGCTGGGCGGCATGTTCACCGAGCAGCTGAGTATGGTGAACCCGAAAGACGTGGTGATCGCCATCAGCTACTCGCCTTATGCACGTGAAGCGGTAGAGCTGGTGGAGCTGGGGGCGAAGCGCGGTGCGCAGCAGATAGCGATTACCGATAGCCAGGTCAGTCCGCTGGCCGCTTTCAGCGATGTCTGTTTTGTGGTGCGTGAAGCGCAGGTCGACGGCTTCCGTTCCCAGGTGGCCTCGCTGTGTCTGGCACAGACGCTGGCCGTATCACTGGCGCTGAACAATGCAGGCCGGGAGCCAGAGGCATAAAAAACGGGTGAGCCTGTCCGGTCACCCGCCATATCACGCCGTTCACATCAATTTTAGCCGCTGGATGACCGTTTACGCGGATAATCTGCACTGTTTACCCAGGCGTGATCCTCATCCCAGCTGAATTTCCACAGGCGCACCGGCCCGGCCATCACGTTGAGATAATAGTTATCATACCCGGCAATGGTCGCTATCGGATGATAGCCACGCGGCACGGTGACCACATCGCGATTACAGGGTGCCATACACTCATCCAGTGAACGGTCGTCAGTGTAAACGCGCTGCATGGCAAAACCACGTTCCGGGTTGAAACGGTGGTAATAAGTCTCTTCAAGATAGGTTTCCTGGTCTGAATCTTCACGATCGTGCTTATGGCTCGGGTAAGAACTGGTGTTACCTTCATCGGTATACACTTCCACCACCAGCAGACTGTCCGCCGGCTTGTCATCAGGCAAAATATTGTGCACCAGCCGCTGATTGTTCCCCTTCCCGCGCCGCTCAACGCCGACATTCTGCGGCGCAATAAGGCGTACAGGGAGTTTGCCGGAAATGCCAGGCGCACTGCACACCGCCAGCTCGAGATCGGATTCTGCCAGTACTTCTACCTGTTCATCAGGCGGAACATAAACCGAGTAAGGCGGCGTACGTTCGAACGGTGACAGGCGTTTACCAATATTCGGGAATTCGGCCTGGCGAGTTTTCACCGAGGCAAGGCCCGCGATCAGTACCAGACACAGCTCTTTATCACCGCTTGCCAGCGACAGCGACTGCCCTTTTTTCAACTGGTAAGCTGAAAAACCGACATAGCGCCAACCGGCAATTTCCGGGGTAATATACTGGATACGCCCCTGCGTATCCGGCGGGTTAACTTTGTACAGTAATGACATAGAAATCAGCTCCTTATCTCACCAGAGACGGCCGCATGAAAGCGGCGATTAGCCCAGCGTTGGCATGCTGAACTCAGAGACGGTTTTCTGACCGCTCGGCCAGCGCACCGTGGCGGTCTTCATCCTGGTGTAGAAACGCACGCCGTCCGGGCCATGTACGTTGAGCGCACCAAAGACCGAGCGTTTCCAGCCGCCAAAGCTGTGGAAAGCCATCGGCACCGGAACCGGAACGTTAACCCCCACCATTCCCGCCTGCACCTCACGCACAAAATCACGCCCGGTATGGCCATTGCTGGTAAAAATGGCGCTGCCGTTACCGAACTCGTGGCTGTTTACCCGTGCCAGCGCGCTTTGATAGTCGGGCGCACGCACGATACTCAGTACCGGCCCGAAGATCTCCTCACGCCAGATAGTCATATCAGTGGTCACGTTGTCGAACAGCGTGCCGCCAACGTAGTAACCATCAGGATGGCCTGCCACGCGGATCTCTCGCCCGTCGACCACCAGTTTCGCCCCCTCGCTTACCCCTTTGTCGATGTAACCCAAGACTTTCTTCTGGTGTGCGGCGGAAATCACCGGCCCCATTTCATTCTCGTCACTTCCCTTGTGCATACCCGGCCCCACGCGCAGCGCTTGCACCAGCGGTGTCAGTGCAGCAATCAGATTGTTCGCGGTATCATCGCCCACCGCGACCACCACCGGCAACGCCATGCATCGCTCACCGGCCGAACCAAACGCACCGCCCATAATGGCGTTGACGGTGGCATCCAGATCGGCATCCGGCATGACGATGGCATGATTTTTTGCTGCGCCGAATGCCTGCACGCGTTTGCCGTGTGCACTGGCAGTGGTGTAGATATGCTCAGCCACGGTGGATGAACCAACAAAACTGACCGCCTGAACGCGCGCATCTTTATACAGCCGTTCCGCGTTTTCATTTGAGCTGTGAATAACGTTGAAAACGCCATCCGGCAGACCCGCTTCGCTCAATAGCTCCGCCATACGCACCGAGGCAGAGGGGGCGAGCGCCGGCGGTTTCAACACAAAGGTGTTCCCACAGGCCAGCGCGATGGGGAACATCCACAATGGCACCATCGCCGGGAAGTTAAACGGTGTGATGCCAACCACTACGCCCAGCGGCTGCATCAGCGAATAGCTGTCAACGCCCGTCCCCACGTCAGCCGAATTTTCCCCTTTAATCAGGTGCGGAATACCACAGGCAAACTCCACCACTTCCAGACCACGGGTCAGTTCACCCTGCGCATCTGACCAGACTTTACCGTGTTCACTGACAATCAGTTCAGCCAGCTCATCACGATGCTGTTCCATCAGCGTTTTAAAGTTAAACAGAATGCGCGCACGGCGCAGCGGAGAGGTGCGCGACCAGCTATCAAAGGCATCATGAGCCACCGTAACAGCATGCGCCACTTCGTCAATGGTGCTTTGCGTCAGTTCACGCACCTGCTTGCCGCTTGCCGGATCGTAAATCGGGATGGTTTCGTTGCTGGCGCTCAGAGACGTTTTACCGCCAATAAAATTTCCTGTGATAGTCATGTTCTGGCCTCTTGGATGTGATGTCGGCTATGCGTTGCCGGTCAGGAAGTGTTACGTCAGTACGCTACCTTTACCTGGCAACCCCTGATGCGTACTAAAACAGTATTACACTGAAATAAAATTTTCAAACACTGCGTATTGGAAAGTTATTTTTTAGCGTGACGGCTCGCATTTTTATCGCATTTGTCTCAGCGGATGGCGCTGCCCTCTGCGCATCAGAAAAAATGACAGCTGCCGTAATAACGTTTATTTATCGTGACGGTACGCCTTGGTCAAGTGGATTTTTACGCTGTAAAATACCGGCATCAGGCGCTATTTTGCCCTGGATTGAGGGTGGGTATAGTAAAATTTGCGTGACGCCTCTGAAAATTTAAATATCCATATTCACTTTTAATGAAATGAATGTTCTTATTTGTGTTGTGGATAACAGCCAACTCGTCCGGGCATCAATCAGGGTGGTTGCCCGGTCCGCATGATGGCTGGCACGTTGCGGTGCGGTAGCCCTGACGGCTGCGCTTCCCGTCGGTTCTGGATGATCCTGCGGCGACGCCGCCGGGGCAGCTGCGCCCCTCTCCCCTGACAAATCAGCCCTGCCTTATCGCGACGATTCCTAAAGTCACGGAGCCTGTTTTCACAGCCGCTACACTTGCTGCGCATGCGTTGAAAACGGAGGAGCAATGAATCCATTACTACAGGAGAAGGTTGGGCAGAATATTTTGCTGAAGCTGGCCACCCTGGTGGTGATCCTTGCCGGCATCAAGCTGTCAGCAGAAATTGTGGTGCCTTTTTTACTGGCGCTGTTTTTTGCCATCGTCATCAATCCACTGGTCAGCGTGCTGATCCGCCGTGGAGTACGGCGCGGAATGGCCATTACCCTGGTCATGGTGGTGATGCTGCTGGTACTGACACTGTTGGTCATCATGGTGGCCGGTTCGCTGCAGGCGTTCAGCGAAGTCTACCCACAGCTGCAGGCACAATCAGCACAGAAGCTCAGCATGTTGCAGCATCTCGCCGCCCGTTTTCACCTGAACATCTCCAGCTCATCCCTGGCACAGCGGCTGGATCCCGGCGCGATAATGGATGTTGCCACCACCATGCTGCGCCAGTTTTCCGGGGCCATGACGCAGCTGGTACTGGTGATCATGACGGTGATTTTTATGCTGTTTGAAGTCCACCATCTGCCTTATAAACTGCGGTACGCGCTGGTCAACCCGCAAATTCATATCGCCGGACTGCATAAAGCGCTGAAAGGCGTAACGCACTACCTGGCGCTGAAAGCATTAATCAGTCTGGTCACCGGGGTACTGGTATGGCTGGCTCTGCTGGCGCTGGGCATCAAGTTTGCCCTGCTGTGGGGCATCGTGGCTTTTGTACTCAACTTTATTCCTAATATCGGCCCGGTGATCGCCGGTATTCCCCCGGTATTACAGGCGTTACTGCTGAACACTCCGCTGGAGGCAGGATTGGTGGCAGCGCTGTTTGTCAGCATCCATATGCTGCTGGGTAATCTTCTGGAGCCACGGTTATTGGGGCGCGGGCTGGGGCTGTCGAGCCTCGTGGTGTTTTTGTCACTCATCTTCTGGGGTTGGCTGCTTGGCCCGGTCGGCATGCTGCTGTCGGTGCCATTGACCAGCGTGTGCAAAATCCTGATGGAATCGACACCGGGCGGTGGCAAGCTGGCCATTTTATTAGGCAACGGGCGCAAGCGGGCTTAAGGGCGGGCATTATGCGGCACAAGGTGCCAGAAGTTGTGGGAGCCATGTTGTTGACCTTCACACACAGCGCGGCAGCGCCCTGCTAAAAAGGACCATGCTTACAGGGTTCCCGGGCCTGATGCAGCTCGGTTATATCAACCGGAACCGGTCGATAAGAAATAATGTGGCTCTCCACGGGAAAGCTCAATGCGGGCTGTTGTGCATCACAATAAGAGCCGCCGATCATCAAGTTCCATATGCAGCCGGGCGGAAAGGCACAGCAGAATATGCCCTTTATGGCATCATGGGTCGGCAAGATAACCGCTGCTGTCATCCACTCTTCTCGTCCGCGCATCACCCCACTGCAGGGTGCGCCAAAAAGCCATGCCGGTTTCGCCCGGATGTTCTGCCACCGCCATTTCAGGCCAGCCCGTGGTAGCAAAGGGGATATCGCTCGATCTCATCGTCGGCTTTTCATTAGTTGTTAAGAATGCCATCTGAGTCTCATGGTGATACCAGCAACCGCTCGTCGACTTCAGCGCCAAAATGGCCGTTACCTGCTATATACTGAGGCCGCAGCAGGCGGTAACTATACTATTGTGTCGCGAAGATCTTCTCTGCAATGGCCTGAACAGGGCGTTTTTCTTAGCTGCGCTGCGGCGTGACGATAATTATTGGATAATAAGCGCTGGTACAATGAACGTTTGCCGCTGCGGCGGTCTATTCGTGCGCACTTAAGCACCCACAGGGGATCTGCTTGCAACCATTTGTAAAGCCTAAGCATGAACGTATCTGGCTGGTGGCATCCGGCCTGCTGCCGCTGTTACTTTGCCTGTTTTTTTCCTTTATTGCTGCCCGTCAGGCGGTGGAGCGGCAGCAGGAAATCACCGCCGCCACGCTGTTAAGCCAGGCCGAACACATCAGCGATCTCGCCTGGGATATGACCGGGCATCTGCGCGCATTCAGCAACCAGCCTTGCGCGGATATCAGCTCTCAACTACAGAAACTGGGAACGCTCAATCCCTATTTTCGCTCGGTGGGTTTAACCCGGTATAACACGGTCTATTGTTCATCGGCCTTTGGTTCTGCCCAAGGGACGGTGGCCGGTATGATTCGCCATCCCCTCCCCCCGTCCAGTCTATCGTGGTGGACGCTCTCCCTTGCCGGCACCTATGGTGTTCAGGATCGCCCTGCGGTGATATTTATGCGCCAGACATCCAGCAAAGCAGGAAGCTACGCGGTGGTTGACGGCCAGTATCTGATTGATCTTATGCGGGCGACGGGGCTGAAACTTGGCTATCACATCACTATGCAGTTTGGCGGTGGCTACCAAATTGCCAGCGCTGAGCCATCAAGCCATCAGCAAGAAAGCTGGAAAACCCGCACTTTTAATAGTAGTTCCAGCAATTATCCGGTTTCTATCCGCATTTCCGCACCGTGTACTGAAACACTGCAAAACGGGTGCCAGATACTGCTCACCTTTATGCCAATGGCGGTGATCCTCTCGGTGCTGTTTGTCGCACTTACCAATAGCTGGCTGCGGCGCAGAAGCTCGTACCGGGATGAGATCCGCCGGGGGATGGCGCTTGGAGAATTCTCGGTTCATTATCAGCCAGTCTGTAACCTGGAGAGCGGGCAGTTAGCCGGGGTCGAATGTCTGATGCGCTGGCAGCGCTCCGACGGCAGCTGGGTGCGCCCGGATATCTTTGTTAGCGCTGCCGAAAACGAAGGGATGATCGTTTCACTGACCCGGCACCTACTGCAACTGATCGAGAAGGATTGCGCCAGCTGGCAGGTTCCTGTCGGCTTCCATATTGGCGTTAACGTGGCGGCGGACCATCTCCAGCACGATGATTTTGTTAACGATATCCGCAAGTTCTCACAGGGCATTGCCCATCTGCAGCCCACATTTACCCTTGAATTGACGGAACGCAGTCTGATTAGCGAAGGTGAGCAGGTAGCGCATAAGCTGGCTGAGCTGCGCAGTGAGGGCATCCGCGTGGCAATTGATGATTTCGGTACCGGTCACTGTTCCCTGAGCTATCTGCAAACCTTCCCGTTGGACTATCTGAAGATTGATAAAGGTTTTGTCAAAGCCATTGAGTCAGCGGACGGTGAAACACCGGTGCTGGATATCATTATTCAGTTAGCGCACAAGCTGGCGCTGCAGGTGGTGGCAGAAGGTGTGGAAACCCCGCTGCAGCTGGAGTATTTGAGAAATCACGGCGTGGTGTTTATGCAGGGTTATTACTATGCGCGCCCCATGTCGAGCGCTGCACTGATGCAGTGGATAGAACAGCAGAATGCTTAGCCACCAGCCCGGCTTATTGAAGCCGTAATGGGATGTTTCTTAGTGAAATTATGTCAGTGCACAAAGAAACGATATACTGATACCTGGCAGAGTGTGCTGCCGTGCTGTATTGGCGCGCGGCCAATGCCTGACGATGGCGCATTTTGCCGTTGGTTTTACTCGCGTGCACAGTCAGGTTAAAACACGGTGCCTGACCGATACGACGGGTTTTTAAACGGTAACACAGATAATGACAGGGTATTCTATATGAAATTACGTAGGAAGCGTGTTAAGCCTATCGGATTAAAGGACGTCACCATTATTGACGATGCCAGATTACGTAAGGCGATTACAGCTGCCTCATTGGGCAATGCCATGGAGTGGTTCGACTTTGGCGTTTATGGTTTTGTTGCCTACGCACTGGGGCAAGTTTTCTTCCCCGGCGCCGATCCAGGGACGCAGATGATTGCCGCCCTGGCAACCTTCTCCGTGCCCTTCCTGATCCGCCCGTTAGGCGGCCTGTTCTTTGGGTCGCTGGGGGATAAATACGGCCGCCAGAAAATACTGTCGATAACCATTATTATCATGTCGGTCAGTACGTTCTGTATTGGTTTAATCCCGTCTTATGCCTCGATTGGTATCTGGGCACCGATCCTGCTATTGCTGTGTAAAATGGCGCAGGGCTTCTCGGTGGGTGGTGAATATACCGGGGCTTCCATCTTCGTTGCTGAATACTCACCGGATCGCAAACGTGGCTTTATGGGCAGCTGGCTGGACTTCGGTTCCATCGCCGGATTTGTGCTGGGTGCCGGACTGGTGGTGCTGATTTCAGCGGTTATCGGTGAAGCGAGTTTCCTTGAATGGGGCTGGCGTATTCCGTTCTTCGTGGCGCTACCGCTGGGTATCATCGGGCTTTATCTGCGCCACGCGCTTGAAGAGACTCCGGCGTTCCAGCAGCATGTCGACAAGCTGGAAAAGGGCGATCGGGAAGGATTGGCCGATGGGCCGCAAGTCTCATTTAAAGAGATTGCCACTAAGCACTGGAAAAGCCTGCTGGCCTGCATCGGTCTGGTGATTGCCACCAACGTGACCTATTACATGCTGCTGACCTACATGCCGAGCTACCTGTCGCATAACCTCCATTATTCGGAAGATCATGGCGTGATGATCATTATCGCCATTATGTTGGGGATGCTGTTTGTGCAGCCGGTGATGGGCCTGATGAGCGACAAATTCGGTCGTCGCCCGTTTGTTATTATCGGCAGTATCGCGCTGCTGACGCTGTCAGTACCGTGCTTTATGC
Organism: Erwinia pyrifoliae DSM 12163; assembly: GCF_000026985.1. Taxonomy (NCBI): domain Bacteria; kingdom Pseudomonadati; phylum Pseudomonadota; class Gammaproteobacteria; order Enterobacterales; family Erwiniaceae; genus Erwinia; species Erwinia pyrifoliae. Next base: position 3,820,161 of record NC_017390.1, read on the forward strand.
TGATCAACAGCGGCGTGATGGGTCTGATTTTTGCCGGGCTGCTGACGCTGGCGGTGATCCTTAACAGCTTCACCGGGGTCATGGCATCAAGCCTGCCGGCGATGTTCCCCACTCATATCCGCTACAGTGCGCTGGCCAGTGCCTTTAACATCTCGGTGCTGGTTGCCGGCCTGACGCCGACCGCTGCCGCCTGGCTGGTAGAAACGACCAGCAATTTGTATATGCCAGCTTATTATCTGATGGTCGTCGCGGTGATTGGTCTGGTAACCGGGATTATGATGAAGGAAACGGCCAATCTGCCGCTGCGTGGCGCTGCGCCTGCGGCTTCGGATATGGCTGAAGCGAAAGAGATCCTGCAGGAACATCACGATAATATCGAACATAAGATCGCAGATATTAACGAGCAGATCGCTGAGCTTGAAGCAAAACGCTCGCATCTTATTTATCAACATCCGCGTATCAACGAGTAACATTTCACCGAGGGGTACGGCGCGCTGTGCCCCCGTTCACAATGGGTACTGGTTCATGCAGCAGGCTATTTCGTGAACATGACCCTTGCTGCCTGTCCGCCGGAAACGACGACGAGTGATAGCAATTCAGTCTAACCGGATTGATTGGCTCACTTTTTCCACGGTTAATTGAGCAGTTATGGCTCTGCCTTCGCGAAAAAACCTTTTTATTTGCCTGAGCGACTACAATCTCCGCTGAAATCAAACCAGACATGAGGTATCAAATGAAAATCAAAAGCTATGCGGCAATGAAAGCCGGACAGGCGCTGGAATGGTACGAATTCGAAGCAGCGCCGCTGGCCGCAGAAGAAGTGGAAGTCGAAGTGGAATACTGCGGCGTCTGTTACTCCGATCTGTCGATGATCGATAATTCATGGGGTATTTCTCAGTATCCAACCATTGCCGGCCATGAAGTGATTGGGCGCGTTTCCGCTCTCGGTGCTGCGGCTAAAGATAAGGGTCTGTCGCTGGGCCAGCGCGTGGGTATTGGCTGGACGGCCAAAAGCTGCCAGCACTGTGATGCCTGTATTAACGGTGAGCAGGTTAACTGCGAACAGGGCAGTACGCCGACCGTACTGAACAACGGCGGCTTTGCCAACAAAACGCGTGCCGACTGGCAATGGGTCATTCCCCTGCCGGAAAGCCTTGACGCCGCCACTGCCGGCCCGCTGCTGTGCGGCGGCATTACGGTATTTAAACCGTTGCTGATGAGCAATATCACCGCCACCAGCCGCGTTGGCGTGATTGGCATTGGCGGCCTTGGCCATATTGCCATCAAGATCCTGCGTGCAATGGGTGCTGAAGTGGTCGCGTTCAGTTCCAACCCGGATAAAAAACAGTCAATCCTCAATATGGGTGCCGACGAGGTGGTCAACAGCCGCGACCCGGAAGCCCTTAAGGCGCTGGCCGGCCGCTTCGATCTGATCCTTAGCACCGTATCGGTCGATCTCAACTGGAAGCCGTATTTCGACGCGCTGGCACCAAAGGGCAAATTCCACACGGTGGGTGCGGTGATGAAGCCATTCCAGGTCGGCGCGTTTGATTTGATAGCGGGTGATAAAGCGGTGACGGGTTCCTCAACAGGTTCCCCTGGCCAACTGCGATCCCTGCTGAAGCTGGCATCGCGCCGTGATATCGCGCCGCAGGTTGAATTCTTCCCGATGTCGAAAATTAACGAGGCGCTGGACCATGTGCGCGCGGGTAAAGCCAACTTTCGCGTCGTGCTGAAAGCGGATTTCTGACCTTGCCTGGATGGCACAGGGCAAACAGTTAACTCAGGCTACCTGTGAAGCTGAATTAACGCCCGATGCCGGGCGACCTGCCAAGCCCAGGTCGTCCTGGCATATTTCGCCCGCCCGGCGCTGCCACCGCGATCCTCCTGCCGCGCCGTTTGAGAAGGACAAAGTGGCTTTATCCGGCGTGATTTAACTCATGCTGTTCTCTGCTGCATTGTGGCGACTCGCCATTTTGAATTTTGAGATAAAGAAAATTCAAAGAATGAGCCTTGTACTTATTTTTCATATTGTTGAGATGGGAATAAATCGTTTTATTACTGAGCATGAGCCGTGAAGCCATATTCGCAACGGATAAATTCTTAAACACCAACGCCCTGATTTTCTTTTCCATATTCGTCAATGAAATACCCTGTGACTTATCCTTATGGTGGATCAGCCCTGTTAGCCAGGTAGTACATTGACCTAAGGTGATTTTTCTTAGGGTTAACGTCCGTAACTGATGCACAAAATCAGCCATGCCCAGCCTGGCATCGATTAAAAAATTATTTTCATACGATTCGGATGAGACATTTGATAAATCTCCAATCAGGACAAAATAGTGGCCGCCAAATAAGTCTGAGAAAGTCATGACTCGCTTCAGGGCATCTTCGGGAGATGACAGATAGCGCATGTCGATAACGACCAGTTTTTCGCACCATTCCTTCATCTTACTTTCGTTTAAAATAGTTTTTTTCACTGCAAGTTCAAAATAAACACAGTCGCTAATAACGTGCATCAAAAAGCCCTTTTGCCATTTTTTAAAACGTCAATTAATCGGCGATTTCATTATGAAATGGAATAATTCAGAGCATTCTAAATTGCGGTAAAAAAGCAAACAACCACTTGGGAAAAAGATAATAAATTTTAATAAAAAAATAATAAGAAAGAATTAAACGCCTGTTTTATAAGTGAACCTTTAATAAAGTTAAAATCTTAAAATTATTAAAAAATAAGCTTAAGGCATTTAATGGAATTAGAATGTTAATTAGCGTAATTTTGGTCTTTTCCCGTGCTGGCTCCCCTGCTGTATAAAACACATTATCCGCTAAAAGGCTGCCGCAGAATGGTACAAACGTCATCATCGTTATGGATGAAAGGATTAGGATATCGCGGCATCCCGCAGAAATAATGCCATCATTTGCGTCCGTGTCGGATTATCCATACAGGTCACGTCACCCGATCCATTTTAAATTAACGTGCTGTTCTGCTAATGGGCTATATGATATCAGCCTGTTCATTGGGCATGTCAATATCAGCTATCGCTATCGGGGCAGCCGTTTCAATCAGTTAATGAGGATAACGTTTGAGTATCGCTTTCGCTCCGTCATCGGCCAAGGTTGCCCCTTAGCGCGGCGTGGATTTGCTGCCCGCTGGGCTGGCGTTATCCAGCCGCAGCGCGGTGGCGGCCATGGCTAACGATGCGCCTTTTGGACTTTCAACCGGTATCTGGACGCAGAATGCAGCGACGGCAGATAAAATAGTGACCAGCGTGGAAGCAGCCTGCGCGACTGGTCCAGGCTGCGATTAAAACCGCGTAAAACAATAGGGTTTTGGATCGATTATCGGCGTGTACGCGGAAACGATATCTGCCGCCAGCTGTCCGGCAGCCGGGGAAGTACCGAAACCATGTCCTGAAAAACCGGTCGCCAACGTCAGTCCCGGTATACGCGCTACCGGACCGATCACCGGGTTGGAGTCTGGGGTCACGTCAATCACTCCGGCCCAGGCATCGGCAATTTCGGCTTTCTCAAACGCCGGCCAGGCGCTGATCAGATTCGCCATCGCCTCGGCGTTCAAGGCTAAATTCGCTGGCGGGTTCATCATGCGTAAGCGTTCAAACGGTGAGCGTTGATTGGCGTGCCAGCGGCGCGGCATCGCCAAATCGCGAAGGAAATTTCTGCCAAGCGAAATGCGTAAAAAACTACGCTGGGCGCGCAGCTGCGCCAGATAACGCATCCCTATCAGCAGATGGTCCAATGTCAAAGAAGCGTCCAACGCGCCGCGCTGGGTAATAATAAAACCGCCGTCACAATGCTTGCGGAATGAGAAGTCCGGGGCGCCTACCGCTATCTCCGTCGGCCCCTCCATCGGCGTGGTACGCAGCACGGAACAGATCAGCGGCAGCGTGGGCAGTGAAATGCCGAGATTGCCGAGGAAACGTCGTGACCACAGCCCCCCGGCCAGCAGCACCTGCTCGCAGCGGATTTCACCTTTCTCCGTCACTACGCCACTCACCTTGCCGCCGGAGGTCACCAGCGAACGCACCGCGCAATTTTCTACTATCGTCACGCCCTTGGCGATTGCCGCTTTGGCAATCGCGCTGGAGGCCAGCGTTGGCTCCGCACGACCATCCGAGGGCGTAAAGATGCCGCCAGCCCAGGCGCCGCGCCCTCCGGGCACCCGTTGCGCAATTTGTCTTGCGCTCAGCAGGTGCGAATCCAGATTAAGATGTGCCACAGATTGCAGCCAGCCTTCATGCATCGCCATCTGCGCCTGGGTGCGGGCAATAAACATGATGCCCGCCTGACGATAACCGACATCGTAACCGGTGCGCTGCCGCATAGCTGCCCACAGGCGATCGGATGCCTGCGCCAGTGGAATATCTTCGGCTACACGACTGGTTTTGCGCACCCATCCGAGATTGCGCGAAGACTGCTCCCCCGCCAGCTGCCCTTTCTCCAACAGCACTACGGGGATATGACGTTCAGCCAGCGTCAATGCGGCCGTAAGCCCGACGATCCCGCCGCCAATCACCACAACCGTGGTGGCAGAGGAAAAGGTTGATGCCGTCTGAACCGGAGTGATTGCAGGAGCCATAGTGACCTTCTTAATCCGTGTTAAAGAGCGAGCGCGATTGTTTGCACGTCCGCCGTTGCCGCCCCGCGCCAGGCCGTCACCTCCAGCTCGACCTTATAGACGGTAGAGCCGAGCGGCGGGCAGGTAACAGTGGTTGCCGGGTCGACGCCGCGAAACTTCTCGCCAATAATCGCCATCACCGTGGGTACGTCGCGCGGGTCCTGAATAAACACCCGTGACATCACCACATCAGCAAGCGAAGCATCAACGGCAGCCAGCGCCTGCCCGATATTGGCAAACACCTGATGGGTCTGCTCGCTGACCTCCTCCGGAATGATTTTGGTCTGGGGATGGCGTCCGGCAGTATTGGAGACAAAAATCCAGTTATCCACTGCGACAAGACGCGAATAGCTCGCCTGCTCTTCCAGAACCGATCCTGTTTTTACTTTAGTTATGCGGGTCATCATGTTTTCCTGATGGGTTAACTTAATACCGGGGATTCCCAGAGGTTCAGCTTCACGCCGATGCCTTTTTCCAGCGCGTTGCGATACACCACGGTGCCCCAGGCGACGTCCTCAACCGGCATACCGCCGACCGACATGATGATAATCTCTTCGTCATTCAGACGACCGGGCGCATCACCGGCGATAATCTTGCCGATGTCTTCCAGCTGCTCATGGGTCATTTTCCCTTCCGCCACCATGTCCATAAAGCGCACGCCGATCACCGGGATAGTGTGGTGAGCAGGCTTTGGCACTTCTTCGAACCAGGCATGATAAAGCCCCGTATTGTCCAGCACCTTGCGCACATCAGCCTGTTCCATCCCCTCATCAATGTTGCACGACGCCGGCATGGCGAGGAACGCGCCGGGTTTCACCCATTCACGTTTCACCAGCGGATAAGTTGCCGGATCGCCTATTTCACCCGAATTGCAGTAGGTAACGATATCGGCGCCGCGCACTACCTCTTCGATACTGTCGACAATCTCGATGGAGGCGATCTGTGGATAAGTGACCGTTACCCAGGAGATAAAGGAATCCAGACTCTGTTTGCCGCGCCCTTTGACTTTAATCGTGTCGATCTCAGGACAAACGGCGATAAAAGCGGCAATCACGGTTTTACCCATAACGCCCGGCCCCAGCAGACCAACCACCTTCGAGTTTTTACGGGCCAGATGACGCGCGCCCACGCCGGGTATCGCGCCGGTACGGTACGCCGACAGCAGGTTGGCCGACATATGCGCCAGCGGTGCGCCGGTTTCCACATCATTCAGGGTGAACATCAGGATCGAGCGCGGTAGCCCCTTTTCGCGGTTAGCAATATTAGAGCCGTACCACTTCACCCCGGCGGTGCAGAAGCTGCCGCCGAGATAGGCCGGCATCGCCATTAAGCGGCGGTCGGCGGTGGGTTTTGGCATGGTCGGGAACGGGGAGTTTTCCGGGAATGTCACCATCGCGCCGTGCGAGTCATTATTTGAGCCAGCCATCCGGTAGTCCCCCTGCCAGAGCAGGCCAAACATCTCTTCCATGGTATCCACACAGGCTGGCATATCCGTTACCCCGGCGCGGATCATGTCCTGTTCTGAAAGATAGATAAAATCAATTTTAGTTGAGTCAGACATGCCGATTACCCCGTTAAGTGAGTGAGTTACTCTTATTAAACGCTGCGGTACGGATTGAAAATAACGGCCGGGAAGGCAGGCTGTATTGAAGATTTGCGACATGCGGCGATATCAGCGCGCTAAAAATGGCACCCGGATTGCATCACCAGTGAGTCATCCCACTTGCAGGACTTGCCTATGTCACACGCCATGCTCCCACTTTATCGTGCAGATATTCATCCCGAGCAGCCCTGGTTTGTCCTCAGCGCGGCGCAGCATTATTCGTTGATACCCGGTAGCCATCCGGCCATTTCCCACTTCTACAGTTTTGAAGTGGCCCCGTCAGCCAGCCTGACGCTGGCGGTGCCGGACGGCTGTGTGGATATCATTTTTGATTGTGATGCGGAGCGGCCCGTGGCAAGAGTCTGCGGCACTACGCTGGAAGCGCGTAGCGCCGAGCTGTTCTGCAACCACCGTTATTTCGGCGTACGCTTTGCACCCGGCGTGATGCCGGATTTTCTTGATATCACCGCATGCGAACTGACCGATGACGAATTTGATTTTTTTGATGTGGTGCCGGACGCGCGTCACGCCTGTGAACAAATCCTTAATACTCCGCTATTTTCGCAGCAGATCGCGTTGTTTAACACCTGGTTTACCCCTCGACTGGCGCGTAAATCTTCGGCGGTCACTCATTCAGTCGTGCGAACCATCATGCAGCATAAGGGGAATATCCGGGTTGAACAGCTGGCGGCATTAAGTGGCTATACCTGTCGCACCATCCAGCGCCAGTTTCGCCAGGACACCGGCATGTCGCCCAAGGCATTTGGCCGCATGATGCGCTGCCAGGCGGCGCTGAATAACCTTCACCTGCCCGGCAATCTGTCCTGCTCCGCCCTCGCGCTGGATCTGGGATTCAGCGACCAGTCTCATTTCCTGCGCGAGTTCAAGAAACTGGTCAGCACCACCCCGCTGGACTATCAGCGTCGCACGCTGCTGGCAGCCTGGAATGACCGTATTCGCTGCCACTGAACGCGAAAATTTAGCGCGTATCGGCACTAAAAAAGTGCACCTGTTGCCCCCCTGCCCTGTCCGATTTTTTCTATCCGCGCCTGTCGCTGCTGATAAATGATGCCGGTCTGTCTCGTGGCTCAGAACACCTCTTCCGGGTCTCTTTCACTGACCACTAAGGTGCTGGTCATGAGCAACGCGTCCGGTTTAAGAAAAAATACTCTTGGCTTATTTTTTCTGGTGTTCTTTGTTGTGGTTGCCGCTGACCGGCGTGGTCGGCAGGTTGCCGGCGGTCATTTTCACCGGTAACGGCGGCGGCATTCCCGTTATCTGTATCATGGCCTGTGCCATTCTGATGATTTTCTCGGTGGGCGATATTGCGATGAGCCGCCACGTCAGCGACGCGGGCGCTTTCAATACCTATATTTCAAAGGGGCTGGGCGAAAACTGCGGGGCTTCGGCATCCATCGTGGCGCTGATTGCCTGTTTTTCGGTAAAGACCGCCGTGGTGTCGATGCCTGGCTTCTTCACCCAGCTCTTTTTGCAGCAGCATCCCGGTACGCATGTTCCGTGGTGGATGCTCAGTATGCTGTTTGTGGTCATTGCCTGGGTGCCGGGCATTAAGCGGGTGGAGGTTGGCGGCAAACTGCCGGGCGTGCTGATTGCACTATCCGCGATGTCTGTCACCTTTATTCTGGTGGTTAATAATCTGCAGCGGCTTAGCGGTAGTGATTCAAAACGGGTAAGAACGATCCCGTGGTTTATCGCCATCAGCTGCGCAGAAGGCTATATGATGTCGATAAAGCGCCGGGTGCATAGCGCGGCGTGAGGGCTACAGCGCCTGTGCGCACGCCCAGGCCGAACTCCACGCCCACTGGAAGTTATACCCGCCCAGCCAGCCGGTGACATCGACCACTTCGCCAATAAAGTACAGCCCGGGCACATCGCGTGCTTCCATGGTTTTAGACGACAGCTGGCTGGTGTCCACGCCGCCAAGTGTGACTTCGGCTGTACGGTAGCCTTCGGTGCCGTTTGGCTGCACGCGCCACTGGTGCAGAGCGCTGGCCAATTCGCCCTGCTGGCGGCTGTTGAGCTGTTTAAGGGTACATTCCGGTATGATGCCCAGCAGCTGCAGGCACTCAACCAGGCGCTTCGGCAGCCGCTTAGCAAGGGTATTTTTCAGGCTTTGATTAGGATGAGCGTGACGCTCGTCATGCAGAAACGCATCAATATCCTGCGCGGGAGACAGGTTTACCGTAATCAATTCGCCCGGCTGCCAGTAGCTGGACAGCTGTAATACCGCCGGTCCTGACAGGCCGCGATGGGTAAACAGCAGCGCCTCTTTAAAAACCGTGCCGTCTTCAGCGGCGATGGTCGATGGCACCGACACGCCGGATAAGGCCTGCAACTGTTCCAGCAAGGGTTTATGCAGGGTAAACGGCACCAGTCCGGCGCGGGTGGGGAATACCTTCAGGCCAAACTGTTCTGCTACTTTATAGCCGAACGGTGATGCGCCCAGGCCCGGCATCGACAAGCCGCCGCTGGCGATCACCAGTTTCCCGGCCCGAACCTCTGCGCCGTTCAGCTGTAGCCTGTAGCCGCCATCATCGCGTGTGAGTTCAACGACCTCACTACGCAGACGCAACGTCACCTGCCCGTCCGCACACTCTTTCAGCAGCAGATCGACCACCTGCTGCGCCGAGTCATCACAAAATAGCTGGCCGAGGGTTTTCTCATGCCAGCTAATACCATGGCGATTCATCAGGTCGATGAAGTCCCACTGGGTATAACGCGCCAGCGCAGATTTGCAAAAATGCGGGTTTTGCGACAAATAGGCCGCCGGTTCGGTGTAGAGGTTGGTAAAGTTGCAGCGCCCGCCGCCTGACATCAAAATCTTACGTCCGGCCTTTTTGCCATTATCGATCAGCAGCACGCGCCGCCCCTTTTGCCCGGCCTGAGCCGCGCAGAACAGGCCAGCCGCACCGGCGCCAATTACGATAACGTCAAACTTCTCCACCACACACTCCGTCCAGGCCGTCAAAACGCTGATTGTAGTGAGTTGAAGGCGTGGTTACCAGCTTCACGCCAAAACAGCGACAAAACATTTTTTTAACTTTTTGATTTAGAAATAATTCCAATGGATAATGTCACTTTACTGACGCATTAATGTCAAAAAAAGTCTATATTTCACTTTCCCCGGGTGCGGTTTGTCGCTGATAATGCGCCGCGTTCATGTCCTCAAAAATGGCGTAACGCTTATGCTACATCTGTTTGCTGGTCTCGATCTCAATACCGGCCTGTTATTGATACTTGCTCTGCTGTTTGTCTTGTTCTACGAAGCCATCAATGGTTTCCATGACACGGCCAACGCGGTGGCAACCGTCATCTATACTCGTGCAATGCGATCGCAGTTAGCGGTCGTTATGGCGGGAGTATTCAATTTCTTTGGCGTGCTGCTGGGCGGCTTAAGCGTGGCTTACGCTATTGTCCATCTGTTACCCACCGATCTCCTGCTTAACGTAGGGTCTGCGCACGGTCTGGCTATGGTCTTCTCCATGCTGCTTGCCGCTATCATCTGGAACCTCGCCACCTGGTATTTCGGCTTACCGGCTTCCAGTTCCCATACTCTGATTGGTGCCATCATTGGTATTGGCCTCACCAACGCGCTGCTGACGGGTACCTCGGTGGTGGATGCGCTGAATATCCCTAAAATGATCGGTATCTTTATGTCGCTGGTTATTTCACCGATTGTCGGCTTAGTGATTGCGGGCGGGCTGGTGTTTATTCTGCGTCGATGCTGGAGTGGCAATAAAAAACGGCGGCGTATTCATATGACGCCGGCAGAACGCGAAAAGCTCGACGGCAAGAAAAAGCCGCCGTTCTGGACCCGGATCGCACTGATTGTCTCGGCGATTGGCGTGAGCTATTCGCACGGCGCTAACGATGGTCAAAAAGGGATCGGCCTGATTATGCTGGTGCTGATCGGCGTTGCGCCAGCAGGTTTCGTGGTCAATATGAATTCCAGCGGTTATGACATCACCCGCACTCGCGATGCGGTCAACCACCTGGAGCAGTATTACCAGCAGCATGCCTCTTCCCTGAAGCAGGTTATCCAGATGTCACCCCCTACGCTGCCAACGCCAGAAGAACAGAAATCCGGGCCGCATGACTTCCACTGTGATGCGGCACGCGCTTTACCTGCTATTCATCTGGCACAGGGGCTGTTGAACAATCTCTCCAGCTACGATGCTCTGAACGTGGAGCAGCGCAGCCAGCTACGCCGCCTGCTGATGTGCATTTCAGACACCGCAGAAAAAGCGGCCAGGCTGCCGGGAACCCCGTCTGACGACAAACGTTTCTTGACCAAGCTGAAGGGCGATCTGCTGAATACCGTGGAGTATGCCCCGGTATGGATTATTGTTGCCGTGGCGTTAGCGCTGTCGCTGGGAACCATGGTTGGCTGGCGTCGTGTTGCTACCACCATCGGTGAGAAAATCGGCAAGAAAGGCATGACGTATGCTCAGGGGATGTCGGCGCAGATGACGGCGGCGGTATCTATTGGCGTGGCCAGCTATACCGGAATGCCGGTATCGACTACCCATGTTCTCTCCTCCTCCGTAGCCGGCACCATGCTGGTTGATGGCGGTGGCGTTCAGGGGCGCACCATTAAGAACATCCTGCTGGCGTGGATCTTTACCCTACCAATCTCGATTTTGCTTTCAGGTGTGCTTTACTGGCTGGCGTTAAAGCTGATTTAACCCGGAAACTCACCGCACCAGGATGCCAGTCGCTGCAGTGACTGGCATTTTTATTCACGGGGGTTAGTGCCAGATGACCAGCCCAATCAGGGCGATCGCCACCAGCCCACAAAGCGCGCTGGTTAACATAAATTGCCCACGTAGCCGCTGGCAGCGGCGGATAAACTCGTCATCGTGGTGGTCAAGATAGCGCTGCGCCCAGATATAGCCTATCAGCCGCACCTGCTTGCCCGGCTGGCCGTGAGAAGTAAAGAAACCGGCCCCATCCACATACTGATAAAGCAGCGGATCGCAGCCGCGAAGCACCACCAGCAGAGCACGCAGAGAAGAGTAATAGCGTGCCATATTTATCACACAGACGACACAAATAGCCCAGAATAGCGCAACGGTGCTGATCATCATCTCCCTCCCGGCCATTCATCGCGCAAATGCGTGGAACACCTGCCGATGACTCCGCCTACCCTCATTATTGAGATTCTTGTTGCAAAGCGCTCGGCGGTATAAAACAGTGCCTGCTACCCTCACTATTCAGTGTAGGAGATCTGCTTAATTTTTTTCCAGCGTGATGTCCCTATTCGCAATGAAATAGTTGAAGGGTAATATTGCTTTCGTCTGCGTAAAGGCGGCCGTAAGCCACAACAATTGGCAACATTTTTCGCTATACTGCCTGTCAGCACTTACGCGCAAAGGAGTATTTATATGTCCTACAAACACATTCTGATTGCCGTCGACCTTTCACCTGAAAGCAAGCTGCTGGTCGGCAGAGCCGTATCAATGGCGCGCCCCTACAACGCCAAAGTCTCACTGATCCACGTTGATGTGAACTATTCAGATCTGTATACCGGGCTGATTGACGTTAACCTCGGCGATATGCAGAAGCGGCTTTCGCAAGAGACGCACAGCGCCCTGACAGAGCTTTCGGCCAGCGCTGGTTATCCGATTGCGGAAACCTTAAGCGGCAGCGGCGACCTTGGCCAGGTGCTGGTCGACGCCATCAAGCAGTATCAGGTGGATTTAGTGGTTTGCGGCCATCACCAGGATTTCTGGAGCAAACTGATGTCCTCGGCGCGCCAGCTGATTAACACCATCCATGTTGATATGTTGATCGTTCCATTGAATGACGACGATGACGACGACTAGCCCAGGCATGGCGGGGTCGTCGGCCTCACCGGGCTAGCGGGGCATAAATATCAAAGCGGTGGCTTTTGGTGTTTACCGCGTTTGGCGTATTAAGACCCGCTAACGGCGGCGCGTAGCCCGGGCGTTTCACCACTACGCGCTTCTTCGCCAACGTTCGCGCTGGCTGCAACAGCCCGTCCGCATCGTCATCGGCTCCCACCAGCGACTGAAACACGCGCATCTCTTTTTTCACCAGCGCACTTTTCTGCTTATGCGGGTACATCGGGTCAAGATACACCACGTCCGGCGGCGGGGTGATATCGCTGAGCGCCAACAGGCTGGAAGCGTGCAGCAGCGTCAGCCTTTCGCGCAGCCAGGGGCCGATCTCAATATCGGCATAGCCACGGCGTAAACCATCATCGAGCAGCGCCGCCACCACCGGGTTGCGTTCCAGCATACGTACCCGGCAGCCGAGCGCCGCCAGCACAAAGGCATCTCGCCCCAGCCCCGCCGTGGCATCAACCACATCCGGCAGATAGCCGCTTTTCATGCCAACGGCTTTTGCCACCGCTTCGCCCCGGCCACCGCCAAATTGACGTCGATGCGCCATCGCTCCGCTGACAAAATCAACAAATATGCCGCCGAGTTTAGGCTCATCACGCTTGCGCAGTTCGAGATGCCGTGGCGTCAGAACCAGCGCCATCGGCGCGCTGTTATCGTGTTGCAGCTGCCAGCGGGCGGCTAAAACAGATAAGGCGCCGTCTCCGGCGCCTGATTCATCTAACAAACAGATGTTCACTGATGGCTTATCCTTTGCTGCCCTGTTCTTTAATTCCGTAGTGTTCCAGCATCGCATCCAGCTTTGGTTCACGACCACGGAAACGGCGGAACAGCGCCATTGGCTCTTCGGAACCGCCGCGCGTCAGAATATTGTCCAGGAAGGACTGCCCGGTTTCACGGTTAAAGATGCCCTCCTCTTCGAAGCGCGACCAGGCATCGGCCGCCAGTACGTCGGCCCACAGATAGCTGTAGTAACCTGCCGCGTAGCCTCCGGCGAAGATATGGCTAAAGGCATGTGGGAAACGGCCCCATTCTGGTCCAGGCATCACGGCAACCTGTTTTTTAATCTCTTTCAGCATATCCAGGATCTGCGCACCTTTAGCCGGGTCAAACTCGGCGTGCAGGCGGAAGTCGAACAGGCCGAATTCCAGCTGACGGAGGATAAACAGCGCCGCCTGATAGTTCTTCGCCGCCAGCATTTTATCCAGCAGCTCCTGCGGCAGCGGTTCGCCCGTCTCATAATGACCGGAGATAAACGCCAGCGCTTCCGGCTGCCAGCACCAGTTTTCCATAAACTGGCTTGGCAGCTCGACGGCGTCCCAGGGGACGCCGTTAATGCCGGAGACGCCGGGGGTTTCAATGCGCGTCAGCATATGGTGCAGGCCGTGGCCAAACTCATGGAACAGGGTGGTCACTTCATTATGAGTGAACAGTGCAGGTTTGCCGCTGACCGGGCGGTTAAAGTTGCAGGTCAGGTAAGCTACCGGTTTCTGCAGGCTGCCATCGGCTTTGCGCATTTGGCCAACGCAGTCATCCATCCACGCCCCGCCGCGCTTGTTCTCGCGCGCATACAGGTCAAGGTAGAAGCTGCCGCGCAGCTCGCCGCTTTCGTCGAACAGGTCGAAGAAACGCACGTCCACATGGTAAATGTCAACATCGTGACGCTCTTTGGCGGTAACACCATAGATGCGTTTCACCACTTCAAACAGGCCGCCAAGCGCACGCTGTTCCGGGAAGTACGGGCGCAGCTGCTCATCGCTGATGGCGTACAGGTGCTGCTTCTGTTTTTCACCAAAGTAGGTCAAATCCCAGGGCTGAAGTTCCTCAATGCCGTACTCTTTTTTCGCAAAGGCGCGCAGCTGGGCCAGCTCTTGCTCCGCCTGTGGACGGGCGCGCTTCGCCAGATCGCTCAGGAAATCGGTCACCTGCGCCGGGTTTTCTGCCATTTTGGTCGCCAGCGACTTGTCGGCGTAAGAGGCAAAACCGAGCAGTAGAGCCAGTTCATGGCGCAGCGCCAGTTCCTCTGCCATCACCGCGCTGTTGTCCCACTTGCCGGCGTTAGGCCCTTGATCGGAAGCACGGGTGGAATAGGCGCGGTACAGCTCTTCGCGCAGCGCCTGATTGTCGCAGTAGGTCATCACCGGCAGGTAGCTTGGGATATCCAGCGTCAGCAGCCAACCTTCCTGCTCTTTGGCTTCCGCCTGGGCTTTCGCCGCCGCCAGCGCGCTTTCCGGCAGACCGGAAAGCTCACTTTCATCAGCAATCAGTTTGCTCCAGCCCATAGTGGCATCAAGCACATTGTTGCTGTAGGTGGAGCCGAGTTCGGACAAACGTGCGGCGATCTCGCCATAGCGCTGCTGCTTCTCTTTAGTCAGCCCGATGCCGGAAAGCTCAAAATCTCGCAGAGCGTTATCCACCGCTTTTTTCTGCGCAATATCCAGAGCCGCATAGTTGCCGCCCTCTTTCAGATCGCGATAAGCCTGATACAACCCTTCATGCTGCCCAACCCAGGTGCTGTACTCCGATAGCAGCGGCAGCGTTTGTTCGTAGGCCTGGCGCAGTTCCGGGCTGTTTTTCACCGAGTTAAGATGGCTAACCGGTGAAAACAGACGGCTAAGATGGTCATCCACTTCCGCCAACGGCTGCACCAGATTATCCCAGCGGTAAGGAGCGCCCTGAGCCACAACCTCCTCCACCACTGACCGGCTTTTATCCAGCGCCTCTGTCACGGCAGGCACCACATGTTCAGGTTTAATCGCGGAGAAAGGGGGAAGCGTAAAAGAGGAGAGTAACGGGTTGGTCATAGCGCAGTCCTGTATTCGTTGTATGGGCAATTTGACTAAGATGGGGGCAAATACGGTGAAAATCAATGCTCCATCGCGCAAGCGCCCTTAATCAATTGTCTGTCGCACTTTACGATTTGCCACTCATCAGGAGGCATTGCATACTGCCACGTTCTTAAATCCTCATAACCTCATAATAAACAGGGAGTGTAACTATGTGGTATGTTTTGGCAGCCTCACTGCTGCTGCTGCCGCTGTATCTGCGCGGTGCACTGGTGCTAATGCTGGTTGCGCTGGGGCTGGCTATCAGTCACCAGACATTGTCCATGCCCGCTATCGCCGCGCTGGCGTTAATCGGCATCGTTGCTATTTATCGCAGCCGGCAAAAAAAGCCCGGGCCATTGCCTTTGGCCGGTGAAATGATTCTGGTCGCCAGCGCTGTCGCTCTGATGCTGCATCTGATCCCCGGCTTTCATAACCTGGCGATCGTTTCCGGCGTGCAGGCCGGGCCGCAGAGTGCGCCGTTCACTTTTTACTACAATCTTGATAAAGCCCTGATCCCGTTCTTGCTGTTGGCCTGCCTGCCCAGCCTGTTACAGCACCCGGCAAAGCCCCCGGCTAACCGCGTGTGGTGGCTGGTGCTGGTGATGTCGATACCGCTGCTGCTGCTGGCCGCCACCCTCGCCGGGGGACTGAAAGTAGAGCCGCATCTGCCCGAGTGGCTGGGCGCATTTATGCTGGCCAACCTGTTTTTTGTCTCGATGGCGGAAGAAGCGCTGTTCCGTGGCTACCTTCAACAGCGGCTGAGCAACCTGCTCGGCGACAGGCCAGCCCTGCTGATTGCTGCGCTGTTATTCGGCTGCGCGCATTTCTCTGGCGGGCTGTTGCTGGTCATGTTTGCCACGCTCGCCGGGCTTGTCTATGGCCTGGCATGGATGTGGAGCGGACGACTATGGGTCGCCACCCTGTTGCATTTTGCTTTTAATATGCTGCATCTGCTGTTCTTCACCTATCCGGTGCTACAGCGGCCGGGCTGATCGCCCGTTGATGAGGGAAACGCCTGTGCCGACCAAAAGCGACATGCCTGCCCCACAACCGCTGGCAAAGTGATTGCTTACAGGGTTCATTTCATGGCATTAAGTGGATAACGGTTAACGTCAAAGTGAAAGAATAACCGGGAGCTGGGGCAGCCTGAAGGCTGCCCCAAATATCGCTGTTGCAGCCTTACATTGACGATGCCGGTCAATGACAACTTTTGCCTTCAGTAACAGGCGGTTGGACGCATCGGGTCATACTGCTTGCATTATCGTGCATTTTTCGAATTCATAGCTGCCATTATCAATGAGGGGGATTTAAGCGTTTCGAACTCCTTCGACCCGCTACGAACCTTCTGTAGCCAGATTGCAAAACTTCGACTCAGGCGGGAACGGCGACTCTCTGGATTTTTTGTGTCTGTAAGGTCACTTATCACGCTCGTAGTTCCACTGGATTTTTCGGCCCCCTTCACCCCCTCACGCATCTCCCGAAGAAAGGCTGAATTAATGCGTACCTGTGCCAACCCAGTTGATTGGCCTTTACCCAGGCTGGTAGCCATACCCTGCTGGGAAACCGACGTACTGACTTGCTGCTGACCCCTTGCAGGGTGCTGTTCGCCATCGGTCACTTTCACATTTCCCAGGTTAACTCCCACGGTAGCCTGCCGTGGCAAGGCCGGGGACACCTCCGGCCGCTTTAGTCCACTTTGACTCAGGCCGGAACTGCTACTCACTGGCATTTTTTGGTTTAAAAAGTTATATATTCTGCTCGTACTTCCATTGGAATTTTTAAACTGATTCGACCCCTTATGAATCTCCTGTGGCAAGGCTGGAGAGATGGGTTTCTTTGCCGACTGCGTTGGCTGGCCTTTACCCAGGCTGGCAGCCATACCCTGCGGGAGAACCTCCGACTGCTTTAGTCCACTTTGACTCAGGCCGGAACTGCTACTCACTGGCATTTTTTGGTTTAAAAAGTTATATATTCTGCTCGTACTTCCATTGGAATTTTTAAACTGATTCGACCCCTTATGAATCTCCTGTGGCAAGGCTGGAGAGATGGGTTTCTTTGCCGACTGCGTTAGTTGGCCTTTATCCAGGCTGGCAGCCATACCCTGCGGGAGAACCTCCGGCCGCTTTAGTCCACTTTGACTCNGGCCGGAACTGCTACTCACTGGCATTTTTTGGTTTAAAAAGTTATATATTCTGCTCGTACTTCCATTGGAATTTTTAAACTGATTCGACCCCTTATGAATCTCCTGTGGCAAGNCTGGAGAGATGGGTTTCTTTGCCGACTGCGTTAGTTGGCCTTTANCCAGGCTGGCAGCCATACCATGCGGGGGAGCCTCCGACTGCTTTTGCCCACTTTGACTCAGGCCGGAACTGCTACTCACTGGCATTTTTATTGCCTGTAAAGTCATATGTTACGCTCGTACTTCCACTGAATGTTTCGGCCTTCTTCAACCCCCCACAAATCTCCCGAAGAAAGGCTGAATTGTCCTGTGCCGACTCAGTTGATTGGCCTTTACCCAGGCTGGCAGCCATACCATGCGGGGGAGCCTCCGACTGATTTAGACCACTTTGACTCAGGCCGGAACTGCTACTCACTGGCATTTTTTGGTTTAAAAAGTTATATATTCTGCTCGTACTTCCATTGGAATTTTTAAACTGATTCGACCCCTTATGAATCTCCTGTGGCAAGGCTGNAGAGATGGGTTTCTTTGCCGACTGCGTTAGTTGGCCTTTATCCAGGCTGGCAGCCATACCCTGCGGGGGAACCTCCGACTGCTTTTGCCCACTTTGACTCAGGCCGGAACTGCTACTCACTGGCATTTTTATTGCCTGTAAAGTCATATGTTACGCTCGTACTTCCACTGAATGTTTCGGCCTTCTTCAACCCCCCACAAATCTCCCGAAGAAAGGCTGAATTGTCCTGTGCCGACTCAGTTGATTGGCCTTTACCCAGGCTGGCAGCCATACCCTGCGGGGAAAGATCCCTGGCAGAGTGCTGTCCGCAATCGGTCACTTTAACATTATGCAGTTTAGACAGCACCCCCCTCACGTTGGAACCGACGTTTCCCTGAACGAAACCACCCGCTGTATAAACACAATGACTGGCTATCCTTGACAAAAGCATAATAAGACTCCTTTCAATTTATCTAATATCAGCACCCTGAATATAAAAGGCATACTCCCAACATCCTTCCCGCCGGGTATTCATGCGGCTAACGCAATAACACAACGGTTTCCTGGCAAATCCACAGTGACAGACAACCCATACAGAGCCTTGTTTCTGGGTAACAGCCGACCACGCATGCTCTGAATCAGAGCCATAAAATGCTGGGCTGCCTGACTGCGAAAAAGCCCGCTAAATTTTTTCAAGCGATCAGTAAAGGAATTTCAATCTACTTTCTATAGTAAACGGCGTTATATCGGCTTCATGCCGATATAAAAAACTAATATCCCCCAAACGCTCATCGTACGATATTTCATTCTTGCTCAAGAAGTAAATGATTGAAAGTGGAACTGTCGCCGTCTCGTGGCTTAACGTCCCTAATCGTCGAAGTTCCAGTCTTTTTAATCGCAAGCCATGAGGGCTATTCGCGGAATAATGTCCGATCGTCTCGTAGTGAGAAATCAAGGTTATCATACAAGATTTCCCCAAGCTCATTCTTTCTTGCTGCGAGACAGCGTTTTTTATTGCATAAATTTTCTTCATCATTGAGTTAACGATCCCTTCATATTTGGCCACCTGCTCTAACGTAAGCCCTTTCCGCGCCGACGAGCCGTCAACCAGGGTGAGGAAAAATGGGATATTGTTAAGTTCACTGATATTATATTTTTGGCTATAATATTCTTTGATGTCTTTTTCGCTGTCTGACTTTATGTTGCCACTCGGTTTTAAATGCTTCATCACCACGTTATCCCACCGCGCCCCGCCATGCTCAGTCCTGAACTGCTGGATAACTGCAGACTCTTCTGTTAAGGGTAACGGGACACATAAAACCGGTTCTCCACTGTAAATAGCAACAGGCATGATCTTTGTTTCTTTAAAAATATCCAGCTCAGGATTCATGAGCACGGCGTTATATTGATTAATTCTGGTGATATTATCATTTTTATCGACGATCAGTTGCGAGGTTGACCTCGCTTTTAGCACCTCTAAAGCAAGTCTGGCACCCAGCGCAGTGCGGGGCACCACTAAATAAGTGTTTGGATTAGCCATTCCACCCACTTCTAACCTTAGTTCAGACTTAGCTTCAAGCATTATGACAAACTCTTTTTCCTTCAGCTCAGTCAACTCTGACTGGCTAATAATATATTTTTTTAATCCTGGATCTATGGCCCCCTTATCAAACTGTCTCATGAACAGGATGAAATCATTGTTCGACAGGCGGAAAGTAAAATCCTTTTTATCAGACAATTGAGTGGCAATAATGAGATTTGCTTCAGCAGGTAGTACCGTCATATAGTCCAGACCGTGAAAACCGAGCAATGTCCTCTCTAATCCCTGCCCCGTTCCCACAAGACCGGTGACTCCGCGTTGAAACTGATGAGTGAATGTGAGTTTAATACTGTCTTGATCCGTTCTTGACAGGGATAAACTGTGACTAAAGGAGATCCCACCAAGAATGCCAGCGAACCAACCCGGACAGAACGGTATTCCGCCAGAGGCAATGCCAAAAAAACCAGATACCCGCTCGGAACTTGTTATATGAATGGTATCTTTCACATGCAGTTTCTGGCTCAATTCTGTCAGGGCATCAGATAAACCCAATTTTTGCCTGTGGCCTAACGCATCATTGAGTACGCCAGATACTTTTTTTCCCCATGATGTTAAAAATTCCAGCCTGGATTCAAATGACGGATTCCCGTATTCACCACGATGACGGGGTTGACCTGAATTAATATGGGTTATCATACCTGATGTTGTTGAGTAAATCCCACCTATACCTATGTCCAATCCTTTAGCCACGTCAATTGCTGCCTGGATATTCCTGCCCTCCGCTTTTTTTAAGCTGGCTTCCTTGAAATTAAATCTTGAATTATTTGCAACAGAGGAGAATAAAGGAATACGTCTGGCACTGAAGTTCCCCCTACGGTCTGAAGAAAAGGGTTGTCCGGCATGATATTTTTCATGCGGATCGCTGCCCAAACGAGAAGAGAAAATTTGCGGGGGCTTGTGACTGAGTTTCCTTGCGAAGGAATCATCTAAAGAAATATGCATTGGGTTAAGATAGTAAATTCTGCACTTATTTCCTGACATGACGGCGATCTGCAATTCATTTATTGCTCTTTTGATATTTATAATCTTATATTTATTTTTCAATGGTAGCTTAATTTCAGCATATCCGCTTGAGAAATCGGATGCGTTGCCGGCCTCCTGGATTATTTTAGCCCATAGCTTCCCTGCACCATAACTGAATGATATCAGTGTGTCATTGTCTGTTTTAAACACCAGTTTATCACGTTCATCCTTTATCTCATCAAGGAATGCTAATGATACGTATTGCCCTTCTATATCTTCCTGACTTGAGGCGGGCTTTATTTCAATTGAACAGACCTTTCCGGTGTATTTTTCTTCACCTGTCAGAATGCCACTCTCGTTAACATAAATGCGACTCAACTTGATGCCACATTGAAAATCAGTCAGCGCAGCCGTGTAGTATTCATAACCTCCATTTAACTTTTTATATAGCCCTTCAATCAGATTGAAACTCTTTCCCTTAATTAAAAGCAAGTACCCGTCATCACCTATCGTCATTCCCAGATTACTCGTGGGGAACCCTGCAACCATACCGCAATACACATATTTCTCTACGCTAAGATGGGATAACCCGGGCAACAGCTTATACTCTACTTTACATAAGGTCTTGTCAGGAAGATAACTGACGATCTGATTTAATTCCTTGCTGGCTTTAACTCTCTTTAGCTTCCCGGGAGTGTTTTCTACATGATTAATGCAATTCAATAGCACGTTATTATCTATGCCGGTTAATGAGCATCTTCGTTCATTTTTTATTTTTCTCAGATCTACAGAAGATTTATCATCAGAGCAAAAAGGATCAACTTTCATATAGTTACCTTTATTTTATTATTGAATAATGCCTTATCCTTTTCACATTACAATTCAATTCCCGTTGATAAAACGCGTGAAGATATTTTCTAAATATAGCGTTCCATCCTGATTTTTTGTTATTCAGATTATTCTCTATCCTGCTATTGATACAGCACAGCCGGTTTTGGTTAACTCAAGGCCGTTTACCCGGTAAAAGCGAAAGAACGGCAGCCCATCCGGCAGCCATCCCTGATATAATCCCTCGCCTTAAAAGGTTCTCATGCTTTTTCCTGCATCCGCTGCTGTGCGCCGTTCTGTGGGTAATCCGTGGGGTAATAATTGTGAAAATTGATTCACCATCAATTAAAACCTTATAAATTCAACAGGATATAGATAAATGCTCAGTTACCGCCACAGTTTTCATGCCGGCAATCACGCCGACGTTCTTAAACACACCGTGCAAAGCCTGATTATCAGCGCGCTGAATGAGAAAGATAAACCTTATCTCTATCTCGACACTCACGCGGGTGCCGGGCGCTATCAGCTGAGCGGTGAGCATGCGGAGCGCACCGGCGAGTATCTGGAAGGCATCGCCCGGATCTGGCAACAGGAAAACTTACCGGAGGAGCTGGCCGCCTATATCGGCGTGGTTAAAAATCTTAACCCCGGCGGTAAACTGCGCTATTACCCGGGGTCGCCACTGATTGCCCGCTTCCTGCTGCGCGAATTCGACAAGCTGCAGCTGACTGAACTGCACTCCAGCGACTTCCCACTGCTGCGCAATGAATTCCTGAAAGACGATCGCGCACGTACCGAACGTGCCGACGGCTATCAGCAGCTGAAATCTAAACTGCCGCCGCCGTCGCGCCGGGGTTTAATCCTGATCGACCCGCCCTATGAGATGAAAAGCGACTATCAGGATGTGGTTAAAGGCATTCAGGAAGGTTATAAGCGCTTCAACACCGGGGTGTTCGCGCTGTGGTATCCGGTGGTTTTGCGCCAGCAAATCAAGCGCATGTGCAACGAGCTGGAGGCCACCGGCATCCGCCGTATTTTGCAGATTGAGCTGGCGGTGCGCCCGGACAGCGATCGGCGCGGCATGACGGCTTCCGGCATGATTGTGATTAATCCGCCGTGGAAGCTGGAACAGCAGATGAAAAACGTGCTGCCGTGGCTGCATAAAATGCTGGTGCCTGCGGGAACCGGCCACACTAAAGTGAACTGGATTGTGCCGGAATAATCGCTGACGGCCAGTGCGGGAGTGCATTACCGACCCCGCACTGGTCGCCGGAACCCCCCGTCAGGGGCTGGCCGCGATGCTTTAGCGCACCCGCCCCGCGTGTTTTACAGGGTAAACAGCGCAAAGTCATGCGCCATCTCGGTGTGCGGAAATACCGCACGACACTCTGCCAGCAGGCGCTCGCAGTCGTGACGCAGATAGCGTGAGCTAAGATGCGTAATGATTAATTTTTTCGCCCCGCTCTGCTGCGCCACCTGTGCCGCCTGCACCGTTGAAGAGTGACCGCGCGCGTTCGCTTTCTCCTCCATCGCCACTTCCAGCGTGGCTTCATGCACCATGACATCAACCCCTGCAGCCAGCTCAACTGCCGCTGCCGTTGGTGCGGTATCGCCAAAAATAGCCAGACTGCGCCCTTTTATCTTGCTGCCGACATAATCCCAGCCGTTGATAATACGCCCGTCAGCCAGCGTCACGCTGCGCCCCTGCTTGAGGTCGTAGAAATAAGGCCCCGTCGGGACGCCGTGCGCCGCCAGCTTTTGGGCAGCAAGCGCGCCGGGTTTGTCGTGCTCGTCAATGCGGTAGCCATAGCACTCTACCGGATGAGTCAACGGGTAAGCGGTAACGCGAAAATGCGCGTCCTGAAACACTTCGCCCGCGCTGATTTCGATAATTTCCAGCGGGAAGTTCAGCCAGGAGCCGCTGAGACTGAGGCTGGTTTCAACGAAGGTTTTTATCCCCGAAGGCCCGTACAGCGTCATCGGTTCAACACAGCCATTCATTGAACGGCTGGTGAGCAGCCCCGGCAGACCAAAGATATGATCGCCGTGCAAATGCGTGATAAAGATCTTTTCGATCCTGCCGGGTTTGATCGGGGTGCGCAGGATCTGATGCTGTGTGCCTTCGCCACAGTCAAACAGCCAGACATTATTACGCACGCCCTGCAAATCCAGCGCGATGCCGGTCACATTACGCTCGCGGCTCGGCGTACCGGCTCCGGTTCCTAAAAACTGCAAATGCATAATCAGCAGGCTCCGTTGATTATTGTGCCGGGGGTTGCGCACCCATTCCGCCGCCCTGGTCGAGCATATGCTGCATGCTTTGGGTCAATGATGCTTTAAATGCCGGGTCATTGGCGTAAAGCTTATAGAGTTCCAGCTCTTCTTTCCGGCGTAGCAGCATAACTTCCTTCAGCATCTTGTCAAAGGCCAACTGCCGGTTGTGCGGATCCGGGTTGTTTTGATACTTGGCGGCAAAGTCCGGGTGGTTGCGCACGCTATTGACCATATTCACAAACTTAATTTTCTGCTCCTCGGGCGTGGCGCGCCACCCATGGAACCAGCGCTCATTGAAGTTGCGAATGATCTCATCCAGCGGATCGGTCTCTCTTTCTGTACCGTACGCACCTCTGGGATTCGGGTTCTGAGGATCGACTTCCGTTTCAGCTGCATCCAGCTTGATGCCATGACCCAGCTTAACCCGCTGTAAGCCGTAGGAGCTTAAATTTACTGACTCCAGTAATTTGTCGAACGCATCTGCGTCCGGGTCTTCTACGATCAGTTTAGGTATCAGGAACTTCAGGAACCAGAACAGTTTTTCCCATGCCACCATTTCATAAGGCATGATCGATGCCATCTGGCCGTAAATCTTCACAAACTGCTTGGCCTTAACTTTAAAATCTATTTTTTGCTCTGGCTCCAGTTCCAGCTCGCTGGCAAAGCGTGCCGCCGCCCGATCTATAACAGGGCTTAACGTTTGTGCATCTTCATTATTGAAATAGCGCGCAACAAAATCTTCGACTTCGTACCACTCATATACGCCCGCATCATCCATCTCATCCTTCAGTTCATGAAGCACGTTGACATCGGTTGCCCGGGACAGCGACGTGGCGGTATAGAAGGGGTTAAATGCCGCCTGCACATCTTCGACAGAGTTAAAGAAATCCAGCACAAACAGGTCTTCGGTTTTTTTACCCAGCCTGGGCGCACTGCGGTTTAAACGCGAGAGCGCCTGTACGCACAGCACGCCGGTTAACTTCTTGTCGACGTACATGGCACATAATTTAGGCTGGTCAAAGCCGGTCAGGTATTTATTGGCCACCACCAGCAGGCGATATTCATCGCTGTCAAATGCCTCTTTGGTATCATTTTCCGCGAAGCCATTAATATCCGCTTCGGTATATTCAATACCATCGACCTCTTTACTGCCGGAGAAGGCAATGAGCACCTTAAATGGGTTGCCCTGCTGTTGCAGAATACGCTGAATCGCCTTGTAGTAGCGAATGGCCACCTCGATATTCTGCGTAACCACCATGCCTTTCGCTTTCCCCTTCAGCTTCTTCGCATTCACAATATGCGGCACAAAGTGTTCAAGCATGATCCCGGCTTTGGTATCAATGGTCTGCTGACTGCGCTCAACGTAAGCGCGCAGTTTCTTTTGCGCTTTCTGGCTATCAAACTCGGGATTATCGGCGATGGACTTTTCGATCTCGTAATAACTGCGAAACGTGGTGTAGTTGGCGAGCACGTCGAGAATAAAGCCCTCTTCAATGGCCTGCTTCATCGAATAGAGATGAAAAGGTTTAAAGGTTCCGTCCTGCTGGCATTGGCCAAATTTTTCCAGGGTGCTGTTTTTCGGCGTGGCGGTAAAGGCCAGGTAGGTGGCATTACCGCGCATTTTACGCGAGTTCATGGCCTGCAGGATTTTATCCTGGGCGTCCTCGGCCTCTTCCACCTGCGCTTTACCCATAGCACGGTTCATATTGTCATGGGCAGAGCCGGATTGGGAGCTGTGCGCTTCGTCAATGATCACCGCAAAACGCTTGTCGCTGAGATCGGCTATGCCGTCAATGATAAAGGGAAATTTCTGGATGGTGGTGATAATGATCTTTTTTCCACTTTCCAGCGCCTGCTTCAGCTCCGAGGATTTATACGCCGGGGCGATGATATTTTTGACCTCAGAAAATTCTTTGATGTTGTCGCGCAGCTGTTTATCCAGCAAACGTCTGTCGGTCACCACGATAACGGAATCGAATAGCGGCTGTTCTAAACTTTTGCCCGCAGCAGCGGCTGCAGAGAGCGGACAGGTTTCAATTAACTGGTAGGCCGCCCAGGTGATCGAATTGGACTTGCCTGAACCGGCCGAGTGTTGGATCAAATAGGTTTGACCAACCCCATAAGTCGCCGCATGGGCGACAAGCTGACGAACCACATCAAGCTGATGATAACGCGGGAAAAACAGCGTGCGTTTTGCTAAAGAATCTTTGCTGCTGCCATCCAGACGAACAAAATGCTGGATGATATTTGCCACGCTATCGCGGGTAAAAATCTCCTGCCACAGATACGCCGTTCGGTGCCCGTTGGGGTTGGGTGGGTTGCCTTGCCCGTGATGGTGGCCTTTATTGAACGGCAGGAAGAAGGTGCTTTTACCCGCCAGCTTTGTCGTCATATAGACTTCATCGGTATCCACCGCCATATGCACCAGGCAGCGGCCAAATGTCAGTAATGCCTGGCTGCTGTCCCGGTCTTCACAGTACTGCTTTTGGCCGTGATAACGCGCAGTCTGCCCGGTCCAGGCATTTTTGAGTTCCAGCGTGGCAAAGGGGATGCCGTTGATAAACAGCACCATATCAATTTCCTGCAGCGGATTGCCCAGGGAATAGCGCACCTGTCTGGTGCAGCTAAACCTGTTTTCTGCAAAGTTTTGTTTTATCTTTTCACCGCTGCTGGCCAGCGGAGCGGGAAACATCAGGTTAAAATGCGCGTCATCGACGCTTAGCCCTTTCTTCAGCAGGTGCAATACGCCGTGCTTTTTAATCAGTCGGTCATAACGCTCAAGCAGCTTGCGTTGCCAGTCAGCCGGATGGTGTTTTTGCAGTTTGGCCAGTTCCGGCGCATGAGTCTGCTGCAGGTACTGCCAGAAGAAGCGCTCGTCAAGGGCATACTGCCTATTGAAATCAGCTGCCGCCCCGGCGAGATACCCTGCTGCTGCGTGCTGCGCTACCACTCCCGCCTTCCGCTCTTCAGCACTGATGCCGACCAAACTCTTTTCAATGGCTGATTCCAGCGCCTGCTCGTTAGTTTGACTGACCATGATGTTATCCGTCCTTATCCAGAATGTGACTGCTTTTTGCCACCGGCGTGATTCACTTATTCCACCATTTCAGGGGTGATTTTTATTTTGCCGGTGACCGCGCTGTTAATTAGCGTGGTTTTGTATTCTTTGAGTTTTTCGATTTGTTGCTCAATCAAATTCATCGCTTCATCTGAAGATGTCAAAAATGACTCGACATAATTAGCTATCGCAGTCTGTTCTTCGAGTGGCGGTATGAAAAGATCAACTCTTGAAAAGTTATCAAAGTTCAAATCCTGACCATCTCTGATAAAGCTTGCCGTTTGCTGTAACGCTGCAATGTAGGAAGGTAATTTCAGTAAGTAGCCATAAAATAAAGGATCAATAGTCTGTAATGCTTTAAGAACCACATAGGAAGAACGGATGCAGCCACAAGACCAGGCTCTTTCAAGACCTCCTTGAAAGCTTCTCATACTGATAACAAAATCATCCTTTTCAACATGCTTCCGTTTATCTAAGTGAAATTGTATTTTTACAACGCGTTTACCGGTTAATGCTTCATATTTTTCTTGTGGTATAACCCCATAGGCTTGGGTTGCCGATAATTGAACATCGTCATTCAAGGCTTTCTCTTTACGTTGAGTAAACAGGAATTTGCTGCGACGGATCTCCCAATGCTCAGGAATCTTCCCAATCCAGCTGACTCCTGAATCTTTCCTCGGCACATTCGCATCAAGCCCTTGCGTTACGGCCTTTTGAATAATGATTTGTTTGCGCTCTTTTAATAAGGAAATTTGTTTTTCTTTGATAGCTATAGCTTCATCTATTTCACTTGTTTTCTTTTCAAGGAAATAAATTATTCTTTCCTGTTCTTTAATATCTGCTGGATAACATATCTGGAAATCTTGAATCAAAGGTAAACGTAAGCTGTCTACAGTAGATTTTGCTGTACCAAGAATTGCTACATTATAAAATTTCACACAAAAATAGTTATAGAGGTATTTACCTAAATAGCTGCGCGGAATAGTAGATCACTTTGAGGGAACTCAGCCCGGATTGTGCGATCTGATCAATCGCCAAATCAAAACAAATCACCAACCGGACTGAGCAATGCCGATCATAGCACCCATTTCCCGTGAAGAACGACGCCTGATGCGAAAAGCTATCCATAAAACGCGCGATAAAAATCATGCCCGCAGGCTGACGGCCATACTGATGTTGCACCGGGGAAACCGTGTCAGCCACGTCGCCAGAACGCTCTGTTGCGCCCGTTCATCCGTCGGGCGCTGGATTAACTGGTTTACGTTGTCCGGTGTTGAAGGTCTGAAATCGTTGCCCGCAGGGCGCTCCCGCCGATGGCCATTTGAGCATATCTGCACTCTGTTACGTGAACTGATAAAGCACTCTCCCGGCGATTTTGGTTATCAGCGTTCACGCTGGAGTACGGAATTGTTGGCTATAAAAATTAAAGACATAACCGGCTGCCGGTTGCATGCAGGAACCGTCCGTCGCTGGTTGCCCGCTGCCGGGCTGGTGTGGCGCAGAGCTGCGCCAACCCTGCGGATCCGTGACCCGCACAAAGATGAAAAGATGGCGGTGATCCGCCAGGCGTTGGACAAATGCAGCGCAGAGCATCCGGTATTTTATGAAGATGAAGTGGATATCCACCTCAATCCAAAAATCGGTGCTGACTGGCAACTGCGCGGGCAGCAAAGACGCGTGGTAACACCGGGTCAAAATGAAAAATATTACCTGGCGGGTGCGCTGCACAGCGGAACGGGCAAAGTCAGTTACGTTGGCGGTAACAGCAAAAGTTCGGTGCTGTTTATCAGCCTGCTTAAGCACCTGAAAGCGAGTTACCGCCGGGCAAAAACGATCACGCTGATTGTCGATAACTATATCATCCACAAAAGCCGTGAAACGCTGAGCTGGCTGAAACAGAATCCAAAGTTCAGGGTGATTTACCAGCCGGTTTACTCGCCGTGGGTCAATCATGTTGAGCGCCTGTGGCAGGCGCTGCACGATACCATTACACGCAATCATCAGTGCCGGTCAATGTGGCAACTGTTGAAAAAAGTACGCCACTTTATGAAAACGGTCAGCCCGTTCCCGGGCGGTAAACACGGACTGGCAAAAGTGGAGCGCTATTAGACGCAGCTATTTAGNTACTTCTCTAAAATCAGAAAATTTGTAGACTCTTTGATGAAAGTCAAATTTCCCCTTCACGTAGTGATAGACTCTCCCAACACCAGCACCATCACCTGCTGTTAAAATAGCTTCCCCATCATAGGTGTATGTATCTATTTTTTCTGGCATTTGTGATCTAACAAAAAATTGATATTTACCATTTTCTTGTTTATCTTCTGTATTTTTATCTCCAGTAGTAATAGAAGCAAGGAATTTAAAACGCTTAGCCTGCCAGTCAGTTGGAATTTTTCCTATCCAATCCACACAAGATTTTTTGCAGAACTCATACTTCGGCAACTCAGCCATATTCACCATTATCGCCCCCTTATCCCTGAATCTTGTCAACTGAAACGCCCAAAATCTGCGCAATCAGGCCTTCAGACTGCTGCTCCAGCTTGATAATGTCCTGCGCCACCTCTTCCAGAGAACGCAACGGCTTAGGGTGATAGAAGTACTTATTAAAGCTGATCTCGTAGCCAATTTTCACCGAGTCCAGATTAATCCAGGCCTCTGCCACATGCGGCTTCACTTCATCGAGGAAATACTGGTAAATACTTTGCTTAAGCGGTACTGATTCCGTATCACGCAGATCTGCACTGCTGTCGTAAATAATATATTCGTCTTTTTTGCCGCTGGGGTAAAAACCAAAATCAGGCAGATCTTCCGCTTCACATTCCAGGCGTGCTAACAGGTCCTGTAGCTTATCGCCGTTCAGCTTCACCGTTTTATTGATGACTCTGGCCGCCGTCTCGTCATACCAGCTTACCGCGTTTACAATCGCGTTCTTCTCAGCCGCAGACAGCTTGATTTTTTCCGCTTTCAGCACCTGTTCAACCTGCGCTTTGAACAGGTTGAAATCGTCAAATTCGCCGCCGCCGAGGGTGGCCATCAGCCGTTCAGCGGTGTGATACACCCTCTGCAACGACAGCCAGTTTTTCACGTCGAGCAGCTTGCTTTTGGCCTTAGTATTCAGACTGATATCGCGCTCTGCGCACCAGGCCAGCGTGGCTTTTTCGACCGAGGCTAAAAAGCCCTTTTCGTAGATTTTGTCACCGTGTTCGCCATACAGCCAGGCCATCACCTCGGCAAGCTGTTTATCAAAGCGCAGCGGCTGAATGGCCTCACGGGTAAAGCGGGCCTTACGCCGGTCTGGGCGCTCGACGGTGACCTTGTAATAGCCAAAGTCATCGTTACTGAATACCTTGCTGGCAATACCCACGGCATCGTGGTTAGCGTCCAGTTTTCTTTCCACCCCGGCACAAGCGAGGTAGGTTTGCGCGATCTCGGCAATATGTTCGGGGGCAAACTCGCAGTTTTTATTGCCGAGGTTCTTGCGCAGTTTGCGATACAGCAGGCTGGCATCAATCAGCTGCACCTTGCCCTGGCGATCCTGCGGTTTGTTATTATTCAGCAGCCAGATATAGGTGGTGATACCGGTGTTATAGAACAGGTTATTGGGCAGCTGCACGATAGCATCCAGCATATCGTTTTCAATCAGGTAACGGCGGATATTACTTTCACCACCGCCGGCATCACCGGTGAAAAGAGAAGATCCGTTGTGCACCGAGGCAATGCGACTGCCCAGCGAGCCGATCGCCGGGTCTTTCATTTTGCTGACCATTTCCATCAGGAACAGCAGCTGTCCGTCACTGGAGCGCGGCGTGGCATCCACCGTCTCTTCTTTGCCCGAGTAGTCCTGCAGCCGGACCTTAAAGCGTGGGTCAATCACATCGCCGCCATCTTTGATGTACTTCTGCTCAGAGGCCCAGCTTTTGCCATAGGGCGGGTTTGACAGCATAAAGTCAAAACGCTCTGCGGCAAATTCATCGGTCGATAGCGTTGAACCCACCCGGATGTTCTCGGGGTTGTTGCCTTTGATCATCATATCTGACTTACAGATAGCATAGGTTTCGTCGTTGATCTCTTTACCGTACAGGTAAATATCACGATTGCTGCTGGGGTATTTTGCTTCGATAAAGTTCTGCGATTCGGTCAGCATACCGCCGCTACCGCAGGCCGGATCGTATACCGTCATCGTTAGCGGCAATTTGTCTTTCACCGGGTCAAATACCAGGTGCGTCATCAGGTCGATCACTTCCCTTGGCGTGAAGTGCTCCCCGGCCTCTTCGTTATTTTCTTCGTTAAATTTACGAATAAGCTCTTCAAAGACGTAGCCCATGCCCAAATTTGACAGGGCTGGCATAGTGTAGCCTTCGGGGTCTTCCACGGCTTTATGCGTCAGGTTGATATAAGGCGAGACGAACTTTTCCACCACATCCAGCAGCACCTGCTTCGACGCCATATGGCGGATTTGTGCCTGCAGGTTAAAGCAGGCGACGATCTCTTTAACGTTGTCACTGAAGCCCAGCAGGTACTCTTCAAAGTTCGCCAACAGGATCTGCTGGTTGTTGGTCGCCGCCTTGAACAGCAAATTTAACGTCCACTTTGAAGTGTTGTAAAACACATAGCCACTGGCCGCCATGAGTGGCGCATCATCCAGTTCAGTTGCCCGTAGTTCTTCTTTCTGAAACTTGACTTCAGCCAGCACGGCCTCTTTGCCCGGCTCTAACAGGGTATCAAGACGACGCAGTACCACCATAGGCAGAATGACGTCACGATATTTACCCCGAACATACACATCACGCAGGCAGTCGTCGGCGATGTTCCAGATAAAAGAAATCAGTTTGTTGTGTACGCTGTGATCCATTTTTTGTCCTGTTGAAAGCGGCCCGACGATGGGTCACCAAAGCCGCTTTTAAACGCTATGCAAATGTTAACCGGCCGGGGCTAAGTCTGTCGAATTGCCGACCGTTAAGTATAATCTTACTTACCAGTATGCCAGGCAGGTTGATTATCCCATACCATTTTCGACGTTTTCTGGTTTAAAGCCTGTTAACGTCGTCAGCAAAGAGCGGGTGTTGTATGCCTGCGAGTCTGGCACAGCGCTCGCTCTGCGCCTCGCTCCTATCACAATCATAGACGCAATCTTTGCGGGTTTTACCCGACAGGCGTTACACTCTCGGGTAGCTGAATTTACTCACTTATGGAACTGGGACACGCGATGACCAAACATTATGACTACCTTGCCATCGGCGGCGGCAGCGGCGGTATCGCCTCCATTAACCGTGCGGCTATGTACGGACAGAAATGTGCGCTGATCGAAGCGAAGGATCTCGGTGGCACCTGCGTTAACGTTGGCTGCGTACCGAAAAAAGTGATGTGGCACGCGGCACAGATTGCCGAGGCCATCCATAACTACGGCCCGGACTATGGCTTTGACACCACCGTCAATCAGTTTAGCTGGAACGTGCTGGTGAAGAACCGTAGCGCCTATATCGACCGCATCCATACCTCGTACGACAACGTGCTGGGTAAAAATAAGGTGGATGTTGTCAAAGGTTTTGCGCGTTTTGTTGATGCGCGCACCGTTGAGGTGAACGGCGAGAAGATCACCGCCGATCACATTCTGATTGCTACCGGCGGCCGTCCAAGCCTGCCAGCCATCCCTGGGGCCGAATACGGTATTAACTCCGACGGTTTCTTTGAGCTGGACGCGTTGCCAAAGCGTACTGCCGTGGTCGGCGCGGGTTATATCGCGGTTGAGATTGCAGGCGTACTGAACGCGCTGGGTTCTGAAACTCACCTGTACGTGCGTAAACACGCGCCGCTGCGCAGCTTCGATCCGCTGATCGTTGACACGCTGGTTGAGGTGATGAACAGCGAAGGCCCAACGCTGCACACCGAATCAACGCCGAAAGCAGTCGTGAAAAACGCCGACGGCAGCCTTACTCTTCAGCTGGAAAACGGCAAAGAGCAGACCGTTGACTGCCTGGTGTGGGCGATTGGCCGCGAACCAATGACCGATAACCTGAACCTGGACGTGACGGGCGTGAAGCTGAACGACAAGGGTTACATCAACGTTGATAAGTATCAAAACACCAACGTAAAGGGCATCTATGCGGTAGGCGATAACACCGGAGCGGTAGAGCTGACCCCGGTAGCGGTTGCTGCCGGACGCCGCCTCTCCGAGCGCCTGTTTAACGACAAGCCGGACGAGCATCTGGACTACAGCAATGTCCCGACCGTGGTATTCAGCCACCCGCCAATTGGCACCGTGGGCCTGAGTGAACCGGAAGCGCGTGAGAAGTTTGGCGACGACCAGCTGAAAGTGTATACATCGTCGTTTACCGCTATGTACACCGCCGTCACACAGCATCGCCAGCCGTGCCGGATGAAGCTGGTGTGCGTGGGTGAAGAAGAGAAAATTGTCGGCATCCACGGCATCGGCTACGGTATGGATGAGATGTTACAGGGCTTCGCGGTGGCGTTGAAAATGGGCGCAACTAAGAAAGACTTCGATAACACGGTGGCGATTCACCCGACCGGGTCGGAAGAGTTTGTTACCATGAGAGGTTAACTTAGAAAAGCCGCCTGCGCACTTTGCGAAGTCTGAAAAACTCCGGTTGAAGCAGGCTGTAGATCTTAGGATCTGCTGTCTGCTTTTTTAAAGATGATGTCGCGTTTCACATAAAAAAGCCTCTTTTTAAGCGCTCATTCATCATATATGACTGAATTTCATTCCTCCAGTTGATGTCAATGACATAGGTACAGATAAGAGCGGGATTCTCTTCATTGCAGACATCAATGATGCATCCGAGCGCCACCTTCGCATTGTTCCTTTCCACTTTGCTCTTACCCGATCATGGCATGACGCCCCGAAATCTGCTCATACTGCTGGCAGTATGTGCAGTCGCTGCATCAGGGTTTCCGCTTATCATTATCATTTTGCAAAAGAAGCTCGCTAAACGTTTACGCCGGTCAAAAATAGCAACCTTTTAATCAGGAACAACCCGTTTATAAGGAGCCTGGATGCGTCAAAACGGCGAAGGGCTGTAGCCTTATGCGATAACCCTTTTTATCTCAATGTCATGCGGAATAACGTATAAAGCAAACGATAGGCCACGAAGGCACATCCGAAAGCTGATAGCCGTATTTGCCACGGCAAGGCGTTTCCCAGATGCGCCGTTCACCGCGAAAGTCCCGGCGTTACGACAGAAAATAACGCGCACGAGAATGTCACCTCCTCTCACTTCGGCCAGCATGATCCGTATTGTCTGATAAAATTGATCGGCAGGTTGTCACATAACAACCCTGTTTTCCATTCACAGACTGACCTGAATTACTCTTTGAGGAGACCACAATGAGCACATTCAAGACCCAGGACGGCACGCAACTCTATTACAAAGATTGGGGCAGCGGTAAGCCAGTCTTGTTCAGCCACGGTTGGCCGTTAGATGCCGATATGTGGGACAGTCAGATGCACTTTCTTGCCGAGCACGGCTACCGCGTTATTGCCTTTGACCGCCGTGGTTTCGGCCGTTCAGATCAGCCGTGGGAAGGGTATAACTATGATACCTTTGCCTCGGATATTAACGATCTGATTACGCATCTGGATCTGCACGAGGTGACGCTGGTCGGCTTCTCCATGGGCGGCGGTGACGTTTCACGCTATATCGGTCGTTATGGCAGCGAACGCGTTAGCGCGCTGGCGCTGCTTGGTGCGGTCAC
This sequence comes from Erwinia pyrifoliae DSM 12163, assembly GCF_000026985.1. Classification (NCBI taxonomy): domain Bacteria; kingdom Pseudomonadati; phylum Pseudomonadota; class Gammaproteobacteria; order Enterobacterales; family Erwiniaceae; genus Erwinia; species Erwinia pyrifoliae. The sequence goes on from NC_017390.1 coordinate 3,854,224, forward strand.
GCCGATCTTTGGGCAAACGGCCGATCACCCTGAAGGGGTAGAAAAGTCGGTGTTTGACGGTATTCGCGCCGGCCTGCGCAAGGACAGGGCGCAGTTTATCAGTGATTTTGCCACGCCTTTCTACGGGATTCATGCCGGACAAACCGTTTCACAAGGTGTGCTGACGCAGACGCTGAATATCGCCCTGCTGGCCTCGCTAAAGGGCACCATCGACTGTGTGACCGCCTTCGCCGAGACCGATTTCCGCGCGGATATGGCTAAAATAGACGTACCCACTCTGGTGATCCACGGTAGCAACGACCAGGTCGTACCGTTCGAAGCTACCGGCAAGCTGTCAGCCAGGATGATTAACAACGCCGAACTAAAGGTGTATGACAATGCACCACACGGCTTTGCGGTGACCCATCAGGACCAGCTCAACCAGGATCTGCTGGCGTTTCTGCAACAGAGGTGAAGGCGCTAAGGCCAAAGATCGTGCCGACTGCCTGTCAGGCAGTCGGGAAGGACGGTTCAGACCGCCCCTTCATCGCAGGCAAAGCGGCTATGCGTGGAAGTTTTCAGCCTGTATGACTTGTGCGTGTCCAAAACGACCAGGTCACTCTTCCTCATCCCTTTACCTGTCCAGCCCAGCAGGTGAAAATCAAATCGTGCGCTCATACCGGGATATTCCTGAGGTGATACGTAATTCAACGTGATGAAATACCCGATTTATTAAAGTTCAGTGCAGAAAAAGGCATACGCAGCGGCCTGCTCTGCTCTGAAATTCTGAGCCGGGAGGCCGCGCGGTGATGATGTACGTAAAGCGTTGGCGATCCGTACTTCACGCCTGGAGAGGCTATCGTCGGAATGCACCGAAGCGCTTTATAACGTCTCGAATTATCTTTGTACCTTATGCACGATCGTTGAATCACAGTACATGCTCAAACGCGAAGAAAACCCACAGCTTTCGAAGTCAGACCTGAAGGTACCTGCCAGCGAGCGTGCAAGATGGAAGAATAAACTGTACCGATCTGACCGACCGCTGAGAACAGGGCTGCTTGATCGCTGCCGTAGCAGCTGATCTTTCATCCTCCCCGCGAGAGGGTAAAATGGGAATATCATGTCACCATGCCCCAGTTGGTCTTCGATGAATTTTTCTTCATCACTTCACCAACAGAGTTACTGGTTGACATGAAGGAACAAAGTCGTAGTGAGGCAGAAGCAATGGCCATTACGGACATCAGACACCGGACAATCGAACTGCCTGGCTATGCACAACAAATGACGCGCCAATTTGCGGATGAATTCCACCCGCTCACCCAGCCTGAGGAAACGTTAACGCGGCGTGGCTATGTCAGGCGCGCGCGAAAAAGCACGTCATTTTTTCCTGAACCGATCTCTTTACGGGCTGGCTACACTGCGCCCCTGTTCCGCTGGGGCGCAAACGTCAGCGGCTTTCCGGCCGCTCCAACTGGCTGCCGGAAAGAGGTTTACAGCCCATTTAGCGATCCGTTTCAGGGCATCATTCTTGTCAGCGTATTGTCACGGAGAAAATAGTGATGAAACAGGGCGGCCAGCGCGTGCAGACCAATAAGCCAGTAACCGAGCGGAGCCAGGGTTTCGTGCCAGCCAATCAGCGTTTCGGCAAGTTCAGGGGCCGGGTTGTCAGACACCGGCATGCTCAGGCCAAACAGCCACCACTCCTTACCACGAAAATAGCGTGAGCAGATGCCAAGCACAGGCAGCACGATAAACAGCGTGTATATGCAGCTATGCACCAGATGTGAAAGCCCCGTTTGCCAGCGCTGCGCCGGCGGCAGTATCTGAGGGGTTTTGTAACGGGTTCGCAGGTACAGGCGCACCGCCATCACCAGCATCACGCAAAATCCAGCGCTGAAGTGAGTAACGATAATCGCGCTTCTCTGCCACGTTCCCTTTTCTGCCAGCCATCTCAGTTCTATGGTTGCATACGCAACGATCAACAGGAATACGGTCACCCAGTGGAAAATAATTTGTGGTGATGAATATTTTTTAAGCATTGTCCTGGTCCATTTAAATACCTTAAATTAACTTTAGCATTGTATTGTTAAATGGATATTAAGACAGCCTGTTCCCCTCAACTGTTCCGGCATAACAGGAATGCCGGGGCTTTTATTCGTCAGAAAAAACGAGGTAGTCATGATGGTTGAACATCATCGTAATTAAGCCAGAAACGCGCACGCGCACAACATCAAGATGGTATACCTGTGGGCTATGTCCGGGATTCGGGCGCCTTTGAACTTTCCCCGCCGTGACGCTGAAAGGCAGCTGGCTGAGGGAGGCGGGATTTGATACCGGCACGGCGGTGAACGTGCGGGTGCTGCCGGACTGTCTGATACTGACGGTTAAGCAGCCCCCGTAGGAGCCGGAGGTGGTGCAGGCGCTGCGCCAGGTATGCGGTAAGCTGTCCGCCCGCAAGCAGCGGCAGATTACTGAGTTTATCCAGGTGATTGCTAAGCCGCAGAAGCGGATGAATTAGGTGTAACTGACTGATTATAAAGTAAAATACTAGCCACAATGGACAGACTCATCGTCCTATATGACGAGGTCAATCCATAAAGGGTTGGGGTTTAAGGTTGTATTACCAATCTAATAAACCTGTCTTACATAAATCGCCATCCCAAGTCTGGCTTTTATTATCTGAACGAGCAAAGAGAAACGACTGCGAGCCGTTNCGGACAGACGCAGCCGGGCGGGCATAACGCCCTGCAGGCGGAGGCCGCAAGGCCGTTTGCTGAAGACGATGAAGAGGCCAGCGCCGCCAGGGAAGGCGGCAACACCCCGCCCTGGAACGCGGGGGCGCAAGACATAATGTGTATTATGCGAAGACGACCCGCTCGCCAGCGGCGGGCCGGGACGGCTGCGCATAATGACCCACGCTACGTTAAACGGCTGGCTGGCCAGCAACTGACCGCAAGAGCGCGCCGCCGTACAACGCTGGCCGGGCGGCCATTGCCCCCCGCGCACGCTGAACCTGAGGGAGGGCAGATCGCGCCAGGGANGGCGCGCTCTGACCAGGCACACAACCCGGCGAACTCACCGGGGTGGAGCTGCTTTACTGACCGTCCGGCTGCTCCGTTGACAAGCTGCTGACTAACACCTCAGGTAGCGACTGCTTATCTTTCTGGATGTGTGCAGTACTCGCAGGATGCGAACCATCTTATTTTCAGCCACATAGATGATAATGAACGGGAAGCGGGCAACCACCAGTTTACGTTGTTTCCCTGTTCTTCCGGCTTTTGTACCTGCCAGCGGATTATCTTTGAGGATACCAACCATGCTGGCGAACTTATCATCTGTCGCGCTGGCCACCGATATGCCAGCCTCCTGATACAGGTAGCGAAAGATGGCTTCCCTGTCTGCCCGCGCCTGTATTTCCCACTGAACGGTTGATGTCACAGTTTTCCCCGCACTGCCTGCGCTTTCAGTTCATCCATATGGGTGTTCATTTCATCATCGCTGATGAAGTCAACTTCACCTCTATCATAGCGACTGAACGCCGCTGTGATCTGTTGTTCCAGCCAGTCTTCATGTTCACTGCCCTGATACTGCCTTTCTTCTGCTGCCAGCTCTTCAGCTCTTTGACGCATAATTTCTGTCAGACTCATCTTCTGGCGTTCTGCTGCCTGCATAGCCAGACGTTTGGTTTCATCATCTATCCTGAAGTGGATTGTACTCATTCTGCATCCCCCCTGCGGCGTTTTTTGTGGTGTCATTTGTGGTGTCATTATGGCTGTTATTTTTGTGGCTGTCAGCTTCACATTCAGCCGGATGCGTACTGGCATGCATCGCCTGTATCCATCTGAGGTCCGCGCCGTTCTCCAGCATCTGCGTCGCCATCGCGTGCCGNAACAGGTGGCAGCTGCCTTTTTCTATCCCAGCCGCCCGCAGATACGGCACCACCGCGTGCGTGATGCCGTTCGCCGTCAGTCCNGCCACGCCGTCCATCGCCACGAACAGCGCCTTACACCCGGCCACCGCCACTATCTCCGGCCTGACCTNATGCAGGTAGTGCCGCAGCCACCACAGCGCCCGTTCACCCACCGGGATAACCCTGTCCTGCTTCCCCTTGCCCTGCACGATGGTCAGTATCCGCCGTGAGAAGTCCGCGCTCCAGGTNTCCAGCCGCGCCACCTCGCCGCGCCGGATGCCCGTTGACCACAGCAGTTCCGGCAGCGTCCGGTCACGCATGCCCTGCAACGTGNTCAGGTCGCACAGGTTTACGATGTCCTCCACCTGCTCNACGCTCAGGATGGTGCGCGGCAGGTGCTTTTCCAGCCGGGGCAGCTCNAGGTCGGCGGCGGGATTGGCCAGGATAAGATTCTGCTTCGCCAGCCAGCGGAACCACACCTGAAGCACAACTCAATCAAGGCGTTATACCGTGGGTTATATCAGGGATCATATTAAGCACCTGCCGTCACCGTCCATTACCCTGAAGGGACACTGGATGGCGGAGCTGGGATTTGATACCGGGCAGAAGATCGAGGTGATCACCGAACCGGGGCAGCTGATTATCCGGCTGGCGGGGGGAGGGGAACTGACTGGCTTAGATAGTAAAATCCCAACCACTTAAGGTTGGGATTGGTGGGTTATTTAGGTGAGTTTTTATCTTTGTGTTCCCGCAGGCAGGTTTTTATCCAAAGGCCTAATCCCAAGATTAGGCCTCCAATATAACCAGATTCAAAATAGGATGAAAAAACATCGTCCCAACTGAATGGGAAAAAACCCTTTTTAAAATAGATAATTGAGGATGCAAGTAGCACTGATATAATATCGAAAAATAAAAATAGTATCAGGCACATGAACATCAATTTTATTAATAAGAAAAAATTACTTTTTATTGTCATTTTTTCCCTTTTCATCCAAATTATCTTTTACAAAATTTCCCGTTTTTTCACTGAGGTAGCTACCACCTATAGCACCTGTTAAATCAGAAACAGCCTCTTCCACAACTTTTGATGTTACGCCTTTTATGATAGTGCCGCCTATCCCACCGGCTACAGTACCTGCTCCAGCGCCAGCCATAGAGTTAACCGGAGCCTCTCCTTTAACCCCACTTCCGATTGCTGCACCACCCACATTGATTCCGACTGACGGAAGGATACCTTTTCCAGTAGTTGCGGCTGAAGTTATCCCGGCCATAATAACGTCAACATAGCTGAATGGATCTTTTCCTGTAAGCTGAACACCAGTATTAACTCCCACACCGATTGCCGCATTAGCAGCCATACCTTTCACTGTAATTCCCAGCACACTGCCACCAAATATCAGCGGCGCATCACCAATACTGGCATTCGATTTATGGTAGCCCCAGGTATTCATTATTTTTTGAGCGCTGGCCATTGCCTCCGAATCTGGATCGCGTTTTATATAATCCTGCCCCGACAGCATGCCTTTCACCAGTTCTTGTGATACAGCCGTGCCGTATTCTTTCTCCATTTCAGCGGCATAGACGCGCAGATAACCCGCCAGTTCGGCGCGTTCCGTGCTGTTCATTTGCGAAGGGTGTTTGGTGAATTTCGACACCAGCGCATCACTGCGCTTATCGGCATTTTCCAGCTGGATCAGCTCATTTGCGGCGGCTAAAGATTTATCGCCCTGTTTGATTTTCTCGATGGCTTTGTCGAGTTTGTCTGAGGATGTGGCCCCCAGATAATTATTCTCCACAGTAAGCTGACCGGCATTGTCCAGGCGGCCCGCACTGTTCAGGCCCGACAGGGCAGACCGATCTGGCTGGGCCTGCAGGGTGATATTGCCCGCTGCATCGGCCGTGCTGGCATTGTCGGTTGCCAGCTGCGTGGCAACCAGACTGATATTGTCCCCCGACGTCAGCTTGCCATTGACCAGTTGCAGGCGCTCACCGCCCTGCAGGGAAATGGCTTCATCGCTGGCCAGGCTACCATTTTTCAAGCTGATGCCATCCCGTGCCGTCACCGTCGCGGAACCGGAAGATTTAACTTCACCGCTCAGATCAATGCTCTGCGCTCTGGCGGTCAGTTCGCCGTTGCTTAGGCTGTTATGCACTGCCAGCCGCCCATTCGCATCCAGCGTAATATCGTTTTGCTTCGCTAACAGATTGCCGAGATTGACCCCAACGCCCTGTTCACTCGACACCAGGTGGATACGGTTGGCATACATGCCGCCCAGCGCACTGGTATCTACCGCCACAGACGGCGCAACCCCTTCTCCGGTAATGGGAGTCACCGAGCCATCCGGGCCGATGCGATTAGCACCCAGCGTCATGGAAAGGTCTTTAGCGTGAATGCCGGCATTCATCGCCGTTGCGCGCGCCACAATCGACACCGCATCCGCATTGCTGCCGTCCAGCCCCTTTCCTTCAACGATCACCAAGCCTTTACTGACTTCCAGCGCCGCGAGGTTGCCGTTCGCATCCAGCTGTGGTTTACCGGTAGTCAGCGTCACGTTAGGCGTGTTGATAAAACCACAGCCGTTACAGGTGATGCCGTACGGGTTCGCTACCATCACGTTGGCGGCTCTGCCCGCCACTTCGGTATACCCCTGCAACTGCGAGCGGTTAGCGCCGACCACTTCGTTGATAATAGCGCGCGCTTCCTGGCTCGCTTTCAGGTTGGGGTTGTTCTGGATCAGGCCCGCAAGCTGGGTCTGATTCAGCTGCCCCGTGGCGTTATTGAGGATCAGCCCTTGCTGGCCGACGTTGTACTGCTGATACTGGTTATGCGAGATGCCAGCCTGATTCGGCGCGGCGATATTGACCACCGGTACACCGTTTCCCGCCGCATCCATCTGCGTACCGGGGGTGACTGGCGTGATTTCGTCTGCCGCCGCCGTTAACAGGGGTTGGAAAGCAATCAGATAGCAAATGAGATAGCTAAACGCGCGGCGGGCAAGGGAAACAGGCTGGCAATCGTTCATCATAAATTCCCTTTAGAAAACCAGCCCGAAGCGGGCGTAGGTACTGAGGCGATCCGGCTGCAAATAGCCGGGATAACTGAGCGGAATACCTACCGTATACTGGGTGTAAAAATGCGGATTGCGCGTCCCAATCCCCATTGCACTGCCCCAGAGGGTTCCGGTTAACTGGCTGTTTAGCGCATCGCTTTTCAGCCAGCCGCCGTCTACCGCCGCCAGCGCGCTGACTTCCCCCAGCAGTGCCAGCCTGAACAGGCTGTAGTCCAGTTCGTTACGCAGATAGCCACCGGCATCGCCTGACAGATATTGCTGTTTAAAACCACGTACGGAGCTTTCTCCACCAAGGGTGAGGCGCTCGCTGCCATACAGTCGATCGGGCGACCACTGCCCGTAGAGACTGCTCAGCCACCACAGTTTATTGGTCAGCGGGCGCTGATAGCTGCCGCCGATACTCCATTTACGAAACTGCGCTTTTGCCAGATTGCCGTTTTTGCCCTCATCGCTTTCCGCCTCAAACCACGGCATGCCACGGCTGAAGGTGGGATTTAGCGTTGCCACACCGCCTGCAACCTTCTGGGTATGATTAAGACCGAGCTGCAGGCTGGTGTTTTACGGCTGCTGCTTTGTAACAGCGCATCGTTGAGGTAGTGATGACTTGAATAGCGATTCACGCCGAACTGTACGCCGGTTTTGATGCCGCCATTGCGGTACAACACCCAGGAGCCGTTGAGACGGTGCGCGATGTTATCGCCGTTGCTTAACCAGCTGAAACCGTTATTAACGAAGTCGCTGTGATAATTGCTCCAGCTGTAGCTGTAATCCAGCAGGCCGTATCCGTAAGGTACGCTGATGCCGGCTTGCAGGCTGCGCGCATCACGCCAGTCGCTGAATGCGCTGCTGCGCCCGCCACTGATAAACCAGCGATCCGCCAGCCCCAGCAGATTATTTCCCGTGACGGAAGCATTAAGTTGACCAACACCCGTGCTCTGCTGCCCGCTGTTATCCACGCCCAGCGTGGCACCCAGTGGAGATTCGGGTTTTGCGGTTAAATTAACCACGGAATAACCGGGCTTAACTGAGGGTTGAATGTCAATCTGCACCGGCGTGCTGCGCACGCGATTAATCTGTTCCATGCCCTGCTCAATATCGCGCAGATTTAAAATCCTTCCTGTTAACCGAGGAAACACCATTTTCAGCTCGCGCGATGAGTGGCCATCCAGACGAATAGCCTCTAACTTCCCCTCCAGCACCGGAATAATAAGTTGGCCACTGGATAAATCTTGCTCGGATAAAAAAGCCCGGCTGGTAATATAGCCGCGCTGGATATACCAGTCGGAGATCGCATATACCAGTGAATTAATTTGCGTTAAGTTCAGGCAGCGATTGATATAAGGCGCAGATAAAGCGCTCTGCTGACTGGCAGAAATAAGCGTGGCGTTACGAATGAGGATATGGTGCAGCGGGAAACACGGCCCTGCCTGAGCGGAAAGCGCTGCTGGCCTGCCCGGCGGCGAGGCAGCCTGCCACAGCGCATCACGCTGCTGCCGATCCTGCAGTAAACGTTGCTGCTGCTGATTCTGAATAAAGTCGCGGTCGCCCGGGGTCAATGGCGCGGCAATCGCACTCTCTGTCATAAACAGCCCGACACACATTGCCAGGCACGTCCTTGTCTTAATCGACATCAAAGATGTTCTCGGTGAAACTTATTGTCAGTTATCTGTAAATAATCACCATAAAAACAATAAAAGGCAATTATTAGTTACAAATAACTTTATATTAAAATATTATTTTGTTTACAGGAAAATTATTCATTTTTTGTACTTATATCCGTAGGGATTAAGTCAAATACGTGTCTTATTGCGTTGGTGAATGTCAATCCAATGACCTGAAATCGCCCAAAATATAAACCTCCATGTCTGACTCAGGCAAAGTGCAAACATTAGGGGCTTCACAAATCAATCACCAGCTCCGGCGTGCGGCTGCGCGAACAGCACAGGGCGATTTGCTGCGCCGTACAGGCTTTTTCCGCCGCCGATTGTACGGTATCACGATGATCGGCCTGCCCGGCTATCACTGGCGTCAGGCAGGCACCGCAGATACCCATTTCACAGGAGAGCGACAGCGCAATTTCATTTTCCAGCAGCACCACGGCGATGGTTTTCTCCGGCGGTATGTAAAACGTCCGGCCGCTGGCCTGCAACGTGAGGGTAAAGCCTTCCCCTTCAGCAGCGCTGGCCAGCGGTTGTACTGCGGCGAAAGCCTCGCTGTGGATACGCGCCGGCGACCAGCCGTGTTGCAATGCATGTTGCTGAATGTGGGTCATAAACCCCTGTGGACCGCACAGATATAAGCGCTGACCAACAGGATGCTGTAACGCAGCCGGCAAAGTACGGCGCGGGCTGTGCCCTTCACAGCCCGGCCTCAGGAACACGCTGCCGTGGCGAAAACCCTGCTGCAAACGGCGGCGAAAGGCGATATCAACCTGCTGCCGGACATAGTAGTGCAGCTCAAAACTCTGTCCGCTGGCATCCAGCTGTTCAGCCATCGCCAGCAGCGGCGTAATGCCAATTCCGCCAGCGATCAATACCGTGTGCTGCGCGGGTTGTAGCGCAAACAGCGAGCGTGGCAAAGAAGCCGTCAGGCGCTGACCGGGGCGCAGCTGCTCATGCACCAGGCGCGATCCTCCGCGCGACGCCGCCTCACGCTTGACGCACAGCAGCCAGCTGTCGCGCTGTTGCGGATCGCCGGTTAGCGAATACGGGCGGATCAGCCCGGCGGCAAGGTGCAGATCGATATGCGCCCCGGCCTGCCACGCGGGTAGCGCACTGCCGTCCGCACTCACCAGCGTTATCGACAGGTTGTTATTGCCCTGGCGCGCCAGCGCATCCACCTCCAGCTCAATGGTTTGCATCATGCCCCCTAAACAAGGAAGAAGTCGCCAAAGCCCTGTTTTTTCAGGCCACGACGATAGGCTATTGAGCTGCGATCGGCAGGAATATGGGCTTCCAGCGTTAAATCGAGCGGCAGCCGCTCCGGGCGCTGGGTTTCCACCATCAGCCGATCCTCCTCAAATACCCGATGGTTGAAAGCGTGCACTTCCTCTACCGGGATGTGCAGATCAAAGTTGCGCGTAATTGGCGCAAACAGCCGGGTTTTGCGCGCAGATACCGGCGAAGCCGCATTCATAATCACCAGCCTCTCCTGCTGCGGAAAGTGAATCGTCAGGGTAGCGGTAAACGGCAGATGCATCTCGAAATGGCGCAACCACCGGAAACCCTCCGGTGCCTGGCGATCGGAGTCGGCTGAATAGTTACTGACTGAACTCCAGTAGTCGACGCTGAAACCGTACGAGGTTTCTATCGGGCTATACGGCGGCACCGCCTGATTTTCCGGGTTGGCAAAAGTTTCCGTATGGATCCACGCAAAATGCGCCACATCAAGAAAACCCTCCACCTGACGACCGGCAAACCCGGCCACGTCAAAATGCGGACAAACAATCTGCTGGAAACCGGCATCTTCCCAGTGCGGCATCACCGGCAGCGGCGGCACGGATCCTTCTTCTGCTGCCAGACAGACCCAGATCAGCCCGTAGCGCTCCTCGCTGGCATAAGTCAGCAGATGCAGCTTCGCCGGGATGGCCTGGCCAGGGCTGGACGGGATGCGATTACAGCGGCCGCCTTCACCAAAGCGCAAACCGTGGTAGGGGCAGATAATCCCCGCCTGGTCATGGAAGCCCAGCGTCAGCGGCACACCACGGTGCGGGCAGACGTCCCGTGCCACGACGACCTGGCCATCAACACGGTAAATCACCAGCGGTTCATCCAGCAGTACCGCTTTTACCGGTGCCTGGCCGATATCAGCGGCCAGCGTCACCGGGTGCCAGTGACGTGCCAGCCGTTCCCAGTCATCCGGTTCAAAGGTGCAGTGCGGCGGCGGGGTGATTTTAGCTTTCATGGGAGTCACCTTGTTTAACGGGCGGTTGTTATCGTTACGGACATTGTGGATACTCGGAGGTGTTGCAGTCCATCAGAGATAATGCACTTACCCTCTGCAAAAATTCGTACAGGAGCAGGCCGTGGATCCCTTCTCACGTTTTTCCCACTACTTCGCTGCGGTCGCCACCAGCGGCAGCCTGCGTAAAGCAGCGGAGCAGCTGCATGTCTCGGCCTCGGCGATAAACCGGCAAATTTTGCTGGCGGAGGAGATGATGGGCACCCCGCTGTTTGAACGGCTGCCCGCCGGGCTTAAATTGACCACCGCCGGAGAAATGCTGTATGACGATATCCGCCGCTGGAGCCGGGAATTTCGCCGCACCCGACAGCGCTTTGATGAACTACAGGGGCTGAAGCGCGGGCACGTCAGCGTGGCGCTGATTGCCGCGCTAAATGAAGGCGTGGTGGTGGATGCACTGGCCGGGGTGGCCCGTACTTATCCGTGGCTGACCTTCGACCTGGCGGTACATGACAGCCAGACCGTCGTTGGCCTGGTGGCCAGCGCCGGGGTCGATTTTGGCCTGCTGCTGGACCCGGTAGCGCACAGCGGTCTGGAAGTGCGGGCATTCTGTGAAATGCCGATTGGCGTAGCGATGCCTGCCGATCACCCGCTGGCGCAGCAGCCGTCGCTTTCCTTCGGCCAAATCAGCGAAAACCGCCATATTATGCCGACGGCACCGCTGATGGTGCACGAGCGCACCGCCATGCTTTACGCGCGACACGGCATAACGCCGCAGGCCACCATTTGCTGTAACGATATTCGTTTGATCACATCGCTGGTCTGCGCCGGAGCCGGTCTGGCGGTGCTCAGCCTGCTGGACGTCCGTCAGCAGGTGGCAAGCGGTGAGTTGGCTTTTGTGCCGCTGCATGGCCAGGCGGTGCGTCCACTCACCCTTGCGCTGTGCGTGGCCCCCAAACGCCAGCTGTCACGCGCCGCCCAGGTGGTCATCCAGCATTTGAGCCAGGTATTAGAAAATCTTGCAGAGGAACAAGGATAACATCAGGGCAATGCTACCGCCAGGCAGCCGTTTAAACACGCGCCGCCAGCCATACCGCATAGGCTTCATCCCAGATGGCGGCCGGCGATCCCACTTTGCCCAGGCCGAATCCGTGCCCGCCCTGGGAAATACGGATCATCTGTACCGGCACGCCCTTACGACGGCAGGCATCATGCATGATGACGCTGTTTTCCGGGTTGGAGGTGGCGTCGTCCTCGGCCTGAGCGAGAAACAGCGAAGGAAAAGCGCGGGTAATGTAGTTTTGTACCGACCAGTACGCTTCGCCTGCCGGGGTCGGATGATGGCCCACCAGCGATAAATGGGTGTTGGTATGGGTGTAAGGGGGTTCAAGCGTGATAACCGGATAAATTAGCCCGACGCTGTTGGCTTGCGGTACCTGCTGGTCAATGGCGTCCTGCGGCGGATATGAGGCAAAATCGGGCCGGGCGGCGGCCATGCCCAGCAGATGACCACCGGCCGAAAAACCGAGCAGATGAACGTTCTGCTCCATAGAACGCACCAGGCGCATCGCCCGCTGCGCATCCTGTAACGACACGCGACTGCCATCATGCCATTTTTCGCCGGGCAGACGATAGCTGAGCACGTAGGCGGTAAACCCTTTGCTGTTAAGCCAGTGAGCCACCGGCCACCCTTCGCGCCCCATGCCGATCCAGCGATATCCCCCTCCGGCGGCGATCAGTACCGCTTTACCGTTTGGCTTTTCCGGCACAAATCGCAGAATGCCAGGACTAACGATATTCGACCAGGATCCGTTGGCGGAAATACGCAGCCCGCCGTCTGGCCCGCCGCCACCCGGCGGCTTATCTGGCCACAGCGGGAAATAGTCCTGGCGGGCAAACAGATTATCCGTCTTGATGGCGAACATTAACGCGCCGGTTGCCATTAATAACCGACGGCGACTAATCATGGTGCATGTCCGGGATTCTCAGCAGGGATCGGGGATTGAATGCTGAGCAACACAGAATGGCCCAGTGGCGCGATAGTAAGCATAACCGCTTAAAAATGCCACTTCCGTCACACTTATGTGGAAGATTCTCTGCGCCGCCGTCACTCGGTGGGTGCGGTGAATATCACCGCGTCCTACTCGACATAACCCCAACCGGAGCGTTACATCTCATGACTGGTCGGACGGAACAGGATCTCATTGATATCGACGTTTTCAGGCTGGCTGATAGCAAAAGCGACAACGCTGGCAAAAGACCCGGCTGAAATGGCGTAGTACTTCACGACCGTACCTTATAACCGGCAGCGGAGGCCACCGGACTGTTATAACTTGTCTTTACGCGACATGCGGTCCAGATAGCCCATCACAAACGCTGACAGCACAAACGTCAGGTGGATGATCACATACCACAGCAGCTTGTTATCGGGGATGTTGCGCGCGTCCATAAACACCCGCAGCAGGTGAATGGATGAGATGGCAACAATCGACGCCGCGACTTTATTTTTCAACGAGCCGGAATCCATCTTGCCCAGCCAGTTAAGCTTCTCTTTATGCTCGGCAAGATCCAGCTTGGAAACAAAGTTCTCATAGCCCGAAAGCATCACCATCACCAGCAGGCCACCGACCAGCGTCAGATCGATCATCGACAGCAGCACCAGCACCATATCGTTTTCCGCCATGCTCAACACATGCGGCAGCAGATGAAATACCTCCTGAAAAAACTTAATGCCCAGCGCCAGCAGTCCCAGTGATAGCCCAAGGTAGATTGGCGCCAGCAGCCAGCGCGAGGCATAAATCAGGTTTTCAACAAAACGTTCCATAGCATCCACGTCACTCTTCAACAGGGCGCACAGTATACCCGAAGGTCGCAGAAATTTTTCAACCGGCTCTTCGTTAATCGTCGGATTTAAGTGATTTCAGGTGGTGATACCGCAGACGACATCGTCTTATCAGCATTTGTTGTCCAGGAGGAACCTCAGGCAGTGGCTTTTGACAATAAGTTAAACAGTTCAGAATCTGATCAGAGGAATATAGTCTGATTTTTTTTAGAAAAAACAGAGTTCATATTCAATTACCGCCAGTTAAAATCAAACTTGGGACAGGTCGGCATTCTGTCACCACACTATTTCGCATAGTGTCATATCACACTCTCTGTTTAAAAAACCATTAGCACGCTCAATCGAAGAAAAAGCATCCCATTATATTATCTGCATTCAATCATAAACGTTCAATTAAAAGGGAGGATGAATCCGGGAATTATACTCTGGTCGATAAAAGATAAACTGAGTGAAGCTCCAGGCAGAAAAAATCACCCTGTGATAGTAAATATACGAAAAGGGCGAGTGAACTCCCAATATTTACAATAAGCGTCACCGGACGCTTTACTTACGCGTCACTCTTCATCTATATTTATTCGGCACTGGGTATTCATTGACTGGCGAACACATGAAATCAGCAACTTTCAACCTAATCAGCTTGGCACTAACCATTTTCCTGGCTTATACATCAAGCATTCATTTGATTGGGAATGAAAATTTCCCCGACCTGTTCCTCATTATGTTTAGCTTTTTTGGCTTTCGCAGTTTGGTCAAAATGGTTCTCGCAAAGATACTCGATAACTTCACCCACAATGAGTCATTGACCGGAGAAAAAATTTGAACGTGTTGAATTTTGCAGAGATAAGTAATGAGATGGCTTGACCAATATTTAGTAAATATTCTTAATCTGACAACGACGTCTGAGGCTAGCAGTTCCGTTAAAGTCATCTCCCATTACAGGAGAGTATATTTTAATATCGTGACAGGCTACTTCACGCGCGAACTTAACCGCTTCATATAGGGATGGCTGATGGGAGGCGGCGTTCTGTTAAAAAAGATATCTCTATGATTTAGCTTTCCTTTAATCCTAATCTCTATTTTCCATAAAGATACATCGAGAAAACAACACGTTTACTGGCGTTTTCTTATCGACTTTCATCTATTATTACATTGTAATTTCTTTGTAATAGGGCAGTTGATTTGTTAACCCGGATGAAATAAAGCAAATTTAAAAATCACATATTTATTCTTCAATAAGAATAAATCTATCAGGAGAATAACGTTGTTTCGCCAGGAAGCTATCGATAAGCAGAAAATGAAATGGCGCGGTCGGGCGCTTCTCCTCCCCGGCATTCCTTTTTGGCTCATGGCGGGATTGTGTATCTTCTTTTTTATCACCTTTCTGACTTTTGTGATCGCCGGAACCTACACCCGAAGGGTGAACGTCACAGGGGAGATATCCAGCTACCCCCGTGCGGCTAACGTCTACTCCAGTGTCCAGGGTGTGGTGGTCAAGCAATTTGTCACTGCAGGCCAGGTAATCAAGGCGGGCGCTCCTGTCTACCAAATCGACGTCAGTAAAAGCACTCATAGCGGCGTAGTCAGTGACAATCAACGCAGGGATATTGCCAGTCAGATGACGCGCATTGAGCAAATCATTAGCCGGCTGGAAAGCAATAAGAAAAATACTCTCGACATGCTGGGAAAGCAAAAAGCGCAGTACACCAGCGCATTCCAACGCTCTACCGACATTATCCATCATGCCCGGGAAGGGATCCGCATCATGAAGGAGAATATGGAGAACTACCGACAGTATCAGACGAAAGGACTCATCACTAAGGATCAGCTAACTAGCCAGGTGGCGCTGTATTACCAGCAGCAAAACAGCCTGCTGGGGCTGTCTGGGCAAAATGAACAAAATGCACTGCAAATCACCGCACTGGAAAGTCAGATTCACATTCAGGCAGCCGACTACGACAACCAAATTTACCAGATGGAGCTACAGCGTTACGAGCGACAAAAAGAACTGCTCAACATTGACGCTGGTGGGGCGATTATCGTGCGTGCGTTGGCTGACGGCCGCATCGATTCGCTCAGCGTCACGGTCGGGCAGATGGTCAATGCAGGCGACAGCCTGCTACAGATTATCCCGAACAACATCGACCATTATTCGCTGGTGCTATGGCTACCTAATACTGCCATTCCCTATGTCAACGTCAGCGATCGGGTCAACATACGCTATGAGGCTTTCCCGAAAGAGAAATTTGGCCAGTTCGCCGGCACGGTTTCCATCATCTCTAAAACGCCTGCCTCACCGCAGGAAATGATGACATGGCAGGGCGCACCTAAGGATGGGCCGACCGCATCGATACCTTACTACAAGGTGATCGTCAGGCCGGAAAAACAGAGCGTTGAATACAGTGGTAAGCGCCTGAGCCTGGAAAATGGCATGAAGGCGCAAAGCACCCTGTTTCTTGAAGAAAGGAAGATTTATCAATGGATGTTGTCGCCGTTCTACGACATGAAACACAGCGTAAAGGGAGCGGTCAATGAGTAAGCTCTCCTTAAAGACGCTCATCGGAAAGCTGGACATACGCTTACGTCGCCGCCTACCGCTTATCCATCAAACCGAGTCGTCCGAGTGCGGACTGGCTTGCCTCGCGATGATCTGCGGCCACTATGGCAAGAACGTCGATCTGATAGCACTGCGTCGGCAGTTCAACCTGTCAGCGCGCGGCACTACGCTGGCCGGGCTGATTGGCATTGCCGATCGGATGGGACTCACCACACGCCCGCTGTCATTGGATCTCGACAACCTCGGCGCGCTGCAAGTGCCGTGCATACTGCACTGGGAATTCAACCATTTTGTAGTACTAGTGAGTATCAGGCGCGACCGGGTGGTACTGCACGATCCGGCGCGCGGTCGCCGTATCGTGAGTAAGACGGAACTGTCACAAAGCTTTACCGGCGTGGCGCTCGAAGCCTGGCCCGGCAACGATTTCACAGCGAATACGGTGTGTAACCGCTTTAGCCTGCGCAAACTGACAAGCAGTGTGCACGGCCTCAAAGGTGTGCTCGGAAAAATATTTTGTCTGTCCCTGGTGATCGAAACCATTAACCTGGTGATGCCGGTCGGCACGCAACTGGTAATGGATCATGCGCTTCCTGCAGGGGATCGCGGTCTGTTGGCGCTCATCTGTGCTGGGTTGATGATGTTCATTCTGCTGCGAGTGGCGGTTAGCATGGTACGATCCTGGTCTTCACTGGTCATGTCGACACTGATTAACGTCCAGTGGCAGTCGGGGCTGTTTAGCCACCTGCTGCGTCTGCCGCTAAGCTATTTTGAACGGCGCAAGCTGGGTGACATTCAGTCACGCTTCGGTTCGCTGGATGTACTCCGCAGCACCTTCACCACCAGCATCGTCGGTGCCATCATGGATAGCATCATGGTCATCGGTGTACTGGTGATGCTGGCCCTGTACGGAGCCTGGCTGACCTGGATCGTGATAGCCTTTACCGCTGTGTACGTGCTGTTGCGCCTGCTGACCTACAATTACTATCGGCAGCTGTCCGAGGAGTCGCTGGTGAGGAGCGCCCGGGCCAGCTCATATTTTATGGAAACGCTGTACGGCATTGCCACGGTCAAGGTGCAGGGCATGGCGGAACGCCGCAGTGCACACTGGCTTAATCTTGAAATCGACAGCATTAATACGGGTATCCGGGTCAACAAAATGGACATGGTGTTTGGTGGCATCAACACGTTTGTCGCCGCCTGCGACCAGATAGCGATCCTGTGGTTAGGCACCAGCCTGGTGATCGACAATCAAATGACCATCGGTATGTTCGTCGCATTTAACGCCTTTCGCGGTCAGTTCTCCGACCGGATCGGTTCGCTAACCGAGTTTTTGCTGCGGCTGCGAATGATGAGCCTGCACAACGAACGCATAGCCGATATTGCCCTTCACCCGCGAGAGTGCCGCAAACCCGATATCCCTTATGAGGCCGGGCTAAAGTCGGCTTCGCTGACAACGCACGCGCTAAGTTTCCGTTATGATAGCCAGTCACCGACCATTTTTAGCGACCTGAACATCTCCATTGCGCCGGGGGAAAGCGTGGCTATTGTCGGGCCGTCAGGGGCAGGGAAAACCACGCTAATGAAGGTGTTGTGCGGGTTATTCACGCCAGACGGCGGCAGGATCGAGATGGATGGTATTGATATTCAGCAAATAGGGATCAACAACTATCACAAGATGATTGCCTGTGTCATGCAGGACGACAAGCTGTTCTCCGGCTCTATCAGCGATAATATATGCGGTTTTCACGAAGAGACAGATAAAGACTGGATGCAGGCGTGCGCGCAGGCCAGCTATTTGCATGAGGTCATCATGTGCTTGCCAATGGGATATGAAACACTTATCGGCGAACTGGGGGAAGGCTTGTCCGGTGGTCAGAAGCAACGCCTGTTCATCGCCCGGGCGCTTTATAAAAAGCCGGGGATCCTGTTTCTGGATGAGGCAACCAGCGCACTGGACAAGGAAAGCGAGGATGCGGTGAATCAGGCGATCAAGGGCCTCAGCATAACGCGGATTATCATTGCCCACCGTGAAACGACGATAGCCTCGGCAGACAGGGTGATAAACCTGGTCTGAACACCAGACTTTCCCCCGCCATAGCACTAGGTTGAATAAGCGATGCAGGACGATGGTAAAACTGGGGTATAGAGTGATTTTTACATAATGGTAATACCAGCCGCATCGTCTTGAAGGAGCCATTGGCGCACTGGCGAGCATCGAACCCGATAGTAAAATGGCTTATCGCCAGCCGTCAGTTCTGAATCGGCTGGCCTTGCTTTTGCAGCGCCGACAGGGTAGCCAGGCAGATGTCGTGGTGCGCCTGGACATTTGTCAGGAACGGTTAAGACTGGTCGATTCTATTCATCCCACAAGTCATTTAGATCCTGTACTTTATATCTAAATAATTTTTATTAGAATAAAAAACTCACGACCACTCATTATAGGGAAGGAAGACATTTCACCTCCCAACCCAAAATATCTGTATTCTGACTAGTATTTTATATTTTCAGATCTAATTCCCACCAATGGACTTCCTTATTTCAATTAACGACTTTATATATTTATTTTCTTTGTCACCTTCGGAAATTTCTTTATTAACTAGTGAAACAAAATTATCGTTGAACCTGTCATTAATTAATGGGTCAGCTCCATTTAATAACAAAAGCTGTATATGTTCTATCTTGCCAGAATATAACGCATTTATTAATGGTGTTCTTTTTAAAGAATCTTGTATGTTTAGATCGGCTCTGTAATCAATTAAAACTTTTAATGTCTCAGTATTCTTAGCATTAAAGCTTTCGAATATAATTGGCTCATGATGAACTCTGTCCCTGGCATTTGGCGATAACCCCCCATCAAGAATCGCTTTTATCCAAATCCCTTTATCCGCCTGCATCATGGACTCTGCCGGACTGCCTGGCATATTGGGCTGTGGCTGTAAGGGATCTGCACCTGCCTTAACCAGTTCGGTTATTATCTGAAGTCTCTCCGGCGTGGCCTGATCATAGAGTGAACTGCTTATTGCCCAGAACAGCAGGGTCATAGACGCTTTCCCCGGCCGGTTTAGCTCTTCTGCGCTCATGTCAGGCAAAATTTTTCTTATTTCACCCCGTTCTCCTTTTTCAATTTCCTTTGCCAGAGCTAACTGCTTCCCTTCAAAATAATCCTGCGCTTTTAAATCCATACCTTTTTTACACCCCTGCACCATCAACGCTGAAAGTAATATCGTGATTACAATTAGTATTCTTTTCATATGCGCCCCCTGATTGTGGCAATATCCTCGTCTTTCTGGTCTTCAATACAATCGATCGCCTGGTCAATACCGTGCCTGTCGAGTAATGACCCCTTTCCTCCCGGCAGGGTGTGTTTCATCCCCACGGCATCCGGGATTACTGACGACAACCCCTCTTTTGCCGACAGTAAAGTAAGGTCGCCATTAACACTTTTGTAATCTTCTAACAGATTGACTTCCTGTATTTTCGTCAGCAGCTCGCCCTCTACCCGATAAGCCTGTATGTTTCTGGCGCTGCCAACAAGGGTTCCACCGTATTTCTCCACCGTGCCTGCATTAACCCCTGCGGCATTAAATGTCCATGCCGGTTTCCCACTGGCAACAGAAGCGGCAGAGGCCATACCACCACCAAGCGAGTGACCTGATATATCAATATTCCCTTTTGCACTCTTTCCGATCGAAACGGCTTTCTCATAATAATTTGAGTGGACACCAATTCCTTGATAAAGATTATTAGACCAGTCCGCAATGTTTTTAGTTTCAGGGAATTCACCTTTAATGAACGATGCAGTCACAGCTTTGATTGATGGAAGTTCAGGAGCTCTCGATCCCCTGAATACCAGCGTAGGATCCATCTCTGAGCCAAATATCGATTTATCCGGTGAATAGACCCGCGCAAGCTGGAAACACTGCCGGGAAGAGAAGCCGAGATCCCTTGAGATAGCCATCATACTGTTGGTCGAATTCATCAGGCGTTGCGCGGCCTGTTCAAGGTGGCGGCCAGCAGCGGGCATAACACGCTGAAAAGCGCCTGCCCGCGATTGACGGAGCCTTAGCCTTTACGCCGGGGGCCACGGCTCCAGTAAGCCATAAAACTGATGCATTCAGCAGACAGACCGCGCTCACCTATCAGATAACGGCGCACCTGTTTCACCGCGCTGGACTCGGCTGCCACCCAACCGTGGAAGCAGGTATCAGCCCCGGCGGCACGATCCCAAAGCAGATCGTCCTCATCGCCCTCTGACAGCTCCTGGCGCGCCATTGCCGCCGCTGGCAGTACCACATGTTGCCTGACCGCACTCAGCATCGCTTCACCGTGCGCTGCGCCGTTTTCGTCACGCGGCAGCCAGTGAACTTCAGCAAAGCGGTAATGACTGAGATCGATACAGTCAGCGCGTTTTGGCAGCTCGATAAACAGTTGGATCGGCGGTGGGTTGCGCCATTGCGCCAGCTGTTCAAGGATGGCTTTTGCCGCCGGGAACGCCGTTTCATCGGCCACCACCAGCGCCCGCTCAACGTTACGGTGCGGGTTCCACTCGTAGCCGCCGCTGTCCGTTGTGCAGGCACGGTTGGGGGCAATAATCTGTAAAGGATCGCCCGGCTGCGCGGCCAGCGCCCAGGCGGATGCCGGCCCTTCCGTGCCGTGCATCACAAACTCAACTTCGAACTCGCCGGCTTCTACATTGACGTGGCGCAGGGTGTAAGTACGCGCAACAGGGCGGAGATCTGCCGGCATGGCGCAAACGGTTTCCCACCATGACTTTTCGCCGCTCAGTGACGACGGCGTCCCGTTGCGCGAGGGGAACAGCAGCTTGATGCGCTGATCTGGCGCATCCATCTTCATCTGACGCACGTCATCACCGCTGAACACACAGCACAACATTGAAGGAGAAAGCACCTGCTTACGCGCCAGCACTACGTTGAATAAGCGATACTCCTGAACATCCGCCATCATTCCGCCTTATAAATCTGAAAGCCCTGCACGTCCTGCAACGCGCCTGAGGGGGCAAAGAATAGCAAAGCCAAATGATAATGAGAATGAGAATGAGGACTCTTTACCGCAATAATCGAGAACGGATTGATCCGCAGGCGAAAAGCGTTCAACGTAGCGTTTTACTGTGACTGATGCGGAGCACACCGATGTCCCTGACCCTTCTGACGCGGCTGGCCGATATTCCGGCCAGCCAGTGGGATGCCCTGACCCCAAACGATCAGCCTTTCTTACGCCATGCCTTTCTGCATACGCTGGAGGAGAGTGGTTCGGTGAGCCGCGCCAGCGGCTGGCAGCCCCAGCACCTGCTGTGGATCGAGGAGGGTATCGTGCGGGCGGCGCTGCCCGGCTACGCGAAAAGCCATTCGATGGGCGAATACGTGTTCGATCACGGCTGGGCGGAAGCCTGCCAGCGCGCCGGACTGTCTTATTATCCGAAATGGCTGTCGGCGGTTCCTTTCAGCCCGGTGAGCGGTGCACGGCTGCTGGGTGATGACGCCGCCGCCGCGCGGCTGTTGCAGGCACTGCCCGGATTTCTGGCCACAGAGCAGTTCCACAGTGCGCACATGACTTTCAGCGATCGGCGCGTGCATCAGCTGTTGCAGCAGGATGCACGCTGGCTGCTGCGTCTTGGCTGCCAGTACCACTGGCACAATCACGGCTACCGCGACTTTCAGGACTTTCTCGATACCCTTACCTCGCGCAAGCGCAAACAGCTACGCAAAGAGCGCCAGCTGGTGGCCAGCCAGGACGTGGCGTTTACCTGGTATCAGGGGGATGAACTGCGTGAAGTGCAGTGGGATTTTATCTACGCCTGTTACGCCAATACCTACCATGTGCGCGGTCGCCAGCCTTATCTCACCCGTCTGTTCTTCAGCCTGCTGGCAGAACGGATGCCCGCCGCCATCCGCGTGGTCATTGCCAGCCGGCAGGGCAACCCGCTGGCGATGGCTTTCAGCCTGGTGGATGGCGATACCTTCTATGGCCGCTACTGGGGATGCCTGGAAGAGTATAACCGTCTGCATTTTGAAACCTGTTTCTACCAGGGCATGGAGTATGCTATTGCGCACGGGCTGGCGCGTTTCGATGCCGGTGCACAGGGCGAACATAAGCTGATCCGTGGCTTCGAGCCGGTACTGACCGAGTCCTGGCATCTGCTGCGCCACCCGGGCCTGCACGAAGCGGTCGCCCACTTTCTGCACCAGGAGCGCGTAGGCATCCGCGCCTGGGCTGCTGAGGCGCGTGAAGCACTGCCCTATCGTCTTTCAACACCATGACATCACGTCATGCCCGGCTAACCCGGGTCATGCTCCTCGCCGACAAAACCGCCGGTCTGGTGCCGCCACAGGCGCGCATACAGCCCGCCACGCGCCAGCAGCTCACTGTGAGTGCCGATTTCAGCAATCCTGCCCTGCTCCAGCACCACCAGTCTGTCCATACGGGCGATAGTGGAGAGGCGGTGCGCAATGGCGATCACCGTTTTGTTGCCCATCAGGTTTTCCAGGCTCTCCTGGATCGCCGCCTCCACTTCAGAATCCAGCGCCGACGTCGCCTCATCCATGATCAGAATCGGGGCATCTTTCAGCAGCACGCGGGCAATGGCGATACGCTGGCGCTGGCCGCCGGAAAGCTTCACCCCGCGTTCACCGACGTGGGCATCCAGCCCGGTACGCCCCTGCGGGTCGGACAGCAGCGGAATAAACTCATCCGCTTTCGCCCGGTGGATCGCCTGCTGTAACTCGGCTTCGCTGGCATAAGGGCGGCCATACAGCAGGTTGTCACGAATCGAGCGGTGCAGCAGTGAGGTGTCCTGAGTGATCATGCCAATCTGCGCACGCAGGCTCTCCTGACTGACGTCGGCAATGTTTTGCCCGTCGATCAAAATACGCCCGCCGTTCAGGTCATAGAGCCGCAACAGCAAATTGACCAGCGTCGATTTCCCAGCACCGGAAGGTCCAATAAGACCCATTTTTTCACCGGGTCGGATGGTCAGCTGCAGGTTATCGATCACCGTCCGCTCACCGCCGTAGTTGAAGTCAACGGCATCAAAACGGATTTCGCCCTTTTCTACGCGCAGCGCCGACGCCTGGTCTTTATCGCTGACGTTGATCGGTTGGGCGATAGTTTGCAGGCCATCCTGCACCATGCCGATATTCTCGAAGATGCCGTTCACCACCCACATAATCCAGCCGGACATATTGACGATGCGGATCACCAGCCCGGTGGCCAGCGCAATGGCTCCCACGCTCAGCAATGACTGAGTCCACAACCACAGCGCCAGCCCGGTGGTACTGATAATCAGCAGGCCGTTTAGCGTGGTGATCACCACATCCATGCCGGTAACCATCCGCCCCTGATCGCGGGTTTTTATCGTCTGATCGTCAATCGCCTCACGCGCGTTCTGGCGTTCCAGGTCACTGTGGGCAAACAGCTTCAGGGTGGAGATATTGGTGTAGCCGTCAACAATGAAGCCCATCAGGCGCGAACGGGAATCGGAAGAGGCGACCGAGCGCGCTTTCACGCGCGGTACAAAGTAGCGCAGGCAGAGAATATAACCCACGATCCAGATCAGTAGCGGAATAGTCAACCGCCAGTCAGCCTCGGCAAACAGCACCAGCGTGGTGATGGCGTAGATCAACACATGCCATAGCGCATCCACAGCCTGCACCGCCGAGTCACGCAGCGCATTGCCGGTTTGCATAATGCGCTGCGCGATACGCCCGGCAAAGTCGTTCTGGAAAAAGTTCAGGCTCTGGCGCAGCACATAGTTGTGATGCTGCTAGCGGATCATGCTGGTCATACCGGGGTTAATCGCCTGGTGTACCAGCAGGTCGTGCAGGCCGATAAACAGCGGCCGCAGCAGCAGCGCCACCGCCGCCATCCACAGCAGTTCGCCGCCGTAATCGCTAAAAAAGGTCACGGCGGGACTGGCGTTCACCAAGTCGATAATACGGCTAAGGTAGCGGAACAGCGCTACTTCAATTAACGATGCAATCAGCCCGATAACCAGCAGCAGCGCGAAACTCGGCCACACCTGGCGCAGATAAAACAGATAAAACGCCCAGACGCGGTTCGGCGGCGTGTCGGCCGGGGCATCCTTGAAGATATCGATAATCCTTTCAAAACGGCGATACGGCATAAAGCAGGCTCACTTCCAGAGCTGTAAACCTACAGCTTAGTGCATCCGGGTAGCAGTCAGAAGATGATTAATACATTAATGACGGCAAATAAGTGACTGGCGTGATAGTTAACAACGCGACTATGCAGGAGAACAGGAGCGGATATGCAGGGGGGCCTCTTTCCCCTTAAGAAATAAGGGTATTGTGCGTTAGCATAGCGTCAATTATTATTTTCACTAATCATTCCCGAGGAAGGTGCGAATAACATGAAAAACAGGGTTTTTGCATCATTATTTGTTGAAGCCATAAATAAAGCTGGTGAAGATAATGGCATGGCGAACACCATTTCTGGCATGCTGAATCAGATTGAACAGAAAGAGGTTGTGCGACGTTCCAGAATCGCGGAAAAAAAAACGGGGAAACAGGAAACAGGGCAATCCTCCTTAAGGACAAAATATCCCCAGAGCCAGCCCTTACCTCAGGAAGACAATAGTTCAAAAAACATAGATGAAAATGTGTCATCTGTTTTTTTGCGTGAGTTGAAACAGAAGGAATACCGAAAATTAGTCTCTGAATGACCCTATTATTTTTTATCTCTGGAATCCTTGATTGAAAAAAAGAGCGAAACCAGGATCATCTTTGAACGCGCAAAGCTAAAATATTCTGGTCATGGCAACCTTTCAAGGCTGCATCAGGCGGAAAATAAATACCATCGGGTGATGACAGATGTCGAACGGGAGATCCAGCTAAAAGTTGGGGAGCGGCTTCAAAAAGGCCAGAAAATTCCCCGCAGCCTGTTGGTGAATGATGGCTTTGTTCTTTCCGAAGAGGGAGTTAAGCGCGACGAGCGGCGCAGGCAGCTAATTGCAGAAGAAGCCCGTGCGGCGGCGGCCCATCGAGAAGCCATCAGTAAAATCACGACATACACAAAACCCGTGCCACAGCCGACAGTGATTCAGGTCCCGCCACTAAAGTCTCATGCTTCCGTTGCACCGAAAAATCATCTGCAGTTACCGGTCACGGGGGGCACTGAAAACTTTGACCGGGCGCGGTATTTCGAGCTTTTAAAGAGTATGTCACGCGAAGAAGCTTGGCGTATTGTCAAAAGCGAAGCGCAGAATACGGCGTTGCAGAAAGTACCGTTCCTGACAGGTGAATTTTGCTACATACATACTCTGTGTTTCTGGCTGCAGTTAAATGCGGGAGTTGAACATGTCACCGCGCTTAACGTGGCCACCAACAGTGAGAAAGCCGAAGATTGTCTCCGCAATACCATCGCGAATTGGACTACAAACCGTATCCGTGTGCATAGAGCACCGTCCATTCAGCGCAGGGCTGTTTTAGCCTCAAGGTTGATTACACCTGTGAAATTCACTGCACTACGCCATTTTAATCTTATTGACCCCAGTCGTTATCACCATAGCATTTCCAGCCGTTCTGCAAACCAGCAAACTAATTTTAAAACACGAGTTCTTGAAAATTTTTATCACCGCTGCGCTGTAACTGGACAAAAAATCGGCGCATTACTACAGGCATGCCACATCGAGGATTATGCTTTGGGTGGAAATATGAGTACCGATAACGGAATACTGCTGTCAGCAGATTGCCACCGGTTATTTGATGAAAATCTGATGGGTATTGAACCGGAGAAACTGACAGTACACTTCAAAGTACGATGCATTTACTCATCCATGTTTGAAGGAAAGCGCATTTATCCTCACCGTCTGACCTTAGATAAAAATAAGCTCAGAAAAAAATGGGAAATGTTTCAAGTGGGATAGCACCTGATCAAAACTGCTACCTGGTGTTGTACCAGACATTTCTTACTGAATATCTGGTCAGTCAGATAAGACTGGTAATTTTCAGGGTATGAAAGTCTATATTTCGCTCAAACCACACCGTCCGTTTTGATCGCGTTCTGCCCTGAAAAACTGTCATGCCGAATCTGAGCTAATACCGTTCAGGGTGTGAATATCTGCGTATCGCGCAGATAAGTCGGCCTGATTATTTTCTCAGGCCGTCTTCACAACTTCAGTTATGTGCAGCTACAGGGCTATTGACGTAGCGTATCCGCCCCTTTTACCCGCACCGGAATGCGCAGTACCTGGTCGGTCGCGGTCACGTACATCCAGTGCCTGTTCTGCACGTCCGTGCACAGCGCCAGATTCGCGGTATCCTTTTCAGGGATGAGGATTTTTCCCAGCCGCTTACCGGCAGGCGAGAATATCTGTACGCCATCCCTGGCGCTGGTCCAGACATTGCCGTGGGCATCAACTTTGATGCCGTCCGGTACGCCCGGTGAAATCTCAGCGAACACCCGGCCTGCTCCGATCTGCTGCGCGCTGACCGGGTAGACCATAATGCGGTGTTGCAGCGACTTATTGTTAACATCGTGCCCCAGCTGCGCATCCGAGACATAAAGCAGCTTGCCGTCCGGGGAGAAAGCCAGCCCGTTAGGGGTATATAATCCGGGCGTGTTCATCTTCGACAGCTTTTTCGCTGACGGGTCATAGCGATAAACAAATTCCCCTTCCATCTCCGGCTTCCCTTTCCCGTTGCTCTCTTCCTGACTCAGGATGCCGAATTTGGGATCGGTGAACCAGATTGCGCCGTCGCGAGCCACCACCACATCATTCGGGCTATGGAAGCGCTTACCTTGCCATTCGCTAACCAATGTCACCCAGCTACCGTCATGCTCACGACGCACAACGGCGCGCTTTCCGTGAGAAGCGGCGATAACTCTTCCTTCTGCATCGACGGCATGACCATTCTGGTAAACCGCCGGGGAAAGCCATCTTTTCAGGCCGTCCTTCTCTGACCAGCTCATCACCTGGTTGCGCTTCACATCACCATAGATAAGCGTGTCCTGCGCGATGCACGCCGGACCTTCAGCCCATTTGGCATTATCGGCAATCTTCCGTGCAGCAGCATGTTTAGCGATAAGATCGTAGAAGCCGGGCTGCTCGGCAACCAGCTTGATATCCGTATCGCCTGCCGCACTCTGAGCGGCATTAAACAAAATGATGCTGCCAACGACGCTCAATAAAAAGGGTTTGCAGCGAAAAGACATGTCAATCGTTCCTTAATATGCACATGCGCCGCTGGTGCGGGCCTTATCGGCACCAGGTTTCAGTTTGATAATCAGCTGGACGTTTGGCTCATCCCCCACGGTGCGCGACACATGACCGACGCGCTCATCGCCGGGGCGTGGCCGGGAGGAGGTATCGGCATTGAACTGCACTTCGCCTGGCCCCTGTACCAGGGTGCTGCCATCGGTAGTTTCAACTGACCACTTGCCCGATAGCGTGATCACCCACTGCGGGCCAGGCGCATGATGCCAGCTACCGACATAACCCGGCGGCAGTACGGCATACGCAATGCTTTCAACCTTATCAGGTGACAGGCCAATCCACTGCGGTGCAGACGGCGGCGCATAGCTTTTATGTTCCAGACCTTCAAAGCGACAGTGGCCGACATGCGTAGCACCCTTATCGTCGGCCCAGACGGTGGCAAATTTGACCGGCGGCTGGGTTTTTCCGTCACTCACAGTCGTTTCGTGTGAGTCGCCTGGCACAGCGCGCACCTGAATATTGGCCCCGGCAGAGGCGATAACGCTAACCCCACACGTCAGTGCCAGTGTACGTAGCATGCTAGTTTTCATTAGATTCCCTTAATTGTTAACATCGAAGTCCCATTATAAACAGCAATATCCGGACATGTCTTGTTACGCGGGCGAATATGGGAATATGCCTAAAAGGAAGGCATTCAGGTGGGTTAGGGAGCTGATAGCCTGGCGGTNTGATCCTACCCACGTAATGTGGACACAGCCCTAAGCGAGGTTCTGGTTTTCAAATTGTTCAGGACTAAGGCCGCCACAGGCACTGTGACGACGCCACCGATTGTAATCACACTCGATATAATTAAACACCGTTGTCCGCATTATTTCCCGGCTGGCAAAGCGTTCTCCGTGGATACATTCCACCTTCAGCGAATGAAAGAAGCTTTCCACGCAGGCATTGTCATAACAGCAGCCTTTTGCGCTCATGCTCCCGCGCAGATTATGACATTTCAGCAAGCTCTGATAATCCGATGAACAGTACTGCCCACCACGGTCAGTGTGAACAATCACTTTTTCAGGACGTTTTCGCCGCCACAACGCCATCTGCAGTGCGTCGCAGGCCAGTTGTGCGGTCATACGCGGCGACATCGACCAGCCAATGACGGAACGCGACCACAGGTCAATGACCACCGCCAGATACAGCCAGCCCTCATCTGTACGTAAGTAGGTGATGTCACCTGCCCACTTCTGGTTTGCGCCGCTGGCGTAAAAATCCTGTTTCAGCAGGTTCTCTGACACGGGCAGGCCGTGTTCACGATAACTGACCGGACTGAACTTGCGGGCCGCTTTCGCCCGCAGCCCCTGACGTCGCAGGCTGGCGGCAATGGTTTTTGATGTTGTACTCCGGCAGCTCGTCAGCAAGACGAGGTGCGCCATAACGCTGTTTTGCCTCAGTAAATGCCTTACCGACGGCCTTATCGCAGATGAGGCGGAACTGCTGGCGCGGGCTGATTTGATGGCGACGCAGGCACCAGACATACCAGCCGCTTCGGGCAATTCTAAGCACACGACACATGGCCTTGATACTGAACTCAGCCCGATTTTTTTCGATAAAGACATACTTCATTTCAGGCGCTTCGCGAAGTATGTCGCGGCCTTTTGGAGAATGGCCAGCTCCTCAGCCTGCTCCGCCAGTTGCCGCTTAAGGCGGGCAATTTCAACAGACATTTCCTGCTCACGTTCAGAAGAGGAATGTGCATTTTTGAGCTTGCTGCGCCAGGCATAAAGCTGCGATTCATACAGACGGAGTTCACGGGCAGCTGGAGCCACACCGATACGCTCAGCAAGTTTCAGGGCTTCGTTGCGAAATTCAGGCGTATGTTGTTTGCGTGGCTTTTTGCTGGTTGATGCTGGTTTTGTCATGAGTCACCTCTTGCTTGAGAGTTTACTCACTTAGTCGCGTGTCCACTATTGGCGGGTAGGATCAGAAAAGTCGTTAACTGACATGATATTATGCTTTCAGATTACTCTCCATCTTCTTCACTGAATGGATCTACGTTTTCCAGAATTCCATGGCTTTGTTGAATAAATCGAACTTTTGGCAGCACTCAGGATCAGATCACCCCATTCCTGATCCCGTAGCGGTATCTCGTGGCAAAGAGAAAGTTTGCCATATTAGTTATAGAACCAAATAACTCATTATGGAATCCAGAATGGATCGGTTCCGACAAACTTATAAAGATCATGAGCACAACTCCAATAATTTTTAAACAAATCCAAATTAAACATAAGATTATATTAACTATTAAGAATAGTATTTCTTTCCCCGTATTTCAGGATAATATAAAAAAAGACCGTTTTTATGGCAGAAATCATTTACTCCTGACAGCAATTGACGGTTCTTTTCAAGTAAAAGTGACCGATTTTTCATAGAAATCTCACCTTCTGCTCTATTAAAATGAAAACTATTTTTTAAGGAAGGTATTTTATGTTTTTAAGTGGGATTGGTCGTGGTTCTAAAAATTACGGCGGCATCAGCACAACCGCAAACGCCCGCAATCAGACCTATCCATCGTGGGAGTTAATATGCTACCTTTATAAAGTTCAGCAGGGGGTATCAGTGCCAGAAACGCAGCGGACGTCCGCGTAGAAAAATCATTTGATTCAATTAGCTTTGTGGATCCAATCTCGCGCTCTACCTACCATCCGGGTAGATAAATCTGGAAGCGGAACCAGGATAAAACATTAAAAATCAATCGTTAACGCTCTGATGCATGAAGGATGACATGGTGCAGATAGTCAATTACTTGCGAGCCAAAATGTTACACAGCAGCAAGGCTGCGTTCAGTCTGGCAATAAAAAACAACACATACCTCTCATTTGCAGAAAAAATAATTTCAGCTAAAAACGAAAGGACACACTGTGATCTTATAAAAACGCACTCTGACCTGACAAAAGAAATATTGACTAATAATAAAACTTTAAAGTATGAGAGTTTTTTGGAAAACCTTTCAGAAATCAAGTCACAGCATCACAAAAAGCATGAGCTTGAGCATAAACTTTTAGATTATAGTAAGCTTCTTCCCAGACTGAATGTGATCAAAACGAAAGGAAACAAGCACGAATATGTCCTTCCGTACAACAATCAACAAAAAGGTATAATTATTACCGCCGTGAAAGAAAGTCTTATTTGAATATTACGAACGCAGCACGCCTACGGCGTAGCGGGCTGTACATTGTTCAGCAACGTACAGCTCGTGATTACTATGTAATTGGCTACGGCAGCTTACTGCCAGTGCTTGTATGGCGTGAAGAAATATAGCCTCGACTACGATTTTCTTGGCGAAATAGCAAAAAATATTTCACGCTAATCTCACCAGATAATTCACGGCTGAAAATAACATTTATATCTATTTAAGGTCGTTATCGACACTACTTGACGGTACTCGTAGTCACTCTTCCTCCCTATCCTTCAACAGATCACATGTCACCGGAAAATTATGCCAGCGGATTTTTTGGTTCATTATAAGTATACTCTTCCAGCACCGGCGGTGTCGTTAACGGCAGGGAAATCACAAAGCGTACGCCGCCCTGTGGCCGGTTTTCCGCATGAATTTTGCCTTCGTGCAGCGTGACAATCGCCTGACAGATCGCCAGGCCAAGCCCGACGCCCGGCACCGTTGACTCTTTATCACCGCGAGAAAACTTCTCAAAAATCAGCTGTTGCTGACCTGGCGTAATGCCAGGCCCACTGTCCCACACCTCCAGTTGCAGCTGTTGCGAAACAGCGCGCGCGCGAATACCGATTTCCGCCGCCGCGCCAGCATATTTCAGCGCGTTTTCCAGCAGATTAACCAGTACGCGTTCCATCAGCGGGCCATCAACGTCAATCAGCAGCAGATCGGGCGGTAAATCCAGATCGACCTGCCGCCCTTCCAGCAGTGGCGCTAACTGGCGCAGCGTGCTGCCAATCAGTTCATCCAGCGCCATCCACTCCCGCCGTAAGCTAAAGCCGCCGGACTGCAAACGCGCCATGTCCAGCAGGTTATTCACCAGCCGGATGGTATTGAGCGTTTGTTCACGCATCGCGCTGGCCTGCGCGGCGTAGGGTGAGTTTTCGCTGGCGAGGTCAAGCGTGAGAATTTCCGCCTGACCAAACAGCACCGTCAGCGGGGTGCGCAGATCGTGCGACAGCGCCGACAGCAGCGCATTGCGTAGCTGTTCACGCTCCGCCGCCAGCCGTGAAGCGGCTTCGCGCTGGCTGAGCGCCATGCGTTCCAGCGCGTTGGCAATCAGCACGGTAAAGGTTTCCACCAGCCGCTGTTGCTCCGGGATCATCAGCTGGCGCAGATTAAGGGGTTCCAGAATCAGCAGTCCAAGGGTATCACTGCCGCTTTTCAAGGGCAGCATCTGCCACTGCACGCCCGGCAGGGTATCGGTCCCGGCACCCGCCGGCTGGCCCTTATCAAAGCTCCAGCGCGCAATCGCCCGATCCGGCACCGCGCTAAGATGCGCAGCGCCTACCGGCACCAGCTCGCCGTGCTCGTCCGGCAGATAAAGCTCGCTGCGCGCCTGCAGCGTACTTTCCACGCTGCGCTGTAAGGTGGCGGCGATATCGCGCTGTGTCAGGGCGCGACTGAGGGCTTTTGCCGTCTCATACAAATGATGCGCCCGCTGCTCGCGGTAACGCGCCACCCGAGCCTGATAACGAACGCCGGCGGTTAAATTACCCACAATCACCCCCACCGCCAGCATCACGCCGAAGGTCACCAGATACTGGACGTCTGACACCACCATGGTGCCGGTTGGCGCGACAAAGACCACGTCGAAGGCAACAATATTCAGTAAGGTCGCCACCACCGACGGCCAGCGGCCGTAGCGCAGCGCGACAATCACCACCGCCAGCAGGTAAACCATCACCAGGTTGACCGAATCCACCGCCGGCAGCAGCCAGCGCCCGGCCAGCGTGACCAGCATACATAACAGCAGAGCGGCGGCACAGCCACGCAGCTGACCGCGCCGTTTTCCCTCGTTGCCGTTGATACGCTCGGTTAACGAACTGACGCCGTCCGCCGGCGGGTCGTCCAGCGCCACGATCAAAATATCCAGATCCGGACCCAGTTCACCCACCCGTTCGGCGAAACTTTCGCGCCACCAGCGCCGGGTGGGCCGACGGCCAATGATAATTTTGCCGAGGTTATGTTCACGCGCGTAGCGCAGTACCGCGCTGGCCTCGCTGGGATCGGAGAGCGTGGCCGTTTCCGCACCCAAATCCTGTGCCAGTTGCAGGGTGCGCAGAATGCCTCGCCGCCGCGCCTCGGACAGGCGGTACAGGCGCGGCGTTTCGACATACACGGCGTGCCATACGCTGTCGAGGCGCGCTGCCAGCCGTGCCGCGCTACGTACCAGCTTTTCGCTGCCGCTGTTGTCGCCGATGCACAGCAGAATAGCATCCCGCGTGTGCCAGACCTTTTCGCGCCCCTGAGTATCACGCCAGGCACGCATCTGGTCATCCACCCGGTCGGCGGTGCGCCGCAGCGCCAGTTCGCGCAGCGCAATCAGGTTGCCCTTGCGGAAGAAATTTTCGATAGCGCGTTCCGCGCTTTCACCGATGTATACTTTGCCCTCTTTCAGACGCTGGCGCAGATCGTCCGGCGGCAGATCCACCAGCACCACCTCGTCGGCCGCATCAAAAAAGGGGTCCGGCACCGTTTCACGAACCCGAATGCCGGTAACGCCGCCGACCACATCGTTAAGGCTTTCAAGATGCTGAACGTTGACGGTAGTCATTACGTCGATACCTGCATCCAGCAGCTCGTCAATATCCTGCCAGCGTTTAGGATGGCGCGAGCCGGGGGTATTGCTGTGCGCCAGCTCGTCCATCAGGATCACCGCCGGATGGCGCGCCAGCGCAGCATCAAGGTCAAATTCCGGGCGGCGCTGCTGCCCGGTAGCACGCCGTGGCAACACCGTCAGTCCGGCCAACAGGGCTGCCGTTTCAGGCCGTTCATGCGTCTCTACCACGCCAACCAGTACCTCCAGCCCCTGAGCGCGCAGGCGGCGAGCCTCCTGCAACATCGACCAGGTTTTCCCCACTCCGGCGCAAGCGCCAAAGTAGATTTTCAGCTTACCGCGATGGCTTTCCACCGTCTGCCGTAACAGCGCATCCGGATCGGGGCGCTGGAGTTCATCGTTCATAGCTGTCCTTTAGCGTTGCAAGGCGTCCAGCGCCAGGTTCAGCGCCAGCACGTTCACCGCCGGTTCGCCAAGAAAGGCTGGCATTGGCGTAACGGTATGTTCATCAATCAGCTGCTGAACGTTGGCCAGCGGCAGCCGCCGCGCATCCGCCACCCGCCAGGCTTGCCAGTAGGCCGCCTGCGGTGAAATCTGCGGATCCAGCCCGCTGGCGGAAGCCGTGACCAGGTCAACCGGCACCTGCTGGCTGGCCATCGGATTGGCTGCCCGCAGCGCCGCTACCCGCTGGCTGATCGCCTGGTCAAGCGCCGGGTTACTGCCCGCCAGGTTGCTGCCTGAAGATGCCAGCGGATTATAGGGACGATCGCCGGTCGCCGATGGCCGCCCCTGGAAATATTGCGGGCGGGTAACGTTTTGACCGACCAGTGCCGAACCGCGCACGTTCCCCTGCTCCAGCAGCAGCGAGCCGTTTGCCTGCTGCGGCAACATCCACTGCGCCAGCGTGGTAGTCAGTAAGGGATAGAGCAGCCCGGTGATCAGCGTCAGCAGCAGCAGTAAAAATACGGCAGGACGAAGTTGACTCATCTTAGTTCTCCTTATGCCAGACCGGTTACGGTCAGCAACATATCAATCAGTTTGATGCCGAAGAAGGGTACCAGTAGCCCGCCTGCACCGTAGATCCACAGGTTACGTCTTAGCAGTGCCGCCGCGCTGAGCGGTCGGTAGCTCACGCCTTTCAGCGCCAGCGGAATCAAAAATATAATCACCAATGCGTTAAAAATAACCGCCGAAAGGATCGCCGACGCCGGTGAATGCAGCCCCATCACGTTAAGCTGATTCAGCTGCGGATAGGTCGCCGCAAACGCGGCGGGCAGAATGGCGAAATATTTGGCCACGTCATTGGCGATGCTGAAGGTGGTCAATGAACCTCGCGTCATCAGCATCTGCTTACCGATATGCACCACTTCCAGCAGCTTGGTGGGGTTCGAGTCCAGATCCACCATGTTGCCGGCCTCTTTTGCCGCCTGGGTGCCGGAGTTCATCGCCACCGCCACGTCGGCCTGCGCCAGCGCCGGGGCATCGTTGGTGCCATCACCGGTCATCGCCACCAGCCGTCCTTCCGCCTGATACTGGCGGATCAGCGCCAGTTTGGCTTCCGGCGTGGCTTCAGACAGAAAGTCATCCACCCCGGCTTCGGCAGCAATCGCGGCGGCAGTCAGTGGGTTATCACCGGTGATCATCACGGTTTTAATCCCCATTTTGCGCAGTTCGGCAAAGCGTTCTTTGATCCCGCCTTTGACGATGTCCTTCAGCGCCACCACGCCCATCACCCGGTTACCGTCACTGACCACCAGCGGCGTGCCGCCCGCGCGTGCCACCCGATCGACCAGGCTGTTGACCTCGTTCGGGAACTGGCCGCCGTTGCTGTCGATATAACGGCGCACCGCATCCGCCGCGCCTTTGCGGATTGCCCGCTGCTGTACATTGACCCCGCTCATGCGCGTTTGCGCCGAGAACGGAATAAAGGTCGCCCCCATGCTGTTAAGGTCGCGTTCGCGCAGATTGAATTTCTGCTTGGCCAGCACCACAATGCTGCGCCCTTCCGGCGTTTCATCAGCCAGCGAGGCCAGCTGGGCGGCATCAGCCAGCTGCTCTTCGCTCACGCCCTCCGCCGGCAGAAACTGCGTTGCCTGGCGATTACCCAGCGTGATGGTGCCGGTTTTATCCAGCAGCAGTACGTCAACGTCCCCTGCGGCTTCCACCGCGCGACCGCTGGTGGCAATGACGTTAGCCCCCAGCATCCGGCTCATCCCCGCCACGCCAATCGCCGATAGCAACCCGCCGATAGTGGTTGGGATCAGGCACACCAGCAGAGCCACCAGCACCGTGATGCTGACCGGGTTACCGCCCCAGGCAGAGAACGGCCAGAGTGTGGCGGTCGCCAGCAGCAGCACGATGGTCAGTGCCAGCAGCAGGATGGTAAGGGCGATTTCATTTGGCGTCTTGCGTCTTGTCGCGCCTTCCACCATCGCTATCATGCGGTCAAGGAAGGTTTCCCCGGGATTCACGCTGCACTGCACCACCAGCCAGTCAGAGAGAATGCGTGTACCGCCGGTCACCGAAGAGAAGTCGCCGCCGGATTCGCGGATCACCGGTGCGGATTCGCCCGTGATTGCACTCTCGTCCACCGAGGCACCGCCCTCCAGCACTTCGCCGTCACAGGGGATGATATCGCCGGCTTCTACCAGCACCCAGTCGCCTTTACGCAGCGTATCAGCCGCTACCGGATGATGGCTGGCCCCGTACTTCGCCTCGTTGAGCTTTTTGGCCATGCTGGTTTTGGTCACGCCTTTCAGGCTGTTGGCCTGTGCCTTGCTGCGGCCTTCCGCCAGCGCTTCGGCAAAGTTGGCAAACAGCACGGTAAACCACAGCCAGACTGAAATCGCCGTGGTAAACCCTGTATCGCCAGGGGTTTTACCGGCAGCCATCGCGATTGCCAGCAGCGTGGTGATCACACTTCCCAGCCAAACCACAAACATCACCGGGTTGCGTACCTGGGTACGCGGGTTCAGCTTTTTCAACGCATCGAGCAGCGCGACACGCATCAGCGCCGCGTCAAACAGCGCCAGTTGATTACGACTCATGACTCGATTCTCCGCCCGTTAATGACCGGGCATTTGCAAATGTTCCGCCACTGGCCCCAGGGCCAGTGCCGGGATAAAGGTCAGTGCACCTACCAGCATCACGGTGCCAATCAGCAGGGCAATAAACAGCGTCCCGTGGGTGGCCAGCGTGCCGTTACCGGCGGGCTGGACCTTTTTCACCGCCAGAGAACCGGCGATCGCCAACACGGGAATAATGATGCCGAAGCGCCCCACCAGCATGCAGAACGCCAGCAGCATATTCCAGAATGGGGTGTTGGCACTCAGACCGCCAAAGGCGCTGCCGTTGTTATTTGCCGCCGAGGAGAGCGCATACAGCACCTCGCTGAAACCGTGGGTTCCGGGGTTAAGCATGGCGCTGCGCCCGGCATCGGTCATCATCGCCAGCGCGGCGCCCAGCAGCACCAGGGCTGGCGTGACCAGAATAGCCAGCGCGGTCATCTTCATTTCCCAGACGTCGATTTTCTTACCGAGATACTCTGGTGAGCGGCCGATCATCAGCCCGGCAATAAACACCGCCAGCAGTACAAACAGCAGCATGCCGTACAACCCGGAGCCAACGCCGCCAAACACCACTTCACCTATCTGCATCAACCACATTGGCACCATGCCACCGAGGGCGGTCAACGAGTCGTGCATCGCATTCACCGCGCCGCAGGATGCCGCCGTAGTGATCACCGCAAACAGGCTGGAATTAAGGATGCCAAAACGCGTTTCTTTGCCTTCCATATTGGCAGCGCTGTCAGCGCCAAGAGCCAGGAAGTGCGGATTACCGTTGACTTCGGCCCACATCACCACCACCACAGCACCGATGAACATCAACGACATGGTCCACAGCAGCGCATGCCCCTGACGACGGTCGCGTACGACATCGCCAAACGCGAAGCACAGCGCCGCCGGGATCAGGAAGATCGCCAGCATCTGTACAAAGTTGCTCAGTGCGGTCGGATTTTCAAAAGGATGGGCGGAGTTGGCGTTGAAGAAGCCGCCGCCGTTGGTGCCGAGCATTTTAATCGCTTCCTGCGAGGCCACCGGCCCCATCGGCAGCGTCTGTTTTACCCCTTCAAGGGTGGTCAGATCGAGATAGCCGTGCAGGTTTTGCAACGTCCCCTGGCTGACCAGAAACAGCGCCATCAGCAACGACAGCGGCAGCAGCACGTAAAGCGTGATGCGGGTGATATCACGCCAGGCGTTGCCCAGCTCGCCCAATGCACGATTGGCAAAACCACGGATCAGCGCAAAAGCCACGGCAATCCCGGTAGCCGCCGAGAAGAAATTCTGCACGGTCAGGCCAACCATCTGACTAAAGTAGCTCAGCGTGCTTTCCCCGGAATAAGCCTGCCAGTCAGTGTTAGTAATGAAGCTAACGGCGGTGTTCAGCGCCAAATCCCAGCTTAAGTTGGGCATGTGCTGCGGGTTCAACGGCAGGCTGGCCTGATTCATCAGGATCAAAAACAGCAGCAGCAGCCCAACGGCGTTGAACAGCAGAATAGCCAGCAGATAGCGTTGCCAGCTCATTCCCTGGTTTGCCACCCCGCTGACGCGCCACAACCCGCGCTCGATGGCGGAAAAACCCGGTAGCGCTCGGTCGGCGACCAGGTGCGCCAGCCCTTTACCCAGCGGGCGGGCCAGCAGCATCAGCAACAGCAGATAGCTGCCAATCAGCAAACTTGCGGTAGCCATCATCAGAATGTCTCCGCGTTGATCAGGGCATAGATCAGATAACCCAACAGCATAAACACCAGCACAATGCCGGTCATCACAGTGATGCTCACAGTACACCTCCAGAGGCGTTTCACATGGCGGATAGTGTTGCGATTGGCGTGCAAAGTTGATGTAAAAATGTCGGGCTGGGGTGTAAATAAAGTATAAAAATGGCGGAATTTCGATTGATTTTCAGCCAGCCAGCTAACCCCTGCTCCCGTTTGCAGATCATTAACAGGCTGAACCTGTCTTTGTGCTCAATGGCATAAAAAGCTTAGCACCCTTTTTAGCCCCGCGTGGCGCTGCTGGCTATCGCTTATCGTTTAAGCATGATGTCGTCAGGCTGCAAGCGGGGGGCGGCTGCGCCGGGTACCAGTCAGGCCGCACAGCCATATGCCCGGATGGTGCCCGTTGACCGTGGGCTACGTGGTCAAAGAGCCGATAAACAGTGGCAACATAAACACCAACGTCCCCAGCTGGCTGCCGGAGGCCACCCGTTTTGCATCGAGTCCACTACGGTCGCCAATCCACTTTTCGTCATAAAACCAGACAACACATAGCTGGCCGTGGTTAGCAATGGAATGAGTAGATAAGAAGCCGAAGCTTTAGTTCCAATGGTTCTGGGGCATGGTGACGGGCGTGGACGGTATATCAAACAAGTCTATTTTCGTGATGATGTTGAATAATCCTCTTGCGCCTAATGGTAAGGAGTGAACATCCCAGACTTAGACTGGACTGAGATCTTAAATTTTCAATCATAAATACAGCAATGCCCGATTTTCTTAATGAAAATCAAGATGAGTTTTTCTTTTTTTTGTTGGCAATGATAAAAATTTCTACGACGGCAGCAATGACTAATGTTAGCACGCTGCACAAAAGCCAATAATCGGGAACGACAAAATAGTAAAAAGCAAATAATACTATGACAATCACATTAATGCTTAAGTATGAAGCCATATCTTTTAAAAAAGCCTGAAAAAAACTTTTCATTTAAAATTCTTCTTTTTGATGAATTTAATTGTGCAGCAGTAAATCAAAACAGCAATCAAGAAAGAAAGGATTAATAAGAAAATAAACAATGAGTCAAATGACTCTTTAAAACCTAAAAATGACAGACACCCTAACAGGGAAATAAACGCATCAGCGTCACCAAATCTGAATGCTATTTCGAAAGTCAGTACGGACACCGCAATAAGAAGAACAAAAAACAGGATGATTTTAAAAATCTTCTTCAAGATATATTACCTCATGGTACCATAAAGCAAGGTGTTTTTATCATGAAAAGGATACACTGTAATGTATATATCATCAATAATAAAATTCCGGATTACATCTGAAAGAGATGCCGCGATAGCCCTGGATAAAGCGGTGAACGACGTAAGCTCGAACAGTGTGGGGACTTTAGAAGATATAAAGGCCGGTGTAGAAAGGGCATCATGGTATAGCTCTTGCCTTTTTGATAAATACGATGATGTCTGTTCTGGGCTGAAAGGTGAAGATCGTAGGTTCATTAAAGCAATATTTGAAATTTACAAGAGAAGAGATATCATCGCTGACATGATTAGGATGTATATCGAAGCAGAATTAAAGACGGCGGATCGGTCGGAAATCCAATCTATTGATGCGAAACTAGCTAAAAATCTTGTTGGATATAGTGGTGGTAAACTAACAAAAACAGCTATAGCCAACAGCCTTTCAATATTAATTGTGAATGCATTTCATTTTAAAAATGAAGTGTTAGTCAGACTTAATAAATACTCTATTGCCATTGTTACTGTAGCCTCATTTTATGGAAAAGTTCAGGTGGCTGCATTAGCAGCCAGAAGATTGCGCCAGCTGTCACCTGGTTTGTATCAGGTATTCTATTCAAATAATATTGAAATGCTCTATTTCTTAATGAGTGACAGCATTGATAAAGCTTTAATTAACTCTACAGGATTGAGTGGAGAAGAACGGTTCATCTCTATAATTAGAAATCTGGCAAGATGATGTCATCATTGTAAGGCTATTGGTTTACAAGGGTTATATACCGATACCTGCTGGTTACTTCATTGCTCATTGAACGACCTGACTGCACAGGCAGGGCCGATCCGTAGTGCGCTTTATCATCACTTTGCTGACAAAAATGATTACTGACAGCAATTGTGGATCAGAACGATGACGAGCTGGATCAGCGCCAGCTGGCGATTTCCGATAATGCGGGCGGTCAGTGGGAAGGTTTTTGCAATCGTTGCCTGACTTACCTTGAGGTATAGTTTGCCATCATCAGAATGTCTCCGCGTTGATCAGGGCATAGACCAGATAACCCAACANCATAAACACCAGCACAATGCCGGTCATCACAGTGATGCTCACAGTACACCTCCAGAGGCGTTTCACATGGCGGATAGTGTTGCGATTGGCGTGCAAAGTTGATGTAAAAATGTCGGGCTGGGGTGTAAATAAAGTATAAAAATGGCGGAATTTCGATTGATTTTCAGCCAGCCAGCTAACCCCTGCTCCCGAGCNTGTAATTTAAATTGTGTATCTGCCTGTTTTTGATATGTTCATTCCAACAACGGAGACAGGCACATTATGGACGAAAAGAAACTCAAGGCCCTTGCGGCTGAACTGGCTAAAGGCCTTAAAACCGAAGCCGANCTCAATGCGTTTTCCCGCATGC
Organism: Erwinia pyrifoliae DSM 12163; assembly: GCF_000026985.1. Classification (NCBI taxonomy): domain Bacteria; kingdom Pseudomonadati; phylum Pseudomonadota; class Gammaproteobacteria; order Enterobacterales; family Erwiniaceae; genus Erwinia; species Erwinia pyrifoliae. Next base: position 3,894,882 of record NC_017390.1, read on the forward strand.
TGACGAAGCTTACCGTTGAAACAGCACTCAATGCTGAGCTGACTGACCACCNCGGGCACGAGAAAAACGCCCCAAAAGCAGGCTCCAATACCCGCAACGGCTATTCGTCAAAAACTCTGCTGTGCGATGACGGCGAGATTGAACTCAGCACACCGCGTGACCGTGAAAACACCTTTGAACCTCTGCTGATAAAGAAAAACCAGACGCGTATCACGCAGATGGACAGCCAGATTTTATCTCTGTACGCCAAAGGAATGACCACGCGGGAAATCGTCGCCACGTTCAGGGAAATGTACGATGCTGACGTGTCGCCCACGCTGATATCCAAAGTCACCGACGCGGTCAAAGAGCAGGTCGCAGAGTGGCAAACCCGGCCTCTGGATGCGCTGTATCCCATCGTTTATCTTGACTGTATTGTGGTCAAGGTTCGTCACGGTGGCAGCGTGATTAACAAAGCCGTCTTCCTTGCTCTGGGCATTAATACCGAAGGCCAGAAAGAGCTGTTGGGCATGTGGCTGGCAGAAAACGAAGGCGCGAAGTTCTGGCTCAGCGTGCTGACAGAGCTTAAAAANCGGGGCCTTCAGGACATCCTGATTGCCTGTGTGGACGGACTGAAGGGCTTCCCGGATGCGATAAACAGCGTTTATCCTCAGACGCATATCCAGCTGTGTATTATTCATATGGTGCGCAACAGCCTGAAATACGTGTCGTGGAAGGACTACAAAGCCGTCACCGGCGGGCTGAAAAAGGTGTATCAGGCTCCGACAGAAGAGGCGGCGCTGATGGCGCTGGATAAGTTTGCAGGCATCTGGGACGAGAAATACCCGCAAATCAGTAAGAGCTGGCGCACACACTGGGAAAATCTTAATACGTTCTTCGGCTATCCGCCCGATATCCGTAAGGCTATCTACACCACGAACGCCATCGAATCACTGAACAGCGTGATCCGCGCAGCCATCAAAAAGCGAAAGGTGTTCCCGACAGATGACTCGGTGAGAAAGGTCATTTATCTGGCGATCAAGGATGCGTCAAAAAAATGGAATATGCCGATCCAGAACTGGCGGCTGGCAATGAGCCGTTTTATTATCGAGTTCGGTGANCGCCTGAGCGATCACNTTTAATACGGTGGCAGTTACACAGAATTNTTTACAGGGTCCTGCTCCCGTTTGCAGATCATTAACAGGCTGAACCTGTCTTTGTGCTCAATGGCATAAAAAGCTTAGCACCCTTTTTAGCCCCGCGTGGCGCTGCTGGCTATCGCTTATCGTTTAAGAAAGCAAAATCCCGGTTAGCATTCAATCAGCACATTACCTGCCATCACCGCCATTCTGCCTTGATCGGTTATTTTCCTGCGCTTCGCTACCCGGTTAACAATATGGACACGCCATCCTTCCCATCTCCTTATCAGAATGGTTAAATCCGGTATTCATTACCGATCGGAGGTTTTATGTTGTCCTCACATACCGTTAGTCTGGCTATCCAGCGCAACTGGGTCGATCTGTACGAGACGATCTGGAAGCCGGAGTTTTTCCCCAAATGGGTCTCTGCGCTTGGCCAGGGACCACTGGAGCCGGAAGGCAACGGCTGGAAGGGGCAGGGTTCACACGGCCCGATTAAAGCCCGTTTCACCGAACATAACGCGTTTTGCATCATGGACCACTATATTGACAGCGGTTACAGCAAGGAAATTTTTATACCCATGCGCGTCGTCGCCAACGAAGAAGGCGCGCAGTTGCTGATCACCGTCTTTCGTCAGCCCCTGCTGTCGGATGAAAAATTTACCCAACAGCTGGAATCGGTACAACGCGATTTGCAGGCACTGCATAACCTGCTGACCACCTGACGGCCAGGCCAGGGATGAACGTACGCTTAACAATGGAAAGGATCCCGGATGCAGAAAATTATCTTCGATACGGATATCGGCGTCGACGACGCTTTTGCCCTCACTTATGCGGCGCAGAGCGTCGACATCATCGGCATCACCACGGTATTTGGCAACGTACCGGTCGCGCAAGCGGTCAGCAACGCGCGCCTGTGCAGTCATAAAATCGGCCTGGATGTGCCAGTCTATCGCGGCTGTTCACGGCCGCTGGTTCATGCGCCCGCCCCAGCAGCCTGCGCCATACACGGTGAAGATGGCTTTGGCGACGTGTTTGATAATCCGTGGAACGGCGCGGCAGGCAACGCCATTGATTTCATCATCAACAGCGTGCGCAACAGCCCTGACGCGCTGACCCTTGTGGCCGTTGGCCCCCTGACCAATATCGCCCAGGCGATCAATCAGGCACCGGATATCGTGCCGCAAATCAAGCAACTGGTGATGATGGGCGGGGCTTTTGGCACTCACGGGCGTAGCGGTAATATCACCCCATTTGCCGAATGGAATACGTGGAGAGACCCGCACGCAGCGGACCAGGTGCTCAACTCAACGCTGCCGGTGGTGGTGATACCACTGGATGTAACCCTTCAGGTGCTGGTGCATGAGGATGAGATACGCGCCCTTAATCAGCCCGTTCTGGAAGCCATCTCGCGGCGCTACCTACAATATAACTGTGAAAATGATGGCATTGCTGCTATTGCGCTTCACGATATGCTAACCATTGCCTGGCTCAATCATCCCGAGTGGTTTGGCGTCAGCGAATCTCTGGTGCGCGTCGTCACCGATGGCATCAGCCGGGGTCAAACCCTGCGCCACCCGGCCGGCCCCGCATCGCGTAATAACCCGTCTGGCGCTAGCCGTGTGCAGAAGCTTTGCCTGATGGTGGATTCACAACGGGTCAAACAGCATTTCCTCAACGCACTGCGGCGCTGATCGAGCGCTTATCACCAGCCAGTGCAAAAAGGAGCGACTGCAAGAACAGTACACAACTCCTTTTTATATCAATTTATTTGACATAGTAGGACAAATCACTGCGCTATTCCTATTTCATTAGCAGGCGTATTATTGTTTTCAATGAGGCAGAAAGCCTTTAAATAACGCGACTAATGAAGGAAAGCCCCCATGAAATACATCAAAAAATTTGCGACAGTTATCGTGCTCTCTACCGTCTCTTTCGCCAGTTTAGCTCAGAGCGTTACCGCAACCGGTACGACTCTGGACAGCGCGGAAGCGAAAATCGCCACCCAGGCGCAGCAGGCCGGAGCCTCTTATAAAATCACCGAAGCCAATACCAATAACGGCGTGCATATGACCGCCGAGCTGGTTAACCCGGTTGCGAGCCAAAGTCAGTCTTAGTGCAAGCGGCGTCAAACCTCATATTCTCCTTCATGAGAAAAAAAGCACGGTTAGCCCATCCCGGTTTAATAACGCAATGCCGTCTGGTGCCGGACGCCATGCCTCAGTGGTTTCCGGGATCGCCGTAGGGTCGCAGCCGGGCGAGATACTCAACTTATAGCCGTTTGCTGCCCCAAAACGTTCCGCCGTGAGTTGAACAACGCATGAGCTTGATTTATCTACCACCGTCCATTGGGCGGACAGTGATGCAGCGGAAGGTAAGACCAGACTGCTCGCCATAGAGACTCCTGAAAAAAATAGTCATATGACAACAAAAAGAGATTTACGCATTGATAACCTGTTTAAAACGGTGGGCATTTTATCCACCGTTTTTTTAGCTGCTTTACGCGATAAAGTCGCTGGCAACATGAGCCGGGCCGGCAAGCTGCATCATAAAATCTGGATTGGTGCCACCCTCGACGTTCAACGCCAGCTCACTCAGATTGCTCCCGGCATCATATGACAACAGCGCCTCACCCGCCTGACCGCTGAAATGGTCAACAAAATGAATGAAATCACTGCCTTTATCCCCTTGGTTAAAGAAGGACAGGTCAATATTGTCCTTGCCTGACTCAAAGTCGAGGATTTTATCAGGTGCTATTTCGCGAGGAAGCGTAACGCCACGACGGCATTGAGGCGGTCTCGATCGCCACGCCAAACAATACCCATTTTGCTATCTGCAAAGCAGCGATGCGTGCTGCCTGCCTGTGCGGGAAGAAGACCGCATCAGCGGTGGCCACCCGGAAGGGCTGTTTGAAGACTGGTCAAATCTGTATCGCCGTTTTGCCATCGCTACAGATGCCACCGATCGTGGCGATCGCGCGCTGCTGGACGGTTGGACGTCCACGCCGGCGTGGCAGGCGTAAAGTGGGTGGAACGCTGCGTTGAATCAGCGAATGCGGGCGCAAGCTGAGTAGATTTTGCCGGTGAATGAAGGTGAAACGCACGGGGCTGACTGCGGCGCAGGCCCCGGATGTAGCCACGGCAGCGGGCTTTCATCAACAGCCTGCACGCTAATGCCCTGTTTGCCCGCAGCCATGCCCTATTTTTTATGGCGTATTAACAGCGCCTGTCATCCGGGCAAACAGCCATTGCTGGCGGAAGCCTTAACCCATCAGCCCAAGGTGTTGCACCAGAATGCTGCTGCCGATACCAATCAACACCACACCGCCAAAAATCTCGGCCCATTTGCCCATCACCGGGCCGAGGAAGCGGCCAAGCAGAATACCTGTTGTGGCCATGATCATGGTCGACGCGCCGATGGCCAGCGCGGTGGTAACAATATTGACCTGCAAGAACGCCAGGCCAACGCCAACCGCCATCGCATCAAGACTGGTTGCTACTGCTGTACAGGCCAGCAGCCAGAAACCGTGGCTGTTCGGCGCTTCTTCCGCTTTGCACTCTTTCTTACGTATTCCTTCAGCGATCATACGCGCGCCGAGAATAAACAGCAGTCCAAACGCTACCCAGTGATCCCACGCCATCACATACTGGCTGGCGGCAATACCCATCGCCCAGCCCACCAGCGGGGTCAGTGCTTCAATCACGCCGAAAATCAGCCCGGTGCGCAGAGCTTCTTTCAAAGTCGGACGATGCAGACTGGCCCCTTTACCGATAGCGGCGGCGAAAGCGTCCATCGACATAGCAAAAGCCAGAATCAGGGTTGCATATAGGTTCATTGTATTTATCCCGGTCTGAAGCGACGGGTGCGTTGCAAATCGTTTAAATAATGGCTTAAGTCGGATAAATAACCCTAAGCCAGCTCAAGTGAACGGCATCGTAGCACGGTGCGGGTAATAAAAAAAGACAGTAAAATCATTGGCTTGAGTATAGCATTGGCTATACTTTTTAACGAATGCTATTTCATAAATGCATAACGAAGCGGAAACGCTAAAAGAATGACCGTGTTACACAAAGAGCAGGGTTAAACATCCCTGACGGGATTGGGGGATAATTCGCCGAGTCTGGCTGAATGGCTTTGTGCTTATTTTTACCCGCCGCGCCCTCTCTTCTTGCTGCCAGCGTCACAGCAGGAGCAGGCGATTTGCCCGCCCCCGATTCCGTCCTGAAGCATGCCGCTGGGTGCATGCCCCAGGCAACGGCAGTTTCATCACTAAACCCGAAGCCAGGGTTGTTGGCCAGGACCGGCGGACAGTTCGCCGCCGGTTTCAGTGCTTAACCCTCATGGACACCGCTGCTTACCGAGCCAGATAACGGCTGATAAAGATGGCCGCTCTTTTGCTCGCGACAGGGAGGGAAGCCACTTCCAGCGTCTCATTTAAACCGTGCGCGCCTTTACCCCACGGGCCCAGACCGTCAATACTGGCTGAAACAGTTTGCGCAATGTACGAAACATCTGAACCACCACGTTCAGCCGCCGGCACAGACTTCAGCTGCGGCCCACCCAGCGCGGTGTTGATGGCGCTGAACTGAGCTAACAGCTGCCTGTTGCCATCGGTCTCCGGCATGGCCGGCATGATGTCTTTGAATGTCAACTGGCTGGAGGTAAGCGGTAACGAGGTGCCGGCAATTTCACGCATTTTCTGCTCTGCCTTGTTTTTTTGATCCTCGGAATAAAAACGCAAGTCGCCATGCACCAGAGTTTGTGCGGCAATAACGGTTTTCTTACCGCTGGCGTTACCGGTATTTTGCTGTACATCTTCACTGACCATCTGTCCGCCAAGAATAAGCCCCGGATTAAGCGTTAATCCGGACGCCACGGAGGTCTCTGCAAAGGCCGTCCGAAACGCGTTCAATACCCGCGCAGTTTCATAAATGGCACCATCTCCCGACTCCGGGCCGAATACGGTGGATGAATGGCGTGATTTACCCGTGCTGGAAAGATACCATTCGCTCAATCCTCTTCTGTTTGTCACCAGCTGATCTTCAGCCAGAGAAAACTCGAACCCTAACGCAATATCGCTGCCCTGAGCGGCTTCACGCAGTGCCTGACGTGAGATTTCGGTGGGTTTCGCCGCCTGCTCCTCATCACCGGTAAGCACCACGGTAATATTGGCATTGTTTAATTTACCGGCGTGCTTCAGCGCTTTCAGCGCATATAACAGAGTCACTACGCCACCTTTATCATCGATAACGCCAGGCCCGGTCGCGAATTTTTGATCTGCAGAAAGCGTAAATGACTGAAAGGGACTGTTGATGGGGAAAACCGTATCCAGGTGGCCGATCAGCAGGATCCGCTTCCCCGACCCGCTATGGGTCGCCACTAAACTGCCCGCGTGTTTCATGGTTGCGGGCAGGTCGACCCATTGGGTTTTAAAGCCCATGCTCTCGAACTCAGGCCGCACCATTTCCCCCATTTTTTTCACTCCCTGGCTGTTTTCCGTGCCGCTATTGATATTCACCATGTTCTCTAATAATTTGAGCTGGTCTGCTTTATGCCGATCGATGTAATTGACTAAAGCCTCTTCATGGGTACTCAACGTTGCACTGGCTGCCGGTATGTAGTTGACGCCGGACAGCATTAATAGCAAAAAAAATAATTTAGCTTTCACGTTTCCTCACAAGTTCAATGACTCCGCACCTTACCGACACGTATCAAGCCTGCACGCGTTGACAGGCTCTCCGTCTGGCTGGAAGGCTGCGAATTGAGTTTATTTTTGGCCACGAGCCTGTCTGTTTTAGCCGTGGGGGTTTACAACGGTTGACACTGTAAACATTGAAATTAAGATCGGCAATCGGAGTAGTCGGTTACTGAGCTGGCACTTGATAAATAGGGAATTGCGATGAAAAACCCGTTTGAAACGTTCCTGATGCCAATGGGCACCCTGCTGCTTGGCTTTCTCTCCGCGCTGCTGCTGCCCGCGCCGTGGTTCGGCCTGGCGCTAACGCATAAGCTGGTGGCGGTTTTCCATCTGGAGGATATCGGCCAGCTGTATACGCTGGTGTTTTGCCTGTGGTTTCTGGTACTTGGCGCGCTGGAATATTATGTGATTCGCTTTATCTGGCTACGATTTATCCATCCACAGGAATAGAAAGGGCACGAGGCGGCGAACTGACCGCGTTTCTGCGCCAGTTCGCCCCCTGCCATGCATTCAGCCGCTAAACACCATTGCGACTCCGCTGGCAAAGATGAGCAAGCCGACGAAAAACAGCACGATAGCGGTAACCGCATTATCATGTTTCATCCATTATTCTCCTCAGAACCACTGGCCTAAACGGCGCATATAGAGACGTTTTACGCCCTGAGTCACCAGGCAGTAGCCGAGCAGCGTTGCCAGCAGCCACGGGAAGTAGCTCCACGGCAGCGGCATCAACCCAACGGCGTGACCAAGCGGCGAAAATGGGATAAGAATGCCCAACGCCCTCACCAATCCTGTCATCAGCATCACCGGTAGAGCGGCACGGCTCTGGATAAACGGGATCTTCTGCGTACGCAGCATATGCACCACCAGCGTTTGCGACAGCAGCCCTTCGACAAACCAGCCGGACTGGAATAAGCGTTCATCACTGCAACCGTGCAGGTTGAGATGCTGCGCAAGGATAATCCGATCCTGAGTCAGGGTGCCGGTTTTATCGCTGCACAGCACGTCCATCGCGCCAAAGTTCTGGATGGCGTTCAGCCGTTTATTTACGCTTGGGCAATGCGATGGCTCCCTTTGCCAGGTTTGAGCTGACGATCATCGGCAACATTTCCGGCGTCAGGCCAACGGCCACCGCCAGGGCAAATAGCAGTGCATGGGTGCGCAGTCCGGCCATACGCTGACGCCACTGACGTTCAACACCGATAATCGCCCCCAGCGTCACCGCCAGGGTCAGATGCAGGATAAAAGGGATCCATGCCATTTTCGTTGTCCTCCGACATTGTCGTCTCACGATGGGAATTAAGATGCGCAGCAGCGCACCGCCAGGTCAAAATTCGCGCTGGCAGCCTGGAGGAAACAGGTGATGACGTTGTGGCATGACAAGTGCATGACGCATAAGCAATCCCATTCTGGCCGGAGCCAGTACGTACAGATATCAAATTTCGGGATGCGGCAGCTCAGAAGAGATAAAACATAGCCCGCCGATTTACGGCAGGCTCACAAATGGCGTGCGCCTGCCTGTTATTACGCTTGAGTTACAGGGTGACTGTCCAATTGTGGGCTCCATTTAAGAAAGTGGCGGAATTTTAGCCCCGCCGGCAATGGTTGTTAATATTGACGATCGTCACTTTCGTAAACCGTTTGTCAACACTGAGAGAATAATCTCATTTATGCCGCCCGGAAAATAAGCGCGCTAAACCCGCTAAAAATCGCGCAACATGGCTAATTATTCACCAATTCACAGCATTTATCGCTGACTACTCACTTTTATTTAGCCATTTTGCAGTGATTCACGCCAGAAAAAACTGTTTTACCGCTGCCTTATAGGTGCAAATATGACCTATTGAACATTATCCTCTTTCATACCCTCAGGGCGGCAGAACCTGACGTTGACACCATTGAATGTGGCCTGGCCTGTGGGTAAGATTCTCTGTTCATCATTTACAAACAAATTAAGAACAAATCTATGCAAGCCTCTATCGACGCCACCCCCGTAAACTCACGCGGTAAAGTGATGGTCGCTTCACTGGTCGGAACGGCTATTGAATTTTTCGACTTCTATATTTATGCCACAGCAGCGGTGATCGTTTTTCCGCATATCTTCTTCCCACAAGGTGATACCACCGTCGCCACGCTCCAGTCGCTGGCGACCTTCGCCATTGCCTTTGTGGCGCGTCCGATTGGCTCCGCCTTATTCGGTCACTTTGGCGATCGTGCCGGGCGCAAAGTCACGCTGGTGGCTTCGCTGCTGACGATGGGTATTTCAACCGTTGCTATCGGCCTGCTGCCGGGTTACGCCAGTATTGGCGTGTTCGCCCCGCTGCTGCTGGCGCTGGCGCGTTTTGGTCAGGGACTCGGCCTCGGTGGCGAATGGGGCGGCGCCGCCCTGCTGGCGACCGAAAATGCCCCGGCGAAAAAGCGTGCGCTGTACGGGTCATTCCCGCAACTCGGCGCACCAATCGGCTTCTTCTTTGCCAACGGCACCTTCCTGTTGCTCTCCTGGCTGCTGAGCGACGAACAGTTTATGAACTGGGGATGGCGCGTGCCGTTTATTCTTTCTGCGGTGCTGGTGCTGATTGGTCTGTACGTGCGCGTGTCGCTGCATGAGTCGCCGGTCTTCGCCAAAGTACAAAGAGAGAAAAAACAGGTAAAAGTGCCAATTGGCACCCTGCTGAGCAAGCATCTGGGGACCACCATCATCGGTACTTTTATTATGCTGGCGACCTATACGCTGTTCTACATCATGACCGTCTATTCGATGACTTACGGCACCACGCCCGCGCCCAATGGCTTAGGGATTGCACGTAATACCTTCCTGTGGATGCTGATGTTAGCGGTGATCGGTTTTGGCGTGATGGTGCCGGTTGCCGGACTGCTGGCGGACCGTTTTGGTCGTCGCAAGACGATGATAGTGATTACGCTGTTGATTATCGCTTTCGCGTTGATTTTCCCGTCAATGCTGGGTTCCGGTAATCAGGCGCTGATTATGGCTTTTCTGCTATGCGGCCTGAGCATTATGGGGCTGACCTTTGGCCCAATGGGGGCGCTGCTGCCGGAGCTGTTTCCTACCGAGGTGCGTTATACCGGGGCATCGTTCTCGTATAATCTGTCGTCAATTCTGGGTGCTTCCGTCGCCCCCTATATTGCCACCTGGTTAGCGCACACTTACGGACTGTTCTACGTCGGGATATATCTGGCGGCGATGGCCTGTCTGACGCTGGTGGCGCTCATCTTGTGTAAAGAGACGCGCAGCGCATCGCTGTTTGATTAAAACGGTGTGACTTGAGGGGCAACCGGAAAGGGTTGCCCCTGCCCCTTTTAGTGCTTTTTACCTTTCATCGTGGCCGATTATTTACTTTTTGATCTGCTGTAATACGCGGGTGCACGGGTTCTCATCGTTATCGCTGGGCGAGATCAGCGCCAGTAGCGCGGCGGCCGGAGCCACCACCGTACCCAATGCCAGGGCGGCGGCACCACGAGCCAGCAGCGAACCGGTTTTCACCCCGGCATCCGGGTTTTTAAAGGTGCCGCGCACGTAGAGCGGTGAACGAAGGGTAATAATCCTGATGCCCTTACTCTCCGGGTTAATCGTCAGATCGAGGCGCTCGTTGGCAAAGTTGGTGCTGCCGGTAACATTGATCATCGCGTTTTCGGTATCAAACACCAACAGGCGCGACGAAGCCAGCCCTTGTTTCACCTGCAAATCGGCGGCGGCGCAGTTGATTTTCACTTCGTCATCGCCAAACAGTTTACCCACCACGTAGTTGCCGACGTTAAGGCCGACTATCTCCATCAGGCTGCGGCTGATCAGGCCATCGTTCATCAGCAGTTTCAGAGAGCCGTTGCTGGTGGCAAGCAGTTCCGCCACCGAATTGCCACGCCCGTTCAGACTGGCATCGCCGTTTATCTGGCCAAGCGCACTGCGCATGGCTGCCACGTCGGGGAACAGCTGGCGCAGCTTGAGATGCCGCGCATGCAGATCGACGCGCCCCTGCATCGGCGACCGATCGCCCTGTAAGCGCACGGTGGCATTGAGGCTGCCCCCTGCCATACCAAAACGCAGCGGATCGAGCAGCAGGTCGCCATTTTTTAGGGTTAAATGGGTCGACAGATCGCTCACCGGCAGTGAACTGCTGTGCTCAATGCGCCTGCCACGAAAGCGCACATCCGCATCCATCACCTGCCAGCTTTGCGTATCAAACTTATCGTGTGGCAGTACCCGGCCAGCAGGTTGGGGAGATGTTGCCCCACGTTGCGCCTTCGCTCGTGCCGTTTTCGCGCTGTCTTTACCGGAGTCAACGCCAATCAGCGGGCCGAGGTCAGCCACGCGCAGCTGCAGCGACTCCAGCGTCCCGGTTAGCTCAGGCCGGGGTTTGCCCTGACGGTAGGCGAGCGAGCCGCGAATATCGCTGTCGCCGATATGGCCGTTAAAGTTCTGATAGCGGAATACCGCCCCGTCCGGCTGCTGGAACCGCGCCGTCAGGTGGCCGTCGGTTTCATAGGGAGGCGTTTCCGGCAGCAGCACGCCGGTCAGCCCGTAGAGGTTAGCCAGCGTGTCGCCGGAGAAGCGCAGACGCAGATCCACCCCGCCCAGATTCATCGGGTCCTGCACCGTGCCCGCGATGCGCACGCGAGTGGTGCCATTGTGCACATCGGCCGCAACGGGGAATGGCGTGTTCTGGCTGCGCAGTGACAGCATGCCGCCAATTTTGCCCTCGCCACGTAGCTTTTCATTGTTGTATGTGCCGCTGGCGCGCCAGCCGAAAACAAAGTCGGCCGCGCCTTTTTGCTTATCGTCGCCACCGGCCAGCTGGGCATAAGGCACCGCTTTACCCAGCGGATCGACCACCACCTGCACATCGGCCTTATTTATGGCATCACGATAGCTGACGGTTCCCCGATCGAAAGCGATGCTGTCGAGGCGGAAAGACCACGCAGAGGGTTCCTTACTGGCCTGCTGGTTACCGCTGCCGGCAAGATTAAACGTCCAGTTATTCTTGCCGTCGGCAGTCTGCACCAGCTTAGCCTGCGGCTGCTGCAGTGCGATCCTCGGCAAATAAATCTGCTGACTTAACAGCGCCAGCGGGGAAAGCGTGGCTTCCACCCGTTGCAGGTGAACCATCGTGACATCGGGGACATAGGGCGGGTTGCCCAGCATGATGTCCTGCGCATACACCTGTGGCCAGGGAACCCAACCGTGCCAGCCGGGTTCATTGCGGTTACGCTGCCAGCTCACGCCAAGATCGCCACGGATAGCAAACGGCCGGTTAATCTCCGCCGAAACTTTTCGATTGATAATGGGTTTCAGGCGATTCCAGTCAAAGAGCGCGACCACCGCCACAATGACGACCACCAGCAATAAAAAAATTCCGCCGATCCAACTTATCACTTTTCCCGTTCGCGCCATTCGTGGTTCTCCTGATAGCTATCCGTCTCAGGTCAAAGCATAGTCGAGACGTCAGCACATGCCATCAGGTGAAATGCATTGGCAGGGTATCCAGCAGGTCAATCGGCACCGGGCGGGAAAATAAATAGCCTTGGGCTGCACAGGCGGGGGAGTTACGCACCTGCTCCCACTCTTCCTGAGTTTCGACGCCTTCAACAATCACCCCTTTACAGTAGCGATTGATCAACGCCAGCAGCATCCCGAACAGGTTGCGCCCCTCTTCGCTGGCGCGCAGCAGGATAAACAGCTCGCGCGACAGTTTGATATAGTCATAATTTAGTTCGGTCAGGGCGGAGAAGTTCGCCATGCCGGAGCCAAAATCATCCATCCAGAGAGGCCCCAGTTCCGGCATTTGCGTGGCGATCAGTTCCTGCGGCAGCACATGGTGCTCGACCAGTTCGAAACGCACCCACGGGCAGCGTGCAATCAGCTGGCGCAGCGCGCTGTTCTGCCGGGTAGCTAACAGCGTTGGCCCGTCGATATTGATCGAGGCGACGATGTTAGTGCTGATAAACTTTTTTTCCCACTTGACCAGCGACTCCAGCTGCTCAACGACGATATCCAGGCGCTGCGGAACCTCAAGCGTTGCAAAATAAAGCTCCGGTGATACTGCCAGACTTGGGCCGGTCGGGTGGAACACCGCAGTGAGCAACTCAATTGCCATCAGACTTCCGTTCACCCGATAAATGGGCTGGAAGTGATAGGAACGCTGACACTGCTGCCAGTATTCAGGCTCTTCAGGCTGCTTTTGTTTAACCATTGAGGAAGGAAGCCGGTGGCCGAGAGTATTCAGCGCCATCGATGTGATCCTTTGTCTGTGAGAACGCCTTAATGCGGCATCCCGTGTTGCAAGTATCGGCAACGTCCTGGATAACTTCAGCTATGCCGCCACGTTAAGCAGGGCAATAGTAACAAAGCGGCGCACTTTTCAATCGCCAAAACAGGTGCGCCTTAGGCCGTTTCATCCGCAATTGGCGAAAGCGGGATCCACACGTTGATGGTACTGAAAACCTGTTTGAATTTAGCGACGGGTTATTCCGGGGGCAATGATGGCTGGCTGGAGTCAACGCCAGTTCAGCAAGGTTAACCCGTCGCCAGGCTGAAGACATCCCCCGGCAACGGGGCTGGCTTGAAGCATAGCGGCGGCGGGCGTCTGAGCTTGGAACAGGCGGTTCAGGTTAATGCGCTGGCGAGGTTTTTAGCTAAATGGGGTACGGGGAGATCATCCGGTGCATCAGGGCAGCCGCCGACGGCGGCCGCCTCTGGACAGGCGTTCAGGATGCAGGCACGGTGTTTTCCCCGGCAGCGGACGCCGCCGGGGAAGTCACCACAGGCGTCATCATCTTCTGCCAGCTTTCCTGCAATAGCTTCACGTTAGTTTCCGCTTCGCCCTGAGGCTGCATCAGCACCATGGTCATATCTTGCGTCAGCTGCTGGCGCAGCTCCTGATTGAGCATATCCAGCGTCATACCGGACAGGAACGTCTGGCGCAGCTTCTGATACTGTTCCGGGGCGATATCCACCACCGCATTTTGCTGCGAACGCAGACGCTGGCTCATCAGCGCGCTGGTATCGGTACGCGCATAGGTCGCAAACAGCTTGCTCAGTTCGGCATTTTTCTGCGCCATCAGCGCGTCGAACTCCGGCTGCGTCAGTCCCTTATCACGCACGATAGCCATCTCTTTTGCCATCAGTGCAAGATTGTCGTTCAGTGCCGCGTTGTTCGCGTCCATATTGATGGCACACTGGGCGCGCTGATACAGCACCCGACAGTCGAAGCTAACCTGCATACCCGGCGTTTTTTGGTCGCTCAACGCTCTTTGAACGTGCCAGAACAGCGCTTCACGCGCCAGATCGCTCTGCCAGTAACGCAACAGGCTGGCCGATTCGCGGATTGGCTTCCACGGGTTATCCCATACCAGCGAAAGACGATCCTGGCTGATGGCATTGTTAACCAAATTAACCGGCTGCTGCAGTAAAGGAGAGAGGGTTGGCATCGCGGCTGGCTGGTCACGTTTGCCGTCCAGCGGGGAGAAAATTTTATTGATCTGCTCCACCAAACTACGGCTATCGACGTTGCCTACCACAAACAGCGTCATTGCATCCGGCGTGTACCACTGCTTATAAAAGGCGTTGAGCTGGGCCAGGTCGACCGGCCGTTTCACGGCGGCAGCGGGATCGTGCGCCAGCATGGCGGAGCCTTTCAGACGATAGCGCCACCAGACATCCTGTGGGTTGCCCGGCCACGTCGCGCCAGGGTCATCGGCATCGATAGCCGTGTCCACCACCTGCTGATTAATGGTCATTTTGCCTGCGGTTGCCGCCAGCCAGCTGAGTGCTTCTTTTAGCACTTCCGGGCGATTATTAGGCAAACTGAGGTTATACGACGTGAAGTCGTACGAGGTGATGACCGGCGGATGTGGATGCTGCGGGTCGATGCTCTGCTGCCAAAGCGAGCGCTGCTGCGCGGGATCCAGACGGGCGTTGTGCACCAGCGACAGGCGCGGTAAAAGATGGCTGTAGCCTTGCTGTTGCGCACTTTCCGCCATCGTTCCGGTGTTCACTATCAGGCGGATCTCAACGCGGTCAATGGGCCGCTGAGGCGTGGTTAGCAGCTGCCAACTGAAACCATTTTCCAGTTTTCCCTGCTGCCAGGCGGGATCGGGTTGCAGCGTTTCTGCCTGCGCCATACCCGCTGCTGCCAGCCATATTCCCCCAACCAATAGACGAATTCTGGTGTCCTGCATGTGAACCCCTAATGAATCACTAACTCAAAAAAATAACTGGTGAGCTACGGCCTGCTGCAATCACGCGATGAGCTATCCGTTCAGTTTCCTGTGACTCGCATTATCTGGCTATAACTTCGCAAAGCCGCTGTTTTTTAAGGAACAGCTTCTTAGACCACGCATCGACAAGGATGTCACACAGCGCCATGAAATTTCTTAAAACAGATGGGGTTATTATGCAAATGCCCGCCGTGAGGGCAAGTCACGGCGGGCATTTGTGGCCATTTTTCACAAATTAACTCAAGGTTAGCGGATTTCAGGTGGTTTTTACCTCTTTTTTTCCTTTGTTAAGCGTCTCTGTTAGCTGCTTCTCATCGAGCTGGCCAACCCACTTAGCCACCACCACGGTCGCCACGCCGTTACCGATCAGATTGGTCAACGCACGAGCTTCGGACATAAAACGGTCAATGCCGAGGATCAGCGCAAGCCCCGCCACCGGCAGATGACCGACCGCAGACAGCGTCGCCGCCAGCACGATAAAACCGCTGCCGGTCACGCCCGCAGCGCCTTTCGACGAGAGCAGCAGCACCACCAGCAGGGTTACCTGGTGCCAGATATCCATATGGCTGTTGGTTGCCTGGGCGATAAACACCGCCGCCATGGTCAGATAAATCGAGGTGCCGTCAAGGTTGAAAGAGTACCCGGTGGGGATAACCAAACCCACCACCGATTTCTGACATCCCAGATTCTCCATCTTAGCCAGCATACGCGGCAACGCGGACTCCGATGAGGACGTGCCGAGGACGATCAGCAGCTCTTCTTTGATATAGGCGATAAATTTGAAGATGTTAAAGCCAACCACGCGTGCAATCACCCCAAGCACCAGCACGACAAACAGCACACAGGTGATATAGAAGCAGATAATCAGCTGGCCAAGTTGCACCAGCGATCCGACGCCGTATTTACCAATGGTGAAAGCCATCGCGCCGAAGGCACCGATCGGAGCCAGACGCATAACCATGCTGATGATGCCGAAAATGACGTGGGAGAAGCTGTCGATAAAGTTAAATACCAGCGTGCCTTTATCGCCCATACGATGCAGCGCAAAGCCGAACAGGATGGCGAACAGCAGAACCTGCAGAATATTGCCGCCGGCAAACGCGCCAATGACGCTGGCGGGAATGACATCCAGCAGAAATGCGACAACGCCCTGCTGCTCCGCCTGCTGGGCATACATCGCCACCGCTTTAGCATCCAGCGTGGCCGGGTCAACGTTCATACCCGCACCGGGTTGCAGCACGTTGACCACCACCAGCCCGATAATCAGGGCAAGGGTGCTGACCACTTCGAAATAGAGCAGCGCCACCGCACCGGTACGCCCGACAGCTTTCATACTTTCCATACCGGCAATCCCGGTCACAACGGTACAGAAAATCACCGGAGCAATAATCATTTTGATAAGCTTAACGAAAGCGTCACCCAGCGGCTTCATCTGCGCGCCCAGTTCAGGGTAAAAATGGCCCAGCAGTACGCCGATAGCGATAGCAGTCAATACCTGGAAATAAAGGCTTTTAAACAGAGAGGTTTTCATCGGATTTTCTTGAACCACTTTAGTTATTATCAGAGGGAAGATAACGCGAAAGTAACACCGGATTAACAGGATAGATATATGGCGCGCGGGGCGGATGCCACAGATAACTCATTTTTATGAGCTGAATCACTTCAGTTCGATCTTGTGAAACTAAAGTAAGTCAGTGCGCGAGCCAAGCCCGGCGCGTCGGTCAGAGACTGGCCAGATAGCGCTGATTAAACTGCGGCAGCGGCAGCGCTCCCGCATAGAGATACCCCTGGCCGAAGTGGATCCCGCAGGCCAGCAGCCGCGCGCGTTGCTCATCGGTTTCGACGCCTTCAGCAATCACGTCCAGCGTAACGATCTCGGCAATCGCCGCAATGATACGTACCATGGTGTCATCATAGGGCAGCACCGTCACAAAGCTACGATCCATCTTCAGCTTGCCTATTGGCAGGGTTTTAAACTGATTCAGCCAGTTAAGGTTGGCATAACCCATGCCGAAATCATCCAGCGCGACGGCCACGCCGGTTTTTTGCAGCTCCTGCAACAACAGCAGTGCCTGTTCTGGCTCGCCGATCTGGGCGGTTTCGGTGATTTCTAATACCAGGCTACCGGGACGGATCCCATAGCGCTGGATCAGGGCCTGCAAATGGGTCACCATCGCCGCTTCGCGCAGCTGGATGGCGGACAGGTTGACGCTCAGCGTCAGCTCACAGCCGCGCTGTTGCCAGTGCGCCAGGATGCGGCAGGATTCTTCAAATACCCAGCGCCCGAGGGGGCCTATCACGCCAATTTCTTCGGCATTGGCGATGAGATCCTCCGGCAGTGACCAGCTACCATCGTTCTGGCGCATGCGCAGCAGTGCTTCGGCACCCACCAGCTGACCGCTGCGCATATCGACCTGCGGCTGCAGCCACAGCGCAAACTTTTCCTCTGCCAGCCCCTGTAAAATGTCATGCTCTTGCGTCAGCCGCTTCTGCGCCCGCTCGGCCAGCACCACATCAAAAAACAGGATCTGATTTTTGCCCTGATGACGCGCCGACATCATCGCCGAGACGGCGCGCGCCAGCAGTTCGGACGCGCTAAAGCCCGCTTCACGCTGCGCTATGCCGATGCTGACGATAGGCCGTAGCTGCATGTGCTGGAGCAGCACCGGCTGATTGAGCTTCAGCATCAGGTTACGCGCCAGCCGCAGCGCGCGGAAGGGATTGTTGGCGCGCTTGATCAGCAAAGCAAAATCGCCGACCGACAGCTGCGCCAGAACCGTACGCTCATCAATGCAGCTGCGAATTTTGCTCACCAACGTCAGCAGCAGGGCATTGCGCCGCTCGTCAGTCACCAGGCCATTCGTTTCCAACAGCGTTTCAATACGCAGCACCATCACCATAAACACACCGGTGCTACTGATCGCGCGCAGATGCTGTTCCAGCATGGCCAGGAATAGGGTTTGGTTCGGCAGATCGGTCAAGGTAAAACGGGTACTCTGACGGCTCATCTCATCATGCATGGCGCACAGCATCTGCTGATTGCGGTTATAGTTGCGGATAAGCAGACCTATCTCATCATTACGATGATACTTAGGCAGCAATAGCTGGTGGTTAATCGCCTGCTGCGGCGTGAGATCTTGCAGGGCGTTGGCGATGTTGCGCAGCGGCCGCACTATCAGGCGGTTGATACACCAGCTGATTGAGACTGACAGGATCAGCGCCAGTAGCAGATAGGCGGTGACCATCGTCGATACAGCACTGAGAATAAACTGATAAACACGCCACGAATCCGCCTGCAAAACCAGAAATGCCAGCGGTTTCGGGTTAGAAGGTTCCACCGAATAGAGCGGGACGGTAATCTGCACCGGCAGTTCAAACAGCCGGGCAATAAAGTGCGGGATCGGCTTCTCTGCGGCAAATTCGGTATGCAGCGCCTGTAATCCGTTGGGCAATAACACTTCTGCCCGCGCAAGGATCCCCGCCGGGCGCAGCGAGTTAAGGATAAATTCAGCTTGCGGTATATCCGCTTTCAGTACCGCCTGTGACAAGGGCTGACGCACGGTATACGCCACGTTCTCCATCTGCTGGGCATAGTCAATTCTGCGCTGCTGCACAAAATGAAAAAGCTGGATAACGATAAAGATACAAATGGTGACCAGCGCAACGCTGGAAATGGTCGCCATTTGCTTAATCTTTAATGAACGGCTGACGCGCAAGCAAACTCTCCGAAGCGCTGAATGGGTTTTTCAGTGCATTTAAGGCAAAAACAACCCTGAGTATATCCTAAGGTAACAACTTGTTAAGTTACCACGCAACGCCCGCCGTCGTTTAAGTGTTTTCCTAAACGAAACGATGAGCAGGCGAACACCGCCGCGCGGTCGGCTCGGAGCTAAGTCATGCCTCAGGACGTTCGGTGTTACAGATGAAAAGGTGATAAATGATCCGCTGGCGCGTTTTAAGCAGTGATGTATATTGAATGAATAATCACTGGTGCTGAAATTTCATTCAGATCGGTTCTCCCCCAAATGATACCCGGTGCGCATAACGTTATGACGACGTCATTTACCTTAGGTCTTGAACAGGTTCAAAATGAATTAGTGCTGATGAAAGCTCCGGGGTGCTATTGGGTGATGGTCGACCGGCAGCAGGATGCACGCCTGCTGGTGCGTCAAACCCTCGCTGCGCACACGGCAATCACCCTGATAAGTCGCGCTGCCGGGGCAAACGAAGTTTTACTGCCGCCGGTCGATGCCGGCGCGTGCGATCGTATCTCATTGTTTTCTTTATCAGAGGCGCCGGATGCGCTGAACGATCTGACCCAATATTTATCGCGTCGACCCGACGATAATCCGGGACTTATTCTATTCTGTGCCGCGTTAAGTACATGGAATAATCTGTCCGGAGACGAACTCACCCAATGGCTGCAGGAGATGCAGCAGCGGTTAGCCCGTAAACAATTAACCCTGCTGGTCATTACCGAGGGGGGCGGGGTTGATGTCGCGCAGCATCATTTGCATGCGTGCTACCGCCACTTAGCAGGGTTATCCCACCTGTCATGGCAGCAGGGAAGCTGGCATTACCGCGTTCACTGGTGGTGTCATAGCGGCCGCTGGCTGGCCGACCGCCTGCTGTCTCTTGACGTACAGCAGGGGGTTTTCACTCAGATTGCTCCAGCCCAGCAAGACGCCCGCTCAGAATGGCACGACGAAAACCTGTATCTGGTGGAAAAAAACGTGCTGGGAGGCGCGCCATTGCCAACGGTAGCCTGGACACTGTTTGAGGATAACGGCCAATTGACCCAACGTGCGCAGCAGGCCAGCAGTGCTACCGTGGTATTTAACCTGCAACATCATCACCAGATTGAAACACTGGCAGGTGATATTCACCAACTGCGGCGTACGCGCGGCAGCAGGCTAAAAATTGCGGTGCGTGAAATGCAGCAGGCGCTGCGCCACAGCGACGAACGCCTGCTGCTGGCCTGCGGCGTCAATACTATTGTGCCGCTCAACGTACCAACATCGCGCTGTCTGGCTGCCCTTGAAGGGGTGCAGGGGCAGGTTTATAACCGCCACGTACCGGCCGAATTCGCCGTACTGCTGAAATCCATGCAGCAGGTACAAGATAAAGGCTACCTGCCATTAACACAGTTCTGCCATGCGGTAACGCGCATGATCAACAACCGCCTGCTGCCGGAAAACGGCAAAGGTTTGCTGGTCGCTCTAAGTCCGGTAGCAACCCTGAGCGCGCAGCAGGCGCTGATGCTGTGCAGGCCAAGACGCTTTGGCGATCTGGTCACGCACACCGCAGATTGCCTGTACCTGTTCCTCTCTTTCTGCCACCACAGCTACCTGGAAACCGCACTAAAGTTTATCTTCCCCCGGCCTGCCGGGGAAATCTTCATCGACCGCCAGGTGTGGTTCGAAGATTTGCTCGTCTGCGCTGCATTGCAACACATCGCCTGCAGGGGCGCAGATCCGGTCTCCGCCCGACCTTCCGCCCCCCTTAGCGGTCTTTAAACGCCAGCCAGGTTAACAGGTGCAGGCTTGATGAGTAATAGTCTTCACTGGCACCCGGTGATCCATTGAGATACCCGGTATCACCCAGGGTTAAATCACGCACCGCCAGCAGGCCGCCTGCCATATTGTAGGGGGCTTTATCGTTGCTTAGCACGTCTACCCATGCCGGGGTTTGCAGGCGCTGGAAACCGGCCCAGAAACGCTGGAAAGGCACCAGCCCGGAAGACGTGGCGTCGTACCAGTGCAGGTACAACGGAATACGGATGGCATCATAACTAAATCGCGGTGGCCAGGCGGTAGCCGGAGCCAGCGAGCCGTCAGCGTTCATTGCCACCCAGTCCAGCGGCAAAGCGCTATCGCCAAAACGCATCTCCTTGAGCAACGCCTGCCCGTCGCCGATCAGCTGCTCCCACACCTTTAAATGACTGCGCCGGGCAAAATCACGCCACGCCGGGAAGACAAAATAGGACGGGTTCAGCACCACGTAGCTGGTTTTATTAAAGCCCTGCGCGCCGGGAAGCATCACGGTGCGACCGCCAAAGGCAATCACGTTATGCGCCACAATAGCCCTCTGGATCAGGTCTGACTGCTGCAACCAGGCGGAAACCTGCCACTTTTCCCCCGCTTTCAGCAGCGCCCAGGCAATCAGTACATCCCCGTCGGCGGCGTTATTTTTATCGCTAATCGGGTCGCGGACTGCAGGGTTGTATTTCCAGTAAAACAGGCCGTTCTTCGGGTTACTTAGATTGTTCTGTGTCCAGTGCCACAGCTTGTCAAAGCCGCTGCGGTCGTTGTAGTAAACCGCCATCAGCATGGCATATCCCTGGCCTTCGGTGTGGCTGACGTTCTGATTGCCCGTATCCTGAATACGACCATCGCTGGTCATAAAGCGCGTTTTAAAGCTGCTCCAGCCATCTGCGGCAGTCGCCTGAGACAGGCCCAGTATAAGCACCAACAGCATGAAGCCAGCCCTGACTATTGCCATCCTGGTATTCCTCAAACCTGATAACGAAAACGGAGCGAACAGTCACCGGTCTCTTCAACGTTCAGCCCGACCCGTTCGCTGCCCCCCTGACCACGCAGCCAGCGGGCATAAAGCCCGAGCAGCACCGCGCCCATCGCCAGACGCCATTGCCGATGCGGCATAACGCCGTCACCCGCTGGCAGCGCGCTATGATCGATAACCATCGCGCCGTCATACGCTTGCAGACAGACAAAGCCCCAGTTAAAACGATCCAGCACCTTATTGATATTCTCTTCCAGATCGGCCACGGTGCGCGCTTTATCCAGCGGATAACGTCCGGCCAGCTTGTCGCCCATCTGGCGCAAAAATGCCTGACTTTCCTGCTCGCCGGCATTATCCAGCATGCCGCCTACCATCAGGTTCACCAGATCAAACCAGCCGGGCTGAGACTGACGTTGCCGGTGATATTGTAGCGTACGTTCCTGGAGTAACTGACTCATGCTTATTTGCCTCCCAGCATGTAGCGCAAGTAGAGTTGTGCCGTAGTTTCGTTATAGTCACCAAAGGTGTCATAGCCAAGCTGGCCGCCAAGGGTGACGTTTTTGTTAATTTTGTAGTCTGCACCAGCATGAAGGTTATAGCCGATACCGCTTTTACTGCTTCCGCTGAAATACGCTTCTTTGGCGTAGCCCGCCGTGACCATTTCCTTCAGCAGTGACTGATCATCATCATTATTCGGGAAGTAGGCGCTGCTGTTCTGAGTATAGGACTGATAACCCACCGACCCACCCAGCTTGACGCTTAAATCGTCGTAAGTCTGCGAGAAGTCCACCGGTAACGACACGCTGATATAGTCCTGCGGGCTAAAGTAGCCGCCCTGCCCGAAGCTGAAGTTGCTGAGATTTTTTGAGAAGTCCATCCAGCTGATGTTAATCCCGGTTTTCAGCTCGCGATCGCGATAGTGAAACGGCCGCACATAAGCCCCGGCGTTAGCCATCAACGAGGTGTTGCCGGCAACGTTTTCACCGATATAGCTGTAACCACCCGCACCCGCGTAAAATCCGGCATCACCATCATCATAGCTCAGTAACGCGTTACCCCCGTTTTTGGTTACCCGCCCCCAGCTCTTGCCAGAGTACTGATCCTTCACGCCAACATAGGAGAGCAGGCTATCGGTCACCGCACGACGTTCACCGGTCAGGATCAGCGTCAGGTAGTCGGTCAGTTTCGGCGCCCATTTGATCCCTCCGACCAGGGTACTGAGTTGCTGGCCGAGCGGCGTACTGCCAAGGTCGATGCGGTAACCGTCGCCGCTTAATGCCAGGTTCAGCTCCACGCCGGAGGCCGTCTGCGAATCTGAGGCGTCACTGCTCGCGCTATCGACGTTAGCTTTACGCGATGAGGCCGCCAGGTAATTTTTGAGCGCGGTGTTATTATTGATCGCGTTGAGATGGCTCAGCCCGCCGTGAGTAAACGGGTTGTAGTCCGCTGCGTTAATCCCATCCAGGTTATCCAACGCGGACGCGACATCAGGGTTAGCCGCATTGAAAGCATCCACGCCGTTCGTATTGCCATTTGCGCTGTCCGTGGCACGCAACGTTTTAAGGTAATCCTGTTCGTTCTTAATGTTCTGGATCTGATTGGCTACCGCAGCGCCTGCCGCCCCGGTGCCCAGTCGGCGATAGGCATCGCCGCTGGCGCTGCCCGCGCTTAGCGTCATCGGCGTCACGGTGAACTCGACGCGCGCGTCATTCAGCGGTGCGCTGGACCAAGTGAGCGGCGCTTTGGCTTCGTTCAGCTTACTCAAGCCATCTTCACCATCGCGGCCACGGATTTGTACCCCTGCCTGCGCCCAGGTGCCGGTCTCGGCCTGCAGGGAGTCCATCATGGTATCGATCTGGCGTAACGTCTGACTTTGCGTGTTAGCAACTGGCGACCCGCTGCCGGTCACGTTGACGCCATCAATATTGCGGTCATCACGCGCATCCGTTGCCTGCTGCCACGGCATGGCGTTGCCATAGATCGACGGTGACGGAGCGGCTGACGGCGTGGTGCGGTTGATAAACGGGTTATCCGCCAGCGCCAGACCGCCAATGGCCACCGGGCGACCCACCTGGCTACCTTGCAGGCCGATCATTTTGCCTTTCGCGCTGCGCAGATAGCTTAGCGCCTGGCTGCGGTCGCCTTCTGCTTCTGACACACGCGCCATTAACACCAGGCGCTGCGGTGACGGTTCACCACGCAGACCCGCAACCAGCGCGTGCGCTTTCGCCACGTCATTCAGCGCCAGCGCCGTATTGATCCCCCCTTCACGCGCCTGCTGATGCGCCGTATCACGCGTCATCAGGTAGTCGTAGACCACCGCCGCTTCTTTATTCATTTTGCCGGACTGATACAGACGCGCCATGGCAAACATCAGGTCGCTGTTCTGCGGATCCTGCTGCAGTGCGCCAAGCAACTTGTCATAGGCGGCGGCATACTGTTTACGTTCGCGCAGCTCATCCACCTGATTGATCAGCGCGCCGTTACGCAGTCCTGCCAGCTGCGCACCGCTGCTGCGCGACTGCAATTCAGGGTTGTTGATAAAGCTCTGTGCTTCCGCGCCCAGTCCGGCCTGATCCAGTACCGCCAGCTGTGCGGCATAATCCCCTGCATTACCCCGTACGCCGCGCTGCATATTGCTACGCACTACCGACACCGCCGTGGAGAGATCGCCAGCCTGCGCCAGGCCTGCCGCCAGGTTACCGGCATCGACGGGGTTGTCCGGGGGGTTGACTGCCAGCGCTCTCAGGGTATTGGCCGCTGCTGCCGGAGAATCCTGTGCCAGATAGCGCCGGGCAGCAGCCATCTGCTGGTTGAAGTTCACCCGCTGCACCAGGGTACGCATATCGGTGTTCTGGCTGCGGGGTGGGATGCGTGACAGCAGGCTCTGCGCCTGTGACCAGGCGCCGTTTTCGCTGGCAAACAGTGCGGCGGCATAAATTTCATTGCTGCCGGCTGCGGGGCGAAAAGCGGGCTGCATCAGGTCAGCGGCCGCAGCAGCATTGCCCTGCTGCTGATAAATACGCGCCAGGTCTAGGCGTAACCAGCCGTCGCCCGGAAAGCGCTGCAACCCCTGCTGCAGAATGCCGATCGCGCGCGGCGTATCGCCCGCCGCCAGCCGCTGTTGTGCTTCTCGCCGTAGCGGATCGCTGGTGGCTACCGGGCGCGTTGCCACCGCCTGACGGACGCTGGCCGGCAGTGAGGCCAGCAGCGTATTCGCTTCGGCAGTGCGGTTCTGCTGGTGAAGCACGTAGAACAGCCCCTCCTGTGCCTGGCGGTTAGCGGCATCAGTGGCCAGCACGGCGCGGTAAGTCTGCTCCGCCTGGTCCGGTTGATGATTAAGGCGCAGCGCGTCGGCACGGAACAGCTTTGCCGCCAGGCCTTTTTCACCCTCCGCCTGAGTCAACGGCGCGCTCAGGCTCAGCGCCTGTGCGCTGTCGCCGGATTTCAGCGCCTGCTGCGCGCTGGCTAACCGGGCGTAGAAACGCGCATCGTCCGCCTGCTGCTGCCGCTGCTGGCTGTCGTTGCCGCCGAGTTTTGCCGCACGTTGCAGGTATTCCGCCGCCTGGGAATAGTCACCGCTGCGCTGTGCGGCATAGCCAAGACCGGCCAGCGCATCCGCGTCTTGCGGGTTGTTCTGCAATACCCGGTCGAAGGCGCTCTGCGCGGCGGAGACATCGCCGTTGTTCAGCGCGCTGAAGCCCTGCCCTTTCTCCGCCGCGCTCACATTTTTCCGGTAGTAGTCCATCACCGCCAGATCCTGCGGATGGCGCTGCTGGAAATTCTGGTACAGCGGCGCATCGCCGGGCTGGGGGCCAAGCCACAACAGCGCCTGGCGCAGAGAACGGTCAGCATCGGCATTGCCGTCCGCCAACCCTTCCAGCAGCTGCAAACCCTCGCGCCGGGTGGCGTCCTGGTAAGTCAGGGCTTTACCGAGAGCCAGTTTCGCCGCGCTATCCTGCGAATGGCTGGCAGAGAACTGGCGCAGATTATCCACCGCCTGCGGCAGCAGGCTGCGGTCTCCGGCCATGGTCAGATAGTACTCCGCCGCCACGCTGGCCGGAGGCTGGTTGCCGCTGAAGGTATTACGCCAGGTTTGCAGCGCGGCATAGGTGTTGCCGCTGCGCGCCTGCTGGCGCGCCAGCGCCATCTGTGCTGCGGGCAGCGTTTGCAGTTGGCGGGCATTGTCCAGATCGACCAGGCGCGGATCCTGTGGGGAAACCTCACTCAGTCGGGCGCGCCATATGGCCGCTTCGCCTGCGTTGCCCCGTTGTTGCGACCACAGCGCCATCAGATACAGCGCCTGCGCGTTGCTGCCGTCAACCATCAAAACTTTCTGCAGCGCCTCATAGGCTAATTCGTCATGGGCTTTGTCATGCCAGTATCTGGCCTGGTCGAACAGCGCTTTCAATGCCGGATTGTTATCCAGCGCCAGCGCCGGCAACGCCATCATTGACAGCACAAGGCTGCTGCCAACCCGCCAGCAGGCACGCGTGCGGGAAGGGACGTGGGCAAGTTTGTTTTTCATTTTTCTTGATTCTCGTCAGAGGGACGGGATTTGCCCTGAGGATGCAAACGACGCCACGCATGGCGCTCCAGCAGAACCCAGGCGCTCACACCGACGATGGCTGAACAAAACAGGGCCAGCAATGACAGCAGCACCGCATGCTGGTTGGCGTACCACACCACCATCATGTACCAGGGTATTTCACCGCTCGGAAACTGTGCGCCGACGCGGAAGCTACGAATGCCGTTTTCATCGGTAATGATCGCCGTGTCGCCGCGTATACCGGCGTTAATTCGCATGGAAGTCATGTCGTTATGCAGCCGTGACAGCTGTTGGTCGTCGGTCGCCACGGCCATCACCACCAGACGGCTACTACTCCACGGTGAGCGATAGCTGATAAAACCACGCCATTCCTCGTTCGAAGAGAGATAACGGTCTGCGTTCAGCGTCTGGCGATACCAGTCACCGTTCAGCCAGCCGCGCAGCTTATTCAGCATACCGGGAACTTTGACGCCGAGCGTGTGGTCATTCAGCGTGTACGGGGAGTCGGCCAGCATCTGCCGGTTAAATTCGCTCTGATCCAGCGTGGAAACCGCCAGAATATCGCTATTTACCAGCCGTTCACGCAGCGCGCCGCCGGACGGAATGCCAAACATCACGCGATTGTGCAGCAGCGCTACGCCGGTGGCATTACCGGAACGGCCCGCCATATCCAGCAGGGTGCTGATTTCGCCATCAGATGGCTTTTCAGGCAGCATCAGCACGGTCTGCGAGTAGTCGGCAAGGCGGGAGAACGGAAAAGACGCGCCGACGAAATAAGAGAGATTTGGCAGCAGCGTAAAATGACGGGTATGGCTGAGATCGATAAAAGAGTTGTCTTCAATACGGCTCTTGATGTTGTTGTTGGCCAGTACGCTGCAGGGGGCGTTGGCTTTTGGCTTGATGTTGAAATAGAGCTGCATCTGGTTGTCACCGTATATCAGATACGGATCCAGTCTTAGGGTATATTGCTCCAGACGGGCATCACTGCCGAGACGGTGCCAGATATTCTCCAGCAGGCCGACCTTGTTCACCGTCAGGTTGCGCAGAAAAGTCCCGTTCAGCGTGACGTTCAGCAGCGAGTTATCTTCATCAATCCAGCTTTCTGACGGGAAGCGGTAGTTCAGCTGGACCGGAATGCTGTCGCCGTCCCACAGGAACAGATCCGGGGGGGCACGGAAGTTGACGCGTAGCGCATCGTGCCAGATTCCGGTCGTGGTCAGGCTCTGATCCTTGCGCAGCAGCTCGCTAAGGCGCACCGGGCGATTGGTATTGATCCAGCGCGGGGCATCATACGGCTGGCGCAGCGGTATATCCTGGTTGGCTACCGCCAGTTGAGGAGCGTCCAGCTCCAGCGGTTGCAGCAGACGCCAGGCGGCCTGACGCAGCGCTTCGTCATCCTTACCGATGACCAGCAGCAGCTTGTACACCGGGTTGTCCGGGTTGTCGATAATTTGCAGTAACGGCCCTGCGGCGGCAGGCAATGTCAGGCTGCCGATTTTCTCGCCGGGCTGACCAAATACCACCCCATTTTGTTCGGGCAGCCGGCCGCGTGTCACCGGGAAACTGACGCCGCGATAATCGGCCTGAATTCCCATCCAGGATGCCAGCACCGCCGCCGCGCTGACGCCTCCCGAAGTGACGTTTTGACCAAAGGCCATGGTCACGCTGGCCTGGCTCATCCGCAGCGGATCGATAAACGGACGCGGGAAATGAAGCAGGCTGTTACCGATATTCAGCCGCTGCCCTTCAAGCGCCAGCGTGGATTGCGCCAGGATCGTCACCTGATATAACCGCGCGCTGTCGCGCTCACACATCAGCCGATCCGCATCGTTAAGTTTGAAGCTCAGATTGTTGCGGGAAACCACCATCGCCGCCGGGATCTCCAGTGCGTAATCCTGGCTGTTGCTCTCCGTCGCGCTCAGCGGCAGCGTACCGAGCGGCTGGCCATTCAGCATCAGTTGCAGCGAGGCATTGCGCGCGGCCAGCGCCTGCGACACCTTCAGCGACAGGTTGAGCTGCGCATGTGTGACCACCTCGTCGTTCGGCAGGGTGAAGATAATGCCGGACTGCAGCTGCCCCCCGTTAAGGGTAATCCCCTGCTTCTGCCCCATGCCGGCCACGCTGATGGTGCTGGAAGTCGGCTGATTTAGCACGGCCATCGGCGTAGCAGGCAGGTCATCTGCCACGGCAGGAAGGGGCGGCAGCCCCTGTTTATTTCCCGCCGCCGCGTCATACGCACGATCCTGCTGCGGATCGTTGCTCGCCGGAGACGCCGTTGGTGCAGGCGCAGAGGATGTGACATCTGCCGGCGGGGGAATATCGGCCAGCGCGGCGCTGTCGCCGATCGCGCTGGTCGGTTCTGCCTGAGCGCTCCCCAAGGTGAGCGCCAGCCACAGCCACAGCGTGCGCGCGATTGATTGCTTCATGCCGCGCCATCCTCTTTCGTTTGTGCCTGACGTTTTTTCTTCGCGCGGCGGTCTGTCCATGACAGCCAGAACAGTTCAAATACGGTGCGAACAATGTTGAGCAGCGAACGTAGCGGGTTATCTTTGTATGGCTGCGGATTCAGCCACGCATCGGCGCGCGACAGCACCACGCGCACCAGCTCACGCCGCCGCGCCAGCGGCATTTCCTCAAACTGCAGGCGGATAACACCGTCTTTCGCGTCGACATACTGCACCGGAATCGAGATGGCGGCAGCGTGCAGAATCACATCGATGGCTTCGATATCGTCAGTTTCGTGGCGCAGATCCGGCGCGCGTATCTGTGCGCCGCCCATCGACAGGTTGATGGTATGAGTGCGTGATGAGATGCCGCTGGCATAGTGCACAATCGCCGGCAGATCGGCATCAATGCGGATAGTTTTACGTACCTGTTTAGTTTCACGCGCGACGGCAATCGCCGCCATCAGAATAATCAGGCTGAAGGTCGCCCAGCCCACGTTGAGTGCAATCACGTATCGGTCAACGCCGAAGTAGTCCTGTGCCGTGGCGCGCACGATGCCGCTGACCACGCCGGCAAACAGTAACAGGGCGCAAATGACATGCGGGCGCACGATGTTAAAGTCGAAGAAACCGACGTCGAGCAGACCGCCTTTATCCGTCACGTTAAATTTGCCGTGCCTGGGCGAAATCATCGTCAGCAGCGTGGGGATAACCAGATGGAACGCCATCACCGTTTCGTATATTTCCCCCCAGAAGCTGGCGCGGAAACGGCCATTCATGCGGGCATTAACGTACAGCGACATCACCAGATGGGGTAACACGTAAGCAAAGATCAGGCTGGCCGAGGAGTGAATAATATTCAGGTTAAACAACAGGTAAGCCAGCGGGGCCATCAGGAAAACCACGCGCGGCAGGCCGAACTGGAAATGCAGCATGGCGTTGAGATAGCACAGGCGCTGCTGCCATTGCAGACCACGGCCCAGCAGCGGGTTATCGACGCGGAATATCTGCGTCATGCCGCGCGCCCAGCGGGTACGTTGAATGATGTGCAGACCCAGGCGCTCGGTCGCCAGACCGGCCGCCAGCGGGATAGCCAGGAAAGCGGTTCCCCAACCCCGGCGCTGCATCTTCAGCGCGGTATGCGCATCCTCGGT
Source organism: Erwinia pyrifoliae DSM 12163 (assembly GCF_000026985.1). Classification (NCBI taxonomy): domain Bacteria; kingdom Pseudomonadati; phylum Pseudomonadota; class Gammaproteobacteria; order Enterobacterales; family Erwiniaceae; genus Erwinia; species Erwinia pyrifoliae. Next base: position 3,924,599 of record NC_017390.1, read on the forward strand.
CACCGTTTCTACCGCAAAACCGCCAATTTCCTCCAGCGCGCTGCGGCGAATAACCGCACAGGAACCGCAGAAGAAGGTGGCATTCCAGTTATCGTTACCCTGCTGTACCGGGCCATAGAACAGCGCCCCTTCATTGGGGATCTCACGCGCCGCTTTCAGATTACGTTCAAAGGGATCCGGCGAATAGAAGTAGTGCGGCGTCTGTAACAGCGCCAGCTTATCGTCTTTCAGGAACGCCCCCACCGTTGCCTGCAGAAAAGTACGGGTCGCAACGTGGTCACAGTCAAATACGCAGATCAGCTCACCCTGTGTGAGTTGCATGGCGTGATTGAGGTTACCGGCTTTCGCGTGGCTGTTGTTATCGCGGGTAATATAGCCGACGCCAGCGTCGGCGGCGAAGCGCGCAAACTCACTGCGTTTACCGTCATCCAGCAGGTAAACTTTGACCTTATCCTGCGGATAGTCGATGCACTGCGCGGCCAGAACGGTATCGCGTACGACATCGAGGCTTTCGTTGTAGCTGGGAACATAAACATCAACCGTGGGCCACAGGCTGACATCGTCCGGCAGCGGTTCGATGGTGCGTTTAAGCGGCCATGATGTTTGCAGGTAACCGAGGATTAAAATAAGCCAGACATAGAGTTCAGCAATAAATAAGCCGATACCCAGAATCGCTTCCACTTCAGAATTAAAGTGCAGCGTTTCCGTGGCTCGCCAGTAAATATAGCGGGTCGACATCAGCGAGGAGAAGACAACCATCACCAGGGAAATTTTTTTGCTTTTGCTGAAGCCTAATAGAAACAGCAGGGCGATGGAAATCAGGCCAAAGATATATTGCTTTTGGCTATCCATAGGAACAATCACAATGACCACAGCGAGCGGGAACAATATCAGCAACAACAGATAAAACAGGACTTTATTCATAAGTCATCCTGGAAGACATCTCGTTATCATAGGTGACAAACTTGCCACACGTCTTCGGGCCTCCCTGCCCGACAATAAATTCGCCAGCTACGGGCTATTTAACGGAGCGTGCATTTCCCCGTTACCGACTTTGATATCAAGCAATGCCATAAGGCGATGACCGATCAGTTCAATATCAAAGGCCGCAGCGGATACCGGATTAAATTCAAAAACAGACTGTTGTGACGCGTTAGCTTCTGCCACGCTTTCATCCCGGTTTACCACGCCCAGTAGCTTTTCGCCGAGGCGTTGCTGCATAAAGGCGGTCACATCACGGCTGATATGTCGGCGGTTGTCAGCCTGGTTAAGCACGAAGGCGTGACCGGCACGTTGATTCAGCACGCCGCCGATCATTTTTTCATTTTCAATCTGTGGCAACAGCGCCAGCGAGGCGGTATCAGCCAACAACACCACCAAATGCACATCAGCCAGCGCCGTCATTGCTTTTAAGGCCGGCCCCGGCCCCGGTGGAAAGTCGGCAATAACGATCAGCCCCGGATAGTTGAGAACCGTGTGCAGACCCCGGGCAATGAAGTTAGCGTCTTTGGTCAGCCGATCTTCAAAATCAAGGCGCTGTTCCTCTGTGACTTCACCGTAAGGTAAGACAAAAATATTGCCGTCGGTAGTGAGGATAGATTGACTCCAGTCAGATGACTGCGTCGATTTCGCCACAAAACCACGACTGTCAGACAGCGGTACGCCAAAGTGCAGGCGCAAAGCATTCTGTACGTCAAAGTCGATAGCCAGCACTTTACTGCCGCCGCGAGCAAGAGCGTGGGCGAGGTTAGCCACCAGGGTGGTTTTACCCACTCCGCCTTTAGGTGAGCAAACACAAACTAACGGCATGAGGCAATTTTCTCCAGCAGGGGGGATAACAACGTGTCTTTGGACAAAGCACCGGGCGGCGATGCAGCGGGGGAACGGAATAGCTGACTGCTGCCGGGGATGATCCGCGCCGCAGCGATCTCTGGCCAGGCTGCGGCGGAGGCAGACGGGATGGTCGGAGAGTTATCCGCAGCCGGTGGGGGTGACTGAACCGTGCCCAGCTGCTGCAACAGCGTTAATCCAGAAACGGCGGCAGGCGGGGCTGCGGGCGCGTCTTCGTTAACTTCCACTTCAACAGCCTGTTGCACTGCCAGCGAAGCAGCCTCAGTCGATGGTAAAGACGCAGCAATACTGTCCAGCAGCGTTGCACCGACCTTATCTGAAGCCCCCGGCGCAGCAGCAGTGAATGGCCGGCTGCTGAAGGGCTGCAGCGGTTTTTCACTGACCGGGCAAGCCGTAAAGGCAGCAGGCCCCACCGCCTGCGGGACATCAATTCGTGGGATGTCATCCAATATTGACCCTGCACCTTCGTCCGCAAGCTGTTTAATCAACCGCCAGGGGCTATTTTTGGCATTAAAAAAATGCTCGGACATGTCTTTAAAATCAATTGTTTTTGTTTGTGTTTTTTCTTTAAAACGCTGCAGGTCATCATAACTTTTCATCAGTATGATCGCCCAAGGTAGGAAATTTGGCACGAATGTAACACAACAGCGACAATAAGACATAATGCTATATAAGATTATTCTTACAACTTGAGAGTAATCCCATTGAAAAAAATCATTAAGAATAACCGACAGCCGGTAATTAATTTATTTAATGACGCCAATTATTTTAAACAAAACGGTGGCATTAATTAGCCACGTTATTCCATGGCGTTACAATATCCTGATTGATGTTATTAGGATGCTTAAAAACATTTACCTTTTTTTTCCACATCTCATTTCCCTTTTCTTTATCTCACCATCCGCTGTTTTCCCCGACTTATTGATAAATTTGCCGTGACAATCGGCAAAGCTCCTCAATCTAAATGAGTTTCACTGCCAGAGAGCAACCGGACAGCATCAGTAACCGCCAGTCTGCTGTTAATACAGCTGAGCAGCCGTGGAGGAATCATGCATTTTCCTTAAGCATGTCACGCTGTCTGTCAGGCAAATGGGCAAAAACGCGGGGGAATGATAAATAAAATCACTGTTCAGAACGGAGGATGGGTAAGAACGTGGCTGACTGCCGGACCGTGTGACGATAAGGGGGCAATAAGCGCCCCCCATGCAGCATTCAGGGTAACCGACCTTCGTCCTGCTCGACGGCAAAACAGGCGATCTGCTGGCCATCGAAGTTTTGCAGCTGAGGCTGCAGCTGTACACAGGTGCCAAAGCGGCGGCGACAGCGCGCATTAAACGCACAGCCGGGCGGTGGATTGAGCGGGCTTGGCAGCTCTCCGCTCAGTTTAATGCGCTCGCGGCGTCGATCCGGGTTAAGGCGAGGCGTCGCCGACAGCAACGCCTGCGTGTAAGGGTGGCGCGGATTGGCAAATATTGCTTCCTTGCTGCCCTTCTCGACGCAGCGGCCGAGGTACATCACCATCACTTCATCGGCAATATGCTCCACGACCGACAGATCGTGTGAGATAAAGATATAAGACAGGCCAAGCTCCTGCTGCAGATCCATCATCAGGTTTAGCACCTGCGCACGCACCGAAACGTCCAGCGCCGATACCGGCTCATCGGCAATCAGTACGTCCGGGTCAAGCATTAACCCGCGTGCGATGGCAATACGCTGCCGCTGGCCGCCGGAGAACATATGCGGATAGCGGTCGTAATGCTCGGTTTTCAGCCCCACCTTCGCCATCATCTCCAGCGTTTTTTCCCGGCGTTCGGCACGGGTCAGGCGGGTATTAATCACTAAAGGCTCTTCAAGGATCTGACTGACCTTTTTGCGCGGATTCAGCGACCCGTAAGGGTTCTGGAATACGATCTGGATTTTCTGACGGCGCAGTTTCTCTGCCTGCGGATCGGGCTGCAGCAGATCCTGCCCCTGATAAAACAGCTGACCTTCGGTCGGGGTTTCGAATCATGGTCAACAGGCGGCCAAGCGTGGATTTACCGCACCCGGATTCCCCCACCACCGCCAGCGTTTTACCGCGCTCCAGGTCAAACGATACGCCATCAAGCGCTTTCACCAGCTGCTGCTGACCAAACAGCCCTTTTTTCACCGGGTAGTGCTTTTTCAGATCGATGGCCTGCATCAGCAGGGTCGGTTTATCGTGTTCAGGCTTCATAAGAGGGCCTCCCGGCATCGTCCAGAGGGAAATGACATTTGGACTGACGCCCGGCAATATCACGCAGAGGGGGTTCTTCGCTACGGCAGCGATCTTTGGCATACGGGCAGCGTGGGTTCAGCAGACAGCCGTTCGGACGGTCATATTTGCCGGGCACCACGCCAGGCAATGACGCCAGCCGTGCTTTATCGGCGGCAAACTCCGGCAGTGCACGCAGCAGCGCCTGGGTATAGGGATGACGCGGGGCGTTGAAAATATCCCGCGCTTTACCGGTTTCCACCACCTGGCCCGCGTACATCACAATGATATGCTGCGCCGCTTCTGCCACCAGCGCCAGATCGTGGGTGATCAGGATCAGCGCCATATTCTCCTGGCGTTGCAGATCGAGCAACAGCTCAATGATCTGCGCCTGAATGGTCACATCCAGCGCGGTGGTCGGCTCATCGGCAATCAGCAGTTTTGGCCGACAGGCAATCGCCATCGCGATCATCACGCGCTGACTCATCCCGCCAGACAGCTGATGCGGGTAGACGTCCAGTCGCGAAGCCGGGTCCGGGATGCCGACCTGATTCAGCAGATCGATAGCGCGCTGACGACGGGTACGGCGGTTGCCGCCCTGATGCACCTTAATGGCTTCCATAATCTGGTAACCCACGGTGTAACACGGGTTAAGGCTGGTCATCGGATCCTGGAAAATCATCGCCACTTCAGAACCCACCAGCTGGCGGCGCTCTTTTTCAGAGATGCGTTGCAGGTCGCGCTGATTAAACATCAGCCGTTCCGCCATCACCTTACCAGGATAGTCAATCAGCCCCATGATCGCCAGCGAGCTGACGGACTTACCGGAGCCGGACTCACCCACAATCCCCACCACCTGGCCCTGTTCAACCTGGTAGCTGATGCGGTCTACGGCGCGGAAGGGTGCTTTTTCGTCGCCGAAATGCACCGAAAGCTTATCTACAGTTAATAGTGCCATCTCGCTGCCTACTGTTTGAGTTTCGGATCCAGAGCGTCGCGTAAACCGTCGCCCATCAGGTTAAATGCCAGTACCGTCAGCAGGATCGCCACCCCAGGGAAGGTGACCACCCACCAGGCACTTTGCGCGAACTGCAATACGTCGGAGAGCATGGTGCCCCATTCCGGCGTAGGCGGCTGCGCGCCCATACCCAGGAAACCCAGCGCGGCCATATCAAGGATGGCGTTGGAAAAACCGAGAGATGCCTGCACGATCAGCGGTGCCAGGCAGTTTGGTAAAATATTAACGAACATCTGGCGCAGCATCCTGGCCCCCGCCACGCGCGATGCGGTGACGTAATCTCGCGTCACCTCAACCAATACCGCTGCGCGGGTCAGACGGATATAGTGCGGCAGCGCCACAAAGGTTAATGCCAGCGAGGCATTGACGATGGACGGACCAAAAATGGCCACCAGCACCAGCGCCAGCAGCAGGCTTGGCAGCGCCAGCATGATATCCACCAGACGCATAATGGCGGCGTCAATCGCGCCGCCAACGTAACCGGCGATCAGGCCCAATATCACCCCCACTAACAGCGACAGCACCACCACCAGACAGCCGACCAGTAACGACAGGCGCGCACCGTACATCAGGCGCGACAGCACGTCACGACCCACGTCATCGGTGCCAAAGACATACTGCCAGCTGCCGCCTTCCTGCCAGGCCGGCGGGCGCAGCAGCGCATCGCGGAACTGCTCAGCAGGCGCATGCGGGGCCAGCACGTTGGCAAAAAGGGCGAAAACGATCATCACAACCACGTAAACCAGGCCGATGACGGCGCCTTTGTTACGCTTAAAGTAGTGCCAGAATTCCTGTAACGGGGTCATCGGCTTGGGTGCAGCATGGACGCTGCCTGGTTCCACAACAGACATGTTGGCCCCTTATTTCTTGTGACGGATGCGCGGGTTAACCACGCCGTAAAGCAGGTCAACCAGCAGATTGACGAGGATAATCAGCGTCGCTACCACCAGTACCCCGCCCTGAACCACCGGATAGTCGCGGCGCTGTAATGCATCGATTAACCAGCGCCCGAGGCCCGGCCAGGAGAAGATGGTTTCGGTGAGGATGGCTCCGGCCAGCAGCGTACCGACCTGCAGCCCGATCACCGTGACCACCGGCAGCATGGCATTGCGTAGCGCGTGCACCACAATCACCCGTGTTGGCGTCAGCCCTTTGGCGCGCGCGGTACGGATATAATCTTCACCCAGCACTTCCAGCATCGCCGAGCGCGTCATGCGCACAATCACCGCCAGTGGAATGGTTCCCAGCACGATGGCCGGCAGGATCATATGCATCACCGCATCGTTGAAATCGCCGGGTTCACCCCAAATCAGGGTGTCGATGAGCATAAACCCGGTTAGCGGCTGGCTGTCATCGAGGAACACGGTGTCGGCAATTCGCCCGGAGACCGGGGTAAGGTTGAGCTGCACCGACACCAGCATGATCAGCATCATGCCCCACCAGAAAATTGGCATTGAGTAGCCGGTCAGTGAAATGCCCACGGCGGTATGGTCAAAAATGGAACCGCGTTTGACCGCCGCCAGCACGCCAGCCGGAATACCGACGGCAATGGCAAACAGCATCGCGCAGATACCCAGCTCCAGCGTGGCCTTAAAGCGCGGTACGAATTCGTCCCACACCGGCACACGGCTCTTCAGCGACAGCCCCAAATCGCCATGCATCACGCCATTGATATAGGTGATGTACTGCTGCCAGAGGGGCTTGTCCAGGCCAAGCTGGGCCATCAGCTGCGCGTGGCGTTCGGCGGAGATACCGCGCTCGCCGACCATAATCATCACCGGGTCACCGGGGATCATATGCACGAACGCGAAGGTTAACAGGGTGATACCAATAAACGTCGGGATGACAAGCCCCAGACGTCGGAGTATGAATTGCAGCATATTCCGGATTCTCTTGTGTTTCCCGCCAGCCGTAACCGACAGAATTATTATTGCTCACATCTTGCGCGCAGTTATACCCGTGGGTAGTTAACCACTCGCGACGCGAAAAATGCGCCTTGACGACCGTTTTGCTCGATGGCAAGAAGGGCCGTATATCCCCGGCCCTTTGCAAAGGTGTATAGCCGGTATCACCCGGCTGACACATTATTCCTGGATATCGACGTTCTCGAAGTGATGTTTGCTCAGGGGATCAACAATATAACCCGATACTTTTTTGCTGACCGGCTCGTACACCGTCGAGTGCGCGATAATCAGCGCGGGAGCCTGCTCGTGCATCACCACCTGTGCCTGCCTGTAATATTCAATACGCTTGTTGTGATCGGCCTCGGCGCGCGCCGGCTGGATCTGCTCTTCAAACGGCTTATAGCACCAGCGTGAGTAGTTCGATCCGTCTTTGGCGGCAGCACAGCTGAACAGGGTGGCGAAGAAGTTATCCGGATCTCCGTTGTCACCGGTCCAGCCCATCATCACGGTCTGATGTTCACCGGCTTTGGCACGCTTCAGGTATTCACCCCATTCGTAGGTGACGATTTTGGCTTTGACGCCAATCTTCGCCCAGTCGCTTTGGATCATTTCTGCCATACGGCGCGCGTTCGGGTTATACGGGCGCTGTACCGGCATCGCCCACAGATCGAGAGTAAAGCCATCTGCCATGCCTGCTTCTTTCAGCAGCGCTTTGGCTTTTTCCGGGTCGTAGGCGTAATCCTGAATACTGTCGTTATAGCTCCAGATCGTCGGCGGGATCAGATTCTTCGCCGACTGGCCAGCCCCCTGGTAGACCGCTTCGATAATCGCTTTTTTATTCACCGACATCGTCAATGCCTGACGCACCTTCAGGTTATCCAGCGGTTTCTTCTCGGTGTTGAACGACAGATAACCGACGTTCAGGCCCGGTATCTGCATCAGGTTAATATTTTTTATCTTCCCGCATACGCGCCAGATCGGCCGGGTTCGGGTACGGCATCACCTGGCATTCGCCTTTTTGCATTTTGGCGTAACGCACTGCAGCATCAGGCGTAATGGAGAACACCAAACGGTCAATCTTTGGTTTGCTGCCCCAGAAATCCGGGTTGGCTTTATACAGGATGCGCGAATCTTTCTGATACTGCAGCAGCTGGAACGGGCCGGTGCCGACCGGATTGAGATCCAGCTTGTCCGGCGTACCGGCTTTCAGCATATTATCGGCGTATTCAGCGGAGAGAATCGATGCGAAATCCATACCGAGATCGGCAAGGAACGGCGACTCCGGGCGGGTCAGTTCGAAACGTACGGTAGCATCATCGACTTTGACGATTTTACTAATCAGCTTCGGCATATCCATGCCTTCAAAATACTCGTAGCTGCCGCCGGAAACCCCGTGATATTTGTTGTTCTTATCCAGCTGGCGCTCGAACGAAAACACCACGTCGTCGGCATTAACATTACGCGTGGGTTTGAATTCTTTGGTGGTCTGCCACTTCACGCCCTGGCGCAGATGGAAGGTATAGGTTTTACCATCGGCGCTGACATCCCATTTTTCCGCCAGACCGGGTTCAATTTCGGTTGTACCGACTTTGAACTCCACCAGACGATTGTAGATCGGCACCGAACTGGCGTCGTAGGTGGTACCCGATGTAAACAGCTGTGGGTTGAAACCTTCTGGCGAACCTTCAGAACAGTAAACCAGAGTTTTCGCCTGAACGCCTGTAGCGGTCGTCAGTGCAAGGGCGCTGAGAGCCACTTTCAGCATGCCGAATTTAGCCAGGGGAATACGCATTGTTATACTCCAGTAGTGGTGTGTGTTGTGTGCAGTACGCCGGCCGATAGTTTTTTTGGATGGCCTGTGCGTGTCGCCTTACGGCATCAGTAAACGGCGGGATCTGCTGTCTTCAGGTGGCCAGAAGTTTCCCATACCTTTTGTAATGAGGCTTCAATTTGTCAATTGTTGCAAGGAACGTCAATACGGGCGTCAGTTTTTTACTCAGAGTGTGTGAATCAGCAACAAAATATAAAAAAGCCATTAAGACCTTTCTCCAGCGGAAAGATCAACGCGTTAAGCCAAATAGCCAGTCTTAACAACTTTAAAAAGGCATATTGCTAGTGCATTACTCTGCGAATAAACGTGTGAAATAATCTGCAAACAGCGCCGTTACGCACGATAAACGGATATAAACCGCGCCATGACAGATAAAAACGCTGCACCGCAGAGATAAAAAATGGTCAACTTGCCGAAGTTGACCATAAGTAAAATGCGCAGCGAATTAAGTGGCTGAAGACTGGCTGCTGTCTCCAGATAGCTTAGTTAAGCGTTTCGTCCCCATCCAGGATGGGCACTTTTCCACAGCAGCTACAGATAAGACCGGGGGGGGAGATCCGCGTTTGGATTTACGGCTTATGCATAAGGCGTTAGTGGGGAACCACTTTCATCTATCCTGGTATATTTATACAAATACTTCTTTTTCTCTGCATTCCTCAATAACCGAAAGCTGTTTTGACAGAGATTCATATTTATTCGATTTGATCAGCAGACTTGTTTTTATTTCCATGTATTTAATTTTCTTACTAAAATCTCCCCGGGCCTTTTCCCACTTTATTTTTAAATTTACCTTTTTCAGTTTGCAGTCTACCCGCTAATTTTTAACTGAAAGCAGTTTATTTGCAAACTGGAGGCTTTTGTAATCTGTTATCGCGCACCTACAGGCTGAATAGGTACTGTGCAACAGATGTGCTCTCACAAAGTCTACGGGTGATGGTATCAAAAATGACATATAAAAAGTCACTTTTTCACTCGACGAATTATGTACGCTTTATTCACACTTTTAGTCATGCATCACTGCCGGGGTTTTCTGGCAGCTTAAAAATAAAGCGTGAAGGCTAATCAATATCTCTTATGGGTGAGTCTGAAATATTTCTGACAGCGCTACCGAATATATCACATCTCCTGTCAATAAATAAAACAGTTAATAGCCTGATGAAATAATAGCGTTAATCATATGAGTAAAAAGATAAAGAAATGGTGTTGCGCGTAGGGTTAAATAAGGCGCGAAATATGAATTTTTATCTCGCGGAAGGAATATGAGCCAGGCAATAGTCAGCACCTTTCATCTGCAACTATTGTCATTCCGGCACCATGAAAGGCAAGTCTGTATCAATATTTAGCGGGATGCAGGGGCCGCCGTTATGGTGCAAACGGCCCCTGGAGATTATGGTACGGCACACCAGTTATTAGCCGGGTTAATACCGCCATCGGGGGACGTGTAGCCGAGGCAGCCTAAAATGGTGTCAAACAGTTCAACATGGCGGTGGGTTTTACCCGCCCGCTGCTGTGCCTGCAGCTGCGCAAAAGCACGCTTGTTTTGCGCGTCGGCAAGATACTTATCCGATGCCCAGACGATCATCGGCACGCGGAATTGCTCCGGCGGTGCCATATTGCGCGGCGTACCGTGCAGGTGCATATTGTCGCTGATCGACTCGCCGTGATCGGCGGCATAAAACACAATCGCTTTCTTATCACGCAGTTGGTCAAACACGCTATCCAACATGGTGTCGACATACAGAATGGAGTTGTCGTAAGCGTTGATCAGCATCTCTTTGCTGCAGGTATCGTCCACGCCCATACACTCCGGCTGGTAGCGGGCAAATTCGCGTGGATAGCGCTGCGAATAGAGATAGTGAGAGCCTTTGGTATGCAGTATGACCAGATGTTTACCTTTGGCATGGTCATCTATTGATGACTTCAGTTCCGGTATCAGCAGCATATCGTCTACCGATTTACCCTGATTGCGTTGCTCTGAGCCAATCTGCTCGCGGAAGGCATAACTGCCCGCATTGGTATTGTTGTAAAACCACACTTCACTCTGCATCGCGTACAGGTCGGAACTGAAGCCCAGCGCTTTCAGCACCGCAAACACGTTCTTCTCATTGAGCGTGCGGGCCGGGTTATCCTCCGTTCCCCCTTCACGCACAAACATGCAGCGCAACGAGAGCTTGGTGGAGGTATCGCAGGACTCACCGCGAAACGCCACCAGATTCTTCTCCTTCGCCAGCTTCGGCGTGGTATCGCGTTCATAACCCAGCAAGCCCATATGATCCCAGCGCGTGGTTTCACCGATCACGAACACTACATAGGTATCATCCAACCCGTCAGGGGCGTGATAAGTAAACTTTTTCGCCGGATCGAACAGGTGATCGCTATCCATATGCTCGTCGTAGCTGGTGTAAGCAAGCAGCCCCAGCGCCGTCAGCCAGTTAGATGGCAGGTAGGAGTGTGCCACGACGCCGCCATAGCTTGGCAGGTCAATATTGGTCTGTTTTTCGTTGGCGCTTTGTGCCTTATCGAAATAACGGATAGGTAGCCAAACCAGCAGCACGGCCAACAGCAGCGTCAACAGGGGTTTCCAGCGCTGCCCCGGCGTTTTTATCTGTTCCAGAAGGGTCAGGCGCAGTCTGCTGCGCCAGATCGGTATCAGCGGGATAAGACTGATCGGCACCATCCACAGCACAAAGTGGTAGCCAACCACCTCTTTTGACAGGTCAGTATCGGTGGTCATCACCGAGGCGACAATGCCGTAGCCGATGACGACATTAAAGAAGGTCATGTAGTAACTGGCTGCGACGGAGATCACCACCACCAGGCTGACGGACACGCGCCAGAAGAGTTTCCCGCCTAATGACAGCAGGCGCAGCAGGAAGAAAGTCAGCAGCACGGTAGCCACAACTTCAGCCAGCGCGGACAGCCATTGCATGGTTGCAAACTTAGCGAGGAAGGGGTCAAAGCGACGATAGAAGACCGGAATATTCAAAAACAGCCCGATATAGAGAGCCAACAACAGCGACAGCTTTTGCTGAGTACATATTTTAATATAATTCATTCAACCTTAATCCTGGCCTAATCTGAACAATTGCTACACACCATCTGAACGCTAATCAGACCCTGGCTGGACACCAGAGTTCACCGGATTGACCGTTAAACCTCAGGAACAGGTATAAACAGAAGAATCTGATAACCAAGAGGAAGACGAGGTGACGTTGCAGGCCGCTAGTTAAACATACTTACGCCTGCGCGTCTGTTTACAGGACAAAATTAGCAATTTTGCGACAAATATAAGGACTTTCTGATTAAAGCAAGGAAGGTACACGCATCCGGGGCAGGCAGCCCCGGATTTATCACTTAACGCAGGCTTAGTTGATGATGTTCAACGTCACATCGATGTTGCCGCGCGTGGCGTTGGAATAAGGACAGACGATATGTGCCGCATCTACCAACTTTTGTGCTGCCGTGCTGTCCATACCCGGCAGATGAATATTCAGCGTGGCTTCGATACCAAACCCTGTCGGTAACGGACCAATTCCGACTTCACCTTCGATAAAGGCGTCTTTTGGCATGGTGAATTTATCGCGGCCAGCAACAAACTTCATCGCGCCGAGGAAACAGGCAGAATAACCGGCAGCAAACAGCTGCTCCGGGTTGGTTGCTTCACCACCTGCACCGCCCATCTCTTTTGGTACGCCGAGTTTGATGTCCAGCACGCCGTCGGAGGAAGTCGCACGGCCGTCACGTCCACCGGTGGCTTTTGCTTTTGCGGTATATACAACTTTTTCTAATGACATAATAATGCTCCTGAGTTGGTTTGCTTGCGATTAAATCGCACACTATTTATAATAATTATTGACGGCATTTTCCCGGTACCAGCACGCTCAACCATTAAGGTTATCGCGTAGTATTTCAAGCTCGCTTTTCAGCGACTGTAGTTCTTCCGGTTTAAAGGCCGAGGCACGGCAGACGGATGCGGGTAGATCCAGCGCCTGCTGACGCAATGCTTTTCCCCGTTCTGTCAGCGTAACCACCACCTGCCGCTCGTCTTTACGCGAACGATGACGTTTTAACAGATCTGCTGTATCAAGGCGTTTCAGTAACGGCGTCAGGGTAGCTGAATCGAGGTACAGCCGCGCGCCGATCTCAGATACCGTGACATCATCCTGCTCCCACAACACCATCATCACCAGATATTGCGGATAGGTGATGCCCAGCGGAGCCAACAGCTGCCGGTAGCGCTTATGCAGCGCCAGATTGGCAGAATAAAGCGCAAAGCACAGCTGCTGGTCGAGCAACAATGGCGCGGTCGTCACTTTTTTATCGTCTTTATCGGTCATCATGCTAAGATGATAGATAGTGCACTATATAATTGCAAGCGACTTTTATTACCTGGGGGTAAAACCATGCATACCGTGGAAGAACAAGCGCGTCGCTATGCCAGTAAAGCCCATGCCGAAGCCGGACAGCGGCGAAAATATACTGGCGAGCCTTATATCGTGCATCCCGCAGCGGTTGTGGCGCTGGTACGCAGCGTCAGCCACACTGAAGAGATGCTGGCAGCAGCGTGGCTGCATGACACGGTCGAAGATACTGCCAGCACGGTGAACGATATTCGCCGTCACTTTGGTGATACCATTGCCAGCCTGGTTGAGATGCTGACCAACCGGGGTGACACGGCTGGTCAGAACCGGGTTGCGCGTAAAGTTGCTCATTTCCATCATACGCAGCAGGCCAGTCCTGAAGCGCAGACCATCAAACTGGCCGATATTATCGACAATACCCGCTCAATCGTTCATTACGACCCGCAGTTTGCACCGGTTTATCTGATTGAAAAACGCGTACAGATAGCACTTCTTACGGCGGGCAACGCCGCCCTGTTGCAGCAGGCTAAACAGATCGTCGAACAGGGTATACGGCAACTGGAGCAGCCGCCGCACAACGTCCCGGCCAGCTGGTTCGAATACCAGGAAGCTAAGTACCGCTAAGCGAGAGACGCGGCCGATGATGACCACAACGGGCAATTAAAGCTGTGGATGAGATAAATGCTGTTGCCAGCTCTTAAATAAGCCTTAAGCATCCGCTCGCTATCGGAGCCAGTAGAACGAACGCCTACCGGCACCTTTTATACCGTGGCCAGAGTGATAAATGGCAACAGAAAGAGATTGAGTCTATTTCAGAGCATGACACTGAAATACTTTCACCCATGCTCCCGGCATATTGAGAATATATTTTTCTTTCGCTTGCCTGGCCGCATCTTTTTCACTGCTGGCTGTAAAGGTCAAGTCCCACAACCCACTATCGTTATTATCACCATAAGAACCGCTGCAATAATATTCGCTTTGAGCAGCATAAGCTGGCAGAGAGACTAAAGCCGCGAGGATAGAAATAAATGAGAAAAACGTTTTAGCTTTATTCATATGTTATCCTTTTAATTAAGTACTCCAGTCGAAGTCGATAAATCAGGTTAAATATCGCACCATAACGATCAACGTTAGGTCAACCATAGCCCGGAAACCACTCATATAACGTCTTAAATATTTATCAGGAGATATTCAACAGTGATTTTTTATTTGAGCACGTCACTATCCTGTAAGGTGGGGTAATTTTTTCAAGTAGCCAATATTATGCACTTGCAACCCGACGCTTTAGAAATATCCTATTCAGACGCCGCATCAGGTCAGGCCATGATCCACACTATTTTAGATGCCGGGGGTAAGCGCTGGCAGCCGCGGGTTACCTGTAATATGCTGCGTGAGTTCACTATTTTATGCGCCCCCCGTCTTTGCGGGTCGCTGAACGGGTCAAATTATTCTGAGCTAAATCAGACGTGCGATTGGCGATGATCTCACGCTTTATGGAGTTGAACTATGTGCGCATATCGTTTTACCTGTCCCGCGAATAAACTGAAAGTGGCCGTCGCGCAGGCGGAGCCTGTAGCAGGAGATATTCCGGCCAATGTGCAGCAGTCCGTTACCCTAATCGCGCGGGCCGCAGAGCTGGGGGCGAAAGTAGTGTTGCTGCCGGAAAAATTTCTTAGCGGCTATGAACCCTCGTTAATCAAAGCCGATCCCGCTCGCTATGCCATCAGCGCTAACGACGAGCGGCTGAAGCCGATTGCAATGGCATGTCGTCAGGCGGCTATTTTCGCCGTTATTGGTGCGGCTACCCAGGAAGAAACGGGGGTGTGCATCACCTCGCTGTGCTTTAACCCACAGGGCGAGCTGTTTGCCCGTTATCACAAACGAGCGCTGTTCAGTAGCGAAGCGGAATTTTTCCAGCCTGGCCAGCAGGCAGTGGCGATTGAGGTCGAAGGATGGTCGCTGGGGATGGCGATCTGCTACGACAGCGGTTTTGCCGAACATGCCCGCGCAGCGGCGCTATCAGGGTGCCATGCTTATCTGGTCAGCGCCCTGTTCAGCTGCGGAAATGGCTACCATGAATCCCGAATCTGGATGCCTGCGCGGGCGCTGGATAACACCTTCTACGTGTTAATGTCCAATCACGTTGGTACGACCGGGGGCTGGCAGGCCTGCGGCGGCAGCGCCGTCTGGGACCCTTACGGCAAGATAGCTGCCGAGGCCAGCGCAGACAGTACAGAAGTGATCGTGACAGAGCTGGACCCGGCATATCTGCGTGATATACGCGGCCGGGAAAGCATGCTGAACGACTTTGCCGGGCGTTACTTCGCGTTGGCCAGCCCGCTAACGCAAGGGAAAGAATCATCGTAATGCGGATACAAAATGAAGCCGCAAGCCGCCGGATGCGCCCACATCAACAGCGGCGTTAAAATGCGGCTTCGCTTCACTGGTACAATTAACCTGTGCCGAGGGGTTGTGCCATTAAGGTCAATATAAAAGAGATCAACGTCAGCGATGCTCGCCAGAATCTGGCGGCGGTCTTACGGCAGGCAACTGACCGCGAGCCGTTGACCATCACGCGTTGCGAATATTTCTCAGCGGTAATGACCAGTATCAGCGAGTTTCATGCCTGGCAGACGGCGAAAATGGACGACGAGATTGCGGCCATAATGAATATGCACGGCGACCAAACATGGAATCTGACAGACAAATGACAATACGTTTCATTTCAGCACAAAAAGGGGTCGCTGTTTATCACCGGGTACTGGATGTCACTACCGAAGTCAGAGGGATGCCCGAGCCGGGAGACGCCGGAATGATGGAATGATGGAATGATGCACACTGCGCTATTTATTATGCTACTTTTTCTATTACATAATGGGACTAAAATACAGAATAGGGTTATTTTAACAGGTTTAACAGCGGGGGCGGCCTCAGCAGANCCTGTAAATAATTCTGTGTAACTGCCACCGTATTAAAGGTGATCGCTCAGGCGNTCACCGAACTCGATAATAAAACGNCTCATTGCCAGCCGCCAGTTCTGGATCGGCATATTCCATTTTTTTGACGCCGACTGGATCGCCAGATAAATGACCTTTCTCACCGAGTCATCTGTCGGGAACACCTTTCGCTTTTTGATGGCTGCGCGGATCACGCTGTTCAGTGATTCGATGGCGTTCGTGGTGTAGATAGCCTTACGGATATCGGGCGGATAGCCGAAGAACGTATTAAGATTTTCCCAGTGTGTGCGCCAGCTCTTACTGATTTGCGGGTATTTCTCGTCCCAGATGCCTGCAAACTTATCCAGCGCCATCAGCGCCGCCTCTTCTGTCGGAGCCTGATACACCTTTTTCAGCCCGCCGGTGACGGCTTTGTAGTCCTTCCACGACACGTATTTCAGGCTGTTGCGCACCATATGAATAATACACAGCTGGATATGCGTCTGAGGATAAACGCTGTTTATCGCATCCGGGAAGCCCTTCAGTCCGTCCACACAGGCAATCAGGATGTCCTGAAGGCCCCGNTTTTTAAGCTCTGTCAGCACGCTGAGCCAGAACTTCGCGCCTTCGTTTTCTGCCAGCCACATGCCCAACAGCTCTTTCTGGCCTTCGGTATTAATGCCCAGAGCGAGGAAGACGGCCTTGTTAATCACGCTGCCATCGTGACGAACTTTCACCACGATACAGTCAAGATAAACAAATGGGATAAAGTGCATCCAACGGGCGGTTCTGCCATTCAGCAACCTGCTCTTTAACGGCATCCGTGACTTTTGAAATCAGCGTGGGCGACACGTCCGCATCGTACATTTCCCTGAACGTGGCGACGATGTCTCGGGTCGTCATGCCTTTGGCGTACAGGGACAAAATCTGGCTGTCCATCTGCGTGATACGCGTCTGGTTTTTCTTTATCAGCAGAGGTTCAAAGGTGTTTTCACGGTCACGCGGTGTGCTGAGTTCAATCTCGCCGTCATCGCACAGCAGAGTTTTTGACGAATAGCCGTTGCGGGTATTGGAGCCTGCTTTTGGGGCGTTTTTCTCGTGCCCGNGGTGGTCAGTCAGCTCAGCATTGAGTGCTGTTTCAACGGTAAGCTTCGTCAGCATGCGGGAAAACGCATTGAGNTCGGCTTCGGTTTTAAGGC
The DNA here is from genome assembly GCF_000026985.1 of Erwinia pyrifoliae DSM 12163. Lineage (NCBI taxonomy): Bacteria > Pseudomonadati > Pseudomonadota > Gammaproteobacteria > Enterobacterales > Erwiniaceae > Erwinia > Erwinia pyrifoliae. The sequence goes on from NC_017390.1 coordinate 3,941,932, forward strand.
CTTTAGCCAGTTCAGCCGCAAGGGCCTTGAGTTTCTTTTCGTCCATAATGTGCCTGTCTCCGTTGTTGGAATGAACATATCAAAAACAGGCAGATACACAATTTAAATTACAGGCTCCCTCAGCATCCTAAATGGCTGTTCCTGATACCGCTGCATCTGCCATTTTTGGCCTGCGCCAGTCGCCTAAGGCAACGCATCTGAAGCCCGATACAGCACATCTCGGCAGCGAGAACATCCCAATACCTTTTTCTATAAGGTTTGAAATAGAGCACTATTCCGCACAGCTATTTAGAAGAAATCATTTTTCATTCCTTCAATACCCGCATTTCTTTTATTTATATATAGAATAATATCGTCATTAAGAATTGAATCAGGTAATAATTTATTCATTGTTATTGTATTAATGTAATTCTTATGCGATTTTAAAATTTTATCTCTTACCAAGAGCTTCCCATTCTCATTTATAACAATAATATTTCTATCATATAATTTATAGTGGTTTTCACATAACCAAATCCCATTATTTTCACTTAAAGCATGCTTAAGTTTTTCATCATCACTTAACTTTATCTTTTTTATCTCAGATACAGGCCAAATATGAGCGCCCTGTATTATTTGAGGGATATCACAATCACAGAAGGAACATTTTTTTTGCCCCATTTTATTTAGTAAGTTATATATCAATGTAGGAGATCGAAGACTATCGTTTTTTATGAATTCATCTTTCTCCATATCTTTATTGGACTGAATTTCTAATATATCAATTGCACTTTGGATAACGGATAAATCTGGTTTTGCTAGCTTAGTTAAACTTCCTTCGGATACTTGAATGAGTTCAACCCGCTTACAATCAAGTTTAGCTAAGGCTAAACACATTAAAGTTGACTCTTTTTTATTTGCTCCATATGTCTTAGCATATATTTGAGTGGTGTTTTTATCATTTATAGTTATGTATGATGAATTATTAGCCTTGTTTTTACTTCGCAATAAATCTTTATTTAATATCAAGTCACCTATGTTATTGAAAGGCGTTACTTTCTTTCCAACTGCAATGTCATCATTTAAAAAAACGAATCCTGCCGTTGCCATTAATCTATACATAAAGTCAAAATATTTTGTTTTTATATTTCCTTCATAATTAACAAAATAAAAAAATATCTCTTTATTTCTCAATGGCTCCTTGTGATATGCAACTAATGCACTAGGTGCACTTTGAAAGCTGGAGTTTCTTCCTTCAGCTTTATTTTCCGATATAGAAATATAGTTGATCTTTCCATTGAACTCTAATTTTGCTAAACGCCCTTTATTATAACCATCATTATCATACATAACATGATAGTCTTTTCGTCCTGTTATCTTATAGCAGATATCAGACAAAACGTCATTGGTAAAAACATCAGAGAATAAAAATGTACCTTTTTGCGATTTTCTTCTGATGGTAAAAAGTGGTTTTTTATTTTTCATAATTAATGATTATCACCTCTTTCCTATTTCGCCCTAAGACAACAGGGAGTTCAATTAGTTTGTAATCATTACTTTCTATAAATGATTTTAACTGATGATTGTATTCTCCACCATGTTCCAATACATAAGACAGCATGAATTTTATTTTCTTATTGTTTAATTCATTACAAAAGCAAAATAAATTTAATTCATCATCAACACCCCAACCGTTGAACCCTCTTTTTCCATCATTATAAGAACCGGTTGTAAGTCTATAAGGTGGATCGAGGTAAACAAAATCATCGTTATTAATTAAGTTCATCAAAAGCTTATAATCACCCTTATAGAAGGACACATTAATTTCTTTTATTTTTCTAGAAAAAGAAATTAATTTTTCCAAGACCTTATTATTAAACCACCGCATCCCAGTCGGATTGTTAAACTCATAATTCCCATTGAACCTTATTTGCTGCTGAAATCCATATAATATTATGGTGTACAATAAAATCGGATCTCTTTTATCAATAGCATTACTATTGTAATCTTTTCTGGCCTTTAGGTAATTATCTTTGTTTTCCGGCTCAAGATTATATTTCTTTATTAACTTTTTAACGCTAGTTATAAATTTATACGTGTCAATGTCATGAATTGACTCAATTAGCTCCTTAATAAAGAAATTATATTCATTATATACAACACTGTCAGCATCAATATTAATTCCAACATTGAAGCCTCCACCAAAAACATCATAGAATTTATTAAATTTATTTGGCAACGCAAATTTTATGAAATCAATATATTTAGATTTACTTCCAATATAATTTAACGGCGACTCATATCGCACGCTACCTTCTTCTCTTTTTTTTATATAAAACAAATACTCAAAATGTTCTAAATCACCCTTGGATTTATGGTTTTTATATTTCTTGTAAACTATTTTCCTGCATTCGTAGCTGCTTTTCTCACCATATCGCATCATGACAGAGTCAATAAAGTCTTTTGACATAAAGCCATCAGCACTGTAGCTTAATAATATATGCTTAGCTTTAGTTTTGCTTATTATTTTATCTAAAAGGATATGACACTTGAAATTCTTTGACCAATCTGACCTCATCGGCGTTGTTGATCTGGAACCTGTTATTTTACTAATGCCAGGTGAATCATTTAAGATCAATGTTTCAAGTAGATGATACTGAGTTCCATATTGGTTTTGCGTATATGGAGGGTCTAAATAAAGAACATCGCATTCAACATTTTCTATGATGTCTTCTATTTTTTCGTTAAACACAGTTAACTTGTTACAGTTTCCATCGCTATAATCAACAGGCATGTACTCAATTTCTTTTAACGCTCTGGAGTCCCAGTGCTTTAAGTATGCTCCATAAACTCCTGCTGTGTTGGACACTTTAGATATAGATTCTATCAGACTAGCTAAAAGATAGTTATACTCACTTTCATTTACCTGGCCATTTAAAAACCAATTTTCTATATTCTCTCGAATAAAATCTATTTTCCCTGCATTTTCAGCGGAAAAATACATCCGCGCAGAACCACCAGGTGAGTAGTTTTCATAAAAAAATCCTTTTTTGATTTCACAGTTATTATTAAAGAAATCAAATGGATTGAAATTTAATTTATTAAACTCGCACTTCCCAGATAGCAACCTGCCTGAGGCATATAACGTACTCCATTTTAAATTATCATTAATAATAATTTTACTATAGTCACTTTTTAATGCGTCAGCGACTGATCCAGTACCACAAAAAGCATCAAAAAATGAATATTCATATTTGATGATATTCTTTTCTTTTAATAATTCTATTATATTGGAAACGATGGCTTCCTTATTCCCTAAATATCTCAATTTAACGACCTAATCTTAACAGTAAAAACTATACTTCATGATATATCCACACCGCATTCATTGCCACAGGAAATAATGTTTTCTATGATGACGAACGGTAGCACGACTGTGGTGTGATCTCGTCTGCTGCGCAGCCGAAGTCTTTTGGCAGATAACTGCGCCATTTATACTCTAATCCTGTCCCCCAGCAACAACGTTGTGTCCTTGTTTGACTTTCTATGTGCTTTATCTCTCTGCAATGATAGGGCTAATCCCAATCAGGCAAGGGTCCGTAAATGATCGATAGCGTTCTGTTAGTCATTGATGCACGGCAATCCTTTTTACCGTCGTGGCTATGGCGATGCGCCTGAAACCCCGGCTTTTGAGCAAGCTGGTTGCCGGCTGCCAGGCCAGAGGCGTACCGATTGTCGATATCCTGCATACAGAGCCAGATGGCGCTTTTGCTGATGGGTGCGGTATGGTGGTGCGTTTGCCTTTCCTGCAGCACCAGCGGCAGCAACCTTCCGAAACACCGTGCATAACGCCCTGACAGAATCCGGCCTGCAGCAGTGGCCGGAACAGCACCAGGTGAAGCAGGTGATTATCAGCGGGCTGCGCACCGAGCAGTGCTGTGAAACCACTGCCAGCGTGGCGTCGGACTTCGGCTATCGCGTGACCTATGTGAACGAAGCAACGCTGGCATTTCCGATGACCCATAACGGTATCACCCTGAGCACCGCTGATTTGCGCCACCGCACCGAAAGCGTACCGACCGGCCGTTTTGCCACCATTCGTAGCGTTGAGGGCTGCCTGCAGGAGTTTGTATAACATGACTATTTCGGTGTGGTTTATCAATTTGCCCGGCGTGATGGCGCTGGATCTGACCGGCCCGGCAGAAACGCTGAAGCGGGCGGAGATGCCTTTTCCCTGCGCTATATCGGCCCGGATGAAAGTGTCCTTACCTCTACCGGGATGTACATCAGCCATATCGAGCCACTGCCTGAAACCTTGCCAGCCGGGTTCTCTTCCTCACGCCAGCTGTGCCGCGCCCTGCAGCGCCGGAAGAAGTGATTTTTTTCGGGCGCCACCGCCAGGGGCTTTTGCCGCCGGTTTTATAACGTTGATATTCTGTGCTACGGTTACAGGTAACATTGTCACTATCTGTTTCAGATTAAGGATAAGGTTTGCACCGCAACAACGATAAAAAATCGAACTGGTTACACCTTGGTGCTGGCGCCTTTCACCGCGCACACCAGAGCTGGTATCTGAACCAACTCCACCAGCAGGGAGACAACAGCTGGACACTTTCCCTCGCCAATATTCGCAACAGCAGTACGCAAAAAACCCTCCAACAGCTGGCAAAACAACAGGGCCGCTACACGCTGGAAATCATCTCCCCCGAAGGTGAAATCGCCTATCAGCCGATTGAAGCGGTCGAAAACGTCATTCTTTGGGATAAAGGCCTGCAATCACTGGTTGCCGTAGGTGCCAGTGCGGAAACGAAAATTATTTCGTTTACCGTCACCGAGGGCGGCTACTTTCTTGATGATAACGGCGAGCTTGACCTGACGCACCCGGCGATCCAGGCCGATCTCGCCGGGCAGCAGGAAACCAGCACGCTGTACGGTGCGCTGGTGAAAATTCTGCGTGAGCGTATGCGCAATCAGACCGGCCCGGTTACCCTGCTTAACTGCGATAACCTGCGCGATAACGGCGACAGCGTGGCACGCGGTTTATCTCAGTTTGTTAAAGCGAAGGACTATCCGGAGCTGTTGGCGTGGATAGAGCAGAATACCTCTGCCCCTAACGGCATGGTTGACCGCATCACGCCAAAATTTGATGCAGCGCTGTTTGATCGGTTGGCTGAACAGGGCATCAAAGATGATGGCGCTCCGCTCTCCTGTGAGGCTTTTTCCCAGTGGGTACTGGAAGATAAGTTTATTGCCGGCCGTCCGGCGCTGGAAAATGCCGGGGTTGAGTTTGTCAGCAGCGTCACGCCGTATGAAGAGGCTAAAATACGCGTCCTGAACGCCAGCCACAGCGGCATTGCCTGGGCCGGTGCGTTGCTGGGTAAAAAATATATTGACCAGAGTCTGCAACCGCAGATCAAACAGTGGATGTGCGACTATGTGCTGCAGGATGTGGCGGCGGCGTTGCAGCCTTGCGACATCGATCTGGCGCATTATGGCGAAACCACGCTAAACCGCTTTAGCAACAAATGGGTGCGCGATACCACGCAGCGCGTCTCTTCAGACAGCATTGCCAAGCTACAGCAGTTTATCGTGCCAACGCTGAAAGCCCGTTACAAACAGGGCGCTACTCCTGCGGCAACGCTGATCCTGCCTGCGCTATGGTTCCGCTTTATGCAGCAGCATCACGCCGGAGCGCTGCCGTTTGACTATGAAGATCGTGCGCTGGATGAGGTGCCGTTTACTGCCATTTACCGCGCTGACAACCCGCTACAGGCATTTACTCAACAAAAGAAATTATTTGGCTCTCTGGCTGGCCGCCCTGAACTGTATCGCGATCTGGCGGCCGCTGTGGATAACGTTGATAAAGGCCTACATAAGATGCGAGAAAGTGCATGAAAAATCTGCTAATTGTGGCCGCCACCATAGCCCTGGCGCTGTTGTCGATCATCTTCCTTAGCCCGTGGCCGGTATGGCTGGGAACCCTGGCGGCCTGGGTGACCACCGGTTCTTTCTGCCTGCAGGTAATGCATATCGTCAAAAACAAAGATACCAGTGGACTGTCGCTGGGGATGTGGGCCGCGCTTTTCTTCGGTGTTTCCTGCTGGACGTGGTACGGCCACCGCATGCACGATGTGCCGGTGATGGCCGCTAATGCTATCACCGCGATACTGGCACTGACGGTCATTATGCTCAAACTGTGGCACGAGCGCCCAACGCGTAACCCGAACCCACGTCGGCTGGTGCGTACGCCGGGGGTGATCCTCAATCCACGCATTAGCCGTCTGCGTCCGCTGGTGACACCGGGGATGCGCCGTCGGGATAAAAAACGTCAGCTCACCAAATGATATTTATCGATGCGCTTCAGCCCCGCCGCCAGTAGCAGGCTGCCCAACAGGGTGAGGGTAAACACCAGCGGGATGTCCAGCAGCGGATGGTCGGTGTTATCCAGCTGATGGGTGCGCATAAAATGGATAAACAGGGCATGGAAGCCATAAATCGGTAATGAATAGCGTGAAATCAGCGCAAAAAATGGACTAACGCGCTGGTTAAGGGTGTTTTTAAACAGCACCAGCAGGCTGACGGCGGCAATAAACACCGCCGGCCCGCAATACAGATACCAGGTATCGGCAAAAGCCCCGTTTATCGCAAACTGTCGCTTAGTGCCGAATGCTATCAATCCGATGCAGAGAACAAAACTTCCCCCGGCCAGCCAGCTAACGCCGCGCCCCTGCGTTTCCATCATCCCTATCGCTCGCCCCATCAACGCGTACAACAGGTAGTAGATGGTGTCGCCGCTGATATACAGGTTAACCGGTAACCAGTGGAAGCGGGCTATCGAACCGTCGACGGTATTCGGGTTGGCGAGGATAGCCAATACCACCGTTACCGCAGCCAGATAGCCAGCACGCACCGGCTTGACCTGAATTAAGGGTGAGAACAGATAGATAACGATAATGGCGCAGAAGAACCACAGATGGTAGAACACCGGTTTTTGCAGCAGGTGTTTAACCGACAGCACTTCGTTTATCGGCGTCAGCAGCGTGATATAGACCAGCGCCACCGCGCTGTAGAACAGCAGGCACAAAAAAATTCGCAGGAAATGTCGCTTCTGTGCGCTGCGCTCGCCAAAGAACAGGAAGCCGGAAATCATAAAAAAAAGCGGTACGCAAACGCGTGAGGCAGAATTCAACAGGTTGGACAGATCCCAGCTACGCTCACCTACCGACATGCCGGTGGTGACATACCAGGTGGTGGTGTGGATCATAATCACCATCAGACAGGCCACGGCGCGTAAATTCTCTATCCAACCGATTTTTTGCGACATCTCGTCCTCTGTTACCCGGTTAATCCTGCCTTAATGCGAAATTCAGGGTAGCCAGGCGGGCGGCCTTCAACAAGTCGTAACCGAGAAATTAGGAACAGGATGAAGGCGCACTGACGATACGCGGAAACTTGAAAAACGCGCAGCCACCCATTTTGCGCAGCAGGCCGCAAGAGCAGATACCATTTTGGTAATCACCCCGGTCAAAGGGTATACTGATGCCCACTTTTATCACTACTCGTATCGCGTGCGAAATCAACATGCAAAAGTTTGATACCAAGACCTTTCAGGGGCTGATCCTGACCTTACAGGATTACTGGGCCCGCCAGGGCTGCACCATTATCCAACCGCTGGATATGGAAGTCGGCGCGGGAACATCCCACCCGATGACCTGCCTGCGTGCACTCGGCCCGGAGCCGACTGCGGTTGCCTATGTGCAGCCTTCCCGCCGCCCAACCGACGGTCGCTATGGTGAAAACCCGAACCGCTTACAGCACTACTATCAGTTCCAGGTGATCATCAAGCCTTCGCCGGACAATATTCAGGAGCTGTACCTCGGTTCTCTGCAAGAGCTGGGCATGGACCCCACCATTCACGATATCCGCTTTGTGGAAGATAACTGGGAAAACCCAACGCTCGGCGCATGGGGCCTGGGCTGGGAAGTGTGGCTGAACGGTATGGAAGTGACGCAGTTCACCTACTTCCAGCAGGTTGGCGGCCTGGAGTGTAAGCCCGTTACCGGTGAAATCACCTACGGCCTGGAGCGCCTGGCGATGTATATTCAGGGCGTCGACAGCGTTTACGATCTGGTGTGGAGCGACGGCCCGCTGGGTAAAACCACCTACGGCGACGTGTTCCATCAGAACGAAGTGGAGCAGTCGACCTACAACTTTGAATACGCCGACGTCGATTTCCTCTTTACCTGCTTCGAGCAGTACGAGAAAGAGGCGCTGAGCCTGCTGGCGCTGGAAAAACCGCTGCCGCTGCCGGCCTATGAACGTATTCTGAAAGCCGCGCACAGCTTTAACCTGCTGGATGCGCGCAAGGCGATCTCCGTCACCGAGCGTCAGCGCTATATTCTGCGCATCCGCACCCTGACCAAAGCCGTGGCTGAAGCCTACTACGCCTCCCGCGAGGCACTGGGCTTCCCGATGTGCAATAACAAGAAATAAGAGGCAGCCATGACTGATAAAACTTTTCTGGTGGAAATCGGCACCGAAGAACTGCCTCCGAAAGCGCTGCGCAGCCTGGCCGAATCCTTTGCCGCCAATCTGACCGCCGAGCTTGACGCTGCGGGCCTCCCCCACGGCGAAGTGAGCTGGTTTGCCGCCCCGCGCCGTCTGGCGCTGAAAGTCGCTAATCTGAGTGCCGCACAGCCGGATCGCGAAGTGGAAAAACGCGGCCCGGCGATCCAGGCGGCGTTTGATGCTAACGGCGTGGCCACCAAGGCCGCTGAAGGCTGGGCGCGCGGCTGTGGTATTACCGTTGACCAGGCCGAGCGTCTGAGCACCGATAAAGGTGAATGGCTGATGTACCGCGCCCGGGTCACCGGTGAGCGCACCCAGGTACTGCTGCCCGCGATGATTGCCACTTCGCTGGCAAAACTGCCGATCCCGAAACTGATGCGCTGGGGCGCGTCCGAGGTGCAGTTCGTGCGCCCGGTTCACACCGTGACGCTGCTGCTGGGCGATGAGCTGGTCCCCGCCAATATTCTCGGCATCGATTCGGCGCGCACCCTTCGCGGCCACCGCTTTATGGGCGAGCCGGCGTTCACCATCGACCATGCCGACCAGTACCCGCAGATCCTGCTGGAGCGCGGTAAAGTGCAGGCGAACTACGAAGTGCGTAAAGCCATCATTAAAGCAGATGCCGAAGCGGCAGCCGCGAAAATTGGCGGTGTGGCTGACCTGAGCGACAGCCTGCTGGAAGAAGTCACCTCGCTGGTTGAATGGCCGGTTGTGTTGACGGCGAAGTTTGAAGAGAAGTTCCTTGCGGTTCCTGCCGAAGCGCTGGTGTACACCATGAAGGGCGATCAGAAATACTTCCCGGTGTATGACAAGGCGGGCAAGCTGCTGCCGAACTTTATCTTTGTGACCAACATTGAGTCGAAAGACCCGCAGCAGATTATCTCCGGTAATGAGAAGGTGGTGCGCCCACGTCTTGCTGACGCTGAATTCTTCTTTAACAGCGACCGCAAACGCCGTCTGGAAGATAACCTGCCGCGTCTGGAAACCGTGCTGTTCCAGAAAGAGCTGGGCACCCTGCGTGCGAAAACCGACCGCATTCAGGCGCTGGCCGGCTGGGTTGCTGCGCAGATTGGCGCTGACGTTAATCACGCCACGCGGGCTGGCCTGCTATCCAAATGCGACCTGATGACCAATATGGTGTTTGAGTTTACCGACACGCAGGGCGTGATGGGTATGCACTACGCACGTCATGACGGTGAAGCCGAAGACGTGGCGGTAGCGCTGAACGAGCAGTATCAGCCGCGCTTTGCCGGTGATGAGCTGCCCTCTAACCCGGTGGCCTGTGCGCTGGCGATTGCGGACAAGATGGATACTCTGGCGGGCATCTTCGGTATCGGTCAGCATCCGAAAGGCGATAAAGACCCGTTCGCGCTGCGCCGTGCTGCGCTGGGCGTGCTGCGTATCATCGTCGAGAAGAATCTGCCACTGGATCTGCAAACACTGACCGAAGAAGCGGTGCGTCTGTATGGCAACAAGCTGTCTAACGCTAAAGCGGTCGATGAAGTGATCGACTTTATGCTGGGCCGTTTCCGCACCTGGTATCAGGAAGAGGGCCACAGCGTCGATACCCTTCAGGCGGTGCTGGCACGTCGCCCAACGCGCCCGGCAGACTTCGATGCACGTATGAAAGCGGTATCTCACTTCCGTACGCTGGAGCAGGCGGCGAGCCTGGCGGCAGCCAACAAGCGCGTCTCCAATATTCTCGCTAAGGCTACCGAACCGCTGAACGATAGCGTGCAGGCATCGCTGCTGAAAGAGAATGAAGAGATCAAACTGGCGACTTATGTCACCGCCCTGAGCAGCAAACTGCAGCCGTTCTTTGCCGAAGGGCGTTACCAGGATGCGCTGATTGAGCTGGCGCAGCTGCGCGAAACGGTCGATAACTTCTTCGACAAAGTGATGGTCAACGCCGAAGATAAAAAAGTGCGTATCAACCGACTGACGCTGCTGGCCAAGCTGCGTGAGCTGTTCCTACAGGTGGCCGATATCTCTCTGCTGCAATAATTGATGTCGCAAGCGGCGGAATAACGTGTTTCCGCCGCTACCCGTATCAGCATAATACGCTAACAGACGGGCGGCTAAATTTTCCCGCTTGCTGCGTTTATCAGACATTTCATTTTACTCTTCCACAGATGGCCAGCGTGAAAACAGCCTGGGTATGATCCTCGACTGTGTTGCTGCGCCGCACGATCCCGGCCCGTACCTTAGCGCGCTGAAGACCAACGGGCATCTGGTTCTGGTGGGTATTCCTGATACGCCGCATAAATCACCAGACGTCATGCCGATGGTATTTAAGCGCCTGAGCATCTCAGGAACGTCGATAGGTAGTATTAATGAAACACAGCAGATGCTCGATTTCTGCGGACAATACCATATCGTGTCTGAGGTTGAAGTGATCCGTCTGGATGAAGTCAAACAGGCGTTTGAACGGATGCTGAAAGGGGATGTAAAATATCGTTTTGTCATCGATATGAAAGCCGGTAAATAGCCTTAAGAGGCAAAAACCCGCCTTGATGGCGGGTCCATTCTCTTAGTTCAGCAGATCTCTGCTGAGATACGGATTCGACTGAATCAACTTCATTAACTTTTGCGCACTGCGTGACGGTTTGGTTCGTTTGGCTTCCCAACTTTTTACCGACGATACGCTCACGCCTAACACCTGGGCAAACTCATCAATCTTCAGGCCGGTTATTTCCCGGATCCGCTGCGGTTCGGGCATCGCCATACTGTCCTTAGAGGCGGTTACCGCCGGTATCCCATCACGGGTTAACACTATCTGCTCCAGACTTGACAGCAGTTCGTACATTGGATCTTTAGTCTCCATCGGCACACCTCAATAAACTCACATAAACGTGAACAACCAGAGGGGTAGAACCTGAGGCTCAGGTTCTGAATACTGGCGGACATTTGCCACAGCGACGCTTTCGGACAGCAAAATGGAAAACGCCAGAACCCTAAGTATTAGATCACTTTTGAAGTTTTGATCATGCTTTTACATTATTTTTCCTGATGCGGCTGCACCGGCGGAAGTCAACAGGATGAGAATTTTGTTGCTAAGACACGACTATCCATAAAAATTGATTTCGACTATTCTTTACGCAAGATTAATTGTGCAGGCAAAACCGACAGGAATCTGTTAACAGGAGTCCATTTCTTATGAAGACAGGATTATCACGCATCTGGACGCGCGTGCTGGTGCCGTTTATGGCACTGTTGCTGGTGACGCAGCTGACCGGCTGCGGCGATAAAGAAGCCGAACAGCGCAAAGCGTTTGTCGATTTTCTGCAAAATACCGTGATGCGTAGCGGCGAGCATTTACCAAGCCTGAGCGAAGATCAGAAGCAGAAGTTCGGCAATTATGTCAGTGACTACGCCATTCTCTACGGTTTCGCCCAACAGATTAATCGGGCGGTAGATTCCGGTCTGAAGCCGGTGGTGAATGAGCTTTCTACCATCCGCACACCGCAGGATTATCTGACGCACCGCGATGCGCTGCGCCAGGCGAGCGGTTCTCTCGGCGTGCTCGGTCAGCAGATCCAGACAGCGAAAACCCAGGCCGACAGCAGCAAAGCCACGTTGAAGCAGCCTGAAGACCTGAAAACGGTGTACGATAACGTGTTCAATAAAGTGGTGACTCAGCCTGCCGCTTCCTTGTCCCCGCTGTTGCCGGCATTACAAACCCTGAGTCAGGATGTGGTGCAAACCGGGGACTTCCTGCAACAGCAGGGAGCACGAGTCAGCTTTAACGGCCCGGCTATCCAGTTCCCTACTCAGGAGCAGGCAACGCAGTACAATACGCTGATGAGTAATCTGAGCAATAACGTTCAGGCTTTTTCCCAGGCGCAGCGCGTGCTACAGGCCGGCGTTCAGTAACTGTCCGTGACGAGTCCTGATATAGGTTGACGCTTTCAGCCTTAAAGCGCCTGATGAACTTCATCGGGCGCTTTGCATTTTAACGACCGGTGCAGCCGCTGCATGGCTTTTTTGTCAGCGTGGCTCCGAACTCAGTATTGATTACCTTTACAAGCGCTTCAAAAAAAGTGAGCTTTGACTTCTGATTCAGCAAGTTGCTGTTCCCGTTCTTTCATCCGCTGTTCGGGATTAAGGGGTATTTTGGGCATGTTAACTCCGCTCATTCTTGCATAAGAGGGGGAAACCCAGCCGAGTTGACCGTATTTGCGTAGCCACTTGATGAGGGTTGAACTGCCTGAATACCGTCGCGCTCTTGCGCCTGACGCCAGGTCATTTCACCTTTTACGATCTGTTCGACAATGACTAATTTAAAGGATAGAGGGTAATCGCGTTGCGTGCGTTTAACATATTGGTTCGTCACATTTTCCTCAGTATGCAAGTAAAATGTGTCAACGCGCTATTGAGGACGGGGCAGTTAATAAAAAAAGGGCAACGTCCGTTGCCCTTTTTGCCGCAGTGCTTAATATTTAATTACGCGTGTTGAGGTGCGTGAACCACAGCCCAATTATTAAGAACTTTATGGCCATCGAGACCCATATCGTTAAGATACTGCACCATACTACCTCTCAAATAATAATTAGTCGCTACTTCAAAACGCCAATCATGGGTGTTATTATAAAGCGAGGCAATGCAGGAAATGGATTCAAACCCTTTCACCCCGTCAACGAACGCATTGCCAGCACCTGAAACAAGATCTACTTCAGATGACGAAATTTCACGAATTCCCAATTTTTATATCTCCATTTTTAAAGTGAAATAATATTTAGCCAATAGTAGTTGGCCAAATGAATAGTAACAAATTAAGATGAAAAATATTTTAGTAAAAAGTCCATTATTCTGATTTTCCGAAGGAAATAATCGTTTTCTATTCTTTTTTTATCAGAAAACTGAAAACAACGCGATAAAAACCCCAAATAAGGCACATGCCCAATTACTTTCCCTGACCACAAACTTCACCGACATAATGACTCACTCACAAACCCTTGTAAGAATAAGAATAAATATAATCTTGCATTACCTTAAGCATTTTCCATGTGGTCAAAACAGGTATCGGTCATAGCTGAAATCACGAAGGAATAGTGTCGTATGCACTATGTATTTACAGTGCCTCATGCCTTATTGCGCTTACTGTGACGCGCAGACTTTGCCAGACATCATAAAACCTTTTTTGCTGCGCAGACTACCTGCTTTAAAAATCACATACAAGCATTATCTAATGGATACCATTCATAAAATGACTTTTATCTCCAGGCTATTACTGAATTCAACCTAAATATAATCCCTTAATAGTCATATTAAATTTTCATTTAAAGAAAGTATTTTTACAACCTATTAGCTATCAACATGGTTGGTCAATACGTTCCGATCTCAATGACTCCTTTTCCGCTGGCGATAAACTTTTTCGCAAGCTCACTGCTTAACCCCATCGGGTCAGTCTTCTTTGTCGTGGGCGGGTTAATAAGGACGAAGTCATTTTTGTGATCTAATTCACATTATAAGAACAAACACCATTCGTTTTTATGTGACAAGGATCACATAACAAGGCTATGTTCAACCCATTTCCCTGCAGTTAGCCGCATATAACTTTATTATTTGTGATTAAAATCACTAAAAACAATCCTATCCCCCCCACACTTCAGTGACGAACATCACACTTAATCCCCTGGCTACGCAAACGCCATATCCACATGATAGAGTCTGCCGGCATACAGTGACACCAGCGGCCACGCCGTAACGTCTCATACAAAAATCAACGCGCTCTCTTATTGGGTTAGCGCGTACTTATAAGAGGTGAGTTTATATGTCCTCATCAGACATCAAGGTCAAAGTTCAAAGCTTTGGTCGTTTTCTGAGTAATATGGTAATGCCAAATATCGGGGCGTTTATCGCCTGGGGTATCATTACCGCGCTATTTATCCCAACAGGATGGCTGCCGAACGCCACGCTGGCGAAACTGGTGGCGCCAATGATCACCTACCTGCTGCCACTGCTGATTGGTTATACCGGTGGCCGTCTGGTCGGCGGCGATCGCGGCGGCGTAGTGGGGGCGATCACTACCATGGGCGTTATCGCCGGTGCTGACATGCCGATGTTCCTCGGGTCGATGGTTGCCGGTCCTCTGGGCGGCTGGGCAATCAAAACCTTCGACCGCCGGATTGACGGTAGAATCAAAAGCGGTTTCGAAATGCTGGTCAACAACTTCTCTGCCGGTATCATCGGCATGCTGTTGGCGGTTCTCGCCTTCCTGGCGATTGGCCCAATGGTTCAGGGACTGTCACATATTCTCGCCGCCGGCGTTAATCTGATGGTACAAAATAATCTGCTGCCGCTGACCTCCATCTTTGTGGAACCGGCGAAAATTCTGTTTCTCAATAACGCGATCAACCACGGTATCTTCTCGCCGCTGGGAATTCAGCAGGCGAGCGAAGCCGGAAAATCGATTTTCTTCCTGATTGAAGCTAACCCAGGCCCTGGAATGGGCGTGCTAATGGCCTATCTATTCTTCGGCCGTGGCAGTGCCAAACAATCAGCCGGTGGGGCAGCAATTATCCACTTCTTCGGCGGTATTCACGAAATCTACTTCCCGTATGTGCTGATGAACCCTCGCCTGATCCTCGCCGTGATCCTCGGTGGTATGACCGGCGTTTTCACCCTTACACTGTTAAACGGCGGCCTGGTTTCTCCGGCTTCACCGGGATCTATCCTTGCCATACTGGCCATGACGCCAAAAGGAGCCTACTTCGCTAACATCGCGGCGATTGCCGCAGCCTTTGCTGTTTCCTTCGTGATTGCGGCTATTCTGCTGAAAACCAGCAGGGCGAAAGAGTCTGATGATATTGAAGCAGCAACTCGCCGCATGCAGGAGATGAAATCCCAGTCCAAAGACCCGTCTGCTCCTGCGCCAATGGGTAACAAAGGCTTGCAAGGTGATCTAAGTCACGTACGCAAAATTATCGTAGCCTGTGATGCCGGTATGGGTTCCAGCGCAATGGGTGCTGGCGTACTGCGTAAGAAAGTGAATGAAGCGGGACTGAGCAATATCTCCGTCACTAACAGCGCGATCAACAGCCTGCCGGGCGATGTAGACCTGGTGATCACCCATCGCGATCTGACTGAACGCGCGATGCGCCAGGCACCTCATGCGCAGCATATTTCGCTGACCAACTTCCTTGATAGCGGGCTGTATAATGATTTGACGGCGCGTTTGACGGAGGCAGCCCGCACTGCCGAACATCATGAGAAAGTCAGCGCGGTACTCAATGACAGCCTTGATGAAAACCAGCAAAACCTGTTCAAACTGAGCGCCAGCAACGTATTTCTTGGCAATCACGCCAGCAATAAAGAGCAGGCTATTCGCTTCGCCGGTGAGCAGTTGGTCAAGGGTGGATACGTAGAAGCGGAATACGTAGAGGCAATGCTGGCACGCGAGGAACTGACGCCAACCTACCTCGGTGAATCTATCGCCGTGCCACACGGAACAGTAGAAGCGAAAGACCGCGTGCTAAAAACCGGTGTGGTATTCTGCCAATACCCTGCCGGAGTTCACTTCGGTGAAGAGCCTGAAGACATCGCCCGGCTGGTCATTGGTATCGCCGCGCGCAATAACGAGCATATCCAGGTCATTACCAGCCTGACTAACGCGCTGGATGACGAAAATGTGATTGCACGCCTGGCTACCACGACAGATGTGCAGGAAGTTCTGCAGCTCCTGTCCGGTAAAACCAGCCAATAAGCCGTTTTGAGCATGATACCTCTCTGGGGGCTGGGAATGCCTGGCCCTTTTTTGCTTCGGGAATACATGAGCTTTGCATCATTAATACGGGAATATTTATGAAAGCATTACATTTTGGTGCCGGTAACATCGGCCGTGGCTTTATTGGTAAACTGCTGGCCGATGCCGGAGTTCAACTGACTTTCGCCGACGTCAATCAGATCGTACTGGATGCCCTCAACGCCCGTGGCGAATATCCGGTTCACGTCGTCGGTGAGCAATCGCAGATTGAAAGGGTAAAAGGCGTCAATGCCGTGCACAGCGCCAGCGATGAGGTTATTGCGCTGGTGGCTGAGGTTGATATCGTTACCACGGCGGTTGGCCCGCAAATCCTTGAACGTATAGCCGGCGGCATTGCAAAAGGTATTGCCAAACGCAGTGATAGCGCTAATTCCCGACCGCTAAATATTATCGCCTGTGAAAACATGGTGCGCGGCACCACGCAGCTTAAAGCGCATGTGCTACGCGCGTTGCCCGGGCAGTATCACGCCTGGCTGGAAGAACACGTCGCCTTTGTCGACTCTGCGGTGGATCGTATAGTTCCCCCTTCTGCAGCAGACAGCAGCGATCCGCTGGAAGTAACGGTTGAAACCTTTAGCGAGTGGATTGTTGATAAAACCCAATTTAAAGGCGAGCTGCCAACTATTCCCGGTATGGAACTGACCGACAATCTGATGGCGTTTGTCGAACGCAAACTGTTTACGCTCAATACCGGTCACGCTATTGCCGCCTATCTCGGCCAGCTGGCCGGCCATAAAACAATTCGCGAAGCGATACTGGATAAGAACGTGCGGGCGGTTGTACAAGGAGCCATGGAAGAGAGCGGCGCGGTACTGATTAAGCGCTACGGTTTTGCGGCGGATAAACATGCTGCCTATATCCAGAAAATCCTTAACCGATTCGAAAACCCGTATCTGAACGATGATGTGGAGCGCGTGGGACGCCAGCCGCTCCGCAAGCTGAGTGCGGGCGACCGCCTGATTAAACCTACGCTGGGCACCCTGGAGTACCATCTGCCGAATGATAATCTGGTCACCGGCATTGCCGCAGCACTGCATTACCGCAACGACCAGGATCCGCAGGCGCTCGAACTAGCCGCACTGCTGTCCAGCCAGGATGTCGCCTCCACGCTGGCTCAAATCTCCGGACTGGATAGCGACAGCGATGTGGTTAAAGCGGTAGTGAAAGCCTGGAACACCCTGGCATAATGTCTGTGCAACCGCTCCTTACGGATGCACAGACGGGGCACAGCACCGCTGTGCCTGCGAAAAAAATGAATCTGTATGAATGAATTACAGTCTTTAACAGGGCAATCTCAGGATGTCGAAAATCGGGTCCTTGAACGCCTGAATGCAGGACGCTCGGTGAGATGTCTGCTCATCGCCGCCGTAGAAATGCTGGCAGAAGCGGTTAATATGCTGGTAGAACAGGTATTTCGCCAAGACGATTATGCCGTTAAGTACGCCGTGGAACCTCTGTTGCACGGCAATGGTCCGCTGGGTGAGCTGTCAGTTCGTCTGAAGCTAATTTATGGCCTTGGGGTCATTAATCGAAACGAATATGAAGACTGTGAACGCCTGATGGCACTGCGCGAAGCATTGAACCATGATGGTAGCGAGTACCGTTTCACGGACGATAAAATCGTTGAGCCATTTAGCGCCTTGCACTGCGTGAGTACGTTGCCGTCCTTTCCTGATTTTGCCTGCCATGATGCCGAACTGCGCGTTATGCAGCATCAACGCTATCAGCAGGTGGTGCGATCCACAATGGTGCTGTCGCTGACTGCGCTAATTTCACTGCTCAGCCTCAGGCAGGCTTTCAAAAAGTAGCCTACTCCTTTCCCTCTTTGCCCCGCTTTCGTGTATTCTTTGCTGCAATGACTCCATTTAATGGTTAAGAACAATGAAAGAACAAGTACAGGCAGAAATCAAAGAACTCAGTGACAAACTGGACGCGCTGAATCACAAAGAACCGGCCCTGCTGGCTTCTGGTGACAGTGAGAAACTGGGGGAGCTGCTCAAAGAAAAAGATAAACTACTGGCCGAAATCGAGCGCCTGCGTGGCGTACGTGCCGAGAAGTTGAGCAAAGAAGCACAACAGCTCAACAAGCTGCCATTTAGCCGACCCATCACTAAAAAAGAACAGGCCAATATGGGGGCGCTGAAAAAGAGCGTGCGCGGATTGTTGATTGTTCACCCTACCAGCGCGCTAGGTCGAGAAATGGGCCTGAAAGAGATGACCGGCTTCGCAAAAACCGCGTTCTGAGTCCCACCAGATGCTGGTGATGTAGCAAGCAGGATGCTTCCATCCTGCCTGCTCATGTTTTGCCAACGCATCTCTCGTCATCTCCTCACCACCAACGGCATCATACGATACGTGGTGATGGCTGCATGTTGATATTAAGTCATTCCTTCACTCAATCTTCAATCTCTGTATCACAATCCAACTAACCCGCCCAGCCGCGTTTTGCCGGCGGCGCAATGGGCATGCGCACCTGAATTCAGACTTGATGAGTCGTATTGCTTGAAGACGACCAGCGGCCTTCCGGGACGAAAGTCGCCAGTGCTAAAATTATTACATAAAAAACAGAATTGTTTTATCTCGATATTTAGTGTCGAAAATAAAATAATAATTCACACTCGCGATTTATCTGGCAGTCCAAAAGCATCAAAACAAAATCAAATGTCGTAATAGACCGAAAGGCGAACATTGATATCGTCAGGAGTTTATTTTCAATATAATATTTTAGAAAGGCACTATTCAGGAGCTGCGTAGAGGCATTTAATCAATGCCTCTGTTTAGGGATATCTTCAGGTAATTGGCCATGAAAAAAAACAACATCACGATTGTCATCAACGATCCGAACCGCTTTTACCTTGAAGGGTTAAAAAGTAGCGTTTACGAGAATTTTTTAGAACAGGGCATAAACGCTGATTACACTGAGTCTGCTTTTAATAGCCGTGCGAAAATAATCTTTCTGGCAGAAGAGTCATTATCCGTAGCAAATATTCACTATCTGAACCGTCGCATGTCTATGCGCCCCCTCTGCGTTTTTATTATTAAGAATAACCCTAATCAAGAGAGTCATCTGGATATCACAACAGACGGTATTCATCATCATTCGACAATTTATCGTAATCAGTCAGTCGAAAATATACTGGCGGTAGTCAACGATCAGATGGAACAGCTGGATAACTTTCGCACCAGGCTGACTCCTTCAGGCGTTAATCGTTCCAGTAATAACCTGACGCGCCGTGAGACCGAGATTCTTCGTTATCTGGCGCGTGGTATTAGCAACGGTGGCGTCGCGCGCTTCCTGAATATCAGTGAGAAAACGGTCAGTGCGCACAAGAGAAACATCATGTCGAAACTCAATATGGTTCGCCCCGCAGAGCTTAGCTACTGGTTAATTCAGGAGGGCTGGTGTGAATCCCTGCGTGGCAGTTAAGTTAGCTCAATGACTGTGGCGAAGCGTTTATTTTCCCGTATCGATCGTGGCGTATTCGGACAAAACGAATACGCCATTTTTAGCAGGCGATTGAATTAATTCTTAAAAGATTCCGTCTTGTTCCAGTACAAACTTTTGCTATTGTTTAGTTTGAATGAGGTGATAACACCTTCTTGCTCTAGTTTAATTAAAATATGCCTGGCATTATATATGCTCAATTCCGATCTGTTGGCGATATCTCTTGTACTGGCAAAAACTGACGGCGCGTTATCAGCATTATGTTCTTCAAAGAATTCATTTATTGCACTCATGACTTTATCTACAGATATTCTTCGCTTAATGTTCTTGATGCTGTTCTCACGCATTGCATTACTCCTTTTGTTATACCCGGCTCCTGCCGAATCTATTTGCAAATTATAAAAGCGGTAAAAACATAGCGCACCAATGATAATACGCTGAATAGCAAAAAAAAACTTAATCTCAATTATTAAGTCATATTATTATTATCGGTTACTTTATTATGAATTTTAAGAATAAAATATCTCTAAGTGGTGATAACACCAATAATATTAAACAAATCACCTAAAAAATTAGCTTTATGCGTAAGATGCTCTGAATGTCAAACGTAGCTTAACCATATTTTGATTACCATTAGTTACAAGCAGCCGCAAACTTCTTACGCGGTGAAGACGGTGCGATGACAAAAACTTATTTGGCTGGTGGAAAAATGAACTACATTATTAATCATTACCTCTGTTTTGATTCATCAAATGGGTTACTGAAACTTACTGATAACAGTGATTCAACTTTACAGTTATCCAGGCCTGGAACAAGATTATTGACCCAATTAATTATTCACGCTGGTGAAATAATGACGCGCGAGGATTTGATCAAAAAAGTGTGGGAAGATCACGATCTCACCCCTTCTGGCAGCAACCTAAGCAACCATATCAGCCTGCTGAGAAAAGCATTCTCACAACTGGCAGTCACAGAAATAATGATTACCACCATCCCTAAAGTCGGTTTTCGACTTGATGCCGTGGTCAGTATCGAAAAAACCGCCCATCGTCAATCAGGCTTTATCATTGCCAACCTGAAAGCCTTGTTAGCACCATTGAATAAGAAAAAAAAACTTTAGCTTCATAACTTAAAACCGGTTTTTCTTGGTTTTATATCCAGCACCACAACAGCAGTGGATTGACTTTAATTCTTCCGGTTTGGCAGGTAGTGGTAAAATCTTCGCCAGGCACTGGCTGATTTAACGAATTAAATATCGTTATGCATTAGTATAAATTGAACGCTTAATATTTGATCAACACAGAAGCAGCGCTACAATCATATTTCAGTTAAGACCCATTTCTGTTTGATTTTCTCGCCTTATAGACAATAACTGCATTTTACGCCATTCCTGTAACAACTGCAGTCACTTGAGAATATTCTTGGTGCATCCTGAATGGCGAGGTGCTGTTCAAGATAAGTCCATTAACTCATCACTTCGCTGTAACCATGCGTTAGCGGCGACAGGTTCGCTCAAGCTTTTAACTACGTTGAGTTACTACACTCTTTTGAACTTGCCACGCCAGTCTGCTGACTACCACTAATGGCCAGCATTTTCTGGCTGATTGTGGGGTTTACCCCTGAGGCAGATAAACCCTTACTTTATAAGATGACTTGCCTGTACTACTTTTTCGCGTACTTCGCTTCAAGGTCGGCAAACCACGGTGCCACAAAGTCGTTCGACGCCCCCCAGCCCGGAATAATTTTGCTCAGAGTGGCAACACTCACCGCCCCACTTTGGGCAACCAGATCGGCCTGTGAGATAGCAGAAGCTTTAAACTGATAGCTGGCCGGCGTTGCCTCGCCGCCAATTTTATTGGCAATAAGTCGCATATTTGTCGCACCAATCAGCTTACTGTCGACCGCAGACGTCTGCTTCCACGGACTGTTTTTCTCATGCATCAGCTGCAAGTCCTGATTGGATACATCAATGCTGTAAAGTTTGATCTCGGTACGCCCGTTCTCCTGCAGCGCTTTATAAGCCCCCTGGGCGAACGCATCCCACGATCCCCAGATTGCATCAATCCTGCCTTTTGGATATTTCGCCAGAATAGCGCCCATTTTATTGGCCGTGTCGCCCTGCACATCAGACGAAACCGCACCAATTGACTCCAGCTGGTGAATGCCCGGGTTCGCTTTCAGCACTTTCTCATAAACCACCTGGCGCCGTTCCATCGCCGGGAAGCCCGCGACCCACAGTTTGACAATATTCGCTTTACCGTTGCTATTTTTCACCAGCTGGTCAAGGGAGAGTTGCGCCAGCGAAGCATCGTCCTGTGCCGTCACCGTCACGCCAGCAATCGGCTGGTTGACGGGTGTGTCAAACACCGACACGTTGATCCCGGCATCAGAGATGCGTTTTACCAGGGCGGTGGAATAAGGATCTTTGCCATGAGACAGAATAATCCCGTCGTACTTCTGACTAATGGCCTGATTCACAAAGTCCTGAAAGCGAGCGTCGTCCCCGTTGCTCAGGAACGTACTGACCTTGAAGCCCAGCTTGCGGCCTTCCTGAACCGCTCCGGCGACAAACTGGGTGGTGTTATCGTCGGAACCGAGGTTGCGGATCACCGCAATACGCACCGGACCATCGTGGTTAGCGATTGCCGCAGGTACGGCCGCGAAGGACGGTGAGGCAGTGAGCAGACTCAACGCCAGCAGAGATAAGGTGAATTTTTTCATATTTTTAACCCTGTTTGGAAGCTACGCGCCCGGCGCGCGCTGAACGTAAGTGATAGCCAGCGCAACCGCCAGCACCAGGCCTTTGATAATATCCATCGCGTAGTAAGGCACGGACAGCATCACCAGACCATTTTGTAATACCCCCAGAATGACCGCGCCCAGCAGTGTTCCCAGCGCGTTGGGCTTGCCCGCACCAGCAAGCGATAAACCAATCCACGCCGCTGCCACGGCATCCATCAGATAACCGCCGCCGGCGTTAACCTGGGATGAACCTATGCGTGAGGCCAGCAAAATACCACCCAGCCCGGCCAGCAAAGCCGACATCACATAGGCCAGAACACGATAACGCCGTGTGCGAATACCGGAAAGCCGCGCTGCCTCAGGGTTACCGCCGATGGCATACATGCGGCGGCCATGTTTGGTCAGCGACATCAACAGCTGTGCCACTATCGTCACCGCCAGCATCACGATAACGATGATCGGCACCTGCCCGAGCAGTGAAAACGCCGCTGGAATGGTCCCCTCGGCCATATCACCGTTCGGCAGCACCATATTTTCGGTAATCGAACCTCCATAGCTGTATGTCATCGCCACGCCCTGTACCACAAACAGGCTGGCAAGCGTTGCCAGCATATCGGGGATCTTCAGCACCACGATCATAAAAGCATTAAACAGGCCAACCAGGGTACACAGCAGCAGGGTGAGAGCGATGGCCTGAGTCGGGCCGAAGCCGTACCAGACGAACAGCGAGATAACCAGCGAGTTTGCCAACGATGCGGTGGAGCCAACCGAGAGGTCAAAACCCCCGATGGTCAGCGATATCGATACGCCAACCGCCATCACCGTCACTATGGCTATCGAGCGTAAAATATTGATGATGTTGGTCGGTTCAAGAAAGCTGTCCGAGGCGGTGCCGAAACCGGCAATTAATGCGGCTACCGTGAGTAACATCCCCCACTTATAGAGAAAATCAAATAGCTGATGCCGTGCGGACGGAGCCGCTTTCAGGGAAAGTTCTTTGCTGCTCACGCAGGCGTTCCTCCGGTAGAATAAAGTAAAAGAGTCTCTTCATCGGCGTCGACGGCGGCTATTTCCGCCACAATTTTGCCATCCCACAGTACGCAGATGCGATCGCACAGGCCAATCAGCTCGGCAAATTCGCCCGAGGCATAGATGATGCCTTTGCCTTCGCGCGCCAGCCCGTCAATCAGGGCGAACAGATCGGTTTTGGCCTTGATATCCACGCCTTTGGTCGGTTCGTCAAAAATCAGAATATCCGCGTCATTGCACAGCCATTTGCCAATGGCGACCTTCTGTTGGTTGCCACCAGACAGGCTACGCAGCGTTTGTTGCGGTCCGGTTGTACGGATGCCTAAACGCGCAATCACCTCTTCAGCCCAGCGCCATGCCTGGCGATGACCGAACAGACCCCAGCGCGAAAAACGGTTATCCGCGCTCACGCTCAGATTCATCATCACCGACTCGGCAATAAAAACGCCCTCTTTGCGACGCTCTTCCGGGATAAGCGCCATACGGTTTTCCACCGCCGCATGGGGGGAGGAGGGTTTCCAGGGCTGACCGTGCAGCTCGGCGTGCTGTACCCGGCTGCGGCTAGCACCAAACAGCGCCTTGCACAGCTCGGTTTTGCCCGCTCCGGCCAGTCCGGCAACGCCAAGGATCTCGCCTTTGTGCAAGGTCAGGTTGATATCCTGCAGCAGTTTCTCGTCGTGCAGCCCGGCAATATGCAGCCGCTTTTCCGTGCTGACCGGCGGGCGGCGCGGCGGGTAGATGTCGCCAAGCCGATGACCGATCATCATCTCAATAATCTGTTCCGCGCTGCTCCCCTGCATTGGGCTACTTCCGACCCGCTCCCCGTCGCGCAGCACCGTTAGCCGGTCGCAGATTGCCTTCAGTTCGTTGATGCGGTGGGAGATGAACACCACGCCAATCCCCTGGCTTTGCAGCTGACGCACCACGGCAAACAGCCTGGCGCTTTCTTGCTGGTCAAGGGGTGCGGTGGGTTCATCAAGGATCAGAAAACGGCAGTGATGCGACAACGCGCGCGCCAGCAGGATCTGCTGTTTTTCTGCCAGCGAGCACCGTTCCACCTTGCGGCGCACGTCTGTCTGTACGCCAAGCTGCGACAGCAACGCCCGTGCCTGACGGCGCATCTTGCCCCAGCGGCAGATATGCCCCCCTTCCGCCAGCCGATCCAACATAATGTTCTCTGCCACGCTCAGGCCGGGAACCAGTGCCACATCCACCTCCTGCTGCACCAGGTGAATGCCCATCTGCCTGGCATCGCGTGGGCTACGAATCGTCACCGGCTGGCCGTCAACCAGGATCTCTCCACTGTAGTGGTCGTGCGCGCCAGCAAGCACCGCCATCAGCGTGGACTTTCCGGCGCCGTTGGCTCCGGTCAACGCATGGACAGAATGCCCTTCAAGGGTCAAATCGACGGATTTAAGCGCCGCAAAACCGCCGAAACCGATCGAAATTTGGCGCATTTCAAGACGATTTATCGCTGTCATAGGCGTATTTTCTCTGGCTGAAACAAGTGAACGAGCCGCATTTTTTAATGGATTGTCACGGTAAGCAACAAACGAAAAAGAATAAGCTAACACAAACTATTCTTAGCCATCCAGATGTCTATAAACTACAGCCTTTAGCGCTGGTGCCCGGTGTTTAATCAGCAGAAAACATCGGTATTTCTTCTATTAAAGGGCGGTTATGCTGGTTTAAGGCGATATTTAGGCGAGTAAATAATCAGATCGGAAAGGGGGATGCCGTTTAGCAGGCAAAAAAACCGGCGAACGGGCCGCCGGTTATTATTGTGAATCTGATTACTTAGCGGCGGCGAAGTTCGCTGCTGCCTGATCCCAGTTCACCACATCCCAGAAAGCCTTGATGTAGTCAGGGCGTTTGTTCTGGTATTTCAGGTAGTAGGCGTGTTCCCACACATCAAGACCAACGATCGGGGTGCCGGATGCGCCAGAGATGGCTTCGCCCATCAGAGGGCTGTCCTGGTTAGCGGTAGAAACCACCGCCAGCTTGTCGCCTTTTTTCACCAGCCACGCCCAGCCGGAACCGAAACGGGTGGTTGCCGCTTTTTCGAATTCTGCCTTGAAGGCGTCAACGCTACCGAAATCTTTCTCGATGGCTGCTTTGAGATCGCCGCCCAGAGAGGTGCCGGTTTTCAAACCTTTCCAGAAGAAGCTGTGGTTAGCGTGGCCACCCGCGTTATTACGCAGTGGGCCTTTCTTATCGGCTGGCAGCTGATCCAGTTTGGCGATCAGCTCTTCAACCGGCAGGTTAGCGAACTCGGTACCTTCCAGCGCGGCATTGGCGTTATTCACGTAGGCCTGATGGTGTTTGGTGTGGTGGATTTCCATCGTCTGCTTGTCGAAATGGGGTTCCAGTGCGTCGTAGGCATAAGGCAGGGATGGTAGTGTATAACTCATATTCTTCATCTCCAGTCATGTAGGGCGGTGCGGCGAGTTGCTCATCAGCACCACGTAAGCAGTCGGGTCATTATAGTTAAATAAACCCGGGGTAAAAGGGTTATCAATGCCCCGCAATTTATAAGGGTATCAGTGATAACACGCTCGGTAACGGCGTTATATCGTTTATCCACCAGTACAAGCAAATGATCTAAGACGCTTTTAACGGCTCAGTGCCGCCAGCGACTTATCGAGCGCGCCCACCAGCCAGTCGATGTCGCTTTGCTGAAACGCCAACGGCGGGCGCAGCTTCAGCACATTACCATACGGCCCGGCGACCGAGGTCAGCACGCGGTTCTCACGCAGCATCTCGGTGACATCCAGCGCCAGCTGCTTGTCCGGCGTCTTGCTGGCTTTGTCTTTAACCAGCTCAAAACCAATAAACAGGCCGGAGCCACGCACATCGCCCACGCACTCATATTTGTCTTTCAGCATTGCCAGCTCTGCGAGCAATTTCGCGCCGACGACGCGGCTATGTTCCTGAAGCTCTTCCTCTTTAATGACCTTCAGCACCGCCTGTGCCGCCGCCATTGCCACCGGGTTGCCGCCAAAGGTGTTGAAGTAAGGAATATCATCGCTGAACGCTGTCAGCACGTCGCTTTTCGCCAGCAGCCCGGACACCGGAATGCCATTACCCATCGGCTTGCCGGTGGTGATGATATCCGGCACCACATTGTGTCGCGCAAAGCCCCAGAACGCTTCGCCGGTACGGGCGAAACCGGGCTGTACTTCATCCGCAATGAAGATGCCGCCGTTACGATGTACCACATCAATGGCCTGCTGCAGGAACCCTTTTGGCCCCGGCAGCACGCCGTCGGAGGAGAAGATCGCATCGGCAAGGAATCCGGCAAATTTGATGCCGTGTGCGGCCATATCATCAATCTGCTGCTGGATCCGTTCGGCAAACCAGGCGCCAAGATCCGGCGCATCAACGCGGTAGCGATCGGGCGGCGGCACCAGGCGCGTGGTGGCCGCCAGCGGCTGCCCGCTGCCCAGCGCCGGGGAAACCCCGGACGTCAGGTCGCTGGTGCCATGATAAGACTCCTGGGTGACGATGATCCCGCTACCGCCGCTGTAAGCCCGCGCCACGCGGATGGCCAGGTCGTTGGCTTCCGAACCGGTGCACATGTACATGGCGCGGTCGATCGCCGCCGGGACGGTAGCCAGCAGCTGTTCGGAGTAGTCGAGGATCGCTTCGTGCAGATAGCGGGTGTGGGTGTTCAGCTGGTTCATCTGCTGGTACACCGCATCAATCACCGCCGGATGACAGTGACCAATACTGGCTACGTTGTTATACACATCAAGGTACTTATCTCCGGCGGCGTCCCACAGATACTGGCCCTTACCACGCACCAGATGAACCGGCTTACGGTAGAAAAGACGGTAAGACTCGCCCAACACCTTACTGCGTTTATCCGTCAGTTTGCGCACGTCTGCGCTCAGGCCGTCGGCATGCTCGGCGCGAAAACTGTTGGTATCCATGATGGTTGAACGTGTAGCCATGATCACTCCCGTTGCAAAATTGAGGTTCGCCTGGCGGCAGGCAGTCAGCGCTGTCTGACCCCATCATGGCAAATTTTGAATAAAATGCAATAAAATACACAAACGCAATAAAATACACATGCAGAGTGGCGCATGATCGGTTAGGCTGTCGCCGTGAGTTGTCGTCAGGGAATCTGAACTATGCTGCAGGAAACACGCTTACATCGCATCCGGGCGCTGCTCAGCACCCTGGGCCAGGTCAGCACCGAACGAATCATCAAAGAGCTGGGCATTTCTCGGGAAACCGCCCGGCGCGATATTATTGTGCTGGAAGCACAGGGGCTGGCTAAACGCGTTCACGGCGGGCTGGTGGCGCTGGACGCCACGCCTGAACCGCCGCTAACGGTGCGCAGTTCGGTGATGGCGAAAGAGAAGCGGGCGATTGCGCGCGCCGCCGCCCGTCTGTTGCAGCCCGGTCAGACGGTGTTCCTTGATGCCGGCAGTACCACCACCATGCTGGCGGAAGAGCTGCGTACGATGTCCGGCCTGACGGTGATTACCAACAGCCTGAATGCCGCCCTGAAGCTTTGCGCAGCGGAAGAGGATGAAACGCTGAACAATCAGGTGATCCTGTTGGGAGGCAGTATGCAGGCCGGTGCACAGGAGACGCGCGGCGAGCTGACCGTTGGTGAGATTTATCGTTATCGCGCCGATGTGGCGCTGCTCTCCCCGGTTGGAATTGAGCAAAATCACGGGGCCAGCAGCTTTCATCCCCATGAAGCCGCGATTGCCAGAGCGATGACTCTCCAGGCCAGCCGCCTGATCCTGTTGGCCGATCACAGTAAACTTGGCATCTGCAGCCGCCTGAACTATGCCGGCATCCATCAGGTCAGCACGCTGGTGACCGACAGCAGCGCGGCCGCGCTGCCGGCGCTGGTTGCCCTGAATCAGGTGCTGCCAGAGGTGATACTGGCCTCGATCAGCCGCTGCGGATGAGTATAAATTGTTGCGCGCCCCGGTTTACTGAAGCCTGCCAGCGTCAGATTGCTGCGCTCTGCCACCTCCACCGCCAGGCGAGTTGCGGCAGAGACGGCAAACAGGATCTCCACCCCGCACATGGCTGCTTTTTGTACCATTTCATAGCTGGCGCGGCTGGAGACCAGCAGTGCGCCGTCTGCGCTGGCCCATTCGGCCTTACTGCGGATGCCGAGCAGCTTATCCAGCGCCACATGGCGGCCAACATCTTCGCAGCCGGCGCGCAGCCGTCCGTCCGGAGCAATCCATGCCGCTGCGTGGGTACAACCAGTTAACTGCCCTACCGGCTGGAAATCCTTTAGCTGGCGCAGTGCGCTATCCAGCTGACCAAGGTCAAAATGCTGGGTAAACGGCAGCGGCCGCAGCGGTTTGCCGATCTCGGCCAGCTGTTCCACGCCACATACTCCGCAGCCGGTACGCCCGGCCATTGCACGCCGCTGCTCCTTCAGCCCCATAAAACGGCGGCTGGACAACTCCACCTGGACTTCAATACCGTTGCAGGTTGGCACAATATCAATGGCGAAAATATCGCCCGGCACCGCGATAATTCCCTCCGACAACGAGAAGCCGACAGCAAAGGCGGCTAAATCCTTTGGCGTAGCCATCATCACTACATGCGAGATGCCGTTATAGACCAGCGCCACCGGCACCTCTTCCGCCAGCCAGTCCGGTTGCGGCTGTCGCGCATCACGCTGCCACACCATCGCCTGCCGTGCACCGGTCTGCTTTTCGCTTTCTTGCTGTTCGTCTTTCACGGAATGCACTCATCATCTGCGCCACACATTGCGGTGGCCGGGTTGTTGTCATATGCGCGTAAAAAATGCATTTTCTTCATTGTGAGCCTTCAACATCAATGCCGCAAAAATTATTCAGCAGCGCTGAATCAGCGCAGCTATATTGTCCGTGCGCCACAGACGAATCGAAAGCATTGGCACGATGCACAGGGCTGATCCCGGCAAAAAAGCAGAATCCGGCGCTGGCGGGGACTATAATCTCGGCCAGAAGCGCGTATTCTTGATGATAACTGCCCCGTTTCATCCTGGTGCGATAACTTCGCCGCGATGGTCAGGCGAGATAAATTAACGTGGCCCGTTGCCATTGCAGCCTGCACATACGGCAAAACAGGTATAAACAACCGAAAAAAGGTCTCTGATGACGATGCGCATTATCCCGCAGAATCCACAGGAGAAAAGCGATCGGACGGTGGAAGATGCCATTCCGCCCTTACTTTTCCCCAGGCTGAAGCATTTTTACAGCCGTCGCGCCGCGCGCTTACGCCAGCTGGCAGCAAAAAACCCTTTAGGCGACTACCTGCGTTTTGCTGCGGTGATTGCCAGCGCGCAGGAAATCGTGCTGTACGACCATCCACTGCGGATGGATCTGCGCGCCCGCCTGGAGGAAAGCGCCCGCCTCGGCAGACCTCCGCTTGATATCACCACCCAGCCACGCGATGCACACTGGCAGCGGCTGCTGCATTCGCTAATTGCCGAGCTTAAGCCGGAAATGACCGGTCAGGCGCTCTCGGTGCTGGAAAACCTGGAGAAATCGTCATCAGCCGAGCTGGAAGCCATGGCCAGCGCGCTGTTTGCTAATGAATTCGCTAAGGTAAACAGTGATAAAGCGCCGTTTATCTGGGCCGCTCTGTCACTCTGCCAGGCGCAGATGGCGGCGCTTATTCCAGGCAGTGCGCAAGTTCAGGCTGGTGGGCAGCGCCAGTTTTGCCCGGTATGTGCCAGCGTGCCGGTCTCCGGCATGGTGCATATGGACGGCGTGCGCTACCTGCACTGCAATCTGTGCGAAAGCGAGTGGCATGTGGTGGAGGCCAGTTGTAGCCACTGTGAACAAACGCGTGACCTGCATTACTGGTCGCTCGACAGTGCGGCGATAAAGGCTGAAAGCTGCGGTGACTGCGGTACGTGGCTGAAACTGCTGTATCAGGAAAAAGACCCGGCGGTCGACCCGGTTGCGGATGACCTGGCATCGCTTATCCTTGATGCACGCATGGAGCAGGAAGGTTTTGCCCGTAGCAGTTTGAATCCTTTTTTATTCCCGGGGGGAATAAACAATGAAGCTCATTGGAAATTATACCAGCCCGTATGTCCGCAAAATTTCGGTGCTGCTGCTGGAAAAAGGCATTACTTTTGAGTTTGTTAACCAGTCTCCGTGGCACGCTGAAAGCCATGTTAAAGACTACAACCCGTTAGGCAAGGTCCCGGCGCTGGTCACCGACGCGGGGAGCACCTGGTTCAACTCGCCGATTATCGCCGCCTGGCTCGAACTACACCATCCTGAACCGGCCTTTTTGCCTGCCGATCCCCCATCAGCGCTGGCCGTGCGCCAGCTGGAAACGCTGGCCGATGGGATATGTGATGCCGCGCTACTTATCGTGCGGGAACAGCAAAAAGACCCGAGCCAGCAGTGCGCAGATGAAATGCTGCGCCAGCGCGAGAAAATCCAGCGTGGGCTGGACGCGCTGGAAGCCGCAGCCGCAGAGGGCACAGGGTTAAACGGCTCGCAGCTCACGTTGGCGGATATCGCCACGGCCTGCACGCTGGGCTACCTGAATTTCCGCCGGGTGGCACCCGACTGGTGCGTGGGCCGCCCACAGCTGGTCGCGCTGGTCACAACCCTGTTTCAGCGTGACAGCTTTGCGCGTACCGAGCCGCCCGCCAGCTGACTGAGTAAGGAAGATAACGATGCAACGCTGTGGCTGGGTATCGGAAGATCCGCTGTATATTGCCTATCACGACGGTGAATGGGGCGTTCCCCACACCGACACGCAGGCATTATTTGAGATGATCTGTCTTGAAGGCCAGGTCGCCGGGCTGTCCTGGCTGACGATATTGAAGAAACGTGAGAACTATCGTCGCCTGTTTCACCGTTTTGATGTAAAGGCGGTGGCAAAGATGGATGAGGCTGATATCGAGCGGCTTATGCAAGAACGCGGGATTATCCGCCATCGCGGCAAGATTGCAGCGATTATCGCTAATGCCCGCGCCCTGCTGCGGATGGAAGCAGCCGGAGAACCTTTTAACGCGTTTATCTGGAGCTTCGTCGAACATCGGCCGCAAATAAGCCATCTTAGCGACTATCGCCGCATACCGACCACCAGCGCAACTTCCGATGCCATGTCAAAAGCATTGAAAAAGCGCGGCTTCAGGTTTGTCGGCTCCATCACCTGTTACTCATTTATGCAAGCATGCGGGCTGCTTTGCGAGCACGCCACCGGCTGTTTTAGCCATCCCGACTACAAAAAGTAGCCCCGGCGGGCAAATTTGGGAATTAACTTAACCCATTCATCCCTGATTCAGCGCCATAATTGCCTGCTTTACGGGCAATTCGCCCGTCTGCGGTGATGAAAGCGAATGGCCATGAATAAGCAAACGCTGAGCGGGCAAGTTTGTTATTGGGTCAGAAACGGAATATCGACCAACCGAAAGTGAAAAAATCTCTGCCCTTCAGATGCCTGGCCATTAAGCTGAAACCTGCACTGGTGCGGCAGTTATGATAGTCTCGATCTATGATTAACCCCGGGGAGCACCATGAACCGTAAAGCCGCCAAAGCCACTATCAGCGATGTTGCTAAAGCCGCTAATACCGGAAAAACCAGCGTTTCCCGCTATCTTAATGGCGAGCTAAGCGCGCTATCTACCGATCTTAAAGCGCGCATTGAAAGCGCCATCGCCCAACTGAACTATCGCCCCAGCCAGATGGCGCGTGGACTGAAACGCGGGCGCACACGCCTGATTGGCCTGATTATCGCGGATATCACCAATCCCTATTCAATCAATATGCTGAGCGGTATTGAAGCCGCCTGCCGCGCCAGCGGCTTCACCCTGCTAATGTGTAATACCAATAATGAAATCCACCTGGAACAGCACTACCTTAATCTGCTGAACAGCTACCAGGTGGAGGGGATTGTGGTTAATGCGGTGGGGATGCGCGAAGAGGCGCTAAGCCAGCTACAACAGTCGCAGCTGCCGATGGTGTTGATCGACCGTAAAATTGCCGACTTTCATTGTGATGTTATCGGTCTGGATAATCATGCCGCTGCATGGCAGGCGACCGAACACCTGCTGGCACGGGGCTACCGGGCGCTGCTGTTTATCAGCGAACCGCTGGGCTTGGTCAATACCCGGCTGGAGCGCGTACACAGCTTCCGTCAGTGTATGGCACAGCAGCCAGATCGGGTTGCGCAGCTGGCTGAAATCGCATCGGGTGACAGTCAACAGTTGGAGCAGGTGCTGTGCGAATTTCATCAGCGCCATCACGCCGCCCCCTGCGCGGTGATGGTGGTTAACGGCGCACTGACGCTGAAGGTGGCCCGCGCGTTGCGCCGTCTGAACCTCAACTGGGGGGAGCAAATCGGCCTGCTGGGCTTCGATGAACTGGACTGGGCCGAGCTGGCGGGCGTGGGCATCACTACGCTGAAACAGCCGACCTGGCAGATGGGCTACGCCGCATTGGAGCAGGTACTCAAGCGCATTGAAGGTGATGATGCACCGGTGCACGAACAGCTGTTTAGCGGCGAACTGATTGTGCGGGGGTCGACGGTTGGGAGAGAGGTAAAGTTTTAGCCGTGGGAACACTCGTACCCACTGCCAGAATAATGAAGTGGGCAAATCATTCTTCGTTACGGCTGTCTTTTACATCCGGTTAGATGTCTCTCACCAGACGAAGAAAAGCCGTAAAGCAGTTTATTTCCGATAATCGCGGTAAGCGACTGTGAGGGTGTTTCTCTACTTAATGCGCTTTATCACGGCATCAATCAGTCCTCGCTCATCATTTGATTTTTGAGAGTAAGCAAATACAGGCAATAATTTATTTGGATCACCAACAGCACTGCTGCCGTTGTATATATAGAAATTGACGCTATCTGTTAAATGATGATTGATTTGATCTGCAAGCAGATTGATTAACTCATCACCTGAACTATAATTACGGGTCCAATTATCAACATAAATCACGGGGATCGTTATTTTAGTTTCTTCGATTCCCTTATGCACGAGATTCATCGAGTAAAAAGGACGACCTAACTGATCAAATAGTTTAATTTTTTTCCCCGTTGGGAAAATTTTAAGTCCATTGGTATAATCTTTACCTTTAGATAAAAAATTACCCACACTTTCTATTGAGGAAGTTTCATTATGCGGCTCAAAGATAACCATTAAAGGAGTGCGGTTATCTAAAATCTTTTTCATGAAATCCCTCGAATTTTTAAGTACGTGGAGGTCGATCTCTAAAGCGCCTTTTTTACCTTCACCATTAATTATTTTACCAGGCATCCAATTAACAGACTCCACGCCCGTTTTTACGGGAGCTTTACTCATAACTTCCCTGTTTACGTTATTATTTTTGGTCGAACGAGGCAGTATTGGAGGCGCTTCTTGAACAGGATCACGGGTTTGTGAATCCGCTGCGCTTTCACTTTTCCCCTCGGCGCTTTGGATGGCTTTTAACAACGCAGGTGTACTCTGTTGCGTTTTACTCCCTGGTTCATCTTCTTTGAGTATTGGATATCCGTTATCCTCGGCTATTTTTTTTAAGCAATCTATCTGCTCGTCGGTTTGAACCATATGATGATTTCTGCATTCACGACAACTCACTACCGCCCGTTCCACGCTTATCTCTTTCCCTATGGCCTGGGCACAAATAACCACCCCGGTACGCCCGACACCCGCACGACAGTGTATAACTGGCACGCCTTCATTCCTGTCTCGTACTTCATTGATGTAGCCTGCAAGCTGTTTGGTTGCCTTTGCGCTTATAGTCCCATGGTCAGGCCAGTTGGTGACATGGTATACTTTAACAGGGAAATCATTACCATGACCCTTGATAATCAGATTATAAGTCTCCACCTTTGTCTTATCGACCAATTCGTAATTTCCCGTCTTTTCAGATATCGTTTCAATCTTATCGTGTTTCTCGGAACGGCCAAAATAGTTATGCATTTCATTACGCGGTTCATCAATTTCAGCTTTCGATGCCAGAACCACGATCGCGGGAGTTCTTTGATCCACTATCATCTCAAGATATTTCTCCAGGTGTCCCGTTAAGGGATATTGAGAGGCAATAGCAACTCTTTCATTAGCGATAGTAATATAGTTAGCATTAAGGCCCTTATCTACCAGGGTTTCAACTCTTGATGGTATATTGTCAAAACGATTAATTTTCTTGTCTCCTTCGCTAACATAGCGGGGATCGTTCTTGCCCGAAGGTTTTAGCTGGTCGTTTTTATCATGAAGAACCGTTTTTAAGATAACGGATTTGCCATATTTTTGTTCTGGCAATTTTAAGGAAAGATTTTTTTGTGTATTCCTGATTTTTTGCAGACGGGGCACGACAGAATTTTGTGGCGCTCTGACATGCTCTTGCGAGTTACCTGGTATAACTTCAGTAAGTTGGGAGGGTTGTGATTGTCCTTCAATTCTCATTGCCGTCACCTTATGACTATTATCATTGAATAAAAAATGTCGTGTTTTCCTGAAGCCACTTTTCTTCCTGATATCAGGCATCTCTTCCACAGCTAACTAAAAAACGCGATTGTCTGATATCACTCAATATTGTAATGATAAAGGCGGAGAAATGTATCATAAAACAACATTATGCCTGCGCCATGCTGAATAAACTTTCACCTTAAACTCGCTCAGCCCTTTACAGATGATCTGTTAAATATATTAAATTTTCTCACTCAACCTATTTATCACCAAGCGCGATTGAAAAGAGGATTAATAGCTGAATAAACGTTATTCCCTTTTTTCTTCACTCACTGGTGATGATTTTTATTATTATTTTCCACTGCATTTTTTCACCCTTTCACAATAATAGTCTGAGCATGCGAAACGGGCATAAGAGCGTGCTTTTGCCATTTTCCTGATTGACTCCCGTTGCCGATCGTCCCCCCTATCACTTTAAGAAAAATCTCTACCTCAAAATAGCGACATCGTGAGCGTCATCATAAGTTACATCTCAGTTCCTTTTCTTTGGAACCGGTTCCATCTACGCTTTTCTTATGCGAATGGAGGATTCATGAAAAGAGATGTGATTGTCGTGACTGCGGCCTACGGTCAGCAGCAGGTCACCGCGCTGGGTGGCCAGCAGGCGCTGCTGCCGATGATTGCCGCCGCCGGGGCTGATGGCGTGGAGATCCGCCGTGAACTGTTTACCGCACAGCAGCTGACACAGTTACCGCAGCTGGCACAGGCGATTGCGGCTGCGCAGCTGGCGGCATTTTACTCGGTGCCGGAGGCGCTATTTATGCCGGATGGCTTGCCTAACCCACGGCTGGATCGACACTTTGCTGAAGCGCAGCAGCTGAATGCGCGCATGCTAAAATATTCCCTGGGCCATTTTCAGCCGGGTTTTGATGACGGCGAACTGCGCAACAGGCTGGCGGGGAAAACGGTACAGCTGGTGGTGGAAAACGATCAGACCGACTGCGGCAGGCTGACCGCCCTTGAGCGCTTCTTCCATGCCGGTGAAGAGAGCCGTATCGTCAGCGGCATGACTTTTGATATGGGTAACTGGCTGTGGGTGGGCGACCAGCCGCTCGCCGCTGCGAAATCTCTGAGCCGCCATGTTCATTACATCCACGTAAAGGCCGCTGCGCCGCACGGTGACGGCTGGCGTGCTTTGCCTCTCGACCAGGCCGATAGCTTGTGGCGTGAAACGCTGGCGTTACTGCCGAACGACGTGCCGCGTGCCATCGAGTTTCCGCTGGAAGGCCCCGACCTGGTGGCGATAACCCGGCATTACGTTGACCAGCTGCGCGAGGGATAAGACATGACTATTGATGCCAACGGCACGCTGGATGCCGTCACCATTGGGGAAGCGATGGCGATGTTTGTCGCCGATGAAGCAGGCGATCTCGCCAATGCGACCCGTTTTACCAAGCGCATTGCGGGCGCAGAGCTGAATGTGGCCATCGGCCTGGCGCGCCTCGGGCTGAAAGTGGGTTGGGTTAGCCGCATCGGCGACGACTCCTTTGGGCAATTCACCTGCCAGCAGCTGGATCGGGAGGGAGTCGATCGCCGCCGGGTGACGCTGGACAGACGTTACCCCACCGGATTTCAGCTGAAGTCCAGGGTTGACGATGGTTCCGATCCGCTGGTGGAGTATTTCCGCAAAGGCTCCGCTGCCAGTCATCTGTCGCCGGCAGATTTTGATCGTGACTACTTTGGCAGCGCCCGTCATCTGCATCTTAGCGGCGTGGCGGCGGCCATCTCTGATTACTCGCTGGCTCTGTCGCTTTATGCGGCACGCGAAATGAAAGCGATGGGAAAAACCCTCTCTTTCGATCCCAATCTGCGCCCGGTGCTGTGGTCAAGCGAGCATGAGATGGTCAGGCAGCTGAATAATCTGGCTCAGTACGCTGACTGGGTACTGCCAGGCATCAGCGAAGGGAAAATTCTGACCGGCTATCACCAGCCGGAAGCCATCGCCGATTTTTATCTGGCAATGGGCGTCAAAGCGGTGGTGATCAAGACCGGCTGCGATGGAGCCTGGTACAAAACCGCTGAAGGTGACCACGGCCAGGTGGCCGCTGTGAAGACCGATAACGTGATGGATACCGTCGGAGCTGGTGACGGCTTTGCGGTTGGCGTTATCAGCGCCCTGCTGGAAGGAAAATCGTTACCCGCAGCGGTTCTGCGCGGAAACAAAATTGGATCGCTGGCGATTCAGGCCATCGGCGACAGCGAAGGATTACCGACGCGCGCCATACTGGGTGATTTCTAAGCGACTGCACTGACCGGAATATAACTCAACCGCATCGCCCTATCCGACAAGAGAATGCGGCCACCGAGGAAAAACTATGAGCAATCAGATAATCGCGCCAAAACGCTGGTGGTATATCATGCCCATCGTGTTTATTAGCTACAGCCTGGCGTACCTGGATCGTGCCAATTTCAGCTTCGCCTCTGCAGCGGGGATCAACGAAGACCTGGGGATAACCAAAGGCGTATCATCCCTGCTGGGCGCGCTGTTCTTTCTCGGCTACTTCTTTTTTCAGATCCCCGGCGCCATTTACGCCGAGCGGCGCAGCGTTAAAAAGCTGGTGTTCTGGTGCCTGATCTTGTGGGGCATTTGCGCCACGCTAACCGGACTGGTGAGCAATATTCCGATGCTGGCAGCAATCCGTTTCACGCTGGGCGTGGTGGAAGCGGCGGTGATGCCGGCCATGCTGATTTATATCAGCAACTGGTTTGTCAAATCCGAGCGCTCACGCGCCAATACCTTTTTGATGCTCGGCAATCCGGTCACCGTGCTGTGGATGTCGGTGGTCTCCGGTTATCTGATCAACGCCTTCGGCTGGCGCGAGATGTTTATTATTGAAGGCTTCCCGGCGGTGATCTGGGCGGTTGTCTGGTGGTTCCTGGTACAGGACAAACCGGAGCAGGCAAAATGGCTCAGCGACGGTGAAAAAGCCGCGTTGCAGGCTCAGCTGGAGAAAGAGCAGCAAAATCTGAGGGCGGTACGCAATTACTCTGAAGCGTTCAAATCGCGTAACGTGATTATTTTGTGCACCCAGTATTTTTGCTGGAGTATCGGCGTATACGGCTTTGTGCTGTGGCTGCCATCCATCCTGCGCAACGGCTCGCAGATGGGGATGGTTGAGGCAGGCTGGCTCTCTTCAGTCCCCTATCTGGCGGCGACCGTGGCGATGATCGTCGTATCCTGGGCGTCGGATAAGTTACAGAACCGCAAACTGTTTGTCTGGCCATTGCTGCTGTTAGGTGCGCTGGCGTTTATCGCATCGTACCTGGTCGGGTCCAATCATTTCTGGTTGTCCTATGCGCTGCTGGTGATTGCCGGAGCCGCCATGTACGCCCCCTACGGCCCGTTCTTTGCCATTATTCCGGAAATGCTGCCGCGTAACGTTGCCGGCGGCGCGATGGCGCTGATCAATGCCATGGGCGCGCTGGGGTCATTCCTCGGCTCCTGGGTGGTGGGTTACCTGAACGGGGCGACCGGCAGCCCGGCTGTATCCTACATATTTATGGGAGGAGCACTGCTGGTGGCAGTTTGTCTGATGCTGATCGTTAAACCAGCACAGGATACGCCGTCATCGCTTCCTCACGGTGCGCTATCGTCAAAATGATGGCGGTGACAGTAAAGCACTGACTTATTAACCTCTTAACAGGGAGAACCGCATGAAACCTTCCGTGGTGCTGTATAAATCCTTACCCGAAGATCTGCGTAAACGGCTGGATGAACATTGCGATGTCACCGAAATCAGCGGGTTAACCCCGGAAAATATCGCCAAACACGCGGAAACGTTCCGCCAGGCAGAAGGCATGCTCGGTTCCGGCGGCAAAGTTGACGCGGAGTTTCTGCGCCAGGCACCGAAGCTGCGCGTCGCATCGAGCATTTCCGTCGGCTATGACAATTTTGACGTGGCGGCGTTAAACGATCGCGGCGTGCTGCTGATGCATACGCCCACGGTACTCACCGAAACCGTCGCCGATACCATGATGGCGCTGGTGCTGAGTAGCGCGCGGCGGGTGGTGGAAATGGCCGAACGCGTTAAATCCGGCGAGTGGCGCGGCAGTATTCCCTCAGACTGGTTCGGCATTGACGTGCACCATAAAAAGCTCGGCATCCTCGGCATGGGGCGTATCGGGCTGGCACTGGCGCAGCGCGCTCATCTCGGCTTCGGCATGCCCATTCTTTACAACGCCCGCAGGCATCATGAAGAAGCCGAACAGCGTTTTGACGCCCGGTACTGCGACCTCGATACGCTGCTGGCCGAGTCGGATTTCCTCTGTATCAGCCTGCCGCTAACGGAACAGACTCACCATCTGATTGGTCGCGAGCAGCTGGCGAAAATGAAGCGCAGCGCGGTATTGATCAACGCCGGGCGCGGCCCGGTGGTCGACGAGCAGGCGCTGATTGCCGCGCTAAAGGATGGCACGCTGCACGCGGCGGGGCTGGATGTGTTTGAGCAGGAGCCGCTGCCGGTCAGTTCGGAGCTGCTGGCGCTGCGCAATGTGGTGGCGCTGCCGCATATTGGTTCCGCCACCCATGAAACGCGCTACGGTATGGCGAAAGATGCGGTCGATAACCTGATTGCCGCACTGAACGGCAGGGTTGAGAAGAACTGCGTTAATCCCCGTTAACGGCGAGCCGGGCGGGGTTATTTGCGCCTGACCTGCACCACTCACTGCTCACAGCTCAAAAAGGTCGCCATCGCGACCTTTTTGCTTTTATCGCCCCGAACGGGCGGAGAGGAGAGCGCTGGATGCCCCTACCCTTTACCAGCAAGGCAAATGACTCAAAGGGTAAAAGGGGCATCAGGCCGCCACTATCTTATCAATACGAATATGGATATTGAGGAAATTGGCTAAGGTTTCTTCGTCGCGGGGGGGATATTGGAAACTATTGTTCTTCCTATACGAAGGCCTTTGGCTCCAGATATAGTTACATTACCTTTTGCGTCGATTTTCACACTTTCTTCTTTTTTCGCCGCTTCTTTAAAATTTGCGTAAGTACGCCCACTGGTACTTTCGGCGGGATATTTAGTACTACCGGAGGCCGTATTTTTGCTGGCAGAGACTGAACCAAAGCAAGCCCGATTTCCGAATGTTACTTTATTTGAGTACGATATCCTGCTATTAGGATTTTTTTGCACTGGCGTGTTTTTCGCTCCTGTTAACAACTCAGTTACGTTTTTTTCGCCAGTCTGGCGGTCTTGAGCTTTATCGGCCTGGCTCACGGATAATGCTCTGCTTACCGATAAATCCTGGGTTGTTTTTCCTATGCCACTCATGTTTTACCTCCTGTAAATACAGATGAAAGAAAACCACTTTCAATCTACCGCAGGCTTTGTATACCTGACATACACCACACGGGTTAAGGCCAGGCATCGGCAACCGGCATCCTTCCATCGCCAGCCTGGTAGGGCGAGCGCCCAATGGGCGCCCAGGTTTACGCGTGTGGCTACTCCTTAGCTATCGGTGTTTCATTCACCGTCACGGCTTCGTTGCCCTGAATCTGACGCACGCGCTCTTCGACCTTTTGCACCGCGCCAGCGTCTTTCAGCAACGTGTAGGTCAGTGTGAACCCGGTGCTTTGCCCCGGCTGCAGCTGCTTCACCCGCCCCTGCTGTTTTTCAATCGTCACCGGATAAGCGTAGTTAGTACCAGGCTCAATACCGGTAACATAGCCCTGCTTGAGCGTATCGGTGTTTTTCCACATGGTCAGCAGCGGCAGCTGGCGAGTATCAAATTCGATGGATGCGCCTTTATCCCCCTTGCTGTTAATCACTGCCGCCACGGTTTTGCCGCTGCCGTCCGCTTTCGGCGTCAGGTTAAATACCATTTCATCGAAGTCTTTGGTCGGCGCGCCATAGCTGTCCCAGCCTTTTAGCCCTTTTTTCGCATAGTCATTAAACGGTGAAACCGACTTCAGAGGGGCAATAAAGCGCGCACCCTTTTCGAGGATCGGCGTACCAAAATTGCTGTGATAGATAATCTGATAATCGTGGGGATAATCGGCCTGATTGGTTAACACGTCATGTACGGTGAATGAATCAGAACCCGGCACATAGCGCAGCTCGGTCCAGGTTTCGAGTTTGGCCTTTTTGAAAGTGACTTCTTTGAGCAGCCCACGAATGCGGATCTCATGCGGGGCGCGATCGTCCACCGCTACTTCCACCTTTGAAGCCGGGGTGTTTCCCGCCTTGCCATGCAAGGTATAGAGCACCCCGTCTTTACTGACCGGGTGGCCGGTCCACTCAAAGCCGCAACGTACCATCATTTCGTTGAAACCTTCCAGCCAGCCTAACCCATTGCGGCTTTCCAGATTCATATATGCCGGATTGACCACTTCCTGAACAGGAGAGTCCCAGCCGAGGCGAACGCCGTGACCGTTAACATGCAGCAGATCCATGCCACGGCTGGGGCT
The DNA here is from genome assembly GCF_000026985.1 of Erwinia pyrifoliae DSM 12163. Classification (NCBI taxonomy): domain Bacteria; kingdom Pseudomonadati; phylum Pseudomonadota; class Gammaproteobacteria; order Enterobacterales; family Erwiniaceae; genus Erwinia; species Erwinia pyrifoliae. The sequence continues at coordinate 3,983,330 of NC_017390.1, forward strand.
TAGCGCGATAGTCAAACCGTTTTGACTGCTTAAGGTAAGCACTTTGCTCCCCTCCTGCTTACCACCGTGCAGGACCTTTTGTTGAATGCTGAAGCGCTCCCCCGGCAGTTTCAGCTGCTGGCTGTCTACCTGCCAGTTTCCCTTTTCGACACCGCTTTCTGCATCGGTCAGCAGCCAGCTTTGTGCTGCCGCCTGACCGCTGATCATCGCCATCACTGCCCCTGCCATAACGCTTTTTTTCATCTTTTTTATGCCTTTAGCTGAATTGATTTAGCTTTAACCGGGCTAAGACTACAAACGGCAGCAGGATAAAAATGTGACAGCCATCACCGCCTGATTGATTGCTGTTATTCACTTAATAAAATGCGTACTGCATCACTCATTGATAAGCCGAATGATTTACTTGCATGAATAATGTGTAATGGTTAATGGTTTTTTTCGGGGGCATAAAATCGATTCAGCCAGTAACGCCTCCCGTGAGCCGAGCCGCCGCACCGGATATTGCATCACACCGATACTGACGTTAAGGTGATGCCCTGGTGTAGATAACAAGTGATTAACAGGGTATGAGCTTTTCAGCATTTGGTGAAAAATTTTCGCGGCATTCAGGTATTACACGCCTGATGGAAGATATGGGTGAAGGGCTACGCACCCCCGGGGCAGTGATGCTGGGCGGCGGCAATCCTGCGCAAATCCCGGAGATGAACGACTATTTCCAGCAGTTGCTGCAGCAGATGCACGAAGAGGGAAAGCTGACGGAAGCGCTGTGCAACTACGATGGCCCACGCGGTAAAAGCGCCTTGCTGGATTCGCTTTCCCGGCTGCTACGCGAGCAGTTCGGCTGGCAGATTGCGCCGGAAAACATCGCACTCACCAACGGCAGTCAGAGTGCCTTCTTCTATCTGTTTAACCTGTACGCCGGCCGCCGCCATGATGGCAGCAAGAAACGCGTGCTGTTTCCGCTGGCCCCGGAATACCTCGGCTACGCCGACGCAGGGCTGGATGAAGACCTGTTTGTCTCAACGCGCCCTAATATCGAAATGCTGCCGGAAGGGCAGTTTAAATACCACGTCGACTTTGAACATCTGCATATTAGTGAGGATACCGGGCTGATCTGCGTTTCGCGCCCGACCAACCCAACCGGCAACGTGATCACCGATGAAGAACTTCTGAAGCTGGACGCGCTGGCCCAGCAGCACAATATTCCGTTGCTGATTGATAACGCCTACGGCGTGCCGTTTCCCGGCATTATCTTCAGCGACGTACGCCCGCTGTGGAACCCGAACATTATCCTGTGTATGAGCCTGTCAAAACTTGGGCTGCCCGGATCGCGCTGCGGCATAATTATTGCCGATGAAAAAGTCATCTCCGCAGTCGGTAATATGAACGGCATTATCAGCCTGGCACCCGGCAGTATTGGCCCGGCTATTGCTAATGAAATGATCCAGCGCGGTGACCTGCTGCGGCTGTCAGAGCAGGTGATTAAACCGTTCTATCAGCGGCGCGTTAACCAGACGATTGCCGTTATTCGCCGCTATTTAACGCCAGATCGCTGCCTGATCCATAAACCTGAAGGAGCGATATTCCTCTGGCTGTGGTTCAGAGACCTGCCGATAACCACCGAAGTGCTGTACCAGCGCCTGAAACAGCGCGGCGTATTAATGGTGCCAGGGCAGTTCTTTTTCCCGGGGCTGGAGCAGGATTGGCCACACACGCACCAGTGTATGCGCATGAACTATGTGCCGGACAGTGAAAAAATTGAGCGCGGCATTGCCATTCTGGCAGAAGAGATTGAGCGGGCGCACCGCGAAGGGTAATACCGGGGTCATCTGTGGAATTGTCCACGGGTACAGGGGTGCGACGCAAAAGCGGTTCCCCGGCTCTCCGCATCTGGGGAACAACAACAGAGATAACAGCTGAAAATTCTGTATAAAGCTTGACCGTTGTCAGTCCTTAAATCAATTGATCATGATTTTTCTATGGGTTAGATTAGTAATATGGAACAGCAACGTTAATATCTAAAATAAAAAGGTTGATGATATAACTTATAACGAATATTGCAAGGCAGATGAAATGGGCTTCTCAAAATTCACTTTATTCGGGGAAAGTGATATACAAAATATTACCTGACAACCTTAGGTTTGCCACAGGCGATTATTATTTGTGGGCCTATAAGACAGCGTACTTAATCTATCACAGAGGTTTAATCAATAATATTGCGAGAGAGGAAAGAGTTCCGGTTATACTTTTAGCTGGCGTGGCGGTTTCTGAAGTTGGTGGTGCTCCAGACAGGTTAAAAGCCATGGGGGTATTGCAATTCCGTCAGCTTATAGTAGACAGTCTGAATGGGGATAATTCGGCATCAAATGCGACTTCAGTAGGGCTGATTGCAATGCAAATAAGAGTTGCGGCCGAAACGACAGGACTGGATCCTAAAAAATTAACCATGCGGCAACAGGACAGGTTAGCCACATGCCTGCTTTCTGATTCCTTCAATATTAGAGCCGTAGCTCAGCACCTCAGAAAACTCATTTTATTCGATAACTCTGCCTTACAAGACACGGTTTACTTAACTGATGAACAAATTATACTGGCGGGGTCTCGCTATAATCGCGGTACTGAAAGGAAGAAAGCTGACTTCATGCGTTCAATATCAGCTCCGTTAGGAGACCCCATAAGAGAATATAGTTCATATGGTCGCCGTATTATTGAGAAAAAAGAAACAATAGCCAGAATAATGAGAGGATGCTAAATGGGAAAGGTGGCGATATATTTTTATTATATCATGTTATTCCCCGTTATTTATCTTCTCTCTTCCTTTAAAGAAGAGAGTCTGATTGATGGGGTTGAAATTAAAAACGCATGCATGGCCCACAGGGCATTTGTTGTTGATGATATAAGAGATTTTACAGTTACGTTGGCGATAATATTGTTAGCGCCCTGTTTTTATTTTTTGCAGAAAACGAAATTTAAATCAACCTACGCTATTTTTTTGACCTTAGCAGTGATTTTTTACTCGGCGTGGCGGTTTTTTTGTCAGGATCTATCTATGTTAGAGGTGAGTCCGACTCATTCTGGGTCGCCGGATGGCGACCCGCATGGAGGGTTTATTTCACAATGTCGATACGGCGTGGCTGGTTGGCTTCAGGCACCACACGCTCCAGATCGATATACAACAAACCATTCTCCAGCCGCGCATTACGCACATGAACATGTTCAGCCAGCTGGAATTTGCGCTCGAAGTTGCGCTCGGCGATACCCTGATACAGCCATGTCCGCTCCTGCTGTTCGTCAGGATGCGAACCCCGCACGCTCAGAAGATTGTCGTGGGAGGTGATCTCCAGTTCGCTTTCAGCGAAGCCTGCCACGGCAATCGTAATACGGTAGTGATTCTCGGCCACCAGCTCAACGTTATAGGGAGGATAACCCCCGTTGTTTCCCTGATTCTGACTGGTTTCCAGCAGGTTGATCAGGCGGTCAAAACCAATAGATGAACGATAAAGCGGGGCAAGATCGAAGTTACGCATTTTCAGCTCCTGATATTCAGCAAGTTGTTGATAATCATCAACCCTCCATAATGGACGGGTCGCCGCTACAGAAAGCACTGCCCTGTCGGCACGGTTTTTTCTAAGCGTAGTTTTAAAATGGTGATGCCTGCCACGCTTTCAAGGGCGTAAGTGCTGTTTTTTTTTAACCTGAGAGCAGCGAATGTCTTACACTCAAGGATAGGCTAACCAGTATTGCGTACCAGCCGCCACAGAGTTGAGAAGAATGAGTTCTGCAGGACGCGGACAACCATTTTCGGCCAGGCTTGTGATGACCCAAGGGATGATAAGATGAAAGCATTTAAGCGTTGCCATATTGTCGGCGTTGTTGCCTGCTTGTCTCTGGCCAGTACCAGCGGCTGCTCAAGTATGATGACGCACTCCGGCCCAAATATGGGTTACTACCCCGGCACACGAGCCAGTGCAGCGGTTCTGACCGACGAAAGCAGCAGCTGGATAATACGACCGATGGCGGCGATCGATCTGCCTTTCTCCGCCATACTCGATACGCTGCTGTTGCCGGTGGACTACATTACCTCTGGCGATCACGACTCGCCCGGCGAGCGCGTGCGCCGCAGCGAGCAGGCTAACTGCACTAATGCGGTGATGTCGCAAACGGTTGCCCCCGCTGCCGCTAATCGACCAGCACGGTAAATATCTGACGGTAACCCACGCAGTCGCGCAAAAATGCCACCCGTCTTCCATCTGGAGAAAACACCACTGCATCCGCTACCGGTGGCAGCTCGCTACGCTCGCCGATCCCGCGCAGCGCGCCGCTGGCGACATCGCAGAGGGTAATGCGATTATCACAAACAAATGCCAGCCGGCGGCCATCAGGATGCCAGCTAAACGCCGACTGAATATCGCTGTCGCAACGCGTTACCTGACGGGGCGAGCCTCCCTGCGGTGAAACCGTCCATAGCTGCACTATCCCCGCGTCATCCTTCATCAGAAAGGCAATGGCGCTGCCGTCCGGCGAACTGCGCAACCAGTGGCGCGGCGAGGTCGCCAGACCCGGGTAAGCTCTTTGAGCCGTATAAGTCAGGCGCTTCTGTTTTACTCCGGCGGGCGGCGCGGGCAACGTTGTCGCTGTCCCTTGCAAAGGCGCTTCACCGGCCACCGCATAATCAGCGTTTCTCTCCGGTAGATCGACGATAAACACCTCCGCGACTTTCTCGCCGCTGGCGGAAAGCGTGTCGCCGATAAACGCCAGCGCCCAGCGTTGGCGGCTGCCATCGGTGCGCAGATAGCCCTGGTTGCCTACCCAGCCCTCTTCGTAAGCGCGATTAATCTCGTCGCTGCCAGGCTGCGGCGCAGCCGTGGTGCGGCTGACCAGCACGCAATAATGGCTGCCATCGTATTCTCGCGGATGCCTTTTCGGCGGGCAGACCGCATGCAGCGGTAGCGCGATCCCCACGTTACGCAGATCCTGTCTCACATCCCACTCATGCATCACATGATCGTTATAGGTGAAGCTCAGGCGCGATCCGTCCGGGCTGAAGACATGCACATGAGAACCACCGCGCAGCGCACCGGCGCTAAATGGCGGAGTAATATCACAGGCGTCAAGATTCTCTGCCCGGCCCTGTTGCACGATCACGCCACGGCGATGGTGAAAGTCATAGCGCCAGTGGCTGTCCGGGTACTCCGGACCGTGAATAAACACGTAGCGCGGGGGCATATCGGGACTGACGGTGACCACACCAACATGGGCACCGTCGCGCGCCTGATACAGCACCTCGGTGTTGCCACTGTCGATATCAACCCGCTCAATGGTCAGCCCGGTAAAAGAGGCACCGTCAGGGCGCACGTCGTAAACCAGCCACTGACCGTCGGCGGTCCAGACGTTAATATTGGTAAGCTGATGATTGCGCGGCGCAAAAGTAAGCTGCTTTTCTTTCATCGGAAACACCCTTAGCACAGTTTTGCTAAGGGTAGTCCATTCATGACAATGATGGTATCGGCTAACGATCGGCCGGTTAGAGTACGAACTTCTCAATCGCCCAGGCAACACCGTCTTCTGCGTTGGTTTTGGTGACAAACTGCGCTACGGCCTTCACCTTTTCAATGCCATTGCCCATTGCCACGCCGGTACCGGCATATTCCAGCATCGCCAGGTCGTTTTCCTGATCGCCAATCGCCATCACTTCGTCGCGTGAAAGTTTCAGTCGCTCTGCCAGCAGCCGTACCCCGGCACCTTTATTCACGCGCTTGTCGAGAATTTCGAGGTAGTAAGGCGAGCTTTTCATAATGGTATAGCGCTGGAACGCTTCCTGCGGGATGCGGGCAATGGCGGCGTCGAGCAGTTCGGGAGGATCTATCATCATCACCTTCGGGAAGGTCAGTGTGCGGTCCATCTCACTGACGCTGCGGTGACGCAGGGGAATACCGGTCATCCACGACTCATGGACAGTGTATTCGCTGATATCCTTATTCGGGGTAAACAGCTCGGTTTTGCTTAACGCCTGAAAATGCACGCCCAGCGATCGGGACAGCCGTTCAAAATAGAGATAATCATCGAAGGTGAGCGCCACTTCCGCCACACACTCGCCATCCGCTGCCTGCTGCACCAATGCGCCATTATTGGTAATGCAGTACTGGCCTTCCTGCTGCAGGCCCAGCTCTTGTAGATAGCGCTGTACGCCAATAAACGGCCGTCCGGTGGCAAGAACAACCGAAACCCCCTGGTCACGCGCCGTCTGAATGATCTGCTTCACCCGTGGCGTCACCTCATGCTGCGGATTAAGCAGCGTGCCGTCCATATCAATCGCAATCAGTTTAATCGCCATACCACCCTCGTTAGCTAACCGTGTTTCTTCATGCTAGCGCGATTCAGCTTATGATGACCAGCCGGACGATGCGAAAGTTCATTATATGGGGGTGACAATCAATAGACCTCAACCTCTTATATGGAATACCATTCAGCCATCGACATAAGCCATTTGGTAATGCTTCCAATGAGTTGAAGTACCATGAATAATACGGGTTTTTAAGGTGCTTCTGTGGCAACCATCACTGTTCAATGTCCCCATTGTCAATCAGATCCGGTTTAACGTCATGAACACAACCCTAAAGGTCGTGACCGGTTTCGATGCCGTAAATACCATAGAGTATTTCTGCTCACTTATACTTATGAAGCCAGAAACCCGGTATCAAAGAACACATTACCGAAATGGCTTTCAACGGCGCTGGCGTTGTTGGCTTCTTTCAGTAAAGGCATGATAACCAGCGATAACTGGGGCAGTTATGCCGGAGACGTGCCGAAAGATAAGCATCTGAGCGGAAAAATCTTCACTCAACGCAGTGAACGAAACAACCTGACGCTGCGTACTCGCATCAAACGGCTTACCCGTAAAACCATCTGCTCACGCACCATCGAACTCCACGAAAAAGTCATCGGGGCTTTTATTGAAAAATACATGATTTGCTCATTGGAATTATGAGCAAACGAAGGATGGCAAGCTGATTGTATCCAGGTAGAGATCCGTCGGGTAACAGTGAATTATCCTGTGCTTTACGGGAGTTTTGATTGTACTGAGCCGCTGACGATGTTCAGGCGACGAAGCTCAATGCCCGGGTTGTCCGGGAGAAAATGACTATCATGCTTTACCACTGCAAGGCGATAAGGACTGCTCTGCTATGAATGAATACCTTCGCAGATTTTTTTTATGTGGTGGCCGGCAGGAAATCAAAAAAAAGACGCCAAAGCAAAGACCTGAAGGGGCTACCGTTGCGTAAAACACCGGATCTGCCGCAGAAAAAAGAGCAACCTGAGGGGAAGCAGGCACGGTAATGAAGGGAGATATTGCGTAGGTGAGGTGGGCCTTATCAGGCATTCGGGGAGTTAATCGTGCAATCCGGCAACGCTGAGGTTGCCAGATTGCACGGAGCAGGATCAAATATCGATATTGGCGGCGCGCAGGGCGTTTTCTTCAATAAAGGCGCGACGAGGTTCTACCGCATCCCCCATCAGCGTGGTAAACAGCTGATCGGCAGCAACGGCGTCTTTAATGGTTACGCGCAGCATGCGACGGCTGTCCGGGTCCATCGTGGTTTCCCACAGCTGCTCCGGGTTCATTTCTCCCAGACCTTTGTAGCGCTGAACCGACAGACCACGGCGCGACTCTTTGCCTAACCAGTCAATCGCCTGTTCAAAGCTGGCAATCGGCTGACGACGTTCACCACGTTCGATATACGCGTCCTCTTCAATCAGACCGCGCAGCTGCTCGCCAAGCGCACAGATTTTGCGGTATTCGCCGCCGAGGACAAATTCGTTATCCAGCGGATAATCGGTATCCACACCGTGCGTGCGCACGCGCAGTACCGGCTCGAAGAGATGCAATTCGCGGTTTTCACGCACCACGCCGCTATAGCTGCTGCCATGCTGATCGTTATCGTTAAGATACTTCACCAGACCGTCCAGCCAGTTCTGTACCGGCGCTTCTGCCGTCACATCACTCAGGGTGGCATGGTAAATCAGCGCATTCAGCAGCGCCACCGGATAGCGGCGCTCCATACGTTTGATCATCTTGCGCGTGCTGTTGAACTCAGACACCAGGTCCTCCAGCGGCTTGCCGCCCAGCGCCGGAGCACTGGCATTGGCGTGCAGCGTGGCACCGTCAAGCGCGATGGCAATTTGGTACTGATCCATCGCCTCATCGTCTTTAATGTACTGTTCCTGCTTACCTTTTTTCACCTTGTACAGCGGCGGCTGCGCGATATATACGTGGCCGCGCTCGATGATTTCCGGCATCTGGCGATAGAAGAAGGTCAGCAACAGCGTACGGATATGTGAGCCATCGACGTCAGCATCGGTCATAATGATAATGCTGTGATAGCGCAGTTTGTCCGGATTGTACTCGTCGCGACCAATGCCGCAGCCCAGTGCGGTGATCAGTGTCGCCACTTCCTGAGAAGCCAGCATTTTGTCGAAGCGCGCCTTCTCCACGTTGAGGATTTTACCTTTCAACGGCAGGATGGCCTGATTCTTACGGTTACGCCCCTGTTTGGCAGAACCGCCCGCAGAGTCACCCTCCACCAGGTAGATTTCAGACAGCGCCGGGTCGCGCTCCTGGCAGTCGGCCAGCTTGCCCGGCAGCCCTGCCAGGTCCAGCGCGCCTTTACGGCGGGTCATTTCGCGTGCGCGGCGTGCCGCCTCACGCGCACGAGCGGCATCAATGATTTTTCCAACCACGATCTTCGCATCGCCCGGATGTTCCAGCAGGTACTCAGACAGCAGCTCGTTCATCTGCTGCTCAACCGCCGATTTCACCTCAGAAGAGACCAGCTTGTCTTTCGTCTGCGAGGAGAATTTCGGGTCCGGCACTTTGACCGATACCACCGCAATCAGTCCTTCACGCGCATCGTCACCGGTGGCGCTCACTTTGGCTTTCTTGCTGTAGCCTTCTTTATCCATATAGGCGTTCAGGGTACGGGTCATGGCGGCGCGGAAGCCCGCCAGGTGCGTACCGCCGTCGCGCTGCGGAATATTGTTGGTAAAACAGTAGATATTTTCCTGGAAACCGTCGTTCCACTGCAGAGCCACTTCCACGCCGATGCCATCTTTTTCGGTGGAGAAATAGAACACGTTGGGGTGGATCGGGGTTTTGTTTTTGTTCAGGTACTCAACGAACGCCTTGATACCGCCTTCATAGTGGTAATGGTCGTTTTTGCCGTCACGCTTATCTTCCAGCTTGATGGAGACGCCGGAGTTCAGGAACGACAGCTCACGCAGGCGTTTTGCCAGGATCTCGTATTCGAATTCGACAACATTGGTAAACGTCTGATGGCTTGGCCAGAAACGCACCCGCGTGCCGGTCAGATCGGTTTCACCGGTGACATTCAGCGCGGCCTGTGGCACGCCGTGAACGTAGACCTGCTGGTGGACTTTACCTTCACGACGAATGGTCAGTTCCAGTTTTTCCGACAGGGCGTTAACCACGGAAACGCCCACGCCGTGCAGGCCGCCGGAAACTTTATAGGAGTTATCGTCAAACTTACCGCCGGCATGCAGCACGGTCATGATCACTTCAGCGGCAGAGATACCCTCTTCTTCGTGAATACCGGTAGGGATACCACGGCCGTCATCCTGTACCGAAACAGAGTTATCGGCATGAATGGTCACAAGAATATCGGAGCAGTGACCGGCGAGGGCTTCGTCAATGGCGTTATCCACGACCTCAAATACCATGTGATGCAGACCGGTGCCGTCATCCGTATCGCCGATATACATACCCGGGCGCTTGCGTACCGCATCCAGCCCCTTGAGAACTTTGATACTGGAGGAGTCATAAGAATTCGACATCAACTTTTCTCGCTCGTTTAATCTTCAGGTTGAACCGCTATTTTACCCTGTTCTACGTGGAACATCTTGCCCTTTTCATCAGCCATATCGAAGACGTGCTCTGCGGCAATGGCGCTGACAAAAACCTGGGCCTGAGTGGCTTTTAAGCGCGCTGCCAGCAGGTGGCGGCGCGTTTCATCCAGCTCAGAGGCAAAATCATCTATCAGATACAGGCAACGTCGCCCGTTCTGTCGGGTAAGAAACTCACCCTGCGCCAGCCTCAGGGCGCACATCAGCAGCTTTAACTGGCCGCGAGACAATAAATCTTCCACCGGCGTGCCCTGTGCACGAATACGGAAATCCGCTTTGTGCGGGCCGCTGGCGGTGTAGGTGAGCGCGCGATCGCGCTCAAAATTGCGTTCCAGCAGCCCGGCGTAATCACTCTCTTTATCCCAGCCGCGCTGAAAAGAGAAGCTCAGCTGAAACTCGGGCAGAAACTGTGCACAGGTGGCATTAATATCGGCCGCGATAGCCCTGCTGTAGGCAGCGCGCCACTGGCTTATCTGCTCCGCCAACGGGGCCAGCTCCTGATCCCAGGCGCGGATCTGCTGGTAGCGCGAGACCTGTCGCAGCGCGGCATTGCGCTGCTTCAGCAGTCGACGCAAATTGCTCCAGGCGTGAAAAAAACCCGGCTCGTTATGAAAACAGCCCCAGTCGATATAGGCGCGGCGATATTTTGGCCCGCCGTTCAGCAGGGTGAACCCTTCCGGCGTAATCAGCTGCATGGGCAACATCTGCGCCAGTTCGGCAACTTTATGGCCGTCGCTGCCGTCGATGCGCACCTTACTGTCACCGGCGCGGTTTTTCGTCAGCCCGACGGAGGTTTCACGTTCAGCGCCGGCAATACGCCCGTGTAACACAAAAGCATCCTGCTCATGACGGATCACGCGACCGGCCTGCAAACTGCGGAATGCCCGACCGTGGCCGAGGGTATAGATCGCTTCCAGCACGCTGGTTTTGCCGCTGCCGTTAGGCCCGACAAGGAAATTAAACCCCGGAGCCAGCGCCAGGTCCGCGTTTTCAATATTACGGAAGTCTTTGATAAGCAGGCGGGTTAATGCCATAACAGAGGAAATCCCAAAACAGGCGATGGTGTAACATCGCCTTGTTTTTTCTTGACGATAAACCAGGGCGTCAACGGCGCAGGCAGTTTGGGTGCGGCCAGCGCGCAAAAACCGCAGCGTACACGAAGTACGTGAGGATTTTGAGCACTGCCCAATCCCAAAATGGCAAGCAAGTTAGCCCGATAGATTACAATCTCATCGGCATAACGACATAGGCGGCGGATTGACTGGCCGCATCCTCGATCTGCACGCTGGAAACGGAATCGGTCAGTAACAGGCGCACGTTTTCGCACTTCAACGCGTTCAACACGTCTAAAACGTAGCTGACGTTAAAACCGATTTCGAGGTCGGTGCCGCCGTAGGTGACATCCAGCATCTCTTCCGCCTCTTCCTGCTCCGGGTTATTGGCGGTAATTTTTAGCTGATTTTCGCTGATATGCAGGCGAACGCCACGGAATTTCTCGTTCGAGAGGATCGCCGCACGGGCGAAAGCCTGCTTCAGCAGGTCACAGCCGGCATCCAGGGTTTTATCCGGGTTTTTCGGCAATACGCGGCGATAATCAGGGAAACGGCCATCTACCAGCTTGGAAGTGAAGATAAAGTCACCGACGTGGGCACGGATGTTATTGCTGCCGATCTGGATCTGCAACAGGCTGTCGCCTCCGTCCAGCAGGCGCACCAGCTCGATAACGCCTTTACGCGGCACGATCACCGAATGGCTTGGCAACGACTGGCCGACCGGCATGGAACACACCGCCAGGCGATGGCCGTCGGTGGCGACGGTGCGTAACTCTTCGCCTTCGGTCTCAAACAGCATGCCGTTCAGGTAGTAACGCACGTCCTGATGAGCCATAGAGAACTGGGTGGCTTCAATCAGGCGCTTCATGGTGGCCTGTGGCAAGGTAAACTCAACCTCGCTCTGCCAGTCGTCAAGGTTTGGGAAATCGCTGGCTGGCAGGGTGGACAGAGAGAAACGGCTGCGGCCGGAGCGCACCAGCATTCTTTCGCCTTCCAGAATCACCGCAATTTCGGCACCTTCCGGCAGACCACGGCAGATATCAAAGAATTTGCGCGCCGGAACGGTAGTTGCCCCCGGCTGATGGTCGTGCGTCAGCGCAACGCGCGCCACCATTTCCATTTCTAAATCGGTACCGGTCAGCAGCAGCGTGCCTTCCGTTACCTGTAACAGCAGGTTGCCAAGAATAGGTAACGTTGGACGGCCGCCTAACGGGCTGCTCACCTGCTGTAAGGGCTTGAGTAAACGCTCACGTTCTACAGTAAATTTCATAGTCAGGAAGATAATGTTCTGATTAGATTTGAGAAATCTTCTTTAATGTCGTGACTCTCTTCACGCAGCTGCTCGATTTTGCGGCAGGCGTGTAGCACCGTAGTATGATCACGACCCCCGAAAGCATCACCGATTTCCGGCAGACTGTGGTTGGTCAGTTCTTTGGCCATCGCCATCGCCATCTGGCGCGGGCGGGCTACCGAACGCGAGCGGCGCTTCGACAGCAGATCGGCCACTTTAATTTTATAGTATTCAGCCACCGTCTTCTGAATATTATCGATGGTTACCAGCTTCTCCTGCAGCGCCAGCAGGTCGCGCAGCGCTTCACGGACAAAATCGATGGTAATGGCACGGCCGGTGAAGTTGGCATTGGCGATCACCCGGTTCAGCGCCCCTTCCAGTTCGCGCACGTTCGAACGCAGACGTTTAGCAATAAAGAAGGCCACTTCACCCGGCAGGCGAATATCATTTTCATCGGCTTTCTTCATCAGGATCGCCACGCGGGTTTCCAGCTCCGGCGGCTCGATCGCTACCGTCAACCCCCAGCCAAAGCGCGATTTCAGACGATCTTCAACACCGTTGATCTCTTTCGGATAACGATCGGAGGTTAAAATGATCTGCTGATTACCCTCCAGCAGGGCATTGAAGGTGTGGAAAAACTCTTCCTGCGAACGCTCTTTATTAGCAAAGAACTGTATATCATCGATCAGCAGCGCATCGACCGAGCGATAGTAGCGTTTGAACTCTTCAATCGCGTTATTCTGCAACGCCTTGACCATGTCCTGCACAAAACGCTCGGAGTGCATATACACCACTTTCGCGTTGGGTTTGCGTGCCATGATGCCGTTCCCCACCGCATGTAACAGGTGAGTTTTACCAAGACCGGTGCCGCCATAGAGAAACAGGGGGTTATACGCTCCGCCGGGATTATCGGCCACCTGACGTGCCGCCGCACGCGCCAGCTGGTTGGATTTACCCTCAACGAAGTTGTCGAAATTATGCCGGGTATTGACGTTCGAACGGTAGGATAGCTCCGCCAGCGCGGGTACGTTGTCCCAGCTAGGTCGCATGGGTGCCGGGCGGCTCATCACACCGGGTGCGCTGGCATGCGCACTGGCCATCACCGGCTGGCTGACGGTTTGAGCCACAGGCTTGCTGCCGACTTCAAAACGCAGTAAAGGGACATTAGCGCCACAAAAATTATTGAGCAGTGAATTGATATTATTCAGGTATTTATCCCGAACCCAGTCGAGCACAAAACGGTTTGGTGCATACAAGGCCAGCGTATTATCGTTCAGTTCGGCCTGCAAGGGGCGTATCCACATGCTGAATTCGGTGGCAGGTAGTTCATCCTGCAGGCGGGCAAGACACTGTTGCCAAAGCGTAAGTGACACGGCGGACTCCACTCGAAAAAGTTCGATAAGTAACAAAGGTACTGAAGCGATAATTTCATCATTGTTGACGCATGCCGAAGAGACGCATGCGAACCGCTATCCACGGTTGCTCCGCCCGCGCCCGGCATCTGTGATGCTTTCAGGAAACGATCGACCCGGAGGATCGCTAGCGGAAGGGCGGATCATAGCGTAAAGCGCCGCAGAGATCTTCACTTTCTACACGGTTTTGATCCAATTTATCCACAGGTGCGGATCGTGAGGATAAGTTTACGCCACCTTCAGCAAAAGGCACTCGCCATCGTCTGCCGATAAGTGAAAATAATCTGGCCATCACCTTCGTTGCCGTCAATCTGGCGTCAGCGGATCGCGGTAAGATCCTGTGCGATCCTTGCGCTTTTTAGCGGACGCCGTATAATTCCTGCCCCGGCATGTGCGCCATCGCCCTTTGGGATAATTATTTGGGTCACTACGGGCAATCAGGACGCGCTTTACACGCGAAGTAAATTGACTCGGGGCTGTACAATTATTACAATCCCGCCTCTTTATTAAAGACACACTGAGGCGTCGGTCGTTTTTTCGGGCCAGATACGCGTCACAAGTGAAATTTTCCAAGTTTAGGTAGAAATCGCCATGAAACGCACTTTTCAACCGTCCGTACTGAAGCGCAACCGTTCACACGGTTTCCGTGCTCGTATGGCAAATAAAAATGGTCGTCAGGTTCTGGCACGTCGTCGTGCTAAAGGCCGTTCTCGTCTGACCGTTTCTAAGTAATAAAAGCTAACCGCTGAGTGGTTAAGCTCGCATTTCCCAGGGAGTTACGTTTGTTAACTCCCACTCACTTCACTTTCGTCTTCCAGCAGCCACAACGGGCTGGCACGCCGCAAATCACCATTCTCGGCCGCCTGAACGCGCTGGGGCATCCCCGCATCGGTCTTACCGTCGCTAAAAAGCATGTTAAACGCGCGCATGAGCGCAATCGGATCAAGCGATTGACCCGGGAAAGCTTTCGCCTGCGTCAACATGAACTTCCGGCGATGGATTTTGTGATCGTAGCGAAAAAGGGCATTGGTGAGCTGGATAACCATGCACTGACGGAAGCTTTGGAGAAATTATGGCGTCGCCATTGTCGCTTGGCTCGCTGCTCTTAATCGCGCTGATACGCGTTTACCAACGCGTCATCAGTCCGCTGTTAGGACCCCACTGCCGTTTTCATCCCAGCTGTTCGCAATACGGTATCGAGGCATTGCGGCGGTTCGGGATGATAAAAGGGAGTTGGTTGGCGATGAAACGTCTATTAAAATGCCACCCTTTCAACCCGGGTGGCGACGACCCGGTGCCGCCACACAACCATTGATACCAGAGAACATTAACGATGGATTCGCAACGCAATCTTTTTCTCATCGCTTTTCTGTTCGTGTCTTTTATGATCTGGCAAGCCTGGCAGACGGACAACGCTCCGCAGCCATTGCAAACCCAGACCACACAGAACACGGCCAGCGCAGCAGGTGATGCCGCCAATCAGGGTGTACCTGCCAGCGGCCAGGGCAAAACGATCACCGTTAAGACTGATGTCCTGTCTTTAAACATCAATACGCGCGGTGGTGACATTGATCAGGCTCAGCTGCTGACCTACCCGGACAAACTGGGTTCAGACCAGCCTTTCCTGCTGCTGGAGTCCACCCCTGGCTTCCTGTATCAGGCACAGAGCGGCCTGACCGGTCGTAACGGCCCGGATAACCCGGCCAACGGCGCACGCCCCCTTTATACCAGTAGCCAAGATCATTTCGAACTTGCTGATGGCCAAAGCGAGCTGCGTATCCCGCTGACCTTCACCGCTGAAAATGGCGCGACCTATACCAAAACCTTCGTCCTGAAGCGCGGTGAATATGCTATCGGCGTTGATTATCAGATCAATAACACCACCCAGCAGCCGCTGGAAGTGTCGATGTTCGGTCAGCTGAAGCAGACGATTGACCTGCCTAAGCATCGCGATACCGGCAGCAGCAACTTTGCTCTGCATACTTTCCGTGGCGCGGCTTACTCCAGCAGTGAGACCAACTACGAAAAGTACAAATTCGACACAATCAGCGATAACGAAAACCTCAGCACCACGACCAGCAATGGTTGGGTCGCGATGCTGCAGCAGTATTTCGCTACCGCATGGGTTCCGCAGACTGCGGGCAGCAACACCCTTTACACCAGTAATCTGGGTAACGGTATTGCCGCCATCGGGTATAAATCTGCGCCGGTGACCATTGCCGCAGGTTCCCAGCAGCAGCTGGCGGCTACGCTGTGGGTCGGTCCGGAAATTCAGGACAGAATGGCGGCGGTTGCACCACACCTCGATCTGACCGTGGATTACGGCTGGCTGTGGTTTATTTCACAGCCGCTGTTTAAACTGCTGAAATTCCTGCACGGCTTTATCGGTAACTGGGGCTTCTCGATTATCGTTATCACCTTTATCGTGCGCGGCATCATGTACCCGCTGACCAAAGCGCAGTACACCTCAATGGCAAAAATGCGCATGCTGCAGCCTAAGATTCAGGCAATGCGTGAGCGTTTGGGGGATGATAAGCAGCGCATGAGCCAGGAAATGATGGCGCTGTATAAGGCAGAGAAAGTGAACCCGCTGGGCGGCTGTCTGCCACTGGTTATCCAGATGCCGATCTTCCTTGCGCTTTATTACATGCTGATGGGCTCGGTGGAACTGCGTCATGCGCCGTTCGCTCTGTGGATCCATGACCTTGCCGCACAGGACCCGTACTACATCCTGCCGATCCTGATGGGCGTGACGATGTTCTTCATTCAGAAGATGTCTCCGACCACCGTGACCGACCCGATGCAGCAGAAGATCATGACCTTTATGCCGGTGATTTTCACCGTCTTCTTCCTGTGGTTCCCGTCAGGTCTGGTGCTGTACTACATCGTCAGTAACCTGGTCACGATCTTGCAGCAGCAGCTGATTTATCGCGGGCTGGAAAAACGTGGCCTGCATAGCCGCGACAAGAAAAAAGCGTAATTCGGCAACGGATCACCGCAGTCCGTGCTAAAACCCGGCACGATGTCTATCATAAGGCGGTCAATTGACCGCCTTATTTTTTTGCATAAAAAGAGAATTCAACATGAACCATAGCGATACCATCGTCGCTCAGGCGACGCCGCCGGGGCGTGGCGGCGTCGGCATCCTGCGTGTTTCCGGCCACAAAGCCGCCGGGGTGGCGCAGCTACTGCTGGGTAAACTGCCAAAACCGCGCTACGCCGACTATCTGCCATTTCGCGATGCGGACGGTAGCACCCTCGATCAGGGGATTGCGCTGTGGTTTCCCGGCCCGAACTCCTTTACCGGTGAAGACGTACTGGAACTGCAGGGCCACGGTGGCCCGGTGATCCTCGACCTGCTGCTGAAGCGCATCCTGTCATTGCCCGGACTGCGCATCGCTAATCCTGGCGAGTTCTCGGAGCGCGCTTTCCTGAATGACAAGCTGGATCTGGCCCAGGCAGAGGCGATTGCCGACCTGATTGATGCCAGCTCAGAGCAGGCGGCGCGTTCTGCGGTCAACTCATTGCAGGGGGTCTTTTCTACCCGCGTTAACCGTCTTGTGGAAGCACTTACTCACCTGCGGATATACGTGGAAGCGGCCATCGACTTCCCGGATGAAGAAATCGACTTCCTGTCGGATGGCAAAATAGAGGCCCAGCTGCATCAGGTCATTGACTCCCTCGACGCGGTGCGTAGCGAAGCACGCCAGGGGAGCCTGCTGCGTGAAGGGATGAAAGTGGTGATTGCCGGGCGACCCAATGCGGGGAAATCCAGCCTGCTGAACGCGCTCGCCGGACGCGAAGCCGCTATTGTCACCGATATTGCAGGCACAACGCGTGACGTGCTGCGTGAACATATCCATATCGATGGTATGCCGCTGCATATTATTGATACCGCCGGGCTGCGCGAAGCCAGTGATGAAGTCGAACGTATTGGTATCGAGCGTGCCTGGCATGAAATTGAACAGGCGGATCATGTGCTGTTTATGGTGGATGGAACCACCACCGATGCCACCGATCCGGCAGAGATTTGGCCGGACTTTATCGCCCGACTACCGGAGACGTTGCCCGTTACCGTGGTACGCAATAAAGCCGATATCACTGGCGAAATAAAGGGCGTTGAAAAAGTAAGTGCCCACTCACTTATCCGCCTTTCGGCACGTACCGGCGAAGGCATTGAAAATCTGCGCGACCATTTGAAGTTGAGCATGGGCTTTTCCGGCAATATGGAAGGCGGTTTTCTCGCCCGCCGTCGTCACCTGCAGGCGCTGGAGTTAGCAGCTACTTACCTGCAGCAGGGAAAGCATCAGCTATTAGCCGCCCGGGCCGGAGAACTGCTGGCGGAAGAGCTACGTATGGCACAGCAGGCGCTGAGCGAAATCACCGGCGAGTTCAGCTCCGATGACCTGCTGGGGCGTATTTTCTCCAGTTTTTGTATTGGAAAATAATGCTGCGGGTGGGACAGTCAGTTACCACCTGCAGGCCAAAGCGTGAAATGTCCAAAATCTGAAAATACGGCAATAAATAGAATCCAGGTGAAATGATTTAAGAAAATTCCTATAATTACAGGAGTGATTATCCGACCATTATCACGGAGCGACAAATGGCAAGTCATTTTGCACGCTGGGCGCTGGCGCAATGCAGGCCCAAGGTTCACCGAGTACAGCAGCAGCTTATTGAATACTCTTCCATTTTTTGACGAGAAACGGCGAAGCCGCTTTCTGGCAGGCCGAGCTTTGCTCGCCGAGCTGATGTTCAGGGTCTATGGCATCCCGAAACTTCCTGGGATAACGGTCAGCGGTAACGGCCGCCCGCATTTCTCCGACCCTGACTTACCCGATTTCAGTTTCGCCTATGCCGGTAACGTCGTGGGGGTGTTGTTAGGCGATGAAGGAGAACGCGCCGGACTGGATATGGAGATGGTGCGGGCGCACAGCCGTCAAACGTTGGAAAACCAGTTTGAGCACCTCTCGTCGGGCGAAAAAGCGTGGCTCAACGCGCAGAGTGATGCCATTGAAGCTTCGACCCAACTCTGGACCCTGCGCCAAAGCATTCTCAAATTGATCGGTGAAGGCATCAATAGTATGGACTCACTTCAGCTACATCCGGCTTCCGGCCGGCTTCGCTCCGTCAACAAGCTGGACATTCAGGCGCTTTGTGACGCTGAACCCTCGCTGGTCTGGTCTTGTGCGCTTTCGCCTGGCAACGACAGGTTAAACTTGTGGGAATACAAAGGGGACGGCGGCTGGGAATCACTGCGAGAGATTAACTTGTATGCGCAAAATATGGCACCGAGTACGCTGCGCCTGACCAGTCTGCCGGCGGAAAAACAGCTGCCTCATTCCTGAGTATGCGGGTGGCATAAAAGCCTCCCGCTCTGCGGATTAATGCGTGTCAATAAACACGATCTTCAATACGAAAAGTAGCGCCACCACCACCACACAGGGGCTGATTTCACGCCAGCGTGCGGTTCCCATCTTCATCACACAGTAGGAGATGAAGCCCAACGCGATCCCTTCAGTAATAGAGAAGCTAAATGGCATCATCACCGCCGTGACAAAGGCCGGCACCGCTTCGGTCAGATCGTCCCATTGCACGCACGCCAGGCTCGACGTCATCAAAACCCCAACGTAGATTAACGCGCCAGCCGCCGCGTAAGCTGGCACCATAGCGGCCAGCGGTGACAGGAACATCACCAGCAGGAACAGCAGACCGGTTACCACCGCCATCAGGCCGGTGCGTCCGCCAATGGAGACACCGGAAGAGCTTTCGATATAGGCCGTTACCGAAGACGTTCCGATAAATGAACCCGCCACAGAGCTGATACTGTCAACATACAGCGCCTGTTTCATGCGCGGGAAGGTGCCCTTTTCATTGCTCAGACCGGCTTTATCGGTCACGCCAATCAGCGTGCCTGAAGAGTCGAACAGGTTAACCAGCATAAAGGAGAAGATGATACCGGCCATTCCGACGTTCAGCGAATCCTTCAGGTTAACCTGACCTAGCACCGACGTTACGGCAGGAGGCGGGGAGAAAATGCCGGTGAACTTAACATCGCCTATCGCCAGTCCAATAGCCGTCGTGACCACAATGGATACCAGAACCGCAGCATGAATATTGCGTGATGCCAGAATGGCGATGATAAAGAAGCCTAGCGCTCCCAGCAGCACGCTGTGCGACGTCAGGTTACCGATGGTGACCAGCGTGGCTTCACTTGGCACAATGATGCCGGCGTTCTTTAATCCCATCAGCGCAATAAACAGACCTATGCCGGCAGTGATCCCCACACGCAGACTCAGCGGTATATTCGCTATCATCCAGTAGCGCACACGGAACAGAGTTAGCAGCAGCAGGCCAACAGCCCCCCAGAAGATGGCCCCCATGCCGACCTGCCAGGAGATGCCCATCGCCCCCACCACCACAAAAGCAAAGAAGGCGTTCAGCCCCATTGCCGGAGCCAGCGCGACCGGTAAGTTTGCCACCAGCCCCATCAGAATGCTGCCGAAAGCAGCTATCAGACAGGTTGTAACAAACACCGCCCTGGTATCCATGCCGGCCACGCCAAGGATCTGCGGGTTAACGAATACGATGTACACCATCGTCAGAAAAGTGGTAAATCCGGCAATCACCTCGGTACGCACGGTGGTGCCATGTTCCTGTAGTTTAAAAATCCGTTGTAACAGCCCGGGATTAGTCATGATGTGATTCCAAAGCGGAGAAAGTTGTCGGCGCTTATCCTAACGCATTACTGTCATTTTGGTATGGCGAACGTGCGATTTTTTCGCAACCGATTGCGTTATAATCCTTCCTTATGACAGTCATCAGGTGTGGTTGCCGTTTGCAGGTCGCAACAGATTGGCATGCGGGTTACCGCAGAGACAAGGTCAGAATGATACAGCCGATACGATGACCTGTCATACAGCGCGAATAGCACGAAAAGGATGGAGGCGGGCAGGCCGGAAAACCGGCCTGAGCTTAAATACTGGATGGTTGTCACGTTTTGATTAGGGTTTATTCAGCCGCAGATCTTTTAAGTGCCGTAAAACAGTTTCAAGACTGACTCCGAGTTTGCGCGCAATATCCCTTTGTTCTGAACCATCGTTCATCATTTCTATAATCGTCTTCTGCATATTGGGGCTGGAGCCTGCATAGTAGAAATGAAGCTGAAAGGTTTTCAGACAGCCCTGGCAGCGGTAGCGCTGGATCCCTGAGGCAGAACGCCCATTACGTCGGATCCTGGCGCTTTCACTACAACGTGGACAGGCAATATCTCCCATTTTCATACATATCACTCCTGGAGCTAAACGTTTACAATAATAAAACAGCATGAACACATCCGTTTTCACTCTCCACAAAGAGAATGGAAAGCCGGTCAATAAAGAGCTTCACAGTAAAAATATAATCTAC
The DNA here is from genome assembly GCF_000026985.1 of Erwinia pyrifoliae DSM 12163. NCBI lineage: Bacteria > Pseudomonadati > Pseudomonadota > Gammaproteobacteria > Enterobacterales > Erwiniaceae > Erwinia > Erwinia pyrifoliae. The sequence continues at coordinate 4,004,410 of NC_017390.1, forward strand.
GCAGCGATAATCCATTATAAAACCGAGACCAGTTTTCAACCTGCGGGCGTTAATCATTTATCAGCGTTTATACACAGCCCGGCACTCTCTCAATGTTAACCTGAACAAGGAGGCGTTGATGGGTTCAAGAGATTATCAGCACATATTTTAGTCAGTTTTAAACTTTTTAGCCCCTGAGGTAATAACAATATTTAGCAATACTAACCATATTTTCACTTCATGTAAAAATCAAAAAATTATGCAAAAGGTAGGGGAAACGGCTTGGTTAGAGAAAAATACAGATTAATAACTTTAAACTTTAAAAAAATATTCTAATACTATTTTTATGCGAAATAAAAAGTCGCATAAAAAAATAATGCGATTACCTATATCTTCGTCACTTAATTGTAAAAAAATATACGAAAATCACAGATCATATAAATATGCAGTAAAACAGGAAATAATTTACTTATATTTAACTTTAATATCATGACCCAGGATCGGGCAAACATCGTCGAGAGTCAGCAGAAAATGGCAGATCGTCATGGGGAGGAACATGATGGCTCAATGGGCATATGCCATTTTTCTGTGCCGCACGGTAAGCCAACAGATCCCAATAGCCTTGTGCTACCGCGCACAATCCGGTAAACAGTGAAAACATCAGAATAGTGAAGGTCAATACGCGAATAAGCCCGAAGCGATCGCTGAGATGGCCGAAAATGATGCCTCCCAGCACCTACCGATCGGCGTCCAGGTCACCAGAGAACCGGCCTGTGAAGCGGTTAGTGCCAGCGTTGCGCTGGTAGCATAAAGCCGAGGATCGGCAGGTCGAAACCATCCCATGCATAACCGCTTACGGCGGCGGGCATTGCTTTGCCCGGCGTCACGCTGCGCCTGCCGGCAGAAGGAGTTGACATAATTTAACCTTGTGGCTGGAGTTGATCTGCCTGTATAGGTTTGCAGGCATCCACCAGCCAAACGGAAAAGCCAGCGCACCGCAGTTTGCGATACGCCAGAGGCAGATTAAGCGGGATCGCTGCCGTCGCCAGCCAGCAGTTTATCCAACTGGTCGCCGCCGACATGACGGAAATCATGGCCTTTAATGAAGTAGAAAATAATCTCGCAGATATTTTGACAACGGTCGCCAATACGCTCGATGGCGCGGGCGCAAAACAGGGCCGTCAGCACACTTGGGATGGTACGTGGATCTTCCATCATATAGGTCATTAGCTGGCGAACGATGCCCTCATACTCCTGATCAACCTTCTTATCCTCGCGGTAAATCTCTATCGCCGCATTAAGATCCATACGTGCAAAGGCGTCGAGAACGTCATGCAGCATCTGGATAGTGTGGCGCCCCAGAGACTCCAGGCTCACCAGCAACGGCTGATGCTGCTGGGAAAACTTCTCCAGCGCGGTGCGGCTAATTTTCTCCGCCACATCGCCAATGCGCTCCAGCTCAGAGATGGTTTTGATGATCGCCATCACCAGGCGCAGATCGCTGGCCGCCGGTTGACGTTTGGCGATGATGCGCACGCAGGCTTCATCAATCTCCACCTCCATCATATTGACCTTCTGGTCACCCTCGATCACCTTGTTGGCCAGCTCCGCATCCTGGTTGTGCATGGCGGTAATCGCGTCCGTTAACTGCTGTTCCACCATGCCGCCCATGGTCATCACCTGGGTGCGGATGTGCTCCAGCTCGGCGTTGAACTGGCCGGAGATATGTTTGTTCAGATTCAGGCTATCCATTGTTTTCTCCAGTCATATCAACCATAGCGGCCGGTGATATAGTCTTCAGTCTGCTTCTTTTGTGGTGTGGTAAACAACGTGTCGGTATCGCTGTACTCAATCAGTTCGCCAAGGTACATAAACGCCGTACGGTCGGAGCAGCGGGCTGCCTGCTGCATATTATGAGTCACGATCACCACGGTGTAATCCTGTTTCAGTTCGGTAATCAACTCTTCAATGCGCCCGGTGGAAATCGGGTCAAGCGCCGAACAGGGTTCATCCAACAGCAGCACTTCCGGGCGGATCGCGATACCGCGCGCAATGCACAGACGCTGCTGCTGGCCGCCGGAAAGACTGTAACCGCTCTGATGCAGCTTGTCTTTGGTTTCCGTCCACAGCGCCGCTTTGGTCAGCGCCCACTGCACGCGTTCGTCCATATCGGCACGCGACAGCTTTTCAAACAGCCGCACGCCGAAAGCGATATTGTCGTATATCGACATCGGGAATGGCGTTGGCTTCTGGAAGACCATGCCCACGCGCGCGCGCAGCAGGGCGATATCCTGGCTGGCGGTCAAAATATTCTCGCCATCCAGTAAGATTTCCCCTTCCGCCCGCTGATCGGGGTACAACGAAAACATCTTGTTAAAGGTGCGCAGCAGGGTCGATTTACCACAGCCGGAAGGGCCGATAAACGCCGTCACCTGGTTTTTGGCAATATCAAGATTGATGTTTTTCAGCGCATGGAATTTTCCGTAATAGAAGTTCAGGTTGCGAACCTGAATCGTCTGAGCGGAACTGTTATCAACCATTTTTATCTCACTTAGCCCGCGCCGCCAGCGCCGCACGGCTCAATTAATGTTTGCTTTTGGCGAAGACAACGCGTGCCAGTATGTTCAATAACAGCACGCACAACGTAATAATCAGCACGCCCGCCCAGGCCAGACTCTGCCATTCGGCAAAGGGGCTCATGGCGAACTTGAAGATGGTCACCGGCAGGTTTGCCAACGGCTGCATCATGTCGGTGCTCCAGAACTGATTCGACAACGAGGTAAACAGTAGCGGAGCCGTTTCCCCGGCAATACGGGCTATCGCCAGCATCACCCCGGTGAGAATGCCGGAAACCGATGCTTTCAGGGTAATGGCCGAAATCATCTTCCATTTCGGCGTTCCCAGCGCGTAGGCCGCTTCACGCAGACTGTCCGGTACCAGTTTCAACATATTTTCAGTGGTGCGGATAACAATCGGGATCTGTAACAGCGCCAGCGCGATCATCCCGGCCCAGCCGGAAAAGTGCTGCATCTGCGCCACTACCACCGTGTAAACAAACAGCCCGACCACAATCGAAGGGGCCGACAGCAGAATGTCGTTGATAAAGCGGATCGCTTCGGCCAGCCAGGATTTACGCCCGTATTCGGCCAGGTAGATGCCCGCCATAATGCCAAGCGGCGTACCGACCACGGTAGCCCAGAAAATCAGCAGGCCGCTGCCGGCCAGGGCATTGGCCAAACCGCCCCCTGCCGTATTTGGCGGCGGCGTGTTTTCGGTAAACAGCGCCAGAGACATGCCATCCATACCGCGCGTCACGGTAGAGAACAGGATCCACACCAGCCAAAACAGGCCAAAGGCCATCGTCAGTAATGACAAAGTGAGGGCGATGCGGTTTTTCATCCGCCGCCACGCCTGCATTTTACGCCGCGAGACGAGCAGTTGGTCGTGTGCCTGTAAATCAAGGGTACTCATGAGCGTGCTCCTTCACTTTTCGCCAGGCGCAGGATCATCAGTTTGGAGCAGGCCAACACGATAAAGGTGATGACAAACAGGATCAGTCCCAGCTCCATCAGCGCGGCGGTGTGTACGCCGGACTCAGCTTCAGCAAATTCATTGGCCAGCGCCGAGGTGATGCTGTTGCCGGGCATAAACAGTGAGGCGCTGTCGAGCTGGTAGGTGTTACCAATAATAAAGGTGACCGCCATCGTTTCACCCAGCGCACGCCCCAGTCCCAGCATGATCCCGCCAATCACCCCGTTTTTGGTGAACGGCAGGACAATCCGCCAAATAACTTCCCAGGTAGTGCAACCAATGCCGTAAGCCGACTCTTTCATCATCACCGGCGTTTGTTCGAATACGTCACGCATGACCGAAGCGATATAAGGAATAATCATAATCGCCAGGATAATCCCGGCGGCGAGAATGCCGATACCAAAAGCCGGGCCGGAGAACAACGCACCCACAATCGGGACATTTGCCAGCACGTCGCCAAGCGGCTGCTGGAACCAGGTGGCAAACAGCGGAGCAAAGATAAACAGCCCCCACATGCCATAAACAATGCTGGGAATAGCCGCCAGCAGTTCGATGGCCACGCCCAGCGGACGGCGCAGCCAGCCCGGAGCCAGTTCGGTCAGGAACAGGGCGATGCCAAAACTGACCGGGACAGCGATCAGCAGGGCAATAACCGAGGTGACAACGGTGCCGTAGATCGGCACCAGCGCACCAAACTGTTCGTTCGGCGCATCCCACTCTTTATTCCACAGGAAGGAGAAACCAAACTTCTGGATGCTCGGCCATGAGGAGAAAAGCAGGGAAACGATGATGCCGCCGAGCAGCAACAGCACAATCAGCGCAGCCAGTTTCACCAGCGCGCTGAAGATGATGTCACCCTGTTTTCCGGGGGCCTTGAATGTCGGCTTGCTTGCAGCCATAGGATTCTCAAGTCGGTTTCAGCTGATACATCGCGGGCAAGGCACCTTGCCCGCACGGATTATCTGCGCCACATGTAAGGTGGCGTTTTAAGCAATTAGTACAACGTTTTACCTGAGCTGTCTTTCACATTGGTTTTCCAGGCGGCACGAATTTGCTCTACCACAGCATCCGGCAGTGCCGCGTAGTCGAGAGCCGTCGTGGTTTTGCCGCCGTTTTTGTAAGCCCAGTCAAAGAACTTCAGCACCGCTGCGCCTTTCTCTGCATTGACCTGCTCTTTATGTAGCAGAATAAAGGTGGTGGAGGTGATTGGCCACGCATTGTCACCCTTCTGATAGGTCAGATCCTGAGCGAACGAGGTGCTCCAGTTAGCGCCTTTAGCCGCATCGCTGAAGCTTTTTTCGCTCGGTGCAATCGCTTTACCATCAGCATCGACCAGTTTGGTATAAGCAAGGCTGTTCTGTTTCGCGTAAGCGTATTCGACATAACCGATAGAGCCGGGCAGACGCTGTACGAACGCGGCCACGCCGTCGTTGCCCTTACCGCCCAGGCCTACCGGCCAGTTAACGGTACTGCCTTTCCCCACTTTGCTGCTCCAGTCTTCGTTCACCTTAGACAGATAGCTGGTGAAGACAAATGACGTACCGGACCCATCAGCGCGGCGTACCACGTTGATATTAGAATCAGGCAACTTCACGCCCGGATTAAGTTTGGCGATAGCCGGATCGTTCCACTTCCTGATGGTGCCAAGGTAGATATCACCCACGGTTTTACCATCCAGCGTTAGCTCACCGGATTTAATGCCGGGAATATTCACCGCCAGCACCACTCCACCGATCACCGTCGGGAACTGGAACAGACCATTTTTGGCTAAGTCTTCGTCTTTCATCGGCGCATCTGACGCACCGAAGTCGACGGTTTTAGCAATAATTTGCTTCACGCCGCCGGAAGAGCCGATACCCTGATAGTTAACCTGGCTGCCCGTAGCGGTGTTGTACTCTGCCGCCCACTTGTTATAAACCGGTGCCGGGAAGGTGCCGCCAGCACCGGTCAAATTAGTCGCCGCCATCGCAGAGGCGGCGCTCAGAGAAAGGGTTAACGCAACGCATTGAGCCAGGGTTTTGCGCATCAAAGTCATATTCCCTCCACGGGATAATAAAGTCAGGTCGGTTACCGCGTTCGTATGATTAATTATTGCTGCTGGAGGCAAAATAGGACAGTTTGGTGACAGTAAAATGTCGCTAATATGACAGAATTATGACAGCCGGCCATGACCACCTGGCCAGTGCTGGTCTGCCATGACGCTGGCTATGCGCTCACGACAACAACCGGCTCCGCCGCGCTGCCCACGGTGACGCAATGACAATCAGAATGGCTCCATATGGAGCCTACACCATCTGAAATCAAGACTATCCAGCAGGGCAAAAAAGAAGGGGCAGATGTTTTTCATAAATGGATATTCTGCTAAAGAGCATCGCCGTTCTCCATCAGAGAAAATGCGCTGAATGCGATCCTGGTGGAAGGCGGCCAATAACATAAAATCAACAGCCATCTCGAGTCACTAAAAGGATTCGGTTGGAGGGAAGGAAATTTCAGCATCCGGCTTTCTCAGAATCTTAGTCACGCTTTCTATTGTTTTAAACGTACAGGAACACCTTATATTTTGGCACTGATAATACGCTTCTTTCGTTTGCCCGGAGATATAACGACTGGTTCTTGTATGTGAAGCGTTATTGCAAATTGGACAGCGCATCATAAGTGTACCTCCGGAAAGGCTCCGTACCTTCGTGCAGCGCCGATGATTTCAGCAAAAACCGCCCCTCTGTTACTCGTTTTCATTGCAGCCACCCTTATCAGAAGCGAATCAAACCTCTTAAAAAATCACAGTCCGTCGATAATTCAAAGATATTTAACGCATGTTACAACAAATTAATCGATTTAATCCTCGTTATTCATAATATATCAACCAATATTTAACAGAGAGCCGCAGAAAAGAATCCCGCAGCGTTAAATGTTATTTTTCAGGAAAATAATGTCCAAAAAACCACACAACAGAACGAGGGTGATTTCACTAAATAAAAGGCTATTAATAGAGAAACCTTCAGCAAGGTGGCATGCAAAATAATCAATAAGGCAATATATGCGAGGTTGATATCTGCTTCGTTTTGATATTTTAATCTTTTTAAAAGAGTGTATATATGGCGTTCTGGCTCAATGTTAATGTATTGGAGATGATAAAATCATGGTGGCGCGGGGAGGTTCCCATTGGTGGTGTATTAATGGCTATTGGTATCGCCGTGCTGCGTATGAAATACTCGGGCGAATCTCGGGGGAAAACAGTGACAGAAGGGTTGCTCTGTGGGGCTTTAACATTGACGACAGTTTCAGCAATGAATTTCTTCCATATACCACAAAGTATGACGGTTGCTATTGGTGGATTTATTGGCTTTGTTGGCGTTAAAAAGATCGGTCATTACCTGTCACTGTATCTTAGCTCACGTATTAAGAAGGAGTAACAAAGCACCGTTTACGTTATTTCATTTATACTTCGTACAACCGCTTGCAGAAGCTGCATCCACACTGACTTTAACCCATATCCGTTTTTCGGAGAACCGGAGAACGGCTGCACCACTGACTGCAACCCGCTTTGGGTGTTCAGAAGAGGAGTGCTTTACCCCTAAGTTCTTTTGGCATCTCCCCCTCCCCGGGTATCATTAACGCAATAAAATCGCATAATACTGTCGGAAACCGGACGCATGAAGCGAGATATTGTCAGGCTACGGAGCCGATATTCCAGAATGGGCAAGGTGGTTCTGTCGCTTGTGGGAAGCGGCTGTTTTTCTCGTGGCTTTTTCATGCATTACCGCATTGTTATTAACCTAAAAAAAGCCCGGCACGCTGTGAATACAGCCTGCCGGGCTTTTCGCGTTAATAGCGGCTTTGTCAGCCCTGCCGGTTAACGGTTGCCCCTTATTCCACCGTCACCGATTTAGCCAGGTTGCGCGGCTGATCCACGTCGGTGCCTTTAATCAGCGCCACATGGTAGCTGAGCAGCTGCAACGGCACGGTGTAGAAGATTGGCGCGATCACCTCTTCAACATGCGGCAGCGGAATGATACGCATCCCTTCGCTGTTGGCAAAACCGGCATCCGCATCGGCGAAGACATACAGCAGGCCGCCACGGGCGCGCACTTCTTCGATGTTCGACTTCAGCTTTTCCAGCAGTTCATTGTTCGGCGCAACCACAATCACCGGCATATCGGCATCGATCAGCGCCAGCGGGCCATGTTTCAGCTCACCGGCAGCGTAGGCTTCGGCGTGAATATAGGAGATCTCTTTCAGCTTCAGCGCCCCTTCCATCGCGATCGGGTACTGATCGCCACGGCCGAGGAACAGCGCATGATGTTTATCAGAGAAATCCTCTGCCAGAGAGGCAATAAGCTCATCCTGTGACAGCATCTGCTCAATACGGCTCGGCAAAGCCTGCAGGGAGTGAACAATATCGTGTTCCACCTGCGGATTAACGCCTTTAAGACGGCCAATTTTTGCCACCAGCATTAGCAGTACGGTGAGCTGGGTAGTGAAGGCTTTGGTCGACGCCACGCCGATTTCCGTACCGGCTTTCGTCATCAGCGCCAGGTCGGATTCACGCACCAGGGAAGAACCCGCCACGTTGCAGATGGCCAGCGATCCCAGATAACCCAGCTCTTTTGACAGGCGCAGTGCCGCCAGCGTATCGGCGGTTTCACCGGACTGAGAAAGGGTGATCAGCAGGCTGTTTTTACGCACTGCAGACTTGCGGTAGCGAAATTCAGAAGCGATCTCCACATCACAGGGCACGTTGGCCAGTGATTCAAACCAGTAGCGCGAAACCATGCCGGAGTTGTATGAAGTGCCACAGGCGACAATCTGGATATGCTCAACGTCTGCCAGCAGCGAATCGGCATTCGGCCCCAGCTCGGACAGATCGACTTCTCCGTGGCTGAAACGACCGCTCAGGGTGTTTTTGATCGCCACCGGCTGTTCGTAAATCTCTTTCTGCATGTAGTGGCGGTAAGTGCCTTTATCGCCAGCATCATACTGCGTGTTCGATTCGATTTCGCGACGCTGTACAAGGTCACCGCTGCAATCGACAATCATCACATCACGGCGGGTAATTTGCGCAATATCACCTTCTTCCAGATAGATAAAGCGGCGCGTAACCGGCAGCAGCGCCACCTGGTCCGAGGCAATAAAGTTTTCACCCACGCCACGGCCAATCACCAGCGGGCTGCCGGAACGCGCAGCAACCAGCGTAGACGGGTCGCGGCTGTCCAGAATAACCATACCGTATGCACCGCGCAGCTGCGGAATAACGCGCCGCACCACTTCCAGCAGTGTACCGCCATTTTGCCGTTCCCAGTTCACCAGGTGCGCGACCACTTCGGTATCAGTTTCTGAGGTAAAGGTGTAGCCCCGACCGATCATCAGCTCGCGCAGCGGCTCATGGTTTTCAATAATGCCGTTGTGAACGATGATGATATCGCCGGAAATATGCGGATGGGCATTATTTTCCGACGGTTCACCGTGCGTAGCCCAGCGCGTATGCGCAATACCGGTTCCCCCCGCCAGCGCGGTGTTTTCCGCTGCGGCAACCAGGTTGCTCACCTTGCCAACGCGGCGCAGGCGGGTTGCCTGCCCGTTAGCGTCAATAACGGCCAGACCGGCAGAGTCATAGCCACGGTATTCCAGACGGCGCAGCCCTTCCAGCAGGATTTCTGCAATATCACGCTGCGCTACAGCACCAACAATTCCACACATAGTAATTTTCCTGACATGATGGCGAACAGGCCATCAGCATTGTCTTCTGACCTGATTGTTCCGGTATATTCCGGTTCCCCCGAGCCTTATAGAGAGTGGGGATTATTTTTATCTTTACTGCGGGCTTCAGGCTGCGGCGAACCACAGCCTGGAGAAGCTTACTTTTTCTTTTGCGGCCGCCGCCAGCTGGCGTTCAGCTGCTGCTCTTTACGATTGTAGACCAGCCCGGCAGCCGGGACATCTCGCATAATGGTGGTGCCGGCAGCAATGGTCACGCCCGCCGCCACGCTAACCGGCGCGATCAGCTGGGTATCAGAACCGACAAAGACATCATCACCGATAATCGTTTGGGATTTATTGACGCCATCGTAGTTACAGGTGATGGTACCGGCACCGATATTAACATTAGCACCGATTTCCGCATCGCCAAGATAACTGAGGTGGCCGGCCTTGGAGCCTTTACCGAGCCGCGTTTTTTTCATCTCGACAAAGTTACCAACGTGCGCGCCTTCTGCCAGCTCGCTACCGGGGCGTAAGCGGGCGAACGGCCCCACGCTGCACGCATTAGCCAGCTGCGCGTCTTCAATCACGCTATACGGGCTGATAATGCAGTCGTCGGCAATCACGCTGTTTTTGATCACGCAGCCGCTGCCGATTTTCACCCGGTTACCGAGTTTGACGTGGCCTTCGATAATGACGTTGGTATCAATGACCACATCGCGGCCGTGCTCCAGCGTACCGCGTAAGTCGAAGCGCGCCGGATCCTGTAACATCACGCCGGACAGCAGTAATTTTTCTGCCTGCTCAGCCTGGTAAACGCGCTCCAGCGTTGCCAGCTGCAGGCGGTTGTTGACCCCATCGGTTTCTGTGATGCGTGCCGGATGCGCTGCCTCAATCTGACGGCCTTCCTGGTGAGCGAGCGCGATAATATCGGTGATGTAGTATTCACCCTGCGCATTGTTATTGGTCAGTTTGCTCAGCCAGCGCTTCAGATCCGCGCCACCCGCCAGCAGGATGCCGGTATTGATTTCGCCGATCGCCAGCTGTTCAGGTGCGGCATCTTTCTGCTCGACGATACCAACCACCCGGCCGTTTTCACGGATGATGCGGCCATATCCGGTCGGGTTATCAAGGCTAACCGTCAGCAGGCCGATGCCACCATCGGGTTTCACTTCCTGCAAACGGCACAGCGTTTCGCTTGATATCAGCGGCACATCGCCGTACAGCATCAAAATGTCTTCATCATCAGCAAAGTAGGGCGCGGCCTGCTGCATCGCATGCCCCGTGCCCAACTGCTCCGCCTGCAGCACCCAGTTCAGGGACCGATCGTTGAGGGCCGTTTTCAGCAGCTCCCCCCCGTGTCCGTAAACCAGATTAACGCGCTGCGCATTCAGCGCTTTGGCCGCGTCTATAACGTGCTGAACCATCGGTTTCCCTGCCAGTAAATGCAGCACCTTCGGCAGGTCGGAATACATGCGGGTTCCTTTGCCAGCGGCAAGAATTACCACGCTCATCGGGCGGTTTGACATAGACATCCTGACTCATCTTTTATGAAATGAAAGTTAAGCGGTTTACCCCGTCAAATACTACATATTTTTCGGAAAAAAACATCTCGCGCCGGTCGCGGTGTAGCGATCACACCTATGTTTTAGCCCACCCGCCTTTGACTATCGTCATTGCGACGGCCGGAAAACACAGCAGGTAAAAGCCATAAAAAAAGCCAGTCAGTTTCCTGACTGGCCTTCTGCAACCTAAACCTGAGTTACATCGCGTTTTTCGTCAACTCGATCACACGCAGTTTGGCAATCGCTTTCGCCAGTTCCGCAGACGCCACCGCGAAGTCAACATCACCGTGAGAGCTGTTCATATGCGCTTCGGCTTTGCGCTTCGCTTCCAGAGCGCGAGCTTCGTCAAGATCGCTACCGCGGATCGCCGTGTCAGCCAGAACGGTAACCGCACCGGGCTGCACTTCCAGCACGCCGCCGGAGAGGTAAATCACCTCTTCTTCACCGTGCTGCTTAACGATGCGGATCATACCAGGCTTAATGGCGGTCAGGAGAGGAGCGTGGTTCGGGCGAATACCCAATTCACCTTCGCTACCTGATACCTGGATGCTTTGCACAGTACCGGAGAACATCTGCAGTTCTGCGCTGACAACGTCCAGGTGAAAAGTCATGGCCATAGTTAATCTCCAGTGAAACTATTCCCTTCCACCTCCAGGCTGCATGCGGGTTGGCTAACTCGTTCATCCACATCACCCGTTCGGTAAGATGCAGATTTACGCTTTTGCTGCCCTTAATGCAGCCTGAATGATTCAGGGCTGTCTGATTACAGTTTCTTCGCTTTTTCCACGGCTTCTTCGATAGAACCCACCATGTAGAAAGCCTGCTCTGGCAGATGATCGAACTCGCCTTCCATGATGCCTTTAAAGCCACGGATGGTATCTTTCAGAGACACGTATTTACCTGGAGAACCGGTGAACACTTCTGCCACGAAGAACGGCTGGGACAGGAAGCGCTGCATCTTACGCGAGCGTGCTACCACCAGTTTGTCTTCTTCAGACAGTTCGTCCATCCCCAGGATGGCGATGATGTCTTTCAGTTCCTGATAACGCTGCAGCAGTGACTGAACGCCACGCGCGGTGTCATAGTGTTCCTGACCAACAACCAGCGGATCCAGCTGACGACTGGTGGAATCCAGCGGGTCAACGGCCGGGTAGATACCCAAAGAAGCGATCTGACGGCTCAGTACCACGGTTGCATCTAAGTGTGCAAAGGTGGTGGCTGGTGACGGGTCAGTCAAGTCATCCGCAGGAACGTAAACGGCCTGTACGGAGGTGATTGAACCGGTTTTGGTTGAGGTGATACGTTCCTGCAGAACGCCCATCTCTTCCGCCAGCGTTGGCTGGTAACCTACCGCAGAAGGCATACGCCCCAGCAGAGCGGAGACTTCAGTACCGGCCAGGGTGTAACGATAGATGTTATCGATAAACAGCAGTACGTCACGACCTTCGTCACGGAACTTTTCAGCCATCGTCAGACCGGTCAGCGCAACACGCAGACGGTTACCCGGCGGCTCGTTCATCTGGCCATAGACCAGAGAAACTTTGTCGATAACGTTAGAGTCGGTCATTTCGTGGTAGAAGTCGTTACCTTCACGGGTACGCTCACCCACACCGGCAAATACCGAGAAACCGGAGTGCTCAGCCGCGATGTTACGGATCAGCTCCATCATGTTGACGGTTTTACCTACACCCGCGCCACCGAACAAGCCGACTTTACCGCCCTTGGCGAACGGACACATCAGGTCGATAACCTTGATGCCGGTTTCCAGCAGATCCTGAGAATTCGACTGATCTTCGTAAGAAGGAGCAGAGCGGTGAATCGCCCAGCGCTCTTCTTCGCCGATGTCGCCTTTCATATCGATAGGCTCACCCAGCACGTTCATGATACGGCCAAGCGTTGCAGTACCTACCGGCACTTCGATTGGGTGCTGCAGGTCAACGGCTTCCAGACCACGCTTAAGGCCGTCTGAAGAACCCATAGCGATAGTACGAACCACGCCACCGCCCAGCTGCTGCTGAACTTCCAGCACCAGACGAGCATCACCATTTTTAACCTCAAGGGCGCTGTACACTTGTGGTACTGCGTCCTGAGGGAACTCGACGTCAACCACGGCGCCGATTACCTGGACAATCTTTCCAGTAGCCATCTTGAATCCTCTACCTAATTCATTTCTACCCGACGTTTATGAAGCCGCAGCGGGGTTAGCGGTACCCGATCACCTGAATTGCTTACCAGGTCAACGCATCATGACTCGCCCCTTTACTGCCAGCGTCATCGCCTGAGCAGTACCTGGTTAAACCGCGGAGGCCCCCGAGACGATCTCGGTAAGTTCCTGGGTGATGCTGGCCTGACGAGCTTTGTTGTATACCAACTGCAGCTCTTTGATCAGGTTTCCGCCGTTATCGGTTGCGGCTTTCATCGCCACCATTCGCGCGGCCTGCTCGCTGGCCAGGTTTTCAACAACACCCTGGTAAACCTGAGACTCGACGTAGCGACGCAGTAACGTGTCCAGCAGCGCTTTCGGGTCGGGTTCATACAGATAGTCCCAGGTACTCTTCTTCACAACGCCTTCCGCATCATCTGCTGGCGGTAACGGCAGCAGCTGTACGATCTGTGGAGACTGAGACATGGTGTTGATAAATTTGTTGCTGACAATGTACAGCTTGTCGATTCGGCCTTCATCGTATGCCTGAAGCATGACTTTGACCGGGCCAATCAGGTCAGACAGGGCAGGTTTATCGCCCATGCCGTTAACCTGGGCAACCACGTTGCCACCGACAGAGCCGAAGAATGACATGCCTTTGGAACCGATAATCGCCAGATCGCTCTCGACGCCTTTATCAGCCCAGGATTTCATATCCGTCAGCACTTTTTTGAACAGGTTAATGTTCAAACCACCACAAAGCCCGCGGTCGGTAGATACGACCAGATAGCCAACGCGCTTAACGTCACGCTCATCCAGGTAAGGGTGCTTGTATTCCAGATTACCTAACGCAATGTGACCAATCACTTTGCGCATGGTCTCTGCATAAGGACGGCTGGCCGCCATGCGTTCTTGCGATTTACGCATTTTGGAGGCGGCGACCATTTCCATCGCTTTGGTGATCTTCTGCGTGTTTTGCACGCTGCCGATCTTACTACGTATCTCTTTTGCGCCGGCCATAAGCTTCTCCTCAAAGCCTTGCGGCCTGCCCCCTAAGGGACAAGCCGCCAGACATTACCAGGACTGGGTTGCTTTAAACGTTTCGAGGAGGCCTTTCAGCTTCTCTTCGATTTCGCCGTTATAGTTACCAGACTGGTTGATATCAGCCATCAGCTCTGCATGATCGCGATCCGCATAAGCCAGCAGTGCCGCTTCGAAGCTACCGATTTTCGCCAGTTCGACGTCATTCAGAAAGCCACGCTCGGCGGCAAACAGCACCAGACCCTGTTGCGCTACGGACATTGGCGCATACTGTTTCTGTTTCAGCAGTTCGGTCACTTTCTGACCGTGGCTCAGCTGTTTGCGGGTTGCTTCATCCAGATCGGAAGCGAACTGAGAGAACGCTGCCAGCTCACGATACTGTGCCAGCGCGGTACGAATACCGCCGGACAGTTTCTTGATGATCTTAGTCTGAGCAGCACCACCCACACGAGAAACGGAGATACCCGGGTTAACCGCCGGACGAATACCGGAGTTAAACAGGTTGGTTTCCAGGAAGATCTGACCGTCGGTAATCGAGATTACGTTGGTTGGAACGAACGCAGAAACGTCACCCGCCTGGGTTTCGATGATCGGCAGAGCCGTCAGTGAACCGGTTTTACCTTTCACTTCACCGTTGGTAAAACGCTCAACGTAGTCGGCGCTCACGCGGGAAGCACGCTCCAGCAGACGGGAGTGGAGGTAGAACACGTCGCCAGGGAATGCTTCACGGCCCGGTGGACGGCGCAGCAGCAGAGAAACCTGACGGTAAGCAACAGCCTGTTTGGACAGGTCATCGTATACGATCAGCGCGTCTTCGCCACGGTCACGGAAGTATTCGCCCATCGCGCAACCGGCATAAGGCGCCAGGTATTGCAGCGCGGCAGACTCAGATGCGGTCGCCACCACCACGATGGTGTTAGCCAGCGCGTTGTGCTCTTCCAGCTTGCGCACCACGTTAGCGATGGTAGAAGCCTTCTGGCCGATGGCCACGTACACACATTTGATGCCGGAATCGCGCTGGTTGATGATGGCATCGATCGCCATCGCGGTTTTACCGGTCTGACGGTCACCGATGATCAGCTCACGCTGGCCACGGCCGATTGGAATCATCGCATCAACAGATTTGTAGCCGGTCTGAACCGGCTGATCGACAGACTGCCTGTCGATAACGCCGGGAGCAATCACTTCGATCGGTGAGAAACCGTCGTTGTCGATAGCGCCTTTACCGTCGATAGGTGCACCCAGGGTGTTCACCACGCGGCCCAGCAGGCCACGGCCAACCGGAACTTCGAGGATACGGCCAGTACACTTCACCGTCATGCCTTCGGCGAGGTCAGCGTATGGACCCATCACCACGGCACCTACGGAGTCGCGCTCCAGGTTCAGTGCGATTGCGTAACGGTTGCCCGGCAGGGCAATCATCTCACCCTGCATCACATCGGCCAGGCCGTGTACGCGGATGATGCCGTCACTTACAGAAACGATAGTACCTTCGTTGTGAGCTTCGCTCACTACATTGAACTGAGCAATGCGCTGCTTGATCAGTTCGCTGATTTCGGTGGAATTCAGTTGCATATGCTCCAGTCCCCTTAAGACTGCAAGACGTCTGCGAGGCGTTCAAGACGACCGCGTACGCTGCCGTCAATGACCATATCACCCGCACGGATGATTACGCCTGCCATTACAGACTTATCAATTTTGCAATTCAGCTTAACTTTGCGTGACAGACGTTTTTCCATCGCGGCGCTAATTTTAGCCAGCTGTACGTCACTCAGTGTTGTGGAAGAGATAACCTCAACCTCGGCGGTCGCATCATGTGCGGCACGCAGTTGGATGAACTGTTCCAGAACAGCGGTAAGCGTGGGTAAACGTCCGTTTTCAGCCATGACCTTAATCAGGTTCTGACCGGCTTCGTCGAGTTGGTCACCACAAATCGCGATGAATGTTTCAGACAACGCTTCCGGCGCCAGTGCGCCGGAAAGGAGATCTGTCATCTGTTCATTGCTTGCCACCGAGGCGGCAAACGCCAGCATCTGCTGCCAGCGATCGACACGTTGATGCTCAACAGCAAAGTCAAAAGCTGCTTTGGCGTAGGGGCGAGCTACAGTGGTAAATTCAGACATCAGCCCCTCCCTCCTTACAGTTCAGCGACCAGTTTATCTACGATGTCGCTGTTAGCAGCTTCATCCACGGAACGTTCAATGATTTTCTCGGCGCCGGCAACAGCCAACATCGCGACCTGCTTGCGCAACTCTTCACGAGCACGTTTGCGTTCGGCGTCAATTTCAGCCTGCGCTTGGGTGACGATCTTGTTACGTTCTTGCTCAGCCTCTGCTTTGGCTTCGTCCAGGATCTGCGCGCGGCGTTTGTTCGCCTGCTCGATGATGACCTGAGCGTCGTCCTTCGCTTTTTTCAGCCGATCGGTCGCACTCGCCTGTGCGAGATCCAAATCTTTCTTGGCACGTTCAGCGGAAGCAAGGCCGTCGGCAACTTCTTTCTGGCGCTTTTCGATAGCGGCCATAAGCGGCGGCCATACGTACTTCATGCAGAACGCTACAAACAGGATGAACGCGATAGCCTGGCCGAGGATTGTTGCGTTAATGTTCACAGCACAATGCCTCTTGTTAATTTAACTTTTTCTGCCGCAGTGACTTACGACGGCAGAAGCCGTTCATCGCATCCGCGCAAGCAGAGCGATGAACAATAGGTCCTTACGCCGCGACAGCAAACATCACGTACAGACCCAGACCAACAGCGATCATCGGGATTGCATCCACCAGACCCATTACAACAAAGAACTGCGTACGCAGCAGAGGGATCAGATCCGGCTGGCGCGCGGCGCCTTCCAGGAATTTACCTCCGAGGATGCCGATACCGATCGCAGCACCGATTGCCGCCAGGCCCATCATCACAGCGGCAGCCATGTACAGCAGATCCATATTCAGGTTTTCCATGACAGTCTCCAGTTTGTTTCAGTTAAAACGCAGTAGTGTTGAGAAAAGTATCAATGTTCTTCAGATGCCATCGACAGATAGACAATCGTTAAGACCATGAAAATGAAAGCCTGCAGCGAAATGATCAGGATGTGGAAAATGGCCCAGGGCACACTCAGAATCCACTGTGACCACCACGGCAACAGACCGGCAATCAGGATAAAAATCAATTCACCCGCATACATATTTCCGAACAGTCGCAGACCCAGAGATACCGGTTTGGACAGCAGGCTCACGCCTTCCAGAATCAGGTTGATCGGAATGAAAATCGGGTGGTTGAAGGGTTGCAGTGTCAGCTCTTTACTAAAGCCGCCAATGCCTTTCATCTTGATGCTGTAGAACAGAATCAAAACAAATACGCCAAGCGCCATTGACAGCGTGATATTCACGTCGGCAGAGGGCACCACACGCAACGCTGGCAGACCGAAGATGTGCTCACCGATATACGGCAGCAAATCAATAGGCAGCAGGTCCATGAAGTTCATCAGGAACACCCAGACGAAAATCGTCAGGGCCAGCGGAGCGATAACTTTGCTTTTGCCGTGGTACATATCGCGCACGTTGTTATCAACGAAACCGATAACCAGCTCGATAGCGGCCTGTAATTTGCCCGGCACGCCGCTGGTCGCTGATTTCGCTACCTGGCGAAACAGCACCAGGAACACCAGCCCCAGTACCACAGAGAAAAGCATGGAGTCGATATTTAATACCCAGAACGTCGCCGGAGCGTCGTGCGGATTCACTAGCTCGAAGGTACGCAGATCAAGCTGAAGGTTATTCAGATGATGACCTATGTATTCTTGCGGCGTAGAGATTTCTCCTGCAGCCATGATGCCTCTTACCCTTTGTTGTTAATTACAGCCGGAGCGACGATTTGCACCATCAGCACCGATAACCAGGCCAGTCCCAGCGGCGTAAACACCGCTTTAAACACACCCAGCGCCACGATAAGAACGAGAACAGTAACAATCACCTTTAGCGCTTCACCTAGCGCAAAAGTCCAGGCAAGCCGGCCCGTTACTTCATGCCCCGCCTGATGACGCCAGGCAAAAATCATAAACAACACGTTTGGCAGCCAGGCTGCCAGCCCACCGGCAAAGGCGGAAACACCCCAGGTCAAATCCTTAAAGGAAAACAGCACACCGATTACGACGAAGGTCACCAGCTGTAGCAACAGCACGGTTCGGGCAAATTTCACTCTATAAAGGGACACTGACATGACGTTGAAACTCTCCTGCCCGGCTTAGGGTATGCCGCGTGTCGCATTAATTTGCCTTAGCTCGTTTGAGTAAGGCGGCAAAAACCGTGCAAATTATACGGTGCGCACCTGTGATTTCAATCGATAAGTAGTGAAAAGGTGAACAATTATTTAATTTTCTTTCTGGCGGCTCGTTTTTCAAAAGCCAGAACAACGGCAATGAGTGGTTTTTTTTCTGCAATTCGAGCCTTTTCTTGCACATAAATCGTGCCCACGATCACAAATTGGTAATATCATGATGCGATAATAAGCAACGCAATAACTCAACATTAATAGTGAATCCAATAAAAAACATTAACAATCATAAGCATAAAGAGTGATTCTCTGAAAATGCTATGTTCCTTTGAAAAAAAAGCTTCTGTTGACTTTTGTAGCAAACATTTAACACAGAAAAGTCATTACTCACGCCAGGTTAATATCCCATTTATATTTTCATAAGTGACCATAAGCAGGTGAAAACGACCGAAAAAAATGAGCAGGGTGCTAATAGAATGTAAAATCCCGGTTAAATATAACAGGAGTGTTCAGATAATTTCTGCCGGATAGCAGAATCTGAGAGTCATTTCACAGCCGGGTAATTTTTTGTAGAAAGCCAAATCCCCCTTAAGGTATTCGCCTTAAGGGCCAGAATCAGCAGAAGTTGGACTTAACACCGCAAGCACTGCACAGGCTGGCGGGTGTTTATCGGTGGTTCAACAATCTGTCACAGGGGCAATAATCACCAGATGCCGCTCGCCTTCCAACTGCGGGACGGTTAACGGACTGATTTTTTCTACCCTGAAACCTGCAGGCAGCGCCGCGATTTCATCTTCGGGCAGCACGCCTTTTAAGGCGTAAAACCGCCCCTGCTGGCCCGGTAAATGGTGGCACCAGCTGACCATATCAGTGAGTGAGGCAAATGCCCGGCTAATCACGCCATCAAACGGCGGTTCGCCTGCAAAGTCTTCTACCCTACTCTGCACCGGCGTAATGTTTGCAAGCTTAAGCTCGTGCTGAACCTGTTTCAGGAAGCGTACACGCTTGCCCAGGCTATCCAGCAGGGTGAAGTGCGCCTGCGGGCGCACAATCGCCAAAGGTACGCCCGGCAGGCCAGGGCCGGTGCCGACGTCGATAAATCGGTCGCCGACCAGATGCGGTTCCACCACGATGCTATCGAGAATATGGCGTACCAGCATCTGCTGCGGATCGCGCACCGAGGTCAGGTTGTAAGCCTTATTCCATTTGTGCAGCATTCCGACATAACCGACCAGCTGCTGTTTCTGACTATCGGACAGGGGAATACCTGCACTTTTAAGTAATATCGAAAGTTGACTAATCATGCACTTTTACGCAACAGGCCCTGTTTTTTAAGATAAATAAGCAGAATTGAGATCGCCGCCGGCGTAATGCCAGAAATACGCGATGCCTGACCAATTGAACCCGGTTTACTCTCGTTGAGTTTGGCAATCGCCTCATTGGACAGTCCGCTGACCTGCTGATAATCCAGATCGACGGGTAGCGCCGTATTTTCATTGCGCAGCTGTCTGTCGATCTCTTCCTGCTGACGGGCAATATAGCCTTCATATTTGACCTGGATTTCAACCTGTTCCGCCGCTTGCGCATCGGCCAGAGCCGGAGCGAAGTGGCTCAGAGTCATCAGCTGCTGATAGGTCATTTCCGGACGACGCAGCAGGTCTTCGCCGCTGGCCTCTTTGGTCAGGGCAGCACTGATAACGCTGTTAACGTCAGCCACGCATTCTGATTTAGGGTGTACCCAGATATCACGCAGGCGCTGGCGCTCCTGTTCAATGCTTTCCAGCTTCTCATTGAAGCGCGCCCAGCGGGCATCATCGACCAGGCCCAGCTCGCGTCCGGCAGCGGTCAGTCGCAGATCGGCGTTATCTTCGCGCAACATCAGGCGATATTCCGCGCGCGAGGTGAACATGCGGTACGGCTCTTTGGTGCCGAGGGTACAGAGATCGTCCACCAGCACCCCGAGATAGGCCTGATCGCGCCGTGGCGCCCAGCTCTCTTTGTCCGCCGAGAGACGGCCGGCATTCAGGCCAGCCAGCAGCCCCTGTGCCGCAGCTTCTTCGTAGCCGGTGGTACCGTTGATCTGTCCGGCAAAGAACAGACCCTGAATGTATTTGCTTTCAAGCGTTGGTTTGAGATCGCGCGGATCGAAAAAATCGTATTCGATGGCATAGCCCGGACGGACGATTTTTGCATTTTCCATGCCGTGCATGGAACGGACGATTTGCATTTGCACATCAAACGGCAGGCTGGTGGAGATGCCATTAGGATAGATTTCGTTGCTGGTTAGCCCTTCCGGCTCCAGGAAGATCTGGTGCGCATTACGATCGGCAAAGCGCATGACTTTGTCTTCGATTGACGGGCAGTAACGTGGGCCGATCCCTTCAATCACGCCGGCATACATCGGGCTGCGGTCGAGGTTATTACGGATAACCTCATGGGTTTTTTCGTTGGTGTAGGTGATATAGCAAGGCACCTGCTGTGGGTGCTGGCGCACATCACCCATAAACGAGAAGACCGGTAGAGGGTTATCGCCGTGTTGCGGAGCCAGCAGGCTGAAATCGATCGTGCGGGCATCAATACGCGGTGGAGTACCGGTTTTCAGGCGACCGACGCGCAGCGGCAGTTCACGCAAACGGCGCGACAGGGGAATTGACGGCGGATCGCCTGCACGGCCACCGCTGTAATTATCCATGCCGATATGAATTTTGCCATCCAGGAAGGTTCCGACGGTTAATACCACGGCTTTGGCACGGAACTTCAGACCCATCTGGGTCACTGCGCCAACCACACGATCGTTTTCCACCAGCAGATCTTCAACTGCCTGCTGGAAGATCATCAGGTTAGGTTGATTCTCCAGTGCGGTGCGTACCGCCTGACGGTATAACACGCGATCGGCCTGAGCACGAGTGGCACGAACGGCCGGTCCTTTACTGGCGTTTAGTATCCTAAACTGAATACCCGCTTGGTCAATAGCGTGGCCCATCAGGCCGCCCAGCGCATCCACTTCTTTAACCAGATGTCCTTTCCCAATACCACCAATTGCCGGGTTACAGGACATCTGTCCCAGCGTATCGATGTTATGCGTTAACAGCAGGGTTTGTTGACCCATACGAGCAGCGGCCATGGCGGCTTCTGTCCCCGCATGACCACCACCGATAACGATGACGTCAAAAGGATCTGGATAAAACATGGTACTGCACCTCGCGGCTTGTGCGAATTAAGGGATGTTGCTGAGGGCGTGGATTCTACTCAACTTTAGACGATGGGGAAAGCATCGGGATCTTCGTGTATTAAAAAGAAGATCTTTTTTATTTAGAGATCTCTTTATTAGATCTTCTATTAGGATCGACGATCTCTGTGGATAAGCCGGTTTTACTGATAACGATCAACTTATTAGAGACGATCGTTAGCTGTTAACGATCGGTGATCCTGAACCGTATAAGCTGGGATCTAAATGGCATGTTATGCACAGGCTCAGGGAGGATGCCAGGTTGTTATTGGGATAATAACCGGTTTTCACCCGGTAGTTAGCCATGTTATCCACAGAAAAAGGCGTAAAAAAGCCGCTAAAAAGCGAAATATTTACAAAACCCGGCATGGGAAACGGAGATTTCAGGGGGATCGGAAAGACGATCGCTGACCGATCCTCACCGCT